>NZ_KB903258.1 GCF_000379685.1 Catelliglobosispora koreensis DSM 44566 | reverse complement strand
CCACTGGGTAGATAGGCCAGAACTGTAAGCCCAGCAATGGGTTCAGGTGACTGGTACTAACCGGCCGAGGACTTCAACACACCACAGCAGAAAACATATGCCCTGCACGCGTCCACTTTGCACATCACAACTTGCAAACAACCCCCGCAAAAGGGAAACAGCAAGTTCATAGAGTTTCGGCGGTTATAGCGGCAGGGAAACGCCCAGCCACATTCCGAACCTGGAAGCTAAGCCTGCCAGCGCCGATGGTACTGCACTAGCGATGGTGTGGGAGAGTAGGACACCGCCGGACAAACATCGATGTTAAGGCCCACCAGCAATGGTGGGCCTTAACTCGTTTCTAACGCTTTTGAATAGCGCCGCGGATTTCCACCATTAACTTCGCTGCCTCGTTTATGGACCGTCCCGGGAATAGCGCTATAGCGATACTTCCGTGGTCGGCCCAACCGCAATAGGTAAGCAAGTCTTGGCCTTCTCCGCTTTCGCCGCACTTCATGTGTCCGTTAAGGGGACCGGGTTCCACTGTGGTGAGTTGGCTGGAGTCACCGCTGCCTCCGGCGATGGCCATGAAGGTGCCTAGTTCGGCTTCTGGGTTGAAGAGGAACACCGTCGCGGCCGCGATGATGACGCTCTTGTTCACGTTCTGGTCGGCGTCCAGGTAGATCGCGTCGATGGTGTTGCTCAGGTCGTCGTCGAATTCAGCACGCAATGCCGTGATGAGATCCGAGGACGCTTGCTTGCCGACTTCGCTCGTGTGGACGGTGAACGTGCCGACGTTTGGCGGGACGGTCAGTTCAGGGGACCGTTGCGACACCATGCGCCAGACCGTGGGGCCAAGTGTCAGCGAAGCCACCACAACGCTCACTCCGAGGACCGCTAGCAGGATTTTTACGCGTGAGGTGCGGGGGCGCGACTCTGGTTCAGTCGGCTCTTGCAGCGAAACGAGCTCTGTCACGACAGTGGAGCGTAACAACGTTTTGGGGCTTAGTAGACTTGCGCGGTGACCGACACACCACAGCAGCTAGCGGCGGCCTACCAACCAGGCGACGTCGAGCACCGGCGTTATGAGCACTGGGTGGCGTCGGGCTACTTCGACGCGGATGCGAAAAGCGATAAGCCCCCGTTCTCGGTTGTCATTCCGCCGCCGAATGTGACGGGTTCGCTTCATGTTGGCCACGCCCTCGATCACACGATTCAGGACGCGCTCGTGCGGCGTAAGCGGATGCAGGGTTTCGAGACGCTGTGGCTGCCGGGCATGGACCACGCGGGTATCGCCACGCAGAACGTGGTCGAGCGAAAGCTTGCGGCTGAAGGACTTTCGCGGCACGACTTGGGCCGGGAGAAGTTCGTCGAGCGGGTGTGGCAGTGGAAAGCCGAGTCTGGCGGTGCCATTCTCGGCCAGATGCGCCGCCTTGGTGACTCCGTCGACTGGAGCCGTGAGCGGTTCACGATGGACGATGGCCTGTCGATGGCGGTGCAGACCATCTTCAAGCGCCTCTACGACGACGGGCTGATCTACCGGGCGGAACGCATCATTAACTGGTGCCCCCGCTGTCTGACGGCCCTGTCCGACATCGAAGTCGAGCACACCGACGATGAGGGCGAGCTCGTTTCGATCCGCTACAGCGACGAAATCGTGGTGGCGACGACCCGCGCCGAGACCATGCTCGGGGACACCGCCGTCGCCGTTCACCCAGACGATGAGCGTTACAAGCATTTGATTGGTACTGAAGTCGAGCTCCCCCTGACCGGCAGGCGCATCCCGATCGTTGGTGACTCGCATGTGGACCCGGCTTTCGGGACTGGCTGTGTGAAGGTCACTCCGGCGCACGACCCGAATGACTTCGAGATCGGCCAGCGGCACAACCTGCCCTCGATCACGATGATGGACGAGCGGGCGATCATCACGGTGCACGGTCCGTTCCAGGGGCTGGACCGTTATGAGGCACGGCCCGCCGTGGTCGCGGCTCTGCGGGCACAGGGCCTGATCGTCGCCGAGAAGCGCCCTTACGTTCACGCGGTTGGGCACTGCTCCCGTTGCAAGACAACGGTTGAGCCCCGGCTGTCACTGCAGTGGTTCGTCAACACCAAGCCTCTGGCGCAAGCCGCTGGGGATGCCGTGCGCGACGGCCGCGTCCGGATCGAGCCGGCTTCCCTTGCGCCGCGGTATTTCTCGTGGGTCGACAACATGCACGACTGGTGCATCTCGCGTCAGTTGTGGTGGGGTCACCGGATTCCGGTGTGGTAC
The DNA here is from genome assembly GCF_000379685.1 of Catelliglobosispora koreensis DSM 44566. Taxonomy (GTDB): domain Bacteria; phylum Actinomycetota; class Actinomycetes; order Mycobacteriales; family Micromonosporaceae; genus Catelliglobosispora; species Catelliglobosispora koreensis. The sequence continues at coordinate 104,106 of NZ_KB903258.1, read as the reverse complement.
GGCCCGAACGGCGAAGTCGTTTGTGTCGGCCCCGATAACGAGCCGCCCTCGGGCGAGGGCTGGGTTCAGGACGAAGACGTTCTCGACACTTGGTTCTCCTCTGCCCTGTGGCCGTTTAGCACGCTCGGCTGGCCCGACCCGACGGATGACTTGGCCAAGTTCTACCCGACTTCGGTGCTCGTCACCGGGTACGACATCTTGTTCTTCTGGGTCGCCCGGATGATGATGTTCGGTCTCTATGGCATGAATGGCAAGCAGCCGTTCAATGTCGTTGCGCTGCATGGCATGGTGCGTGACCAATACGGCAAGAAGATGAGCAAGTCGTTTGGCAACGTGGTGGATCCACTGGACTGGATCGACCGCTTCGGCGCTGACGCGACGCGGTTCACCTTGGCCAAGGGAGCTAACCCGGGCGCCGATGTGCCGGTGAGCGAAGAGTGGTGCCAGGGCTCACGGAACTTCTGTAACAAACTGTGGAACGCCACGCGGTTCGCGCTTATGAACGGCGCGCACGTCGAAGGTGACCTGCCGGCGGAACTGTCCACTGTGGACAAGTGGATCCTGTCGCGCTTGCAGCACACCATCGCCGACGTGAACGAACAGTTCGAGGCGTTCGAGTTCGCGAAGGTCTGTGACACGCTGTTCCACTTCGCTTGGGACGAAGTGTGCGACTGGTATGTCGAGTTGTCGAAGTCGGCCCTCAACCCTCGCGTCCTGGGTCACGTGCTCGACCAGTTGCTGCGGCTGCTGCACCCGATCATTCCGTTCGTGACCGACGAGCTGTGGTGCGCGCTGACCAAGTCGGAGGGTTCCGTCATGGTCGCCTCCTGGCCGGTCGCTGACGAAGCGCTCATCGATGACGTTGCCGAGGCTTCGGTCGAGCTGCTGCAGCGGGTCGTGACCGAGGTGCGCAGGTTCCGTTCGGATCAGGGCCTCAAGCCCGGCCAGAAGGTCGCTGCCAGGATCGAGGGGATGACGGCCCACGAGGACCTGGTGCGCTCACTCGCCCGCCTGGAGCCCGCTGGAGACGACTTCACCGCCACCGCCACCGTCACGATCGCGACCGGCGCGCCAAGCGAGGCGACCGCCGCAAGCGCGGGGACTATCACCGTCGCGCTGGACACGCGTGGGTCGATTGACGTGGCGGCGGAGAAGGCGCGGTTGACGAAGGACCGGGCCGCGGCTGAGAAGGAAATCGCGCAGGCGACCGCGAAGCTGGGCAACGAAGGCTTCCTCGCCAAGGCACCCGCTGACGTGGTTGGAAAACTGCGTGACCGGCTCGCTGTGGCGCAGGCCGATGTGGCCCGGATCGACGAGGCACTGACTAGGCTGACTGCGTGAGCGAGTACGCCGAGGTCGAAGCCGAACTCGATGCCCGTGGGTTCACACGGTATGTGTTTGACCTGAGCCGCATTGTCGAACTGCTCGATGTGCTGGGCAGCCCGCAGCGGGCGTACCCCTCGATCCATATCACCGGCACGAACGGCAAGACGTCGACCGCCCGGATGATCGACAGTTTGCTGCAAGCGCACGGCTTGCACACCGGCCGGTACACGAGCCCGCATCTGGAAACCGTGCGGGAGCGGATCAGTCTCGACGGTGAGCCCATCGACGAGGAACGGTTCGTCGCGGTTTACCGCGAGGTCGGTCCGGTCGCGGAACTGCTGGACGCACGCAACGATGAGTCACTGAGCTACTTCGACATGACGACAGCGCTCGCGTTCGCCGCCTTCGCTGACGCCCCAGTCGACGTCGCCGTCATCGAGGTCGGCTTAGGCGGGGAGGAAGACTCCACCAACGTCATTCAGGCCGGCATCGCCGTGATCACGCCGATCGGGCTCGACCACACCGAGTGGCTCGGCGATACGTTGCAGGACATCGCTTTGGCGAAGTCGGGGATCGTCCACCCTGGAGCGACGCTGATCTGCGCCGCACAGCCGCCCGAAGCGATGGAGCCGATCCTCGACCGCTGTGCCGAAATGGGCGCGACCCTGGCCCGTGAGGGCAGCGAGTTTGGTGTGCTGGGCCGGTCGATGGCCGTGGGCGGTCAAGTCCTGACGCTGCAAGGGCTCGGCGGTGAATACGAGGACATTTTCGTTCCGCTGCACGGCCCGCACCAGGCGCAGAACGCCGCGGTCGCCTTGGCCGCGGTCGAGGCTTTCCTTGGCGCTGGCCCGAATAAGCAACTTGATGTGGAGCTGGTGCGCGAGGGCTTCGCGGGCACGTCGTCGCCTGGACGGCTGGAGAAAGTGCGCACGGCGCCAACGATTCTCGTCGACGCGGCACACAACCCGCACGGCATGGCCGCCACAGCGAAGGCGCTCACCGAGGAATTCGCGTTTGAGCGTCTGGTCGCCGTCGTCGCGATCCTTGGCGACAAAGACGTGCACGGCGTGCTCGAACAGCTCGAACCCGTTGCCGTGCATATCGTTTGCACGCGCAACTCGTCTCCGCGCGCGATGCCAGCCGAAGAGCTCGGCGAGATCGCCATCGAGATCTTCGGCCCGGATCGGGTGACGGTCGAACCAGAGCTGCCTGACGCGATCGGGGCCGCGGTCGGTCTCGCGGAGTCCGATGTGGAGCTTAACTACTCCGGGATCGGCGTGCTGATCACCGGGTCGGTGGTCACCGTCGCGGATGCGCGAAAGCTCTTGCGGCGATGAGCACACGACCGTCGAAGGACCGGGTTGCCCGCCCCGTCAACATGTCGTTTGGCGGAAAGCCCAGTGGGCTGCGCAATCCCAGCAGCGCCATGCGTGGGCTGGGCGCGATCACGCTAACGATGGAAGCACTCGTGCTCTTGCTGGCGATCCTGCCGATCCGGACGCTTGAAGAGGGAATCAGCAACGCCCAGCTCGTCGTGACCGCGGGCGGTGCCGTCGCCGCGATGTTGTGCATAGGCTTGCTGCGTAAGCCGATCGGCTGGCGGCTGGTGCTTGTCTTGCAGGCCTTCTTCGTGTTGTGCGGCTTCCTGCACTGGATGATTGGCGCGGTCGGCGTGACCTTTGGCCTCGCCTGGCTTTACGTCCTTTACGTGCGCCGGCGCGTGCTGCTCTAGGCGCTGCGGGCTTTCCACTGGGTGATGGCGATGCCGTGCCCGTCGGGGTCACGGAACGCGGCTGCGACAAGCTCAAGCCGCTCGCCGTGGTTCACGACGCGGGGCGGGTACGTAAAGCGAACGCCCCGGATCTTGAGTTCCTCGTATACGGCCTCAACGTCGCCGACTTCAAGGTTCAAGTGCACGACGCGCTTGTGCACGGGCGATAGCTCGGCCGCGGTCACGAGAACGAGCCGGGTTTCGCCCGAGGCCAGGATGACGGTCTCAGGACCGCCATCAATCTCGTAGAAGCCCAGCATGTCGCGGTAGAACTCCAGTGAGCGGGCCAGTTCCGTGACCAGAACCGTGATGCCGACACCGTGAATGGAACCAGCGGACGCGGGCCGGGCTTGCGGTGATGAGTGAATTACTTGACTCGGCTCAGCCGCGAAGACCGGGCCCTTTTGCGGCGGTGTGGCTTCGACCGGTTCGGCTAGCGACGAAAAGTCAATGGAATCGACCTGTGCCAGCGGCGGCTGGCCCGGCTCCTGCAGCGGGCTGCGCTGCAACGGAACCAGCTCGCCTTCGAGGACGGCGACGGAATGCGTCTCGGTCTGCGACGCCCAGGCCGGCTGACGGCGGGGGAGTGATCCCGGATCGCCGAGCGACATCGACGGCGCGGCGGGCTGCCTGTCGTCGGGGTCAAAGGCCAGCTCTTCGTCGTCAAAGGACGACTCGTAGCGTTCGCCGTAGGTGCCGACGCGGTCCCACTGGATTTTGATGCGCCGGGCATCGGCGACCGAGACCAGCGCGGGAAGGGTTTCGCCCACGTCAGGCCACTTGGTGACCGGCACCCGCGGGTCGCGGATGACCACTGTCTGCCCAGGATGGCCTGGTGCGTCGACGAGCACCTGCATCTCGCAACGGCCGAAGTCGGTCGTCAATGGAGGAGCCGACACCTTGACCACGTGCACGGTGCCGACCACATAAGCCTTGTCAGTGCTGCGCATGGAGGTGGTCGTCAGCAGCGCGACCGCGACAATGAGCATCGCCGCACCGGCTGCGCCAAACGGCCAGTCCTTCATGCCGGCAGCCATCGATATCACGAACAAGCCGAGGGTGCCGAGGGAGACCGCTATGGTCACCCGGCCCGGCCGCACCGGCTTGCGCCCCAAGCGCGCCACGTCAATTCCTCCCCGATCCTCCCTCTTGCTCAGACTAGGCCCGTGTGTCGATCGTGGAAAGTATGTGTCGGCAGCCTGATCCCACCCGAACGTATCGATACAGGTCATCCATTCGTGGTCATCACAGTGTGTCGAGGCTCGCCGTGCGCCTGCTTTCGTACTCGAAAATCTTGAGCAGGACCGCGGCGATGATGGCGTAGCCAGCACCGATGGCGACCTCGAGTCCCAGTCCGGGAAGGACATTCGCGAGGGTTTCGCCGCCCGCCAGCTCCCGTGCGGCCGCCGCCGCGTGCGTCAAAGGAAGAAAGTCACCGATGGCTCGAAGGGCGGCGGGAAGGTTCTCCCGTGGGACGGTGGTCCCAGATAGTAGGATCATCACGGCGACCATCGAATTGGAGATCAGCCATACGTCGCGGAACCGGAGCCCGATCGAGCCGAGGACGAGGCCGAAGAACGCGGCTGACAGTGAAGCGGCGGCGAGCGTGAGGATCAGCCCGAACCAGGCCGTGCCCGGGACACTCATGTTGAGCAGGAACTTTCCGACCACGAGGGTGAAGGTCGCGACCAGCAAACCGTTGCCGGCGTAGGGAAGCGCCCGCCCGAGAAAGATCAGGGTCCGGCTGCGAGGGGAGAGCAGCACATTGCTCAGCGTGCTGTAACGCCTTTCGTTGGACACCGCCATGGTGCCGCCGAACAGGCACAGAGCAGACGCGGCCAGCACCGCGTTGCCGACGATGTAGAAACCGTCGTTGGCCACACCGAGCTGACGCCCGAGGTAGGCGAAGAAGAGCAGCTGAAAGACCGGGCCAACGAGCAAGGTGCCGATGAACATGGACGGCGTCGTCCAGTTGAACAGGGCGCGGTAGGCGATGGCACCGCCGACGAAGATCAGGCGCATGGCGGTCTCCCTAAGACAGGGCCAGGGTGGCCGAAGCCCGCGCCCGGCGTTCCACATAGGACATCATCAGGGCGCCCGCGGCGAAGCAGGCGGCGCTGATCGCGAGGCAAGCCGCTACGGACGGCCAGACCGCGCCACCTGACGCGGCCTCGTGCACGGCGCGCGCTCCCCACGTCGTGGGCAGGATCGCGGCGAACGGGTTCGTCCAATCCGGAAGGACCGTCAAAGGCACGAGCATTCCTGACAACAACCAGATGGGGTACTCCAAGGTATTGCAGACCGCGTTGGCGTTGCGCATCAAGACGAACGTCGAGGCGAGCAGCAGACCGAACATGCCGAGCCCGATCACACAGGCCGGGACGGCCACCAGGAACAGCAGCGGGTGACTGAAATCGGGCACGATGCCGAACAGCAGCCAGCCCCAGCCCAGCGTCGCCGCCATCGTGTAGAGCCCCTGCAGGCCGGTCGCGATGGTGACCGGGAGCACGCTCAGGGCGAGCGGGCGCGGCGCGATGACCATCATCTCCAGCGTGCCCTGCCAGCGCTGGCGCTGGATCGCGCCGCCGGAACCGAAGATGACCGACGACCAGATGCCCATGAGGCCAGCGCCAACGGCGGCCTTGACCATGTTCTGCGGCTCGTCACCGGCGCGCAGCAGGTAGACGGCCATCGTCGCCTGGATGATGGGAACGATGAGGCCAGTGGCGATCTCGAACAGCCCCCGGCTCATGGTCTTGAAGTGCATCAGGGTCCCGATGCCGATGAGCCGCAGCACCCTCACGAGCGGTCTCCCGCGACGATGGCGACGTAGGCGTCCTCGAGCGTGGGCTGGCGCGCGGCGACGCGGCCAAGCCGGATGCCCCCGAGGCGGGCCAGCACACTGGGCTGAACGTCCACATCGGAGACCGACTGCACGGTCAGCAGCTGAACCGCTCCTTGGGTTTCGAGCGTCGCCTCGCGTACCCCATGGAGGTTTTTGATGTCTTTGAAGGTCTCGTCCTCAAGCCCATAGGCCTCAACCTCAAGCACGGTGCGGCCATCGGCGTGGTGCTTGAGTTCTTCAGGCGTGCCAAGGGCTTTCAGCTCGCCCTGGGCGATCACGGCGATCCGGTCGCACAGCTCGTCGGCTTCGGCCATGTAGTGCGTGGTGAGCAGCACGGTGGTGCCGGTCGCGGCCAAGTCGGCGACGGTGCGGCGCAAATCACGCGCGGCCACGGGGTCGACGCCGATCGACGGCTCGTCGAGGAAGAGCACGGACGGGCGGTGCAGCAGGCCCCGGGCTATGTGCAGACGCTGGCGCATGCCGCGCGAATAGCCCTCGACGCGCTCGCGTTCACGGCCGGTGAGGTTGACGAGTTCGAGCAGCTCGCCGATGCGCTGCTTCTGCTCGCGGGGCGGGATGCCGTAAAGCTCGGCGAAATAGCGGAGGTTATCCAGACCGGAAAGCCGGTCATAAAGGCCCCGGTCGCCACCGAAGACATAGCCGATCCGCTGGCGAACTTCGCGGGTTTCCGCAACGACGTCCTTGCCAAAGATCCGCGCGTGCCCGCCGGTGGGAATCAGCAGGGTGTTGAGCATTTTGATGGTCGTCGTTTTCCCGGCGCCGTTCGGCCCGAGCAGGCCGAACAGTTCCCCCTTGGCAACGGTGAAGCTGACGCCCTTGACAGCCTCGACTTCTTTGACCTTCGGCCTGAGCCACCCCGTGCGGCTGCGGTAGGTGCGGCGCAGCCCAGCCGCCTCGATCGCGTAGTCAGTCACGGCCGTGACCCTAAACGGGTCACGGCCGTGATGATAAATAGATTTCGCTCAGCCCTTGCCGTTGCTGGACGGCTTGGCGGTGATCACCAGAGCCGTGTCGACGGGCACCTGAGTGCCAGCCGGAACGGACTGCTTGGTGACGACATAGCTGACGAGCAGGTTGAGGGGCTGGTCGCTGCCTTCGGCAACAAACTTGATGTTGACGAAACCGGCCGCTTCCAGGGTCGCCTTAGCCGCGTCCGCCTTCATGCCCACAACGTTCGGCATGGCGACGGTCTTGATCGTCGGGCTTGCCGACGGGCTGGGTGAAGCGGTGGTGGGGGTTGGTGAAGGCTTCGGCGCCTCGGTCGTAACCGCGACGGTCGGCGACGGGGATGACGCCGCAGGGGTTGTTGGATCCTTCTTCCACCACTTCATGTAGGCAAAGCCGGCACAAAGGAGCAACAGCAAGATCAGGAGCAGTAACAGGAGGAGTAGCCACCGCTTCTTGCCGTCGTCGTCCTTGTCCTTATCGTTGCCGTCACCATCCTTAGTGGAATCGTGCTTGCTCTTGTAGCGGCCGGATACCGAATCACGGTCCGCTTCACCACCGGGATTGTCCTGTGTGGTGTCTTCGGAGTCTGCCATCAGTGGCCTCTCGTTCTAAATATGAACACCGCACATGATGGGGGTCGATGCACGTCGGCGTCACTCGCCCGTAGGGCCAGAACCTTGTCGGATTCTTAACCCGTTCGCGGTGACCTTTAAGGTTCGGGTAGCATTTGCGCAAAGCATTGACCCGGCTATCACCGGTGAGCTCCCGGAAGAACAGGACGTTGTCCCTAGTAGAACCGGGCGGGGTAAGGCCCGTCACAGCCTTCACGAGCGGCTCGCCTTCGGGTGAGCAAGCGAGGTGGTACCGCGGGTCGTAAAAAACTCGTCCTCGCACTGTTTCGAAAAAACAGTGATCATGAGGAGCTCGCGATGGCATATCCACAGGTAACGCCCTCCCCGGACCTTCCGGGCTTAGAGCGTGCTGTCCTGGACTACTGGAACGCCGACAAGACCTTCACCGCCAGCGTCGAAAACCGCGACGCCGGCGTCAACGGAGCTAACGAATTCGTCTTCTACGACGGCCCGCCGTTCGCCAACGGGCTGCCGCACTACGGCCACCTCCTGACCGGCTATGCCAAAGATGTGGTGCCGCGGTACCGCACGATGCAGGGCCGGCGCGTGGAGCGGCGATTCGGCTGGGACTGCCATGGCATGCCCGCCGAAGTGGAAGCCGAAAAGCAACTCGGCATAACCACGAAAGCCGAGATCCTGCAGATGGGCGTGGCCGCCTTCAACGAAGCCTGCAAGGTTTCGGTGCTGCGCTACACCGCTGACTGGGAACGCTATGTCAACCGGCAGGCGCGCTGGGTGGACTTCAGCAACGACTACAAGACGCTCGACCTGGACTACATGGAAAGCGTCATGTGGGCCTTCAAAACCTTGCACGACAAGGGTTTGGTTTACGAGGGCTTCCGTGTGCTGGCCTACTGCTGGCGCTGTGAGACGCCACTGTCCAATACCGAGACCAGGATGGACGACGTCTACCAGGACCGGCACGACCCGACGCTGGCCGTCCGGTTCCGGCTCGACGATGGCTCGGACATAGCGGTCTGGACCACGACGCCCTGGACCCTGCCTTCCAACTTGGCTTTGGCGGTCGGACCCGACGTTGACTACGCCGTGATGGTCAAAGACGGACACCGTTTGCTCCTTGGGGCGGAACGGGTTTCGTACTACGCGGCGGAGCTTGAGGGCTACTCTCTTGCGGAGACGGTGAAGGGTTCTTCCCTCGTGGGCAAGCGGTATGAGCCGCTGTTCCCGTATCTCGTGGACGCCGCCGGGCCGAATGCCTTCCAGGTGCTCGGCGCCGACTTCGTGACCACCGAGGACGGAACTGGCGTCGTGCACCTGGCACCCGCGTTCGGTGAAGACGACCAGGTCGCCTGTAACGCGGCCGGGATACCGACCGTGGTGACCGTCGATGAACGCGCCCGGTTCACCTCGCTGGTGCCTGACTATCAAGGCCAGCAAGTGTTCGAGACCAACAAGCCGATCATCAAGGTGCTCAAGGAGCGCGGGGTCGTGCTGCGGCACGAGACCTACACCCACTCCTATCCGCACTGCTGGCGCTGTGAAACCCCGCTGGTCTACAAGGCTGTGTCCTCTTGGTTCGTTCAGGTGACGGCTTTCCGCGACCGCATGGTGGAGCTCAACCAGGAAATCAACTGGGTGCCCGGGCACGTCAAGGACGGTCAGTTTGGCAAGTGGCTGAGCAACGCGCGCGATTGGTCCATCAGCCGCAACCGGTTCTGGGGTTCCCCGATACCGGTGTGGAAGTCCGACGACCCCGCGTATCCACGTTTGGACGTCTACGGATCGCTCGCCGAACTCGAACGCGACTTTGGCGTGGCGGTGCACGACTTGCACCGTCCGTTCGTCGACGACCTCGTGCGCCCCAACCCGGACGACCCGACCGGCAAGTCGATGATGCGCCGGGTGCCAGAGGTGCTCGACTGCTGGTTCGAATCCGGGTCGATGCCGTTCGCCCAGGTGCACTACCCGTTTGAGAACACCGAATGGTTTGAGCACCACTACCCGGGTGACTTCATCGTCGAGTACATGCCGCAGACCCGTGGCTGGTTCTACACCCTGCACGTGCTGGCGACCGCGCTGTTCGACCGGCCAGCATTCCGATCCGTTGTGTGCCATGGCATCTTGCTGGGCGACGACGGGCGCAAGATGTCCAAGAGCCTGAAGAACTACCCGGACGTCTACGAGATGTTCGACAAGTACGGCTCCGACGCCATGCGCTGGATGCTGATGAGTTCGCCGATCCTGCGCGGTGGCGACGCTCTGGTGTCAGAGGCGGGAATCAGAGACGCGGTGAGGCAGGTTCTGCTTCCGCTGTGGAACGTGTATTACTTCTTTACCTTGTACGCCAACGCTTCTTCGTTTACCGCTTCCTGGAAGACGTCGTCGTCACATGTCTTGGACAGGTATGTGCTGGCCAAGACCAGAACACTGGTCGCTGACGTGACGGCGCAGATGGATCTCTACGACGTCTCGACGGCGTGCGCCACGGTTCGGTCCTATCTGGACGCGCTGACCAACTGGTACGTGCGGCGCAGCCGGGACCGGTTCTGGGCGGGCGACGCGGACGCGTTCAACACCCTCTACACGGTGCTGGAGACGGTTTCCCGGGTCATAGCGCCCCTGGCGCCGCTGACCGCTGAGGAAGTGTGGCGTGGGCTGACCAACGGGCGGTCCGTGCACTTGGCGGACTTTCCGCTCGTGACGGACTATCCGGCCGACGACGACCTGGTGTCCGCGATGGACAAGGTCCGCGACGTCTGTTCCGCCGCGCTGTCCTTGCGCAAGGCCAAGGGATTGCGGGTACGCCTGCCACTGTCCACTTTGACCGTTGCCGTCCCCGGCGCCTCGTCGCTCGGCGACTTCCGCGATCTCATAGCCGATGAGGTCAACGTCAAGGAGGTCGTGCTCACCGACGACGTCAAGGCGCACTGTGAGCAGGTTCTCACGGTGGTGCCGCGGGTCCTCGGGCCACGCGTTGGCGGGTCCGTGCAGCAGGTCATCAAGGCGGTGAAGGCCGGCGACTGGACACTCGTTGACGGGCAGCCCACGGCGGCCGGAGTCACGTTGCAGGAAGGCGAATACGAGCTGAAGCTTGTGGCCGCTGACGCGTCGCATTCGGCTGCCTTGCCGGGAGAGTCGGGAGTGGTTGTGCTCGATACCACAGTGACCCCTGAGCTGGAAGCCGAAGGGCTGGCCAGGGACGTGATCCGGGTCGTGCAGCAGGCTCGCCGTGAGGCCGGGCTTGACGTGACCGACCGCATAGATCTCGTGGTCTCCGGATCGTCATCGGTGAGCGCGGCTGTCCATGCACACGAGAAGTTCCTGGCTGGCGAGGTTCTCGCGGAGTCGGTCAGCTTCGGTGAAGTGGAGGACGGCTTCGCTGGCGAAGCGGGCGAAGAGCAAGTCAAGGTGCGAGTAAGCCGCCGCTAGGGTTACCGGCGCGGTTACGGTATCTTCAGCGACCGTCAGGTTTATGAAGGGACGTTACTGTGCCGGTGCTCTACACGATCGGGATGTATACGGCTGGCCCAGCCATCCGTGTGCTTTGGCGTCCCAAGGTGGAAGGACTGGAGCACGTTCCCGCGACCGGCGGGGCGATCTTCGCTGGCAATCACCTGTCGGTGGCCGACGAGTTCATTCTTGGCGCCGTCGTGCCACGGCCGATCGCGTTCTGGGCCAAAGAGGACTACTTCAACGGCACTGGCGTCTCGGGCCTGTTCTTCAAAGGACTGATGAACGGGCTCGGCGCCATCCCGGTGCACCGTGCTGGCGGACGGGCCGCGCTGAGCGCCTTTGACGAGGCCATCCCGCACCTGCAAAACGGCGGTCTCGTTTGCGTCTATCCCGAAGGCACCCGCTCACCGGATGGCCGCCTCTACCGTGGCCGCACGGGCGCTGCCCGGCTCGCCATGGCCGCCGGGGTGCCGATTGTGCCGGTCGGTTTCATTGGCACGGAGAAGATTCAGCCCATCGGGCAGGTGCTGCCGTCGGTCAAGCGCGACCAAGTCACGATCAAGTTCGCCAAGCCCATCGACGTCACCGAGTGGAACGACGCCGAGTCGCAGAGCACCGCCGCGCGCGAGATCACCGACCAGCTCATGCGGACCATTCAGCAGCTCACGGGCCAGCACTACGTGAGCCGCTACGCTCCGAAGAAGGACGACTGAGCGCGCCAGGTAGCCTTATGGGTTATGCGCGGAGAGTCGTTATTCCCCCAGCTTGAGCAGTTGCTGCCGCAGGTGAGCAAGCCCATCCAATACGTGGGCGGCGAGCTTGGCGTAACTGTCAAACCGTGGGACTCCGTCCCTGTGCACTGGGCGCTGATGTACCCAGACGCCTACGAGGTCGGCCTGCCCAACCAGGGCGTCCAGATCCTTTACGAGGTGCTCAACGAGCGCGCGGACGCGCTGGCCGAGCGCACCTACGCGGTGTGGCCGGACCTTGAGAAATTGATGCGTACCTATCAGGTTCCGCAGTTCACGGTGGACTCGCACCGGTCGGTCGGTCACTTCGACCTGTTCGGCGTCTCGTTTTCCACCGAGCTCGGCTACACGAACCTGCTGAACGCGCTCGACCTGGCGTTTATCCCGCTGCTGTCAAAGGACCGCACGGACGAGCACCCGATCGTCATCGCCGGCGGCCACGCCGCGTTCAACCCGGAGCCGATCGCCGACTTCATCGACGCTGCCGTGCTCGGTGACGGTGAGGAAGCCGTGCTCGAAATCACGGACATCGTTGCCGCGTGGAAGGCGGAAGGTTCGCCTGGCGGGCGCGACGAGTTGTTGCTGCGGCTGGCTAAAACCGAGTCGGTCTATGTCCCGCGTTTCTATGACGTGGACTATCTGCCCGACGGCCGTATCCAGCGCGTGATCCCGAACCGGGCCGATGTGCCCTTCCGAGTGCACAAGCGCACCACCATGGACCTCGACGCGTGGCCGTATCCGAAGAAGCCACTCGTGCCATTGGCGGAAACGGTGCACGAGCGGTTCGCGGTGGAGATCTTCCGCGGCTGCACGCGCGGTTGCCGGTTCTGCCAAGCGGGCATGATCACGCGGCCGGTCCGCGAACGGTCCATTTCGACCGTGGGACAGATGGTCAAAGAGGGGCTGGAGTTCTCCGGCTTCCACGAGGTCGGTCTGCTATCGCTGTCGAGCGCTGATCACTCCGAAATCGGCGACATGTGCAAGGGCCTTGCCGATCAATACGCCGGGACCAACGTGTCGCTGTCGTTGCCATCGACTCGCGTCGACGCGTTCAATATCGATCTGGCGCAAGAACTTTCGCGCAACGGGCGCCGTTCCGGTCTCACCTTCGCGCCCGAGGGTGGATCCGAGCGCATTCGCCGCGTCATCAACAAGATGGTGTCCGAAGAGGACCTCATCCGGACCGTGGTGACGGCCTACACCAACGGCTGGCGGCAGGTGAAGCTCTACTTCATGTGCGGCCTGCCCACTGAGACCGACGAAGACGTGCTCCAAATCGCCCGTCTGGCACAGGAAGTCATCAAGAACGGGCGGGCCGCGACGGGTTCGCGCGATGTCCGCTGCACGGTCTCCATCGGAGGGTTCGTTCCCAAGCCGCACACGCCTTTCCAGTGGGCGCCAATGGAACACCCCGAGGTCATCGACAACCGGCTCAAGCAACTCAAGCAAGCCATCAACTCCGATAGGTCTCTGGGCAAGTCGATCGGTATGCGGTACCACGATGGTGAACCCTCGCTCATCGAAGGTTTGCTCGCGCGCGGAGACCGCCGTGTCGGTGCCGTGATCCGTGAAGTGTGGGAACAGGGCGGCCGTTTCGACGGGTGGAGTGAGCACTTCTCTTATCAGCGCTGGATTGACGCTTGCGCTGCCGTCGGCATCGACGTCTGGTGGTACACCACGCGTGAACGCAAGCAGGAAGAGGTTCTCCCCTGGGATCACCTCGACTCCGGTTTGGACAAAGACTGGCTGTGGCAGGACTGGCAAGACGCGCTAACGGAATTCGAGCAAGACGACTGCCGCTGGACGCCGTGCTTTGACTGTGGCGTATGCCCATCGATGGACACCAGCATTCAGATCGGCCCTACCGGCCACAAACTGCTGCCGCTGACGCCTGTTAACGGCCTGCGGGTGACCACATGAGCAAGCGCCAGCCTCCGGGTGGGCAAGCACCTGTGGTCCAGCGGGTCCGGATTCGCTACGCGAAGCGGGGACCGTTGCGGTTCACGTCGCACCGCGACTTCGCCCGTGCGATTGAACGGGCGATCCACCGGGCTAACGTGCCGATCGCCTACTCGCAGGGGTTCACGCCGCATCCCAAGATCTCGTTCTGCTCGGCTGCCCCGACCGGGGTGGCGTCCGAAGCTGAGTACCTTGAGCTGGGCTTGCGTGAGGCTGTTGAGCCAGAACAGCTGCGCACAGCGCTCGACTCAGCCCTGTCTCCGGGACTCGACATCCTGGAAGCGGTCGTATCGAGTACACCCGGAAGTCTCGCGGACCGGATCACGGCGGCCCGGTGGCGAGTCGAGGTGCCGGGTGTGACCTTATCCTCACTATCCAGCGCGGTGGACGCCTTCATGGCACAGGAAGAAGTGCTGGTAGAGCGGCTAACCAAGCAAGGAAGGCGCAACGTAGACGCACGCGGGGCCGTGGTGAATATGGCACCTTACGGTTCCGAGGGGGCACCGTGTGCCATACTCGACCTTGTCGTACGGCAGGTCACCCCGTCCGTGCGGCCCGATGACGTCCTGTCCGGCCTGAGCGTCGTGGCTGGCCTTGAATCCTCGGCGCCTGGCGGCTTCTTGAGCTGCAGGGCGACCCGGCTGGTTCAGGGCACACTGACACCGCAGGGGGAGATCGTCGATCCGCTAGAGCTGGATCGCGCGACACCGGCCGTTAACGGTTAACAGACTTTGCACAGGCGGTTCCTGAGTGGCTGCGTGAGGTGCTTGAACGATCCGGTGTGGATCGCCAGAGCATAAGTGCGCCCGGGAATGCCAGAACTGGGAGACAAGTCCGGATGCTCGACAACGAGCCCACACAACCAGAAAACGCGCCGGAGAACGAAAACGAGGCGCCACCCAAACGACGGCGAGTCCGCAAGACCGCCGAAGCCGCTGACGGGGAAACCCCCACACGCCGGCGCCGTAAAAGCGCCGACAGCAGCACTGAGGACGACAGTGCGGGCGAGTCAGCAACAGACGCTGACAATTCGCCTAAACCGTTCGCCACCTCCGTGCTGTTCATGGCTCCTTCCGCTGTGCCAACGGCGCAAGCTGCCCCAGCCGCTTCGGCCGCTGAAGAACCGGTGACCCGCAAACGCCGCAAGCGTTCGCGTGACACCGAGGAAACCGCGGCCACAGAAGAAGCACCGGCTGAGGCTCCCGCCGACGACGAACACGACGATGACGAGGAAGCCGGCCGTCGCCGTCGCCGCGGCCGTCGTGGCCGTGGCCGGGGCAAGGGCACCACTGACGAAAACGGCGATGAGACTTCAGATGACGCCTCTGAGGAGGCTCACGAAGACTCCTCAGACGATGACGAGCCGTTAACCCGACGTCGCCGGCGTCGCCGCCGCAAGGGCGAGAGCGACACCGAGACCGAAACCGACGTGCACACCGTCGTCAAGATCCGGGAACGGCGCAAGCCCGACTCCAGCTCTTCCGACGAGGTCCAGGGCGTCACTGGCTCGACCCGGCTGGAAGCCAAGCGGCAACGCCGTCGCGATGGCCGCGAACAGCGCCGGACCAGGCCACCGATCCTGACCGAAGCCGAGTTCCTGGCGCGCCGGGAAGCGGTCGACCGGGTCATGGTGATCCGGGAGAGCGCGGACCGTACGCAGATCGCCGTGCTCGAAGACAACGTGCTCGTGGAGCATTACGTCACCAGGTCGGCGGCCAGCACCATGGTCGGCAACGTTTACCTCGGCAAGGTCCAGAACGTGCTGCCCAGCATGGAAGCCGCCTTCGTCGACCTCGGCCGGGGCCGCAACGCCGTGCTTTACGCCGGTGAGGTCAACTGGGACGCCGCGGGACTGGAAGGCAAAGCCCGTTCGATCGAGCAGGCCCTCAAGTCCGGTGACACCGTGCTGGTGCAGGTGACCAAGGATCCGGTCGGGCACAAAGGCGCCCGGCTGACCAGTCACATCGCGCTGTCCGGCCGTCACCTCGTCTACGTGCCCAACGGCAACACCTCGGGCATCAGCCGCAAACTGTCCGATGTGGAGCGTCGCCGGTTGCGCGACATCCTCAAGAAGCTCGTTCCCGAAGGCGCGGGCGTCATCGTGCGGACCGCCGCCGAGGGAGCGTCCGAAGAGGACCTCGAGCGCGACGTCACCAGACTTCAGGCCCAGTGGGAAGACATTCAGGCCAAGGCGGCCGAAGGTGGCGCCCCGGTGCTGCTTTACGCCGAGCCTGACCTTGTGATCCGGGTTGTCCGCGACCTGTTCAACGAGGACTTCAAAGAGCTTGTCATCCAAGGCGATATCGCCTCGGAGACGGTCGAGACCTACCTCGGGCACGTGTCACCAGATCTCGTTGGCCGGGTCCGCCGGTACGCGGGAGTGACCGACGTCTTCTCGACCTACCGCATCGACGAGCAGATCCTCAAAGGCTTGGACCGCAAGGTTTTCCTGCCCTCAGGTGGCCACCTCGTCATCGACCGCACGGAAGCGATGACCGTCGTGGACGTCAACACCGGTAAGTACACCGGTGCGGGCGGCAACCTCGAAGAAACGGTTACGCGCAACAACCTTGAAGCGGCCGAAGAGATCGTGCGCCAACTGCGCCTGCGTGACCTCGGTGGCATCGTGGTGATCGACTTCATCGATATGGTGCTGGAGAGCAACCGCGAGCTCGTGTTGCGCCGCCTGACCGAGTGCCTCGGCCGTGACCGCACCAAGCACCAGGTCACCGAAATCACGTCACTCGGCCTCGTGCAGATGACGCGTAAGCGCATCGGCGCCGGGTTGCTCGAAGCCTTCAGCGAGCCGTGTGAGCACTGCAAGGGCCGGGGAGTCGTGGTCCACATGGACCCGGTGCCCGAGCGCAAGCAGCTGGCAGCACCGGTCGTGGAACGGCCCGAGCGCGTGGAGCGGCCCGCCAAGGAAGAGCGCCGTTCGCGTGGCACGGAAGCGTTCGTCGACACCGAGGGCTACGACCTGTCGCGTTATGAGAGCGTGACGGACCCCGACGACGATGACGACATCGAAATCACTGACGAGGAAACCGCTGAGGCCAGCGGTGACGAGACAGGCGATGCTCCGGTGCGCCGCCGTACGCGGCGGGGCGGACGCCGCCGTACCCGGCCGTGAGCCCTTTCTGACTCGCCCTCGATCTGCGTAAGCTGCCCAGTGGACCTGAACGGTTCATTGGGCAGTTTTCTTACGCCATCATCGTGGGGAGAAATAGATGCGACGCATGCTGATTGCCGCGGCCTTGTGCCTGAGCTTGTGGCCCGCGGCGGCCTGTTCCAGCGGCGGGACATCGGGGGATACAGGCAAGAACAACACGGCTTCTCCGGGCGCGTCAGCCGGGCAAGACGGGGCTAGCCCGGGAGCGTCGGGGTCACCGGGCGCGACGACCGGTGGCACGTCGACTGACAAGGCCGCGTGCGACGCCGTCACGGCCAAGCTGAGCGCGTGGGGCACCACGTTCGCCGAGATCGTTGGCCGGCTGGGATCAGCGGGCAACGACGTGAAGAAGATCGAGCCGATCGTCAAGGACGCTCAGGCCGCCAACACCAAGTTCGCGGGCGAGTTGCGCGCTGAGGCCGCCAAGGCCAAGGACGCCGAGCTCAAGAAGACGGCCGAAGGCCTCGCCGCGACGCTCGACAAGATCAACGGTTCGCTGAACGCGCAAAAGATCGCCCAGGATCCCAACTCCCTGTTGGCTATCTTTGATTCACCCGAGTTCGCCGCGTCCGCTGAGGCTTTTGAGAAGATTTGCGGCGCCTCCTGATGGCGTGACTTAGCCGACTGCCCGCCCGGTTTGGGTAACTGGGCGGGCATGACGTAGGCTTTCTCTTTGTGTGTGCCGCCCTGGCGTGCGCGCGCGAAATCATCCGCCAGCAGCTAACGACAGGAGTCCGCGTCTCATGTACGCGATCGTCAAGACCGGCGGCAAGCAGTACAAGGTCGCCGAGGGCGACGTGATTGAGGTCGAGAAGCTCGCAGGCGAGCCCGGCGACGCAGTGGCGCTCACGGCAGTGCTCCTCGTTAATGGGGACGACCTGGTGACCGACGCCAAGAAGCTTGCCAAGGTTTCCGTTTCCGGAGAGCTCGTGGCCCACACCAAGGGCCCGAAGATCCGGATCCACAAGTTCAAGAACAAGACTGGCTACCACAAGCGCCAGGGTCACCGCCAGCCGCTGACCCAGGTCAAGGTAACCGGCATTAAGACCGGGAAGTAGGCAGAGCGATGGCTCATAAAAAGGGTGCTTCCAGCTCGCGCAACGGCCGTGACTCAGCGGCCCAGCGCCTCGGTGTGAAGCGTTTCGGCGGTCAGGTTGTCAAGGCAGGCGAGATTCTCATCCGCCAGCGCGGCACCAAGTTCCACCCGGGTGACCTGGTGGGCCGTGGCGGCGACGACACGCTCTTCGCGCTCGCAGCCGGTTCTGTGCAGTTCGGCCGTAGCCGTAACCGCAAGACCGTCAGCATTGTGCCGATCGAGGCCTAGCAAGTTCTTTTAAGCGGGCGGGAGACGTGAAGTCTCCCGCCCGCTTATGTTTTTTTAGAAGGAGAATGGGGACGTGGCGACTTTCGTAGACCGGGTAGTGCTGCACCTGCAGGCAGGCGATGGCGGTCACGGCTGTGTCTCCATCCACCGGGAGAAGTTCAAGCCGCTTGGCGGCCCCGATGGCGGAAACGGCGGCCATGGCGGCGGCGTTTTGCTCGTCGTCGACCAGAACGTGCATACCTTGCTTGACTTCCACTTCCGCCCGCACATCAAGGCGAAGAACGGCGCCGGTGGCGCGGGTGGCAACCGCGACGGTGCCAATGGCGGCGACCTCGTGCTCAAGGTTCCGACGGGCACCGTCGTGCAGACCACCGATGGCCAAGTCATCGCCGACCTTGTCGGCGTGGGCACCACGCTTGAGGTCGCCCGTGGCGGCCGTGGCGGCCGTGGCAACGCCTCGCTAGCCAGCTCGAAGCGCAAGGCACCTGGCTTCGCCGAGCTTGGCGAGCCCGGCGAGCGCCTTGACGTCGTGCTTGAGCTCAAGAGCGTGGCCGATGTGGGGCTCGTTGGCTTCCCCAGCGCTGGCAAGTCTTCTTTGATCTCGGTGATCTCGGCGGCCAAGCCGAAGATCGCTGACTATCCGTTCACGACACTCGTGCCCAACCTGGGCGTCGTGCAGGCCGGTGCGCAAACGTTCACTGTGGCCGACGTTCCGGGGCTCATCCCGGGTGCCGCGACCGGAAAAGGCTTGGGACTACAGTTCTTGCGGCACATCGAGCGATGTGCGGTGCTGGCTCACGTCGTCGACACGGCGACCTTGGAGCCCGGCCGCGATCCCGTCGCCGACATCGAAGCCCTCGAAGCGGAACTGTCCGCTTACGGCGGGCTCGCCGAGCGGCCACGCATCATCGTGCTGAACAAGATTGACATTCCCGACGGGCGCGACCTGGCCGAGATCGTGTTGCCAGATCTGGAGAAATTTGGCTGGCCCGTTTACCAGGTGAGCACGGCGACGCGCGAAGGCCTTCAGGAACTCGTCTATGCCTTGGCGCGCTTGGTCGAAGAACACCGTGCGGCGCAACCGGTGCTAGAACCAACCCGTCTGGTACTACGCCCGCATGCCGTGGACGACAGCGGTTTCACCGTCGAGCGCGATGACGAGGATGTGTGGGTCGTGTCCGGGCCCAAACCCGAGCGGTGGGTGCTGCAGACCAACTTCGACAACGACGAGGCCGTGGGCTTCCTCGCCGACCGCCTCAACCGGCTCGGCGTCGAGGACAAGCTGGCCAAGCTCGGCGCACAGGCCGGCGACCCGGTTCGCATCGGCAAGATGGAATTCGACTGGCAGCCAGCGGTTCTGGACGATTTCGTGCCGACGCACCGTGGTGTCGATGAGCGGCTGGAGGACAAGCCGCACCGTGCCAAGGCCGCCGACCGTCTCGCCGCGCGCAAGATGCGCCGTGTGCGTGAAGAAGGCGACACCGCGGGCGACTTCGCACCTGACCCGGAGTAACAGAGCGGAAACACAGGCTGTCTAGCCTCGGGTGGGTGTTGATCCAGAACAGGGAGATCACCCACCCTGACGTCACCCTTCTCGTTCGCAGTGCCGAGGACGAGTTGCGCATCCGTTACCCGGACGAGGTGCCGTCTTTGCTTGCCGCGCATGCCAAGTTCGTTGTCGCCTATGTCCTCGGCCGCCCTGTGGGTTGCGGCGCATTGGTGCTAATGGACGCCGGCGTCGCCGAAATCAAGCGCATGTTCGTGCAGGAGACCAGCCGTCGTGGTGGTGTCGCCCGGCGGCTCCTTCACGCACTGGAGCGCCGGGCTGACGCGGCTAACGTGACCACGTTGTTGCTAGAGACCGGAAACAGCAACACCGGGGCCATCGCGCTTTACGAGAGCGCTGGGTTTGAGCGCATAGAACCCTTCGGTGAATACGTTGGTAACCCGCTGTCCGTCTGCTTTAGAAAGAAGATTTAGACGGATGGCACAGTAAGGCCGATCGCTTCCGAGGCCCGGCGCAGTGTGGCGGCGGCCCGGGGCCTGGCCCGTTGCGAGCCAGCCGTGAGCACGTCACTCACATCGCTCTTACTCAGCGCCGCGAACCGTTGCTGAATCGGCTCCAGCACCGAGATCACGGCATCGCAGACCGCCGCTTTGAGCTGTCCGTAGGAGGCGAAGTCGCCCTCCTGGCCGGAACACGCTGTGTAGATCTCCATCAGGTTGGTCACCCCAGGCTGCCGCTGACGGTCGTGCCGCACGAGGGTTCCCGTGTCGGTGACTGCCCGCATTACCTTGCGCCGCACTACATCCAGCGGATCGAGCAAGCCGATCACGCCGGAAGTCACCCGGTTGCTCTTGCCCATCTTGGCGGTCGGTTCCGACAGGTCCATCACCCGCGCGGCGACCTTGGGCAGCACGCCACGCGGAACGGTAAACGTCTTGCCGTAGCGCGTATTGAACCGGTACGCGACGTCGCGCGCCAGCTCAAGATGCTGTGCCTGATCCTCGCCCACGGGCACCTCGTCGGTGTCGTGCAAGAGAATGTCGGCGGCCATGAGCACCGGATAAGTGAGCAGGCTCAAGCGAACCGGATCGGGCCCAGCCGACTGCTCCCGGAACTGAATCATGCGCCGGGCCTCGCCGTAGCCGGTCGTGCACTCGAGCAAATAGTGCAGCTGAGCGTGCTCGGGCAGGTGTGATTGGACGTACAAAGTGGTGCGTTCGGGATCGATCCCCGCCGCGAGCAGCAGGCCGGCCGCCTCAATCGTCTTGTCCCGCACGCGCTCTGGGTCGTGGTCGACCGTGAGCGCGTGCAAGTCGACGATCATGACGACGGCGTCACTGTTTTCCTGACTCGCGACCAGTGGCCGGATCGCGCCCAGCAGATTGCCTAACTGAAGCTGCCCCGTGGGCTTGACTCCGGTCAGGGTGCGGGTGCGCGTGGTGATGGTGGTGGTCATCTGGCTCTCCTTAAGACAAAAGCCCGCCGGACAGCCAGCAAAAAGGCCGCCCGGGCGGGCGGCCTGTGAGTGTGGGAACGCGAATGCGGGCCGCCCGTTAGGGCAGCCACCAGCTCATGTTGGCTTTCATTCGCACGTGGGCATTTTCTCGTGAATGCCTTGTTTTGACAAGGGGCCACTGGCTCCTCTTGCTGGGGTGATTTTTGGGTTAGCTGGACTTTGTGTCGCAGCGGGTTTTTGCGGTTGTCCGGGGAGACGGGGCTCTGGTGCGTGAGATGCGGCCAGACAGCGTCCGGGAATTGGTGCGTGCCATCCAGGAGGCGGAGCTGGCGGGTGGCGAAGTGATCAGGGTGGTCGGCCCGCACGCTGGGGTAGTGGCGGCCATCGATCTCATTCTGCGCTTGCGGGCGGCGTCGGCTGACCTGTCCGAGGAGGAGATGCTCACGCTGCTGGAGCTGTTGCCCTTGTGACCCGCTGCTAGCCTGCGCCCAGGTGATCAGGCAGGATGGCTGCATGCCGCATCTAAGCCTGACGCACAGCGAGGCCACCGCCCGCGCTGCCGCCATTCGTGGTCTTTCCTACGACCTGGAAGTCGACCTCACGGGTGACGCGAAGACCTTCACCACGGTAACGACCGTCAGGTTCGGCATCGATCCGGGTAGTTCCACGTTTTTGGAGGTGCGGCCGGAGTACCTGATCGATGTCAGGGTCAACGGTGAGCGGGTAGACGCGAGTGTGGAGAAAGGCCGGCTGGAGCTGACCGGGCTCGCCGCGATCAACGAGGTCATCGTGACCGCGGAATACGCCTATTCGCACTCCAGCGAAGGCATGCACCGCTTCGAAGACCCGGCTGACGGAGCGGTGTACATCTACGCGCAACCGTCCATTACCGACGCTCCGGCCTTCATGGCCGCCTTCGATCAGCCCGACCTCAAGGCGCCGGTGAAACTGACCGTCAAGGCTGACCCAACATGGCTCGTGCGGGGAAATGCCGAAGGCGAGCAAACCTCGCCGGGGCGCTGGGAGTTCGAGCCGACGAAGCCCATCGCGACCTACCTGATCACTTTGGTGGCCGGGCCCTACTTCCAGCTGCATGACGAGCACGACGGGATTCCGCTCAGTGTGCTGTCGCGTCAGAGCTACCGCGGTGTTCTTGAGCGCGACGCCGCCGAGATCTTCGAAGTGACCAAAGCTTGCTTCGACCGCTTCCACGAACTGTTCGGCATCCGTTACCCGTTCGGCAAATACGACCAGGCTTTCGTGCCCGAGTTCAGCTGGGGCGCCATGGAATTCCCCGGCTGCGTCGTGTTCCGCGACGAATACCTCTTCCGTGCCGCGGCGACCGACACCGAGCGCCTCGAGCGTGCCGCCGTCATCGCGCACGAGATGGCACACATGTGGTTTGGCGACCTCGTCACCATGCGGTGGTGGGATGACTTGTGGCTCAACGAATCCTTCGCCACGTACATGGGATACCGGCTCACCGCCGAGGTGACGAAATGGCCGCAGGCGTGGACCCGCTTTGGGGTCAACCGCAAAAATTGGGGGTACGCCGCGGATCAGCGCCCCTCCACGCATCCCGTTGCGCCGCAAGAGGTTCTCGACACCGACGACGCGATCAACAACTTCGATGGCATCTCCTATGCCAAGGGTTGCTCCGCACTGCGCCAGCTTGTCGCGTGGATCGGTGACGACGCGTTCTTCGCCGGGCTGCGCAAGCACTTCGAGCGGCACGCCTGGGGCAACGCGACGCTGGCCGATCTGCTCAGTGCGCTGTCAGAGTCCAGTGGGCGCGATCTTGAGGCGTGGGCACAGGTGTGGCTGCGGGAACCACAGGTCAACACGTTGCGGCCACACGTGTCCTACGACCCGCAAGGGGCGATCGAACGGCTGACCGTGGAGCAGATCGCCGCCCCGGTGCTGCGGTCGCACCACATCGGCATCGGCTGGCTTGAGCCTGGGGGCGGCTGGAGGCGTACCCACATTGAAATTTCTGGCGAAACCACCGAAGTGCCGCAGCTTGCCGGGGTTAAGGCCGAAGCGTTGCTGCTCAACGACGGCGACCTGACCTTCGCTAAGGTCCGGCTCGATGACCGTACGCGCGCAGGCCTCGCCGGGATCATCAAGGCGCACCCAGACTCCCTGGCGCGCGCTCTCATGTGGACGTCGGCGTGGGACTCCACTCGCGACGGTGAGTGGCCGGCCAGCGAGTTCGTCAGCCTTATCGCGGCAGCCCTGCCAGCTGAGCAAGACGTGACCGTGATCGAGTCGGTGTTTCAGCTGGCGCGCACGATCGGCGTGCCGCGTCTCCTGCCGCCAGAGCAATACGCCTGGGGCATGGCGGCATTGGCCGAGACCGGACTGGCCATTGTGGACAGTTCCGAGCCGGGCAGCAGCCGTCAGCTCGCCGGATTACGCGGCTTCAACGCGACGACCTCTGACGTAGCCCACTTGCGTGGGCTGCTCAATGGTGGCCAAGTGCCCCCTGGACTGACCGTCGACGCCGATCTGCGCTGGCAGATCCTGTGCCGGCTGTCCGTGCTCGGCCAGGTCACCGAGGAAGAAATCGCCACTGAACTGGCCAGCGACCAAAGCGCCCGTGGCAAGGAAAGCGCGACCCGGTGCCGGGCGAGCCGTCCTGAGCCGGAGGCCAAGGCCGAGGCGTTCGACATCTTGATGCGTGAGCAAAGCTTGTCCAACCGCATGGTCGAAGCGGCCGGGTTCGGTTTCTGGCAGCCGGAGCACGCGGAGCTGACCGGCTCCTATGTGGAGCGGTTCTTCACCGAGTTGCCGCAGGCAGACCGATCCGGAGACATGCTCAAGACGGTCGGTCACGCGGGCTACCCGGTGTTCGCCGTGTCGGAGAACACACTCAGCCTCGCTGACGATGCTCTGGCCGGTGACATGCACCCGCAGCTCAGAAGGGCACTGGCCGATGAGACCGACGATCTGAGGCGAGCACTTAAGGCGCAGCAAGCGACAAGATCGGCTTAGGATAGAAGACGTGGCACACCGGGTGGGCGTGATGGGCGGGACCTTCGATCCCATTCACCATGGTCACCTGGTCGCTGCCAGTGAAGTCGCCGACAGCTTCGCCCTCGACGAGGTCATCTTCGTCCCGACTGGACAGCCGTGGCAGAAGTCCAACCGGGCCGTTTCGCCAGCGGAAGACCGCTATTTGATGACCGTCATCGCGACCGCGTCAAACCCCCGCTTCACGGTCAGCCGGGTGGACATCGATCGTGATGGGCCGACGTATACCGTTGACACGCTTAGGGATCTGCGCGCCAAACTCGGCGACAAGACCGATCTTTACTTCATCACCGGCGCTGACGCTCTGTCCAAGATTCTGTCCTGGAAAGACGCCGCGGAGATGTTCAAACTGGCCCACTTCATCGGGGTGACCCGGCCGGGGTTCCGGCTGACCGGCAAGCACCTGCCCGAGGAAACGATCAGTCTCGTGCGCGTGCCAGCTATGGCGATCTCCTCTACGGAATGCCGTAATCGTGTGGCCGCTGGCCAGCCGATTTGGTACCTGGTGCCAGATGGTGTTGTGCAGTACATCACCAAACATCACCTTTATCGTCAGCAGAGCCCTGCGCGAGTGTGAGAGGCTAGAGACAGGTCTACCTAAAGGAGAACTGTGCCCGCATCCGAGCGTGCCGTGGAGATGGCGCTCGCCGCCGCCCAGGCTGCTGCCGACAAAAAGGCAGAAAACATCGTCATTCTCGATGTCGCGGACCAACTCGTTATCACTGACGCGTTTGTGCTGGCTTCTGCGCCCAACGAACGCCAGGTGACAGCGATTGTGGACGCGATCGAGTTTGCCCTGCTTCAGCTGCCGGAGAAGGCTAAACCGATCCGCCGTGAGGGTGAGCGCGCGGGACGGTGGGTGCTGCTTGACTTCAACGACATCGTGGTGCACGTCCAGCACAACGATGAGCGTGAATTCTATGCGCTGGACCGGCTCTGGAAGGACTGCCCGCGCATCGAGTTCGTCGATCAGGCACTCATCTCGTGACAACGGTCATCCTCTGGCGTCACGGCAACACCGACTGGAACAACGCCCGGCGTTACCAAGGGCAAACCGACATCCCGCTCAATGAGCGGGGCGTCGCGCAGGCTGCCGCCGCCGCGACTCGGTTGGCGCTGTACAAGCCGGGGTTGATCATTTCCAGTGATCTCAGCCGGGCGGCCACGACCGCTGCCGAGCTGGGCCGGGTCACCGGCCTGGCGGTGGAGCGCGACGCCCGTCTGCGAGAGCGCAGCTTCGGCCCGTGGGAAGGGCTGACTCGCGACGAGGTCACCGAACGCTATCCAGAGGCCATGAAGCGCTGGAAAGTGGGCGAGACTCTCCCTGAGGATGGGCTTGAGCCCCTCGCTGACCTCGGCAAGCGCGTCACCGAAGCGATCCGCCAAGCGGCCGACCGGGTTCCCGGAGGTGTCGCGGTGGTGGTCACGCATGGTGCGTCCGTCAAATGGGGCATTAGCACCCTGCTCGGCTGGCCCGACGAAATCGCCCGAACCGTCCGGCCACTCGACAATTGTCACTGGTCGGAGTTACGCCTGGAAGACGGCAAGTTCTGGGTGCTGGCCAGCCACAACGTCGGTCCGCACGCAGGCGTGTGAGTCTCGCGCAACGCAAGCCCGGCGAGTAGCGTCCGAGCTGTTATGACTACTCGACTGCGCATGCTGATAACCGTGGCACTGGCTAGCGGCGTTTTTGTGGCCGGCTGTGCTCAGGCGAACCCGGAGAATAACGTGGCCACACCCTCTCCCTCCGCTTCCGAGCCGGTGCCGCGCCTTAGCGCCTCCCCGGAGCCGACCGGCAAACCGACACCCGGCGCTGGTGAGGTCACTCTCACCGGCATGGTGGAACGCTTGGAGATCGAAGGCGGCTGCCTGGTGCTGCGCGCCGACACCGCCAAGACCTACGAACTCAAGGGCGGCGACCCCAATACCCTCAAAGCCGGCAGCCGCGTCACGGTCACCGGCAAGGTCCGGTCCGACATCATGACGGTCTGCCAGGTCGGCCCGGTGCTCGAAGTCATCTCGTCACGGCCAGCCTGATCGGCTAACGTGCCCGCATGCCCGTAGTGGTCGTCACCGACTCCACCGCTTACCTGCCCGAGACCGCCGCGGCCGGCGGGATCACGGTCGTGCCCTTGCACGTGGTGATGGGCGGCGCCTCCGGACGGGAGGGGGTCGAGATCGGCCCTGCCGCCGTCGCCGAGGCGCTTTCCGCGCATCGCGGGCGCGTGTCCACTTCGCAGCCCACCCCCGGCGAGTTCGCTGCCGTCTACCGGTCGTTGCTGGGCTCAGGCGCTTCGGCGATCGTGTCGGTGCACCTGTCTGGCGCGCTTTCGGGCACCAGTGGGAGTGCCGAGACGGCGGCCGGCGATGTGGACGGTGAAATCATCGTGGTGGACTCACGGTCCACGGGCATGGGGCTCGGTTTCGCCGTCCTCGCCGCGGCAGCCGAAGCCGCGCGCGGTGGTACTGCCACGGAGGTTGCCGCGGCAGCAGAGGCAGCGATCGCTAAGACGTCGACGTTCTTTTATGTCGACACGTTGGAGCACCTGCGGCGCGGCGGCCGGATCACCGCCGTGTCGGCGTTGCTGGGCACCGCGCTAGCCGTCAAGCCGCTGCTAGCCGTTGTGGACGGCCAGATCGCCTTGCGGGACAAGGTGCGCACCGCTGGGCGGGCACTGGATCGCTTGGTAGCTCTAGCGTTTGAAGCAGCGGGTGACAGCCGGGTAGACCTTGCCGTGCACCATCTCGCCGCGCCCGCCCGCGCCGAAGCCTTGACCGCGGCGTTGCGCGACAAGCTTGGTGACCGGATCAGAAACCTTTACACGAGTGAGGTTGGCGCCGTCGTGGCGGCACATGCCGGGCCTGGCCTGGCCGGGGTTGTCGTGCACCGGCTTGACTGATATCCACAGGAGCGTTGCTATCCACAGGTGACAAGATCGCTTGGGGGATAAGGGCTTTTCGTTTTTCTAACTTCTTTTTGTGCGTACTCCGTATGACCCGGCGATGCCGAAATCGCTTGTGGGCTCAGCCTTTGACCCCGGCCGGCGTGGCTTGAAGGCGCTAGCCGCGGCCGGCGCGCTCGCGTTGCTCGCGGCCGCCTTCTTCGCCTGGCAGTCAACACCCGTGCCAGAGCCGGTCCCGGTCACCTCAGCGATCACAAGCGCGCCCGTTGAGGGATATCTCGTGGTCGCGGTGTCCGGCAAAGTGCACCAGCCGGGCCTGGTGAAGCTGGCCCCCGGAGCACGCGTCGCCGACGCCCTCGCCGCGGCCGGAGGACCGCTGCCCGAGGCGGATCTGTCCACCCTGAACCTGGCCCGCAAAGTGACCGACGGTGAGCTGATCGTCGTCGGCCAGCCCAGCGGTGACGTGGGCCAAGTCGGCAAGGTCAACCTCAACACGGCCACGCTGGCGCAATTGGACAGTCTGCCGGGGGTCGGGCCGGTGCTCGCTCAGCGGATCATCGACTACCGGGCGAAGAACGGTGGCTTCCGTGACGTGGCCGACCTGCGTCGCGTGGACGGGATCGGCGAGGAGACCTACGCCAAACTCAAAGACCTGGTCGTCATCGGGTGAAACACGACCTGCGCCTAGCGCCCGCAGCGATCGGCTGCTGGCTCTCAGCACTGACCACCTTGCACACCGGCATCATCACCGGCCTCTGGCTAACCGCAACCGCCGTGGCACTCGCCGCCCTCTTCGGCTTCCTCCGCTTCCCACCGCACCACAGCGGACGGCACGAGTCAGACCGAGCCGCGAGGGCGGTGACACACGGGTCAAGCGACATCGCGCGGCCGGTAAGCCCGGCGCGTTCGATGGCGATTCGCATGCCGCGCCAGGGAGCATCGGGCCCCCACGGGGCGCCAGACGAAAGTGCGCTGGGTCGGCCAGGCGAAGGCGTGCGGTTGGCGACTCGTGTGCGCGGCGAAGATGTGGCGGGGGTGCCGTGGGCGGGTCATGGAGCAGGAAGCAGCCGATGGCGGCTGGTGGCGTGGGTGGGGGCGTGGCGGTGGACGATCGCGGCAGCGTGTGCGGGGGCGGCCTGTGGCGCCGGGGTGACTGTCGCTCACTTGGCTGTTCGTGATGCGGAACCGGTCGCCGAACTGGTCGCGCAGCGGGCGACTGCCGAGGTGGAGCTGGCTGTCCGAACCGATCCGCGGCTGATCAAAGGCGGATCGTGGCTGGTGCAAGCCGACCTCGTCAACGTCACGGGCCAGTTCACGGCTGACGTGCGCGTCCTCGTGCTCAGTCGCGACCAGGGCTGGCGGCCGCTGCTGCCCGGACAGCACGTGACGGCGACTGTCCGGTTCGGACCGCCCCGGGGAGGCGACCTCACCGCAGCGGTCTTATCCGCCTCGTCAGCGCCTGTGCCGAAGGGTGAGGTCCCGTGGGTGCAGCGAGCGGCCGGCGGGCTGCGGGAGCGCTTACAGACGGCCGTAGAGCCGTTGCCGGACAAGCCTGGCGGTCTGCTGCCGGGACTCGTCGTCGGGGACACGAGCCGCCTCACGCCCGAACTGGAGGAGCAGTTCCGCGAAACAGGCATGACGCACTTATGTGCAGTGAGCGGAAGCAACGTGGCCATCGTGGTCGGGTTCATCCTGTTGCTCGCCAGGTGGGCCAGGCTCCCTCCACTGTGGACCGCTGTTGCCTGTGTGATCGCGTTAGCCGGGTTCGTCATTCTCGTGCGGCCGTCGCCCAGCGTCGTGCGGGCGGCCGCGATGGGGGCGATCGGCCTGATGTCGCTCGCGAGTGGACGGCCGAAGGCGGCATTGCCAGCGCTCGGCGCCGCCGCCATCACGCTGATCCTGCTCGATCCGGAGCTGGCCAGCGATCCAGGTTTCGCCCTATCCGTGACGGCGACATCGGGCTTGCTGTTCCTGGCACCACCGATGCGAGACGCGTTGCGCCGCAAAGGAATTCCGTCCGGGTTGGCCGAAGCCCTAGCTGTGCCAGCTAGTGCTCAGCTCGCCTGCGCGCCCATCATCGCCGGCCTGAGCGGTTCGGTCAGTCTGGTGGCGGTCCCGGCCAATCTGCTCGCCACGCCCGCCATCGCGCCCGCCACGATCATCGGAGTGGCCACCACGCTCATCGCGCCGCTGTGGCCCGCCGCGGCGGAGTTCACAGCGTGGCTGGCGAGCTGGCCCGCCTGGTGGCTCGTGCGCCTGGCCGAGACGGGCAGCGGCATGCCAGCAGCCGAGGTCGCCTGGCCGGGTGGCATAGAAGGGGCGCTGCTTCTCGCGGCGATCACCGCCGCCGTGCTGATTTACGTCCGCGTCCCTCAGGCTCGCCGCCTCACTGTGGCGGTAGCTGCCGTTAGCGCCCTTCTCCTCGGCACGACGCGATTCATCACCCCAGGCTGGCCGCCCGACGGCTGGCTCGTGGTCGCCTGCGATGTGGGGCAAGGCGATGCCACGGTGCTCAACGCCGGGCAGGGAAGAGCGATTGTCATCGATACTGGGCCGGACCCAGCCGCAGTGTCCGGGTGCCTGGAGCGCCTTGGCATCACGGAAGTGGACCTGCTCGTCATCAGCCACTTTCATGCCGATCACGTGGGCGGCTTGTCTGCCATGAAAGCCCGGCACGTGCTCACGCCAGCGTTTCCGGAACCGGTCGCCGGCCGTGACGCGGTCCGCCGCAGTGGACTACCGCAAAGCGAAGTCACCGGCCCGGTGGTGTTCGCGGTCGGTGAAGCGGTCTTAGAGGTCCTCTACAGCGGTCCGCTGCGCGGCACCCGGTCGGACCCCAATAACAACAGCGTCGTCCTGCTCGCGACAGTCCGTGGCGTCACGGTGCTCCTGCTGGGCGACGCCGAAACCGAGCAGCAGGAACGGCTGCCCCGGCGGACCGTTGACGTGCTGAAAGTCGCCCACCACGGATCGTCCTATCAGGACCATCGGCTGCTGGACGTGTTGCGGCCGAAGGTGGCGCTCGTCTCCGTTGGCGCGAAGAACGACTACGGCCACCCGAGCCCACATATCCTGGCCGCTTTGCAGCGCAATGGTGCCGTTATCGCGCGCACCGACCACGACGGTGACATAGCGGTCTCGCTCAGTGCCCGTGGCCTGGCGCTGAGCAGGCGTGGCACATCCGGGTGACGTGGCGCGGGCTGAGGGTGGACTCGTGCCCCGGTGCGCATGCGACTATGGGCAGCGTGGTGAGTCAGGTTGCGTCCCCCAAACTGCCACCGGTCGTCCTCGTGCTCGGTGACGAGGAACTGCTGGTGTCGCGTGCCATCGCTGAAACCACCGCTCAGGCCAAGGCCGCCGACGCTGGTGCCGAGGTCCGGGAGTTTGACGCGGGGAGCCTGTTGCCCGGCGAGCTAGCTGAGCTGCTGAGCCCCTCGCTGTTCGGTGGACGCCGTGTCGCTGTGCTGAAGAACGGCCAGGACGCCAAGAAGGACCTCGTGCCGGTCATCATGGCCTACGTGGCCGACCCTGATCCCGAGGTCACGCTGCTCGTCACACATGCCGGTGGGGCGAAGGGGAAGGCGTTCGGCGACAGCCTGCAAAAGGCTGGTGCGACGGTGGTTCCCGCCGTGAAGATCGCCAAGCACAAGGACCGGATCGACTTCGTCACCGGAGAGTTTCGCCGTCTCGGGGGCAAGTGCGGGGCAGACGCCGCGGAGGCACTGCTTGAAGCCGTTGGCCACGACTTACGCGAGCTCGCGGCGGCGTGCTCACAGCTCGTCGCCGACACCGGCGGACGGATTGATCTAGCGACAGTCGCGCGTTACTACCGTGGCAAGGCCGAGGTCAGCGGGTTCAGCGTCGCTGACGCCGCCGTCGCGGGGGACACCGCAGCCGCGCTGGAAGCACTGCACTGGGCTTTGCACACCGGCGTTGACCCAGTACCCATCGCTGATGCTCTTGCTGATGGGGTGCGGACCGTGGCGCGGGTCGCGGCGGCCGGGCGCGGGAATGCTTATCAAATGGCTGCCACGCTTGGCATGCCAGCGTGGAAGATCGAGAAGGCGCAACGTCAGGCCCGGGGCTGGTCTCCGGATGGCCTGGTGTCAGCGATGCGGGCCGCTGCCGAGTGCAACGAGGCCGTCAAGGGAGGTTCCGAGGATCGCGCCTACGCGATTGAGCGGACCATCTTCGCGTTCGCGAAGGCTCGCCAAGGCGGCCCGCGATGACAGTGGTGCGATCGCGGCGGGCCGGGATCGGCCCGGAAGAGGCGAAGAACCGCCCGCTCTACGCCAGAGTCCTTGGGCTGCAATACCTTCGGCCCAGTGGACTGCTGTGCTTCCTCTACTTCGAAGGCGCGATCGCGCTCGGTGCCCTGCTGGCCCTAGCTGAGCTGGTGGACTGGTGGGTCGTCCTCGTGCTGCCGGCCACGATCGCGGTGATGGTGAAAATCAACGACGTCATCGCTGGAGCGGCCCTGCTTTCAGCCAGTGCCCGGGTGCCAAAGGCTCGCGGGCGGGCGAAGGTGCCGGCGGCCCCGGTCAGCCCGGCACCCGCCGAAGACTGGCGTTCCAGGCAATCGGCAAGCCGCCGCTACGAATAACAGGCGCGTGCGGGCACGCAGAAAGCCCGGCCCTCACCGAGGACCGGGCCAACAAGACCTGATTAAGCGGAGATCGAGCTCAGCTTCTTGGCGATGGCCGACTTGCGGTTGGCCGCCTGGTTCTTGTGGATGACGCCCTTGCTGACAGCCTTGTCCAGCTTGCGTGAGGCGTCACGCAGGAGGGCAGCGGCGTTCTCGGCGTCACCGGCAGCGCTGGCCTCGTGGAACTTGCGGACAGCGGTCTTCAGCGCCGACTTGACCGACTTGTTGCGAAGCCGTGCCTTCTCGTTCTGCTTGTTGCGCTTGATCTGAGACTTGATGTTCGCCACGCGACAGCCTTCGTCCTGCTCGTCAGTGTTGATTAGTTTGGGAGCGGCCGTTTCCAGCCGCGACGTGCCAGATTACCAGGCCGCCCCGCCTAGGGCCAAAACGGGCCTAGTGTGACCATCCCCGCCGTCGCGAAAGCCAGTGCATCGCCAGGTCACGGTAGTAGCCCTGATGCGTGCGGATGTGCGGTGAGCTGTCGATGCCCGGACGTTGCGCCGCGTGGGTGTAGAACCCGGCCAGCGACGCCAGAGCGGCGTCTAGCAGCTCAGGGCTGACCCCAGCGCCAAGTGGGTGTGCCGCGAACAAGGCGTCGGTGTCAAAGCCGCTGCCTTCGGCGGTCAGCAGCAGGGTCACCAAATCGAACCAGGGCGGACCGTAAGCCAGCCAGTTCCAGTCGCAGATCCAAGCGCGCCCGGCGTCGTCGAGCACGATGTTGTCGAGGCGCAGATCACAGTGGAAAAGCCCGGTGGCGTCCCTGGTCTGGCTGTGAAAGCCGGCTTCGAGTTGCCGCAGCTCGTCGAGGTGTGGGTGCTCGCCAGTCGAGGAGGCCCAGTTGGTCAGGGCGTCGGCCACGACCTCGTCCCAGGGCGTGGGTTCGAGTTCGAGCAACGCTCGCGGGGGATTGGCCAGAGCCGCGTGAGCCTGGGCGACGGCGCTCAGCGCCGCGTCGAGGCCAGCCGTGCTCCAGGGCATGGCAGGCGCGTGCGCTCCGGGGATCGCGTCGAAGCACAGCACGAAGAACCCGGAGAGTTCCGTCGCCCAGCGCAGGGGAGCCGCCGGTACGCCGGCCGGCAGTGCCGCGGTGAACACCGCCTCCTGCGCATACCATTGAGCGACGTCACTTCCCTTGGGTGCGGCCTTGATGAAGTGATCCTTGCCATCTTCTGTCGTCAGCACGGCCGCGAACCCAGGCGTAAAGCCCGTTCCGCTTACCCGCGCCCGCGAGACGACCGCGCCCAAGTGATCGGCCAGTGAGGCGTGAAGCGTTGGTGGCAACTGCTCCCAGCCAGGACGCACGGAGGTGCGGTCGTAGGAAACGGGGGGTAAGAGCAGGCCGGTCATGCCGCCGATGGTGCCGGGGGAGCGCACGTAACCGCCAGTGGTTTATCCCTCGGCAAGTTCCTGGACGGTCATGGGAACATAGAGTGTCAACCCACGCTGATATAGATCGGACCACCGTGCCACCGACGCTCGGATCGAATTTGCCCGGCGCCACCGCCCCCGACGCCATTCGCAACTTCTGCATCATCGCCCACATCGACCACGGCAAGTCGACGCTGGCGGACCGGATGCTGCAGTTGACCGAGGTCGTTGACCCCCGCTTGATGCGCGCCCAGTACTTGGACCGCATGGACATCGAGCGTGAGCGGGGCATCACGATCAAGAGCCAGGCGGTCCGGATGCCGTGGACGATCCGTGAGGGCGAGCGCACGGGCGAGCAAGCTGTGCTCAACATGATCGACACCCCTGGCCACGTGGACTTCACCTATGAGGTGTCGCGCAGCTTGGCGGCGTGTGAAGGAGCCGTGCTGCTGGTTGACGCCGCGCAGGGGATCGAGGCGCAAACGCTGGCGAACCTCTACCTGGCGATGGAGAACAATCTCACTGTCATCCCGGTCTTGAACAAGATCGACCTTCCGGCGGCTCAACCGGAGAAATATGCCGAGGAGCTCGCGCACCTGATCGGCTGTCAGCCCGAGGACTGCTTGCGTGTCTCGGGTAAGACGGGCATCGGCGTGCCGCACCTGCTCGACGAGATCGTGCGGCAGCTGCCCGCGCCAGTGGGTGACGCGAGCGCTCCCGCCCGAGCGATGATCTTCGACTCCGTGTACGACATCTACCGCGGCGTGGTCACCTATGTCCGTGTGATCGACGGCCGCATCGAGGCCCGTGAGCGGATCAAGATGATGTCCACGGGAGCCGTGCACGAGTTGCTGGAGCTGGGCGTCATCTCGCCGGAGCCGGTGAAGTCGCAGGCGATCGGCGTTGGCGAGGTGGGCTATCTGATCACGGGTGTGAAGGATGTGCGCCAGTCGCGCGTCGGTGACACCATCACGATCAACAACAGGCCAGCCAAGACGGCGCTCGGTGGCTATAAGGACCCGAAGCCGATGGTCTACTCGGGACTGTATCCGTTGGACGGTTCCGATTATCCCGACCTGCGTGAGGCTCTGGACAAGCTGAAGCTCAACGACGCGGCACTGGTCTACGAGCCGGAGTCGAGTGCGGCGCTCGGATTCGGGTTCCGCGTTGGCTTCCTGGGCCTGCTGCACCTGGAGATCATCCGGGAGCGGCTAGAGCGCGAGTTCGGGCTGGAGCTCATCTCGACCGCGCCCAACGTGGTCTACCGCGTGATCATGGAAGACGGCAAAGAGGTCACGGTCACCAACCCGAGCGAATACCCGACCGGCAAGATCGGCGAGGTGCACGAGCCGACCGTGCGGGCCACGGTGCTCACGCCCAACGACTACGTCGGTGCCGTGATGGAGCTTTGCCAGGGGCGCCGCGGTTCGCTGCAGGGCATGGATTATCTGTCGGCTGACCGGGTCGAGCTGCGCTACACCATGCCGCTAGGCGAGATCATTTTCGACTTCTTCGATCAGCTGAAGTCACGCACTAAGGGTTACGCGAGCCTCGACTACGAGCCCAGCGGTGAGCAGGCTGCGGATCTGGTCAAGGTGGACATCCTGTTGCAGGGTGAGGCGGTGGACGCGTTCTCCGCGATCGTGCACAAGGAAAAGGCTTACGCCTACGGCACGATGATCGCGGCGAAGTTGCGTGAACTGATCCCCAGGCAACAGTTTGAGGTGCCCATTCAGGCTGCCGTGGGCTCCCGGGTGATTGCCCGCGAAACGATTCGCGCGATCCGGAAAGACGTTCTCGCCAAGTGCTACGGCGGTGACATCAGCCGTAAGCGCAAACTGCTGGAGAAGCAGAAGGAAGGCAAGAAGCGCATGAAGATGGTCGGCCGCGTGGAGGTGCCGCAAGAGGCCTTCATCGCCGCTCTGTCCACTTCGGAGTCACCTGACGCGAAGAAGAAGTGAGTAACTTCTGCTCCCGGTGTGGGGCGAAGCTTGACGCGATGCGCTGTCACGATTGTGGCTACGAGCATTACGTCAATCCTCGCCCCACAGCCAGTTTGCTGATTCTCAACGACCGTGACGAACTGTTGCTGCTTAAGCGCGCCCGCGATCCCAAGAAGGGCATGTGGGAGACGCCTGGCGGTTTCTGCGACACGTGGGAGGAGCCGGCTGACGCGGCTGTCCGCGAAGGCAGGGAAGAACTCGGCGTCGATGTCCATCTTGGACCGTTCGCGGGGATGTGGATTGGCAGCTATGAGTTCCAGGGCGAGTTGCTCTCGGTGCTCGACTGTTTCTGGTGGGCCCGGCTCCCGCACGGGGCGTCGCTCATCATCGACCCGCAGGAAACATTGGAATACCAATGGTTTTCGCTAAGGGATTTGCCAGAGCTAGCGTTCAGCACAATGACCCGCGCGGTTCAATGTCAAAAACCCGACAGGTTCGAGTAACTGCCTGATCAGCACATCGTTACCCAGAGTGCAGTGTTTTGCCGCTTTCGCCTGATATGAGGCTATCGCGGATACCAAAATCGCACAAGGAGTGACGATGCAGATTAAGAAGGCCGGAGTCGTCGCCACAGGCGCGCTCGCGAGCGTGGCGATCATGGGGGCTCCTGCCGCGGCGGCACCCTCCGTAGATGCCTCAGCGCTCACCCAGGCCAGTACTTTGAACCTGGCTCGTGGCGGCTGGAGCGCACCGTGGGACCAGCCGGCGCAGTCAGCCATCTCGGTTGGCACAGGTTCGGTGGCCCAGGCAGCCGCTTGGCAGATCTGTGGCTCAGCCGCGGTTGCCGGTGTCGGTATTACGGCGGACCTCATCTCACCGAACACTGTGTTCGGTGACTGCAACAACGGCAACATCAAGCTCAAGCAGGACACGATCCCTGCCGTGATCTCAGTTCTGAACGACAGCGCGCTGTCGGTCGCGACCTGGCAGGCCTGTGGCTCCACCGTCATGGGTGGCGTTGGTGGCACGGTTTCCCTGCTGTCGGCGAACACCGTGATCGGTGACTGCAAGAACGGCAACATCGTGATCACCCGCGAGCACGGCTACGAGGAGTCGGCGACAGTGGGCGCCGAGCTGGTTCGCGCGGCCACGAACAAGGTTGCGGCGGCCAAGAAGGACGCCGCGACGGACGCCCGCAACGCGTGGGCGACCCGCCAGGCATCCGCCAAGGCCCCGGCTGCGCCGCAGGCCCGCAACGGCTGGTCGGCGCCGTGGGAGCAGGAGCCGCAGTCGGCGATCTCCGTCGGCTCGGGCTCGGCAGCGACCGCTGCCACCTGGCAGGCCTGTGGCAGCGAGGCTGTCTGGGGTCTGGGTGCTGTTGTTTCCGGACAGTCGCCGTCGACCATCTGGGGCGACTGTGACAACGCCAACGTCTGGATCGACCAGGACGACCCGACCGCCATCATCTCGGTGCTCGACAACTCGCGTCTGAGCGTTGCTGACTGGCAGGTCTGCGGCTCGACGACGGTTTCCGGCGTCGGTGTCACCGCCAACCTCGGTTCGCCGAACACCGTTTACGGCGACTGCAACAACGCCAACACGGTCATCGACTAGTCGGTAGCCGGGTAAGCAAAACCGGGCGGGTCGCGCCAGCGGCCCGCCCGTTCCTGCTAAATGGACTGTTTACAAGGAGTGACGATGCAGATAGGCAAGGCGGGAGTTGTCGCCGCTGGTGCACTGGCGACAGTGGCGGCAATGGGAACCGCTGCCGCTGCTGCACCCCCGGCATCCGTGGCGAAAGCTGACTCCACCCCGACGACGGCTCTGCGGGTCGACAAGAACCAGCTGGCGAAGCAGGGGTTGCTTGGCCTTGACGGCAATGTCGACCAGCCGCTCATCACCATCGGTGTGGGTAGCTCGCTCAAAGCAGCGCCGTGGCAAGCCTGTGGCTCCAACGTTCCGGCCGGCGTGGGCTTGGTGGCTTCGGCCGGCAACGCCAACACGGTCATCGGAGACTGCAAGAACGCCAACGTGTTGCTCAAGCAGGACACGGTGCCTGGGCTCATCTCGATTCTGGATGACTCGTCGGTGAGCGTTCTGCCGTGGCAGGTTTGTGGCTCCAACGCCGTCGCTGGTGTCGGCGCGACCGTGGCGGTCAACTCACCGAACACGGTGACGGGCGACTGCCACAACGCCAACCACGTAATTGAGGCACCGGACGGCACTGGGCCTAACAGCTTCCTGTCTGTCCTGAGTGGATCGGTGCTCGCGGTAGCGCCGTGGCAGGTTTGTGGCTCCAGCGCGGTCGCTGGCGTCGGCGCTGTGGTCGCGGCGAATTCGCCCACCACGGTTCTCGGCGACTGTGTCAACGGCACGGTCACCATCGAACCCCGGGCCAACCAGGCCGAGGTGCCGATTCTCAGCAACGTTGACATGACGCTGCTGCCCTTCCAGTGGTGTGGCGAGAACAGCCCGCTGTCCCTGGTGGGTCTCGTGATTCCGCTCAACAGCCCGGCGTTCGTCGGCGGGGAGTGCATCACGCATCCGTAAGGAAACGCGAAAACCATGAAAGGCCGTCCACATTGGACGGCCTTTCATCATGTGTAAACGCTAGCGCAGCCAGGGAACGGAACGGTCGAGCAGACCGCGTTCCCTGAGTTCCTTGCGCAGCGGAATGTTCTCGTCGATGAAACCGTCCCAGTTGACGCCGTAGTAGTTGGCGGTGTGCGGCGCGTCTCCGAGGAGCTGCTGCTGGACCGGAGTGCGGTTGGCCCACCACTGGCTCGACTTGTCGATCGGCATGTCGTCGAGCGGGCGGATCCACCGGTAGGTATATCCGATGAACAGCATTTTCCGCGTGATCGTGGACAGGTTCGTCGAGCGGGAGTGCCACATGCGGCGGTCGAAAATGAAGCAGTCGCCCGGGTTAGCCGTGATTTCGAGCGTGCCTTCGGGATCCGGGTTGTGCACGCTCGTGTCAGCCGGGCGCGGCAGCGTGTTTCGCAGGTGACTACCGGGAATCACCTTGGTGGCGCCACGGCCGGTCTCGCTCAGGTCAGAGATGACGTAGCCGACCTTCAGCGACAGCATGGGCCGGGGCAGGTTCGGGTCCATCGTCTCCGGGTCGGAGTTCTGCCGGTAGCTGTCCTGATGCCAGCCCCAGTAGGGCTTCTCCGGCTCGGAGGCGGGCGGTGTCACGTCGAGGTGATTGTGGTGCGTGTAGATGTTCCAGCCGGCCAGGCCCCACATGTAGCGGAAGACGGGGCCGTGCGTCAGCAGCTCACCAAAGAGCTCGTCGCGGTTAAGGAAGCCAAGCAGGTGGACGGTGCCGTCCTTAGAACCCTTGCCGGCCGCGATCTCCTCCGCGTAGACGCGGTCCATCGCGGCCTCAAGCCGCTGACGGTGATCTTCTGCGAGCACATTGCGGACTAGCAAAAAGCCCTGGTCGAGGAATTCCTTACGTTCGACATCGCTAATCGGGGTGTAGGCGACATCGTCTTGAGGGGTGATACTCATTTCCTCCCCTAGCTTTCCGGCAACAAGGAGCCGATAGTAACTCGCGTTTACCGGGCCGGGAGAACCTGTGCCGTCACTTCGTTGCTGATCGAAGTCTTAGTCACCCACGTGCCGTTATCGGCCGACCACTCTTGGTCGCGATATGCCACTTTTGTTACCCCAGTGACATCTGCCTGGGCCACCAGCCAGTGCGCGACTTGCCAGCCGGAGCGGGTATCGGCGACCGGCATCACGAGGGTGTCCTGGCTGGCATGAACCGTCGGTGCGGCATCGCCAAAGTCGCCGCGCAGGTGGTCAGCGGCGGGCAGGGGAGGCTCGGCGTAGGCGGGAGTGGCGCACTCGACCGACCCAGGCGTGCCTCCGGTCAACGCTCCAGCGAGAACCTGAGCCTCGTCGGCCCACTTTTCATAGGCCTCTGGATAAGCAGATTTTTGTACTCGCTGAGCCGCCTCCGTGATCCGCAACGAATCCCAGCCCTCGATCTTGAGCAGGGCATCAAAGAACGCATTAGCCGCGAAACGGGGATCGAGCAGTTGCTCCTCGGTGCCCCAGCCCTGGCTCGGCCGCTGCTGGAACAAGCCCACCGAATCGTGATCGTTGCGGCTGCCGAGGTGCTGGAGATTGCGCAGCTTGGATTCCTGCAGCGCCGTCGCCAGCGCGATGACGATCGCGTGCTCGGGCAGCTCACGGCCGATGCCGACGGCGGCGATAGTGGACGCGCTCGCGAGCTGGCCTTGATCGAGGGAGACTTTGCCGACCGTGCACTGGGCATGATCCTCATCGGGCACGGTGCTGAACTGCTGGCGTGCTAAGTAGACACCGAAGCCGAAGACCACGGCGAGCAGGACTAGCGCGATGACCCCTTTGCCCGAGCGCATCCTCCAACCTTACGCACTGGGAACCCAGGATGCCGATCGCTTCTCGCGGAAAGCCATGACTCCTTCGCGGCCTTCGGCGGAGGTGAAGAACTCCAGCGATAGGACGGACAGCTCGGGCAGGTCGGCCAGGGATATGTTGCGGCGCAACAGTTCCTTGCTCGCGGCGAGGGCACGGGGCGCACCGCGCACGAGCGACGCGGTCCATTTGTCCACTATGGAATCAATGTCGGCCGCAGGAACGGCCACATTGACCAGTCCCGCTGACGCGGCCCGCGCCCCATCGAAGACATCACCGGTCAAATACAGCTCCGCAGCGTCGCGCGGGCGCAGTCGCGGCAGGACGGTCGAGGAGATGAGCGCGGGGACGACACCGATGCGCACTTCAGAGAACGCGAACGTGGCCTCGGTCGAGCAG
This sequence comes from Catelliglobosispora koreensis DSM 44566, assembly GCF_000379685.1. GTDB lineage: Bacteria > Actinomycetota > Actinomycetes > Mycobacteriales > Micromonosporaceae > Catelliglobosispora > Catelliglobosispora koreensis. The sequence continues at coordinate 64,284 of NZ_KB903258.1, read as the reverse complement.
ACGGCCAGGTCGGCGGCGGCGATCAAGCCGACACCTCCCGCGCGGGCCGGTCCGCGCACGGCGGCGATGACCGGCTTGGGGCAGGTGGCGACAGCTTCGAGAATTTCGCCGAGCGTGTTCGCGGGCATCTGCCCGGCCGAGGTGGCCGCCGCGGTCTCGGCGAGGTCGGCGCCGGAGCAGAAGACCGGGCCGGTGTGATCGAGCACGACGACACGGGTCGCCTCATCAGTGGCAGCGTCAGCAAGCGCGGCAAGCAGCTCGCGCATGAGCCCGGAGGACAGGGCGTTGCGGTTCGAGGGTGAGTCCAGGGTGATCTTCGTGACCCCGGCCGCCTGGCTTAGCTGGATGAAGGACATGCAGGCAGACTAGACGGTGTGGCACAGCTTCCCGACGGCGATCCGGTTCCCGATGATGGCTCGCTTCCCGCAGGCGCGCATGAGATCGCGGGCAAGCGGGGCTTTGGCGTCTATCTGCACGTGCCGTTTTGCGCCAGCCGCTGTGGCTACTGCGACTTCAACACCTACACACCGGGCGAGCTGGGCGGCGCGGATATAGACGGCTACTTAGAAGCCGTCAAACGTGAGCTAAAGCTGGCCAAGGAAACCATCGCGCCTGGGCAGGTGCGGACGGTTTTCGTTGGCGGCGGCACCCCGACAATGCTGACCCCAGGGCAACTTGGCGGTCTTCTCGACGAGATCGACAAGACCTGGGGACTAGAGAAAGGCGCCGAGGTCACGACGGAAGCCAACCCGGAATCCGTGACGCCAGACAGCCTCAAACAGCTCAGGCGGCTTGGCTTTACCCGCATCAGCCTCGGCATGCAGTCGGCGGCCAGCAACGTGTTGCGCATCCTCGAACGCCAGCACCGGCCGGGCCGCGCACCACAGGCCGCCACCGAGGCCCGCGAAGCGGGGTTCAAACACGTCAACCTAGACCTGATTTACGGGACACCCGGCGAGTCCAAAGAGGACTTTGAACTCTCGCTTGAGAAAGCCACCGGCGCTGGGGTCGATCACATCAGTGCGTATTCACTCATCGTCGAAGACGGCACGAGGCTGGCGCGCCAGGTGCAAAAGGGTGAGATCCCGCAACCCGACGACGATGTGGCCGCCGACCGTTACCTGGCGGCGGAGGAACACTTGAGCGCCAAGGGTTTCCAGTGGTATGAGGTCTCCAACTGGGCCACCTCCCCGCAGGCGCAATGTCAGCACAACTTGCTCTACTGGCGTGGCGGCGACTGGTGGGGCCTAGGCCCCGGAGCACACAGTCATTACGGCGGCGTCCGGTGGTGGAATGTCAAGCACCCCAAGCGTTATGCCGAGCGCCTCGGGCAAGGAAAGTCACCTGGGCTCGCCCGCGAGATCCTGACGGCAGAGCAGCGTGAAACCGAAGATGTCTTGCTTCAGACGCGTTTGCGCGAAGGGCTGGATACCAGCACCGTCGACGTGTCCAAAGTGGAGCCAGGCCTGCTGGAGATAAGCGAAGGCCGCGCAACGCTGACGCTGCGCGGCCGGTTGCTCGCGGACGCTGTGGTCCGGTCGTTGCTTACTTGACCAGGCGAAGGGTCGCCGGGTAGCGGTAAAGAACGCCCTCGTTGGCCTTCATGCCAGCCAGGACAGCGAAGATCGTGGCAGCGATCCAGACCACGAAAGGCAGGAATGCCAGGATCACGGTGCAGCTCAGGATGATTGAGACTACGTAGGCGATAGCCACCGTGATCTGGAAGTTCAGTGCCTCGACCGAGTGGGCACGAACCGTCGGGGATTCGTTGCCCTTGACCAGCATGGCGACCAGCGGGGCGAGGAAGCCGACGAGGATGCCGCCGAAGTGGGCGATGAGAGCCCACGTCTTCTCATCGCTGTTGGCGTAGCCGGTTGGGGCGACATTGCCGGAAACAGGCGGGCCTGCGTATCCGCCACCCGGGGGCGGTGGTGGCGGAGCCGGGGCCGAAGGCGGTGCGACCGGCGGCGTCGACGCAGAAGGATCCTGCGGCACGCCGGGCGGGGTGGGTTCACTCATGCCCGACAGGCTAGGACTAACGATCAAACTGCGCCAGTCAACACACGTGACTGGTTCGTGACATCCAGGTCAGCCCGCTGGGCCGGGCAGAAAGGCCACCCGAGGGCTAACCGAAGTAAACTGGCACTCGCTACAGTCGAGTGCTAGCGGACTACGGTGATGGGAGGGCGTGCATGGCATTGGATGACCGCAAGCTAGATGTGCTGCGGGCCATAGTCGAAGACTATGTCGCCACTCAGGAACCCGTCGGCAGCAAAATGCTGGTGGAACGGCATTCCCTCGGGGTGTCTCCGGCCACAGTGCGCAACGACATGGCCGTGCTGGAGGAGGAGGGTTACATCCGCCAGCCGCACACCAGTGCGGGACGGGTGCCCACCGACCGTGGTTACCGGCTGTTCGTGGACAGACTGTCCAAAGTGAAGCCGCTCTCACCGGCTGAGCGCCGGGCGATCGAGCGGTTCCTCATTGGCGCCGTCGACCTTGACGATGTGGTGCACCGGGCGGTTCGCCTGCTCGCCCAGCTGACGCGCCAGGTCGCCGTCGTGCAGTACCCAAGTCTGAGCCGCAGCTCCGTGCGTCACCTGGAGCTGGTGCCGGTCTCGACGACCCGCTTGCTGTTGGTCATGATCACCGACACCGGCCGGGTGGAGCAGCGCGTGGTCGAGCTGCCCGAGCCGACCCCGGTGGAGGACATCGAAACCCTGACCCGGCACCTGAATGAGAAGCTCGTCGGTGCGAAGCTCGTCGATACCCCACCGCTGGTTCAGGCTCTGGCCGATCAGCTCGCGCAGCCAGCGATGAACGCGCTCGCCGTGGTGCTGCTGGAGACGCTCGTGGAGCGGCACGAAGAGCGGATCGCGCTCGCCGGGACAGCCAACCTGACTCGTTATAACGGCCTCGACCTGGCCGGCTCACTGCGCCCGATCCTTGAAGCGCTTGAGGAAGAGGTCATCCTGCTCAAGCTCTTCGATGAGGTGAAGGCAGGCAGTGCGCTCGTGCGCATTGGCGATGAGAATGAATACGCTGACCTGCGCACCACTTCGGTCGTCAGCACCGGTTACGGTCCTGGCAGCACCGTGGTGGGTGGGCTCGGCGTGCTCGGCCCCACCCGCATGGACTACCCCGGCACCATCGCGACGGTACGGGCGGTCGCCCGTTACGTCGGCGACCTCCTGACACAGCATTAACCTCGACGAACGGCCCGGCGGCTCGCTGGCGGGATTCTCGTGCGGAGACGAAAAGGACAAACGTGGCCAAGGATTACTACGGCATTCTGGGCGTGCCCAGGGATGCCACTGCTGACGACATCAAGCGGGCTTACCGCAAGCTGGCGCGCCAGTATCACCCCGACGTCAACGACGACCCCGGTGCCGCGGAGAAGTTCAAGGACATCAATAACGCCTACGAGGTCCTGTCGGACGACCAGAAGCGGCAGATGGTGGATCTGGGCGGCGATCCGCTCGGCCCAGGCGGCGGTGGCATGGGTGGGCCTGGTGGACCGGGCGGCCCGTTCGTCGGGTTCCAGGACATCATGGACGCCTTCTTCGGTGGTGCGCAGGCTCGCGGCCCGCGCCCGAGGACGCGTCCCGGTGCTGACGCGATTCTGCGTCTCGACCTGGATCTCGTGGAGACGTCCTTCGGCGTGGAAGCGCCGATCACCGTTGACACCGCTGTGCTGTGCACCACGTGCACCGGCGCCGGGACAGCGCCGGGAACGCACCCGCAGACCTGTGACACCTGTGGCGGCCGTGGCGAGGTCCAGTCGGTGCAGCGCACGTTCCTGGGCCAAGTGGTCTCGTCGCGGCCCTGTGGGGCGTGCGCGGGCTATGGCACGGTCATCCCGCACCCTTGCTCCACGTGTGGCGGCGACGGCCGGGTCCGCACCCGCCGCAGCCTGACCGTGAAGATCCCGGCCGGGGTCGAAGATGGCATGCGCATTCGCCTGGCCGGTCAGGGTGAGGTCGGCCCGGGTGGGGGTCCGTCAGGGGACCTATACGTCGAGATCCACGAACGGGCGCACGATGTGTACGCACGTAAGGGCGATGACCTGCACTGCAAAGTCACGGTCCCGATGACGGCGGCCGCTTTGGGCACGCGCTTGACCATCAAGACGCTCGACTCCGAGGAGCAGCTCGAAGTCAAGTCGGGCACGCAGCCGGGGTCCACTTTGCGCATTCGCGGCAAGGGCGTTCCGCACCTGCGGGGCCAGGGCCGGGGGGATCTGTTCGTGCACCTCGACGTGCGCACGCCGACCAGGCTTGACGCCGCTCAGGAGCAGGTCCTGCGCGAGTTCGCCCGCCAGCGTGGGGAAGAGGTCGCTGAACTGTCCAAACAGGGCGGTTTCTTCTCCCGGATGCGGGACGCCTTCAACGGTCACTGATGTCACTGCCGCTCTTTCTCGTTGATCAGCTGCCCGCCGGGGAACACTTCGAACTCGGCGGGCCGGAAGGCCGTCACGCCGCGGCCGTTCAGCGTCTGCAACCCGGCGAGGAACTGCTGCTTAGCGACGGGCAAGGGGCCTTCGCCACCGCGCGTGTCCAGGCCGCCGGCAAGTCCAGCCTGTCGCTCCTCCTAACCCATCGGGGGTACTCCGAGAGCCCGTCGCCAAGACTCGTCGTCGCCCAGGGCTTGCCCAAAGGCGACCGGGGCGAGCTAGCGGTTCAGGCGATGACCGAGACGGGCGTTGACGCGATCATCCCGTGGGCGGCTCAGCGTTCGGTCACGCAATGGCGCGGTGACCGTGGCGACAAGGCGCGCGAGAAGTGGGCGTCGACCGCTCGTGAAGCGGCCAAGCAGTCGAGGCGTTACCGAGTACCCCCTATTAGTGATCTTCAAAGCACGAAGCAGTTAGCGGCGTCGCTGGATGGACCCGCGTTTGTCCTGCATGAAGACGCCAAAGAGCGCCTGAGCACGATCGGCCTGCCCGAGGCTGAGGTCATCACGCTGATCATCGGCCCGGAAGGTGGCATCGACGACAGTGAGATCGCCGCCTTCGCGGCACGCGGAGCGATCCCGGTGAAGCTCGGCGACACGGTCCTGCGCACCTCCACCGCCGGCGTCGCCGCGCTCTCGGTTCTGAGCACCCGCCTGGGCCGTTGGTAGATTGAACCCCGTGACCGACTGCCTGTTTTGCCGGATCGTGGCGGGCGAGATTCCCGCGACCGTGGTCTACGAAACGCCTGCGACGCTAGCGTTTCGCGACATCAGTCCAAAAGCGCCGGTGCATGTGCTCGTTATCCCCAAGCAGCACCATGCCGATGTGGCGGCGCTCGGGGCGGCTGACCCGGCCCTGGCGGGCGAGGTGCTCGCCAGCGTGGCGGCGGTCGCCGAGAAGGAAGGCCTGCTCGAAGGCGGCTTCCGGGTGGTGTTCAACACGGGTTCAGCTGTGGGCCAGACAGTGTTCCACGCACACGCTCACGTATTAGGCGGGCGCACATACGGGGACTTGTGACTACCATAGGAGTCACACTTCGAGACAGAGAGCAGGTGGCGGTAGGCCGGCTGGCCGCTTTATGAGCGCTGCTACACAAACCAAGATCACGGTTGCAGACCCACGCGTCATGGTCCAGCTCCTTGGCACCGGGGACAAGGTCCTCCGGCTCATCGAGAAAGCTGTGCCCAGCGACATTATGGTGCGGGGCAACGAAATCACGATCAGCGGAGCGCCTGCCGACAACGCCCTTGCGGAGCGGCTCTTTGGCGAGCTGCTGGAGCTCATTGAGAAAGGCGAGACACTGACCGAAGACGCCGTCCGGCGCACGGTGGACATGCTTACCCAGGGGACCGCCGAGCGCCCGGCTGAAGTGCTTACCCTCAACATTCTCTCCCGTCGCGGGCGCACCATCCGTCCCAAGACTCTCGGGCAGAAGAAATACGTCGATGCGATCGATGCCAATACGATCGTGTTCGGCATTGGCCCCGCCGGAACGGGCAAGACCTATCTGGCGATGGCCAAGGCCGTGCAGGCGCTGCAAGCCAAGCAGATCAACCGGATCATCCTGACGCGGCCAGCGGTCGAGGCGGGGGAGCGGCTCGGGTTCCTTCCGGGCACGCTCAACGAGAAGATTGATCCTTATCTGCGGCCGCTCTATGACGCGCTACACGACATGATCGACCCCGACTCGATCCCGCGCCTGATGACGCAGGGAACGATCGAGGTCGCCCCACTGGCCTACATGCGTGGCCGCACGCTCAACGATGCGTTCATCATCCTCGATGAAGCGCAGAACACGACGCCGGAACAGATGAAGATGTTCCTGACGCGGCTCGGGTTCAACTCGAAGATCGTGGTCACCGGTGACGTGACGCAGGTCGACCTTCCAGGAGGCACGCGCAGCGGTCTTCGCGTGGTGCAGGAGATCCTGCACGACGTCGAAGATGTCCACTTCTCTAGACTCACCAGCGCGGACGTGGTCCGGCACCGGCTTGTCGGTGAGATCGTGGATGCTTACGAAAAGTGGGACGCGGCGCAGGAGGAACCCGCTTCGGCGGTCCACGCCATGCCAGCCCGTCGCCCGGGCCGGCGAAGGTAACGGCAGGGGCACATGTCAATCGAGATCGCTAACGAGTCCGGTGCGGATGTGGACGCCGACGCGATCGTCGCCGTCGCCCGGCACACCCTGGCTCAGATGGGCGTCAATCCGCTCGTCGAGCTTTCCGTGCTGCTGGTCGATTCGGCCTACATGGCGGAACTCAACCATCTGTGGATGGGCAAGGACGGCCCGACGGACGTCCTTGCCTTCCCCATGGATGAGAGCAGCATCGATCACGGGCCGGCCGAACCAGCCGCCGCGCCAACGCTTTTGGGCGACATCGTGCTCTGCCCAGAGGTGGCTGAGGCGCAGGCGGCGAAGTATGGCAGCCCTGACCCTCGCATGCGGCTCGATGGTGCTGAAATAATCAAGCCAGTCGATAGCAACTACAACGCGGCTGATGAGATGACGATGCTGACCATCCATGGAGTGCTGCACTTGCTCGGCTATGACCATGCCGAGCCGGAGGAGGAGCGGGAGATGTTCTCCCTGCAGGGCAAGCTGCTGGAAAGCTGGCAGGCGCGACGGTGAGCGGGGATTTAGGCGGGCTGCCAGATGCCACATTGATTGGCGCGGCAGCGGTACTGGTCGTCTTCGCCGGCGTCTTCGCGATGACCGAGGCCGCGCTCGGAGCGGTGTCTCCTGCCCGCGCGGCCGAAATGGCGCGCGAGGGCAAGCGTGGAGCCGCTGCGCTGCAAGCGGTTTCTGGTGAGGCCGTCAAGCACATCAACTTGCTTTTGTTGCTGCGGTTGCTCTTTGAGCTGACCGCCACCACCCTGGTCGCGCTCGTCGCGGTAGAAACGTTCCGGGGTTCGGCGTGGAAGGCCGCGATCGTGACGGCCGCCGCGATGACAGTCGTGAGCTATGTCGTCGTTGGGGTGGCGCCCCGCACGATCGGGCGTCAGCACGCCTACAAGGTCGGCCGTGCAACCGCGCCGGTGCTGCGCGGGCTCGGCCGCATCCTCAACCCGCTGGCTAATCTGCTCATCAAAATCGGTAACGCGGTGACCCCGGGCCGGGGTTTCCGTGAAGGTCCTTTCGCGACTCAGGTGGAGCTGCGCGAGCTGGTCGACCTGGCCGAGCAGCGAGGCGTCGTGGAGCACGGCGAGCGCGAGATGATCCATTCCGTGTTCGCTCTCGGCAACACGATCGCCCGCGAAGTCATGGTGCCCCGCACCGAGATGGTCTGGATCGAGGCTTCCAAGAACGCGGAGCAGGCGCTGGCTTTGGCGTTGCGCTCAGGGTTCTCACGCATCCCAGTCGTCGGTGAGTCCATTGACGACGTTGAGGGCGTGGTCTACCTCAAGGACATCGCGCGCCGCGTTCAGGAAGGCACCGCCGCCCGCACTCAGGTCAGCATCCTCAAGCGGGAAGCCGTTTTCGTGCCCGAGTCCAAGCCGGTCGACGATCTGCTCTCCGAGATGCAGGCCGCCCGCACGCACATCGCCATCGTCATCGACGAATATGGCGGCACGGCGGGTCTGATCACGATCGAAGACATCCTTGAGGAGATCGTCGGTGAGATCACTGACGAATACGACGTGGAAAGGCCACCGATCGAGCGCATCGATGAGGAGCACGTGCGGGTTTCGGCGCGGCTGCCCATCGAAGACCTCGGTGACGTGTTCGATGTCGAGTTGCCCGCCGACGAAGTCGAAACCGTGGGCGGTTTGCTCGCGCAGGCGCTCGGCAGAGTACCCATTCCTGGGTCTTCCGCGGCTGTCGGCGGTCTGACCCTGGTTGCCGAAGGCACAACAGGGCGCCGCAATCACATTGATACAGTTCTGGTTCACCGCACCGCTCCCGATCAGGAAAGGCACCTGGCCGATGTCTGACCTCTCAGCTGAGGACGCCAAGCTCGTGACGCTCGCCAAGTCGGCCCGCGCCCGGGTCGGTGCGGCCGAAGGCGCGGCGGTGCGCGATGGCGATGGGCGCAGCTACACGGGCGTGACGATCAGCCGCCCCTCATACACGATCACCGCGTTACAGCTCGCCGTGGCCAACGCCGTGGCCGCTGGTGCGTCCACTTTGGAGGCCGCGGTGGTCATCACCGCGGCCGGCGATGTCGATCAGGCTCCGGTCACTGACTTGACGCCCGCGGCGCCCGTGCTCGTCGTGCCAGTCTGAGCCCCAGCCACGTCAGCAGCGCGAGCACCAGCCCGGCTGAGATCAGCTGGAGCCAGGTGTTGAGCGGCCCACGGTCGGTGAACCATCCCGCTGGGCGGACCTGAACTATGGGCAACATGGCATAGGCGAACTGCATCTGGCCCATGTGGAAGTTGTCGAACGGGCCTGAGTTGAACCGGCTGATGACCCGCGAGACCCCTGTGTCCACATCGGATTCGATGAGACCCCCGCCGCTCGTCAGCACTTTCCGCTCACTGATCCACGCCGCCCCTTGCGGACCGCCAATGCCAAGTGGCGCAGGCACGGGCGCTCCGGTGCCGGTCGCGTCGGCGAAGGACAGGCCCTGACCGTCTTGCCAGGTGATAAGCAACTTTCCGTCTGGGGACCACGACGATCCGTTGAGCAGCAGCTGGGTTCCGGTGCCCAGCTTGCGTCTTTCGTTGCCGAACAGGTCGATCACGAGTAGCTCGTTGCCGTTTTGGACTGCTAGTTCGGTGCCGTCAGGCGAAAAAGCCGCCATCGAAACGTCTAAGTAGCTGAGCTGGGTGACCTGTCCCGTGTCGACGTCGAAGAGCATGAGTGGGCCGCCGTCGTGCTGCCAGCCCTGCCAAACACCAGCGAGGTAACGGAAGTTGGGCGACCAGGCGACCGGCATGAACGGGCGCGGCGTCTCGAAGAGCTTCGTTTGCCCGGTCACCAGGTCCACCATGGACAGTCCCGTGAGTGGAATGCGGGAGCCGACAGCGACGCGGTCGCCGGCCGGTGACAGCAAAGCTGGGCCAGAGTTGTTTTCCGCGACGTCCACGCGACGATAGCGATCCGTGAAAGCGCTCAGCACCAGGGTTTGCGGGTAGTCAAAGAGCTCACACCCGCAGCCTTGGTGGTAGTACGCGATCACGGGACCGGGCGGCGACTCGGAGACACTCGCGGTCAGGTAGGAGTAGGCGGCGAACTGATCCGGAAACGCCCACGTCTGACCGGTGCCGCCATCAGAGGCAGCCTCCAGCAGCACGCGGTCGGGCCGCACCACGACAATGAACAGCACCGCGAACACCGCTAGCGCGGCCGCCACCGGCACGAGCCGGTGCCTGCGCGGTGGTGGCGTGACGAAGGCAGGGCGTTGCGGCACCTCGATCGCCACGATATAGGCACGGACCCGCTCAATCGTTCGGTCGGTCATCGAGGTCCTCCCTCAGCATGATCAGGGCGCGGTGCAGAATCGACTTCACCGTGCCGGGCCGGCACCCGAGTGCCTCAGCGATGTCTGCTTCGGACATATCGAGGTAGAAACGTAGAAACACCGCCGCCCGGTAACGCGGCTTGAGTTTCAGCAGCGCCTTCCGGACAGCGGTGTCATCCGCGTTTGGTGGATCGTGGTGCGCGTTGACGATGCCCCGCGCCAGGTAGCGCCTCGCCACGGTGACGCGGCGCAGCCACGAGATCGAACGGTTGGCCACGGCCCGCCGCAGCCACGCCTCGGGCGTCGTCACGGAGGCCATATGCCGGTACAGCTCAGCGAACACGTCCTGGACGATGTCCTCGGCTACACCGAGGTCTCCGGTCGTGACATAGGCAAAGCGCACCAAGGGGTCGTACTGCGTCGCGTACGCCTCCGCAAAGGTCACAGTCTCTAGTCGTCTAGCCCCGTCACTAGGTTCCATCGGTTTCGCACAGTAGCGATCGTCTCGGCCGCCGGGGTGTCCCAGACAACTTGGTTGAATATCTCGACCTCGGTGAATCCGGTGTAGCCAGCTGCTTTGACGAGGCTCGTGAGGTAGGGAAAGTCGATGTGACCGTCGCCCACGTGACCTCGGCCCAGCAGCATGTCAGCGGGCAGCGGGACGACCCAGTCACAGACCTGATAACTCGCGATCCGCTCGCCTGCCCGTGCGATCTGCTTTTCCAGCTCGGGGTCCCACCAGACGTGGTACGTGTCGACGACGACGCCCACTTCACTTGGTGTGAACAGCTCCGCGATGTCGAGCGCTTGGCCGAGCGTGCTGACCACGGCCCGGTCCGCGCAGAACATCGGATGCAACGGCTCGATGGCGAGCCTGACGTTGCGCTCGCGGGCGAAAGGCACCAGCTGCTCGATGCTGTCCCTGACATTCTGCCGGGCCTTGCCCAGATCCTTTGAGCCGTAGGGCATTCCGCCCACGACGAGGATCAGCTCTTTCGCGTCCAATGTGGACGCCTCGTCGATCGCCTTCTTCGTGTCCTCGATGCCGAGGTGGAAGAACCCACCCCGGCACAAACTCGTGACCGTCAGCCCATGCGCGTCAAGCAGCTTCTTGGCCTCAGCGGCACCGCCAGCCTGCTCCACCACATCGCGCCACGGCCCGATGCCTTCGATCCCGTTGTCAGCACACAACTTCGCCGCCTCAGCCAGGCTGGCTTTCTTGACAGTCGCCGTGTTCAGCGAAAGCTTCATAACCTTTCCTTTCCGATGTCCCGGCGTCGGCTGCGGAGCAGCTTCGGCGCCGCACGATAAGGCAGCGCGCGAAGCGCCGGTTTCTGGTCCAGACCGTCCCTCCCGCGAGGACGTCAAGCTCCGCGCATCCCGGGCTCAGCCCACGTGGGGTCCGCGCGTCTTGGGCTCAGCCCGCGCCGGTTCGTGCATCACGGGCTCAGCCCGCGCCGGTTCGTACATCACGGGCTCAGCCGCCGCCGGGTCCGCGCGAAGCTCCGCCATTCGACTCCGCGCGGCCCGGGCTTCATCATGATCCACATCCCTATCTGAGATCCACATCCGCTGGGACGTGATCGAACAGCCTGTTGATCACGTCTGGCGGGATGTGGATCAGGAGGGGAAGGCTGTGGTGAGGCGGGCGGCGGCGAACTCCGGGTCGGCGATGACGCCTGCTTCGAGAGCCAGCTCGTAGAGCTTCTTCAGGTGCTCAGGTGAGCGGGCCGTTTCGAGACCACCGACCATGCGGAAGTGCTCCTGGTGACCGTTGAGCCAAGCCAGGAAGACGATGCCGGTCTTGTAGTTGAACGTTGGCGTCTCGAAGATGTGACGTGCCAACGGGACCGTGGGATCGAGGAGCGCTCGGAAGCCATCGACATCGCCTGCGTTCAGCAACTTGAGCGCCGCCGCGGCTGGCACCGCGATCGCGTCGAAGATGCCGAGCAGAGCGTGTGAACCTGACGCGATCAGCGACGGGTAGTTGAAGTCGTCGCCCGTGTAGAGCCGGACACCCTCGGGAAGCTTTGCCCGCAGGGCGATTTCCCGGTCAGCGTCCAAAAGCGACACCTTGATGCCGTCAACCTTCGCCGCGTTCGCGTGCATCAGCTCAAGGACCGTGTCGGCTGCTTCGTCCAAATCGGACGATCCCCAGTAGCCGGCGAGCTGAGGGTCGAACATGTCACCCAGCCAGTGCAGGATCACGGGTTTGTCCGACCGGGCGAGCATCCGGCTGTAGAGCGCGAGGTAGTCCGCTTTGGTGGCGACCTTGGCCAGGGCTCGCGACGCCATGAGGATGACGTTGGCGCCCGCTGCCTGAACCACTTCCAGCTGCTCGGAGTAGGCCGACTCGATCGCGGTTAAGTCGTGTGTTCCGGCGGGCAATTGGTCAGTACCCACACCGCAGGCAAGAAGGCCCCCAACGGATCTGGCTTCGGCCCCGGATAGCTTGATGAGCTGCTGGGTCGCGTCCCACGATAGGCCCATGCCGCGTTGCGCGGTGTCCATGGCATCGGCGATCCCGAGTCCCAGTGACCACAGGTGATGGCGGAAGCGAAGGGTCGCGTCCCAGTCGATGTCCGTGTCCGACGTCGCGACCACGTGCGCGGCGGCGTAGAAGGTGCGGCTCATGCGAGGTCCTCAACCTGGAACCGGACGCCCTCCTTGGCTGAGCGCAGCCCCAGCTCGGCGAGCTGAACACCCTTGGCGCCGGCGAGCAAGTCGTGCTCATAAGGCATTCCGGTCACGACAGCGTTGAGGTACTCCTCCCACTGCGCCTTGAAACCGTTGTCGTACACGTCATTTTCGGGAACCTCGGTCCACTGCGAGCGGAAGTCGTGCGTGACAGGCAGATCAGGGTTCCACACCGGTTTGGGTGTCGTGTTGCGGTGCTGAACGCGGCAGCCGCGCAGACCGGCCACGGCACTTCCGTTGGTGCCGTTGACGTGGAAGGTAACCAGCTCGGTGCGGTCGACACGGGTCGTCCAGGTGGTGTTGACCTGTGCGATGATGCCGCCCTCAAGCTCGAACACGCCGTAGGCCGCGTCGTCAGCCGTTGCGGCATAAGGCTTTCCGGCCTCGTCCCAGCGCTGCGGGATGTGGGTCGTGGCGTGCGCGTAGACGGACTTCACCGGCGCGATGACGTGATCGAGCACGTAACGCCAGTGCGGGAACATGTCGAGGATGACGCCGCCGCCGTCTTCGGCGCGGTAGTTCCAGCTCGGGCGCTGAGCGGGCTGCCAGTCGCCCTCGAAGACCCAATATCCAAAGTCGACGCGTACGTCGAGGATGCGCCCGAAGAAGCCAGAGTCCACGAGACGCTTGAGCTTGCGCAGGCCCGGCAAGTACAGCTTGTCGGCCACGACACCGTGTGTCTTACCGCTCGCCACGCCGAGGCGGTGCAGCTCAAGCGCTTCGCCGAGCGTTTCCGCCGTGGGCTTCTCCGTGTAGGTGTGCTTGCCTGCCGCGATCGCCTTCTTTAGCGCGGCGACCCGGGCCGTGGTCACCTGCGCGTCGAAGTAGATCTCGTTGCTCTCGTCGGCAAGCGCCGCGTCGAGGTCGGTGGTGAACCGGGTCAGCCCGTGCTGGGCGGCCAGTTGCTCGAGCTTCGCCGCGTTGCGGCCGACGAGCACCGGCTCGGGCCAGATAACGGTTCCGTCGGCGAGGGCGAGCCCGCCCTGCTCCCGAATCGCAAGGATGGACCGCACCAGGTGCTGGCGGTAGCCCATCCGTCCGGTCACCCCGTTCATGATGATGCCGATCGACTTGCGGTCCATATGCTCACTCCTCGTGGATGGAAAGCGCTTTCCGGCGTACCCTACGCACATGCCACGTGCCACGTCAACCGGTCCGACCTTGCAGCAAGTCGCCACCCTCGCCGGGGTATCCCTCGCGACGGCGTCCCGAGTGCTGCACGGCAGCGGCGGGCGCACGCCAGCGCCCGGCCTAGCGGAGCGGGTGGCCGCGGCGGCCGCTGAGTTGCGCTACGTCCCGCACGCTCCCGCGCAGTCGCTTGCCCGCTCACGCAGCACCGTCGTCGGGTTGCTCGTGCACGACATCGCTGACCCCTACTTCGCCGCCATCGCGACCGGCGCCATGGGCGTCGCCCGCGACCACGACCTGATGGTGCTGGTGGCCAACACGTTCCGCGACCCGGCTCTGGAACGCGACTACCTCGCCCGCCTGCGTGCCCAGCGCGCCCGTGCCGTGCTGCTCGCCGGTTCCGCGTTCGAGGACTTCTCGCTGTCGGCTGAACTCACCGCTTTTGTCGACTCCGGCGGACGGGTCGTGGCCATCGGCCCGCACGGCGACTTCGACACCGTCGAGCCAGCCAACTTTGACGGCGGTGCGCTGGCCGCCGCGCACCTGAAGTCGTTGGGGCACAAGCGAGTTGGCGTCATCACCGGACCGTCCACTTTGGCGACCGTCTCGGCCCGACTCGCGGGTTTCAAGTCTGTGCTGATGCCAGTGTCTGTTGTGGAGGCTGACTTCACCCGCGCGGGCGGCCATTCTTCACTGTCAGCCATAGGTGACGTGACGGCCGTGTTCGCGCTCAACGACCTCATGGCGGTCGGTGCCCTGGCGGCACTCCGCGAAGCAGGCCGCACCGACGTCTCCGTCGTCGGTTTCGACGACCTGCCCGTTGCCGTGGACGTCACTCCGTCGCTGTCGACCGTGCGCCTTGACCTGTCCCAAATGGGAGCCGACGCCATGCGTCTCGTGCTCGACGATCAGCCCCCCGGCCGGACCGTCCCAGCACCAGCCACCTTCATCCCCCGCGCCAGCACCTTCCCCCCACACTGACCTCCGTCTGGCCGGCTTCCCTGCGTTTCCGCGTTTCCGCGTTTCCGCGCTTCCTGCACTTCGCGCTTCCTGCACTTCGCGCTTCCTGCACTTCGCGCTTCCTGCACTTCGCGCTTCCTGCACTTCGCGCTTCCTGCACTTCGTGCTTCCTGCACTTCGTGCTTCCTGCACTTCGTGCCCCTTGCGCTCCCGACCTTCCCGTGCTTCGCGCTTCAAGCCTCCCGCGATTCGCGCGACCTACCAGCGCCCACTTCCTGCGTTTCCAAGCTTCCGCGGCCCTTCGTGCTTTCCGGCATATGCGTCGACGCGCCTCGGCGAGTCCAAATGGGATGCCGATCTTGACAGCTGATCCACATCCACAAAAGGGTGATCCACAGGCCGGGTTGATCACCCTTTTTCGGGGCTGTGGATCACGCTTGAAGATCACCGCTTTACCCAACCGAGATCCACATCCCACCAGACGTGATCCAATGCCCTGTTGATCACGTCCCTAAGGCTGTGGATCTCACTTTCGGCTGTGGATCATGCCTAGGTAGCCCAAGTCGCCGACGACACATCTCGGCCGCCGCCTACTTGGCCCCGATCCTTCGTCGCAAATGGACGGCCGCCTCCGGAGGCGGCCGTGGTTGCGGCGCGGAAAGAGGGCGGGCAAAGGTGGGTGTGGGTAGGGCTGTCACCGCAAGTGGCGACAAGGGCGGCGAAGGGCAAAGCGGCGGGGTAAAGGCGGAAGCGGCGACAAGGGCGGGCGAGGGCAAAGCGCCGCGGGTGGGGGGCAAAGGCAGGGCAAAGACGGCGGGGGTAAAGGCGGGAGGGGTAGCCGGGGTGTGGGAGGCCGGGATGCGCGGAGGTGGCGGCCTCGCGGGAGGGGCGGTCTGGACCGGCGCGGGCGTCGGACATAGATTTTGTATTTAACCAAGGGGTTGACAACACCAATGCCCCGGGCTTTACTTAACTCATCGGTTGATAAACCGAAAGGTTGAATACAGAGATGACAGGAGATCCGCTCAGCGAAGTCTTTGGCGCGCTGGCTGATCCGACGCGGCGGGCGATTTTGGCCCGGCTCGCGGAGGGGGAGGCCACAGTCAATGAGCTGGCCGAGCCGTTTCCGGTAAGCCTTCAGGCGATCTCTAAGCACCTGAAGGTGCTGGAGCGTGCCGGGCTGATCACCAGGGGCCGTGACGCGCAGTGGCGTCCGTGCAGGCTTGAACCTGAGCCGTTGCGGGAAGTGGCCACTTGGGCAGAGCAATACCGCAGGTATTGGGAAGGTCGTTACGACCAGCTGGATGAGTATCTCCAGCGGCTACAGAAGGAGAAAAGCGATGGGCAGCAAGGTGAAGATTCTCAACGACCTTGAGATTCAGATGTCCCGGATCTTTGACGCGCCAAGGGAACTCGTGTTCGAGGCGCATACGAAGCCGGAACACGTGAAGAACTGGTGGGGCCGCGGCAATCCGCTTGACGTGGAGATGGACTTCCGGGTCGGCGGCAAGTATCGCTTCGTGGAGCACGCTGACGGTGAGGCGTATGGGTTCCGCGGCGAATACAAGGAGATCGACGCGCCGGACAAGCTGGTCTACACGTTTGAGTGGGAGGGTATGCCGGGGCACATCTCCACCGACACGCTTGTGTTCACGGAACAGGACGGCAAGACACTGCTCACCGCCACGACCCGCTTCTCCAACATCGAGGATCGTGACGGCATGCTGGCTTCCGGCATGGAGGACGGCGCGGAGCAGTCGCACCAGGCACTCGACGCCTATCTCAAGACGATTTCTTGAAAAGCGTCTTGGCCACGATGGAGGGCCGGAACAAGGCTGACGGCGGGAGCATCAGATGCTGGACGTAGGAAAACACCCGCCGCACCTCATAATCGGACTGTGCCGCCCGCTGAATTCGGGCGGCGTAGCCGTTTAGGAGGCTGATTCCGGCGGGCTTGGGTCCTGTCGTCTCGGGGAAGTTGAAGTCACCGCCCACGGCGAAACGCCACGGCGCCTTCAGAATGTTGCTGACCCGCTGATAGAACTCGCGCGGATTCAACGGCCCGCGATCGAGCAACTGTCCTAACGCGACAGCCTCCAGTGAGGCCGCTGTCATGCCCTGGCCGTAGATGGGGTTGAAGCTGCACACCGCGTCACCCATGGCCACGTAACCGTTGGGCAGCTCTTTGAGCTTTTCGAAATACCGGCGCCGGCTTGACGGGAACGTGCTGAACGCGACTCCGCTGACAGGCTGCTGACTCGAGAGCATCGCGCCGATTCCCTTGTACGGCAAGCTGTGCGCGAACGTGCGGAACTCGGCATCCGTGCGCGGAAAGTCGCCGTGCCAGCCGCCAACCGTTAGCAGCCAACGGTCGCCGTCGACGGGCAGAAGTGCTCCGGAACGCTTTTCGCCCGGAGGGGTTGGCAGAACGAACATTCCCTTGCCCTCCGGCAGGAACGCGTCCCTGTGCAGGAACTGGCTCGCGTAGCCAACATTAATCTTGACCTCAGCCACCTCTGGCGCGGGGAAGCCGAGCTCTTCGAGCCAGCGGTCCGAGCGGCTGCCTCGTCCGCTCGCGTCCACGACCAGATCGGCGTCAATGTGCTCAGCGTCGGTGCGCACACCGGTGACGCCATGCTTGCCGCCCAACAGTCCGCCCACGGCGGTGTTGTCCTTGATGGTGACGTTGGCCGACAAACGCTGGCGCAGCACGGCTTCCAGGAGCGGCCGGCTAAACGACATGAGATCGATGCCTAGTTCCTGCCGTGGCCACAGCCCGCCGTAACGATGAACCCCCAGATCCACACCCGGATCGAATGGAACGGCGCCAGCAGCCGTCATGTCATTGACGAGACCAGGGAACAACTCATCGAGCGCCCGCTGCCCGGCCGCCAGAAGAATATGCAAATGCTTTCCCTGGGGTACGCCGCGGCGCGCACTGTGGTCGGAAGGAAGTGAGTCGCGGTCGAGGATGGTGACTTCGTCGAAGCGGCTGGACAACGCTTGCGCGGCGGTCAGTCCGGCGATGGACGCTCCAATGACGACAGCGTGAGTCATGTCCCCGACACTACTGCGGCTATCGATGCCGCCGCAGCAATGAGTGACGCATTCCCCTTAGCTCCAGCTAGTGCCGGTTAGGCGCTCGTAGATGTCGATGTATAGCTGGCGGGTTTCTTCCACGAGGTCGTCGGGCACTTCCGGCCCGGGAGCGGTCTTGTCCCAGCCTGTGCTGACGGCCCAATCGCGCAACGGTTGTTTGTCGAAGCTGGGCTGGATCTGCCCCTCGTGCCACGTGTCCAGCGGCCAGAAGCGTGACGAGTCGGGGGTGAGCACTTCATCCCCGAGCGTCAGCGTCCCGTCGGCGGTGAAGCCCAGCTCGATTTTCGTGTCAGCGATGATGATGCCGCGTTCCAGGGCGATGTCGCTGCCGCGCTGGAAAACGTCCAATGTGGTCACTCGAAGCTGTTCGGCCACTTCTGGGCCGACCTTGGCTTCCACTTCGTCAAACGTCATCGGCTGGTCGTGCTCGCCCATGGGAGCCTTGGTCGACGGCGTGAAGATGGGTGTCTCCAAGCGGGACGCTTCGGTGAGTCCCGGTGGCAGCACGACTCCGCTGACTGTGCCGTCGCGCAAGTAGTCCCGTAGCCCCGAGCCGGTTAGGTAACCGCGCGCCACGCACTCGACCGGCACCATCTGCAGCGGCTGGCAGCGGATCGCGCGGCCAGCGAACTCGGCCGGCACGTCGGTCGCGGAAATCACGTGGTTGGGCATCGGCAGCTGATCGAACCACCACAGCGACAGCTGAGTGAGGATCTTGCCCTTGTCCGGGATGGGCGTAGGCAAAATGACGTCGAAGACAGACACCCGGTCGCTGGCCACCAAGATCAGGTCGGTTCCGTCGCGGTATACGTCGCGGACCTTTCCCGAATGCATCAGTTCCACGCCGGGTAGCCTACTTAGGTGCCAGATGAGCAGCAGTACCGGGCCGGATTCGCCTGTTTCGTAGGCCGGCCCAACGCCGGGAAGTCGACGCTGACCAATGCGATCATTGGCCAGAAGATCGCGATCACGTCGAACAAGCCGCAGACCACGCGGCACGTCATTCGTGGCGTGCTGCACCGCCCCAACGCACAGCTTGTCCTCGTGGACACGCCTGGGCTGCACCGGCCCAAGACCCTGCTGGGAGAGCGGCTCAACGACCTCGTCCGGGCGACCTGGAGCGAGACCGACGTCATCGGCCTGTGCATCCCGGCCAACGAGGTCGTCGGCAAGGGCGACACTTTCATCGCCAGCGAGATCGCGGAGCTAAAAGCGAAACTGGTCGCGGTCGTGACCAAGACCGACCTGGTCTCCAAGAAGGACCTGACCGAGCAGCTCATGCGCGTCAGCGAGCTGACCGAGTTCGCCGACATCGTGCCGTGCAGCGCGGTCAACGGCGACCAGCTAGACGTGCTGACCGACGTTATGATCAGTCATCTGCCACCGTCACCTCAGCTGTACCCAGACAGCATGCTCACCGACGAGCCAGAGCACGTGCTCATCGCCGAGATGATCCGTGAAGCGGCGCTCGAAGGTGTCCGCGACGAGTTGCCACACTCGATCGCCGTGCTCGTCGAGGAGATCATCCCCTCGGAGGACGGGCGGCTCACCAAGGTTTACGCCGACATTTACGTCGAGCGTCAGTCCCAGAAGGCCATCGTCATCGGGGCTCAGGCGACACGCCTCAAGGAGATCGGCTCGACTTCACGTAAGCAGATCGAGGAACTGATTGGCACCAAGGTCTACCTCGACCTGCACGTGCGCGTAGCCAAAGAATGGCAACGCGATCCGAAGCAGTTGCGCAAACTAGGCTTCTAACCGTGCGCAAACCCCTTTACCGCGATCATGCCCTCGTGCTGCGGGTGCAGCGGCTCGGCGAAGCCGACCGCATCATCACCCTGCTAACGCGCGCGCATGGCCGGGTGCGCGCGGTGGCCAAGGGGGTACGCCGGACGACGTCGCGCTTTGGGGGCCGCCTCGAACCGTTCGGTCACATCGACGTTCAGTGCACGGAAGGGTCCTCTTTGGACACCGTGACACAGGTCGAGGGCATCGAACTGTTCGGGCGCAGGTTCATTGAGGACTACCCGCGTTACACGGCGGCCAGTGCGATCGTGGAGACGGCCGAGCGGCTGACGCCGATCGAACGCGAACCATCGCTGCGGCTCTATCTGCTGACCCTCGGTGCCCTGAACGCTCTGTCGCAAGGGGAGCGTCTGCCGACCCTCGTGCTCGACGCGTACTTCCTGCGCGCGATGGCCTACGCCGGCTGGGCCCCCGCGTTGCGTGACTGCGCCGTGTGCGCCGAGCCCGGACCGCACCGCTCCTTCTCCGTCCCGGCCGGCGGTCTCGTGTGCGTCAACTGCCGTCCGCCCGGTGCCGCCCACCCCACGCAGACCGCGATCGGGCTCATGAACGCGCTGCTCGAAGGCAATTGGGACGCTGTCGAGGGCGTGGATGTCAAAGTTCGCAACGAGTCCAGCGGGCTCGTCGCGGCACACCTGCAGTGGCACCTCGAGCGAGGGTTACGCTCACTGCCGTTAGTAGACCGACGGGAGACCACTTCATGAAACCGCCCACGCCACACCCCTCCGGCGTACGCCCGCCTAAGCTGCCCTCGGGTGCACTGCCAAAGCACGTGGCGATCGTCATGGACGGCAACGGGCGCTGGGCGAAGGAACGCGGTCTCCCGCGCACAGAAGGTCACAAGAAGGGCGAGTATTCGCTCTTCGACACGATCGAAGGCGCCCTGGAGATCGGCATCCCGTTCCTGTCGGCATACGCCTTCTCTACCGAGAACTGGAAGCGCTCGCCCGAAGAAGTCCGCTTCCTCATGGGCTTCAACCGCGACGTCATCCGCCGCCGCCGCGACCAGCTCGTCGACCTTGGCGTCCGCGTCATCTGGTCTGGCCGCCGGGGCCGGCTGTGGAAGTCGGTCATCGACGAGCTCGAAACCGCGGAAGCTATGAGCCGCAAGAACTCTAAGCTCACGCTGCAATTCTGCGTCAACTACGGCGGTCAGGCCGAGATCGCCGACGCCGCCGCCGCGATCGCCTTTGACGTGGCCGCTGGACGTCTGCGCCCGGAGAAGGTGTCGGAGAAACTGTTCGCCAAATACCTTTACCACCCGGAAATCCCCGACGTAGACATGTTTCTGCGACCCTCCGGCGAGCAGCGCACGTCAAACTTCCTGCTGTGGCAAAGCGCCTACGCCGAACACGTTTACCTCGACACCCTCTGGCCAGACTTCGACCGCCGCCACCTCTGGTACGCCTGCGAGCTCTACGCCCAGCGCGACCGTCGTTTCGGCGGCGCCCTGCCGAACCCGGTCGCTCCGGTTTAAGACCAATATTTCCGGCGCCGCACCTGGTGGCGACCGTCCCTCCCGCGAGGACATCCAGGTCCGCGCGCCCCGGCCAGGAACCACGTTTCCTCGCCGCGCACCGGAAGTCACGCCCGCATCGCGGGCATGGCGGATCGTGCCGTGCTCATCAGCAGGAGTGCTTACCCACTGGGTCCTTCAACGGCGAATCTCGCTGGCCGGCCCGACCGGCGGAGTCGTTACGGTGGTTCCGGGCCCACGATGTAGATGCGGCCGAGAGGGCTGGTCCAGGTGAAGTGCCCAGGTCGGGTTTGGACGACGGTCCAGCCACCTTCATCCTTAGCCCGATGATGGTAATCGCAAAAGCGCGCATAGATTCGCGTGATGCGTCGGTCCGCCGTCGCTGTAGCGGATCGTGTGATCGATCTGGCAAGCGACCGCGGCCAGCGGCATCCGGGTGCCCGGCACGTCCTGTCCCGCAACCGAATCCACCGGGTCAGCGCCGCATTCGCCAACCGGTCACCCGCATTCTGTGAAGGCGCCCGCATGAGCCCATCGGCATTCGCCGACTCGACGGAACCGCTTGCCGCCGCAGACAGAGTCCCGGATGTGTTGGCACTGCTCATCCGGCCCCCGGGTGGGCTCGTCATGCTCTGATTCGCTGGGCTGGTTCCGGCCGGTGTGTGGGCTGGGCCGCGATTGGAGCGCCGAGTTAGCCGGGACGCATGGCGTGGTGGCGAGTTAGTGCGGGTGCTGGGGGAGCCCGTGGGTCGGGCGCGGGTAAGGCCTTGCTGGAGCAGTGTGCCGTTCGCATCGCGGATGGCGAATCGCCATTGGCCGCCGGGATGTGCTTGCGCCCACTGACGGGCGATGTCGGCAGCGACAGGACCGTAGGCGCCCAGCCGTCCGGGATTTTCGTCCAGCCCGGCTAGCGTTTCCAGGCTCACATCAAGATTGGCGATGCCGGAAGCGGCGCCGGCATGCTTGCCCTCCAAGAGTTCCAGGAACACATCGGCACGCACCTGCTCCAGTGGTGTCGTATCACCGGGAACCCGTCGTACCCTGGCGATCGCCCCCACACGCGAGAATGCCGCAGCTGCCCGCGTGGCGTCGAGGCCGAAGGCGGAGAGCATTGCCGTGCCATCGTCGGCAGCGTGCAACTGAACGCACCGCGCCGCCTCGGCCTGCTTGCGCCTGGCAGTCGTGAACGCGGGATCTGCCGCCAAAGCTCTGCGCCGCAACATGTCCCGCAGCTGTCCGGATGTCTTGCCGCCTGCTCTTGGCAACACTTCCGCAGCGACAAGCCTTGCGGCCGAAAGGTCCAAAGAGGACAGCACATCAGCGAAGACATGGGCGTGCCGCAGCCCGAGGTCCCCAGCGCACAGGGCCGCGAGCACCTCTGGCAGGCGGACACACAACTCGGCGGCCAGCCGCACTTCGTTTTCCGCCGAGAACCGGGATAGCGCCGTGGCCGCGGCGACTTCAAACGCGGCGAACTCCGGCACGGGGGTAGCCGTCGCGACTTCGTGAATCAGCCGAACAAGCTCACCTTGCGCACGGGCGACAGCACGGACCTGTTCTGCAAGCCGCTCCACCACCCCTTCGAATCCAATCTAGAGCGCCGGTCTGACATTCTCCGAAGCGGCCGACTCGGTTCGCCGTCCAAAGAGGAGGAACGCCACCGCGCCACTGAAGATGATGATTGACGTCCAGACGTTGAGGCGCAGGCCCAGGAGATGGTTGGCGTGGTCGACGCGCAGGGCTTCGATCCATACCCGGCCCAGGGTGTAGGTCACGATGCACAGGGCGAGCAGCCGCCCGTGCGCGAGGGAGAACCGTTTCTCGGCCCAGAGCAGCACGAAGAAACCGGCGACGCACCACAGTAGTTCGTAGAGGAACGTTGGGTGGTACAGAGCTATGTCCGCGCTGTCGGCAGGCCGGTGTGCCGGGTCGATGCGCAGCGCCCAGGGCAAAGTCGTTGGCGCTCCATAGAGTTCCTGGTTGAAGTAGTTGCCCAAGCGCCCGATCGCTTGCGCCAGGAGGAGACCAGGAGCCGCGGCGTCGGCGAAGGCTGGCAGTTTCACTCCGAGCTGGCGACAGCCGATCCACGCTCCAAGCGCGCCAAGCGCGATCGCACCCCAGATGCCCAGGCCACCGTCCCAGATGTACAGAGCCCTGATCGGCTGCCTTCCGGCGGCGAAATACAGTTCGGGGCTGGTGATGACGTGGTAAAGCCGCCCGCCAACGATCCCGAACGGCACCGCCCACATCGCGATATCGAGGACGTCATCGGCCCGTCCGCCACCAGCTGCCCACCGCCGCCGGGTGAGGATGACCGCGACGATGATCCCAGCGATGATGCACAGCGCATACGCGCGGATCGGAACCGGCCCCAAATGCCACACACCGCGAGCAGGGCTGGGAATGCTTGCCAAGATCATGAATCCTCCCGGGTCGGGATGAGCGCCGGTGTCACGATCTCAGCCCACGGTCGCGCTAGCAACCCGAGCAAGGCACCACCAAAGCAGACGACGTCGGGTGCAGATCTCCATTAGGCCCTAGCGGCGGGCGATCAGGAAAGTGGCGGCGCAGAGGGCGAGTGCGGCGAGCATGAGCAGGACGTCGGCGTAACCAAAGGGTGAGGGCCGGGCGATCGTGCGTTGGTGCCCGGCGTCAAAGCCACGGGCGTCCATCGCCACGGAGAGGCGGACCCCACGGCGGATAGCGCCAACGAGTAACGCGAAGGCGGTACTCAGGAAGGCGCGCCGCAATCCACGGGCCCGGCGAGCCGCCCGGATGGTGCCCCACTCGGAACGGAATAGTGACGTCAAACGGAACGCCGCGAGGGCTCCGATAGCGAACCGGGGCGAGACGCGGGCGTGCTGAATGAGGGAGTCCGCGAGGTCAGTCGGGTCGGTCGAGGCGAACACCAGCAGCGCGGGCAACGCCAAGGCCAAGAGCCGCAACGCAAGTGACGTCGAGTCGCGTAGCACCGAAGTAGTGACGAGAAACGGTCCAAAGTCGAGCAACGTGGTGCCGGTGCGGTTGGCTGAAAACAGCGACAGTGTCAGCACGATGCTCACGGCGGCAAGCAGGACCGGCCAGGCCTGGCGCAACAGTGCGCGCGGGCCGATGCCGAAAAGCGGTGCTAGAGCGACGGTTACCACAACGATGAAGCCCAGCGCCGCGATGTCGCGAACGGCTAGGGCCGCGACTGAGAGGATGGCGAGCGCCGCCACCTTCGCGATCGGCGCCCGCCGCGCCAGCACAGCGATCGTCATGCGACGCCACCAAGAGGCCGGACACGCCGAACCAGCCGCAGCCGAACGGCGCCTCGCGAGTGCCGGGCGACTTGGCGAACAACGGCCGTGGTCATGCGGAAGTCCTTGGGGGAAGGGTGATTTCGCGGTCGGCGAGGGTGTGGACGACGGCGGGATCGTGGGTGACGGTGACGAGGGCGTGGCCGTCGTCGCGTAGTGAGGCGAGCAACGACACCAGCTCAATCCAGGTCCGGCGGTCCTGGCCGAATGTGGGCTCGTCGAGCAGTAGCAGCGACGGCTTGGCGGCCAAAGCCGTTGCCACGCTTAGCCTGCGGGCCTCGCCGCCGGATAGGGTGAACGGGTTGGCTCGCGCGAGGTGGTCGAGGCGCAAGCGGGACAGCAGCTCGTCCACTCGCGGCGGTGGGGTGCCGCCGAGCGAAAGCTCGTGCTGCACAGACGAGGTCACGAACTGGTGCTCCGGGTTCTGGAACACAGACCCGATGCGAGACGCCAGAACCGAAGGCCGCCACCGGTGCGGGCGGTCGCCCCAGGCGGTGGAAACGAGACCGCTACCGGGTTTCAACAGCCCGCCCAGCATGAGCGCTAACGTGGACTTGCCCGAGCCGTTAGGGCCAGTGATAGCAACGGCTTCGCCGTGGCACACGGCTAGGTCGGGATAGGACAGATCCCGCACACCCAAGCCAGAGCAGGAAACCGCGACCGAACCCGGGCTGTGGATGGCTGCGTGTCTAGGCAACGGCTCACCTGGTACCCACACACCGCCGGAGGCAAGCTCGGCCCCGAGCGGACCGGAAAGTAGCGACGGTGGCCCATCCGCACGGACCCCGCCCGATGGGTCTAACACCACGACGCGCGTCATCAAGGGAAGCACGGGCTCGATGCGGTGCTCTACCAACACCACCGTGGCGCCGGAAGGCAACGCCGTCAGCGAGGAGATGACTTGCTGTGTCCCAACGGGATCCAGGTTGGCCGTCGGTTCGTCAAGCAGCAGCACGTCAGGACGCGACACCAGGGCACCAGCGAGCACCAGACGCTGTTGTTCGCCACCCGACAGCTCTGAGGTGGAACGCGATCGGTCATAGGGAAAGCCAACGGCGGCAAGCGTTTCGTCCACTCGCTGCCAAAGTGACGCGGGTGGCCAGCCCAGATTTTCCAGCCCGAACGCGACTTCGTCGCCAGCCCGGCTCATCACGAGCTGGCTCTGCGGGTCCTGAAAGACGATCCCCGCGCGTCCGTCGAGCTTCAGCGTCCCCTCGGACTCACCAGAATCCGAGGGGAGCAGCCCTGCGATCGCCTGCAGCAGCGTCGACTTGCCCGCACCGGACGGCCCCAGGAGCAGCACGCGTTCGCCGGCCTCAATCCGGAGGTCGACCCCGCGAACCGCCCAGGCCCGCCGTCCGGCGTGCCGCCAGCCGAAGCCGCTGAGCTGGATCACACCAGTTCGCGTGCCTTGGCGATGGGGAAGCGGTCGAGAACACCCGTGCGGGCAAGGGCTTGAGCGAGGAAGTAGGACCCGAGCCCGGCGATGATGGCTCCACTGCCGACCTGGAAGGCGCCGTAAGCCCACTGCCAGCCCGTGGTGTAGTCACCGATCGAGGTGAACAAGATGTCCATCGCGGTGGCGAATCCACCGGCGAGAGCGCCGCCGAGGAACGCCTGAGTCGCGTTGAAGCGGCGGTAACCGGTGGCCGCGAAGGCGAGTTCGCCCGCCGCGCCCTGAGCTACGCCGTACCAGAAGGTCAGCCAGCCCCAGCTGGAACCAAACAGCATGGAGACGATCGCGGCGACCGTCTCGGTGTAAAGCGCCGCACCGGGTTTGCGGATGATGAGCGGCGCCAGGATCGCCGGAATGAACCAGATGCCGTTCACGACCGCGCGGGCGGGCGGGAACGCGGCGAAGGCGGTCTCTAGCGGGCCATACCAGAGCAGGCCGAGGGCCCAGAAGATAACGCCGAAAACAACGGCCAGAGTGGAGGCGACAACGATGTCGATCGTGCGCCAGCGAGCCATAGTCATATGATCACTTCTCCAGACTTCCTGCGCTGGCATTACCCAGATCAGGTCCAAAGGGTCTGCGGCGGGTGCCGCACTCTCAGCTCTCGCTTCCGCCAGATGACAGTTTCGTCATCCGCGGAACCTCAGCTCCCCTGTCGTGGGCTAGAGACTACACCGGAGCGGCCCTATAACCTGTTGCGGTGACCGTCACAGAACGACCCCACGTTCACGAGCCAGAGACCCCCGCCAAGGGGAAGAGGATCGGCTCGGTCGAAGTCCTAGCCGTCCTGCTCGTGCTGCTGGTGTTCTTCCAGAAGCCCATCGCCGCCTGGATCAACCAATATGAGCAGTTGCGGACGTGGACCACCGTCTTCGTGTCCGTGATGGTCCAGGCGACGCCGTTCCTCGTGTTCGGCGTGGCTCTGTCGGCGACGATCGCGGTGTTCGTGCCCCGGTCCTTCTGGGCCAAGGCGTTACCGAAGAACCCCGCACTGGCCGTTCCGGTCGCGAGTTGTGCGGGCGTGATCCTGCCAGGCTGTGAGTGTGGTTCGGTGCCGATCGCCGGATCGCTGATCCGGCGCGGCGTGACCCCGGCAGCCGCGCTGGCGTTCCTGCTCGCCGCCCCCGCGATCAACCCGGTCGTGCTGGCAGCGACAGCGGTCGCGTTCCAGGGGCAACCGGAGATGGTGGTCGCGCGTGGCGCCGCGAGCCTCGTGGTCGCGATGATCATGGGCTGGCTGTGGCTGCGCCTCGGCAAGACCGAGTGGATCAAAATGCCGCGCCGCCCCGAGCTAGACGGATTGTCCAAAGGCCGGGCGTTCTGGGCCGCCTGCCGGCACGACATCATTCACGCGGGCGGATTCCTCGTGCTGGGAGCCATGGCCGCCAGCACCATCAACGTGATCGTGCCGGAGAAGTGGCTGCTGACCCTGGCGTCCAATGAACTGGTCGCCATCCTCGCGCTCGCGTTCCTGGCCGTTTTGCTCAGCATCTGCTCAGAGGCCGATGCCTTCGTGGCCAAATCCCTGAGCGTCTTCTCTCCTACCGCTCAACTGGTCTTCATGGTGGTTGGCCCGATGGTCGACTTGAAGCTCATCTCGATGCAGACCGGGGTCTTCGGCCGCCGCTTCGCGTTCCGTTTCGCGCCGGCCACGTTTGTCATCGCCGTCGTCATCGCCTCGATCACAGGACTGGTGTTGCTGTCATGAACCGTCTTGCGCAAGGTGTCGTGCTGATCCTGCTCGGCGGGGCCGTCGTTAAGGCGAGCGTCACCGATATGTACCTGCGCTACGTGCGCGAGTGGATGCAGTATTTCCTCATCGCCGCGGGTGCCGTGCTGATCATCGCCGGGATCATGACGATCATCTATGACCTGCGGCACGGGTCGCACGTGGACGATCACGATCATGGCGACGACAAGCCACACAAGGAGCCCCGCGTTGGCTGGCTGCTGATCGCGCCGGTGCTCGGCCTGCTGCTCGTGGCCCCGCCTGCCCTCGGCGCCTTCGCCGCAGGGCAGTCCGGAAGTGCTGTGCTGCAAGCATCAGACCTCTACCCGCCGTTGCCCGAAGGCGACCCGGCCGACATCAGCGTGCTTGACTACGCGACGCGGGGGATCTTCGACAAGGGCGAGTCCATGAAGGACACCAAGGGCAGTTACCGCACCGTGCGGATGACGGGCTTCCTGTCGGCTGGCCCCAATGGCGAGCAGGTGGTCACGCGCATGATGCTTTCCTGCTGTGCCGCTGACGCCCGCCCGATCAAAGTCGGGATGACTGGCCGGATTCCCGAGGGCCTTGGCAACGACCAGTGGGTCGAATTGGTCGGCAAGTACACTACGAAGACGTCAGTCGATCCCGTGAACAACCAGACCATTACTTATATTGATATTGCCGAGTGGCGAAAGATCGATCCACCTCGCAATCAGTACGAGTAGTTGCTACCCGGGAGTGTTACGCGGCGGTAACCTGGGGGCATGACCGCAGCGCAGCGTGAAGTCACCGCCGAACAGGCACGAGGCGTCGCTGAAGCGGCGCGCGAGAAGGAGTGGCGCAAGCCCAGTTTCGGTAAACAGCTGTTCCTGGGCCGGCTGAGGATGGATCTGATCGACCCATGGCCCGATCCTAAGCCGAACGAGGACGCGGAGCGTTTCTTCGAGCAGCTCGAAGAATTCGCGCGCACCAAAGTGGACGGGCGCCAGATCGAGCGGGACGCGCGCATTCCCGACGAGGTGTTCCGGGGCTTGGCCGAGCTTGGCTGCTTTGGCATGAAAATCGACAAGAAATACGGCGGCCTTGGTCTGTCCAATCTGGACTATTGCCGCGCGCTGACCCTCATCGGCTCCGCCAGCCCATCGATTGGCGCCTTACTCAGCGCACATCAGTCGATCGGTGTCCCGCAGCCACTGAAGACCTTCGGAACAGACGCTCAGAAGCAGAAGTTCTTGCCCCGCCTGGCCGCTGGCGAAGTTTCAGCTTTCCTCCTGACTGAACCCGACGTCGGCTCTGACCCGGCGCGACTCAGTGTTACGGCAACTCCCGTCGACGGCGGCTACAAGCTCAACGGCGTGAAACTGTGGGCTACCAACGGTTCCGTGTCGACGTTGCTCATCGTCATGGCCATGGTGCCGGGCAAAGGCATCTCCGCCTTCGTTGTCGAGGGCACGGCCGAAGGCGTGACAGTCGAGCGGCGTAACGCTTTCATGGGGTTACGCGGGCTGGAAAACAGCGTGACGCGGTTCCATGACGTGTTCGTGCCGGCCGAAAACCTTGTCGGCAAAGAAGGTCAGGGCCTCAAGATCGCCCTCACGACCCTCAACACGGGCCGCCTTTCCTTGCCAGCCATGTGCGTGAGCGCCGCCAAGTGGTGCCTCAACGTGGGCCGCGGCTGGTCGTCCGAACGCGTGCAATGGGGCCGCAAAGTCGGCGAACACGAAGCGGTGGCAACGAAACTCGCCTACATAGCGGCGACCTCCTATGGCATGGAGTCGATGCTGGAGTTGTGCTGTCTGCTCGCCGACGACGACCGCAACGACATCCGCATCGAGGCCGCGCTCATCAAGCTGTTCGGCTCAGAGAAGGCTTGGACCATCGCCGACGAGCTGATTCAGATTCGCGGCGGCCGTGGCTACGAGACCGCCGATTCCCTTGCCGCGCGCGGAGAACGCCCGCTCGGGGCGGAGCAACTGTTGCGGGACTTGCGCATCAACCGCATCTTCGAAGGCTCGACCGAGATCATGCACCTGCTCATCGCGCGCGAAGCGGTCGACCAGCACCTGTCCGTCGCGGGCGACATCATCGATCCCAAAGCCCCGTTGGGACGCAAAGGAAAAGCCTTGCTCAAGGCCACGGGTTTCTATGCCCGCTGGCTGCCCACGCTCTTCGTCGGCAAGGGCACATTCCCCTTCGCGTACTCAAAATTCGGCCCCCTGGCCAAACATCTGCGCTACGCCGAGCGTGCGTCGCGGCGCCTGGCCCGCAACACGTTCCGGGGCATGGCCACTTGGCAGGGCCGTCTTGAGCACAGGCAAGCGTTCCTGGGCCGGATCGTCGACATTGGAGCGGAGCTGTTCGCCATCGCCGCCACGTGTTCGAGGGCACGGCGCAGTGGCCGGCCCGAGGAGATTGAACTGGCCGACGTGTTCTGCCAGCATGCACGCCAGCGCGTCATCCTCCTCGAGCACGGCCTGTGGAACAACACGGACAGCGCCGACGTGGCGCTGGCCAAGAAGGTGCTCGCGGGACGTTACGCGTTCACCGAAGACGGTGTTGTCTTGCCGCCTGACGAAGGTGCCTGGGTCGCCTCGGCGGAAGCGGGCCCGTCTACGGAGCCAAACCTGCTGCGTAAAGTCACCTGAGCCGTTTAGCGCTCAAGCCCAGGCTACGCAGTTCCAGCCGCGCGAGGGCGTCGACGCAACTCTGGTCCCCGTTGCGCCAGCCCGACACGACGTCATCGTCGAGGTCGGCCAGGCGGCGCAACGGGGCTTTGGCTAGGGCCCGCAGGGCGAGCAGTTCCGCGCCGCCGGGACGCTTGCGCACCTTCACCGCGGCGGTGGCGGCCCGCATCCACTGGAACCGGAACGGAACCCACAGTGCCAGCGCCAGCAGCAGCGGCATGACCGCGGTCGACCAGGCGAGCACCGTCGCGAGGTCGCCCACGGTTTCCTGCTGCGACCGGCCGGCCTCGGCGATGCCCTGGGCGGCCTCGGCCGCGGCACCGAAGGGGGAGGCGAGGGCGTCGCCGACGAGAGGCACCGATCCTGCCTTGTCCTGGGCGGTAGCCAGGTCACCGGCGAGCTTGGCGCCGGAACTTTCCAATTTGGCCCCAGGAGCGGCCAGGCGGGAGACGAATCCATAGAGCGTCACCCCGGCCCAGATCCAAAGTAGACACCAGCCAGCCATAGCGATGTCTGCGATGATCTGCCGGGTAAGGCGCCATGGCCTTTCGGCGTAAACCTTCACCATGGGGGTTTACTTTCCCCCGGTTAGGCCTTCCTCATGCATTCGCCACACGTGCCAAAGATTTCTAGAGTGTGACTGACGTCGGCGAAGCCGTGTTCGGCAGCGACCTTGTCGGCCCAGGTTTCCACGGTGGGGCCAACGACCTCGACCGTGCGGCCACAGCCGCGGCACACCAGGTGATGGTGGTGGCCGTCTGAGCAGCGCCGGTAAAGGTGTTCACCACCTGGCGGGCGCATCACGTCGATCTCATCGGCTTCGGCCAGCGCCTGAAGCGTGCGGTAGACGGTGGTGAGGCCGATCCGGGTGCCGCGGTCACGGAGCATGGCGTGCAGGTCTTGCGCGCTATGGAAACCGTCCACTTCGGTCAGAAGGGCGGCGACGGCGGAGCGCTGGCGCGTGTTGCGCCCGGCGGAGGTGGTCACGGTCGTTTCTCTCCCACATGAGCGACGGCGTCGGCGACGATGTGCGCGATGTGTTCGTCCACTAAGGAATAGGCGATCTCACGGCCACGCCGCTCGGCTCGCACCACAGCGGAGCCACGCAGCACCCTTAAGTGCTGTGAGACCAGCGGCTGCGGAACGCCGAGTGCCTCGACTAGCTCGTGCACATAGCGCTCGCCATGGGCCGATAGCTCAGTGACTATGGCTACCCGGACCGTGGCCGCGAGTGCACGAAGCAACTCGCTCGCGCGCTGATACGCCTCATCGCTCACATTGATTACGGTAGCGTCACTAGGCCCGGCAGACATCTCGGGCACGAGTTTCACTCGAGAACCCATTCAGGGGCGTCGCTGGACGAGGTCGTGTGACGAGGTCGGCGTACGCGCCGCAGCAGCGGGGTGACCAGGGCAACCAAGGTGAATAGGGCAATGGCGGCCAGCACCACCGTGGCGCCCGTTCCCGTATCGAGCTGGATCGAACCGAAGAAACCGGCCGTACCGGAAACCAAGCCGAAAAGCATCGACAGGGCCATCGTCATGCCAAAGCCGCGCGAAAGCAGTTGGGCGGCGGCGACCGGCACGACCATGAGAGCGCTGACGAGCAGGAGACCGACCGCTCGCATCGCGACGGTGACTGTCACCGCGGCCATGACAGCCAGCAGCAGGTTGAGCAGCCGCACCGGCAGGCCGGACACGCGCGCGTATTCCTCGTCCTGGCAGATCGCGAATAGCCAAGGCCGCAAGCCGAGCGTGACGGCGAGCACGATGACGCCGAGGATGCCCATCACGATCAGATCTTGCTCCGTGATGGTCAGCGGTGAACCGAACAAGTAGGTCATGAGGTTGGCGTTGCTCTTGCCTTTGGCGAGCCCCGTGAGGAAGACACCACCGGAGATGCCGCCGTAGAACATGATGGCCAGGGCCATGTCGCCTGACGTACGCCCACGGGAGCGCACCATTTCGACCGCGATCGCCCCGGCGATGGCGACCGCGATGGCCGTGTAGACCGGCTGGTTGCCCGTGAGCAGTCCTAAACCGACACCCGTGAGCGCGATATGCCCGATGCCGTCACCGATAAGGGACATGCGCCGCTGTACCAGGTAGATGCCCAGCGTCGGTGCGACAAGGGCGGTCAGCAGCACGCCGATCAGCGCCCGCTGCATGAACGGGGAACTCAGCAGGTCAATCATCGCGTGCCCCAGATCCCAGGCTCGTCATGTGGCGCGTGCGGGTGCACGTGGTCGTGCGCGGGGTCGGCGTGGTGCCCGGCCGGGCGGGGGACCGGCCCGTCATGGGCGATCACTCCATCGTGGACGACGACCGCGCGCGTGATCACGGGTTGCAGTGGGCCCAGCTCGTGTGCCACGAGCAAGACGGTCCCTCCATTGTGGACAAACTTGCGCAGGGCACCGGCGAAGGCTTCCTGTGACGTGGAGTCGACTCCTGCCGTGGGCTCGTCAAGGATCAGCAGCTCCGGTGCCCCGGCCAGCGCCCGCGCGATGAGCACGCGCTGCTGCTGCCCGCCGGACAGCGACGAAACCGGGTCCCGTGACCGGTCAGCCAGGCCGACCGACGCGATCGCTTCGGTGACGGCCGAACTATCGTTTCGCCGGGGCGGGCGCAGGAACCCGCGGCTGGCCAGCCGCCCCGCGGCGACCACTTCACGGACCGTCGCGGGAACCCCGCTGCCAGCGCCGAGCCGTTGTGGCACGTATCCGATGCGCTTCCAGTCCCGGAACCGCTTCTGCGCGACCCCGAACAACTCGATGCGGCCGGAGGCAAGGGGCACCAAGCCAAGAGCGGCACGGATCAAAGTGGACTTGCCGCTGCCATTCGCCCCGAGGATCGCGACAACTTCCCCTGAACTGACCGTGAGGTTCAGGTCTCGCAGCACAGGGCGGCCGCCATAGGCGACCGCCCCATGTTCGATCCGTAAGACAGAGGTCATGAACAACCCAACGCTTCTCGCAGTGCTTTTAGATTCGCGCGCATCACGGAAAAGTAATCTTCCGTGCTGCCAGCTTCCAGTCCTTCAAGCGGATCCAGCACCGCGGTCTTGGCTCCGACCTCTTTGGCCAGGGTTTCGGCGACCCGTGGGGAGACGAGCGTCTCAAAGAAGATCGTCGTCGCTGCGTGCTCTTTGGCTTCAGCCGCGACCTCGGCGAGCCGTTGCGGCGTGGGCTCTTCCTCCGGAGTGAGGCCGGTCAGGCCTATCTGCTCAAGGTTATAGCGGTCCGCCAAGTACCCGAAGGCTTCGTGGCTTGTCACGATTTCACGCCGTTCGCAGGTCTTGAGCCCCGCGGTGAACTCTTCGTCCAGTTTGGATAGTTCGGCTCGCAGTGTGGCCGCGTTAGCCGTGTACTCAGCCGCGTGCGCTGGGTCGGCCGTGCTGAGCTTGGCGGCGATACCGTCGGAGACGGTCGCCAGGCGAGTGGGGTCCAGCCACAGGTGCGGGTCGAGGGCACCCTCTTCGGAGGCCGGCTCCTCGTCGCCTTCGTGATGGTGTGCCTCGCCCTTGATCAGCGGGCTGACCGTGGTCACGTCGAAGGCCTTGCCCGCCGCGTTCTGGTCGATCGCCTTATCGAGCTCCGGCTGGAAGGTCTTGAGGTAGACGATGAGGTCGGCGCTGCTGACCTGAGCGATCTGTGAGGGCTTCAGCTCGAGGTCGTGCGGCTCGGCGCCGGGCTGCACCAGGTTGGTCACCGCCACGTGCGGGCCGCCGACGCGCTCGGTCACGAACTGCAGCGGGTAGAAACCGGCCACAACGTCGACCTTCTCCGTGTTGGAAGGTGCGTCATTGCCACACGCGGTCAAGGTCGCGAGCGCGAGAGTGGCGCCTAGGAGAGCCCGTTTTAGCATGCAACCACTCTTGCCGAAAATGAGAATGATTGTCAAAAACGCATAGGTGAATATGACTAGCGTTCTATCTGAAGATCATCGACAGGCCGGTGATCACTAACAGAACGAGCACGGCCGCCCGCAGGATGCGCATGGATCCGGGGACGAACTGCCAGGTCTGAGCCAGCAGAGCGGATAACAGCCCAGCGATGAGCAGAATCAGCAGCCCGCCGATGAAACCGCCGATGAATAGCGCACTGACGAACACGGCGAGGGTGATCAAGAAGACGGCTGTACGGTTGACCCGGGCTAACTTTTCCAACGACATGGCAGGCATTGAATCAAATGCTGGTACTCAACCGTTTTACGGTCACTGAAGATGAAGCTGGGTTCGTCGGGCGTGCTCACGCCGCTCTCGCCGCCCTGGCAGAGGCGCCTGGCTATGTGCGCGGCGAGCTGACCCGTTCCCTGGACGATCCGTCCTTCTGGTGTTTGCTGACCGAGTGGGAAAGTGTCGGCGTTTACC
Organism: Catelliglobosispora koreensis DSM 44566; assembly: GCF_000379685.1. Taxonomy (GTDB): domain Bacteria; phylum Actinomycetota; class Actinomycetes; order Mycobacteriales; family Micromonosporaceae; genus Catelliglobosispora; species Catelliglobosispora koreensis. Next base: position 29,741 of record NZ_KB903258.1, on the reverse strand, counting down.
GCCGGGCGCTCGGCCGCTTCGACGTCAAAGTCACCGCGACACCCCTGCTGGCGCAATCGCTGATGGAGCCCTGCGCCTACGAGACGCTAGCCTCGGCACAGCCTGGCGGCGCAGTGCAGACCCGGGCCTCCGACCGGGCCGTATGATTCCGGGCATGACTTCGCCGGAGCCGCTGCCGCAAGGGCACCTTTCCCCTGCGCCGGTCACGCACCCGGCCGCTGCGCCCGCAGCAGGTCCCTATGGCGTGCCACAGCCGCCCGCTGGCTCGCACGAACCGCAGCCTGTGCCGGTCCCGCAAGGCCCAGGTGTGCAGCCTCCCTTTCCGGCACCGCCGGCTGAAGGCCGCGGTGTGCGGCTCGGCTGGGCACTCGGCATCGCTGGCGCGGCGCTCGTGTTGTGTTGCGGCGGCGGGATCACCGCCATCTTCGGCTTCGGTGTGGCCCAGGTCGCCGCGCTCAACGAGCAGTCCCAGGTCGTCATGACCCGCTACCTCGAGGCGATCCAGGACGAGAAATATGACGAGGCTTACGAACTGCTCTGCGACGCCCAGCAGCAGGCGACGACGAAAGACCGGTTCGCCGCACGGGAACGCGCTCGCGGCGATCTGAAGAGCTTCGATATCGGAGAGTTCGATATCAACACCGGCAAACTGCCGGTAACGGAACGCTACGGCAGTGGGCCCTCCGATCAAGTGACCTATGTCTTCGCCAACGATCCGAAGACTGCTCAGCTTGAGATATGCGGTCGAACCGGCTGACGGTGGCCCTGTAACGTTGCGTCATCACGCTCCGCCGACATTCCAGCCGGCGGCTTAACCGAAAGGGACCTCGCAATGCCTGCGGACCGTATTGAATCCGTTGTCAGCCTGGCCAAACGCCGGGGTTTCGTCTTCCCGTCTAGCGAAATCTACGGCGGCACCCGATCGGCCTGGGATTACGGCCCGCTCGGAATCGAGCTGAAAGAAAACGTCAGGCGCCAATGGTGGCGCACGATGGTTCAGCAACGCGAAGACATCGTCGGCCTTGACTCCGCCATCATCCTGGCCCGCCAGGTCTGGGAGGCGTCCGGTCACATCGCCGAGTTCGTTGATCCGCTCACCGAGTGCACCAACTGTCACAAGCGCTTCCGCGCCGACCACCTCGAAGAGGCGTTCCTGGCTAAGAAGCCTGACGCCATCTTCAAACTGTCCGAACTCAACTGTCCAAACTGCGGTAGCAAGGGCACCTTCACCGAGCCGAAGATGTTCAACGGCTTGATGAAGACCTACCTTGGCCCGGTCGAGAGCGAAGAGGGCCTGCACTACCTGCGGCCCGAGACGGCACAGGGCATTTTCGTCAACTACAAGAACGTGGAGACGACCGCCCGCAAGAAGCCGCCGTTTGGTATCGCCCAGATCGGCAAGAGCTTCCGCAACGAGATCACTCCGGGCAACTTCATCTTCCGTACGCGCGAATTCGAGCAGATGGAGATGGAGTTCTTCGTCGAGCCTGGCACCGACGAGCAGTGGCACGAATACTGGCTGCAGCAGCGGTGGGACTGGTACATCGACTTGGGTCTCAAGCCGGAGAACATGCGGTTCTACGAGCACCCGAAAGAGAAGCTGTCGCACTATTCCAAGCGGACGGTCGACATCGAGTACCGCTTCCAGTTCGGTGGCACCGAGTTCTCTGAGCTAGAAGGCATCGCGAACCGCACCGACTTCGACCTGACGACGCACAGCAAGCATTCCGGCACGGATCTGTCCTATTTCGACGCCGAGAAGCAGGAACGCTGGATGCCTTACGTCATCGAGCCGGCGGCCGGTCTAACGCGTGCCGTGCTCGCGTTCCTCCTCGAGGCATACGACGAGGACGAAGCGCCGAACACGAAGGGCGGCGTCGACAAGCGGACCGTCATGCGGTTCGACCCGCGCCTGGCTCCGGTCAAGGTCGCGGTGCTTCCCTTGTCGCGCAACGAAAGGCTCACGCCGAAGGCGAAGGAGCTGGCGGCCCAGCTGCGCAAGCGGTGGATCGTCGACTTCGACGACGCGGGTGCTATCGGCCGTCGCTACCGCCGTCAAGATGAAATCGGCACGCCGTACTGCGTAACGGTGGATTTCGATACGCTCGATGACAACGCGGTGACGGTTCGCGACAGAGACTCTATGCAGCAAGAACGGGTCTCACTCGACCGTTTGGAGCTATTTCTCCTGGAAAAGCTGCCCTAGATTCACAGCATCGGCGGCTGGATACTGTCCACATGGCACGCACCCGTACAGTCGCCGGTGCCGGAACCATCGCCACCGCCGCGCTCGTCCTGATTTTTGGCAACCCGCCAGTCGTGGAATACCTCGACCGGCATGTCAAGGACGATGGCGGCGCCTGGAGCTGGTTTCTGCGCACACTAACGTGGCCGCGGTGGGCTTTTGGGCCAACTGACGGCTCCAGTGAGGCGATGCGGAACTTGCTCGCTCAAGATTTGCGGGCACTGTTCCTCATCGCTTTCGTTGCCCTGATCCTTGTGGGCGTCTCGAAATCCGTCTCAGGGGGTGCAGGCGGATTCTTTATGGGGTGGGCAGCACTTGTGTTCGCCTCAGCCTTGGCCGCCTTTATCACGGCGTTCATCGTCGCTAATCCCTCACTTGTGGGGGCGTTCCAGCTCGCGGCCGCAGGCTCTGCCTACGGCCTTTTTGTTGGCTGGATCGTCGGAGCGGTGACCGCCGGCGCTAAAGGGGCCGGTTCGTAACGTTCAAACGTCCAGGTGCCACAAAGTGGCACCTGGACGGCACTATATAGCGGTGAATCTGCTCAAGAACGCCGTGCTCAAGGCCACGAACTCGCCTCGGGCACTGATCTTTACCTACATCGGGCTGATCGTCGCGTGCTCCATTGGCTACCGCCGGTTCGAGGAAAACGTCAGCATTGGCGATTCCATTTGGTGGGCCGTGGTCACCGCGTCGACAGTCGGCTATGGCGACATAGCCCCCAAGACCTTGCAAGGGCGCATCCTTGGCGGAGTGCTCATCTCGTTCATGGTTCTCATCGTGATCCCGCTGATCACCGCTCACTTCGCGAGCAAGCTGATCGTGGACAACGACGCGTTCCAGCATGAGGAGCAGGAGGAGATCAAGAGCCAGTTGCGCGAGATCAGGTCTTTGCTGGAACAGCAGCGAGCGTCAGCTCCCGCAGCTGGCGAAGGTCGAACCCCTGGTCAGTGAGAATCTTCGCGCCGAGCCCGGCACCTTCGCGCAGGAAGCCCAGCAGGATGTGCTCGGTGCCGATGTAGTTGTGCTTGAGGGCGATCGCTTCCCGCAGGGAAAGCTCAAGGACCTTCTTGGCCCGTGGCGTGAACGGGGTGTGGTTGACGGTCCGCCGGAACCAGCTCTTCTTGGCTGGCGGCGGATCGAAATCAAGGGCACCCGGGCCGAAGGTTTCCTCGATCTTCGCGCGGACCGCGTCGAGGTCGATCCCGATCGCCTCAAGCGCCTCCGCGTCCCCACGGTAGAACGTTTCCATGTCCTGGCGCACCCGTGCCGCCTCGACGCCCGCGCCGGTCAGCACGTCGTTGGCGATGCCCGGCGTTGTCGCCATCGCCAGCAGCAGGTGCTCGGTGCCAATGTGCTTGGTGTGTAACTGTTCCCCCAGTGATGTTGCCTGTTTGACGACAGCACGGGCCTTGTCGGTGAATCGCTCGAACATCACGTCTCCCGTCCGGCGTGCTTTTTGTGCACCGCCTGCTTGCTGACCTGCAGGACCTCGGCGATTTCCTGCCACGACCAGCCGTGCTTGCGCGCGTTGCGCACCTGGAGCGCTTCAAGCGATTCCAGCAGTTTCCGCAAGGCCACCACCGCACGTAACCCGGTGCGTGGGTCGGTGCTGCTGGCCGCGGCGGCTAGATCCTTTGCCTCGGTCATGCTGTCAACTTACGTTGACGGGGCGTCGTTTGTCAACTTGAGTTGACGCCACACGAATCGGGCCCGCCAGGCATCCGATCCGGCCAGCTGCTCGGTGAAGACCGCGATTACGTCATCGACATCTGAGCATATGGCCTGCATGTGATCGCCATCGAGGCCATCGCGATACTCCAGCATGAACCCGCCCGGCAAGGCCCCCGCCCGCGTGCCGAATCCACATTGGAGGAAGTGGTCGTCGTCGCCTTCCAGCGCCATGAACCAGTTGTCGTCATCGAGACCGCGCGCGGCCTGGGCCACGTGCTCGTTCGACGGGTCTTCAATGGACAGCCCTTTGGCTGTCGTCAGATCCATCGCGTCAAACCTGCGCAACAACGGCGGGTTGACCACCGCGTTCTGCGCCGGGTCGAAGCACACCAGCCGGTGCTTGGCAGCCAGATACCTAATCAGGGCAACTGATTTCAGCTCCGTGAAGACCCGCGCGTGTGACTTCTTGTCCCACTTGATCTGCACGCCGGCCAGCTGCGCCGTCAGCTCCTTGTGGAACGCCGCGACCGCCTCATGAGCCGTCGCTGCCTTGCTGAGCTGGGCATACTTGTCTTGCGCTGCCTCGTGACTGATCCGGGCGGCCTCGTGCCAGACTGCTGTCTCCACCATGGCCCAAAAGCATGCCAGATTCACCGGATTGGCACTCACGCCGAGTACCACATTGTGGCAATGCTTTAGGTATGCACCTTGACTCGCGGTTGGTACACCCCGAATTTCCGGCAGTGGACGGCGTTTTCCCGCTCGCCGCGCCGCTCTACCAGACCAGCGGATTCTCCTACGGCGACCCAGACCTGTTCGCCGCCACCATGAATGATCCCCGCGGCGGCTTCGTCTACACCCGCCTTGGCAACCCGACCGTCCGCGCGCTTGAGAACGCCGCCGCCGCATTGGAAGGCGGCGCGGTAGCGTTGGCGACAGGCTCAGGATCAGGCGCGATCAGCGCCGTGCTTCAGGCCGTGGTGCGCAGCGGCGATCACATCGTCGCCCAGAAACGCCTTTATGGGGGTACTCATAAAGCACTCCACGATCTGAGTGAGCGCTTCGGCGTCGGTCTGACCCTCATCTCCGGCGACGATGCCGCTGAGCTGAGCGCCGCCATACGCCCGTCGACCAAGGTGCTCTATCTGGAAACCGTGTCGAACCCCAGTGCCTATGTCAGCGACATTCCCGCGCTCGCCGCTGTTGCCCGTGACGCGGGCCTGATCACGGTGGTGGACAACACTTTCGCGCCGTTGCTCTGCCAGCCGCTCGACTTGGGTGCTGACGTGTCCATCCATTCGACGACAAAATACCTTGAAGGACACGCTGGAGTGATTGGGGGAGTGGCGGTCTTCGCCTCCGCGTCACTTCACGAGCGCGTCTGGCATTACGCGATCGAGCTTGGCGTGACAGCCGACCCGTTCGGTGCGTGGCTCACGTTGCGTGGCATGCAAACGTTGCCTTTGCGGATGGCCAAGCACGTGTCCAACGCTGTGTTTCTAGCGTCCCGGCTTGCCGAACATCCTGCGGTGGCGTCGGTCAGCTGGCCCGGGTTTGACTCGCATCCGAGTCACCTCATCGCGAAGCGAGTGCTTTCGGCGTACCCGGCGACATTCTCTTTTGATCTCAAAGGCGGCCGCGACGCGGGCCGGGCACTGGTCACACGCGTGGGGCTCGCGAAGCTCGCCCCCTCGCTCGGCGGCGTCGAAACCCTGCTCCTGCACCCCGCCAGCACGTCCCACCGCCAGCTCGCCGACCCTGAGCTGACCGCCGCTGGCATCACCAGCGGCACGATCCGCCTGTCCGTCGGCATCGAATCCCCCGACGACCTCTGGGCTGACCTCTCCCAAGCTCTGTCCATTTAGGACGATCGGAGTGCACCGGTTGCGCAGGACTGGAACACTGGCGCGGTGGCAGGTGACGAAGTTTTGGAGCTGCTGTTCGCTGAGCTAGGTGGACCGGGATTCATCGAGCGACTGGAAAGCGACTTTCCCAAGCTGGACGAGTCGGCCTGTGACCGGATAGTGGGGGTCGCAGCTGGCAAACGCGTCACGCCTTTCGGCGCTGCGAAGGCACATCCAAGAGACGTCCACGATGATTTCGGTGAGCTACTCCATCACACGGTCGCGCGCTGGCCTGACCGGTTCTTGACGCTAGTGGCGGCTGACGAGCACCTGCGCACCAGTTCGAGCGTGCTGTGGGTGCTCGGTGATGTCGATCATCCAATGGCCGGCCAGCTTCTGGTAGATGCGGTAGAGATTCGGCGCGCTGGATACAGCTTCACCCGCTGGGCAGCGCTGAAGAGCCTGACCGAGATGAGTCATCCAGACCTGCCTGATCTGCTGGTTGCCCTGGTCAAGGACCGCGACTCCCTCGTGCGATCGTCGGCCACCGATACCGCGATCGGTTTCGGTGACCCACGTTTGCTGCCCATACTGCGCCAAATCGCCACCGCGGAACGAACCCCGCCTGGTACGCGGGAATCCGCATTGGATGCGATAGAAGCAATCGTTGTCCGGTATGGCTTGCCTGACACTGACATCGGATCACGTGGCCGGCGGCTCGTTGAGGTCAGGCGGCCCAGCGATAAAGCACGAGTCGTTTCGTTGGCGCAGATCTATTGGGGCTACGAGGAAGTAGCAACGGGTCAGGAACTCGCGGTGCTGAAGGTTAACGGCCGCAATCAAATAGTACTAGCGCCCTGCGGAGGTGCGGCTGTCATTAGCCTGCTGAGGGTCGGGGGTCTGGCGCCGGAGTTCATGTTCTGGATTCGCCCCTAGCGATGGTGCCGGGCCTGGTGCGCAGGCCCGGCACGGGTGCGTGGTTACCACCACCAGCGCTGGTTGTTGCCGTAGTGGCAGTCGTATTGGCCCACGGGTGCGAAGTCGTGCGTGGCGCTCCACTGGACTTCGAGGCACTTGTAGCTGTGCTGGTTCTGGATGATCCCGGTTGTGCGGTTGAACCACCACTTCTGGTTAGCGCCACCGTGGCAGTCGTATTGCCCGACCGGGGCGAAGTTAGCGGTGCTGTAGTTGAAGACCTCAAGGCACTTTTCGCTGTTGACGTTCTGGATGAGGCCAGTGGACGTGCTGTAGTGCCACTGCTGCATCGGGGCGCCGTGGCAGTAATACTGCCCGGCCTGCACGAAGTTTCCTGTTGCACCGTAAGGGATTTCCAGGCACTTGTAGCTGTGCCGGTTCTGGAACAGTTCGAAGTACCCAACTTCAGCTGAAGCTGGCGCGGGCACCACGACGATAGCGACGACGGCCGCGGCGAGCGCGGCGAGCAATCCCTTGATACGCATGCGCCGAGAGTCGGGCCGGTTGCCGGGAACGGCCACACTACGTCAAAGATCCGACTATGCCGATCCTTAGATGGGGAAATGCTCATATGTGACCTAGGCAACATAGCCCGCCCGAAAACGTAGGTTTTGGTTCTTGGGCTGTCTTGAGGTCCCGTTGTGACGGCGCCGATTGTCCCGCATACTTCCGAACGCGCTGGCCAGGCGGAACCTGCTTATCCCGTACGTTGAAGAGGAAAAATGCAAAGAACGCGAAAGTCACTGTTGCGCACGGCTGCGGCACTTGTGGCCGTCTTGGCGGCCGGCGCACTCCAGTCCGTTCCAGCTAGTGCGGATGGAGGCGGGATTGGCCCCAGAGCGGTACTGATATGCGACCCAGGTTATGGAACACATAAATGGAAGTCGATTCGTTACTATCCGCAGATCACTCACCACGGAACGAAGCACGTAACCGCTGGTACGACGTTTAACACGAGTGCAACGATCGGCGTCGCCGCGACTGAGAAATCGACCTGGAGCACTTCGCTCCAGATGGCCGCAAAGGTCAAAGTAGCCGTGGTCGCGGATGTGGAACTGACGGTCAACCACACCACAGCGGGCGAGAACTCGCAGACCTCAACTGAGTCCTACACAGACACATGGACAATTAATGGTGCGGGTCACTACAACCTCTACAAAGCCGTAGTTGTGGTTCACGGGGAGTTTGAATGGTGGGAATGCAATAGCAGCGGGACCGCGATGTCTCGGATCGGGTCAGGTGTTCTCCACACCTATTACGGTGAGGAAGTAGGTTCTGCGAACTGCGATCCGAATGTACAGGAATACAGCGCAGCCGCTTGGCTGGCGAAGACCAAATGCACCACAGCACCGCTTGCGAGCTATGCGCCACCGGGAACTCCGGCGTGCGGATCGCAGATCTGTGGCCAAATTCAAGTTCCGATGCAAGCCTCTCAGCCAGTTCCTCTGCACCAGATCTACGGTGACAGCAGCGGATGGCATGCAGGTAGCCTCGGCTATCCCATCACCGACACCACAGCTGCTGTGAATATGGGCGCTGCCTGGCCACAGGTTATGACAGTGAAGGACGGCGTGCTCCAGCAGATATACGGGGATACTTCAGGCTGGCATATTGGCAGCACTGGGATCGCCATCAGCGGACCCATCTCAGTCGTAAATATGGGTGGACAGTGGCCGCAGATTCTAACGGTCCGCAACGGAGTGCTGCACCAGATCTATGGAAATTCCGCTGGCTGGCACATTGGCAGCACCGGAATCGCAGTTAGCGGGCCGATCTCTGCGGTGAACATGGGCGGTACGCATCCTCAGGTTATGACGGTGAAGAATGGTGTGCTGCACCAGATTTACGCGGATGGCACCGGCTGGCGCATTGGCAGCACTGGCATCGCGGTTAGCGGGCCGATCTCTGCGGTGAACATGGGCGGTACGCATCCTCAGGTTATGACGGTGAAGAATGGTGTGCTGCACCAGATTTACGCGGATGGCACCGGCTGGCGCATTGGCAGCACTGGCATTTCCACCAACGGAGCTATCTCGGCCGTTAACATGGGTGCTGCCTGGCCTCAGGTTATGACGGTGAAGAATGGTGTGCTGCACCAGATTTACGCGGATGGCACCGGCTGGCGCATTGGCAGCACTGGCATTTCCACCAACGGAGCTATCTCGGCCGTTAACATGGGTGCTGCCTGGCCTCAGGTTATGACGGTGAAGAATGGTGTGCTGCACCAGATTTACGCGGATGGCACCGGCTGGCGCATTGGCAGCACTGGCATCGCGGTTAAAGGGCCTATCTCGGCTGTGAACATGGGGGGAAGCTGGCCACAGGTTTTCGCTGGGGTCTAACACCAGATGGGAGTCGTATTGGACAGCTGGTCCAATACGACTCCCATATCCCTAAAGGATTCCTTTGAAGGCGTCGCGGACGATGCCGCCGGTGATGGCGCACCAGGTGTTGACGTCGACCTTGCCGTTGGTGTCGAGGCCGTGCAGTTCCTGAAGGTCCTTCACGGCCATCTTCGTGGCGTGGTCGTAGATGCCGTTGAGGGCGACATCTGGATAGCCCTTGTGACCGATGGCCTGCTGCACCGCGCTCACGGCATCGCCGGTCGCGTCTTTGTCCAGCTCGGGGACGAGGCAGTCCCAGGTCGCGTTCGTGATGGTGCCGTCTGGCGAAGGCGGCAAGCCGTTGCGGATCTGCCAGTCCTGGATGGCCGCCGTCATCGCCGCGCTCCAGGCGCCGGTGACAGCGATGTTGTAACCACGGTATTTGAGCAGCCACTGCGCCACGCGAACCACGGGCCCGCCGATGGAGCTGTAGATGTCGGCCCAAGTCCGCTCGGGAATATCGCCCGCAGAAGTGCCCAGCGCCGTGGCGATCTCACGCCGAAGTTGCGGGAACTGGGCGTAGAACGCGGCACCCGGGCAGAGCGTGGCCCGGAAATCCCAATGGCCAAAGATGTTGTGCGCCCCCAGCCCATATTGCTGGCTGATCGCCACGCACAAGCGCACCAGCGAGTCCCACAGCGCCTCGGGCGGGGTCTCGTCGATGTAGGTGCCTTCGTTTTCGATGCCGATCGACATCGTGTTCTGGCCGGGACAGTGGGCGGACACGACCTGTGACGTTCCGCTGGCGAGCGTTTCGAGGCTGCGGTGACGGCCTTCGAGGACGTAGCCGCCACGGCTGACCGTGAAGTGCTGGCCGGAGTCGGCCCAGCCGTTGCCCACCTGGTGCAGGCGCTGAATGTCCTGAGCCAGCCAAACAGCCTGCTCACGGGAATAGTCCGTCGAGTTCGGATAGGCGGTGTGGTGAATGATGATTTTGCGGGTCGTGCCGTGGCTCAGGACGATGTCGCTGGTCGGCGGCTTGGCGCCCCATCCGTCACAGTCGATTATCCACGGGAAGGGTGAGGCGGCTTGAGCTGCGGTGGAGAGGGCGGTTTCGCCAACCACAGCAACGGTTGCCGCGCCGACGGTCGCTTTTAGCAGCGTGCGGCGCTGGAACGGGACCATCACGATGGTTAATTCCTTTCACGATGCACTAGCAAAGTGAAAAAATCTAACCATGGATTACGACGTTGAGGCCAGAGCAAACGGCAAGACCATTGTGGCGCCTTGGGTGATCAGCTCGCGGGCGGCTAACGCCATGGTCCAGCCGGACTCGGTGTAATCGTCCACAAGCAACACTGGGCCGTCGCAAGCCGGCGCGGTGATCGTGCCGTAGAGCGAACGCACGCGCTGCGCGCTGTTGGAGCGGGCGTCACCGCCTCCTACCTGGACAGAGGGCAGCAACGGCAGCCGCCCGATCTGGGACAGGTGCGCGGCGACACTGTTGATCAGGAGCGGGTGGCGACGGGAACTCATCGCGACGACGGCAGCGGGCCGCTGTGCCCACGGGTCGGGGCCGGTTGCCCACGCCTTGAGCACCTCGACGACCGCCGCCAGCAGCTCCGGCGTAGCCGGGGCATCGGGAGTGCCTTCGGCCAGGAGGGTACGCAAGCGGGCGCCCCAGCCCAGATCGGTCAGCCGCCCCACCGCGCGGCCCGGTTGGGTCTGCTCACTGGCGGCGATGCGCCCCGCGAGCGGAATGCCAGCGGCCTTCAGCCCACTGGGCCACATCTTGCGCGGCTCGATGACCAGACCGGGCCGGTTAAGGAACCGTTGCGCCGCTTCAAGAGCGGACTGCGGGACTGACGTCGGCAGGGCTCCGGGAGCGCAGCGATCACAGCGCCCGCAGGGCGCGGCGTCAGGATCGTCGAGCTTCCGCCGCAGGAACTCCATCCGGCAGGAGGGCTCAGCAGCGTACCCCCGCATGGCCTTTTGCTCTTCTAAACGAGCGGCCGCGATGCGCTCATGCCGCTCGGTGTCATAGACCCAAGGCTCGCCGGTGGATACCCACCCGCCGCGGACCCGGCGCACCGCGCCATCCACATCGAGCACCTTGAGCATGAGTTCGAGCCGGTTGCGCCGCAGATCGCACTGAACTTCGAGCGAAGGCACGGACACGGGGTCTGAACTAGCCGAAAGCACCTCTAGCACCCGCCGGACTTGATCCTGCGGCGGAAAGGCAAGGGAGGCAAAGTAATTCCAGATCGCGGAATCTTCCGCCCCGGGAAGGAGAATGACGTCAGCGCTGCTGACAGCACGCCCGGCGCGGCCCACCTGCTGGTAATAGGCGATCGGCGAGGGCGGGGCGCCGAGGTGAACGACGAAACCGAGGTCTGGCTTGTCGAAACCCATGCCGAGGGCTGAGGTGGCCACGAGAGCCTTGATTTTGTTGTGCAGCAGGTCTTGCTCGGCTTCCTGGCGTTGCGCGTCTTCGGTCTGGCCGGTGTAAGCCGCGACGAGAAAGCCTTGCCCGTTAAGGAAATCTGCGGTCTCGTGCGCGGCGGCGACGGTCAGCGTGTAGATGATGCCGGAACCGTCCAGAGTGGACAGATGGGCGGCCAGCCACCCGAGCCGGTGGGCGGGAGTGGGCTGCTCAACAACGGCTAGCCGCAACGATTCCCGGTCGAGTGGTCCACGCAGCACGAGCGCGTCGCCCAGCTGGTCGGCGACATCGGCGGTCACACGTGCGTTGGCCGTGGCGGTTGTCGCCAAGACGGGCGTATCGGGTGTGAGCGAAGCGAGCAGCGTACGCAGCCGGCGGTAGTCGGGCCGGAAATCGTGCCCCCAGTCGGAAACACAGTGCGCCTCGTCGACAACGAGCAAACCCGTGGTGGCGGCCAGTTTTGGCAACACGCTGTCGCGGAAATCCGGATTGTTGAGCCGTTCCGGGCTGATCAGCAGGACGTCGATGCCGCCGTCAGCGATCTCGGCCGCGATGCCATCCCACTCCTCCATGTTGGCGGAGTTGATGGTGCGGGCGGTGATCCCGGCACGTTCGGCTGCCTGCACCTGGTTGCGCATGAGAGCCAGCAGCGGAGACACGATCACGGTCGGGCCGTGGCCCCGTGCCCGCAACAGCCCTGTGGCCACGAAGTAAACGGCGGACTTTCCCCAACCGGTTCGCTGCACACAGAGCACCCGGCGCGACTGGGCCACTAACGCTTCGATCGCCGTCCATTGATCCTCACGCAAAATCGCGTGATCACCAGCAAGTTTCCTGAGTATCGACTCGGCATCCTCGCGCATCCCCACGCCCCGGGACTCTACGCCCCACCCCCGACACGAATCGCGCGTACCACCGTGCGCTGGGCTTTAGGGTCCGTTCCTGGGTGGCGTAGTCGACATGGACCAGACCGAGCCGTGGGTAAAACCGTGTGCCCATTCGAAGTTGTCCAGGAGTGACCACACGAAGTAGCCGCGCACATCGGCTCCGCGGTCACGTGCTCGCATAACGGCCTTGATATGGGCGTCGAGAAAGGCGATCCGGTCGGTATCGTCGTCAAAGACCGCGCCGTTCTCCGCGACGTACAACGGAATGCCCACGGCTTCGGCAGCCCTCGCGGCCTCAACATCTTCAGCAGTCGCCGGCACTGATGGTGTCAGGTTCAGCGTGATGCCGAAATGCTGATCCACGGCCCGGCCCGTGACGTCTTGGCCGGCTAAGCGACAGGCCGGAACCTGCGCCTGCGGCGCCGCGGCTCGCATGCGGGAGATGGCCAGGCCGTGGCCGAGGAGAAGGTGATGCACCGCGCGCATGGCGGCGGCGGGGTCGCGGCGGCCGGGGGCGTGAAAGCCGTCGCGGTAGCCGTACATCGCGACACACCAAGGCTCATTGAGTGTGGTCCAGTAACGAACAGCAGAACGTGTCCCAAATGGACGGTCTCCGGCCATCGGCGTGGGTGGCGCCTTCGATCTGATAGGCCGAAGTCGCCACCCCCAGCGAAATGCCGGGCTATCCGTTACGGGAGTGTCCATTGCTGATTCGACTGACCGTTGCACTGCCAGATCTGCAGTCTTGTCCCGTCGGCACTTGACTGACCCGTGACGTCCAGGCACCGGCCGGTCTTGGGGTTCACCAGGGTGCGGGCAGACGAACTGTAGACCCATTGCTGGTTCCCGTTTCCAGCGATGCAGTCCCACAGGTGGACCCGCGTGCCGTTGGCGCCGACGCCACCGTCCACGTCCATGCATTTGCCCAGGGCACGGAGAGTGCCGTCGGTGCCCACCGTCCAGCGCTGCGCAAAGGTGGCATTGCAGCTGTAGAGCTGAATCTGCGTACCGTTGGCGGTGTTGGATCCTTGCACGTCAACGCATTTGCTAGCCAAACCAGCAATCGGGCCGATGCGGGAGCCACCGCCTGGAATCGTGAACTCGCCGCGGTTCAGCACCTGAGGCGCGAAGTAGGACGCCTGCACCGCCGCATTGTTGTTATAGGCCGGATCGATCAGCCACTCCGCCCAGACCATCCACCACGTCCAGCGGGGCTGGGCGTTCATCAAGGCTGGACTCGGCACCCGGCCCACCTCGGCGAGCGAAATCGGTTTGCCGCCAGCGACATTCAGCATCGCCTGGTAGTCGCTCGCACTTGGCTCCATCTTCACCCACACGTCGAGTGAAGCGACGTCCACATAGGACGCTCCCGGCCAGTACTCGCCGATCGAGCCCATGCTCACGTCCTTGACGTTCCATACCCAGACCAGGTTCGTCAAGCCGTGCGTGTTGGTGAGGTGTTCGTAAGCGATCTGGTACAAGCGGCGGCTGCCGTTCGGGCCGGGCCGGCCACCCCACCACGACCAGCCGTCGTTCATCTCGTGGACCGGCCGCCACAAGACTGGAACGCCAGCGTTTTGCAGCTGCCGCAAATACGGAACCGCTTCGTTGAGCCGGTTCTTGTAAGCATTGTTGAGCGCGGTGCCGTTGGCGATGACCTGGCTCCATTGCGCGTCTGACAGATGGCTCAGAATGCCATTGGCATCCCAGCCACAGGTCTGCCCGACGGTCGGCGGGCAGAAGTGCCACGTGAGGGCGACCACCGATCCGCCTTGCCACTGCCGGATCGCCTCATTGATCATCGTTTGCCGGGCGCTGACATCGGCTGGCAGGAAAAGGAAATCGCCTCCCCACAGCCCAGGCGTTTGTCCCGTGATGCCCTGTGCCATCCGGGTGTAATAGGTCGGATCGCTGTTGGGTTCCCGGTTGTGCTGCCCGGACAGCGTGTACTGTCCGGAAATTCCGTTCAGGTAACTGATGAGCGCGGCACGGGTAGAGGGCGGGAAAGCCTGGGCCGGCGGGGCGGCCGCTGTGATGACGACGATGGCAGCTAAGGCTGCGAGCCACCGGAGGGGACGGTGCATGGCGGACTGTCCTTTCGCTCGTTAACGCAGCGCAGGACCGGATAATTGAGGAGGTCATCCGGAGCAAGCGCGGCGCTCGTGCGGATATGGAAGGTGACGCTCTCGCCCGGCAGGAGGGTCACCAGCTGGTCGTCGATTTCGGCGGCCGGGTCGAGCCGGTCAGGGAAGATGGCCAGTTCGCGCAGAAGAGTGCGAGCCGTGATCCGCACGGTCAGCCCGGCCGGCGAAGGCCGCACGTCGGCGTCGAAGGCGGCAGGCGGGTAATCCATCACGGGGTCTTCGGCAAACATCTTCAGCGCCCGGTGCGTGCCTAATTCAGCAACCAGCAGTTCATTCGCTGGTACTCCCGGAGCAGTCAACCGCTCAGAAGGCTTGACGATCGCCACGTCGCGCGGCGGCACCGATAGCCCGATGCCTTCCTTAGCAAGCGGTTCCCCGGTCAGTGCCCGCCGGGTCAGGGTGAGTTCCCCGGTCCACGGCTGGTCGGTGTCATTGACGATCGCGATGCCGTCCTCGTGAAAGGACAGCAGGCGGTCAGCGAACGAGCGGCGCAACGCGTACCAGAGCGGTTTGCGGCGCGCGGCTCCATCGATGGCGGCCCACGAGATCACGGGCCAGCAGTCGTTGAGCTGCCACACGATCGTCCCCATGCAGTAAGGCATGAGCGAGCGGAACCGCTGCACGCCAAAGGAAAGCGCACGGGCCTGGTTGAGCTGGGTGTAGTAATGCCAGTCATCGAACGTTTCGGGTTGCGGGAGATGATCGCCCAGTCCCCGCAGCAGTTTGGCCGCTCCTTCAAACGCCTTCTGATGGTGAGCTAGCAGAGGAGAGTCAAGCGAAAGTGGGCCTGAGATCGCCTCAGTCAAGGTGGCATAGGCGGGTGGACCCTGGAAGCCGTATTCGGCCACGAACCGGGGTGTGTAGGTGCCGTAGTGCGTGTAGTCCTGCTGGTTCCACACGGTCCAGATGTGAATCGTTCCGGTGGAAGGATCACGGGCGTCGCGGTCTGGGTCACCGGAATAGGGGCTTCCCGGCCAGTACACCCTCGTGGGGTCCACTTCGGACACGACACGCGGCAGCAAGTCATAGTAATAGCCGGCGCCCCAGGTCTTTTCGCCCAGCTCTTCCTGCCAGTCCCAGTGCTGATAACCCTCGATGTTCTCGTTGTTGCCACACCACAGCAGCAGGCTCGGGTGGGTCATCAGCCGGGTTACGTTCTCCCGCGCTTCGGCTTCCACTTCTGTCCACAGCGGATCGTCCTCGGGATAGGCCGCGCAAGCGAACGGAAAGTCCTGCCACACCATGACGCCTAGCTCGTCGGCGAGGTCATAGAACGTGTCGGATTCGTAAAGCCCGCCACCCCATACACGCAAGGTGTTCGCGTTCGTCTCGATCGCCTGGGTGAGCCGTTCGTTCAGGCGTTCAGGCGTCACGCGTTGAGGGAAGCAGTCGTCGGGAATCCAGTTGAACCCGCGGGCGAAAACGGGACGGCCGTTGACGATGAAGCGGAAGGCATCGACGTCAACCTCAACGGTGCGGAAGCCAACGCGCTTTTGCCACACAGAGTCACCGGCGCGGACCGTCAGGTCGTAAAGCGGCTGTGCGCCAAAGCCCCGTGGCCACCACAGTGCCACGTCGGCGACTTCTAGCTCGGCGACACCGTCAACTACGGGAGCAGTTTGCCCAGCCAGCGAGACGACCGCATCACCATCACCGTCCAGCGCGACGTGCACGACAGCCTTGCCAGACGTTCCGTTCACGGAAAGCAAAGGGCGCACCGAGGCGATCCGCACCCCGGACCAGCTGTGCAACGACACCGGCTTCCAGATCCCTGACGTGACGAGCGTCGGTCCCCAGTCCCAGCCGAAGTTGCACGCCATCTTGCGGATGAACTGGTAGGGCTCGTCATAGGGACCAGGCCTGCTGCCCAGCCGCTCCTGCATCTCGCCGGTGTAGCTATAGGGAGCCGTGAACTGGACCTCCAGCCTGTTCCTCCCCGGCACGAGCAACCGCGACACGGAGAACCGGTAGGAGCGGTGCATGTTCGCGGTGCGCCCGATCTCGGTTCCGTTCAGCAGCACGGTGGCGATTGTGTCGAGGCCCTCGAAGACGAGGTCCACGTGCTCGAAACCTTCGGGCTGCCACTCGAACGCCGTGGTGTAGGACCAGTCGGTGCGCCCGATCCAGGTTAGCTTGGTCTCGTTGTCATCGAGGTAGGGGTCGGGGATGAGACCCGCGCTCAGCAGATCCGTGTGCACGCAGCCAGGAACTGTCGCCGGAACCTCTTGATGCGCAGCCGAGCTGACAGTCCAACCCTCGTGCAGATAACGGATACTCACGTGCTTTCTCCCTATGCGTTATTTGGTCGCTCCGGCGGTGAAGCCGTTATAGATAAACCTTTGCAGTGCCAGAAAGATGACGAGGGTGGGCAGGATGACCAGGATCGCCCCCGCCGAAATGACTTCCCAGTGTGCCCCGAACGGCCCCTTGAACCGGAACAGCGACGTCGAGATCACCCCTAGGTCCTCAGAAGGCATGTAGAGGAACGGAATGTAGAAGTCGTTGTAGACCGTGATGCCTTTGATGATGACCACCGTGGCGATGGCCGGTTTCAGCAGGGGCAGGATGACACTGCGATAGATCTTGAACGAGGAAGCACCGTCGATGCGGGCCGCCTCGTCGAGCGACACCGGGATGCCCCGCATGAACTGCAAGAAGATGTAGATGGCCACGATGTCGGTGCCCATGTAGAGCAGGATCGGCGCCCACCTCGTGTTGAACAGGCCGAGAGCGTCTACCACCTGGAACGTGGCGACTTGCGTGGTCACCCCGGGAACGAGGGTAGCGACGAGGAAGAGCGAGACAACGAGTTTGCGGAAGCGGAACCTGAACCGGTCAATGGCGTAGGCCGCCATGGTGCCGATGAGAATCGTCCCGCTGATGGAAAACAGCAGGATGATCGCCGTGTTGGCGAAGGCGGGCAGCATGTTGCCCTTGTCGAACGCGGTCCTGTAATTGCTGAAGTTGGTCCAATCACGAGGCAGTGCAAGGGTTTGCCCACCTGCCATCTCCTCGGGCGTCTTCAGCGACGTCAGGAAGATGGTGACGAGGGGGAGCAGCACGACGACCGCGGCCGCGATGAGCGACAAATACTTCATCAAGCGGCTCACGTGAGGTCCGTCCTTTCCTCTGGTACCAGGCGCCGCTGCAACCAGGTGATGAGCAGAACCATCGCCAGGAGAACCACGGCGGCAGCGGACGCGAGCCCCATCTTGTTGAACTGGAACGCGAGTTTCACCGTCTGGATGACGAACGTGAGACTCTCGCCAGAGCCGCCCGTCATGATGTAGGGAATCTCGAAGACGGACAGCGAGCCACTGATGGCCAGGATCACGCTCAGGCTGAGCACGGGCTTGATGCCGGGAGCGATGATGTGCCGGAAGACCTGCCAGCGTGAAGCACCGTCAAGCGAGGCGGCCTCGTGCAGCTCTTGTGGAATCGACTGGATGGCGCCGAGGAACAGCACGAAGTTCAGCCCCAGAAAGCGCCACACGGATACGCCTGACAGCGAAACGTTGACCCAGTCGGGGTCGCCGAGCCAGAACTGTCCAGTGTGGACACCGAAGAAAGCCAAGACGCTATCGAGCGTCCCGCCTTGCCGGAAGAAGTAAAGGAAGATGAACGCGACCGCGACACCGTTGATGAGATAGGGGAAGAACAGCACTCCCTTAAACAGATTGCGAAACCACGTACTGAAGCTGAGAACGACCGCGAAGTACAGCGCCAGCACGATCTGCACGAACGAAGCCACGAGATAGTAGAGGCTGACGAAGAAGACCTGGAACAGCTCAGGCCGGCTGAACAGTTGCCCATAGTTGCTCCAGCCCACGAACTGCGGATCGGGACTGACACCGTCCCAGTTCGTGAAGCTGTACCAAATCATGCTCGCCACCGGCACATACGTAAAGGTGATAAGCAGCGCTAAGGCGGCCGCCAAGTAGAGCCAGGCAGTGAGCTGCGGGCGGCGTTTTGCCATGGCAGCGAAGAAGCCGCCCGCAGCTGGTCTAGATGTCATGAGCCAGCGAGTTTCGCGGCTTCAGACCACTTGCGGGCCAGTTCCCCGAGCACACTGTTGAGGTCGCCAGGTGCCGCACCGCGAGCCACATCGACCAGACGCTGCCGGTAGTCCTGCTTGTTCAGTCCGACCTCGGAAGCGTTGTCAATCTTGTTAAACAGCCCTGCCTTCTCCTGCGACAGCTCGATGAACTGAACGCCGTTGTCGGTGAAGGGTTTCAGTGCCGATGGCAGTGGCGCCCCCTTAACAGTGGAGACGGCTTGATTCGCCTCGGCGAAACCAGACTTGTCCAGCATCCAGTCGATCCAGGCGCGCGCGGCTGGCTTGCTCTTGGAGTGAACGTTGACGGCGTATTGGTAATCGGGGGACAGCACCGAGCAGTACTTGCCGTTCACCTGAGCCGGGAAGGGCATGTAGCCAATCGTCGCCGGGTCTTTGCCCGCCTTCTTGGCGGCGTCCTGCATTTGCGCGATCGCCCAGGAGCCAAGCCACATCGAGCCGACCTTGCCGGTGGCGATCAGTCCCTTGGAGTCTTCCCAGTTAGTCGTAGCCGGATCGGGCTCGGACAGCTTGTTCTTCACGATGTTGAACAGCAGCCCGTCGCCTGCCCGCAGGTCGCTTCCGGCCGCCCACGGATCGGTGGCCGACGCGAGCTTGTCCTGGGCTTTGGTGTCGCATGTCACGGAACCGACGACACTGGACCATGAGGTCAGCGGCCAGCCGTCTTTGTAATTGGTGTAGTAGGGAATGGCTTGCGTCTTGTCCTTGATGGCTTGAAGGGCGGCCAGGAATCCCTCAGGCGTGGTCGGCCATTGCGTCAGGCCGGCCTGGGCCCAGACTTCCTTGTTGTAGACGAAGCCGTTCACGGCACCGAATCCGGCTAGGCCGTAAACCTTGCCGCTGACCGTGCTCTTGTCCGTGAACAGATACTTGCCACCGACAGAGCTAACAGAGCCGAGGTTGGCGAAGAACTTGGGATAGTCGTCGCGCACGATCGTGTTAGGGATCAGCAGGACGTCGCCGTAGTTCTCCGTGTTCATCCGGATCTTGACTTCGCCCTCGTAATCGGTGATGCCTTCGAACTTCACCGTCACGCCCGGGTAGGTCTTCTTGAACTCGTCGGCGTATTTCTTCATCGTGCCGTCAGTGACCAGGTCGGTCCGGTTCGTCAGCACCGTGACCTCGCCGGTGACGCTGGCGGGATCGGCAGGGGGTAACGCGTCAGTGGAACCAGGATCGGCATCGCCACCGCCGCAACCTGCGGCAAGCAGGGCAGCGGCCAGGGCGATGGCTAGCGGTCTTAGCTTCATATGACCAACTCCGCAGCTTTACTGAACCGAGTAAGTGCCCAGACTTTACGACTGGGTTTCGGTAGTGTCAACAAGTCAGCTAGCATTGGTGAACCGAGAAAGCTGGGAGAGGCTGACAACATGAAGCGACCCACCATCGCCGATGTGGCACGCCATGCCGGAGTGTCCAAGGGCGCGGTTTCCTACGCGCTCAACGGTCAGCCCGGCGTGTCCGAGGCGACGCGCAGGCGCATCGTGGAATCAGCTGAGGCCCTTGGCTTCCGGGCCAACAGCGCGGCTCGGGCGCTCGCGGGTGCGGCCTCGAAAGTGGTCGGCCTGACGTTGCAGCGGCCGCCCAAAACCCTTGGCGTCGAACCGTTCTTCATGGAACTCATCAGCGGTCTGGAAGCCGAGCTGTCACTTTTCTCCTACGCGTTGCTGTTGCAAATGGTGCCCGACCATCACGAGGAGATCGCCGTCTACCGGCGGTGGTGGAGTGATCGCAGCGTCGACGGCGTGCTGGTGTGCGATGTCAGAGAGGGCGATCTGCGCATCAGCGCGCTCGAAGAGCTGGGGCTGCCCGCCGTCGTGATCGGGCCGCCCAGCGCGAGCGGATCGCTGGCCAGCATCTGGTCTGACGATGGAGTGTCGTTAGTGGAGGCCGTGGAATACCTTGCCGCGCTGGGGCACCGGCGCATCGCCCGCGTCGGTGGCATTCCAGGTCTCGTGCACACCGCGATCCGCACCGAAGCCTTCGGGCGTGCCGCAAGCGATCTGGGGCTGGACAGTGCGCTCACGGTGCCGACGGACTACACGGGAGAAGACGGGGCGCGCGCGACGAGACGCCTGCTCAGCATGGCGAAGCGGCCGACCGCCCTGATCTATGACAACGACATCATGGCCATCGCGGGTCTTGCCGTTGCACAGGAAATGGGGCTGTCCGTGCCCGCGGATCTGTCCATCGTGGCCTGGGACGATTCGCCGATCTGCCGTTTGGTGCATCCGCCCTTGACGGCACTGACCCGTGACATCGCGGCCTATGGCACCCACGCCGCCCGGATGTTGCTAGCGGCGATCGACGGCAAGCCGGTGGGCAGCATGCACGACGAACCAGCCCGGCTAACTCCCCGCGGCAGCACGGCCAGTGCTTGAGCGCACGACCAGCTGCGCGGTGTGATCGCGCACGCTGACAGGCGGTTCGCCTTCTATAGCTTGGAAAAGCAGCCTCACGGCGTGGGCGCCGTAGGCCTGCAGGTCTCGTTTGAGGACAGTCAGCGCCGGGCGAACGACCTGACACACGGGCGAATCCTCCCACGCCACAAGGGAAAGCTCGGCCGGCACGGCGACACCCATCTCCGTCGCGACACCGAGGCCAGCCACCGCCATCACGTCGTTGTCGTAGAGGATCGCGGTCGGCCGGGCACCCCCGCTCAGCAACCGCCGGGTCGCCCGTGCCCCATCCTCACCGGTGTAGTCAGCGGTAAGAACGGTTCCCTCAATGCCGTTGTGGGTGCAGGCTTGCAAGAACGCGTTGGTACGCGCTGCCGTGTGCAGCAAGCCTTCCGGCCCACTGACACGGGCGATGCGCCGGTGCCCGAGGCCCGCCAGGTACTGAACCGCAACGGCTGCCGCCTCCGTGTCACCTGACCACAGGCAGGTCACGTCACCGGACGGCAGCGGACCGCCAATGGCGACAGCGGGAAGCCCAAGGCCGGCAAGGAAAGCTGGCCGTGGATCGGCGACGAGCACGTCACTGACGATGACCCCGCTGACCCGCTGCTCGGCGCTCCATCGTGAATAGACGGACAGTTCCGCGTCAGGATCGGCGACGAACTGAAGCGCCAGACCATAGCCGCGGCTGGACAACTCCGCTTGAGCGCCGCTGATGAATTCGCGGCGGAACACTTCCACGTGAAACGCCTTGGCCGGCCGCAGCATCGTCATGCCGATCGCCATGGGCCGGGCACCGTGCAGTGAGCGGGCCGGCCCGCTGGCGCGAAAACCCAGGTCTTCAGCGATCTTGCGGATGCGGTCACGCACTTCTGGCGAGACGCCGGGACGGTCGTTGAGGGCATAGGAAACGGCGACGCGGGAAACGCCAGCCGCGCGGGCGATATCGGCCATGGTTGGCGGACGGCCCATTCCTTGCCTCCTCTGTGCCCTGCGAGAATACCCGGGCTGACGCACTACCCAATCTCGATGCGCCCGATTATCGTCGATTCGTGTCGCCGGTGGTTGTGGTCATTGTGGGTGGAGTGGCCACGTCGCTGCTGATGGTTGTCCTGATTGGACTACTGGCCCGATCCCAATACCGCCGTGAGCACGGCATAGCCGACGTTCCGTCGGCAAAGGACTGCTCGGTGCTCGTCGCCCGGGCCCGGGCGCTCGACGAGACGGCAGCTCAGAAGCTTGACGCCGCTCACCGCGCCGCCAATACCCATGAGCAGCTAGCCCGTGACCTCGCCGCGGCTGAGGCCGAAAGGGAAGCCGCCTGGCTGTCCCACTCCGAAGCGGTGCGGGCCAGCCAGGAAGCCCAGCAAACGGAGCCGGAGCCGTCAGCCGAAAACGCCATCTCCGGTGTCGATCAGAAGGACATCTCCGCGGCGGCCCGTGCGGCCTACCGTCGCGGGGAGATCTCGGTCGAAGAGCTGCGTGCCGTCTGGCAGCGCGTTGGTAACTGGGATGACTCGCTGGATGACCGGGCCCATCTGCTGTCGCGACTGCGTGCCGACGAAGCCGAAGCGTGGCGGCGCTATCACGCGGCCGCGTTCGCCGAACGCACCGCGCAGCGTGCCGTTGAACTGGCCGAGGCGGCGGCCCGTGCCCTGACCGATGACGCCGCCGAAGCGGCCCGCCAAGCCGAGATCGCCCGCCTCACCGCCGAAGACTGCATCGCCCGCGCCAAGCGCCGCCGATAAATCGCCTGAGCACCGCTGGCTCGCGGACTAGGGTTTCCCCATGGCTTTACGTATTCAGTGCATGAACTTTGACACGACTGACCCGGCGCGCTTGGCCACCTTCTGGCAGGAGGCACTGGGCTGGCGCCGCACCTATGAGAAGGCCGACGAGGTCGTGCTGGAGCCCCCGGCGGGCAGCAAAGAAGACGGAATCGTCCCTGACCTGCTCTTCCTGAAGGTGCCAGAGGACAAGGCGACCAAGAATCGCCTGCACATCGACCTGCGTCCCGAGGACCAGGCCGCTGAAGTGGCCCGCCTCGAAGCGCTTGGCGCCACCCGCGTCGACGTTGGCCAGGGTCCCGAGGCGAGCTGGGTGGTGATGGCCGATCCCGATGGCAACGAGTTCTGCGTGCTGCGCGCCTACCGCCCTGACGAGCTGGCATGACCGTGCTTGACGGCGCCATCGTGACGCTGCGCCCGATCGAACTCAGCGACCGCGACACGCTGATCGCCATCCGCTCGACGCCGGAAGTCCGTGACCGCTGGGGCGAACTCGACAGCGCGGCCGACGAGGTGGACGAAGACTTCAAAGACACCGAAACCGTTCACTTGGCGGTCGTCTACGAGGGCCGTGTCGTGGGCATGATTCAGTACTACGAGGAAGAAGAGCCCAAGTACCGTCAGGCGAACATCGACATCTATCTCGATCCGTCGGTGCACGGTCGCGGGATCGGCACCGACGCGGTGCGCACCGTCGCACGGTTCCTCCTCAAGGAACGCGGCCATCACCGGCTCGTCATCGATCCGGCCGCCGACAACACTCCAGCGATCAAGTGCTATGCCAAGGTGGGCTTTCGCCCGGTCGGGGTAATGCGGCAATATGAACGCGGTCTTGACGGCACCTGGCATGACGGTCTGCTCATGGATCTTCTGGCCAGCGAGTTCCAGGAGGGATAACGGCGGATGCGGCCACTCATAGCGGCGGCGGTGCAGGCTCACGCCGTACCAGCTGATGTTTCTGGAAATGCTGTCACGGCGGCGAGAATGGTGCGCCGCGCGGCCGAAAGTGGTGCGGAGCTCGCGGTTTTGCCCGAGCTCTTCCTTTCCGCCTATAACCCGCCCGCGCTGAACGCCGATCCCGCCGGGACGTTCCTCAAAGCCAACGAATATGGCGTCATCGACGATCCGCGCCTAGACCCGTTGCGGGACAATCAGATCCCGGTTGTCATCGGTTCGGCTGTGTCCTATCCGGACGGAAGGCACACGTGCTCGGCGCTCGTTATCGATAGCAGGGGCCAGATCACGGCCGCCTATGACAAGCAACATCTCTGCGGCGACGAAGAAAAAGACCTCTTCATCGCTGGTACTAGGGGAGCCACGCTCGTGGTCGGCGATTGGCGCTTCGGGCTCGGCATCTGTTACGACGGTTGCTTTCCCGAGCATGGCCGCGCCGCCGCCGACGATGGGGTGCACGGTTATCTGGTGCCAGCCGGTTACGTGGACGGATCGCAACACCGGCGCGACTTGTATTACGCCGCAAGGGCTCTCGACAACACGATGTATGTCGTCTTCGCCAACTCCGCGGGCGGCGAAGCCCCGTGGAAGCTCAGCGGCGGCTCGGCGATCTATGACCCGGAAGGGCGTTGCCTGGGCCGGGGTGCCGACGAGGGCGAAGACGTCATCCTCGCCACCCTCGACCCGGAGCAGCTGAACCTCACGCGCTCGAAGCAGTCCATGCTCGCCGACAGGCTGCAGAGCCAGGGCACCAACCGGTCACTGCACATCATCTAAGCATGTACGCTCTGCGCCCATGGCTATCGTGCTGTTCATCATCGGTCTGCTGACGCTGGCTGGTGGTCTGTTTGTCCTCGTGACCAAACGCGTACCGCGGGCCTGGGCGGCCGCCCCGCCCTGGATCTTCGCCGGAGTGCTGTTTTCATGTTCTGTGGCGGCCCTGGCGTTCGCCGCTGGCCAGCAGGTGGAGCAGTTCAGCTCGCTGGAGTGGGTGCTGTTCCTCGTGCGCATGGCTGGCTTCGGCGGGATGATCACCTTTGCCATGCTCGGGCGCAAGTACCAAACAAAGCGGTGATGGTGGTGGCCGCCCGTGAGAGGTGCGGGCGGCCACACGTCAGCGTCAGGACTTGACGGCGCCCTGCATGATGCCGCCGATGATGTGCTTGCCCAGCAACGAGAACACGATGATCAGCGGCACGATCGCGATCGTGGCACCCGTCAGGATGAGGCTCACGTCAGCGACGCGGCCACTGGACAAGTTCGACAGTACCGTTTGGACGGTTGGGTTTTCCGCGTTCATGACGACCAGCGGCCAGAAGAATTCGTTCCACGCGCTCAAAAACGTCAGAATCCCCAGCACCGCGGCGGCCGGTCGCGCCGCGGGCAGCACGACATGCCAGAAGATGCGAATCGTCGTGCAGCCATCGGCTCGCGCGGCTTCAATCAGTTCCGTGGGCACAGCAGTCGTCAGGTACTGCGTCATGAAGAAGACGCCAAAAGCACTGACCAGGAACGGAATGATGACCGCTGGCAGGGTCCCGACGAGCTCATAGTTGCTCATCAGGATGAACAGCGGGATCACCGCGAGCTGTGTCGGCACCATCATCGTGGCGATGATGAACAGCAGCACCGCGTTCTTCCCACGCCACTTGAGCTTCGCGAAGGCGAACCCCGCCAAAGTCGCGAAGAACACTTGGCTGAACGTAATGACCGAAGACGCGAGCAGCGAGTTGATGAGTCCCTGCACCATGTGCACGTCTTCGCCAAACGCGCGTTCCAGGTTGTTCATCAGGTTGCCGCCGAGGGTCAGCGGCGGCGGAACCTGCCCCAGCACCGAATTGTCATGTGACGCCACGACAATCGAGTAGTAGAACGGAAACAGGGATAGCAGCGCGACAACGCTCAGGAAGAGGTAAGTCCGCTTGCGTGGCTTCATTCCGCGCCTCGCATCCGCCGGGTGAACAGATAGTTGACCCCCGCCGCGATGAGAATGATGACGAACATCATCCACGCCGCCGCCGAGGCGTAACCGAAGTCGAACCGGCTGAACCCAAGCTCGTAAAGGTAAAGCGCGATCGTCTGGAATTGGCGGTCCGCTCCGCCGGTCATGCTGCCCACCCCGAACACGAGTGGCTCGGCCAGCACTTGCATGCCCCCGATGGTGGAAACGATGACCGTGAAAATGATGGTCGGCCGGATCGCCGGAATCGTGATGCGCCGCAACTGCTGGAAACTCGTTGCCCCGTCAAGGGAAGCGGCGTCGTAGAGATCCTTGGGCACGGCTTGCATCGCCGCCAGGTAAATCAGCGCGTTGTATCCGGTCCAGCGCCAGTTAATCATCACCGAGATGGCGAAGACCGAACTCGCTTCGCCCGTGCGCCAGTCGATGTGGCCGAGATCGAACAAGCCGAGCACCCAGTTGATGAGACCGAAGTCGCGCCCGAAGAGCTGGCCGAAGATGATGGCGACCGCGACGACACTGGTGATGTTCGGCAGGAGCACGCTCATGCGCCAGAACGTCGAGCCCTTTAGGCGCATGTTGAGGATGTGCGCGAGCCCGATCGCCATCAACAGCTGCGGAACGCTTGATAGCACGAGGATCTGCAGCGTGTTGGACAGCGCGTTCCAGAAGTACTCGTCCTTGAGCAGCTCCGTGTAGTTCGTGAACCCGATCCACGTGTGGCTCTCCTCGACCAGGGTCCAGTCGTGCATGGACACCCACGCCGTGTACACCAGTGGGAACATGCCCACGGCTAGGAACAGCACGAAGAAGGGCGCCACGTATAAGTACGGTGAGGCTTTGAGGTCCAGCCGGTAAAGCTTGTGCCTGAACAACTTCGGTCCTTCCAAAGGCGGCCGCCCCCAACCGGTCTCGGGGGCGGCCGCAGCTTCTTAGAGGAGGGCTTTGACGTCCTTCTGGACTTGCGCCCACGAGTCGTCAGCGCCCTGCTTGCCGTCCTGCACCCGGGTCAGGCCGTTGATGATCGCGGTGTTGATGTCGCCTGACTTCGGTCCCATGAACTGCGGGACCATCGTCGCCACCGACTTGGAGTAGATCTGGCCAATCGGGGCGTTGTTGAAGAAGGCGCTCTTGTAGTCCGTGATCACCGCGTCCTTGTAGAGCGTGACCGTGGACGGGAAGTTGCCCTTGGTGCGGAACACCTTCGCCTGCTGCTCCGGAGCGGTGAGCCACTTCGCGAGCTCAGCGGCCGCCTTGGCGTTCTTGCCCTGCTTCGGCAGCGTCAGGTAAGACCCGCCCCAGTTCCCCGTGCCGCCCGGGATATCGGCGATGTCCCACTTGCCGGCGTGCTCCTTGGCCTGCTCCTGGATAATGGTCGTCATCCAGGACGGGCACGCGATCGTGGCGAAGGTTCCCTTAGCGAAACCTGCGTTCCAGTCCTGCGACCAGGCCTCCACCTTGGCGGACAGCCCAACCGTCATCGCCTTCACCGTGGTGTCCCAGGCCTTCTTCACGCCCGGGTTGGTGTCGACCACGACCTTGTCGCCGTCGTAGATGCCGATCGGCTGCTGTCCGAGCACGGAACGGTAGATGACCTGCGGGCCGTCGAAGAAGCCGGTGACCCCGGGGAGCTTGGCG
The DNA here is from genome assembly GCF_000379685.1 of Catelliglobosispora koreensis DSM 44566. Lineage (GTDB taxonomy): Bacteria > Actinomycetota > Actinomycetes > Mycobacteriales > Micromonosporaceae > Catelliglobosispora > Catelliglobosispora koreensis. Next base: position 2,395 of record NZ_KB903258.1, on the reverse strand, counting down.
CCCATGAACTTCTGGCCCGTCGAGATGTAGTCATCCCAGGTCGGCCACAACTTGGAGACCGCTTCACGGTCACCCGGCAGGCCAGCCTTCTCGAACAGGTCCTTGCGGTAACACATCGCCATGCCGCCGACATCGGTGCCCAGTCCAATCACGACACCGCTGGCGCTGGAGCCCGCACGCCACTTCCACTCGGGCCACTGGGCTTTGACGTCCCCGCCGCCGTAGTCCATCCAGTTGTAGAACTTGCCCGGCTGTGACGTGAACTGACCCGCCCAGCCTTCTTCGATCGCCTCGATGTCCGAGGCACCCGAGTTGGCCGCCAGGTGCGTGATCAGGTTCTTGTGGTGGTCCTCGGTCTTGGTGATCCGCTCGACGACCTCAATGTCCGGGTGCAGCTTCATGTACTCGGTGTAGAGATCCTTGTAGCCAAAGTCGCCGAACGTCGCGATCGTCAGCTTGGTCTTGCCACCTTGCTCACCGCTGCCGCCGCTTCCGCAGCCGGATGCTATGAGCGCCGCGGCGACTAAGGACGCCGCTATGGCCGCTTTGCGCATTAGTCCTCCATGAATCCGGAAAGTGCCGCTGATAGGGGAGAGCGCTCTCCGGTTCGGGAGAGCATCGTCCCTGAACACACGGCATGTCAAGGGGTTGCGATTGTTTAGGCGGTTATCCCACCGGCGTTGATCACGTCGCGGTACCAGAGCGCGCTCTGCTTGAGCGTCCGCACCTGCGTCTGGTAGTCGACGTGCACGATGCCGAACCGTTTCCCGTATCCCAGCGCCCACTCGAAGTTGTCCAAAAGCGACCACACGAAGTAGCCCCGCAGGTTCGCACCCTTGTCCAGCGCTTGATGCGCCGCCGCGAGGTGCCGGTTGAGGAAGTCGATCCGGTCGTTGTCGTGCACGGCACCGTCGACCACTTGGTCGGGGTAGGCGGCACCGTTTTCGGTGATATAGAGCGGAATATCGCCGTAGTCCCGCTTAACGCGAAGCAGGATTTCTTCCAGCCCGGTCGGGTCGACCGGCCAGTCCATTTCCGTGCGTGGACCGCTGACGCGGTGCCACTTCACCTTGTCGTTGTTCGGGTAGGGCCCGTCTGTCTCGCCTGTTCCCGGCTCGGCCGCGCCAACGAGATCAGGCTGGTAGTAGTTGAGGCCGAGGCCGTCGATCTTCTGGGAAATGATCTGAAGATCCGTTTCCTGAACGTGTGCCCAGTCGGAGATCGTCTTGGTGTCCTCGATGACGTCCTGCGGGTAGTGGCCCTTGAAGACCGGATCAAGGAAGATCCGGTTCAGCAGGCCGTCAATCCGCCGCGCCGCGTCCACATCGGACTCTTTCTCCGACACAGCGCGTACGACGCCAGCGTTGATAGCGAGCGCGATCTCCGCTTGACTGGTGTTGGCCCGGATCGCTTGAACGGCAAGGCCATGCCCAAGCAGAAGGTGGTGCACCGCTTTCAGGGCATCGGCGTGGTTCTTCTTGCCTGGCGCGTGTGCCCCCGAGCCGTAGCCGAGAAACGCCGAGCACCACGGTTCGTTCAGCGTGTTCCACAGGGCGACTCGGTCACCGAGCTTTTCGGCCACGTCGTTGGCGTATTCGCCAAACCGGTGCGCTGTCTCGCGGTTGGCCCACCCACCCTGATCTTCCAGCTCCTGCGGCAAGTCCCAGTGATACAGCGTCGCGACCGGCCGGATTCCCTTGCTCAGCAACTCATCCACGAGCCGGTCGTAAAACGCCAGCCCCTTCGCGTTGGTCTGCTGCCCTCTCGGTCGCACCCGCGGCCAGGCCACGGAGAACCGGTAGGCACCCAGCCCAAGCTCGGCCATCAAAGCGACATCGTCCCGATAGCGAAAGTAGTGCTCTGTCGCGGGATTCCCGCTGTCGCCGTTGGCCACCTTGCCCGGCGTCGCCGCGAACGTGTCCCAGATACAGGGCGTGCGGCCGTCTTCGCTGACAGCGCCCTCAATCTGGTAGGCGGCAGTCGCCGCTCCCCACCAGAACCCCGCCGGAAACCTCCGCTTCACCGCCTGGTCCTGGATCGAAGTACCGGCCGCCATGAGGGCAGTCATCCCATATCACCGCTTTCTCGTCCGCTCCCCGCCGCTGCGATGGAGAGCGCTCTCCAAGTGCGTCCAAGCGTGGGGGCGGGGTCGGGTCCGTGTCAACCCCAGATTTCCCAGGTGTTTCCCACAAGATCGCGGATTTGTGGCCGTTTTCGCAGGTGACTTACGGCCCGCTAGCTACGTAACATTCCGATCACTTCGGGAAACGTTTCCCACCGCCCATCGCTGTCCCGCCCCGCTCCCCGCCCCGCTCGCCGCCCCACCCACGGGCTTTGCCCGCCCCCCCGCCCCGCTCCCTGCCCCGCCCACGGCCTTTGCCCGCCCCCCGCCCGC
>NZ_KB903257.1 GCF_000379685.1 Catelliglobosispora koreensis DSM 44566 | reverse complement strand
GCCGACGTGTTCCTCGAACTCCTGGAAGGCAAGCATGCCAGCGCACCAGCCGGAGTCATGCAACTTGAAGTCACCGTGGAAACCCTCGCCAGGCTGGACAACAACCCCGGCAAACTCGGCACCTACGGCCCCGTCGCCGCCGGCATCGCCCGCCAAATCACACTGTCGCACCAAGACAGCCAATGGCAATACGCCGTCCGCGCCAACGACGGCGCACTCCTCATGCAGGGCCTCACCCGAGCCCGGCCACCCGCACAAAACCCCACCGACCGCTTCGCCAACACTGCGCTCACACGGTGGATCCGGCTACGCGACAGAACCTGCCGCGCACCAGCGCGCGGCTGGGGCGACTTTGGTCAACCAGGCTGCCGCTTCTTGATCACTCATGTGTCTGTCCACAGTGACCGCCGGATACATGAGGGGGTAAGCACGGCCCAAATTCCAGCCGCGCACATACGGCGGTGGATCGAGCACGATGACACGCACGCCATCAAATCGCGGAATGTCGTTGGGCAGGTCTTCGTTCCAGATCCATCTCCCGTAGGCGTCGACAAGGTTGAACCGCCCCTCAATCCCGCCCGGCTGAAGGTCTTCACCGTCGGTCGCGGCTATCACCCACTCGCGGCGCGGCGGAACGCCAGCGATCCAGCCCTGCGCTGGGTCGCCGATCAGGTGAGCGGCAAGCAAAGTGTGCAGCTGGAACACGTCACCGACACCACCGATCGTCAGCTCATAGCCCCGGCGGCTTTCGCGGTGCAGCACGACGAACTTCTCGTCGTCGAGCACTTGCAGCAGACCATAAAGCCACTGACTGCTGCCGATCACTTCGCGGGTCGTGCCTGCGGCGACGGTCAGCCGTTCCCAGTGCGGAACCGCCTTGCGGGCCACCTTTTGCTGTAGCGGCAACAGTAGCGAAGGAATCCACTCGTTGATGGTGAACCACGCTTCGGCCCGCTGCCGTGACTCTTCAGAGGTCAGGTGCTGCATGACGAACGGGATCTTGCCGCCATCGTCAGAGTCTGGCAGCTCTCCATGTCCTTCAGCGTCCCAGGTCTCCTGGAACGCACAGGCAAGCTCAAGGCCCTCGGAAACCCGCGACACCAACGTTTCGAAGGCGACCAATGGATCGCCGCCCAGCTCCACCAATCCCGCGGCGAGCTGAGCCAAGGTGACGCCCATGCCAAACGGCACAGTGGCCAGGACCGGCCGCAATGTTTCCAGCCCAGCGGTCAGTTCCTCCGGCGAGGCTTTCGGGGCGTGCTTAAACACAGCTTGTGCCGCTTTGCCAAAGGCCCGTTCGTCGGCCCGCTTCAGCGCTTCGACAGCGTCGTCGATGAGGTCTGGCAAGGACTTTTGCTCACGGTTCCATAGCATCCGGGCATGCTATCCAAGGATGGGTACGCCGTGGGGTCGCTAGAGTTGTCTCCCATGGGCGGCAAGCTGAGTCACGTTTACTGGATCGGCGGCGGTTCCGGGGGTGGCAAGTCCACGATGACGCGAAAGCTGGCGGCCCGTTACGGCCTGCGTCCGTATGTCACCGATGAGGTGATGAGCGACCATGCCCGGCGCGGCGATCCAAGCGAGGCTCCCTTGCTGCAAGAGTTCATCGCGATGGATATGGATGAGCGCTGGCTGAACCGTTCTCCGCAAACGATGCTGGACACGTTTCACTGGTTTCATGGTGAGCTGTTCGATCTGATCGCTGACGACTTGCGAGAATTCCCACCGCACCCGCGTGTTATCGCTGAAGGCTTTCGGCTGTTGCCACACTTGGTGAAGCCGCTGCTGCCCGAACCGCATCATGCCGTGTGGCTGATCCCGACGCACCGGTTTCGGGCCGCCGCGTTCGAAAGCCGTGGTTCGCTGTGGAACATCGCGGGCCGCACGAGTGATCCCGAAAAGGCGCTGCAGAACCTGTTCGAGCGGGACCGCATGTTCACCGAACATCTGGCAGCCCAGGTGCGCGCGCTCGATCTGCCGCTCATCGAGGTCGACATCACGATGAGCGAAGACGAACTGACCGAGCGCGTCGCTGAGTCGCTGCGCCTGGGCTAGGTCTGCTGCGTTGGAGCGTATTCCTGTTCGGACAGCCCAAACGTCCAGGCGACACCACCACGGGCTGTTCGCGTTTGAGGCGGCACACGCAAGAAGTAGGTGCGGAACGAGCCGTCAGGCTCGGCGGTCGAGTTGATGACCTCAACCATGACGAGCGGTTCGTCACCAGGAATGTCCACGCGCCACAACGTGCCGTATTCATCCGCGTGCTGGCGCGCCGCACCAGACTCCCGCAGGTAGCGGTCAAACCCGAAGTGTTCCAGCATGACCCGGCGCACCTCGGCGTTGGACTCGTCCTGAATCCGCTGCACCGTAAGGTGCGGCAACTCGGCCGCGACCTCAGCCGGGATCGGCATGCCCCGCCACGAGTGCAGACCGTAACCGTCGGGATAGGACAGTGCAGGCCCGTCACCGTTGTGGAGCCGCCCGAGATTATCCCGGTGTACTTCGACGTGCCGATCCGAAAGCACAGCAACGTTTTCGAACGCCCACCACCAGCCCGCGTTACGAGCGACCAGTGCCAAGCCAGCCAAGTCGGTGCTTGTATCTTCAAACGCGCCAAGCCAAGCGGCATCGTGCTGACCGAAGATGACGTCTAACAATGCTTGCTGGCACGGTCCGGCAAAGTCGCCCGCCTCCGCGGCGAACTGCGCACCCAGCCGAGTGCGCAGCGGCGTGGCGATCAGGTCAACAAGCTGCTGCCACGGACGGCGTGCTGTCGCCAGCCAGTGCCGCGCGAAGCCGGTCGCACCAAGGTCGGCCATCAACGCGGCCCGCGCCTGAGCCCATGGCCGCGTGCGCACCTTAGGCCGCACCGAAAGGCCCAACTCGAGAGACGCCCAACCCGCCGACACCGCAGCCCGGTCGCCATCGCCGCCTGGCAGCGAATGCCGTGTCAGCTCGGCCGTCAAGGAACGGGCGACGGCCGTGTAGGCCCCGGGCAGCGGCGAAAACAGAAAGGAGGCCGGCTCGCGGAGGATCGCTACAGCGACTGCGGCCGCGAACGGCGATCCAAACCAGAGGATGTGTTTCGGGGCCGGCGAACCAGCGGCTGCATAGGCCAGCTGCACGCCCTTTTCGGCGGCAGCGCGATCGGTAGCGGCCGAGCGAAGGCCAGCGTCTAGCCAGTCCTCGGCCCGCTCGGCGAGGAAGATGTCGTCAGTCATTAGTCAGCGACCGGCCTAATGGCACCGGGGAAGTATTCGCGCTGCCGCACCACACGGTAGGCACCAGCCCCGAGGGCGATCGGGCCGTGCTCTTCGTGACCGAGCCGCCCGTAGCCTTCGATCAGCAGGTAGAGCCGCTCTGGATCGTCAGGTGGGCACAGCAGCGACACCCGCTCGCCGGTCACGACATGGGCGTGGCCAGTGGCCTCACCAAGCGCCAGCACCATGCGGTTACGGCGGTCCCGCGGGGCCTGCACCAGCCCGTTAGGTAACTCTTCACGCGGCATGGGCATCACTAGCACGTCACCCTGACGAAACATCGTCAACTCCGTATAACCAGTCTGCTGTGGACGGTCACAGGCTACCGCCCACGGGTGACAAAAACGTCCTCCAAGACGGCAGCAACCCCGTCGGCATCGTTACTCGCGGTCACGGCATGGGCGCTGGCCAGCACAGACGGATGTGCGTTGGCGACGGCGATGGCACGTCCGGCCCAGCGCAGCACGGGCAGATCATTGGGCATGTCCCCGAAGGCGATCACTTCCGCCGCCTCGACACCCCACCGTGCGCACAGCTTGGCCAGCGTATCCACTTTGGACACTCCAGCAGCGTGAATCTCCAGCATGCCGCTCGCGCCGGAATACGTGACTTCTGTGCTCGCGGGCAAAGCCAAAGCGACTGATGCCAGCACCTCGTCGGTAATCGTGCCCGGGATCCAGGACATCAGCTTCACGCACGCCTCGGTGCTCGTCCACAACTCCGGCGTCGACGTCACCGATCGACGCGACACCTCGCGAGACGCGTTGTGCAGCCAGCCCGGCCCAACGATCGCTACTTCCCCGGTCTCCAGTGCAAACGCGGCGTCCGGCAGCACACGCGTGACCGCTTCAGCCGCGAGAGCGGCCGCTTCCACCGATAGCGGCCCGGCAACCGTTGACACATCACGGTCCAAGTCGTAGACGATGGCACCGTTCGAGCAGATGGCAATCCCCGACAGCCCGGCTTCTTGGGCGAGCATCCGGGTGAACCTGGGCGGGCGCGCGGTCACGATAACGGTGCGGCCGCCGGCATCCGCCACCATCCGCAAAGCCGCGACCGTGCGCACCGAAACTGTCGCGTCGGACCGCAGCAGCGTTCCGTCCAAATCCACCGCTACTACCCGGAACATCTGGGCAGCATACCGGCGGCTAGGCCGCGCGCTTGCGCCCGGCTGTGCTCTTTCTGGCCGTCGTCTTCTTGGCAACGGCTTTCTTCGCCGGAGCCGACTTCCGCGCCGCCGAAGCCTTCTTCGCGGGAGCCGACTTCGCGGACGTCGCCTTCTTAGCGGGAGCCGATTTTGCCGGAGACGACCTTGCAGGAGAAGGCTTCCGGGCCGCAGTGGTTTTCTTGGCTGAGGTGCCTGAGCGTCCGCTGCGGGCTGCTTCGACGCTGCGGCGCAGCGCTTCCATCAGGTCCGTTGGCGTTGTTGGCTCGGGCGCTCCCTCGGCGACCGTGATGTCGCCGCCCTTCTGCTTCTGCTTGATGAGCTTCTTGACCCGGTCGGTGTAGGTGTCGCGGTAGTCCTTCGGATCCCACTTGCCGGCCATCGAGGCGATCAGCTCACTGGCCATCTTCACTTCCTGCGGCTTGGCCTTGGCCCGCGCGGGAACGTTATCCAGCAACTCTTTCGGGTCCCGTACCTCATCGGCGAAGAACATCGTCTCGAGCACGAGCAGATTGTCATCGGGACGTATCGCGGTGAGATATTCCTTGCCCCGCATGACAAGTGTGCCGATCGCGGCCTTGTCCTGCTTCGCCATCGCGTCACGCAACAGCGCGTAGGTCTTGGCGGTTTCAGTGCTTCCAGGGCCGAGATAGTAGGACTTCTGGAAGTAGATCGGATCGATCTCGCTCAGCTCCACGAACCGGTGTATCTCCAGGCTGCGTGAGCGGCCAGGGGCGATCTCGTCGAGTTCATCCGGCTCCACCATCACATAATCGCCCTTGCCGACTTCCGCGCCTTTGACGATGTCGGCAAACTCGACTTCCTTGCCGGTCTGCTCGTTCACCCGCTGATACCGGATCCGGTCTCCCGTGCCCTTTTCGAACTGGTGAAATCGCACCTCATGTTCCTGTGTGGCCGAATACATCGCCACCGGCACGGACACCAGGCCGAAGCTAATCACTCCACGCCATATCGGTCTCGCCATGCCGGTGGCGTACCCATCACGCAGCCGGTTCAATCCGGTTGGCCCGCCACAGTGTCGCGGCCAGCCAGAACAGGCCTGCCCCGAGGATGATCCCGTGGGCGATGCGCGCGGCGGACGGGGTGAAGAACTGCGGCAGGAACAGGGCGTAGCCGATGCCGAACAGCAGCCCGCTATAGCGCGGCAGCACACCTGAGCGCCAAACGGCCACAGCGGCAAGGACTCCGGCGACGGCTAGCAGAAGCAGTCCGCCAGCGAACATTGACATCGCGAGCGGCTGGTAACGGAACGCCTCCGACGCGGCGACGACATCGATCGGCTGGCCACTCGCGGTCTGCTTGGCGATGGTGTGCAGGCCGAAGTCCTCCGCACCGTAATACGGCAGCACTAGACCAGCACCAAGCCAGGAAAACACCAGCGCCAGGAACGCTGTTCGCTCAGCCTTCGTCTCACGCAAGGTTTTCCGCAAAGCCAACATTCCAGCTGGTACGAGGATGAAGCCGATCATGGCGAAAAAGTGGGAGTAGACCCACGATGACGATGACAGTGACGCGATAGCACCGTCCAATGTGGTCTCGTCGTGCCAGGGCCGCACGGCGGGGTAAAGAATGAACATCACACCGGCCAGAGCTGTTGCCAGGGCACCAAAACGAACGCGGGACATGTCAGATCTCCTTGTGAAGGGTGGTGAGGTACATCTGGATCAGGTTTTCGTAGGTTTCGTCGAGGCCTTCGGGCAGACCAAAGCCACCTCTGGCTTCGATGTCGGTGAACCCGTGCGCGATGGCACGCAGGCAGCGCACCGCGTGAATGGCCACGGAGCCTTGCAGACCATAGCCGCGCAGCACCGCTAGGAACACCTCAAGCAGCCGTTTCCCGGCGGCAGCCGCCGCTGGATCGTGCAGCGCGTCGATAGGCATTGCGGCGTAACGGGCCGGATGCTGGCGCACGTAGCCCCGGTAGGACAGCATGAGTGCCCGCACGGCGTCGTCTTTGGACCGCCCCATCACGTCTGCCGTGAACTGAGCCGTGACGTCATCGAGCACGCGCACTCCCAGCAGGCTGCGCAGCTCAGCCAGGCTGGCGACGTGTTTGTAGAGCGACGGGGTAGCCACACCCGCCCGTGCCGCGACAGCGGCGAGCGTGAGCGACTCCAGCCCGTTCTCGTCTATGTAGGCCAGTGCCGTGTCAACCACGGCACTGGCCGAAAGGCCCGCTCTAGGCATGACAGCTCTCTTGGCTAACGTTCATAGCCATTAAGCTAATGGCCTTAGCTTGGCTTGTCAAGGTCCTTCGCCGTCGCCCGGTACCGGGCAAGGGTCCCAGCGGCGAACATCAATGCGGGGAAGATGGCGAGGATGGCCAGTGCCCACCAGCCTTTGACGACGACGGCGGTGAGCACGGCCGCACAAGCGATCAGCGCGAGCAGCACCCACGCCATGGCGCGCTGATAGGGCCGGGCCAGCCGCTTCGCCAATTTCGGGTCCGCGGTCTCGAGTTCCCGCTCGATGGCCTCAAGCCGCCGCTGTTCCTCGTCGCTCAGCATCGTTATTCAAGTCTCGCTCTTCCCAGTGGCACGGCGCCAGCCTGGCGACAAAGGTGACGTTGCCGTTTTGGTAGACGGCTGGACCCACGGCTGTCGCACTTACCGGCTCCACGTGGTCGACCCACAGCTCGCCGGGCGGAACGTCGAAGGTGCGCCCCGTGATGCGAGCGCCGATGAGGTCGTCCAGCGAACCCGGCGTGATCCGGGCGTGCTCGTCGGCTACCCCGCTGCCGCAAGTGATGACCAGCTTGCCGGTGTAAGAGCGAAGCGCGGCATGAGTCGCCGCCGACATGAGATACAGAGCCGGGACGACCACGAGACGGTAACTGTCCAAAGGCGCCCACGGCGGGATCACGTCAACGTTTGCATGCTCGCTGGCCAGGTGGATATGCCATTGGCGGACAACGGTTTCGTAGTCAACGTGACGCGTGGGCAGGTGCTCGCTTCGCCACGCCCACATGGACTCTTCGTCGTACATGACAGCCACGTCGGCGATGACCGCCACTGGCGCCTGGTCGGCTAGGGCTGCCCCGAGCGAGCACAGTTCAGTGAACACAGATGATGACGGGCCCTCGTGCGGGACCATCGCCGGGTGCCACTGTTCGGCACCGCCGCGTGAGGCACGCCACTGGAAGTACATGACGCCAACGGAACCCCGGTCCACATAGGAGCGTGCGGCAGCACTGATGCCGCCCGGTTCCAGCGAGCGGAGCACACCGTCGTGCACCGCGCCCGGGGCGTGTTCCATGAGCAGCCAGCGGCCGTCCGGGTGCCCGGCCGCGCGAGCCCAGCCGCGGGCCAGGTCTGCCACGAAAGCGCGTTCGCCCAGGGAGGTTTCCACGCTATGGGGATAGTGGTCGATCGCGACGAGGTCTACCTCGGTGGCGAAGCGGGCGTGGTCGACTGGTACCCACTGGCCTAGAACGAAGTTGGTCGTCACCGCAACATTGCCGCGAAGCTGTTCCCGTTGGGCTGCATAGTGTTCTGTGAAAGAGGCCGACAGGAACCGGCGGTAGTCCAGCTCCTGAGCCGGGTTGCGCAGATACTGGGTCGCGCGCGGCGGCAGGATCTCCTCCCAGTCGCCGTAACGCTGCGACCAGAAATCCGTGCTCCAGCAAGCGTTTAGCACCTCAAGCGAACCGTGCCGGGCACGCAGCCAAGAGCGGAACGCCACGGCGCAGTGGTCGCAAAAACACCACGTGCCGTATTCGTTGTGCACGTGCCACAGTTTCAGCGCCGGGTGCGTGCCATAGCGGGCGCCGAGCGCGGCGGCGATGCGCACGCTAGCGCAGCGATAGGCAGGCGCGTTGACGCAGTACGTGTCACGGGAGCCGTGTCCGAGCCGGATCCCCTCGCGGGTCACCGGCATGGCATCGGGATGCGAGCGGGTAAACCACGGCGGCGGTGACGCGGTCGGGGTGGCCAGGCACACGCCGATACCGTTGCGGTGCAATCCGTCCAGCACCTCGTCGAGCCAGCCGAAGTCGAACTCCCCTGGCCGCGGCTCCAACCGCGACCAGGAGAACACGCCCACGGTCACGAGGTTGACCCGGGCCTGGCGCATTAACTCCAGGTCCTCGGCCCACATCTCTCGCGGCCACTGTTCCGGGTTGTAGTCCCCGCCGAAATACAGCAACGTCAGGCCGCCCGCAGCGGGACGACACGGTCGACGCGGGCCGGGCCGTTCACGGTTACTTCACCGTCAGCGGAAACCGACACCGTCGTGATGCCATCGTCGTCACGGATCTCAGTAGTGCCTTCGCCGCCGCCCACACTGATGAGGGTGAGGGAGCCCCACGGTCCGTCGGGAATGGACTCCGCCGGCGGCACGGTCGCAATGAGCGCACCAACCCGGGCAAAAAGCGATGCCTGCTCCAGCGGTGGGCGGACCTGAACCGAACAAGGCCCGGTCACGACTTCCCCCGTCCACCAGTCCATCCACTCGCCTTCGGGGAAGTAGACCTCACGTTCCTGTTCCTCGTGCACCATCGGCGCGACAAGCAGATCGCGGCCGAGGCGGTACTGATGCTCGGCGCGCCACGCCAGCGGATCGTCTGGTGAGTCGACCATCATGGCACGCATCACCGGCTCCCCCGTCTCCGCTGACCGCAGCGCGGCCGAATACAGGTAGGGCAACAGTTCGTAACGCAACCGCAGCGCCTCGATCACGTGCTGCTCGACCGCCGGGAATTTCCACGGCTCACGGCTTGTCGTCCCATGGAAGCGCAGCAGCGGTGACAGGGCACCGAATTGCGCCCACCGCAAGAACAGCTCATCGGAGGGGCGGCCCGCGAAGCCACCCGTGTCGTGCGACCAGAACGGCACGCCGGACAAGCCGTGCGCCAAGCCGCCGTTCATCGAGCTAGCCATCGCCTCATACGTGCACATGGTGTCGCCGCCCCACTGGGCCGCATGCCGTTGCCCGCCAAGGTAAGACGAGCGTCCCCACACCATCGAGTGCCCGTGCACTTCCCGCGTCACGGCACTCACCGCGTCATTGAACAACAGCGAGTAGACGTTGTGCAGCTCCGTGCCGGACATGCCGTTGAATGCCACCGCGTCAGCGGGCACTCCCTCGGCGAAGTCCGTCTTGAACACCTGCACGCCTTGACGGGCCAAGGGCCGCAACAGGTCCTGGAACCAGGCGGTGGCGTCAGGGTTCGTGAAGTCGACGATGCCTCCCTCGGGATACGACCCGTGCCACGAGTCAGCCACATAAACCGATCCATCGGCGCGCTTGAGGAGATAACCGAGCGAAGCAGCTTCGGTGAAGCGGTCGGAGTTGACGCTCAGGTAAGAGTTCATCCACAGGCATACCTTGAAACCCTGAGCGGACAGTTCCTCCAGCATCGACGTCGGATCGGGGAACGTGACCGGATTCCAGCGCAGCTCTGACCACTTGCCGTCGGGCTGCCAATAGGTGTCCAGATGCATGACGTCACAAGGGATCCCCCGCGAGCGAATCGTTTTCGCCCGCTCCAGCACGGCTTCCTGCGTGTCCACGAAGAACCCTGACGAAATCCAGGAACCGAACGCCCACTTCGGCGGCGAAACCGGTGCGCACGTCAAGACGTTGTAGCGGCGCAACACGTCTGACGGCGTCGGCCCGGCCAGCACGTAGTAGTCCAGCAGATCGTCGGGAACCATGATCTGGGTGACGCTCTGTGTGCTGGCCCCAAAGTCGAACTCGATCGGCATGCCCGAGTCCACGACCACGCCGTAGCCACGGCTGGACTGATAGAACGGCACGTTCTTATAGGCCCGGTCGCCTTCGCTGCCGAACGCGTCGAAGTTCCACATCACGGGCCGCTGGCCGCGCTGGTTCAGGGCGGTGAACCGTTCGCCGGTTCCGACCAGCACTTCGCCGGGCGGCAGGGAAAACGTTTCGTGATAGGCGACGATCTGACCGTCCACTACCGACACCCCGAACGGAGCGGTCCGCATCCGGCCGGAAATGTCGACCACGCCCGCAGCCGTGCGCACAAGCAGCTTTCCGGTCGCGGTTTCGGTGAACCGGATGCTCCAGGGTTCGAGTGTGATCTCAGCGGTGAGGCTGCCCGCCCCGACGCGGACAACGTTTCCGTCTTGGGCAAGCTCCGCTGAGTACCCCCGCGAAGAAGTTAAAGGCAGGGCCTGGGCGCTGCGAGAGCTCGCCGCGGGGTCGGCACTGAGGCGGACCCTGATGATCCCCTCCGCTGCCGCAATCACCTGCGCGGTCAGCACTTCGCCGGTGCCGGTGTGCGCTTTGAAGGTCACCCCATTGGCCTCCAGCGCGGTCAGCGTGGCGTGCGTGATCGCCTGCGGGCCAGCCTCACCGCGAGCGCGGCGGGGCAGCTCTGGCGGATCAGCGCTGAAGTATTCGTGAGCGACCAGGGGCGGGCGAAACGGCATGAGCGAGTTCCTAACCTTTGATGGCGCCGAGCAGGATGCCCTTGGTGAAGTGGCGCTGCACGAACGGATACACGAGGAGGATGGGAATGAGCGTCAGGGTCACCACGGCCATCTGTATCGATAGCGGGGCGACCGCCTGATGCCCGAAATACTGGCCAGTCTGGGTGACGCCGGTGCCCGGCATCGCGTTGCCCTGCAGGGTGTAGGTGTAGATGACCATCTGCAGCGGCCACATTTCGTTGTCAGGCAGGTAAAGCAGGGCATTGAAGAAGGTGTTCCAGTAGCCAACGGCGTAGAACAGCGCGATAACCGCGAGCACCGGCCGCGAAGTAGGCAGCACGATGGCCCACAAGGTCCGCCAGTCTCCCGCGCCATCTATTTTGGACGCATCGATCAATTCTTGTGCGGTACTAGAAAAGAACGCCCGCAGCACGAGAATGTTGAATACCGACACCGCGCTGGGCAGGATGAGCGACCAGTAGGAGCCGTAACCACCCAGCGCCGCCACGACCAGGAAACTGGGAATGAGCCCGCCGCTGAAGAACATCGTCACGATGAGCAGCATGAGGATGAAGCGGTGGCCAAACGAACGTGAACGCGACAGTCCATAGGCGCACAGCACACTGACCACCATCGAGATGGCCGTGCCGATGATGGTGATGCCGAAGCTGACGAGCAGCGAGTGCATGACGAGCTGATTGCTGAAGATCTGCTCGTAGGCGGCCGTGGTCAGCCCGTGTGGCACCAGCACCAGCCCGCCAGCGATGTTGACGGAAGTTTGCGTCGAAAAGCTCGTCAGGACAACGGAATATATCGGCACGATGATGATCGCCAGTACGACGGTAATGACGGCCGTTTTGCTCGTCTGCCCCGCGATGGTTGGCTTTTCTTCCCAGATAGGTCTCGTTGTCATTTGCGGTACAGCCCGTCTTCGCCGAACAGGTGCGCGACCTTATTGGCTATCAAGATGAGGATGAGCGAAAGCACACCCTTGAATAGCCCGGCCGCCGCACCATAACTGAAGTTGTTGTTGACAACGCCATAGAAGTACGTGAACGTATCAAGGACTTCTGAGGCGTCGCGCCCCACCGCCTGTCTTTGAATCAGCATCTGCTCGAAGCCGACGGTCAGCGAGTTTCCGAGCCGCAGCACCAAAAGCAGCACGATGACACCACGCATGCCGGGCAAGGTGATGTGCCACAGGCGCCGCCACTTTCCCGCCCCGTCAGCGGCCGCGGCTTCGTAAAGGTTCTGGTCAATGGCGGCCAAGGCGGCGAGGAAGACGATGATTCCCCAGCCGGCTTCCTTCCACACCGCCTGACCCGTCACCAGATACTTGAATGTTTCCGGGTTGGTCATGATGTCCCACGTCGCCCAGCCATGTTCGCGCAACGCCGTGTTGAGCGGACCGGCACCGCCGAGCATCTGCTGGAAGATCGTGATGACCAGAACCCAGGAGAAGAAGTGCGGCAAGTAAACCACGGCCTGTACGAAAGACCGGATCTTGCTGCTGAGAATCGAGTTGAGGAGCAAGGCGAGCGCGATAGGCACCGGGAAGTAGAGCGCCAGTTGCACGGCGCTGAGCACAAGCGTGTTCTCGAGGGCATGCCAGAAGACCGGATCAGTCATCAGCCTCTCAAACTGAGCCAGCCCAACGAACGGGCTAGCAGAAAAGCCCGAGTAGATGTCGTAACTCTGAAACGCCGTCACGATGCCAAACATCGGCACATAGCTGAACACGATGAGCAGCGCCAGCGCAGGCAAGGTCATCAGCAGCAGCGACCGGTCCCGCCGCAGCTTTGCCCGCCAGCTGAGCTTTCCTTGCACCGTCTTTCTCCCTCTTCTGTGGACGCTCCCGGATCCGCTTCACCGGCCGGGTTGAGCGGATCCGGGAGCGTTAATCACTGACCTGTGCCGTACTTGCTGCGGATGTCGTCATAGAAGGTGCGCAGCGCGTCGCCGCCCTGGCTGCGCCACGTCTTGACCGCGTCGGTGAACGCTGACACCGGCTTTCGGCCAAACCGCACATCAGTGATGGTGTCCTCAACGGCTTGGCCGATTGACGAGTACTGCGACGGCTCAGTGATGTTCATGGCGAAGAACAGCGGCTTGACCGCGTACTTCACCATGTCTGCCTGCCACGCTCCAAAGTCCTTAGCGACCTGGGTGAATCCGCTGCCGACAGTGGTTGGGGTAGGCGCCGTAACGAGGAACTGGAATGTGGTGGCGACTTCCTTACCGCCGCGTTCCGTCAGCACCGGGTTGCCGTTTTCCATGTTGTAGGTGACACCGGCGGTGCCGAAGTTGACGGTGAGCCACTCGGCCGAACCATAAGGCGCGGCAAGGTAATTGGCGATCGACAGGCACTCTTTGACCTGGTCTTCTTTGAGTTTGCCGTTCAGGTAGCCGAACATGCCGGCCCCTGGGTTCAGCTCAACCGTGGGCGTGCCACTAGCAGACAGCAGCTTGAACGCCTGACGACGGTAGGCCGGGTTGGCCGCCGTGCCTGACTTGGCGTCGTCGCCGTTCCACGCGCCCGGGCCGTCGCCGCAAATGAGCACCTTGCCGCTCCAGAAACGCTGCTTGGCGTTCTGGCTTTGCCCAGCGATCGCGTCAGGGTGCATGTATCCCTTAGCGACCAGTTTCGCGTGCCAGTTAAGCGCTTCGACGATCGCTTCGGTCTCGTACTTATGCACGATTTTGCCGCCAGCGTCGAGCCCCCACTTCATGGGGAACTTGAAGACCTGGAACAGGTAGTCCCACATGCTGTCAAACGCCCACTGCCCAGCGCTGGAGCTGGTCAGTTCCTTCCCAAGCGCGTCAAGGTCGTTTGGGCTCTTGATGTTGTCGGGGTTGATGTTCAGCTTGTCGAACATGTCGCGGCGGAAGTAGTACGTGCCCGGGATGCCAGCGCCACCGGGATAGGCGGGAAGACCGTAAAGCTTGCCGTTCCAGACGCCGGCTTGCCATGCGCCGCCGGGAATGTTGGCGAGGTTCGGGTAGGCCTTGATCTTGTCGCCCGCGAGATAGGGCGTCAGGTCAGTGAACTTACTGACCGCCTGGCCGAAGTTGAGATTGGTGGTGTTCCAGCCCGGAATCATGATCCAGTCTGGAAGCTTGTCAGCCGCGAAGATTGGCGGAAGCGCCGTGCCGTAGTTGTTGCCGTCAGCGGGCTGAAGCTTAAGCGTGGCACCAAGTTCCTTGTTGACGGCCTCGTAATAGGCGTTGCCGCTCGAGGGCGGGATGGCGCCCCACAAGGGGGTCATCGTGGTGTAGGAGCCCCCTTTACCCGGGACGCCGGACACGGTCTTTACCGGGCTGCCCGGATAAGACAGGAAGACGGGGTCAGACACCGCCCCGTTGGCGCCGATGACACCGGCGATATCGGGCTTGACCGCGGTGTTCGGGACGTAGCTGGGCAGGATCTTGCTTAGGTCAGAGGTGCTCGTGGTGCCGGGCCCGGCGGCCGGAGTGCTGGTGCAGCCTGCGACGAGACCGCCCCCAGCGACAGACAGCGCACCGAGACCCGCGAGCGAGAGTAGCTGTCGACGGTCCACGGCATACTCCCTTCATTTGTCGAGGGGTTGGCTGTTAGAATTAGTTGGTCTTCCGGAGAAACAAATTAGCTGACGCCAGCCCACACCACAAGGCGTCGCTTCTGGACAGACATGACATGATGTGGCAGGAGGACAGATGCGCGTGAGGTGGAGCCCGCGGTGATCACCAATCAAACCGGTCCGCAGCCGGCCGACTTCGCCGACGTCCGGGCGACGAATCTCGCCGTCGTCTTGCGCTATATGCGCATGCACGCGCCGTGTTCCCGGGCCGACATCGCGAGCACGACCGGGCTCAACAAGTCCACTGTGTCCAGTCTCGTGGCCGACCTCATCGACCGCCGGCTCGTGCGCGAGATCGGCATGACCGAAGCCCGCGTCGGCCGCCCGGCCACGATGCTCGTGCTTGACGGCTCGGCATATGCCGCGATTGGCCTAGAGGTCAATGCCGACTACATGACGGTTGTCGCGATCGACCTGACCGGCGAGCGGCTGCTGTCGTGGCGGCGGGCCTTTTCCGGCACGTCATCGCATCCGGGACAGGCGGCCGCGTCGATCAGCGCCCTCGTCAAACGGGCCGTCTCCAAAGTGAGCAAAGACGGACGGCATACCCTCGGGCTCACCATTGGCGTGCCGGGACTTGTTGATGGCGAGGGGGTCGTGCGCCTGGCTCCCAACCTCGGCTGGCAAGACGCCGACCTGCGTTCGGCCATCCGCAAAGCGCTCGGCGATCCGTCCTATCCGGTCGATGTCGAAAACGACGCCAACCTCGCGGTGCTCGCGGAGCAGCGCTACGGCGGTTACGCCGAGACCGCCAACCTCATCTACCTCACCGGCGAAGTCGGCATTGGCGCGGGCATCATCAGCGATGGCCGTCTCCTGCGCGGACAGCGCGGATACGCCGGGGAATTCGGTCATCTGCAAGTCGATCCGGCCGGGCCGAAATGCGGCTGCGGACGCCATGGTTGCCTGGAAGCCCTGGCCGGCATCAGTTCTGTGGTGTCCCGGGCGCTGGCGACGCCAGCACCACAGGCCGCCGAAGTCGAACTCGACGTCGACGAAGTCGTGCGCCGCGCCAAGGCCGGAGATGCCAAGGTCCTCAAGACCCTCGCTGAAACCGGCCGTCATCTCGGCCATGGCATATCCACCGTCGCCAACCTCATCAACCCAGACGTGGTTGTCCTAGGTGGATACTTCGTGCGCCTGTCCCCTTGGCTGGTGCCCGAAGCAGTCGCTGAACTGCGCGAACGGTCCATCGCCCCCGACGCCGGCGGCACCCGGATCGTCGCGTCCAACCTGGATCTCGGTGCGGCGGCTTATGGTGGCGCGGCCCGGGTGCTCGATGCCATTGACTCTGGAAAACTTCCCTAGCCCTTGACGGCTTGGGAGCGCTTCCGGTAGACCTTCTGGACAAGTCCCCGAAACACAATCGACATCTACCCCAAGACCCATTGTTGAAGCGCTTCGACGATCGGCACTTTCGAAGCGCTTCGACGAACCGGGTTCACGACGGACGGTGGCCGAGCATGACCTCTGTAGAACACCTGCTCTCCCAGCTCACCTTGGACGAAAAGCTGGCGATGCTGCACCAGCACCAGCCCGCGATCGAGCGGCTGGGCCTCGGCGCGTTCACCACCGGCACCGAAGCCCTGCACGGTTTGGCCTGGCTTGGTGAGGCGACCGTCTTTCCGCAAGCGATCGGCCTTGGGTCCACTTGGGACCCTTCGCTCATCCGGCGCGTAGCAGAGGCGGTCGGCACAGAGGTTCGCGGGCTGCACGCCAAAGATCCCAGCAAGTGTGGGCTCAACGTGTGGGCGCCCGTGGTCAACCCATTGCGCGATCCGCGCTGGGGACGCAACGAAGAGGGCTACAGCGAAGACCCATTACTGACCGCCATCATGGGTGAGGCCTACAGCTGGGGGCTGCGCGGCGATCATCCGTTCTTCCTGCGGACAGCGCCAACACTCAAGCATTTCCTTGGCTACAACAACGAAACCGACCGGTGTACGAGCAACAGCAACCTGCCGCCACGGGTGCTGCACGAATACGAGCTGCCCGCGTTCCGCCGGGCCATCGCCTCGGGTGCCGCCGTCGCCGTCATGGCTTCCTACAACCTCGTCAATGGACATCCCGCGCACGTGACGCCGTATATCAACAGCCAGTTGCGCACCTGGACGGACGACGAGGTCTTTGTCGTCTCAGACGCATATGCCCCAAGCAATCTGGCCGACCCGGCGCAGCAAGGTTTCTTCCCCGACCACGCCACGAGTCACGCGGCCGCTCTGAAGGCCGGCATCGACAGTTTCACCGACCAGGACAACCGGTCTCACGTGACGATTGACCGTCTGCGGGAAGGCTTTGAGCGCGGGCTGTTTGATGAGTCCGATGTGGACAAAGCGGTCCGCCGTGCGCTGTGGTTGCGGTCGCGGCTCGGGGAATTCTCAGCGGACCACCCATACGCATTGGTTAGCACTGACGTCATCAACTGCACCGCCCACCAGGAGCTGGCGCTAGAGGCCGCCCGCGCCTCGGTCGTGCTGCTCAAAAACGATGGCCAGTTGCTCCCGTTGCGCCCCGGAAAGGTGGCTGTGATCGGACCGCTCGCCGATCAGAACCACACCGATTGGTACAGCGGCACGCTCCCCTACGCCGTGACTGTCCGCGCCGGGCTCGACGCCGCGTTGTTCCACGAAGGCGTCGACCGGATCACGTTGCACGGGCTGGGCACGTTCGACGTGTTCGACTGGTGCGACGGCGTGGTCACGCTGCGGTCGCTTTCCGGCAAGTTCCTTCGGGTCAACGAGGGTGTCGTGGAGGCCTCCTCTGACGGCCCGTCGGAGTGGGTCGTGCGCGAGATGTTCCGCCTGGAGACACAGCCAGACGGGACCGTCCACCTGGCACACCATGCCTCTCCCGGAAACCCTTGCTACGGCTACGTTCAGGCCGATCTCTCGCTCGCTGATGCACCATATGCCTTTGAGGTTGAACTGGTCGTTGACGGGGCTCTTGAAGCCGCCCAGCTCGCCGCCGAAGCCGACGCGGTGGTCGTCGTGCTCGGCAACCACCCGCTCATCAACGGCCGCGAAACCGAAGACCGGGTTTCGCTGTCGTTGCCGTCAACTCAGGAGAGCTTGCTGCGGCGCGTTTCTGAGGCCAATCCAGCCACCACGCTGGTACTGGTCAGCAGCTATCCCTACGCTCTTGACAGCACTGTTCCGGCCGTCGTGTGGACGTCACATGGCGGGCAAGAGCTTGGCCGCGCCGTCGCCGACGTGCTCACGGGAGTTAGCGACCCGGGTGGGCGGTTGACCCAGACGTGGTACCGCGGTATCAGTGACCTGCCCGACCTATTCGACTACGACATCATCACCAGCGACGCGACTTACCTGTATTACCGGGGCACGCCGCTCTACCCGTTCGGGCACGGGCTGTCCTACACCGACTTCGCCTACTCAGACCTGCGGTTATCGTCAGGCGCCGCGAAAGCTGGCGACACCATCGACGTGTCGCTAACTGTCACCAACACCGGCACGCGCCACGGCACTGAAGTCGTTCAGCTGTATAGCCATCAGCAGGAGTCCCGTGTCAAACAGCCGCTGCGGCAGCTGCGGGCGTTCACGAAGCTCTCCTTGGCGCCAGGTGAATCGGCTGCCGTGACGTTCGCTGTGGCTGTGGACGACCTGACGTTCTGGGACGTCACCACTGGCCGGCCAGTGCTCGAAACGGCACGGCACAAAATCATGGCCGGACGCTCTTCGGCTGACCTCCGGCTCACCGCGACACTGGCCGTGCACGGGACGGTCATCGGCACGCGGCAAGCGGTCGGCCGGCCCATCCAGGCCAGCGAAGACGACGAGTACAGCGGGATCGCCTTGACCGCGTCGGGTAGCACAGCTGTGGAAAACGGTGCCTGGCTTCGGTTTCAGGACGTCGACCTGACCTCCGCTTCCCGTGCGGAACTGATGGGCCAGGGCGACCCGGTTGAGCTACGCGTCGACGACCCGTTTTCCGGGCCGCTTCTGACGACCGCCGTTCCGGGGACCGAACAGCCATTGTCCACTGTGGACGGTGTGCACAGCCTCTACCTCGTCTTCCCCTCCGCTGGGACGACCGTCCAGGGCATGGTGTTTCGCTGATGGTGACGATCAACGATGTGGCTCAGCACGCCGGAGTCGCGGCGAGCACGGTTTCCTACGTGCTCAGTGGCAAACGGACGATCTCGGAAACCACTCGTGCGCGGGTGATGGCGAGCATTCGTACCCTCGGATTTCATCCTCATGCGGGAGCCCGCGCGCTGGCGAGCAACAAGGCCAATGTCATCGCCCTCGCCCTGCCGTTCCGGCAAGGCATGCACCTTCCGGTCCTCATGCAGTTCGCGACCGCTGTCGTCACCGCAGCGAGAGCGGCCGACCATGACGTTCTGCTGCTCACGGCCGACGAAGGTGCCGCAGGCGTGCGCCGGATCGCCAACAGCGCCATGGTGGATGGGCTCATCCTCATGGACGTGGAAACCCATGATCCGCGGGTACCCACCTTGCGTGAGCTTGACCGGCCAAGTGTTCTCATCGGGCTGCCCGCGTCGGCCGACGGATTGACCTGTATCGACCTTGACTTCACCGGCGCCGGAGAGCTGTGCGTGAACCACCTCGCCGGGCTCGGCCACAAACGTGTCGCGCTACTCGGCGCGCCACAAGCGGTCTACGACCGCGACACCGGATTCGCCCGCCGCACCCGCGATGGTGTCCTGACGGCTGCCCGTTCACTCAACGTGCACGCTGTCGCCCGCCCGTGCGAACCCACCTATGCCGCGGTGTTACGTGAACTGACAGCCCTGCCCAACGTCACCGGGCTCATCGTGCACAACGAAGCCGCGGTCGACCACGCGCTGACCGCCTTGCGCACCTTGGGCCGCCGCATCCCTGATGACGTTTCGGTCGTGGCGATCTGCCCCGACGAAGTGGCAGAACGTGCCACCCCTGAGCTGACCTCGGTTCCCATCCCTGCCACCGAAGTCGGCCAGCGTGCCGTCGAGTTGCTGATGAGCAAACTCGACGGCAACACGACCGCGAGCGTGACCCTGCTGACCCCCCGGCTGACGGTCCGCTCCTCAACGGGGCCCGCCTAATTCCCCTCTCAGTGGAGGCTTCTCCATGCCACAATTTCATCTCTCCCGGCGCGGTCTGCTCACCGCCGCCGGGGCCGTCACCGCGGGCGCTTTGTCGGCTCCCGCTTCCGCTTCGGCACCACGCGGCTACGCGTGGAGTAACGTGGAAATCGTTGGTGGCGGCTTCGTTCCCGGCATCGTGTTCAATCAAGCCGAGCCCAACCTGATTTACGCCCGCACCGACATTGGCGGCGCTTACCGCTGGCACGAACCGGCCGGGCGCTGGATTCCGTTGCTGGACTGGATCGGCTGGGAGCAATGGGGCTGGACCGGGGTCGCGAGCCTCGCCACCGACGCCGTCGATCCCGACCGTGTCTACGTGGCCGTCGGCACGTACACCAATGACTGGGATCCCAACAACGGCGCCATTTTGCGGTCCCGCGACCGCGGCCGCACCTGGAAGATCACGCCGCTGCCGTTCAAGCTGGGCGGCAACATGCCCGGACGTGGGCAAGGCGAGCGGCTCGCCATCGACCCGAATCGCAACGAGATCCTCTACCTCGGTGCGCCCAGCGGTCACGGCCTGTGGCGTAGCACCGATCGCGGTGAGACATGGTCCAAAGTAGACAGCTTCCCGAACCCGGGCACCTACCGCGCTGACCCCAATGACACGAGCGGCTACTCCAGCGACCTGCAAGGCGTGGTGTGGGTGCTCTTTGACCCGCGCACGGGAAGCCGGCGCCGCAAGACGCAAACCATCTACGCCGGAGTCGCCGACAAGGACAATCCGCTCTACCGTTCCACCGACGGCGGCCTCACCTGGTCGGCCGTCCCCGGCAGCCCGGCCGGATTCGTCCCCCACAAAGGGGTTCTTGACCACGTCAACGGCTACCTCTACCTGGCGACGAGTGACACGGGCGGTCCCTACGACGGTGGCAGCGGCCAGGTTTGGCGCCTGGAAACCGCGACCGGCGCCTGGGCCAACATCACGCCTGAGAACGGCAGCTGGGGTTATTCCGGCCTGACGATAGACAGGCAGAACCCGGGCACCCTCATGGTCGCCACCCAGATCGCCTGGTGGCCCGACGTCGTGTTCTTCCGCAGCACCGATCACGGGGCGACGTGGACCCGCGCGTGGGATTGGGGCGCCTACCCCAATCGGGTGAAGCGCTATGACCTCGATATCAGCGACTCACCTTGGCTTACTTGGAACGCCACTCCCCCATTGCCGGAGGAAGCACCGAAGCTCGGGTGGATGACCGAGTCCCTGGAGATCGATCCGTTCAACTCCAACCGTCTCCTCTACGGCACGGGCGCCACGATCTACGGCACGCGGAACCTGACCGACTGGGATGCCAATGCCACCGTCCACTTCGCGGTAACCGCCCGTGGGCTTGAAGAAACGGCGATCCTCGACCTCATCAGCCCACCCGTTGGCGCGCATCTGCTGTCCGCCGTCGGTGACGTCGGCGGCTTTGTGCACCACGACTTCGCCAACCCCGGGCTGATGTATGCCAACCCCACCACCGGCAGCACGAAGAGTCTCGACTTCGCGGGCCAAGCTCCCTCAGTGATCGTCCGCGTCGGCAACGGCGAGGGCCGGTTCGGTATCTCCCGCGACAGCGGCGCCACCTGGACTCCGGCCGCCACTCAGCCTTCGGGCATCACCGACGCTGGCCGGATCGCGGTCAACGCCAACGGCACCCGTGTCGTTTGGTCGCCTGACGGCGCGGCGGTTTCACTGTCCACAGACGACGGAGCCACCTGGACGTCCTGTTCCGGTGTGCCGCTCGGTGCGGCGGTCGAGTCAGACCGCTTTGATCCCAACGTCTTCTACGCGTTCCAGGCTGGCGTGTTCTACAAGAGTTCTGACGGCGGTGCGTCCTTCGCGTCGACCGGCGCCACCGGGCTTCCCGTTGAAGGCGACGTGCGGTTCAAAGCCGCTCCCACGGCTGCCGGTGACCTCTGGCTCGCGGGCGGCAAGGGCACCGTTTACGGCCTGTGGCATTCAGTCGATTTCGGGAAGACCTTCACCCGCGTGCGCCCGCTGACCGAGGCCGACAACGTCGGGTTCGGCAAACCGGCTCCTGGACGGTCGTACCCGGCGATCTACAGCAGCGCCAAGGCTTTCGGCAAGCGGGGGATCTTCCGCTCCGACGATGCGGGCTCCACCTGGGAACGCATCAATGACGACAAGCATCAGTACGCGTGGACCGGTGCCGCGATCACCGGCGACCCACGGGTCTACGGCCGCGTCTACGTCGCCACCAACGGGCGCGGCATCATCATGGGTTCCCCGAGCTGAGCCTGAACCGCGGGCCGTGCCAACGCACAGCACGGCCCGCGGTGTTACTTACGTTGTCGCCGAACAGGTGAGCGTCGGAGTTGGATTAGTGCTGTTCGTGCTGCCCAGGAACCCGAACGACGCCGTAGCGCCAGCTGCCAGGTTCTTGTTCCAGTCAACGTTGCTGACCGTCACATTGGGCGGCGGTGATACCAGCGACCCGTTCCAGATCTGGGAAATGGTCTGCCCAGCCCCAAACGACCAGCTAACCGACCAGCCCTGGATCGCCGACGAGCCGGCCTTGACCGTCACGTCGGCCTGGAAGCCGCCCTGCCACGCGTTGACGACCTGATACGTCGCCGTGCAGCCGCCCACCGGGTCCGAAGGGCTCGGCGTCGGGCTCGGTGTGCTTGTCGGCGTTGGGCTTGGCGTGGACGTCGGTGTCGGATCCACCGGCCCACCCGGGAATGTCACGTCACTGCACAGGAAGTAGGACTGATCCGAGTGACTGGCCCGCCAGATCGTGTAAATGATGTGGCGGCCGGTGCGTCCCGCGGCCGTTCCCGGGACCTGAATGGACACCCCGCCCGCGGACTCAGGCGTCCACTGTGACGCGGGCGTGTTGCCAATCTGGCCCACGAGTTCCAGATTTCCCCAGCCGAGCGGCTGAGTCAGCGCGTTGAACCCTTGCCGCGTCACATACACGCGGATGAAATTCGCGCCGTGGCTGGCCTGGTCATAGAGTTTGATGCGGAAACTGTTGGCGATCTGCTGCGTCCGCCAGGCACCGATGGCGTCCAGCGCGTTGTAGCGCCCGCCTTCGGCGTGACCGCCACTGCACAACTGTCCATCCGGGATACCCGCCGGGAAATTATCCGCCAGGCCTTCCCGGTAAAGGCCATTCCAGTTCCACATCGCGTTGGGGTTGGCTTGCCAGGCCTGCCAGCACATCGGGTCTTGCGTGGCCATGGCGGGATTCTGGAAATCACTGCCCCACCTTTGCCAGCAGCCATAATTCCGCGACGCCGGATCAACAACCGACCCGTGCGCGGAAGCTGTGCTAACCAGAGCGACGGCGGTCATGAGCGTTCCCGCCACTGCCGCCGCGAGCAGATGCAACACTTGCTTGCGTTTAGGCATCGAGCCTCCAGGGAGATGCGCGCGGATCGCCCCAACCCGCGCTCAGCAACTGCATGGCTCCCGCAGTGACTCGCTTAAATAGCCTCACATATTTGAATGATTCAAGTCAAACGCTACGTGTACTTACTGACCTGCGGTCCGGGTCAGGGCTAGGAACTCGGCGCGGGATCGGGGGTCGGAGCGCAGGATGCCTTGCATCGTTGAGGTGACCGTGGTCGTGCCGTTGGCTCGAACGCCGCGCAGGGTCATGCAGAGGTGCTCGGCCTCGATCACGACGCCGACTCCCTTGGGCGCCAGTGCTTCCGTTAGGTAGTCGGCGACCTGCTTGGTGAGCCGCTCCTGCACCTGCAGCCCGTGAGCGAAGTGTTCGACGGTGCGCGCCAATTTGGACAGTCCGACGATGCGGTCGCCAGGAAAATAGCCGACGTGCGCGACACCGATGAACGGCAGTAGGTGGTGCTCGCACACTGATCTGATCGGGATGCCGCGAGCGAGGACGAGTTCGTCGTAACCCTCGTCGTTGGGAAATGTCGTGAGGCGAAACGGGCGGGACGTGAGCAGCTCAGCGTAGGCGCGGGCGAGCCGGCCAGGGGTCTCGCGCAGGCTGTCGGAGTCGAGCCTGATGCCGAGCGCGGTCAGCAGGTCAGCCGCGGCTTGCTCGGCAGCAGCCATGTCGCGCTGCGGCACGCGTTGTTGGAGCACCAAAGGCGTCACGGTCATCCTATTTTCACTAATGAAAGTTGCTCTTAATCCGAATCCTGCCCCATGCGCGCCGGAATTTCAATAACGAGCATTGGTGATATTCTGAACGCGTGGATCAGACAGCCTGGCAGGCCGCTGCCGCGCTCCTCGACCCGGTCAGACGGGCGCTCTATGACTATGTGCGGCATCAGCCGTTGCCTGTCACGCGCGAACAAGCCGCTGACGCTCAGAGCATCTCCCGCAGCCTGGCCGCCTTTCACCTCGACAAGCTCGTGGAAGCGGGCCTGCTCGGCACCCGCTATGAGGCGCCAGCCGATGAGCCGCGCGGCCGCGGGCGTACACCCAAGGTTTATGAAGCAGCCGGAGCCGGTCTCAACCTGACGCTGCCCCAGCGCCGCTACGAATTGATCGCCAGCATCCTCACGGAGGCGATCGCCGCCCAGCCCGCGAACGCCGCGACGGCAGCCTGCGAACGCGCCCGGATGCACGGGGAAAAGCACGGCAAAACCCTTACCCGCCAACGGCATCGAGGCGCGGTCGCGATGCTAGCCAAGACGCTCAGCGAGCTCGGTTATGAACCAGCGCAACAGGACACGGCGACCTTGGTCATGCTGAACTGCCCGTTCCACACCCTCGCCGTCAGCGAGCCAGCGCTGGTGTGCGCGCTCAACCACGCGTTCGTTGACGGCATTATTTCCGGTGCGGGCGAGGAAACCCTGCACGCCGAACTGGTCCCCCGCCCCGGCGGCTGCTGTGTGCGGATCACGGCTGACAAAGCTCCATGACGCTTCCCGAAACCTCGCAGCTGACCCGTGCCGACGGGACCGTCTTGCGCTATTGCCTTTACGGCCCAGCCGATGGCCACCCTGCGGTCTTCCACAGCGGGTCGCCGAGCAGCCGCTGGAAGTGGCCCACGCTGATCGATGCCATGGAGCGGAGCAAACTTCGCGTGCTCGTCTACGACCGGCCGGGATACGGCGGTTCGACCCGCCGCCCGGGCCGCACGGTGGCCGACGCGGCCAACGATGTGCGATCGCTGGCCGATGCACAGGCGTGGCAACGGTTCGCGGTCTTCGGCGGCTCAGGGGGCGGACCGCACGCGCTGGCCTGCGCGGCACTGCTCGCTGACCGCGTCACTCGATGTGCCGTGCTCTCAGGCATCAAGCCCGCGGATCCCGGCGCGCCACAGCATGACGAGACAGAGCTGCGATCCCGGCTCGCCGAAGTTTCGGCGGAAATCATGGGTCGCATCGACGATGGCGGTCCAGAATTGCCAACCGAAACAGGGCCTCCAGCCCGCGACAATCCAGACGCTATGACGCGCCTGCGGGCGACCTTTATCGACGGGACAGACGGCTGGGTCGACGACAGCCTCGCTTCGCCCAGCCGTGGGGTTTCAAGCTGGCGACGATCACCGTGCCGACCGGCATCTGGCGCGGAACCAGCGACGCCAACGTTTCCGCGGAACAATCCGACTATCTGCTCGCGCACATTGCCTCGGCGCAAGGACACGTATACAGCGGCGGGCATCTGCCGGGCGCTGAGGTGTATAGCGAGATATACGACTGGCTCTCTAAGTAGTGATGACGCAGCGAGTGCGGGTGTAAATCGTTGGCATGCAACGGTTACATCGGATGCATTGGGACCGCACCGACCGGTCAGCCTGGATGCGGTTGGGCAGATCGGGCTCCATGAGCAAGGCCCGGCCGAGCGCGACGAAGTCAAACCCGTTGCGGCGCGCCGTTTCCATGTCGTCCCACCCGGACACTCCACCGAGCAGGATCAGCGGAAGCTTAAGCGCGGCCCGGAATTCAAGTGCCTTGTCGAGCAGATACAAGTCCCGGTAGGGATATTCGCGCAGGAACCGTGACCCGGCAAGGCGAATGCCCCACCGCAGCGGCGCCGCAAACGTTGCCGCGAACTCCTTGACCGGTGCGCCGCCGCGGAACAAATACATCGGGTTCTGCAGCGAACTTCCCGCGGTCAGTTGCAGCGCGTCGAGGGTTCCATCAGCTTCCAGCAAACGAGCAACTGCCAAACTTTCCGTTGGTACTAAACCAGCACGCACCCCATCGGTCATGTTGAACTTGGCGGTCACCGCCAGCCGGCCGCCCACGGCGCTATAAACCGCTGCGGCGACCTCGCGGGCGAACCGTGCACGGTTGTCTAAGGTGCCCCCAAACGGATCGCGACGGCGGTTGAGCTGTGGGCTCAGGAAAGCACTGAGCAGATAGCCATGACCCATGTGGATTTCGACAGCGTCAAAGCCGGCTTCTTCGGCGAGCAAAGCGGCTGTCGCGTGCGCCCGCACGATCCGGTCAATGTCCAATGCCGACACTCGCCGGGTCATGCCGGGCCCGAGGGGGTTGATGCGCCAGCCCGGCCCTAGCGATGGCAATCCGTTCGACGCAGGGTTAGCGACCGGGCCAGCGTGCCCGATCTGGGCCGAGATCGCTGCCCCTTCCGCGTGAACGGCTTCGGCTAGCCGTTTGAGCCCGGGCACCGCTTCGGGCCGCATCCAGATCTGCCGGCGGTCGGTCCGTCCCTCGGGCGACACAGCGCAGTAGGCGACCGTCGTCATGCCGACCCCACCGGCGGCCATGGACCGGTGAAACGCGATCAGATCGTCGGTCACTAGCGCCTCGGGCGTGCGCCCCTCGAACGTCGCCGACTTGATCAGCCTGTTGCGCAGCGTCAGCGGGCCCAGCCGGGCAGGTTCAAAGACCATCCCCAGAGTGTTGGGGTCAGCGGGAACGTGCGCAAGGGCCTTACCTTCATAGGCGTGATTGTCATCGAGGAAGTCCCCACGGCTGCCAAACGCCTGACCGCGGGCGATTACGTGCGCGTTGGCCTGGCGGTGCTCTGGGTCGTGTGGGCAGCACTGGCCTGGTGGTCCGCCCCGCGCGAGACAACGGCCGAGCAGTTCGACGCGGACTTCGCCGCAGGCCGCATCGCCTCGTATCAGACGACGGACGCGTGGGACAGGCCAGCACCGTGGGCCGCACCGGCGCGAGCATGGTGGAATCCGGACGGTCCACTGCTCGCGTGGACCAACGACAACGGGCAGACCTTCTACACCTGGCCCCATCAGCCCGTGCACGCGGTAGCCCAGGAACTCGGATTCGCCGATATTTCGCACCGCTCGGGCACCAGCCCACTGGCGCAGACAGCCTCGGTGCTGGGTCTAGCCCTGATTATCGCGGGGCTGCTGGTCCTCCTGGGCGGACGTGACCCCAGAAGAGGAACGCGCTGGTTCTGGTTCTGGATCGGGCAGATACCGCTCGGGCTCGGTTACCTCGCGTGGCTGTGGTTCGAGCGGCCCGCTATGGCTGTGCGGCCCGAAACCCAACGGCGCAGCGGATTGCTGGGCTTTGGCGTCCTTCTAGTGTCCGGCTTCGCGGTTACAGCCTTAGTGATCGGCGCGCGCCACGTCTTCGGCTCGTGGCTCGTCCCCGGGCTTTGATGCGCTGAACGGCTACTATCGGCGGGCATGGGGCGGGTGGTGTTGTTCACGCTGGGTGGAACGATCGCGATGGCGGCCGCGACCGACCCGGTGAATCCACAGTTGTCCGGCAAAGACTTGGTGGCACAGATCCCCGGCGCGCCCGAGGTGCTGATCCGTGACATCGCCGCCAAGCCGGCGGGCTGGCTGAGCTTCGATGAGATCGCGTTGCTGGCTAAGGAGATCCGTCAGTCCAATGCCGACGGTTACGTGGTGTCGATGGGCACGGACACGCTAGAGGAAGTCGCGTTCCTGCTTGATTTGTGGCACGACGGTGACAAGCCGGTCGTGGTGACCGGTGCTATGCGCCATCCTCAGCTCGCGGGGCCGGACGGGCCGGCGAATCTCCTTGCCGCGCTTCAGGTCGCGGGGAGCCCGGCGGCAGCCGGGCGTGGAGTGTTAGCCGTGCTCAACGACGAAATCCACGCGGCCCGCTGGGTGCGCAAGGGGCACACGTCCAGTCCCGCCGCGTTCAGTTCGCCGGGCGCGGGACCGGTTGGTGTGATGGCCGAAGGGGTGCCGTTGTTCCACAGTGGACCGTCGCGGCGTCAGCACGTGAACTTGCCCGTGCGCGAGGCGAAGGTCGGGCTGATCGTGGCAACGCTTTCCAGTGATGGGGGCGAACTTACGGCGTACCAGATGGATGGTTTGGTGGTTGCGGGGTTTGGGGTGGGCCATGTGCCCAAGAGCTGGATCGACCCGCTGACCGAGCTGAGCCAGCGGATGCCGGTCGTGCTGGCCAGCCGCACGGGAGCCGGGCCGGTCCTCAATGCCACCTACGCGTTTCCGGGTTCGGAATCTGACCTGCGCGAGCGCGGGCTGATCGGCGCCGGGCAGCTCGACCCGTTCAAGGCCCGTGTGATGTTGTGGGCCCTGCTGGCGGCCGGCGCGACGAGCGAGACCATAGCCGCTACGTTTACCGGATGACCTGGATCGCCCCTGAAGTAGAACGCACCCAAACGCTCAAAGTCGCCGGTGAGCGCGACGCGCTGGAAAGCTGGCTGCACCACCACCGCGACACCCTGCTGACGAAATGTGCCGGCCTGACCGCCGAGCAGCTGAAAACGGCCAGCGTCGAACCGTCAAACCTCACCCTGCTGGGCCTCGTGCGTCACATGGCGGAGGTTGAGCGCTGGTGGTTTCGCATCCGGTTCGGCGCGCAAGACCTGCCCACGCTGTATTGCCCGCCGGAGAGCCCGGACGGCGACTTCGACGATGTCGCGGAAGCGGACGCTGAGAAGGACTTCGCGGTCTTCCGCGAGGAGGTCAAGCTGGCCGACGCGGCGGCGGCCGGACGCGATCTGGACGAAACGTTCCGGTACATCCGCCGTGGCGAAGAGATCGAGATCGACCTGCGCTGGGTTTACATCCACATGATCGAGGAATACGCCCGGCACAACGGGCACGCTGACTTGATCCGTGAGCGCGTTGACGGTATCACCGGCGCCTAGGGTGTGATGGTCTTCCCGTTGAACTCCTGGAAACCTTCGTCCACCAGTTCCCGGAGCACGCCGGTGTCCACATCGGACAGTCGCTTGATGTAGAGACATCCCTTGCCGGTGCTGTGTTTGCCGAGCCGGCTCAGCCGCTCCTGATTGTCGTCGAACCCTTCGGGCAGGTAGACGGTC
Organism: Catelliglobosispora koreensis DSM 44566; assembly: GCF_000379685.1. Classification (GTDB taxonomy): domain Bacteria; phylum Actinomycetota; class Actinomycetes; order Mycobacteriales; family Micromonosporaceae; genus Catelliglobosispora; species Catelliglobosispora koreensis. The sequence continues at coordinate 89,124 of NZ_KB903257.1, read as the reverse complement.
AGCGCCTGCTTGCGCGGCGAGAACGCGGCCGCGGGCCAGTCACCAGTGCGGCCGCTGGCGTATTTGTAGGTGTACTGCCCGAACCCGACGATGCTCGAGCCCCACATGGCCGGCTCAGCGCCGGTAATTTCCTGCATAAGGGTGCAGACCGCTTCCGCGTCCGCTCGGCGGTCTGCACGCTCCACAAGCGACAGGAACTCCTTGACTGACGCAGTCGTCTTCTGTGTCTTTGGTTCTGCTGCCATAAAGACAGGCTAATCAGTCGAAGAGTTCTTCGAGGAAATGCTTGTGCTTCTTTTTGTACTTGTTCCCGCCGTAGCTGTAGCTGTCGTAGTGACCTTGCTGTCCGTGTGACTGCGGCGGATAGGGCTGGTGCGGCTGCTGATGCTGCTGTTGTGGCTGCCCGCCATGGAAGGCCTGCTCCGCTTGCGTCAAGCGCTCCAGCTCGCCACGGTCCAGGAAGATCCCGCGGCACTCTGTGCACTGCTCAAGGGTGATGCCACTGCGCTCGTAAGAACGCATCGCGCCATGGCACTTGGGGCATGTCATTTGCTGCATAAGTCTGACCGTAGCGCATGATCGCAACCCGTAGCATGAGCGTTATGCGGGAGATCGTCCTAGTCAGGCACGGCCAGACCGAGTGGAGCGCCTCCGGGCGGCACACCTCATTTACCGACCTCGACCTGACGCCTGAGGGCGAAAGGCAGGCCGCTCGCGTAGGCACCGCGCTGGCCGGCCGGGCGTTCGCCGCCCTGTTGTCGAGCCCGCTGCGGCGGGCCACGCACACCGCACAGCTAGCCGGACTGGACGTCACGGCGACGGATGATGATCTGCTGGAGTGGCACTACGGCGCCTACGAGGGCCGCACGACCGCCGAGATCAGGCAGGAACGGCCAGGCTGGACGGTCTGGAACGGCGACTGCCCCGGCGGCGAGACGGCCGAGCAAGTTGGCATGCGCGCCGACCGGGTGCTCGACCGCGTGCGGACCATGCTGCCCTCAGGCGACGTCGCCTTGATCGCCCACGCGCACATCCTGCGAGTGCTGACCGCCCGCTGGCTCGGGCTGCCGCCCGCTAGTGGTGCGTTGTTCCGCCTCGAAACCGCCACCGTGAACGTGCTGGGCTTCGAACGTGAAACCCCGGTCCTACTCCAGTGGAACGGCTAGTCCCGGCGGGCGGTGTTCGAAGGGCGTGGACAACACCACCGTCGTACGTGTCGTGACGTGTGCCTTGGTGCGGATCTCGGCCAGCACACGCTCCAAATCGGACGGTGAGGCCACGCGCACGAGCAAGATGTAGAAGTCCTCGCCAGCCACCGAGTAGCACGACTCGATCTCGGTGAGGTGGGCCAGGCGTTCCGGCGCGTCATCGGGCGCAGCCGGGTCATGTGGGCGGATCGCCACGAAGGCGGTCAACGGCAAGCCGATGGCTTCGTAGTCGACCTTCGCGGCGTACCCGCTGATCACCCCACGCTGCTCAAGACGGCGAACACGCTGGTGGACCGCGGAAACCGACAGTCCCACCTTGTTGGCCAGGTCCGTATAGGACATACGCCCATCGGCTGCCAGCTCGGCGATAATCGCCTGGTCGGTTTCCTCCACGGCACTCAAGGTAGCACCAGCACTTTCAGCGCGGTCCGCTCATCCATCGCCGCATAGCCTTGCGGCACGCCGTCTAGACCGACGCGCATGTCGAACACCGGTGACGGGTCAAGCCTGCCAGCGAGCACGTCGCTGAGGAGTTCCGGTAGATAAGCACGGGCCGGGGCGACCCCGCCCGTGAGCGCGACGTTGCGGTTGAACATCTGCCGGATGTCGACGCCCCTGGATCCACTGTGCGGCACACCGACGAACCCGACCGCACCACCATCGCGGGCGATCGAAATCGCGGTGCGCATCGATTGCTCCGTGCCGACCGCTTCGATGACGGCATGCGCACCTTCGCCATTCGTCATGTCACGAACCGCGTCGACCGCGTCCTGTCCCCGCTCGGGCACGACATCGGTCGCCCCGAACCGGCGGGCGATCGCTGTTCTCGCCTCGTGCCTGCCGAGCGAGATAATGCGTTCGGCGCCAAGCCTTTTCGCCGCGAGCACGCCGCACAGGCCGACCGCTCCGTCGCCGACGACCGCGACGGTGCTGCCTTTGCGTACGCCCGAGGTCACGGCCGCGTGGTGCCCGGTGCACATAACGTCAGACAGGGCAAGGATTTTCACCATCGTGTCATCGTCCAAACCGGACGGAAGCTTCACCAAAGTGCCGTCGGCATAAGGCACCCGCACGAACTGCCCCTGACCGCCATCAGATCCCGGCTCGCCCCAAAACCCGCCGTTGACACAGCTCGTCTGCAGGTTTTCCATGCAGTACACACATGTGCCGTCCGACCACACGAAAGGTGCCACCACCGGATCGCCCGGCTTGAGCGTGGTGACCTCACTGCCGGTTTCCACGACGACCGCCGTGAACTCGTGCCCGATGCGCTGGCCGGCCGTGCGTGCCGCGACACCTTGATAGGCCCACAGATCGCTGCCACAAATGCACGCGTGAGTCACCTTGACCAGGGCATCGGTGGGTTCCCGCAGCTCAGGGTCGGGTACTGTCTCGATGCGGATATCCCTGGGGGCATGAATGACCGCGGCTCGCATGTGATCATCCTAGCCGCAGGCAACCCGGCCGCCGCCCTCACTAGTAGTACCGGCCATGACAGTTAGGACCCCGCCGGTGAGTGACACTTTCGCCGAGTTCGTCAGCATGCGTTCCCCACACCTGTTGCGTACGGCGTATTTGCTTACACACGACTGGGCCACCGCCGAAGTCCTTCTGCAGAGCAGCCTCATCCGGGCGTGGAGCGCCTGGAACCGCATCGACGGCGATCCCGAGCCATATGTTCGCCGGATCATGGTCAACACCTACTCGTCATGGTGGCGCCGCAAGTGGCGGGCTGAACAACCGCACGCTGAACTACCCGAGCACACGGGTGAGGATCCCTTCCGGACCGTCGACGCACGCGACGAAGTCTGGCGTGCGCTGGACAGGCTTCCCCGCCGCCAGCGGGCAGTGCTTGTCTTGCGCTACTTCGAGGACCTGCCCGAGGCCGAAATCGCCGACGTGCTCGGGGTCAAGCCCGGCACGGTCAAAAGCCAGGCCGCCAAGGCATTGGCGAAGCTGCGCGGCGTTCCGGGCCTATTTCCAGAAACCCCCGGCCTCGATCACCTGCGGCTTGCGCAAGTGCGGCAGCGCATCAGCAAACGCCGCACGCGACGCATCGTGGCGGCCGCCGGGGCCGTGCTCCTTTTCCTCAGTGGGTACGCCTTGAGCACAGCCGCGAGCGGCAAAAACCCCCCGGATCCGGGCAGACCGTCACCGTCGCCATCGGTTTCTGCGCGCCCCGAGTTCGATAACGGCCGCCGCACGGTCGCCACTGGCCTTTCCGCTCCCGGTGGTGCGCTGACCGTCACGCTGACCTGGACACCGGTCAAAGACAGCCACACCATCACCGTGAACTGCCGCGCCGGCGACCTGGGCGTCACGGGTGGCCGCGCCGCAACGCGGGTCAACGGCAATCCTTCGCCGAGTACCCGTTCCCCAGCAGGCCGGCGGCTCTTAAGACGCTGATCCCGTTCGCCGCGTGTGAGGGCACGTCGCTAGTGGTGGCCACTAGCGATCCGGCCGACCCCACGAAGCCAATCACCGCCACGGTTTCCGGCGCTAAGCGCGTGCTCGCCATTTACGAGATGACGACGCCGGGAATTCTCGAGGCACGCAGCGGTGATCAGATCCTGTCCACACACCATGAGTGGGACTACAAGGCTGGGCGAGTGCATTCCGTGATTGACAACGTGACCGCGCCAATCACGTTCGTGCCCAAGCAGGCCGGCGGCCCATGGCAGGTCGCCCTCGTTATCTCGCCTGACGGCGGCTACTGCCTGCTGGACGAGAACGGGAACCCAGGAGGGTTTCACCGCAACGGTTAAGCCAGAGCGAGTGTGAGATGCCATTCCTTGCCGTGGGCGGTGAACCCGGCTCGCCGCAGGATCGGAGCGGAGGTGCCCACGCGTGCTTTGACGAGGGCGAGTTCGCTGTTCTGGGCGACCGCTTCGGTCAGCCGGGCGTCCAATAGCGCCCGGTAGATCCCCTTGCCGCGGAACGCTTCCAGGACGCCGCCGCCCCACAGCAGACCGACCGGGCCCTCTTGGGTGAGCCCGGCAGAGCCAACTGCCTGCCCGCCGGCATAGGCCAGATAGCGCATCACGCTCGGGTCGGTGCGCAGCCTTTCGGCGTCAGCTCGCTGAAAATCCTTTGTCGGATAAGGCGACCCAAAGGCCGCACCGTCCACTTTGTACACATCAGCCAACAGCAGCGGATCGTCCACCCGGCGTACCTCGATCCCCTGCGGAACGGCAAGGTCGGGCACGCCGCCGGTGAGGTCCAGGGCGCTCACGTCCAGCTCGTTGTCGACCGTCGCGCCGCGCTCGCGCAGCTGCGAGGCCAGCGATGCCGGTCGGGTGTGTTCGTGGACGGAAAAAGTTAGCGTGCGGGCGCCGGACTGACGGGCCAGGCGGACCGCCTCGTCAACGTCGCCGTCCTGGAAACGCAGGACCGAACCTTTGCCCTGCGGTGTCACGACCACCGTTAACTCGACCGTTTCCACCCGCACCGCGTCATACGGAACCCACGTCCACCGCGCCGACCGCTCCAGCACCTTTGCTGACGTCCACATGTGGCAGCACTGTAGCTACTCAGCCTGGCAAATGCCGTCCCGCTTTCGCCGCTCTCACCGCTAGGCGCGCTTCCCGCCGGGCCGTGCGTGCGGTGCGGTTGATCGCCCGGCGCTGATGATCGAGCAGGTGCGCGGCACGCCACCGCAGGCCGGGCTGGCCTTCGGTGTCCGCCGCGGCGAGCAGCAGACCGCCGAGCAGGCCGAGATTCTTGAGGAAGTGGACTTGCTGCTGATAGCGGGCGGCTTCGTCTTCGTATTCCCAGAAGGGGTGACCGGCGATGGTGGTCGGCACCAGGGAGGCCGCCAGGACCGCCGCCGCGGGACGCGACAGCAGACCGGTCGCCAGGAGGAATCCGCAGCCAAGCTGAACGGCACCGTTGATGCGCACCAACGTCTTGGGGTCGGTCGGCAGGCGCTCGTCGGCCTTTTCGAGTAGGGGGGCGACCCGGTCGGTGACCCGTTTCGCTTGCGGGACAAGTCTTTCGGGGAAGGCCAAGGCCCGGGCGCCACTGGCCAGGAAGATTCCGCTGAGCAGGGCCCGGGCTACGGCACGTACAGGCTTCATGTGTCCCTGCGTACCCCGTGTGGGGGCCGGATAACCGGATAGCGCTTTTTATGCCGCGGGGCCGGGGGACCCCGCGGGCATTTTGGGGGACGTGCGCTTGCTCTTCACGCTATGGCTCGAGCGTGCCTGGGAGCTATTACCCAACCGGGAAGACCTGAGTTTCGTGGTTGCCCATAGGGACAAGCCAGGCGTGGCCAGCCATACAAATGGTCATTTTTTGCGCCTATGCGGTTGAATCGGGCAGAGGGTACTAGCCGGTAACGTCCTGGCGTGGAGGAGGACGCAAAGATGCCCACTCTCGGCTCGATCATGGAACACGTCCACGACCACCGGCTCGCCATCGCCAATAGCATCCAAAGCGAAATCACGAAGAACCTGCCCAGCTACGGGCAGCTGCCGGAAGCCATCCAGCGAGAACTATTCGAAGAGCTCAACTACTGCGTCGGCGCGTGCCTCAAGCACGCGATCGCCGGAGAACCGATCGCGGACGCGGAGCTGAGCCTTTACCGCGCTCAGGGCTTTCGCCGTGGCGAGCTCGGCATTCCGTTCCAGGACATGATCGCCGCGTTCCACCTATCGTCCGTCGCCGTGCACAGGCTTTTCTGGCAGATCGCCAACCCGGACAACTACCGCGAGATATACGCGATCCAGGAATGGACCGCGCGCGAGACGCCATCGGTGATCGACGCGCTCGTTGACGGTTACCTGTCCGCGTGCCGGCAAAACGGCAGCGAGCAGCCGGGGCGCCGCTTGCTCATCGAACTGCTCCTGGACGGCCGTTGCGCGAGCGAAGCCGCCCGCTCACTCGACATCACACTCGCCGCGAGCTATCTGGTGCTCAAATGCCACCTCGGACCGGTGGCACTGCAACCGCAACAGCGGCGCGAAATCGTGGCCGCGTTCCACCGCGTCAGCGGGACCCTGATGCGCTGGGACCTCGACGGCATCACGGCTTTGCTTCCGTCCGAAAACGACGGTGCCTCCGAGGTAGCCGACAGCCTGGTCAAAGTTGTCAGCCAGCTCAGCGGCGTGCCCGTGCGCGCGGCTCAGGCTTTTCGCGGTGCGATCGGGGGCATCCCCGACGCGATCGCTGAAGCCGAACAGGTGCTGGGGTTGCTGGCCTTCGTGCCAGGGCCGGCGGATCGGGCGTACCGGCTCGATGAACTGCTCATCGAATACGCCATCTCGCAGAACACCGACGTCGTCAAACGTTTGGCCGACCAGCTCGCCCCGCTAGACAGCGGCACCGAGCTGGCCTCCACGCTGGAAACGCTTTACTCCTGCGATCTCGACCGGGAACGAGCCGCACAGCAATTACATATTCACCGCCGCACGCTGACGTATCGCATCAACCGGATCCGTCAGCTGTGCGGCATCGACCCCGGCACCGCGCACGGCATCGCTTTGCTGCGCGCGGCACTGACCGCCAAACGGATGATGGCCCCCGCGACCTAGCCCTTGGCCAGGGAGCGGGCGATGACCAGGCGCTGGATCTGGTTGGTGCCCTCGACGATCTGCAGCACCTTCGCCTCGCGGAAGTAGCGCTCGACCGGGTGGTCAGCGACATAACCCGCGCCGCCGAGCACCTGAACCATGTCGGTGGTGACCTTCATAGCCATGTCGGTGGCGAACAGCTTCGCCTTGGCGGCCTCGATCGAGTAGGGCCGGCCGAGGTCGCGAAGCCTTGCGGCGTAAAGGGTTAGGGCCCGTGCCGCGGCGATCTGGGTCGCGGCGTCGGACAGCATGAACGACAGCCCCTGGAAGTCGATGATCGGCTTGCCGAATTGGGTGCGCTCACGGGCGTACCCAGTGGCGTAGTCGAGCGCGCCCTGAGCGAGGCCGACCGCGCACGCGGCGATGCCGAGGCGCCCGGAATCCAAGGCGCCCATAGCGATCCGGAACCCTTCGCCTTCCTGCCCGATCAGGCGGTCGGCGGTCACCGGGGCGTTGTCGAAGGCGATCTGCGCCACCGGTGAGGACTTGAGCCCCATCGTGCGCTCGCGAGCCTGCGGGTTCAGGCCGGGTGTCCCGGCTTCGGCCAGCAGGCAGGAAATGCCGCTCGCGCCAGGGCCCGAGGTGCGGCAGAAGACGTTGTAGAAGTCGGCCACCCCGCCGTGGGTGATCCACGCCTTGGTGCCGTTGATCAGGTACTGGCCGTCGGTCAGCGCCGCTTTCGTGGTCAGGTTGGCCGCGTCGGAGCCACCGGCCGGTTCGGACAAACAGTAGGCACCGAGAAGTTCACCGCCGAGCATGCTGGGCAGCCAGCGCTCTTTCTGCTCCGCCGTGCCGTGGTAGTAAAGCGGGTAGCACGCCAGCGTGTGCACGCTGATCGCCTCGGCGACCGCGGCCCACCGGGTGGCCAGCACCTCAAGCACCTGCAGGTAGACCTCATAAGGCTGGGCGGCCCCACCGAATTCTTCGGCGTAGGGCAACCCGAGCAGGCCGGAGCGGCCCAGGGTGCGGATGATCTCGCGCGGGAACTCGCCACGTGCCTCGAAATCATCGACCTTCGGGGCAAGCTCCTTCTCAGCGAGTTCTTCGGCAAGTTCAAGCAGTTCATGTGCTTCGGGGGTGGGAAGCAACCGGACGATGCTGGCCATGTCCATCAGCTTAACGTTCGTTAGGGCAATTACGCTGTCGGGGTGAAGCCGCTATTGCTCATAGACGCGCCGAGTCTGTATTTCCGGGCCTTCCATGGCATTCCAGAGAAGGCCGCACAGACAGCCGCCGGTGAGCCGGTCAACGCGGTCCGTGGATTCCTGGACATGCTGGCCACCCTCATCCGCACCCGGCACCCCAACCGCGTCGTGTGCGCGATGGACTTCGACTGGCGCCCAGCGTGGCGGGTGAAGCTGATTCCCAGCTACAAGACGCACCGCCTGGCCCCTAACGGTGGCGAAGAAGTGCCTGACAACCTCACCCCGCAGATCCCCGTGATCCTGGAAATCCTTGGCGCCATTGGCATCGCTGCGGTTGGCCACGACGGCTACGAAGCTGATGACGTCCTGGGCACGCTGGCCAAGCGTGGTCCGGCTCCGGTCGAGGTGGCCTCGGGTGACCGCGACTTGTTCCAGCTCGTCGACAAGACCACGACGCTGCTCTACTGCGGACGTGGCGTGGCCAAACTCGAAGTGTGTGATGAGCCTGCCGTGCTCGCGAAATACGGCGTACCGGCCTCTGGTTACGCTGACTTTGCCGCGCTGCGGGGCGACCCCAGTGACGGCCTGCCCGGCGTGCCCGGGGTCGGCGAGAAGACGGCCGCGAGGCTCATCTCCACGTATGGCAGCCTCGACGCCATTGTCGAAGCGGTTGCCGACCCCAGTGCCGACTTCGCCCCTGGCCTGCGGACGAAACTCGCGGCCGCGGCGGACTATCTGGCGGTGGCCCCTCAGGTCGTGCGCGTCGCCTTGGACGTGCCCGTGCCTTCGCTCAAGGACTCCTTGCCACCCGCGCCAAACGACCCGGATGAGTTGTTCAAGCTGGCGGAGCGCTGGAACGTGGCCGGACCCTGCCGGCGGCTCGTCGACGCGTTGGTCGAGGCCGTGGCGGCGGCCCGCTGAGCGGCGATCTTGTCGAGGTAGGCGCGGGCTTCGAAGTCCTCTTCGCGCGGGGCGGCACCGATCGCGAAGACCAGTCCGCCCATGACGATGAGCACTCCCATGCCGATCGGCACCATCAGTGACAAGGCGGTCGCGCCCCGGGATTCCAGACTCGGCTCGCCTAGCGTGACCGACATCGATGCCATGCCGGTGAAGTGCATGCCGCACACGGCGACACCCATCACCAACGCGGCGAAGAAGATGGCCAGCGGGCGCTGCAGCGTCACCGTGAACCACAACGCGACGGTCGCGGCGACCACGGCGATGATGACCGAGGCCACCACGAGGCTGGTGTCGTAGTGCACGACGCCGTCTAGGCGCATGGCGCCCATGCCGGTGTAGTGCATGATGGCGACCCCGACGCCGGCGAAGATGCCGCCAAGCACGATGCGCACCGCACTGCGCTTGCCGAATCCGGCGATGAACAAACCAATGCCCACGACCACGATCGCCAGCACCGCGCTAGCCGCCGTTAACAAGACGTCATAGCGGATCGACGCCCCCGAGACGGTGAAGCCGAGCATGGCCATGAAGTGCATCGACCAGATACCGGTTCCCCCGATTGCCCAAGCGGCGAGCAGCAGCCACCAGGCTCGCTGCCCCTTAGTCCGTGCGGTCCGCACCCGGGCGGTGCAGATCAGGCCAAGCAGTGATCCAAGGACAGAAAGGACATACGCAATCCCTGGTGTCACAAGGCCATACGTGAAGTGATGCACATCTGCCACGGGGGCATGATGGCGGATTCAACAATGTTAAAGCAAACCAACTGCCTGTTAACTAACCGAACTGTAAGCAAGGACTCCCCGGTTGATGGAATCCATAGCCGCACGGGCAGTGTCTTTAAGGTCCGGCGACGCTCCGGGCGCCTCAGCGATCTGGCCTAGCAGGTCAATGACCTGTCGCGCCCACCTGACGAAGTCGCCGGCGGGCATGTCGCCGTCAAGCTGATGCCCGCTCGCGAGCACCTTGGCCAACGGTTCGCCCTTGGACCACCGGTAAATGGGCCACACGAACCCCAGATCGGGCTCCCGGGTCTGTGAGAGCCCCAGGCGCCGCTCGTCACTGGCCAGCGCCGTGTAGGTCCGCCACGTCCCGTCTATAGCCGTGGCAACGGCACCTCGCGGCACCGAGGCCTGCTCGTCTGACTCACGCCGGGCCTCATACAGCACCACAGACGCGGCAGCGGCCAGCTCGTGCGGCATCAGGCCTTCCCAGACCCCGGTACGCAAGCATTCGGCCACCAGCAGATCGGCTTCCGTCCACAGCCGGGCCAGCATCCGTCCCGGATCGGTCACGGTCCCGTCCTCACGCAGATAACCGCGCTCGGTCAGCAGCGTGCAGATGCGGTCGAACGTGCGTGACAGCGAATTGGTACGCGTGGAAACCTTGTCCCGCAACGCTTCTGTGTCTTTGGTTAGCCGCTGGCGGCGCTCGGCCCAGCGGGCGTGCTCCTCACGTTCCGGGCAGGCGTGGCACGGGTGCATCCGCAACGCCTTGCGCAGTGACGCCAGCTCTTTGTCCTCGCCAGCCGTTGACTTTTGACGGCGCTTGCCTGGTGCGCGCTGGTCTTCGACGTGGCGCAGGGTGGCCGCCAGGTCCCGGCGTTCCTGTGGTGCCCGCTGATTGAAATGGCGCGGCACCCGCACCCGGCCCAAGGCCAGCACCGGCGAGGTGAACTCGGCGGCCGAAATCCTTCCCGCCCAACGGTCTTCGGTCAGCACGACCGGCCGTGGCTCGCCAAAGGCACCGGCACCCGGGTCGAGGATGACCGCGAGCCCGGCCCGCCGGCCACCCGGAATCCGGATCACATCACCGATTTTGAGCTGTTCCAAGGAGCTGTTCACCTCGGCGCGGCGGGCTTGCTGACTGACGCGCTGCAGGGCCTTCTCCCGTTCGCCGATCTTCACTCGGATCGCGAAGTATTCGTCGAAGTCGCCCTGCTCACACTCCATTTCGGTCTCGTAGAGCCGCAACGTCTCGTTGTTGCGCTGGACCTGGCGGGCCAGACCGACGACGGAACGGTCAGCCTGGAACTGCGCGAACGACGACTCCAGCAGCTCACGAGCGGCCGCAGCGCCAACAGAGCCAACAAGATTGACCGCCATGTTGTACGACGGGCGGAAGCTCGAGCGCAGCGGATAGGTGCGCGTGGATGCCAAGCCGGCCACGTGCCGTGGGTCGATTTCCGGGCTCCAGATGACGACCGCGTGACCTTCCACGTCGATACCGCGCCGCCCGGCACGTCCCGTCAGCTGCGTGTACTCCCCCGGCGTCAAGTCGACGTGGGCTTCGCCATTGAACTTGACCAGCCGCTCCAGCACGACACTGCGCGCCGGCATGTTGATGCCCAGGGCAAGCGTCTCGGTCGCGAAGACCGCCTTAACAAGTCCGTTAACAAAAAGTTCTTCAACGACTTCTTTGAACGCCGGCAGCATCCCGGCGTGGTGCGCGGCCAGACCACGCTCGAGCCCGTCGAGCCAGTCCCAATAGCCCAAAGCCGCCAGGTCCTCACCTGGGATGTGGCCGACCTTGCGCTCGACGATGTGGCGGATCTCAGCCCGCTCATCCGGTGAGGTGAGCCGCAGCCCGGCTTGCAGGCACTGCTGCACGGCCGCGTCACAGCCCGCCCGGCTGAAGATGAACTGGATCGCCGGCAGCAGCCCTTCGGCGTCAAGGCGCTCGATGACGTCTGGCCGCAGCGGCCCGCCCTGACGGCGGCGCCCTGCGCCCTTCTTCATCGTGCTCAGCTCGGCCCGGCGCGCGACCTCACGCGTGTGGCGCAGCAGCTCCGGATGCACCTCGTGGGCTTTGGCCGCGTCGGCGTCGTGGAACAGGTCGAACATGCGCTTGCCGACCATCATGTGCTGCCACAACGGCACCGGGCGGTGTTCGCTGACAATGACTTCGGTCTTTCCGCGCACGGTCACGAGCCAGTCGGCGAATTCCTCCGCATTGGACACTGTCGCCGAAAGCGACACCAGCGTCACCGTCGCGGGCAGGTGGATGATGACCTCTTCCCAGACCGCGCCGCGGAACCGGTCGGCCAGGTAGTGCACCTCGTCCATGACCACATAGGACAGCCCGTCCAACGTGGACGACCCGGCGTAGAGCATATTGCGCAGCACTTCAGTGGTCATAACGACGACCGGGGCATCGCCGTTGATCGAATTGTCGCCGGTCAGCAGGCCCACTTTGGCCGCGCCGTAGCGCTGAATCAGATCGTGAAACTTCTGGTTGGACAGTGCCTTGATCGGTGTGGTGTAGAAGCATTTGCGGCCCTGGCTTAGCGCCAGGTGAACCGCGAACTCCCCCACGACCGTCTTGCCCGCTCCGGTGGGGGCACAGACCAGCACCCCACTGCCCCTTTCCAGGGCGGCGCAGGCGGTTTGCTGGAACGGGTCGAGCTCAAAGCTCAAGGCCCCGGCGAATTCGGTGAGCAAAGGTGGCGCTGCCGGTTGCTTGCTCATGCCGAAACTCCAAAAAGAGCGGAGTTTCGGCCTGAGGCACTAATTACCCTGCAATACCGATTCGCTCCGCTCATGCACTCTAGGCTAGGCGACCTTGGCCAGCCGGCGCAGCTCGGTATCCTCTTGGAGTGCCAGACCCGCAGCGTTGGCCGCTAGACGCGGTCCTTTTTGATTTTCATGGCACCCTGGCCATGACGATCGACCCGGTCGCCTGGGTGACCGCAGCGGCTGCTGATTGCGGCGTCACGCTGGACCGGGGCAAGGCGACCGTGCTCGCCGACCGTCTCGCCACCGCGGGCGGCCTGCCCGGTGTGGACAAACCGGCGCGCATTCCCCCGCCATTGGCCGAATCCTGGGCCAACCGCGACCTCTACGAAGACGCGCACCGGCACGCGTTTACCGGTCTGGCGGCCACTGTGCCGTGCGATATCCCGGGTTTGGCGTCGGCGATTTACGAGCGTGTGCTCAAAGCCGATGGCTGGCAGGTTTATCCGGATGCCTTGCCGACGCTGACGGCTCTTTACGCCGCAGGAGTGAAAATCGGCATTGTCAGCAACATTGGCTTCGACATCAGGCCCCTGCTCGATGAGTGGGGGCTTTCGCCGTTGTGCGACGCCATCGTGCTGTCTTACGAGACCGGCTACATCAAGCCGGACGCGAAGATTTTCCTCAAGGCGTGCGCCGCGCTCAAGGCCGATCCGGCCCAGACCATGATGGTCGGTGACACTCAGGCTGACGCTGGCGCTATCGACGCGGGCTGCACGGCACTTATCGTGTCGCGAGCACCGGCCGGTCAGCCCAACGGCCTCAGCCGCGTCTATCACCTAGCCAAACAGCGTTAGCGCGCCCGGCACGGCGGTCACTTTCACCGGCAGCGGCGCGATCCTTTCGCCGTCGGCGTAGCAAACGATCCCGGGCGCGTCGATGCTGATTTCGCGGGCTTGCCGCTGGTGCACTTTTTCGTGCAGGACATGGGTTCCGGCGTACACCTGGGGTTTGATCCGGATGAGCTTCGCCCGCGAGACCGGTTCGGCCCACACGAGATCGAGCTTGCCGTCTTGCGGGTCGGCCTGCGGGCAGATGCGCATGCCACCGCCGTACTGGGCGATGTTGCCGACCGCGAAAAGAACCGCCTCAAGGCTTTCGGGCTTGCCGTCGATGACGAGCTGGTAGCGGCGTGGCTTGAGCCGGGCCAGCTCGACAAGGATCGCCAGGTCGTAGCGGCGCGGGCCCTTCGGCCACCGCATCGCGTTGCCGCGCTCGTTGACGATCGCGTCGAAACCGGCCGCCAGCACGCCACCGAACCAGCGCGCCGCACCGTCCGCCGTGGACAGCCGGGCTAAGTCGATGGCCTTCGTTTGTTTTCTGGCAACGACTTTGGCCGCCTCAGCCGGATCGGCGGGCAGACCGAAACACTGGGCCATGTCGTTGCCGGTGCCCACGGGCACGATGCCAAGCGGAGTGCTGGTGCCGCCAACGGCTTGCAAGGCCACGTGCACAGTGCCATCACCGCCCAGGGCCACGAGAGCGTCCGCACCGCCGGCGACAGCAGCTTTCGCCACCTCAAGGGCTTCTTCGCGGGTACGCGGTGAGAGAACCTCAACCGGCCCTGCTTCCTGGAGCACAGCCAGGGCCGCCTGCGCCTTGGCTCGATGCCGTCCCCGGCCGGCCTGAGGGTTCGTTAACACCGCGATCACGGAAAGTGAGTCTGACCGCCGGTTACCGGCCGGTCAAGAGAGCGAGTGGCCTGCCGCTCGCGCGGCAGGCCACTGGCTTATGTCATTTCGTCGTAGCGGCGCTCAAGCGGCGCTATCGAACTCGGTGGCGCTCCTGCCTCCACCGGCTCCGGCGCGAAGTCATCAATCGATGACGTCTCGTCGTCGGATAGCCCTTCGTAAATCTCCTTGCCGCGCCCGACCCGCTTGTCATTGATCATGGCCACACCGACCGTGATGAAGAACAGCAGGCTCAGGCTCGCCGCGAAGATGCTCATCGTGAACGGCCCCGGGTCCGGCGTCGTCACCGCGGCGAAAACGGTCGCCGCGAACACCGCGACGCGCCAGCCCTTGAGCATCTTGCGTCCCGTGAGCACCCCGGTGAAATTGAGCATCAGCAGGATCAGCGGGAACTCGAATGACACTCCAAATAGGAGCATCACACCGGTCATGAACGAGGTATAGCCCTCGACTTCCAGAATCGTGACACCAGCAAGACCTTGGGCCATAAGGAACTCAAGACCGTTGGCGGCCATAACGAAGCCGAGCGTGACACCGATCGCGAACAGTGGTGCGGCGATGGCGGTGAAGATGTAGGCCCACTTGCGCTCGTGCCGGTGCAGGCCCGGCGCGATGAACGCCCACAGCTGGTAGAGCCAGATCGGTGCGGCAACGATCAGAGCTAGCCAAAGAGTGATCTTCAGCCGCAGAATCAGGCCGCTGCCCGGGTTCATCTGCAGGAAGTCGTCAGGCAGCCCGTGCTTCGCCATGAGTTCGACGTAGGGCACTTTCAGCTGTTCGAATGCCCACTTGGACAGAAACCAGCCGGCGATCATGCCCGCCACAATGCCCAGCGAGGCTTTGAACAAGCGGTTACGCAGCTCGCGGATGTGCTCCATGAGCGTCATGGAGCCATCCGCGGCTCGCTGGAAATCGGAGGACCCTCGCCGACGTGCCAGGGGGTTCTTCACGTCAGTCTCCGGGCTCTGTGGGTTACTTGATGGGGTCGACCTTGGGCGCGGCCGACGGCTGGCTGTCACCCAGCGGCTGCTGCGAGGTCACCTGGGCGTCGGCCTTCTCGGCAACGTTTTCCTTGCCGTCCTCGGCCAGGCCCTTGGTTTCGGCCTTGAGAATGCGCATCGAACGGCCCAGGGAACGAGCCGCGTCGGGCAGCTTCTTCGCGCCGAACAGCAGCACCAGCACCGCCACCACGAGGATGATGTGCCATGGCTTCAAAGCACCCATTTTTTGCTCCATTTAGTTCAAGAGGGGTGATCAGTACTTATGGTACGCGCCTGCCTCGGGCGTCTTCGGTTTCGAGTGTTCCTGCTCACCCGGCGAGGGTCAACGAGGCACGGCTCAGGGTGCAGTTTTCTGCACGGCCCTTCGTTACGCAGAGTTGACAAAGGCGCGCAAGTAAGGCAATGCTTGCCAACGGCCGCCTGGCGCGTTCCCCTTTTCCCTGTGCGCGGCGGCCCGCCCCTCACGGAAAGGAACACCTCCTCGCATGATGGAGCAGGCAGCGCCCAACAGCCATCTCACCAATCACCGCAGGTTGCCCGTGCTCGACGAGACCGGCTTTGTGCAGCTGCGTGACTACGAAGGTGAACTGAACCCGGCTGAGTGGGAGTCGATGGAATACGTCGACTGGAAGAGCGGTGGCGACACCAACTTCGCCCCGATCGCTTCGGCCCTGGGCGCCATGGAATGCGCTGGCTTCTGGGACCACGGCAAGTCTGACAAAGACGGTGTGTGGACCGAGAACGCCGAGATCTGCCCGACCCTGGTCAAGTGGGCCGAGAACATTGGCGCCCGCTACGGCCGCGTTCGCGTGATCAAGCTGGAGCCCAGCACCTCCTACGAATACGCCGTGTCGTGCCTGCACCAGGACGACAACAACCGGCTCAACCCGGAAAGCGAGCCGTGGGTGGTTCGTGCCTGGCTGAACCTCACCGACGACACCGACAGCTACATGATCGTTCGCGAAGGCAAGGACGATGCCGCTTCCGAGAGGCACATCCCGCTTCGCAAGGGTGCCCAGTTCGTGGTCGACACGCAGCGCCTGTGGCACGCGGTCTACCACAAGGGCGACAAGCCCCGTTACGCGCTGATCGTCAGCTTCGAAAGCGGCGACGACCTGCAGAAGTGGATCGACTCGCAGTCGGTCAACTAGACGCTTAGGCGAAACGCCCGGGGACATGCGCCCCGGGCGTTTTCATGCGTTCTGGCCGTGCCGCGAGGTTTTGATCGCCTCCATGCGCTCTTGCAACAGCTCCGCCCGCGTTTGCAGCGAATCGGCGTGTGCCTGGAGTCCTTCGGCCGCAGCCGCGAGATCCTGTGCTTTAGCCAGTCCAGTCTGCAACTTGGCCTGTTCGGCCAGCAGCGGCTGCGTCCGGCGCGCTAACGCACGCAAAGCCAGGGCGAGGTATGCCAAACCCGCGACGATGATGGCGATGACGATCCAGACAACCACGGCTCTAACACTAGGCCGCGCCGCCTCGCCTCGGTGCAACCGGGCCGCGCGGAAGGGTATGTCACGCGTAGTTTGCCAAGGCGGCCAGCGCGCTTTGGCGTACCCCCTCGGCTAAATGATCTGGCTCGACGACCTGCACCCGGGGTCCCAGGCCGAGCACGAAGCGCCTGGCCCAATCCATGTCGTTGACCCGCATGGACACCAGCCATTCGTCGGCGCTCACCTCGGTCACCGACTCACACGGGTAATACTCGGTGATCCAGCGGCTGCCGCGGCTGACCCGAAGCGTGATCAGCTCGGCTTGCGGATCGGGCTGGAACACCCCGTCGGTCAGGTCGTTGCCGGTCACGCCCGCAGGTGGCGCCGCCGGCTCCTCAAGCTCGGTGATGGAGTCGATGCGGTCGGCGCGGAACATGCGCACGCCCTTGGCCGAGCGGCACCAGGCCTCCACATAGGACCGTCCCGACACCGACAGCAGCCGCATTGGGTCGATGATCCGTTCGCTGGTCACATCACGGGCAGCCGAGTAGTAGCTGATGCTCAGGGCTTTGCCGCGCTCTAACAGGTCCTGCAAGTTAGCCAGGCGTTCGGTGTCGCCGGGCAGCCGGACCGCGACCGGTGGCGGCTGCTCCAGCCGGGCCGCGTGCTCAATCTTCTGCAGCGCACGCGCGACCGCGTCTCGATCGGTAGTTCCCGCTGTTTCGGCGAGCATCCGCAGCGCCACGACGAGCGCTGTCGCCTCATCCGGCGTGAGCCGCAACGGACGGTCAATGCCGGCGTCATAAGTGACCGTGACACGGTCACCGTCGAACGACATGTCGATGAGGTCGCCGGGGCCGTAACCGGGCAGCCCGCACACCCACAGCAGTTCAAGGTCCTCGCGCAGCTGCTTATCCGACACGCCAAGGTCCGCGGCCGCCTCGGCGAGTTCGATCCCGGGGCGGGCCAGCAGATACGGCACCAGGTTGAGCAGCCTGGCTAACCGGGCGGGCGCGGAAACGGTCACGCGGGCTCCAGCTCATAGGCCGTGCTGCTGAAGGGCACACACGCGATGTCTTCCAAGCGGGCGACGACGGCTTTGCGCACCTCATCGGGGCCGAGCACGGTCACGTCAGCGCCATAGCCAACGAGCCAAGCGGCGAAGCTGTCTGGCTCGGCGTAACGCAGCTCCAGCACATCTCCGTCTGTTGTGGACTGAACCGGCTGAGCGAAGCGGCGCACCCCGGCGGCACGGCCCGGCTTGACGAGCACACGTGCCGTGTTCGGGCGCGCGACGGGGCCGGCGTTGCGGCCGACATAGCCAATCAGGTCAAGGTTTTCCGGCGGCTCGAACGCGTCGGGCTGCCCCTGGGTCTTCACCGAGCCGACGATGCGCGAGAGGCGGAAGCAGCGGGGCGCTTCGCGATCGGTGTCGTGGCCCACGACATACCACTTGCCGCGCCAGCACACGACACCCCACGGCTGCAGGTGCCGGACCGTTGGCTTGTCGTCATCGGGCACGCGGTAGCTGAAGATCACTTCGCAGCGGGCCCGTGCCGCCGCGGTCAGCGGCTCGAACGCCGGGTCGACCGCGATCACCGGCTCGATGCCCAGCGTGGCGTGAGGATCGACTTCGACTCCCCCGGCACGCAGCTTGTTCAAGCCGGACGTCGCGGCAGCGGCCAGCCCAGCGTGGCGCCACAGCCGTGCGGCGACGCCGACAGCGGCCGCCTCGTCGGGCTCCAGCATGATCGCGGGCAGGGCGTAGTCACGAGCGGCGATGCGATAGCCCGGTTCGCTATCGAAAATGCTGGCCGTCCCCGTTTCCAGCGGGACGCCGAGGGCTCGAAGCTCGGCCTTGTCCCGTTCAAACTTGCGCTGAAACGCGTCGTGTTCGCGGACATCCTCTGGATCGTGCTCGTAGCCGGGCACGGTCGCAGCGATTTGCGCCGCGGTTAGGTAACGGCGTGTAGCCAGCAGGCAGATCACCAGATTCACCAGGCGTTCAGTACGACTGCGCGACACAGAGGCCACGCTAGCAGCGCAAGGGCTCAGGTTGGTAATCCGTTTCGCCCGTTAGGGATAGAGTCGAGGTTATGATCCGCTGGCGAGACGGTGTCGTTGACCGCAGGCTGCGCGAATGGCGTGGTGCCGTGGAACTTTCGGTCCTCGTTGGTGACGAGACGGTCCGGGCGCTGGCCTATCCGGATCTCGTCGGCGAACCGGTCTCCGGTGACAGAGTGTTACTAAACACAAACGCTCTGGATCTCAATCTTGGGACCGGCGGGTACGCGATGGTAGTCGCCATCCCCGACCGGCTCCCGCCAGATCACGAATTCCCGGGGCACATCGTCAAGGCTCGCTACAGTCCGATGCAGACGGCCCGGCTTAGCGTGGAGGAGGAAACCTCCCCGGCACGGTCCATCATGGAGCGCGCCTCCCACCTCGGCGGCATGCCCGTGGTCACAGCAGACCTGCACTCGGCCCTGCCCGCCATCCTCGCCGGCATCCTGGCTGACGCTGACGCCTCCGTGGCCTACGTCATGACCGACGGCGCGGCCCTGCCCGCCGGGCTGTCGCGCACCCTCGCCGCGCTCAACGAGCACTTGGCCGGCACCGTCACCACCGGCCAGTCCTGGGGCGGTGACCTGGAAGCCACCACCGTCCACAGTGGACTTCTGGCGGCCAAGCACGTCCTCGGCGCCGACATCGCCATCGTCACTCAAGGACCCGGAAACCTAGGCACCGCAACAACTTGGGGCTTTTCTGGAGTGTCCGTCGGAGAGGCTGTCAACGCGGCGGGCATCCTCGGTGGACGGCCCGTCGGGTCCCTGCGCATCTCCGGCACCGACGCCCGCCCACGCCACCGCGGCGTGTCGCACCACAGCCTCACGGCCTACGGCCAGGTGGCCCTCGTCGCCGCCGACATCGCCGTCCCCGAAGGACTCGACGAGCACGAGCTGGCCGCCTTGGCCCCGCTAGCCGAACGCCACAAGCTCGTCACCGTGCCCACCGCGGGTCTCGACGTCGCGCTGCGCAAGTCACCGGTGCCGCTGTCGACCATGGGCCGTTCGCTTGAGGAAGACTTCATGTACTTCCTCAGCGCGGCCGCCGCCGGGCGGCACGCCGCCTCGCTGCTAGCCCCAGATAATGAACGCGGCTAGCCCAGCCACCAGTGCCACGAGAGCAGCCACAAGGACCCACGTCGGCACGGTGTATTCACCACGCCGGTTCCGCTCGATCTCGGCCCTGATCTTCTCGCGCCGCCGGTCGAGCATGCGCTTACGCAGAGGCACCCGATCACGCGGCAGGATCGGCTCAACCTTGTCCTCATCGGTCACCCAATGAGTCTCACATACTGGCAATGAGCCTTTCGACCCGCTCATCGTGCGCACGGAACGGATCCTTGCAAAGGACAGTCCGCTGCGCCTGGTCATTGAGCTTCAGGTGCACCCAGTCGACCGTGAAGTCGCGCCGCTTCTCCTGCGCGTGCTTGATGAACTCGCCCCGCAAGCGGGCGCGGGTCGTCTGAGGCGGCGTCTCCTTCGCCTCATAGGTGCGCAGGTCGGTCACGACGCGGTCGACCTTGCCGCGCTTTTCCAGCAGCGGGTAAAGACCCCGGCCCCGGCGCAGA
The DNA here is from genome assembly GCF_000379685.1 of Catelliglobosispora koreensis DSM 44566. Taxonomy (GTDB): domain Bacteria; phylum Actinomycetota; class Actinomycetes; order Mycobacteriales; family Micromonosporaceae; genus Catelliglobosispora; species Catelliglobosispora koreensis. Next base: position 68,973 of record NZ_KB903257.1, on the reverse strand, counting down.
TCGTGGTAAGCCAAGTCCATCTGTGCCACACGCGGGCTCGACAACGGCAGGTCGTGCTTCTTTTGGTACGCCTCGATCAGCCGCAGCTTCGTCACCCAGTCGATTTCGCGGCCAACGCTGGCCAAATCACCGGTCTCCACCGCTGTCAGCACCCGGCCCCACAGGTCGACCACTCGCTGCGCCGCCGGATCGGCACCCCGGCGGGAGACGAACTCCATCGCCTTCTCGTGGTAGATCCGCTGAATCTCCAGCGCACTGGCCTCTTTGCCGTTGGCCAGACGCACCTTCCGGCGGCCCGTGATGTCATGTGACACCTCACGGATCGCGCGGATCGGGTTCTCCAGCGCCAGGTCAGGCATGGCCACGCCAGTCTCGATCATCCGCAGCACGAGGTCGGCACTGCCCACCTTCAGCAGCGTCGTCACCTCGTTCATGTTCGAGTCGCCCACGATCACGTGCAGACGGCGATAACGCTCAGCGTCGGCGTGCGGCTCATCCCGGGTGTTGATGATCGGGCGGCTGCGCGTCGTCGCGCTCGACACACCCTCCCAGATGTGCTCAGCGCGCTGCGACAGGCAATAGACCGCACCACGTGGCGTCTGCAGCACCTTGCCCGCACCGCAGATCAGCTGGCGCGTCACCAGGAATGGGATCAACACGTCAGCCAGCCGGCCAAACTCGCCGTGGCGGCTCACCAGATAGTTCTCGTGGCAGCCATAGGAGTTACCGGCAGAGTCAGTGTTGTTCTTAAATAGATAAATCTCGCCGGCGATACCCTCATCGTGCAGCCGCCGCTCGGCATCGACTAGCAGGCCTTCAAGGATTCGCTCGCCGGCCCGGTCATGCGCCACCAGGTCCGTTACCGAATCACACTCCGGCGTCGCATACTCCGGGTGCGAACCGACGTCCAGATAAAGGCGCGCCCCGTTGCGTAAGAACACATTGCTGGACCGTCCCCATGAGACAACCCGCCGGAACAGGTAACGCGCCACCTCGTCAGGGGACAGCCGCCGCTGCCCACGGTAAGTACACGTGACGCCATATTCGGTCTCAAGCCCGAAAATTCGCCGGTCCATGCTCAGACCCTAGCTGCCCGTGACGCCAAGGTCACTGTGCCGCCTCTTTGCCGTCGCCGTTGTCATCACTCTTAGCGTCAGCTTTGCCATCCGGTTTACCGTCGGCTTTGGCCTCCGCAGCCTGGGCCTCAGCACCGGGCATGACCGCCGTCAGCGCCGCGCCCGTCAGCCGGCGGAACTTCCTGCCTGGCCGCGAACGGTCCAGAATCGCCACCTCAAGCTGGTTAGCCGCGATCGTGCGAGAGCCGTTGTTGTCGCCGCCCACGCTGCCGATCGCCGCGAGCGCCAGTTTCAGCGCCTCTTTGAGCGTCAGCCCCTCACGGTGCTGTGCCTTAATCACGTTCGAGATCGCCTCGGCCTGGCCACCCATGGCCATGAACCCTGGCTCCTCCTGCACCGAGCCGTCATAGGGCAACCGGTAAAGCTCGTCCTTGGCCTCCGATGTGCCGACCTCGGCGACGCAGATCTCGACCTCGTAAGGCTTGCCAGGCTGCTCGCTGAAAATCGAGCCCAGCGTCTGCGAATAGGCACTCGCCAGCGCACGGCCCGTCACATCGCGGCGGTCGTAGGAATAGCCACGAAGGTCCGCCATGCGCACCCCAGCCGACCGCAGGTTCTCAAACTCGTTGTACCGCCCCACCGCGGCGAACCCGATCCGGTCATAGATCTCGCTGACCTTGTGCAACGTCGTGGAGATGTTCTCCGCGACGAACAGCACGCCACCGGCGTAGGTCAGCACGACGACACTGCGGCCCCGGGCAATGCCCTTGCGGGCATACTCCGAGCGATCCCGCATGATCTGCTCAGGTGAGGCGTAGAACTGCATAGCCACGGTGGCTGCTCTCCTCTTTGGACGGTCTGCGATTCGTTACAGCGTGTCGTTTATGGCGTCGGGCGTTCGGTGCGGGCGGCCAGAATCGCCTCCGCCATCGCAGCGGTCTCAGGCTCGGAATAACGGCTCGTGCCCTCCGCGGTCGCCGTCATGACGACCGGGAAAATCTTGCGGATGATGTCAGGCCCACCGGTCGCGGTGTCATCGTCAGCCGCGTCGTAAAGGGCCTCCACGGCCAGCCTCGCGGCCGCATCGGCGTCGAGCCCAGGCCGGTATGTCTTCTTCAGTGATGACTTGGCAAAAAGCGAACCAGAGCCGATCGCGTCGTAGCCGGTCTCTTCGTAAAGACCACCGGTGACGTCAAAGCTCCAGATGCGCCCGGCCTTCACCGGATCGTCAGCGTCGAGGTCGAAGCCGGCGAACAGCGGCACCACGACGAGGCCCTGCATGGCCGCTCCCAGGTTGCCGCGAATCATCGTCGCAAGGCGGTTCGCCTTACCGTCGAGGGACAGCATCGCGCCCTCGATCTTCTCGTAGTGCTGCAGCTCCACCTGGAACAATTTGATCAGTTCAATGCCGACACCCGCGGTGCCAGCGATACCCACCAGCGAATAGGGATCGGCGGGGTGCACCTTCTCGATGTCGCGGCTGGCGATGAGATTGCCCATCGTCGCGCGCCGGTCGCCGGCCATCACCACACCACCGGAGAACGTGATCGCGACGATCGTTGTCGCATGTGGAGCGAGGTCTTTCGCCGCACCGCCCTGAGGCAGGTTACGGCGCCCAGGCAGCAACTCCGGTGCCACCTGGCTCAGAAACTCGGTGAAAGACGAGTTTCCCGCAGCCGTGTAGGCCAGCGGTAGACGCCCGGATGTACCAAAATCGGCTGCCACTTCGTCTCCCTCAAGTACGAGATCGCTTTACCGCATCGTAGCCACGTCGCCCTTGAACTGACCAAGACCGCCGTTGCGCTTAAAGCACAGGATTCCTCGCACCTTACCGGAACGGTGGTCATGGTCCACATGCTCGGGGCCGGGCACGCCGGACGCCCAGAATTTCAGGCGCGACGGCCGGTCACTGACCGCCTTTTTGTACATAGCCGCGCACGAATTCTTCGGCGTTCTCTTCGAGGACGGCGTCGATTTCGTCAAGGAGGTCGTCGACGTCCTCACCGATCTGCTCGACGCGCTCGGCTACCTCAGGGTTGACTTCGGGGGCGACTTCTTCGATTTCGTCATCGCGGCGTGACTTGCCAGACTGGGACTGCCCACCGTCTTGTGTGGCCATTGGGTGCCCTCCCTATCGAACTAATGTCCGTTAACCGTAGCTCGCGAGGCGATCTCCACGCGAGTAGCTACGCCGTAATGATTTCGAGCAAGTCCTTCGCGCTCGGGCAGCGGTCGAACAAAGCGCCGACGTGCTTCTTGGTGCCCTTCTCCGGTTCCATCATCGGCACGCGCACCAAAGCTTCGCGGCCGACGTCGAAAATGACCGAATCCCAGCTGGCCGCAACGACTTCGGAGGCGTATTTGGCCAGGCACCGCCCACGGAAGTAGGCGCGGGTGTCTTCCGGCGGCTCCGTCATCGCCGCTTCGGTGACCGCCGGCTCAAGGAGCGTCTGCATCGCCCCGCGGGCGACAAGCCGGTGGTACAGGCCCTTTTCTGGCCGTACGTCGGAGTATTGCAGGTCGACAAGTTCCAGTTTGGACGATGCCCAGCCGAGGCCTTCGCGTTCGCGATATCCCTCTAGCAACCGAAGTTTCGCGACCCAGTCGAGTTCTTGCGCGCATAGCATGGGATCGCGGCCGAGGCGGTCGAGGACGCTTTCCCAGCGGCGCAGGACATCGGCGGTCATGTCATCGGTGTCAGCACCGGTCCGGTCGTCCACATAGGACCGTGCGCGTTCGTAGTAGGCCCACTGCAGGTCGAGGGCGGACAGCCGGCGTCCGTCACGCAGCCGCATGAGGTGCTTGAGCGATGGGTCGTGGCTGACGGCGCGCAGCTCGGCGACGGGGTCGGCGATGCCGAGGTCAGCACCGAGGGCCTTTTCCTCGATCATGGCCAGGATCAGCGAGGTCGTGCCGACCTTGAGGTAGGTGGAGATCTCCGACAGGTTGGCGTCGCCGATGATGACGTGCAGCCGGCGGTATTTGTCGGCGTCGGCGTGCGGTTCGTCACGGGTGTTGATGATGGGCCGTTTGAGCGTGGTCTCCAGGCCTACTTCGACTTCGAAGAAGTCGGCGCGCTGGGACAGCTGGAAACCGGCCTGGCTGCCGTCTTGTCCAATCCCGACCCGGCCGGAGCCGGTGAAGATCTGGCGGGTGACGAAGAACGGCGTGAGGAAGGTGACGATGTCGGCGAAGGGCGTTTGCCGGCGCATGAGGTAGTTCTCATGCGCGCCATAGGAAACGCCTTTGTTGTCGGTGTTGTTTTTGTACAGGTGGATCGGGTGGCTGCCGGGAATGGTGGCGGCGCGGCGGGCGCCTTCTGCCATCACTTTCTCGCCTGCCTTGTCCCACTTGACCAGGTCGAGCGGGTTGGTGACCTCGGGAGTGGAGTATTCGGGGTGGGCGTGGTCGACATAGAGGCGCGCGCCGTTGGTCAAGATGACGTTGGCCAGGCCGAGGTCTTCGTCGGCTAGCGCTTCGGCTGGGTCGTAGGCCGTGCCGGTGTAGGTGAACCCGCGCGCGTCACGCAGCGGCGATTCCTCTTCGTAGTCCCAGCGGGCCCGTCCGCCTCTGGTCAGCTCCGGCCGGGCACCGTAGGCGTTGACGACCTGCGAAGAGGTCACCATTGGGTTGGCGCCGGGCTGCCCGGGCACGGAAATGCCGTATTCGACTTCGGTACCCATAATCCGGCGAACGCTCATGCGCTTATCCTCACTCCCCTTGCCCCGTGTGGGTTCAGCCTAGCCCGCTGTGCGCCTTCTCGGCGCGAGGCGCTACCGGCTCCTGTTGATCAAGGTCCGCGCGAACGTACCGCGTGACTGCCGCCGCGGTGACCATCATGAGCACCGGGGCGACCAGCTGGAGACTCGACGTTCCGGTGGCCGGATCGCCGAGGGCGAAGAACACGGCAGCCGCGACCGCTGTCCCCACCACCGCCAGCCAGGTAAGTTCCGCTTTCAGCGAAGCCAGGACGGCCGCCGCGGCGATGATGGCCAGTGCGATCAGCATGCGGTCCCCCGCCGCCGTTTTAGCCACCAGGAACACGGCCCTTTTAAATTCTTCAATCCCTTGGGGGTACGCCGTGAGCGTCGCGTCCCCCCAAAGTGGCCGGGCTCCCAGGAAGATACCCAGAACCAGCGCCGGCAAAGCACCCGCGGCGGCGGGCAGCCACGCGTTGCCCAGCCGGCGGTCGCGAATGGCGACGATGAGCCAGACGGCAAGGATTGCGGCGGCCAGCGGAATGACGCGATAGGTCAGCACGGCCACGGCGATCAGCAAAGTGATCACGATGGCGGATTGGTGCCGGACCGTGATCCGCGATCCAGGCAGCAGTCCCAGGATCGCGACGCAGAACAGCAGTGCCACGGCGTTCGCCGTGCTGCTCAGGCTGTGGGTGAGCCACGTTTGCGTGAGCGTGAACGCCACCGCGGCGCTCACGCCGACGGTCAGGTCAAACCGGCGTTCCGTCACCTTGAGCAGGAGCAGCACCGCGGGCAGACCGATCAATGTGGACACATAGACCAGTGGGTCGCCATGTGGCAACGTTTCGCGGCCGACAAGGAAAGCCATCACCAGGTAGAGCCCGGCGACCGAGATCCACGCCAGCCGCGGCACGCCAAAGTCGGCCGCCCGCATCCACCGCCCGGCACGGGCTGGCTCAGCCCCGAAAGCCTCGGTGGACCGTGACGGGCGAATGCCGGTGGCCAGATCGCGGATAAGCGCCAGTGCGCACAGGATCAGCAGCGGCACCAGCGGGACGTAATAGCGGAAGTACGTCTGGTCGACGATGATCACCGTCATCGCCAGGGTCACCAGGCCGGTGCCCGCGAGGAGCGCGCTCAATTCCGACCGGAACCGCCAGCACACCGCCAGGATGGCGGCGCCGATGACGATGACCAGCGGCATGTCCAGCCAGCGCACGTAGTGGTAGTCAACCCGGATCTGCCAGGTCAGCACCTTCGGGATGGACACGAGCCCGTTGACGCCGAATTTCTCCAGCGCCAGCTGCTGGTACCGCGCGATCAGGCTGAGCTGGTCGCCCTCGAAAAGCCTTGCGGCGTAAAGGTTTTGCAGAAACGTTACCGCACCGGTCACCACGATGGACCCGGCCGCGAACGGCAGCCAGGCGTTGCCGAACTTGCGGTCGCGCAGCGCCACGATGAGCCACGCGAGGCTGACACCAAACGCGACGGTGATGGCGAACTGCCGGGTGAACAGGTTGAGCACGAGGATGCCCAGGAACCACACCACATCCCAGCGGCGGCGCTGGCGCAGCAACGGCAGGAACATCAGTCCCGCGACATTGAACATCAGGGCGAGGCTGTCGGTCATGGCCGACCCGGCGAAGCGGAACGCGATGGCGGGAATCAGCAGGGCGAACCCGGCCGCTATCGCCCACCAGTAGCCCCACATCCGCGACGCCAGCCGGATGAGCAGCACGGCCCCCGCGGCGTAGGCCAGCGCGGGCACGACAAGCATTCCAGCGCCACCAAACAGGGCCACGAACGGCGCGGATAGCAGCGGGTAGATCATGCGTGGCGCGACCACCGCGCCGTTCTCACCGTGGAAGAACGAGTGCTGGTAGTCGGCAGGCCAGCAGAACGTGCAGTTTTCCAGCCCGCGTGCCCCGGCGAGGTAGTCGTAGGTCAGCTGAGCGGCATCAGCCTCGGAGTAGCCGAGATAGCGGTAGGACCAGGCGAGGTAGAACCGTGAGTCGCTGAACCACTGATCGGTGCGCTCGAACGTGAGCGCCAGCATGACGAGGTAGATGGCGGCCAGGAGGGCCCAGACGATCCACCTGCGGCGCAAAAGCAACGCTGTCATGCGTTGACTGCCTTGGCCTTGGCCGCTGCCCGCCACAGGATGACAGTCAGGGCGAGGGCGCCCAGGATCGTTAGCAGCAAAGGAAGTTTGCTGCCCAGTACCGGCTGCCATTGGGTGGGGCCAATGATTTTGCTGAGTTTTATCTTGTCTTCGACGCCGGCTTGCCAGCGCTGCATGGTGTAGGCCAGGAACAGGACGTGCAGCGGGACAAGAATCACGGCGAACAGTTTGGACAGTGGCCGCGCCCAGGCGTCCGGGAAGCCGCGCTCCTCCAGGATCCACGCGCCTAACAACGGGAACCCGACGAGAAGCGGCAGCACATAACGGCCCTGCAGCACGAAGCCGGAACTGTTGGCCGCCAGGAGCTGAATGGCGGTCGGCACCACCACGGCACCGGTGAAGATGAGCATGAACCTGATCCGCCCGGCCCAGGTGGCCGCGGCGAACCCGAGGAACACAAACAGCAACGCGGCGCCCTGCCAAACGGCGTAAACCGGCCCGGGCAGCAGGGTGTCGTTCCACGCCATGACACCGACGAGTTCATCGGTGTAAAGACCCCACAGCCAGAACTGATAGCTGACAGCCAATTGCGGTGTCCACAGGTCGGCGGGCGGTTTCGTGGCCAGCTCGCCGGGCCGCATCGCCAGCAGCCAGGTGGCCGCGATGACCAGGGCGATACCGACGGCGATCATCGTGTGGCGCAGGGCCCGGTCACCCCACCAGCCCTTGATCTTTTGCCACGACACCGGGATCGCCAAGGCGAGGACGGCGCAGAACAAAAGAAACGGCCCCGCTGAGCGCAGGACCGCCATGAGCACCGCACTGACGCCCAGCAGCCACACCGCCCCGGTGGTGCGCTGCTCCGGTGGGCTCAGGAAGATGACGATGCCGGAGGCGAAGAAGGCGATGCCCGCGGCCAGCTCCCACCCACTGGGGTTAATGGCGCTGGCCATCTGCGCGATCATCGGTGTGAACACGACCGCGATGGCGCCGGCGAAAAGCGGGCCGCGCACCCGCAGCAGCAGCGCGAACGCGCACGCGAGCAGGACCGACGCGATAGCCCCGCTGATCAGCCGGGAAACGATGATGCCCGACCAGCCCGGCCACAGGTTCAGTGGCGCGCCCACAACCGCGTAGTACAGCGGGTTGTACCGCCCGGCCAGGCTCAGCACCTCAACCCGTCGCGGATCAGCACTCGGATCGCCGTTGCAGGCTGACGACACATACGGACGGAACGTCCAGCACATCCGGTCTTCGCGCACCATGCCCTGCGGCACGGTCTGAAGGGCGCCCGACCCTTGGTCGTTGGTCACCAGCTCGGGAAAGATCTCCCCGGCCGTCACCCCCGCCGCACGGTAGAGATGCTGGCGTTCATCGGGGGTGCCGTCATACGGTGCCGCGACCGCCCAGCCACCGATGATCAGGAAGAACGCGAAGAACGCGGCGATCCCAGCTTTCAGGTGATACCTGGGCTGCACCGAGGGGGTCGGCATAGACATCTGCGTATGGTTCCTTGGGCATCGGTAAAGCGATCGGCGCGTGACACCCCAAAGGATGCCACGCGCCGATCTTTTCGCTTAGAGGTACTGCCCTGTGTTGGTCACAGTGTCGATCGACCGGCCCGACTCGGTGCCCTTGCCGCCGGAAACCAGGGTGCGGATGTAGACGATCCGCTCGCCCTTCTTTCCGGAGATGCGGGCCCAGTCGTCGGGGTTCGTGGTGTTCGGCAGGTCCTCGTTCTCGCGGAATTCGTCGAGGCAGGCGTCGAGCAGATGCTGCAGGCGCAAGCCTTTCTTCCCGGAGGACAAGAACTCCTTGATGGCCATCTTCTTGCCCCGGTCGACGATGTTCTGGATCATCGCGCCGGAGTTGAAGTCCTTGAAGTAGAGCACCTCTTTGTCACCGTTGGCGTAGGTGACTTCGAGGAACCGGTTCTCCTCGGTCTCCGAGTACATCCGCAGGACCACCGCGTTGATCATCGCGTGGACACAGGCCTCGGCCGATCCACCATGTTCGGCGACGTCGTCCGCGCTTAGCGGCAGATCCGTGAGGATGTACTTGCTGAAAATGTCCTTGGCCGCTTCAGCGTCCGGCCGCTCAATCTTGATTTTCACGTCGAGACGGCCCGGCCGCAGAATCGCCGGGTCGATCATGTCTTCCCGGTTGGAGGCGCCAATGACGATGACGTTCTCCAGCCCCTCCACACCGTCGATCTCGCTGAGCAACTGCGGAACGATCGTGTTCTCCACATCGGACGAAACCCCAGATCCGCGGGTACGGAATACCGAGTCCATTTCGTCAAAGAACACGATCACCGGCGTACCCTCGGAGGCCTTCTCGCGGGCGCGCTGGAAGATGAGGCGGATGTGCCGCTCCGTCTCACCAACGTACTTGTTGAGCAGCTCGGGGCCTTTGATGTTCAGGAAATAGCTGGTGTGCTTGTCCTGTCCCCGGCTTTCGGCGATCTTCTTAGCGAGGGAATTGGCGACCGCTTTGGCGATCATCGTCTTTCCACAGCCGGGAGGGCCGTAGAGCAAGACGCCTTTTGGCGGCCGGAGCTGGTGCTCCCGGAATAGATCCGCGTGCAGGAACGGAAGCTCCACGGCATCGCGGATCTGCTCGATCTGGCCGGTAAGCCCGCCGATGTCGGTGTAATCGACGTCGGGCACCTCTTCCAGAACGAGCTCCTCAACCTCGCTCTTGGGGATGCGTTCATACGCATACGCCGAGCGCGGCTCGATCATCAAAGAATCGCCCGCACGCAGTTGCGTGCCGATCAGCGCATCGGACAGGAACACGATGCGTTCCTCGTCCGCATGCGAGATGACCAGCGCCCGGTCGCCGCCCTCAAGGATCTCCTTGAGGCCAACAACCTCGCCAGAACGTTCGAACCCGAACGCGTTGACGATGTTCAGCGCATCATTGAGCAGGACTTCCTGCCCGCGCTGGAGCTGCTCGACATCGATCGATGGCGACACCGCCACCCGAAGTTTGCGCCCACCGGTGAAGACATCAACCGTGCCGTCATCGTGTCGGGCGAGGAAGACGCCATAACCACTTGGCGGCTGCGCCAGGCGGTCAATCTCTTCCTTGAGGGTGACGATCTGGGCGCGTGCCTCTTTGAGGGTGGCGACCAGTCTCTCGTTGTTTTCTGTCAGCCGTGCCAGCTGTGCTTGAGTCGCGGCGAGCCGCTCCTCCAGCTGACGCACATGCCGCGGACTCTCGCTGAGCTTGCGCCGCAACAGGGCGAGCTCCTCCTGCAGGAACGCGACCTGCGTGGAGAGATCGTTGGCTTCTTTCTCCCACCGTGCTGCGCGCGCATCCGCGTCATCGCTGCGTGCCACGTCCCACCTCCCCGGGGGCTTATCCTTCGCTGGATCCTGCCTTGTTGGATACCAACGTCAGGGTGCTCTTAACACTAGCTGCTCTTGGCCATTAGGTAACGCATCAACATGGCCACATCCGCCTGGTTGTACTGTCGTTGCTGTGACCGAGTTTCGCGTACGGGTGGACCAGGATCTGTGCACCGGGGACGGGCTGTGCGTTCAGTACGCCCCGGAAGTCTTTGAATTCGACGTCGACGGCCTGGCCTACGTCAAGGATGAGTCCGGAGAACTGCAGCTCGCAGCTGGTGCACAGGTGAACGTGCCGGCGCACCTGCGACTGGAAATCATCGACGCGGCAAAAGAATGTCCCGGCGAGTGCATTCACGTGCACCGCGACGGGCACCAGCTCAGCGAAGAAGAGCGCGATCAGGTTCGCGACGAGATCGCCGCGCAGGTCTAAAGCAGCGGGCGCCCAGCGAGCGAAGCGACAAGCCGGGCAAACTCCTCAAGGCGGCCAATCTGCCCTGGGCCGCCATCTTCGAGCGTTTTGCCGAACCGCAGCGCGTCTTGGCGCACCGACACGCGGGCCTCTTCCAGCGGATGCCCGCCCGTGGCCTCATCGAGGGAATTCAGCAGCAGGTAGACGTCGACGCTGTCAACGCGCAACTGTCCGCTCGGGCCACGCATCAGCCGGCGGCGGCACCCCACCTCGATGACGGCCGAGAGCGGCACGACGCGCAGCGACGAAATCATCGCCCCAGCCGGGCCCTCGTTGGGTGATACGTCCTCGCCATGCCAAAGCATCAGCCGCGACCCGTCACACACGACGACCTCTTGCCACACTCCATTGTGCTCATTGACGAATCGCTCCAATGTGAACCCCAGCACCTGGGTTCCATTGAGGACACCGTTGAGCACATCGAGCGCGACTTCCGGGTCACGCAAATAGGCCCGCGCCGCCGACTCCAGATCCGGGTACGGCGACCAGTCCGGGAAAACGCTGGAGATCATTCTTCGTCCTCGCTGACCTTCGCGGCTGCGGCCTTGCGCTGCTGATACGCCTCCTGTCCCTTGCTCGGCTTGCGGCGCCGCGGCGGAGCGGTGACGCCAGGGGCGAGCTTGCGGGACCGGACGAGAAAGGCCGTATGCGCGATCATGCGGTGATCCGGGCGGACCGCCAGCCCGTCGGCATGCCAGTCGCGCACGAGCGACTCCCACGCCAAGGGTTCGGTGAACCCGCCTCGTTCGCGCAGTGCCTCAACGAGATCGGACAGCTGCGTCGTGGTCGCGACATAGCCGATGAACACCCCGCCGGGCAGCAGCGCCCGCTCGACCATGTCAAGCACGGCATAGGGCGTCAGCAGGTCGAGGATGATCCGGTCAAACCCGGTCTCGGCACAATCCGCCACATCACCGACCTTAAGGTTCCAGGCCGGGTGCGGTCCGCCAAACCAGGCTTCCACGTTCTTGCGGGCGATCGCGGCGAAGTCTTCGCGCAGCTCATATGACCACACCTGACCGCCGTCACCGACCGCGCGCAGCAGTGAACAGGTCAGCGCGCCGGACCCGGCACCCGCCTCAAGCACCCGCGCGCCCGGGAACACATCGCCCATGGCCACGATCTGGGCCGCGTCCTTGGGATAGATGACCTGCGCACCACGGGGCATGGACAGCACATAGTCGGCCAGCAGCGGGCGTAAGGCCAAATAGGACGTATTGCCGGCCGACTGGATGACGCTGCCGTCGGGCAGGCCGATCAAGTCGTCGTGGGCTAACGCACCCCGGTGGGTGTGGTAGGCCTTGCCGGGCTCCAGCACGATGGTGTGCATGCGGCCCTTGGGGTCCGTCAGCTGCACCCGGTCGCCTGGTACGAATGGCCCTCGCCGTGCCACATCTACCGCCTGTTCTTCTCTGGGTCCAGGACCCGGATGACGTCCATGATGGTCAGTACTCCGACGACATCATCCCCGGCCATCACAAGGTAAGGCCTATCCGGGTCCCCGCGCAGGAGCTTGATCACGTCGGCACCGCGGGCCGTCGATGGAATCGAGGACACGCCGTCAATGCCGCGCGCCACTGTCTCCACGGTGATCCACGGGCGGCGCTGATCGGGCACCGCCGCGGCACTCACCGAGTTGACGAGCGCGGTCAGCTTTCCGTCTGGCCCGGTCACCCCGAGCACCGCGTGCGGAACGCCAGCCTCCTCGGCCCGGCGCGACGCCTCGGCCAGCGACGTCCCGGCCGGCACCGGGAAGATCGGCCGGGCCAGCTGCAACGGGTCGACCATCGGGTAACGCGCGCGGACCCGCGCCGTCAGCAGCGCCACGGTCGCGCCACGCCAGATGCTGTACGCGATCCACACTCCAATGACGAGGGTGAGAATGCGTTGCTCGGCCAGGAAGAGCCAGACCGCGACACCGGCGGTCAGCAGGGCGACGACCCGCCCAGACCAGCCCGCGACCATCAGGCCACTGTCACGGTCACCTTTGGCGGCCCACACCGCCGCCCGCAGCGCCCGGCCGCCATCAAGAGGCCAGCCCGGCAGCGCGTTGTAAACCGCCACGATGATGTTTGCCAGCGCCAGCTGGGCCATGATCTTGTCAGCGATGGAGCCGTCGGGCAGGACAGCGGCACCGGCCATGCAGGCCAGCCCCAGCAGTGCTGAGACGGCCGGGCCGGCCAGCGCCGTGGCCAGTTCCACGCCGGGGCGGGGTGAATCGCGGTCGAACTCGGTGTAGCCGCCCAGCAGGTCCAGCGTGATGCCGCGTACTCCCACGTTGAAACGGCGTGCCGTGAAGGCGTGGCCTAGCTCGTGCAACAGCACCGAAAGCAGCAGTCCGGCCACGAACCCCAGACCGGCCAGAAACGCCGGCGCACCGGTCAACCCGAGTGAACTGCCCAGGCTGCTGCCATAGAAGATCACCACGAACAGGGCCAAGAAGACCCATGAGCCCGTGAGCCGCAGAGGGAACCCGAACACTTTCCCGACCTGAAAGCCGCTGGGCCGGTAGTCGTCGCCGGCGCTCACGAAACTCGCTCCATACGGGACAATGCTACGGGCAGGCTGTCGTACCTCTGCCCTAGCCTGTGTCCATGACCGAGGCTTCTGGGGTAGCGAGCGCAGTTCTTCCCTCACTGTCCCCTTCGCGGGCGGCTGACTTCAAAACGTGCCCGCTGCTCTACCGGTTCCGCACCATCGACCGCCTTCCCGAGCAGCCCTCGGCCGAGCAAGCCCGTGGCACGCTGGTGCACGCGGTGCTGGAGCGGCTGTTCGACAACTCAGCGGCCGAGCGCACCGAGCAGGCCGCCGGAGACCTCGTCGCCCCGCAATGGGAGCGGCTTCTGGCCGAGCAGCCCGAGCTCGCCGGATTGTTTGAGCCGGGCCAAGACGCGGAGCTGGCGGCGTTTCTCGAGTCGGCAAAAGGGTTGCTGCACGGCTATTTCAGCGTCGAAGACCCACGCCGGCTTGAGCCCGCCGAGCGAGAGACATTGATCGAGGCCGTTATCGACGATCAGCTGCTCATCCGCGGATACGTTGACCGCCTTGACGTTTCGCCCACGGGCGATTTGCGCGTAGTGGACTATAAGACCGGCGGTGCGCCACGGGCCGACTTCGAAGCCAGGGCCCTGTTTCAGATGAAGTTCTACGCCCTGGTGCTCATGCGCACGCGCGGCGTCGTGCCACGGGTGCTGCGCCTGGTCTATCTCAAAGACGCCGAGATCTGTGAGCACGTGCCCGATGCCGAAGAGCTGCAACGGTTTGAGAAGACTTTGCTGGCACTGTGGCGTGCGATCCAGGCCTCGACGGAAGCCCAGGATTTCCGGCCCAAGCCGAGCCGGCTGTGCGCGTGGTGCAGCCATCAGGCCCGCTGTCCCGAGTTCGGCGGGCAGATCCCCCCGTTCCCGCAACAGGTGACGGTCACCACGGTCGACAGCAGGCAGCTGCGCCTGGACGCCTCGCAGCAACCGTGAGTTAGCACGCCTTAGTTACTCTTCGTGGGTGCCTGTCCCCTCCTGGCTCCAGCCGATGCTGCGTCAAGCGTGGTGGTCGACGCCGCTGCGCGCCGACGCCGCACTCGCCGCGTCGATTCTGGGCGTGGTCTATCTGCTGATGCTGATCGCCCCACCGGGCTGGGGGGTGGGCAGCGGCTGGTACGCGGCGTTCCTGGCCGCGGTGGGCCTGATCCCGGTCGTGTTCCGCCGGATCTACCTGTGGCCGATGGGCGTGTTGTGCGCCATCATGACGCTGGGTTCGGCCGCCGAGGAGACCTCGTGGGCGAGCCTGGGCTACGCGGTGCTGGTGCTGGCCTACACGTTCGCCGCCTACGAGTCCTGGGGACGTGCCGTCGTCGGCTCGCTGCTGCTGTGGGTGCCAGCCCTGATTTCGCTCATCATCGCCGACCAGCGGGGCTACCTCGATGCTCACGGCGGCGAGCAGGTCATTACCGTGGCCGCCGGGCTAATGATCAACGGTGTGTCCGCGGTGGTGATATTCCTCATTGGACGGACCGTGCGGGCCCGCCGCGAAGTGGCCCAAGCGCTTAAGGACCGGGCCGCCGCGGCCGAGGCGGGCCAGCAGGCACACGCCGAGCAGGCCGTGGCCGAAGAGCGCCGGCGCATCGCCCGCGAACTGCACGACGTCGTCGCCCACCACGTCAGCGTCATCTCGGTGATGGCGACCGGGGCAAGACGCGTCCTCAAACACGACTACGACGCCGCCGAGCAGGCACTGTCGACGATCGAGCAGACGAGCCGCACGACGCTGCGCGAATTGCGCCGGCTGTTGTTCCTGCTGCGCATCGAGGCCGAAACCGAGTCTGAGCTGACCCCACAGCCCGGCATGGATGGCATCCGCACCCTTGTCGATCAGGTTCGCGAGGCGGGGCTGCCCGCTCATTTGCGCATCTCTGGTGAGCCGTATCCGCTGGATCCGGGTGTCTCGCTGACGGCCTACCGCATCGTGCAGGAGGCCCTGACCAACGCGCTCAAGCACGCCGGCGGGCAGGCCACGGCCGAGGTGCGGATGGGGTTCTCGGCCGCCGAGTTCACGATCGAAATCTTCGACACCGGCAACGGCCCGGCGACCACGAGCACCCCGGGGCACGGTCTGCTCGGGATGCGGGAACGTGTTGCCGTCTATGGCGGAACGCTGCGTACCGGACCCCGGCCTGGGGGCGGTTTCCGGGTATACGCGAAGATTCCCGTAGAAAGCACTCCGGCAGAAGTGGAGGCGGTCGCTTGAGGCCGATCAGGGTGCTGCTCGCCGACGATCAGCAGCTACTGCGCACCGGGTTCAAACTCGTGCTGGGCACCGAACCAGATCTCGACATCGTGGGTGAGGCCACCGACGGTGCCGAAGCGGTCGAGATGGCCCGCCGCCTGCTGCCCGACGTGGTGCTGATGGATGTGCGGATGCCGCGCCGCGACGGGGTGACCGCGACCCGCGACATCGTGGCGCAGAAACTGCCCGTGCGAGTGCTCATTCTCACGACTTTCGATTTGGACGATTACGTCGTCGGGGCGCTGCGCGCGGGGGCGAGTGGGTTCCTGGCCAAGGACGTGCCGGCCGAGGAACTGGTCGCCGCGATCCGCACGGTGGCCGCGGGTGAGGCCGTTGTTGGGCCGAGGATTCTTAAGCGCCTGCTGGACCGGTTCGCCACGCTGCTGCCCGATCCGGCGGCCGAGTTCCCCAATCAGCTGGCATCGCTGACCGACCGGGAACGCGAAGTCCTCATTCAGGTCGCCAAAGGACTGTCCAATGCGGAGATTGCCGCCGCGCTTACTGTCAGTGAAACGACAGTGAAGACACATGTCGGGCATATGCTCACCAAACTCGGGCTGCGTGACCGGGTGCAAGCCGTTGTCCTGGCTTACGAAACCGGGCTCGTCCGCCCTGGCAGCGCCTAGCCCGGCAGACTCTTCTCCTCCTTAGGGAGGACACCTTCCCCCACAGGATCTAGACCAAGACCGTGCTGCGGTCTGAGGGTTAGCTGGCAGAGCACTGCGACTCTAAGTGACATGAGTTCGCCTATTAGCGCCGCCGCCCGTGCGGCGGATGTGTGGAAGGTTTACGGCTCCGGGGAGGCGCAGGTCATCGCGCTGCGCGGGGTGAGCCTGGAGATTGAGCGGGGCAAATTCACCGCCATCATGGGACCGTCCGGGTCGGGCAAGTCGACGCTGATGCACTGCCTTGCTGGCCTTGACTCGGTTACCCGGGGCCAGGTGATCATCGGCGACACGGTGGTGACGGGCCTGGGCGACAGCGGCCTGACCAAGCTGCGCCGCGAGAAGGTGGGCTTCATCTTCCAGCAGTTCAACCTGTTGCCAACGCTGACCGCCGAGGAGAACATCCTGCTGCCGCTGGCGATCGCGGGCCGCAAACCTGACCAGGAGTGGTACCAGACGGTCATTCAAACGGTCGGTCTCAGTGACCGGCTCAAGCACCGGCCAACGGAATTGTCCGGCGGACAGCAGCAGCGCGTGGCTTGTGCCCGTGCGCTGGCCGCCCGGCCGGAAGTCATCTTCGCCGACGAGCCCACGGGCAACCTGGACTCCCGCTCCGGCGCGGACATCCTGAACTTCTTGCGCCGCAGCGTTACCGAGTACGGCCAGACGATCGTCATGGTGACGCACGATGCCAACGCGGCCTCCTATGCCGACCGTGTCGTGTTCCTGGCCGATGGCCAGATCGTCGATGAGCTCACCGATCCGAGTGCCGACGCGGTGCTCGACCGGATCAAGCGCCTCGACCTGTCGGTGCAGGCGGCAGCGGAATGATTAAGGCGAGTCTGCGTGGGCTGCTGCACCGCAAGCTGCGGCTGACGCTCGCGATCGTGGCCATCGTGCTGTCGGTCGGCTTCCTGTCGGCCATCACGGTGCTCAATGACACCCTCAACAAACGGTTCAGCGGCCTTTTCCAGACGCTGAACGAGAACGTCGCCGTGCAGGTGCAGGCCAAGGAGGTCAGCACCGGGGAGACCCCACGGCTGACCGCGGCACAGCTGCAGCAACTGTCCAACGTGGACGGTGTCAACGGCACGTCCGGCGACGTCAGCGACGAGGCCGTAGTGCCGTTCAAAAAGGACGGTAACGAGGTCACCGCTCAGGGCTTCGTCGGCGTTGGCGCGTCAGGCGACGACCCGCTCGGCCTGATCTCGTTGCGCGAAGGCACCTGGCCGAAGACCGCCAGCGAAGTAGCCCTTTCGGCGAACACCGCCAAGCTGGCCGGCGTCAAACGCGGCGAGATCATCAAGGTTTTCGTCTCGCAAGTCGGCGAGCCAAAGCCTTACACCGTCAGCGGCATCGTGGAATTTTCCGGCGGCCGCGACTCGCTCGCCGGTGAATCGCTGGTCATCTTCGAGCTCGGCCACGCGCAAGAGATGTTCTATGGCCAGAAAGACGTCTTCGCCGGCGCCTCCTTCAGCGCCGACTCCGGCGTCAGCCAGGAAGAACTCAAGAAGCGCATCACGGCAGCGTTGCCGTCCGGATTCGAGGCCAAGACCGGCGACGAGGTGACCGAGGAACAGTCGAACCAGCTGGCCGGCCAGTTCGACTTCATCAAAATCATCCTCAACACGTTCGCCTACGTGGCCGCGTTCGTCGGCATCTTCCTGATCTACAACACGTTCAATATCGTTGTGGCGCAGCGCTCCCGGGAGCTGGCGCTGCTGCGCGCGATGGGTGCCAGCTGGGGCCAGGTCACCGGTGCGGTGATCCTGGAGGCGCTGATCGTTGGTGTCGTGGGCTCCACGCTGGGCCTCGCGGCCGGTATTGGTGCGGGGATGTGGGGCGAGTCCGCTTTGACCGGTGCCCTTGGCGCCGAGATCAAGAGTGCCGGTGTCGTCGTGTCCCCCGCGGCCATCATCACCGCCTACGTGATCGGCATCCTGGTCACGCTGATCGCAGCCTTCGTGCCGGCGATCAAGGCTTCACTCGTTCCCCCGCTCGCGGCTATGCGGGAGATCGCCCGGCCGGACAAGTCGCTCAAGGGTCTTTCCATCACGGGGGCGGCTCTCGCCGTACCAGGAGTAGGTATTGCGCTTCTTGGTCTTTATGCCAGTTTCACCGGCAGCATCTTCGTCATGGGATTCGGCCTGGTGCTGGCGCTCATCGGCCTGATGCTGCTCTCACCGCTGCTGGCCCGTCCCGTGGTGCGCGTGGTGGGAATGGCTGTGGCGTGGGGGCAGGCGGGCAAGCTCGGCGTGCGCAACTCGTTGCGCAACCCGCGCCGCACCGCCGTCACCGCGATCGCGCTCATGATTGGCGTCACGCTGATCGGGGCGGCCGCGACGGTGGTGTCGTCGTTCAAGCACAGCCTGCAAGCTGACATCGGCAAGTACGACGTCGCGATCATGATCGTGGGGCCGAACTACGCGCCGCCGAACGGCAAGACGGGCTTCGAGGCGTCCGCTTTGGACAAAGTCGAGGCGCTGCCGGGGGTGACGGGTGCCGAGCCGTGGTGGCTCACCATCGAATCCTCCATCGCCGGTCAGCCGATCCCCGTGGTGGCCACCGATGTGGCCGCCGCGCAGAAGATGTGGAAGCTGGAAACCGTTGGCGGCGCGCTGCGCACGCTGAGCGCGGGTGAATTCGTGTCTGACCACAACACCGCCAAGAGCCTGAACTGGAAGGTCGGCGACTCGGTCAAGGTTCGTGTCGGCACGACGGAACGCGACTACAAGCTGGTGGGCATCTACAAAGCCACGCCTTCGGTGTCGGGGCCCGTGTTCGGGTTGCCTGCCGTGGACGACTTTGAAGGAAAGCTTGCCTACCAAGGGTTCGTCACCGTCGCACCGGGCACCGACGTCGCCGCGACCGTGGCGGCGACCGAGAAGATCATGGCTGGCTACCCCGGGGTGACCGTCGGCGACATGTCGACATTCCTCAAGCAGTTCAACCAGATCTTCGACTTCCTGCTTCTGGCGGTCACGATCCTGCTCGGCATGGCTTTGCTCATCGCCGTGCTCGGCATCCTCAACACGTTGCTGCTGAGCATCGTCGAGCGGACCCGCGAAATGGGACTGGTACGGGCGATCGGGCTCAGCCGCGGCGGAGTCGTACGCATGATCGGTGTCGAATCGATCCTGATCTCCGTGTTCGGCGCCCTGCTCGGCCTGGCGGCCGGGGTCGGCATCGGCGTGCTGCTGTGCCAGGCACTGATCGAAGGCGATTTCCTCACCGAGATCGTGCTGCCGTGGGGCAACCTCGCGGCCTACGTCGGGGCGGCGATGTTCTTTGGCATCGTGGCAGCCATCATCCCGGCGTGGCGGGCGGCCAAACTGGACGTCCTGGAAGCGATCGCCTACGAGTAGCCATCGCTGATTTTCCCGGAATACACCTCAAACAGGTCGTATTCCGGGAAAATCACTTCCATGGCGATGCAACCTGCCGCTCGGGCGGTCACGGTTTGGAAGATCTACGGCAGCGGCGAGGCACAGGTTCAGGCCTTGCGCGGCGTGTCAGCCGACTTTGAGCGGGGCAAGTACACCGCCATCATGGGCCCCTCCGGGTCGGGCAAGTCCACCCTCATGCACTGCCTGGCCGGGCTGGACACCGTCAACGCCGGCGAAGTGTTCATCGGCGACACTCAGGTCACCGGCCTCGGCGACGCCGGGCTCACGAAACTGCGGCGCGACAAAGTTGGCTTCATCTTCCAGCAGTTCAACCTGCTGCCCACGCTGACCGCCGAAGAAAACATCAAGCTGCCGCTGGCGATCGCGGGACGCGCACCCGACAAAGCTTGGTACGACACAGTGATCCAGACGGTCGGCCTCGGTGACCGGCTGCACCATCGCCCGGCCGAACTGTCCGGCGGACAGCAACAGCGCGTCGCCTGCGCCCGTGCGCTCGTCTCCCGTCCGGAAGTCATCTTCGCCGATGAGCCCACGGGCAACCTCGACAGCAAGTCCGGCAACGATGTGCTCAACTTCCTGCGCGACTCGGTACGCCATCACGGCCAGACGATCGTCATGGTGACCCACGACCCGAACGCCGCGTCCTATGCCGACCGTGTCGTGTTCCTGGCCGACGGCGAAATCGTCGACGAGCTGCACTCCCCCACCGCCGACGGGGTGCTGGACCGGATGAAGAAGCTCGACCGGCGTGGGGACGCCGATGCTTAAGGCGATGCTGCGCGGGCTGTTCGCGCACAAACTCCGGCTCATCCTTTCCGCACTAGCCATCGTCTTGGGCACGGCGTTCATGTCGGCGGCTTTCGTCAGTGGCGACACCATTTCCCGCGGCTTCACCGACCTGTTTTCGACCGTGAATGAGAACATCGACGTTCAGGTGACCGGCAAGAGCGACGTTCCCGTCAACCCGGCCGGCGGCGAAGGGCTCGTCACCGCCCTCGTTCCACAGTCCATTGTGGACAAACTCAAAACCGTCGACGGCGCGCAAACCGTTACCCCGCAAGTGGTTAGCGACGGCGCCCGGGTCATCGACAAGAACGGCAAAGCCATCGCGACCACCGGCGCCCCGCGCCTGGGCGGAGCCTGGGTCGACGGCGACCCGGCCGTGGAGATCCGCGAGGGCAACCCGCCACGTGCGGCTGACGAGGTCGCCATCACCGCCAACCTCGCCAAGACCGGCGAATTCAAGGTCGGCGACACTATCGAAGTCATCACGTTGCAGCCCAGGCAGAAGTTCAAAGTTTCCGGCATCGCCGGCTACGCAGGCGGGCGTGACTCGCTTGGCGGGGAAACGTTCGTGTTCTTCACCCTTCCCGTGGCACAGGAACTCATGCTCGGCACACCCGGCATGTACTCCAACGTGGACATCAAAGCTGCCTCCGGTGTCAGCGACGGCGAACTCAAGCGGCGCGTCGAGACCGCCATTGGCACCACCGAGTACAAGACGCTGACCGGTCAGGAAACGGCTGACGCTCAGGCCAGCGGCATCCAGAGTTTCCTCAACGTGTTCAAAATCGCGCTCAGTGTCTTCGGCATCCTCGGCCTGATCACGGGCGCCTTCCTCATCTTCAACACCTTCTCGATGCTGATCGCTCAGCGCACCCGTGAGCTAGCCCTGTACCGGTCCTTTGGCGCCAGCCGCAATCAGGTGCTCAACTCCGTGCTCCTCGAGTCCATCCTCTTAGGACTCGTCGCCTCACTGATCGGGCTAGGACTCGGCGTGCTGCTCGGCTGGGCGATGACCAAACTGCTCGCCTCCAGCGGGCTGCCCTCCGGCAGTGTCGTGCTCAAACCGGCCGTCGCCATCGGCACGCTGCTCGTGGGCACGCTCATTACCGTGCTGGCGGCACTGATTCCGGCGCTGCGGGCCTCACGGGTCGCCCCGATCGAGGCCATGCGCGACGCGGCGCGGCCCGACAAACCGTTGCGTACCATGACTATCGCCGGGCTCATCACCCTCGCCGTCGGCATCGTGCTGCTCATCTTGCGCGGCACCAAGGCCGTCGACAACAACGTCATCACGCTCGGGCTCGGCAGCTTCCTCATCTTCATCGGTGCCGTCATGCTCGCTCCCGCGCTGACCCGCCCGATCACCGGGGCCATCGGCAAACTCGTTGACTGGGCTATGCCCGGGCGCCTTGGGGTGCGCAACACCGGCCGCAACCCACGGCGTACAGCCCTAACCGCGGCCGCTCTGATGATTGGCGTCACCCTGGCCACCGGCGCGGCCGTCTTCGCCTCATCGGTCAAAGCCGGCGTGACCGACCTGTTCCGCAGCGACCTCAACGCCGATCTGGTGATAGCGGCCGACTTCGCGAGCGGCCCCACCGCCGGCTTCGATCCGGCGATCATCAATCAGGTCAAGGCGATCCCGGGCGTAACCTCCGCGACGGCCATCCAGTCAGACGCGGTGCGCCTCAACGGAAAAGACGGCTTCGCCTCCGCGCTCGACGTCGAACCGTCCAAGACCCTGTTTGGGCTCAAGGCAAAGTCAGGCGACATTCGCGACCTCAACGCTGGCGAAGTCATCCTCAACGACGCCTTCGCCACCGAGACAGGCCTCAAACCCGGTGACTCCACCACTTTGGTGACCGCCCGCGGCGGCGAAAGCCCGCTAAAGGTCGTCGGCATCCTGCAGCCCAACCAGCTCGTCGGCTCACCCGTGGTCAGTTTCGCTGACGCGCAAGGGTTCCGCGTGCCGGTCGCCCAGCAGGGCTACGTCAAAGTCGCCGATCCGTCGCAAGTGGACGCTGTGCGCGCTCAGATGAAAACACTCGTGGCCGACAATCCCGAAGTCACCGTCACCGATCCGTCGGAACAGCTCAAGCAGAGTACGTCGTTTCTCGACCTGCTTCTCAACGTGCTCAACGTGTTGCTGGGCCTCACTGTCCTCGTGGCTGTCCTCGGCGTCATCAACACCTTGCTGCTGTCTGTTTTCGAACGCACCCGCGAGCTCGGCCTCCTGCGCGCCGTCGGCATGAGCCGCAGCAAAATGGGCTGGATGGTCGCCACCGAATCCGTGCTCATCTCGCTCCTCGGCGCCCTCCTCGGCCTCATCGTCGGCACCGGCCTGGGCATCGCCCTGGTCAAAATCTTCGGCGGGGACTTCCTCAAACTCACCATCCCGTGGGGCTTCCTCATCACCGCCCTCATCGGCGCCGTCATCGCCGGCCTCGTCGCCGCGCTCCTACCAGCCATCCGCGCCGCCCGCCTCAATGTGCTGCAGGCCATCTCTTACGAATAGCTGGGCGCGGGCTTTGGTTTATGCCGGCAGGTGCCCGGCCGTTTGGGGTGGCGGTCTTCATTTCCGATGTCCGCGTGGGTCTAGACCGTCCCTCCCGCGAGGACCTTCCTGTCCGTGCATCCCTGGCCCGCCATCTCCACCCTTCCCCCGCTCCCCTCGCGGCTCCCGGCCCCGGTCCCAAACCCCTTGGCTCACAGCGCCTCAGGCCCCGACTCTGGCCCCTCGCCCGCCGTCGCAACAGCCCTCGCCCTTGGCTCGCTTCGCTATTGGCCCTTCGCCGACCGCGCTTGCGGCCCGCCGCCGTAGCACCTTCGGCCACGCCCCTTTTCGCCGGCGGCTACAGGCCTGCCACCGCAACAGCCTTCGCCGCTTGCCCCCGTCGCTCCTCCCGCATCTCATTTCACCGTTCCCTCCCCGAGCGTGATCTTCATGCGAGATCCACATCCCGAAAAGGATGATCGATTGGCGGTTTGATCACGCTTTTTGGGATGTGGTTCATCCTCAGTGATCGACTCCGGCATTCGTTGGTGCAGCGGCGGCCTCGGCATGGCACCTGCCGAGATCCACATCCCAAACGCAGATCCACATCCCACCAGACGTGATCAAACCGCCTTTTGATCACGTCCCCACGGATGTGGATCACGAAGAAGCGGGGCGGGCGGTGGGGAGGGCGGTGGGGTTTGAAAGGGCTGGGAAGCGCGGACAGGGAGGTCCTCGCGGGAGGGACGGTGGCAACCATGTGCGGCGTCGGAAATGAGGACCGCGCCCCAGAACGGCCGGCCAGTTACCGGCATAAACCAAAGCCTGAGCCCCAGCCAGAATGACGCCGCGGCCAGGGCCAAGACCACCCACAAGAGGGCGGAATCAGGGTCGACCCTGAGATGGGCCTGAGGGTTCGCCCGCGTGTGAAAGCGGGGGCTTGGTCCACCCCCGGTCTGAGGTTTTCGGCGCGGGTGGGCTTGATGATTTGTCTACTGGCCTGCTCCCGCCTGAGTCGGGCCAGTCCATTTTCCCACGGCGAAGGACTGATCATGACTATTGGAGCCCCTCCACGCGTGCGCACGGCCGCGGCCAGCGCCACCAATCTATGGAAGGTGTACGGCTCCGGCGAAGCCCAGGTCGTCGCGCTGCGCGACGTCAGTGTGGAACTTGAGCGCGGGCAGTTCACCGCGATCATGGGACCTTCCGGGTCAGGCAAGTCGACGCTGATGCATTGCCTCGCCGGGCTGGACTCGGCGACCCGCGGCCAGGTGCATGTGGGTGACACACAGATTACGGGGCTTAACGATGCCGGGCTGACGAAGCTGCGCCGCGAGAAGGTGGGCTTCATTTTCCAGCAGTTCAACCTGTTGCCAACATTGACGGCTGAGGAGAACATTCTGCTGCCGCTGGCGATCGCGGGACGTAAGCCGGACAAGGATTGGTACGAAACGGTTATCCAGACGGTCGGTCTCAAGGACCGGCTCGGGCACCGGCCGACGCAGCTGTCCGGTGGTCAGCAGCAGCGTGTCGCCTGCGCGCGTGCGCTTGTCGCCCGGCCGGAGGTCATCTTCGCTGATGAGCCAACCGGAAACCTGGACAGTAAGTCTGGTAACGAGGTGCTGTCGTTCCTGCAACGGTCCGTTGTGGACTTCGGCCAGACGATCGTTATGGTGACTCACGATGCTAACGCCGCGTCATATGCTGACCGCGTCATTTTCCTTGCCGACGGGCAGATCGTCGACGAGCTGCGTCACCCGACCGCCGAGGCTGTGCTGGACACGATCAAGCGCATCGGGGCTGATCACTGATGTTGCGTGCCACGCTTAAAAGCTTGCTGGCACGCAAGCTCCGGCTGATTCTGTCCGGGCTTGCGGTGCTGCTGGGCGTCATGTTCGTGTCGGGCTCCTTCGTGCTGACCGACGCGCTGGGGCGCTCGTTTGAGAATATGTTCGCCAGTTCGCTGGCTGACGCAGATGTTGTGGTTACCGCGAAACCAACGATCGATGTGTCCGAAATGGAGGGTGAGTCGGTTCCGGGGACACTGACCGCCGCCGACGTCACCAAAATCGCCGGTGTCGCAGGGGTCGCTAAGGCCACGGGTGACGTGCAGGCTGACGGCGCCCGGGTCATCGGCTCGGACGGCAAAGTCGTTGCCACATTTGGGCCACCGCGCTTTGGCGGCAACTGGACCGGTGAAATCGGCGGGCGTGAGCTTCGCGAAGGCCGCGCTCCGGCCGCCGGCAACGAAATCGTCATCAACGCCGCTTTGGCCACCAAGGCCGGGCTGAAGGTCGGCGATGACGTTGGGGTGCTGACGATGCAGCCCAAGCAGACGTTCAAACTTGTTGGCATCTTTGGCTACGAGGGCGGTTTGACTAGCCGTGGCCCGGTGACCGAAGTGCTGTTCACCGAACCGGTCGCCCAGCAGCTGATGCTCGGCAAGCCCGGCACGTTCACGAGCATCACCGTTGACGCGGCCAGCGGCAGCGACCCAGCAGCGGTGCGTGACGCCATCAAGTCGCGGCTCGGCGGCACCTATGAGGTGCGCACGGGCAAGGAACTGGCCGACGAATTGGCTAAGAGCTTCAAGGACATCCTGAGCATCTTCAACAACATCCTCATCGGCTTCGCTTTGGTGTCGCTGTTTGTCGCGGTGTTCTTGATTATCAACACGTTCAGCATCATCATCGCCCAGCGGACGAAGGAACTCGCGCTCGCCAGGGCTTTAGGTGCCAGCCGCAAACAGATGGTCGGCTCGGTGCTCGTCGAGGCTGTCGTGATTGGGCTGATCGCCTCGGTGCTCGGTCTGGCGGCAGGGTATGGCGTTGGAGCCGCGGGCGCCAGCGTGATGGCCAGCATGTCGGAACTGCAGCTCGCCGGGATCGGGTTGCCGCCCATGGCGATTATCGCCGCGTTCGCGGCCGGCCTGCTCGTCACGGTGACGGCGGCGCTGCTTCCCGCGCTGCGGGCCAGCCGGGTGCCACCTGTTGCGGCGCTTCAGGAATCAGCCACGCCGGACCGTCCGCTCACGAAACTGACGATCTCCGGGGCGGTGTTCCTGGCGATCGGTGGCGGGCTGATGTTCTACGGCATCAAGGAAAGCGTGTGGGCTCTGCTCGGTGGCGTGCTGGCCGCGTTCATCGGGGTGGCTTTGCTCAGCCCTGTTGTCGCCCGTCCCGCGGTGAGTGTGCTGGGCAGACTGTTCTCGTGGTCGGTTCCCGGCAAGCTCGGAAGGCTCAACTCGGGCCGCAATCCGCGCCGCACGGCCATCACCGCCGCCGCGCTGATGATCGGTATCGCGCTGGTGACCGCGCTCAACACCATCATCACGTCGTCTGAGCGCAGCCTTCAGGGGACCGTGGACCAGACGGTCAAGGCCGACCTGATCATTTCCGGTCAGGGTGGTCCCGGGTTCAACCCGTCGTTCGAGCCGGCCCTCGTGCCGCAAATGAAGAACATCCCTGGCGTGGCAGCGGTTTCAGCCGAGTACGGCGATCAGGCGATCATCAATGGCGAACCCAGCTGGATCAATGTCGTCACCGATGTGCCCGCGACGGCGAAGATGTTCACGTTGGAAACGGTCTCCGGATCGATGGCTCAGCCCGGCGCCAACGAGTTCGTCATCGACGACCAGTCGGCCACCGAGCACCATCTCAAACTCGGCGACAAGGTGGAAGTCAAGCACGCCAACGGTCTCGACCAGACGTACACCCTCGCGGGCATCTACAAGCGGGGCGAGATCTATGGCGGGTCCATGTTCGGATCCGCTGCGATCGAAGGGATGCGCCAGCAACTGCCGGCGATCGCGTTCATCGACCTCGGCTCCGGCGCCAACGAAACGCAGGTCCGCGACGCGCTCAACGCGATGCTCAAGGACAGCCCGGAAATGCTGGTGCAAAACAAGCAGGAGTACCTCGACGCGCAGTTCAGCGAGTCGGCACAGTTCCTCCTGATGATCCAGCTGCTGCTGGGGCTAGCGATTCTGATCGCCGTCCTGGGTGTCATCAACACCCTGGCCCTGTCGGTCCTGGAACGCACCCGCGAACTGGGGCTGCTGCGGGCGATTGGCCTGAGCCGCGCGGCGACCATGCGGATGATCACGGTGGAAGCCGTTGTCATCACCGTGTTCGGAGCGGTCCTCGGCCTCGCGGTCGGAGCCGGCCTCGGCGCGGTCGTCGTCAAGGGACTAGCCGACGAAGGCCTCAAGAGCATCGTGCTGCCGTGGAACCAGATGGGCATCTATCTGGCCGTCGGCGCGGTGGTCGGGGTGGTGGCGGCCATCCTGCCCGGCATCAAGGCGGCACGCACCAACGTGCTGACCGCGATCGCCTACGAGTGAAGCGCGGCCAGATCGGCTAGCGTCACACCGTCCAAGGTGGACCGGAGAGTAATCTTCGGTCCACCTTTTAGTGGCACGTGATGCGGAATCGCCAGCACATGCGCGCCAGCCGCGGCCGCACTCGCCACCCCGGTCGGCGAATCCTCAATCGCCACACAGTCTTGTGGCTTAACCCCCAGCAGCCGCGCCGCCTTCAGATAAGGCTCCGGGTGCGGCTTGCTGTAGTCGACTTCGTCGCCACAAACCAAAACATCAAAATTGTGGTGCCCGGCGGTCCGGATCGCGATTTGCACCAGCCGGCGTTCGGTCGCTGTTACCAACGCGGTGGGTACTCCGTGAGCCTTCACCTCATGCAAAAGCTCCTGCGCCCCCGGCCGCCACACCAGCGACGTGGCGAACAGCTCCCCCACGCGGGCGTGGATCCACTCCGAGCTAGCGGACGGGTCGCGCCACGGCTGCCCGATCCCGTCGTGCAGCAGCGTCATCGATGAGGACATCGCCGTGCCGACCATCGCCATGCGGGTCGCCTCAGGGACCGTGGCCCCGTAGCCGAGCGCGAGCTCGTTGATGGCGATGTCCCACAGCTTTTCGCTGTCGAACAACGTCCCGTCCATGTCGAATAGCACTGCGGCAGGCCTCACCCCACGATGCTCCCAGGCCGACCCCGTCACCCGCCGCAAGCAGTGGCGACCGTCACGCCTAAGGCGCCAGCGAGCACGTCTTGGAAGCCACGGCCAATTCCTCACCCTGCAGCTTCCTGGCAGGGTCGCCGCCACGGCACCCTACGCCTAGCCGCGCCCAGCTGTACTGCGTCAGATCGCCCAGATAGCCGCTGATTTCGAAGGGCCTGCCGTCGGGACGGCCCAGCATGAACTCGCTTTGTTTGCCGTCGGCCAGATACTCGATGCGGTACCGGAATTTGCAATGCTTTCCGGTGACCTTGGCCCGCAGCACGAGGGTGTTCTTTTCATTGCGCGGCAACGTGATTTTGTGAGTCGCGAAGAAGTTGGGGATGCGTTCGATACCGGGCCCCGCAGGCCGGCTCATCACCGGCTGGGCGGCGTTGAAATCGGCCAGCAGTGTGACCTTCTCTACCGCACCCTGCCCGCCATCCAGGAAGAGCCCGCCTCCGAGCGGCGCACCGCACGGCGCTTCGAGCACCGGCACGATGTTCACGATCTCGGCTGTGCTCTCGCGCGTGCCCTCGATCGTCATCTCCCACGCCGAAAAGCCGAGATCGACGGCGTTGTTCGCCTCCGTCCAGGCGTTGAATCCACGCTCGTCGGAACCCTCGAGGACGGGTGCCACGTCAGCGTTCGCGGGCACCACGTAGCCTTCCCGGCCGCCTGAGTTCGTGTCGTGCAGGCGCTTGAGCGAATGAATCTTGAACGCGTCGGTGCCCATCATCTGGGCGACCAGATCATCGGTCGGGGCAACACTTTCCAGCCCCGACACGAGAGCGTTGGTCGCGTAGGCGCCCACCGCACCGACGACGATCGTCATGATCCAGGTGATCGGGCGCTGCCACCACTTCTTGGGCTGGGCTTGGCCGGGATTCGCGTTTTCCGTCATCTGTCCGCCTTGGATAGTTCCTCCCCTGACGAACGCTCAGCCTACGTCCCGCCGTGGCCCGCCTCACGTTCGGCTGGGCGGCGCATACGCGTGCCACAGGACGCCCACGGCCGCCGGACAGATTCCTCAGGCTCGATGAACTGGCCCAAGGCGATCCGGAATCTCGTTTACCGGCTCAGCGACGGAAATCGCCAGTGTCACCGCCGGGCAAGCGCCCGCCGGAGGCATGGGCCCCGGCAGGCGCCGCTAGCGGCTACTTAGCATTGAAATAAGAAGCTTCCGGGTGGTGCACGATGATCGCATCGGTGGCTTGCTCAGGGTGCAACTGGAACTCTTCACTGAGCTCGACACCGATGCGCTGCCCGTCCAGCAGCGCCATGATCTTCGCGCGGTCCTCCAGCTCGGGGCATGCGGGATAACCAAACGAATACCGGCAGCCCCGGTAGTCCGTCCGCAGAATCCCCGCCAGGTCAGCCGGATCTTCCGACGTCATCGGCAGCCCGTTGGGCAACACCAGCTCACTGCGCACCCGGCGGTGCCAATACTCCGCTAGCGCCTCCGTCAGCTGAACCGAAAGCCCATGCACCTCAAGGTAATCACGGTAGTTGTTGCCAGCGAACAGTTTCGAGGCGAACTCACTCACCGGGTGCCCCATTGTGACCAGCTGCAAACCGATCACATCAAGCTGCTCACCCTTAGGCCGGAAGAAGTCAGCCAGACACAGCCGCCGTTCCGAACGCTGCCGCGGGAACGTAAACCGGGCCCGCTCCGAATGACCGTTCTCGTCGAGCACGACAACGTCGTTGCCTTCCGAATAAGCCGGGAAGAAGCCATACACGACAGCCGCTTCCAGCAAATGCTCGGTCGCCATCCGGTCGAGCCAGTAGCGCAGCCTCGGCGTACCCTCCGTTTCGACAAGCTCTTCATAGGACGGACCGTTACCGCCACGCGTTCCCCGCAGTCCCCACTGCCCCAGGAAAAGCGCCCGCTCATCGAGCATCGACGCATAGTCACTCAGCGGAATGCCCTTGATCACCCGCGTGCCAAAGAACGGCGCCGCCGGAACGTCGGCATCCACAGCCACATCTGAGCGCACCGAAGCGTCATCAAGCGGCGGCAGCGAATCGGCCACCATCGTGCGCTGGCGCTCCCGCCGGGCCTTGCGCTCGGCGAGCTGAGCCTCCCGCGCCGGGTCAGAAAGCACCGCACCGCCGCGTTTGACCGCCATCACCTGTCCCATCAGCGACAGGCCCTCAAACGCGTCCCGCGCGTAATGAACCTCGCCACCGGGGAACAGATCCCGCAGATCATCCTCCACATAGGACCTAGTCAGCGCCGCCCCACCCAGGAGCACCGGCCAGCGGCCGTGCAACCCGCGCGCCAGCATCTCGGCCAGGTTCTCCTTCATGATGACCGTGCTCTTGACCAGCAGCCCGGACATGCCGATCACATCGGCGTTGTGCTGTTCCGCGGCATCCAGAATCGCGTTGATCGGCTGCTTGATGCCGATGTTGACGACCGTGTAACCGTTGTTGGACAAGATGATGTCCACCAGATTCTTGCCGATGTCGTGCACATCGCCCTTGACCGTGGCCAGCACGATCGTGCCCTTGCCCGCGGTGTCAGCCTTTTCCATGTGCGGCTCAAGGTAGGCGACGGCCTGCTTCATGACCTCGGCCGACTGCAACACGAACGGCAACTGCATCTGACCCGACCCGAACAGGTCGCCAACGGTCTTCATGCCCTCAAGCAGCGTGTCATTGATGACGACCAGCGCGCTGCGCGTCTTGAGCGCCTCGTCGAGATCGGCCTCAAGGCCATTGCGCTCCCCGTCGACGATCCGCCGCTGCAACCGCTCATCCAGCGGCAGCGCCAAAAGCTCCTCGGCCCGCGACGCCCGCGCACTCGTGGCGTCGACACCTTCGAACAGCTCAATGAACCGCGACAACGGGTCGTAACCCTCACTGCGGCGGTCATAGACCATGTCCAGCGCGACCTGCCGCTGCTCCTCCGGAATCCGGTTCATCGGCAAGATCTTGCTCGCGTGCACGATCGCACTCGTCAGCCCAGCCTTCTGGCACTCGTGCAAGAACACCGAGTTGAGCACCTGCCGCGACGCCGGGTTCAGCCCGAACGAGATGTTGGAAATGCCAAGCGTGAAGTTAACCCCCGGGTAGAGCCGGGCGATTTCCTTAATCGCCGCAATGGTTTCGATCCCGTCGCGGCGAGTCTCCTCCTGCCCGGTCGAGATCGGGAACGTCAGCGCGTCGATCAGGATGTCCTCAACCCGCATGCCCCAGTTGCCGGTCAGATCATCGATGAGCCGCGAGGCGACCCGCACCTTCCATTCGGCCGTGCGGGCTTGGCCCTCCTCGTCGATGGTCAGCGCCACCACCGCCGCGCCATGCTCTTTGACCAGCGGCATCATCCGCGCGAACCGCGACTCCGGCCCGTCGCCGTCCTCGTAGTTCACCGAGTTCACCACACACCGGCCACCAAGCATCTCCAGCCCGGCCTGGATCACAGCCGGCTCGGTCGAGTCCAGCATCACCGGCAAAGTCGACGCCGTGGCGAAGCGGCCCGCCAGCTGCCGCATGTCCTCGGCACCATCGCGGCCCACGTAATCGATGCACAGGTCAAGCAGATGCGACCCATCCCGGGCCTGCTCGCGCGCGATCTCGATGCACTTTGGATAGTCACCCGACAGCATCGCCTCGCGGAAAGCCTTGGAACCATTGGCATTCGTCCGCTCACCGATCATCAGCACGCTAGCGTCCTGCACGAACGGCACGTGGTGATAAACCGACGACAACCCCGGATCCGGCTCCGGCACGCGCACCGGCGTCGGCACAGCACCAGCGGCCTGCACCAACTGCCGGATGTGCTCAGGCGTCGTGCCGCAGCATCCGCCGATCAGCGCCACCCCATAGTCAGCCACGAACCGCTGCATCGCCTCGGTGAACTCCGGCGGCGTCAACGGGAAGAACGCCCCATCGGAAGTCAGCACCGGCAACCCCGCGTTCGGCATCACCGACACCGGAATCCGCGAATGCTTCGACAGGTAACGCAGGTGCTCGCTCATCTCGGCCGGGCCCGTCGAACAATTCAGCCCGATGATGTCGACACCCAGCGCCTCAAGCGATGTCAGCGCGGCACCGATCTCACTGCCCACCAGCATCGTGCCCGTGGTCTCCATCGCCACCTGGCACACCAGCATCACGTCCCGGCCAGCGTCAGCGATCGCCCGCTTAGCCCCGATGACGGCTGCCTTCGTCTGCAGTAGATCCTGGCTCGTCTCCACGATCAGCGCGTCCGCGCCACCAGCGATCAGGCCCGCGCTGTTCTCGTAATACCCATCGCGCAACGACGCGAAATCCACGTGCCCCAGCGTCGGCAGCTTCGTGCCTGGGCCAATGCTGCCCAAGACGAACCGCGGCCGCTCGGCCGTGCTGAACCTGTCGGCGCTGGCCCGCGCGATCCTGGCCCCCGCCTCAGAAATCTCAAAGATCCTTTGTGGAATCCCATATTCGCCCAGAGCAGAAAGGTTCACCCCGAACGTGTTCGTCTCAACACAATCAGCACCCGCCGCCAGGTATGCCTCGTGCACACCGCTGACAATGTCAGGCCGGGTGACGTTGAGGATATCGACGCAGCCCTCTAGGCCGTCGAAGTCGTCCAGGCTCGGATCTGCTGCGTGCAGCATCGTGCCCATAGCGCCATCTGCGATGAGGACGCGACCGGCCAGCGCACTTCGGAAGTCCCTGTCTGCCACGCCACAAGGCTAGTCGGTTACCTCCGCAGCCTCATGAGGCGCACGGCCAGAAAACGGCCAGACGCCATGTAACGCCTGTCACGCCGCGCCGCCCCGGCCAGGACGCCGTAGTCTGGGCGTGTGACCGAGTTCGACGGCCTTCCCATCCTGCGTTCGCCCGTTGCCATCGCCGCCTTCGAAGGCTGGAACGATGCGGCCGACGCCGCGACGTCCGCGATAGAGCACCTTGAGCAGCTGTGGGATGCCCGGGAGATCACCGCGATCGACCCCGAAGAGTTCTACGACTTCCAGGTCAACCGCCCGCAAATCACGCTGGTGGATGGCGACACACGCCGCATCGAATGGCCTGGCACCACCATTCTTTCGGCCACCCCGGCAGGCGCGAAACACGACGTGGTGCTCATCCGCGGCACCGAGCCCAGCATGCGCTGGCGCACCTTCTGCGAATCCGTGCTCGAGGTCTGCCACAGCCTCGGCGTCACCCGCCTTGTCCTGCTCGGAGCGCTGCTCGCCGACGTCCCCTACAACCGCCCACTACCCATCAGTGGCAGCGTGAGTCGGGATGCCGACAACGAGACCGATCCCGAAGAACTGAAGATCACCCCGACCCGCTACGAAGGCCCCACCGGCATCGTCGGCGTCCTGCACGACGCGGCCCGCCGCGCCGAGGTCGATGCCATGTCCTTCTGGGTTCACGTGCCGCACTACGCCAACAACCCGCCCTGCCCGAAGGCCACGCTCGCCCTCCTGCACCGCATTGAGGAAGTCCTCGACCTCCCGGTGCCGGTCGCTGACCTGGCTGAGGAATCGGCCGCCTGGGAAGAGCGCGTCAAGACGGCCGCGAGCCAGGACGCTGAACTCGCCGAATACCTGCGCGAGCTAGAAGAGCGCGCGGGCGATGCCGTCCAGCCCCCTACCGGCGACGAGATCGCGACCGCGTTCGAGAAGTATCTGCGCCGCCGCGGTGGCTCAACCGGTCCGTCAGCCTCGATCTGAGGTCCCGCTTCCCGCACGGCGGCATTTTTGTGCCCACTGCGGAGCGGGACACACTCGCTAAGTAGTCCTAGGACGCTAGGTATTCGGACATAGGTACGGCAAGATACGCCCTATGACCGACTCGGGGATGAGTTTCGTGAATCCCGGTGCGACCGAGCATCCGCACCGGCAGATCGCGACCGTGCTTCGTGGCAAGATCCGGCGCGGTGAATGGGCCGCGGGCGAGCAGCTGCCCTCGATTCCCGCGATGGCGGCGATGTTCGGGGTGGCGAAGCAGACGATCCAGCGGACAGTCGACCAGCTGCGCATCGAGGGGCTTCTCATCACGAAGCCCGGCTCGGGCACCTACGTTCGCGGCACACGCCGGCGGCTAAACCGGCTCTCGCGCGGGCGTTATGGCGCGCACCGTGGCTATCACGCCGACTTGGCGGCCCGCTATCGCCAGCATCTGACCGAGGTGGGACGGGCCACGCCGCCGGCCGAGATCGCCGACGTATTCGGCGTACCAGACTCCACCGAGCTGATCGTGCGCCGCTATCTCGTTCGCACTCAGGATGCCGCCGTCGAGATGGGTTCGTCCTGGCTGCTGCCCTCCGACGCGAGCGGCACCGCGCTGGAACGGTTCGAGGCGTTCGGGCGCCCGCTGTATCAAGAAATCGAAGAAGTGACCGGGCGCCGCTATGTGACCGCCACCGACACGCTCAGCGCTCGTTTACCCACCCGAGAGGAAGCCGAGCTGTTGCAGATCCGGCCGGACACCCCGGTCCTGCATTTGCTGCATGTGGCCTACGACCAGGACCACAGGCCGATCGAGGCAGCTTTGGCCACGTGGCCGGGTCCAATGACGACACTTGTCGAGGAATACCCGGTTCCGGCTCCCCGCCCCGATTCCGACCCGGAGCTGTACTTGGAGTAGATGTCGGATGCACGACATGTTTTGCGCCTACTTTCGTCCATTCGGGACGGAAGGATACTTAGCATGAACCGCCGGACACAGGCACAGATCGCTCTCCTTGCCGCCCTGGTTTTCCTGTTCGTCGGGCTGGCCCTGCTAGCCGTGCTCGTCGCTGGCCTAGTGGCTGGCGTGGCCGGTTCGGGCGCCCTGCTGCTGGGTGCACTCACCGTTGGGGTGTTCGCCTTGGCAGCCCGGCTTATCGTGCTCTCCAGGACCATGAAGCGTGAGCCAGCGCCTGCTGTCGCCGCACCCAAGCCACCACCCGTCGCCCGTGCGCCCAAGCCCCGCCCCCGCCCCGCGACCCGGCCGGGATCGCGCACGCGTTAGCGATCACGCACCCACCGGTCCGAGGGTTGCTCGCGTTTACTACCGTTCTCCCCGAAAGCAACAAATTGGGAGGAACGATTTGAAGACACGAGTTTTGGGCGTCGCCCTCCTCGCGGCTGCCGCCTTCGCGGTAACCGGCTGCGGGGTCACGGGAACAGGCACCCCTTCGACCCCAGTTTCTTCGCAAGCCCCCGTCAAGGCAGCGGCGAAAGAGGCGTTCACCGCCGCGGTCAAGAAGACCAACAGCACCACCAGCAAGCAGGAGCTGTCGATGCAGGGCGTCGCGACCATGTCGGCGACCGGCGCGAATGATCCCACCGCTCAGAAGCTGAGCATGGAAATGGACATGACCGTGCCGGGTGCGGGCACCTTGAAGATGTCGTGCGTCTCGCTCGGTGGCGATGTCTACTTCAAGATGACTGGCGTACCAGGCATGCCGCAGCAATGGATGAAGGTAAAGGCCGACCAGATCAAGGCCGGCTCCTCGCTGGACCTAAAGTCCGCTAGCGACCCCAGCCGCACGCTCGACTCGGTCGTCACGATCGAGTGGGACGGCGACAACGCGTTCAAGGGCACCATCGACGCCACCAAGAACCCGAATGTCGGCGCCGACGCGGTCAAGCAACTCGGCGACAAGGCCAAGAGCGTTCCGTTCACGGCCACGATCAACGCCGAGGGTTACCTGACCGGCATGAGCCTGGACATGAATTCGATCCAGGCCGGCCTGGGCACGATGAAGACGACCTACTCGGCGTTCGGCCAGCCGGTGACGGTTACCGCGCCACCGGCCAGTGACGTCGTGGAGATGCCGCCAGCACTGCTGGCTGCGATGTCGCAGGGCTAAAGCTTCACTCCGAGCAAACTGTCCACTAAGGACACCATCAGGGCGGGAGCGGCGGAATCGTCGCCCCGCCCGCTTAGTGTCTCGTCGGCCCAGCGGTCGACGGCAATCAGCGCCGAGGTGGTGTCGAGGTCGTCGGCGAGCCTTTCGCGTACCCCCGACAGAAGTTCTTGACCGGACGGGCCGTAGGCCGCCTGCGCGGCCGCACGCCAACGGGCAAGGCGCTCTTCTGCCGTCTTGAGCAAGTCGTCGGTCCACGGTCGGTCGGCCCGGTAGTGCTCGGCCATCAGCGCCAGCCGCACCGCCATCGGGTCAACGCCGTCGGCCCGCAGCCGGGACGCGAACACGAGGTTGCCGCGCGACTTGCTCATCTTCTCGCCGTTGAGGCCAATCATGCCGGCGTGCACGTAGTGCGCGGAAAACGGTGCCGCGCCCGTGAGCACCTCGCCGTGCGCGGCCGAGCACTCGTGGTGCGGGAACAGCAAATCGTTGCCACCGCCCTGTACGTCGAGGGTGTCACCGAGCAAGCCCTGCGCGATAACGGTGCACTCGATGTGCCAGCCGGGACGCCCGGGCCCAAGCGCGCCACCGTCCCAGGCGGGCTCGTCTGGCCGGATTCCGCGCCACAGCAAGGGATCCAGGGCGTCACGTTTGCCGTCGCGGTTGGGGTCTCCCCCGCGCTCGGCGAACAGCGCCAGCATTTCTTCAC
Source organism: Catelliglobosispora koreensis DSM 44566 (assembly GCF_000379685.1). GTDB lineage: Bacteria > Actinomycetota > Actinomycetes > Mycobacteriales > Micromonosporaceae > Catelliglobosispora > Catelliglobosispora koreensis. The sequence continues at coordinate 32,601 of NZ_KB903257.1, read as the reverse complement.
GGTCCAGATTGGACTCATAGCCAAACGATGGTGCCTGCGAGATGTCGAAGTAGACGTCGTTGGTGCCGTCGGCCAGGCGGTAGGCCACACCGCGGTCCATCAACTCGGTCACCTTGGCCGCGATCGCCGGAATGGATTCAACGGCGCCAATGTAATGCTGCGGCGGCAGGATGCGCAGGGCTTCCATGTCCTCACGGAACAACGCGGTCTCCCGCATTGCCAGCACCTTCCAGTCCTCACCGTCACGCTCGGCCCGCTCCAGCAACGGGTCATCGACGTCGGTGACGTTCTGGACGTAGTGCACCTCGTGCCCGGAGTCACGCCACATCCGGTACACCAGGTCGAACGTGATCATCGTCGCGGCGTGCCCCAAGTGGGCGGCGTCGTAAGGAGTGATGCCGCACACGTACATCCGGGCACCGGAAGCGGGCGGGTTCGTCGGGAAAACTCCGCGACGGGCTGAGTCGTAGAGCGCCAGTGGTACTGGCTGCCCCGGCAGCGGGGTGCCTGCCTGAGCGGGAGGAGACCATGAATCCATCCCGCCAGCGTAGCCGGGCGCACGGCCAGGTCCCGGAGGTCGTTACACGGCACGAGAAGCGTTACGGGCACTACTGTCCAAATCGTCACCCCCACGCACTCACTCGTCACTATGATCCCGGGTGTCGGCTGATTCTCTGGAAAGATAGGGTCGTCATATGGCCCATCAGGTCTTCGCGTTTGAGCCACCGGAACGGTTCGTTGCCGGAACCGTAGGGCCGCCCGGTGAGCGCACGTTCTATCTGCAGGCTCGCGGTGGCGGCCGGCTGATCAGCGTTGTGCTGGAAAAGGTTCAGGTGAGCTTGCTCGCCGAAAAGCTGGAGGAGCTGCTCGCCGAGGCGCATCAGCGTTTCGCGCTGGAGCTGCCCGCGCCCTCGGCTGACCCACCGGATAACGAACCGCTGGAAAGCCCGGTGGACGAGGAATTTCGCGTCGGCACCCTCGGGCTCGCCTTCGACGTGGAGGACAACTCCGTCATCATCGAAGCCATCGCGACCGATGACACGGCCGAGTTCGACACGGAGACCGATGACGGCGCCGAGTTGGGCGAAGACGAGGCGCCAACCATCTCTGACGACCTCGACCGCTTGCGGGTCCGGCTGACCCCGGCGGGCGTGCGCGACTTCATCGACCGGGCCCGCCGCGTGATCGCCGCTGGGCGTCCCCCTTGCCCACTGTGTGGCCAGCCGCTCGATAGTTCCGGCCACCTTTGCCCCAGGCACAATGGCTACCACCGACGCTAGTTTGCTCAGCCTGCTGCGCTCGGGCGACATGGAAATTGAAGGCCGTCTAACCGAGGCCTCCAACATCACCTTGCGGGTTCAGCTCAGCGACACGGTCCGCGCGGTTTACAAGCCGGTGCGAGGTGAGCGCCCACTATGGGATTTCCCAGAAGGTACGCTCGCCGCGCGTGAAGTGGCCGCCTACGAACTCAGTTCCGCTCTCGGCTGGGATCTCGTGCCCATGACGGTGATGCGCGACGGCCCGTTTGGCCCGGGCTCATGCCAGCTGTGGCTCGATGAGGCGGGCGAAGCCCCGGTGGGCTTCATCCCGGCAGGTGAGCTGCCACCGGACTGGCTGCCCGTCGCCGCGGCACAAGACGATGAGGGCCACCCTTATGTGCTCGCTCACGCCGACGATCCGGCGCTAGCGCGGCTCGCTCTCTTCGACGCCGTCGTCAACAACGCTGACCGCAAGGGCGGGCACGTGCTGGCCGCTCCTGACGGTGGTGTGCGCGGGGTCGATCACGGGTTGTGCTTCCACACCGATGACAAGCTGCGCACTGTCCTATGGGGATTCGCGGGCCGTCCCGCCGCCGCCCTCGATCTGGCCGCACTGCGCGGGCTGGATCTCGGGCTGCTCGACGACCTTCTGTCCACACAGGAGGCTGACGCCGTGGCGGATCGCATCAAGAAACTCGATCTGTATCCGCTGCCGCCAGCCAACCGCCACGCGATCCCGTGGCCGCCGATCTAGCTAGACCGCTCCCCCGCCCACAGCGGCGTCAGACGACGTTCCGCCGGGCAGCAGAGGGTTGCTGTCGTCAGACAAACGCAGCACGAACGGACGGTCCTGGGTGTACTTGATGACCGTCAATGACCCCGGCGCGACATGGATGCGTTGGAACCCGTCTAGGTGAACGCCAAGCGCGTCGGCCACGATGGCCTTGATGACGTCGCCGTGAGTGCACGCGAGCCAGGCCGCCTCGGGACCGTGTTCGTCGGCCACGATGGCGTTCCACCTTCGCACCGCCGCGATGGCACGGGCCGACATCGCCGCCATGGCTTCCCCGCCGGGGAACGTCACCGCCGACGGATGGTGCTGCACGGTGCTCCACAACAGTTCGGTGGAAAGCTCCGAGAGCTTGCGCCCGGCCCACTCGCCATAGCCGCATTCGGTCAGCCCAGGCTCAACGGCCGGGTTGACGTTAGGAAGGGCGATGCCAAGCGTTTCGCGGCACCGCAACAGCGGGCTCGTGATCACGGCACGCAGGGGCAGCCCGGCTAGCCGTGTGCCGGCCGCGGACGCTTGCTGCACACCGGTTTCGTCGAGCTGGACCGGAGCGTCGCCCGCGAGGACACCTTCGGTGTTGGCGCTCGTGCGTCCATGCCTGAGCAGAATGACGGTCGTCATCAGGTCGCCGACAAAACGCCGGTGGACAGCAAGACGATGATGAGCACGCCCAGGCCCACCCGGTACCAGACGAAGCTCATCAAGGTGTGATGGGCGACGAACTTGAGCAGCCAGGCGATGGAGGCGTAGGCGACGATGAAGCTGACGACCGTGCCCACGGCGAGCACCGAGATCGACACGTTGTCGCTCTTGAGCGCGTCGGGCAGCTCGTAAACCCCGGCCGCCACGAGCGCTGGCACGCCAAGGAAGAACGACAGGCGGGTCGCCGTGACGCGGTCGAGATCGCGCAACAGGCCGGTCGTGATGGTGGCACCGGAGCGGGAAACGCCGGGGATGAGGGCAAGGCACTGCATGAGTCCGATGACGACCGTGTCTCGCAGGCGAAGGTCCTTTTCGGACCGCAGCTGCGTGGCTGCCCGCTCGGCGAACGCCATGACGGCGCTCCACCCGATCAAGGCGATGGCCACGACCCACATGCTGCGCAGCGGTCCTTTGATCAGGTCCTGCGCCAAGAACCCCACGATGCCGATCGGCAGCGAACCGGCGACGACGTACCACGCCATCTTGTAATCCGGTGCGGTGCGGGCACCTGCGGAGAACAGTCCCTTGAACCAGGCGGCGCCCAGGCGGCCAATGTCCTTGGCGAAATAGACCAGCACCGCCGCGATGGCACCGACCTGGATCACCGCCGTGAACGCGGTGACCGCTGGGTCATCAATCTTGAGACCCATCAGGTTTTCGACGATGGTGAGGTGACCGGTTGAGGAGATCGGAAGGAATTCCGTGATCCCCTCAACGATGCCAAGGACAATGGCCTGCCAGATTTCCACGAAGTTAGTCTCCTGTGCCGGAAAGCTTGTGTGCCTCCGCCACACTACGCAGTGTCTCCTGGCCGCTTTCAGCGTCCCCCGTAAACAGGGCGACGGCGAGCGTTGTCACACCTGACGCGGCGAACTCGCGCATCCGTGAAGCGATGCGGTCGACCGGCCCTAGCAGCGACGTCCGGTCAATGAACTCGAACGGCACGGCGGCGGCAGCGTCGCGCTGGCGTCCACTTAGGTAGAGGTCCTGCACTTCGCGGGCCGCCTCGCCATATCCCATGCGGGTCGCCAGCTCGTTGTAGAAGTTCTTCTCCCGGCTGCCCATCCCTCCGATGTAGAGGGCGGCATACCAGCGCACCAGCTCGCCACACATCTGCGGGTCGTCACCGATCACGACAGGCACGCTGGGCACGATGTCGAACCCGGTCATGTCCTTGCCCGCCTTGGCCCGGCCTTTGGCCAGCGGAACGGTGTATTCGCTGCCCATCGACGGGTCATAGAAGACGGCCAGCCAGCCGTCGGTCAGCTCGCCAGCCAGCTCCAGGTTCTTCGGGCCAACGGCGGCAAGGTAGATCGGGATGTCCGGCCGGGGTGGGCGAAACGACAGCTTGAGCGCCTTGCCCGGTCCATCGGGCAGTGGCAGCACATAGTGAGAGCCCTCGTAACGGACCGTCTCGCGGGCCAAGGCCATGCGCACGATCTCGATGTATTCGCGTGTGCGGGCCAGCGGCTTGGCGTAGCGCACGCCGTGCCAGCCCTCGGAGACCTGAGGCCCGGAGACACCGAGCCCGAGCCGGAACCGGCCGCCAGAGATGGCGTCGATCGTGGCGGCCGTCATCGCGGTGGCCGCCGGCGTACGGGCCGGGATCTGCATAACCGCGCTACCTACATCGATGCGCTCGGTCTGCCCGGCGATCCAGGCGAGGATGCTCGGCGAATCGGAGCCATAGGCCTCCGCGGCCCAGACAGAGGAGTATCCAAGGCGGTCCGCCTCCTGCGCGAGCGCGAGATGGTCGGCCGGCGTTGACCAGGGCGTTTGATAGCCAAGATTGAGACCAAGCTGCATGCCGCCACGTTACCCGAGAGTAAGTTGTGCCGGAAGTGGCCCATCGCCAAGCACACCGAGAAGCCGTGGCGGCACAGCGCAGCTACTCTACGCACATGCAGCAACGACCCCTCGGCCGCAGCGGGCTGATGGTGTCACGGCTCGGTTTAGGCACCATGACCTGGGGCCTGGACACCGACCCGGACGACGCCGGAGCCCAGCTCAAGGCGTTCGCCGACGCCGGCGGCACGCTCGTGGACACCGCGGATGTCTACGCGGCAGGGGAAGCCGAGGCCGTCCTGGGCACTTTGCTGGACGCGATGGTCCCCCGCGACGACCTCATCATCGTCGCCAAAGCGGGGTTGCGAGCGCGGGAGGGGCGCCGGCATGACGGGTCGCGAGGGCACCTTCTCAAAGCGCTCGACAGCACGCTCAAGAAGCTCGGCACGTCCTATGTGGACATCTGGCTCGCCCACGGCTGGGATCCCTTCACCCCGATGGAGGAAACCCTTGCGGCCCTTGACTTCGCGGTCAGCTCCGGGCGCGTGCGCTATGCCGGGGTGTCCAACTACTCCGGCTGGCAGACCGCTCGCGCCGCCACTTGGCAACAAGCGTGGCCGCAACGCGTACCCCTGGTGGCTTCTCAAATGGAATATTCGTTGCTGCAGCGCGGGATTGAGCGTGAGGTGATCCCGGCTTGCGAGGCACTGGGCATCGGCGTCTTGCCATGGTCGCCGCTGGGCCGCGGGGTGCTAACCGGCAAGTACCGCCATGACCGTCCCGCTGACTCCCGTGCGGCACAGCCACATTTCGAGCGGTTCGTGCTGCCCTATCTGCGGCCGCACTGCTCGGCGATCGTGGAATCCCTTGCTACAGCGGCAAGTGGGCTCTGCGTCACGCCCACGGAGATCGCGCTGGCGTGGGTGCGGGACCGCCCCGGCGTTACCGCACCGATCCTGGGTGCCCGCACGGTGGCCCAGCTCATGACGGCTTTGCAGACCGAAGAGGTGGTCCTGCCCGCCGAAATCGCGCAAGCCCTCGATGACGTTTCAGCCGTAGGGCTGAGTTACCCGGAACTCGAAGGTTGAGCTGTAGCCCCGAAAGGTGCAGCATAAAACGCATGGACTACGAATATGCGCCGCTGCGGTTACCACCGGAGGTAGATCGCGTGACCGCCGCGGTGCGGCTGTCGCTTCAGGCCGAATTCGGCGGCTGGGAGCTGGCGAAAGTCAGGCTCCTGCGCGATGGGACCCGGCAGGTGGTGCTGCGCCGGTTGCGGCGCAACACGTTACTGCCGGGTCTTTCAACGTAGATATTTAGTCTTCGTCCTCGAAGAGGTCCCCGGTGAGGTGCTCGTCAAGGCGCGCCACCAGCTTGTCCGTGGCCGTCAGCTGGAACGGGCCGTTGGCGTCGGTCTCCGGGAAGTCGTCGGGCTGAATCGCCTCATCGACCTCGGCCACCGTCACGATTCCGTCGAGCGGCTCCAGCTCCGGGATGTCCAGCGCGGCGAGCGAACCATCCGAAGACTGCAATAGCTCCAAAAGCGCGTCTGCCACCGACGTGATCGGCTCTTCCGGACCGGGCAGCGCGACCTCGCGGCGTGCCTGCTCCGCCGCCTTGATCAGGGCCGAGACGCTCGGGACGTGGTAGTCACGGCGCTGGCGCACCGACACCACGCGCGGGAAGGGATCGTCGGCCTGAACCTGATCCTGAACCAGCTCGCTGACGAACTTGTCGGCCTTATCCGGGTCGATGGGCTCGACTTCCCACGGCAGCGGTTCACCGTAGGTTTCGGACAGTGCCTCGTCGTAGGAGACGGCCGCGTTGTTGAAGTCCACATAGGCCCGCCACACCTCGTCACTGTCCACTTCGCCCTTCGCGTCGCGCACGGCGGCGAGGTGGGCGCGGGCAGCGGAAATCATGTGCTCCAGCGCGGCCTCAACGGCGGTGTAGTTGTCGCTCATAGTTTCAGGAACCCCTCAAGAATCGGTCCAAAACGCGCACGCCGAACTGTAGTGCATCGGTCGGGACCCGCTCGTCAATGCCGTGGAACAACGCGGAGAAGTTCAGGTCGGCGGGCAGCTTCAGCGGTGAGAAACCGAAGCAGCGAATACCCAGCCTCGAAAACTGCTTGGCGTCGGTGCCGCCGGACAGCATATATGGCACGGCCCGGGCACCTGGATCCTCGGCACGCAGTGCCCGCGCCATCGCGTCGACCAGAGGGCCGTCGAAGGTCGTCTCCAAGGCCGGCTGGCGGTGCACCTGCTCCAGCTCGACGTCGGGGCCTAGCACCTCGGCGAGCTGCTCACGGAACAGATCGAACTGTCCGGGCAGGGTACGGCAGTCGATCGTGGCGCTGGCGCGGCTCGGGATCACGTTGTGTTTGTAGCCAGCGGTCAGCCCGGTCGGGTTGGCCGTGTTGCGGATCGTCGCGCCGACCAGGGCCGCGATCGGCCCGAGCTTGGCCACGGCCAGCTCCGGCTCATCGGGGTCGAGGTCAATGCCCAGTGCCTCGCCCACGGCCTCCAAAAAGGACCGCACCGTCGGGGTCATCACGATCGGGAACTTGTGACGTCCCACACGGGCCACGGCTTCACACAGCGCGGTCACCGCGTTGTCGTCGTGCACGAACGATCCGTGGCCGGGGCGGCCGGTGGTGTTCACGCGCAGCCAGTCGATGCCCTTTTCGGCGGTCTGAATGAGATATAGGCGAAGGTCATTGGTCACGGTGTAGGAGAAGCCGCCAACCTCACCGATCGCTTCAGTGCAGCCTTCGAGCAGGTCAGGGTGCTCCTCGGTGAGGAACTTGGCGCCGTAGTCGCTGCCTGCTTCCTCATCGGCGGTGTAGCACAGCACGATGTCGCGCGGCGGCACATAACCTGTGCGCTTCCAGTCCCGTACGACGGCCAGAGCCATCGCGTCGAAGTCCTTCATGTCGATCGCGCCGCGGCCCCACAGGTAGCCGTCTTTGATCTCGCCCGCGAAGGGATCGACAGACCATTCAGAAGCATCGGCTGGTACTACGTCGAGGTGCCCATGCACCAAAAGCGCGCCACGGCTGGGGTCTGACCCGGGTATGCGCGCCACGACATTGGCTCGCTTAGAGGCACTCTCCAGCACCGTGGGCTCGATCCCCACCTCACTGAGCTTCTCCGCGACGTATTCAGCGGCTAGCCGTTCCCCCGCACTCGTCGCCGGATCCCCGGTGTTAGTCGTGTCGATGCGGATCAAATCACGGCAAAGACCGATAACTTCCTCTTCAGCAACTGCGCCCATGAGATCTTCCTACCAGAGGCTCCCTTCCGCTGGTAACGGGCCGCAGGCTAGGCTTGCCTAACCTAACCGCATCCCCTGCGCTCCGGAGCCACACCGATGACCCAGCCCGCCCGGCAAGACTTAGCCGAGGAAAGCCTTGCGCATCTCCTCGGTGGCAAGCGTGCCGCTCTGGACGCGACGCTGGGCCCGGTCGCTTTCGGCGTGGGATATCTCGCGACGTCTTCGATTGGCTGGGGTGCGCTCGCTGCTGTCGTGGTGACGGCGGCACTGGGCATCTGGCGCCTGGGCAAGGGCGACAAGCCGCGCGCTGTCCTGATTGGACTATTCGGCGTCGTGCTGGCCGCTCTGGTCGCGCTCTACACCGGCAAAGCCGAAGACTTCTACCTGATTCGCATCGTCAGCAACGCGGCCAGTTTCCTCGCCTTCGTTGTCAGCGTGGCGATCCGCTGGCCCCTGCTCGGGGTGATCGTCGGTGGCCTGCTCGGCCAGAAGGGCGCCTGGCGCCACGATCCAGACCTCCTCAAGGCTTACAGCCGCGCGAGTCTGCTGTGGTCGATGCAATATCTGGTGCGGCTGGTCGTCTTCATTCCGTTCTGGCTCGCCGGAAACACCGCCGCGCTGACCCTGAGCAATATCGTGCTGACCTGGCCGCTGATCGTCCTCGTGCTCGCCGGAGCGTGGTTCGTCATCAAGCGGACGCTCCCGCCGGGTCACCCCGGGCTGCGCCACCCCGTTCCCGCTGCCAAGCGCGTAAAGGTCAGCTCGACTTCTTAGCCCGCTCGATAAGTTCCTTGAGCAGCTGGTCCAGCGCGATCGCGACCGGCCGGGAAATCTCACCGTCGTCGGCTTTATCGTCAATGTCTTTGCGCAGATCCTCGACACGCTTGATGAAGTCTCGGGTCTTGCCTTCTTGCCAGCGCTTGACCAGGTCGTCTGCGCGGTCGCTGAGCTCTTCGCCCCGCTCGTCTTCCAGCTGCCCGGTGGCCACCGCTGTGGCGATCACCTGCCGCAGTGAGGAAAGAACCTGCACGACACTGTCGCCTTTGGACGTTGGCGACGGCGTCGGTGACTTGGTGACGATGGGTGTCTGTGTGACCGGCGCTTTGCCGTTGCTGTCCGCGTTGGACTGCAGCAGTGCCGCGCTCAAGAAGACCGCGCCTAACGTCAGCAGGAGCACGATGACCGCGAAGGCGGCCGCGAGTCCCGGCGAGCGGCGTGGGCGGCGCAGAGGCGGCGGCGCGGGTGTTGGTGCCAGTGTCGTTGGCCGCACGGGAACCTTCGCCGAAGCCGCGATCGGCCCGCTCACGCGGTGCACGAGCGTGGGCGTCAGTGTCGCCGTCGACTCCTCGCTCGCGCCAGGCGCGGCGAGAGATTTACCGAAAGCGGTCGCCATCGGGCGCGCGGCCGGGTCAGCGCTCAGCGCCTGCTGCACCAGGCCCGCTGTCGAAGCCGGAATCCCTTGCGGGACAGGAGACTCGGTCCGTCCATCGTGGACTTCCCGCGCGTCTTCCCACGTGCTGATCTCCCACGGCAGCGAACCGGTCGCCATCTCAAAGGCCACCACGCCAAGGCTGTAAACATCAGCGGCCGGATGCGGCGGCACGGTCCGCAAGCGTTCCGGGGCGGCATAAGCGGGTGTGCCACTCGTCCAGCCCGGCGTGCTATCGCGGCCACGGATCGCCGCGATGCCGAAGTCGAGAATCTTCGCCCCTGAAGGCGTGAGCATGATGTTCGACGGCTTGATGTCTTGGTGCACCACACCATGCGCGTGCGCGGCGGCCAGCGCGGAACCAATTTGGGTCAGCACAGCGCTCGCTTCAGCCCACGGCAGCGGTCCTTTAGCCAGGCGCTGCGCGAGCGTCTCACCAGCGAGCAGCTCCAGCACCAAATAAGGCACGACACGGCCATCAGCGAGCACGTGCTCAGCGAAGTCGTGGATCGCGGTGATATTCGGGTGGCTCAGCCGTGCGGCGGCACGAGCCTCTTGCCGCGCGCTTTCACGCAGGCTGGCATCAGCGGCCAGGCGGCCATCGAGGGCCTTGATAGCGACGGTGCGGCCCAGCACGGTGTCGAGCGCACGCCAGACTTCAGCCATGCCACCAGTGCCGATGCGCTCCTGCAAGTGGTAGCGATCGCCAAGCTTCATCGCGGGGGTGAACGCGGACATCGTGTACTACCGTATCCCACGGTGTTTGCGGAGATTGTCTTCAGAGGTGGGGCCCTGTTTAGCGAGGGCCAGGTCAGTGTCGCCCCGGTTGCTGTAGGCGACGGGCGTGTGCTCTCCGTGGGCGAGGTCGATGAGCTGGTCGGACCGGCGACGGAAGTGGTCGATACCACGGGGCGGATGGTCATTCCGGCGTTTCATGACGCCCACGTCCATCCGGTGTGGGGTGGCCTGGAACTCATGCGATGTAACTTGTCCGGCTTACCGGGCAAAGCGGAATACCGTGCCGCGATAGCCGGCTATGCCCGCGCCCATCCGGACCGCGCCTGGGTGACAGGCGGTGGCTGGGCCATGTCAGCATTCCCAGCTGGTACTCCAAGAGCCCGCGACCTAGACGACATCGTCCCCGATCGCCCCGTGCTGCTGCACAACGCCGATCACCATGGCGCCTGGGTCAACACGGCAGCCCTGACCATCGCCGGGATCACGAAACACACCCCGGATCCACCCGACGGGCGCATCGAACGCGACGATGACGGCATCCCGACCGGCATGCTGCATGAGGGCGCTGTCACGCTCGTGTCGCGGTTGCTGCCGCCCACGGACGCCTCCGTTTACATCGAAGCCCTCAGGCAAGCTCAGGCACACCTGCACGCCTTCGGCATAGCCGGCTGGCAGGACGCCATCGTCGGCGACTACGGCGGCTACGCCGATCCCCTCCCGGCCTACCGTTCCTTTGCCACGTCAGGTCTTTTGACGGCCCGTGTCTGCGGCGCCCTGTGGTGGGACCGCACGCGGGGTGTGGAGCAGATCGCGTCGCTTGTGGACAGGCGCACCGAGCTGCCCAACTTCACGACACCGCACGTCAAAATCATGCTCGACGGCGTGTGTGAGAACTTCACCGCCGCCATGTCCTCGCCCTACCTCGGCGAAGGTCACGGCAGCGGCCTGCCGTTCATCGACTTCGCCGAGCTGCCCGGCATCGTGAAAGCCTTGGCGGAGGCCGGTTTCGGCGTGCACTACCACGCGATCGGCGACGCCTCCGTCACCGCCGCCCTCGACGCCATCAGCGCCTTACCCTCCCACCTCGCGCCCGTGCCTGCAGCGCCCGCCGCGTTTCCCCCAAGCGCACCGCCGGCCGCTTTCTCCGCGCCGCAAATGGCTTCTGGCATGCGGCGAAACACACGGCATCAGATCGCACACCTGCAAGTGGTGAAACCGAGTGATATCAGGCGGTTTGGCGAGCTGGGCGTGATCGCGAACATGCAGGCGCTCTGGGGCAGTCACGACGACCAGCTCGACACGCTCGTCATCCCGATGCTGGGACCCGAACGCGCGCAATGGTTCTACCCGTTTGGGGACTTCGCGCGCGCGGGTGCGCCGCTGGCCTGCGGGAGCGACTGGCCGGTCAGCTCAGCTAACCCGTGGGACGCGATCCACGTGGCGGTCAATCGCTCCTATGTGGATACTGAACCGCTGCTGCCGCACCAGAAGCTCGATCTGGCAACCGTCCTGACCGCCTACACTCGGGGGTCTGCGCTCGCCAACGGGTTCGCTGACACGGGAACGATCCGCCCCGGTTTCGTGGCCGACCTGGCGGTCATCGACCGCGATCCGTTCCCTTTGCCGGTGGAGGAACTCAAGCACACCAGCGTTCTGCAGACGTACGCCAGGGGGCGGCTTGTTCACAGCGCTATATGACGCCGTCACGGAACGTCTGGCACAAGGCGGACGGGTCGTCGTCGGGATCGCCGGGCCTCCGGGAGCGGGCAAGTCGACCCTCGCCCGGGAACTGCAGCACAGCTACGAGCGTGCTGTCTGCGTACCCATGGATGGTTTTCATCTCGCCAATGAAGAGTTGCGCCGCCTGGGCCGAAGCGATCGCAAGGGTGCCCCGGACACCTTTGACGACAAGGGTTATGTCGCCTTGCTCAGGCGCATCAGGCAACAGCCTGACGAGGTCATCTACGCGCCCAGTTTCGATCACGTGATGAATGAGCCGATCGCCGGATCGATTCCGGTGTTCCCAGACGCGCGGCTCATCATCACCGAAGGCAACTACTTGCTCTACTGGGCTGACGCCAGAGCCCTGCTCGATCTGACCGTCCACATTGATGTGGCGTCCCAGGAGCAGCGGATCGCCGGGCTCATCGCCCGGCAGCGCGAAAAAGGCCTCACCCCTGACGCCGCAAGGGAATGGGTCATGCGCAGTGATGAGGCCAACGCGGATTTGGTCAAGCGCTACGCCCACTTGGCCGATCTGCGGTTAACGCGGTAGGACTTGCTGCAGCTCAGCCCGCAGCGCCGGAGTCAGGATCTCACCGGCCTGTTTGACCAGCCGTGCCATTTCGAAACCGATGACGCCGAGATCGGCTTGAGCGCCAGCCAAGACGGCGAAGACCGATCCGTCCCGGACGGTCATGGCGATGAAATAGCCGCGGCCCATCTCGATGACCGCCTGTCGCACCTCGTCCGCGTCGGCGAGGTTGGCCACGACGGCGGCGACGCCGAGCAGGCCTGAAGTGACGGCGGCGAGTTGGTCCGCGACAGTGCGGGAAACGCCTTCGGAGACGGCAATGGGCATGCCGTCAGAGGATGCGACCATCGCGTGCTGCACCTCGGGAACCCGGCTGGCGAACGCGGTGATCAGCCAGCTCAAGTCCTGTGCAGGTTTGCTTAGTACCATGGTCATTTTGCCCCCTCGTGGGTTAGCAGATCGCCCGGAAGCGCGACGCAAGCGCATGTGCCGGATGGACTGGAACGCAACCGGACTCGCACCTGGTGGCGGGCGGACAGATGACTGACCACCACTAACCCCATCCGTTCGCTTGTGGTGCCGCCAAGTTCGGGCGGTTCGGCCAGGACGGCATTGGCGTCGGCCAACGCGGCCGGGCTCAGCCCAAACCCAGCATCGGTGATCTCGAGCAGCAGCTGGCCTTCGTCATCCACTCTGGACACGACGCGCACCGGCGAGCCCGGCGCCGAGAACGCTGTCGCGTTCTCGAACAGCTCGGCTAGCAGGTGCGTCAGGTCACCAACGGCGTTTCCCGCGATCAGCGGATCGTGGGTGATATCGCGGTGGATTCGCTGGTACTGCTCGATTTCCGCGGATGCCGCCAGGACCAGGGCACCAAGGGAAGTGCCACCAGCCACGCGCCGCCGGGCCTGCCCTCCCGCGAGCACCAGAATGTTCTCGTCGTTACGCCGCATTCTGGCCGCGAGAAGATCCAGCCGAAAGAGCTCGGCCAGCCGGCCCGGATCACGCTCCTGGCGCTCCATCTCAGTGAGAAGACGTTGCTGCTGCTCCACCAATAGCTGGCTGCGCCTGGCGAGATTGATAACTATCGCATTTATGTTGTCGCGATGTTGGTCAATCATGTTGCATCACTCGCGGTACTCTACTCGCCGCTATTACGACAGTTCAACTGTCTGTAGTGGAGGGACAGCCGATTGCACTATCAAGCCAGGTTTGACAGAGTGCATGCGCAAATTGTGACTGTCTTATGGGGAGGAAACACACATGATGGGTCCGTCGCACGCGCTATCCGGCGCGGCGGTGTGGCTGGCCGGATCCTGGGTCGCCAAAGAGTTTTTTGACTACGGTCAGTCCGCGACCACCATCGCCATCGGTGCGGCCGTCTGCGCGGGTGGCGCTCTGCTCCCCGATTTGGACATGTCCGGAAAGGTCACTCAGAACAAGGGTGGCTCAACGGTTTCCCGTAGTTTTGGCGTGATTTCGCTGTTCCTGGCCGAAGTCATCGAGAAGATATCGCTTGGTGTCTACCATGCGACAAAACTCAGCAAGGACCCTGATCGCGAGAACGGCCACCGCACCCTGACACACACGATCCCGTTCTGCCTCCTCATGGGAGCGGGAGCGACGTGGCTGTGTTCCAACTACGGCCGCTGGGCCGTGATGAGCATCCTGTTCTTCATGTTCGGCCTGGCCCTGCGCGGGCTGTTCCACAACTGGGCCAAGCGTGCGGGCTGGATCCTGGTCACGATTTCCTCCGCCGGAGCGGCTTACTTCGCCTACACCTTCCTGCCCACGGAACATCGTGGTTACGAAATGATCGGGATAGCCGTGGGTGTCGGCTGTTTCGTGCACCTCATGGGCGACATCATCACCCGTGCCGGAGTGCCCATTCTGTGGCCTATTCCTACAGGCAAACGGATGTGGCGCATGATCGGCCTGCCCGACACCATCTCCATCGAGGCCGGGAGCAAGATTGAAACGCGGGTGCTCAGCGTCGGCTTCACCCTGATCTCACTGGCCGCCGGGGCCGGGCTGCTCACGCCAGCCCTGATGGAGCGGTGGAAGAATCTCAACCTTTAGCGTCCGCATAGGACGTCACCGCTGAGACATTGAGCGGAAAACGCACCGGGGAGTTGCCGAACAGCAGCTTCCCGGTTTTCGTCGCGGCATCGTGAAGTGCCTCGGTCACCCGCCCGGCCTCCCCGTCCGGGCAATGCACGATGACCTCATCGTGCTGGAAGAACACCATTTTCGCGCTGGTACTCCATAAGCTGTCGCGCAGCAGAGCCAGCAAAGTGGCCGCCCACTCCGCCGCCGTCGCCTGGATAACGAAGTTGCGGGTGAACCGTCCTCGCGCCCGGCCCGATGCACCCTCGTCAGCCCAGCTCGACTCCAATGTGGACGGTGGGCAAGTGCGCCCGAGCCAGCTGCGCACGAGCCCACCGGTCTCCCCTGTGCGCGCCGCCGCCTCGACATAGGCCCAGGCCCTGGGATAGCTGTTCTTCAACGCCGCCAAGGCGGGAGCCGCCGCACCGCCGGTCTGGCCATACATCGCGCCCAGCAACGCCAGCTTGGCCCGTGCCCGGTCATCGTTGAACGACTCCTTCGCCAGCGCCGCATACAGATCGCCGCCAGCGGCAGCCCGGCCAAGACCATCGTCACGCGACACCGCCGCCAGGATCCGGGGCTCCAGCTGGCCAGCGTCGGCCACGACCAGCTTCCAGCCCGGATCGGCTTTCACGGCACCACGGACCGCTTTGGGGATCTGTAACGCTCCCCCACCACGGGTGGCCCAACGGCCCGACACGACACCACCCGGGATGTAAGCCGGGTAGAACCGTCCATCGCGGACCCACTGCTCGCGCCAGGACCATCCGTGAGCGGTCCAGATGCGGTACAACTCGCGATACTCCAACAGCGGCGCGATCACCGGATGCTGAATGTGCTTGAGCGTCCAGGAACGCGTGTTGGGCACCTCAACACCAGCCCGTCGCAGTGCGCGCTTGAGCTCTGCGGGCGAATCGGCGTGCAATCCAGGCGCGTCAAGGGCTTTGGCGATCTCAGCGGCCAACGTGGCGAGCTTCTTGGGCACACCGCCGATCGGCGGCCCGAGCAGTTGCATGAGCAGCTCGTCGTGGGCTTGGGCGTGCCACGGCAGCCCTTCATGTCCCATCTCCACCGCGATCAGCCCGCTGGCCGACTCGGCGGCGGTCAGCAAACGGAACCTTCCAGGATCGTTGGCGGCTTTCACCCGGGCGAGCTGGCCCTGATAGACGCGCACGAGTTCGTGCACACTGGCCTCGGGCGACAGATCGCCAAAGAGGGTGTCTTGCCCGTAGCCAGGTGGGTCGGCTTGGCGCAGCGGCTGATCCGCGGGCACGGGCGCTCCCGTGAGCCGGGCATAGGCGGCGTTGACGGACCGTGGCTCGCCGTAACGGCCTTCGTGAGCGAGCAGCAGCGCCTCGGCTAACTCGACGTCATGGCAGCGCTTGAGCCGGACCCCGGCTTTGAGCAGCGGCGTGTATGCCTCTTCGGTGTTGGCCCACAACCACCGTGGGCTGTCGCGCTCTTCGATCTCGGCAGCCTGCGCCGGCCAGGCGGAAATCTCCACCGGCTCAGCCACCGGCCTTCCCGCCTCATCCAGGTGCTGAAGCATTCGTCCAGCCACCGCCACCACCGTCACGACGACATTGTGACGTCCCGGTCTGACAGCCACAGCGTGACGGTTGCGAGCCGCCGTCCGTGCATGGCCGTGTGCACCCGAGCCGCCGTCCGTGCGTGGCCGTGTGCACCGAGCCGCCGTCCGTGCGTGGCCGTGTGCACCCGAGCCGCCGTCCGTGATCGACATCCCGTGCGACGTGATCGAATGGCCTGTTGATCACGTCCCACGGGATGTCGATCTGCGTTAGGGATGTGGATCACGACGAAGCGACCGCACGCGCCCGCGACTTGGACGACGATAGAGATATGAGCAGAGCGTTCGACGCTATCGGCGCGCACTACAGCGAGGCCTTCGCTGATAAGCCGGGGCAGGTCGCCGCCACCGCGTGGCTCATCGGACAACTTAGTGCTGGCGACACCGTGCTCGATGTCGGTTGCGGCAGTGGCATCCCGACCGCCCGGCAGCTCGCCGAAGGTGGCCTTGAAGTGGTCGGCGTCGACACCTCTCCCGTGATGCTGGAGCTGGCACGCAAAGCCGTGCCCAAGGGCATTTTCGTGGAACGGGAAATGCACGACCTAGCCGGGCTGCATCCACGGCAAGAGCGCTTCGACGGCGCGGCCGCCTTCTTCTCACTGCTCATGTTGCGCCGCACCGAAATCGGCAAGACGCTCGACGCGATCCGCGATGTGCTCGCCCCCAGCGGTGTCTTCGCGATCGGGATGGTCGAAGGGGACACGGACTTTCTCATGCGGAAGTTTCTTGGTGTTCCGGTGCCGCTCACGGCGTACCCCCGGCAAGAACTTGGCGATCTGTTGGCCCATCACGGTTTCACGGTCACGGAGCTGATCGCCGAAAGGTCCCACAAGGGAACCGACGACGCACCGGAGCAGATTCACCTGTACGCGCGATGCCGCGTTACGCCGCTCATGTAACGGTCGGCTTTATGCTGCCGCCATGCGATTCCTGGCGACCATTCTCGCTGCCACGCTGGCGATCGCGGGGCTTTCCTCCCCCGTGAGCGCCGCGTATCCGGACGTGCCGGTGACGTTCATTCGCGACGGCGACGTCTGGCTCACCACGGGCGGTGTGGCACACCAGATCACCGAAAGCGGTTCCGCGAGCTGGCCTCGCCTATCGCCCGGCAATCGCGAGATCGCTTTCGTCCACGATGGAGACATCTGGATCGCTGAGGTGTCCACGGCTCCCGTGGCCGCCTTAGCGATGCGCCGGCTGACTGCCGGCGCCAAGGCTGGCGGCCCGGCGTGGAGCCCCGACGGGACTTCAATCGCCTACCGTTCCGGTGACGCGCAAACGGGAACGCTGCACATAGTGCCGGCGGACGGAAGCAACGAACGCTTGTGGAACAGTGAGAATTGGTCGCCACTGGAAACAGCGACGTCGGTCGCGTGGTCGGCGGACGGGCGCTTCGTGGCGTACCCAGGCGGGATTTGTGGCTCTATCAATGACGATTGCCTGACCGTTCTCGACCTGAGGAGCGGCAAGGAACGGACCGCCGCTTCCTATGGCGGTGGTGGTATTGAACTGTCAGGCTATGCCACGACTCCGGCGTTTAGCCCCGACTCGCGTTACCTGTATTTCACGCAGCAAACAGGACTGCTCAGCGCAGGACCGTTGCAAATCATCGAGTTTGACCGCGAGAAGCGCAGCGGCCGTCAGGTCGGCATAGACGGTGACTCGTGCCCGGCACCGCTCGGGGACGGCAGGCTTGTGGTTTCCAACGGTGGCAACCTTTTCTACCTGCAACCGGGTGGCCGCCGTTCGGTTCTTGGCGCTGGCACACAGCCCCACGCCGCCTATTGATGCCGAAGCGCGTCCAGCGCGAGCAAAGCCACGTGCAGGGACAGGCAAACCGGCACTGATTCGAGGTCGGCGTTGAGCACCTTGCCGATGCGGGCGAGCCGTTCGTAGAACGCGGGCCGGGACAGATGCGCCGCGGCGGCTGCCGCCGACTTGTTGCGGCCGTGGTCAAGATAGGCGCGCAACGCTGGCAGCAATGGTTCCTTGGCGTGCTCCGCGTCATAGGTCAGCAGCGCGCCCAATTGCCGCTCCACGAACGTTTGCAGCCGCGGTTCGTCACGCAGGAGGAAAAGCAGTCCAGCGAGCCCCACGTGCGGCAACCGGTGCACGGTGATGGCCGAGTCCGGGTCGTGCCTCGCGGCGTCGGCGACCTGCCTGGCCTCAATCAAGGAGCGGCGGGCCTGCCGCAGATTGTCCACATCGGACCCAGCGGCGACGATCAGCTTCTCTTTCGTGTGCCGGCGCAAAGCGGAGGCGAAACCCTCAAGGGCCGCATGCGGATCGGACCCTTGGCGCAGGGCGATCAGGGCGCCCACCGCCATGTCGTCGACCGGGCTCACCAGACCGTCCAAGGCGGACTCACGGATCGCTTGCCCGACAGACTCCGTCAACTCGCGCATCTGTTCCGGGGCGGGCAGTTCGTCGGAGCGGGTCCGGATCGCCACGCCCGCAAGCTTTCTGCGTTCCAGAGTCACGCCCAGGGCACGTGCGCGCAGAGCGACCTCGTCAACGGGAAGACTGTGTTCGAGCAGTGCTGACAGGAGCGTGCCGTGTAGCTGGCGGGCCAGGCCTTCAGCGTCGCGCTCGATGAGCCGTCCTAACGCGAGGGTCGTGGCGGCCCGTTCCAGGACGATGATGAGTCTCGTGGGCGGTTCGCCCTCGTGGGCGTCAAAACGCAGCAGCAGCCGTCCCCAGTCCTGCCCACGCGCGCCCACCATGGTGACGAGCCAGCCCGAGTCGGCGTCATAGCCCGTCCTGCCCGTGGTTTGCACCCGGCGGGAGTGTTGCTCCCAGCCATCGAGCACGAGCGACGCCCGTTCGCCCGCGGTGTCAAAGGCCAGCACCTGGCGGGCCAGGTTCTCCAGCACCACCGGGCAGCCACTCAGCTCGGCCGCCTGGTGCACGACCTCGGCCGGGTCGGCCCCCTCGACACTCAAGTCCGTGAAGCGCTGGTGCACTTCTTCTGCCGCCCGCAGTTCACTGAGCTGAGCGTCCACGATCATCGAGTGCACGGCTTGCGTGATGGGCACGAACGGGGTCGGCCTTCTTAGCTCGACCAGCGGCAGGTTCAGCTTCTGCGCGGCCGCGGCCATGACCTTGGGCACCGATCCGGTGTAACGCCGGCCGAGCTCCACCACGAGTCCCACGACTCCGGCCTCGGACAGCTCGCGCAGGTAACCGCGAATCCCTTCATCGTCAGCGGGAAGGCCGATCCCGGTGGTCAGCATCAGTTCCCCACCGCGCAGCAGGCTCGCGATGTCATGCACGTCAGCCGAATGCACCCACCGCACGCGCCGGTCGAGTCCCGCTTCCCCGGCCACGAGCCGGGGCTCACCAGCGCGCATGGAGTCCAGAGCCAGCACCTCGCGCACGGTCGGGAACATGATCTGAGCCTAAGGGACCGGCTCGAGTTGGGCAGCGAGGGCGTTGAGGTCCAGGCCGAGCACCCGGGCCAGGGCGGCGACGGTGAAGAAAGCGGGGGTCGCGATGACGCCCTGCTCGATCTTGCGAAGGGTGTCCAGCGAGATGCCGGCTTCCTGCGCCACCTCAGCCGCGCTGCGGTTTTGGCGGGCACGCTGAAGGGTGCGGCCTAGGGCGAAGCCTCGAAGGCGCTCTTCTTCCGTTAACGGGGTCCGGACCATACCCACGATGATAATACTGGTATTAAAATACCACCCATGGTTGAGCTGAAGTCCCCGTCCGAAATTGAGATCATGCGCGAGGCTGGCCGGGTGGTGGCCGCGGCGCTGGCCGCCACCGCCGCGGCCGCGCACGAAGGCGTCACCCTGTCCGCATTGGACGAGCTGGCCGCGCAAGTCATCGCGAGCCATGGTGCCAAGCCATCGTTCCTTGGCTACCACCCCAGCTGGGCACCAACGCCGTTTCCTGGCGTGGTGTGCCTGTCGGTGAACAACGCGATCGTGCACGGCATCCCCGACGGCACGAAGCTGCGGCACGGTGACGTGCTCTCG
This sequence comes from Catelliglobosispora koreensis DSM 44566, assembly GCF_000379685.1. GTDB lineage: Bacteria > Actinomycetota > Actinomycetes > Mycobacteriales > Micromonosporaceae > Catelliglobosispora > Catelliglobosispora koreensis. Next base: position 12,697 of record NZ_KB903257.1, on the reverse strand, counting down.
ATCGATTGCGGCGCCAGCGTCGACGGCTACCACGGCGACGCGGCCATCACCGTCGCGATTGGACAGACCGATGCCTCCGGCGAAAGGCTCATGGAGACGACCCGTCTGGCGTTGGCTGCCGGGATAGCCCAGGCCCGACCCGGCAACCGGATCGGTGATATCTCCTTCGCGATCGAAACCGTTGCCCGGCAAGCAGGTTATGGCTTGGCCTTCGGGATGGGCGGCCATGGCATCGGCACTCAAATGCATCAAGACCCGGATGTACCCAACACAGGCCGCCCCAACCGCGGATTCGTTCTGCGCGAAGGACTTGTCCTGGCCCTGGAGCCCATGCTCACCGAAGGCGGAAGCGATCGCAACCGCACCGCGATGGACGGCTGGACGATCCTGACCGCTGACGGAAAGCGCGCGGCGCACTTCGAGCACACGGTCGCGATCACCAGCGAGGGACCGCTGATTCTCACGAGCTGACCTATCCTCCTGGCATGTCGATTGCTAGTGGCTGGGCCAACATGGGCTGGCACTCCTGGACCGACCTATCAGCCGTTCGCGCCCGCCTTGACGCCGGCGCCAACCCGAATGGTGAGCCAGGCGAGTGGACTCCCCTGCACGATGCCGCCGAGCGTGGAACTCCAGAAGTCGTGGCCGAACTCGCGCGGCTAACGTCTAATGTGGATGCTTTCTACGATGGCCGGACCGCTTTATGGAACGCGGTTCAGGCTGACCGTGCCGACAACGCTCGCGTGCTGCTGCGCGCGGGAGCCGATCCGTGGCTGTCCATGATGGACGGCTGGTCTCCCGCCCGGCTGAGCCTTGTCACCAAAACACCGGATCTATTCGACGCGCCCGCGTCTTTGCTGACCGCCGAGGAGCGCGCCGCCGTCACCGAAGCGCCCCGCCTGATCGAGGCGGTCAGTGACATCTACGGCGAGGGCCTGAGTGTGTGCTGTGTCAGCGGAATCGATGCGCAAGAGGCGGTGCGCCGCCTCCAGGCGACCGTTTTCGTACCCGAGGAAGGTGAGATCGACGACGAGTACGGATATGACATCGACGACGGATCGTTGGAGGTCTTAGGAATTACCACGGTTCCTGGCGGCACGCTCGTTTGCCAGCCCTGGGCTTTCGGGGCTTCGAGGCCTGTCGTGTCGTTGCTGCTGTCCGCCGGCACGCATTGCTATGCCATGTATGCCAACCCGAAGAGCGGAAACCAGGGCAGTCTCGTGCGCGACGGCGCCATCGTGGGCTGGGATCTGCACCCGGGCGGTGGCTGGTCTCGCGAAGGCGATGACGCCAGCGAGATCCTGCGCATGTATCTCTATCGCGGTCATGCGCTCGCCTATTGCTGTGCCGCGGCCGGCTTGGCCCCGCAGGACAACCGGCCCTTCGCCTATGAGCCCGGTCTTTGGGCGCGTTTGCCCAGCCGGGACTATTGGGCGACTACCCTCTAGCGAACCGGCCATACCTAGAACTACTATCCCTAGCAGTTCTAGGTATGAAAATGGACGGTGGCGCCTATGCACATCCCTAAAGACCTGGTCGCAGCCTCAGCGACGCCGCTGGTGCTGGGCATCCTGTCCCAGCAAGACAGCTATGGCTACGCGATCATCAAGCAGATCAGTGAGCTGTCCGGTGGGCAGCTCGAGTGGACCGATGGGCTGCTCTATCCGCTGCTGCACCGGTTGGAGCGGGTCGGGCACATCGAATCGTTCTGGCAGACCCCCGAGGGCGGCCGCCGCCGGAAGTATTACCGCATCACCGACCAGGGCCGCACCGAGCTAGCCGAGCACCACCGGCAGTGGACGGCTGTTGTCGACGCTCTCAAAGGGATCTGGAATATGACTCCCGCACGACTCGTGGAGGGGTGACCGTGGCGACGGATAGTGAATACGACCTCGAACGTCAGATCGGCGAGTGGCGCACTTACATGCAGCGCCGCCAAGCGGTCGGCACCGACGCCGAGGAGCTGGAAGACCATCTGCGCAGCACCATCACCGATCTCACCGAGGGCGGGCTCCAGCCCGACGAGGCGTTCCTGGTCGCGGTGAAGCGCATGGGCAGCGTCGACGACGTGTCACGCGAGTTCGCCCGGGAGCACTCGGGACGGTTGTGGAAACAGCTTGTGCTCGCTGGCACACCAGAAGCCCAAGCGGCCACCAACCGGCCCGATCTATGGACCATGATTGGCTGCGCGGCCGGGGCAGCGATCGCCATCAAGCTCCCGGCACTTTTCGGGGTGGACTTCGACAACGATGGCGAGTTCTACGCGCGTAACATCTCGCTGTTCGCGTTCGTGCCCTTAGCCGCCTACTTCGCGATCCGCCGCAAACTCAGCCCGCTTTACCTGGGCATCGTGGCGTTGCTTTTCGCGGCGGGTGCCATCGGCGCCAACGTTTATCAGCTCAGCCAGAACTCTCAGTCGGTCATCCTGACAGCCATACACTTGCCGCTCGCCCTTTGGCTCGCGGCCGGCGTCGCGTACACCGGCGGCGATTGGCGCTCAGATCGCAAGCGAATGGACTTCATCCGCTTCACCGGCGAATGGTTCGTCTACTTCGTGCTCATAGCGCTCGGCGGCGGAGTCCTCACTGGCTTCACCGTTGGCACGTTTGAGGCGATCGGCCTGAACGCGGAAGACTTCGTCCAGCTCTGGCTTATACCGTGCGGCGCGGTAGCCGCCGTGGTCGTCGCGGCCTGGCTTGTCGAAGCCAAGCAGAGCGTCATCGAGAACATCGCGCCGGTGCTGACTCGCGTTTTCACGCCGCTATTCACCGCCGTCCTGCTGGCTTTGCTAGCCGGGATCGGGATCAGCAGCACCGGAATCGACGTACAGCGCGATGTGCTCATCTTGTTCGATCTGCTGCTCGTCGTGGTACTAGGGCTGTTGCTCTACTCCATCTCAGCTCGCGATCCGCTAAGCCCGCCCGGGCTTTTCGACAAGCTTCAGCTAGCTCTTGTCGTCAGCGCGCTGGCGATCGATGTGCTCGTGCTCATCGCGATCACCGGGCGAATCGCGGAGTGGGGATCGACGCCTAACAAGGTCGCCGCTCTCGGTGAGAACGTCGTCCTGCTAACAAACTTGGCTTGGTCGGCTTGGCTCCTCCTGGGATTCATCCGTCGCCAGCTGCCGTTCGCCGCTCTCGAACGGTGGCAGACCAGATACGTAGTTGTCTATGCCGCTTGGGCCTGGGCTGTCGTGCTGGTCTTCCCTCCGCTATTCAACTTCAAGTAGCCCACTTGACATAGGCGTGTCACATGAGACAAGAATGTCTCATGACAGTCGACCTTGGCAAGCTGGCCGCGGCACTCAACGCGCGGCCAGGGGCCACGATGGCGGAAGTGGCCGCCGTGGCGGGAATCAGCCGGGCAACACTGCACCGGCGGTTCCCGTCGCGGGCGGACCTCCTGTCGGAGCTCGCCCAGGAGGCCGTTTCCACCGCTGGCGCCGCCCTTCGCGCCGCCAAACCCACGCAAGGCAACGCCGGGGTCGCGCTCGACCGGGTGGTGCACGCTCTCGTCCCCATCGGGGCGACATTCGCTTTCGTACTCCGCGAAGGCGCCTGGCTCGACGACGTGCCAGCGGTCGCGCGGCAGCTGACCGAGATCGAGGGGACGCTGGCGAAACTTGTCGCGAAAGGACGGTCCGACGGCAGCCTGCGCCTCGACCTTCCCGCGTCCTATCAGGTCCGCCTCATTCTGGCCGCGATCACCACCGCTTGGGAAGCTCAGGCGGCCGGCGAAGTGGGCGCGAAAGAAGCGCCCGCGTTAGCGGCTTCGGTGCTGCGTAACGGGATCGGGACATGAACTATTGGTGGGCGGGTCTCTCTGTTCCTGCCACGGCGCCAGAACCCGTGTCGCACACCGATGTCGCCGTGATCGGCGCCGGATACGCCGGACTGTCCGTCGCCCTGGACCTGCTCCCCCGTCACCGGGTAGATGTCTTCGAGGCAGAACACGTCGGCTTCGGTGCCAGCGGGCGCAACTCGGGACTGCTGCTTCCCGTTGCCGTGCTTCCCTGGCTCATTCCAGGCGCTGCCGGCCGATCCAGCGCACGGCAGGCTTTGAAACGGTTGCACGACCGGGCTTGCGCTCAGGCTTCATCGCTCGCCGGGCGGCACCCGTCGGCGCAGATGCGTCCAGTGACCGTCCACTTGCGAGCACCCAACCGCATTGTCTCCGCTGGGCTGTCCTGGGTCGCCGATGCCTTGGCTTCCACCGGCGTTCCCGTGACGGCGTCACGTCGCAGCATGGCCCTGCAAGGCTGGACAATGCATCCCGCCAAGCTAGCGCTGTCGCTCGCTCGCGCGGTCCGTGCCGCTGGCGGCTCGATTCACGAGCGCTCCCCCGTGCGTGCTGTGTCGCCGAGCCGCGATCACGTGACGCTGACGCTCACCGACGGACGCATTGTCACGGCTGCTTATGCCGTCGTGTGCACTAACGCCTACACCGGTTCCGTCGCCCTGCCCGATCCGCCCGCGGCCAAGGTGCAGCACACGTACATGCTCGCGACAACGCCACTGCCGCTTGACGTTCAGCACAACCTCGGTGGCTCAGACAGTTACGTGGCCACGCCCAGCCTTGGCATGTCCTACCGCAGACTCCACGAGGGACGGCTCCTCTTCGGTGCGCTCGGCAGCTCCAAAGACGACCCTCACGCACAGGACAAGCTGGACCGCGAGCTGCGACGGCGAGTGCCGCAACCACTGACCGCCGGCTACCGCTGGGGCGGGCCGATCCACACCACCGGCACGGAGACGCCCGTGATCCGCGCTAGCGCCGCCAGCCCGCGGATCGTCTACGTCGCCGGCTTCGCGGGCAGTGGCGTGGCTCTGAGCCTGCTTGCCGGGCCACTCTCGCGCGATCTGCTGCCCGGCGGGGATGCCGGCGAAGAGGCCACGGAGCTTCGGCAAGCGATGCTCAGCACCCGCTTTCCGTCGCTGGGAACAGTCAGCGCATTGGCCGGGGTGCTCGCTAGGCTTCCGCGCGCGTGAGTTCCCAGCACGCCACCGCCGTCGCGGCAGCGACGTTTAACGAATCGACGCCACGGCGCATCGGAATGCGTACCCTCACGTCACTGGCATTGAGCGCTTCCTGCGAAAGACCGGGTCCTTCCGCGCCCATCAGCAGAGCCGGCCGCAGCCTTTGACTGTCCGAAAGGGACTGTAGTGACACCGCCGCCTCATCCGGCGTCATCGCCAAAATCTGATAACCCGCATCGCGTACCAGCTGCAGGCCTGAAGGCCACGAAGGGAAAGTGGCGTAAGGAATGGCGAAAACCTCGCCCATCGAGACCCGCACGCTACGACGGTAAAGCGGATCGGCACACGTCGGCGACAGCAGCACGGCGTCCACGCCGAGCCCGGCCACCACGCGGAAGATGGCCCCAATATTGGTGTGGTTATTGATGTCTTCGAGGATCACCACCCGGCGCGCCGACATCAGCACCTCGGAAATCGTTGGCAGCGCTAGCCGGTGAAAACTCGCGAGCACACCGCGGTGGACGTGAAACCCGGTGATCGCCTCAAGCACCTGGGGCGAAGCCGCATAGGTGGGCGCCTGGTCCAGATCCGCGATCTGTGCGGCTCGTTTCTCCTCAATCAAAAAGGAGCGGGGTTGGTACCCAGCCCGCAGCGCCCGCCGCAGAACCAGTTCGCCTTCGGCGATGAACAGCCCGTGCGGCGGTTCCCACCGAGTGCGCAGCTCCACATCGGTCAGCGCGCGGTAATCGGCGATCCGTTCATCCGAAGGATCGGTGATCAGCTCCATTTTCCCAGCCTAAGCGTTGATCGAAGTGTGGACACCGTGACCTTAGGCGCCGCTGTGATGAGCGCGGCAATGACCCTGACCAGTGCTGTATACGAAGGCGACGCGACCTGGTATGTCCCGGGAGGCAGCGCGTGCGGCATCACCAGCGAGCCCACCGACCTCGTGGCGGCGATCCCAGCGCCGATGTTCGCCCGGCACCACTGCGGCAAGCAAGCGGCTGTCTGGCGTGGTGACCGTTCCGTCATCGTCACCGTCACAGACCGTTGCGCGGGATGCCGGCACGGCAGCATCGACCTGAGCCGCGAGGCGTTCGCCCGCTTAGGCCTGCTGGGCGAGGGCCGCATCAAAGTCACGTGGTTCTATCTCGACGAATCGCCCGCGCCGCGTTCCACCGACGAGCTGACCTCCTTCGCTCCCGCACCCTTTGGCACCGCGCCTTCGCGCGTTCCTGCCTCTGTCTAGGACCGCCGCCACTCGCACGCTTTCGGTGCTGTACTTCGGTTCGGCGCTTTCGGTGCTGTGCTTCGGTGCCGCGCTTCGGTTCGGCGCTTTCGGTGCCGCGCTTCGGTTCGGCGCTTTCGGTGCTGTGCTTCGGTTCGGCGCTTCGGTGCCGCGCTCCGGTGCCGCGCTCCGATGCCGCGCTTCGGTTCGGCGCTTCGGGCCGTTTGCCGTTAGACAGCGACGTGCCCGGCACCTAGATGCCGGGCACGTGTTGCGCTTGACCATCGTTTGTAGACGGTTAGGGGCGCGTGTCGTTCTCGATTTGCCGCACCGCTGCCTCGGCCTCAGCCGACATGCGCGCGACCTCGCGCTCGGCTTCGTCGCCCGCGGTCTTCGCCGCTTCGGCCGCACCCGGCGACTCAACGAGATCGCCGAACCGGCTTGAGATGCCTTCGAGCAGCTTCGTGACCTCGGCCGGGATGATCCACAGTTTGTTCGACGCACCAGCGGCGATCTGTGGCAGGGCCTGCAAGTATTGCCAGGCCATCACCTTGTTGTCGGGCTCCGCCACGTGAATGGCGTCGACGACCAGCTTGATCGCCTTGGCCTGACCCTCAGCCTGCAGAATGCGGGCCTGCCGGTCGCCGTCAGCGCGCAGCACCGCCGCCTGCTTCTCACCTTCAGCGGTGAGAATCTGCGACTGCTTCACGCCTTCGGCGTTTAGAATCGCGGCACGCCGGTCACGCTCGGCACGCATCTGCTTTTCCATCGCGTCGCGAATGCTCGGCGGTGGCTCAATCGCCTTGATCTCCACACGGGTCACCTTGATGCCCCAGCGGCCGGTGTTCTCATCGAGCACCGAGGCCAGCTGGCTGTTAACGACATCACGGCTCGTGAGAGACCGCTCCAGGTCCATCGAACCGATGACGTTACGCAAAGTGGTAACGGTCAGCTGCTCGATCGCCTGAATGAAGTTGGCGATTTCATACGTGGCCCGTACTGGCTCGACAACCTTGTAGTAGAGGACTGTGTCGATGGACACGACAAGGTTGTCAGACGTGATAACGGGTTGCGGCGGGAAGCTCTGCACCTGTTCCCGAAGGTCCACTTTGGTGCGAACCTGATCGATGAACGGGACCAGAATGTTGAGGCCCGGAGTCAGCGTCCGGTTGTACTTTCCGAGCCGTTCAACAACGTCATTGCGTTGCTGCGGCACAATTTTCACCATCTTGACCAGAGTGATTATCAGAACCAGAGCGATAGCCCCAGCGATAATCAGCGCGAACTGGCCCATCAATCCCTCCACACCAGCGCGGTTGCGCCGTCCACTTTGACTACGCGAACCCGGTCCCCAGGCTCGTAAATTTTCTCGGCATCATAGGGGCGGGCCCGCCAGAGTTCACCCTCGATCTTGACCATACCGTGATCGCGGTCAATTCGCTCAACCACGACGGCATCCGCTCCTTCGGTCACGGCGAGACCGAGCTCGGTCCTCCCGCGCTCCAGGCGACGGTTGATCCAAGGCCGCACCAGCCAAAGGGCGAGTGCCGAAACGATGCCGAAGACCAGCACCTGCAGCCAGAGCTCTCCGCCGGCGATGGCGACGAGCGCACCCGCAAGGGCACCCGCACCGATCATCAGCAGGACGAACGTCCCAGTGAAAAGCTCAAGGATGATAAGTGCCGCTGCGGCAATCAGCCATCCGATCCATTCCTCCACGCTCTGATCGTGTCACGTCCGCGCCACATTCGCGCGCTTCACTCCCCCTGATTCCGATCACCATGGGTGGGCCGAACGGACAGTCCCGGCTGGCCACTTAGACTGCGCGGATAACCAAGCCCTGTGGCCAGCCGTTCCCCTGGTGAGATCTTTCGAGGAGCTGTGATGACACTTTCGGCACACGCGGCGCTAGGGGTCAACGACCTCGTCGCGCGGGCGCAAGCGCACGGCAAGGCACCCGCGGTGGTCGCCGCCGTGGTGCGCAACGGCACGATGGCACACTTCGCCTCCGCAGGGCGCGACCCGGCGACCAGTGTCACCCCGACGCCTGACACGCAGTTTCGCATCGGCTCCATCACCAAAACCATGACCGCCGTGATGCTCATGCAGCTGCGCGACGAGGGTCTGCTCGCGTTAGACGATCTGCTTTACCGGCACTTGCCCGGTACACCCGTGGGGTCGGCAATTAATCTCCGGCAGCTCCTCGGTCACGTGAGCGGACTGCAACGCGAGCCTGACGGCCCGTGGTGGGAACGCGCCGAAGGCACCGACTTGGAGACCTTCCTCAACGCCCTCACCCCGGACAAGATGGCCTATCCGCCACATCGGGCTTACCACTATTCCAATCTGGCGTACGGGCTCCTGGGCGCCGTGCTCAACAAGGTCACCGGCACGGACTGGACCGACCTGCTGAGCAAGCGGCTGCTCGGCCCGCTCGGCATGCGGCGCACCACGCATCTGGAAGCCGAGCCGTTCGCGCGCGGCTACGTCGTGCATCCTTGGTACGGTACGCTGAACGAAGAACCGCGCCCGGACACCAAAGCGATGGCCCCCGCGGGGCAGCTGTGGTCCACGGCGGAGGACTTGGCCAAGTGGGCGGCGTTCCTCGCCGACCCCGATCCAGCGGTGCTCAAACCCGAGACGCTCACCGAGATGTGCGCCCCGGTCGTCATTTCCGATCTGGACGCGTGGACGTCCGGCCACGGACTCGGTCTCGAACTCATCCGCTCGGGCGAGCGAATCTACATTGGACACGGCGGCTCGATGCCCGGTTACCTGGCTCATGTGCTCGTGCACCGCCCGTCGCGCACGGCCACCCTCATGTTCGCCAGTGCCTACACCCTGCACGACGAGCGCATCACCGACCTGAACACCGAACTGCTGTCCATGGTGCTCGATCTCGACCCACCCGCTCCCCCGGCGTGGACTCCCCCCACGGACCGCTCACCACACGAACTCGCCGGTTCATGGTGGTGGATGGGCCGCGAAGTCGTCGTCCACACCGACGGCGACGAACTGGTCTTCGTGCCCCGCATCGCCGCCACGCCTTGGCGTTTCGCCCAAGAGGGCGCTGACGTCTGGCGCTGTCACACAGGCGCCAACGACGGCGAAGTTCTCCGGGTTCGCCGGGCTCCCGACGGCACACCGTCTGAATTGGACATCGCGACGTTCATCCACACCCGCACGCCTTAGCCGGACCGATAGCCAGCGGGAGAGCCCAACGTCATGTACTGCTCGCGCAGCCGGTCGGGAGCGCCCTCCTCCAGCGGTTCCATGTGCCTGCCGATAAACGCTGGCAGGCCAGTCTTTCCAGACCCGATGACGCCTTTCCAGCGCACCTTTCCCTCATCGGAGCGGCGGATCGCGTAGGCGTGCCCGTTGGGCAAGACGCGGGCGCGCTCGGCCGAGGCCGCCGAGTACACCATGGAAAGTATTTTCTTGGCCTGGGCTTTGAGCTGGCGAGGCGGAATGTCGATCCGGATGCAATGCCCTATGTGGCGCGGCCGGGCCATTGACAGCGCCAGCAGGCCCATCGAGCTGTCCCGGTCGCGGAACCGCTTGGGGCGACGGCACACCATCGACGAGATCCAGATATGCCGAACTTGCCCCGCGACGAGGAGCGGCTGGCGTTCTCTGTCTTCAGCAACCCACATGACCCGCTGGCTCGTGACGAACACCCGGAACCCAGACCTGATGTGCCACACCGGATCGACTCTGAGTTCCTCCACAATTAGATTGGTGTTGAAGCTGTGCAGGATCACCTCCCCGGGAGCGAGTTCGGGATTGCCGTCGGCATCAATCCACGGAATGTTCCAATCGGTTGGCTCGGCATGTTCTCCTCGCCGCACGATGTGGGTCAACGACGGCGGATCGCCCTTCGCCGGAGCGGTAAGCACCTGCTCAAACGGCGGGCTGAACGGCCGCCTTGGCTTGCCGGTCTCGTGTTCCAAGCACGCTCGCAGCGCGCGGGTGAATTGCTTCACCGCCTCGGTGTCGGTGCCATACGTTAGAACTTGCTGTCCGTTTAGCAGACCGTGCAGGCGACGCTCGATGTCATCGGGCGCCTCGTTTCTGGCGAACTTCCCCGCCCACGTTCGCTCGGCGACATACACACAAGGACGCGGCACTCGCAGCGCCAAAAGCTCAATCTCCCAAAGCACGTTCTCCGTTGGTTCGGATATGTCAATTAGCGCGACACTCGCGTCCACGGCGAACCGGGTGACGGCACGCTGCCAAAGCGCGTCCAGGACCACCCGCACCACCAGAAGCCTGGCCGCATAAGTGCCGCGGACCGCTTTGCGGACCGTCCACGGTGCGTACTTCAGCTCCTCCTCCCGCTCGATCGTGATCGTCCTGCCCTTGTCCGCTTCGCTGATCGAGGTCATCGCCGACCCGATGACGACAAGGCCCGGCCCGACGAGAAGCGTTCCCACCATCACCGCGATGGGATTACTCAGCTGCGCGAGGAACTCCACGCCCGACCACCAAGCCGCGATTCCAATGAGGACGGACACCACGGTCGCGGCGGCCATCTTGCCCAGGATCGACAGATCACCCAGCTTGGAGAACAACTGCCAGCCCCGCGCGGCCAGTTTCGGCCCTTCACCGACGCCGACAGCAGCAATCCGGTGATCGTCCAAAGTGACCAGTCGCCACTCCGTGCCGACTTGCGTTACCGCCGTGGTGACCACGTGAGTGGCTGGAGCATAGCCAAACCTGCGCAGAAACAGCACTTGATGCCGGTTGGCCCGCAGCAGCTTGAGCCCAAATGTTCGCGAAGCGAAGAACGCCACGACACTGACAATCCACGCCCCCGCAATGAACGGCCACCAGCTAACGGGAATGAAGTCAAACGGATCGCCGGAATAGGGATCACCTGGCACCGGCTCACCGCCAAACACCTGGTACACAAGCTCAACGAGCCCCGCAAACCCCAGCCACACCGCGGGAATCGACGTTACGACGGCTACTAACATCAGCCCAACGCCGGCTGTCCGTGTCAGCAACCGCGTTAGCGGCTGGAGGCGCTTTGAACCTGGCCCGTGATCGGTAAACCTGATGGTCATTTCCCATCCCTGCCGGAGTGATAGACGCGATTGTCCGCGCTTGCTCGCCGCCGCAGCCACCTCTGTCCCGGCACGATCCCCCCGACAATCGCCCGGTACCCATTCCTGACCGACGGTGCTACACCTCTAGTCGCCTGCTCCACCGCATCGTTGCCCGGCCAGGTCGCCGTCGCTGCGCCCTAGTTCCCTCGAACGGTAAATCCCGTCCGCCGTAATCCCTTCGGCCGAGTTCGCCGTGTGTGCCGACCGCCGCCGTTGCCCTCGCGAGTACCGCGTTGGTCAGAGGAGCACCAGGCTGCGTCGCACCTACCATCCTGTTTGGATTGTTTTCTGCGGCGAAACCTGAGGCTCGTTAAGCGGCAAGATCTGTTGTGGGGCAAGGGTTTGGTGTTGCTGATATCCGCAATCTGGGGCGGCCTGTTTCTGTCAGACCCGGCTCGTAGGGTTGGGTTTGTGAGGCAGCGGGGTGTTCTAGCGGGACGGGCAGTATTTGCCTTGTCCGACANNGAACTCGCNTCCGCGGCAGTCGATATCCGTGACAGCATCCGGGTCCTGCAAGCCGAACTGATCACGGTGGCCGCCGAGCAGGCTGGGCGTAACATTCCCTACCAGCAGGGCTATGCGTCAGTTCCGGCGTGGCTGAACGCCACCCACCGCGTCGGGGTCAACGCCGCGGCGAAGATGGCCAAACTGATCAAACTCCTGCCCACTGTTCCCGCTGTGGCTGAAGCCTTCGCCGCCGGTTCGTTTTCTGAGGCGCAGGCGGCCGAGATCGCACAGGCGGCCGACACCGTTCCCGCATGTGTGCGCGAAGAAGCAGCAGCCGTCCTGCTCGGCCAGGCGGCATCGTTGAAACCGGAAGAGCTGCGTATCGCAGGCCGGCGGATCCTGCGTCACGTCGACCCNGACAAGGCTGAAGAACACGAACGTAAACAGATAGAACGCGAAGACCGNCNNGCGTGGGAAGCACGCGCNTTCACCGTCAGCGCCGATGGCACCGGCCGCTACCAGCTATCCGGCTACACCACCGGCGAAGGCGCCGCCATATTGAAAGCCGCCCTCGAACCCCCTATGCAACCCAGCCCGGTCCAAACCGTCGCCTTTAGACACCTGCAACACCAGTCCCGCGCCCCCCGCATGCCAATGCACCACCGGCGCCAGCGGCCGGGCATGCAGCAACCGGTGCAGCGAAAGCGACGACGTTGACAGCACAGTGCGTGATATGGCCGGGCAGCCGCTACCACAAGCATTCCGCGACCCACACACACCAGCACAACGCCGCCACGACGCCCTGCTAGAACTGATAGACCTCGCGCTCAAAACAGACGACCTACCCGCCAACAGCGGAACCAAAACACAAATCGTCATCACCGCACCCTACGACGTCACCGCACAGAAAGTTCAGGACGCGACGCTGGATACCGGCG
>NZ_KB903256.1 GCF_000379685.1 Catelliglobosispora koreensis DSM 44566 | reverse complement strand
CGCCGGTATCCAGCGTCGCGTCCTGAACTTTCTGTGCGGTGACGTCGTAGGGTGCGGTGATGACGATTTGTGTTTTGGTTCCGCTGTTGGCGGGTAGGTCGTCTGTTTTGAGCGCGAGGTCTATCAGTTCTAGCAGGGCGTCGTGGCGGCGTTGTGCTGGTGTGCGTGGGTCGCGGAATGCTTGTGGTAGCGGCTGCCCGGCCATATCACGCACTGTGCTGTCAACGTCGTCGCTTTCGCTGCACCGGTTGCTGCATGCCCGGCCGCTGGCGCCGGTGGTGCATTGGCATGCGGTGGGCGCGGGACTGGTGTTGCAGGTGTCTAAGGGCGACGGTTTGGACCGGGCTGGGTTGCATAGGGGGTCGAGGGCGGCTTTCAATATGGCGGCGCCTTCGCCGGTGGTGTAGCCGGATAGCTGGTAGCGGCCGGTGCCATCGGCGCTGACGGTGAACGCGCGCGTGCTTCCCACGCTTGGCGGTCTTCGCGTTCTATCTGTTTGCGTTCGTGTTCCTCGGCCTTGTCGGGGTCGACGTGACGCAGGATCCGCCGGCCTGCGATACGCAGCTCTTCCGGTTTCAACGATGCCGCCTGGCCGAGCAGGACGGCTGCTGCTTCTTCGCGCACAAATGCGGGAACGGTGTCGGCCGCCTGTGCGATCTCGGCCGCTTGCGCCTCGGAAAGCTCTCCGGCGGCGAAGGCTTCAGCCACAGCGGGAACAGTGGGCAGGAGTTTGATCAGTTGGCCATCTTCGCCGCGGCGTTGACCCCGACGCGGTGGGTGGCGTTCAGCCATGCCGGAACTGACGCATAGCCCTGCTGGTAGGGAACGTTACGCCCAGCCTGCTCGGCGGCCACCGTGATCAGTTCGGCTTGCAGGACCCGGATGCTGTCACGGATATCGACTGCCGCGGANGCGAGTTCNNTGTCGGACAAGGCAAATACTGCCCGTCCCGCTAGAACACCCCGCTGCCTCACAAACCCAACCCTACGAGCCGGGTCTGACAGAAACAGGCCGCCCCAGATTGCGGATATCAGCAACACCAAACCCTTGCCCCACAACAGATCTTGCCGCTCAATCTGTCTCAGATTCCCTTGTAGTGACAATCCAAACAGGACAGTTATGCGCCTTTGATTCTCCGTGCAATGACGCTGACCGCATTGGTGAGGTTGGCTCGTGGCGAGCACCGGGCCCGATGGGCGCAGCAGGGAAAGGTGCGGGCGGCAATGTGCAGAGGTGTAAGCGAGTAGCGAAAGGAGGAGTGGGGCGAACGAAAGCCAGGGAAGACGGAGCGGGAAGGCGGGCGGGGGCAAAGGTGCGGGCGGCGCAAGGGAGGCGGGGCGGGAAGGAGAAAACTGTGTGCTGCGCGTCTCAGGGGTGGCGTTGACATCGGTGGCAAGGTTTAGCGTTGCGGAAAGCGGGCGGCGCGGGCGAAGGAGGCCGGGGTGCTGATTGGGGAGCTGGCGGAGCGGGCGGGGACGAGCACGCGCACGTTGCGGTATTACGAGGCGAACGGGCTGGTGCGGGCGAGACGGTCCGCTAACGGGTACCGGGTTTATGACGAGAGCGAACTGCGGGTCGTGGGGGAGATCAGGGCGCTGCTGGCGATTGGGTTTGGGCTGCAGGACACCCGGCCGTTTGTGGAGTGTTTGCGTGCGGGCAACGAGTGCTCGGCGGTGTGCCCGGATTCGGTGCTGGCGTTGCGGCGCAGGCTCGCTGAAGTGGACGCCATCGTCAGCCAGCTGACGCAAGTCAGGGAACAGCTGAAAACACAGCTAGATAACGCGATCGGGAGACGACATGATCACGGTGACGGACGGGACGTTTCAGGAGCTGGTGCTCAATAGCGAGCGGCCCGTTTTGACGGACTTCTGGGCTGAATGGTGCCCACCTTGCAAAGCGGTATCCCGTACCCTCGAAGATCTTGCTCCTGAATTTGGTGAGCAAATCGTCTTCGCCAAGATTAACGCCGACGACAACCCTGCTATAGCCCGAAAATACAGCGTCCTGTCCTTGCCCACGCTATTTGTGTTCCAGCAGGGCGAAGTGGTGGCCAGGTCGGTAGGGTCGCGGCCGAAGTCCTACCTGCGCGAGATGCTGAGCGCTCATATCGCTTGATCGCGAAGGTATGCTCCCTGCGTGTATGGGCGTAACCATTGGATCGGGTGGACCCGCATCCGCCGGGCCGCGGTTCCGGCTTCAATGATCAGCGAGTGTACGCGGCTGCGCCTGTCCGGTGACTGGAAAAGTGCTTGCGCCGCAGCGCATGTCGACGTCGACATCGATCTGCGTGATGTCGCCTCGAGACACGGCATAGAAGGGGCGCGGCGTATCGAGGATGACTTGCGTGGGCTGGCTCCCGATCTGCTGCGCTGGCATGCGCCGCGGGAATACGGCGGGGAACCACGGCTGGCGAACGGGTTGCTGGTGCTCAGCAGGCTTGACGGTCCGATCGGGGACCGGCTGTTCCTGGTAGCGGAACCCGCGGACAAGCAGCGGATGACGGTGAGGGTGACCACGAGAGCGCATCTGGCCAATCGCGCGTGGACGGATCTGCCCAGTTATCTCTGGTATGCCGGGGACGTGACGCAGGCACGGGCTGCCTACGGCGGCGATGCCACGCGGATGCCGGGCTTCACTGAGGACGGGAAACCGTTGCGCGCCAGCAACTTCGCGCACGACCCTCAATCGGCGAACGCGCCGGAGCGGGCAGAGGCGCTGCTGCGGCTGCTAGCGGAAGAGCGATTCGGCGAGGGCTGGGCGCTCGCCGGGCTGACACTGCCGGAGCCCGATCCGCACTTGTCACGATGGACGCCGCAAGACATGCTGCGTCACCTGAGTCTGATGCCGGTCAACCTCCCCGGATTGGCGGCCGAGATTCGCCGTGTCCTCAAGCGATATGACGCTCGCGTGCTCATCGGCTCGCAGTACACGTGGGGCATGGAGGTTTACGAGGACAAGCGTGGCCATCTGCAAGGCTTGCAGCAGGGTAAAGCGTCGGGGGAGACGATCCGGATCACGCAGCAGGTCTGGTCCATCTATCCGGATCTGCCGCTGGTGTGGAAAGGACGGATGAACCTGGCGGACATGCACCCGTTGATGCGCCAAGCTTTCTTCCCGGCAGCGGAACCGGCCGCGAAGGAAGAAACAAAGGTGCGGGTCCGGTGTGGACGCGAGTGGCGTACGGTCGCGATCGGGCCCGACGAGCTCGAGATCGAGCACACGCCAGACGAATTGCGGCGCGAGCTGGCTATCGGCAGTCTCGGCGGAACGCCATGCCGGTGCGCACAAGCACATCAAGCTTGGAAACAGGGCCGCGGCTGGCTGCCGCGGGAGTTGCGTGCGCGGCGGACGCGGTTCTTTGACATGGCGAAGCACGGCTATACCGCGGAGCTGTTATCCATTTTGGACAGTGGTTATCTCCGCCATCTGCGTGACAGCAACGGCAGAACGCTGCTGTTCTATGTGCACTATCTCGACCACGAGGTGGCATTGCCAAAGCTGCTCGAATACGGCCTGAGCCTCGATGACACCGACGCCAGCGGGCAGACGCCATTGCATCACATGGCGTACAAGCAAATCCCGGAGCTGGTCGAGGCCTTATTGAACGCGGGTGCTGACCGCAACCGGCGGGACGGCAATGGTCACCGTCCCGCCGAACTTCTGCGCCACAGGCGGGAAAACGCCACCAGATCAGAGGTGCTTAGGCTCCTAGAACGTTAGAGCCCACAGGTCGATGTAGCCGACGTCAGCGCTAGCCGCGTCCTGGACCCGCAGTTTCCACACACCGTTGGCGACCTCGCTGGAGGCGTTGACGGTGTAGTTGGTGATCAGGTTGTCGGCGCTGCCGCCGGTGCGGTTGTGCAGCACGTAGGCACTGCCGTCCGGGGCGATCAGCGAGACGACGAGGTCACCGATGTACGTGTGCTTGATGTCCACGTCGACCTTAAGAGTCGCGGGGGCGTTGCCAGCGACACCGGAGACGGTGACCGATGACTCCACAGTGGACAGATCGGCGATGGTGACGTTGTTGGCGTTTTCGAAGCGCGGGCCGGGTGGCGTCGTACCCCCATTGTCAATGAGGTCTTTGATCTCGTTGTAGATCAGGTGCATCCGGGCGCCTTGGTTGTTCGGGCAGCCGCCAAGGTGGTGCAGCGCGATCACTTTGTGTGCCGCGGAAAGCACCGGCGAACCCGAGTTTCCGCCCGAGGTGTCACATGAATACGACATGTTCCACGAGTTGATGGCCGCGTTGCGCACGGTGCACAGGCCGCCGCCTTGCATGTCCTCGTAGATGGACAGACGCTTTGGCGTGGCGTCGCCGTGACCCGGGATGTAGATGCGCTCACCATTGACCGGTGCCCTGGTCTCCAGGAACAGCGTGCCGAAGCCCTGGATCGCGGCGAAGTTGTTCACGGAATACAGCGTGTAGTCCAGCTCGCCGGAGCCACCGGTGCTGACCTTGAGCAGGGTTGAGCCGCTGACCTTCGTGCCGGCACCGGGGTTGTTGCCGCCACAGGTCGCGCACTGGTAGTTGAACTGCATCTCACTTGACTGCACCTGTGACTGCGTCGAGAAGCAGTGCTTGTTGGTGAGCATGCGGTTGGTATTGCCGACCCGCCACGTCGTGCACGCGCCACCGCCGCCGATGAGCAGCTTGGCCACGGCATTTGAGCGAGTGAACTCGGTGGGGTGGCTGCTCTGGTAGCAAACCACGTCCCGGCGCGCGTCGGTGCCACAGACGCTGAACAGGCCGGGGTTGTTGGCCACGACTTCGGCCTGGGTGTAACCGCGCCAGTAACTGTCGATCTGGACGGTGCCCTTGCCGTGGCGAGTAACGATGGCGGTGTCGCCGTCGATCGACATGGCGGCCCAGCCCTGACGGCCGTGCAGTGTGCGGTCGGCGTCGCCCTTGGTACGAATCCCGTGGTACGTATGGACTTCGGTGCCAGCGGGGTTGGACACGGTCACGTAGGCGCCTGGCGCTAGGTCGAAGACGCTGAAGTGAACCTTGACGTACGTCGCCGAGGGCTCATGGACGACCTGCTTGTCCGTGTCGCCCTGCAGACGCAGGCTGAGCAGCTTTTCCTCACCAACACGGGTCGCCTGTGGCTGAGGTGCGGCGGCGGGTGCTTCGGGCTGGCTAGTGACCGAAACACTCCCAAAGCTGACCAGCATGGCGGCGAGGAGCGCATTGAGCGAACGCATTGCGGAACCTCCCTATATAGAAATATGGGAATACGCTAAAGGTGCGCTGCGGGTGCCGCAACTCGGCGGAGATCACTGAGATAGGGTCTAGCGGTGTTAGAGGCAAAGGATCTGCATAAAGCTTTTGGGGAGAAGGTGGCACTGTCAGGCGTAAGCCTGAAGGTCGCACCTGGGGAGATAATGGGTTTTGTCGGTGCCAATGGGGCAGGCAAGACCACGACGATGCGCATCATCATGGGTTTGCTCACCCCTGACTTAGGGACGTCGAGCTGGAACGGCGCGCCGCTGAATCTGCAGCAGCGCCGCCGTCTCGGGTATATGCCAGAGGAACGCGGGCTCTACCCGAAGATGAAGGTCGCCGAGCAAATCACTTACTTCGCACGGCTGCGCGGACTTTCGGCCAGCGACGCGGCAGCGGCGGTGAGCCGCCTCGTGGGACAGCTGAGCCTTGAGGGCAAAGAGAACACAGCAGTCGAGGCACTGTCGCTGGGTAATCAGCAGCGCGTCCAACTCGCGGTCGCGCTCGTCGCCGACCCGGTGGCGCTGGTACTCGACGAGCCGTTCTCGGGACTCGACCCGATCGCGGTCGACTCGCTCGTAGAGGTGCTGCAGGCGCGTGCCGCCGAAGGCGTCGCGGTGCTGTTCTCCAGCCATCAGCTGGAGCTTGTGGAACGCATCTGCGACTCGGTCAGCATCATCTCGGCCGGGCAGATGGTCACGAGTGGACCGGTCACGCAGCTGCGTGCTCAGGCTGAACGCAAACTCAAAGTAGTCGTGCGGGGAGCCGAAAACGGCTGGGCGCAAGGGTTCGACGGCGACTTCACCACCGACGCCGATGTGCAGACCCTCATCACCGTCACGGCTGACGACCAGGCGGTGCTGCGGTCTGCGCTGCAGGCTGGACGCGTGGAACAGTTCGGCTGGCTGCAGCCGTCGCTCGCCGAGATCTTCCGGGAAGTGGTCGCGTGAAAGAGTTCTTCCTAGTCGCCGCACGCGAAATCAAAGTGCGCGGGCGGACCAAGAGTTTTGTCATCAGCCTGGTGGCCAGTGCGCTTCTGGTGGCAGCGCTGGCGTTCCTGCCGAGCTTCTTCGACGACGGCGACTCGAGCTTCACCGTCGGTGTCGTGGGCCAGGAGCTGGCTGCTGGACCCGATGTCACGTACAAGAAGTTCGACACCAGTGCCGCGGCCGAAGAGGCGCTGCGCGCCGGCGAGGTCGATGCGATGCTCCTCGATGGACAGACGCTCGTCGGCGACGGCTCGGTCGACACCGACCTGGAATACCTGATGCGCCAGGCCTATCAGCAAGCTCAGCTGACCTCGGCCGGAGTGACGCTCGACCCGCTGAATGTCAGCACGATCGCCGGCAAGGAAGCGCCTGACGGTGCCCGGGTGGCGCTGGCGAACCTGCTCGTCATCCTGCTGTTCATGCTCATCATGTTCACCGCGATGTACGTGGCGATCGGCATCGTGGAGGAAAAGAGCAGCCGCATCGTCGAGATCCTGCTGGCGTCGGTGAAACCGTGGCAACTACTCGGTGGAAAGATCGTCGGGCTGGTCGTGCTCGGGTTCGTCAACCTGCTCGTGATCGCGGCAGCCGGCCTTGGCGCCTCGGCCGCCGCTGGCGAGATCGGCAGTCTCCCCTCCGGCATCGGCGGCATCGTGGCCAACACGTTCCTGTGGTTCCTGCTTGGCAGCGCGTTCTTCGCGGCACTGGCAGCGGCGTTTGGGTCGCTGGTGTCGCGGCAGGAAGACCTCAACGGTGTGCTGTCTCCCATGACGATGACGCTCATCATCACCTACCTGCTGTCGTTCTTCGTCGCGACAAAGCCGGAAAGCACAGTGGCGCAAGTGTTTTCGATGCTGCCGCCGTTCTCGGCGATGGCGATGCCGGTGCGTTTCGCCGCGACCGACGTACCGCTGTGGCAAATACTGGTGTCGATCGTGGTCATGGTCGTGGCGACCATTGGTGTGATGATGCTGGGTGCCCGGATCTACCAGCGGGCGGTGCTGCGCACAGGAGCCCGGCTCAAGCTGGCACAGCTCTTCAAGTAGGTGGCTGGCGTGCAGATGTGGAACAACCCGGACTGCTCGAAGTGCGCGGCAGCCCGGGAGACCCTTGCGGGACTTGGCATTCCAGTGACGTTGCGGCGGTACCTTGACGATCCGCCCACGCCTGCTGAGCTTGCTGACGTGCTGGACCGCCTCAAGGCCGAACCGTGGGACATCTGCCGCCTGGGTGAGCCGGTGGCCGAAACGCTGGGACTGGCCGCGTGGGCGCGTGACGTGTCCACGCGGCAGGACTGGATCGACACGATGGCCGACCATCCCGTGCTCATCCAGCGGCCGATCATCATCCGTGACGATGGCTCGGCGATCGTGGCTCGCACGCCTGAGGCTCTGGAGCGGCTCTTCCCCTAGGCAAGGGTTGCCACCCATACTTTCGTCGTGCTCGTGGCCATCGCGCTCTTGGTGACTGCCGCGCTCGTGGCCGCCCTTCTAGCTGGGCGGCAATGGGTGCGGCAGTCGCGCTGGGAGACCAGGAGCACGGCAGCTAAGGCAGAGCGGGCCAGACTGGCGCGGGAAATGCACGACTCTCTCAGCAAGACGCTCGACGCGCTGGCGCTAGGTGCCGCGGCGCTTCCCTCCACTTTGGACGCGCCCGACCGGGCCGCCCGGCTCGCGCATTCGCTGCACGAAGGCAGCCTGATGGCCGCTCGCGATGCCCGTGCCATCATCGACGGCTTGCGTGCCCGGCCCGCTGACGCTCCGCTGGAAGAGCTGCTCAACGCCGCCTGTCACGAGTGGACCGTGGCGACCGGTGTCCCGGTGGAGCTCACGGTGGCGCCGGGGGTGGGGGTGCATCCTGATTTGGTACCAGATCTAGTGGAAATCGTGCGGGAAGCGTTGCGCAACATAGCGGTTCACGCTGAAGCGCAACGGGTCAGTGTTTCGCTGGCACAAGGTAAGGACGTCGCCTTATCCGTAACCGATGATGGGCGAGGAGTCGCCGGGCAGCCGCCGCCTGGCCGCTATGGATTGCTGGGCATGGCAGAACGGGCCCGGCTCGCTGGCGGCAAACTGGAAGTGAAGTCGCGCCCTGGCGGGGGAACCGCTGTCATGGCAACGTTTCCCGGCCACGTCGCGCCAGCCGGTCATCCCGCGCGGATGCTTGCCGCCTCGGCCGCGGTGCTGACCGCCATCGCCGTGCTGCTGGCGCTCTGGGGCGAACCGGCGGGCAAGCCGGCTATGCAGCCACCGCCCGGGTCCACGTCGCCGTCAGCCCTGCCTTCGGTCTCAGCATCGCCGTCGGTGTCACCATCGCCCTCAGTGGCGCAGACCAAGCCGAGCCGCGAGACTGTCGTCAATGGACGGTGCCGCGTTGGTTACACCATCCGGGAACAGTGGGACAACGGCTTTACCGCTGACCTCACGATCACGAACCTTGACAGCAAACCGGTTAACGGCTGGACGCTGGTGTTCACGTTTGATCCCAACCAGAAACTGCTGTCCGTCTGGGATGCGACCGCCGGGCAGAACGGGAAGACCATCACTGTTTCCGACGGCGGGCGTAAAACGGTGATCCCGGCTGGCGGCACGATTTCCTTTGGTATGCAAGGCACGTGGAAGTCGGTCAACCCCGTGCCCAGTGAGTTCTTGCTCAATCAGCGGCGCTGCATCCAGTAGAGGACAGCCTGAGCCCTGTTGCGCACGTTGAGTTTGCGGTAGATCTGGCTGACCTGATTGCGGACCGTTTTCTCGGCGATGCCGAGCCGGGACGAGATGCGGTGGTTCGGTTCCCCGGCGACCATGAGTTCCATGATTTGCCGCTCCCGCGGCGACAGTCCGTGCGGGTCTGGGGCATTGCGTTCGCGCACGGCTGCCATGAGGGCCCGGGCCGCGCTCGGCGACAGGTGTGCCTCCCCGCCGGCCACGGCATGAATCGCCTGCACCAGCTCAGCGGGTGTGAACTGGCCATGAACGAGGAATCCCACGGCACCCGCGCGCACGGCATCGACGACTAGCTCGTCATCGCTGATGCGGGTCAGCATGAGCACTTTGCTGTGCTGGCTGATCGCCGCGATGGCCGAAAGCCCGTTGCGCAACGGCATACGCTGATCGAGCAACACCACGTCGGGCTTGAGCTGGGCGGCCGCGTGGAGTGCTTGCTGCCCATCGCCAGCTTCGGCGATCACGCGAATACCCGTGCCTGGATGCAGCATGTCGCGCAGCACCGCCCGGACGACCGCGTTGTCATCGGCGACGAGGGCGGTGACCGGCTCGGGAAGGGTGGCGTCCCTGGCGTCCCTCATGGCGTCAGAAGGTAACCCACTTTGGACGTTGTCCCGAGTCCAACCGGGACACTGGCCCGTATTGTCCCGTCTTTTCCGGGACAAAGACCCCTGTCTGTGGTCGATGTGTTGCGGAGGGATTAACGGCCGCCCTAGGCTCCGGCTCATGGGAGCGCTCCCGCTGTCACTCGCTGGCGCAGGATCGCCTCCTGGCGCGGTGCCCGCCGCGCCGATAGTTCCCCGCTCCCGGAAGGTTGCACCCCATGGCACTACTGAAAGGCCGATGGCGCTGGCCGGCCGCTTTGGCGACCGTGACCGCCGCCCTCGCCGCAGCGGCTGGCGTGGCCGTCCTCACCGCGCCGGTCGCGCAGGCCGCTCCGCCTGCCAAGGACTGGCTGCATGTCAGCGGCAACAAGATCGTTGACGAAGCGAACAACCAGGTCTGGCTGACCGGCACCAACTGGTTCGGCTACAACGCTTCTGAGCGAGTCTTCCATGGCTTGTGGTCCGGGAACATCACCCAGATCACCAAGGCCATGGCCGACCGGGGGATAAACATCGTGCGGGTGCCGGTGTCCACGCAGCTTTTGCTGGAATGGAAAGCCGGGCAGACCGTCGCGAACCCCAACGTGAACACCTATGCCAACCCAGAACTCCTGGGCAAGAACAACTTGCAGATCTTCGACTACTGGCTGCAGCTGTGTGAACAGTTCGGCATCAAGGTGATGCTCGACGTGCACAGCGCCGAGGCCGACAACTCCGGGCACATCCATCCGGTGTGGTGGAAGGGCTCGATCACGACTGAGCAGTTCTACCAGGCGTGGGAATGGGTGACCGACCGCTACAAGAACAACGACACCATCGTGGCGATGGACGTCAAGAACGAGCCCCACGGCACGCCGAACCAGCCGCCACGTGCCAAGTGGGACAACAGTTCCGATCAGGACAACTTCAAGTACGCCTGTGAGACGGCGGGCCGGCGGATCCTCGCCATCAACCCGAACGTTCTGGTGCTGTGTGAAGGGATCGAGGTCTACCCCCGTCCCGGGGAGACTTGGAGTTCACCTAACACAGATCCTGATCTGTCACCGAACTACTTCTACAACTGGTGGGGCGGCAACCTGCGCGGGGTGCGCGACTTCCCGGTCAACCTGGGCGCGAATCAGGATCAGCTGGTGTACTCCCCGCACGACTACGGCCCGCTGGTCTTCGACCAGCCGTGGTTCCAGAAGCCGTTCGACAAGGCTAGCCTGACCACCGATGTGTGGCGGCCGAACTGGCTCTACATCCACGAAAACGGCACGGCTCCGCTCCTCATTGGAGAGTGGGGCGGCCGGCTCGGGCAGGACGTCCGGCAGGACCGCTGGATGACGGCACTGCGTGACCTGATCGTGGAAAACGGTCTGCACCAAACGTTCTGGGTGCTCAACCCGAACTCCGGCGACACCGGAGGCTTGCTGCTCGATGACTGGCGCACCTGGGATGAGCAGAAGTACAACCTGCTCAAGCCAGCGCTTTGGCAGTACGGCGGCAAGTTCGTCAGCCTCGACCACCAGGTGCGCTTGGGCGGTGCGGGCAGCACGACCGGCATCAGTCTCGCCGAGCGTTATGGCGACACGGGCCCGGACACGACACCGCCTTCGACACCTTCAGGTCTGGCCGTTACGGGCACAACGTCGAGCACGATCAGCCTGTCGTGGACGCCGTCGACCGACAACGTTGGTGTCGCGGGCTACGACGTTTACCGCGGCACGCAGAAGGTCGGTTCGCCCACCGGAGCGTCCTATACCGACACTGGGCTGACCGCCGCTACCGCCTACAGCTACACGGTTCGCGCACGGGACGCGGCTGGGAACGTCTCGAACGCGTCAGCTTCTGTCACCGGCACAACGCAATCCGGTGGCGGCGGCGGAAACGGCTGCACGGCGACGTATCGCACGACTGGCAACTGGCAAGGCGGATTCCAGGCCGAGGTTTCCGTGGCCAACACCGGCACCAGCGCCACCGCTGGGTGGACGGTCGTGCTTTCGATCGCCAGTGGCCGCAGCATCGTCAACCTCTGGAATGCAACGTTGAGCGGCAGCACCGTGACCAACGCCCCGCATAACGGCGTCATCGCCCCGGCTGGCAGCACAGCCTTCGGCTTCGTCGCCAGCGGGGACGCTAACGGCGGGGTGACAGTCGTCAGCTGCACGGCTCGATAGCCGCCGCCCGTATCCGGCGGCCGGTGAGCTTCAGCCTCAGCTCACCGGCCGCCCCTTCACGACTTCTAGGGAGCAATATGTTCAAGCTGCGTCATGTCCTCGCCGCAAGCTTGTTAGCCGCCGCCTTCGCCGTCGCCCCGCAGACGACGGCGATCGCCGACAACGACACCAGCCCGGTCCGGGTCAACCAGATCGGGTACTTGGCGAAAGCCGACAAAATCGCGACGATCGTCAGCACAGCAACGACTTCCCGCGCTTGGCAACTGCGTCCCGCGGCCGGTGGTGCCGCCGTCGCCAGTGGCAACACGACAGTCCATGGAAACGATCAGGCTTCCGGGGATTATGTGCACAAGGCGGATTTCAGTGCTGTCACGGCGATAGGCAGCTATGTGTTGTGGGTGGACGGCGTGGGCCAGAGCGTCCCGTTCACCGTCTCGGGCACCGCGCTGTACCCGGATCTCGGCAAGGAAGCGTTGCAGTACTTCTACTTCCACCGCATGGGCACCGCCGTTGACGGCCAGTATCTGCAGAACTCCGCACACGGCCATGCTGCCTTGCACCCGGGTGACGAGTCGGTCCCGTGCTACAACGCGTGGTGCGGCAGTCAACGGCTCAACGTCCGCTACTCGTGGGCGGACGCCGGTGACTTCGGCATCTACGCGGTCAACCACGCCGTGTCCGCGTGGACGCTACTGAATCTCTACGAGCGCTATCCCAGCGCGTACCCGGACGGGTCGTTGCGGGTGCCGGAGAGCGGCAATGGACGGCCCGATTTGCTCGACGAGGTCGAGTTCGGCTCGCGCTGGATGTCCGGTCTGCTGCCGAGCACGGGACTGGCTTCGCACAAGGTGCACAACCACGCCTGGAGCGCTTTCCCGCTGACGTCCGTGGATCAGGAGAACGGACTCGCGCGTTCGGCGATGCCGCCCTCGACCAACGCGACCTATGCCGTAGCCCGGACCAACGCCCAGCTGGCCCGGGTGCTCGCCGCCTATGACGCGGCCAAGGCGACCCAACTGTGGAACGTCGCCAAGGACGCCTGGACGCGCGCCGAAGCACAGCCCAACGTCGACTATCCGAACGGGACAGACGCCGAAGGTGGCGGTGACTACGGCGACAGCAAGAACAGCGATGATCGCTACGCAGCGGCGGCCGAGCTCTACTTGACGGCGCTCGGCCGCTCCGACGGGGCCGTGAGCGGATTCCGTTCGGCGGTAACGGGTTCACCGCACTACCGCGAGATCGGCGAGTTTTACTGGGGCGAAGTGGCCGCGACAGGGACGCTGTCTTTGCTCAGCGTGAGCAATGACCTGCCTGCCGCCGACGTGACGCAGATGCGTGCGAACGCGCGTGCCTTCGCCGATATGGTTCTTTCCACGATGAACGGCGAGGGCTACCCGGTGCCGCTCAGTGGTGCGAGCCCCTACCCATGGGGATCCAACTCCTCCATCACCAACCGGATGCTTGTGCTCGGCGTGGCCTATGACGCGAGCCAGGATCTCAAGTACCTCAAGGGAATGAACCGCGCGATGGACTACCTCATGGGCAACAACGCCATGCGGCTGTCCTATGTCACCGGTTATGGCGAGTTCTATGAGACCGATCTGCACGACCGCTGGGCCTGGGGGAAGTACCCGGGCATCGCCTACCCGAAGGGCTGGCTGTCAGGCGGTCCGAACAATGAGCTCATCAACGATCCGGCGACACCGACCGGACGGCCCGCCGCGAAGTCCTATGCCGCTAAGAACACGGCCCCGGAGGCGTGGGGTTCCAAGGAAAACACCATCAACTGGAACGCGCCGCTAGCGTGGGTCGCGACCTATCTCTCGCGGACGAGCGCCGACCTCGGGGCACCGCCGCAAAACGACACCATCGCTCCCTCTGTCCCGGCTAACGTCGGCGGGGAAAGCACGACGAGCACGGTGACGCTGACGTGGAGCCCGTCCACCGATAACGTTGGCGTGACGGGATACGACGTGTACCAGGGCACGACGCTCAGGGGGACGCCCAGCGGGACCACGTTCACCGACACCGGGCTAAGCGCCGATACCGCTTACAGTTACACGGTCCGGGCCCGAGACGCGGCCGGCAACGTGAGCGGACCGTCCAGCACTGTCACGATCCGCACCCGGCCCGGCTCAGGGGGATCGGGCTGCACCGCGGTCTACCGCACCACCGGCACTTGGGGTGGCGGGTTCCAGGGCGAGGTGACCGTGACCAACAACGGAACCGTGGCCACGACCGGCTGGACGGTGACACTGAACGTCGCAAGTGGACGGTCTATCACCAACCTGTGGAACGGTGTGCTCAGTGGCAGCACCGTTACCAACGCGCCCTACAACGGAGTGTTGTCACCAGGGGGCAGCACGGCGTTCGGCTTCGTGGCCAACGGTGCCGTGAGTGGGGGAATCACGGTGGTTAGCTGCACAGTCAGGTAACCGCGGTGGGTGCGGGGGAGTCACGGTACGCATGCCTGTGGCTCCCCCAATATCACGCCCGGATGGCTATGACGTAGGCCATCAAGCCAATGAACCAGCCGAGGAGCAGGCCATAACCGGTTTCGCGGCGGCCCTTCACGATCAGGATGATGCCGCCGATCACCGACGCCAGCGCATGGAGCGCCTCGACAGTCAGGAAGGTCAGGGCGACGGCGGCGATGTCTTCGAATCCGCCGCCTTCCGACGGTTCAACGACGCGTGCGGAGATGAAGGCGGCTAGAAACGCGAGGGCGTGCCCGCCGAGGCCGAGGAGCAAACCGGCCAGCCCACGCCGGACATTGAAGGAAGCCACGAGCGCACAATAGCCCCGCGGCGTTACTTGCGGGAGGGGCGCAGGGCTTCGATGCACCTGACAAGGGCGTCTGGATCGGCGACGGTAACGGTCAGCCCCGGGTGCCGCAGTCCGAAGCGTTTCATGACACCTTCGACCGGCCGGTGAAACCGCAGGCAGACCCCGGCCTGGTTGTTGGAGCCGAAGGTAAGCCCCCGATCGGCCATGGAGACGCGCACGCCAAGGGCTTTGAGCCAGGAGTAGGGACCGGTCACCTGAGCGTCGAGGACATTGTCCAGCGTTGTCGCGACGCGCACGCGCCCGAACCTCGCGAGGAGCTCGCCATTGTCGATGACCACCGCGCTCGTGCGTTGCCGGATGCCGAAAAGCGGGAGGGTTCGCGCGGCGAACCGGCTGAACCGGAAGGGGAAGCTTTCCACTCATGGTCCCTTCCCTTTCCATGCACGGCTTAAACCGGCGAAGTCAGCTGAAAGCGCGTCGATAGCCGGAAGGAGAAGTGCGCATGGCGCGGGTGAAGTGATGACGGTAAGTCACGGGAGATTCGAAGCCGACCGCGGTCGCGATCCGTTCCACGGGAAGCTCAGGGGACTCAAGCATCGGGAGACTGGCCGCGATGCGCTGTGAGATGAGCCAGCGGATCGGCGGCACCCCGAGGCGGGCGGTGAAGCGGCGCTGATAGGTGCGCGGGGCCATGTGCGCCGCTTTCGCCATGTCCGTCAAGGTGAGCGGGGAGGCCAGCCGCTGGCGTGCCCACCGCATGCTCTCGCCGATCGGGTCGCCGGAATCCGGTGCTACGACAGGGGTTTCGATGAACTGGGCTTGGCCGCCCTCGCGGTGTGGCGGGATCACCATCCGCCTGGCGACGATATTCGCGATGCGGGCACCGTGGTCACTGCGCACGAGGTGCAGGCAAACATCAATGCCGGCAGCACTTCCGGCGCCCGTGACGACATCGCCGTCGGCGACATAGAGGACGGTTGGGTCGACCTGGACGGCCGGGTATCGCGAAGCGAGCAGTGCCGCGTAACGCCAGTGTGTAGTGACTTTGCGCCCATCGAGCAGCCCGGCTCCGGCGAGACTGAACGCCCCGGAACAGATCGAGACCAGCCGCCCTCGCACTGACCGCAGGGCAGACACGAGCGACGGCGACGGCGAACCCTGCACGGGAGCACCCGGGATGATCACTGTGTCAGCCGCCGCGAGCACATCAAGTCCGTGAGCGGCGGTCAAGCTGAACCCGCCCATCGCGGCCATCGGCTTGCCCGGCGTTTCCGAGCAGACATCGAGGGTGTACCACGACGGCACGTCCAGCTCTGGTCGTGGCAAGCCGAAAACCTCAACCACCACACCGAATTCGAACGGTGCCATGCCTTCGTAGGCGAGCACGGCCACGCGGTGCGGCTTCGAGATCAGCATGGCGCAATCTTAACGATAGAAGTCGTGCGCGCCAGTGTCGCCCGCGAAGGGACCCGGCCAAACTGAACAGCATGAGTCTTACGGAAATCCCCGCCGCGCCAGCCATCGACGCCTACAAGCACTTCGTGGGGAAGCTGTCTTTCGAGGTCGACCCCGCTGACGTGGCCTATGCCATGAAGGCCGGCGAGGTTGACTTCGTGCTCATCGACACCCGGGCCAAGGGCCACTACACCAAGTCGCACCTGCCCGGCGCTGTGAACGTGCCCGAGACCGGGATCACCGCTGAGTGGCTAGCCGAGTTTCCCGAGGACAAGCTGCTCGTCACCTACTGCTGGGGGCCGGCGTGCAACGGCTCGACCAAAGGGGCGATGAAGATCGCCGCGCTCGGGCGCCAGGTCAAAGAGATGATCGGTGGCTTTGAATATTGGGTCCGAGAGGGATGGCAGACCGAAGGTAAGCGCCCCTTGGACGCCCGCGTGGCACAGCCTGCCATCACCGATCTCGGCTTGTTCTGCTGAAGCCTATTCAGCTGACGAGTTCGCCCAGAGGTTGATGTCGCCCTCGGTCGCGTACTTCTCGATCTCGGCCAGCTCGTCGTTGGTGAACTCGAGGTTGTCCAGCGCGGCGACGTTCGTCTCCAGCTGGGCAACGCTCGAAGCTCCAATCACGAGACTCGTCATGCGCTCATCGCGCAGTGCCCAAGCCAGCGCCAGTTGCGCGAGTGACTGCCCACGGCTGCTGGCGATGCCGTTGAGCGCCTTTACTTTGGCCATGTTGCTGGCGGTCAGCTGAGATTCGCTCAGGGCACCACCGGTCTTGATGCGCGAGTCCTCTGGTACACCCTGGAGGTATCTATCGGTAAGCAGGCCCTGCGCGAGCGGCGAGAAAGCGATGCAGCCGGCGCCGATTTCCTCCAGCGTGTCGAGCAAGTGGTCAGCTTCGATCCACCTGTTAATCATCGAATACGACGGCTGGTGGATGAGCAGGGGAGTGCCGAGCTGACGCAAAATCGCGGCGGCTTCCCGGCTTTTCGCTGACGAGTACGAAGAAATGCCTACGTAGAGCGCTTTTCCAGCCCTGACAGCGGCGTCGAGGGCTCCCATCGTCTCCTCAAGCGGAGTGTCCGGGTCGAAGCGGTGCGAGTAGAAGATGTCCACATAGTCCAGTCCCATGCGGCGCAACGACTGATCGAGGGAAGCGGTGAGGTATTTACGCGATCCCCACTCGCCGTAGGGCCCGGGCCACATGTCGTAGCCGGCCTTGCTCGCGATGACCAGTTCATCGCGGTACGGCTTGAGATCGGTGGCCATCATGCGCCCGAAGTTCTCTTCCGCCGAACCGTAAGGCGGGCCGTAGTTGTTGGCCAGGTCGAAATGGGTGATGCCAAGGTCGAAGGCTCGCCGCATGATCGCCTGCTGGGTTTCCCACGGCCGGTCATTGCCGAAGTTGTGCCAGAGGCCAAGCGAGATCGCGGGCAGTTTCAGCCCGCTGCGCCCGGTGCGGCGATAGGTCATGCGGTCATAACGTTGCGGATTAGCGACATACGCCATGACCTCACCCTATCGCCGCGCCAGAGCGGCTTTGTCATTAGCGTGGGATGACTTGCAGAAGGTCAACCACGAAGATCAGGGTCTCATTCGGCTTGATGGCGGCTCCCGCACCGCGGGCGCCATAGCCCAGGTGCGGCGGGATGACCAGCTTGCGGCGGCCGCCCACGCGCATCCCCGCGACGCCCTGGTCCCAGCCACCGATGACCCGGCCAGCGCCGAGCGGGAACTGGAACGGTGAGTTGCGGTTCCACGACGCGTCGAACTCTTCACCGGTGGAGAAGGCCACACCCACGTAGTGCACGACCACGTGGTCGCCGGCCTTGGCCTCGTCGCCGTCACCGACGGTGAGGTCAGTGATTTGCAGTTCGGCCGGCGGCTGGCCCTCGGGGAAGTCGATCTCAGGCTTGCTCAATGTCATAACGGCCATGCTACGTAACGCCAGATCTTCGCCTGCCCCTACCATGTCGGCATGGCGCTGCTCAGCGGAGCCGCCGTCGCTTTCAGCGGAGAAGGCGCGGGCGAAGGCCCCCTCTCCTGGGGCCAGCAGGAAATGTGGACCTCGATGACGCGGTATGGCCATGCCATGCCCGTCGGCGGGATCAAGGCGCTGCCGCCGGGAACCACGGTCGAGGACATCGCCGATGAACTTCGCTACCTCATGAGCCGGTACGCCGTGATGCGCACCCGCTTGCGTTTCCTGCCCGACGGGACGGTCCGTCAAGTTGTCGCGGCCGAAGGCGAGATCGTGCTCGAGATCGTCAACGCCGACGACGCCGAGCAAGCGGCGCAGGAGACCGAGGCCCGCTATCGCGAAACGCCTTTTGACTACGGTG
The DNA here is from genome assembly GCF_000379685.1 of Catelliglobosispora koreensis DSM 44566. Lineage (GTDB taxonomy): Bacteria > Actinomycetota > Actinomycetes > Mycobacteriales > Micromonosporaceae > Catelliglobosispora > Catelliglobosispora koreensis. Next base: position 118,416 of record NZ_KB903256.1, on the reverse strand, counting down.
TGGACTGGCCGGTCCGCATGGCGGTGATCCAGCGTCGCGGCGTGCTCACGCACATGGTCGTCATCATGCATCACCTGGCCATGGACGGGTTCAGCGCGCGCATCATGATGACTGAGGTCGCGGCGCGCGAGACGGCCCCGATCACGGGGATGGACCCGCTCGCCCAAGCGCACTGGCAGCAGTCAGCGGCCGGGCAACGGCAAAACGAAGCCGCGCTCAGATATCTTGAGTCCACTCTGGACACGATGCCGGAGCCGTTTCCACAGGCGCTTGGCAGGCCGGCCCAGCCGCGGATCTGGGAAGGCAGCCTGCACTCGCTCGCCTTGTATGGAGCGATTCAAGCGATCTGCGCGCACACCGGGTCCGAGCCAGCGCCGGTCATGCTGACCGCCTACGCGATGGCGATAGCTCGCGTGACCGGACAGTCAAGCGTGGTGCTGCGGCCGGTGGTAAGCAACAGGTTCCGGCCCGGACTCGCCGATGTCGTCTGCCCGCTGACGCAGCCGGGGATCTGTGTGCTCGACGTTGGTGGCGTCCCGTTTCCTGAAGCGCTGCGCCGCACCGAACGCTCCGCCATGAGGGCTTATAAGCACGCCTACTGCGATCCCGTCGCCGCGCGCAAAGTGGCTGAGGGCCGCGACCCGGACTCGTTCTTCAACGACCGCCGGGTCATGCACCGGCCCGCTGGACGCGCGCCGTTGCCGGAGCAGATCCGGGAAGCGTTGCCCCACACCGCTTTCGAGTGGTCCGGCGGGCGCGACGACCCGTCGGCTCGCCTTTTCGTTCAGATCGAGGACGTTCCTGACACGACAGTGGTCAGCGTCGTGACCGACACCGCCTATCTGCCACGCGCTGACACAGAGGCCTTGCTGCGCGAGATGGAGTCGGTCGCCGTCGATGCCGCTATGCGGGGGTTTGCCGCCTGATCAGGAAAAGGCCGAGCTTCCTGTGCGCGAACAGTTGGTGCGCGGAGCAGAATAGGCACTATGACCATTGTGATAGCTGGCGCTTCCCTGGCAGGCGTGAACGCGGCCGAAACGCTTCGCTCCGAGGGGTTCACTGGGCCGATCGTGATGATCGGGTCCGAACCGGATCTTCCTTACGAGCGGCCGCCACTGTCCAAGGGATACCTTCTCGGCAGCGACGAGCTTGACTCGGTTTTCGTTCATCCGGCCCAGTGGTATCAGGACCAGGATATCGAGCTGCGGCTGAGCACGACCGTGACCGCCATCGATCCGGCTGGCAAGACGGTGACCGTTGACGATGGCGCCCAGATCGGCTACTCCAAGCTCCTGCTCGCGACCGGTGCCCGGCCCAGGCGGCTCGATCTGGCCGGCAACGTCTTCTATCTGCGCGATGTGCGCGACAGCCAGCGGCTGAAGGCGGCGCTGCAGCTCGGCGCGCATGTGGCCGTCATCGGGGCGGGGTGGATCGGGCTAGAGGTCGCCGCGGCCGCGCGCTCACACGGATGCCAGGTGACCGTGATCGAGATGGACTCGCTGCCCCTGCGCAAGGTGCTCGGTGACGAGGTCGCCACGATCTACCGCGACCTGCACACCTCACATGGCGTGACGTTCCACTTCGGACGGTCGGTCGCGGGTTCTGGTGAGAACGCCATCACGCTCGACGATGGCACGATCATCCCGGCCGGTGTCATCGTCGTTGGTGTCGGCATCCAGCCGAACACCGAACTCGCCTCAGACGCGGGGCTGGCGGTCGACAACGGCGTCGTTGTCTCCTCATCGCTGGTCACCTCAGACCCAGACATTTTCGCCTGCGGTGATATCGCCAATTGGGAACACCCTTTATTGGGTACGCGTATCCGCGTGGAGCACTGGGAAAACGCCCGCCAGAGCGGACAGCTGGTGGCCCGTTCCCTGCTCGGCCAAGACGTCGCCTACGACTGGATTCCCTACTTCTATTCAGATCAATACGACGCCGGGATGGAATACTCCGGCTGGACTGGCGACGGCTACGAGGAAGTCGTGTTCCGGGGCTCGGCCGAGGCACGTGAGTTCATCGCGTTCTGGCTCAAGGAAGGCCGGGTCGTGGCGGGCATGAACGTCAACGTCTGGGACGTCCAAGACGACATCCGCGCGCTCATCGCCGCCTCGGCCCGTGGCCTGACCGTCTCGGCCGCCGATCTGGCCAATCCTGAGGTGGCTCTGTTGTCTTTGCGCGAAGCGGGTTCCGCCTAGGTAGGGTCGCGTGTATGAAGCGGCAACAGGTATCGGCTTGGATTGACGCTTACGAACGGGCGTGGCGGGCGGAGGGGACAGACGCGTTAGCGGAGATCTTCACCGAAGACGCGGTTTACTCGCAGGGGCCCTATCTCGAGCCACACCACGGGCTTAAAGAGATCGCCGTCATGTGGGAGGAGACGCGCGACGGGCCGGGCGAAGTGTTCCGGATGACGCACGAGGTGATCGCTGTCGACGGTGACATGGCGGTGGCCCGCGTCGAGGTCTGGTATGGCGAGCCGGTCCGGCACGAGTTTCGCGACCTGTGGGTGATGAGCTTCGCCGAAGACGGCCGCTGCCGTGCCTATGAGGAGTGGCCGTTCGCGCCGGGACAGCCTATCTCGGCTGTTTGAGGATTGTTCAGGCGTTCTGCGGGGTACCGTGCCGATATGGCTTCTAGGAGGACGCTATGACGATCCCGGTTGGACCGGCGGCTGACCCGGGTCTGGGTAAGGCGATGGTGACCGTGGCTAGCTACCCGGACTATGAGGCGGCACAACGGGCCGTTGACTTCCTGTCGGATAACAAGTTCCCGGTGGAGCACACCGCGATCGTGGGCACCGGGCTCAGCCTGGTCGAAAACGTGCTGGGCCGGATGACGACGGGCAAGGCGGCTCTGGCCGGCCTGGCCAGCGGCGCCTGGTTCGGTTTGTTCATCGGTTTGCTGCTCAGCATTTTCACGCCACGGCACTGGCTGGCACCCATTCTCACCGGTCTGCTGATCGGTGCGGTGTGGGGCGCGATCTTCGGCGCGATCGCCCATGCGGCGACCCGCGGGAGGCGGGATTTCACCTCCCGCAGCTCGCTGCAGGCGACGGAATACGCGGTCAGTGTGGAGACCGGGCATGCCGAGCAGGCACGTCAGCTGCTCACCAAGCTGAATTGGCAAGCAAGCGGGGCACAATAGAAGCTGAATGTCCCAGCCCGGTCAGGAGTCTGGCCGGGCGGGAGTTCTTTTCCGCTTCGGGATAGCGTCTCGTGAGCTGATGCCATTTGAGGACGCCCGCCATCCAATCGCGATGGTGGGCCACATAGCCTTCTAGCGTTTTCACGCCCTGGCTGTCCAATGCGAACTCTTCGGCCAGCGCGTCCAGCTCGGTCGCGGCGACGTGTTCAAACTGGCGAATGCGGGCCGTCATCAGGTCATTGGCTATCGCGATCGCCTGTTTTGGTGTGCTGCCAAGGAAGTTTTCGATGACGAGAACCGCGTTGTTTAGCTCGCCCTCAACCTCGATCTCCTTCTGATAGGAAAAGATGTCGTTGATAAGGCAGCTGTAGTCGGAGGCGGAACTGTCCAAACTAGACACTGTCCGCGTTTGGAACAGCTCATCCGGCAAGGCGATGCCCTGGGTCAGCCGTGACAGGCTGAGGGTGAAGTTCGCGCCAAATGTCTTGCGGCGCATCTCCAGGTAGTCGACCGGATCGGGAATCCGGTTCTGCATATGGTTAGCCAGCTCCCACAGCCAGCTGTCCGTCATCTCGACGATGACCTCGCGGAACCGCTGCCGCATCTGCGGCGTCATGGAGACAGTCGTGCGCCGCCATAGATCGGCCAGTCCGGTTTCGACGGCGTTGAGCGGTGGCGGCACCGGCTCGCCGGTCAGTGGAAGGAACAACGGGATCCGGTCGACGAACAGCTTCGCCCCGGCGTAGTCACGCCGCTCGCCGAAGAGAGCCGGGAAATAGTCGTCGGCATAGGTGCCCCACGTCAGCCACTGCGTGCTGAGGTCCAGCTCGTCTGGCGTGGCCGCCCAGTGGATGATCGACGCGCACAGGGCGAAGTCGAAGCCGGCCAGCATGTCCCGGGTCCAGATGACGTTGTCGATAAAGCCGACCCGAGCCGACCATTCGAGCGTGTTCACCCGGGCGCGGTGCAGATGCGGGCTGATCTGTGAGCTGTATGGCATGTAGAACGCCGGCAACTCGGTCGGCCCGACTTGATGCGGCACATGCGCGTGTGCCTGGAACCTTCTGGCCGTCGCGAGCGTGAGTCCAATATGGACCTCAGGATCGGCTTCCTTGTTCATATAGCGGCTCGACCGCATGTGCCATTCGTGGCCGCCGCTCTGCCAGTCCTGCAAGCCTTTGGCATAGCTCAGCACAGCGGCGCACTCACCGGGCGTCAGGCCGTGTTCGGCGAACAGCGGCGGCAGCTCGGTAAAGGTGGTGTTCTCAAACTGCTGCAGCCGTGAGGTCAGCGAGTTGTTGACCGTCTCGGCTGCTTGCTGAGTGCCGCAATCCAGAAACCGTTCCACCACGAGGACTCCGTTGTTGACCTCTCCCTCCTGTTCCGTCTCACGCTGATAGGAGAACAGGTCGTTGCGCAGGTGCACGCCGTCGGAGAAACAGTCGCGCAGCACGCGCAGCGGCCGGGTTAGCGCGACGCGAGCGGGCACCTCAGCGGTCACGAATTCCACCAGTCCGGCCGACCATGGCGCGCCACCGACCCGGCGGCGCATCTCGATGTATTCGACGGGATTGGGAATCCGGTTGCCGCTGATGTTGGCCAGCTCCCACAGACAGTCTTCGAGCAACTGCTGGGTGCTCAAAGCGAACCGTTCCCGCCAGGCTCCGGTCATATACGGCACGGTCCGCTCCCACAGATCGGCGAGCCCGTGCTCGATCTGGTTTTCCGGCTCCGGATAGGAGCGTTGCTCACCTAACGGCATGAACGCGCGCAAGCGATAGAGATAGTCGCGCGCGCCGGGCCAGTCGCCGGTGCGTTTGTAGTGCTCCAGAAAGTGGTCGTCAAAGAAGAAAACCCATACATACCAATCCGTGACGAGGTCCAGCTGGCTAGCGTCGGCGTCGGGGTGGGTGTAGGCGCACAGCAGCGCGTAGTCATGGGCATCAAAGGTCGCCTCGTCCCAGATCCCGGAGCCTTCGATCATCGTCATTTCCCGTGCCCATGCCTTGGAGTGCACACGTGCTTGCTCCAGATGTGGGTTGAGCCGGGCTGGGTGCGGTAGGTAGAAAGCGGGCAGCTGGAATGGCTGAGAATTCCCCATATAGGACATATATCCCATCTGCCGTCATAAAGCTAGGGCGATCATGCCCAGGGGTGGATTTGCTTGGCGCGCCTTAATTCTTGCTGATCTCATGAGCCGCAGCGGTGACAAATCACCCGATTTGCTACATCGAGATTGGACGGTGCATCATGACCATCACCCAGAACACCGAAGCTGAACTGGAGCGTGAGGACGCTGAGTCCAAATCGCTGAGCCTCAGCACCGCCGCCGCCAAGAATCTGGCGACGACGACGAAGACCGTCCCGCAAATGCAGGAGATCACCAACCGGTGGTTGTTGCGGGTGCTTCCGTGGGTGCAGGTCACAGGCGGGACCTACCGGGTCAACCGCCGCCTCAGCTATGCGGTTGGCGACGGGCTGGTGAGCTTTACCAATGTCGGGGCACAGGTCCGGGTTGTCGCACCGGAACTGTGCGAACTACCGCAGCTGCGTGGCTTCGACGATATGGATGCGCTCGAAGCCCTGGCACAAAGGTTCACCCAAACCGAATTCGCCGCTGGTGAAACAATCGCGACCGCTGGGCAGGAAGCAGACAAGCTCTATCTCCTGGCACACGGCAAGGCCGACAAGATAGGCATCAGCCGGTTCGGCAACGAGGCCGTGCTCGGCGTGCTCGCCGACGGAAACTTCTTCGGCGAACGGATTCTCGTCGAGGACGGGCAGACGTGGGACTACAGCGTGCGCGCGGCCACGAAGTGCATCGTGCTGACGCTCACGCGGGCGGCCCTGCTGGAGGTGGCGGGCAACGCGGAAAGCCTGGGCGAGCATTTGAGCCGGGTGCGGGCTCACCGGGTACCCAAGCAAAATAAGCATGGGGAAGCGGAGATCGCGCTGGCTTCGGGGCATGCCGGGGAAGTCGCCCTGCCAGGCACTTTTGTCGACTATGAACTCTCGCCAAGGGAGTATGAGCTTAGCGTCGCGCAAACCGTGCTGCGGGTGCACACGCGCGTGGCCGACCTCTACAACCACCCGATGAACCAGATCGAACAACAACTGCGGCTGACCGTCGAGGCGCTGCGGGAGCGGCAAGAGTACGAGATGATTAACAACCGCGAGTTTGGCTTGCTGCACAACGCGGATCTCAAGCAGCGCATCCACACCCGCACCGGCCCGCCGACGCCCGACGACATGGACGAGTTGCTTAGCCGCCGGCGCAGCACGCATGTCTTGCTGGCGCATCCGAAAGCCATCGCCGCGTTCGGCCGCGAGTGCACCAAACGTGGTGTCCTGCCGCCGATGATTGACTACGCCGGTCACCATGTGCCGTCGTGGCGGGGCGTGCCGCTGCTGCCGTGCTCGAAGCTTCTTGTGAGCGAGGCCCAGACGACCTCGATCATCGCGATGCGCGTGGGGGAGGACGACCAGGGAGTCGTTGGGCTGCAACAAACAGGACTGCCCGATGAGTACGAGCCTGGCCTGTCCGTGCGGTTCATGGGAATCAATGAGCAGGCGATCATCAATTATCTGGTCAGCGCCTACTACTCGGCGGCGGTGCTCGTGCCCGACGCGCTCGGTGTGCTGGAAAACGTTGAGCTGGGCCACTTCCATGACTGACCTCGCCGCCGCCCTCCTCCTGGAGCGGGGCCGCGAGGTGACGGAGCCCGCGCTCAGGCGGGCCACGGACAGCCTTCCCGGCTCGATCCGGCACATCGCGGGTTATCACTTCGGGTGGTGGGACAAGTTCGGCAACCCGTCGGTCACGAGCAACGGCAAGGCTTTGCGCCCGACGCTCGTGCTGCTGGCCGCGGAAGCCGCGGGCGGGAGCGCGGCGGTGGCGACGCCCGCGGCGGTGGCGGTCGAACTCGTGCACAACTTCTCGCTCATCCACGACGACGTCATGGATGGCGACGAGACCCGCCGGCACCGGCCGACGGTGTGGAAGGTGTTTGGCCCCGGGCCGGCGATCCTGGCCGGAGACGCTTTGCTGACGCTCGCCTTCGACGTGCTGGCGCTCAGCGGGCATCCCCGGGTCGCCGAAGCGTCCAAAGTGCTCAATGCCGCGGTCGTGGAGCTGATCGAGGGTCAGGCCGAAGACCTGGCTTTCGAAGAGCGCGAACGCGTTTCGCTGAAGGAATGCTTTCAGATGGCGCGGCACAAGACCGCCGCGTTGCTGGAATGCAGTGCCACGCTGGGTGCCATCTTTGGCGGGGCGAGCCTGGAAGTCGCGGCATCGCTGCGCGCCTTCGCTGGCGATCTCGGCTTGGCATTCCAGGTCGTCGACGATCTGCTGGGGATCTGGGGCGATCCGGCGAGCACAGGCAAGCCGGTGCACTCAGACTTGCGCAGCCGCAAGAAGTCTCTGCCGGTCGTGGCGGCGATGACGTCTGGCACCGAAGCGGGCCGCAAACTCGCGGCCGCCTATGGCGGTGACGAGGACGCGGCTGTCCTGGCCGGGCTCGTGGAGGCGGCGGGCGCGCGGGATTGGTGCCTCGCGCAGGCTGACGTCTTGACCGACAGGGCACTGTCAGCGCTGCCCCGCGATCCGGCCTTCCGTGCGCTGGCCGAGCTGGCCCGGCTGATGACGGCACGGGATCACTGATGTCCAGACTGGCTCTCGTGCTGGCTCTGCTGCTGCCGCCCGCGGTGGCGCCGACAGCGGAACCTCTGTGCCGCAATGGTTTCTACCTGGTCCAGGAACGAGAGCTGGTCCGCTTCGACGAGCGTGGAGACCGGCACCTGCCGGTGTCGTCATTGCCAGCTCAAGTCAACGCTCTGGCCTACTTGCCGAAGGAGGAGATGTTCTTTGGCGTGGCCGGCAAACGGTTCGTCACCATCACGTCAGCGGGTGAGCTGACAGACCGCGGGCCGGTCCCGCAAGACCTTGAAGGTGCTTATGCCGCCGCGACTCTCGGCGAGCATTGGATCGTCCAAGGTGGACACAGCATTGTCACACTCGAAGTTCCCTCGCTGACGGCGGTGGCGACGGTGCCACTGTCTCCGGACTTCGAGCTCGGTGACTGGGATGTCAACCCGGACGACAAGATGCTTTATGGGGTCACGGCAGGGCGGCAGCCGCAGCTGATCCAGATCGACCCGCGATCTGGGGCGGTGAAGGAGATCGCGGCACCGGCTGGCCTTCCGCCAGGCAGCAGCTATGGTGCCGTGGCTATCGATCTGTACGGGACGCTGCAGGTGCTGCACAACAGCACGGGACGGATTTTCCGGGTGCCACTGGCGGATCCGTCCCGTGCGACCTCAGTCTTGTCTGGCTTCAAGGCTTTTCACGCTGACGCGGCGTCTTGCCCGGCAGCCTTCGATCTCGGAAACGATCCGGAAAGCGACGCGCGCCATAGCCTGACGACCTTTGGAACCCTGAGCATTGGTGCCTCGGCTGGAACCGATGACGGGCTCGGCGCGCCACCAACGATCGAGGCTGCGGCGAATTCGCTGTCGGTGGAAGTGAAGGTGGTCAACACCACCGGGCAGCCCGCCCTCCTCGCCGGGTGGCACGACCTGAACCATGACGGCCAGTTCACGGTAGCTGAGCGGACCATGGTTACCGTCTCGGCTGAGGCGGCGGTGACGCTGACGTGGCAACAGCTCGAAGTTAACACCGCACGTGACGAATCGCGTTTGCGGCTAAGGCTTTTCGGCTCTGTGAACGCCGATCCACAGCCACACGGGTTCGCCTCCGGCGGTGAGGTCGAGGACTATCCACTCACGGTTCGCTGGCCCGAGCCGAGGCCATATGAGCCACCGCCTGCGTCACCGTCACCTGAACCGTCGTTGGTGCCACCACCTCCGCCGGTTGAGGAGCCGATGGAGGCGATGCCGGAGGTGCCGAAGCCTCCCGAACGCAAACGGATTCCCTTGACGCTAACGCTTTTCGCGGGACTGCTGGTGCCCGCGGTAACCGTCGCCGCGCGCGGTGGAAGGAAGGGAGCGCGATGAACGTCATGCTCGCGGGCGGCTTGGTGTGTATGGGCGCCGCCATGGTTTCGGCCGCCGGGTTCGTGCTTGTGTCGCGGCTCATCCCGGAACGCTGGCTCGCGGCCGACTCTGACGCGGCCAGTGCCCTCTACGCGACGATCGGCATGGTCTACGCCATCCTGATCGCGCTGGCCGCCATCGCCGTGTGGGAGCCGCGCAGCGCCGCCGCGGGCAGCACCGAACAGGAAGCGGCCACTCTCGCCGAGGCCTACTGGGTCGCCAACGGCCTCGAAGCTCCCGACAAGAGCAACATCCAGAACCTCATCCATGGGTACTTGGAGGAAGCGTCCACAGACGAGTGGGAAAACCTTGCGGTCCATCAGGAACCGGGCGCGCGGGCGGCGGAGCTTTTCGCGCGGCTGCGCCGGTCGGCCGACACCGTTGACACCACAACCGACCGTGCGCAGAACGCCCAGCAGCAGTTGTCCAGCTACCTCAGCCAGGCCGCTTCGGCCCGTCTCGCGCGCGTTGGTGCCGCGGGCGAAGGTATGCCGGACTTGCTGTGGTGGGTGCTGATCCTGGGCGGCCTCGTGAGCGTGGGCTTCCTCTACCTGTTCGGCTTGGAGACGACCTTCCCGAATGGACTGATGATGGCGATCGTCGGCGGAATGATCGCGCTCATGCTGTTCGTGCTCTACCAGGTCGAGTTCCCGTTCAGCCGCGCCTTCGCGGTCGGGCCGGAGGCGCTGGAGTCGGCGCTGGCACAGCTGCACTGACCGTTGGAGAGCGGTTTCCGCGAAGATCACGGCTAATGGCGTACGCGATGAGAAATTTTTATTGCTGTCTCCGGCAACAAATCCGTGGTCAGGCGATATCTGCCTTAACACGTTTGAAACTTGGCGTGGCGAATGTCTTGACAGAGGACTCTGAGCGAACGAATCTCTTCCATGGGAGAGCGCTCACCGAAAGGCAAGCGCAGGCCAGCACGTCCGCCCGTGGTAATGCCGATGCCATGGGCGGACGCGCGGTCGCCTGCCACCCCTCTGACATGGAGATGACATGCGCCTCGCTCCCTCCCTTGCGGCTCCCGGCCGCAGGCGTGGGCTGGCGGCCGCGGCGAGCATGACGGCATTGTTGCTGCTCATCGGTTACGTAATCGCCTCACAGCCCGCTAGCGCCGCTCCTTCGCTTATCTCGCAAGGCAAACCAGCCACGGCGTCGTCCGTGGAAAACGGTGGGACGCCCGCGTCCGCCGCTGTGGACGGTGACAATGGCACGCGCTGGTCGAGCCTGTTCACCGATCCACAGTGGATTCAGGTCGACTTGGGTGACACCGCAACTTTGAGCCAGGTGGTGTTGCGCTGGGAAGGCGCCTACGCCACCGCGTTTCAGATTCAGGTTTCCGGCTCCGCGAGCGGACCGTGGACGAACATCTACTCAACGACGACCGGCACCGGAGGCGTGCAAACGCTGAACGTCACCGGATCGGGCCGGTTCGTGCGGATGAATGGCACGGCGAGGGCGACCGGATGGGGCTATTCCCTTTGGGAGTTCCAGGTTTTCGGGGAGTTCGCCTCCAACCCGGGGACGTGTAACCCCGTGAACGCGGCGCAGGGCAAGCCGGCGGCGGCATCGTCCGTGCAAGGTGCCGGTTTCCCGGCAACGGCCGCGTTTGATGGCAGCACCGGCACCCGCTGGTCGAGCCTGGCCTCCGATCCACAGTGGATACAGGTCGACCTCGGCTCGAGGCAGACCGTCTGCGGCGTCACGCTGCAGTGGGAAGCGGCTTACGGCAGGGCGTTCCAGATTCAGGTCGCCGACGCCGCGAGCGGACCGTGGACGGCCATCTATTCGACAACAAGTTCCACGGGCGGGACGCAAGCGCTTAGCGTGAGTGGCTCCGGGCGATACGTGCGCATGTATGGCACGACTCGTGGCACCGGTTATGGTTACTCACTTTGGGAGTTTGCGGTGCGAACGGGCGGTGGCCCTGTGGGCGGCGGGGACCTCGGGCCCAACGTCATCGTGTTCGATCCCTCGATGAGCGGAGCGACGATCCAGGCACGTGTGGATGAGGTCTTCGCCCAGATGGAGTCGAACCAGTTTGGCCAGGAGCGCTATCAATTCCTGTTCAAGCCGGGCACCTACAGCGGTTTCAACGCCCAGATCGGTTTCTACACCTCGATTTCCGGGCTCGGCCTCAATCCTGGTGATGTGCGCATCAATGGTGACATCACTGTGGACGCGGGCTGGTTCGGCGGCAACGCGACGCAAAACTTCTGGCGCTCAGCCGAAAACCTGTCCGTCTACCCGTCGGCTGGGTTCACCCGATGGGCCGTCTCGCAGGCTGCGCCGTTTCGCCGCATGGACATTCACGGCGACCTGAACCTCGCCCCGAACGGCTATGGCTGGGCTAGCGGTGGCTTCATCGCCGACAGCCGCGTGGCCGGGACGGTCGGTCCCTACTCACAGCAGCAGTGGTTCACTCGCGACAGCCAGATCGGTGGCTGGACCAACGGCGTGTGGAACATGGTGTTCTCCGGAGTGCAAGGGGCGCCCGCCAACGGCTTCCCCGAACCGGTTTACACGACGCTGCCGACAACACCGCTCAGCCGGGAAAAGCCTTACCTCTACCTGGATGCGGGCGGAAACTACCGGGTCTTCGTGCCCTCAGCACGCACCAACTCCGCTGGGACGACGTGGACTGGTGGCGCGACGGCGGGAACGTCCTTGCCGCTAAGCGACTTCTTCATCGCCAAGCCGTCACACACCGCCGCGGAGATGAACGCCGCGCTGGCGAGTGGGCTGAACCTGTTGTTCACGCCAGGTCTCTACCACATCAACCAGACGATCAACGTCACCCGGCCCAACACGGTTGTGCTCGGGCTGGGCTATGCCACGCTGATCCCGGACAATGGCGTGATCCCGATGCAGGTGTCCGATGTAGACGGTGTTCGCATCGCCAGCGTGCTCTTCGACGCGGGACCGGTGAACTCGCCGGTGCTGCTGCGGGTCGGGCCGGCCGGATCGTCAGCGTCACACGCGGCCAACCCCACATCGCTGCACGATGTGTTCTTCCGCATCGGCGGGGCAAACGTGGGCAAGGCGGCGGTGAGCCTGGAAGTCAACAGTCACAACACGTTAATCGACCACATCTGGGCCTGGCGTGGTGACCACGGAAGTGGCATCGGCTGGGACGTGAACACGGCTGACACCGGGCTCATCGTCAATGGCAACAACGTGACCGGGCTCGGGTTATTTGTCGAGCACTACCAGAAGTACCAGCTGATCTGGAACGGTCAGGGCGGCAAGGTCATCTTCTTCCAGAACGAGATGCCCTACGATCCGCCCACGCAAGCCGCCTGGCGCACGGGACAGAACGGTTACGCCGCCTACAAGGTGGCCGACAGCGTGACGTCACACGAAGCCTGGGGGCTTGGCGCCTACTGCTACTTCAACGTCAACCCCTCGATCGTGGCGGCTCGTGGATTCGAGACGCCGGTCAACCCGAACGTGAAGTTCCACAGCCTGCTCACGGTTTCCCTGGGCGGCAACGGAGTCATCACGAATGTCATCAACACGACCGGTGCCCCGGCTCAGGGGACAGCCACGATTCCAAGCAAGGTAACGAGCTTCCCATGACCTTGCTGGTGCGCCCGGGTTCACGCCTGGGCGCACCACCTCTTCAGAGCGTTGTCGAGGCCGCGCCCGTCAGCGGTGTCACTGGCCCACGCGACGTAGCCGTCCGGCCGCACCAGGATCAGGTCGGGCACCTTCGCCTTGGTGACGAAGACGTTCACACCATCCACATCGGACGGTTCTTTCGTCACTAGTGTGAATCGCCCGTCGCGCATCACCTCGTAGAGCCGGGCGTTCTCCCCGCGCAGGTCCGGCATGCGGCGGCCCGTCCACATATGCAGGCCATCGGGGTGGGGATAGCGAATGGCCAGTCCAGACAACCGTTCCGCGAGCGCCCTTCGCACGGGACCGATCCGCACCGCGAGGCGGATGATGGTGCGCCTGAGCATCAGCCCAGCCGTCGAGCCGGAAAGCACCAGGCGGTAAAGCGCGTCGGTCAGCTTCAGCACACTCTCCCCGACCGGGTGCCGCTCAACTTGGTACGTGTCAAGGAAAGCCGGGTTGCCCCGCACCGCGGCGGCGAGCTTCCAGCCCAGGTTCACCGCGTCCTGGATGCCGGTGTTCATGCCCTGCCCGCCAATGGGTGAGTGCACGTGCGCGGCGTCGCCCGCGAGAAAGACCCGTCCCACGCGGTAGTCCTTGGCCTGCCTGCGCTCGCTCAGGAACCGCGTGCTCCAGCGAGGTTCAGTCATGCCGTAGTCATCGCCCGCGATGTCCCGGAACGACTTCTTCAGCTCCTCGACCGTGAGCGGCTCATCGAGCCGAACGCCCTCGCGATCGCGGTCCCAGACGATCGCCCGGAACCAGCTGTCGCCAAACGGAACGAAGAGCACGAGCCCTTGCTTACTGGTCGCGCCGAACAAGGTCTCCTGCGGTGGCCGCTGGAGCTGAACATCTGCCAGCATGATGTGCGTTTCGTACTGTGCGCCTTCGAATCGCGCCCCGATAGCGTCCCGCACCATGCTGTGCGCCCCGTCGCAACCGACCACAAAGGACGCCCGGATGTCGTCATGGTTCTTCAGATGAAGTGTCACCGCGCCGTCGTCCTGGGTCAGGCTGGTGACCTCAGCCGCACGAACGATCTCGGCTCCGAGCGCCACGGCCCTTTCTTCTAGCAACTTCTCCGTGCCACTCTGGGCCACGATGAGCACCATGGGGTACCGGGTGGGAAGCTCGCCCAGCGACAGCGCCGCCCCGGGCGCGGGCTGCACGGAGGTCACCTGAATCCCTTGGGGCACCAGCTCATCGGCCAGTCCGCGAGCGTCGAGGAGTTCCAGGGTCCGGGCGTGCACGGCGAAGGCCCGGGTGAGGTTGGGCTGATCGGCGCGCCGCTCCAGCACGCGGCAGGTCACTCCGGCCAGGCGCAGTTCACAAGCGAGGGCGAGACCGGTGGGGCCAGCCCCGACGATAGCGACGTCGACCATATCCATAGTTGCAAAACTCTAGCTGGGCGGGGGAAACATCTCCATTTGATCTGCGTCGCCCAAGTCAGCCTCGCTGTGTTCGGGGGCGGGGCGCTCGGGAGGCGGCGTAGCGTATTTCCCGCGCCCGAGGACGGTGACCGGCACCATTTCGACCGGGGCAGGCGGAGGCTCGAACGGTCCCTCGCCCCAGCGCACCCAGATCGCGATCCGGCCGGCCTGCGCCTCGGCGAGCAGTTTGTCCAAAGTGCGCTGCCGGGCCGAGCGGTCGATCTCGACAACCACCGGCGGCAGGCCCTCGCGAGCGAAAGCCACATCAACGTGGGAGAACTTGTCGGCATAGGGCGGTGGCAACGGGAAGACACTGCGCGCCTTGAGGTAGACCCGCCAGCCCTGTGTCTCACCCCACCGCACGATCGCGTCGGTGAGCAGAGCGGTGACCTCAGCCTGGTCTTTGCCCGTGAAGCTCACCCCTGCCAGCCAGGCTCTCAACGTTGCGACCACGCTTGGATAGCTTACTAGGATTGTTAGACAATGCGGTGCAGGCCTAAGCTGCGGTCGTGAAGATCCTGCTAACAGGCGCGTCCGGCAACGTCGGATCACACACGCTGCCGCAACTCGTGCGGCGCGGTCATGACGTGCGCACCTTTGACCTGCGTCATGGCGACATCACCGACGCGGCGGCGGTCGCTCAAGCGGTTGCCGGTGTTGACGTTGTCATCCATCTCGCGGCGGTCATCCCGCCGCTGGCCGACGAACAGCCAGCTTTGGCGCGCGCGGTAAACGTGGGAGGCACAGCCAATGTCATCGCCGCTTGCCAAGCCTCGCCCTCACGGCCCCGGTTGCTGTTTATCTCCACTTTGGACGTTCACGGAATCACCGTTGGCAATGAGCCGCCCCGTCGCGTCGGCGACCGGATGGTGGCGACCAACCCCTATACAGAGCACAAAATCGAGTGCGAGGAGCTGATTCGCTCGTCGGGGCTGGACTGGGCGATCTTCCGGCTCGCCGACGTGCCCGTGCTCGGCCTGCGCCCGGCGCACCCGATCATGTTTGAGATCGGGCTGCACAACCGGATCGAGTGCGTGCATGCCGACGACGTCGGCCTCGCGATAGCGAACGCTCTGGAAACGCCGCAGGCGTGGGGGAGAGTGCTGTTCATTGGCGGCGGGGCGTCGTGTCAGCTGACCTACGGTGAATACCTGACCCGCCTCCTAGCGGCGATGGGTGTGCAGCCTTTGCCGGACAAGGCTTTCAGCCCAGCCGACTATTGCACCGACTGGCTAGACACCACGGACAGTCAAGCCCTGCTGCAGTATCAGCGGCATTCGTTCGACGACATCGCCCGGGCGATCGCCGCGAGCCTGGGCTGGCGCCGGGCTCTGCTGCCGCTGGTGCGTCCCTTGGTGCGCCGGTCGATGCTGCGTTTGTCGCCTTACTATTCGCACGCATGAGCATCATGCCTTTGGGGTAACAAGCGCGGCATCCCATTGGAACGGGCGTCGGGCAGGTGCGGGAGATGCTTAGTCATGACGAGTGGCAGAAGTTTCACGACCTCGAGCAGCGGCTGACCAACGATGTGGACTTCACCGCGCTGATGCGCAAAGCGCGGAGGATGCCGTTGTTCGCTTGGATCGCCGTCGCTTTTGGATGGACTGTCGTGGCCGTGTTCGCGGCCGCCGGGTGGTGGTTCTTTGCCTGGGCCGTGGCCATGCCGTCGTTCGCGGTGACCGTGATCGTGCTGGCGCGCAGGAGGCGCAGGCAACGCCTATTAGGCACTTGATGATCTATGTAAGTGTCTTTCTATTGAGCGTTCACATTGGTTAAATAGTTTCACTCCACCCCATCCCCTTTGGAGGCACAGTGAAACTTCCCCCAGCCTGGCGATCTATGGTCGCCGGGCTAGCCGCCGCAACCCTCGTGATACTCGGCCCTGCTGGGCCCGCCTCCGCCGCGACGACCATTGTGGACAACGCGACCGCTGGAGGCTTCACGGCTAGTGCCAACTGGGGCACGTCGAGCTGGTCGAGTCAGCGTTACGGCGCCGACTACCGCTTCGCGACCCCGAACACGACCGCCAGCGATGTCGCCTGGTTCAGTGCCACGATCGCGACGGCGGGTTCACACCTGGTCGAAGTCTGGTATCCAGCCGACGCTGGCTACAACAACGCCACCCCGTTCGTCGTCGTGACCGCGAGCGGAAACCAAAGCGTCGTCATCAATCAGCGCTCCAGCGGCGGCCAGTGGGTAAGCCTCGGCAACTTCAACTTGGCCGCGGGCACCCACACCGTCGTTGGTGTCAGCCGGTGGACAAGCGGCACGGGTTACGTTGTGGCAGACGCGATCCGGCTCACCTCGTCGACAGGTGGCACCGCGTTCTCGCTGCCGCTGCCGAAGTCGGCGTTGCCCCGCAGTGAGTATGACGACCCGCACCACGACTATCCCGCGATCGACCTGCCGGTGCCGACGGGCACCCGGGCCTATGCCGTGCGCGGCGGGACAGTCGCCATCATCGATGACAGTCTGTGTGGCCGTGGCGTCAACCTCACCGGAACTGACGGTGCCGTCTACACGTACTGCCATTTCTCGTCCTGGTCTGTCTCCAATGGAGCGACGGTCTCACCCGGGCAGCAAATCGGGCTGACAGGCAACACTGGCAACTCGACGGGACCGCACCTGCACTTCGGCATCCGGACCGGCAGCACTCGCCGTTGTCCGCAGCCGTTCCTGCTCGCCGTCTATGACGGGGTGACTCCGCCGGCGGCGACAAGCCTGCCCACCTCGGGCTGTTCTTACACCAGCCTCGCGGCGGCCACCGTCCAGCCGCTGGGCTGACGGCCAAGTGGTGTCAGTCTGACATTGACATGACGTCATCATGATGTCAGGCTGACACCATGTCCTTCACCCTGCTTCGCCAGCGCAATTTCGCCTTGGTCTGGTGGGCCGGCCTGATCTCAATCACCGGCGACTGGATGCTGCGCATCGCCCTGCCTGTCTACGTACTGCAGCTCACCGGCTCACCGCTGGCGACGAGTGGCGCCGTTATGGCGGGTGTCTTGCCGTCCATCCTGTTTGGGCTCATCGCCGGTGTTTACGTCGACCGCTGGGACCGCCGCCGCACGATGCTGGTGGTCAGCGTGCTTCAGGGACTGTTTCTGCTGCCGCTGCTCGCGGGCAACGTCTGGGCCGTCTACGCGGTCGCGTTCGTGCAGGCGAGCCTAAGCCTGTTCTTCCAGCCCGCCGAAGGCTCGCTGCTGCCACAGCTAGTCGCCGCCGAAGACCTGACGGCCGCGAACTCGCTCAACTCGCTCAACAACAACATCGGCCGCCTGATCGGTCCGGTCCTGGGCGGCTTCGGGCTCGCTGGGCTGGGCATTACCGGCGTCGTCATCATCGACATGGCCAGTTTCGCTGTCGCCGCAGCGCTTCTAGCCGCGATCGCTGGCGACTTTCGCGCCAAGAAACTCGGCGAGTCTTTGGGTATGCGAGGCGAGCTGGCCGAAGGCTTTCGCGCCATCAGGCGGTCCCGGGTCACGACCGCGATCATGGTTATCGTCTTGCTCATGTCTGTTGGCGAAGGCGTGATGGCGAGCCTGTTTCCGGTGCTCGTCACCGGCCCGCTAAACGCTGGCGCGGTTGGCCTTGGCTCGCTCATGGCGGCTCAGGCCGTTGGCGGTCTCCTGGGTGGGCTTGTCGGCACCCGCTTCGCCGCGAAGATCAATCCAATCACGATGGTGACGGCGGGACTGGCCGTGTTCGGCGTCCTGGATGTCCTTATCTTCAACTATCCCCGCTGGTCCACGGTCCTTTGGCCTGAGCTCGTGTTGTTCGCCCTCGTCGGCATCCCCGCGGTGCTATCCCAGGCCGCTTTGATGACGCTGCTGCAAACCGCGCACCCGGGCGAGGTTCTGGGCCGCATCTTCTCCGTGGCCCTGGTGCTAGGTGCGCTCGCCACGTTTGCTGGCGCAAGCATCGCCGGGACACTGGCGCTCAAAGCGGGTGTCATCAACGTTCTTACGGTGCAAGGCACGGTGCAGATCTTCGCGGCGCTGCTGTTCTGGCTGATCGCCCGCTCGGGTCCTGCCCGCCAGCTCGCCCCCGAACCGTCATGAAGACGGCGCGGGCTGACGGCGCCACACCACGGCAATGACACCGAGGCAAACGACGGCACACGCGACCACGTAGGCGAGACTCCCAATAGGGGTGCCAGAAGCGGTGCGCCCGCCGACGGCGGCGAAGTAATCGGGCAAGGCGGCCACCCACAAGACAGCGAACACCAGCATGAAGACCAGCGCGGCCAAAACGCTGTAACGATCGAGGAAACCGCCCCCCAACGGACCGTCCACGCGATCTCGCCAGGCTTTGACGAACGCACCGGCAGCCACGACGGCGAACAGTCCAATCACGAGCCACAGCGCGATCGCTTGTCCCGTAACGTTTGGCGTCTCGCCCCGCCCGAACAGGCCGTAGGGGATGGAGAACAGCATCATCGCCAGTGGCGTTAACAGGCCAACAGCGATGACTCGCAACGTTATCGACCACGCGGGCACCGGCCCGCTGGCCGCACGGCGCGCGATGAGCAGACGGGACAGCAACGCGAACCCGAACGGAGAAGCGCCCGCAAAGATAGCCGCACTGCTCAGGGGAACCGAGGCGAGCCATGGCGAATTCGAAGGGGCGCTCGGGTTCCAGCCCCACCACTGCAACTGCGGTCCAATGTGGTCAAAGATCTCGTAGAAGCAGTGGAAGACGAACGCGACGCAGGCCGCTCCCACCACCGGGTGACGCCGGTCCAGGATGCCGGTGCGCTGCACGAGAACGTAAGCCAGATAGGTCAGCGCAGGGTAAAGCGCCAGGATGTAGAGCGGCAGGCGGTCCTGCAGGAACTGAACAGAGAACAGATTGTGTACGAAGATGAGGTCAAGCGAGCCCGCCAGCCCAAACCGGTCCGGAAAGTAGAGCGGCGGTTCCAGGATCACCACGTAGACAACGGCGGCCAGCCAGACCGCCAGGTTGGACGGATCGTTGCGCCGGCGCCACCAGAGCACGGCATGGATCAGGCTCACCACGGCGCCAACGATCATCAGCGCCTCGACCACCGGCAACGTCCAGTTAGCCAGGGAAAGCGGATCGCGCACTGACATGACCGGAGCCACGGCGGCGCAATCGATGCCGCCTAAGGTGTCAGCGATCTCGGTGAATCCTGGGGTGCATTCGCCCACGCGGATCAGCCCGCCTTGGACGAGCTGTAGTACCTGGTCACGTCATGGCCTCGCTCGTAAGACTCGAACCAGATGTCCGCGAACGCGGGCAGCGGCTCTTTCTGGGGACGGTGGTGCGGCACTTGGGACCGGATCAGACGGTAAGCCAGCGTGAGCATCTCGAAATTGGACGCTGGGGCAAACGGTGAAGGCGGGAAGATGCCAAAGCGGTGGCGCCACGACATCGGCATCGGCAGCCGCGCGACGACTTCCTCGCGGCGCACGCCGTCGGGGGACGCGTGCCGATATTCGGCCTGACGGTCCGCAGCGGGCACGTGCTCGTCAAAGCCGGCGAGGATTTCCCGGTACACCTTCATGACATGGCTGAACACTTTGCGCGTCGCACGTGTGCGATACCACCGGTTTCCGACCACGGCGTCAAAGATGATGAGGGCGGAGCTGCGGTGCTCCACCTCTTCGACGAAGTGCCAGAGAAACAGCGAAGCCACGCGATCGTCGCCGGGCGCGAACAACACGTCCTGGTGGTCGAGCATGACTTTGAAGATCGGCGTGAACGTCGCCTCCAGATCGGCCGTGTAGGCCAGCTGGAATTCAAGTGGCTCTTCCAGCAGCCGGTCAAAGCTCGCGATCGCGGCATCGACCGTCTTTTGCAGACTGGGGTATTGGCGCACGAGCGCGGCGATGTGCTTGCGGTGGTTCTTGGCGTGCTGTGCCTCTTGCCGCAAAAAGGCTTCGGCCTCTTCGGCGACCGCTGGATCCTTGATGAGCGGCATCGCGCGCCGGGTCGACGCCACGATGAACTTCTCAAACGCGATAGCCATGATGCTGATCGCGTTGGCCATCAGGCCAAACTTCGGATGGCTCGGCAACCACTGGAACGGCACCGTCTCGTCAAAACCGAAGTCAATCTTGCGGATCTGAAGATCGGTCATAGCCGCCTCCGCTGAGATCGAGCACCGTCGAAACTGAATTTAGATTCTAGTTTCCGGGATGTCAATCCTGCTGCGGCAGCGGGTTAGCCGCGTGACAGCAACCGCGGGCTGAGTAGATCGATGAAGCGCTCGGCCACACGGCGGGCTTCCCGCATCGTGCCTCCGTGATAGATCGCCTGGATCAGCATCGTGTGGATGATGGACCACAGCATGATCGCGGCGTCTTGGGCCTGGCTCGCGTCGGCTGAATCGAATTCGTCCACTAACGACGCTTTGGCGCTCGCGGCGAATTCAGCCAGCAGCGCCTTCGCTTTCGGGTCGACGCTCGTCTGCAGCAGAACGTAGACCTTGAAGATCTGCGGTTGCCGTTCGAAGGCGCGGATGACGCCGTTGATCCTCTTCCGGAGCCGCTCCTCGGGGGTGAGCGCCCCGGCTCGGGCCCGGCTCGCGCGCCCAAACTGGGCCCACTCCTGCAAAACGGCAGCGTAGAGATGTTCTTTGGAGGAGAAGTAGCGGTAGAGCGTTCCTAGCGCGACCTCGGCTGCCTGGGCGACGTCGCGGATCTGGATCTGTTCGTATTCTTGCGATTCCAGGGCACGCAGTGCCGCCTCGACGATGCGCTGCCGCCGGGCCAGCTGCCACGCTGGCATCGCCTCGCCGTTCACCTGCTCCACCACGCCTCCACGATCGCACGGTTCACGCGGTCAGCTCGGCAAGGGTCTCGCGAAGCCACTTCAGCTCGGTGCGGCTCGTGGCGGTCGCGATGGTCATCAGTCCTTTGCGGAACGGGTCGTCGAAGTCCGCCGCGCGCAGCGGGCGGTCCCTGTCATAGAAGAAGCTTGCTGGCTGGGTCAGGAAAGCCAGCCGCCGGTTGAGCACCGCCGCCTGAGCGTCCGCGTTCTTGAGATGGCGCAGGAAGGCGAGCAGGACAAACCACCGGTTCTCGTCGGTGATGAACGCGTCGTCTGGGTTGGACAGCCTGTTCTTCAGGTGCTCACGGCCCTTAGCGGTGAGCGTCAGCATGTGCCGTGGTGCGGCGGCGGGGCCCGATTGCAGCTCGCGGGTGAGTAGCCCGGACGCTTCCATCTTCTTGATCGCCGGATAGAGCGTCCCGTCCGCGATCGGTTTCACGTGGCCGGTTAGCGCGGCGACTCTCTTGCGCAGTTCATAACCGTGCAGTGACTCATCGCACAAGAAACCCAGGATGGACAACTCCAGCATGGCTGCTACTCTACCCCCGGGGCGAGATACCTCGGTCCCGAGGTATCGAAACGAAGGAGTGGCAATGAAGGACGCGGTGGTTACCAGCGAAGGCGCCCGGATCAGATGGGTGGAGCTGCCGGGCAGTGAGCCGGCCCGGGTCTACGTGCACGGGCTGGGCGCGAGCGCCCCGGTTTACTTCTCGGCCCTGACGCATGAGCCGGTGCTGCGAGGACGCCGATCGCTGCTGGTCGACCTGCTCGGGTTCGGGATCAGCGATCGCCCGGCCGCGTTCGGATACAGCCTGACCGAGCATGCCGGTGCTCTGGCCGCGGCGCTAGACGCCGCAGGCGTCACCGGCGCGGAAGTGGTCGGGCACAGCATGGGTGGTGCCGTCAGCATCGTGTTAGCCGAGCGCCGGCCAGATTTGGTTTCCCGGCTCATCCTCGCCGAGGCCAACCTCGATCCGCGTCCGCACGGCAGCAAGCCCACCGGCAGCGGCATCTTCGCCTACTCCAGGGACGCATTCGTCAAAGGCGGGTTCGCCGAGACGCTAGAGCGTGTGGGCCCGCTCTGGGCCGCGACCATGCGGTTAGCCGACCCCGTGGCCCTGCACGCCACTGCCGTGAGCCTCGCCGAGGGCACCCGGCCGATCATGCGGGACATCCTCGTGAACCTGCCGATGCCCAGGACGTTTCTCATCGGCGAACGCAGCGAAGAGCTGGCGGGACGGGAGAGTCTGGTGGCAGCTGGCGTTGACGTGGTCACGATCCCCGACGCTGGCCACAACATAATGATCGACAATCCGACAGCGTTCGCCGAGGCGATCGCGTAGCAGTCAGGGCTTCACCTATCTCTATGATTCGTTGTCATGAAGACCCCTCGCACCCGGCTCGCCGCGACCGGACTGGCCGCGATCCTCGCGATGGCTTGTGGTACAAGCAATCTGGCAAACGATGCCGAGGTGAGCATCGCTGGTGAGCTCCGTCTGCCCGATGGCAAACCAGCAGCCGGGCTGACCGTGGGCCTCGTCAAAGAGCCGGGCGCGGTCGATGCCCTGGTCGAGCTAGCGGCAACGGTCTCCAGCGTCGGGCTGCTGTGCCTGACGCAGACGGTGTCCATTTGCAAGGGTGCGCGCAAGACAACCACCGACGACGCGGGCAAGTTCCGCTTCACGATGCGTGGCAGCGATACCAAGACGATGCTCGGCAATGCCAGCGGTTTCCTGGTCTCTTCGAGCCTTGGCGACGGGCGGCCATCGGTGCAAGTCAGGTTCGAAGTCGAGCAGCCCACGGTGGATGTGCCCGCCACGACGTTCTGGGAGCCGGCACCGCTTGAGGTGAAGGCGGACAAAGCCCAGATCCGTTACAGCTGGCCGCAAACGGTTAAGGGCGCCAAGTACGCCCTGTCCATCACGAGCGGCAAAACCGAGGTGTGGCAACAGGACGTTTCCGGGGCGGGGCAGCTCGACGCACGGGTCGCCAGTGATATCAAGGGAAATCTGCACGCCATTGCCACGACGACACAGGATGGCTCCGCGACGACGTTCACCACCGTGCACCGCAGTCAGGCGGCCGCGTTCACAGGACTGGCGGGCCCCGCGCCGTCGCGCGGATCCTCATGTTTCGTGGCGGCGCAAGAGGGTTCGGCGCCCATCAGCCCATGCTCGCTCACCGATGGTGCCTATACCGGACAGCCGATTCCGTTGCAGCAGTGCGTCACCGCTTCTTCGGCTCCCGCGAGCACACCCTCGCCGGCGGCTTGTGCGGCTAACACATGGGTGTCGGCCGACCTCGGCACGTCCCGGACGGTCAGCGCGGTCATCCTGCACGGACTGCAAGCCGGGGGAAGCTACACCGTTGAATCCAGTGTGGACGGTGCGCAATGGACGGCCCGCGCCACGAATCCAGGGACGAACTACGCACGCGTCACGTTCGCCCCTGTCACCGCTCGCTACGTGCGCGTTCGCAGTGAACGCGTGTCGGGCCTGCGGGAATTCGCTATCTGGCCTTAGCGCATGAACTTCGCGATCCGTGCCCACGCATCGGCTGCCGCCTCGGCATGCCCGGCCCGGCCGAAGTGATCCCATTCCATAAAGCCATGCGGTTGTCCTTCAAACACAACAACTTCATGGGGTACTCCCGAAGCAGTCAAGTGCCGCTCGAGGTTCTCGTGCACGGAGCTTGGCACGGCGTTGTCTTCGCCGCCAAACAGGCCGAGCACGGGCACGCGGATCTGCGCCGAGAAGTCCTCAGGAAGAGCGGCTGACGCTCCCATCTTGCCAACGTAGGGGCAAATGCCGATAACGCCGGCTAGCCCGAGATCAGTGGTGCCGGCGTAAAGCGCGTTCGCGCCACCGATGCAAAAGCCCGCCGCGAAGATGGGCCCGTCGCCTGTGGTTCGCAGATAAGCGATCGCGGCTGCCACGTCAGCGATCATCAGCTCACGGTCGAAGGTCTCGCTGATCGTCTTGTCGAATTCCTCGCCGCGTGCCGCTGGCCCGAGCGTCCGGCCGTAATAGTCGATAACCAGGGTGTCCGCTCCGGTCTGAGCGAACCGGCGGGCCAGATCCCGAAACGGGGCACGCATCCCGCCGACATCTGGCAACAGCACCAGCCGCGCTCCGCTGGGCTCGGCCGCCTGGGCCAGGTAAGCGCCGAAACAGGAACCATCAGCCGAGGTCAGCTCGATGATGGGGTCTGAGTCAGCGGGAACTTGAGCGTCATTGTCGAGGCACATACCTAGACCGTATTGGTTTGGTCAACTCCAATTCCGCCCAGTGCCTAGTTGCCTTCGCAGCCGACACCGTCGCCGTCGCGGTCCAGATGCGGGCCGTAGCCGGGACTGCCGCGGTAAACCGGGCCGGGTGCCTCATCGCAGCTGTCGTATGCCTCACCGCCACCACTGTTGCCGCCGCCGCCTCCGCTTCCAATGCCGGCGCCTACACCGATCTTGCCGGTGTAGGCGGTGTCGGCCGAACCAGTCGTCGCGCCGCTGCAAGGTGACACGTCAACTTGCGTCACCAGTGTGGAGTGGATCCAGCCACCCGCGGACAGATGGAACCATCGCGTGGTC
Source organism: Catelliglobosispora koreensis DSM 44566 (assembly GCF_000379685.1). Lineage (GTDB taxonomy): Bacteria > Actinomycetota > Actinomycetes > Mycobacteriales > Micromonosporaceae > Catelliglobosispora > Catelliglobosispora koreensis. Next base: position 93,789 of record NZ_KB903256.1, on the reverse strand, counting down.
CCATAGTTGAGTTCTCCGTCAGCCAGCAATCCACCTCGACCGGCGTCCCTATGGGCAGCACGGCGAGAATCGCCGAATCGGTGTTGGGCCGCGACCGCACGTTAGCCTCGTCGCTGACGGTGGCGTTCTCCGAAGCGACGGCAGGAGCCGAAAGCACTGCCACACCAAGGAAGACGGACATGATTCCAATTGCCAGAAGCGATCCCAGCTTGCTTGGCATGACAATCACCGCGCTAAATAGCCGTTAGCTCAAGGCTACTCGCGGCATGGGCGTTTCACGTCATAGCAAGGTGGTGCCTAGCCAGGCGGCGGCTGCGGCGGTCACGAGGAGGGCGATGTTGAGCCCGATCAGGCGGGCCTCACCGCGGGATACGTGAACGACGATGCCGCCGGCCTGAATCAGCAGAAGCCCTACCGCCGCGGCGATAGCGAGCCAGGGCGCGATTCCGGTAAGCGGTGGCAGGATGAGCCCAGCCGCGCCTAGGACTTCTAGCGTGCCAATCGTTCGTACGACCGGCATGGGGACGCGGTCGACCCAGCCCATCATGGGCAGGAGTTGTTCCTGGCTCTGAATGACCTTCTTGCCTCCCGCGTAGAGGTAGAACAACGCGAGAAGGGCAGCGACGATCCAGTAGGCGAGTTCCATGAGGAGCCCTTCGATGACAGATATATGGGCGGCGAACAGGATGGTTACTATCCGGAAGTAGCTACATGATGCGTCAGTATCGAGGGGCTTACAAAAGGCACATTTATGTGCGTGAGGCACAGGGAGTTGTTATGTCGCAGTACGAGCACACTTGCATGATCCGAGGCGACGGCGGCCGTACGGTCCGGGCGATCCTTGATCACATCTGCAACAAGTGGACCCTGCTGATCGTGGCGACTCTCGATCAGGGCACGTTGCGCTTCACCGATCTGCACCAGCAAATACCTGGGATCTCACAGCGCATGCTGACGCTCACCTTGCGGAACCTGGAGCGTGATGGCCTGGTGGCGCGGACGGTTTTTGCCGAGGTTCCGCCGCGGGTGGAATACACGCTGACGGCCACTGGCAAAAGCCTCATCCAGCCCGCGCTGGCTCTGGCTAGCTGGGCCATCGAGCACGTTCCGCACATCGAGGCCAGCCGGGTCGCCTACGCAACGCGGACTGGATGAGGCTTACGTTTTGTTTGCGGGCTAAGGCTTAAGCACCTTGCCCAGTGCCATCGCGACAGCCATGTCGCCTTCGAGTTTGAGTTTGCCCTGCATGAACGCCATGGTGGCGTTGAGCTTCCCGGCGACCAGTGCCTCGAGGTCGCTGAGGGTGAGCTTGATGGTGCAGTCAGCCGGCGCGTCTTCGGTCGAGACCGAGGTGCCGTTGATCACCAACACTCCGTCGCCGCCGGTGTCGAACTTAATCGACTTGTCGAATCCCGACGCCGCAACCCTGTCCTTGAGCTGGTCGGCGATTTCTTGCACGCCCATGCGCCTACTCCTTACCAGGTAAATCAATAGCGTAAGTGGAACACGTTCTAGAAACGTTAGATCGTCATGCTAGCTGCTGAGAACGTTTCACAACAGTCCCATAGGCGGACCGTCGACGGCTTCACCAAACGGTTCGATGCTTCCGTCCCAACCGTTCCAGCCCTCTTGACTGATCTGCCCATTGGCATAGGTGGAGGACCAGGTCGATCCATCCTCACCTTCAATGTGGACAGTTCGCCCAGGCGGCTCACTTCACCTGCCCGTGTTTCGTGGTTTGTCCAGAAGAGACAGTCCGCTTCTTGCTCGCCACCAAGGCATTAGCTGCATGACGCCAAACGTCACCTCGACGGCGAAGAACAGCCAGAGCAGCTGTGTCGCACCACTGGCCAGGGCGTAAAGCTGCCACATCGCGAAAAGCATGCGCGCCGCACCGTCGTATAGTCCGTGCACGGGTAGTGGCTTGATAAGGCGCAGCAGGGACCAGATGACCACGACGGAACCCATCAAGTTCGCGTAGAGCGTTAGCGTCGGGTCGATGGCGGGCAACGCACCGAGCCCCAGTGAACTGCCGAGCGACGACAGCATGCCGTGCAGCAGCATGTAGGTCCAGGGCGTCGCGAATCCAGCGGTGACAACGAGGTCGTACCAAGCACTCGCGCGAACAACGCGGCTATAGGCGGGATGCGATGGGGTGAAACGGCCGGTCACGGAAAGCTCCTCATGCGTATGGACAGCGAGGCTTCACCGTAAACATTGGAGTACGCTCCAAGGTCAAGACCGAAATCCCTTGGAGGGTCATGCGTATCGGGGAACTGGCCGCGCAAGCGGGCGTCACCACGGACACGGTCCGGTTTTACGAGAAGGTCGGGCTGATCGCCGGGAGGCGGCTGGGCAACGGCTACCGCGACTTCCCGCCGGAGGCGCTGGCATGGCTGCGATATGTCCGCGTCGCACAGACACTCGGGTTCTCGCTGGCCGAGATCACGCAGTCTGCGGCGCAGTTGCGTGAGGCGCCGGACACCGCGCGGGCGCTGGCGGAATTGTTCCAGGACAAGATCCGGGTCATCGACACGCGCATCGCGGAACTCACCTCGCTGCGCGAAGATCTCAGCGCTCGCGCTGGCACCGTTTGTCCCTTGCAAGCGGAACTGACGGCAGCCTTAGCCCTGAAACCCTAAGAGCCGGCCTAGGCCGGCTCTTACGAGTGGGTTCGCTTGTCTCTTAACGCACTGCTTGCTTCAGCAGGGCGGCGATCTTCTTTTCGCTGGCGGCCGTCAGCTCCGGGATGGCGAACGAGGTGGCCCAGATGGCCCCATCGTCGAGGTTCGCTGCGTCGCTGAAGCAGAGCATGCCGTAACGCGTATTGAACTTGTTCGCTGGCTGGAAGTGGCACACGATTTTGCCGTCGATGGCGTACGCCGGCATGCCGTACCAGAGCTTGGCGGTCAGCGCCGGGGCGTTGGCCTTGATGAGGGCGTGCAGCCCCTCACCGACCACGCGGTCCTGCTCCGGCATTTCGGCCAGCTTCGCCAGCACCTCGGGCTCGGTGTCCACCTTGGCGCCGCGTGGGCGGCGGGAAGTGGCCTTCAGCTCGTTCGCGCGGTCCTTCATCGCGCTGCGCTCGGCCTCGGTGAACCCGTCGTACGACTTCGTGGTCTTCATGGTGGCCATGTCAACTTCTCCCTATTCGCTGTGTCCCTGACAGGAGTTATCTGACCATCGGCACGTCAAGCCTCGCACCATCCGTGGGACACCGTGGGACAACCGAAACGCTGCCTGCCTGCGGAAACGGAATCAAAGAACCACGGTCCCGCCTGGGACACGGGCCTGTTTCACGGTGACGCGACGGCGTCGCGTGGGCAGGCCGAGCATCGGGTTGGCGACGCCCCAAGCCGCGCCTTTGCAGATCAGCTCCTTGTAGACGGTGGCGATGCGCCCGGTCAGCACCGCCGGCACGGCACGGTCGTCAGCGGTGACGTATTGAATCAGGCCCTCTTTGCGGCCCAGCGAGATGCACTGGTTGAAGTAGCGCAGCGGCGCGTTCGGGCTTGGAGTCGCCCTGGCGTCAACCGATCCGCGACCTCGCTGGCGACGTTGCACGAGGCTTTGCCGTTGGCGGAGCAGGACGACAATCCCCTCAACAAGGCGTGGGGTCTTAGCCAGCTCGGCGTCGCGTTGCGGGTCATGGGGAAACTCGACGAGGCGGTCGAACAACACAGACAAGCCTTTGTGTTGCTGGAGTCTCTGGCCGAACCGCAGTGGGAGATCGATTTTCTTCCCGCCTATGCGCTGACCCTGCGTGTGGCAGGGCGCCATGACTTGGCGAAAGCGATGTATGAGCGCACTTTAGAGCTGGCCCACAGGCTTGGCCGGCCATATGAGGAAAAGCTCGCCCGCGAGGCGCTAACCGCTTAAGTCTCGTCACCAGCGAGCCAGGCGCCGACGCGGGGCAGTGCCGCGGGACCGCTGTCGCGCCTGACGTCGGCGACCAGGTCGGCGATTGTCGTGGCGCGTAACGCTTCGCGCCAGGCGTGATCGGCTCGGATCATGGCGCGGGCGACTGGGCATGCCTTCTTGCAGTCCTGGGGCGGCGTCGCTAACGGTCCGCGCTGGCGAATTTCGGTGCAAACGAACGTGGAGTCCTTGCCGTCAATGGCCTCAACGACGTCAAGGACAGTGATGTCCTTAGCTGGCCTGGTCAGGAGGTATCCGCCAGCGTGCCCCTGAACGGCGTGGATGATCCCGGCACGGGACAGCGCCTGGAGCTGTTTGGCGAGGTAGCTGCTGGACACGTCGTGCAACTCGGCGAGCTGGGTCATGGGTACCGGTGTTTGCACCGTGGTCAGCACCACGCAGCAGTGCAGAGCCCACTCGACGCCTCCGTTCAGCTTCATGCGGCCATCGTACTTGACTCGGACTCATCTTGTCCGAGTAATATCGCGGATAGAAGTTGTCCGAGTTAACGGAGGATGTCATGAGAGTCGTCGTCATCGGTGGCACCGGGCTCATCGGGTCGCAGGTCGTGGAGAATCTCCAGGCGAAGGGCCATGAAGCCATCGCCGCGTCACCAGCGTCAGGCGTTGACGCCACCACTGGAGAAGGCCTGGCTGAGGTGCTGAAAGGCGCAGACGTCGTCGTTGACGTCACCAACCCGCCCGTGTTCACCCCAGACAGTGTGCTGGCCTTCTTCACCGCCTCGGGCGAGAATCTCGCCGAGGCCGAGCGAGCCGCTGGGGTGAGTCACCACATTGCCCTGTCCATCGTCGGGGCCGACCGCCCTGAGGCATTTGGCTTCTACATGAAGGGAAAGCTGGCTCAGGAGGCGCTTATCCGGGAGTCTGGCGTTCCGTTCACCATCATCCGGGCGACGCAGTTCTTCGAGTTCTTCAAAGGTATGGCGGATGCGGCCGCCTCCGGCGACGAAGTGCGCTTGACCTCAAAGACGCTGCAGCCGGTCGCCGCGGCTGAAGTCGCCGCCTATGTGACGGAAGTCGCGCTGAGCGCACCGGCCAACGGGATCGTCGAAATCGCTGGCCCCGAACGCATTCCGCTCGCTGACGGCGTCCGCCGCCGGCTAGAGGCACTTGGCGATGCTCGCACGGTCGTCAAGGACGACTCCGCTCCCTACTTTGGTGGCGTCATCGGAGACGACACGCTCGTTCCGCGAAACGAAACCTATCGCCGTGCCACCACGACCTACGCGGATTGGCTTGCCGCCCTAGCGAAAGCCTAGCGGCTAGCTGGCGGCGGCCAGTTCAGCGTCACGGCGGGGCAGGAAGCTGGCCGCAAAGATGAGGCTTAGCAGTGACAGCGCAAAGGATGTCGGCGCCACTTGCTCTTCCTGCCACTCGAAGTCTCCCGCCCGGATAGCCTCCTGCGAGATGCCAAGGAACGAATCGCCTGGCCATAGCGATGCTGGAAACCACAGCGGCGCATAGGAATAGGGAAGCGCGGCGCCGTCGTCTAGCCGCCACAAGCCGAGAGCGTCGTACAACATGTAACTGTCGACAACCACCGCGACATCAATCGCGAGGAGCGCGCCGACAATCACCGTCACCATGCCTGCGGCTATCTGGCCCCGGCGAGCTAGCCACGTGGCGGCGAAGGCGAAGGCCAGCAGGAGCAACGCCCACACAGAGGCGGCCACGACTCCCGCGACACCGCCGCCGGCGAAGCCTCGCACGACCGAGTAGCCCAGTACCGCAACCAGCCACAATGGACCGATCCACATCAGTTTCCGGCGCATAGCCGGCAGCCTATCGCTTGGCAGAGCCTCACGCCGCCCCTCGTTTCGGGGCCGCAGGAGCAGCAGGGTGAGGCCACCGACCACGAGTCCCCAGAACGCGGAACCGATTCCGGCGATGGCGACGCCGGATGCGGTGATGACGAAGGTGACGGCTGCTGCTTCCCGGCCGGCGGGCACCTCTACGGCAGCGGTGACCGCTGCGGCCAGCGCTGGGAGCAGGGCGAGTCCGGCGACGGCGATGACGAGTACCGGTGGGGAAAGGACCATCAAAGCGGTCGCAAGGCCGGCGGCTAGGCCCAGGACCAGCTGGCCGGCGCCCTGGCCGACGGTGGCGATCCAGCGGCGGGAGGGATCGGGATGCGCGTCAGGGCCAGCCGTGATCGCGGCGGTGATCGCGGCGAGATTAACCGCGTGCGCACCAAACGGTGCACCGATAGCGCTGACGGCACCTGTCGTTAGCAGCACTCCGCGAAGGGGCGGCTGGTAGCCATAGGTGGAAAGCACCGCCATGCCAGGCACATTCTGGGCCGCCATGGTGACGAGGAAAAGCGGTATCGCGATGCCGATCACCGCTTGGGCTGTCACGCTGGGCATCGTGAACTCGAACCGTGGGCGAATGTCCACCGTGGACAGTCCAGAAGCGGCACCGCTAAGCGCGATCCCGGCCACGGCGGCGAGCAAGGCACCGGGCACGGCCCACGGCCGGGCGTAACGCATCAGCACTGCCCACGTGAGCACCACCGGGATCGCCAGCGCTGGCTCGTCGGCGACGGCACGCACCGGCGCGATGCATAGCGGCAGAAGCACGCCAGCGAGCATCGCGCTAGCGACCGGGCGCGGAATGGCGGCGATGCCGCGCGCGAGCCACGGGATGAGTCCAGCCAGCACGGTCAGGGCCGCCGCGATGGCGAACGCGCCGACCGCGGCGGGCCAGCCACCAGCGACCTGGCCTGTGGCGGCGAGCAGAGCGGCACCGGGAGTCGACCAGGCGATGGCGATGGGCATCCGGTAACGCAAGGCGAGGAAGATCGCGCAGACCGCGATGCCGAAGCAGACGGCGAGCAGGCCAGACGCCGCTTGGCCCGTGCTCGCCCCGACCGCCCGGAACCCGGCTAGCAGGATCGCGAACGAGCTGGCGAATCCGACCACGGCACTGACCAGCCCAGCTAGGAACGGCTGCACAGGTCCTCCTCCCGCCCGTCTGTCATCGTTCCGTTTTCGGAACGGTCGTGTCACCATAGCTAGGTGATGGCTCGCGAGACAACAGCGATTGGGCGACGGCTGCGCCAGCTGCGCGAGGCGCGCGGGATGTCCCTGTCAGAACTTGCCCGGCAAGCGGCAGTCGGCAAGGCGACGTTGTCTGGCCTGGAGAACGGCACACGCGACCCGCGTCTGGAGACCTTGTATGCCATAGCCGCCGCCCTCAACGTGCCGATGAGTGCGCTGACCCTCGACCAGGGCGCACCGGCTCACGAGGCTTCTTCCGTGCGCGGCACCGCTGTCGTCTCCAGGCTGCTTGAGGTCTTCGAGGAACCAGGCGCCGTCTACGAACTTTTCGCGCTGACGATCGTGCCGGGAGCCGAGCAGCTCTCACCCGCCCACCCGGCGGGCGTGACAGAACATGTGACTGTCCACTCTGGACAATTGCGCGCAGGGCCGGCCAAAGCGCCGTTGACGGGCGGTCCGGGTGACTACGTGTCCTGGCGATCCGACGTCCCGCATGTCTACGCGGCCCTTGGCGGGCAAGAGGTTCGGGCGACGTTGCTAATTCGCACACCACGCTGAAAAGGGCCGGCACTAGGTACCGGCCCCGTGTTCCTCGCAGCGCTAGTCTCCGCCGCCACCGTCCCCGCCGCCGCTGTCGCCTCCGCCATCGCTGTCACCATCGCTGGAGTCGTCATCGTCGTAGTCGGAGTCTGAGCCGCTGCTACCACCGCGGCGCCTGCGGCGCTTGCGTTTCGTCAACAGGTAGAACCCGAGGAACAGGATCGGCAGGGCCAGGAAAGCCATCGTCAGTTCGGCGTTGCCGACGGGTGCGGTGAAAGCGAAGCTGCCGAGCTGGTGCACCGGGTCTGACGGGGTGTTGGTGCCAGCTTTGAGGCCGGATGCCGTTTTGCCATAAAGGGTGCCGGTCGCCTGACCCTCTTCGGTCGTCCAGCTAACGTCGCAACGTTGTGGGAAGCCGGCAAGAGGCGCGGAGCCAATGGCACTTTGGCAAAGCGCCGGATCAGTGACCGTCACTGAGGTGACCTCCGGGCCCGCGATCGAGGCGACGTAGGGCAAGGTCACCGAGAATCCGAGGAGCAGGCCATACAGGACGAGGATGGTCCCGAGGATCTTTCGCATGCCGGCACGGTATCCCTGTCCTTCGATGCCAGTGCTGGATCTGGCAACAACACGACACGTGCGTGGCTACGGTTTGCCCTTCGGTTTGGTGGCGGCCTTCATCATGTCGACGGCGAGCTTTAGCACGACTCGCATAGCTGGAGACAGTTCGGTTTGGCGGCGTTGCACGATCGCGAACGTGTCCCACATCCTCGGCTTCAGCGACACAGCGGCCAAGTTGGGTGGGAGGCGGCTGTCGAGAGACTGCAGGATTCCCCGGTTCGTGATCGTGTCGGCGAAGCCGCGAGAAGCTAGCTCCAGAGCCGTTTCCACATCGTCCACATCGGCCAGTGAGCGTAATCTGCCGCCGACAGCCTGCACCCGCGCCACCAATTGCCGCCGAGTCGTGTCCGCCTCAGCCCAAGAGGCATAAGGGAGCACGAGGGGAGCCGTCGCCAGTCTCTCAGCGGTTACCGGACCGGTCAGACTCTCGCGGTCAGCGCTGAGGTAGACGACTTCATCGCGGCATAGGGGAGTGACTTTGAGCTGCGCATCGTCGACGGGCAGCGCGACGATGCCTGCCTCCACTTCGCCCGCGCGCACCATCTCAATCGTGGCAGCCGAGTTGAGCCCGACGACCTGGACGCGAACATTTGGATGCGCCTCAAGCATTTCCGCCACCAGGTCTGAGCCCGTGTAGTACCGCATCGTGCCGAACACTCCTAACCGGACAGTCCCGGCGACGACGTCGCGCACCGCGCGTGCGGCGGATAGGCCCTCTTCGCTGGCGGCAAGGGCACGCTCGGCATGCGGCAGCAGCGCCTGGGCGGCTTCGGTCGGCCGCAGCCCACGGCCGACGCGGATGAAAAGGTCGACACCACAAGAACGTTCCAGGAGCCGCACCTGTTCGGAGACGGATTGCTGAGCCAGCCCGAGATCGGCTGCCGCGGCGGTGAACGAGCCCGTGCGAGCGGCCGCCAGAAGGCACCGAAATTGGTGCAAGGTCGCCATGAGGTACAGGCTATACCTGTGGGTCCTTGAGGAGCTCCAGGCTACCTCGTGTGCGCAGCGCTCCCTACGTTAGGTGAGTGACCACCGTTCCTGTCGCCATGCCAGCTCCGCGCGCCCTGCTGGGCCGGATGCTCATCGTGCTGGCAGCTGTTTGCTACGGCTTGATGCCGCTGTTTGGCACCCGTGCGCACAGCGCTGGGCTCGACACGGTCGCGGTGATGGCCATCCGGTTCGCTATCGCTGCCGCCGGGTTGTGGACGATCGTGGCTATCCGCCGGCCCGTGATGCCGTCCTGGCAGGTGTCAGCCGGAGCGTTGGGGCTCGGCGCGACCTGCTGGACGCTGCAGTCGGTGGGATACCTCTATGCGGTCACCCGGCTCGGCGCCTCCGTTGCCGCGCTTCTGCTTTTCACCTATCCACTGATGGTCGTGATCGCCGCGGTCTTGCTTAAGCGCCAGCGCGTGGGGCGCCCGCTGTTGATCGCCTTCGGCTTGGTGGCCATCGGCCTTCTGCTTGTCTTCGCCAGTGGCACGACCGGCGCTCAACTCGATCTCTTTGGCGTGATCGCGGGAGTTGTCTCAGCGGTTACCTACACGATCTACATCCTGGCTAGCGAACCGTTGTCGCGGCGTACCGATCCGTTCCTGCTGATGGCGCTCGCGCTGACAGGCGCGGCCGCTGCCACCTGGATCGTGGTGTTCGCCCGTGGTGGCGTCGCGGTGTCGTCGATGATCGAGGCGGGCCCGCCGCTTCTGGGACTGGCTCTTCTGTCCACTGTGGTCGCCGCGATGGCATTCCTGCTGGGGCTCAAACTTGTCGGCGCTTCCACTGCCGCGTTGCTGTCCTGTGTTGAAGTGGTAGTCGCGTGCGCGGTGGCCGCGTTCGCCCTGGGCGACCGGCTCACCACCGCTCAACTGATGGGCTGCGTCGTCATCGTGGCCGCGGCGGTGTTCCTTAACTTGCCGCAGCGCAGCACCACGACAAATTAAGAAAATTAAGATCGATATCTTGCTGGATTAAAATACTCAAGGTAAAACTTGAGATATGACAGCGCGCCCGATGGAATGGCAAGACCTCACGAACCTGACCCGGGGGCAGCCCTTCGTCGTCGAGCGCGTGCGCTTGGCCAGCGGCGTGGCGATCGAGGGAGCGTTCGAGCCCCCGCAACTGGGTCAGCTCAGCCTCGAAGACCAGGTGTTCGTCACGGCATTCGTCAGATGCCACGGTTCCATCAAGGAGATGGAGCGGATCTTCGGGGTTAGCTACCCGACGATCAAATCCCGGCTCAACCGGATCGCTCAAATGCTCGACTTCGTCGAGACCGATCCGGCGCCGTCGCGCGCCGACGTCATAGACCGGCTCCGCCGCGGCGAAATCGATGCCCAGCAGGCATTGCGTGAGTTGGAGGGACACTCATGATGCCGCAACTGCTGTCCGTGAACGTAAAGCGGCCGGCTAGCCGTCCAATCCGGATCTGGGTGCCAGTGCTTCCCGTGTTGCTTGTCTTGTCACCGGTGTTGCTCCTAGCGGCTGTCGCCGCCACGGTCGCATGCGTGGTGCACCAGATCAGTGTGCTTCGGGCGCTCGGCACGGGGTGGCGGATCATGTCCGCACTTCCCGGCACCCGGCTCGACCTCAAACGCGGGCACACTGCCGTGCTCGTGAACATCAGCTAGTGAAGGAGGTGTGAAGTGAACGAACAGCGCAAAGACATCCTGCAGATGCTGAGCGAAGGCAAGATCACGATGGAGGAAGCGGACCAGCTCATCGCCGCTCTCGAACGCGACCGTCCGGCACCACCCACGGACGTCCAGCCGAAGGCGAAGCCGAAATACCTGCGAGTCCTGGTGGAGTCCAACGACGACAGCACTCCTACCCGGGTCAATGTCCGGGTGCCGCTGCAGCTGCTGCGGGCTGGCGTGAGGCTCGCTGCTTTGATTCCCCCGCAGGCGCTCGGCGAGGCCAACGCGGAGCTCAGCAGGTCGGGCGTGCCGTTCGATCTGAATCAGCTCAAGCCCGAGCAACTCGAAGCGCTCGTCGAATACCTGGACGACATGACGATCGAGGTCGACCAGCCGGACACCAAAGTCCGTGTCTACTGCGAGTAGCAACCGTCCGGATCATCGGACGGGCCCCCGAGAAGGTGCGCGAACACCTTCCCGAGGTCGCACCCGCACGAAGCAGAGCACGATTGAACCGCAAGCCTGAAGTCTAAACGAAACGACCGCACAGACCAGGGGCCATCGAGAGGGTGGTCCCTGGGTCATTTGTTCAGCGCGACGGCTTCGCGCACGAGCGCCTTCAACGCGGCCACATCGATGGAATCGCCTTCGTGAAAGTCGATGGCACGGTCCATTTTGCTTTTCAGGCGGGCGTTGAAGAGCTTCTTCGGATCCTTCATGAGCGCGCCCTTGAAGAAGGTCAGCTTCACGGCGCGTTTCCAGGCTTCGGCGATGCAGACAGTCCCGTTGTGAGACCAGACGGGCAGGCCCTCGGGCCGGGAAGGCATCTTCCACTTCACCTCCTCGACAAGACCGGGATCGGCCTTGCGGATTACGGTGCGCAAGCGGGACAACATCTCACCTCGCCAATCGCCGAGATTGCCGATGATGTCATCGATCTGCTCGGACGCGGACTTCTCCGCCATCGCCTTCCCCATTCTGCCGAGTTCTTCAGGTAGTAACGTCATTCTTATGGGTCGGCTACAGCGGCTGCTGCTGAATGTCCTTCCAAGACGGTGGTCCGAAGACATAGAGCGTGAGTCCCGGCAGTGGATCGCCTGCTGCCAGAACTGTGGGCACGAGAGTTCCGTGTGGGACCATGGCGGCATCAGGTGGAAGGCCGCGGGTGAGCCCCGGCGGCGGCTGCCGTGTGCCAGCTGCGGCCAGACGGCGTGGCACACGATCGCCCGGCTCGGCCACTGACGAAGAATGACCGACATCGGCGAGGTGATCACCCGCGTCCACCGCGAGGAGTGGGCCCGCGTGCTCGCGTCTCTAGCCCGGCGCCTCGGGGACCTCGACATCGCCGAAGAGATGGCGGCCGAAGCCTTCGTGACCGCTGTCGAGCGCTGGCCTGCCGACGGCGTACCCCCGAATCCTGGCGCATGGCTCACGACGACCGCGCTCCGCAAGGCCATCGACCGGCTGCGGCGTGAGGCCAAGCGCGAGGAAAAGCACCTGGAAGCGTTGATGTTGTTCGATGTTTCCGAACCGCTCGGCGCCATCGACGACGACCAGCTCCGCCTCGTGTTCACCTGTTGCCATCCCGCTCTGCCGATGGAAGCACGGGTCGCGTTGACCCTGCGGATGGTTGGCGGGCTCACCGTGCCCGAGATCGCGCGCGCGTTTCTGGTTCAGGAAACTGCCATGGGCCGGCGGATCACCCGTGCGAAGGAGAAGATCAGGGACGCGAAGATTCCGTATCGCGTGCCGTCACGCGAGGAGCTCCCGGCCCGGATCACTGGCGTGCTTGCCGTGCTGTACCTGATTTTCAACGAGGGCTACCTGGCCTCAGACCCCAGTAAAGAAGCGATCCGCAGCGACCTGACGGCCGAGGCGATCCGGTTGACACGGCTGGTTTTCGCGCTGATGCCGGCCGATGGTGAGGTCGCGGGACTTCTGGCGCTGATGCTCCTGACGGAGGCACGCCGGACCGCGCGGATGTCGGCCAGCGGTGACCTCATCACCCTTGACGAGCAGGACCGAGAAGCCTGGGACCGTTCGCTGATCGCCGAGGGTCAGGCTCTGGTACGGGCGCGTGTCGCCTCCGGCCAGCGACCGGGGCGGTACCAGATTCTGGCCGCCATAAACGCCGTCCACACCAGCGCCCGCGACGTCCGGGACACCGACTGGCCGCAGGTGGTCGCGCTTTACGATCAGCTGGTACGCCTAGACGCGTCACCAATCGTGCGGCTCAACCGGGCCATCGCCGTCGCCGAGCTCGACGGCCCACAGATCGCTCTGTCTGAAGTGGACGGACTGCCGCTTGAGGGATATCACGCCTTTCACGCCACCCGTGCCGACCTGTTGCGCAGGCTGGGTCGCAGCGCCGAGGCGCGGGCGGCGTACGGCAAAGCCATCGAGCTGGCAGGAAACACGGCCGAGACGGCCTATCTCGCCCGTCGGCGCGATCAGCTTGCGGCATAAGGGTTCTACACCATGTGCGTGGGGATGGCTAAGGTCAGCCCGCCGTCGACGATCAGGTCATGCGCGTTGACGTAGGACGCCTCATCGGAGGCGAGAAAGGCGACAGCGGCCGCGACTTCGCCGGCGGAGCCGATCCGGCCAACGGCGACCTTCGTGGCGGCGGCCGCCTCCGCGGCTGCGGATACCTCGGCCCGAAACGCTGGCGTATCAACGTATCCGGGGCTCACGGAGTTGACCCGGATGCCCCTGGGCGCTAGTTCAGCGGCGAGCGTCCGCGTCAGGTTCTGCACTGCGGCCTTGCTGGCGGAGTAAAGCGCGGTGGCAGGCGCACCCCGGTAAACCGCGAACGACGCGTTGATGACAATCGCGGCTTTGTCTGGCAGCAATGGCAGGGTCTTCTGGATAGTGAAGAACGCCGCTTTGAAATTGATACCCATCACCCGGTGGTACTCGGCTTCGGTCACGTTCGCGACAGGGGAGAAGGCACCGATGCCCGCGTTGGCGAAGACAACATCCAGTCGCCCGTAGCGGTCACTAATACGCGCGGTCAGCGCATCGAGGTCGGTTAGTTCGGCCGCGTCGCCCGCGATGCCGAGTGCCCGGCTGCCGAGTTCGGCGACCGCCGCGTCGAGCCGGGACTTGTCGCGCCCGGTGACAATCACTTGCGCGCCTTCGGAAATCAGCCTGTGCGCGGTGGCCAGTCCCATGCCACTGCTCCCACCGGTGATCAGAGCGATCTTGTCCGTGAATCGGTCGGTCATGACCCCATCGTGAAGCGCCGCCAGGGCGATAGGCAGTGCGCAGTTATCGTGGGTGTGGCACCACCAGGCTTGCGAGCCGTTGCGCGGTATCAGTGTCCGGCCGCGGGTTGTAGAGCACGAGATGCCAATGTGGATGGTCGGTGAATGTCAGGGTCGCCGCGTCGAACCACAGCTCGCCGGCTTCAGGGTGGCGCAACGCATTCACGGCTTGCCGCGGCACCCCCACTTCATGACGCTGCCAAAGTTCCGTGAACTCAGGGCTAACCGAAGTCAAGTAGTCAATCGCCTTACGGACCTGCGGATCGCCGGGCGCGTGAGCGGCATCGGCGCGATAAGCCGCCACAACGGCTGGCGCTGCTGACAGCCACACGTCGTTCATCGCTCTATACCAGGGATGTGTGAAGAACGTGATCAGACAGTTGTGCGCCGTATCGCCGAAGCCGAAGACGGCGCGGGCGGTGTCGTTGAACGCCAGCACATTCCAGTACCGGTCGCGCAGCATCGCTGGCCGCTGCTCCCAGGCGTCAACCAGCTGCCGGGCCTGCGGCGAGACCGCATCCTGCGCCGCCTTGGCCGGTGGGGGATTGAGACCCGCCAGTAGATAGAGGTGGCCGCGTTCCGGGCCGGTCAAGCGCAGCGCCGCGGCGATCGCGTCGAGCACCTCGGCCGAGACGGTGATGTCGCGCCCTTGCTCCAGCCAGGTGTACCAAGACACCCCGACCCCGGCCAGCACCGCGACCTCCTCGCGCCGCAGTCCCGGAGTCCGCCGTCTTCCGGCGGCGGGCATTCCCACGTCACTGGGGGCGAGCCCGGCCCGGCGGGTGCGAAGGAAGTCACGAAGCAGCTCGCGGCGAGGCTTTGCGGAGGCGAGGGTCATGCTCGTGCCAACAACGCCAGCCGCGTTCGCATTTCGTCTTGTCAGCCCGCCGAGTTGGAGGAGTGGTAGTCGCGCATGACCTTACGCAGCGCGGGCAGGGCCGGCCCGGCCTGCGTGACGAAGGTGTCGATGCGCTGCTTGCGTTCGCGTGCCTGGGCCCGGCTGATAGCGATGCGCACTTCGCCGACAGCGGCAAGCGCTGTCAGGGCGCCATCATGCGGTTCTGAACTGCCGCCGGAAAGGGCACGGGACACGACCGATCGCAGTTGTGTCACCGCCCTGTGCTCAAGCACCTTGACCCTCGTCGCGGGAATGATGCCGAGGATCCGGTATCGCTCGGTGCTGATGAGCCGCTCCTCGGTCAGCCGCTGCTGCACCGCGCGAAACATCGGTGTCTGCGCGTGATGAACCCAGTGGGCCCACGTTTTCGGCTTGTGTTTATTGCCAATCTCGTGAAGCACGTCGGCCAGCAAAGGATCTTTTACGTGAGCACGGCCTAGCCTGACTTTGCCGTCCACATCGGACAGCGCACCCGCGTGATGCAGTTCAGTGAGCGCTGCCGCCCGCAACACGTAACCCAGGTATCCGTTGCAGGTCAGCTTGTGCTTATCGGTGTTGTAGGCAAGCAGGTAGACCCGCGAGGTGAGGGGTGCAGGAAGCTCCATAGTCGCCTCTTTCAGTCGCCATCGGACGCACTCTTGGGTGGCCGGCCACGCCGCCGGGGCTCGCCAATGTCGCCGGGCAGACGCCCGGACTTGGCGAGGCTCTGGCGCAGCAAGAACTCAATCTGCGCGTTGACGCTGCGCAAATCGTCGGCTGCCCAGCGGGCCAGGGCGTCGTAAACTCCCGGGTCCAGCCTTAGCAGCAATTGCTTTCGCCCGGCCACCACACAGCTATCATAGTGATATCACTTTTTCCCGCGCAAGCCTGGCCTTCCGTCCGGTGCGCGGAATCGATAGTCTCGCCCCACCGAAACGTTGCACCTAACGGCGCAAACGGCATATGGGGAGCCCATCGATGGTGCACCGGATCCTGGTGGAATTTAAGGGAGAGGGCTCTGGTGTCGAGGAGCTGAGCTGGGGTCAGCAGGCGCAATGGGGAGCGATCCTGGCCAACGGTGGCCGAGTGCAATCAGCGGGCGGCAGCATGGCGCTGGCCGAGGGGACGACCGTCGAAGAACTCGTCCATTTGCTCGGATTTCTCATGAGCCGGCACCAGTCATTGCGCACGAAGATCCTGCTCGACGACGATGGCGAGCCGCGACAGCAACTGTTTGACTCCGGTGAACTCTTCCTTGAGGTGCACGACGTTGAGGCGGGTGCCGACCCGGCGGCTCTGGCGGAATCGATTGAGCAGCAATGGAAACAGGACGGCTGGGAAGTCACGCGCGACTGGCCCGTTCGGTGGGCGGTCATCCGCGACAACGGCGTCCCCTCCCACTTCGTTGCGTTGTATGCACATTTCGTCATCGACGCTTACGGCATCGAAGCGCTTGTCGCCGATATCGCCAACATGGACAAGGAAACGGGCAGGCATCTTTGCCCCGCCGAAGGCATGCAGCCGATGGAACAGGCCCGGGTGCAACGCACCGATAGCGCCAAACGCCAAGGTGCGGTTTCGCTGCGCTACTGGGAGCAGCAGCTGCGGTCGATTCCGTTGCGGCAGCTGGGAAATTCAAACGACGCCCGGGAACCGCGCTACTGGGAGGCCAGCTATCGCACGCGCGCGGGGCAGATGGCGCTCGCGGTGATCGCGGCACGGACAAAGCTGCATTCTGGATCCATCTTTCTCGCGGCCTACGCGTCGGCGCTGGCCCGCATCTCCGGAGCGAACACAAGCGTCATCAGGATCCTTGTCAGCAATAGATTCCGGCCTGGCTTCAAGGAATCGGTCAGTCCCGTTGCCCAGAGCGCGCTTTGTGTCATTGACGTAGAGGGATGCGCTTTCGACGAGATTGTCAACCGGGCGTTTCGCAGCCAACTCGCCGCTGGGCGGCACGCCTACTACGACCCCCGCGAGTTGTGGGCTCTGTTTGACCGCATCGAAGCCGAACGCGGCCAGCGGCCAGAGATGCAGTGCTACTACAACGACCGCAGGCGTTCCCTGGCATTGGGAACCGACAACGTTGGCGTTCTGCCGTCCCAAGAGGAGGTGCTTGCCGCGCTTTCGGCAAGTTCGTTCCGCTGGGGCGAACCGCAAGCCGACGGTCCGGTGCCGTTTCGCATGACCATCAACGCGGTGCCGGACGCCCTCGACTACACCTTGATCGCGGACACGGGCAGATTGGCGCCCGCCGATTTGGAGCGGTGCATGAGAGAGGTGGAAACCGTTCTGGTGGAAGGCGCTTTCGAGCCTGCCGCGCATCTGTAACCGTCCCGACAGAGGAACTGGCTTGTTGGGCGAACTCAGAAACAGAGCACTCCAACTACCCTGTGTAGCGAGTTTCGCCAGCTCGTTCTGGGGAGGTTGCGATGCGGGATGGACGATAGGGCTCACGCCGAGCGAGCGTGGGCGCAGAAGGCAGCGCTCATCGCAGAGGTGAGATCGCTAACGGCGCTGCTGTCCTCTGACTTTCAGACCGCGACTAGACGCATGCTCGCCGTGCAGGAACAGTGGGCGGCTATCGGGCGTACCGGGTCAGATGCCGTCGAAGACGCCCTTTGGCAGCAGTTCCGGGCGGCACACCAAGAGTTCTACGGGGCAGGACACACGCCGCGGGCGCGTGGGCGGAGCCAGGCCGAGATCCGGCAGCAGAAACTGCGGATCGTCGATGAGGCCGAGCGGATCTCCCACTCCACGGAATGGGTGAGTACCGAATTGGTCTTCCAGCGATTGAACGCGGAGTGGAGCAAGACGCAGCAACTCGGCAGTGATGAGGAAGCCCGGCTCGTCGAAAGGCTCAAGCAAGCCTGGGGCCGGTTCGCCGCCGCACGCGCTAGCCACTTCGCGGAACTGCAGCAGAAGACCGAAGAAGCCTTAAATACCAAGGATTCTCTGGTACGCGAGGCGGCCGCGCTGGTCAACTCGACTGACCTGGCCGAGGTGAGGCAGAAGTTCAGCGAGCTGGACAGCCGATGGAAGGCCGCGCCCGCCGTGCCTCCGCTAGACGAGCAACGGCTTTGGGCGCTAATGCAGCAAACCCAGGCACAGGTCATCGCCGCGATCGAGCAGGAACTGCGGCGGCGCGAAGACGAGAAGCGCGCGATCTATCAGCGCAAGGAAAACCTGATCAAGCAGACGCTGGAGCTGCTCCACCAACCCGACTTCCGTGCCGCCGAGGAAGGCCTGCAGCAGCTGATCACTGAATGGAACTCGTCTGGCCACGCCGGGCGCGAGCACGAACAAGGGCTCTACGAACGGTTTACCCAAGCCGCGCAACAGGTCTACCAGGCGATCGAGGACGCGGCTGAGGCAAACCTGCGCGAGGCCGCCAGGCGCATCGAGGGCGAGATCTACGATCTGCGCGACGAGGCCGACGAGTTAGACCGCCGGATCTACGAGGCGAAGCTGCGGATGTCAGACCTGATCGCGCGGCAAGAAGCCTCGCGCAGGGAACCAGGCCACTGGGAGATCACCGAAAGCCGGGCGGTGGCGATCGCCTCCGAAGAGCTGCACATCGAATCGTTAAGTGAGCGGCTAGACGAGACTCTGGATGCCATCGCCGAGCTTGAATCGCGGCTGCGCAACCTCGGCTGACCTAGTGTCGGTGATCTGTCTGTCTGATGTGGACGAAAGTGGCCGACAGGTTGGTGCACAAGCGTTTGCCCAGGAGGCTAGCATCGCTCGATGCGTGCGGCTTGACCGTCGCGAGTGAATGTTCAGCAGCCGGAGGCGTGAACGATGACCGACCTAGACGAGAGCACATTCGAAGCCGAAATCCTCGAGGAGGACGCGGCGCGTGACATCGCGAAGGCGGTCAGCGCTAGACATTCGATCGCTCGAAAATACGTCATGCGAGTCCGCCGCAAGCATCCGGACGCGACTCCCGCCGAAGTCATCCGGCTGCTTGAGCGCCACTACGTCGTGGCCATCAGCACGGCTGGCGCGGTCATCGCCGTCGGCGTCATAGCAGCCGAAGTCGGGATCTCGATGATTCCCGGGAGCGGGGCTGTCAAGACGGTGGGCCAGAAGGCGGGCGCGGAGGCCGTGAAGGCGGCCGCGAAGACCGCCGCCAAGAACGCCGCGCTCGGTGTGGCGAAGACGGGGGCTCAGCGAGCCGTGACGCTGCTGCCCGCCGGTGATAAGCAGCTCCAGTTCGAAATCACGGCGATCTTCGGACTAGCCATCGCTGACATCCACAGCATGAATCTCGACAAAGAGCAGGCCCAAGCCCTGGTCTATGGATTGTCAAACACTCGTGTCAGCCAGCAGCAGATCGCGACGATGGCGACCGACATCGCGAGCACGTCGACAGAGGTTGCCGTTGGCGGGGGACAGGCGGTGGCAGTCGGCCGAGGAGATTGGTCGCAGTGGGCGAACACGTTGGCCAGCATGCTTCCGGGTGACGCGGCGCAGACGCTCGTTCGCACCATTCAGACGGGCAAGCTCGATACCGTACGCCCCCATCTGAGTGGGAAACAGCCGGCAGCTGTCGATTATGGTGTCGGAGCCCTGGCGGGTGGTGTCACGCGCTTCGTCTTCGGCCGGGAGGTGGTCGACGCGGCACGGGTCGCTTTCGCTGATCCTCCTGGCAGCTTCCCCTCGCACCTGGCTATCCCAGTTAAGGCGCAGCCCGACGATGACGCGGATGCCGAGCCGAACCGAGCGTTCAAGGCCTTGGAAGACGCGGCGAAAGCAACGGCAAACTGGGTCTCTGGTGCGGCCAATGCCGTGGGCAGTGGGGTGGCGACCGCGGCGGGCGCTGTGTCGCGTCCGTTCAGAAGTGTCGACCGGGATGGCGACGGCGTCCCGGACGCGCCGCAGGCACTAACCGCGGTAAAGGGCGTAGGCGGTGCGATCGCCGGCGCGGCAGGTGCGGTCGGCGGGGCAGCCGCGTCGCTGTTCAAGAGCAAGAAGCCGACAGAGTAGAACAGGCGGTATGCCCCCACAAGGCTGATGTGCCAACGTTTACCGAGTTCGTATCATCTGCGACGTGACTGAGCTCCAGGTGGATGTCGATTTGCCGTATCCGCCAGAATTGGTATGGCGTGCCTTGACGGATCCGGGCTTGCTCGGTGAATGGTGGCTGCCAGTTGACCTCGCTCCGCAGGAGGGGGAGAGCTTTCGTGCCTTCCCGCCCTCTCACACTCCGGTCCTGCCTGCCACGCTTGAAGTCGATGTGCTGCAAGCCGACAAGCCATCGTTGCTGTCACAGCGGTGGAGCGGCGATGAGCTGCACACTCATGTCACGTGGGAGATTCTGCCGCAGGAGCACGGAAGCCGGCTTCGCTTCACCCAGCAGGGTTTCTTCGGGATCGACGGCAAGCAACGCCGCATGGACCTGCGCGACTTATACGTCACAATGCTGACAAGCCGGCTGCCTGCGGCGCTAAGCCGGGCAAGCGGCGCCATTCTTGCGCCCACCACAGAACTTCCCCGCTTGGTCGCTGTGACCGCCGACGGGGTTGAAGACGGTCTCTCCGATGTGGATCTGTCAGCCGAGCCGAAGCTCTCATCGGGACGCCGTTGGCCGGTGCGTCTTCTCATCGGCGCGACCGTCGGTGTTGCCGTGCTCTCTCTCGCGGCGGCGATCTACCCGGCAAGCGACCTGACTCCCGCCAGTGGGCTGCCTGCTAGCGGCCAGCCGGTCACGAGTTCCTTTTCCCCACAGCCGTCCTCCAGCGCGACAGGCATCCCCTCTGCCTTGCCGGGCGTTAAGCCCGATCCGACCGCGAGCGTCACCTCTACTCCATCGCCAGAGTCAACCGCTTCGCCTTCGGGCCCTACGCTGACTGCCACCTATCGCACCATGAGTGTGCTTGGGATTGGCGGCTTCGACACCGAAGTCACCGTGTACAACTCTGGGTCCGCTGATTATCCAATGTGGACCGTAGTGCTCGTTATGCCCGACGCCGTAGCCGTTACTAACAGGACCCCGAACGAAGTTGAGGTGTCGCAGCAAGGCGAGGTCGTGACCATCAAACCGCTCGCCGGGCGGCACGTGCCCGCCAAGGGGACGGTCACCTTCGTCGTGCGCCGTCCAGGGCTTGTCGTGGCGGGCGCCGCCAAGTCTTGCGCCATCGACACCAAGCCCTGCCAGGCCGGATAGGTTCCGTGGCCGGCAAGTCACCAGAGTTGAGTGGGCCCGGTTCGCATCTACCGGGCCCACTCGCCGGGCACTAGCTCGGACAGCCGGAGCTGTCCTGCACAAAGAATCCGTTGACCGTCGCCAGAGTCTTGTCGTAGCAGGTATCGCCGCGCCATTGGTAGCGCTCAGTCGAGGTGCCCTGGGCGTGCCGGTCCGGGCGTGGCACGCCCAGGGTCCACTCCGCTTGACCGGTGAAGGTGTCGCCGAGTGTCCAATGTAGAGGCTTGCCAGAACCGGCACTGGAGTAGTTCATGGCGTCGGTGAGAGTGATCGAAGTGTTGAGGCGGTTGGACGCCGAGATGGAGATCGTGCCATCGATCGCGTACGTGGCGGCTTGCCGGGTCACTGACGGGTGATGTCCCGCGACGATGGCCACCGAAGTGTCCGTCCAGGTCGCCTTAAGGCTGTCTGGATTCTCCTCGGCACCCCAACGATGGGTAGAGGTGTTAGCCAGCGCGCGGTTGACGAGGAAGATCGTGCGCCCGCGTGAAGTCTCCACGAATCCTACGGCGTTGAAGTTGTGGCTGGCCGTGGTCTTAACCTCGGTAAACCCTTCTGGCGTTGACGTGCGCACGTCATTTTCCATGGGGGACAACGACGCGGAAAGCAGCTTGCCCGTGACCTGTGTCGAGCCAGCGTCACGCCACACCAGGAAACTGGTCGGCACCTCCCAGCCGGACTGCCCGGCCGGGACTCCAACCACGCGGACGGTGACCTTGTGCGCCGCACCGTCGGTGAGCCGGCCGATGAAGGGACCCAAGTCGTACTGGAGCGGTTTGAGGTCGAAGGCCCGGGGCGCTGGCAAGGCGTACCAGAGGAAAGGGTTTGACCATCCACCGGTGTAGATGTGGGGGTAGGGTGCGGCAATGCCAGCGACTTGACCGTCGATGAGGACCTGCACCTCGCGGTAGGGCCCGTTGTCTGCCGGGCACGAATACCCGGAGGCTGGGGGCGCGGTGATGTACCAGAATTCTTCGCAGCCACCGCCAGAGCCGGTGGCGTAGATTTCAGCCATCAGTCGTTCGGTGTTGCGCGGGACCGTCAGGGAACCGACGCGGTCGGAACCGTCGCTGATCACCTCAGCGAGCGGCAGGATCTGCTCTGGTTGGCCGGTTGGTGCCGGGCCGGCATAGAAGGACAGGTCAACCTGGATGTCGAGGATGCCGGTATAGGTGTCGTTGACGACGTTGCCAAGCCACATCGTCACTGGCTGCGGCTGCTTCAGCAGCTGTGCGTAGGCGGTGACGTCCTTTTCTACCGTCCACTGAATGCCGTCGACCGATGGTTCGGGTGTGGAGGTTTTGAAGATCGTGACGTCGCCGACCTCGAGCCGTCCCAGCCGGTCGAATTGGCGTCCCTTGACCGCTCCGGACATCTTCAGAACGACCTTCTCCCAGCTATTGCCGCATGCGGTCGGGGGAGTGAAGCTGCCCTTAAAGGGGTCGAAGTTGACGAATTCGTTGTCGACGATTCGCACGGTGCACGCCTGTCCGGCCGGCTTGGCGACCGGTGGGGCGGCGGTGCGCGGGTCGTCCCAGTCGGTGCCGAATTCCGGTGGCGAGGTCGCCGCCAGCGCTGATGAGGAAACGGCCAGGGTCAAGGCCAGGGCGATGGCGCCGGTAACGGTGAAGCGTCTCATAAATTGAGAAGCTTACATATATCTAATGTCGTGGCACCAGGTGCAGCTCAGGGCAGGTAAATGGGGCGACAACTGTCGTACCATCCGTAGAGAATCCCCGGGTGACGCTCTCTGCCCTTCTCGGTCGTTTCCGCCCGCCATCGCGCCTCGCAGGCCGCCTCTCGTTGCAGTCGCTGCTTTTCGCGCTCGGTGAAGGCACGTTCATGACCGGTTCGGCAGTGTTCTTCACCAAGATCGTCGGACTGTCCGCGGCGCAGGTCGGTCTCGGCCTAACGCTGGCGGGCATCGCCGCTTTCCTTGCCGCGGTGCCGATGGGCAAACTGGTCGACCGCTTTGGCCCGAAGAAGATGTGGGCGGTGAGCGCGACCGGGCAAGCGGCGATGTTCGCGGTCTGGCCATTTATCACTGATTTCAAGGGCTACGTCATCATGGCCGTGTGCATGGAGGTGATCGGCGCACTCGGCGGCGCCGCGCACGGGGCATACACCATCGATGTGCTGCCAGCCGACGAGCGTGTGAAGTCCCGCGCTTACATGTATTCAGCGCTCAACGTTGGCTTCACTCTCGGCTCAGTGATGGGCGGCATCGCGCTGGCGTTCCAGTCCAACGCGGTGCTGCATGCCTTGCCCTGGTTCACGGCCGCGGTCTTCCTGGTGAACGCGGCGGCGGTCACGCGGCTGCCCAAGGCATCCCATGACGAACGCACGCCAGAAGAGCGCAAGGTGCGCATCCCTGGGCCGGGTCCGATGCGCAACCCCGGCTGGCTGCTGACGACCTTCTTCATCGGGGTGTTCTGGACTAACCAGGTGTTGCTCAACATCGTCATTCCGCTCTGGCTGGTCGAGCAGACCGACGCCCCACGGGTGCTGCTGGCCTTCCTATTCGCGACCAACACGGTGATGTGCATCTTCTTGCCGATGGCCGCCTCCCGGGGCGTGAAGGACGTATCGACCGCACTCAAGGCGGTCCGGTTGTCCTCAACCTTCTTCGTCATCTCCTGCCTCATCACCCTCGCGACCCACGACACCATCGGCTGGGTGACGATCGCTCTCGTCTGGCTAGGACACGTCACGGTGACCGGGGCAGAGCTCTACCTCTCGGCGGCTAGCTGGTCCTTCGAAGCCGAGCTGATGGACCCGCGCCAGCGCGGCGCCTACCAGGGCGCGGCCGAGCTGAGCATGACCCTCGGCAAGGTTTGGGCGCCAGCGGTCTACACCTTCCTGGCATTGAACTGGGGCGCTGCCGGCTGGCTGATCATCGCCGGCGTCATCGTGCTGGCGACCGTCGCCATCCATCCGTCGACCCGGCTCGCCCGGCGCTTCCTCGAACGGCACGTTCCCGCCGATGTGCTCACCGACGCACGTGCCTCCAGCGGTGAAGCCGACGAAGAGACCGACACACTGCCGCCCCGCCAAACTGAAGTGGCGCAACCGTCACCCGTATAGTCGCGCGGTGGACATGGATGGGGTCCGGCAGGCATATGCGTCCGTTGCGGAGCTTTACATCGAGACGTTCGGCACTGCCCAGCAAGTACACGCCGACGACCTCGCCTTCATCGCGCGACATCTTTCGGGCCGTTCTGGCGTTGTGCTCGATCTAGGCTGCGGGCCGGGTCATATCACCGATTACCTGCGGTCGCTGGGTGCCGACGCCAGAGGTGTTGACATGGTCCCCGAGTTCATCGCTCATGCGCGGGCTGCTCACCCGGGCGGTGATTATCAGCTCGGGTCGATGGAGAATCTCGCTGCTGCCAACGATTCCATCGCAGGCATCCTGGCCTGGGGCTCGTTGATCCATCTGGCTCCGCAAGATCTCGACGGCGTGCTCGCGGAGTTCCGGCGGGTGACGGCACCGGCTGGGATGCTGGTAGTTGCTGTCTTCGTAGGGGACGAGGTTGCCACTTTCGACCACAAGGTGGTGACTGCCTACCGCTGGCCTGTTGACGAGTTCTCAAAGCGGCTGGCACAGGCTGGCTTCACGGAAGTTGAGCGTCTGTCGCGCCCTAGCGAAGGCCCTTTTCGGCCACACGCCGCCATCGCGGCAGTCGCGTCTTGAGTCCGCTAGACCTACATTCGCCGGCTCGCGAGTCCGCAGAATGCTTCTATGCCCGGTGTTGAAGATGTGGCCGCCCGCTTCGATCGTGCCGCAGCCGGTTACGACGATGACGGAATGCATCAATGGCTAGCCGAGAAGGTCGCTGGCTTTGCTGGTGCTGGGCCAGGCAGGTGCTTGACGTTGCGGCAGGCACTGGCTTGGTGATTGAGGCACTGATCGCGCTGGGCTGCACCGCCAGCTTCACCGGTGTGGACGTTTCTGCTGGCATGCTCGCCCAAGCCGCCGGAAAGCGGCTCGCCAATGCGGGATTTCGGCTGGCCGACGGCAGCCGGCTGCCTTGACCACCAGCCGCTGCGGCAGGAAGATGCGGCTGCCTGGCAGCGCGTGACAGGCAGTGAGTTCGGCATGCCGATAAGACAGGCTTCAAACCGGTGCGAGATCAGGCACGGGCGCGTTTTGTTCAGTTGCTGACCGAGAAAATCGAAACAGGGCAACCCAATACCTCACGCGCCTTCATCGTCGAAGTTGAGCGGTCGCGCTAGTTGGCCTGGGCGAGCACGTGCAAGGCTTTGGCTGACGGAGTATCAGGCTCGGGCGTAAAGGTTATAAGTGCCTGACCGGGCTCGTTGGGCAATCTGCCGGCCTGGAAGTTGAGGATGACGTCGCCGACGACCGGGTGGTGCAAGAGATAGTCGTTGTGCGACTTGTCAATCACCTCGTATTGCTCCCAAAGCTCCCGGAAAAACGGGCTGTCAGCGAGCATGCGATCGACAAGGCTGCTTAGTTCGTCTGCGTTGGGGTAGCGGCTCGTTTGCAGCCGGAGAAAGGCCACGTTCTCGCGCTGGGCCTTCAGCAGGTCATCGAACATCGCCTGAATGCCGTCGTGCAAGAACAGGAGGTAGGCCCAGTTACGGTCCGCTTTGGACAGTGCGCCGAAATCGAGGAACAGCGTGCACGCGATGCGATTCCAGGCCAGCACATTCGTCAGCGGCCCGATGATGTAGGCCGGGGTCTCCGGTGTGGAGTCAAGCAAATGCTGCAACGCGGGCCGCACGGAGTCTGGTGCGACGGGCGGAGCCAACTTGCTCGGCCGATTGAGGTTACGGACGTATTCGCGTTCCGCGGGGTTTAGGCGCAGGACGTCGGCAATCGCTTCCAGAACGTCAACGGAGACGTTCTGCACCCGGCCTTGCTCCAGCCGCGTGTAGTAATCCACGCCGATTCCCGCGAGGGGGCCAAGCTCTTCCCGCCGCAGACCAGGCACCCGGCGGCGCTGCCCGAATGGCCGCACCCCCAGCTCTTCAGGACTGAGGCGGGCGCGTCGCGACCTCAGGAACCTGCCCATCTCTTCGTATCGGTCCACGCTAAGCAGGATAGGCGATTCCTAGGATTGCCGTTACTAGGATTGTCGTGACCTGATTTGTGGTGACCAGGTTG
Source organism: Catelliglobosispora koreensis DSM 44566 (assembly GCF_000379685.1). Lineage (GTDB taxonomy): Bacteria > Actinomycetota > Actinomycetes > Mycobacteriales > Micromonosporaceae > Catelliglobosispora > Catelliglobosispora koreensis. The sequence goes on along the minus strand of NZ_KB903256.1, from coordinate 67,579 downwards.
GGCGGTCCGATGTTGATTTCGCCAATGGTTGCGCTGCTTGACGTTGCGCAAACTCAGTGACATGACAAACAACGCGCAGATCCTCCCTTTCCGGATCGAGATCCCACAAACCGACCTTGACGACCTTCAGGCGCGGCTGGAACGCGTTCGCTGGCCCACAGAGCAACCGGGCGGCTGGACGTATGGCCCGACGCAACAACTCGTGCGCGAACTCGTAGACCACTGGTTGCTCAAGTACAACTGGCGCGCCCACGAGGCGAGGCTCAACGAGTACCCGCAGTTCACGTCCACAATCGACGGAACTACCGTGCACTTCCTCCACGTTCGCTCGCCCGAGCCCGAAGCCCAGCCACTGCTGCTTATCCACGGCTGGCCCGGCAGCTTCGCCGAGTACCTCGATGTCATTGGTCCTCTCACCGACCCTCGCCGTTACGGCGGTGACCCGGCGCTGGCCTTTGACCTGGTGATCCCATCGATCCCCGGATTCGCTTTCTCCGGCCCGACTCCTGACACCGGCTGGCACAGCGGGCGAATCGCGGGTGCCTTCGCTGAGTTGATGAAGCGCCTTGGCTACGAGCGTTACGGCGTGGCCGGCAACGACGCGGGCGCCATCATCGCACCCGAGGTGGGCCGTGTGGCGCCTGAGCAAGTCATTGGTGTGCACGTGACGCAGGTGTTCTCGTTCCCCTCGGGTGACCCAGCTGAGTTCGCGGGCCTAGAGGCGGAGGACTACCGGCGGCTAGGGGAGATGGAGCGCTTCGCGAACGAGCACTCCGCGTTCAACAAAATCCAGTCCACCAGGCCCAATGCACTCGCCTATGGCTTGACCGACTCGCCGGTTGGCCAGCTCGCCTGGAATCTTGACCTGTTGCGCGGCTTCGGCGAGCAAGCTCCCGAGGTGCAGGCGTCGCTGAGTTTCGACTGGATCCTCACTAACGTGATGATCTACTGGGTGACTGGTACCGCCGGATCCTCTGCCCGTATCTACTACGAAGACACACACCGCGGCCAAGAGGACCGGCCACCCACGACAGTGCCAATGGGCGTCGCGGTATTCGCCGGCGACTTCCAGTCCATCCGGAAATTCGCCGAGCGAGACCACCACAATCTCGTGCACTGGTCCGAATTCGACCGGGGCGGCCACTTCGCGGGAACCGATGCTCCCGACCTTTTGCTCGACGACATTCGCCAATTCTTCGCAACCGAAAGGAAGAACTCATGAGGTTCTCAGTAGTTACCACCGCACTGGACGCGCTGAACCGCACGGCTACCACGGCCATCGAAGCCGGGCAGCTCAACAACCCCACACCGTGTACGGAATGGACAGTCGCGCAGGTTATCTTCCACGCCGCCGGTGACCAGCACGCCTGGGCGTCCACCGTGGGGCAGGGCTCGCTGCCTTCGTATAACCCGTTCGATCCACCGCATGAGCTCGACGAAGGCATCGAAAATACGCTGGCTAATGCCATTCAGGCGGCAACCGCGGCTTGGGCGGGCGTCGATTCTGCTGAGTCATCGCTTAACACCCCACTGCCTCCGGTCCCCGTTTTGGCCGCAGAGCTGGCGGCGGCCGCGTGCGCGCTCGACGCCGCCGTTCACGCCTGGGACATCGCTGCCGCGACTCAGCAACCGACACCGCTGACCGCGGCACTGGCCGAGCAGCTCCTGCCCGCTGCCCGTGCTACAGCGGAACCGTTGCGCGGCTTCGCCTATGCCGCCGCGCTGCCCGAAATGCCAGGCGACGACTCAGCCGATGCGCTGCTGCGCTATCTCGGTCGCGATCCACGCTGGAAGCCCTGATTCCGGCCTAACGCGAAGCGCCTCCTTTCCTTAACGGAATCGAGGTGCTTCGCAAAGGGGTGCGGAATCGTGCTGTTTGCCCCATCGCGTGGCGCCGTAGCCATCGATCGTTTGCCCGTCCGGGCTTGTCCGGCGAAGGATCAAGGTGTTAGCTCTCGTCAGCCTGGCTGGCGCGCCAAGCTGCTGGCTTTCCAACGCGGCTATTGTCGTGCTCATGCCGAGCGCACGCCAAGGTGACAGCGAACTGGAGACAGGCGCCCGCCTGGAGTGGTGGACGGATTCGCTGAACTGCCTGGCAAGTATGGAAGTTCGGCTCACCGTCGGCCGCCGAGTCGAAGGCTGGGCGACGTTAGCGGTCACGGAATCCGACATCGATGAGGGCACACTGAGTTTCCTGCTGGAGCTTGAACCGTTGCTAACACTGCGCTTTCCAGACAACAGCCAGCTCGCGGTCAAGGTCAGGAGACTAGGCAACGGACAGCTCGCCTTGGGTTCGTGATTGGACAGGGCTGCTAATGTTCGGCCCGTTCACTCGGGAACCTGGAGCGTCCGCCATGAAGTACACCGTCTCGATCGAGATCGCCCTGCCGCGGGAGAGGGTCGCCCAGCTGCTCGCCGACCCGGCGCGCATGCCGAAATGGTTGCGGGGCCTAGTGCTGCACGAGCCGCTGAGCGGGGTGCACGGGCAGGTCGGCACCAAGTCTCGGGTCGTGCTGCAGATGGGGCAGCAGAAGATCGAGGCCACCGAGACCATTACGCGCCGGGAACCCGCCGACCTGAACGCGATCCCCAAAGAAAGCGTCGTCGTCTTCGAACGCGAGATCGTCAGCGACGGCATGTGGAACGCCGCGCGCGAACGGCTGACCGAAGCTGGTCCGGAGACGACCCTCTGGGTGAGCGAGAACGAATTCCGGTTCAGCAGCATGCTCATGCGGCTGGTTGGCCTCCTGATGCCCGGCGCCTTCCGCAAGCAATCGCTACAGCACATGATGGACTTCAAAGCGTTCGCCGAGCAGGGAAAGGACGTCCGCGAAGCGGACGCCTAACCGGTCAGCGGCGCACCTGATAGCGCAGGTGCAGCACCCGGTTGCTCTGAATTACCACGTCGGGATCCTCCAGCAGGTGCTGCGCGCCGACCGAGCCGAAGTAACGCTTGCCCGACCCGAACACGACAGGCACGACGTCCATGCGCACCACATCGACCAGGCCCGCGGCAAGCATCTGGCCGCCGACATCGCCAGCGGCGACCTCGACGATGCGCTCGCCCGCAAGCTCCTGCGCCTTGGCCATCGCTGCCTCAATGCCGTCAACGAAATGAAACGGTGCCTTTGGGTCCCAGCCCTCGGGTGCCGGCCGGTGTGTCACGACGACCACGTGGTCGATCCCGCCCGGAGGTTTCCCGTCCCAGCCGTCCGTGATGTCGAAGACGTGGCGGCCGGCGATGGTCACCCCGATCTGGTCCCAGTACGGCCGGGTGTAGTCGTAGGACGTCTGCGACACCTTCACATAGCCGCTATCGTCCAACGGGACGTCACCGCTGGACAGCCATTCGAATAGCGGTCCAGGCTGGTCATTTTCGTCGGCGATGAAGCCGTCCACCGACACCGTGCTGTACATGACCACCTTGCCCACGGGACTCTCCTTTGCTCTGAGTTGCCCTCAAATTAGCGTGCTGTGGGCTGTCGCTCTTGTAAGAAATCAATCGGCCGGCAACGGCCAGCCCTCAAACGCGTGCCCGGGATGTTCGCGCATGAACCGCTGCCGGACTTCGAGGTACCGGGTGGGCGTGAGCCCGGTGAACTCCCGGAACTCGTGGCCGAAGTGGGCCTGGTCGAAGTAGCCCGCGCCGCTGGCGAGGCCGGCCCAATCGACCGGTTCGGCGGGGTTGATCGCGAACACGGTGGCGGTGAAGCGGTGGGCACGGGCCAGCCGTTTCGGCGTGACACCGATGAGTTCCTTGAACCGCTTTGCCATGTGAGTGCTGCTGACACCGGCTGCCACGCTCAGGTCCCCGATCGCCACCGCCCCGCTGGCCGCCTCGATGACACCGCTCGTGTGGCGGACCAGCCCGAGGCCAGCGGTCTCGCACAGCCGTCGCATGAGTTCCTCCTCAAGCAGCGTCAGCATTTCGTGCGGTCCGTCTGCTGTGGACAACCGGTCTCGCAGCTCAGCCACGGAGGCCCGGCCCCACACCTGCTCCACTGTCACCGGCCGGTCGCACAACTCGGCCGCGGGCATCGGCAGGAACGGCGCCAGCCCCCACGGCTTGGCGTGCACGCCGACGGACCGCGTCTGGAGTGGGTAGCCGAACTCAAACGCGCGGCTGGGCGTGGTGACCACACAGCCGTCGGCGTACTCAGCCGTCTCGATGTCAGTGCTGGCGCGGATGCGAAACGGCGCCCCGAGGTTGACGATGAGCAACGCCGCCGGCATCGGCGGGAGCGTCAGCCGGGCATATGGTGGCGAACCCTCTAGGTAGTAAAGGTCGTCGATCAGCCCGTCCAGCGGCGGCCGCGGCGCTCTGGACACGTACTCCATACGCACAGCATCGCTGATGCCACCGACATCGCGCATCGGATGGCCGAACCGCGGCTACCGGGCTACGTGTGGCTGTTTCTCACCACAGCCGCGTAGGCGACCAGCGGGCTTCGAGCGTCCGCCAGCAGTTGTGGGACAACAGTTTTCGCCCACCGGATGGTTTCCACGTCACCGCTTAGGCAGGCGGGCAGGAGCTGGGCGGCAACCAGCGTGTGTGATGACGGGTACCGCCGGTTCGCCAGCCCGCCTGCCCGGCGCAGGTAGTTGAGTCCCCGTGCTTGGTCGAGCCAGCCGACCTTGATCGCGCCCCGGGTCAGGTGAACTCCGTGTCCCCAGTAGTAGGCGAGAAGTGTTGGCACGACTTCGCCGTCGCGCAGGATTCCGGTGCGGCGCAGTTCCTCCTCCGCCCGTTCGACCTTTTCGGCCGTGCGGTGCAGGTTGGCCACGGCCGTGGGCGGCAGCGTGGCGCGGCTGGCCCATTCGTCGATCGAGTGGTGCCACAGCGCCGGGCCACCGCGCGTTCGGTGCCGGATCACTTCCTCTATCACCGCCAGGTTCCCGCCCACGGTTTCGGCGCCTGGCCCGAGCAGATCGTTGACGCAGCGCCCGATCGCCGTCGACATCGCCTCCTCGCCCAGCACCGACTGCCGGTAGGGCGCGGCGGCCGCCCGCAGCTCGCGCTTGATCACCCTGCGGGAGCGCCGGCAACCGACAGTGTCGAGCACGTCGCCTGCCCGCAACGTGGCCAATGCCCCGACCGCGAGCGCGGACGTGTAATCGGTGGCCGGGAGCGGTGCGCCGCCCGTGTACCGGGCGACCTCCGCCGGAGGAGACGGCAAGTCTCGCCAGCGCTGGTACATCGCCCGCAGTGCTGCTGACAGCAGGATCAACCCTGCGATGGCCAGCAGCACCACGTGGCGTGTGTTCACCGCTGGGCCGGCCAAGCGAGCGTGAGCCATGGACTGGCCGGATCGGTCAGCAATACCTGGTGCGGTTCAAGCACCGTCGCGTACCACACATCAAATTCGTCGTTGTCGAACCGAAGGACGCGGCCCAGGCTGTAGCCCGCGGAAAGGTCAGCCCACGAGGTGTACCGGCCGAAGGACTGCTTCCCGGCGCGCAGCACATAGTCGCGCGCCTGCTCCTCGCCGATAAAGCGCAGCTTGCGTCCCCAGCGGGCCATGTTGACCGCCCGTCCCCAGTCATATGCCAGCAGACTCCTGACAAACCCGCCCTCCGGCAGGAGACCGTCGGCCCGGAAGCGCTGCTCGTAGCGCTCCACGCGATCGATGGTGGCCGTCATCTCGTCCAGCACGGTCTCGGGGACACCCTGCGCACGGGCACTTTCCGCGACCGCCTCGCGCCACATCTGCGGGTCGGGCAGCGTGTGCAACTGGCTCACGAGACCCACCCGCACGTCGAGCACAAAGTCGGCGGCCGGGTCCCCGGTCTTGTCGTCGAGCAGGTTCTCGATGGCGTCTCGCAGGTCGCCCCGGTTGCTGATATCCCATTGGTTCTTGAGGTTTTCATAGATCTTCTGTGGGCTGTTGGTGTCGTCTTTGAGCGCGTTCCAGGAGACCCCATGGTTGAGCGACATATGCGCCCCCACGGCTAGCGCTGTGGCGAGTTCACCGGTAGCCGGTTCGCTGCGGGAGACGGCGATGGTGTTGCGCATCGAGCGCCTTGCGCCGCGCACGCTGCGGGCCGCCTCCCGCACCTTGACCACGATCGACACCACGAACAGGAGGAGGGCGATTGGTACGAGAAAGTATACGAAGATAGGGATTTCCACGCGGATAAGCTACGGGTGGCCGCGCGAACTTTCCTCGAATCTCGCTATACGGCCTGCTCTTGGCAGGGTCGCTTGGTGCCTGACGCGCTTCGCTACGAGTTGTTAGGGCCGTTGCGTTGCTGGCGTGGCGATGTCGAGATTGGACTGGGCGGCGTTAAGCAGCAGACGGTGCTGGCGATGCTTCTCCTAGAGCCGAATCGTCCGGTCGCTGTTGACCGGATCGTCAGGACGGTGTGGGACCTGCGGCCGCCGCCGAGCGCCACGCATGTCGTCCAGACCTACATCAGCCGGCTGCGCGCACTGCTTGATCTGGGCCGGGCGCTGACATCTACCGATGCTGGATATTTGCTGCGGCTCGACCCGGCTCAGCTCGACACCACGTTGTTTGACCATCACTTGGCCTCGGGTGAGATCGAGGCCGCGCTCGCGCTGTGGCGTGGAGAGCCGCTCGGCGGGCTTTCCGGTGAGGCCATCGACCTGGCCCGGCAGCGGTTCACCGAGCAGCACTTGGCCGCGCTTGAGCTACGGGTCAAGGTGGACCTCGACTCTGGCCGCCACGGCGAGGCGATCGCCGAACTCAGTCAGCTGGCGAAGGAGTATCCGCTGCGGGAACGGCTGTGGGCCTTGCTGATGCTCGCGCTTTACCGCGCGGACCGTCAGGCCGAGGCGCTGCAGACCTACGCATCGGCACGCGCGCTTCTCGTGGAGGAACTGGGCGTTGAGCCAGGAGCCGCTCTGACCAGCATGCATCAGCGAATTTTAAATGCAGATCCTTCGCTGGTACTCGATGCGCCCGCGGCAACCGACAGTCGCAAGTGGACACCACGCAACGATCTGCCCGCTGACATCGCCGACTTCACGGGGCGTGAAGCCGAGCTGCAGCGCATGCTCGCCGCGCTGCCCACTGTCCAAAGTAGAGCACCAGTAGTGCTGGCGATCGACGGCATGGCCGGGGTCGGCAAGTCCACGCTCGCCGTGCACGTCGCACATCACCTGACCGGCCAGTACCCCGACAGTCAGGTCTTCCTTGACCTGCACGCGCACAGCGAGGCGCGTGACCCGGTCGAGCCACAGGCAGCTCTTGACCTACTGCTGCGGGCGTTCGGCGTACCAGGCGAAGAAATTCCGGCCGACATGGACGGGCGGGCGGCCCGGTGGCGCGCGGAGCTGGCCGGCCGCCGGGTTCTGCTGGTGCTCGACAACGCGGGCAGCGCCGCGCAGGTGCGCCCCTTGCTGCCTGGCACAGCGGGTTGCCTGACGCTAGTGACCAGTCGGCGCCGACTGGCCGATTTGGACAGTACCGATGTCTTTTCACTGGAAGCGCTTGAGCCGGCCGACGCGGCGACACTGTTCGGCCGGATCCTTGGCACGCAACGGGATGTGGCCGATCCCGGAGACGTCGCTGAAGTCGTCGGGCTTTGCGACCGGCTGCCACTGGCGATTCGCATCGCTGCCGCCCGGCTGCGCGCGCGTCCGGCGTGGACAGTCCAGCATCTAGCGCAACGGCTGCGCGATCGCCAGAGTGTGCTGACCGAGCTCGCTGTCGGCGACCGCAGCGTGGCAGCCTCGCTCGCGCTTTCCTACCCGCAGCTGACCGAGGCGCAGCAACGGTTGTTCCGGCTGCTCGGGCTCGCCATCGGGCAGGACTTCGACGCTTATCTCGCCGCGGCTGCCGCCGGGTTACCGGTCGGCCGAACCGAACGCCTGCTGGAGGATTTGCTCGACGCACACCTGCTGCAACTGCCCACTCCTGGCCGATACCGGTTCCATGACTTGCTTTTCCAGTACGCCCACACGGCCGCGCTAGAAACGGACCCGCCCGCTGCCCGGCGCGACGCCATCGGCCGAATGCTCGGCCATTATGTGTACACCGCGACCGTCGCCGTGGACGTGATCTTTCCGGGAACGCGGCACCGCCGGCCACGTCCAGCCGCGCCTGACGGTGAGATACCACCGCTCGATACGGCGGCCGCGGCACGGGCCTGGCTGGACACTGAGCGCCAAAACCTTTTGGCCGCAACGCGTCAGGCCGCCGAACACGGATGGCCCACGCAGGCAACCGACCTCGCGGCCACCCTGCGCCCCTACCTGGAGACCGGGGCGCACCACCTGGATTCCCTTGCCCTGCACCAGCTTGCGCTCGACGCGGCACACCGTGCCGGCAACCTTGCCGGGCAGGGAACCGCGCTGCACAACCTCGCCAATGCCTACTGGCGGCTCGGGCGTTACGACGAAGCCTACGATCACCTGCAGCAGGCGCTGCCAAAACACCGCGAAGCCAGTGACCGTCAAGGCGAGGCGGGCGACCTGGAGACCCTCGGCGCCACGTGTTACAGCCTTGGGCGCTACAACGAGGCCGTCGACAATTACGCGCAGGCGGCGCAGATCCACCGCGACGCGGGCGACCGCTTGGCGGAAGCCACCGTGCTCAACAACATTGGGGTCATTGAGGAGCGGCGTGGCCGCTACCGAGAGGTGCTCGTGTTGTGCGAGCAAGCTTTGGCCATCTATCAGGCCGCCGGCGACCGGTCCAGTGAGGCACACGCGCTGGGCAACGCGGGCAACGCCTACTGGCGGCTCGGGCGCTACGACGAGGCACACGACCACCTGAGCCAGGCGCTGGCCATCCACCGCGAATCAGGCGACCCGAGCTGGGAAGCGCACACTCTCAACAACCTCGGCAATGTGCTCGCCAGCCTTGGACGGCACGATGAAGCGCTCGACCACTGCGACCAGGCGCTCGTTATCCAACGGCGCAGCGGTGAACGGGCCGAGGAGGCAGCCACGCTCAGCGACCGCGGCGTGATTCGCGGGCTGCTCGGCAGGTACCAAGAAAGCATCGAAGATCTGAATCACGCACTGGCGATCGCGCGCGAAATCGGCGACCGCGGCCTGGAAATCCAGGCGCTCAACGGGTTCGGCGAAACACTCAACGCGATGCGCCGGTCCGACGAGGCAGCTATCCAGCACCGGGCAGCGCTCGCCCTCGCCATCGAACTCGGCGACCGCCAAGAGCAAGCCCGCGCCCACGACGGCCTGGCACAAGCACTGTCAGACGGGAAAGCCGCCGAGCACCAGCGCCGTCAGGCTAAAGAAATCTACGCCGATCTCGGAGTCCCCACACACCTGCGATGACGCTCGCGAGTCCGCTCTAGGATGAAGGCCGCCTATTCCTTGGTGGTCGTGATTTCGGCGCAGAGGGGCACGAGCGCCGAGTCATATTGTTCGCGGTCGAACAGGAACGGCCCGAGTGTCGTGTAGTCGCGGCGCCGGGCGGTGTCCTTGCTCGAAGGCGCTAGTGCAGGTCAGCTCGATTGCCCGACGAGGCCTGGTTGAGTTCAGGCGTCCCACAGTCGAGCGGCCGGTCCCTGAGAAAACTCTGGCGAAAAGTTGTTGTCCCTCGCCTGCTTCCCTGCTCCTACCTTGTGGGCGGCACACGGCCGGCCCGAACGCGAAGGAGTCAGCATGCGAATCAAGGCAGCCCTTCTGCCGTTGGTCAGTGTCCTGGCACTGTCCACATTGTCAGTCTCCGCACCGGCGATAGCGGCGGTAGCGGAACCGGTCGACCGGGAGATTGTTCTAGCCAAACTTGGCTACACCAACGGGGTATCGGTGAGTTTCACCATCGACGAGAAGTCGCGTGACTACGGGCTCTCTCAGGACGGCGAGGTCGGCAGGAACCAGCCTGTGCTCAATGAAAAGGAGGAGCGAAGCTACCTGGAGGCTTATCTCACCATCACGCCGCGGACAGTCGCGGTGCCCAAGCTGATCGTCGACTCTCACCCGTCAGGGAAACCCGTTCCAGCCGATTTGGCTTACCGGCGGATCACTACCAGCCCGGTCTACGCTACCGGCCTCACCGCACCGAACGTATCGGTGGCCGCTGTCAGCTGCTACTACCAGCACTACGACTGGGTTCAGTGGTACGACCCGGCGGGATCGCCCGACCCGGATAGCCAGTTCCACGCCGCGAAGAACTTCGAGGCATCGGACTTCGGGGGCATGAGGGAGTTCGCGGACAGCCTGATCGTCAACTGTGGCCCCGCAAACGTTCGTCACCGCATCTATTGGTACAGCGTCATCGACGGCGTTTACTACAAGCACTGGGATTCCGTGGTCACCCCGAATCACTGGCAGGCCAAGGAGAAAGGCTCAGTCCTGCGCTGGCGTTACGTCCGCGTGGACGCCGGCTGGGGTTACACCCGCGCAGGCCGGTTCCACAACTAGCACACGTATGGGATGTCCTGTTTCGAAGCCGCACCATCAGGTGCGGCTTCTTGCATGTGTTGGCCTGACGGCTGTTACGCGCCAAGGGTGATCGCCACTAGCTCACGCCATTGGGTGCCCAGGAGCTGAGGCACAAAGTCAGACTGGGCTCGGGTCCACGCCGAACAACGTCGTCTGTCGATACACTGGGCGGCGTGCAGCGGTACCAGATGATGATGTCAGACAGTGCATTGTGGACCGGGTTCCCGTTCCGCGCCGGAGACGTGGTGATAAGCCCGCCGGCCAAATGCGGCACAAGCTGGATGCAGTTGCTATGTGCCTTGCTGGTCTTCAACTCCACCCGGTTCCCCCGCCGGCTGACCGAGATCTCGCCCTGGCTTGACAACATCACCTATGACTTCGCCGAGACGCTCGCGGCCCTAGAGGCACAACAGCATCGGCGTTTCATCAAGACCCACACCCCGCTAGACGGTCTCCCGTTCGTCGACGGCGTAACCTATCTTTGCGCCGGGCGCGACCCGCGCGATGTCGGAATCTCCTTCGACCACGCCCTCGCCAACATCAGCGACGAAACCAGGGCAACGCTAACGGTCAAGAAGAGCATCGATCGCAGCGCAATGCCGCCGCCGCCCGAAGACCTGCGGGACCGCTTCTGGCTGTGGGCCGAGCGCGAGTTCGTGAATGGCCCGACTGGAGTCGGGAGCCTGGCCAACATGATCCAGCACCTGCAAACATTCTGGGACAGGCGAAACGAGCCACAGGTCGTGCTCTGCCACTATCACGACCTGCTGACCGACCTGCCCGGCCAGCTCAAGCGCCTGGCCGAGGCGCTAGACATCGACCTGCCCGCCGGCCGGATCGAGGAGCTTGCCGCCGCGGCCACCTTCGACAAGGCACGCGAACGGGCCGATGAACTCGCCCCCGGCGTCGACAGTGGACTATGGCGCGATAACCGTGCCTTCTTCCACACCGGCACCAGCGGTCAGTGGAAAACCATCCTCAGCCCGGACGACCAGGCTCGCTTCCGAAACCGGCTGGCCGAACTGGCTTCCGATGACCTCATCGAGTGGCTGTACACCGGATGGCTACACCAGTCCGCAGCTCGATAGGTCACCTTGCGGACCGCTCGCTGGCCCGGCGTTATCTTCAGGCATTGGTGACCTGGTTGCAAAGACCCCGCGAGAGAGGTCCAGATTGGACTCCTCTCGCGGATGACCGATCGATCAGTCAGTTATGAACGTCGTGCCGGTGGAAACGCCAGCGGTCAGTGTCGCGTAGTTGTTCTGGACACGTGACCGCTCAGTCGCGTTCGGGTATGCGTTGGTGCAGCTGACGCCTCCGGTTGACCCCGACATCAGGGAAGAACATGGCCCCGGCTTAATGTCAGGCAGTCCCAGGCTGTGCCCAGTTTCGTGTGCGGCGATGCGCACCCGGTTGTAGCCCTGCTGCACGGCCTGGCGGCCGAAGTACCAGACGACCTGACGTCCCGGGCGGACCGGTCCAAGCTGGGCGCGCGGCCAGCCGTCGTCGGCGATCACGACAATGTTGGCGCGAACGCCGGCCGGTGCCTTGACGATGCGCACGTTGGTGACACTTGCGTTCCAGACATCCATGCCACGCGCGACGTCGGCCTTGAACTCCGCGGCGCGGCTGTCGTCGTAGTACAACGTCGTGGCCTGGATTTCCACGGCTGAGGCGGGCGGGGCGAAGACGATCGCCGACAGGGCGATGGCTGCACCGGCAACGGCGCGGAGAAGATGACGACGTAACATATTGACCTCCATCCATGTATTGATGTGTCGAGGTTAACTTCTGCGCGCTCCGCTCTCAAGAGCCCCGCATGCCTACTGGTCCTCGACTCAGAGTCCGACTGAACGGCTGCCGACGCCGCGGGTCCACCGGCACGGGACCTGATCTGGCGTGAGACAAGACCAGTAGGCGGAATGCGAAAACGCCCTGGAGAGATCCAGGGCGTTTGAGCTTTGAAGTATTTAAGTGGACCGAAGGCCATATCCCATATGCCCGTATGGAAACGCCAATTCGACCTAGTCAATTGCTCTGTCTGGGTTGGACGGAACCGACTGTCAGGACGACGCGCCGAGTCGGTGTCGCACCACCCTGCGGCGCAGGGTAGGCGACGCCTCGACCTCGTAGCCGGCGTTGAGGAAAACCTGGAGGAGTCCGACCGAGGCCTCGTCCCAGATCACGGTTTTCCCCGGCGGCGGCTCAGTGGGATAGCCCTCGAGGAGGCGAGCGCCGACCTGCCTGCCGTACTCGACCGTCGCAGCGGCGAGTTCGTACATCAGTCCCTGTCGACGGAAACCCTTACGCACGACGAAGCAGGTCACCGACCAGACGCCCTCGAGGTCGGGATCCATCCGCATCCACGCTTTCTGCCGGGCCCAAATCCTCGGGTAGTTCTCACGCGGCTCGACGGCGACCCAGCCGGCTGGCTCGCCGTCGACGTACCCGACGAGGCCGGAAGTGGGGCCGCTCGTGCCGCAGCCGGCCTGCTCCAGGAGCGCGGCGTCGCGCTGCTCCTGGGTCGTGTCGCGCCAGATCCAGCCCGGGACCTTGAGCGCCTGGCAGCGGCACTTGCGGGCGCCGCCGGCGTCGAACACGGCTTCGACATCCTCAGTCGTCGCGTCGTTGGCCGGTCGCCAGCTGAACTCGGGCACACCGCGAGACTAATGGCCGGGCCGTCGCCCGTAAACGAGGACGCGCTTCGCCGATAGCTTCGACGAAGCAAAGCAACGGGGTGGTATCCGAAGTTCTTCTCCCATGTCCTGGCCGCGTGCTCCTTCACGGAGTGGCGTAGCACTAAGGTGGCGTCCGGATCGAGGACCAGCCCCGAGATGGCGAACCCGGCCACCGATCTGGTCTACCGGCAGTTCCATGTCACTTAACCGAACCGGTTGTGACGCTGTACCCGACGGCCTTGATCTACGAGGCAGAACCTAGTGCCCGGTCCCTGGGGTGTAGAGGTCGTCCTCGGTGACAACCGGGGGGAGGTCGTCCTCCGGACGGCCGACCCGCGCGGCCGTGCCGAACATCGCGCCGCGGGCTGGGTGCACCGGGGCGAAGGATGCGAAGCCGCGGCGCTGCGGGATGTCGTCGTAGACCGCCTCCATGCCGCCGCGCAGCAGGTAGGTCTCGTGCCAGAAGCCGGTGCCGCCGCTGTCGCGAAGGAAGTCGCGCCACCACACGCGGTGCGGCTCGGAGCGGGCCCAGGTCAGCAGCGCAGGCAGGTCCCGCCAGTACTGGCGGATGCCGAGGTGCATGGGGAACAACGACCAGAGGAGCGTCTCGTGCGCGAGCAACCCCTCCGGCTTGTCGTCGGACCGGCCGATTCGCGGGCCGCGGGCCAGCAGAGTACGCAGGCCGTAGAGCCGGTTGACGCGCATACCCAGATAGACCACCACCAGGTCGGGATAGGACGACAGGTCGACGGTCTCTCGATTGACGCGGCTCAGCATCGCCGGATCTCCTTCAGGTCAGGATCCTCCGATGGTAAGGCCGGTGTCGCGGATGACCAGCGCAGGAACATCTCCGGCCGTCGGGGGATCACCACCAAAACAGCCTTATACCCCTGCTCAGCTCCCTCATAACAGGGAGTGTGTCAAGCATCAACCGAAACCAATGTCGCGAATGAACCGGCGTGCCTTTCCCGGCTCACCGTGTGACAGAACGGGTTAGACGGCAGGCTGCTCATCGGGCGTTAGGGCGCCGATTTCTGCAAGCCGCTCTGTACAAGTCAATCCCAACTTGTTCGCTGCGGCCTGACCAGGTTCGCCGAACGAGGTGCGCGCCTTCCTCGGTGAGCGATGCAGCGACCGTACCGACAGGGTTAGCCCACAAGGCCAGATCGATGTTCCAGTCGCGATAGCTGCGGCTTGCATCAGCGCAGTCACGGCTGGGTTCACCACGTTGCCGCTAGCGCGCGCGATCACGTTGGAGAAACGTTCAGCGACTTCGCCCATGCCTGCCGGTGCGCACGGCTGTGCAATGTGGACCATCCTGCGAACGGTGCGGCTACTCGGTTCCGATGACGACACTCGCTGACCGAGCAGCGCGACGGCGTTCTTGCCGTACCGCTGTTAGAGGTCCGGGCTTCAATGATCATCGAGCCGACAGTGTTCGATCAGGACGGCCGGGCAGCCGGCATCGCGATGGTTTCGCGCGTCGGTGAGATCGGCAATTCCTATTTCGTTGAACGGCATGGTGTGTTGAGTCCGGAAAGAGTTGAGATGCTTGAGGCTGAGCTGCGTGCTGTCTTTGATATGTAAACCATGTCTTGCGCGTTCCAGCTCAGGTGCGAAGAGGCACGCCGGGAACCGACGAACACTTAGAACCAGTTGAGTATGCACACTCTGCCATCACCCCGATAGCGTGCGTGATCGTTGCCGAATGAGATTCCTCGACAGGCAGAGATGGCGGACCCTGGCAATCGCTGCCATTACCGGCATCAGCCTCTACATGATCTTCTTCATAGCAGGTGGACCCCTCATCCTCTACGTCCTGGATCCATGGCTTGATCACACGATCGGGTGCCCAGCTTTCTACGGCTGCCTCATCTACACGGCACCGATGCTCCCCGTGCTCTTCTATATCAGTTCGGGCCTACTGTTGAGACACCACAAGGTATCGCGCCCCTGGATGACGAGCGCCTGGCTGCTATTACTCGCACTGGTGCTGCCGCGCGTCATAAGTTAGGAAGTACATCCGAAACCCACTCGCTGGAGCGAAACAACCAGCTTGAGTTCTTCATGACACCATGCAAGCCACCGCCATGGGTCACAGACAAGGCACAACGTCAAGCCCGGGCAGAGTCACTGCGCGACAAGCCCGTACTTCGGGAGGGTGCGGAGCGGTGAGCTCGGGATTCTGGCCTAGCGGGAGGCTCAGCTGATCTGCGAGGTACTCGTGTGCTTCGCGCCTCCACGAATAGTCTCTGTGCCCAGTACGTTTCAGGTCGGTGAGGACGGCGTACCAGACGATGCCAGCACCAGGGACGTTCAGGATGCGCTTGGCGAACGTCATTGGATACTCCGCCGGCTGAAGTGCCTCCACAATGGACACTGCGCGCCGAGAGATGCCTTGGCGGGCGAGGCTGGAAGGCGGCACCCCGGTGTAAAGCATCGCCGCCTGGCAAATTGCAGGGTCGCGGGTGAGTGTGCCAACGTGGGCCTCTACCCGGTCTAGATGGTCGAGGAAAAGGCCATCACCGAACAGCCGTCCTCGGTGCGCTGCCCGCGCGATGCGTCTCGCTTTCGCCATTCCCACGCCGTAATTCAACTCGACAACCGCAAGCTTTGGCGCCCTGCCCAGCTTACGCATGCGGGCTTTCTAGCGGTGATCTCTAATAGATGACGGTGACCCGGGTCGCTGCGGCTGTTGGGTGGCTCGGCCGACTTTGCATTCGTGGCTGGACCGGTTTGAGGCTGAGGGAATTTGCCGGGACGTCAGGGGCCAGCGTCCGGACCGGCAGCGTAGTACGTTTCAGAAGACATCGCCTTCAGCCACGCGCCGTCCCGAAGCGCCCTGGCTAACTGGGCGCCGGTCCCGTAGCCAGGGCGAATCTCGTATCTACATACCAAACCCCTGCCTGCGATCAGCCGCCGAAATCGGCCCGGTGATCCGCGGCCCACTGGGCGTAGGTGCGTGCCGGATGCCCGGTGATCTGCTCGATGACATCGTTGACCGGCGCCGTTTTGCCGGCCGCCTTCGCCATAAGATCGAACAATGCCGATAGGAACGCTGGGTCCATGAACTGGCTCATCTGCTGCAGCACCGGCTCTGGATCGAGGTCCTCAACGGTTAGTGGCCGCCCGATCGCCGCGCCGAGAATGCGGATCTGCTGAGCCTGGGTCAGTGATTCTGGACCGGTTAGGTCGTAGGCCCGCCCAGCGTGCCCGCCACCGGTCAGGATCCGCGCGGCAACCTCTGCGACATCACGCTCGTGCACCGCGCTGAAAGCGGCCTCGGTGAATGGCGCTCGAATGACGTCACCGCCCTGGAGCTGCATGGCGAAAGTCAGCGAGTTGATAGCAGGGAAAAGCAACCGCAGGAACGTCCATTCGATTCCGGATTCCTCGATGGCCTGCTCCACATCACGGTGATACTGAGCGATCACGTCGGACTGCCGCTCTGCGCCGGGGACGATGGCTCCCGAAGAAAGAAACACCAGCCGCTTCACTCCGGCTTGGACCGCAGCCGCGAGTAGCGGAGCGACATCCATCCCGTACTGCAGAACCAGGAAGGCTGCCTCCACTTCGGATAGCGCCGCCGGTAGCGTCTCGGGCTTGGTCAAATCACCCCGGACGACGTCTACTTCAATAGGGAGGCCGGCGGTATCCGGACTGCGAGTCAGCGCCCGCACTGGCGCTCCCGCAGCGGCCAGCTCCTCGGCCGTTTGACGTCCGAAATGGGCAGTGGCACCTACGACGAGATACATGAGAAATCCTTTCGAGAATCAGCGAACCTTGCGGAAGAACTGGCGCAAGTCGTCGACGAGCAGATCGGGGGCGTCGTGCGCTGCGAAGTGACTGCCTCGGTCATAAACGTTCCAGGAAACAATGTTGGCGTGGTCACGATCGGCGAACACCCGGATCGACTGGAAGTCCCAGGCGAAGTTGGCCAGGCCCAAAGGAACAGTGGTCGGCTCATGAACGGTGGTGCCACGGCCATTCGACTTTTGCTGTATAGGCGCCGTAGTCGCGTCCTCGTAATAGAACCGGGCGGCTGAAGCGGCAGTGTTGGTCAGCCAGTAGATCATCACGTTCGTGAGCACGAAGTCCGGATCGAGCGAGCCACCGAGCAACTGCGCATGCCAGCCCAGCAGACCGGCCGGAGAGTCGGCCAGCGCGTGCGCGAGATTCTGCGGTTCAGTGGACTGCAGTTTGTCGTAGGCGCCCCGGTTCTGGGTGAACCACTCGGCGAAGGCAAGCTTGCCGCGTTCCTCCTCAGAGAGGCCTGCCAACTCGGCCGGGTCGCCCGTCGGGAACGAGAAAACCTGCGTCACGTGCACGCCGCAGACACGCTCAGGATCAACGCGGCCCACCTCCGGCGAGATCAGCGATCCGCCGTCGTTGCCCGCCGAGCCGTACCGGTCGTACCCAAGCCTGCTCATCAGCTCGGCCCATGCCTTAGCCACCCGATACCGGTCCCAGCCACGTTCTTTCGTCGGCCCCGAGAAACCAAAGCCCGGTATCGAGGGTATGACGAGATGAAACGCATCCGCTGGATCGCCATCGTGTGCCCGTGGATCGGTGAGCGGACCGATGACGTCCAGCCACTCCGCAACCGTGGTCGGCCAGCCGTGAGTCAGGATCAGGGGTGTCGCATCCGGCTCCGGCGACCGCACGTGCAGAAAATGGATGTTCTGGCCATCGATCTCGGTGGTGTACTGCGGGTATTTGTTGAGCTGCGCCTCCCATGCCCGCCAGTCATATCCGTTGCGCCACCGCTCGACCAGCTGCCTGACGTGGCCGACGGGCACGCCGTATTCCCACCCGGGTGGCACCGGCCCAGGTGGTGCGGAACCATTCGGCGGAAGCTCTTCAGCCCATCGGGTTCGGGCGAGCCGCAGCTGGAGATCGTCTAGATCGGACTGAGGAATGTCTATCCGGAACGGGGTAACCATGTTCATGAGCGTAAGATCCAATCAGGCAAGGTTTATTCCTAATAAGCGACTAAAACTGGTCGTCCCACACCATGGAACTCATCCGCCAGCCCTCGCCGGTCCGGACAAAGTGAGTGCTCTTGTGGCCAGCTCCGGTGTAGGTTTCGCCGTTCAGCAGGCCGCTTTTGCGGTAGTAGCTGAACCGCTGGGCGATCGTCCCGGCGATCTGGGTGCTCTCGCTGGTCTCCCATTCTCGGAAGTCAGTCAGAGTGCCGTCGCTGAGCATCTTCTGCCGCGGAGCTATGAAGGCGTCCAAGTCATAAACGACGGGTTTCGCACCAACGTTGCAGATGATCGTCCCTTGTGGAATGAACAGCTCCCGGATGACCTCCAGGCCGGCTGTGGCACCATCGGTATTGGTGAAGGCGGCGAAGAACCTGTGTGCCAGCTGGTCAAGCTCCGCTTTGTCCGCATTGGACAACGTCGTTTGGCGCCAATCCTCAGCCAGTAGCGAGTAGACTGCGGTGTCGACCATAGTGCCGTCGGCCCCTGGGAAGGCCTGGCGCAGTATGCCGTCCAGGGTCATGCCAACCCGCTGGGCCACAGCAATACTGCGCACGTTGCTGGGCGATGTCCGCCATTCAGCGCGGTTCATGCCGCGCTCATTGAACGCGTAGCCGAGCATCATCCGCACGACCTGGGTGATCAGGCCTTGTCCCTGAGCCCCGGGTTCGACCCAGCAGCCCAGTTCACAAGTACGGGTGATCGGGTTCAGGCTGACGAACATGGTGCCGCCGATCAGTGTGCCGTCGCTCCAGATGCCATAGAGCGCACGTTGCGGGTCGGCATACCGGGTCAGGATGTTGCGGGCCTCGTCTAAGTCGCCGGCCACAAAGCTTCGGCCGACCCAAGGGCTGATGTGTTCGCGAGACCGGTCGATGTTGGCGAGAAATTCTCCGGCGTGATGCGGTTCAAGTATCCGCAGTTCGACGCCTGGGCGCAGCAGGGTGGCAAACATCGGCCCTCCAATTAACAAAACATCTGTTACGCGAATGTATCCTATGGCTATGGCACGCCACAAGGGAGATCACGAAGCACGCCGCCGCGACGTCTCGGCCGCGGTGTGGCGAGTCCTTGCTAGCCATGGTTTCGGCGGCCTGACTCTGCGGGCGGTCGCCACCGAGATGGGCGCGACCACCGGTCTGCTGACGCACTACTTCCCCAGCAAAAAAGATCTGATCGAGCACGCGCTGACGCTGCTCGACGAACACCGCATGGCTGACCGGCCAACCGAATTTCCCGACGGCCTGGCCGGGCTGCGGGCGATGCTGTTGGAAATCCTGCCGCTAACCGAACAGGCCGTCACGAGCAACCGGATCTGGGTCGGCTCATGGGACGCAGCCCTGGCCAATCCGGAGCTAGCCGCTGGCCATGCCGTCCGCTACCGACGATCACGCGAACGCATACGGACGCAAGTTGTTGCGGCACAACAACTTGATGAGCTGCCACCGTCCGATCCGGATGATACCGCCACCGCACTGCTTTCCTTCGTGCTCGGCCTTATCGTGCAGACACTCCTCGACCAAGCCGCATTCCCGGCCGGACAGCAGATCCGCCTTCTGGATCAGCGCCTAGCCGAGCTGGCCAGGACCATCCAGTGATCGCGGGCGTCAACAAAACTGGAAGGCGGTGCGCGACTCGCGCCGTTATTGGTGGGACGGGCGGTCCAAAGCTGGCGATGAGTGCTGGCAATGCCTGAGCGGATCGGTAGCTGGAGTCTTCTGGGACACACCGCCCGACGCCACAGGGGTAGTGCTGGATCTGAGAAACTTCGGCGTCTACCCGGAGCACCGCTACGAAGATGCCATGACCCTGCTAAACATCGTGGCCGACCGTGCCTGGAGCGCACTCACACTGGGACGACGTGCGCTATGCACTGCCCACATCGAGGATCAGAGCATTCCGATGCGCCGTTCAGGTTGGCGAAACGCAGGCAACGTCGAGCGGGCGTGGCAGGAACACAAGGCACGGGAGCAACGAGCAGGCCGAAGCTTTGCCAATG
The DNA here is from genome assembly GCF_000379685.1 of Catelliglobosispora koreensis DSM 44566. GTDB lineage: Bacteria > Actinomycetota > Actinomycetes > Mycobacteriales > Micromonosporaceae > Catelliglobosispora > Catelliglobosispora koreensis. The sequence goes on along the minus strand of NZ_KB903256.1, from coordinate 47,539 downwards.
CATCACATGGATGGCGCACCGATCTGGTGCGAGCAGCGTGCACGTGCATCATTGGTGGGCCTGACGCACCAGAATGCGAAACGGACCATGACGGTGTCAGGCGAGCCACTATGTGTTGGCCCCGCTAGGACCATCCACAAACGAGTCTTGCGCCCAATCCTCGTTTAGTGCCTTGGCCCACGCGGCACGCACAGCCGCAAGAGCCTCGGAGGGGCCGACTTCGATCCGTGTCTGGCTGCCGAGCGCGGCTATCCACGCTTCGTGGGTTGGCGCCTTGGCGAACATGAACTCCCGAGGCGGGCGGCCCGTTGGGCCGTAGCGGACAAATGCATCAACGGCACTGGCGTTGATAGCGCCAAGCTCAGACAGCGCCCAGAGGTCGTACAAGTCGCGAGGCGCCTGACGTCCTAGCCAGGCATCGGTCTTCCATCCCACGAAGGAGGACATGGTTGGCACCACTAGCGATGCGGGTCGTGCATCGCGGTAGCGCTGTTCAACCGGCCTCTCCTCGACAGGCCATCTTGAATATCCCTCATTGGCAAGCAGCTGGATCTTTACAGCGATGCCGCTGGGCGTTTCCATGATCGCTGCTTGAGCGTCGTCCCGAATAGCGAAGCCCGGATTCCAGGAGATTCTGCCGTGTGTTCGCAGCAGTCCTTGGCTGATGACCTTTGCTAGTCGGTCAGCGAGTTCACCTCTCGGAGCGAGGGCGAGAAGATCTATGTCCTCACTCAGACGTGCGTGTAGCAGATGCGTTCGGCTAAGGGCCGTCCCTCCAAAGAAGATCACGTCATCTCTGCACTGCTCAGAGATCGAGGCAAGGATGTGGGAAATCGCGTGATCTCGTTGGACCTGTTCGTCCGATACTCCGAACCGCGCTGCCTCGCGGGCCAATTCATCGTGGGAAAGGCCGAAGGGCGACTCTCCTTTCACGACACTCATGCTTCTGCCTCCATCCTCAGAACACGGCTAAGTGCACGCTTTAACCGCTGCCCATCAGCGATCTCTTGGAGCATCTCGAGATCACAACGCGGGAACAACGCGCGAACCGCCGTCTCGGTCTCGCCCTCCAGCCCGTCGAAAGTCAGATGCGCCAGATCGAGCACCGTCTGTTCTGGTGTCGTTACCAGGCAACTGCCCATGTCCGTCTGCATCAGCTCCACATGTAGCAAATCGATGTCGCGAACAAAGAAACGGATGGTAGCTTCGCGATCTTTGAGTTTCAGGATTTCTCTCCTTCGGGGGGCAGCGACAGTCGCCAACCCGATTGCCCGCGGCACCACGCGATGAACACGTGCTGCCGTCAAGCCCATAAGCGCATATCTGCCGATGCCAAACTCAGCCGCCCCGATCCCAGCGGCGGCACCTTCGAGCGAAGGCAGCCATCTGCCACCTACCCGATCTTGGGGCACAACCACATAGAAGCCATCAGCCAGCCGGTGAACCAGTCCAGCTTCGGCCAGTCTGGCCAATTGCGGGCGCGGATGGTTGTAGGCGGTTACGTCTCGCACGCGCAGCGTTCGCAACGGCGCTTGTGCCAGCTCCCGGGGCAGACCAGACTGCCGGGCGACCATCCCACCCACCCTTCGCCGACGTTATTTTCACGGCTATCGTACCCCCGGAAGGTACGATAGCCGTAGAAATATCAAACATAGAGCGGAGTCACTGAAGTTTTACCCGGCGGCGACACCGCCGATTTCGTCCAGGCGGGCAGTATTGATGCGATTCGACGCGCCGAGTCATGGCTTTCCGATCTTGCTGGGTTCCAGCAAGATCGTGAATTTGCACAATGTCAGGTCGAGAAGGGCATAGCACCGGGATGGATAAGAAGTGGGCCTGACGCACCAGAATGCGAAAGCGATCGTTACGGTGGCGGGTGATCCCCTATCGATTAGACCGACCAGGTTTGTCTGCTTGAGAACCGGTGCGTAGCGAGCAGTTAGGCGTAAGCGTGCGGCACAATGCCTGGGTGGGCGTGTGGGAGGAGCTGACACCTCAGCAGTTTGCGGTGATGATCTCTGCGCTTGAGGAGACGTGCCTGAACCAGGTGATATACGAATTCCACGCCCGCAGCTACTGGCAGGTGAACGGCGGCGATACCTCACAGGCGCCTGATCCGCTGTCAGGGCAAGAGCTTCGCATGCTGATCCCGGAATTCGCTGACGTCGTGTCGGACTTGATCGGACGAGGCTGGATCGAGATCAGGGAACCGTGGATGCCGTGGGATGAGTCGCCAGTCATGACGACGCAGGAGATTAGACAGACGCTTGCTGATCCTGATTCCTGGATCTGGGACGAGCATGGCGGTCGGAGAATGGTCGGACTCATGACCACCGCCACGTGGAACGACTTGATCGCGACTATCTAAACTTTTGGCGGTCCTGGGACAACCGGCCGACGAAGCTTCATCGGACTCGGCACCGTGCAACGTGAACGTGCGCGTTGCAAGTGGGGCGGGTGGGGCTCGAACCCACGACCGGCGGATTATGAGTCCGCTGCTCTAACCGGCTGAGCTACCGCCCCAGCGAGCCACATGGTACCCGATGGGGTTGTTGATCTGGCACTTGAATTACCGGATATCAGCGGAAGTCGTTCTCTTTCAGGGCGATGACCCAGGCGCGGCGTTCGGCGATCTTTCCGTCGCGCATGACGAAGACTTCGGCCATGGACATGCGCGTGACTTCGCCGGTGTCGTGGGTGGCGGTGCCGGTGAGTTCGGCCATGACGATGTCGCCTTGTTCGACCATGCGGACGACTTCGAGCTGGGGTGGGCCGGTGAAGCCGACGCCGTCTATGGCCGCGTCGTAGGCTTCCTTGCCGGTGAGCCTGAAGTGGCCATAGACGGTCCAGACGATGTCGTCGGTGAGGCACGCGAGGATCTGGGCGTGGTCGCCTTTGCGGAAGCCGTCCAAATAGGTTTCAACGGTCTCAATGTTCCGGGACATCGAAACACAGTAACCGAAGATCAAACAGGCGTCTCAACAGCCCACATAAACGGGACGTGGCTGTTTATGTAAGCCTCGCCCGACGTTGAGGCCTGGGGATCGTTGTCCTGTTTGGACATTTCGACGATGACCTGAAGCCAGAAGCGCCACCGTTCACCGGCGCTGGCGAAGACTTGAAGCTCCTTGCTCGTGTAGTGCCCCTGGCCGGTCATCCAGCCGTAGCCTTCGCCGGTGACGGTCGAGCGGCGGAAGAGGTCGACGGTGTGGTCACGGAAGTCGTCCCAGTTGCCGTTGGAAGGATTGAGTTTCTGAGCCACGAGGCGCAGTGCGCCGCGGCAGAAGGCGGAGTTGGGATTGCCAAACGCGGTCGGCACGTCGGTGCGGTGGCCCCACCAGAAGTCCACGGCCGGGCCGAACTCGATGGTGCAGTAGGTATGCGCCGATGTCACTTCGATGCCGATCGCTGGGAACGCGATTCCCTTGGCCGGGCCGCTTTGGCGGACGAACTCGCTGCGGGCGGAGAGCAGGCCGGTGTCCTTGTTGGCGAATCTGATCTGGTCAACACCGTCGCCTGGTTTGCCGACTTGAGACAACGAGTAGCGGCGGTCCGGCGAGCCGGGGACCTCAGCTGGCAGGTACAAGTCCTGGAGCAGTTTGGAAGCCGAAGACCGCTCCCCGAGCGAGTGTGAGTAGCGCAGGCTGCCCTTCAGATCGAGGTTTAGCTGGCCCTCGATCTCAGAGAGCAGGGCCGCGCGGCGGTCCGTCGCTTCTTCGGCGGTCAGCTCACCCAGGGCAACGAACCGGTCGAGTTCTGCCAGCGGGACGAAGGTGCGCTCCAGGGAGCCGCTGCGGCCCGGGCCTACCTGCACTTCATCGATGGTGTCCATGGTTCACAGGGTGTCATCTGGTCCCAGGCTCGTCCGGTGAACGCTAGACATCTGACACTGAAGCGGTAAGGCAAACGAGGGTGTCCTCGTGTACCTGCGCCGTGAGGGTCAACCCGGCGCGGGTGAGGTGGCTGCGGATGCGGTCGGCGATGCCACCGGCCACTGCCGCTGGACGCTCGAAAATGATGACCAGTTTGCCCTGCGCGGCAAGGAACTTCGCCGCCCGGCGCATCATGGCGGACGGGTCGCCGAGCCAGAACAGGCTCACGTTGATCGCGAAGATCTTGTCGAAAGCCTGCCGTGTGAAGTGGGCGGAGGCGAAGTCCGCGGCTTCGATCGTGGCCAGCCCCGAGGCGATGTAGCTGGAGTTGCGCTCACGGGCGATCCGGATCATGCCGGGCGACCGGTCTATGGCGGTGATCGCGCCAGTGGTCAGCCGCTCACAGATGATCTCCGTGGTGATGCCGCTTCCGCAGCCAATTTCGAGCAGACGGTCACTCGGGGCGGCAGCGATCTGGCTGGCTGCCCAGTGATACCGGCGGGGTCTGCTAAGAGGTGGATTCTTCGTCATCCTCGTTTTCGTTCTCGGGTGGTCCTTCGGGTTCGGGCAGATCGGCGAGGCCAGCGACTTTTTCCTTCTGGCTGCGCATGTCCTCTACCTGGCTTGCATCGAGCGAGGCGTTCTGGTTGATCGACATAGACCAAATCTAACGCCGGTCACGCTGCGCTTCAGCGATTCGCTTGAACGCTTGCTTGAATTCGGCGTAGGCGCTCTTGCCGATCAGCCGTGCGTGCCGTTCCTCGATCGCGGCCATGATCGCGTCGGAGCGGCGCATTCGTTCCAGTCCATGTGCCGTGGGCACGATCAGTTTCGCACGGCGGTCTTGCGGGTCTGGCTGCCGCTCGACGCAGTCCATCGCGACAAGTTCGTCGATGAGGGTGCCGACGACTTGTTTGTGCTGGCCCGAAAGCTGCGCCAGCTCTGTGGCGCGAGTGCCTTCTTCGTCCAAATAGGCCAGCACCGCACCATAACGGGGGCCAAGGGGCGCAAAGCCTTCCTGCTCCATCGTTTCCCCGAGCTCCTGCTGCACGGACAGCAGGAGCCAGCTGGCCAGGATGCCCAGGTCGGGCTCGGCTTGCTTGCGTTCGCTTCGGCGCATACGTAACCCACTTCACAGATAATCACGAAACTTGATAGTCACTAATCTTGACTATCAAGTCTGCTGACCATAGCCTCATCGTATGACAGTTTTGATCACCGGCGCCAACGGCAACGTCTCGAGCGCGGTTATCCAGTCGCTGCAAGCACATGCTGGGCTGAAGGTGCGCGCGATGGTGCGCGACGCGGCAAAGGCGCCGAACATCCCCGGTGTGGAGGTCGTGACGGGTGACCTCGACCATCCCGAGACTCTCACCGAAGCTTTCGCTGGTGTCGACACGCTGTGGTTGCTTAACGCGATGGGTCCACAGGCGCCACATGCCAGTTCCAACGCGGTGTGGGCGGCCCGTGCCGCGGGAGTGCGGCACCTCGTGCGGCTGTCCGCTATTGGGGCTGCTCATGATGCGCCGACAAGGAATGGGCGATTGCATGCTCTGTCCGATGTGGAGGCACTGGAGTCGGGCATCGCCACGACCATTATCCGGCCCGCGTTCTTCATGCAGAACCTCATCGGCTCCGTCTCGGGTGGCGTGCTCTACCACGCGATAGGGCAGGGGCGGATCGGCATCATCGACATCCGTGACATCGCGGACTTCGGGGCGCACATTCTGGCTAACCCTGACGCTCACGCCGGCCGCGTTTACACCCTGACCGGGCCGCAAAGCGTCTCGATGGCGGACGCCGCGCAAACGCTGACGGACGCGCTCGGCAAACCCGTTACGGCACAGGAGATTCCGCCACAGGCAGCGGTCGAAGGCATGAAGGCGGCCGGTTTCCCCGCGTGGGTGGCTGAGGTAAGTGGACTGGAGTATGGCGCGGCCTACGCCTCTGGCTGGGGCGACTACACCACGCCCGACTTTACGAGCGTGACCGGCAAACCCGGGCGGACACTGGCTGAGTTCGCCCGCGATCACAGCGCTCTGCTTGCCGGGTAGGGGAGGCCCTACCGCGGATGCGGTTGCCTGCGTCAGTGACCGTGACGCGGTTCCCGGTGAATAGTTCGGGTATGACGGAACGACGCGTGGTACACATCGCTTTTGGACTGTGGGTTTTCGCCTTAGCGGCAGGCATTTTCGAGACCGCGTTAGCGATTTCGCAACTGCCTGAGGGGGAGTCCTATACGGTGGCGGTCATCGCCCGGGTGGCCGTCACGGCGGTCGCGATGTTCTTCGCCATCAACATGCGAGCCGGGCGAAACTGGGCCAGGATCACTTTGGCGCTGGGGCTGGGCTTACTTGGTACCCTCTCGCTGGTTTTAGAGCCCCTGCAATGGATTTTCGCGGGCAACGATCTCCCGGCGGCCATCGACAGAGCGAGCACCGCGACTCTCGTGTTCGCTGGAAGCCGTACGCTGCATCTGCTGGCGGTGCTGACGGCGACCGTGCTGATGTTCGTGCCAGCGGCGAACGCCTATTTCCGCCCAACGCTGAACAGGTTGTCGCGGGCATCGTGAACGGCGCGGTTGATGGCTCCGCTCAGCACAGGATTTCCTTGCAGGGCGGAAAGCAGCACCGGCGGTGTTGGAATCGTCATCGTGTGCAGGCGCTCCTGAATCAAGGCGCGCAACGGTTCTGCCCCGATGCTGAGCACACTGCCCGCGAGGATGACGACCTCGGGGTCAATGACGCCAACAACTCCGGCTAAGCCAAGGGCGATGCGGGAGGCCAGTTCACTGAACGCGGAGTGGGCACGCTGGGCCGTCTCGGTGGCCGGGGCATCCCACGCCCGGGAGGCGGCTTTCATCGCCGCCGTCGGGTTCGCTCCCCGAAAGCCATGCTGGCGAAGGAGTTTCAGCACGGCCGGTCCGCCCGCTAAGGCGTGAAAGCCATAGTTGGCGGGCCGGTCGGAAACTTGGGGGATCGGGGCGCCGGGCACGGGAATGTAGCCGATTTCGCCGGCGCCACCGGTGAAGCCGCGATAAAGCTCGCCGTTGAGAAACAGCGCCATGCCGAGCCCATCGGCCGCCCACAGCAGAACAAAATTGCGATGGGCCCGCGCGGCTCCATGCGCGCGTTCGGCGAGAGCGACGAGATTGACATCATTTTCAATCGCGACTGGTACCCCGAGAGTCTCCCGCAAAGTCTTAGCCACCGCCGGAATCTGCCACTCCGGCAGGTGTGCGGCGAAGCCGAGCCGCCCGGTGACCGGGTTGAGCGCTCCTTGCACCCCGATCACGGCGCTGTGAATGCTCGCGCGGGGCAGGCCGGCTTCACGGCAAGCTCCCTCAAGCGCGGCATCGAGCGCCTCGGCGACACTCTTGTCCTCTGGCGGGCTGAAGCAAAAGCTGCCTTTCACGGTCCCCGTGACGTCAGCGATGACCGCGTCAATCATCCCGGGCGTGGCATCGAAGCAGGCAACGTGGGCGATGTCCGGGTTGATGCGGTAGACCTCCGCCGCCCGGCCCGGGCCTCCTTCGCGGATCCCCTCGGGGATCACGAGACCAGCTTCCTGCAGGCGGCTGAGGAGTTGCGAAGCGGTGGGTTTGGACAGTCCTAACAGGGCACCGATCTCGGGACGCGTCAGTGGCCCGCGATCTGCCAGCGCCTGAAGCGCCGCGCGGTCATTGACGGCGCGGATCAGGTTGGGTGCCGCTTGTCCCATGACGCTCCTAAGTTAGGGAACTTAACTACAGTACCGCAAGATCGCAGAATCCAATGTTGACAGTTTTGCATTCCGGGTCTTCAATGGCAGGACCGATAGTTAGTTGGGTTTACTAACTAAGCTTCTCCACCCGGGAGAGATCATGGAACCGCGTCATCGGAAACGGCTGGCCGGGGTGCTGGGGATCGCCCTGATCTGCCAGCTCATCGCCGCAGCGCCCTCTGCGGCAGCCGAAGTCCTGCTCTCGCAAAACAAACCGGTGCTCACTTCGTCCAACGAGGACAGCACCATGACCGGCCCTAAGGCAGTGGATGGCAATGCCGCCACCCGCTGGGCCTCCGTGGAAGGCGTGGACCCGCAATGGATCCGCGTTGACCTCGGCTCTGTCCGCGCTGTCTCCCGCATCAAGCTGAACTGGGAGGCGGCCTACGCCAAGACCTACCGCGTCGAGTTCTCCAACGACGGCACTACCTGGACGACGAAGTACACCACGAGCGCCGGAACGGCTGGGATCAAGGAGATCACCACCGCGACCGGCGACACCCGCTACGTCAGGGTGTATGGCACCCAGCGGGGAACGGCCTATGGCTATTCGCTATGGGAGTTCGAGGTGTACGGAACAGACAGCACCCCGCCGCCCGACACTCTGCTGTCGGCTGGCAAGCCCGCGACCGCCTCGTCAACGGAAGCCTCCGGCTTCGGCCCGGAGAAGGCGGTCGACAGCAACACGACCACCAGGTGGGCTTCGCTGGAAGGCGCTGACCCGCAATGGCTGCGAGTCGACCTCGGCAGCACGGCCACCATCACGCGCGTCAAGCTGAACTGGGAAGCCGCCTACGGCAAGGCCTACACGGTTCAGGTGTCGCCAGATGGGAACACGTGGACCACCGCCGTCACGGTCACCAATGGAAATGGTGCGATTGACGAACACACGGGACTGTCCGTGCAGGGCCGGTATGTGCGGGTGCACGGAACGCAACGCGGCACCGCCTATGGCTACTCCCTGTGGGAGTTCGAGGTGTTCGGCACGGCCGGAAATCCACCGGCGACCAAGCTGAAGTGGGCGGGTGTCCGGTCGTCGACCTACGGCATCCGTGACGGGGCACAGATTCCCTTCCCGACCTCAGCGCAATGGGAATCGGCGATGAAGACCATGTCGGGCTACTTCCCCGGCTCCACTCCGTCGGCCTCGATCTGGCTCGTCGGTGAAGTGGACTTCGCCAATCACGGGATGGTGCTTGAGTTCCCGCGGCCCAACGACGGCGTGAACTACGGTCCGCTCTATCAATTCCAGACGGCCGACAAGCACGAACCGTATCTGTCCTATTTCGACACTCACGGCATCGGTGTCTACCTGCAGATCGAGCCGGGCGACGCGGATATTCCGACGCTCATCGACCTGGTGCTCAACCGCTACAAACACCACCCGAGCGTGCTTGGCCTAGCCATCGACGCCGAGTGGATTAACAAGACGAGCGCCACTGACATCGAGACGCCGGTCTCCAACGCGCAAGCGCAAGCGTGGGAGCAGCGGGTCAAGGGACACAAGGCTGGGTACCGGCTGATCCTCAAGCACTTCAATGAGGCCAACCTGCCGCCGACCCACCGTGGCGACATCATCTTCGTGTGCGACGACGAACTCAACGGCACCTACGCGACGTTCCTCGCCGAGCACAAGAAGTTCGCTGACCACTTCTATCCCAGCGACGTCATGTTCCAGATCGGTTACCCGTCTGACCGTCCTTGGTGGAGTCAGCGTCCCACACCCATTCCGCAAAGTATCGGCCGGGACTTGTCGGCGCAGACCCGGCAGAACCACGGCGTGCTCTGGGTCGACTTCAGCATTGACGATCCGCTCATTGACCTGATTCCCAACGGTGGCGGCGGCGGTTCGTTCGTCGTGGTCGCCGCGGGAGATATCGCGGGCAGCTGCCGGGCTAGTGACGGATTGGCATGTGAGCATGAGCGCACAGCGCGTCTCGTGGAGTCGATCAACCCGACCTGGGTGCTGACCGCTGGCGACAACCAGTACGACGAAGGAACGCTCAGCGAATTCAACAACTACTACAACACGACGTGGGGCCGGTTCAAGGCGAAGACGAAACCGACGCCAGGCAACCACGAGTACGCCGAAGGCGAATCCAACGCCGAAGGTTACAAGGCGTACTTCGGCAACATCGCCATGCCGAACGGCACGACGTATTACAGCTTCAACCAAGGCAACTGGCATTTCATCGCCCTCGACTCTGAGATCTCGATGTCGAACAGTTCGGCTCAGCTCAACTGGCTGCGCGCGGATCTGGCGGCTAACACCAAGCGCTGCGTCGCCGCCTACTGGCACAAGCCGCTGTTCAACTCGGGAAGCAAGGGTTATGACCCGAGGAGTCTGCCCGCGTGGCAGGCGCTCTACAACGCTGGCGCCGACCTCATCATCAACGGTCACGATCACGTTTATGAGCGGTTCACCCCGCAGAACCCCAACGCTGGTGCCGATGTCGCGGGTCCTGTCGCGATAACCGTCGGCCTCGGCGGTGCGGACAACTACTCCTTCGAATACCCAGTGGCGCCAAACAGTGTCAAGCGGATGACCGACCTCTACGGCGTGCTGAAGCTGACCCTGACGGACACCACGTTCACGGGTCAGCTCGTCGATGACAGCGGCGCGGTGCGCGACACCACGCCGACCTACACCTGCCACTAATCCCGAGGAAGAGTCATGTATCTGGCCAGCACCGTCCGTCCAACACCGACAGTCCGCACCGGGACAAAGGTCGCCGGAACGGTGCTGGCCCTGGGCACGGTCAGTCTCATCACCGATGTGTCGGCGGAGATGGTCACCGCTGTCCTGCCGCTCTACTTCGTGGTGGGACTTGGCCTAAGCCCATTGCAGCTCGGTTTCCTTGACGGGCTGTACACCGGTGCCTCCGCGTTGTCGCGCCTCGCGGGCGGGCACTTGGCTGACCGGTGGCGACGGCGCAAAGCTGTCGCCACCGGCGGTTACGCGACGTCGGCGGTGACGAAAGTGTTGCTGCTGCTCGCGGGAAGCTCCGTGCCGGCCCTTGGTGCCGTCCTCGTGGCCGACCGCGTGGGCAAGGGGCTGCGCACCGCGCCCCGGGATGCCTTGATAGCAGCCAACAGCACGCCCGCGACGATGGGCCGCTCGTTTGGTGTGCACCGCGCGATGGATACCGCTGGGGCGCTTCTTGGACCGTTGCTGGCGTTCGCCTTGCTGTGGTTTACCACAGGCGCGTATGACGCGGTTTTCGTCACGAGTGCCTGCATCGCCCTGGCCGGAGTGATGGTGCTGGTGCTGTTCGTTCGCGAGCAACGCGCGCCGGCCATTGCCACGCAGCGCGTGCCGCTGTTACGTGACCGCAGGTTCCGTCGCGTATGCGTGCGCAGCACGGCTCTGGGTCTGGTGACCATCGGGGACGCGTTCGTCTTTCTTCTGCTACAGCAAAGATTCGGCTTCGATATCGCCCTGTTTCCCTTGCTGCCGTTGGTAAGCGCGCTTTCCTTTCTGCTGCTGGCGGTTCCGCTTGGCCGGCTCGCCGACAGGCTGGGCCGGTGGCAGATATTCATTGGCGGGTACTTGATACTCGCCGCCGTCTACACGTTGCTCCTCACGACCGTCGCCAGTCCCGTGGTGCTGATCGGCTGCCTGATCCTGCACGGCGCCTTCTATGCCGCCACCGATGGCGTGCTCGCCGCCGCGGTCGCCGAAGTCGTGCCCGAGTCCGCACGCGCCACTGGTTTGGCGATCGTCGCCACCGGACAGTCGCTGGGCCGTTTCGCCGCGACCATCGCGTTTGGAGCGATGTGGACCTGGTGGGGCCCCAACCGTGCGCTGACAGTCATGCTCGGCCTCCTAGCCGTGGCCGTCGTAGCCATGTCGCTCACACGTCAGCGTCTGCCGCAGGACGCGTCATGAAGGCAGCCGGCCGCAGCGCCGGAAGCGGCGCTGCGCGAAGGAATTCGAGGAGGCAAGGATGAGTAGCCGTAAGCGGTTCGGAACTCTGGCAGCAGTTGGCGTGCTGCTAGCCACCGTCGCGGTGGCTTATACCGTGCAGGCGGCTAACCGGGCGGCGCCCGCTGACGTGACGGCGATCGACCTGGCGCAGCCAGGGCAGATCCTGTTCCGCGACACCGCCTCGGGACGGGCCGCCGCGGTCGCGATAGGCGATCCGGGCGGACCGCGCAGCGTTAGTGCCTGGGCGTGCGACCGCGTTTACGCCGCTGCCGCTACGGCGGTTTGCCTACAGCCCACGGCCGGCTTGACGCCGGCCTTCGCCGCCGTCGTGCTGGACCGTTATCTCGCGGAGGTCAGCCGTGCGCGGCATCCGGGAATTCCCAACCGGGCGAGGGTCGGCTCAGGTGGCAGTCATGTCGCATTCACCGCCTTCGTCACCGGTCACTCGTATGCGAAAGAAGGCTTTTCCACGAGAACGTCAATTGTGGACATCGCCAACAACCGGACCTACGGCGATATCGAGACGCTGCAGATCTACCACGAAGGACGCAAGATCAGCACGCTGGACGTGAACCTTTGGGGCGTAACTTTCGCCGCGGATGGCAAACGGTTCTACGCCAGCATGTCGACGGGCGGCAAGACCTATCTCGTCGAGGCGGACATCGCGACGTGGGAGGCGCGCACTTTGCGGGAAAACGCGGAGTGCCCGTCGCTGTCACCGGACGGGCACCACATCGTGTTCAAGAAACGGGTCTCCGATGACGGGGCGCGGCCGTGGCAGCTTTATGTGCTCGATCTGCGTTCACGTGCTGAGTGGGCTTTGCCTAGTACGCTCAATGTTGATGATCAAGCGGCGTGGCTGGATGAGAAAACGGTGATGTATTCACTGCTGCGCGAAGATGGCGGAACTGACATCTGGGCCTCAGCCGTGACCGGCCAGAGCCCGCCTAAGCTGCTGATCGCCAATGCCAGTTCGCCATCGGTGCTATAGGAGCGTCTGCCAGTAGTCCCAGAACTCGATGCCGATGAGCGCGGCGATGATAAGCAGCCATGCCGTCAGGATCAGCCCGTGATAGCTGAGCAGGGTCTTGTGGTTGCGTAGCGGAATGACTCCGAAGTGGAGGTTGCGCAAAAGGGTGTACCAGAAGATGGTGATCATCACGATCCAGACCACCATGCAGTAGGGGCACAGCGCCCCGATACGGTAAAGGCTTTGGTAGATAAGCCAATGCACGAAGACGAGGCCGAAAACCGTGCCTGTCTGCAACCCTAGCCACACCCAGCGGGGCAGCCGGACTCCAGCGAGCACGAGCACGCCGATCGTGATGACGACGGGGAAAGCGGCCACCCCGATGAGCGGGTTGGGGAAACCGAAGGCCTCCGCCTGACTGGTTTGCATCACCGATCCGCATGACAGCAGTGGATTGATGCTGCACGTGGGAACGTAGGCGGGATTCTTGATGAGGCTGATCTTCTCCACGATCAGGGTGAAGGCGGCGAGAAAGCCCACCGCTCCACCGATCGTCAGCACCCACCCGCTAATCCTTGCGGCGAAAGGGGTTTCCGCCCGGTTCATGAGGCCAGCGCCTCGTCGATCGCCTTCTTGAGGTTGTCGTAGGTCGGCGTGGTCGTCAGCTTCTTGCCGTTGAGGAAGAAGGTCGGCGTGCCTGTCACCTTGACCGTCTTCGCGTCGGTGACTTCGGCCGTGATGAAGCTGGAGGTGGCTTGGGCGGCGACGTCGGTTTTGTAGCGGGTCATGTCGAGGCCAAGCTCGGTGGCGTATTGCTCAAACGTGGCGGCCTGGTCGGTTTCCTTGCCGCCCCAGGAGCCTTGCGACTCGAACAGTTTCTTATACATGGCCTCGAACTTGCCCTGGTTTGCCGCTGCCTGAGCCGCGCTCGCGGCCGGGATGGCGTTCTTGTGCCCGGTCAGCGGGAACAGCCGCACGACATAGGTGATGCGCCCGGCGTATTCCGTGCGGATCCTCTCCACCGAGGGGTAGGCCGCCGCACAAGATGGACACTCGAAGTCGAGGAATTCGACCAGGGTCACCTTGCCATCGGCGGCGGCCGACAGCTTGTGCGAGTTGGCCCGCACGAGTTGTTCAGCGGCGGCGGCTGGTTCGTCGCGATTGGACCACCAGATGATGCCGACGATCACCAGCACCAGGCCGATCAGCCCGGCGGTGAACTTCATGTTGGGACTGAGGCGCACCGAACGTGCCGGAGGCTTGGCGACAGCAGCCGCCTTAGCTGGCGGGCGATTGCGTGACTTCTGGCGCTTCTTGGGCGGCATCCCCAGTACCCTCTTCTTCTCCCGTTGGAAGTCCGGCGGCGGCGACTTTACCCCGGCTGCCTGTGGGAGCCAGCTTGAAGCAAGCTGTGAATCAGCTGTTAGGCCGTTCTAATAGGACGGTGCGAGCGCGAAACCAAGGACCGCCAGGGTCAGCAATAGGAGGAATACGGCTCCTGTGGTCAGCAAAGGAAGCCGCCTGGGCGGGGGCTGAGCTGGAACCCACCAGGCGGGTGGGATCGCCTTGCGCCGGCGAATCTCGGCGCGCACGGCCTTGTTCGCCAATTCCCAGGTGTCGCAATGGTAAATCCAGTCCTCTGAGCCGGAGTCGGCGGGAAATCGCTGGCGCAGAAGCACTAACCGGGCGAACAAGGTCTCATCGCTCACGAGCCGAAGGTCACGAAGGATGGGGTCGGACATCTGGCCTCCTGAAAAGGACGATCCCGGCCGGATGAATTTATCGCCTAATGTCCGAAAAGTCATTAGTTAAGGGCTAACGCGGAGTGAGTGAATGGGCTCTGTAATGTGACGCCATGGCCGATCGTGTCTACCCGCCCGTCATCGTTCTCGCGAAGACGCTTTTTCGGGCGCTTGATTTGCGCATCACGGTGGAAGGTGGCGAACACATCCCCCGTGAAGGCGGAGCGGTGCTGGCCATCAATCACATCAGCTATCTCGACTTCATCTTTGGCGGCTTTGGCGCGCAACCCTCTAAGCGGCTCGTGCGGTTCATGGCGAAGCAAGAGATCTTCGCCAACAAGATCGCCGGGCCACTGATGCGTGGGATGCATCACATCCCCGTGGATCGTGAGGCGGGCATCGGGTCATACAAGGCGGCGCTCGCGGCATTGAAGGCGGGAGAGGTCGTCGGGGTGTTTCCCGAGGCGACCATTAGCCCCTCGTTCACGGTCAAGGAAATCAAGAGCGGTGCGGCCCGGATGGCCGCTGCCGCAGGCGTTCCGCTCATTCCGATGGCCCTTTGGGGAACCCAGCGGATGTGGACAAAAGGCCGGCCACGCAAGCTTTTTCAGCGCCACCTTCCGATCTCCATCATCGTCGGCGAGCCGATGCACCCCGGGCGCCGCGACAACCAGGACGAACTCGCCGCTGAGCTGCATAAACGCATGTCCGCGCTGCTCGACCGGGCACAGCGTGACTACCCGGATAAGCCGAAAGGCCCAGACGATTCCTGGTGGCTTCCAGCGCACCTGGGAGGGACCGCTCCAGAACCAACGCTGGCTACGGAACCGTAGGTTACGGTACCGTCGGTTGCGTGAGCCTTGCTTTGCTGCGCGAACTGGAACCCGTGGTGGAAACCAACCTCAACCGTCACTTTGCTACCGCGAAGGAGTGGTTTCCGCACGAATACGTGCCGTGGAGCCAGGGTGAGGACTTTGACGGCGTGCTCGGGGGGCGCGCGTGGGAGCCGGGACAGTCGAAACTTTCCGACGTCGCCCGCACCTCGCTGATCGTGAACCTGCTGACCGAAGACAACCTCCCGAGCTATCACCACGAGATCGCCACGATGTTTGGCCGTGACGGCGCGTGGGGCACCTGGGTGCACCGGTGGACGGCTGAGGAAGGCAGACACGGTATCGCTATCCGCGACTACCTGCTGACCACCCGCGCGGTCGACCCGGTCGAACTCGAGCGCGCCCGCATGACCCACATGGGCGCGGGGTTCGAAACCGACCACCCCGACAGCACGCTGCACGGCATCGCTTATGTGTCCTTTCAGGAGCTGGCGACGCGCGTCGCCCACCGCAACACGGGACGCATCAGTGAAGACCTCGTGTGCGACCAGCTGCTGCAGAAGATCGCCGCGGATGAGAACCTGCACATGCTCTTCTACCGCAATCTGCTCGCGGCTTCGTTTGAGCTGTCGCCAGATGACACGATGCGCGCGATCCGCGATGTGGTGCTGGAGTTCCAGATGCCGGGCCACGGCATCGAGAACTTCGGGCGCAAGGCCGTGCAGATCGCCATGGCGGGCATCTACGACCTTCGCATTCACCACGACGAGGTGGTCTTGCCGATCCTGCGCCAGCTCAACATCATGGGCCGCGAAGACCTATCTGGTACGGGCAACGCCTACCGCGACGAGCTAGCGGCCTTCATGACCGAGCTGGACCGCAACGCCACCCGGTTCGAAGAGCGCCGCGCCGCGATCCAGGCCAGGCGCAACGCCTAACGGCAACTGCCGAGTGCTCCGAGATCGAGTGCTTCGGTCGTGTTGTCGACGTGAAGGCCGGGCTGTTTGCCGCCTGACTGCACGTAGAGCTGAGTGCCGACCGTGACGACGCCGAGCCCATGCCGTGGTGTGGGCAACGGCGGAAGTGCTTGCCAAGAACCGGAGGCGAGGTCGAACAGCTCGACTTCGGGGAAAGTCGCCTGAGCCTCACCGCCGGCGGCGATGAGCGCTCCGGTGCAGAGGGCCGCCGCTGACATGCCACCGCGGGGTGTCGGCATCGCCGGTCCAGAGGACCATTTCTGGGTACGCGTATCAAAGATCTCAAGCGCCCCAAGGTTGCCCGCCGCGGCGGTTCTCCCGCCGACTGTGTATACGCGACCGTCAAACCCAGCCCCGCCAAGGTGTTCGCGTGGCGTCGGCATGCCCGGTGCCGTGGACCACTGCCGCGTCACGGTGTCGTAGACGAGCATGCTCGCCGCCAGCGAACCGCCCGCACCGATCCCGCCGGCGAGATAGACCCGCTCGCCCACAACGGCCGCTGTCGCCGCCGCCCGCGGCTCCGGAAGGTCCGGGATGGACTGCCAGCCACCGTCCGTTAACCGGAATGCTCCCGCGAAGGACTGATTGAACTTGTCGTAGCCACCAAAGACATAAACAGTCCCGGAAACGGTCGCCGCCATGGCGTGATTGACCGGCACGGGCAGCTCCGGCCCGGTGGTCCAGCGGTCTGCTGTCGTGTCATAAACCTCTACCGTGCCGACTGTCGCGCCGTCCGCCTGGTACCCACCGGCGACATAGATCTTCTTATCCAGCACGGTCGCGGCGACTTCGGTGCGTGAAGAGGGCGACGGGCTGAGGGTCCGCCAAGCGAGCGGCGCCCCACTCGCGGCAGGAGGAAGCGGCTTGGGGCTCGCGTCACATGCCCCAAGCGCTAACAAGACCGACAAGCACAGCCACGCTCGCATAGGCGCCAGCCTATCCCCGCTAGCTGACTTCGGTAAGCATGTAGCCAACCGACTGGAATTCGCGCACGTAACCGCCGGTCTCGACGACCGCCAGCCCGGCTTCGAGGCGAACCGTGGCCGGACCGCTCAGTTGCAGCAGCCGCTTGGCGTAAACCCGTTGCTCCTGCTTGCCTTCCGGTGTCGTGCACGTCAGCACGGCAATGGCGTCGCGACATTCCCAGACGCGCTGTGACCGTCCACAAACGACAGTGTGCCGCCGGTGTCGCAGGGGTCCTTCTTTTGTCCACCGAAGACACTGAACGATGACTCACGCAGATCGCCTTAGGCCGGGTAATAGTCGCCTTTCGCGAAGGCTTGTTGCCGGGCACGGGAGCGAAAGCGGTGCGATGCCAGTGGAAGCGCCAGCGTTGTTCCTGGGTCGTGCTTTCGCTGTCGTGCGCTTCGGCTACCAAGTCACCGTCGACCGCGTAGAACCGGTCGAAATGCGCGAGACCCGGGACGTATCCGAGCACGGTGAAGGTGCTTTTCCGTCTGCTTGACGACCAGCAGTCCCGGCGGGACCTCCGTCGGGCCACAGTGCAAGGAAGCAGGATCTCGTCACCGGGCTGCCCGCCGACGTTGGCGAAGATTTCTTCCGTTCCCCGCCTGTCCTTGAAGGTGACCTAGCCCGCTGGGCGATTCAAGGCCGTTATAGGGAAAGCCGGAAGGTCAATCGTCATCGCGCGCAGGTGGGCGACCGTACCGTCATCAAGGAACTTCACGTTCCCTGCTGGATCCGCGGCCGGCTGGTTGCAATCAATGTAGAACCGAGGCCCTAAAGTAGCGGGCATGATCCGGCTGCCGGCCCTTGCCCGCAATCCGCTGCAGGCTATTGGCACGAGACTCATCGCCGCGGTGGGGCTGATTCTCTTCATTGTCACCGTGGTTTACCTAGACCGCGATGGTTACCGCGATGGCAACGGGGACGGGCTGACGCTCCTGGATTGCTTTTACTACACCGTCGTTTCCCTGTCCACGACCGGCTATGGCGACATCACCCCGGTGACGCCAGAGGCCCGGCTGATCAACGTTTTGCTGATCACTCCGGCACGGGTGCTCTTCCTCATCATCTTGGTCGGCACGACCTTGCAAGTGCTGACGGAGCAATACCGCGACTCGGTCCGCCTCGCCCGATGGAGAAAGAAATTGAATAACCACATCATCGTGTGCGGTTACGGCACCAAGGGCCGCTCCGCCGTTCGCGCGCTCATCGAAAACGGAACGGACCGCAAGGCGATCATCGTCGTCGAGCCCGATAAGAACGCCGCACGTCAAGCACTCTCCGATGGGCTGGTGGTCATCGAGGACAGCTCCACGAGCTCTGCCGTGCTCACGCAAGCGCACGTTCGCGACGCGCAAGCCGTGATCATCGCGACGAACAGCGATGAAGCGGCGGTGTTGATCACCCTGACGGTACGGCAGCTGACCGGCGGCAAAGTGCGGATCATCGCGGCCGCCCGGGAAGACGAGAACGCGCCGTTGCTCAAGCAGAGCGGGGCGCACCACGTGGTCGTCTCGTCGTCGAACGCTGGCCGTCTGCTCGGCCTGTCGACCTCGGCACCACCTTTGATCGATGTGGTTGAGGATCTGCTGACGCCGGGCACCGGAATGGCGCTCGCGATGCGCTCAGCGCTGCGGGCTGAGGTCGGGCGGCTGACGAAGGACCTGAGCGAGGTCGTGATCGCGGTCTACCGCCGCGGTCAGATCGAGTCGGCGGCCGGGCCGGTGCCGCTGACCGTGGAGACCGGCGACATGCTGATCTACATCAAGGACTCCAGGTCAGGGGATCATGTCTCCACTGCATGACGACGCGGCCCAGGTCATCGCGGCCTGGCCGCAAAGCGATCCGGTGCGCGAGCGGTTCCTGGACCTGCTTGAGTCGAGCCAGGACGCGATCTGGGCCAGCCATCCGTATGCCCACCTCACCGCCAGCGCCCTCATCGTGCACCCCGGGCTGGAGAAGGTGCTGCTGTGCCTGCACGGCCGGGCGAACAAGTGGATGCAGCTCGGCGGGCACTGCGAGCCGGGAGACTCCACTTTGGCCGAAGCGGCGCTCCGCGAAGCCCGGGAAGAGTCCGGGCTGGCCGACCTCGTCGTGCACCCCGTGCCCATTGACCTCGATATTCACGCGGTGAACTGCCGTCACGGCGGGCAGTTCCATTTCGACGTCCGCTTCGCCATCCTGGCGACCGGCAATACGGACGAGCAGCTCAGCGAGGAATCCCACGCCCTGGGATGGTTTGCCCCCGGCAGCCTCCCGGAGCCGATGGCGCACGCTACGGAACGGCTCATTCCCTTGGCGCTCAAGGTGTTTCGTTAATCGACAGACACGTATTGAAACCCCGCTCACTAGCCCTTAGGCTGACCGGAGTCAATCGGTACAACTGAGACGGTACTTCGGCGAACCGTCCACAGCGGACACCGTTCACAGCAGACTCAGGGAGCTAGTGTGCTGCGCCATCGCCGAAAAGTGTTCCTCCTTGCCATCCCCGCTATGCTGGCCACCTTCCTCGCGGTCATCGCGACGCCAGCGCACGCGGCTTCCTATTCCGTGCTGGTCTTCTCCAAGACGGCCGGGTTCCGGCACGACTCCATTGACGAAGGCATCGCCGCCATTCAGCAATTGGGTGCCGCCAACGACTTCACGGTTGTCGCCACCGAGGACGCGGCCGCTTTCAACGATGCCAACCTGGCTCAGTTCGCCACCGTGGTCTTCCTCTCCACGACCGGCGACGTTCTCGACGCGACACAGCAGTCCGCGTTTGAGCGTTACGTTCGCGCTGGCGGCGGGTTCACCGGTGTTCACGCGGCTTCTGACACCGAATATGACTGGCCATGGTACGGCCAGCTTGTGGGCGCCTACTTCTCGGCGCACCCGAACAATCAGCAAGCCACGATCAAGGTGGAGGACCCGGCCCACCCCTCAACGGCTGGGCTTCCGGCGACGTGGTCGCGCTTTGACGAGTGGTACAACTTCCGCGCCAACCCGCGCGGCAACGTGCACGTGCTCGCGAGCCTGAACGAGTCCACATATTCCCCGGGCACAGGGGCGATGGGTGCCGACCATCCGACCGCGTGGTGCCATGACTTCGATGGCGGGCGATCCTGGTACACCGGAAGCGGTCACACCGCGGAATCGTATGCGGAGCCAAGTTTCCTGGCGCACCTGCTCGGCGGCATCAAGTCCACGGCGGGTGTCGTCGACGCCGACTGCACGGCCACATTGGACGGTTCGTTCGAGAAGGTCACGCTGGACAGCAACACCAGCAACCCGATGGAGCTCGACATCGCCCCCGACGGCCGCGTGTTCTACGTCGAGCGAGACGGCCGCGTGCAGATCATCAAGCCGGACACCGGGCTGACCGTTACCGCGGTCGACCTGGATGTGTTCACGGGCAACGAAGACGGCTTGATGGGACTGCGGCTCGACCCGAACTTCGCCACCAACCACTGGGTCTACCTCTACTATTCGCCCAACGGTGGCGGGCCGAGGAACCTGTTGTCCCGCTTCACGGTTAGCGGTGACACCATCAGCACGGCCACCGAAGAAGTGGTGCTGCAAGTGGACACACAGCGCGACACCTGCTGTCACGCGGGCGGGAGCATGGTCTTCGACAGTGCCGGAAACCTTTATCTGGCAACGGGAGACAACACCAACCCGTTCGAGTCGAGCTCGTTCACCCCGATCGACGAGCGTGCCGGGCGGCAGAACTATGACGCTCAGCGCACCTCGGGCAACACCAATGACCTGCGCGGCAAGATATTGCGGGTCACCCCGCAGGCCGATGGCGGCTACACCGTTCCCGCGGGCAACCTCTTCGCTCCTGGCACGGCGAGCACGCGACCCGAGATCTACGCCATGGGTTTCCGCAACCCGTTCCGCATCGGCATGGACAAGCACACGAACACGTTGCTGGTGGCCGACTATGGACCGGACGCGCAAGCGGCCGACCCGAACAGGGGCCCGGAAGGCACCGTCGAGTGGAACATCGTCACTCCCGGGAACTACGGCTGGCCCTACTGCCACGGCGCTAACTACGCCTACAACGACTACACATTCCCGTCCGGCCCGAGTGGTGCGAAGTTCAACTGTGCCGCTCCGGTGAACAACTCGCCTAACAACACGGGTCTGGCGAACCTGCCGCCCGCCGTTTCGGCCACGGTTGATTACGACTACAGCGGCAATGCGCTGTTCCCCGAGATCGGCGGCGGCGGTGCGCCCATGGGGGGCCCGGTCTACCGTTTCGACGCACAGTCCACTTCGGACCGTAAGTGGCCGGCCTACTACGATGGCAAGGCGTTCTTCGGTGAGTGGAACCAGAACAAGATGTACACGTTCCAGACGTCGCCAGATGTGCGCTCGCTAGTAGACATCAACAATCTGCTCACGAGCATGACGTTCCTGCGCCCGATGGACATCGAGTTCGGGCCGGACGGCGCGCTCTACCTCATCGAGTGGGGCACCGGGTTCGGTGGCAACAACGACAACTCCGGCGTCTACCGCATCGATTACATCGCGGGCGACCGTGCCCCGATCGCCGTCGCTAGCGGGACGCCGACGTCAGGGCCGAGTCCCTTGACGGTGCAGTTCTCCAGCGAGGGCTCGCGTGACCCGGATGGCCAGGAGATCACGTTCTCCTGGGCGTTTGGCGATGGGGCGACCTCGACGGAGGCCAACCCGCAGCACACCTATGCGGCGGCTGGAAACTACACGGCCCAGCTGACGGTTAGGGACACCTCGGATCGCACCGCCGTGGCCAACGTTCCGGTCACGGTAGGGAACACGGCGCCAGCGGTCAGCATCAGCTTCCCGCCCGAAGGAGGGTTCTTCAACTGGGGTGACCAGGTGGAATACACCGTCAACGTCACTGACCCAGAGGACGGGACGATCGACTGTGGCCGGGTCACGCTGCAGGTCTACCTCGGCCACGATGAGCACGCGCATCCGCTGCAGTCCTACACCGGTTGCACCGGCATCGTGCAGACGTCCCTCGCGAGTGGACACGGGGCTGACGCCAACGTGTTCACGGTTTTCGAAGCGACCTACACCGACAACGGTGGCAGCGGTGGCTCGAATCCCTTGACAGGACGGGCGATTGAGCAACTTCAGCCCAAGCGTAAGCAGGCCGAATACTTCTCGGCCACGGGACGTCTCAATGGCAACGGCGGGGGAGACCCCGGTGTCGTCAGGGAAACCACAGGCGACACGCAAGGCGGCTTCCAGAACGTCGGCTTCATCGAGGACGGCGACTGGTGGTCGTTCACTCCCACGAACCTCACGGGAATCGACAGCTTCCAGTTCCGGGCCGCCTCAGGCGGAAACGGCGGGACGCTGGAGGTTCGCAGTGGATCGGCCGATGGCACGTTGCTTGCCTCAGCGGCGATTCCGGGGACGGGGAACTGGCAGGTCTACACCGACGTCACGGTTGACCTGAGCACTCCATCGACGGCGACCGGCCCACTGTTCTTTGTCGCGAGAGGCCCCGCTGGCGGACTGTTCAACGTGAACTGGGTCGACTTCCTCGGCCGCGGCGTGACGGAGAACGCGCCTCCCGTGGTTTCGGCTTCGGCGAGCCCGGTCACCGGTACCCACCCGTTGCTTGTTGACTTCACGGGAACCGCGACCGACCCCGAGGGCGATCTGCCCCTGACCTATGCCTGGGATTTCGGTGACGGTGGCACGGCGGCGACGCTGAACGCGACGCACACCTACACCACGCCGGGCACGTTCACGGCGACGCTGACGGTCACGGATGCCCGTGGCGCCAGTGCTTACAGTTCGGTCGTCATCCGGGTCGAAGCACCCAACAACGCGTGCTTCGGAGCCAGATCCGACCAGTTCAATGGCTCCGCCTTGGACCGTGAGCGCTGGCCGACCATCGTGCGGGAGAACCAGACGTTCTCGGTGTCGGGCGGAAGTTTGCTCCTGCCGACAGCCGTGGGTGACCTCTATGGCGCTCGCAACGACGCGACAAACCTGGTGCTGCAACCAACTCCGGGAGCGGCGTGGCAGGCGACCACGAAGGTGACGCTGGCGACGACGGAGAACTACCAGCAGGCAGGTTTGCTGATTTACGGCGACGACGAGAACTACGCCAAGGTTGACGTCCTGTTCTCCGGGCAGCGCCGGGTGGAGTTCATCCGCGAAACCGCTGGGATGCCACGCAATGAGGCGGCCGACAGCACGACCGCACCGGCAGGCGACACCATCTACCTGCGGCTCACGAGTGACGGCACCAACCTGACAGCCGCCTTCTCTAGTGACGGGCAAACGTTCACGGCGGTTGGAAGGCCAGCGCTACTAGAGGGAATAGTCAATCCCAAGGTGGGCCTGTTCGCGCTCAACGGTGGCACGGTCGCACCGGTCGTGAACGCCGCGTTCGACTGGTTCCAGATCAGCCCCGACGACGTGGTTTCGCCTGACCCTTCAGACGAATTCACGGGAGCCGCGCTCGACAAGTGCCGCTGGGACGCCATCGTGCGGGAGAACACCGCTGGGTACCGGCTCAATGGCGGAAGCCTGACGATCGACATTCCCAACGGTGACATCTATGGCACGGGCAACAGCGGGCCGGCCAACTTCATCCTGCAGAACGCTCCGCAAGGGGACTGGGTCGCCCAGACCAAAGTGGATGGCAGCCAGATGGATGAGCAATACCAGCAGGCAGGTCTGCTGGCCTATCTCGATGACGACAACTACCTGAAGCTCGATTACATCGTGGACAACGTGGCCGGTCAGCCGGTGCTGCGGCGCATCGAGTTCCGCAGCGAAATCGGTGGTGTCGTGCAGAATCCGCAGCCTCAGGCCACGGAACTCACCAGTGCGGTCTGGCACCTGCGGCTGGCGAAGACCGGGAATGTCTACACCGCTTCGTATTCGGCTGATGGACTCACGTGGACAGCCTTCGAGTCGCTCACCAATGCGACGCCAACCAAGATAGGCCTGTTCAGTCTCGGTGCTAACCAGACATCGTCAAACACCGTTTCGTTTGACTACTTCCGCTTGTCGGCAGGGGATCTGGAAGCGCCGGTGACCACCGCGACGGTGACCGGGCCGGTCACGGGAGGGTGGTTCACGGGACCGGCGACGGTCGCGCTCGCGGCCACCGATGCCGGTGGCGTCGCGCGCACTGAGTACCAAGTGGACAGTGCCAGCACGTGGACCGTTTATACCGAGCCATTCCAGGTGACGGGCGATGGCGTGCACACGGTGCGGTTCCGGTCAGTGGACAACGCTGGCAACGTCGAGGACGTCAAGTCCACCGAGGTGAAGATCGATGTGTCCGCTCCGGTGACGACGGCTTCGTTCGCGCCGCCGTCGGACGCCGGCTGGCACAACGGCGCCGTTCCTGTGACGCTGGCGAGCAGTGACGCCGGTTCGGGCGTCACCGCGACCGAGTGGTCGCTCGACGGCGGACCGTGGACGCCTTACACCACAACGGTTTCCGTCATCGGCAACGGCGAGCACGAGCTGCTCTACCGTTCCACTGACGGTGCTGGCAATGTGGAGACGCTGAAGTCGGCCATCCTGAAGATCGATGGAGTCAAGCCCACGGTCATCGTTTCCGGCCTGGCCGACGGTCAGCTCTATGGCGACAGCCAGGATGTGCGCGTCACGTTCCAGGCGGTCGATCCGCTGTCCGGTGTGGCGAGCACGGTGGCCACCTTGGACGGTGCCTCCTACGCCAGCGGCACGCTGCAAGCGATGTTCGAGCTCGATCTGGGCTTGCACGAGCTGGTGGTGACGGCAACCGACAAGGCGGGCAACGTGACGACGGCCAACGTCCGGTTCTTCGTCACGACCTCGTTGCGGGACATGCAATTCCTCATGGACCGGTTCAAGGCGACCGGCTGGCTGTCGGCCAACGCGCACAAGAAGCTGAAGGCCAAGCTCGACGCGGCCCGGGCGGCCGAGGCGAGTGGCAACGACGCCAAGGCGATCACCCAGCTCAAGGCGTTGCGCGCGCTCGCCCTCGATCCGGCCCTCGTGCCCAACACGGAAGTGCGCGACGTGCTCGTCCGTGACGCTGACGCCATGATTGTCCGCCTCGGTGGCACCCCGCCGACCGGAGCGGGCCTGAAGGCCAACGGCGGCAAGGTGCTTAAGGGCGCTGGACGGCTTGAGGAGGACGCCACCCGCGTGAAGCTGTAGTTTATTGACCCATGACGGAGACGGTCCGGATTGATGGGTTCAGGGCAGGCGATAGCGAGTCCATTGTGGAGCTTTGGAATCGCTGCCTTCCCGAAGACCCCATCAGCCCGGGCCGTTTTCGTGACCTCATCCTGCTCGACCCGAACTTCCGCGCTGACGGCTTGCGGGTGGCCCGCCGCGACGGCGCTATCGTCGGCGCCGCCTATGCCGTGCGGCGCCAGGTGGCTCTCCTCGCTGGAGACCTTGAGCCCGACCGGGGCTGGCTCTTGTTCTTCTTCGTCGACCGGCAAGCCCGTCGTCAGGGGATCGGGCAGGAACTGCTGACGAGCGCGCTGACCTGGCTCGGCCGTGCTGAAGTCGAGTTCTCGCCGTACACGCCAAATTACGTGCTGCCCGGATTGGACCGTGCCGCCTATCCGGTGGCAGCGAAACTCCTTGACCGCCAAGGGTTCCAGACGCGCTATCAGGCCATCGCGATGGAAAAAGACCTTAGTGGGTACGCCATGCCGAAGCTCAAGCCCCTAGAAGGCTGGCGCATCGGCACGCCGAGCACAGATGACCTGCCCGAGCTGATAGCGCTGGCAGGCGAGCACTTTAACCCCGACTGGGCCCGCGCGATACGCGAGGCGTTGTGGCGCGGGCTGCCGCTCGACCGGATCGTCATCGCGTGTGCCCCGTCAGGTGAGCTGGCCGGCTGGGCGATGCACGGAACGTATGCCGGTCAGCCAGGACGGTTTGGGCCGTTCGGGGTGCACTCAGATCGGCGTGGCAACGGGCTCGGCGCGATCCTGCTGCACCAAACGCTGCGGCGCATGTGGGCTGACGGCCACCGCATGGCGTGGTTCCTGTGGACGACGGAAGACTCGGCGGCCGCCCGGTTATACACGGCCGCCGGGTTCAGGATCACCCGCCGATTCGACGTCATGCGCTGTAGGTTCGGCGTATGACGCAGTTGGCGGGGTGCTGGATCGGGCACTGGACGGGCGAAGGCACCGGCGTGACAGTGGTGATTCCGCCGACGGGCACTGTGGCTTCGGGTGAAGTGCGCGGCGGGGCACCGGCGACGCGCGAGTTCGCCTTGCTCGATCCGTCCAAGATGGTCAGTCAAGTCGACGCTGTGGTGCTCAGTGGCGGGTCAGCGTTCGGCCTTGCTGCGGGCGACGGCGTGATGAAACTGCTGCATGAGCGGGAGCGCGGCTTTCAGACCCTAGCGGGCACGGTGCCGATCGTCGTCGGGATGTCGCTCTTCGACGGTCAGCTGGGGGACGCGGCTCCCGGAGCGGAGCAGGGACGGCTGGCAGCCCTGGCCGCGCTCAATGACGATCCGCTTGTGGTCGGCAAACACGGCGCGGGCACGGGAGCTACGAGTGGAAAGTGGCGCATGCAGTTCGCGCCAGGCGGTTTCGGCTGGGCCGAAGTCGAGGGCGTCACCGCGATAGCGGCTGTCAATCCGTGGGGTGACGTCATCGCAACCGATGGCACACCGCTTTTCCCGAGCGATGCCGATCCAGCAGGCACCCCGAAGCCGTTTCAGAACACCACTCTCGTCGTCATCATCACCGAAGCTCAACTGTCCAAAGCCGACTGTTATCTGATCGCGCAGAGTGGCCATGACGGGTTCGCCAGAGCGCTGAACCCGGCGCACACTCGTTTTGACGGCGACGCCACGGTGGTGCTCGCCACGGGCGCCAGCGAGGCCGAGCCTGACCTCGACGCCATCCGCGCCGCCGCCACTCAGGCAGTCGCCGCGGCGATCCGTCACGCGGCGCTCAGCGGCGCAGGTAGGTAAGCACAGCACGCACACGACGGTGATCGTCAGCGTCCATCGGCAGGTCGAGCTTGGTGAAGATGCTGCTGACGTGCTTGTTGACGGCCGCTTCGGTGACGAACAGGGCACGGGCGATCGCCGCGTTGGAACGGCCCTCGGCCATCGCCTCAAGGACTTCCTTCTCCCGGGAACTCAAGCGTTCCACCGGATCACGGTGCCGGCGCAGCAGTTGCCGCACGACTTCCGGGTCGATGACCGTTCCGCCAGAAGCGATCTGGGCGACAGCTTCGGCGAACGTCTCAATGGCGCCGATGCGGTCCTTGAGCAGATAGCCCACCGCCCGGCCGTCGTTGGAGTCGAGCAGCTTCGCCGCGTAGGACTGTTCCACGTATTGGCTCAGCACGAGCACTGGCAGCTCAGGCTTGGCCGCGCGGATGGCGACGGCGGCCACCAAGCCATCGTCACCGTTGCCGGGCGGCATACGTACATCGGTGATGAGCAAGTCGGGAGAGTGGCGCTCAACAGCCGGTGCCGTATTCGCCGCTGTGTCAACGACTTCAACCACGGAGTGCCCAAAGCGGCTGACCAAGCTCACGACGCCTTCGGCCAGCAACACCGAGTCCTCGGCCAGAACTATGCGAAATGACACGGAATCTCCACATGCAACAGAGTAGGACCACCGGGCGGGCTCGAGATCCGCAGCCGTCCCGAAGCTGCCGCCACCCGGTCGGCGAGCCCGGTCAATCCGGTGCCGCGAGCCGGGTCGGCACCGCCCACACCATCGTCGCGGATCTCCAGGATGAGCAAGTCAGTGTGCACGCGGCACTTCACCGAGGCTTGCGATGCCTTGCTGTGCTTGACAATATTGGCCAATGCCTCGGTGATGACGTAATAGGCGGCACTCTCGGCGTCCGTGCGCGGGACTTTGATGTCGACCGTGACCGGCACCGGAACCGAGTCAACGGCGGACAGCACGGCCGCTTCGAGACCGTGGTCGGTCAGCACTTGCGGGTGCACGCCGCGAATCAGCGAACGCAACTCGGCTAGCGTCAGATTGATTTGGTCCTGTGCCGAAAGCAGCTGCCGCTCGACATCGGAGCCGGGCTCAGCGCCCAGGCGCGTCAGTCCAAGTTGGACACTCAGCGACACGAGGCGTTGCTGCGCCCCGTCGTGCAGGTCACGCTCGATGCGGCGCCTTTCTGTGTCAAACGCGTCGGCGAGGCGGGCCCGCGACCGGGTCACCTCTTGCAGTTGCGCGCCCAGCTCGTCATCGCGCGGCGATAGGATCGCCCGCGCCAGTGCCGCTCTGGCTCCCGCCCACGCGGTGATGGTGTAGGGCGCGGGAAGCAGAATGACGATCCCGATGATGACCCACGGCCACGTGTTCGGATCGCCCTCCAGCGGCACGCTCATGAAGTAGAACGGGAAGAACAGCGTCATGGCGAGCACGCCCAGATCGATCCACCACAGGCCCGCCAGCGCGATGAACGTGAAGCCAAACTCACGCCAGGTGGCCGGCTCGCGCAGTCGTGTTTTCAGCCAGCCCCGTAGGCCCGGCTCGGTGACTGGCTGGTGCGGGTCGGGCGCCGGATCGAGGTCGACCAGGCGCAACCGCCAGCGCTCGAACCGCGCGTAGACGATGCCCGCCAACGCCACCATCATGATGACGATCACACCGATGAGCACCATCAGCAGGAGCACACCGGCCGCGGCCATCAAGATGAGGATCGTGCCCGCGATGACCCCAAGCGCGACACCGGAAAGCAAGTACACCAGCGACCGCCAGGGCCAGGCCGAAGTGAGGAACCTCAGCGGGCTCTGGGCGATGGCCTGCCAGGCTGTCCGCGCGTGCACCCTACGACCCTAACCCGCTGTTGATCGAGCCAACGGTAGTGCTGGCACTACCTATTTGATCCCACCTACGCCAATGCGGTCAGGCCCCGTCAGCCGGTGAACTAGCGGCATGCTGATCGAGCTCTGGAACGCCAGAAAAATCTATGGCCGCGAAGGCAACACCGTCATCGCTCTCGACGACGTGACCACGAGTTTCGCCGAGGCGACGTTCACGGCCATCATGGGCCCTTCGGGCTCAGGCAAATCGACACTCCTGCAATGCGCCGCCGGCCTCGATGACCTATCCGATGGAAAAATCATCATCGGGGGTACGCAGCTGAGCGCCCTCAGCGAACGAGAGCGGACCTTGCTTCGCCGCGACCGCCTCGGTTTCGTCTTCCAGTCCTTCAATCTGGTCGCCTCGCTGACCGCCGCTCAGAACACGGAATTGCCGCTGCGACTGGCTGGCAAACGGCCGTCGCCGCAGGCGGTGCGCCAGGCGCTGGCCCAGGTCGGCCTGGCGGAACGGGCACATCACCGGCCCAGTGAGCTGTCCGGCGGTCAGCAGCAACGGGTCGCCATCGCGCGGGCCCTCATCACACGGCCGCAGGTGTTGTTCGCCGACGAGCCCACGGGCGCTCTGGACACTGCGACGTCGCGTGATGTCCTGCGCCTGCTGCGCGCCCTCGTCGACGACCACGGGCAGACGATCGTCATGGTGACCCACGATCCCGTGGTCGCGGCACAGGCGGACCGGCTGGTGTTCCTCAAGGACGGCCGCATCTATGACGAGACCGGCGCCGCGTCGCCGGAGCAGATCGCCGCGCGCATGACCCGGCTGGAGGCCTGAGATGCTTGCCCTGTCTAGTGTCCGGGGACGCCTGGCGAGCTTCGCGGGCACGTTCGCCGCTGTGCTGGTGGGAGCGGCGCTGCTCGCCACGACCTTGCTCGTCTACGCGTCGGCCACTCCTCAAGTGCCGGAGCGGCTATCCAAAGCGGACCTCATCGTGCACGGGCCGCTTGTCGAGAGCCGGGACTGGCGCTATGTGAAGCCGTGGGACGCCGCGTCTGCTTCCACGCTCGCGCAACGGTTGCGTGAGGTGCCGGGGGTGCGGTTCGCGACCGAGGACCGGGAGTTCTACGCCCAGGCCCGCAAAGACGGTCCGTCGCAGGGGTATAACTGGTCCAGTTTGAGGCTCAGTGAGTACACCCTGATGGAAGGAAGCGTGCCCCAAACGGCGCAGGATGTCGCGGTCAGTAGCGCGCTGGGGCTCAAACCTGGTGCGGTGGTTGAGGTTTTGTTCGCCCATGGCCCGCGGCAGATGACGGTGACGGGAGTCGTGTCCGCTCCCGGAATCTATGTGACCGATGAACTCGCGGCGGCGCTGTCACCGGGAGTCAAAGCGATCGGCCTGATCACGAGTGGAGCTGATCTGTCCAACGTGGACCTCGTTGGCGGTGTGGCAGCGGCGGGCATCGATCGTGCGGTGATGGAACCACAGGACGACACCTCGACGCGATGGCTTGGAGTGCAACTGCTTTCGGCCATGGCTTTGCTCGGGTCGTTTGTCACGGTGTTCATCGTCGCCTCGACGTTCGCGCTGAGCGCGGCCCAGCGGCGCCGTGAACTGGGACTGTTGCGGCTAGCGGGGGCGACGCCGTGGCAGGTGCGCAGACTCATCCTCGGTGAGGCTGGGATCGTTGGCCTGGTGGCGTCCTTGACAGGCGCGGTTCTTTCCCTGGCATTAGCGCCAGGTTTCGGCAGGCTGCTCGTGGACTGGGGACTGGAACCCGCTGGATTTGAAGTGGCGCTTCAGCTCTGGCCGCTGGCCGCCGCGGTCATGGTGGGCACGTCTGTCGCGGTCATCGGTGCGTGGCCGTCGAGCCGCCGTGCCGCCACGGCGCTGCCGCTGGAAGCGTTGCAAGAAGCCATCATCGAGAAGCGGGCGATGTCCTGGGGACGCTGGATACTCGGCGGGCTAGCTCTGGCAACGGGTGCCGGACTGGCTGTGGCGAGTGGATCGGCTGAGGCGGAAGACCGGGTGAACTTTGCCCTCCTGACCGCGATGGCGCTCATCGTCGCTGCCGCGATGCTGGCACCTATCGTCATCAAACCGCTGGTGCGACTCGTAACCGCGCCCGCGAAACGGGCTAGCGGAGCATCGGCGATGCTGGTCCGTGCCGAGATGCTCAACGCCACCAGGCGGTCCGCCTCGGCGGCGGCTCCGGTCATCGCGACGGTCGGCTTCGCCGTGCTGCTCACCGGCATGGTCTCCACGATGTCGGAGGCCTACCCGGCGGGCAAGCGAGCCGAACTCGCGGGCATCAGCATCGTCGTGCCCGACGGGACCCCAGGCATCACCGAGCAAGTGGTTCAGGCGGCAGGAGGCCAGTCCCGGTTGCCCACCAGGGTTTTCGCCAACGGCACCTCCTATGAGGCGGCTGGCACGGCTGACCCGCTGACCGGGCCCGAGCTGGACGTGACGTTCGCTGACGGGACGACCCACCGTGTGCGGGTGCAGTTCGCGGACACTCCCGACTATGACCTCCTGCTCCCGCGGGAAGTCGTTAGGGCGCACGATCCTTCGGCCCTCAGTTCACTGATCATGGGTGCGACGGTCGCTGGACCTGGCGCGAAGGCCGTTGATGCCGCCACGTTCGCCGAGGCCGAGTATTCGGAGGACACGAGACTGCTCTGGCTGTTCACGATGGTTCTGGTCGGGCTGTCCGTGGGGTACACGGGCATCTCCATCATCAACACGATGGCCATGGCCGGTGCGGGACGCCGGGTGGACCTGCGTGTGCTGCGCCAAGCCGGAGCCACCGTGCGCCAGGTGCTCGGCATGCACGCGGCTGAAACGGCGATCACCGTCGGGATAGGAGCGATGCTCGGGCTCGCCGTGACCGTCCCCGCGCTGGCGGGCATGTCGTCGGGTCTCGCCAGTGAAATGGGCGTACCGGTGGACTTGCGCCTGCACTGGGCCACCCTCGTCGGCGTGTGCGGTGCCTGCCTCGCACTGGGCGTGGCGGCGAGCGCGGCTAGCGTCTGGCGCACGGTATCCTTTGGGCGCCGTCAGCGCTGACGCATCGATCGTTGTGGAGGCAGACATGACGGCAACTCAGCTCATGGTGGCGTTCGAAGGCGACGGCGCGGGCAGCGGTGAGCTGTCCTGGGGCCAGCTGGAGAACTGGTCAGCCATCGTCAGATTGCGGTCATGGCTGCCTCTCGGCGGCATCAAACCACTGCCGCCCGGCACCACCGTCGACGAGATCGCGGGCGAGCTGCGCTATCTGATGAGCCGCTATCAGCCGATGCGCACGAGACTCCACTTCGGACCCGACGGTCAGCCGGTACAAGTGGTGCACGCGTCCGGCTCGATTCCACTAGAGATCATCGAGGACGAGTCAGCCGAAGACGCTTGTGAGCGATACCGCTCTTCATCGCTCGATTTCACCAATGAATGGCCGCTTCGCATGGCGGTCATCCGGCACGACGGCGAGCTGACGCACATGGTCGTGCTCGCCAGCCACTTCGTGACCGATGCCGCCGGGGCGGTCGTCATGATGCGGGAGGTGGCCGCGATGGAGTCCGCTCCGGTCGCCGGGATGCAGCCGCTGGAGCAGGCACGGTGGCAACGGTCCGCCGCGGGGCAGCGGCAGCACGCGGCGGCGGCCCGGCATTGGGAAAGCATCCTGCGCTCCATTCCCTTGCGGCGGTTCGCCACATCTGCCGTCAAGCCACATCCCCGTTATCGTCGCGGACAGCTCGACTCGCCGTCATTGGCCGGGTCTGTGCAGCGGCTGGCCTCCGGTGTGGACTCATCAGCGGTTTTGCTGACGCTGTTTTCCCTTGCCCTGCATGAGGTCTGCGGCGCCGATCCGGTGGTAGTGCGGCCGCTGGTGGGCAACCGGTTCCGCCCTGGGCTCGCGGGTGTCGTGTGCACCGCGGCTCAAGCCGGGCTTTGTGTGCTGGACGTCGCTGGCCTGCCATGGTCTGACGCACTGGCGGTTGTCAGTAAGGCGAGCATGACCGCGTACAAGCATGCGTATTTCGATCCTGCGGCCATGGCCCTGTTACACGAAGAGGTCTCGCGGGCGCGTGGTGAGACGGTCGACATCGCCTGCTTCTTCAACGACCGCCGCACGGGTGTGGCCTCGGCCTCCACCGGTCCCAGCCGTTTCGAATGGGTCCTGGAGCGCGACAGCCCACCACTGGAACAGCTCATCGTCGATGTGGAAGACCTGCCCCACGGGCTGCGGCTCACGATCCACATGGACGCTCACGCGGTCAGTCCCGCTGATGGCGAGCGCCTTTTGCGCACGATGGAGCGGCTTGCGGCAGACTACGCCAATGACTGAACTGCTGACCCTCAACGCGCTGTTCAAGGGCGACGTGCACCGGCGGCTGCGGTTGCTCAGCGGGCTGCTGGCACAGTCTAACTACGACATCGTTTGCCTGCAGGAAGTCATGTACCGCAGCAACTTGCGGTTCTTTGACTACCCGCACGTGTTCGCCTCCGGTGCGTGTTGCTCAAAGGTGGCCTTGTCGTCCTGTCCCGCCTTCCGTTGCGGGAGCGCCGGTTTCATCAGTTCGCGGTCCGCCCGCCGCGCCGCCCGGAATGGCTGATGCGCAAGGGTTTCCAGGTCTGCACGTGCGACAGGCTCACCGTCGTCAACACTCACCTGTCAGCCAACCGTGACGACGACTGGTCTTCAGGTAACCGTTACACGGCGGTAGCTCAAGCCGAGCTGGCCGAGATCTCGGCGGTCTTAGCGACGATAGACGGTCCCGTGGTGGTCACGGGAGACTTCAACCTGCCCCGGCAGTCATGCGCGCTGAGCCAATTCATCACCTCCAACGGCTTAACGGACGCGATGGCGGGCGATCCCCGGCCGACCTACCGCCCGTCGCTGTGGCCCGACGCTCCCGCGCTCGACCACGTCTTGTTCCGTGGCCTGACCGCAACGGCAGATCTGGTGTTTCAGGACATCGAACTGTCCGATCACTACGGTGTGGCGGCGCGGCTGGAGACACCCTGAGGCGCCTCCAGCCTTTGCGCTAGACCTCAAGCCACAGCGCCGGAGCAGCCGCTGGCGTCCAGTCAGGCTGGGACGTATGGGCTTGGCGGCACTGATAGTCGCGGCCGCCATAGCTGACTCGCTGTCCCACGGC
The DNA here is from genome assembly GCF_000379685.1 of Catelliglobosispora koreensis DSM 44566. GTDB lineage: Bacteria > Actinomycetota > Actinomycetes > Mycobacteriales > Micromonosporaceae > Catelliglobosispora > Catelliglobosispora koreensis. Next base: position 13,564 of record NZ_KB903256.1, on the reverse strand, counting down.
ATAGCTGACTCCGCGCGCCCACGAGGGGTACGCACCCGTTGCCGTCGGGGTCGGCGTGGGTGTCGTGCATGGCCCGAAGACCTCGAACTCCCACAACGAGAAGCCGTAGACCGTGGCGCGGTTGATCCCGTTCATGCGGACATACCGAGCCGTGGCCGAGACGGCGACGTCATCTATTCCACCGTCCCCGGAACTCGTGGAATACCTTGTGGTCCACGCACTCCGGTGTTGACGCCCGATCCGGCGGGGCCGGTGAAATCATCGGACCATACGTGTGTCCAGCCTGGAAGGACTGGCACGGCGGCTGTTGCCGTGGTGCTGAAAGCGGCGAAAGTGACCGCGAGCAGCAGGGCGGACGCCACCGCGACCGCGGTTCGCCATCGAAGTGCGGACATAACTCCTCAATTCGTCGGACCTATTCGCGAGAGCGCTCTCTGGCCGAATCCGTAAACAGTCCTTTTCAAATATTTCAATAGTCCATTTCCCCAGTTTAATGATCAGAGAGCGCTCTCCAAAGTGGACCTTGCGATACTGGTGAGCGTGCGCATCACTTATGCCGTGTCCGCCGCTGCCGCCCTGCTGGCGATGCTGATCTCCATGCCGTCGTGGCGGCCTCACCTAGCCTGGCTCGTGTATCTGCTTGGCGCCCTTGCCTTCGCTGCCGCGGTGCTCAGGCCGCGCCTCGTTCCCGGCCGCTGGCCGCCAATCATCACGGGAATCGGCTCCCTAGCCGGTGTCGCGGCCGGATCGCTGATCGCACACACCGATGTCGCTGGCATGTACATCGTGCGCCAGCAACTCGGCTACCCCTTCCCCTGGATCGCCAGACACGCTGTATACGACCACGTCACGCCGTCGCTTCCACCGTCGAGCTTCGACACCGACGCGCACTGGGGCTCGCCAAGCGTCGTCCACCTAGGCCTGAACGTGCTCTACTTCGCTTGCGCCGTCATGGCTTTCATCGTGCTGATCCGCGTCGTCATCCAGACCGCGGACAAGGCCATCGCGCCGCCCACCACCGCTAAGCCGACCTCGCCAGCGTCCGGGGGATAGCCGTGGGGAAAAACCGCTAACGCCAGCACTCCACTCACGACCGCCGGCCACTTGCGGTGCGGGATCGCCGTCGCCAGCAGAATCAAACCCCATAGTGGGTACCAGGTGCGCAGAGCCGGCCCGAGAACAGCAAGCGCGAGCAGGGTCAGCCCCAGCGCCTCGACCGGCCGGTCCCACCGCATTTTGCGCCAAACCACGATCGCGATACCTCCCGCCGCGGCGAGACACATCCATCGCCACCACCTCACGTCGCCGGTGAGGCGCCCCAATAGTCCGCTCAGGGACCAATTGCTCGGCGAGATCGGTGTGTCCAATGCCGACACCCAGCCAAACCCGACTCCCGTCACCACCGTCACCACTGCCGCTGTAACCACCATCGTCGCCGCCACGATCGCCACAGCGGCCACCATCTCAGGCACCCGCCACACTCCGCGCCACCACACGGCTTCCTGCTGCCGCTCGGCTTTCCGCAGCGGCACTGCTTTCCGTTGCGGCGCGGCTTCCCGCCGCGACACGGCCTCTGAACGCGGCACGGCTTCTCGCTGCCGCTCGGCTTTCCGCAGCGGCATTGCGCTCCGTTGCGGCGCGGATTCTGGGTGCGGCCCGGTTTCCCTAAGCGGCTCGGCTTCTGCGTGGGGCAGGTTGTCCTGTTGCCGGCTGAGTGGCAGCGCGATTGCCTTGCTCTGCTTACAAAGACGCGGCCTGACTGCGTCAGTGCGCCTATGTAAGCAGAGCAAAGGCGCGTGGCGATGAGTGCTCGCACGGCTCTTCGCCGCTGGGTTGAGGTAGACGATGGCGAGGAGGCCGAGGAAGGCTGGTGCCTTGACCAGGCCGGCGAGAGTGACGAGAACGGTTGCCAGGATGGGACGGTTGAGGGCGGCGAGGGTCAGGCCAGCGGTCAGCAAGGCGGCCATCAGGGCGTCATTGTGTGCTCCGGCGACGAAATGCAGGAGCACAAGTGGATTGAGAGCGCCCAGCCAGACGGCCAGCCCTGGATCGGTGCCGCTCGACTGAGCGAGCTGGGGGAGACAGGACGTTAACAGGGCGAGGCTGAGCAAGGCGACGGTTCGCATGGCGAAGACGCCGGCGACGGTGTCGGCTCCGGTCACCTGGGACACTGCCGTGGCGAGCCAGACGAACATGGGACCGTAGGGCGCGGGAGTGTGCTGCCACAGGGCCGGGATCGGCACCGCCAACGGTCCGCCAAGGGTCGCTGGGCCGACGGTGTAAACGTCGAGCCCGGCTATCGCGATGGCGCCCTGGGCTAGATAGCTGTAGACGTCACGGCTGAACAGCGGCGGGCCGAGTGCCAGCGGCACGCTCCACGTGACGAGCGTCCAGACCAGAGCCCGGGTTCCTTGGGCGGCAACTGAACGCAGCCGCCACCACGATGCGCTCAGCAATACGAGCCCGAAGTAGCCACACAACGGGCTAGCGAGACCACCGACCGCGAGCGCGATGGATCCGGCCAGCCCGAGCCAGCGCCACCGTAAGTGTTCAGCCAAGAGACTCGTGCACCGCGAGGAAACCGGCCGCGGCGGCGTCCCAGCTGAACTGCTCGGCTCGCGCCCTGGCAGCCGGCCGGCGGGACTGCTCCGGCCTGGCGAGCAGTTGCATGACTCCGGCGGACATGTCGTCGCCGTGCACGGCCACCCCGGCATCACCGACGACATCGGGCAACGCGCTGGAGGCGCTGACGACGGTAGGCGTACCCCCGGAAAGGGCTTCAAGGGCGGCGAGGCCGAAAGTTTCAATCGGGCCTGGAGCGACGACAACGTCAGCCGTGGCCAGCAGGCGAGCGAGGTGTTCGCGGTCGGATACCCAGCCCGCGAAACTGACCGGCAGGTGCGCCGCCTTGCGTTCCAAAGTGGACCGCAAAGGACCGTCTCCGGCGATCACCATCGTGGCCTTAACGCCTTGGGCGAGAAGCGATTCGAGCGTGATGAGGGCACGCTGTGGCCGTTTCTCGGGCGAGAGCCGGGTGCAGCACACCAGCAGGACCTCGTCTGGCTTGGCATAGCTCGACCTCAGCACACTGTCGGCTTTGGACGGATGGAAGAACTCGAGATCGACGCCTAGCGGAACGCGGCTGACGTTAGTCGCTCCCGCGAACGCGAACTCCCTTGCCGCCCAGGCGGTCGTGCACAAGATGCGGTCATAGCCGCGCGCGGTGCGGCGGTTGAGCTGACGGGACAGCCATCCGCGCCCGGGGATGCGGGCCACCCTGAGCAGACCGTCCAGGCTTTCGTGCGAGACCATCACCGACTTGACGCCGTTGGCCCTGGCCCACTTTCCGGTCCAGCGCAACGTGGAGCGGTCGGACACTTCGATGCTGTCCGGCTTGAGTTCGCGCAGCAGGCTCTTCACTTCGGCTTGGCGCAGCAGGATCCGGTACCCATGCATGCCTGGAACCTTAGGCCCGGGAAGGGTGATGACACGGCCCTGTTCGGTGAGCAGATCGCTATAACCCGGTCCCGGCATGACTAGCACGGGCTGATGACCGGCTTCGGCGTAGCGCTTGCCGAGCTCGCGCAGCCCCGTGCGCAATCCGCCCGACGACGGCGTGATGAAGTTCGCCAGCCGCACGATCCTCATGCCGCCGCCAGCACGCGAGGTCTGGTGGTCGCGATCGCCTCCGTATAGTGCCCGACCAGTTCCTCGCCCAAGGCACTCCACGTCCGGCCTGCCACCGCGCGGCGAGCTTGACGGCCCATGTCCTTGCGCCGCAATGGGTTTCCCGCGAGACCTGCTGCCGCGGCAGCGATGGCCTGTTCGTCATGCGGTGGCACAAGGAGCCCCGTCTGTCCGTCCGCCACCAGATCCACCGGCCCACCCGCGGCCGGGGCGATCACGGGCAGCCCACTGGACATCGCTTCTTGCACTGTCTGACAGAACGTTTCGTAAGGTCCGGTATGGACGAACAGGTCGAGGCTGGCGTAGGCACGCGCTAGCTCTGCGCCATGCTTGGGCCCGAGGAACTGTGCGTCAGGGAGCTGTCGCTGCAACGGTTTACGCATCGGGCCATCGCCGATGATGACGACTTTAACGCCGGGCAGGCGGCTGGCACCGGCGAGCAGGTGCACTTCCTTTTCGCGGGCGAGGCGTCCGACGTACCCCACGATGGTTTCTTTGTTGGGGGCCAGCATGTGCCGCAGCGCTTTGTCGCGCCGCGAGGGGTGAAAGAGTTCGGTGTCCACGCCTCTGCCCCAGAGCCCCACTCGCGGGACGCCGTGTTCAGAAAGCTGTGCGGCAGTGGCGGTTGAGGGCGCGAGGGTCATCGTCGCGCGCTGGTGCAGCCGCTGAATGACACGCCACGAAAGCGTTTCGGTCAGGCCGATGCGGTAGGCGCGCGCATAGCCAGGCACGTCAGTCTGATAGATCGCCACGATCGGGATGCCGAGTTCTTCAGCCGCCCGGGCACCCCAAGACCCAAGAACAAAAGGACTTGCCAGGTGTACTACATCGGGCTCGAACTCGGCCAGAATGCGGCCAAGCTTCTTGGTCGGCAGGGCGAGCCGCACCGTGGCGTATCCGGGCATCGGCACCGATGTCAGCCGGATCACGGGAAATGGCTCGGGACCCTCTACTTTGGACGATGGCCGTGGCGCGATGATCAAGATTTCATGGCCCTGCGCCGCAAGATGACTGGCGACCCTGGCAACGGAGTTCGCTACGCCATTGATCTCAGGCAGGTAGGACTCTGTGATGATCACGACCCGCATGGGGAAACCGTATGAAGATCACAAATCGATGGCGTGCCCGTCACACGTCCTGTGGAAGACGCCCCGATTAATCGTCAGTGAATCCGGCGGCCGATCAGGTAGGGTTGCCGCCATGACCGCGTTGCGACGACGACAGACAGCTGCTTTCTAGTTCCTGCTGTCCTTCTCGTAGAGCGGTTTTTCGTATGTCCACGGTGGAGTCTCTTCTTTCCGCACACCTTTCTGCGGCCTTTTCCACGCTTACTGGCGTGATGTCCGATCCGCAGGTGCACCGGTCGGCGCGCGCTGACTTCCAGTCCAACGCGGCCCTCGCCTTGGCGCCTGCCCTCGGCCTATCCTCGCGTGAGGTCGCCACCGCGGTCGTCACCGCGGCAGATCTCGGTGACGTGGCCACGGCCTCGGTTTCCGGGCCGGGGTTCATCAATCTCACGCTGCTCCCGCCCGCGCTGAATCGGTTGCTGGGAGCGATGGCTGCCGATCCCAGGCTGGGCGTGCCGTTGGTGTCAGCTCCGGAGACGGTCGTCATCGACTACTCGGGGCCTAACGTGGCCAAGGAAATGCACGTTGGCCACCTGCGGTCCACGATCATTGGCGACTGTCTGCTGCGGGTGCTGCGGTTCACCGGCCACAACGTCATTCCCGTGTCGCACATCGGCGATTGGGGCACACCGTTTGGGATGCTGCTGGAGCGGCTGGTCGAGATCGGTGAAGACTCCGGTTCGCTGTCGATTGGGGATCTTGACGCTTTCTATAAGGCCGCCAGACACCGGTTCGATACTGACCCTGATTTCGCTGACCGGTCCCGGCAACGGGTCGTCCTGCTCCAGGGCGGTGATCCGGAGACGTTACGGCTGTGGAAGCTTCTGACATCAGAGTCCGCGCGGTACTTCATGGCGGTCAACTCGCGGCTTTCCGTGCTGTTGACACCTTCCGACTTCGTGGGCGAGAGCTTCTACAACGATCAGCTGGCGTCAATCGTGTCCGAATTGGACAGCAAGGGCCTGCTCCGGCAGTCTTCTGGCGCTCAGTGCGTCTTCCCGCCTGGCTTCACCGGCCGTTATGGAGAGCCGTTCCCGCTCATCGTGCGCAAGTCCGACGGCGGATTCGGTTACGCCGCAACGGATCTCGCGGCGATCCGGCACCGTGCGCTCGTGCTCGGCGGTCAGCGGGTGCTTTACGTTCTTGGTACACCGCAAAGCCAGCACCTGGAAATGGTGTTCGCCGTCGCCCGGCAGATGGGCTGGCTCGACGGCGTCGCCGTCAAGCACGTGGGCTTCGGGTCCATCCTCGGCGAGGACGGCAAAATGCTGAAGTCGCGGCGGGGCAAGTCAGTCAAACTCATCGACCTGCTGGACGAGGCGGTCGCGCGGGCAGGCGAGGTGAACCCCAGCACAGCTACAGCGGTGGGCATTGGCGCGGTGAAATACGCCGACCTGTCCTCGGCGATGGTCAAGGACTACGTCTTCGACCTCGAACGGATGCTGTCCTTGCACGGCAACACGTCGGTGTACCTGCAATACACCCACGCCAGAGCCCTGAGGGTCATTCATCGGGCAGGCACTTCGCCTCGGAGCAGCGATCTGGCCATCGCTGATGGCCAGCCGGGTATCGGGTCCCCTGATGCGATCGCTGGCGGCTTGCGGATTGAGACACCGCAGGAGCGGGCGCTTGCGTTGGCGCTCTTGGCTTTCCCTGGTGCGGTCCAGGCTGTCGCCGCCGAACTGGAGCCGCATAGGCTCGCCGGCTTGCTTCGTGACGTCGCGGTGGCCTTCACGCGGTTCTACGAGGACTGCCCAGTGCTGAACGCGGAACCGGGAATCCGGGAGAGCAGGCTCGTGCTCTGTGACCTGACGGCGCGGGTGCTCGCTCAGGGCCTCTACCTGTTAGGGATCGAGGCCCCGGAGCGGATGTGACGCCTAGATCGGGATGTTCGGGTGGTGATTGCCAGCTTGCTGGATCTTCTGGCTTCCTTGTGTGTCGGCGTTGGTCACGTTCTTGGACGCGTTCTGAATGTTCGTGCCCATGTTCTCCAGCGCCGTGCCAACGGACCGCCAGATCTTCAGCATGACCGGGGCCATTTCGTTGTAGTTCTTTTCCAGCCCTTTGCCGATGTCGTCCTTGCCCCACGGGCTCGTGGTGCCCAGGCTTTCGAGCTTGGCGCCCGTGCCGTCGCGTGACGCGGTGACATCTTTGCCCGCTAGGCCAAGGCGGCGGCCCGCCTCGATGGCGTCGTCGGGGTAGATGTGCTTGCCGTCACCGGGCGGAAAGCTGATGCTGCGAATGACGCGTTCCATGATCAGGCCTCCGGACGGTAGTTCATGACGTCATCGTGGCGGTCCATGACCGAACCCAGGTCTCCAGACTTGAGGAACTTCATCGCACTCGAGTCTTCGGGCATGAATTCGGACATCATTTCGGTAACACCTTTATTGGCGGCCGCGGTGGCTTTAGCCACAACCTTCGTGATTTCCTCGCCTAGCGCTTGCGCGCTGTATTCGCGGAATGACGATGTGTGAAGCTCCACATTGACCAATTGGCCACGCGCGTTAACGGTGACTTTCACGAGGCCGTTCGACGACTTCTCGGTCACCTGGAACGACGTGAGTCTCGCCTGCAGGCCGGCCATGCCGCTGCGCAGGCGGCTGTATTGGTCGTACACGTTGGCAAAACGATCTTTGAGCTCCCAGTTCGCCTCGCGGTCGGAGCTTCGAGCCACGTCATCCTCCCCATGCCAGTTTCTGATGCCCGACTCTAGCGGCTCTGCCCGGAGTGCGCAGGGGCAGCCTTAATTTGACTTTAGCGCTAGTGTGCTTCTGTCGAGTCTTGCTCTTGGCGTGTGTGGGGCCACTCTGGGGAGGGTGCATCGGATGTCTTTGCTGCCATCACCTATTCCGCACCCGTTGTCCTTTATGGACGCACCGGGTTGGGTCAAGGAGCTTCTTGAATGGGTCATCGGGATGGAATGGCCCGAGGGCAACGAGGAAGCGACCTGGGACCTGGCGGATCTTTGGTACAAAGCGGGCGAGGAGTTAGCGGATCCGCTGGTTGACGCGGAGCGCGCCGCTCTCGATACGGTGCTCGCGTTCGGCGGAAACGGTGGCCCACTAGGCGCCGCCATTGAAGAGGCGTGGAGAGCCATTGGCTCCGGCAACGAAGATGCCGCTCTCGAAGCCTCTCAATTCCTGGCCAACGCCATCGGTGAGATGGTCGAAATGGGTGGCTGCGACATTCAGGCAGCCAAGATCGAGTTCTATGTTGAGCTGGGTCTTCTCATTATTGAGCTCATCGGCTTGGCGGTCGCGGCCTTCTTCACCTTCGGTGCCGCTGGCGCCGCTGCCGGCCCGGTCTGCATGGCGACGCGTTTCGCGATCCAGCAGGTCATCAAGCGGCTCATCAAGAAGCTGCTCGAGCGCGGCATCAAGCACGCGATCAAGGACAAGATCAAGGACCTCGGCAAAGACTTCGCCAAGAAGGCCGGCAAGTGGGCGCTCAAGGCGGCTAAGGAAGGTCTCGACGAGGCGATCGAAGAGGTCGCCCTGCAGGGTGCGATCCAGGCCTACCAGATCCACGATGGCCGTCGAGATGGCTTTGACCTCGAAGCTCTTCGCGACGCTGGTCTAGCGGGCGCGGCCGGTGGCGCCGCGAGCACCCTGGCCGGCGGTCACCGCGGCAGCTTCGGCAGCAAGACCTTGCACGGCGTGCGCGGTGAGATCCTCGGCGAACTCGGTGGAGGCCTGGCCATGGGCCAGCTGCCGAGCCTGGAAAGCCTTGGTATGGCGGCGACTTCGGGTGCCCGCTCGACCGCGACCAGCTCCATCACCAGTGACTTCAACAACATGACGTCGAACATCATGTCCAATGTGGCCGGTGTGAACGTCGACGGTGGCAGCTTCACCAACACTCCCACCTCCACGAGTGGATCAGAGACCGGCGGAAACACCGGCGGAAATACCGGAGGGAACACCGGCGGAAACAACGGCAGTTCCAACACCGGCTCGGGCAACAACGGCAACGGCTCGAACACGTCCACCGGACCAGGCCTCAGCCTCGCCGGTGTCGCGGCCCCTGAAGCCCCAACGGTGTCCACCACCGGCGGTCAGCAGACGAGCGCCAGCCCCGTTACGGGCACGCAGACCACGGCTGCCGCACCGCCGCCAGCGTTCACTCAGCAGCCCGCGGGTGGCCAAAGCGGCCAGCTCGCTGGAGCCGCGCCCGCCACTGCGGCTGCCACAGGCGGACCGTCGGCCAGCACGAGCACGAGCACCAGCTCGCCGTCCTCGTCGACATCTACCTCTACAACCTCGTCGTCTTCTTCGACTTCGTCGTCCTCAACGTCTTCCTCGTCGTCGAGCAACACGTCGAACACCGGCCGCACCGGTGGCACAACACCGACCGTGTCGGCTCAGATGGGCGGTTCGCTTACCTCGTCTTCGCCATCGACCTCTTCACCGTCGGTGTCGGCGTCCACGAGCACGAGCACCACGTCGCCGACCTCGTCCACGAGCACGACGTCAACGACGCCTTCGTCTACGACGACCTCTCCGTCGACTTCTACCAACCCGTCGACGTCAACGAACCCGAGCACTTCGACGAACCCGAGCACCTCGACGAACCCGAGCACCTCGACGAATCCGAGCACCTCGACGAACCCGAGCACCTCGACGAACCCGTCTTCGACGACGAGCACCAACACGTCGTCGACGACGAACCCTTCCTCAACGACGAGCACTTCGCCGTCGACTTCGGCGAACCCGTCGACGTCAACGAATCCGAGCACGACGTCGTCCACCAACCCGTCGACTTCCACTTCGACGAACCCGTCCACGTCGACCAATCCGTCTTCGACGACGAGCACGAACCCGAGCACCACACCGTCGACGACGCAGCAGCAGTCGCAGAACCCGCCGCCTGCAGTGGTTCCCGTGGCGGTCCGCACGTCGGACACGACGTCCACTCAGGACACCAACACTGGTACCAATACGGGGACCAACACCCAGACGACTCCGTCGACGGCAAGCCAGACCTATCACAACAGCCTGCGCAGTCAGCGCATCGCCATTCTGCGTGCGATGTTTGGCCGCCAGAGCCTGAGCGAGACGGCCTGGAACGCTCTGAACCGCAGCGAGGGCGCGGACTTCACGACCGGTGGCGTCACGACCGACGAGACTTCCGCCCTCACGGGAACGACGCAGCCACCTTCGGTCAACGCGTCCCGTCGCTACAACCAGCCGGGCGGTTACCGTCCCGTGCTGGCGCAGCACCAGCTCGACATGGAAAACGCCGTGCCGCGCGACGAAAACGGCCGCCCTGTGCGGCATCCGTCGCTGGATTCCGGCTGGCTCGGGTTCGTCAACGACGGCGGCCCCCAGGCCGACCCAAGCCGCGGTGTTAACTGCACCGATGTCGTCCTAAGCGCCGCTGACACCTGGCTGCACGGCAGGCCTCGCTGCGCCGCCGCCCGCACGTTCGACGGTTTCGCCAACGGTCACCCCGAGGTTCCGATCGGCGGGGAACCCAATGGCGCGCACCGGATGGAAGACTACTTCGGCACCGACTTCCAGCAGTTGTGCCCGGACACTTCCGACCTGTCGCCGGAGCAGGCGCAGCAAACCGTTGACAACGCCTACGACCAGTTGGTTCAACAGCTGCAGCAGGCCGGTCCCGGTTCCATGGCTGTCGTCATCCACCACTCTTCCGACGGCAACACGCACACCTGGCCGGTGTTCAACGACAACGGCACCATCATGTTCGCCGACCCACAGCAAACCCCAGGCGTAGCAACGACAACGCCGCCGTTCACCAACGGCATCGTACGCATGGATGTGATCGTGGTCGGCCCCGACGCCGAACCCGCACCCATCGACGGTCTCGAAACCGGCTACTGGTCCCAAAACTACGGCGCCGACCCTGAACTCCAGCCCGCCGGCACCGACTCCACTACGCCGTCCAATGAGGACAGCACGCCTGAGGACAGCACCACCCAGGACAGCGAAACCGACGCGCAGACCGAAGCCGAGCAGGACTCGCAGACCGATCCTGACTCCGCTACCGATCCGATGCTGGATGAGTCTGATGACTCGCTGAAGCCAGCCGAGGTCGAAATGCTCGACCGCGTGTTCGCACGAGCCGAGGCTGCCGCGCCGGGCATTCTCAGTGACCTTGAGACCGTGGCGCAGTCCGTCAACGGAGAGCTGCGCGACACGCAGTACATGATCAAGGAACGCGATTCCCTTGAGCGCAAATACGTTGACGAGTCGCGCCAGAACGGGCCAGCCGACTTCGAAGCCACCGTCAACGACAGCGTGCGCTTCTCGATGGTGTTGCCTGCGGGCAGCGACTACCGTCCCGCGCTGGACGCCGCCATCGAGGCCATGCAAGCTCAGGGCTACACCCTCGACGGTCAGCCCGGTAAGGAAATCAAGGAGTTCTGGCAGGCGGGCAACCGCTATTACGGCACGAACGTAACCTTCAGGTCGCCCGCTGGTTTGCTGATCGAGGTCCAGTTCCCGACCGAGCTTTCCTACTCGCTTTGGAAGGCGACTCACGACGAGTACGAGACCCTCCGCGATACGGACGCGAGCCCAGAGGATCGTCTTCGTGCCCTGCTGAAGATGATCGAGATGAACCGCACGAGCGGTATGGTCGACAACATTCCGCCTGGCATGGGCGACCGAAACTTGAAGGACAACGGGCTCGCCAAGTGGATAAGCGATAATCCCGACGTTTGGGCCCAGCTTCAGTCAGACCTGGCCGAACAAGGCAAGACGCTTCGTGACATCGTTGCGGAATACGACGTTAGGCCAGAGGACTTCCCGGTCACTCCGAAGGTGGCAGCGGAGCTGGAGGAAACAGATGCTGTACTACTACGCGACCTTTTCGAAGGACCGGGAGGAACACCCGGAACAAGAAGCGACGGGCCTGATAGTGACGGGCCAGGGGAGACAGGACGCGATCCACTTCGACCATCGGGCCCAGGACTGGAAGTACAACCCGGACTCGATCGGCCGCTGGATGGCGGACTGGCGCAACGAAGCACGCCGCAAGCCAATCAAGAGGCTGGAAGCCGAGAAGATCGCGCTACGGATAACCAACGGGACCAATCCACTCCCGAGCGAAGAGAGGATCCTCAAGGTCTTCGCGGAAGCACGCAGACGCCGGGAACAGGAACAGACCCCGGAATAGGCCCGGATCTTACGCAGGCGCCTGGGAACAACCAGTTCGTCCACCCGAGCGTCGATCCGAACCACCCGCAGTGGAATTACCGCTCCGACTTGCAGCAGCGCCTTGATGGGCTGGAGAACCACCGGCGCCAGCAGGAGGCTAACCAGCTGGCGAACCGTGCGGCGCAGGAGTTGCAGCAGGCCCAGCAATATCAGGCCTGGGCCAACCACTACCGGAGCCTGGATCCGCACTCGCCTCAGGTGGCGCAGTGTGAGCAGCTGGCGCACACGCACCACAACCGCAGTTTGCAGCTGAACGCTCAAGCACAGGCCGCCTACAACGGAACGTATAGCCAGAACCAGTCGCAGCAACTGACCGGCCAGGCATGGTCGTTCGCCAACAGCGACTCTGGTCCGTTGATGAACGACCCGAACCCGGTCGACGGGCGCCCGTACAACCAGCGCGGCGGTCTGCGTCCACCGTTGCAGCGCCACCAGGACGACTTGTCCCGGAACATGCCGCGCAACCCCGATGGCTCGTTCGTCGTCAATCCAGACCCGCGTGTGGGCACATGGTTTGGTCTCGCGAACGATGGTGGGCCAAGCTTCGACCCGGCCCGTGGCATCAACTGTCTTGACTGCATGGTGTCGTTCTGGGAGACGTGGCGCGGCACGCCGCGAGTGTCGGCGCCCCGGACCTACGACTCCTACCAAGGCACGAACCCGCTGAACATCAACCGGGGTGAAGAGCACGGCATGCAGCGCGCCGCTCAGCTCACCGGCGGCCAGTGGCAGTCGTTGATGCCTTCGACATCGCCTCCGCAGTCACGGCCGAACATGCCTCCGGCACAGACCCAGCAGTTCGTGAATTTCGCGTACCAGGGTGTGGCGTCCCAGCTTCAGCAAATGGGACCAGGCTCGGCGATGTTCCTCGTCACCGAGTGGGAGGGTGGAAGCAGCCACGCGTGGCTCGCCATCAACCAAGGCGGAGACATCGTTTACGTTGACGCGCAGACCGGCCGGACGAGCACGACAGCGCCGCTCTATCCGCACAACGGCAGCACGGGCAACGGCAACGTCGCGGCCATGCACGCGATTCCGCTAGACAGCAACGGGAACGCGCAAAACATCCCGAACCTCGGCACCACCGTGCAGCAAATGCAGCAGTATCTGGTCAACCAGGCGCAGCAGGCCCAACAGCCGCAACAACAAGGCCAGCAGCCGCTGAACCAGACCACGCAGCAACAGCCCAACACGCAGCAACAGCCCAACACGCAGCCGCAGCCCAACACGCAGCCGCAGCCCAACACGCAGCCGCAGCCCAACACGCAGCCGCAGCCCAACACGCAGCCGCAGCCCAATACGCAGCAGGCTCAGCAGAACTCGCAGCAGCAAGCGCAAACGCAGCAAAGCCAGCAGCAGCAACCGAATACGCAGCAGGCTCAACAGCAAGCCAGCACGCAACAGACTCAGCAAGCGCAAACGCAGCAGGCGCAGACCCAGCAAAACGCGCAGCAGCAAGCAAATACGCAGCAGCAGGTTGATCCTGAGGTGACGCAGCAGGTCAGTCCGAAGGTTAGTTTGCAGAAGGCTGACCCTGAGCTGACGCAGCCGGTGCAGGTTGAGCAG
>NZ_KB903255.1 GCF_000379685.1 Catelliglobosispora koreensis DSM 44566 | reverse complement strand
GGTGGAGTGGGACTCAAGCGTGCGGACGGATGGGGCGGTGACGGAAGGGGTGGGGACGGAAGGGGTGCGGACGGAAGGGGTGCGGACGGAAGGGGTGCGGACGGAAGGGATGCGGACGGAAGGGGTGCGGACGGAAGGGGTGCGGACGGAAGGGGTGCGGACGGAAGGGGTGCGGACGGAAGGGGTGCGGACGGAAGGGGTGCGGACGGAAGGGGTGAGGAAGGAAGGGGTGAGGACGCCGCCGATGACGAGGAGGGCGGCGATGAGGTCGGTGGGGTGGAGGGGCTCGCCGAGGAAGAGGGCGGCGGAGGTCATGCCGAAGAACGGGACGAGCATGGAGAAGGGAGCGACGGCGGCGGCTCCGTTGCGGCGGATGAGAATGCCCCAGAGGGCGAAGCCGGCGAGGGTGGAAACCCAAGCGATGTAACCGATTGAGGCCACGAGCGGCAGATCGACAGTGAAGGAAGGGACGCCTTCGAAAGTGAACGAGAGGACAGCGAGCGGAAGGGTCGCCACGGCGGAGACCCAGACCATGAAGCGCAGCATGTCGGGCGGGGCGGCCTTGCGCATGGCCACATTGGACACTCCCCAGGCTGCCGCTGCTCCGATCACGAGCAGGAAGGCGCCAAGGGGGCCGGAAGCGCCGAAGCGGACGGCCACGAGCAGGATGCCGATCGCGGCGACGGCGAGTCCGGCGAGCTGAACGAATCGGGGGCGTTCCGTCAGAAACAAGAAGGCGAAACCGACCGTGAAGATGGCCTGGCTTTGCAGCACGAGGGAAGATAGGCCCGCCGGCATGCCAGCGGCCATCCCGCCGAATAGAAGGCTGAACTTCACGACGCCGAGAACAAGGCCGATGCTAATCACCCACCGCCAGGGCACCTGTGGTTTGCCGACGAAGAAGATCGCCGGGAGGGCGGCCACGGCGAAGCGCAGGGTTGAGAACAGCAACGGGGGCATGCGATCGAGGCCCGTCTCGATGGCGACGAAGTTGCAGCCCCAAACGGCGGCAACGACGACGGCCAGGGCTATGTCCCGCGGTCTCATGAGTTCAGCCTGGTACCAGCAAATGGTTTAGCACTAGCAAATGTTTCTGAAGCCTTCGTTTAGGATTGCTTCATGCTGGATCTGAACCGTCTGCGTGCACTCGATGCGCTGGCTAAATGTGGCACGGTGCATGCGGCCGCCATCGCGCTGCATTGCACGCCGTCGGCTATCTCACAGCAGCTGGCCAAGCTGGAGCGCGAAACCGGAACGGTCCTGTGCGAAAAGGACGGCCGTGGTCTGCGGCTCACGGATGCCGGGCGCTTGCTCGCGGCGAGCGCTGTCACCGTGTTTCAGGAAGTCGAGCGAGCGGAGGCCGCGCTCGCCGCGCATCATGCCGTGGTCGGCGGACGGGTCACGATCGCGACGTTCGCCACGGGTTGCCGGGCACTGTTGCCCGCGGCTTTGGTGAGCTTGCACGAGAGCCATCCCGCGTTGGCGACATCGTTGCTGGAGCTGAACCCGTACGAGGCGATGAGTGCCCTGAATCGCGGTGAAGCGGATGTGGCGGTCGTGGATGACTGGCCCGAGGTTAGCCTGGCTCTTCCTGCCGGACTGTCCTATGTGGAGCTTGGCATCGACACCGCCGACCTGATCGTGCCGTCGGATCACGCGCTGGCCAAGGCCGAACGCGTGACGCTGGAGCACGTGCGCGACGAGCGCTGGATCGCCTCCCCGCCCGGCACGATCTGCCATGACTGGCTGATGCGGGTGTTGCCGGGCCTTGAAGCCGACTACCTCGTCGGTGAGTTCGAGACGCAGCTGACGCTCATCGCGGCCGGGCTCGGCGTGGCTCTCATCCCGAGGCTGGCGCGCAACGGGCTTCCACAAGGTTGCGTCGCCGTGCCGGTGCGGCCGATCCCGAAACGGCGCGTGATGGTGGTGTGGCGGACCTCGTCGGAGGCCCGCCCAGCGGTGATGACCACGGTTGACGCCATGCGTCAGGCGTGGGCTACGCATCAAAGAGGGCGCTGACCGATTCTCCATTGTGGATGCGGCGGATAGCTTCGGCGAGGGCCGGCCCGATCGAGAGCACCTTGAGCTTGGGCGAGGGCACCTGGGGAACCGTGTTCGTACTGACGATTTCGAGCACGTCTGGCGCGGCTGCCAGGCGTTCCAGCGCCCCGTCGGCGAACAACCCATGCGTGCAGGCGATCCGGACTGACCGTGCGTTGAGTTCGCGCAACCGGTCGAGAAGTTCAATCACCGTGCTGCCCTTGGCGATTTCGTCATCGAGCACGATGATGTCGCGGCCCGCTATGTCACCAATGACGGAACTGATGACGACCCGGTCATCGGGGAAGCGCTGCTTGGCTCCCGCCGCGACCTGAACGCCGAGGAGGCGGGCGAACGCGGCGGCTTCCTTCGCGTTGCCAAGATCGGGCGAGACCACCGTCGTGTTACTGAGATCGTATTGCCGGAAGTGCGCGGCCAGCTCCCGCAACGCGTGCAGATGGTCGACCGGCACACTGAAGAAACCGTGGATCTGTGGTGAGTGGAGGGTCATCGCCAGCACCCGCTTGGCACCAGCCGTGGCGAGCAGATCGGCGACGAGACGGCCACCCATCGAAATGCGGGGCGCGTCCTTCTTATCTGAGCGGGCATAGGAGTAGTGCGGCATAACGACCGTCGTGCGCGCGGCGGACGCTCCGCGCGCCGCGTCGAGCATCAGCAGCAACTCGACAAGATTCTCCTGCACGGGTTTGACGAGCGGCTGGATGAGGAAGACATCACGCTCACGGCAATTCGCCTGAAGTTGCACTTCAAGGCAGTCGTTGGCGAAGCGCTGAACCTTCGTCGGCTGCAACGGAATGTCGAGGTGAGCACAGATCTCTTCGGCTAATTCGGGATGGGCACTTCCACTGAAAACCGCGATGTCACGCACATTGCCGAAGTCTACAAGGCGCCGGAATCGTTTGATCTTCGTGCGGGTGGCGAAGATGCTGGGGTGGCTGGGTGTTGGGGTGGTGCTCACGGCGGCAGGGGCGTTGCCACCGGTGGATGGCTACCAGCCTTACGTCCGCAAGAACGTCGTCAACTGCGGCAACGATAACTTTGTGGAGCAGCCGGGAGCCGTCGAGTTCCGCGACATGATCCTTAGCCGTGTCGGCGGGGGAAACTGGGGAATCTTCGCGTGCTCAGGTTATGAGCACGAAGAAGGCCGCGCCTGGGACTGGCGCGTCAACGCGGGCGATCCGTTTGACAGTGCCCGCGCACAAAGCGTGCTCAGCTGGCTCACCTCCAACGACAACGAGATGGCACGCCGCCTCGGGCTCGCCTACATAGTGTGGAACCGGCGCTACATCAGCTTCTCAGAGGGGCGTGAGCACTACTGGGTGGACTATACTCCTTGCACGGCAACAAGTTCGGCGAGTCAGTGCCACACCAACCATGTGCACTTCTCCTTCTCGTGGCCCGGCGCCCGGCGAGAAACGACGTGGTACACCACGCATCCCAAGCCAGATATCTGGTACCCACAAATGCCTTTGCCTTTGCACGTGCTGTTGAACACCGGCGGTGGCGGCGTTCATGGCACGCGACGGGTCGATGGCTCGTGGAGCCCGTTCAACAACATGGGCGCCGCGGCACTAGCGGCGGCCGTCGCACGAGGAGTGCCGCACAAGTTCGGCGCGGCCAACGGACGGCTGTTGCACGCGGCGGGCGACGCGGGGTGGGGTGACCTTTTCGGTCAGATCGGGGAACTTCCCGGATTCCGGTACGGCTCAGCAACGGCCGTAGGCGTCGACGTTCACTTCGTCGCCGTCACTGACGCGGGAGTGTTTCACACCGCGCGCAGCAACGACGGGAACTGGCTCGGCTGGACCCATGTCTTGCCGCGCAACGATGTTCACCGTGTCGCCGTCGCCGGATCCGGCGATGTCCTGCACCTCAACGTGCTCGCGGGCGGACGGTTGCTGCACGCCACCCGTGAGCACAGCGGTGCCTGGAGCGGATTCGGCGATGTGCTGAACCAACTGGGCAACGGCAACCACATTGGCGTGCCCTCCGACGTCTCCAGTGCCGCGACGGGTGGTCTCATGCAACTCGTCTTGGCGACCGATGGCGGACGCCGTCAGTTCCACATCGTGCGGCGAGGCGACGGTTCCTGGGTGGGCGCGGGCGATATGCAGCTTGTCAACGGCTACATGGGGCCAGCGGCCGCCATCTCCACCGCCAATGTCAGCAGCGATCTGCACGTCACGTTTGTTTCCGTTGACGGCTCGGTCTGGCACACGATCCGGTACGGGGACGGGACGTGGCAACGGTCCGGGCAGGTGCCGGGTGTTCCCGGATCCGCCAGAACCGTTGCTACAGCGGGAAACTAACGGACCGCTTCGAGCGCTTCCTGAACCGTGAACGCCCCGGCGTAGATGGCCTTGCCGGTGATGACACCCTCGACACCGATCGACTGGAGCCCGGCGAGCGCGCGCAGATCGTCCAACGTGGACACTCCCCCGCTGGCGATCACCGGTGCGTCAGTCGCGGCACAGACGTCGCGCAGCAGATCCAGGTTGGGGCCCTGCATCGTGCCGTCTTTGTTGATGTCGGTCACGACGTAACGCGCACAGCCCGCTTTGTTAAGCCGCTCAAGCACTTCGTAGAGATCGCCGCCGTCACGGGTCCAGCCGCGGGCACTGAGCGTGCGGCCCCGGACATCGAGCCCGATCGCGACCCGGTCACCGTATTCGCCGACGATCCGGTCACACCACTCAGGATTCTCCAGGGCGGCTGTGCCGATGTTCACGCGCGCGGCACCCGTGGCAAGCGCGGCGACAAGCGAAGCGTCGTCGCGAATGCCGCCCGACAGCTCCACCTTGACGTCCAGTTTGGAAACGACGTCGGCGAGCAGAGCCGCGTTGGAACCCCGGCCAAAGGCGGCGTCGAGGTCAACGAGATGGATCCACTGCGCCCCCGCCGCCTGAAAGTCCATCGCCGCGGCGAGCGGATCGCCATAGACGGTCTGTCGCGCGGCGTCACCTTGCACCAGGCGGACCGCCTGGCCACCGGCCACGTCCACCGCGGGCAGCAGGTCGAGAGCCATCTCTTACGCACTCCTCTTGTCGAAAATCAGGATCACCAGCACCGGAAGGAACAACAGCACCAGGCACGTCAAGGCAATGGCCAGCGCGACCGACTGCGTGAAATACCAGACGATCGTAAGCAGCGCCAGGCCAAGCACGGCGATGAACACACGCTCACCACGGCTGCGGCGCGCCAGCTTGCCACTGCTGCGCTGCCTCGCCTCATAGAACGAAACCTTGCGCCACAAGGCATGCCGCTGCTTGCGCCGGGCCGCCCTCCTCGCTTCCAGCTCCTGTGCCTTGCGCGCTTCCAGCTCACGCTGGGCCCGCTTCACGGCTCGCGTCTTAGCCAAGGCCGCGTACCCAATTGCTCAGCAGCCGGGCACCAACGGCACCCGACTTCTCCGGGTGAAACTGGGTCACCGCAAGCGATCCGCGCTCGGCGGCAGCCACAAAAGTCGCGCTCTCGTGTGTCGAGGTGGTGACGAGCGCGACGCCATCGAGGTCGCCATTCGGTGTCACCGCATAGGAATGCACGAAATAGGCCCGCGCGTCAGCGTCGATTCCCTCGAAGAGCACCGACCCGGCCGGCGCGTCGAGCAGATTCCAGCCCATGTGCGGCACACGCTTGGCGGCCAGCTTCGTCACACTCCCCGGCAGCAAGCCGAGTCCTTTGGTGACAATGCCGTGCTCGTCCCCGGAATCGAACATCACTTGAGCACCAACACAAATTCCCAAAACCGGTCTTCCAGCGTGCACTCGGTCCGCTATCACCGGCCCGGCCTGAGCCGCCTCAATCCCAGCCATGCACGCCGCGAACGCGCCCACGCCAGGAACGACGAGACCGTCCGCCTGTGCTGCCGCTTCGAGATCGGGCGTCACCGTCACGTCCGCCCCGGCTGCGGCCAGCGCCCGCTCCGCCGAGCGCAGGTTGCCCGACCCATAGTCGAGCACGACTACCCGCTTCATGCCGAACCGCCTTGCGGCGCTTCGCCTGCCGACGCGGCCGCGTGGAACGTGAGCGCGGCGAAGGTTTGCGCGGGGAAACCGGCCGAGCCCAAAGCGGCCGCAGACAAGCCGGCCGCAGACAAGCCGGCCGCGGGAAAGGCGGACGCGGGGAAAGTGATCGCCGGGAAGGTGGGCGCGGGGAAGGTGGGTGTCCTCATAGGACGCCCTTGGTAGAGGGGATGCCGCCGCCGGTAATGGCGACCGCGTCCCGTAGCGCACGGGCGACCGCTTTGAACTGGCCCTCGACGACGTGGTGCGCGTCGGGGCGCTGGCCGGGGCGGGACGCGCGCAACACGTTGACGTGCAAGGTGATGCGGGCCATCTGACCGAACGACTCGAAGATGTGCCGCGTCATGCTCGTGGGGTAGACCGGCCCGATGTAGGGCGCGAGATCGAGCGGCTCCTCGTGCACGATGTAGGGCCGGCCGGACAGGTCGACCGCCGCTTGCACGAGCACCTCGTCCATCGGGATGACCGCGTCTCCGTAGCGCCGGATGCCGCTCTTGTCGCCGAGCGCCCTGGCGAAGGCCTCACCGAGCGCGAGAGCGGTGTCTTCCATCGTGTGATGCGCGTCGATCTCCAGGTCGCCTTCGGTGTGGACGGTCAGGTCAAACCCGCCGTGCCGGGCGATCTGGTGCAGCATGTGGTCGAAGAAGCCGATGCCGGTGCTGATGTCAGCCTGCCCCGTGCCGTCCAGGTCGATCGAGACCTTGACCGAGGTCTCCTTGGTGACCCGCTCAACGCTGCCTTGCCTCATCGGAGTTTCTCCATAGCCTCTAGGAAAGCCGTCGTTTCGTCGGGAGTGCCAGCGGTGACGCGCAGCCAGCCGGTGAGCCCAACGTCCCGCACGAGTACACCCTGATCCAAGAGTGCCTGCCAAGCCAGTTTCTGGTCGGCGAACTCCCCGAACAAGACGAAGTTGGCGTCAGAGTCAGCCACCGTGAAACCGGCGGCGCGCAGCGACGTGACGATCCGGTCGCGTTGCTCTTTGATCGTGTTGACAGTCCCGAGGAGCAGGTCGCTATGAGCCAGCGCGGCCCGGGCGGCAGCCTGGGTCAGCGCGGACAAGTGGTAAGGCAGCCGCACTAGCTGGATATCGTCCACAATCGACGCGTCGGCGGCCAGGTAGCCGAGCCGTGCTCCGGCGAACGCGAACGCCTTGCTCATCGTCCGGGTGACGATCAGGTGCGGGTAGGCGTCCAGTAACGACAGGGCGCTTGGCGTCTCGGGCCTTCGGAACTCCGCGTATGCCTCGTCGACGACGATCAGCCCCTGCTGCTCCTGCAACGCGGCTTCGACCACGTCGAGCGGAAGCGCTGTGCCGGTCGGATTGTTCGGCGAGCACAGGAACGTGATCGCTGGCTGGTGCTTTCGGATCTGCTCCACCACATGCTCAGCCGAGAGCGTGAAGTCGGGCAGGCGGCCACCGTCAGCCCACGGGGTCGCGGTGCCCAGGGCGAGCAAGGGATGCATTGAGTAGGAAGGAACGAAGCCGAGCGCTGTGCGGCCCGGCCCGGCGAACGCCTGCAACAGTTGCTGCTGCACCTCATTTGACCCGTTGGCCGCCCAGACCTGTTCCGTGCGCACGCCGAGGTAGGCCGCGAGGGCGTCCCTTAGCTCCACCGCGTCGCGGTCGGGATAACGGTTCAGTCCTCTGATCTCAGCTGACAGCGCTCTTTCGATCGCGGTGGCGAGCTCATCTGGTACACCATAGGAATTTTCGTTGGTATTCAAGCGAACCGGCACGTCGA
Organism: Catelliglobosispora koreensis DSM 44566; assembly: GCF_000379685.1. Classification (GTDB taxonomy): domain Bacteria; phylum Actinomycetota; class Actinomycetes; order Mycobacteriales; family Micromonosporaceae; genus Catelliglobosispora; species Catelliglobosispora koreensis. Next base: position 165,940 of record NZ_KB903255.1, on the reverse strand, counting down.
GCTGTGGTGCCCCGTAGGCCGACAGCCCTTGCAGATCGTCTCGTAAGTAGGAACTCATGAGAACCTCACGGAGACGGCCTGACCGTGCGCGGGCAGATCCTCCACTGTGGACAGTGTCACGACGTGTGGCGCGACCTCGCGCAAAGCCTCTTCGGTGTAGTCGACGATGTGTACTCCGCGCAGGAACGTCTGCACGGAAAGACCGCTGGAGTGCCTGGCACAGCCGCCGGTCGGCAGCACGTGGTTGGACCCAGCGCAGTAGTCACCGAGCGAGACGGGCGAGTAGGCACCGACGAAAATGGCCCCAGCGTTGGTAACCCGCATGGCGAGCGCCCGGGCGTCGCGCGTCTGGATCTCCAGGTGCTCGGCCGCGTAGGCGTTAGCCACCTCGAGACCTTGCTCCATATTGGACACCAGGACGACACCTGACTGCGGCCCGTTCAGCGCCGCGTGAATCCGTTCCGCGTGCTTAACCTCTTGCGCCGCAATGGCTTTGTCCACCTGATCGGCGAGGTCCTCGGAGTCGGTGATGAGCACGCTGGCCGCCAGCGGGTCGTGCTCGGCCTGGCTGATGAGGTCGGCGGCGACGTGACGGGGATCGGCCGTGTCGTCGGCGAGGATGGCGATCTCGGTCGGACCCGCTTCGGCATCGATGCCTACCACGCCACGCACCAGGCGTTTGGCGGCGGTCACCCAGACGTTGCCCGGCCCGGTGATCATGTCGACCGGTGCGCATTCGTCAGTGCCATAGGCCATCATCGCGATCGCCTGAGCGCCGCCCACGGCGTAAACCTCGGTGACGCCAAGCAGAGCGCACACGGCGAGCACCCGCTCGTCGGGCAGCCCGGTCTCCTTCTGCGGCGGGCTGCAGACCACGAGCTCCTTGACCCCGGCGATCTGGGCCGGGACGACGTTCATGATGACCGTCGATGGGTACATGGCCAGGCCACCCGGAACGTAAAGCCCCACCCGGTTGACTGGGATCCAGCGTTCCGTGACCGTCCCGCCCGGCACGACCTGGGTCGTGACATCGTGGCGCCGCTGGTCCTCGTGCACCTTGCGGACGCGCTTGATCGCCTCCAGGAGCGCGGCTTTGACCTCAGGCTCCAGCGTGGCGCCGGAGGGCGATACCCGAAGCTTGGTCAGCGTGACGCCATCGAAGCGTTGCGTGGCCTCGATCACCGCGGGGGTGCCATGATGCCGGACCGCCTCCACCACCGGGCGGATGCTCTCCACCGCCTCGGAAACATCGAGCTGCGCACGTGGCAGCACCTTCCGGGGGTCGGTCGCGGAATCCCGCAGATCAATCCGGCTCAGCACCCTATCCGCCTTTCGGGGCGCGGCGGCTCGCATCACGAGGCCGCCGCGGACAAGAAGGACAAGTCTAGTTCGCGTCTGTTGGGCGCCGGGCCTGGAGCCCAGGCACTGGGACAGTACGCTTCCTTTGTGACCGGCACCCTTCCACTCTTTCCCCTGGGGACAGTGCTTTTCCCCGGTTTGGTGCTGCCGCTGCACATCTTCGAGGACCGCTGGCGGTCGCTGGTCCGGCACCTGCGCGACTTGCCTGACGGGACGCCCCGCGAGTTCGGGGTCGTCGCGATCGACAAGGGCCTGGAGGTTCTGCCTCCGCCCGAATCAGGCATCGCGGCCACCGAGGTCGTCGTCCACGAGGTTGGCTGCGTCGCCCAGGTCAGGCAGATCACCGAGCACTCCGACGGGCGCTTCGACCTCGTGACCGTTGGCGACCGGCGGTTTCGCATCACGGGCTTCCTGGAAACCCCGCATCCTTACCCCGTCGCGGGCGTCGAATGGCTGCCTGAACCAGCGCCAGACGCGCTCGCGAACGCTCTGGCCCCACAGGTGCGCGCGGCCTACACCACCTATGCCGAGCTGGTCCGCGGTGGCCTAGCGGATGATCTTCCAGAAGACCCGGTCGTGCTCTCGCACCTCGTGGCGGCCACGTCCATGCTGTCCATAGCTGACCGTCAATCGCTGCTCAGCGCGGCTGATCCGGCGAGCCGTCTTCGGTCCGAGCTGAAGTTCCTGACCCGGGAGACGGCTCTTCTGCGCGAGGTACGGGCGGTTCCGGCGTCTCTGGATCAGCTGGGTCCCAAGCCATCGACGAACTGAACTCCTCGTCGTCATCTTCTTCTGGCTCGGGCCGCAACCCGGGCCAGCGGGACCAGCCCGCGAGGACGGCATAGCTCAGCGCGGAGCCAAGGGCCGGAAGATAGACGATGCCGGCATAGGGCCAGCCGTGGAAACGCTTGACGACGGTGATCTTCGCGGGGCTATCGACCACCTGCTCGATGGCGGCGGCCTTCATCGCGGCGTCATATTTCGCCTTCTCCAGCGATTCGCCGAGTTTGATGGCTATCACTCCCGCCGCCAGCGCGCCGAGCACCAGCCCGGTCAACTGAAGCGGACCGCGAGCTTTGCGCAGAATCGCCCAAACGACGATCGTGAGCAGAATCCCGAACGCCATCGCGAGGATCGCGAACCAGCCGTCCCCGGCAATGGGCTGCTCAGGGTCTGGTTCGGTGTAGGTGTAGCCACCCTCGACTTTGCGCACAGGCAGTGGCGGCGCGATCACGTACCAGAGCCAGCCCAGGCCAAACCCCAGCACCGCGACAACGGCGGCCACCCCGCCGGCCCAGCCCAGCTCCTCGATCTTCCGCACGGGGCTGATCCTCTCATCTGTTCTGTCAGACGGCTCAAGTAGGCTGCCAGAGTGCCGGATCGGTCGTTTGTTCATCTCCACGTCCACACCGAATACTCCATGCTGGACGGTGCCGCACGGCTCAAGTCTCTGTTTTCGGAGACCGCCCGCTTAGGCATGCCCGCGCTGGCGATGACCGACCACGGCAATATGTATGGCGCCTATGACTTTTACAAGCAGGCGACCGGAGCGGGTGTTAAGCCGATCATCGGCGTCGAGTCCTACGTCACGCCCAACACCTCGCGTTTCGAGAAGTCGCGTGTCCGCTGGGCCGATGGCGGTGAAAACGATGTCTCCGGTGGTGGCGCCTACACCCACATGACGATGCTCGCCGAAAACGCTGACGGGCTGCGCAACCTGTTCCGCATGCAGTCTTACGCCTCGCTTGAGGGCTATTACTTCAAGCCAAGGGCCGACCGCGAGCTGCTTAACCGCTATGGCAAGGGCATCATCGCGACCACGGGCTGCCCGTCCGGCGAGATCCACACGTGGCTGCGCATCGGCAACTTTGAGAAGGCGTGCGAGTCGGCCGCCGAGTTCCAGGACATCTTCGGCAAGGACAACTTCTTCCTGGAGCTGATGGACCACGGCCTCAACATTGAGAATGTGATCCGCAAGGACCTCATCGCGCTCGGCAAGCGCTTGGGGCTCAAAGCCATTGCCACCAACGACTTGCACTACACCTATCCAGAAGACGCCGACGCGCACGAGGTGCTGCTGTGCGTCCAAAGTGGATCGACTCTGGCTGATCCCAAGCGGTTCAAGTTCGACGCGCGCGACTTCTATCTCAAGTCACCCGAAGAGATGCGCAAGCTCTGGGATGACGAGGTCGCTGACGCGTGCGACAACACGCTGCTGATCGCTGAGCGCATCGGTGATTACAAGGAAGTCTTCGCCTCCCGCAACCTGATGCCCTCGTTCCCGGTGCCCGAGGGCTACACGGAAGAGACGTGGCTGCGCGAGGAAGTCCACCGCGGTCTTAAAGAAAGATTCCCTCAGGGGGTACCAGACGACCGCCTGAAGCAGGCCGATTACGAGCTCGACGTCATCTGCAAGATGGGCTTCCCGGGTTACTTCCTCGTGACCGCCGACCTGTGTGCCTATGCCCGCCGCGAAGGCATCAGGGTGGGCCCTGGGCGTGGATCGGCCGCCGGTGCCCTGATCGCCTACGCGCTGCGCATCACCGAGCTCGACCCGATGTCGCATGGCCTGCTCTTCGAGCGGTTCCTCAACCCGGACCGCGTGTCCATGCCCGATATCGATATGGACTTTGACGAGCGCCGGCGTGGTGACATGATCCGCTACGCCACTGAACGCTGGGGCGAGGAACGCGTCGCGCAGATCATCACCTACGGCACGATCAAGGCCAAGGCTGCCGTCAAGGACGCGGCCCGTGTGCTGGGCTATCCGTTCGCGGTCGGTGACAAGATCACCAAGGCGATGCCGCCACCGGTGATGGGTAAAGATGTTCCGCTGTCAGGCATCTTCGACGAGAAGCACCCGCGCTACTCCGAGGCCGTCGAGTTCCGCTCGCTCTATGAGTCCGATCAGGATGTTCGCAAGGTCGTCGACACGGCCAAAGGTCTAGAAGGCCTTAAGCGCCAGGTCGGTGTGCACGCGGCTGGCGTCATCCTGTCGGGTGAACCGCTCGTTGACGTGCTGCCGATCTGGCGGCGCGATCAGGACGGCGCCATCATCACCCAGTGGGACATGGGCGCGTGTGAAAACATCGGCCTGCTCAAGATGGACTTCCTGGGCCTGCGCAACCTGACCGTCATGGACGACTGCCTGGAAGGCATCAAGGCCAACCGCGGCATCGACATCGTCCTGGAAGACCTTGCGCTGGAAGACAAACCGACCTACGAGCTGCTAGCCCGCGGTGACACGCTCGGGGTGTTCCAGCTCGACGGCGGGCCGATGCGGTCGCTGCTGCGCTCCATGATCCCGGACGGGTTCGAGGACATCTCCGCGGTGCTCGCGCTGTATCGCCCCGGGCCCATGGGTGCCAACGCGCACAACGATTATGCCGACCGTAAGAACGGCCGCAAACCCGTTGTCCCCATTCATAAAGAGCTCGAAGAGCCACTGTCGGAGATCCTCGGCGACACCTACGGCCTGATCGTGTATCAGGAGCAGGTTATGGCGATCGCGCAGAAGCTCGCCGGATACACCCTCGGCGCCGCCGACTTGCTCCGTCGCGCCATGGGTAAGAAGAAGAAGGAAATCCTCGACAAGGAATACATTCCGTTCTCCGATGGCATGCGCGCCAACGGGTATTCCGACGCGGCGATCAAAACGCTGTGGGACATCCTGGTTCCCTTCTCCGACTACGCCTTCAACAAGGCGCACACCGCCGGTTATGGGCTGGTGTCGTTCTGGACGGCTTATCTCAAGGCCAACTACCCGGCCGAATACATGGCCGCGCTGCTCACCTCCGTCGGTGATGACAAAGACAAGTCAGCGGTGTACCTGGCCGAATGCCGCCGCATGGGCATCAAGGTGCTGCCGCCAGATGTCAACGCTTCCCGTGCCCGGTTCTCCGCCGTCGGCGATGACATCCGCTTCGGCATGGCGGCCGTGCGCAACGTCGGCGTCAACGTGGTTGACGCGATTGTCCGCGCCCGCAAGGAACACGGTGCCTTCACCGACTTCTACGACTTCCTGCGCAAGGTTGACGCGGTCGCGTGTAACAAGCGCACGATCGAGTCGATGATCAAAGCCGGTGCCTTCGACTCCCTTGGCCACACGCGCAAGGGCCTGCTCGCGGTGCACGCCGACGCCATCGATTCGTTCCTGAGCCAGAAGCGCAAAGAAGCCGAAGGCCAGTTCGACCTGTTCTCCGACGTCTTTGGCACGACCGATGACGCGCCCAGCATGATCGTGACTCCGTCCATTCCGGACAGTGAGTGGGAAAAGACGGATCTGCTCGTGTTTGAGCGTGAAATGCTCGGGCTCTACGTTTCCGACCACCCGTTGTTCGGTCTCGAGCGCGTGCTGGCCAACGCCGCCGACTTCTCGATCGCCGCGCTCAACGAAGAAGGCACCGTCGCTGACGGTCAGGTCGCCAACCTCGCCGGCATTCTCTCGGGAGTGCAGCGCCGGATTACCAAGCAGGGCAAGGCCTGGGCCTCAGCCACGCTCGAAGACCTCGATGGCGCGGTGGAGGTGCTGTTCTTCCCCAACACCTATGAACTCGTCGGGCAATACATCGCCGAAGACGCGATCGTGGTCGTGAAAGGGCGGATCGACCGCCGCGACGATCAGGCGCGGGTCATGGCGATGGACATGTCCCTGCCCGACATCAGCACGGCCAGCGCCACCGACGGTGGCGCGCCGATCGTCGTCACGCTTCAGGCCACCCGGTGCACGCCGCCAATCGTCAGCAAACTCAGCGACGTCATCAACGCTCACCCGGGTGCCTGCGAAGTGCACCTCAAGCTGCTCGCCGGGGCTAAGGCGACGACTTACCGCCTTGGGCCACAACGGGTTGACGCGAGCACAGCGTTGCTCGGTGACCTCAAGGCACTGCTCGGCGCCGGCTCGGTCAACTTCGGCAAATAGCTAGGACTGCTCCATCATCGCGGTCGCGGCGGTGAGCCAGGCGCGCTTGGTCATCGGTTGCAGCGCGGCATAGTCGATGGAAGAACCCGTCTCCAGGGACGGGTCAAACGGGACGGTCACGACACTGCGGGTCCGCGTGGCGAAATGCTTGCGCAGGTCGTCGAGCATCTGCGACGGGCCAGGCGTGGCACACGACAGCAGGGTGACGGCATTGTTGGCCAGCTCGCCCAAGCCGATCTCGTGCAACAGGTCGATCATCCAGTCAGCGGTGAAAGCGGCGTCTTCCCGGGGCACGGTGGTGATCACGAGCTGATCGCAGGCCCGCAAGACGGTTTGCCAGTTGGGGCTTTCGACATTGTTGCCGGTGTCGACACACACCACATCGTGGGTGCGGCAGAGCAGATCGAGCACCCGTCGCACCGTGTGCTGGTCAAGACGCTGAGCGAACCGCGGGTTCTCCTCGCCCGCCAGCACGTCATAGGTGCCGTCTGAGGCGTGCCGAAGATAGTCATCAACCCGGTCAGCCAGCTCGGGCATCGGGATGCTTTCAATCTCGATGAGATCAGCCAGCAGGTGCCGGATCGTGCGGGCATGCCTGGCACTGCCGGCTCGAAGGCCGAGGGTGCCCCGCAATTCGTTGTCGTCCCAAGCGATCACGCCACGGCCGCGAGCGTTGCCGATCGTGGCCGCCGCCAAGACCGTCGCCGTGGTCTTGTGCACGCCACCCTTGGGGTTGGCGAACGCGATGATCCTCGGCCGGGGCAACTGCTGACGCAGGACGGACAGCTCACGGTCGGCATCGGACTGCGGCGCGGCGGCCCGCCACTCGATCTGGCCGGGCACGGCACCGGGTGACGCTGGGGCCACGCGGGCGCGGTCAAGCAGCACCCGCCAACGGGGCGTCGGCTCTTGTTGCCAGCCACGCTCCACCGTCTGCGCCCTCCCACCCCTCATTTCCGTTGCTGCCGCACCACCCTATGTGTAACTGGCGGCCCAGGCATACCCCTGTTTCGCGCCCCGTTACGGACTCAACGAAGCGGTTCGATACTGCGTGTCGGTGTGGGAGCCGGTGATGACACGGACGGGGAGGGAGTCGGGCTCGGTGCCGGTGGCGACGCTGTGGGCGAGGGCACAGGCGGGGTCGATGGCTGAACCGGTGTCGGTGAGACCGGCGTGACCGGCTGCTCCGGCAACGGCGCCAGGAATACAGCCTGGTCCAGTCGTTGCACCTCGGGCGCGGGATCGACCGCCCGCACTTCCGGCCGGCTCGCGATCTGGTCCAGGGCGACCGGAACCGCTCGCACGACAGCCGCGTAAACACAGGTGCATCCGCTGCGGTAAGCAGCCGCTTCAGCCATCGCGGCGGCGGCACCAGCCAGGTAACTATCGCGCAACTGGCCCTCGGCGGAGTCGGTTTCGCTCAGCTTGGCGGCAAGCTCACGAAACGAATCCGCCTCGGCTTCCTTGCGGTCAGCCAGCTGTCGCATGCCCGACACCACGTCCTCCGGGATGCGGAACGCCGGAATCTTGACGATCTGCGACTGGCCGTTGGGGGCACGGGCGTAAACCTCGGCCACGGCGACCCCGCCAAGCACGGGCGTCAGCCGGTCCGGCGCGAGGTAACCCTTGAGACTCACCAGCGCATACACCTCTGGCGATGCCTTCGGTGCCTGCTCGACCAGGGACTCCAGCTCGGTACGGCTGGTCGCCACGTAACCCGGGATCGATTGTCCTTGCGCCACACCGACGTGGACCACTGTCCCGGCCGGACCCTCGCCGGGGCGGGGCTTGGCCTTCTCATGTGTCGCGAGAACAGCCGTCACGATGACGCCAGCGGAGGCTATGAGCCCAGCCGCGGTAAGGAATTTGATGCGCCCAGGACGCCCGCCAACGCGAGTGAAGAACTGAGCGAGGGCCGGGATGATGGCCCGGTCCAGATGACGCAGGAGCCTGCCTGATGTCATGCCTGTTGCAATACCTCTAGTGCGTGCGCGAGATCCGGCGGGTAGTCGCTGACGAACGTCACCTCGTCACCTGTAGCCGGATGCGAAAAGGACAATTGCCGGGCGTGCAGCCACTGCCGCTGCAACCCCAGGCGGGCCGCTAACGTGGGATCGGCCCCATAGGTCAGGTCACCCACGCACGGATGCCTAACGGCGGAAAAGTGCACCCGGATCTGATGGGTGCGCCCAGTCTCCAGCTTGACATCAACCAGGCTGGCAGCCGGGAAAGCTTCAAGCGTGTCGTAGTGCGTGATGCTCGGCTTGCCGCCCGACATCACCGCGAAGCGGTAGTCATGGGTCGGATGCCGGTCGATGGGAGCGTCGATGGTGCCCCGCAATGGATCCAGCTGTCCCTGCACCACGGCGTGATAGCGCTTGTCGACCTCGCGTGCCTTGAACGCTCGCTTCAGCACGCTGTAGGCGTACTCGCTTTTCGCCACAACCATGACACCAGTGGTGCCCACGTCGAGGCGGTGCACGATGCCCTGACGTTCGGCCGCTCCGCTGGTGGCGATGGTGTGCCCCATCCCGGCCAGTCCACCTAGGACGGTCGGGCCGGTCCAGCCCGGGCTCGGATGTGCCGCCACGCCAACGGGTTTGTCCACCACGACGATGTCGTCATCGCTGTAGATGACGTGAAGGCCCTCAACGGTTTCCACCACGACGGCAGGCTCCGAAGGCGGCGAGGGCAGAGTGACCTCAAGCCAGCCACCGGCCGTGACCTTGTCAGATTTGCCCCGCGTCACACCGTCAAGCTGAGCGTCGCCTGCCTCGACCAGCGTCGCCGCGGCGGTCCGGGACAAGCCGAACAACCGTGAGACCGCCTGGTCAAGACGCATCCCGTCCAGCCCATCCGGAACCGGAAGGGACCGCCTATCCGGCATCACTTGTCCTTTTTGGACAGCCGGCTCCCGTCACGCTGCCGTCCAGTGAGTTCGAGGAGGACGAGCAGAATGACCCCAAACGTCAGTGCCATGTCGGCGACGTTGAAGATCGGAAACACCTGGCCGTGCGGATCGAACAGGCTGAAGAAGTCGACCACGTGCCCGTGGAACGGAGACGGCGCCCGAAACAGCCGGTCGATCAGGTTGCCCAACGCCCCGCCGAGCACAAGCGCCAGGCCAATCGCCCACGGAATCGAGCGCAGGGTCCGGGTCATCCACAAAATCCAGGCGGTCACGGCCAGGCCGATGATCGGGAAGATAAAGGTGGAGTCCTTGAACATGCTGAAGGCCGCACCGGAGTTGCGGGTCAGCGACAGGTAAAGCGCCCCGCCGAGCAGCTTGACCGGCTCATAGGGATCAAGCGTCTTGGTCGCGATCTCCTTAGTGACCTGATCCAGCAGAATCGCTAGGCCGCAAACAGCGGCGAACAACGCCAGAGCACGCCCGGCCGGGCGTACCTTGCCGGTTTCGTGCTCTTCTTTCTCCTGGATCTCCATCACCACGGCTCAGCGACGCTCCTCAAGTTGCTTGCACGACACACATAGGGTCGCCGACGGGAAGGCCGCCAGCCGCTCGACCGGGATGGGGTTGCCACACCGCTCGCACCAGCCATAGCTTCCCTCATCGAGACGTTCCAATGCCCGCTCCACCTGGGTGATGCGCTCAAGGATGCCGTTGGCCAGCGTAATTTCCTGTTCGCGCTCGAAGGTCTTGGTGCCGGTGTCCGCCTGGTCATCACCGGCGGAGTCGGTGAGCCGATCGCGCTGCAACTCAGCGAGCTCTGCCAACGTCTGGTCGTATTCCTCTTGCAGCTCGTCACGGCGAGAGGTGAGCGCTTGCCGGATCTTCTCGGTCTCAGCCGCGCTGCGGGAGCCCTTCTTCGCCGCCGCGGTCTTCGTCGCGGGCTTCGATTCGGCAGGTTTGACCATCGTGGCTCCAGCTTTTGACGTAGGTGGTGGTGCCGCTCGTAAGTCTTGCTCGCCAGAGGCGATGGACTTCTTTGCTGAAGTCTTCAGTGGAGCTTGGTGCTTCGTTGCGCTCTTGCTTCCGGCTGTCCGCTCTACCATGGCATCCCCCACATGCAAAACGCCGTGCGCGGCTCTCGCCGCGCACACGTAAGTAGGGTGGCAAGAATACGGAACGTATGAACGCTCCACAAACCTGCCACGCTCGGTCCGTTTTAATTGGTGTGCAAATTACGCCCAGTAATGGGCAAAACGAACATATCACCTAATTGTTTAACTCGGCACCTTCTTCTCCGAACCACCGGGCTAGGCGGCCACGACGGCTGACGGCCCGCAATCGGCGCTCCGTTTCGTCCCGGACATCCTCTGTCGCAACGATCAGCAAGCTGTCGCCCGCGATGAGACGAGTGTCTCGTACCGGCACAAAACCGGACCCATCTCGCAGCACCATCGTGACCACGGCACCGACCGGCAGGCGCAGTTCGTCGAGGTGCACCCCGGCCAGCTGTGAGCCCTCGCGGATGTCGAGCTGCAGCATGTCGGCACGCATCCGCTCCAGCGGCGCGATCTCGACCCGGACCTCCGTTGGCTCGTTCGGCGCGCTGACCCCGAGGAGCTTGGCCGCGGCTGGCAACGTGCTCGCCTGAACCAGCGTAAAGACGATCACTAGCACGAAGACCACGTTGAACAGCCATGGCGCATTAGTTACCCGTCCAGCGAGCGGAATAGTCGCGAAAACGATCGGGACCGCGCCGCGCAGGCCTGCCCACGATAAGAACAACTTCTCGCGGACGGTCCACTTAAAGGGAGCCAGCGAGACGGCGACGGAAACCGGGCGGGCGATGAAGGTCAGGGCGGCGCCAATAAGTAGGGCCGGAATCAGCACGCCGGGCAGCCCGGGCGGGGACACGAGCAGGCCGAGCATGACGAACAGTCCAATTTGGGCAAGCCAGGCCACGCCGTCGGCGAAACCCACGATCGCCTGGCGGTGCGGCAGGCGGGCGTTGCCGAGGATGACCGCGCAGACATAGACCGCCATAAACCCTGATGCGTGGGCGACGACTCCGCCCGAGTACGCGAGGATCATCAACGCCACAACCGCGAGCGGGTAAAGACCCGCGGCGGGAAGTGCCGCCCGCTTGAGCAGGGCCATGCCCATGACGCCAGTGAACACACCAATGAGCAGACCGGCGACCAGCTCGTAAATGAGCAGGAGCACCACGGACCACCACGGGCCCTGGGTGTCAGGGGTGCTGGAGAACAGGATGACGAGCAGCGCGGCGGTCGGATCGTTCATGCCGGACTCAGACTCAAGGACTGACTTGATCTTCGGCCGGATCGAAAGACGGCGGAAGACGGAGAAGACGGCGGCCGCGTCCGTGGAGGAGATGACGGCACCCATAAGCAATGAGGTCTGCCAGTCTTGCCCGAGCGCGTAGTGCGTGAAGACCGCGACAACACCCACGCTCACGAGCACGCCCGCCGTGGCCAAGGCGACCGATGACGGCAGCACTGTACGCATCCGGCTCCACCGCTCGCCCAGCCCACCCTCGGCGATGATGAGCACGAGAGCCAGGAAGCCAAGCTGGCGGGTCAATTCGGCGTCGCTGAACTCGACACCGATGAAGGACTCTCCTAATAGGACACCGATGGCGAGATACACCAGCAGTGTCGGCACCCCGATCCGGGTCGACCAGCGCACGGCCGCCACGGAAAACAGCAGCACGAGCATCGCGAACAGAAGTGTCACATCGCTGAAGGCGCTCATGACTCGTCCCGTAGCCGTGCCACGCGACTGTCCAGATCGGACGGTGGATCGGAGATGACGAAGAGTTTGTCCCGCGCGGCCGCACCGGTCTTCAGCGACACACGAGCGGCGGGAATGTCCAGGGCTGAGGCGAGCGCCCGCCGGGCGGCCTCCGTGGCCCGGCCGTCGACTGCGGGCGCTTGCACCGCAACGATCAAGGCCGGGCCATGTGGCCCGTCATAACTTCCCCCAGCACGGGTCCGCGACGCACCGGGCTTAACCCGGATCGCGACAATCGCAGAGCGTCCTGGAGGCATTCCTCATTGTGGCAGACAGTTGATCAGACCCGTCGTGCGTCGGCGAGCAGGGCGCTGTCCGGTTCGCACAGCCCGCAAGGGCTAAATCCGAGATCAACTGCTTCGGACACGGGCAACGGCTCGTAAGGGCGGCCGAGCAAATGCACGCATCCTGGTACGTGATATCGAGGCCGGCCATCAATGACCAGCACCTCGGATCCCATCCGGGCGACCCTTGCGGCGTCAGCCGCGGTCACCCGCTGGGCCACCGGCTCATCCGGCGGATCCTCATCGTCGAAGTCGTCCTGGATCGGACGCTCATGCAGAGCCTGAGCCGGCACAGAAAGGCCGGCAGGCGCAGCAGGTTCGTCGTCCCAGCTGGAAACTGGTGGGACCGTGGCCCGCGCCTCCTGGCGCACCGGCCGGTGGGCCCACTCGTCACCCTCGTCACCGTCAAACTGCTCGTCCTCGTCTTCATCATCGAGGCCGGCCGCGGCACGCGCGGCTCCTGCCTGGCGCACGCCAACCACAAGGGCGACAGCGGCCAGAAGGCTGGTGCCAATCGAACCCACCAGCAAACCGCTGGATCCGTTCAATAGCCCCAGAATAAGCAGCACGACGGCGCCGAGGATGAGCACGAGACTAGCAACAATCACAGCTCACCCCCGCCACATCGGCATCCAGGTGTCATCAATAAAGGTGACTACGTTCCTGCCGCCCGCGATGCGCTGAGGGGGGACGAGCGGCAGGGTCTTCCGGGTTATTAACGCCCGTTGTAGGCGCCGGTCGCGGCTGCGGCCAGACCGCCTCCGCCCGCACCCTCGCGGCCGATCTCGGCTTCGAGGGTTTGGCCACGGCCTTCCAGGTCGCGCAACTGGCTCTCCAGGTAGGCCTTGAGCCGGGTCCGGTACTCCCGTTCGAACTGCTTAAGCGTGTCAATGTGCTGCTGAAGCGCGGTGCGCTTGGCGTCGAGGCCAGAAATCGCCTCTTGGTGGCGCTGGCGCGCGTCACGCTCTAGCGCTTCGGCCTTGGCCCGCGCGTCGCGCGTGACCTCTTCGGCCTTGGAGCGGGCTTCACCAAGAACCTTGTCGGCCTCGCGGCGCGCGTCCGAAACGTGATCGTCAGCGGTCCGCTGTGCCATCATCAGCACCCGCAGCGCCTGCTGCTCACCATCTGGACCCGTGATCGGGCCGCCGGCGACGCCACCGCGAAGCTGCTCGAGCTCCGCTTGCATGGCGCGAGCGGCCTGCTCGGTCGAGACCTTGTCCCGCTGCACCCGGTCGAGCTGCGCCTTCAATTCGTTGAGCTCCGCGGCGAGACGCGGATCCGGGCCGCCAGGGCCGGCTGGAACGACGCGGCCGCCGCCCCGCTCGACCTGCATGCGCAGCTCGGAGTTCTCTTCGATCAGACGGGCGAGTTCGCGCTCAACCTCGTCAAGGAAGGCGTCGACCTCCTCCTCGTCGTAGCCCCGTTTGCCAATCGGGGGCTTCTTAAAGGCCACGTTATGAACGTCGGCCGGGGTGAGCGGCATCGAAACTCCTCGGGTCAGTCACGGCCGCGTTGAGGCCTCAGCCCGTAGTGGGGGTCACTACGTGATCAGGCGCCCAACGATCCACTGCAGCACAAACAAGATCAGGATTAACAATATGGAGGACAGGTCGAAGCTCACGGTACCAAGTCGCAACGGTGGGATCACACGCCTCAACGCTTTCAAGGGTGGATCAGTGACGCTCCACACGACTTCGAGCGTGGCGGCAGCACCGCGGGCGGGTCGCCAGCGGCGTCCTCTTGTCAGCACAAAGCTCATAATGAACCGGGCTATCAGCGTCAGAAGAAAAACTTCCAGCGCTAGGTAGACCAGCTGTAGCGAAATCGAGTACACGACAGTGGCGGTCCCTCGCTAGGGCTAACTGTGGTTCAGGAACCTGCCCTCAGCGATCTTCGCCTTGTCTTCCGCGGTGACCTGGACGTTGGCCGGCGAAAGCAGGAATACCCTGTTCGTAACGCGCTCGATCGTACCGCGCAACCCGAACGCAAGTCCCGCGGCAAAGTCAACCAAACGCTTCGCGTCTGCCTCGTCCATTTCCGTGAGGTTCATGATGACCGGCGAACCGTCACGGAACCGCTCCCCGATTTGCCGTGCCTCGTTGTACGTCGTGGGATGCAGGGTAGTGATCTGTGGCCTGCTGTCGGTGACCTCGGCGGCAGGAGCGTTTCGCTGCACCGGCTGCGGGGCAAGAGCAAGATTCTCCCGTGCCGGAGGAGCCGACGGGGCCGATGTCGCAACGGGCCGGGTGATCGGCCGGACTGTCGACCGCTCGGTGCGGGCCTGCTCGAGCCGGGACTCAATGCCACCATCGACGCGGCCGTCCAGTCGCGACGGCGTGCGCGGCACGGTGATCTCGCGGTCTTCGGTAAGGCCAAGACGGCCACGGCCGGTCTGCCGCGCCCGGGTCACCGGGGCGATGTCGTCTACCTCGTCGTCGTCTTCAAAGTCATCTTCGTAACGGTCGCGACGCGAATTGCGAACCTGCTCAGCACCGCTCGCCCGGTAACGCGAATGCGGCCGGTCATAGGCTTCAGCGGAGTCGTCGTACTCGAGGTCGTCTTCATCTTCGACCAGCCCGAGCCAGACCCCCGCCTTCCGTAGTGCGCCCATTGCCGCGCCCCTCCGTCCGCCGTGCGGCATTGACCCCCGCCATGTGCCGCTCTGTCGCGCGTGGACACCAAAACCGGTAACCACACCCATGTAATTCGGTGCCCGCCGCCAGGCTATCGCAGCGCGGCACGCTTTCCGAGCAACGCGCTGCCTATACGCACATGTGTCGCGCCAAAAGCAATAGCCGCGTCCAAATCGTCGCTCATTCCAGCGGACACGATTGTCGCATTAGGATGTTCCGCCTGGAACAGTGTGCTGTACTGGGCGAGCCGGGCGAAAGCCAGTTTCGGCGGTTCGCCAAGAGGGGCAATGGCCATCAGGCCACGAAGCTTCAAACCTGGCATGCTCTCGACGCTTCGGGCCAGTTCCGCGAGGTCCGCCGGGGGCACTCCCCCGCGCTGCGGGTCCTTGTCCAGACTCACCTGGATCAACACCTGCAAGGGTGTACTCCGTAAAGCCCGCGCGTGGCCGTCCAAGGTGGACGCCAGCTTCATGCTGTCCACGGAGTGGACCATGTCGGCATACGTCACCACGGAACGCGCCTTGTTGCGTTGCAACTGCCCGATGAAGTGCCAGCTGACCTTGCCTCCAGCGGCCGCGACCTCGGCCGCCTTAGGCGCCGCCTCCTGATCGCGGTTCTCGCCTACATCGGTGAGGCCAAGTTCCATGAGATGAAGCACATCCGAGGCTGGATACGTCTTGGTGACCGCGATAAGCGTGATCTCCGACGGATCACGGCCAGCCGCAGCGCAAGCGGTCGCGATGCGTTGCCGCACCGCGACCAGATTTGCCGCGATTTCGTCGCGCCGTTCTTTCTCAAGACCCATTTTTGAGACTGTAATTTCGCTTCCTTAAGAACTAGGACCCGTTCTTAAGGAAGTCGGGAACGTCGACGTCGTCGAAGAGAACCTTGCGCTGACCGCCTTGTGCGGGCGGTGCGCTGGTGGGAGCCGGGTTGCGCAGGGTCGGCGGCTCGACCGGCGGAACCGGGCGGCGCAGCTCTGCTGGCTTGTAAGACGGTGTGCCACCGTCGAATCCGGCCGCGATGACGGTCACGCGCACCTCGTCGCCGAGGGCGTCGTCAATCACCGCGCCGAAGATGATGTTCGCGTCAGCGTGCGCGGCGTCGGTGACGAGCTGGGCCGCGTCGTTGATTTCGAACAGGCCCAGGTCGGATCCGCCCGCGATGGACAGCAGCACCCCGCGTGCCCCGTCCATGCTCTGCTCCAGCAGCGGGCTGGAGATCGCCCGCTCCGCGGCTTCGACCGCGCGGTTGTCGCCGCGGGCGCTGCCGATGCCCATCAGTGCGCTGCCGGCACCGCTCATGACGCTCTTCACGTCAGCGAAGTCCAAATTGATCAGACCCGGTGTCGTGATGAGGTCCGTGATGCCCTGCACACCGGACAGCAGCACCTGGTCGGCCTGACGGAACGCGTCCATCATCGTGATGCCGCGGTCGCCGAGCGCCAGCAGCCGGTCGTTCGGGATGACGATGAGCGTGTCGCACTGGTTGCGCAGCTCCTCGATGCCTGACTCCGCCTGCACCTGACGGCGCTTGCCCTCAAAGGAGAACGGCCGCGTGACCACACCGATGGTCAGGGCGCCGAGCTTGCGGGCGATGTTGGCCACCACCGGGGCTCCACCGGTGCCTGTGCCACCGCCTTCACCGCATGTCACGAAGACCATGTCGGCCCCGCGCAACACCTCTTCGATCTCATCGCGGTGATCCTCGGCCGCGTTCTTGCCGACATCAGGGTTGGCGCCAGCGCCCAGACCCCGGGTCAGCTCCCGGCCAACGTCGAGCTTCACATCGGCATCGCTCATCAGGAGCGCCTGCGCGTCCGTGTTGATCGCGATGAACTCCACGCCTTTAAGGCCAACCTCGATCATGCGGTTGACCGCGTTGACGCCGCCACCGCCGATACCGACGACCTTGATGACGGCGAGGTAATTGTGCGGTGGTGTCATCGCAAACCCTCAACCTCTACTAGAGCCTTAGTGCTATGTCAACTACTGAGCTGCAAGGAAAACGTAGGTGCCGGCGCGGCGTGATCCAAGGACCGTTGCGGCGTGTCCTGTCACTGGATGGTGACGATGGCCGGCACGCTGACGTCGATCTGCTTTTCTTTGCGGGTCAGCAGAGCCGTCGCGACCTTCGCCTTCTTGTCGCTTTCCTCCGCGTCGCCCCAGGTAACCATACGATCTTTCTTCAGCACCAGCAGAATCCCCGCCGGACCAGAGATTTCGAGTCGCACCAATTCGGAGCGAAGTTCTGGCGTGAGCGCTTCGACGACCCTGGCCGCGGCCTTCATGGCCCGGTCAAGTGGCCCTGTGTCGGGAAGTTTGACCTCTACCAGCCCGCCCGGAAGCGATTCCGCGGTCCGGAAGATGACAGCGTTGCTGTCGAAGAGGTGAAACAGGTTATCCCGCTTGACACCCGCGACGGCGGTCCGTTCCTGGATCACGATATGCAAAGTGGACGGTAGCTCCCGGGTTACCTTTACGGCCTGCACAGGCGCCAGTGTGGCAACCTTTTGCGCGACCTCATCGGTGTCCACTCTGGCCAGTGGGCGCCCGTCAGCGAACGCCACAGCCTGCTTCACGTCGACGTCAGTGAGAATGACTACGCCGTCGACCTGGATCGTGCGCACCACGAACACCGGAGCGAAAAGCACCAGCCAGGCCACGAAACCGATCGACAGCAGCACGGCACCGACCGGGATCCACGGGACGTTTCCTAAGCGGGACTGGACTTTCTGTGACATGACCCGCCGCAGGGACCGTGGAATCGCATCGGTCCCCGCCCGCACGAGCCGCCACCGGCGCGCCGGGTTCGGCTCGCGTCCGTCGCTGTCTTCCCCCGCCACAGGCGATTACTCCGCGCCGACAGCGTGCCGTGGGGCATAGCCGCCCGGGTTCGCGGCCCGCTCGGTCAGCGCCTCAATCAGCTCCTCGCCCATAAGGGAAATGGGCGGGGCTCCCATCGTGACGACGACGTCGCCTTCGTGGACTCGCCCGGCGACCTCACCGGGAACGTCCTCCCACGACGCGACAAAGATCTTCTGCCGTGGCGGCAGGTCGATCGTCGCCGCGAGGGCGACACCACCTTCGCCCGGCTCACGGACCTCACCCGGCCCGAAGACCTCCATCACGATGACCTCATCGGCCAGCGAGAGTGCTTCTGCCAGCTCCGCCTGCATCTCCCGGGTGCGGTAGACCCGGTACGGCTGGAACACCACGAGCAGCCGCCCGTCGCCCGCGACTTCCCGCAACGTCTCCAGCGCCTTCGTGATCGACGTCGGGTGATACGCGTACTCGTCGTAGACGCGCACGCCGCCGATGATGCCCTTGAGCTCAAAGCGGCGCCGCACTCCTGGGTGCACGGCCAGCCCCGCGGCGATGACCTCCGGGTCGAGGCCGAGCCGCAGCGCCGTGAGCACGGCCGCGGCTGAGTTCAGGCCCAGGTGACGCCCGGGCACCGGCAACGAGAACTCGCCGAGCGGTTCACCGTCCAAAGTAGCCAGATAGCGTACGCCGGTGGCGTTGGAGTGAACTTCGGTCAGGCGCAGATCAGCGTCGGGGCTTTCGCCATAGGTGTAGACGGTCTTGCCCGCCGCGCGCAGCCGCTCGGCAACCGCTTGCACGCCTGGATCGTCAGCACAGGTGACGACGAAGCCATCGGAGTCGGTCAGCGTTCCAAACTCGACGAACGCGTCTTCGAGCCCGGCGAGATCGCCATAGGTGTTGAGGTGATCGGCCTCGACGTTGGTGATGATCGCCACGTGCGGCCGGTAGAGCAGCATCGTGCGGTCGCTCTCGTCGGCCTCGGCCACGAAGTATTCGCCGCTGCCGTGGTGGGCGTTGGAGCCGACCTCGGACAGCTCGCCACCGATCACAAAGGACGGTGACATTCCGGCGTGCTGCAAGATGAGCGTCAGCATCGACGTCGTGGTGGTCTTGCCGTGCGTGCCGGCGATGGCGATGGTGCGCCGCCCTGTCATCGCGGCAGCCAGTGCCTCGGACCGGTGCAGGATGCGCAGGCCGCGACGGCGGGCTTCCGCCATCTCCAGGTGGTCAGCGGGGATCGCGGTGGAGTAGACGACGGTGTCCACACCGTCCAGATTGGACTCTGTGTGCTGCATGTAGATGGTGCCGCCCAGGGCACGCAGCCCGGCGAGCGAAGGCCATTCCCGAAGCTCGGAACCGGACACCGGAACACCGCGGGTCAGCAGCAGACGGGCGATCCCGGACATGCCCACCCCACCGACACCGATCAGGTGGACCCGCCCCAGGTCCTCTGCCGCGAGCACCCCCGCGGGGATCATTTCCGCCGTCTCCACGGCTTCCTCCTCAACTCTGCTGCTGTGAGACCGCGTTCAGGACGAACCGGCGAAGTTCCTCATCACCGTCGCGACGG
Source organism: Catelliglobosispora koreensis DSM 44566 (assembly GCF_000379685.1). Taxonomy (GTDB): domain Bacteria; phylum Actinomycetota; class Actinomycetes; order Mycobacteriales; family Micromonosporaceae; genus Catelliglobosispora; species Catelliglobosispora koreensis. The sequence continues at coordinate 146,629 of NZ_KB903255.1, read as the reverse complement.
CCATAGGCCGCGGCCGCGGTGCTCATCGATGCCAGCCTGGCCCGGTCGGTGACCAGCGGCAGCACGTGCTGTTCGATCCATTGTGGCGTCAGCTCGGCGTCATCCACGATGAGACCTCCACCAGCCTCAACGACCGGAAGGGCATTGCGCCGCTGTTCGCCGTTGCCATACGGCAGCGGGACATAAACCGCGGGCATGCCAACGGCGGCGGTCTCGGCGCAGGTCATCGCCCCACCACGGCACAAAGTCAAGTCGGCGGCGGCGTAAGCCAATTCCATCTCATTGATGAACTTCAGCCGAACATACGGCGCGTCCAGATGGACCGGCAGATCGATGTCTTCGTTGCGGGCGCCGATCACGTGCAGGACCTGGACCCCGGCCGCGGTCAGCGCTTTGGCCGAACCGGCCATCGCGAGGTTGATCGAGCGGGCACCTTGCGACGCCCCGAAAACGAGCAGGGTCGGCCGGTGTGGCTCCAGCCCGAAGTGCGCCCGGGCCCGTTCCCGCCAGGCGTGGCGGTCAAGGTGGGCGATCGCTGGCCGCAACGGGACGCCAACGACGGTGGCCTTGCGCAGGGCAGCCGACTGGATGGGCTGATGCGGGAAGCCGGCCGCGACGTTCTTGGTGAAGCGCATGCCGAGCTTGTTCGCGACCCCCGGCGGCACGTTCACCTCGTGGATGACGATCGGGATCTTCTTGCGCCAGGCGGCGAGGTAGGCCGGCACCGACACGTAGCCGCCGAAGCCCACGACCACTTCGGCCTGCACCTCGTCCATGATCGCGCCAGCCGCCCGCGCGGAGCGCAGCATCCGGTCAGGGGTGCGCAGCAGGTTCATGTTGATCGAGCGGGGCAGCTGATAGGCGGGGATGTGCCGCAGGTCGTAGCCAGCGGCCGGGATGAGATCGGTCTCCAGCCCGCGCGGGGTGCCCAGACAGGTGATCCGGATGCCCGGATCGTGCCGGCGCAGGCAGTCGGCGAAGGCGAGCAGCGGATAGATGTGCCCGCCGGTGCCGCCTCCAGCCAAGACGACAGAGCTTATCGGTGCCCGAGTAGCCTGCCGCCAATCCGCCGGGCCATTCGCCGAGACGCTCATAACTTGGCTCCTTCCTGTGCCTTCTGCCGCTGAGAGGGAAGCGGTGGCAACGGTGCCCACACTAGCTGCACCCACTTCGCCGGTGGCCGGGCGTGCAGGGCCGCGGCCGCCTGAGGCTCGGCGCGCGCGAAGGACGCGAGCATGCCGACCGCCGCCAAGGTCACGACCAGCGCGGTCCCGCCGTCAGAAATGAACGGCAGTGGAAGGCCGGTGATCGGCAGGACCTTGACCACCCCGCCGATGTTGATCAGCGCTTGGCCAGCGAGCCACAGCGTCACGGCGCAAGCGGCCATGCGGCGGAACGGGTCGCCCACGCGACGGGCGATGCGCAGGCCACTGTAGGCAAGCACAGCGAAAAGCGTAAGCACCACAAGGCATCCGACGACGCCGAGTTCCTCAGCGATCACCGCGAAGATGAAGTCGTTGTGCGCGCTGGGCAGCCCGCCCCACTTGGCGACGCCTTTGCCGAGGCCGACACCGAACCAGCCGCCGTCAGCGATCGCGAGCAAGCCCTGTTTGGCCTGGTGACAGGTGACTTCACCCTTGCAGCCGATGATCTCGGCGTCGGACTGGAAGAACGAGCCGAACCGTTCGAGGCGGTAACCGCCTTTACCCGGGGCGACGATGAGCGCCGCGATGCCGAGCAAGCCGACCCCGAGCATGACGCCGAAGAAGCGCATCGGGACGCCGGCCGCCCACAGGAGGCCGATGAACAAAATGATCAGGCACAGCATGGAGCCCAGGTCGGTGTACCCGACGAGGATGAACAGCAGGCCCACGGCTGGGAACAGCGGCATCAGCAGCTCGCGCCAGTGCACGATCCGGTCGCCCTTGCGGGTCAAGACGTCAGCTCCCCAGAGCACCAGGGCGAACTTCGCTAGCTCTGACGGCTGCAGCTGAACCGGTCCAAAGTAGAGCCACAGCGTCTCGGAGCGGATCGGCCCAATCTGCTTGCTGTCCGTGAGGGCCAGGCCGTCCATGATGAGCAGAAGGATCAGCGTGATGATGACGAGCGTTGGCGCGAGCGCACGGAACGTGCGCCGGGGCAGCCGGTGGCACACCCAGAACGCGGCCAGGCCCACCAACGCGGCGGCGGCCTGCTGCATCGTGGTGGCATAAGCGTTGCCGCCGTCGATATAGGCCTCGACACTCGTCGCCGAGAACACCATGGCCAGCCCGATGACGAGCAGCAGGCCAGCGCTGGACAGCAGCAGGTAGTAAGAGGCGAGAGGGCGGTCGAGTAGTCCACGAAGGACCGCCAGCCACATCAGCGGATCGCGGCGTTCACCTTGCTGCTTGTCCGCTGTCGCACTCACAGTCGTCTGACCGCCGTGGCGAACGCGTCCCCGCGATGCGAATAGCTGGTGTACATGTCGAGCGACGCGGCCGCGGGTGCCAGCAACACGGTGTCACCGGGCTGGGCCAACGCGGCAGCGGCAGTCACTACCTCCCCCATGGCTCCATCATCGGTTCGCGACACCTCAACCACGGGGAGGCTGACCGCGTGTCGGGCGAGTGCGGCGATCACTTCGGCGCGGTCGGCGCCGAGAACGACGGCGCCGCGCAGCCGGGAAGCGATGCGGGCGACCAGATCGCTGATGTCCACACCCTTGAGCTGACCGCCCGCCACCCAGACGATGTTTTCGTAGCTGGCCAGTGAAGCGAGCGCGGCATGCGGGTTCGTCGCCTTGCTATCGTCCACATAGGACACACCGTTAACCGTTGCCACAAAAGCATTCCGGTGCGGTTCCGGGACGTAGCCCTCGATGCCCTTGCGGATCGCCTCGTGACTGACGCCAGCGCTGCGCGCGAGCGCGGCAGCGGCCAGCGCGTTGGCGACGTTGTGGAAACCGGACGGCTTGACCATCTCCACGGCACCGAACTCGATCGCTTCACCGTCAGCCGTGCGGTCGACCAGAAGGTCTTCCACGACCCCGAGGCAGCCCTTCGGTGGTACCCCCAAGGTGAATCCAATCTTGCGGTGGGCCGGCACCTGGGCGAGGGCCTTTTCCACCAGAGGGTCGTCGATGTTGCCAATGGCGACACCGCCGCGCCAGACAGCGGTCTTGGCCAGCGTGTACTTGTCGAAGTCCCCGTGCCAGTCGAGGTGATCGTCGGCGAAGTTCAGGATGGCCCCGGCCTGCGGCGCGAGTGTGGACGACCAATGCAGCTGAAAGCTTGATAGCTCAACGGCGATGACGTCAAACCCGCTTTGCGCGTCGACCAGTGGCAGGCCAATGTTGCCAAGTGCGGCGGTCCGCAAACCGGCGGCCTTGAGCATCGACGCCAGCATGGTCGTGGTCGTCGTCTTGCCGTTGGTCCCCGTGATAGCAAGCCAAACCGGGGCGTCCTCGCCGCGCAGGCGCCAGGCCAGCTCCGGTTCGCTGTAGACATCAAGCCCGCGGGCAATGGCTTCGACAGGCACCGGATGCGACGGTGGAATGCCGGGCGCCACGACGACTTCGTCCACTCCGGACAGCAGCATGGCCGGATCAGGCTCGCCGATGATGACCTCGATTCCAGCGGCTTCCAGTGCCGGATCGGCGCTCTGCCGGTCGGTCACGATCACTTCGTGGCCGAGGCGGTGCAACGCCAGTGCGCTCGCCGCCCCGGCGACCCGTGCCCCAAGAACGAGGTATTTCATCAGGTTTAGTTCCCCATGACGCGCAAGAAGTCGTAGTAGAAGATGCCGAGCCCGAGGGCGACGCAGATGCCGCCGATGATCCAGAACCGGATCACGATGTTGACTTCGCTCCAGCCGACGAGCTCGAAATGGTGCTGTAGCGGGGACATCCGGAACACCCGCTTACCGGTCGTCTTGTACGAGATCATCTGGATGATCACCGAGCCCATGAGGATAACGAACAGTCCGCCGATCAGTGGCAGGAGCAGTTCGGTGCGGGTCGCGATCGCCAGGCCACCGATGAGGCCACCGAGACCGAGGGCGCCCGTGTCACCCATGAAAATCCTTGCTGGCGAAGCGTTCCACCACAGGAAGCCGACACACGCACCGGCCGCCGCCGCGGCGATCATCGAGATCTCCAGCGGGTCACGGACCTCGTAGCAGTAGGGAGCCGTGTATTGCCAGTCACCGCACCAGTGCTGGTATTGCCACGCGCCAATGAAGCTGAACGCGCCCAGCACCATCACCGACGTTCCGGTCGCGAGACCGTCGAGACCATCGGTGATGTTCACCGCGTTGCTCGCCGCGATGATCATGAGGATGAAGAGGATGACCGCGCCGACCTTGCCGATATCGGCCCATTCGATGTCCTTGATGAAGGAAATCTTGGTCGAGCCCACGGTCTGCTGGTTCGTGCTCGGGTAGTAGAGCGCGACGATGCCGAACACGGCTCCGACAAGCAACTGCCCGAGCAGCTTGCCCTTCTTGCTGAGGCCACCGCTGTTACGCCGGCGCACCTTGAGCAAGTCGTCGATGAAGCCAACGGCGCCACAGAAGACAAACAGCCCGAGAAGCACCAGTGCCGTGATCGTCGGCGTGATCTGAACGATCTGCTTGTCCGGCAACGTGAGCAACGCGAAGTGACCCACGACGTAGGCGATGACGGTGGCCACGATGAAGACCACCCCACCCATCGTCGGGGTGCCCTTCTTGCCCTGGTGTGGCGGCACCGGCCCGACCGGGGCGTCGGTGCGGATCGGTTGTGCCGCTTTAAGCCTGGTGAAAATCTTGATGGCGAAGGGCGTGCCGAAAAGCGAAACGAAGAACGCTACGACTACCGCGATGAAGACGGCTCTCATGCTGCCGGCGCCCTCAGGAAGTCAGCAACGTCCCAAGTCCGGTACCGGGAACCTTTAACCAGAACCACATCGCCGGGGCGTAACCGGCGTGCCACCTCTGCCACCGCCGCCGCCTGATCGCTGACCAGCACCGACTCACCTTCCCAAGACCGCACCGAGGCCGCGCCGTCGAGGATCGGCGCGGCTGACTCCTCCACCGCGATGAGCACGTCGACGCCGAGTGCCGCTGCTAGCGCACCGACCTCGGCATGCCCTTCCCGCTCAGCCGCGCCGAGCTCGGCGTGATAGCCGAGCACCGCGATCGTCCGGCGGTCCTTGCCCGCCGCCGCCAGCGCGCGTAACGCGGCGGCGGTGGAGGCTGGGTTCGCGTTGTAGGAGTCGTCGATGACCGTGACACCATCGGCACGGTCGAAAACATCCATCCTTCGGGCCGAAATCAGTTTTAGTTCGGCCAGTGCCTGCGGCAGATCTGCCAGCGGCATCCCGCACCGCTGCGCCACAGCGGCAGCGAGCAGGGCATTTCCCGCTTGGTGCACGCCCGTGAGGGCGAGCCGCACCCGCGTGCCGTTTAGGTCAAACGACGGGCGTCCAGCACTGTCGAGCTCCACTTCGCCGGTGGTCACCAGCTTTACCGGCGCTTGTGACACGGCTGCCATAGCCGCCACGGCCGGGTCGTCTCCGTTGAGAACGGCGAATCCGTCCGCTGGGAGTGCCTGGATCAGTTCCGACTTGGCCTTCGCGATCGCTTCCACCGAGCCAAATTCCCCGAGGTGCGCCACGCCAACATTGACGACGACGCCGATCTTCGGTGGGGCGATCCCGCACAGATAGGTCAAGTGCCCTGGTCCCCTTGACCCCATTTCCAACACCAGATATTTGGTACGCGCGTCCGCTCGCAAAACCGTGTGAGGCAGCCCGAGCTCGTTGTTGAACGACCCGGCCGGCGCGATCGTCGTCCCGAGCCGCGACAGCAACTGCCCGATCATGTCCTTTGTGGACGTCTTCCCGGACGAGCCCGTGATGCCGATGACCGTGAGCTCAGGGAGCCTTCCGAGCAATGCCCGGGCTAGCAGTCCCATCGCCGCCCGAGGGTCACCGACCACGACAGTCGGCAGCTGGGGCACCGGCTTGGAACCCAGAACCGCGACGGCACCCAGATCCTTCGCCTTTCCAGCGAAGTCGTGTCCGTCTACTTTGGCGCCCTCGAAAGCCACGAACATTCCGCCCGGCAAGATTTCGCGGGAGTCGAACTCCACGTCCCCGGTCACCGTGACGTCCTGCCCGTGCAGCACACCACCGGTGATCGAGGCGATTTCGCTCAGCCGGAACGCGATCATGCTTTGGCCTCCAGGGCTCGGGCGAGTTCCACCCGGTCGTCGAACGGAAGCTTCTCCCCGTTGATTTCCTGACCCCGCTCGTGGCCCTTGCCCAGCACGGCAACCACGTCGCCAGGCTTGGCGAGCCTGACCGCCGCGGCTATCGCCTCGCGGCGCCCCGGCACTTCAAGCGCACCCGGCGCTCCACTCAGGACACCGGCGCGGATTTCGGCCGGGTCTTCGGTGCGTGGGTTGTCGTCGGTCACGATAAGGATGTCTGAGCCTTGCGCGGCGGCCGTTCCCATGAGCGGGCGCTTGCCCTTATCGCGGTCGCCGCCCGCGCCCAGCACGCAGATAACGCGGCCGTTGCTGGAATTGGCCAGTTCCCGCAAGGCTTTGAGGGCCGCGACGATCGCGTCCGTCTTATGTGCATAGTCGACGACGCCGACGATGTCGCCCGGTGCCTCTACCCGTTCCAGGCGCCCGGGCGGGCCGCTGCTGGCCGCCACGCCATCGGCTGCCGCTTGCGGGTCGACTCCGATCGCGGCCAAGCACGCGATGGCCAGCAAGGCGTTGGCCACGTTGTGCTGACCGGGCAGTCGAACCCCGGCCGCGATGGCTCCAGCGGGGCCGTTAGCGGTGAAGCGCTGGCCGAAGCCGTCTTCACGGATGCCGGTGGCATACCAGGTCGCTTCGCTGTTGCCACTTGCCGAGTAGGTGATCGTGGCGGGCTTGCGCAAAACGTCGAGTGACTTGTCGTCCAGGTTCAGGATTTCCGCGTCGGCGCGGCCGTCGAACAAGCGCGCCTTGGCCGCGAAGTAGTCCGCAGAGTCAGCGTGGAAGTCCAGGTGATCGGCGCCGAAGTTGGTCCAGCCCGCCACGTCGAACGCGACTCCACCGACACGGCCCATCGCCAGCGCGTGGCTGGAAACCTCCATGACCATGGCGGTGACACCCTGTTCGAGCGCATAGGCGAACAGAGCGTGCAGATCGGTGGCTTCCGGTGTCGTGCGCACACTGTCGACGACGGTGCTCCCGAGCCGGGTTTCTACCGTGCCGATCAGGCCGGTGACGTGGCCAGCCCGCTTTAGCCCCGACTCGGCCAGGTAGGCCGTGGAGGTTTTGCCCGCGGTGCCGGTGATGCCGATGAGGGTCAGCCGCCGGGAGGGCGAACCGTAGACCGCGTCGGCGACGTCACCGAGCACGGCCCGTGGGTCATCGACGTGCAGCACCGGAACGCCGACGGCAACGGGCACATTGGACAGAACCGCTATCGCGCCCGCGCGCACGGCCGCCTCAGCGAATTCGGCGCCGTGCCGGTGGGTACCAGGAAGGGCCGCATAGAGGTCGCCTGGCTGCACTTGGTCGCTGGCATGAGTCACGCCGGTAACAGCGGCATCGCCACCCGTTACTGATCCGCCAGTCAGCGCCGCGAGCTCCGAGAGCCGCGTGGGCTGCACGGAGGCGGGGCGGAGCATCTCGACGGACGGCACGCTGCCAGACCTTACCTTGTCGCGGAGAAAGACAGTCACGCGGTAATAACGAACTCAGGGGCTTTGGTGCTGGTCGGCATAACGGCAAAATGCCGCAGCGTGAAACCCATCATCTCCCGGAAGGCCGGTCCGGCCACCGATCCGCCGTGTCCGCCAGGTGTGTGAGCGAATACGCCGATGACAAATCTTGGCTGGTCGGCCGGAGCCATTCCGATGAAAGACGCCACTTCGCCGGGAATGTACTTACCGTCCTTGACCTGTTGCCCCGTGCCCGTTTTACCACAAACACGGTATCCGTCGAGCTTGGCGGTCACACCAGTGGCCCCCTTGACGTTGATCACCGCTTCCATGATCTCCCGCATGCTCGCGGCGTTTTCCGGGCTCATCACGCGATGCGACTTGGGCGTGGAGGCTGGCTCCTGCTTGCCGTCCACCGTGATGAACTCCTTGACCAGGCTCGGCTGGACCCACATCCCGTCGTTGGCGATCGCGGCGTAGGCGGCTGTCATCTGCAGCGGTGACACGGCGATCTCATGCCCAATCGGAATCGAGCCGTAAGACGTGCTGCTCCAGTTGCCCGGTGGCTGAAGCACGCCGTCAGCCTCAGCCATCAGGCCGATCCCCGTCGCCTCGCCGAGGCCGAACTTCTGCTGGTACTCGTAAAGCTTCGCCGCGCCAAGCTGATCGGCGACCTTGATCGTGCCCACGTTGGAGGAGAAGGCCATCAGTCCGGGCAAGGTGATCCTGGTTCCCTCAGGGAAGCTCTTGGAATCCTCGTAGACCTCGGGACCCTTCTTAATCGACGGTCCGATCTCGACGGTCGAATCCTTGTTCAGCACACCCTCTTGCAGAGCGGCGCTAAGCACGATCGCCTTGTGCGTCGAACCCGGGTCGAACACGACCGACGTCGCGACGTCGCGCCACGTGTCCTTCGGGTAGGCCGCTGGCTGTCGCGAGGAAAACGTCGGGTAACTGGCCTGTGCCACGACTTCGCCCGTCTTGGCGTCCATGATCACGGCGGCGGCCCATCTCGCGCCTTGCTTGCGCATGTAGTCGGTCAGGATGCGCTGGGTCATGAACTGAACGTCACGATCGATGGTCAGTTTCATCGACCGTCCCGGTTGCGGCGGCGTCAGCAGCTCGTACCCTCCGGGGATGCGTTGTTTATGAGCCTCGTCGGGGCCACCCGTTTCGTAGATGACCTTCCCGTCCTTGCCGCGCAGCACCTCGTCGAAGTTGGACTCCAGCCCGGCCAGCCCGTTGAGGTCGGTGCCGGTGAAGCCGATGAGGCTGGCAGCCAAATCGTTGCCAGGAAAGTCACGGCGCTCGTCCCGCTCGACCCGGATCCCGGGCAGGTTGAGTTCCTTAATCTTCTGGGCGTCCTTGATGTCCACACCACGCGCGAGATATTCGAAGCGGTTCGGGCCGCCGTCGAAGTCACGCGTCTTCTTCCGCAGCGGTGGCAGCAAAGTGGACACCGGGATGCCAAGCAGTGGAGACAGTTTCTCCGCGGTCGCGGCCGGATCCTTCACCATGACCGGGTCGGCGGCGATGAACCGTGCCTCGATGCTGTGCGCGAGCACTTCGCCGTTACGGTCCAAAATGGACCCTCGCGGCGCGGGCAGGCTCGTCGACGAGAGCCGGTCCCGCAATCCGGCCGCGGCATAGGCCGGAGCGTCGGTGATCTGAATCTGAACCAGCCGGATGCCGATGAAGGCGAACAGCAGCAACGACAAAGCCGTCGCTGAGCGCAGGCGCCGCTTGGGCTCGCCCATCTTGGGCGGAGCGACATTGCGGGCCGGCTTGACGACGGTCCGCTGGCGGCGCGGTGCCGGAATGTGCGCGGCCCGCCTGCGGGTCCGCTCCCCGGCCACCGGTTGAGGTGGCCGGGGAGCGGACTTCAATTCCGCGCGGTCGATCGCACCGGTCTCACGCGTCGTTCTCCCGCGTGGGGTGAAGGCACGTGCGTCCCCAAGCCTGCTGCGCCTTCTGCCCGTCTCGTCCCCCGGCACGTCTTCTCCCCCTTGTTACGGCTGGCTCGCGTTGCTCGGCGTGCCCTGGGCTGGCTTCGGAACACCGATGATGTTGCCGTCGGGCAGCAGGATGAACGCTGGCGAACCAGCGTCACTCAGGCCCAGCATCGCCGCGGCCGCGGCCAGGTTCCCCGGTGTTTCCTTGTCGGCGATGAACTGTTCGAGCTGCTGCTGACGGATGTTCAGGTCGTTTTGTGACTTCTGGAGGTCACCGATCTTGAACGCGTTCTCATTGATCTTCGTGTTGAGCGCGAGGATCCCCCAGACCCCAGCGATCACGACGACGATCAGGAACACGACGAACGGTGTGCGCGGCACGCTCACCGGCACCGGTGGCGCGAGCCGTAGCTTGCGCCGCGGCGCCTCCGCGACCTCCGGCTGCGGCTCGGCCACCGCCGTGGCCCGGCGCCGCAACTCTCGCACTTCTGCTTCGACAAACGCCGTCGCCTGGTTCACATCCCGACCCCCCGGCCGTGAACCCTGCTGCGGCACGGTGCTGCGCGGCTGCGCCCGCAGCGGTGTCGCTGCCATGTTTGCCCCCTCTAACTAATGTGGTGCTTTGCCCGGCCCCCCAGCTGGGCCAATGAGTTCGGCTGCGCGCAAGCGCACCGACGTGGCTCTCGGGTTCGCGGCGATCTCCGCGTCACTGGCTAGCTCCGCCCCACCCCGGGTCAGAAGTTTCAGTGAGGGCCCCGTGCCCGGCAGCTCGACCGGTAGCCCGATCGGTCCCGTGCTCTTGGCCCTGGCCGCGAAGGCCGCCTTTGTGATCTTGTCCTCGAGCGAGTGGTACGAGAGCACTACCACCCGTCCCCCGGCTTTGAGCGCCCCGATCGCGTTCGGCAGCGCTCGCTCCCAAGTGGACAGTTCACCGTTGACCTCAATGCGCAAGGCCTGGAACGTTCGTTTTGCTGGATGCCCTCCCGTGCGCCGGGCCGGTGCTGGAATCGAATCCCGCACCAGCTCGGCCAGGAAGGCCGACGAGGTGATCGGCGCCTTGGTTCGCTCCCGCACGATCGCGGCAGCAATCCGCCCAGCGAATTTCTCCTCGCCATAGACCCGCAGCACTCTGGTGAGATCGGCAGCGCTGTAACTGTTGACGATCTCCCCCGCCGTGATGCCGCGGGTCTGGTCCATTCGCATGTCCAAGGGCGCGTCCTGCGCGTAGGCGAATCCCCGGTCAGCTTCGTCGAGCTGCAACGAGGACACCCCCAGGTCGAACAGCACGCCATCGACTTTGGCTATCCCGAGCTTTTCCAGCACCTCTGGCAACTCGTCATAGACCGCGTGCACCAAGTGAATGCGGTCGCGGTACGCCGAAAGCCGTTGGGACGCATGGGAAAGCGCCTCGGTGTCGCGGTCGAGCCCGATGAGGGTGACGTGCGGATGCGCCTCTAACACAGCTTCGGCATGACCGCCGAGCCCAAGGGTTCCGTCAACGTGCACGGCACCAGGCCGGTCCAAGGCTGGCCGCAGGAGTTCCAGACAGCGCTCCAGCAGCACTGGCACGTGCTTGCCGCGAAGCTCCACCTTTTCCTCCTTAAGTCGTTCGTACCGCCAGATCCCCATCCGCTACCCGCTTTTCAGCGTTGCGCCTGGCATCGGGGAAGTGATTCCAGGTTCGGCGAAGCGGGTGGAGATCTCGCGGTACGAATGAACGCTGCCGCTTAGAGTCCGGCTGGCAGCACCCCCTCTTCAATGTCAGCGAATTGTTCTTCGCTGGCCTCGAGATAGGAGTCCCACGTCTGCGGGTCCCAGATTTCTACCCTGGTGCTGGCGCCGATCACGGTGAGGTCGCGGTCAAGCCCCGCATATTCCCGCAGGTGACCTGGGATGGTTACCCGGCCTTGCTTATCGGGAACTTCATCGTGGGCACCGGCGAAGAAGACCCGGCTGTAAGCACGGGCCGCTTTGTTTGTCACCGGAGCTTGCGCCAGTTGATCCGCGATGCGCTGGAATTCGGCTGTCGTGAAGACATAGAGACAGCGCTCTTGCCCTTTGGTGATCACGACACCTCCCGCCAACTCCTCCCGGAACCGGGCGGGCAGGATTAGCCGGCCTTTTTCGTCCAGCCGGGGATTATGGGTGCCAAGAAACACGCCCCCCACCCCCTAAGTGCCAACCCAAGTTCGCGGTCAGGTCGGCACGTACTGTGTGCCGGCGGACCCGCCAGCCCGCCATCGCGCCCCACTTTACTCCACTTCCCTCCACCGTCAATCCAAAATCATCCTTAACGCACCGGGAATGCTCCACATGTCGCAGGTCAAGCGGGGGGATACGGCCGACCAAGGTCACGTTTGTGACAGGTAACCTCTCTTCCGTGGAGGACGAGAAGAAGCTTCCGTTGCGCGCGTCACTTGCCGCATCGGTGTCGCGAACGGCGGCGGCGCTGTCCCGGGCAGCTGGCCGCGGCGACGGTTCGGTCATCGGCGGCAAGCTCGGCATGATGATCGACCCTGACCTGCTGGCTCACCTGGCCGCCGGGCGCAAAATCGCGCTCGTCTCCGGGACTAACGGCAAGACGACCACGACGCGGTTCACCACCGCCGCGCTGAGCGTGCTCGGCGACGTGGCCACGAACTCCTTTGGCGCCAACATGCCTACCGGGCACACCTCCGCTCTCGCGCGCGCTGGCAGCACCCCGTTCGCCGTGCTGGAAGTCGACGAGCACTGGCTGCCCAAAGTCATCGCCGCGACCGACCCCAAAGTCGTTGCCCTGCTGAACCTTTCGCGGGATCAGCTGGACCGCGCCAAAGAAGTGGCCATGATGGCCCAGCTGTGGCGCGACACCTTCGCCAAACACCCCGGCATTCACCTCGTGGCCAACGCCGACGACCCGATGATCGTGTACGCCGTGGGTGCCGCCCCCAGCGTCACCTGGTTTTCCGCCGGGCAGCGCTGGCGCGAGGACGCGCACGTGTGCCCCGCTTGCGGTGGGCACATGGAACGTGGCGAAGCCGACGACGCCCACTGGCAGTGCTCCAACGGCGACCTCGTGCGCCCCACGCCACAGTGGACGGTTGACGGCAACGCGGTCATCGACGCCAGCGGCACCCGTCACGAACTCAAGCTTCAGCTACCCGGCAAGGTAAACGTCGGCAACGCCGCCACCGCCTTGGCTGTGACGCACTACCTCGGCGCTGACACGGCCGAAGCGGCGCCAAAGCTGGCCGAGGTCGCCAGCGTGGCTGGGCGTTATGCGCAGGTCGAACGCGATGGCCGGAAGATCCGGCTGCTGCTGGCCAAGAACCCAGCCAGCTGGCTGGAGGCGTTCGACATGGCTGAAGACGCGCCAACACTTCTGGCCATCAACGCGCGGGACCCCGACGGCTATGACACGAGCTGGCTGTTCGATGTGGACTTCTCGCCCCTGCGCGGGCGGCAGGTGCTCATCACCGGCGAGCGGGCGTATGACTTGGCTGTCCGCCTTGAGGTCAACGAAGTCCCGTTCACGCATGTCGCTTCGTTTGCCCGGGCTGTGCAAACGGCACCGCCCGGCCGCCTCGAAGTGATCGCCAACTACAGCGCGTTCCAGGACATCAGAGCGGAGCTTGACCGTGTCGTCTAGTGCTTTGCAAATCGTTTGGGTGTACCCCGATCTGCTGTCGACCTATGGCGACCGGGGCAACATGCTCATCCTCGCGCACCGGGCCCGGGCCCGCGGCATTCCCGTGCAGACACACGAGATTCACGTCAACGAGGCCCTGCCCGAAGGCGACATCTATCTCATGGGCGGCGGTGAGGACGGTCCGCAAGCCCTTGCGGCGGAACGGCTTCTGGCTGACCGCGGGCTGCACCGCGCGGTTGACCGCCGTGCTGTCGTGTTCGCGGTGTGCGCCGGATATCAGCTGCTCGGCAGCAGCTTCTTCGCCAAGGGTGCCAAATTTGGCGGGCTCGACCTGATCGACATCTCGTCTGACCGCGGCGAAACCCGTGCCGTGGGCGAGCTTGGTGGCGAGGTCGACCCGGCGCTCGGTCTGCCGACGCTCAGCGGCTTTGAAAACCACGGTGGCAGAACGCATTTGGGCCCCGGCGTCAAACCGCTCGCCACCGTTAAGACCGGCATCGGCAACGACGGCAGGACCGAAGGCGCCTGGGCCGGAACGGTTCTCGGCACCTACTGCCACGGCCCGGCCCTGTCACGCAACCCCGCCCTCGCCGATCTGCTGCTGCGCTGGGCGACTGGCGAAGAAACACTGTCCGATATGGACGACACATGGCCGTCGCGTCTGCGCAAGGAACGTCTTACCGCCACTGGGCTGGCGTGAAACGGTTCGTCTCGCTAGCCATCACCGTCGGGGCGCTAGCCTTGGCGGCATGGCTGCTTCCCTTGCGGGAGTGGGCATTTGAGATCAGCCCCGGGTTAGCCGTGCCGCTGGGTGTTTTCCTGCTTTGCGCGCTCGTTCCGCGTACCCCCATATCTTTGGGATTTGGGGTGTTGTTCGGCGCCACCAACGGCGCGATGTGGGCCTTAGCGACGGCCGTCATCGCGTCGGTCATCACGTTCTACGCCGGGAAGTGGGCCGGGCCAGATCTGTTGTCCCAGCGCGCTGGGCAACGCATCCGCAAGATGGACGCCTGGCTCGCCGAACGCGGTCTGCTCGCGGTCATCGTGGTCCGGCTCATTCCGGTCGCGCCCTTCGGCCTAGTCGGTTACGCCTACGGCACATCGTCTGTCCAAAAAAGACATTATTTCGCTGGTACTGCCATAGGCCTCACCCCCGGCGCGATTAGCTACGCCGTGATCGGTGCGGCGGCGGTGAACCCGGAAACCCTTAGCTGGCTAACGTTTGTGCCTGCTGTCTTCAGCGCGCTCATCTCGTCAACGGCCGCGATTGTCTGGCGGCGCCAACATGTTCGTCAGCGCACGACGGCGACTCCGGCGTTGACCAGCCAGCTGCGCAGTTCCGAGGCCTGACACGATAGCCACGCCGGGACCATATGACATGGTCCCGGCGTGACGGAACAGCCGTTAGGCCACAACGCTTACCAGGCGGCCGGGGATGACGATGACCTTCTTCGGGTTGTCGATGCTGACCGCTGCCAGGGCGGCCTGGCGAACCTGCTCTTCGGACGCGTCAGCGGGCACCTCGATGCGGCTGCGCACCTTGCCGTTGACCTGCACCGGATAGGTGACGGTGTCCTCGGTCAGCAGGGACTCATCGGCCACCGGGAAGGTGGTGTAGGTGATGGTTTCCTGGTGTCCCAGCCGTTCCCACAGTTCTTCGGCGATGTGCGGCGCGAACGGTGACACCATGACGACCAAGGGCTCGGCCACCTCGCGGGGCGTGGCGGGCAGTTTGGTCAAGGCGTTCGTCAGCTCGATCAGCTTGGCGATGGCCGTGTTGAACCGCAGCTCGGCCATGTCCTCGCGGACGCCATGGATCGTCTTGTGCAGTGCGCGCCTGGTCTCGTCGTCGGCCGGAGTGTCGACGACGTTCGTCTCGCCCGTCGTCTCATCAACGATCGCCCGCCACGCGCGCTGCAGGAACCGTTGCGCCCCAACGACCGCGCGGGTTTCCCATGGGCGCGAAACATCCAGCGGGCCCATCGACATCTCGTAGACGCGGAACGTGTCTGCGCCGTAGCGCTCGCACATTTCGTCTGGCGTCACAACGTTTTTCAGCGACTTGCCGATTTTGCCGAACTCACGGTTGACCTTCTGGCCGTTCCACGTGAAGACGCCAGGCTGTTCCTCGACGACCTCTTCGGCTTGCACGTAGGCGCCACGCGAATCGGTGTAGGCGTAAGCCTGGATCATGCCCTGGTTGAACAGGCGGTGATACGGCTCGGGTCCACTCACGTGACCCAGGTCGAACAGAACCTTGTGCCAGAACCGGGCATACAGCAGGTGCAGCACGGCGTGCTCGGCTCCGCCGACGTACAGGTCGACGCCGCCGGAATCGCCTGCGTGCTTGGGCCCGACCCAGTAGTGCTCGTTTTCCGGGTCGACAAAAGTCTTGTCGTTGTTGGGATCCAGGTAACGCAGCTGATACCAGCACGATCCGGCCCACTGTGGCATGACGTTGGTCTCGCGGGTGTAGCGCTTGGGCCCATCGCCCAAGTCCAGCTCGACTTCGACCCATTCCGTCGCGCGCGACAGCGGAGTCTCCGGATTGGACTGTGCGTCATCGTCAGCGAACGTGCGCGGCGAGAAGTCTTTCACCTCAGGCAGCTCAACCGGCAGCATGCTCTCGGGCAGGCCGATCGCCCGGCCGTCCTCGCCGTAGACGATCGGGAACGGCTCGCCCCAGTAGCGCTGACGGCTAAACAGCCAGTCCCGCAAGCGATACGTAATGGCGCCCTCGCCGATGTGGGAGGATTCCAAGTGCTCGATGATTTTCGCCTTGGCTTCCGCGACGTTCAGCCCGTTCAGGATGCCGCTGTTGATGGCGGGACCGTCACCGGTGAAAGCCTTGCCCTCAAAGCCTTCTGTAGGGCGGACCGTGCGGATGATGGGCAGCTCGAAGACTTCCGCGAACTCCCAGTCCCGCTCGTCTTGCCCCGGCACCGCCATGATGGCGCCGGTGCCATAACCGGCCAGCACATAGTCGGCGATGAAAATTGGGATCGGCGTGTTCGTCAGCGGGTTGGTCGCGAACGCTCCCGTGAACACACCAGTCTTCGTCTTGGCATCAGCCTGACGCTCCACATCGGACTTACCCGCGGCGAAAGCGCGGTAGGCGGCGACCGCCTCGGCCGGCGTGGTGTGACCACCCGTCCACTTCTCGTGCGTCTCCAGTGGCCAGATCGCTGGCACCAGCTTGTCGACCAGCTCGTGCTCCGGGGCCAGCACCATGTAGGTCGCCCCGAAAACGGTGTCAGGCCGGGTCGTGAACACGCGAATCTTTTCGTCTTCGGCCGGGAAGTCAATGTAGGCACCCTGCGACCGGCCGATCCAGTTGCGCTGCTGCAGCTTGATCGGCTCGGGCCAGTCCAGCATTTCCAGGTCGTCGATCAAACGGTCGCCATAGGCGGTGATCCGCATCATCCACTGCTTCAGGCTGCGCTTGAACACGGGGAAGTTGCCGCGCTCACTGCGCCCGTCGGCCGTGACCTCTTCGTTGGCCAGCACGGTGCCCAGGCCGGGACACCAGTTCACGGGGGCCTCAGAGATGTAGGCCAGCCGCTTGGCGTCAACCTCCCGAGCGCGCTCCTCGGCCGGCAGGTGCGCCAGCTTGGCCTCCAGCTCAGCGATCGGGCGTGCTTTGCCGGCTTGCTCGTCGTACCACGAGTTGAAGATCTGCAGGAAGATCCACTGCGTCCAGCGGTAGTAATCAGGGTCGATGGTCTCGACCGAGCGCCGCGGGTCGTGACCCATGCCCAGCTGCCGGAACTGCTGACGGTAACGGGCGATGTTGGCCACGGTGGTCGTGCGCGGGTGCGTGCCGGTCTGCACCGCGTATTGCTCAGCGGGCAAGCCGAAAGCGTCGTAGCCCATCGCGTGCAGCACGTTGAAGCCAGCCATCCGCTGGTACCGCGCGAAGACATCGGTGCCTATGTAGCCCAGGGGGTGCCCGACGTGCAGGCCGGCTCCCGACGGGTACGGGAACATGTCCAGCACGAATTTCTTCGGTGCTCCTGAGCGCGGGTGGGCCGGATCGGCCAGGTCACCCGTGGGGTTGGGGGCGTAGAAGGTCTTGTTCCGCTCCCAGAAGTCTTGCCATTTGCGTTCGATCTCGTTGGCGAACGCGGCTGTATATCGCTGGGCCGGTATGTCCTGCGTACTCATGCCGAGCCTCCCTTCGGTCGCCTTCGTCCTGAGGCACGCGCGACCCTGCTGTCCTGATTCGCTCGGGCAAGCCCTCGCTCATGTGTCCTGTCCTCATCACATCGAAGTCTTAGGGCAACAAAAAACCCCTCGCGCCGAGCGCAAAGGGGTCTGCCGTGCTCACGCCACCTGACTGGGCACTAGCACGGCTCACTAAGGAGCAGGGTTACCCGACTCATACTCGGGATAATACCCCCAAGCCCCCGGACACGTCATATCGCAATACGCGGATTGCCGGAACTGGGCGCGCTGCGTAAGACTCCAAGAGCGCAGCATGCTTCGACAAAGGGGCAGAGCAACCTTGACGCAGGTGTAGAGCGTCCAGTCGCCGGACGCAACATAAAAACTAGGGAGGCGGGCGTGACAACCACGCAACGCGGAAGTGAACTCGGCGAGCCCATGTCGGTCGAAGAGTTCAAGGCCACCACCAATGCCATCGTGGCCAACATCGAACAGGTTATCGAGGGCAAAACCGCGACCGTGCGGCTAGCGCTCGCTGTTCTGCTGGCCGAAGGGCACCTGCTGATCGAGGATGTCCCCGGCGTCGGTAAAACCAAGCTTGCTAAGGCGTTAGCCCGGTCCATTGACTGCTCGGTGCGCCGGATCCAGTTCACCCCAGACCTCCTGCCCAGCGACGTCACCGGCGTCAGCGTCTATAACCAGGAGACCCG
Organism: Catelliglobosispora koreensis DSM 44566; assembly: GCF_000379685.1. Taxonomy (GTDB): domain Bacteria; phylum Actinomycetota; class Actinomycetes; order Mycobacteriales; family Micromonosporaceae; genus Catelliglobosispora; species Catelliglobosispora koreensis. The sequence goes on along the minus strand of NZ_KB903255.1, from coordinate 128,492 downwards.
GGAATTCGAGTTCAAGCCCGGTGCCGTTTTCGCCAACCTCGTCGTTGGCGACGAAATCAACCGGGCCTCGCCGAAGACCCAGTCGGCGCTGCTGGAGTGCATGGAAGAGCACCAGGTCACCGTCGATGGCGAGACCTACATCCTGCAGGTCCCCTTCATGGTGGTCGCGACGCAGAACCCGATCGAAATGGAAGGCACCTACCCGCTGCCCGAGGCGCAGCGCGACCGGTTCACCGCCCGCATCGCCATGGGCTACCCGGACGAGCGCGCCGAGCTAGCGATGCTCGATGGACACCAGTCGCACGACCCGCTAGAGGACCTGCGCGCGGTAACAGACGCGGCCGCGGTCCGGCGGTGCATCGCGACGGTCCGTAACGTGCACGTGGCTGACGCGGTGAAGCAATACGCCGTAGACCTCGTGACGGCCACCCGTGAGGCACCTGAGCTTCGCCTGGGCGCGTCGCCACGCTCCACCCTGCAGTTCATCCGCACCGCGAAGGCCATCGCCGCCCTGGACGGCCGGGACTACGTCGTGCCCGATGACCTGCAGCAGCTCGCGGTCCCGGTCATGGCACACCGCATCATCCCGACCGCTGACGCTCAGCTGGCCCGCCGCACCACCGACGCGATCCTGTCGGAACTCGTGCACCGGCTGCCGCTGCCACACGACCGGCGCTCGCCCTTCGACACCCGCCCGCCCGCGCCGCCGAGCAACTACAACCACCGGCAGAGCTAACTCATGCGTGAAGCATTGCGTGGATTGACCACCCGGGGCCGAAGTTTCCTGGCCGCTGGAGTGGCGGCGACGATCTCGGCGCTGATCCTGGGTGAGAAGGACCTGTTACGGGTGGCCGTGCTCTTGCTCCTGCTGCCGTTGCTTGCCGCCGCCTACGTGGGCCGCTCCAAGTACCGGCTGGCGTGCACCCGCAGCCTCGACCCCTACCGGGTGCAGGCTGGCGGCAACGCCCGGGTGCTGCTGCGGTTGCAGAACATCTCGCGCTTGCCCACCGGCACGCTGCTCATGGAGGACAAACTGCCCTATGCCCTGGGCAGCCGTCCCCGCCTGGTGCTGGACCGGCTCGGCCCGCAGCAGGCATCGTCGGTCGCCTATACCGTTCGGGCCGAACTGCGCGGCCGCTACGAAGTAGGCCCGCTCACCTTGCGGATGACCGACCCGTTCGGGCTGTGCGAAATGACGCGCTCGTTCCCCAGCTCCGACAAACTGACCGTCATCCCCCAGGTCACCCCGTTGCAACTGGTGCGCCTGGCAGGCGAATACGCGGGAACCGGCGACAGCCGGGCGCGGTCCGTCGCGGTGCACGGTGAAGACGACGCGGCGACCCGTGAATACCGTCGCGGGGACGATCTGCGTCGTGTGCACTGGCGCTCGACCGCACGCGTGGGTGAGCTGATGGTGCGCCGCGAGGAGCAGCCATGGGAGAGCCGGGCGACCGTGGTTCTCGACACGCGAACCATGGGCCACCGTGGCGAGGGACCGACCGGTAGCTTCGAGTGGGCCGTCTCGGCGATCGCGAGCATCTCTGTCCACTTGCGACAGGCCGGATACCGGCTGCGTCTGGTGACCGAGGCGGGCGCCGACCTGGACGCGACCGAGATCTCCGGTGACGGCCTGATCCTGGATCACCTGGCGGAGGTCAAGACCTCCACCCGGGGCGACATCCAAACCCTGCTTGAGCAGGTGCGGCGGCGCTCCGATGGCGGCCTGATCATCGCGGTGACGGGTTTGCTGTCCGTGCCCGAGGCACGTCAGCTCGCCGCTTTGCGGACCGCCGGAACGATCTGCATCGCCTTCGCCATGGACACCCAGAGCTGGCTCAACCTCGCCGCACCAGCGCGCGCCGAGGCCGACAAGGAACACGTCGCCGCGAACCTGGCCATGTTGCAGGCCGGCTGGCGTGTCGTGGGCGTGAAGCACGGCGACCGCTTCGCCTCACTGTGGCCGCAGGCCGCCCGCGGACATCAGGGTCACGCCCTGCGGGCCGCGATGGCTGAGACTGTCTCGATTGGAGGCAACCGATGACCTCCCGCCGTCAGCTCACGCTCGTGGCCGCGGGCGCGACCCTCCTGGCCTCCGCGCCGATCGGGTCTATCTTCGCCAGCTACAAGTGGCTAGTACACGCCGTCTTCCTGGTGGGCCTGATCGCTGGGGCCGCCTTCGGCGTACGCAGCATGCGTGGCCGGTTGTGGGCACAGATCGCCGCGATGGTGGGTGCCCTGCTCGTTGGCCTAACCATGTTGCACGGCAACGGAACCGGCATCATCGGCCTGATTCCCGGACCGGAAACGTTTGAGCACTGGTCCACTTTGCTCGCCGCGGCGGGCCCGGAGATCCAGACCGCTTCCCCACCGGCCGGGGATTACGCGAGCTTGCTGTTCATCACCTCGCTCGGCATCGGTGTCGTCGCCGTCATCGTCGACATCTTCGCTGCGGGGCTCCGGCAGCCCAGCCCTGGCTGGGCTGCCCATGCTCGCGATCTACTCGGTTCCAGTCGCCGTTTACGTCGAGTCGACCTCGTTCCTGCCCTTCATCGTTGGCGCACTGGGGTTCCTGTGGCTCCTCGTGACCGACAACGTCGACAAGGTACGCCGCTTCGGCCGCCGGTTCACCGGAGACGGCCGCGGCGTCGACTTGTGGGAGCCGTCCCCGCTTTCAGCGACCGGCCGGCGGCTCGCCGTCACGACGGTCCTCATCGCGGTCTTGGTGCCGATGTTCATCCCTGGCATGACCGAGGGCTTCTTCACTCAGATGACCAGCGGTGGCCAGGGCGGGCCCAACTCCGGCAAGGCAGGAGCGGGCGGATCGGTCGACCTGGCGGCCTACCTGCACGGGCAGCTCAACAACACGGAAATCAAGCCGCTCGTGACGATCAAGACCAACGACCCGTCACCGCTTTACGCCCGCTTCGGGGTCGCCGATGACGTCAACATCAACGGTTTCCGGCACCGGGCTCCGGCGGGAAGGCCGGTGGGCAACGATCTGCAACGCCCAGCCGGGATGGACATGGAAGGCGTCAGCGGCCAGCGCTACTCGGCCAGCGTCGAAGTGGACAAGAACTTCGACATGCCCATGGTGCCGGTTTATCCCGGTCCACTGACGACCAAGGGACTGAACGCGACGTGGAGCTACGACGCGGATCAGCAGATCATCTTCTCGCAGCGGTCTCGTTCGGGCGGCGTGAAATACGAGTTCGAGTTCGTGCACCTGGAGTTCACTCCGGAGGTGCTGCGCAAAGCGAAACCGTTGTCGCCCAACAACATTAACCAGAAGAACTTCACGGCTGTCCCCGAGAACACCACTGTCCGCAACCTCGTGGCGACCCTTACCGAGGGCAAGCCAACGGTTTACGACAAGGTGCGCTCTCTTTACGACTACTTCTCCACGAAGAACGGCTTCTCCTATGACCTGTCGGTGCCGCAGGGCACCACGGGCGACCGGATCACCGATTTCCTCACCGGCAAGAAGGGCTTCTGCCAGCAGTACGCGGCGGCTCTAGCGTGGATGGTTCGCCAGGCCGGGATCCCGGCACGGGTCGCCTTCGGGTTCACGAAGGGCAGCAACTACAACACCAACGGCACCTACGTGCTGACCAACCACAACCTGCACGCGTGGACCGAGGTCTACTTCGAGGGCTACGGCTGGATTCCGTTTGACGCCACGCCAAGTTCGTCAGTGGCCGGAGCGGTCAACCCGGCCTGGGCACCGGACCCGGATGCTCCAGCACCGACCGACCCGTCAGCGGACCCCTCGGCGAATCCGAACGAGGATCCGATCGCGGGCCGCACGCCGGAGGGCGACAACGGGGCTGATCCTGAAGACGGCGACCCGGGCGTGTCCGCCATCGAGCAGTCAACGCCGCCGTGGATGTGGTGGAGCATCGGTGCGGGAGCGGCACTGATCATCGCGTTCTTCGTGCCGGCCATGCGCCGCAACGCTTTGCGGCGACGGCGGCATCGGGGCCAAGGCAGCGTAGTGGTGCAGGACGTCACCGGAGACCCAGCTATGTCCATTGTGGCGGTCGCCGATCCTGACGCCGCCCGGCGGCAAGCCCACGACGCGTGGGACGAACTCCTCGACACGATGACCGACTACCGCGTCCTCATCGATGTTTCGGAGACCCCGCGCGGGACAGCCGAGCGGCTGATCAAAGTGGAGAGTCTGCCTCCATCCGCGGCCGAGCAGGTGCGCCGGCTCAGCCATGCCGAGGAGAGGGCGCGCTACGCCTTGTCCCCTGCGGCCAGTGACGGCTTGATGAGCGCGGTGCAGGTGGTTCGCAAGATCCTGGCTGGAAACGCGACCCGGTGGGTACGCTTCGTGGCCGTGATCCTGCCGCCATCGGTGACCCAGCGCTGGCGCGCGGCGGTCACGAACGCGACCGCTCGGGTCTCGGCGAAGTTCACCGAGGCGGGTTACCTCATGCGGCGGCTCACCCGGCCGCTGCGGCTGAGGCGGGCCACCCGCTAAGGCAGCTGAAAGCAGGGCGGGGCCGCTCCCTTGAGGGAGCGGCCCCGTTTCGTTTGCTGAGCGTCTAGTAGTAGTCGCCGCGGTCGCGCCAGCGAGCTTCCAAACGATCGATGATGCCCAGGCCCTTGCGCGTGCGCCGGGTCGCGGTGCCCCCGACCGAACGCAGCTGGCCCTTGGCCGCCGGTGCGGCGGCGCGTTTCTGTGCGAGCATGCCTAGCGCAGCGGCAACCAGCATCACGACGAAACCAGCGACGCCGAGCCACGTGTTGCGGCCGACGGTCCCATAGACGACTAGTGCAAGCCCCAGCACGATCACCACACCGGCAATCACCAGCCGGCGCCGAGCGTGGAACTTGGGATCGCTATGGCGCACCGCCGAGGCGAACTTAGGGTCCTCCGACAGCGAGCGTTCGATCTGCTCGAACAACCGCTGTTCGTGCTCAGATAGCGGCACGGCACCCCCTCCCCGGCAGAACTACAAGACGGATATGCGTTCAGTCTACGAGGGCGCACGCCGGTTCGAAAGCTCATCTGGCGGGCGCCGCCGCACGAGACTCGCCGGACCCACGACGCCCTTGCCAAACTTGGCCGTCACAGCGTCTGTGGCCAGCTCAGCGTCCCGCCAGCTGTGCTCGGGCTCGCCCAGGACGGGCTGGCGCGTGCCTGTCGTCACGAGATTTTCCAGCCGGACCCCGGCCAGGCGGATCTTCTCGCCACCCCGGGCGGGCTCAAACAGCTCCCAGGCGACCTGAAAGATCTCGTGCGCCACGTCCGTCGGGCCGGGAAGAGTCCGCGAGCGGGAGATCGTGCGGAAGTCGCCAAACCGCACCTTCACCGCGATCGTCCGCCCGGACATGCGCGCTGAACGCGCCCGGACCGCGACCTCCTGCGCTAGGGCCAGCAGGGTGCGGCGCAGCCGCGAAACGTCATCTACATCCACGTCGAACGTGGTTTCCGTGCCGATGGACTTTTCCACCCGCTCGGTGCTGACCCGACGCGAATCCCGGGCCCAGGACAGCTCATGCAGGTGCGCCGCGAGAGCCTGGCCGACCGCGCCACGCAGCATGCCGATCGGGGCCGCGGCGACATCGCCGATCGTGCTCAAACCCAAGCGGCGCAACGTCTCCGCCGTCCGCTCACCGACGCCCCACAGTGCCGAGATCGGCAGGGGGTGCAGGAATTCGAGGGTCTTGGCGGCCGGGATGACCAGCATGCCGTCTGGCTTGGCGCGCGTTGAGCCCAGCTTGGCGAGAAACTTGTTGGGAGCCACGCCAATCGAGCAGGTCAGCCGCAGTTCTTGGGTCATGCGCCGCCGGATGTGGGCGCCAATCTCGGCCGGTGACCCAAAAAGCCGTTGTGCCCCAGCGACATCGAGGAAGGCCTCGTCCACGGACAACGGCTCGACCAGCGGCGTGACATCGCGGAAGATGGCCATGACCGAGCGGGAGGCCTGGGCGTATTCACGCATGTCGACCGGCAGGAAGATCGCATGTGGGCACTTGGCCCTGGCCTGCGCACCGGGCATGGCACTGCGGATGCCGAACTTGCGTGCCTCATAACTGGCTGACGAGACGACACCGCGTGGGCCGGCCCCGCCCACGACCACGGGCTTTCCGCGCAGCTCAGGACGACGCCGCACCTCGACCGACGCGTAAAACGCATCCATGTCGACGTGCAGGATCGTGCAGCCCGCGTCGTCCGCCATGTCCGCAGGCTACTGCCCGCGTACGACAATGAGCGGAATCTCGCGCTCGTCCGGCTCGACCCCGCCATGCATGGCCACCAGCGCCGAGACGGACACGTGCTCACGTTGCGAGGCCAGCACGGCCCAGTCGTTGCGGCACAAGACGACCACGTCACCGATGCGCCCGGCGAACTTGGGGTCAAACGGCCCGAAGCAGCCGGAGTCTATGACCTCATCACGGGTGGCCACGGTCGTGTTTGGCCCGGTGATCGCACGCCAGGCGGCCACGACGTCGTCGGCGGCGCCGGGAGTCGTGTGCAGGTAACGCAATCGCGGCTCTCCGGCGAAGACCTCGACGCCAGCGGACAGGCCCGGGTCGGTGTCGATGTCGTAGCGGTGATCTGACGGAACGTCCAGCTGACCGTGATCGGCCGTGACGACCAGCGCCGCGTCTTGCGGCAGCTCCGTCACGAGCCGGTAGATCAGGCGCTCCACATCGGACGCCGCGACATACCACTCCGCTGTGTCCAGGCCATACATGTGCCCGGCTTTGTCCAGGTCGGGGTGATAGCCGTAGACCAGCCCTGGCTTGTCCCGCAATGCGGTGAGCATCCGGGTCGCGACTTCGTCCACTCCCGACGCCGGCTGATAGACCGCGCCCCGCGACGTGACCTTCGTCAGCCCCGTGCCCACATACTCGGGCCGGTTCACCACCGTCACGGGGATCCCACTGGCCGAGGCCGCGACATACAACGGCGCCACCGGCTGCCACGCTTTAGGCTGCGGCGAGTCGCGCCACAAGACATGGTTCAGCACTTTTCTGGTACCAGGTATGCGCACCGTGAACCCCAGCACCCCGTGCGCTCCCGGCAGCGACCCGGTCGCCAGGGACACCAGCGAAGTCGGTGTGGTGGAAGGGAATCCCGCCTCGATGCGACGGCGTGGCAGTCCACTGAGGATCGGCGCGACCGGCGCCATGGCGGCGACCTGAGCCCAGCCCATGCCGTCGACGAGCAGCACGGCCACCCGGTTTACTCCATCGAGGTCCCGCGCGATGCCCAGCGGATCGGACAGGCCCCGCATCCCGAGAGCAGTCAGGCACCCGGGCAACACGGCGGCGAGGTCGCCGGTGACCGTGCCCGGGAAGTTCACCTGCGCGCCAGCAGGTGCAGCTGCGTGGCCACGTCCCGATAGGGCGCCAGCGCCGCGGTCGCCAGCTCGAACGCGGTCAGTGCCTCGGGGTCGTTGTCAGCGACGACACCGGGAACCAGGTCGGCCACAACGCGTACGCCGTGGATCTTCTCGGTCGTCAGGCCCGCCTGGCCGAGCAAGGCACTGGCCTCGTCAGCGGTGAAGAACCGCCGTCCCCCGCCCGCCAGGAGCTCCTGTGCCGCCTTGAACTGCCCGCCGATGGCCCGTGACAGCACGGCCGCGGCGCGGTTGCCCACGAGCACGCTGGCCGCCCCGCCGGGCCGCAACGTGCGGGCCAGCGCCGAAGCCACCGTGCCCGGATCGTCAACGACTTCGAGCACCGCGTGACACAGCACGAGATCGGCACTGTCCTCCGGCACCAGATCGGCGAGCGAGTCAGCGTCGCCTTGCAATCCCTTGACCCGGCTGTCGACGCCGGCGTCGGCGGCGCGGCGGAGCAAAGCCGCCAGAGCGTCGGGGCTGGGATCGACCACTGTCACGGTATGCCCGGCTTCGGCCAGCGGGACGGCAAAACCGCCCGTGCCCCCGCCAACGTCGACTATGGTCAGCCCGGCCCGGCCTTGAGCGGCCAGCTCAGCACGCAAAACCGCCCAGATGACGGCGGTCCGGGGTCCGGCCGCCCGTGACTGCACACCCACTCGCTCCACGCCGCGAGACTACCCGCCCCGGGTTCCGGATCCCTTCTGGATTACCAGCGCGCCCTGATAACGGGCGGTCAGCGTGGCGATGACGGCCTCCGGCAGGTCTGCCGTCAGCCGGACCGCGCACGCGAGCGGATCGATCGCGGTGGCGAAGCTCAGCGACGCCGCGTCAGGGCTGAAGTCGCGCCGGCCCAGCTCCAGCTGAACGCGCTGTAGGTCTGCCCACGACCGCGTGCACTGCTGAATCCGGTACGACTTTCCGTGCACCAGCGTGGTGATCTTGGCAAGCAGGCTGCTCATGTCTGCCGACGTGTGCACCCCGACGATCAGGACGCCGTTCTGGTCTGCCCCGATGCCGATGAACATCTCGCGATGGGCCGTCGCATAGTCCTGAAGGGACGGACCGTGGTTACCCGCGACGGTCACCGTGACGACGCTGCCGCTCGGCAGCCGGGTGCCAACGGCTGGGTCGACCGCGGCCACCAGCCCGACCTCGGTCAGCAGTGCCGGTTCGTAGTGCAGGATCGGCACCAGCCCGGCCTTGGCGGCGGTGAGATCGACCTGCTCAGGTGTGAGGTTCAGCAACGGCGGAACAACGGCGTCGGACACCGCGGCCGGTGAAACGGACGGCGCAGACGGCGTTGCCACCGGTGCCGGCGCGCATGACGCCAGAAGACCGATGGCAACAAGAAAAGCGAAACCTCTCATGACCACGTCAGTAGAGATACACCAAGGTGCGAAGTGATCGACGACAGGTGCTCCCCATAGCCGATGGTGTTGTTGCCCGCGGCCGCGATCAGCATGCCCACGGCGAGGGCGTTGTTGGATCCTGACCTGGTGTAGATCGGTGCGCCCGAGTCTCCTGTGCGATAAAGGACGCCGCCACCGCGAATCGCCTCAATCAGCCCTGGCGTGCAGCCGTAGGAGTCGCAGAACGTGCCGTTCGTCGACGTCACCGAGATGCTGCAGATCGCCCGCGTCGTCATGCCGCTGAAGCAAACCGACTGCCCGACCCAGGCCGGGTCGTTGCCGACGACGGTCCGCTTGACCGGGCAGCACGAGTCGGTGTGAATGACGTTGGTGTAGGCGTTGGCGTCTCCCGCGACAGCGATCATGTCGTACGCGGGAAAGTTGTTCTTGCCGAACGTGTGTCCCCAGTACTTGGGACCGGAGTAGATCGGCCGCCCGTTGGAGAAACAGTGCCCGGCGGTGAATCCGCCGCGCAGCCCGTCGGTGGGGCGGTAAAAGATAAAGCCCGCTGTGCACGTATTGCTGCTTTGACTGCCGTCACGGATGCCGGAGCCGCCGAAGTGCAGCCGCCCGTCGTCGAGCCGGCCGGTGCGGTGATTGTCGGCCAGGGTGATCACGGCCCGCTTACCGAGCAGATCAGCAAGGGCCTTACCGGCTTCGGGATACCGGGCGTCAAACGAGATGTGATAGCGGGAGTCATTGGCGCGCAAGGAATAGCTAAAGGCGGCTTTCGCTGCGTCCGGGTGCCAGGAGCGCGCGAACAAGATATCGTCGGCCTCGATGAGTTCAGCGCCGGTGAAACAGCCTGTCTCCACGTAGACGTTGGGAGCCGACAGTTCCTTGTCGCGCTTGAATTCCGGTGTCGTGACCACCGTGACGCTCGCTCCATCGGAGGTCGTTGCGATGACACCGCGGCGAAGCTGATCGGCGATGCGTTCCTTGACAGCGCTCGCACGGCCAGTGACTTCCTCTACGCGCCGCTGCACGGAAGCGTTGAGCGAACTAGCCGCGGCGTCGGCACCATCCAAGGTGGACACCTGGGCGGAGCTGACACCGCAAGTGGCAAGGGGCGGCTCGGCGGCGATTGCCGCGCCCGCCGGAGTGAAAGTCAGGACCATCACCAGTCCGGCGAGAGACGCCTTCTTCATTGAGGACCTCCGATATGTAAATATCCTGAGAGAACCTAGCGTCTCGTAGCGTTCCCACACAAGGCACGGAACGTGACGGTGCCGTCCAAAATAGCTGGACGGCACCGTGCAAATTTTCAACTACACGCGATCCCGTTGAGGCGGAAACCGCCTGGTACCGCGTTTGTTCCGGCATATGTGGCTTGGAAGCCGAAACTGGCCGTGCCCACGGTCCCGTTCCACCCAACGTCACGGGCCGTCACCTGAGTGCCCGACTGAGTCACCTGAGCGTTCCAGGCGTTTGTAATCTGCTGATTGCCAGTGAAACCAAAGGTCAGCGTCCATCCGGTCACCGCCGGAGCCGACTTGGTCAACGTGACCGTCGCGGTGAATCCGTTGTGCCACTGGCTGTCGATCCGGTAACTGACCGTGCACGCACCAACAGGGTTGGACGGGGTTACGGACGGTGACGGTGAAACACTGGCCGACGGGGAAGGCGAAGAAGTCGGCGACGTCGTCGGTGAGGACGTCGGCCCGATTCCGTTGAGCGCCAGCTGATACGCCAAATCCGGGACGAAGGTGCCCGCGGCGGCGGCACAACCGTCCGCTTCGCCCGGCGGTTTCGCCCACACGAAGGCGTCCACAGTGGACTCATTCGTCGCGGTTGTCGCGGCGACACCGGTGCCACGCCCGCTCGGATCGCACCACTCGCTCCCGAGCGGACCGCGGCCGTTACGGCTGACGTCGATAACCTGGTGCAGTGCTGAGTTCCCTAAGGCGTTCAGCACATTGCGCCCAAAGTTGATTTCGTCGGCCGTCCAGCGGAAGTTGGACAGGTTCGTGTAGAACCCGGCCGAATTCGACACACCCGCGGCACTCAGACGCGATGCCGTTTCCCCGGCGCTATTCCACGCTGAGTGACCGGCATCCAAGTACACCTTGGCATTGGGGTTTCTGCTCTTCATGGCGCTGATGGCGAAGCTCAGCGCCGAGTTGCGCTCAGCCTTCTCCGAAGCGGACAGACACGTCTGCAGCGCCAGGGAGTCCGGCTCCAGCATAACCACGACGGTCTGTGAACCGAGCCCATTAGCGAAGCTTTGCGCCCACGTGCGATAGGCGGTGTAGGTCGGGGCTCCGCCGGCACTGGCACCACCGCAGTCGCGGTTGGGCACCATGTAGGGAATCAGGAGCGGAATCTTGCCAGCGGCGTTGGCGGCGGAGACATAGGCCGAAACGTCGGCCTGGACGGTGCTCGGGCTGTAGTAGGCGAACCACTTGCCCTGTGGCTGGCTGCCGATCCGGGCCGCGATCAGTGCGGCACGGGAGTCGTTCGGGTTGGCGGCGAGCCATTGCTTCACTTTGCTGTTCGGGTCGGCATAGAACGACCCACTGAGAGTTCCCGCCTCTGCTGGGCCACCAATGAGGAGCAGGCTGGCTAGGCCGGTGGCAGCGAGGGCTAGGGAAGCGGCGGCGATGCGTTTGAACACACAGGCTCCTAGAGACGTTGCGGTAAAAGCAACGTCGCGCGCCCGGCTCAGCTGCCGATCATACCAAGAATGACCGAAAGCGACAGTAGGGAAAGGACACTCGTGACCAGCACAGCGTCGCGGCTCAGCCCATTGGGCACCTTGTACTGGCTCGCGTAGACGAAGGTGTTCTGGGCCGTGGGCAGCCCGGCGAACAGGGTGACCGCGAGCAGATCCAAGCCGTTGAGGCCGAACAAGAACTTGGCGGCGGCGAAGGCGATGAGCGGCTGCGCGACGACTTTCGCCGAAGTGGCTAGCCAGAGCGAAGGGTTTGCCAGGTTCGGCTTCTCCGCCGCGTGCAGCGACATGCCCAAGGCGAACAAGGCGGCCGGTGCCGCCGCCCCGCCGATGATGTCCAGGGGCCGGGTCATCACCTCGGGCAGGGTGACGCCCGTGGCCAACACCAGCACCCCGGCGAGCGAGGCGAGAACTACCGGCACGCGCAACGGCAACGACCACAAGCGTTTCGGTGCCGCGTCGAGCAGTCCCACGATCAGCGGCGTCACGATAACCGTCTGGAACGCCACCACGATGACGACGAGGGACGCGTCTCCCAAAACGTAGATAGCCAGCGGAATCCCGAGATTTCCGGAATTGACGTAGGCACCGGCCATGGAGTTGATGACCTTTTCGCCATGGGTGCGCGCGGGCGAGAGGAGGTAAACGAGCACGCCGACGACCACGGTGCTGACCGCGAAAGCTGCCAGCGGGATGACGGGCACGTCATCGAGACGCACGATCGTGGTGAAGACGACGGCCGGAATGGCGATCGTGAAGGCGAATTCGCCGAGTCCCTGCTGCAGAGTCGGACTAAGAACCCCGAACCGGGCACAAGCCCACCCGGCCAGGGTCACTATCCAAAGTGGAGCAAAAGCAGAGATCACTCGCCATTATCACGGCGCTGATGCTCAGCGAGAAATCGCTCTAGCTCAGCTCCCAGCTCATCAGCCGTCGGCAACGGCGCCGAGTCGGTCAGTAAATTGCTCCCGCGCCCCCGCATGAACGCGTCGTATTGCTCCTCAAGCGCGTGCACCACCGCCGAGGCCTGCTGGTTGTTGGTCAGCTGACGGTCGACCTCTTCGCGCACTCGCTCCGCCGCGTCGGACAGATCCGAGACCGGAAGCAGGAGCCCGGTCGCCCGCGACACCGAGGTCACGAGCAGCTCGGCGGCCTGCGGGTATTCGCTTTCGGCCAGGTAATGCGGCACATGCGCGGCGAAGCCGATCGCGTCGTGGCCATTTTGGCCCAGGCGGAACTCAAGCAGATTGGTGATGCTGCCCGGCACCTGAACGTTGGCGATCCACGGCTCATAGCCCTGGATCAGGCCGGGGTTGGTCCCGTGCGCGGTAATGCCCGAGGGACGGGTGTGTGGCACAGACATGGGGATGGCGTGAATGCCGACCGTCAGCCTGACGTTCAAGTCCCTGATGATGGCCGTCACCGCCGCGACGAACCGTTCCCATTGCAGGTCGGGCTCAGGGCCGGTCAGCAGGAGGAAGGGCGTGCCTGAGTCGTCGTCGACCGCGTGCAGCTCCAGCTTGGGCTCGTCGTAGCTCTCCCAGTGGTCAGCCGCGAAGTGCATCAGCGGCCGCCGTGAGCGGTAGTCGTAAAGCTGATCGATGTCGAACGTCGCGATCACGCGGGCGTCCAGGGTCTGCAGCAGGTGCTCGCGCGCCAGCCGGCCGGCCGCGCCGGCGTCGATGAACCCGGTCAGCGCGTGCAGCAACACCGGCCTTCCCAGGTCAGGGAGGTCTGTCGCTAGTTCGTAAAGCCCACGCGGGTCAAGCACGGAAGTCTCCTCACCGATACGTCTTCCGGGCCAACAAGGCTATGGGGCAGGAAATTCCGTCAATCCCGCACAGGTGCGCAGCCGATTCTGGTCATTGAGGATGCGTGCCGCGTTCTGTCCGCCAACGGGATAAGGCTGTCCGGTAACGCGATCGATGTAAGCCGGGACCAGGCCTGCGGTTTTGACTTTCCCCGCCCGGATCGTGACCCACAGCACACCGGTGTCATTGCTCATCGCGTCATTGCGCCACCAGAGAAAGTTGCCCAGTCCGTAGGCCACATATGACTGCCCTTGCCATCCGGCTCCCAGCAGCAGGTGCTGGTGTCCCCCGGCGATGACGTCAGCACCAGCCTCGATGAGTGCGCTAGCCAGGCGCTTCAGCTCGCCGTTGGGGCACTCCTGGTACTCAGGACCCCAGTGCACGGCCACAATCACCACATCGGCCTGGCTGCGAGCTGAGCGCACCGCGGCCAAGGCGCGCTGTTCGTCACGCAGCATGGCCAGGCCCGGGCGGCTGTCCGTCGCTTTCCACGACTCCCACAGCTCGTTGACATGGGTCAAGGCGACAACGGCGATCTTGGTGTTCTCGACGGTGTAAATCCAGGGGCGGTACGCGTCGGCGGCTTCTCCACCGCCAAGGGCCGGGATGCCGGCCGCGCGAGCCGCGTCGAGAGTGTCCGCCAAGCCGACTCTGCCGTAATCGAGAGCATGGTTGTTGGCGATCGACACCGCGTCCACACCGGCCGCCTTCACCGCCGCGAAGGCTGACGCTGGCGCCCGGAACAGGAACTCTTTCGGCTCCGGCGTACCCCGCTCGGTCACCGCCGTCTCAAGGTTCACGATCGCGAGGTCAGCCCGCGCGAGTACGGGTGCGATCTTCCCGAACGCGGTCTCCGGACGCTCCAGTAACGACAGCGTGCGGTCCGCGAAGTGGACGTCACCGGCGATGGCCACGGTGATGTCGCGCGGCGGCGTTGGAGATAGCGAAGTCGAAGGTGCCGCGACGGGCTCTACCGCCGCACAGCCCGCTACCAGAATTGGCAGGATAAACAGGCCTAACCGCATGTTTGTCCACTTTAGGCCAGTCGACACAGTGCCTTGAAACTGGGTTAACGTATCGCGGTGACCAGACGATCCGCCCAGGTGCGCCTCGATGACCTGCTGCGCACGGCGGTCCAGGTGATCCTGGACAAGGGCTTCGCCAACACCCGCACGGCCGATGTCGCCAAGGCGGCCGGGGTTAGCCAGGCGCTGGTCTTCTACCACTTCAACACGAAGAACGCGTTGCTCACCAAGGCTTTCAGCTACGCCGCCGAGCAGGATCTCGCCAAGCTCGACGCTGTCCGGTCCACCAAGGGCACCCCGCTGGAGAAGCTGCGCAAACTGCTGAAACTCCTTGCCCCGCAAGGGCGTTCGACGTCCTGGCTGATGTGGATCGACGGCTGGTCAGAGTCACTGCGCGTGCCCGAGCTGGAGAAGGTCTCGCGGCGGATGGATCTGCACTGGAAAGAAGCCCTGATCGAGGTCATCACGGCCGGTGTCGAGGACGGATCGTTCAAGTGCGAGGACCCCGAGGGCGCCGCCTGGCGGATCAACTGCCTCATCGACGGGCTCGCGGTCCAGCTCATGGTGCACGACAAGGTCATCTCACGGAAACTCGCATCTGACTGGATGCGGCTGGGAGCAGCCCGCGAAGTGGGCCTGGATCCCGAGGACCTGTTGTGACAGACTCCCACGGTGCCCGACACGATCCAACAGATTCACACATTGGCGGCGGACGGGGCGGCGCTAGTCTTCGCACTGTCCAATGACGACACTCTCCCTCGCATCGTGCACTGGGGCGCCGACCCGGGCTCGGCGACCGCGGCCGATTACGGTTCCAGCGCCCTGCCTTTGCTCGCAGGGCAACACGACGGCTGGCAGGGCCGCCCCGGCATCGTGGCCGGGCCGTTCCCGCATGTGCGCCTGCGCCTGACCGAACCGCCCACGTTCACCGCCACCACACTGACCGTCAAGGCCAGCGATGCTGGCATCGAGGTCGTGGGCGAGTACGTGCTGACGCCGGAGGGTGTGCTCAGGATTCGTTACACGGCAACGAACACGGACAGCTCCGCTTGGAACATTAGCGACCTAAGGTGTCTGCTTCCCGTGCCAGACGAGGCACAGGAGATCCTCGACTTCACCGGGCGCTGGGCGCTGGAGCGTGTCCCGCAACGGCTTGCGTTCGCCTTCGGCACGCACGCCAGGGAGAATCGCCGCGGCCGCACCGGTCACGACGCGGCGACCGTGCTCGCCGTGGGCACACCAGGATTTAGCCATCGCGCCGGCCAGGTCTGGGCCGTCCACATCGGATGGAGCGGGAACCACGAGCACCTCGCCGAACGGCTTCCTGACGCGACGGCGGTCATCGGCGGCGGCGAACTGCTGCACCCGGGTGAGGTGACGTTGCGGCCCGGACAGTCATACACGAGCCCTTGGGCCTACTTCGCTTGGAGCGACACGGGACTGGACGGCATTAGAGGCCGCTTCCATCGCTATCTGCGCTCGCGGCCGCAGCATCCCCGCAAGCCCCGGCCAGTCGTGCTGAACACGTGGGAAGCCGTCTACTTCAACCACGACCTCGGCAAGCTCAAAGCGCTCGCGGACCAGGCCGCTGACGTTGGCGTGGAACGGTTCGTGCTCGATGACGGCTGGTTCCGGTACCGGCGAGACGACCACGCGGGTCTTGGGGACTGGTTCGCTGACGAGACCGTCTGGCCTGACGGACTCAAACCCCTCGCGGATCACGTCCACGAGCGCGGGATGCAATTCGGCCTGTGGTTCGAGCCGGAAATGGTGAACCCCAACTCCGACCTCTATCGCGCACACCCCGATTGGGTGCTCGCCGATCCGGGCCGCCTGCCGTATGAGTTTCGCCAGCAGCACACCCTCGATCTCGCGAACCCCAGCGTTTTCGCCTACCTTCTCGACCGGCTGTCCGTCATGGTCACCGAGGCGACGGTGGACTTCATCAAGTGGGACCACAATCGCGACCTCATCGAGGCGCCGCAAGTGCACGACCAAACCCTTGCGGTGTACCAGCTTTTCGCCGCGCTGAAGCAACGCCATCCGCATCTGGAGATCGAGTCTTGCTCGTCAGGCGGAGCACGGATCGACTTCGGCGTCCTCGAACACACCGACCGTGTGTGGACCTCCGACACCAACGATCCTCTTGACCGCCAGCAGATTCAGCTGTGGACCGGCCTGCTTCTGCCGCCGGAACTCATGGGCGCGCACGTCGGCCCGGAGAAGACACACATCACCGGCCGGGTCACCAGTCTCGGGATGCGTTGCGCGACAGCGCTTTTCGGGCATGCCGGGCTGGAGTGGGATCTGACGTCGTGCTCGCCAAGGGAGCTCGCGGAGATCGCGGACTGGATCACGCTTTACAAGCGCTCCCGGGAGTTGCTGCACACAGGGGCGGTCGTGGTGCCTGACCGCGCCGATGAGTCGTCTGTCGTCATCGGAGTCGTCTCGGCCGATCAGGCGCACGCGTTGTTCAGCTATGCCCAGCTCACCTCAACGCCGTCGAACACGCCGCTATCGCCTGCCCCGATACGGTTGCGGTTCGCGGGGTTGGCGCCGCTCATGGAGTACACCCTGAAGGTTGTTTTGGGGCCTGATCTTGATTTTGATGGTGCTGTTTTCGGCGGACGGGCGCTGGAAACCATAGGCGTGCCGGTAAGAAGACTCAATCCAGCCGAGGCAATGGTGTTCGAGATACGTAAGGTGGGCTCATGAGCTGGATCGACAACGCCGTTATCTACCAGATCTACCCCCGCAGCTTCGCCGATGGAACGGGCGATGGCATTGGAGACATCGCCGGGATCCGTTCCCGCTTGCCCTATCTCGCTGAGCTTGGCATCGATGCCATCTGGCTCAGCCCTTGGTATACCTCGCCGATGGCCGACGCGGGCTACGACGTGGCCAACTATCGCGACATCGATCCGCTCTTCGGCACGCTGGCCGAGGCGACATCATTCATCGCCGACGCCCATGCGGCGGGCATTCGGGTGATCGTCGACATCGTTCCCAATCACTGTTCCAGTCAGCATCCGGATTTCCTCGCCGCCCTCGCCGCGGGACCGGGCTCCCCCGAACGCGAGCTGTTCCACTTCTACGACGAGCCGGTCAACGACTGGCAGTCGCACTTCGGCGGCTCCGCCTGGACTCAGGTCCCCGACGGCCAGTGGTATCTGCACATGTTTGATCCCGGCCAGCCCGACTGGAACTGGGAGCACCCGCATGTGCGCGCCGATTTCGAGGCGACGCTTAAATTCTGGCTCGACCGTGGCGTTGACGGCTTCCGCATCGACGTCGCCAACCATCTGATCAAAGATCTTCATGCCGAAGGTGGGTGGGTGGATCAGGAAGGCGTGCATGAGATATACCGTTCGTGGCGCAAAATCCTTAGTGGGTACGCCCATGAGCCCGTCTTTGTCGGGGAACTTTGGTCTGAGCCATCCGCCCTCGCGAAGTATCTGCGCCCAGATGAGCTCAACACGGCCTTCAATTTCCCGTTCCTGATCGCCTCCTGGGAAGCGTCCGCTTTGCGGGAAGTCATCGACGTCACGCTGGCTGTCCCGGCGACGCCGACGTGGGTGCTGTCCAATCACGACGTTGTCCGTGACGTGACCCGCTACGGGCGCACAGCCACCGAGCACATTTGGATCATGCCGCCGACGGGCTGGGAATCTGACCTGACGCTCGGCACCCGCCGCGCGCGGGCGGCGGCGTTGCTGCTGCTGGGGTTGCCCGGCTGTGCCTATATCTACCAGGGCGAGGAGCTCGGCCTGCCCGAGGTCGAAGACCTCCCGCGCGAACTGTTGCAGGACCCGCGCTGGGAACGTTCCGGTCACACCGACTACGGCCGTGACGGCTGCCGCGTGCCGCTGCCGTGGTCAGGAACCGCTCCGCCGTTCGGGTTCTCCTCAGGTGAGCCTTGGCTGCCGCAGCCTGCGTCCTGGGCATCGCTGACCGCTGAGGCCCAGGCGGCTGACCCAACGTCGATGCTGTCGCTATATCGCGCCGCTTTGCGGCACCGGCCTAGCGGACCGTTCGCGTGGCTTGCCAGCACCCCCGACGTCCTGTCGTTCACGCGAGGCGACATCACGTGTCTCGTGAACTTCGGCTCCACGCCCGTGGAACTGCCGCCACATCAATCCGTCCTGTTGTCGAGCACTCCTCTCGTGGACGGACACCTCCCCACCGACACCTCCATCTGGCTCCACACGCCGTAGCCCCTGCACCGCTATCCCGCGCGGCGGACCCTCACCCGGCCCGCCGCGCTTTTCCTTCCCTTCCCACGGTCCGGGCCCGCATCGCCGACGGCTCTCAGGCTTGCCCGCCTTTCCCACCTCTGGCCGCCTTCCCGCCTCCTCGCCCTCCCACCTCCCGCGGCCTTCCTGCCTCCTCGCCCTCCCACCTCTCGCGGCCCTCCCACCTCTGGCCGCCTTCCCGCCTCCTCGCCCTCCCACCTCCCGCGGTCTTCCCGCCTTCTCGCCTTCCTGCCGCTTGCCTTTCTGCCGCTTGCCCCCGCTTGCCCGCTGCTCGCCCCGTTTGCCCGCCCGCCGCTTGCCGCGCTGCCCATCTCAGTGATCCACATCCCGTGGGACGTGATCAAACAGCCTATTGATCACGTCTGGGCGGATGTGGATCTGCATTCGGGATGTGGATCACGATTAGGTAGCTGGCGCGCAGGCCCTGCGAAAGCGGCTGACGCCCGGGAAGCGACTGCCGGGCGAACAGCGATGGTCGTGAGCAGCGGCTGACGCCAGCATGCGGCTGGCCGGTGCCAAGCGGGTGAGCGCGGGAAGCAGCTAGGTGTCCGGAAAGCGGTCGGCCGCAGGAAAGCAGTCGGCCGTAGGAAAACGGTCGGCCGACGACAAGCGGTCAGCCGCAGGAAAGCAGTCGGCCGTAGGAAAGCAGGTGACGCCAGCGGCAGATGAGCGAGGGTGGGCGGCCGGTGCGCGAGGTCAGCAGGGAAACGATGGTCGGCCAGAAGCGATGGCCCGAGGGCAAGTGTGTAGGGCCTGGGCTAAGCGGTGGGGGCTAGGCGGCGGGGCGAGTTGTCGTGATGCGGGCGGTGGCTGTGGCGACGGCTAGTTGTTTGCCGTCGGCGTCGTAGAGTTCGCCGGCTAGGAAGCAGATTTCCCTGCCCCGCTTGACGATGCGTCCCTTGCCGACGATCCGGCCTGGCCGGGCGGGGCGAAGGTATTGCACGTGCAGGTCAAGCGTCGGGGCGAACTGGTCGCCGGGCAGCGTTGCCACTAACGCGGGACCGAGGGTGTCGTCGAGCATGGCGGCGAGGAATCCACCTTGGATGTTTCCGACCGGGTTCGTGAACTGCTCCGACGCCTTGAAGCCGACCGAGATCGTGCCCGCTTCGGGATCGATATCGATCAGTTCCCAGCCCAGTAGCTCGGCCGCTGGAGGGGCCGGTGCCTTTCCGGCCACGAAGTCCCAGAACGGCCCGGTCCGCTGAACGTCTCCCATGCGCCCATACAACCACGCAGGGCAGTTGACAAAGTTGGCGCGCTCCCGCAGTATCGGCGCGGTAAACGGTTACCGAAACGGGCGGGGGAATTATGCCGCGTAGGGCTGCCGACCAGGCTGATCCTGAGCGACGCTCAACGATTCGCGATGTCGCGACCCGTGCTGGCGTTTCTGTCGCCACGGTGAGCCGGGTGCTCGCGGGCAATTATCCGACCGCTCCAGCGACGCGCGCGAAGGTCATGCGGGCCGTTAAGGAACTGGATTATGTGGTCAACGTGCACGCCCGGGCGCTCGCCGGGGTCACGCAGAAGACGATCGCGATCCTCACGCGCGAGGTGGTGACGCCCTTCTACGCCTACATCATTCAGGGCGTTGAGCAGCAAGCCGCGCAAGATGGACGGCTTTGCCTCGTCTGCACGACCGGTTCGGACCCTGATCGCGAGCTCGCCTACGTCAAGATGATGCGCGAGCAAGGGGCCGACGCGGTGATCATCGTCGGCGGCATGACGGAAACCCCGGAATACCGCAAGCAGCTCGGGCAGTATGCACAGGCCCTTGAGTCAGCGGGAACGAAGCTCGTCCTTTGTGGACGGCCGAGCATGGGGCCAGATGTTCCAGCCCTTATCGCGCACTACGACAACGAAGGTGGCGCTTACGCCGCGACGAGCCACGTGCTCAGCGCCGGGCACGAGCAGATCATGTTCCTGGGCGGCGTGCCTGGCTTTACCACCAGCGAACCGCGCTTCGCCGGGTGGCGGCGCGCGCTGAACGACCGCGGGATCGATCCCGGCCCGGAGCTGTTCCAGACCGGCTCGCACGGCACCCACTTCGGCTATGAGCGGCTCAAGGAACTGCTCAAGCGCAAGGCTTTCAAGGCCACCGCGATCGTGGCGAGCGATGACGGCTGTGCCGCGGGCGCGATGATGGCGTTGCGGGAAGCCAACATCAAGGTGCCGGATGAGGTCTCGATCGTTGGCTACGACGATGTGCCCATGGCCGCGCACATGTGGCCGCCCTTGACGACGGTCCGCATTCCGGCCGAAGAGCTGGGCCGCACGGCTGTTCGCATGGCGCTTGACCCGCGCGCCAATCCCGCCCGGGAAACGATCCTCGGCACGCATGTCGTCGTTCGCGAGTCGGTAGCGAGGAGAGTCCGATGATCCCCCAGCCAGTAAGTGTCACGGCCAAAGAGGGCCGCTTGACGCTGGACGGCCCGTTCAGTGGGCCGGAAAGCATCCGCGAACTCTTGAAGAGCTACGGTCTGCCGGAAAGTGGCACATGGTCCATTGTGGAAGGTCATGGCGACGAGGGCTATCACCTCAAGGCAGACACCGCGCTGACCGTCGAGGGCAGCGAGCTCGGCCTCAAGTGGGCTGTGCAAACGTTGCGCCAGCTTGTCAGCGACGGCACCATCGAACGCACCGAGATCCAGGACGCGCCGGACTATCCGTGGCGCGGCAGCCTGCTCGACGTCGCGCGCTGGGCGCTGCCGCTGGACTTTCTTTACCGCTATATCGATTTGCTCGCGCTGCACAAGCTGAACCGGCTGCACCTGCACTTGACCGACGACCAAGGCTGGCGGTTCGAGGTCAAGCGCTACCCGAAACTGACCGAGGTGGGCGGGTTCCGCAGCGAATCGCCGGTCGGGCACATGCTGCTAGAGCAAGGCTTCGATGGCACGCCGCACGGCGGTTTCTACACCCAGGACGAGCTGAAAGCCTTGGTGCGCTTCGGTCAAGAGCGGGGCGTGGAGATCATGCCCGAGATCGATCTGCCGGGGCACACTCAGGCCGCCATCGCGGCGTACCCCCAATTGGGTTCTGAAGAAGTGAAGGTCTCAACGAAGTGGGGAATCCACGACATCGTGGTGAACTCCGAACCGGAGACCCTTGAGTTCTTCAAGCACGTGCTCGACGAGGTGGTCGAGGTCTTCCCGTTTGAGTTCGTGCATCTTGGCGGCGACGAGGTACGCGGGATGCCCAACGAGCAGCTCGGCTGGTGGATCGGCCAGCTGCAGGAGCACCTGGCGGCCAAAGGACGCAAGACGGCCGTGTGGGATGAGCTGCTCGAAGCGAACCCGCCACAAGGACTCTTGTTCTTCGGCTGGCGGGACGACACGAAAGCACCAGAAGCACGTCAGGCGGGCTTTGAAGCGGTTTCTTGCCCACAAAACTACGCATATTACGACTGGGCCGAGTCCGACCGCGAGGATGAGCCGCTGGCCATCGCCGGATACGTTCCGCTGGAACAGGTCTACGAGTTCGAGCCTGGTGACGTCACCGGCGTGCAAGGTCAATTGTGGACGGAATACCTGCCCCGCCCGGAACTCGTCGAGTGGCGCGCTTTCCCCAGGCTGTCCGCGCTAGCGGAGCTCGGGTGGCGCAAACAGACGCTGGAGAGCTTCAACGAACGTCTTCCGCGCCACCTTGAGCTTCTCGACACGATGAATGTGAACTACCGGCCGAGGTAAAACGATCGCAAATCGCATCGCACCAGGCATTTTGCCTCTTGTGTGATCGCGCCCACGTGTCTAACTTGTGTCCCATCGGTAAACGCTTTCCTAGCAGACCGGAGGGACATCAATGGAGTTGTCTCGTCGCAACTTCTTGGCTGCAACCGGGGGAACAGCTGCGGCAATGCTGGTGATCAACGCATCACCGGCCTTCGCCGCAGATGAGTACGACACGCTCCGCATCCGCTGGGCGAACTACGTTAAAGGAAGCGGTTACGATCCGGCGGCCGAGCCGTTCGCATCCGCACTGTCCTCTCAGGCCACCGTCGCTTCCGACTTTCGCAGCACGATGGCACCCACCACCGGATCGCTTTGGCCCGACCTTCCTATCGGGACAGCCTCCACGAACGTCACACAAAGCTACGGCCGCCTCAGCGGCATGGCGAAAGCGTGGGCCATGCCCGGCACAGCGCAAACTGGCAACGCCGCCATGCTCACCGCTGTCCTAACGGGACTCGACTGGCTCAACGCCAACGCTTACACGGCCGGGCGCGCGACCTACAACAACTGGTGGGACTGGCAAATCGGGTCACCGCAGACCCTGCTCAGCATCATGACGCTGGTCTATGACCACCTGAACAGCACGCAGATCAGCAACAACCTGGCGGCCGTGGACCACTACATCCCGGACTCGCGCTACAACAGTTACAGCGGCACGAGCACCGGCGCCAACCGCACCGACCTGTGCCAGAGCACGATTCTGCGCGGTGTCATCGGCAAGAACTCCGCCAAAATCACGCTGGGCCGCAACGCCCTGTCCCCCGTTTTCCCGTTCGTCACCGATGGCGATGGGTTCTATGTGGACGGTTCGTTCATCCAGCACAGCGTCATCCCCTACACCGGAACCTATGGCGCTGAACTGATCCGAAGCCTGTCCAGCCTGTTCATGTTGCTCAATGGGTCAACGTGGGCGGTCACCGACCCGAACCGCCAGCTGTTCCTGGACATGGTGGACAAGGGCTACGGACCGTTCCTGTTCAATGGGCTCATGATGGACGGCCAGTCGGGCCGGGGCATCAGCCGCGGCATCAACGCCGCCGACCCGCTCGCGATTCAGCACGACGACCACAGGCGCGGGCACGGCATCATCAACAGCATTCTCGTACTGGCCGACGGGGCCTCAGCGACGGAACGCGCACGGTGGCGTGCCGCCGCCAAAGGCTGGCTGCAACGCGATTACTGGAGCCCGCCGCTGCAAGACCAGTCGATGAGCATCCCCGCCTTGGCGCGTTTCAAGGCATTGCTCGACGACAGCGGCGTGAGCGCCACGGCCGAACCGGTCAACAGCCGCATCTTCACGGGCATGGACCGGGCGACGCACCGTCGCGCGGGCTGGGCCGCCTCCATCAGCATGTGCTCGACCCGCACGTCGTTCTACGAACACGGCAACGGTGAGAACGTGCGTGGCTGGCACACCAACAACGGCATGCTCTACACCTGGGGTGCCACTAGCGGCAACGGACAGTTCTCCGACGCCTTCTGGTGCACGGTCGACCCCTACCGCCTGCCCGGGACAACGGTGTCCCGCAAGCCTTTGGCCGACGGTGCCGGGGCCGCCTGGGGCGGGTTGATGCCCACGAACGCCTGGGCCGGAGGTGCCACCGACGGAGAGTTCTCCATCATCGGCCACAACACCCAGGGGGCACAGTCGACGTTGCAGGCCAAGAAAACCTGGGTCTGCCTCGACGACACCATCATCTGCCTCGGGGCCGGGATCAGTTCCACCGACGGGTACGCCGTTGAGTCCATTGTGGACAACAAGAACCTGGGACCGGGCACCGGCACGCACACGTTCCTCGTCAACGGAACGGCCCAGCTGCCCACGGTCGGGTCGTCCGGCACCTTTACCGGCACCCAATGGGCGCACCACTCCTTCGCCGGCTACGTGTTCCCCGGTGGGGCGACCGTTAAGGCGATCCGCGAGAACCGCAGCGGAAAGTGGCGCGATATCAACGTCAACGGCAGCACCACCGTGCTCAGCCGCAAGTACTTGACGCTCTGGTATGACCACGGCACCAATCCCACGAGTGGGACCTACGCCTACCAATACCTGCCCTACGCCACGAGCGCGGCCACGTCGGCCCGTGCCGCCGACACGGCGTGGATGACGGTCTACAACAACTCCACCTGGCAGCAAGCGGTGCACATCCCTTCGCTGGGCGTTACCGCGATTAACTTCTGGACCGCTCCCCTGGGCGCGATCGGCAACATCTTTGTGGATATGCCAGCCAGTGTGCTGCTGCGCAAGAACGGCAACACGGCGACGGTCTGCCTGTCTGACCCACGGCAGAACCAAGGCGACATCACGCTGACTTACAACAAGCCCGTGTCAGCGGTGACGTCGGCGGATCCCGGTGTGACAGTGGTGTCCACGGGCGCGTCGCTCGTCCTGCGCTTCGCTACGGCCGGCTCGGCCGGCAAGACCTTCAAGGCCACGTTCACGCTCGCCTAGTACTCCCGCTGTGTGTTCCTCCAAAACACACAGCGGGACCCTCATGGAGGCAAGATGTCCCGAAAGTTTGGGCTTGTTCTCGCGGCGGTGGTGGCCACAGCCGCTATCGCCGTGCCAGCCCACGCCGCTAATACGGCCTATTACGTCGACTGTTCCGCGGCCACGAATGGCACCGGAACCCAAGCGAGCCCTTGGCACAACCTCGCCACTGTCAACGGCCGCACCTTCCAGCAAGGCGACACCGTCAACTTCAAGCGGGGAGCCACCTGCAACGGGCAGTTCAAACCGCTCGGCTCTGGCGTCGCGGG
Organism: Catelliglobosispora koreensis DSM 44566; assembly: GCF_000379685.1. Classification (GTDB taxonomy): domain Bacteria; phylum Actinomycetota; class Actinomycetes; order Mycobacteriales; family Micromonosporaceae; genus Catelliglobosispora; species Catelliglobosispora koreensis. The sequence goes on along the minus strand of NZ_KB903255.1, from coordinate 103,474 downwards.
CAATCCCATCAAGGCTCAGGCCTACGGCACCGGAACGCTGCGGCCGGTCATCGCCGGTGGCGGCACGGTCTATGCGGCCGTGCACCTTTATAACGTGCAGCAGTGGGAGATCCGCGACCTCGAAGTGACCAACGACGCCGCGACCGCGGCTGAACGCAACGGCATCCTGGTGCAACTGGATAACTACGGCACAGGAACCCACTATCTGCTGTCCAATGTGTACGTTCACCACGTCAAAGGCAGCGACGCGCAGAACAAGCTCAGCAACGGCATCCAGTTCCGCGTCTCCGGAACGGCTGTGCCGACCCGTTTTCACGACGTCATCGTGGAAAACAGCGAGATCTACCACGTGGACCGCGAAGGCCTGACGACACGGTCCGATCAGATGTGCCGGCCGATCTATGGCACGGGTGACGGCTGCGGAACGACGCAGAACTGGCTCGCCTCAACGGGAGTCATCTTCCGCAACAACCTGCTGCACGACATCGGCGGCGATGGCATCGTCATCCGGGTCACCGATCACGCGCTCGTGACCGGCAATGTCGCTCACCACATCAACATGCGCTCGGCCTACAACAACGCGGGCATCTGGACCATCAACACCGACTACACGACCGTTGAGTTCAACGAGGTCTACCGGGTGCGGCGGCCCGCCGGGCAAAACGACGGCAACGCCTTTGACTCAGACTTCGGCGTGCGCTGGGCGACGTTCCAGTACAACTACAGTCACGACAACGAAGGCGGCTTCATTCTGTTCTGTGGCAGCTGCGGTGCCGGGTCCAGCTCGACCGGGACTGTCGTGCGCTACAACGTTTCCAAGAACGACGGTTCGCGGTTGTTCTTCACCGTCGGGGAACAGTCGGCACAGGTTTACGGCAACACGTTCATCATGCCGGCCGGGGGCACGACGAAAGTCATCGAGCAAAACGGCAGCCACACCTACCTGACGTTGAGCAACAACATCTTCCACAACACCGGCACGGGTGGCTACGGCGGAAGCAACTACTTCCCCACTGACTTCACGTGGCGTAGCAACGTCTTCTACGGATACCACCCGGCGAACGAGCCCGCCGACCCCGGCAAGATAACGGCCGACCCGTTGGTGGGCACCGATTTCCGGATCCCTGCCAATAGCCCCGCGGCCCTCAACGGCGTGCTCATTAGCAACAACGGCGGGCGGGATTACTTCGGCAATAGCGTATCGGGCACCTGCCGGCCTGACATCGGCGCGCACCAGGTCAGCGGTGGCAACTGCAACCTGGCCGCCAACGGCGGTTTCGAGACCGGCTCGATCAGCCCGTGGACGCAATACCTGCGTGGCGTGATCGACACGTCAAGCCCGCATTCGGGAAGCTACAACGTCAAAGTGGGGCCATACCCGGGCTCGGTTGAGCAAGTCGTCACCGTGACTCCAAACACGACCTATCGTCTCGATGGCTGGGGCAAAGTCTCCAGCACGGACACTCAGGTCGTCATCGGCGTCAAGAACTACGGAGGCACCGAAACCCGTGCCCCCGCGTTCACCACGTCTTCTTATACCTACGGCAGCGTCACGTTCACTACCGGTTCCACGAACACCACGGCGAGAATCTATTGCTACGCCAGGGTTGGCACCGGCTATGGCTATTGCGACGACATCACCTTGACGAAGCTGTAGCAGCCTGCCATTCCTTGAGCCGGTTCAGAATCTGCTCCGGCGGCTCAGACGCACCACCGATGGGCACGAAGAGATTCGTGCCCAAATTCTTCCATCGCCGTTTTTGGGCGACCTTCACTCCACTACCCGAACCTGGAATCAGGAAGGCCTCCTCCAATCTCTTGTCGACGGGAGGAAAGCACAGGTTCGGGCCGTGGAGCTTGCCGAAGCGCATGCCTTCGATCTGGTCCCAGCGCAGGAATAGGTGACGCTTGGCGTCCAGCGCTGGCCGCAGGTAAACGCCCTCCTTGTTCGCACCAAGGGCCGGCCCGGCATTGACTTGCCGCACGGTGCCCAGCGCGAACCTAATCATGACGAACAGGCCTAACGCGCAGCACAGCCAGCCGGCGACAGGGCCGGGCACCTCTCCGATGCCGTATTTCTTGACATAGACCGTATCCGGGCCAGCGATGGCAAGCATGGCACCAAGAACGGCCATGCTGAGCCCGATCGGGACGAATATCAGAAGCTGGGCGAGGCAGTGCTTGAGGAGGTGAGGAACCAGCCGCACCTGCACGGTGCAGGGGAGGGTTTCTGGATTCACGGTGGCACGGTAACGCAAAAGGGCGGGTTGGGGGACCCGCCCTTTTGCTTTCTGGGGTGTGACAGTTAGGCCTTCTCGGCCGCGGCCTTTTCCTTCGCGTATTCCTCGGCGGCCTTGTCGGCACCGGCGGACTTGAAGGTCTTGACCAGACCGTCCCAGTCGGACAGCGGACGGCGGCCCATGACGATCGCGGCGATGGCGTCCTCGACTGGCTTGCGGAACGCCGCACTCTGGCTCGTCCAGGTGTTGGACATCAGACCGTTCGAGGGGTCGGCGATCGAGTTCTTCAGCGCCGCCTTCTCCCAGTCGTAGATTCGCTGCGCGGTCTCGCCACCACCGGGGTAGTACAGAACGCTTGGTGCGGCGGCGATGTACTTGACCGGAACGTTGGTGTTGTTCTCCGTCTTGGCCAGTTCTGTCTTGACGATGCCACCGTCGGTGCCACGGGTGAAGTGCGTGCCCTCGACACCGAAGTTGACGAGTTCGTACTCCTGCGTGCCGAACGGTGCGGCGAGGTAGTTCATGACGCGAAGCAGCATCTTGATGCGCTCGGCCGGGGCCTTCTTGAGCGTGACGTAGCCGAACCGGCCCGAGCCCTGCCAAACCTTGGCGTCCTTGGTGTACGGCAGCGCGAAGTCGATGGCGAACTTGCCCGCCACCGCGTCGGAAGCGGCCGTCCACGCGCCGTAGCCGTCGGTGAAGGTGGCCACGGTCTGGTTGTAGAAGTGCGTCTTGAGGTCGGTCTGGCTGACGGTCGACGAGTCGGGGTAGTACAGTCCCGCCGCGGCCATCTTGATCATGACCTCGAGGCCGGCTTTGAACTCGGCCGTCTCCCACATGTGCACGAACTTGCCGCCGTCGGCCTTCCACGTGTTGGGAGCACCGAAGGAGGACGCGTGGTAGTTCGTCGCGCCACCGGTGAGGCTCTGCGCCGACGCGCCGATCGCGTACTTCTTGTCGCCGTTGAGCTTCTTCATCGACGTGACGAACTCGTCGGCCGAGCTCCACGTCTTGGGGACCCCAGCAGCGTCCAGCGCGGTCCGGTTGACGATGAGCTGGTTGCCTGGCATCGGGCGCTCGATCGGCACACCGTAGATCTTGCCGCCGATGCGGCCCATGCCCTGCCAGCTGTAGGGCGGGATGTTCGCCAGGGCCGGGTAAGCCTTGACGTTGTCGCCACCGAGGTGGGCCGACAGGTCCTCGCACTGCGCGGCGATGAACTGCTGCTCGTCGCCGAGCTGGTAGCCGCCGCCGAACATAATCATGTCGGGCAGGTCGTTGGAGGCCATCATCGTGGCCATCTTCTTCTTGAAGTCCGCGTCGGGCACCAGGATCAGCTCGATGTCGACCCCGAGCGCCTTGTTCACCGCGTCCCAGAACTTGTTTTCAGCGGCAGCCTTCGGCGGCGTGCCGTAGGTGATGACCATCGCCTTGATCTTCGAACCGTCGCCGGGCTTACCGTCGACAGCCTTAACGAGCTTGGCGGGGTACTTCTTGTACAGGGCCTGCACACCGGTCGCGTCAGGCGCGCCGTCCGGGGTCGGGCCAGCGAAGGGAACGTAGGTGGGCCAAGGGGTCAGCGCCTTGTCCACATTGGAGACTCCGGCGTTATCAGTGCCAGTGCCGCAAGCGGAGAGTAACGGAACGCCGGTCGTGGCAAGAGCGCCCGCACCGACCAACTTAAGCAGGGACCGACGGTCCATCTCAGTTTCCTTTCAAGGGGGTGGTTATTTAGCCCTTAACAGCGCCGAGGAGCACGCCCTTGGCGAAGTAGCGCTGAATGAAGGGATACACACAGACGATCGGCAGAGTCGCGAGGACGACGACGGCCATCTGCATCGATTGCGGGGCGAAGGCGAGGCTCTCGCTTCCGGCATCGCCACCGGCTCCGGCGTTGACATAGCTGCGCAGCACGGTGCCGAGCGGCCACATTTGCGAATCGTTGAGGTAGAGGATCGCCTCAAACCAGCGGTTCCAATAGGTCACGCCGTAGAACAGGCCAACCACGGCGACAACCGATTTGGACAGTGGCAGGACGACCCGCCACAGCACACCGAATTCACCCGCGCCGTCCATCCGTGCCGCCTCAAGCAATTCCGCTGGAATTCCCATGAAGAAGCCCCGCATGACGACGAGGTTGAACACGCTCACCAGGAACGGCAGTACGAGTGCCGCGTAGGTGTCGGTCAGCTGAGTGTTCTGCACGACCAGGTAGTTGGGGATCATCCCGGCCGGGAAGAGGAAAGTGAAAAGGATCAGTTTGAGAATCAGGCTGCCGCCGACGATCTGTGGGCGGCTCAGCGCGTAAGCGAGGAACACCGTGCACGCCAGCGAAATCGCTGTGCCGACAAGGGTTACGCCGGTGCTGATGAGCATCGCCTTAGTGACGACGCCTTCGTCAATCAGCGACTTATAGATGTCGAGGGTCGGGCGTTGCGGCCAGATCACGTAACCGCCGTTGGCGATCACTTCCTGAGGGTCGGCGAGGCTCGTGGCCACGACGATCCAGAACGGGAAGAGAACCAATAGCACCGTGACGATCAGCGCGATCGCCTTGGCTAGCTTGGTGACGGCCTTCGGTTCGCCCATCCAGGTGGGACGATGTTGCACATTGGCGCTCATCGCGAGTACACCCCCTGCTCGCCCAGCCGGTGAGCGACCTTGTTAGCGGCGAAGATGAGGATGACGCCGACGACACCCTTGAAAAGCCCTGCGGCGACACCGAATCCGTAGTCACCCGATTCGATACCGAAGAAGTAGACGAAGGTGTCGACTACCTCGGCGACTTCGGGGCCAACCGCGGTGCGCTGCAAGAAGAACTGCTCGAACCCGACGGACAGGATCTCGCCGAGGCGCAAGATGAGCAGCAGCACGATCACTGGGCGCAGAGCGGGCAGCGTGACGTGCCAGACGCGGCGCCACCAGGTGGCACCGTCCATGGCCGCCGCCTCGTACTGCTGCTCGTCAATGTTGGCGAGGGCAGCGAGGAAGATGATGGTGCCCCAGCCCGCTTCCTTCCAGATCACCTGGAAGACAGCTAGCGGCCGGAACAGATCGGGGTTGCCGATGATGCTGACCGGATCCATCCCGCCGTCGGCGAGCAGGCCGTTGAGCACCCCGGCCCCACCGAGCATCTGCTGGAACAGAGCGACCACGACGACCCACGAAATGAAGTGGGGCAGGTAGACCACACTTTGCACAAAGCGCCTGATCGTGTTGCGCGTCAGGCTGTGCAGGAGCATCGCCAGCGCGAGTGGCACCGGGAAGAAGAACACGATCTGCAGGAACGAGATGTAGAGCGTGTTGAAGAACGCGTGCCAGAAGTCCGGGTTGCTGAACAGCCGCTCGAAATTGGCGAAGCCAACGAACTTGCTGCCGGCCAGCCCGAGGAACGGTTTGTATTCCGTCAGCGAGATGGTCAGACCGGCGATCGCGCCGTAGTGGAACACCAGGAAGTAAAGAACTCCCGGAACCATGAGCAGAAGCAGGATCCGGTCGCGGCGGACGCGACCCCAGAACCCCGTCTTCGGCCTGGAAACACGCAACGGGGCAGCCGGCTTCTTTACCGGCGTTGTTGCGTCAGGCGGTGCGCTCAGCACGCTCACGGGACCTCCTCGTCTCCTTCAGCTTGTGACGGGCAACATAAAACGGTTACTACAGTTCGTCAAGCCCGTCGTTAACAGTTCGTTACCGTCGCGACCCAACTGCAACCCTCTCGAAGCTCTGAACTGGGGATTCATCTAGCTGTTGCCTTTTTGCTGCCCTTGGCCATAAGGTGCTCGGTCATAGCAACCGTTTACTAGATCGCCCGCCGAAAGGACGACCACAGTGGTCCCGCCTGCACCAACGTCAGCCAGCCGGCCTAGCGCCGCGTTCGCGCTTTCCGTCGGCCGGCTCTTCCCGGATTTGTTCCCGGAAGAGGTGCACAAGCGGATCAACAATGTAGCTGAAGTGGCACCTGTGCTGCTAACGGAGTTCGACAGCGAGCAAGCGCGGGAAGTGCTGGCGCACACGGAAATTCTGCTCACCGGCTGGGGTTGCCCACGGCTTAGTGAAACCGTTCTCCTGAACGCTCCGCGACTCAAAGCGGTCATTCACGCCGCAGGGACCGTCAAGCACCACATCACCCCCGCGGTCTTCGAGCGCGGCATCCTCGTTTCGTCGGCCGCTGACGCCAACGCCCAGCCGGTCGCTGAATACACCGTGGCGATGCTGGTGCTAGGCCTCAAGCGGGCGTTCCGCTACGCCAACGAGTACGCGGCGGGGCAGCCCAAGCACGCCCACGAACTCGGCGACCCAGTCGGGCTGACCGGCACGACGGTCGGCGTCATTGGCGCCTCACGCATCGGGCGGATCGTTATCCGGATGTTGCAGGCCTACGACGTCAGGGTGCTCGTGCACGACCCGTATGTCAGCGCCGCTGAGATCACGGCGCTGGGCGCCGAGCCTTGCGATCTGGACATTCTGTGCGCGAGTTCGCACGCTGTCAGTGTGCACGCGCCCGAGCTGCCCGAGACCCGCCACATGGTCAACGAGGAGCGGCTGGCCCTCATGCGCGACGGCACGCTGCTCGTCAACACCGCCCGCGGCTCACTCGTGGACACGGCCGCACTAGCCAGACATTGCGCGACCGGGCGCCTCGATGCCGTCCTCGACGTGACCGAACCCGAACCGCTGCCGGCCGGCCACCCGTTGCTGGGCCTGCCCAACGTCATCGTCACCCCGCACCTGGCCGGCTCGCGTGGCCGCGAACTTCGCCTGCTCGGCGCCTTCGCCGCCGCCGAGCTGGAACGCTACGCCGCCGGGCTTCCGTTGCGCGGTCTCGTGGCACAGGCTGACCTTCACCGCATCGCTTAAGGAGAAGACTTGAAACACATCGTGGTTTTCGGCGTCGACGGTGTGCGCACGGATACGCTGCGCGCGGCGCACACGCCCCGCATTGACACGATCGAGGCGGCCGGATTGTTCAGCGAATTCGAGCTGAGCACTGACGCGCCAACGATGTCCGGGCCGACGTGGGCGACTGTCGCGACTGGACAGTGGCCAAGCCGGCATGGTGTGTTCAACAACAACTTCCCGAACAACCGTTTGAGTTCCTTCGCGGATTTCCTGACGCGGGTGCGGCAGAGGAAGTTGCTGACCTATCTCGCGACCTCGTGGAGTCCTTTGGTGGCAACGGAATGGGGCGGCCCCATTTTCCGGTGCCCGAGCTACGCCACCTTCATCAACGGTGACGATCTCGATTACGGCGCGGTCGATGAGGCTCTCGCTAACGACGCCGCCCGTGTGCTGTCCACTTACGACATCGCGGCATCGTTTGTGTACCTGGGCAATCCGGATCATGTCGCGCACCACGTGGACACCGAGTCGAGCTACGTCAGCGCGATAGAAGCGGCTGACCGTCAGATCGGCCGGGTTATGGATGCCATCGCCTCGCGCCCCGCCTATGAACAAGAAGAGTGGACCTATCTCGTCGTGACCGACCACGGCCACCTCGACGGTGGTGGACACGGTGGCCGCAGCAAGTGGGAGCGCACGGCCTGGATCGCGGCCGCGGGACCCGGCGTCGCCGGTGGGCAGCAGGCATCCCACGTTGATGTCGCCCCAACGGTTCTGGCCGCACTCGGCTTGCCTATCTATCCCGAAGACGGCTTCCCAGGCAACGCCTTGGTCAGCTCCCTGGCGACGGCCGCGCACTGATATGTCGCTCACGGCTTTTGGTTTAGTCGCCGCGTCGGTGCTGTGCCACGCGACGTGGAACCTTATGGCCAAGCGCGCCGCGAACGTCGGCGGCACGGTCTTCACGGCCCTGTGGTCACTGGTCGCCGCCATCATCTGGGCCCCGCTCGGCATCTACACTCTGGTGTCGAGCTGGGACCAGCTCGGAACGTCCACTTTGGTCTTCATCGGCGGCGCGCTGGTGCTGCACACGGGCTATTATCTGTTGCTGCAGAAGGGTTACTCCAGCGGTGACCTCGGCGTGGTCTACCCCATCGCCCGGGGCCTCGGTCCCGTGCTCACGTGCCTGGTCGCGGTGCCGTTCTTCCACGAGGATCCGGGTTTGCTCGGCTGGGCCGGCACCTTCGCGCTCGCGATCAGTGTCGCCGTGCTTGGCCGCCCACGGCTGACCGCGTTGAAACCCGTGTTCTACGCGATCGGTGTTGGGGTGTTCATCGCCGCGTACACGTTGTGGGACAAGCAAGCCGTCGCGGTGGCTTTCGTGCCACCGATTCTGGTCAACTGGGGCACCGACACGGGTCGCGCGATCCTTTTCCTGCCCTGGCTCATCAAGCGCCGGGCCGAAGTCAAACGCATCTGGAAAGAACACCGCACCCAGGTCATCGGCATCGCCACCTGCTCCCCCGCCGCCTATATCCTCGTGCTGACCGCCTTGACCATGGCCCCGGTCACGATGATCGCACCGCTTCGGGAAGTCAGCGTGCTGCTCGTCGTCTTCCTAGGCGCCAAATTCCTTGGGGAACAAGACATGTGGCGTCGTCTCACCGCCGCCCTCGGTGTCGTCCTCGGCGCCGTCGGGGTCACTCTTGGCAAATCATGAGGGTGTACTCAGTGAGCCCGCCCGCTAGCCTGAAGGAACCATGATGGCCGCACATGTCGACAGTCCGCTCGGGCGCTATGGCGCCCTCGAGCCAGGGCGTGCTGGCTGGCGCCAGGCCTTGCTGGCGCTGACGACGCCGGCCGTGCGGCGGGCCGCGCTCGGGCCGTGGCAGCAGCCGGCGACGAGCAGCACCAGCGACGGTCTCGCGACGTGGTGGGAACTGCTGACAAGGCCGCTGTGGGGTTTGGCCGCGTTACGCGAGCACGACCTGTGGCCGACGATTCGCGCGACGATCGCCCGTGCTGTTGACCCGGATGATGACTGGTATATAGGCGGCCCGCGCGACCGGCACCAGTGCCTCGTGGAGTCAGCCGCCGTGGGCTATGCGCTGACTCTTGCCCCGCAACACCTTTGGGACCCGCTGACGGACCGTCAGAAGAAGCACCTCGGCACCTGGCTCGCCAAGGCCGCCGCTGCCGACCCGGTCGACAACAACTGGCACTACTTCCCCGTCCTAGCCGGGCACGGGCTCGATCACGTCGGCTTTCCCCGCGATACGAGCACGGACAAGGCACACCTCGCGCGGCTGGATTCCTTTGCCCTGACCGACGGCTGGTACCAGGACGGCTTCACCGATCGTTGCGACTACTACAACCCGTTCGGCTTCCACTTCTACAATCTGCTCCTCAACCGTGGGCACGAACAGGCGGCCGCGTTCGCCAGACAATTCCAGTTCTGGTTCGCCGCTGACGGTTCGGCCGTCCCGTTCGGGCGCAGCCTCGGTTACCGGATGGCGCAGGGCGCGTTCTGGGGCGCGCTCGCTTACGCTGACGTGGAAGCGTTGCCTTGGCAGGACATCCGTGGTCTGGCGCAGCGGCAGCTGGAGTGGTGGTGGCAGCAGCCGGTGCTCGATGGCGACGGCCTGCTGTCAGTCGGCTACGTCTACCCCAATCACGGCGTCGTCGAGCAATACATGGGCGGCGGGTCTCCTTACTGGGGCACAAAGTTCTTCCTGCCGCTGACACTTGAGGACGACCATCCGTTCTGGGCCGCCGAGCCGCGTCCCGTGCTCGATGGTGTAAGCCCGCAGCCCGCTCCGCGCGCGGTGCTGTCGCGTTGCGACGGTGAGGTCACGCTGCTCAATGGCCAAGGCTGGGCCGACTGGGCCCGTGGGGGCACCGCGAAATACGCCAAGTTCGCCTATTCCACCAGCTCTGGCTTCAGCGTTTCGCTCGGTGAGCACACGCTGGAGCACGGCGCGTTCGACAGCACCCTTGCGCTAAGCGACGATGACGGGCGCCGCTGGCGCACGCGCGAGGAGGCGCTGGAGTCCTATGTGGACGGCGATGTTGTCTACTCGCGCTGGCGGCCCTGGCCCGACGTCGAGATCGAGACGTGGCTCAAGCCTGGCCCCCGAGGCTGGCATGTGCGCCTGCACCGGATCGTCACCGCACGGGCTTTGCGGACAGCCGAAGGCGGCTTCGCCCGCCCGTGGACGGACCGCACCCCACCATCGCGAGCCACCGGCTTGGTAGATCTGCGCCGTGAACGCCACCGCACCGTGATCACACCGCTCGCAGGCACCAACGTGCTACACCCCCGCACGGCTTTGCCAATGCTGCTCGGCGAGCTTTCCCCTGGCGTCCACTGGCTATCGACCGCCGCCCGCGCCTAACGCGAAATAGGTCTATCCTCGCGGCATGAGCGCGGGGACGAAGCCGGTTTGGCTGCTGGACATCGACGGGGTGATCAACGCGATCACCAAGAAGCCAGACCCCAGCGTCTGGCCCCGCGACCAGTGGGTGCGCACGACAGCTTTCAGCGGTGACGACATCGAGTGGCCGATCCTCGCCGCGACACCGGTTCTTGACTTCCTGCGGCGGGTGCACGAGAAGGGCAGAGCCGAGATCTGGTGGCACAGCACGTGGCAGCACTACTCGGTCAACGTCGGTAAGGCGCTGGACCTGCCCGAGTGGCCGGTCCTTGACTGCCCTGAGTTCGCCGGGCAAGAGACCTTCATCGCGACTGCACTCGTGGAACGCGAACGCGTTTGGTGGAAGTTCCCTGCGGTGCAACGACTTCTGGCGCAAGGCAAACGTCTGCTATGGACAGACGATGACGCGAAGTTCCAGCTGGACTTCAGGAAAAAGCGTGAGTGGGAGCCGCAGGCGCTGGTGGTCGCCCCGCACGAAACCACGGGACTCGCGCCCAGACACCTGCGGCACATCGACCGCTGGCTAGCCTAGGGAACTTGCCAGGTGTAGGCCTGCACGGGACGCGACTTCACCGATTCACCGGCTGAGTTCAGGCCGGTGATCTCAAAGGTGTAGAGCGTGCCGTGCCGCAGGCCGGTCACCTGGAACGCCGGGCCGTAGGACCAGCCGACCAGGACGCCGTCCTGATAGATGTTGTAGCCATCGGTTGCCGTCATGACCGCTTCCCACGCGAGCCACACGTGATAGGCGTTCGGGGTCGCGACGACCGACCGCACTTGGTGGGGCACCTCGTCATAGCGTTGCGCCGTCCGGACATCCACCACTTCGGACGGTCCCGACTCACCGGCCCGGTTCAGCGCTGTCACGTGAAAACGGTAGGAGGTCGCTGGTGTGAGCCCGGTGACGAGAGCCGATGCCGAACTGACCGACGCGACAACTGTCCCGTCTCGGTAGACGCGGTAACCCGTAGCGCCGGGGGAGCCAAGCCAGCTGAGGCGTTGCGTAGAACTCGTGGTTTGCGTTGGTGCCACGTGCGACGGCGGCACCGGGCGGCGGACGGCACTGTCCAGGCCGGACAGCACGACATCGTCGACCTCGATAGCGTCCGCGGCGTACCAGCCATGGAGGTAGATCTGGATCTGATCGCCTGAAGCCGTAAAGGTCGTCGTCAGCTGAGTCCACGCCGATGTAGGCGGAGTCCAGATGACGCCGAAGTCGTGGCCAAGGAAGGCATACCCACCGCGTACCCAGGCGGACAAGGTATAGGTCTGCCCCGGCTGGACCGGCACGTGCTGAGCGCAGCGGCCGTTGGCGAAGCCCGACGGTGTCGAAAGCAGCGACCGAGTGCCAGTGCGCGGTGAACCGGTGGCAACCGCGCCCGCGTCGCAGGTCCAGCCAGACGCGACCGAGTCGTGCTCAAAACCACCGTTCGCGGCCAGGTTTCCATAAGCGGCGACAGCCGGGCTGGGAGCCGCGAGCGCCGTAGTAATGAGGAGCAGAGGAACGAGCAACCGGCGCATGGGACGCTCCAACTGTAAGGATTGCTATCAGTTAGCCGCACACGCTAAGCCGGATCATCCGCGAATGTCAATGCGACCAGTGGACTAAGGTGGTCCGGTGCTGTTCAGGACATGGGAGTCGGCCGCTCCGGCACAGGCCGTCACCGAGGTGACCGATCACGTGGGCGTCACCCACGCGGTGGTCACGTCCCATGCGCTGATCAAGCAGATCCTGACCGATCCCGAGACGTTCCGCCCGGACAACGCCTTGGACGCGATGACGCCCTTGCCGGTCAGCGTGATGCGGGTGCTTGCTGGGCACCGGTTCAAACTGCCTCCAACGCTGGCGAATAACGGTTCGTTCTCGCATCCGGGCATCCGGGAGATAACGGCCCGCGCGCTCGCACCCGCGCGAGTGGAAGAGCTCAGGCCCTGGCTGACCGACCTCGTACGCGAAACAGTGGCATCACTGGAAAAACGACTCGAAGCGGGCGAACCTGTTGACCTCTATGCGGATTTGGCGGCAGACCTCCCGTTGCTCGTGCTCGCGAAACTGGTTGAGCTGCCGATAGAGAGCGCCGCCACCGTCAAAGAGTTCTCCAGAGCGGCGCTTGAGCTGTTCTGGGCCCCGGTCGAGGAGCCGCGCCAGCACGAGCTAGCGCATATCGTCGGCGCCTTCCACGAAGTGTTGCGTGAACACGCCGCGACCGCGGGTGGCATGGTCGGCGAGTTACGTGCGCACACTCGTCTCCATGGCTTACCCAAAGACACCCCGATCGGCGCCTTGTTCTTCCTATTAGTAGCCGGGCAGGAAACGACGTCACAGTTCCTAACGCTTTTGCTGCACCGGCTCATGCAGGAGCCACACGTGCTCAGCGGCCTGCTCGACGGAACCGTCCGGCCCGATGACGTGGTCGAAGAGGGGCTTCGCCTCGTGCCACCCATCCCAACCTGGCGGCGCGTAACCGGCCGGAAAGTCACCTTGGACGGCGTAACCCTCCCTAGTGGACGCAGCGTCGTCCTCTGGCTGGCACAAGCTGGACTGGACCTCAACGGCCCACGATTCCAGCCGGGGCAAAAAGGATCACGGCGTCACCTGGCTTTCGGTGCCGGAGCACATCGCTGCGCCGGAGCACATCTGTCGCGGATGGAGGCATCGGTCGTCGTCGCCGAAACGGCATCCATTCTCGGCAATGCAAACGTCATCCGCGCGCCATGGTGCCCGGATAACCTCAGTTTCCGGATGCCTGATTCATTCATGATCTGCCGCTAAAGCGCAGAATCCCGACACAATCGGCCGGCCGTCAACTTAATCCAGCTACTTTCGTCGGGTGCGGATTTGGGAGCAGCTCATGCGGCCAGAGGGCCGCACTCACCGATTACTCGTGATCGGGGTGGCCCTGGTCTCCGTCGCCGCTGGAGCTTTCGTCATCCAGCGTTCCGTGCAGGGCCGCGACAACGCCGCAGCGAACGATCCCGCTGCCTCGGCGTCCGTCATCCCCAGCGAAGGCATCAGCGCCACAACAGAACCTTCCCTTGAACCGTCGCTGACGCCTTCGGCCTCACCATCGCCGAGCAAGAAACCATCGCAAAAGCCTTTGCCACCACGCCCAGACGTTCCGATCCCGGCCGGTTTTCCCACGAAGCAAACGACGGGCTGGCAACACACCGGCGTCACGCTCTCGCCCGTCAACGGCATCTACTACGCCTCGACCGCGGGCGAAGTCCTTGACAGTAAAGACTTCACGGGCGGCATCGTCGTGCGCGCCAACAACGTGACGATCAAACGGTCCCGGGTCAAATGCGGCACGACCGACCTCAAGTGCCCTGGTATCTGGGTCGAGCAGCAAGTCAGGGGCACCACGGTTGAGGACGTTGAGGTCACCTCGAAGTCCAAGACCGAACGCATCGACCGCGGCATCACGGCCGGAAAGACTTGGGATCTAACGATCCGCCGCACACTCGTGCACGAAACCCAGCGTGGCATCGAATATGGCTACACCGCGCTGATCGAAGACTCCTATGTGGACGACCAGTACAACCCGACCGACGCGCACGTGTCAGCGGTTGGTGGCAACACCAACAAGGGCATGAAGCTCGTCATCCGCCACAACTGGATCGCGGGCAAGCTAGGCAACAACAACTCCGGTGCGCTGCTGTTCTATCCGGGCGGCGAGTTCCCTCAGGTCGTCGACATCACCATCGAGCAGAACATCGTCAACGGCGGCACCTACTCGATGTGGCTGTCCTCGCACGCGCAGATGACCGGCTCAGTCACGGTGCGCAGCAACCTGTTTGGCACCAAGTATTCCGACCTGTGCGGCGCCTACAACACGCATTTCATTGACAACCTGGACAAGGTTTCGGGCATGCGGCTGACGTGGGAAGGCAATTACTGGTACGCCCCAGGAATGGCCAAGGACGGCAAGGAAGTCACCAAAATCATCAAGTATTAGACGTCTTCACGTGGATCGTCGGATGTGCCGTAAAGGGCTGGCGTCAGCCAGCCCGGCGCGGACCGGCGGAAGACTCCGGGCTCAAGCCCACCTGCCCCTTCCGGCAGCACACCGTGCAGTTGCCCGGGCATATCGTCGAGATTGGTGTAGTGCACCAGTTCCGGCTCGGCCGGCCACGCTCCAATGACGACATATCCAGCGATGCCTCGCCGCTGTAGCGCCTCGAGGGTCAATGCCGTGTCGCTGAGGGTACCCAGTCCCGCGCGCGCGACCACAATGGCTGGAGCGCCCGTCTTCTCGGCGAAATCCGCCATCGTCCATCCCGGCCCCATCGGCACGAGCAGGCCTCCCGCACCCTCAACGAGAGTGAGGTCAAACGACTCGTCGAGCGCGTTGATCACGTCGTCGAGATCGAGCGGCGGCAGGCCTGACACGCGTGCCGCGGCGGCAGGCGCCAGCGGATCGGGATAACTGACCAGCGTGGCCGCATGCGCCGGGGCGGCAAGTTGCCGGATGGTCGTTTCGTCGGAGTCCCCGCCCGTCTGGCCCGGCTTGAGCACAGCGACGCGCTTACCCGCCGCTGCCGCGGCTGCCGCGACCGCCGCCGTGACAATGGTTTTCCCCACACCCGTCCCGGTGCCGGTCACGAGCACTACTCCGCTGATGGGCGGCACTGCTCAATCACCTCCAGCGCATGCTCGAAGTCGTCTAGGGGCACTCCCACATTCACCGTCAGCCGCAATCGCGACCGGTTGTCCGGCGTGGACGGAGGCCGGAAACACCCTACAGCGACCCCTTTGTCCCGGCATCGCTGCGCCCACTCCACCGCCTCAGCCGCGCTCGGAGCCGCCAGCGACACCACTCCCCCCGCCGGCGCCCGGCCTTCATCCCCCGCCAAATCGGCGCCTTCAACGCTGACGCGATCGCCGCTCAGGGACGCCGGCGGCCGCGCGAAGGCGCCGTCACCTTCGCCCGCGGAAGCGGAATGCGGCACGGAAGCGGGATAGCGCGGCGTTAGGGAGCCGGGCAGCGCGGCGATGGCGGTGGCGCGGCGGTGCAGCTCGGCGCGCAGGTCGTCGGCGGAACGTGTGATGTCAAGGGCCGCAAGGACTCCGGCCATCACCGCGGGCGGTGGTGCCGTGTCGAAGATGAAGGTGCGGCTCGTGTCGATGAGGTGGCGGATGAACTCTGGCGGTCCGCCCACGACGCCTCCGGCACCGCCGAGCGATTTGGACAGGGTGGCCGTGACGATGACATCGGGCTCGCCCGCGAGACCGGACAGGAACGGACCGACGCCGAGACCGTGGGCGTCGTCAACGAACAGCAGGGCACCGGCTTGCCGGGCGACGGCGTGCAGCGCGGCCAACGGAGCCAAGTCCCCGTCCACGGAGAACACCGACTCGGTGAGGATGACCGACGGGCGTCCGGGCTCGATGAGCGAGGCCGCATGAGATACATCACCGTGCTTGAAGACGGCGACCTCAGCGCCAGCCAGACGGCAGCCGTCGATCATCGACGCGTGGCAATGGGCGTCGGAGATCAGCAGCGTGCGCGGCGACAGTGCGGCCAGGGCGCGGATCGCGCCGAGGTTAGCCAGGTAACCAGAGGAATAGACGAGCGCTGACTGAGTACCCATGAAAAGGGCTAAGGCTTCTTCGAGGTGAGCGTGCAGCGACGTGGTTCCCCGGACCAAACGCGAGCCTGTCGCTCCAAGCCCATAGGAAGTAAGCGCCGAAGCAGCCGCCGAGAGCACCAAAGGGTGCTGCGACAGGCCGAGGTAGTCGTTGCCCGCCAAGTCGATCGCGGTGGCACGCGGCACCGCTGACCTGGAAAGACCCGCCCGCGAACGCAGGTCTGCCTTGCGCGTGAGCGTCGCGAGCCAGTCGTTGTAAGGTACCGGCATGGCCTCCATCCTTGACCATGCCCGCATACAGGTTCTCGAGCAGGGGGTAGGCCTCGATGAGGCTGGCATCCTCGAAGTGCTCCAGTTGCCTGACGATCAGCTTGAAGCGGCGCTACAGCTTGCCCACGAAGTGCGCATGAAGTGGTGCGGGCCCGAGGTGGAGGTCGAAGGGATCGTCTCCCTGAAGACCGGAGGATGCCCGGAAGACTGCCATTTCTGTTCGCAATCGGGGCTTTTCAGCAGCCCGGTGCGCTCCGTCTGGCTCGACATCCCCTCGCTCGTCGAAGCCGCCCGCCAAACCGCCGCGACCGGAGCGTCTGAGTTCTGCATCGTCGCCGCCGTGCGCGGACCCGACAGCAAGCTGATGCAGCAGATGCGCGACGGCGTGAAGGCGATCAAAGAAGCGGTCGACATCAACGTCGCCGCCTCGCTCGGAATGCTTAGCCAGGAACAGGTTGACGACCTCGTGGACATGGGCGTGCATCGCTACAACCACAACCTGGAGACCTGCAAGTCCTACTTCCCCAACGTTGTCACCACGCACACGTGGGAAGAGCGCTGGTCCACGCTTCGCATGGTGCGCGCCTCCGGCATGGAAGTCTGCTGCGGCGGCATCATCGGCCTGGGCGAGACGATCGAGCAACGCGCCGAGTTCGCCGCACAGCTCGCTTCGCTTGACCCGCATGAGGTTCCGATGAACTTCCTCAACCCGCGCCCCGGCACGCCCTTGGGCGACGTGCCCGTTGTCGAGCCCAAGGACGCCTTGCGTGCCATCGCCGCGTTCCGCCTCGCGATGCCGCGCACGATCCTGCGGTTCGCCGGCGGACGTGAGATCACCCTCGGCGACCTCGGCACACGCGACGGTTTGCTCGGCGGCATCAACGCCGTGATCGTGGGCAACTACCTGACCACGCTCGGCCGCCCAGCCACCGCCGATCTGGAGCTCCTCCAGGAACTCAAGATGCCAGTCAAGGCCCTGAGCGCGACCCTATGACCGCTTACTGTGACCGCTGCGGCGAACCGGGCGTCCACGAACCCTGCGTGGCCGCCCGTCAGCTTGAGCCGCCACGGTTTTGCACCCACTGCCGCCGCCGGATGAAGGTCCAGGTCGTCCCCACCGGCTGGACCGCCACCTGCGTCGAACACGGCGAGGTCAGCTCCCTAGCGTCACGGTGACGCGGGCGGTGCGGGGGTTGTCGCGGTTGGTCTCGTGCAAGAGGCCGAGCGGATTGCTTGTCATCTCGAGCGTGTAGTCCTGCTTGGGCAGTTTCATCAGCTCGGTGACGTCGAATGACTGGCCGGGAAGGTCTTTGCCGTAGATGTCCATCCAGCCCGGCGAGATGCCCATCTTGACGGTCGACGCGTCGCGGCTTGGCGTGCACTGGAGGTAGACCGGCACGCCGCCACCGCTGACCGGCTCGGAGTCGGTGAGGCAAAAGGTTACCTTCGGCGCGGCTCTAACGACGTCGCCTGAGGCGTTGAACAAGCGGTAACGCGAGACGCCGTCGAGGTGATAGTGGTTGTGCTCGTCGTGGTAGACGATCGTGCCGATTTTCACTTCCCGGGTGCCGCCGCCGGACTGCTCGATTTGCTGGTACGCCGTCAGCGACAGGTCGCGCGCGTTACGGCGGCCGATCACGTGCAGGCCGCCTTTTCCTTTGTTGGCAACGGTTCCCGTGAACCGAAGGTATGTCTTGCCGCCTGACTCGCGCAGGTCGTGCCGTGCCAGATCGGAGCGGACCGGCTCCAGCGATGGAAGCACATCAGACGCCGCGTGTGCGGGAGCAGGGACAAAGACGGCCAGCAATAGTGCACTTAGGACAATTCGCATGTCCTCATTTTGTCTGACAGATCGCGTTGTCCAGGGTTTGGCCCGCTGGCGCGCTGACGTCTCCCACTTGCGACATCCACAGGATCGCGCCGCGGCTGCCGTCTAGCGTGAAGCCGTTGGTGCCGTATGTCCCGAAGATGCTGCCGTTGTGGCCCCAGACTTCTTCGCCACAGCTCGCCATCATCTTGAAGATGCCCAGCCCGTATTCGGTGCCTTCGGGCGCGCCCAGCTCGGCCGGGATCGGCACCGTCGTCATCATCTCGGCCAGTTCGGCCGGGGCCAGGATCTTGCCGCCCAAGAGGCTCTGCCAGAAAACCATAAGATCATCCGGGGTGGACACCATCTCGCCGGAAGAGCCAGCCATCGACGGATTCAGGGTCGTGGCATCGACTGGTACACCGAACTCCGGCGGGAAGTCCTGATAGGCCCGAGCGTGCGGACCGTTGAGCCCGGTTTCCTCGGCGGGGGCGTAAGTGCGCATCAGCCCGAGCGGACCGATGATCCGTGTCTTGACCGAGTCAGCCCACTCCTTGCCATCCACGTTTTCCAGGATCATGCCGAGCGCGACGTAGTTGGTGTTGGAATACATCCAGCTGGTGCCGGGAGCGAACAAGGGCGGATGGGCGGTTCCCAGCTCCAGAAGCTGGTCGAGGGTATAGCTAGTGAGCTTGTTGGTCTCGAATTCCTGTTTCGTACCACCAAAAACCGGCAGGTCTCGCAGATAGTCGTCGATGCCGCTGGTGTGTTGCAAGAGCATGCGGACCGTGATGGCGTTGCCGTCAAACGGTGGGCTCAGGAAACCTGGCAGCCACTTCTCAACGGGGTCTTCAAGCGTCAGCTTGCCCTCAGCGACCGCTTGGAGCAGGGCCGCCGCGACGAATGGCTTGGTAGTGCTGCCAATGCGGAACGAGGCGTTTTCTGGCACGGGTGAGAGAGTCCCCTCAACGGCCGTGCCAGACTTCGCGGAAAGCCGCCCTCTCCCGGTCTCGACGACCGCCTGAACGCTGACCGCGCCCGCCTGGCGAATCGCGTCCAGGTCAGCTTGCAGCGCCGCCTGGTCGTAGTCGACCGTCCAGCCAAAGATCAGGTTCGATACCAGGAGCATCGGCATCCACATAAAACGGAGCATATGCCGCCCAATACGAACATGTATCGTGTTCTCTCGTGTCACGCCAGGTAGCCGGAGCACTAATCTTCGATCCGCACGGCAGGATCTTCGTCCAGCGCCGCTCCCCTGAGCGCAATCTGCTGCCGAATTGCTGGGACATTGTTGGCGGCCACTTGGAGCCGGGCGAGACCTCCGAAGAAGCCATGCGCCGTGAGGTGGCCGAGGAGACCGGCTGGGAGATCGACACCATTCACGGATCGCTCGACCCGATCGTGTGGACCGGTGACGACGGCGAAGAACGCGTCGAGATCGATTACCTGGTGTCCGTTAAGGGCGACCTGGACGCGCCACGGCTAGAAGTTGGCAAGCACACGCAATGGCGCTGGCTCGCCGTGTCTGAGCTGGCTCTGGTGGACCAAGACGGGCGCTACGGCGACCAGCTCATCCGCGAGCTGATCGAACTCGGCTTCGCCAAAGCTCAGGAACTGGGGCTAACAGCGCCAGAAACGGCTGACCTGAGCGTGGCAAGGTTTGCCGCGGCGATCGCTCCGGTGATCGACAGGCTGTTCCTGAGCGTCATGCAAGAGTCCCGGCCACGCGGCCGCGAAGCGCTCACTGAACTCGGCCTGACGGCGCCTTGCCCACTGATCGACTACCGGATGATCCTGACGGACCGTCCACTGTCGCCGTCCGAACGCGACGCCATCAACCGCTACGCCGACCCCGCCGCCCTGCACCAAGGTTTCGTGGACTACCAGTCAACCGGTGCGGTCACGGTCGCCGAAGACGGCACGGTCACGGCAACGGAGCTGGGAAAGGCGTTCCTGCACCGCGTCTGGGCGATCCACGACGACATCACCGAGCAGCGGTTCACGCAAGTACCAGCGCTGGCCAAGGTGCTGCAAGCCGCCTCGCCCGGTCCCGCGTTCAGCGCGGTACACCCGTCGTGGCTTCCGGATGGAGCGTCACCAGGGCTGATCACGTTCACGCAACTGAATGCCTTGCGGTATCACCGCTCTGACGCCCACGCTGCCGCGCGGGCTGCGCACCACCACACGCCGCTGGAGTTCCACGCCGCCGTCGAAGCCGACACGAACCGCCGGGCGGGCCTGCCTTACGGCGTCCTGACCCCAGACGAGCGATTCGACCTGCTGAGCCAACTCGCCCGCTGGTAAGCAGCGGCCCGTTATGGCGCGGGGATGCCACCGGGCGGCAGGCTGATCAGCTCGACGCGGGCTTTGAGCCACGGCAAGAGCGTCGTGAACGCGGCGACCGTATCTGGCTTGTTGAAATCGTGTGCCAGCACAACGGAACCGGGCTTGGTCTGATTCTGCACTTCGTGCACGATGTGGTTGATCATCGACTGGCCTTTGCCATAGCGCGAGTGGTCCCAGTCGCTCGTGTCGACATCCCAGTGCAGCGGGGTCATGCCCAGTTTGCGGGCGACGATGATGTAGTCCTCGGTCCAGCGGCCCCCGGGCGCGCGGAAATAGCCGATGTTCGCCTCGGGGACGATCGCCTTGATCGCGTTGTTGGTGTCGGCGAGGTCCTGCTCGATGAGTTCTTTGCCGTAGCTGCCGAGCTGGGTGATGTGGCGCCACGTGTGATTGCACATCGTGTGTCCTTCGTGGACGATCCGCCGGATCAGCGTGGGGTTGCTCTGCGCCTTGATGCCGTTGACGCAAAACGTGGCCTTCACGCCGCAGTTGCGCAGCAGATCGAGCACTTTGGGTGTCGTCCCCGGGTCGGGCCCGTCATCGAACGTGAGCGCGACGGCCTTTGATCCCGTCGTCGTGACCGTGCCCGGAAAGTTGGTGCTGCTGGCCATCGGCCGGTCAAATTCGGCTCTGCCGGTGCACATGACACCGTCACCGGCAGTCGGCTTTCCTGGCACGGAGCTCGGTGAGTTCGATGGCGGCGCTACCGCGGGCGACGACGGCGCCGATGTGGGCAGCGCGCTGGACGACGCACCCGTTGCCGCGCAGCCACCAAGCGCCAGCCCTGCGGCCAGCGCGGCGAACGCGCGCCTCACGAACGCGCGGCGGGTAGCGGAATCAGCTTGTAGCGCTGTTTCAGCCACGGCACCAGCGTTTTGAACGCGGTGACCGTGTCTGGTTTGGACTTATCGTGCGCCAAGATGATCGACCCCCGACGGCATTTGTCCTGAACCGTGCTGACGATGTGGTTGACCATAGTCTGACCGTGGCCGTATTTCGAGACTTCCCAGTCACGCGTGTCGACATGCCAATAGATCGACGTCATTTCCATACTCTTGGCGATCGCCACGATCTCAGGCGTGAAGTTGCCGCCAGGGGCCCGGAAGTAAGAGATCTTCGCATCGGGGGCGGCGTCGCGGATCGCCTTGCTGGTCGCCGCGAGGTCGTCACGGATAGCCGCTTCCCCGCGCGTGCCGAGCTCCAAGTCGTGGCGCCACGAGTGATTACACAGCGTGTGCCCTTCGGCCAGGATGCGCCGGATCAGATCCGGGTAGACCTGGGCGTGCTTGCCGATGACGCAGAAGGTCGCCTGAACTCCGTGCTGTTTAAGGAGGTCAAGCATCTGCGGGGTGTGCTCTGGCCACGGCCCGTCATCGAAGGTGAGCGCGACGGAGTCAGAACCTGTGGTGAGCACCGAGCCAGCGGGACCCGTGCCCTTGGCCGATCCGGAGCCGCCTCCGGAGGAGGTCTTGCTCGGTGATGGCTTGGGTGGGCTCTTCGACGGAGAAGGCGAGGGGGACGCAGAAGGCGAGGGAGACGGAGATGGTGACGGCAATGCCTCTTGTTTGGCGGGCGTATTCCCGCAACCAGCGACCAAGCCAGCTATCAGGACAATCACAGAAAGCCTGGTGCGCACGGTTGACCTCCCGGGGGTTGAGGCGTGCGGACACTGACGATAGCGTGCCCGGGCAAAAACTCCAGCGATGACAGAGAGCTTCGTCACGATCGATGGGATAACCGCAGCTCAGCGGGCCGCCACGGGTCCCGCATCCTGGACCGGCTATTGCCAGCCATAGCTGTGGTCGGCAAAGTACGCCCATGAAGCTGGCTTCCGGGACCGACTGGCAAACGACACTGAACCGTGCGACCACGGTCGCGCCGGAGGCGTTCAATGGCGACGTCCTCCTCAACCTCATTCAGGGGCAGTGGACGGCCGCGGGCCGCCCCTCGCCGCTGACGACCCCGATCGATGGCACGACGATCGCGCGGCTGTCGCGTTTGGACGCCGCCGAGGCGCAAGCCGCCGTCCACCACGCGGCCCGCACGCACGCTGAGTGGGCACACACCCCGCTCGCGGAACGCAAAGCCCGCGTAGAAGTCGCCCTCGACCTGCTCACCGAGCACCGCGATCTGCTCGCGATGCTGCTCGTGTGGGAGATCGGCAAGCCGTGGCGGCTCGCTTGCGCTGACGTGGACCGGGCCCTCGACGGCGTGCGGTGGTATGTCGGCGAGATCGAGCGCCAGACCCAAGACCGCGAACCGTTGCCCGGCCCCGTGTCCAACATCGCCAGCTGGAACTACCCGATGTCGGTGCTGGTGCACGCCGAGCTGGTTCAGCTTCTGGCCGGCAACGCGGTCATCGCCAAGACGCCGTCGCAGGGCGGCGCGGTCTGTTTGACCGTCGCTCACGCGCTGATGCATCGCGCGGGACTGCCTGCCACACTCGTGTCCGGTGGCGGCGAAGAACTGTCCGAAGTGCTGGTGCGGGCTCCGGAAATCGGCGCCGTCGCCTTCGTGGGCGGACGCTCCAACGGTGGCAAGGTCGCGGCTGCTCTGCTCGACACTGACAAGCGTCACTTCATCGAGCAGGAGGGCCTCAACGCCTGGGGCATCTGGGAATTCTCGCAGTGGGACACGCTCGCCGCTCACCTGCGCAAGGGGTTCGAATACGGCAAGCAGCGCTGCACCGCGTACCCCCGGTTCGTGGTTCAAAGAGAACTTGTCGATGAGTTCCTCAACGTTTATCTGCCGGTGGTGCGCAGCATCCAGTTTGGACACCCGCTGGCCGTGGAAAACGACGGAGACCCGTTGCCCGACTTGGACTTTGGCCCACTGATCAGTGCCACCAAGGCCGATGAACTGCGCCGCAAGGTCGACGAAGCCGTTAAGGCGGGCGCGGTCCCGCTCTACCGCGGAAAGAACCGAGGTGGCCGCTTCCTCGACGGGCAGGACACAAGTGCTTACGTAGCACCGGTTGCGCTGCTCGCCCCGCCCGGGCGAAGCAGGCTGATGCACGCCGAGCCGTTCGGTCCCGTGGACACGATCGTTGTCGTGGACACCGAAGACGAGTTGCTCGCCGCGATGAACGCCAGCAATGGCGCCCTCGTCGCCAGCCTCGCGTGCGACAACGAGGAGCTGGCCGCGAAGCTGGCGAAAGACTTGCAGGCCTTCAAGGTTGGCATCAACAAGCCGCGCAGCCGTGGCGACCGTGAGGAGCCGTTCGGCGGCCGCGGCGCTAGCTGGAAGGGCGCTTTCGTCGGTGGCGATCTGCTCGTGCACGCCGTGACCGTTGGCGAGCCGGGCGAGCGGCTCTACGGCAACTTCCCTGACTACAGCTCATACCCCGCGACGTGAGAACCATTTGCGCTTAACCGCTTGCTGCGGGATCTGAGCCGCGACGACGGGTGTGTGCACGTGTGCCACCGGGCACACACCCGAGTTCACCGGTCCGTGCCCCACGGCCAGGCGGTTGGCGTAATCGTCGAGATAGAAGTTTGGGCGCAGGTCAGCTTCTTCGTAGTACTGATGGAAAACGGGGGTCAGCCCACCGGAAAGCGGTGGCACGATCCACGTCCAGTCAGCCGGAGCGGGTCTGCCCGCATTCGTTTCCCGCTCAACGTGTGTCATGAAAAGCCGTGACTCGGTGTGGTGATCACTCATGCGCACTCCGGCTTTCTCAAAAGAGTGCAGCACCGCCCGGTTCAGCTCGATCAGCGCCCGGTCCCTCCACAGCGTGCTTTCCCGCGAGGTATCAAGTCCCATGCGGGCAGCGACAACCGGGATCTGGTCATAGCGATCCTTGTCGGCGAGATTACGGGCGCCGATCTCGGTGCCCATGAACCACCCCGAGAACGGCGCCAGCGGATAGTCCACTCCACCTATCGACAGGCGCATGTTGGAAATAGCCGGGACCGCGTGCCAGCGCAGACCGAGTTCGGCGAACCAAGCGAACTCTGGATGGGTCAGCGGGACCTCTAGCACCGCGGTCTCCGGCAGCTCAAATAATTCCGGATCCTGCTGTCCGGTTTGGAGGATCAACGGCAGCAAATCAAACGCGCTTCCCTTGCCCTGCCACCCTAGCTGAGTCGCCACGTCTGTCAGATGCCGGTACCTCGGGTCGCCCCGATCCTCATATCCCGCATAGCGAATCAGCTGGTCGTTCCAAAGTCTCGTGACAGGCCTGCCGGGAATCGCCTGGCCGAAGACGCTAATAACCGGACGCAGATGTCCGCGCTTGTCACCCTCACCGGTCGCCATCTTCAAGTGGGCCACCATGTCGTCAAAAATTTCCTCGTGGGTACGAGGTGAGCGCCGGTCAAGCACCGTAAGAGAACGCCAATACACGCGCCCGATGCAGCGGCTGGCGTTGCGCCAGGCCATCCGCGCGCCGTGGGTCAGTTCTGGTTTCGTGTGCGTATAGGTTCCGAGAGCGGCGATCTGTTCTTTGACAGCCGCGATCCGCGGTTCCACGGCACCTAACTTGGGCACCTCGGCGTAACACTGGCGCAGAAATTCCTCGGCTTCGTCCACATTGACCGGCTGATCGGGCGCCCAATGTGTCAAAGGGGCATCACGATAGCCTGCTGGCGGAGGGGTAACCGTCATGAGACAGATGCTGGTTCACGCCGTTCATTCACCGTCGCACACTGTGTCCGTCTAGTCACCCCTCCTTTAGAGCGGGATCAGCTAGCGGTGCAGGTTAGGGCAGGGTTTGTATTGACCCCATTCCATGAACCGAGGAAGCCCCAGGTCGCACTCGCCCCTGCGCCCAGGTTTGCGTTGTAAGGCATGTTGACCGCGGTCACCGCGGACCCACTCGTGGTCACAGCGGCGCTCCAGAACTGGGAGATCGTCTGGCCGTTAGCCCACGTCCACGTGACGCGCCAGCCGCTGATCGCGGAACTGCCGGCCGTGACTTTGACGTCGGCCTGGAAGCCACCGGGCCACTGGTTGATCTTTGAGTAGGTCGCCGTGCATGACTTGCCCGGTTGCGGCGTGCTCGGGCTCGGCGATGGCGACGAACTGTTCGACGGCGACGGTGAAGGAGACGACGGTGACGGTGTCGGCGAGGAAGTGGAGCTTCCGTAGATGGTCGCCTGCACCGAAGTCGCGCGAATTCCGTTGGCGCCGTTGAACAACCGCTGGCCCCATGTCGTCAGCTGGCTGACGTTGAAGTTCGTCACCTGGTCCAGATATTCAACGCCACCACCGTTTCCGCTCCACGACCACCCGAGGTAGCCGATGCCGCGCGCGACGGACTGCGCCATGATGGTGTCCTCATCGGGGTTGCCGTCGGAGTGGTTGTGCCCGAACTCGCCGATGATGAGCGGCAGCCCGCGTGAGGAGAAGGAATCCAGGTAGGCGTTGATTTCCGCGGCCGTGTCGAACACGCCGTACATGTGAATCGAGAACAGCAGATTGCGGTCCGGGTCGCTGTTGAAGACCGCGGGAGCGTTGTCCCGCATCAGGAATTGCCAGTCCTGGCCCCAGTTTGGGGCGTCCACCACGAGGGTGTGGTCAAAACCAGCGTTGCGCAGCTTGGTGATCGCGGCTGTCGTCGCCGCGGTCCAGCCGCTGATGTTGTTGTTCCCATACGGTTCGTTCCCGATGTTGACCAGGACGTAGTTCTCTTGCCCTTGCAGGGCACTTTGGACGCTGATCCAGTAGTCGGCCGCGCGGTCGAGTGTCCACTCGTTCTGCTGTTCACCGTAACCGGTGGTGTCGTGGTTTTCCAGCACGCAGATGAGTTTCGACGCCTTGCACAGGCTGACCACGTTGGCCACATCGCTGGCCCCGTTGGCGGGCGACCAGCGCCCTCCACTGAGGACAACACGAACCGTGTTGGCGCCCAACGACTTGATATTCGCGAACGAACTGGTCTGGCTCTGATACCAGACGTGGGCATGGCTCGTGCCGCGCATGATGAACGGCGTGCCGTTGGCTTCTACCAAGCGGCCGTTGCTGATGCGCAGCCCGACGGCGGCTTGGGCGGGCTGAACCGCCACGAGAAGGGAAACGATTAGGCTGGTTACCGCTGCGAGAGCTACGGAGATAGCCAGACGGAATCTCACAATGTCACCTCAATGAGAGCAGGCAGAAATGGCTAATGCCCTTTTGACTGCCACCCGGCTCCCGATGGGTGTCCGCCGCAGCGTATCACAGCTGTGCTTAACCGAGTAAGCTTCCTATCGCGACAGTCATCGTCGCCGACACGATGGCACCGTCCACATCGAACTTCGCCGCCTGGGGCATGCGCTTGACGGTCCGCAGCATGGGCTCATTGTCGGCCTGAGTGTGCAAGACGACAGCCTGAAAGCCATACGGGGTCGCGAGAGTCAGCATGCGGCGCAGCAGGGCGGTGCCGATGCCCCGCTTCTGCCAGCTGTCCTCAACCAGGATCGCCGCTTCGGCTTGCTGTCCCTCGCCGATGAGGTTGGCCAGCGCGACGATTCGTCCTTGCCCATCTTCGGCGATCAGGGTCGTCCCGTGCGCGGGGCTGACGAGACGGCGCAACTGTTCCTGGGTCGGCCCACGCGTTCCGGCGAGATAGCGGCGAAAGAGGCTGCGCTGTCCACAGCGCCCGTGCATCTCGGTCAGCGCGTCGATGTCCGCGACCGAACCCACGCGGACCGTCAGCTCCTGTCCCTCAGGTAACAGCAGCGTGAGGTTGCTGAGCTGCCGGGTCACGACCGCACGCGCGACTTCAGCGAGCGCCTGCGCACGGGCGAATTCGGCCGGGGTGAACACGGGCGCCAGCCGGGTCAGCACGAGCATGCCACCGGCCGGGTCGGGCAGGCGCATGACCGAAAGCCCATGTCCGGCAACGGTTGCCGTGTCCTCCCGGCGCACCAGGCAGCCGCCGAGCAGCGTGCTCAGCGCGCTCGCCAGTTGCCCCGGGTCGCTGGCGAGGCGTGCCGCGAGCCCGGCCATCTGCGCGGGAGGGTCAACGA
Organism: Catelliglobosispora koreensis DSM 44566; assembly: GCF_000379685.1. Taxonomy (GTDB): domain Bacteria; phylum Actinomycetota; class Actinomycetes; order Mycobacteriales; family Micromonosporaceae; genus Catelliglobosispora; species Catelliglobosispora koreensis. The sequence goes on along the minus strand of NZ_KB903255.1, from coordinate 75,996 downwards.
GGTCATAAGCGTCCGCCTTGGACACCCACGCGTCACGACCGCGGCCCTTCTCGATCGCTTGCAGCAGCTCGGGTTCCGTGAGGTGATCCGGAGCGTCGAGGAGAAAGTCATCGACCGCACCGGCTTCCGTCGTGTGCACCTGGACGGCCAGAATGTTGATTGACTTCAATGCCAGGCTGGCTGTCAGCACTGCCAGAAAGCCTGGTCGGTCATCAACGGTGGCCCGCACCCGCCAAAGCGTCATGTCGTTTAGGCTGCTCTCGCCAAGTTACAAAGCCGTTACCAGTAGTTATACAGATCTTGCGGGCTCCATGACCCTCGCCACGCCATTCACACCTGTAAGTGTTGCCGGATCGAACGCGGCCGCGATCACCAGGCGCTCCAGCCCCCGGCAGGCTTCCTCGAGTTGCTCTGGAGAAACAGCATGGGTGTCGGCGTGCATGATGCACTCGAGCGTGCCCGGCACGTTATTCAGCGTCAGGTAGAAGGTCGTGTCGAAGGCGTCCCACGAACGCGTCCACTGAAACACACTGTCGGCCATCGCGGCGTCAACCTGCTCGCGCGTGGGCAGCGGTCCTTCGGGCGTCGCGGCGGCAAGGCCCCGGCGGCGGTCGTTGTAGAGCACGAGCAGGTCGATCTCGTCGCCCTTCTCCGCACCGATCTGGTCGATCAGCGCCCAGGCGTCGCGCGGGTCGTAGTAGCTGTTCAACCCGGCCGCGAGCTGACTCTTGAAGGCACGCGCGATCGCCTCGTCGAACGTGCAGTCAGCCACATCGATCAGACACAGGCCGCCCTGGGCCAGATTGCTCACCGAGTCACGCAGCCCCGGCCGGAACCGGTTGCTGACAAGGGTACGGACCATGACCTCGCGGTCCCCGGAAATCTTGCCGAGGGCGACCGCATAGGCGGCCAGCATGATCGCTCCAGAGTGGACATTTGTGCGTTCCGACAGCACATGCAAAGCCATGTTCATCGCCGTGGAGCGCAAACTGCACTCCCAGTAACGCGGCTCCCGTTTGTCCGGCGACTCCCCGAACCGCTTCGGCGGGATCGCGCGCAGAATCCTTTCCACATAACGCAACGAGGCCCGGCTCTGCCGCTGCCCGGACGGGCCCTGCTGATTGCGGGCGATCTCCAGTGGCGATAGTCCTGGCACAGGAGCGAGCGCGGCACCTGTCGCGTTGTCCATATTGGGCAGATCAGCGCGGATCGCATCGATGCCATACCCATCAACGCAAAGGTTGTTGTACATCGCGACCAGATGAGTGGCCATGCCGTTTTGCCGGACGACAGCCCAGCGCACCGGCCACTCGCCGGCGAAGTCCCACTTGGCGCTCTCGTAGACGACCCGCAGCGCCTCGGCGATCACCGCCGGATCCGCCGCGTCGTCGGCGTCAACCACTTCGAGGTCGATGACACCTGAGCGCAACACTTCCTGCCGCGGTTTCCCCTCCGCGTCAGGGGTAATCCTGGTGCGCAGCGCGCCGTGCCGGCTCATGAGGAAGGCCAGCAGTTTGGCGATGTCGTCGACTTTCATGCCGTCGGCTAGCTTCACCATCCCGCCGGCCGACTCGGTGATGCCGCTGAGTTCTACGTTGCGCCAGTGGTTTCGCTGTGCCCAGGTAAGTTCCTCGACCCCAGAGTCGCTGCCCTCGAACGGGATCGATATCCGTTGCGCCATGGGGCACAGGGTAGCGAGAAGCCTACCTATATAGAAGCGTCAGAATGTTGATCCTATTCGGTGGCAATAGCGAAGGCCTGCGAAACCATGACCGAGGCGGCACGGACAATCTGTGCCAGACGGTCCACTTCGGTGGCGTGGAAAGCCGCAACGGGCAGCTCGTCATCAGCCGTGCGGGCAACCGCGAGCACGAGACCGTCATAACCGAACGGCACCAGGGCATAGCGCGTCTCGTCACGGCCCGTCATCGCCCTGGGACGCAACGGGGTTATCTCCGGAAGGTCTAGCTCCGCAGGAGCACGCCAGCTTCGGTAAAGCACCTCCGGCGGCATCCGGCGGGTGGCCCAGTCCGCTTGAACGGTAAGGACAGCGGCCCAGTCAGCGGCGAGCAGTCCCGGGACCGCGTCGACCAATGTGGACAGTCCGTCGGCCGGCTTGGCGGCGACCTGGGCGAGCAACTCGGCGTCGTGTCCACCGGAGACAGGCGAACCGATGGCCCGCCAGATGCCGTCGACACGTACCCCCGGCATGGCAGCCAGACCCGCGCGAAGCCGCTCCACACCGGAGCCGCCTGGCCACACGACGGTGAAGTCGTCAATCGCGCGACCGCCTAAGCGTTCGAGCACGATGACCTGGACGATATCCGCACCCGCGACACCGAGCGTGCGGGCGACCTGGCCCAGTGAACCTGGACGATCAGGCAATGCGACCCGAACCCTTAGCAACATGCGGCTAAGCATGCCCCCCGGGCGTTACGTCCGGATTTCAAGACAGTGTCAACCCGACTGGCGTTTGACGAGGTGGGTGTCGAGCAGAACGTGCCCGCCCTCATCCTCGCCCTTGATCCGGGCGAGCAGCAGCCGGACCATCTCGCGGCCCATCTGCTCAACTGGCTGATAGACAGTCGTCAGCGGTGGGTCGGTCTGCCCCGCGATCGGTGAGTCTTCGAAGCCGACAACGGCCACGTCCTGGGGCACCCGCCGGCCCAGCTCGCGCAGGGCCCGCATCGCCCCGGCCGCCATGAGGTCGGAGGCCACGAAGACACCGTCGATGTCGGGGTGCTTCGTGATCAGCTCACGCATGGCTTCGGTGCCGCTGGCCTCGCCCCAGTCGCCGAAGGCGACGAGCGGCTGAGCCGATCCGATGGCGTGCTGATAGCCGGCAAGCCGGTCGACACCCACGCCCATGTCCTGGAGACCGGCGATGGTGGCGATCCGGCGGCGGCCCGAATTGATCAGGTGCTCGACCGCCGCCCGCGCGCCACCGACATTGTCAATGTCCACATAGGAGATCTCTTGCCCGGGGCCGATCGGGCGCCCGCCCAGCACGGCAGGCAACCCACGCTCGCGCAACAGCCGGGGCAACTGGTCGGATTCGTGCAGCGACAGCAGAAGCACGCCATCAACGTGCTGACTGGTGAGGTGATGCTCGACCCGCTGTTGCTCGGCCGGAGACTGCGCCATGGCGAGCCATAGCTGCAACGGAGTGTCGGCCAGAGCGGAGCTGATTCCGCGCACGAGCCCGGCGAAGTAGGGCTGGGCGAAAACGCGGTCCTGCGACTCGGAGACGACCAGCGCGACCGAGTCGGTCCGCTGGGTCACCAGAGCCCTCGCCGCCCGGTTGGGCACATAGCCGAGTTCCTTGATGGCGTCCTGAACCGCGGCACGTGCCTCCGGGCTAACCTGTGGCGAACCATTGACCACCCGGGAAACCGTGCCGCGTCCCACTCCGGCAAGCGCTGCGACCTCATCCAGCGTCGGCCGCCCGGCTGATCGCGTGCGCTGCGTCGTCATCTATCTCACCTCAAGCCGATCGAATCCGCTCCGCGTACCAGTGTGCGCTTGCCTTCAGCGTTCGCGCCTGCGAATCATAGTCCACATGGACGATTCCAAAGCGCTTTGAGTAACCCCAAGCCCATTCAAAGTTGTCCATCAAAGACCAAAGGAAATAACCCTTTAGGGGTACGCCTTCAGCCCGCGCCTGATCACAGACTTTCAGATGGCTATCCAGATAGGCAATCCGCTCCTGGTCGTCAACCGCCTCCGGATAGGCGGCGCCGTTCTCCGTGATGTAGAGCGGAAGCGGCCCATACTTCTCGTTGACCCAGCGCAGCTGAACGAGCAGGCCCTCCGGATCGATCTCCCAGCCCATGTCGGTGCGGGGCAGATCGCGCTCGACGACCGTCACGTGCTCGCTGCCTGGCCACGAGGTCGGCAGGTGGTGCAAACCTTCGCCGTCTTGTGGTTTGTCACCGAGCTTCACGAGCGCCCGCGTGTAGTAGTTCATGCCGAGGAAGCTCATGGGCTGCTTGATGAGCGCCAAGTCGCCGTCTTGCACGAAAGACCAGTCCGTGACGCCACTGGTGTCATCGAGCAGGTCGGCCGGATAGTTTCCGCGCAGGAGCGGGTCCAGGAAGATCCGGTTGCCCACGGCGTCGAGGCGGCGCACCGCGTCGGCGTCGCTTGGCGACTCGGGCAGGAACTCGTGCAGGTTCAGGCTGATGCCAACGGAACCACTGAGCCGCGGAACCGCGAGCCCATGCGCCAGGTTGAGGTGGTGCGCGGCGGCCAGTGCGTCGGCACCGTTGCTGCGGCCCGGGGCGTGCTGACCGCTGCCATAGCCCAAAAACGCCGAACACCACGGTTCGTTGAGCGTGATCCAGTTCTGCACACGGTCACCGAGTGCGTCGTGCACGATCGACGCGTACTCCGCGAACCGGAAAGCGGTGTCCCGCGCGGGCCAGCCCCCGGCGTCTTCGAGCTCCTGCGGTAGATCCCAGTGATAGAGCGTCACGAAAGGCGTGATGTTCTGGGCGAGCAGATCGTCGACCAGACGGCTGTAGAAGTCGAGCCCGCGCTGATTCGCCGGCCCCGAGCCACCAGGCTGGACCCGTGGCCACGACACCGAGAAACGATAGGCACCCAGGCCCAGCTTGGACATCAGCCGCACGTCGTCGGCACTGCGGTGGTAGTGGTCGCACGCCACGTCGCCGGTCTCGCCCCGGACTACTTTGCCCGGGGTGTGGCTAAAGGTGTCCCAAATAGAGGGTGTGCGCCCGTCAACATTGGCCGCACCCTCAATCTGGTACGCCGCTGTCGCTGCTCCCCACAAGAACGTCATGCCTTAACTGCGCCTTCCATAATTCCGCCGATGATCTGGCGGCCGAACAGTATGAATATCACTAGCAACGGCAGCACGCTGAGTGTAGTGCCGGCGAAAACCTGTGCGTAGTCGTTGTAATAACCCTGCGAGAGCCGCTGAAGCGAGAGCTGAACGGTTGGGTTCTCCGGGTCACCCAGAGCGATTTGCGGCCAGAGGAAGGAGTTCCACTGGTCCATGAACGTGAATAGGCCGAGCACCGCCACCGCTGGCCGCAAGGCGGGAAGCACCACGCTCCAGTAGATGCGAAACGTTCCGCACCCGTCAACGCGAGCCGCCTCAATCAGTTCGTCAGGCACGGCCTGACTGGCGTATTGGCGCATCATGAACACGCCGAACCCACTCACCAGGAACGGCAGCATGACCGACCACAGGGTGTTGTGCAGGCCCCACTCGAACATCATCTGGTAGAGCGGCACGAGACCCAGCTGAGCCGGAACCATCATGGTCACGAGGATCGCGAGCATGAATCCGTTGCGGCCCTTGAACCGCAGCTTCGCGAACGCGAACCCGGCCAGGGACGAGAAGAACACCACCGAGATGGTGACGCCCGTGGCCACGACGGCCGAGTTGATAAGGCCCGTCATGAAGTTGGCGCTCTCATTGGCGAGCAGACGGTCCACATTGGACCCCAGTTCGCCGCCCGGAATCATCGGCGGTGGAATCTTGTTCACGGAATCGTTGTTCCGTGTGGCCACCACAATCATGTAGTACAGCGGGAAAATGGACAGCAGCAGCCCGCCAATGAGCGTGAAGAAGGTCAGTGGGCTGGCCCTCCACATGCGCTCCGCCGCACCGAGACCGCGTTTCATCGCGATGCCACCTTCTTTCGCTTTGCGGGCCGGTCATTTTGCAGACGGCTGGTGAAGAAGAAGTTGATAACGCTGAAGATCAGGATGAGCAGGAACAGCAGCCACGCGACGGTAGCGGCTTGGCCAAGCTCAAAGTCCATATAGAACTGTTCCATCAGGAACATCGTCACCGTCTGGAATTGGCGGTCAGATCCGCCCAGCAACGGGTTTCCCCCGCCGGCGAACAGCAATGGCTCACCGTAAAGCTGAAGCCCGCCGATCGTGGAGATGATGACGGTGAAAATGATGGTGGGCCGCAACATCGGGACGGTCAGCGTCCAGAACTGGCGCGATTGCGACGCGCCGTCGATAGAGGCCGACTCGTAGACGTCCTTGGGAATCGACTGCATGGCGGCGAGATAGATGAGCGCGTTGTAGCCGATCCAGCGCCAGTCCACCATCGTGGCGACCGCGATCCATGACGTCCAGGCCTGTGCCTGCCACTCGATGGGACCGATGCCCACAAGTCCCAGGATCCAGTTGATAAGGCCAAAATCCCGGCTGTAGAGCTGAGTGAACACAATGGACACCGCGGCGACCGAGGTGATGTTGGGTACGAGCACACCCATGCGGAAGAAGGTGCGGGCACGGATCTTCTTGTTGAGCGCGTTGGCCAGCACCAGCGCCAGCAGCAGCTGCGGCACCGTCGACAGAAGGAACATCATGACGGTGTTGAGCACCGCGTTCCAGAAATCATCGTCGCCCAGGAAGCGCGCGAAGTTGTCGAACCCGACGAACGTCGCCTCGTTCAGCTTTGACCCGAGATCCCAGTCATACATCGACATGATCAGGGTGTAGATCAGCGGCCAGAGGCCGAAGATGCCGAAGACGATGAAAAACGGTGCGATGTAGAGATACGGCGAGTACTTGATATCCAGCCTGCTGAGGCGCCGCATAACCACTCCAATACAAGAGGTTGAGGTGCACGGCTTTCGCCGTGCACCTCAAGTTCGAACGGTTATGAACCGGCCTTCTTGCCGTCTTCGACGGCGGCGGCCCAGCCTGCGGCAGAGTTCTTCTGTCCTTGCTCCACCGTGCGCAGCGCGTTCTCAACCGCGGTGCGGACGGCCTGGTTCTTCGAGCCGAGGTAAACGGGCTTGAGCTCAAGGGCACCCTTGGCGAAGATCTCACCTGTCGGGGCCTTGCTGAAGTACTCGTTCACAGCGGCGGCGACAGCCGGGTCCTTGAGCGCCTGCGGCGAGGACGGCAGGTTGCCCTTGGACTTGAAGGCGGCAGCCTGACCGGCCGGGTTCGTCAGGAACTTGATCAGCTCGGCGGCTTCCTTCTGGTGCTTGCTGGTCTTCGGGACGGCCAGCCACGAGCCACCCCAGTTACCCGAACCGCCGGGAACCGAAGCGATGTCCCACTTGCCGGAGCCCTCGGGACCGTTCTGCGTGGTGATGTAGCCCGTCATCCAGGCGGGGCAAGCGATCGTGGCGAACTTGGCCTGCTTGAAGCCGGCGTTCCATTCGTTCGACCACGCGGCCAGCTTGGCGGACAGTCCAGCGTCGAGGATCTTGTTGGAGATCTCCCACGCGTCCTTGACAGCCGGGTTCGTGTCGATCACGGACTTGTCAGACTTGTCGAAATACGTGTAACCAGCGCCCTGACCGGCCTTCTGCATCAGGATCGTGTTGTAGGTGTTGGTCACCGCGTCGAGGAAGCCCGCGTCGGGAACCTTCGCCTTGAACGTCTTGCCGGTCTCGATGTAGGCGTCCCAGGTCGGCCACAGAGCCGAAACGGCCTTGCGGTCGGTCGGCAGGCCCGCCTTGGCGAACAGGTCGGTGCGGTAGCACATGGCCATGCCACCGACGTCGGTGCCAAGGCCGATAACCTTGCCACCCTTGACCGCCGCCTCGTACTTCCACGGCATGAAGTTGCCCGCGAGGTCCCTAGCGCCGTGCTCACCGAGGTCAACAAAAAGGTTGGCCTTGTCGAGGTACTGCAACAGAGTGCCCTCTTCGATGGCGACGATGTCACCGGCACCCGCGTTGGCTGCCATCCGCTGAGCCAGCTGCTGGTTGTGCGCGTCGAGCTGCGATCCGGTGCCCCGCTCCACGATCTTCACGTTCGGGTGGGAGGCCTCGTACTGCTTGTAAAGCTCCTCGTAACCGAAGTTACCGAAGACATCGATGTTCAGTGTGATCTTCTCGTCGGTACCCGGTGCCGGGTCCGATCCGCACGCGGTCGCGCCCAGCGCGGTCGCCGCGGCTAGCGCTACGGCCGCGATGGCGCGGCGGCGCGTAAAAACCCTCATGATGGCCCCTCTCAGGCAACCATTTTTGCGAATCATGGGAGCGCTCCCGTAGGAGCGCTCCCATGATTGCCAGGAGGTTACGTAAGTGTCAATAGAGCGTTGGGAGCGATCCCATTCCGTTATCTTGAGACGGCCGGACCAAAGCCCCAAAAGTGGATATTCTTCTTATCATGGCGATAACGGAGAAAGTCTCGGCCCTGGGTCTGTCCCGGGGCTGGATTTTCCTGCCGGAGAAACGCTTCGATCCCGTCCGCCAGATTTGGAGACGGGTGCTCTACGCCCTGGCTGTGCTGTCCGTTGTCGCGACGATCGTGATCATTGAACGAAGTGGCTATAACGACAACTCAGACGGCGAAGTCGACTGGCTCGACGCGTTCTATTACGCCACCGTGACGCTATCGACCACGGGCTATGGCGACATCGTGCCGGTCAGCGACACCGCACGGCTGACGAACATTTTGCTCATCACCCCGCTGCGGATCGCCTTCCTGGCCATTCTCGTGGGCACGACTTTTCAGGTCCTCACCCGCAGCTATCGCGAACAGCTGCGCAAAGACCGGTGGAGGGACACGTTGCGCGATCACACTGTCGTCATTGGATACGGCACCAAGGGTTACAGCGCCATTCAGCAACTGGCCGCCTCAGGCGTGCCCAGCGATCAATTCGTGATCGTCGACCAGCGCCCCGCGCTCGTCGAGGAAGCCAACCGCGATGGTTACGCGGCCATCCTGGGCGACGCGACCCGCAGCACCGTGCTGCGTAAAGCGGGAGTCCCCAACGCGCAACGGGTCGTCATCGCGACGAACCGTGACGACACAGCGGTCCTCGCGACGCTCACCGCACGGGAACTCAATCCCCGCTGCGTGATCGTCGCGTCCATCCGCGAATCGGAGAACGAGGCGCTACTGCTTCGCTCGGGGGCCAACGCGATCGTGACGTCTTCTGAGGCCGCGGGACGGCTGCTTGGCGTCGCGGCCAACTCCCCTGCCGTTGGCGAAGTGTTCACGGATCTGCTCGTGCACGGCGACGGTCTCGAACTCGTCGAGCGCCCGGTCGAGCCAAGTGAAGTGGGCAAGCGCCCCGATCAGCTAGCCGAACCAGCGATCGCTGTGCTGCGGGGCGGGCACGCCCTGACCTATCGCGAAGTCTCCAGCCTGCTCAGCACCGACCGCGTGGTCGTCGTCGGGTGCCGTCCGCGCCTGAGTGACCCGCATCCTGAGGCCGACTCCGGCGACATCGCCCCGCAAGGGTTAGGGTGAAGGCATGATTTGCCGGCCCTGCCGGGAAAAGCGTCACGACGATTGCCCCGGCCACAACTGGTGCGACTGCCAGCACAAGGCACCCGAGCCCACCCCGCCAGCGACCGGTGCGGCGGGCGAATAGGGCGTGCTGCGCGTCAACTTTGTGTCCAGTTTGGACGGTGCTGTCGCGGTCGATGGGCTGTCGGCTGGACTTTCCGGCGAGGAAGACAAGAAGCAGTTCCGGTTGCTGCGGCGCGATTGCGACGCTCTGCTGGTCGGCGCCGGGACGTTTCGTGCCGAGAACTACCGGCCGCTAACGCTCGACGCGCAACGCAGGGCCTGGCGACTGGAGAACGGGCTCACTGAGTACCCCCGATTGGTTGTGGTCTCAAGGTCTTTGAACCTTGACCCGAACCATCCCGCACTGGCCCAGGCGCCCGTGCGGCCGATAATCCTTACGCCAAGCGAAGGTGCGGTCGCGGGAGCTGACACGATCCGGTTCACGACACTCGCGCAAGGGCTGGAAAAGCTTGCCGCGCTTGGGTTACAGCACGTGCTCTGTGAAGGCGGGCCCTATCTTTTCGGCGCGCTGACGGGCGAAGACCTTGTCGATGAGATGTATCTGACCCTGTCACCCTTGCTCGCGGGTCCCGGTTCTGGCCGGATCATTGAGGGTACGCCGCATGAGCCGCGCCGAATGCGTTTGGTGCACGCCAACGCGGCTGAGGATGGAACGCTGTTGCTTAAGTACGAACGGCAACGAGGCTCTTGACCAGCCCCGCCATCCGCTCCTTCCAGATCTCACCCTCGGGAAAGAGCCGCTTCATCTCGGTGATGGTGACGAGTTCGACCTCTTGCACGTGGTCATAGGCGGTGGCGTAGTCACGCGCGCGGCGGTAACCCATCGGCCAGTGCTGTGTGATTTTGATGCGCACCGGCAACGGCAGGAACTGGAACCCGGGGAAGAACCAGTGCGGCTCAACGGGGAAATAGCGGTAGGGCGTCTGAATCCACCAGCGGTTTGACGCTTGATGCACGACGTTGGCGAACTGCGCCCGGCGCGCGACGCCGCCCAGGTGCTCCAGCAGACTGTTCGATATCACGAGGTCAAACGTCCCGTGCGTCCACCGTTCGGCACAGGCGTCGGCGACGAGCGTCGTGATCCACGGCTCGTCCGCGGGCAGGTCAACGATATTGACCGTCGTCACCGCAGCCGGTTTGACGGGAGCATCGCGCCAGAACTGGGGGCGGCCGCCAAGGTCGAGGACCTTCATCTGATCCAGCTCCGGGAAGCGGCGCATCAGCTCAGCCCAGCGCTTGCCTCGCGCTTTCGCCGAAACTGAGTTGGGATTGGCACCGTCAAGGATGCGGTTGGTCAGCTTGCTCGCCACCGCTGCACCGTACCGGCCCATCGCCTTTCTTACTGTCATCAACCCGACGTCGGATCCGTGGTATGAGTAGGGCGTGGGCATTGTCTCGCCCGGCTTTCAGGGCCGGCCACGATCATCAGGGCCAGCGCTGCCGCCAGGGCAGTATCTGACCGAGGACTTTCCCGTGCTGTCGGCTGGGCCGACGCCGCGAATCCCGCTGGAGTCGTGGCAGTTCGCCATCACGACCGAGGCCGGGCAGCAGCACCACTGGTCGTGGCTCGAGTTGCTTGCCCTGCCCAGCCAAACGCCAACGGTGGATCTGCATTGCGTCACCAAGTGGTCCAAGCTGTCGACCTCGTGGCGTGGGGTGTCCCTGGACGTGCTGCTCGAAGAAGTAGAGACCGCCGCCGATTTCGCGCTGGCCCATTCCTACGGTGGTTACACGACCAACCTGCCGTTGGAGGACCTTCTCGATGGGCAGGCGTGGATCGTTTACGAATACGATGGCGCGCCTTTGCCGCCCGAGCACGGAGGCCCGGCGCGGTTGCTGGTGCCGCATCTGTATCTGTGGAAGTCGGCCAAGTGGGTACGCGGCATTCAGCTCCTGCTCGAAGATGAGCCCGGATTCTGGGAAACGGCCGGCTACCACGACTACGGTGACCCATGGCGCGAACAGCGTTACCAGGGCGACTGACCTGGCGCGTGGCGACGCTATCGTCGCTTCACGACGAAACCGCCACCGCCCGCAGCCTCGTCTTCGACGTGCCCGGCTGGCCCGGCCACTTGGCCGGACAGCATGTTGACGTTCGGCTGACCGCCGAAGACGGCTACAGCGCGCAGCGAAGTTACTCGCTCGCCTCGGCCACCGACGGCGACCGCGTCGAGCTGACAGTGCAGAAGGTGCCCGATGGCGAGGTGTCACCCTACCTCGGTGACGTGCTCAAACCCGGTGACCAAGTCGAGCTGCGCGGCCCGGTCGGGGGCTGGTTCGTTTGGCGCCCAACGGATACCGCCCCTGTGCTCTTGGTCGCTGGCGGCTCGGGGATCGTGCCCTTGATGGCGATGATCCGCGCTCGCCGTGCCGCGTCCAGCCGGGTTCCCTTCCGGCTCATCTACTCGGCCCGCACACCAGACGATGTGCTCTACGCGGCCGAGTTGCGGCGTCTGGAAGGCGGCCTGGACGTGAGCTATGTGTTCACGCGAGCTGGCGGGCAAAGGCGGCGGATCGGCGTCGCCGACGTCAACACCCACGGCTGGCCGGCTGACTTTCAGCCCGACTGTTTCGTTTGCGGCCCAACGGGTTTCGTCGAGACGGTAGCCGACATCCTCGTCGCGCTCGGGCATGAGCCCCGCAAAGTGAAAACGGAACGCTTCGGTCCCACGGGAGGGTGAAATGACCTATGTCGATGGAAACGCCCTTGCCGGGCCACTACGCGAAATCTTCGCCGTCGATCTGACCGCCGCTTCGGGGCAGTGTGTCGCTTGTGGGCAGACCGGCCCGGTCGCCGCGCTGCGCGTCTACACCAGCGCCCCGGGCTTGGTCGCTCGCTGTCCGGGCTGTGACGAGGTCGTGCTGCGTCTCGTGCGCGGCCCCTCCGGCGCCTGGCTGGACTTGCGCGGGTGCGTCAGCCTTCAGATCCCGCTGTGACGATGCGGGCCAGCGTGCGGCGGCCCAGCTGACTCATCGGCGGGTTGCTTTCGGCGTAGTACCAGACGAGTCCCATGGCCTGATGGAAAGCCCAGGCCCTGCCCCGTTCCCATTCCAGGTCATCAGATTTCAGCGCCCGGCGAAGAGCCGCTCGTGGACCAGGCTCGAACAGGTGCCAGGCGCTGACGAGATCCAGGGCCGCATCGGCGGGGCCAAGGCCGCCGACATCGATGATCCCGGCCAGCCTGCCCTCGGACACCAGCACGTTCGCGGGAATCAGGTCACCGTGGTTCATCACGTCGGGGGCGCTGCCGCGGGGAAGTTCCCGCATCTGAGTCCACATGCGGCGCAGGCGAGGCACGTCCAAGATGTTTTCGCTGTGCTGAAAGCACGTCTCCAGCCAGGCATCGTGGGTGCGCAGATCACCGCCGCGGCCTTTGCCACGAAACGTACGCCCGCCAGTAGGGATTGACCGGACATCGTGGATGAACTCGGCCAGGTCCTCGGCGAAGGCTTCCGGCTCACCGTCGCCGGTGGCCACGTGACCCGGCAGCCAGGTCTGCACCGACCAAGGTAGCGGATAGCCGTGCCCCGGCTGGCCCATCGCGACCGGCTCCGGCGTGCGAAAACGTGTCCTGCCAAGCAGCTCACGGGCGGCTGCCGCCTCGGTCCGCAGCCCTTCTCGCGCGGCGGCGGGATCTTGGCGTTGTAAGGCGAATCGGGCAGCCAGGCCGGCACCGATGCGGAAGATCGCGTTGACGGTGCCCTTGGCCGCGACCTGGGTGATCTTTAGCGCCCGCCACTCGGGAAATTGCTCATCGATCAGGGCGCGGACCGTGGTGAGCGAGACGTTTAGCTGATCAGCGTGCATGTCCACTCGGGAAGCTTCGCAGCTTTCCTGCCACGACGTCTAAAGCGGACGGTGGGACGGCGCGGGCGAAGTTGGTCTGTCGGTGGCAGGCGGTAGGGTCGTCCGCGTGAGTGAGCCAGTGGGCAGGGTGCTGGGCACCGAGGACGCGAGTCCGCTCACCTTCTGGGTGGCGGTCACGGATGGGCAATATCTCCAACTAGATGACGTAGTCATGACCAAGCGAAACCTCGCCGACCGTGGTGAGGTGACGATCGCTGGTGTCGTCACGAGTGTTCGGGCCCGGCATGAGGGCGCGACCTTCGATTCAGACGTGTTCGCCATCGCTGACGGCATGCTGCCCGCGATGGTTCAGGAAGCCGCCGAGGTCACGGTCACCCGGGTAGAGCCCGAGGTCTTTGTTCCGCCGCTGCCGGGCGCTGTCGCCTACCGCGCTGAGGGCGAGGCCCGTGACAGTGCGCTGTCCTTTGACCGCATGCACCGCCGGCTGCCGATGGGCCTGGGCCGCGACGGCCTGCCCGTGTTCCTCAACGCCGACTTCCTCGATGGCAGCCGCGGCGCTCACGTCTCGATCTCCGGCATTTCCGGCGTGGCCACCAAGACGAGCTTCGCGACGTTTCTCCTCTACTCCGTGTTCCGGTCGGGTGTGTTCGGCAACGACGCGATCAACACCAAAGCGCTGATCTTCAACGTCAAAGGCGAAGACCTGCTGTTCCTCGACCATCCAAACACGAGACTCGATGAGCGCACGCGCGAGCAATACCACCGGCTCGGGCTCGAAGCCGCGCCGTTCCCACAGGTGAGCGTCTATGCGCCGGCCCGCCAGGGCGACCGCACCGGCAGCCCCGACGTGGCGAGCAGGCTCACCGGGGTCGACCCGTTCTACTGGACGCTCAGTGAATTCTGTGGCGACCGGTTGCTGCCCTATGTCTTCGCCGACGCCGACGATGAACGCCAGCAATACACGATGGTCGTGCATGCCGTGACCGCGCAGCTCGCCCGCACAGCGGTCGACAAAGACGGCAGCGTGGCCATCGATGGCACGGCGCTGCACAGCTATGAGGCGCTGGTCGATTACCTCGTGGACCAGCTCAACGACGAGGCGTCCCGCATGACCTGGGCTGGCACCTCCGTCGGGATTGGAACCATCAACGCGTTCGCCCGCCGGCTCATCTCCAGCAAACGCGACCTAGCCCGGCTGATCCGCGGTGACCTGTCATCGAAGAAGTCCCACCGCATCTCCACCACCGAAGGTGCCCAGGTCACGGTCGTCGACCTGCACAACCTGCCGGACCGCGCACAGCGCTTCGTCGTCGGGGTGACGCTCAAGACCGAGNTCGAGCGCAAGGAGAAGGCCGGCTCCGCCAAGCCCCTGCTCTTCGTCGTGCTCGACGAGCTGAACAAATACGCCCCGCGCGAGGGCACCAGCCCGATCAAAGAGGTGCTGCTCGACATCGCCGAGCGCGGGCGGTCCCTGGGCGTCGTGCTCATCGGGGCACAGCAGACCGCGTCCGAAGTGGAGCGGCGGATCGTCGCCAACTCCGCGATCCGTGTCGTGGGCCGGCTTGACCCGGCTGAAGCGTCACGGCCGGAATATGGCTTCCTGCCGCCCGCCCAGCGCCAGCGGGTGCTGCTGGCCAAACCGGGCACGATGTTCGTGGCCCAGCCCGAGATCCCTGTCCCGCTCGCGGTTGAGTTCCCCTTCCCCGCCTGGGCGACTCGCCCCGGTGAGGCCGGCCCCGCTCCGCGCGCCACCCTCGCCAGCATGATCAGCTCGACCGATCCGCTTGAGGTTGTCAAGGCACCCGACGACGGGATTCCTTTCTGATGAAAATTCTGCACACGTCTGATTGGCATGTGGGGAAGGTCCTTAAAGGACGGTCCCGGCTCGATGAGCAAATCACCGCGCTAGCCGGTGTCATCGAGATCGCGAAAAACGAACAGCCCGACCTGATCCTGGTCGCGGGCGACCTTTACGACACCGCGCAGCCGATCCCCGAGGCGACCCGCGTGGTGACCCGTGCGCTGACAGCGTTGCGGGCGACCGGTGCCGATGTGGTCGTCATCGGCGGCAACCACGACAACGCGGCCGGGCTTGACGCCCTGCGCTCGTGGGCCGACGCCGCTGGCATCACGCTGCGCGGCAGGGTCAGCGAGAAGGCCGAAGACCACATCATCCGCGGCACGACCAAGAGCGGCGAGAAGTGGCGCTGTGTCGCGCTTCCGTTCCTGTCTCAGCGCTATGCCGTGCGCGCCCTGGAGATGTTCGAGCTGACCGAGGCCGAAGCTCAGGCGACCTATGCCGATCACGTGAAGCGGCTGGTCTCGCGGCTGTCCGAGGACGCCCGCGCCGACGAGGTCAAGCTCATCATGGCTCACATGACCGTCGTGGGTGGACTGATGGGCGGCGGGGAACGGGAAGCGCACACGATCCTGGGCTATGCGGTGCCGGCGAGTGTTTTCCCGTCGGACACGCACTATGTCGCGCTAGGGCACCTGCACCGGGCACAGGTCATGATGGGCGCCTGCCCGATCCGTTACAGCGGCTCACCTATCGCCATTGACTTCGGCGAAGAAGAAAACGTCCCGTCCGTCACGATGATCGAGGTGAAGGCCGACACGGCGGCGACGACACGGCCGGTCGCTGTTCCGGTAGCGGTGCCACTGCGCACGATCCGCGGCACGCTCGCCGATCTGTCCACGTTGGACACTGGTGACGCGTGGCTGCGGGTCTACGTTCAGGAACCAGCCCGCGCCGGGCTGCGCGAAGCCGTGCAGGAGTTGTTCCCGCGCGCCCTGGAGATCCGGGTTGACGTGGGCCAGCAAGACAAAGGCGAGGAACGCATCGCCCGCGCTGGCCGCAGCGCCTCGGAACTGTTCGCTGACTACCTCACCCACAAAGGCAGCACCGACGTCGCTACGCAGGCCATGTTCGACCGCCTCTACGACGAGGTCTCGTCATGAGGCCGCTGCGGCTGGACATGCGCGGGTTCGCCGCGTTTCGTGAGCAGACCGTCGTCGACTTCACCGATGCTGACTTCTTCGCGCTCGTCGGCCCGACCGGCGCGGGAAAGTCAACCGTTCTCGACGCGATGTGTTTCGCGCTCTATGGCACGGCTCCGCGCTGGGGCGTGCGGTCGGTGGCACACGCGCTCGCACCGTCGGCCACCGAAGCGGCCGTGCGGCTCATCTTCGAAGCCGCTGGAGCGCGTTACGCCGTCACGCGCGTCGTGCGCCGCGACAGCAAAGGACGCGTCTCGACGCGATCGGCTGCGCTGCAGGCACTTTCGCCGGGTTTCGATCCGTCCACTCTGGACAGCGGCGAGCTGACCACCGAGCTCGGCGAAGCCATGGCGGGCAGCCCGGCCGAGCTGGACGGGGCGATCGGCAGCGTCGTTGGCCTGCCCTACGACCAGTTCATCAAGTGCGTCGTGTTGCCGCAGGGCGAGTTCGCCGCCTTCTTGCACGCGAAACCCGCTGAGCGCCAGGAGATTCTGGTACGCCTGCTCGGCCTCGACGTCTACGAGAAGGTGCGCGACCGGGCGACAAGCATTGTGTCCGAGGCAAACGCGCAACTGGCCGCGACCGAGCCCGTGTTGCTGGAGCTGACCACGGCCGGCTCCGACGAGGCCCTGGCTGATGCCAACGAGGCGCTCAAGCACGCTGAAGAACTCGTGGCTCAAGTCGACGCGTCACTGCCAGCCCTTGCCGCCGCACACGAAAAGGCCGCCACCGTAACGGCAGCGGTGGGCGAGGCCGACAAACGGCTGGCCCTGTTCGCCCTCGTGCGTGCTCCTGGCGACGTGGCCGGCCTGGCAGCGGCGGCGCAGCAAGCTACTGCCGCGATCGCTGACGCGGCCGTCGCCGCGGGTGCCGCCGAGGAGCGGGAAGAAAAGCTGCGCAGTCAGCTCGACCACGGTCCCGACCCGGCCCAGTTGGCCGCGGTGCTCAACATGCACGAGGAGCGGGTCAAGCTCGCCGCCCGGCTGTCCACCCTCGACACCGAGGTCAAGAAGGCACGCGATCTGAGCGAGAAGGCAGCCAAGCTGCTGGAGCGCGCTGAGCGTGACGTCACGGCGACCGAGGAGAAGGTCAACGCCGCGAAGGTGGCCCTTGACGCCGCTCAGCATGCCGACCGCGCCGCGTGGATGCGCCGTGATCTGTTGGCCGGCCACGCCTGTCCCGTCTGCGAGCAGATGGTCGAGACCGTGCCACCGCAGCCGGAAAAGCCCGCGATGGCGGCCGCCAAGCAGGTCCTCGCGAGTGCTGAAGAGCTTGCCACCAAAGCGAAAGCTCAGCTGTCCAAAGTGGATAGAGAGCATCGCGAGGCCGACCGTAAGCTGACCACCGCCACCGCGCAGCACGATCCGCTGGCCTCGCGCCTGGCCGAGATCGACGCTCTGCTCGCCGGAACAGAAGCCCCCGAGGAGTTGCGCAAGCAGCTCAAAACCGTTGAGCTCAAGCGCCGTGAGCTGACCGAGGCGACAAACGCCTTGCGCACCACGCGTGAAGCGCACCGGCAAGCCACCGCTAGGGCGCAGCAGGCCGAGGAACGCATGCGCAAAGCCTGGCGCGACTTCGATTCCGCCCGTGACACCGTCGCCGCGCTCGCTCCCCCGGCACCCGATCGCGACGACCTGGGCAAGGCCTGGGCTGGCCTCACCGCTTGGGCCGCCAGTCAAAAGGCGGCCACCGAGGAGCAGCGCAACCGGCTGCGGGAAGACCTCGACAAAGCGCAGGCGCAGGCCAGCCAGCTCGCGTCAGCGCTCGACCGGCTCTTCACCGACAACGGTTTGCCCCGGCCCCGCACAGGTGAGCATCAGCGCTCCGCCGCCGTGGCCGCCGAACGCGCCAGCGCGGCCCGTGAACGGATTCTGCAGATGCGCACGCAGGCCGCCTCATTGCAGGCGCAGCGAGCCACCATCGAGCAAGAACGCCAGGTCGCAGCGACTCTTGCTCAGCACTTGCGCGCAAACAACTTTGAGGCCTGGCTGCTCCAGGAGGCGCTAGAAGCCCTGGTCGCTGGAGCATCGTCGATCCTGCGGCAGCTTTCCGGCGGGCAATACGACCTGATTCACGACGACCGCGAGTTCTTCGTCGCCGACCATCACGACGCCGGGCTGCGGCGTGCTGTCAGAACATTGTCAGGCGGCGAAACCTTCCAAGCCTCATTAGCGCTGGCCCTGGCCTTGGCCGAACAATTGGGCGGCATGTCCGCCAACGCCAGCCTGGAATCCATCATGCTCGACGAAGGATTCGGCACCCTCGACGCGTCCACTCTGGACACTGTCGCGGCGACCCTGGAAAACCTTGCCGCCCAAGGAGATCGCATGGTTGGCGTGGTCACGCACGTGCAAAGTCTCGCCGAGCGCATCCCGGTCCGCTTCGAAATTACTAAGGACGCCCGTAGTGCCAGAGTTGAACGCATAGGCTAGAACTACAGTCATGTTATTTTACGTCGATGCGTGGAACCCGGGCTTCGGGTCCAGCCGCGACGCAAGCGACGGTCCGGCAGAGACGAGCAGCGCGAAGCTCGATCTCGCTATTGAACTGGGCGAGAAACAATGGCGCCCTATGGATCCGCCCGCAGGGCTGGCCGCGCCACAGCGGGTCCTGCTCGTTGACGGAGTCCGCCGCACCGATGCCCGCCTGTGGATCGGCGAACACCCCGGGCTCGCGTGCTCCTATGCCGCTGGCGTCGTGGAGTGCACGCCAGGGTCCGCCAAGCTCACCGAGGCGCGCGTGGAGCGCACCATCTTCACCTCCGCCGAGGATGTGTCCGATGTGGGCACCGCTCCGGCTCGTTACCGGGCTGAATCCATTGTCGGGGCTGACGAAACCGACCTGTCCAACGCCGTTCAGCGCTCGCTCATCGAGCTTGAGATCGCGGTGTCGGGGCTGACGCGTACGCCCGATGATTTGCTCATTGTTGATGGTCCTCTGCGCAGCCGGGACGCTTTGCCACGGACGCTGGGATACGTTAAGACGCAACAGAAGCAATACCTTCCCGAGCGGCTCATCCCGGTCGTGACCTCGCTAACCGCGGGGCAGCGCACGCCGGTCTTCCGCATCGCTGGAGTGTATGAACGCCTAACGTGGTATTTGCGCCTGCCCGGTGTCAAAGGCGCGCCCTGGGCGGGCATCGTGCGGGTCGAGTGTTCGGCGGAGTTGCCTGAGCACGAAGCGATCCGGCTCGCTGACCTGTCAGCCGTGACGCTGCCGAGGTTCGCTTCCGTGCCCTACAAGGACCCTCGCGCGCCCCAAAATCTCGTCCCGATCGCCGGGCTGGAGAAACGCTTGCGCCAGTTGCTGGGTGACGCCAAGTTCCTCCACCGCGCGCTCGTCAAAGCCGCCGCGTCCTAACTGTCCACTTTCGGGGGACGCCGAAATACTTAGATGACGAACCAAAAGACGACTGCTCCGTGACGTCATCAGGATTACGTTCAGCTGCGTGCCCAACACCATCAGTGATCAAGTCCTGGCCTTCTTCAAGAAGCCGGTGGGCGTTATCGTCCTTGTCCTCGTGGCGATCGTCGCCATCTGCTGCGGTGGAAGCGCTGTCCTAGGCGGACTGATACCGGATGCGCCGGAGCCGAAGACTTCCGTGACCCCGGCAGTGCGCACTAAGTCCCCGGAAGCGGTCGTGTCTCCCACTCTCGAACCGGTTGTCGTCGTCACGACGACGTCCGCTGCCGCACCAGCGCCCGCCCCGACGACGAAGTCGCCCACACCCAAGCCGGTGAAGACAAGCAGCGCGCCAAAACCCGCCTGCCACCCCAATTACAGCGCCTGCCTGCCGATCCGCGACGACGTCGACTGCGGCGAGATCAGCCACCGCAACTTCCGGGTCATTGGCAGCGATCCCTACAGGCTGGATGGCGACAACGACGGCATCGCTTGCGAGTCTTAGGTTTACGTCAGGGGCTGGATGAGGTCGGGGCCGTTGTTGCGGACGGCGTTGACGAGTTTGGCCACCTGATAGACCTCGAGGTCGTGGGCGGGAACCATGAGGCCGTGCGCTTGCTCCACATTGGACATGCGCGGATCGAGCCAGGTGTCCCAGTTTTGCGCGTCGATTACCATCGGCATGCGGTCGTGAATGTGGCCCATGGCGTCGCTGGCCTGCGTGGTGATGAGGGTGAAGCGCAGGTCGGATTCCTCTTCGGAATCCTTCCACAGCTCGTAGATGCCGGCGAGGGCGAGCACGCTGCCGTCGTTGGGGCGCAAGAAGAATGGCTGTTTTTCGCCGTCGACCTGGAACCATTCGTAGAAACCGTCCACGGGCAGCAAGCACCGCCGGCCCGCGAAAGCCTTCTTGAATGTTGGCTTCTCGTGCACCGTTTCGGCGCGGGCGTTGTTGATGCCCTGCTTGCCGTCCTTGGCCCAGCTGGGAATGAGGCCCCAGCGCAGCAATCGAAGCTCGCGCACCGGGTCGGCATCCTCTGGCAACGTGGCCAGGACAGCGGGAGCCTTCTTCGTCGGCGCCACGTTGTAGTCCTGACGCGACACTTCAGCGGCGTGAGGTTCTTCGATCTTGAACGCTTCCATCAGCTGGTTCCGGCTGCGCGCCGAGGCATAACGTCCGCACATGATCCCTAGCCTAACTATTAAGGCTTTCGAAAGGTTACCCCGACGCTAGTCGATGTAACGTCATCTCTTAGTTAAGTTTCCTTAATGAGAGAAGGTACGTCTACATGCGAGCTTCGCGCGTGGCCTTCGCGGCGGCAGTCCTCGCCGCGGCGCCGGCCCTCGCGGCGGTCGTGCTCAATGGCGTCGCGGAAGGGCACGGCACCGCGATCAATCCAGTGAGCCGGATCTACCAGTGCTTCCTGGAGGGGCCGGAATCCCCAGACTCCGCCGCCTGCCAGGCCGCGGTCGCCACCGGTGGCACCCAGCCGGTGTATGACTGGAACGAGATCAACCAGGCCAACGCCGGCGGCAACCACAAGGCGATCATCCCGGATGGACGGTTGTGCAGCGGTGGCCGCGACAAGTACGCCGGTTTCGACCTGCCCCGTGCCGACTGGGTCGCCTCCCCGATCAGCGCTGGCAGCTTCACCTTCCGCTTCCGGGCGACCGCTCCCCACCTGGGCACGTTTGAGCTCTACATGACTAAGCAAGGCTGGAACCCGGCGGCCCCGCTCAAGTGGTCCGATCTGGATTCCGTCCCGTTCGCACGTGTCACCGACCCGCCGCTCATCAACGGGTCTTACGTTTTCAACACCACCATCCCCAGTGGACGGACGGGCCGTCACCTGATCTATACGATTTGGCAACGGACCCCGGGCATCAGCACCGAGGCGTTCTACGCCTGCAGTGACGTCACGTTCGGCGGTGTGCAGCCAACGACATCCCCGTCTGTATCACCGTCTGCTTCGCCAACGTCCTCACCGACGTCGTCGCCCACGGCCAGCCCGACACCGACAGCCACGGGCCAATACCCGGCTTGGGCGGCGGGCGTGGCCTACACCGCGGGGACGCGTGTCACCTACAACGGCGTGACGTACCAGTGCCGCCAGGCACACACGTCCCTGCCCGGCTGGGAGCCGCCCTATGTAGCGGCGCTCTGGCTACCGGTCTAACCCCCCTCGCACCACCCCGGCGCCTGGTCCCGCAGGCGCCGGGACTTCGCGCGCGACGGCGAGCATGTCCTCGACGCTCCACTGGTCGTCGGCGTGCTCGCCATACTTCACCGCCAGAACCAGGCCGACGCGGTCAATGAGCAGGTCAGCCGGCAGGCCATACCGCCCACCTTCAGGAAATATTGGGGGTACGCGGTGACCGCGCTTGAGCACGCCAACGATGCTGACGCCGATAGCCTTCACGATCGCCCCGAAAGCACGCGGATCAAACAGCGCGCGTTTGCCAGTCTCCGCCCCAAACTCGGCGTAGTAATGCTTTCCCGGATCGGCGATGACCGCGAACGGCAGATCCGCCGCGTGCTCCAACAACTCGTCTTGCGCGGAGTGGAAGAACACGACCTCCCGCACGCCAGCATGGGTGATCTCATCGTGCCTGCGCACAAAGGAACGCAGGTGCAGATTGCACACAGGACAGCCCGCGAAACGGCGGAACTGAAGATGCGTCAGCCAGGCGGAATCGGGGATGGACACTGTCGCGGCATGAATGGTTGACAGGGTTCGTGCGGGAACGACATCTCCCGCCTTCCAGTGCGTCATAGGTGTACACCATACACCTACAGGGTACGTAAGTATACGGCGTATGCTCATGAGCTGTGCCACGTCCCCGTTCCCTGACGCCCGAAGCCATCGCGGCCGCCGCCCTTGCCGTGATTGACCGTGACGGCTTGAGTGCTCTGTCCATGCGCACTGTCGCGACAGAGCTGGGTTTGACCACAATGGCGGTCTATCGCTATGTAAAAGACCGCGAGCAACTGGAACGCCTGGTCGTCGACCTCGTCCTGGGCGATCTCGACGTGACGCCCCCGGCCCGGGCGAAGTGGCAAAAGCAGCTGACCGTCCTGCTGGACCGCGCCCGGCATGCGGTCAGCGCACATCCCGGGATCACTCCGCTGACGTTGGCGCACAGGCAAAGCAGCGATGGCGTTCGCCGTCTCGGCGAGGCGATCCTGAGCGTCCTGGCGCATGCTGGTTTCTCAGGACACAAGCGCGTTATCGCGTTTCGCGCGTTACTGAGCTATTTGATCGGCAGCCTGCTCACCCAGCACCTAGGTTCCCTGAGCGGACCGGGGACGGCAAGCCTTGAGGCGCAACAGCTTTACCCCATGCTGGCGGAGACCGCCAGCATGGCACGGTCTGTTTCGGCCGACCTCGAATTCCATGGTGGACTGGAACTCATCTTGTCGGGGCTCGAAGCGGATCAGAAGCGGCCGTAGATGCCCCAGAAACCGGCGAGCACGATGGCCATGACGAGGATGCCGACGACGATCTTAAGGACGATTCTCGCGCCTTTGCTGCGGTAGCTGCTCGTCGCACCGTCAGCGAAAGCGGACATGCCGGCGATCTGGCCGGCCGGGGAAAGGAAATTACTGTCCTCGGTCCACGGCACCAGGCGCGGAGCCTGTGATGGCGGGATCTCTTCGAACCGCTCGGGAGAGGTCATAGCTCCATGATAGAGATGACAGTCTTAATATCGCCGTCCTGCGGCTCGAAGGTCTCCGGGGCCTGCTCCAGCGGAACGCGCCGGGTAATGAGGCGATCTAGCCAGGCGGGGTCCGCTTTGGACAGTCCGTCGACCGCGGCCGCGTAATGCCTCTGGTTGGCGTTCACTGAGCCAACGATCGCATCGTTTTCCAGCACGATCGAGGTGCTGATGCCACCGACGTCGAGCAACCTTCGCTTGCCCGATGAGATGCCGGTGAGGCACACGACGCCATAGGCTGGCGTGCCGGCGATGGCGCCCAGGACGACAGGAGCGGCGCCGGTCGCCTCGATGATGATTTCCGGCTTGATCCGCTCGGTCACTTCTTCAACGGGCTCGGCGTGATACGTCGCCCCTAGGGCGCGGACGAGATCGGGCTTCGGGCCATCGGTGCCGCGGTCCAGCACGTGCACTTCAAGGCCACGCTGAATGCCGAGCAAAGCTCCGAGCAGGCCGATCGGCCCAGCCCCGGTGACCAAGGCCCGCTTGGGGTCAAACCAGGCCCGGCCGCCGATCCGCTCCACCTGCTCCCACGCCTTGGCCACGACCGAGGCCGGCTCGACCAAAATGCCAAGTGCGCCAAGGGATGCGGGCACCTTGATCGCGTATTCGGGCTCGATCCACCAGCGTTCGCTGCCGAAACCATGCACCTCCTTGATGCCGCGCTCGGTGTAACCGCCGTTGCGGCACATGTCGAACTCGCCCACCGCGCAGGCGCCGCAGGGCTCGGGATCGGGCCGGCGCACGACACCAGCGATCAGATCTCCCGCGGCGAAGCCGCTTCCGGCCGGGGCCGACCGCACCCGGCCCAGTGACTCGTGGCCCAAAATCAGCTTCTGCTCGCCCGGCGGCGCCGTGCCATATTCGGCCGCCGCGATCTCCCGGTCGGTACCGCAGACGCCTACCGCGATCCCATCGACCTGCAATGACCCCTCGGGCGGGGTGGGCTCAGGCATGTCCTGAACCGACAGCGACCCGGCTACTCCTGCTGTGACCGTGAGCGCTCGCATAGTCCCTATCCTCGCAAGACCGGTAAAGTTGCCGGGTGCAAATCGATCCCACCCGGTTAGAAATCTGCCTCGACGTGCTTGCCGAGGTGGAGCAGCTTCCCCCTGAGCACCCGGATGCCGTCGCGGTCCGGCGCGCGACTGCGGCGATCTTCAAGGCGGTCAAGCAACAGCGCCGTAAAGATGCCCGCGCGGCCGTCTTAGCAAACGACAACGCGGTGACTCACGCCACCGCGACCGGCGCCCCAGGGCGCATCGACGACGAGACCGCTGGGATCCCGCTCGTTTCCCCCACTGCGGGTGCCACAGCGGGCGAACTCAAGCGCGCTCGTCCCTGCTACATCTGCAAGGAGCGCTACACGCTGGTCGATGCGTTCTATCACCAGCTGTGCCCGGAGTGTGCCGGTTTCAACCGCGCTCGCCGCGACGCCAGGACCGACCTGACCGGCAAGCGGGCCCTGCTCACCGGCGGCCGCGCGAAGATCGGCATGTACATCGCGCTGCGGCTGCTTCGTGATGGTGCGCACACCACGATCACGACGCGGTTCCCGAACGACGCGGTCCGCCGGTTCAAGGCGATGGAAGACAGTCACGAGTGGCTCGACCGGCTGCGCATCGTCGGCATCGACCTGCGGGACCCGGCACAGGTCATCGCGCTGGCTGACTCGGTGGCCGATCAGGGACCGCTCGACATCTTGATCAACAACGCGGCGCAGACCGTGCGCCGCAGCCCCGGCGCCTACGCTCCGCTCGTCGCCGCCGAAGCCGCTCCTCTGCCCGGCGGTCAGCTCCCCGAGCTGATCTCGTTTGGGCACTACACGGGATCGTCCCCGGCAGCTGCCGCGATTCAGTCCATGCCACACGACATGCTGACCCCGCAGCAGGTCACCGCGCTCGCTCTCACCAGCCGCAACACCCAGATCGACGCTGGCGGCCTCGTGCCGGACGTCGTGTCCACGAACAGCTGGGTGCAGGTCGTCGATGAGGTCGACCCGATCGAGATGCTCGAAGTGCAGCTGTGCAACGCGACAGCACCGTTCGTGCTGATCAGCCGCCTGCGCGCGTCGATGGCCAAGTCCATGTCCCGCCGTAAGTACGTCGTGAACGTGTCCGCTATGGAGGGTCAGTTCTCCCGCGGTTACAAGGGTCCTGGGCACCCGCACACCAACATGGCCAAGGCGGCCTTGAACATGCTCACGCGCACGAGTGCGCGGGAAATGTTCGAGACCGACAACATCTTGATGACGGCCGTCGATACCGGCTGGATCACCGACGAACGTCCACACACGACCAAGGTCCGCCTGGCCGAGGAGGGCTTCCACGCCCCACTCGACCTCGTCGACGGTGCCGCCCGCGTTTACGATCCGATCGTGCAAGGCGAGCTCGGCAACGACCTGTTCGGCTGTTTCCTGAAGGATTACCAGAAGTCAGCCTGGTGATATGGCCGCCTTCGATCTGATCGGGTTCGGCCGTCACGACCCGTGTGCCCGCTGGATCGACGGGCAGTACTGGCTCGCGGCGCGTACCCCCGAGGGTCCTGGAAGCATTTGTTTGCACCCAGAGGTAGCGGCGTTCGGGCCCGGAGCGGCGTGGCTCTTGGCCCGGGCCGACGGCATGCGGGGCTTGCACGACAGCGAAGCGGGCTTCACACCGGAAAAGCATCCGCTCGTGCAGCGGCTGGCCAAGACACCGCTGCGTTTCCCGCGCACTGGCATCGTCTTCCCCCGGTTACTCAAGGCGATCTGCGAGCAGAAAGTCACCGGCAAGGAGGCCTACCAGGCCTATTCCGCGATCGTGCGGCACTTCGGCGAGCCCGCTCCCGGCCCGGCGGAAAGGCTGTTGCTGCCCCCTGATCCCCTGCGGATCGCGACCTCGCCCTACTACGTGTTTCACCCGCTTGGCCTGGAGCAACGGCGGGCACGGGTGGTCATCGGCGCCGCGGCCAAAGCGGCCACGCTTGAAGCTTGCCCCGACTCGCCATCGCTGTCCCAGCGCCTGCTTTCCCTGCCCGGCATCGGCCCCTGGACGGTCGCTGAAGTCGTGCGGGTCGTGCACGGCGACGCCGACGCGGTCAGTGTGGGCGACTTCCACCTCAAGAACACGATCAGCTGGGCCTTGGCCGGGGAACCGCGCGGCACCGACGAACGCATGCTGGAACTGCTGGAACCGTTCGCTGGCCATCGTGGGCGCGTGTGCATGATGATCGAGCAGGCTGGCATCGCGGCCCCGCGTTATGGGCCCCGGATGCCGATCCGCAGCTTCCGGTCCTTTTGACGGACCCCGCTCCTAGGATGGGGGTCATGGCCAACAGTGTGGTTCATTTTGAGATCCCCGCTGACGATGTCGACAGAGCGAAGAAGTTCTACAGCGATGTCTTCGGCTGGAACATCGATCCATACCCGGGTATGGACGCCAAGGACTACCAGGGCGTGACGACCGCTGAGGTCGATGAGACCTTCATGCCGAAGGAGCGCGGCGCCATCAACGGCGGCATGACCACGCGGCAATTGCCCGTGAGCAATCCTGTCCTCACGATCAGCTGCGATGACGTCGACGAAGCGCTCAAGCAGATCGAAAAGGCTGGCGGCAAAGTCGTGCAGGGCCGCCAGGCCGTCGCCGACATGGGATTCACCGGCTACTTCTCCGACCCCGAAGGCAACATTATGGGCCTATGGCAGAACGCGCAGAACACATGACGTTACCGGTTAACCCGCCCATCGAGCCGATGCTCGCCAAGGCGGTCGACAACCTGCCCGAAGCCGAGGGCATGTCATATGAACCGAAGTGGGATGGCTTCCGCTGCATCATCTTCCGCGATGGCGACACCGTCGAGTTGGGCAGCCGGGGCGAAAAGCCCATGACGCGCTACTTCCCCGAGGTAGTCGAGCAGGTGCTGGCCCAGTTCCCGCCGCGCTGTGTGGTCGACTGCGAGCTGGTCGTCATTGTGCGGCGCGACGGTGAGCTGCCCAAACTCGACTTCGACACGCTGCAGCAACGGATTCACCCGGCCGCTTCGCGCGTGAACAAGCTGTCCGTCGAGACTCCCGCCGACATCGTGCTCTTCGACATTCTCGCCCTAGGCGACGAAGACTTGACGAAGAAGCCTTACGCGCAGCGCCGCGAGGTGCTGGAGCAGGCGTTCGCCAAGGTGCGGCCTCCCGTGCACGTCACTGCGATCACGACAGACCCGCAGACGGCACGCCGCTGGTTCGGTGAGTTTGAGGGAGCGGGCCTCGATGGGCTGATCGCTAAGCCCGCCGATATGGAATACCTTCCGGGCAAGCGCGTCATGTTCAAGGTGAAGCATCAGCGCACGGCCGATGTGGTCGTGGCCGGATTCCGTTACCACAAAAGCGGTCCCGTCGTCGGATCGCTCCTGTTAGGACTCTATGACGACAACGGGCGGCTGCATCACGTTGGTGTGGCGTCATCGTTCACCGCCAAGCGCCGTGCCGAACTGATCGATGAGCTGGCGCCTTACCGCGATCCCAAAGACCACCCCTGGGCCGCTTGGGCGACCCAAGCCGAAGGCGTCAACGTGGGCCAGCGCATGCCTGGAGCGGTCAGCCGGTGGAGCGGCACCAAGGACCTCTCGTTCGAAGCGCTCGATCCCAAGCTCGTGATTGAGGTGGCCTACAACGCCATGGAAGGTGACCGGTTCCGTCAGGTCGCCCATTTCCAGCGGTGGCGACCCGACCGCACTCCGGAGTCATGCACCTATGACCAGCTGGAGCGCCCGTTGCGGCTTAGCGTCGACCACGTGCTCGCACCCGTAGATTAGAGTCACCAGCGTGTTGCGCCTCCCCTCTCGCGTCGTCAAAGCCCTCAGCCTGGCGGTCGCGGTCGTGTCGACCGCCTCCGCGTGCTGCATCCCGCCAGTGCTGAATGGTGGCCAGGCGAAGGAGGCGAGCCCAGAGCCGGGCTGGTCCTCGTGCACCGAGGAAGCCCGCAAGGTGCTCGGCCGCGTGCCGGAGAACTATTCGTTCCAGTGCCGCACCGTTCAGGTGCCGCAGGACTGGAACAACCCGGGCAACGGCGCGACGATGAACATCTCCGTCGTCCGGGCCCGGGCTGGCGACCAGCGCGACCGAATCGGCTCCCTCCTGGTGAACCCGGGCGGGCCGGGCGGGTCTGGAGTGGACCTCGCGATGTTCCTGACACGTGGGCTTCCCGCTGAGATCACGCGCCGGTTCGACATCGTCGGCTTTGACCCGCGCGGGGTCGGCCGCTCCGATCCCATTCAGTGCTACTCAGCGTCCGATTTGGACGCCCTGTTCGCCGCCGATCCCGATCCGGCGACGCAGGCCGATTACGACGAGGTTGTCGCGCTCAACAAGAAGATGGCCGACGCCTGCGCGGCGAAATACGGTCCGCGACTGTCCTTGTTTTCGACCGAGCAAGCGGCCCGCGACATGGATCAAATTCGCAAGGAGGTCGGCGACGAGAAGCTGACCTACTTGGGATACTCCTACGGCACGTTGCTGGGCGCGACCTATGCCCAGCTTTTCCCCGACAAGATCCGGGCCCTGGTGCTCGACGGCGCTGTCGATCCGACGCTTGACTCACAGTCCTCGGCGGAGGGACAGGCCAAGGGTTTCGAGCTTGCCTTCAGCAACTTCGCCACGTGGTGCACGACGAACCGCGGCCGCTGCCCCGTCAGCGGTGACGCGGAAGCGGTGGTGCTCAAGGTGATGGAGCAGGCTCGCGAGAAGGCTCAGGTCAACCGCGACGGCCGGCGGGCCACCCCGGGATGGATCCTTTGGGGCGTCGTTTCCGCGATGTACTCCAAGGCCAGCTGGCCTGAGCTCGGCGAAGCCTTGGCAGACCTTGAAGACGGCAACCCAGCGGGCATCTTCGCGCTGGCTGACGACTATGCGAGGCGTGACGCATCCGGTGAATACACCAACCTTTTCGATGCCAACTCGGCTGTGAACTGTGCTGACGACGGCAAGCCCGCGTCGCTGACGCAGATCCGTGGCCTGCAAGCTCAATGGCGCGAGCAATATCCGGTGTTCGGCACGGCCTTGGCGATGGGCATGCTCACATGCTCGGTCTGGCCCGCCGCCCGCGACCCCTATCCGGCCGGTGCGGCCCAGGGCGCACCACCGATCCTGGTGGTCGGCACGAAGGGCGATCCCGCGACTCCTTATGAGCAGACACCAAAGCTGGCCGCGATGCTGGGCGTTGGGGTGGTCCTGACGTGGAACGGCGAAGGCCACACCGCTTATCCCGAGACCTCGTGCATCACAGGCATCGTGAATAAGTACCTGGTGAATCTGGAAGTGCCCAAGGCCGGGACGACCTGCCCGGCCTAGGGCCTTAGGCGGCGACGGTAGTTCGCCGGACGCCGCCAAGCGAAGCCGCTCCCACGATCCAGCCGACGAACAGGCCATAGATAGCACCTGTGCCAGCAGCCTGGAAGGCGTTCAGCAGCGTCGGTCCAGTTTGGACGAACGCGGCCAGCAAACCGGCCGTGGCGGCGGCGAAGATGTAGGCGGCCCACCCTTGCAGGAACTGGCTTCCGCTGCGGGCAGCGGGCAGGATCGCCAGGAAGGCAAAGGACAGGATCACGAGCAGGATGGCCTTTATGTCGTCCGCGATAACCTGCTGCACGGAGTCGTCAGCATCGAAGCGCCACGCGGGCCACGCGAGCAGGCGCATGAACCAGCCGCCTGCGGTGTTGCTATCAGTTGAGCTCTGCGCCCAGTTCACGTAAGCGGGGCTGCCGAAGACCAGCACTAGGAGCAGTGCCGCCAGGGTCCCCGCGCCGGGGGCGGTGCGATAGCGCGAGAGGTATGCCATGGCCCTCAATGTCCCCGTTGGACAGTCACGCTAAACGCGAGGCCACCCTATGTGCGATGGTGCCGAGGACGTCAAGCTCCTCTTCCGTCAGGAGATCGATGAGGTGCTCGCGCACGGAGGCGACGTGCCCCGGGGCAGCCTGCTCGATGGTCGAAAGCCCTTGCGGTGTCAGCGTTATCAGCGATCCACGCCCGTCGTCGGCGCACTCATCGCGGGTCACGAGCCCCCGCTGTTGCATGCGCGTCACGTGGTGCGAGAGCCGGCTCTTCGACCAGCGCATGTGAGCGGCCAGTTCACTGAGCCGCTTGCGGTGATCCGGGGCGGACGAGAGGTTCGACAGCACGTCATAGTCGGCCTCCGACAAGCCGCTCTGCGCCATCAACTCACGGCCCAGCCGCAGGTCAAGCAGCAGCCGCATCCGCCGGTAGCCGAGCCAGGCGTGCATCTCCTTGTCGGTAAGCCACTTGGTCACCTCATGACCGTAGCACTCTTGTTGACATGTCACCAATCTCTTGCTTATGTTGGTGACATGTCAACCAAATCTCGGCTGAACGTCATTTCAGCCAGCACCCGGACCGGACGCGCTGGTCCCGCCATCGCCAGCTGGTTTACCGAGATCGCCCGAGCCGAGTCCGGCTTTGATGTGCACCACGTCGATCTCGCCGCGCTCAATTTGCCTTTCCTCGACGAGCCCGAAGCGGCGGTCGAAGGGCTGTCCTATGCCCACGAGCACACACGCCAGTGGAGCGCCATGACCCGGGCCGCTGACGCTTTCGTCTTCGTACTTCCCGAATACAACCGCGGCTATCCCGCGTCGCTAAAGAACGCGCTCGACTTCCTCTACTACGAGTGGAACGACAAGCCCGTCGCGTTCGTGAGCTATGGCATGAGTTCCGGTGGCATGCGCGCCGTCGAGGCCATCAAGCCGGTCGTCTCCACGCTGAAGATGATGCCTATCAATGAGGCCGTGACCATCCACCTGCGGCAGACGATCGACGACGAGGGCGCACTGCAGCCGACGGCAGCGATGGAAAAGGCTGCCGCGACGCTCCTGACCGAACTCGGCCGGGTCACGGCAGCCTTCACCGCTATTCGTCCCAGTTAGCCGCGACCTTCTTGCTCGGCTGCACGCGCGGCGGCTCACCCGGCATCTTCGGGTAGTCAGGTGGCCACGGCATCTCGCGTGGATCCGCCTCCCACCACTGCAGCAACGTGGACAGATCGCCCGGCTGACTGTCCAAGTCAGCGTAGCCATCTCCTTTGCTGGCAAGCCTTTGCGGCACTGACTTCAGGTCGAAGTCGTTAGGCTCGACGTCGTTGAGCTCATCCCACGTGACCGGGGTGCTCACGGTCGCCCGCGGGTTGGCCCGAAGCGAATAGGGGCTCGCGATCGTGCGGTCGCGCGCCATCTGGTTGTAGTCAACGAACACGCGCTCGCCGCGCTCCTCTTTCCACCACGCCGTCGTGATCCTCTTGGGATCACGTTTCTCCAGCGCGCGAGCGAAGGCAATGACGGCACGCCTCGCGTCGATGAAAGTCCACTCCGGACGGATCCGGACATAGATATGAACCCCTCTGCCCCCAGAAGTCTTGGGGTACCCAACGAGCCCGGCCTCCTCAAGAACCGCCCGCGCGTGGTCAGTCGCGATGCGGGCGGCGTCGTGATAGTCCGTGCCCGGTTGCGGGTCTAGGTCGATCCGCAGCTCATCTGGGTGATCCACGTTAGGGGCGCGCACCGGCCACGGGTGAAACACCACGCCGTTCATCTGCGCCGCCCACAGGATGTGCGCGGGCTCGGTGGGGCACAGCTCGTCAGCGTCACGGCCACTCGGGAAAGTGATCTTCGCCGTGTTCATCCAGTCAGGCACACCACGGGCCGGGATGCGCTTCTGGTAGAACATCTCGCCATCTATCCCGTCCGGAAACCGCTGCAGCGCCGTCGGGCGATCCCCGATATAGCGCAGCATGGGTTCCTGGACGGCCAGGTAATACTCAAACACGTCTTTCTTCGTGAACCCGCGCTCGGGATAGAAGATCTTGTCTGGACTGCTGAGTCTTACGGTTCGCTTACCAACTTCGTATTCCAGTGCCTCGGCCTTGGGCATGGTCCGACGGTACCGCGTAAGGTTTCCTCATGGAGGAGATCTCTGAGCAAGAATGGAAGATCCGCCTGAACCCGGAGGAGTTCCGGGTGCTGCGCCAGGGCGGCACCGAACCAGCGTGGTCCGGCGAATATGTCGACACCAAGACGGCCGGCATCTACGCGTGCCGTGGCTGCGGGGCGACGCTGTTCGACAGCGACACGAAGTTCGACAGCCACTGCGGCTGGCCCTCCTTCGACCAAGCCATCCCGGGCGCGATCAAATACATCGAGGACCGCTCGCACGGCATGGTCCGCACCGAGGTTCGCTGCACCAACTGCGACGGGCACTTAGGACACGTCTTCTACGGCGAGCACTTCACACCCAAAGACGCCCGCTATTGCATCAAC
Source organism: Catelliglobosispora koreensis DSM 44566 (assembly GCF_000379685.1). Classification (GTDB taxonomy): domain Bacteria; phylum Actinomycetota; class Actinomycetes; order Mycobacteriales; family Micromonosporaceae; genus Catelliglobosispora; species Catelliglobosispora koreensis. The sequence goes on along the minus strand of NZ_KB903255.1, from coordinate 43,499 downwards.
AGCGTGAGCATCAAGCTCCAGCCCGCAGAGTAAGCCCTAACGCTTCCGGCGGGCAAACCAGCGTCCAATGAGGACGGCGGCGATGATGCCCGGGACACAGTGAACGGCAAGGACGCCAATAAGGCTGGGGCCGCCCCAATCGTCGCGGTAAGTCGACGGGTCGGAAAAATCAATCGTGAACGGTTCGATAATCGCCCGCACGATGAGATATCCGCCCAGGAGCAACCCCAGCCCAACCAGGATCTTCTTCACCCGCCGAGCCTATCGGGCCAACGGGATCAGATGTTGTTGTTCCAGCCGCGTTTGATGTCGCCCGCCGAACGCGGCACACCAACGCGCACGACATCCCACCGCACCGTCGGGTCGCCGGAATTCTTCAGCGTGATCTGGTCTCCCACTTTGACCTTCGGCTCGACCCAGCACGTGAGCAAGCGGTTGTCAGACCTGAGATCCACCTGCACCAGCATTGTCATGCCCTCAACGCTAACAGCGCCCGCAACCTAAAATGACCCCGTGACTCCACAGTGGACCGTCTGGCGCCAGGACGACAACGGCAACCAATTCGTGGTCGCGCATCACGACGACAAGGGTGCCGCCGAGGAACCAGGCACGCGCCATGGAAGCACGTGGGCACAAGCAGACTTACTGGGTTGCTGAGCGCGCCTACCATCGGCCGCATGACTCTCGCTGAAGGTTTCTACCTCCATGTCGAAGGCTGGGGCTGCTGCTGTTGTCTCATCGTCGTCGGGGGCATCGCGGCGGCGTTCTACGCGATGGGCAAGCGCACGACAGAATGAGTGTCATGCGGCTGGACGACATTGAGATCGTGCCCTATGACGGGCAGTGGGCGGAACTGTTCGCCCAGCAACAGGAGCGGGTGGCGGGAGCGCTGCGACCGTGGCTCATAGGGCCGGTAGAGCACATCGGCAGCACGTCTGTCCCGGGGCTGCCGGCTAAGGCGATTATCGACATGATGGCTCGCGTGCAGGACATTAATTCCGTTGAGCCACAAGCGATGCAAGCGATCGGCTGGGTGCCCGCGCCGGAGCCGGGCGACACGGACCAGCGCAAGCTTTCCTTTTGCTACCCAACCGTCGAGGAACGCAGCCACCACTTGCACCTCGTTGAGCATGCCTCCGAGGGGTGGAAGACATGGCTCGCGTTTCGCGATCATCTAAAGGCGCACCCGGACAAAGCAGCCGAGTACGCACGGATCAAAAAGGAGCTGGCGGCAAGGGATAGCCGGGACCGAGTCGCCTACCGGGCAGGCAAGGCGCCCTTCATCGAAGATGTCCTAAAAGGACTCTAGCCGCAACGCCATCTCGCGATAGCGGGCAACCGGGATCAGGTGCACGCCCTGGAACGCCCCGCTATCGCGCAGCCGCGAGATCTGCTCGCACGCCGCGTCGACACCCGCTTGACGGTCTGCCGCGACGCGCTCCACCAACGCGGGAGGGATCGCGATGTCAGGGATCCAGGCTGCCAGCCGCTCGGCCATCCGGGCGCTCGCCAGGACCATCACCCCGGCATACACCGGCATGTCAACGGAAACCGAGTCACGCCAACGCAATAAAGCCTCAACCGAGAAGCTCACCTGCGCGAACATGAAATCAGCAGACCTTTTCCACGACGGTACTCGCCGGAGCCCGGCCGCGACCCCAATGCGCAAAGGAGCGACTCCGGGAAAGTCCAGCGCCCGTGCTTCGTCCATCATCGCCCGCACGGTCAGTTCGCTCGTACGGTCGCCGACCACTGGCTTGTCACCGTGCACGAACAGAAACTCACTCACGCCGTAGGCGGCTGAGGTGAGCATGTCGCGGTGAAAGCCGAGCAGGTTGCGGTCACGGGAGTTGAGACACGCGATGCTGCGCCCGCCCATGGCGGCGACTTCGTGCGCGACGGCGATGCTGGAGACGGTCGCCCGCCCGATGTGGTTGTCGGGGATGAGGAACGATTGCGCGACCGGGGATAGCACGCCGATCTGGTGCCGCACATGGCGCAGGTCGGGTTTGGTCGGCGGCTCGATCTCGCAGACGATATCGAAGGCTGGGGCGCTCACGCGCCAAACCCTACACAGCCTGGCGCACCTGAGCGACCAGCTGCTCAAACTGTGAGCGCGACCGAGACTCGAAGCCGGCGAAGAACTTGCTGGCCAGCGGCACGGCCCACCTGCCCCAGGTCGCGGCGTTGTAGACGCGCTGCGTTAGGCGTGCTCCCCCGGGCACGGCGGCGACCTGGTATTCGGCGCGATACCACCATCCACCTTGGACAGCGAAGAACCCTTGGTGCACCTGCGATTCGACCGTCATCTGGTGGCCTGGCGCCGTCGCCGCGTATTTGCCCGGGCCGAGCGGTGAGAGCACGTAACCACTGTCACGCAACAACATGGAGTCTGGTGCGCACACCAGGGCGGCGACACGTTCGGCGGGCGCGTCAACGACGGCAGTGAACTCGCACATCAGCTTCTTCATGAGGCTGGCACCGTCTCGGGCGCGAACTTGAACGAAACCGACTCCATCAACGGCTTGCGCTGGGTGTTCTGAAACGAGACACACAGCCCGCGCACGAACACATAGGTCTGCACCTTCTTCAGCTTCGCTGGACGTTTCGACCGGTAGACATCCCCTCGCGTGAGCACCACCGTGACGTCAGCGGACAGTTCCTGCACGGAAACGATCTCCCACGCGAGCTTCGTGCCCGCTAGGAACTTAGTGAACAGAGCTTGATGTGATCGGGCTATCTCCGACCGGCCACGGTAAAGGGTCCCGATGTAGGTGACGTAGGTCGCGTCTTCGGTGAAGCACTCGCCATAGGCGCCAGCGTCACCACGCTCCCATGCGAGCGCCATCCGGCTGATCAGCTCATCCATGATATCTTCCTCCAAGCATTAGCTGCACTGAGACGTTATCTGCACCCGTGCAGATATTAGATTAGGGAAGGTATCGCGCTGATGTCAACTCCGCGTGGGATGAGACAGGACGCCTCCGAGGTCTACCGGCGTTATCTGAGCGCGGTCATCCTCAACGGGCTCGCGAGCGCCGACGCGACGGGGCTAAACGCCACGGACTATGCCGCGATGAACCTGCTCAGCCTCAACGGCAGCATGACGTCAGGCGAGCTGGCCGAACAGACGGGACTGACGACGGGCGCGACAACCCGTTTGATCGACCGTCTCGAGCGCGCCGGCCTCGCCCAGCGGACCGCCGATCCAGCGGACCGGCGCAAAGTCATCATCGAGGCGGTCGCTTCGCCCAACGGGCCGGAGATCGGGCCCGCGGTGACCCCGGCCCGCCAGGCGCTCGCCAAAGTGTTCCGCCGCTACAGCAAAGCGGAACTCGACACCCTGTTCGACTATTTCGAGCGAGCCGCCGACGCCTATCTGGAAGCGACGAAAACGCTTAAGGAGCAAGCAGCGAATAAGTCGCCGCGATGAACTGACCCTGCTGCTCCACCTTCTCCAGTTTGAGCCGTGAAGCCGTGATCCGGCGTGGGAGCAAAGGCGCGCCAGCGCCGAGGGTGACCGGAGCGATCCCGAGGATCAGCTCGTCGAGCCGGCCGTGGTCAGCGAACATGCCGGCGAGCTCGCCGCCGCCGACCACCCAGATGTTGCGATCACCGGCGACCTCGCGCATCTCGTCGTGCACCGGCACCACGTCACCTGACACGAAGTGCAGATTCGCCCCTGGGATCGCTGGCAGATCACGGTGCGTGAAGACCCAGCAGGCAACGTCGCCGTAGTATTCCTTCCACTTGTCAGCGTTGGTCAGCAGCTGATCGTGGTTGAGCACCCACTCATAGGTCGTCGCTCCCATGCAGAACGCGCCGACTTTGGCGAAGAAGGCCGGGAAGCCCTGGTTGCCAGGCTCATCAGGGGTGCCCGACTCAAACAGCCAATCGAGGGAATTCTTCTCGTCAGCGATGTATCCGTCGATGCTTGTCGCGGTGTAAAACTGCGTCTTACCCATGCTCTTCACCCTGCCACAAGGCACCGACACTCTTGCGCTCGATGCGGTAACGCAGCACGAGGAACGGCCAGCCGAAGAGCCAGAAGGCGTGCTCAGCGCGCAGAGCGCCCGCGGCATCGACGTAGACGTCGAGCTCCTCGGCGAACCCGTGCACGGCGACCGTCGTCAGCCGCTGGTCCTCGGGATCCACATAGGATAGATAGTGCCCGGCTTGATCGCCTTCAGCCCGGCTCGACAGGATCAAGCCACCGCCGGAACGCGAGCGGGGCTCCAGCGTCGCCGTGAAGCTCGCCTGTGGCAGCGGAAAGCCAACGCTCACAAAGCCTGTGTCGCCGCGGCGGTAGGTCGTGTAGATGCCGACATAGATCGGCTCATCCGTGTCGGCGAAAGACCGGATCCAGCCGCGGACACTGATCGCCCCGTCCGCGCCGGTGATCGTGTCGATGCGGCTGCGCACGCCACGTTGCGTCTCACGCTGGTTCATCGGCACGTTGGCCTGACCGAGTGGCCGCGCGACAAGGTTGCGGTAGAGCAGGTAGCCGGGCCGCACCCACAGCCGCCACTTCGGAACGATGTCGAGGGTGAACCTGGTGGTGTGCTCGTAGAACTCGCGCACGAGCGGGTGCACTTCGGCTGGGTCGAACCGAGGCCCGATCAGGTCATCGAGCGAAGCCACGATGCCAACGTCGGAGGCGTCCGATTGATAGGTGCCGCCGGTCAGGGTTTCCACATAACTGGTGCCCACGTAACGGGTTTGGGCGGGCAACGGGACGACGAAGGGCAGTTCGCTGGCGTCAACGCTTTCGGCGAGCAGGCTCACCTGGGCGTCGCGAAACAGCACGCGCGACACGATCCGGAAAACGACCACCGTCACGGCAGCGACCACGGCGGCGGGAGCGCCCACAAACGACAGTGCCCAGCCCGTCAACAGCCCAACGACCGGTCCCAGCACCACCTTGAGCGGCCGGATGCCCAGAAGCCCAGCCACCAATCCCGCGACGACTCCCGTGAGCACGGGTCCCGCGTCAAAGAGCCAGCCAAACACCCCGCCGAGCACGGCCGCGAAGGCGCCACTCATGACGATGCGAGACCAGAGCGCCGGGATCTGGCCGGGCTGCTGCCGTTTGCGGGCAACACTTTCGCTTAGCGCTAGCAAGATGGCACCGGCTAAGGCGCCCCAGCCGTTCTCGGTGAGCGCCAGCCCCGCGATCGCGCCCGCCACCAGCGGGAAGCCCACATGTTTCACCCCGCGACTGTAGCGGTTAGCCCAGCAGCGAGACGGCGTCGCCAACGGCTACCGCACCTGGCGTCTCCACTGCCGCGTAAACCCCGAAGACGTTGCGCTGATTTTGGGCCACCCATCGCAGCACCCGTTTGTCGAGTTCACTGCGCAAGGTGGCCTGGTTGATCATCACACACCGCACGCAGCCCTCGGTCACGCGCAGGACCGCTGCCCCGACCTGAACCCGGCTTCCGATCCAGCCTTGTTCCGGGAACCCATCGCCGGGCACGTCGACCAGGATGTTGGGACGAAACCGGGTGACCTCAATGGACACCTCGGGCAACGCCGACGCCAGGCTGCGCAGCGACGCCGTGCTGAGCAGGTGGACCGCTGCTTCGATCCGGTGCGGTTGATAGTCCACAAGCGACACCGGGCGCCCCGCTGCCTCGGTCAGCAGACGGTGCCTGTCCGGACCGCTGAACGCGACGCCACCCGCAGGCGTTGCCAGCCATACGGATCCGTCGGGCAACGTCGCCGCTTGCAGCCGCATGAGCGGTGGCGTCTCCCCTGCCCAGGTGATTTCGCCATCCTCGTCTCGCACAGCGAGCGCACGATCGCCCGCGATGCCATGCGCGCCAAGGACCGCGGTCGTGAGCCGCTCTCCCCCTGCCGACTTCACCGGGTAGCGCCACAGTTCAGCCACGTTCACGGACGCAGGTTAGCAGTCCGCGAGAGCGCTCTCTAGGACTATTGCGCTGAGGTTTCCGATGCGCTTCAATTGCTCGACAGTGTGCGAGAGCGCTCTCTCGCCCCGGCTCCGGAAGGCTCGCATATGTCCTTGTCCCGACGGCACCTGATCGCCTTGACGGCTGGCGCAGCCGCGGCCGCACAGCTAGGACTTCCCTCCGCAGCGTCCGCCACGGCGAAAACTGGCGTGATCGACCGCCGGCTGTCCGGTTCCACCGGGCGGGCCTACGCCTACCTCGACTTCGTCATGGACGCCTATGAGCAAGGCAGCACGCCGCGGCTGCTGCAGAGCTACAACAACGAATCCGGGCTCATGACGACCGGCTTCATCTACGACAACGCGCTCGCCGCGATCGCCTATCTCGCCCGGCCCACGGCGGTCAACGTCCAGCGCGCCAAGCTCATTGGCGACACCATCATGTGGATTCAGGCCAACGACGAAACGTTCACCGACGGGCGGATCAGGCAGGCCTATGCCACCGGCCCGATGATCTTCTACGGCTGGTCGCCCGAATTCACCGGGCTCGTGCGCGGCGACGGGAAGGCCGCGTTCCTTTGGCCCTTTGGCTTTAGCGGCACCTCGACCGGCGACGCCGCGTGGGCCGGGCTCGCCCTGGCTCAGCTCTATGGGCACACGCGCGAGCGGCGCTACCTTGATGGGGCCGTCGCTTTGGGATCGTGGATCACGCAACGGCTCACTGGGTACACCCATGGAGGTTTTCATGGTGGTGTCAAAGCCGATGGCGTGACGCCACAGACGTGGTGCTCGACGGAACACAACATCGATATCTACGCGCTTTTCAAGCTGCTGAACCGCTACACGAGAGATCGCTTGTGGAACGAGGGCGCCCGCACGGCCCGCTCCTTCGTCGAAGCCATGTGGAATCGCGAACAAGGGCATTTCTTCACTGGTACTCAGGAAGCCTCCCCCGACGAGATAAACAAATCGATCCTGCCTGAAGACGTCAACCCGTGGGCATACCTGAGTCTTGGCGACCACTGGATCGCCCGTTCCCTGCGCTGGAACGATGAGAACCTGTCCAATGTGGACCTCGGCATCAAGGGTGTCACCTTCAGTGATGTAGCCAAGAGTCTGAGCCCAGCGGTGTGGCCGGAGGGCAACGGTCACATGGCAGCGGCCTATTACCAGCACCACGACAAGCGCGCCGCGCTGCACTATCTGTTCGAGACGGTCAAGGCGCAGGAGCAGCTGGGCGCGGGGCAGACCGTTGGCCGCACGAGCGATCCCATCAACGGGCGGCTGTCGAATCCGGGTGAAGGTGGCGACTGGACCGGATCGGTGCTGCCAGCCAAGTCCGGAATCGTCTCGGCGACAACGACTTTCGACACCGGGTTCGGCTTCAGCTACTTCCCGAATCAGCACGTGGGCGCGACAGCGTGGTTCCTTATCGCCGCGCACGGCGTCAACCCTTACCGGGAGCTTTAGCGGCAGCGCGGTAACGGTCCGCCAGGTGCAGCAGGTGTGCCCGCAGTTCGGGCGGATCGAGCACCGTGAACGAAACGTCAAGGCTGCCAACGAATCCGGCGAGGTCGTGCAACGAGTCCGATCCGGTTTCGAACAGGCACGTGTCATCGTCGATCGCCGTGAGGCTGCCCGCACCGACGGGCAGCCTCTCCACCATGGCGGCTGCGGGTGCGCGAAGGACGATCCGGGCGCGAAACTTCCATTGCAGCGAGCCGACTCCGCGTAGCACGTGTTCGATAGCGCCACCGGGCGGGAGTTCGCGAGGCGTGAAGCGCGGTCCGTTGGGTGTGCGGGGCGTGATGCGGTCGGCCCGAAACGTACGCCAGTCCGCTCGCTCTCGATCCCACGCCAGCAGATACCACCGCCGTCCGGTGTAGACGAGCTGATGCGGCTCCACCTGACGCAGGCTGGGCTGACCGTCGCGCCCCACATAGTCGAACCGCAACAGTTCGTGCTGATGCGAGGCGCTAGCGATCGCGGTCAAAACCGAAGCGTCGACGGTCGGCCCGCTAGCCGCCGCGGAAACGGTCGCTGAGCGCAGCGCATCGACCCGGTGGCGCAGCCGGGAAGGCAACGTGCGCTCCAGTTTCGCCAGCGCCCGCAAAGAGGCGTCTTCGATCCCGGTGACCGAGCCGGACGCCGCCGCGCGCAAACCAAGCGCCATCGCGACAGCTTCTTCGTCATCGAGGAGCAACGGAGGCATCGCCGCCCCGGAGCCGAGGCGGTAGCCACCCGCGGAACCGGTCGTCGAGTCCACGCGATAGCCCAGGATGCGCAGGCGCTCAACATCGTTGCGGACGGTCCGGGTGGTCACTCCCAGCCGATCGGCGAGTTCCGCGCCCGGCCAGTCCCGGCGCGTCTGCAGCAACGCCATCAGTTTGAGCAGGCGTACCGAAGTTTCCAGCATTTTTTGATAATGCCAGGTATTGAGGAACCGTAGGTTCCGCAATGCTCGCTAGGTTTGGGTCATGACTGAGACACAGACCTTGCGAGGATTCGCCACCCTTAACTTCTTCGCCGACGACCTCGAAGCCGCCAAGGATTGGTACGCCGAGTTTCTGGGCATGGACCCCTACTTCGCCCGGCCCGGGTATTACGAGTTTCGCGTGGGCGACTATCAACATGAGTTCGGTTTGATCGACGGCAAGTACGCCCCGGCCGACCGCCAGACCGGCGGCGCCATCATGCACTGGCACGTCGACGACCTGGAGGGCACGTTCAAGCGGCTGCTTTCCTTGGGCGCGACCGAATATCAGCCGCCCACAACCCGCGGCGAGGGCTTCGTCACCGCGTCGGTGGTGGACCCGTTCGGCAATGTGCTCGGCATCATGTACAACGCGCACTACCTAGAGGTGTTGTCGTGGAAGAAGTCCTGACCTTTCAGGACGCCGCTCAGTGGGAGGCCTGGCTGGCCTCCCACCACCACGAGCCGGGCGGCGCCTGGATAAAGATTGGCAAGAAGGGCTCCACCAAGAAACTCATCGGCATCGCCGACGCTGGCGATGTCGCCCTGTGCTACGGCTGGATCGACTCCATCCGCAAGTCCTATGACGCCGATTGCTTCGTGCAGAAGTATTCGCCGCGCCGGCCCAAGGGCTCGTGGTCAAAGGTGAATGTCGACCGGGCGGAAGCTCTCATCGCCGCGGGCCGCATGCGTGAGCCCGGCTTCGCCGAAATCGAAGCGGCGAAAGCGGATGGGCGCTGGGACACCGCCTATGTGTCGCAAAAGGAGTCCACGGTGCCGCCGGAGGTGGCCGCCGCGCTCGCCGCCAATGGGCAAGCGGGGCAAGCGTTCGCCAAACTCGGCAAAACCGAGCAATACCTGCTGATCCTGCCATGGCTGAAGGCCCGGACGCCGAAGACCCGGGCCACTCAGCTCACGAAACTGCTCGAAACCCTGACGCGCTAATAAGGCAGCACGGGTGGGTGCAGCACGGCGGGGCGCAGCGGGGAGTCGAACCTGGGTTCCCGGGTGCGGCTGCGCTTGATTTCGAAGAAACCGTCCGTTCCGGTGACGAGGAGAACGCCATCCCAGAGACGGCCGGCGGCCTCGCCACGCGGGGCGGGCGTCACCACGGGACCGAAGAAGGCGATCCGCTGACCGTCAGCGTTGGGGACGTGGATGATCGGGGTGCCCACGTCCTGCCCGACCGGCTCCATGCCCTCAGCGTGACTCAAGCGCAGCAACTCATCGAAACCCGTGACCTCCGCCGCGTCTGCTAGTTCGCCAGGCAGGCCAACGGCTTTCAGGGCGTCAACGTAAAGGTCGTGTCCCAGCGCCCACTTCTCGTGGTGAATCCGAGTGCCGAGCGCAGTGTACAAACTGGACAGACAGGCGTTGCCGAACTGCTGCTCAGCCGCGATGGCCACACGCACCGGACCCCACGCACGGTCGCCGGGGTCGTAGTTGTTCAGCACAGCCAGGCTCATGACGCGGAAGCGAACCTGAACCTCACGCACGCGCTCCACTTCGAGCAGCCACCGTGAGGTCACCCAGGCCCAGGGGCAGGTGGGGTCAAACCACATGTCAGCGATCGTCACGTTTAGCTACCCTAGGAGCTCACGGCGGCCCCGTGCCCACTTATGTGACGTGCACGACTCCCCCAATCCTCAGGTCAGCAAGGCTATGACCGGCGTGCACGAGGTATTCGCCAGGCATGGTCTGCCAACCTTCAGCCCACTGCTGGAAGGTGCGTTTGGGCAGGTCAATGGTCACTGTGACGACGTCACCGGATTCACCTTCGGCGATGGCGAAGCCAGCGAGCCAGCGCTTCGGGCGTGCTGGCATTTGCTCACTCGGCTCGACATAGATCTGGATGACTTCCCGTCCAGGGCGGGTGCCGTCGTTACGGACAGTGACGCTGACGCTTTCCTCTGTGGCGACGAGGGTTTCGTAGACCCACTGGGTATAACCAAGCCCATGCCCGAAGGGATACAACGGCTCGACGGCCGCTGCGTCCCAGGCTTTATAACCAATGAACAATCCTTCCTGGTACGCGATGAGCCCGTCCGTGGTTTCGACATCCCAGACCGGAACGTCCTGCTCGGCACGGGGCCATGTCGTTGGCAATCGCCCACCGGGCTCGGCCCGGCCATAGAGCACGTCAGCCAAAGCGTTTCCGCCTTCCTGCCCTGGGAACCAGGCCAGCAAGACGGCAGCGGCTTCATCTGCCCACGGCAAGAGCACCGGCGCCCCCGCGTTGACGATGACGACAGTGCGCGGATTGGCCGCGATCACGCGGGAGACAAGCTCGTCCTGACGGCCAGGCAGGGCGAGGCTCGGCCGGTCGTAACCTTCGGACTCCACGTCTTCGGTCGTGCCGACGACCACCACGGCGACATCGGCGGCTGCCGCCGCCTCAATCGCCTGCTCCATAAGGTCTTCTGGCTGCGGCGGGACATGGCCCAGCTGGAAGTTGATGGCGGGAAAAGGCGACTCGGTCATGACGTCGTGGCTAAGCCGCACTTGTTGCGCGCCTTGGACGATGGCAGCGACGCGCTGCTCCGGCGGTTTGAGGAACCCGATCGGGTCGCTCATGTCGGGCCAGATCGTGTCGTCGAACAACACCTTGGAGTCGACGCTGAGCTTGAAGGCACCCAGCCCGCGCACGGAAAACGTATGCGTCCCAGGAGCATCGGACAGTGTCCCGGAAACCTCCACCCGGGCGAGGTTTTCCACCGGGAACTGGCCTATCCAGCGGATCGCGGCGGTTTCCAGCGGCTGGCTCAGCAGAACGGTCCGTTGCTCGTCAAAGCACGTCACCGTCAAGTCTGTCCAAAGCGGACCGGCGGCTGGCGGCAACGTCGCCCGCGGATCGGTCGCCAAGTGTGCTTTTTGCCCCAGCGCTGTTTCCAGCGTGGTGACATATTCCGGGTTCACCTCGGCGCTGCCGCCACCCATGATCCGCAGCTCGTGTGCCGGGACACCAATCAGGGCAACGGTTTGGGTCTCCTGGAGCGGTAACACGCCATCGTTGCTCGCCAAGACGAACGACCGCGCCGCGATCTCGCGGGCTGCTTGCCTGCCATCAATCTCGGTGACGTCGGCTGGTTTGGTGACCCGCTCGGCGAGCCGGATCACCCGGCGCACCTTGTCGTCGATGACCTCATCGGGAACCTGTGACGCGGCAAGCTCTTCGCCCCACGGGCTGAACAGCTGTGGCATGACGATGTCGAGCCCCGCTAGCGCGGTCTCCTCCGTCGACCGCGCCGCGGTCCAGTCGGAGACCACGATGCCATCAAATCCCCATTCCCCTTTGAGTACACCGCTGAGGAGCTCGCCGTGCTCGGTCATCGTCTTGCCATTGACCATGTTGTAGGCCGCCATGACAGCCCACACTCCAGATTGGACAGCCATCTCGAACGGGAGCAAATAGAGCTCGCGCAACGCCTGCTCGCTAACCTGCACGTTGGCGGTCATCCGGTCGGTCTCGGAGTCGTTGGCCACGAAGTGTTTCGCCGTCGCCGCGACACCCTGGCTCTGCACCCCATCGATGAACGCGTTGGCTATCAGCCCGGTCAGCAACGGATCCTCGGAATAACACTCGAAGTGCCGCCCGCCGCGTGGGCTGCGGTGCAGGTTGATGGTCGGGGCGAGCAGCACGTGCACGCCCTTTCGCCGGGCTTCGAGCCCGAGCACCAGGCCCGCCTTCCGCACCAGGTCAAGGTCCCACGTGGCGGCCAGCGCGGTGGGGCTAGGCAGCGCGATCGACTTCTCGGTCCAGCCGGTCCCCCGCACCCCGACTGGCCCATCCGACATCGTGAGCGACGGCAGCCCGATCTCCGGCACCTCGGGCAGCGTCCACATGTCCTGCCCTGACAGCATGCTTACCTTGGTCTCGCGATCCATACCGCTATCTTGAACTGGTGCTCATACGCCGGGAAACCCCTAACGACATTTCCGCTGTAGCCGCCGTGGTCACGGCGGCGTTCGCCAAGCCCGAGACAGCCGAGCCGATCGAGACCACTCTGCTCGGCTGGCTCAGGGAAGACGAGGGCTGGATCCCGGAACTGTCCTTTGTGGCCACTGATGGTCCCGGCATCGTGGGACACGTCGTGTGCACCCGCGGCTGGATCGACAGCACTCCCGCGCTCGGCCTCGGCCCGCTGGCCGTCCACCCCACACATCAGTCCCGTGGCGTCGGCCTGGCCCTCATGCACACCGTCCTAGGAGCGGCCGACGCCCTCGGTGAATCGATCGTCGCGCTGCTCGGCGACCCCGGTTACTACTCCCGCTTCGGTTTTCGGCCCGCGTCCAGTCTCGGCATCAATGCTCCCGACCCCGCGTGGGGCGACTACTTCCAGGCGCGCCCACTAGCCGTTTACGACGGTTCCCCGTCCGGCCCCTTCACCTATGCCGAACCCTTCTCCCGCATGTGAAGGAGGTGTGCGCTGACCGCCGCGGCCCAGAGCCACAGCAAGCCACCGCCCGCCAGCACAAGCCGGAAGTCGCTGGTGCCAAACCCAGTGCCTGCCACGACGAAGTACCCGGCTGCCGCGGCCCAGCTCAGCACCGCCCAGCCGGTCTTGCCCTGACGCCGGAACGCGCGAGCGAAGACGAAACAAGCGGCGATGAGAGACAGTCCCATGGCTGGAGCGGCGAAGGCGTGCATCCAGCTGTGCCAGCTCCACGTCGAGGGGTCAGGCACACCCATGGCCGCACCGGCTGGGAACCCGGAGGCTGGATCGGCCACAAAGACGCCGCCCCAGACGAGAGCAACTCCGTAGACCGCTATGAGAATCGGGCCCCAGGTGCCGGCTGGGCCGCCACGCAATGTTCTGCGGATCCCCACCGCCGAGGCGAGAACTAGTAACCCGGACACGATGAAATTCGTGATCTGAATCCAGCCGTTTTCCCCTAGTGACAACAGGCTCAGCGGCTGGGTCACGGGATCGACCCCGGCTCGCGTGGCCTGCTGAATGAGAATGGTCACCAGGAACAAGGGCCCGGCTAGGACGCCGGCGGTAAGCATGAGCCGCGTGGACGGGCGGGTGATCGCCGGGAGGGCGCCCGGCGAGGTGACGATGGTCGTTGTCATTGGTTCTCCGTAATCGAAGGAACTAGATGTCGCTGGCTTGGGTGAGCCAGGCGGTGAACAGCGCTGTGTCGATATCGTCGAGGCCGCGCAGCTTGACGCTTGCCATGGCACGGGAGCCCGGCTCCAGCCGGCCCGAACTGTCGGCGATTTCCTGGCCGTGCCAGAAGCCGAACGTCACATACTTCGGATAGGCCTTGAGATAGCAAATCGGATCCCGGCCAGGCTTTTCGCCACGTCCCCAAACCGGGTGCCCTTGAAAGAGCGCTGAGCTGCCGTCGCTAAACAAGCCATCGATCAGCTGTCGCAGCTTGTCAGCGATCTCGCGCAGCGGCTCCGGCTGCTGGGCAATGTATTCGGCAATCGTGGTGGGCTTTGCCATGGTTGTTAGCTCCCTCATCTAGGCATGGATAGAACTCATCGACGAGGCCTGCCTGTAGCAGCGATCGCGTCAGGGTGATGCCCCCGCATATGTGGATGTCCGCGCCCTGTTCCTCCTTGAGCAGGGCCAGCGCGGCGACAGTCTCGCTATCCAGGGAAGCCGAGTTGTCCCACTCGGCACTGTCCAAAGTGGTGGCTGGCAAGCCGGCCACGATCTTTCGCCGGCCTGAGCCGGGTGCTGAAGTGTTCGTCATTGATCTCGAGGATTCACCGAATGGAGGAGGTCAACAATCCAAGATCGAGTTACGTTCGTTTAGCGAGAGGAAACGACGGAGGCAGAATGCTTGAGCGGCACGAGATCGAGGCATTTCTGACCCTCGCCGAAGAACTCCACTTTGGGCGCACCGCGGATCGGCTAAGGGTCACCACCGGCCGGATCAGCCAGACCATCAAGAAACTCGAACGCCGTGTCGGGGCTCCCTTGTTTGAGCGCACGAGCCGCCAAGTGCAGCTCACACGGATCGGCAAGGCGCTCGCCGAAGATCTGGCGCCGCTGGTCTCCGGCATCGACGATGCGTTCCGCAAGGCGATCGACGCCGGGCGGGGCGTTAGCGGCGTACTGCGGATTGGTTTCGTCAGCGCCGGAGCGGGACAGCTGCTTCTCAGAGCGGTCAGCCTTTTCGGCTCACGGCACCCCGACTGCGAAGTCCACATCCACGAGGCTCAAATTCACGAAGCCGTCACCCGGCTGCGCAACGGCGACATGGATGTCCTGATCACAGATATTCTCTTCGCCGATCCAGAGTTAGATCTCGTGAGCGGCCCGGTTTTGCTTGCTGAGCCCCGTGTTCTGGTGGTGCCCGCCGCACACCCGCTCGCCAAACACGACTCGATGTCGCTCGAAGCACTGGCCGGCTATCCGATGATTCAGGTCAACCTGCCCGAAGAGTGGCGCCGCGACCGCATCCCTAGTCACACGCCAGGCGGCAAGCCGATCCAGCGCGGGCCAAGCGCCAACACGTTCGCCGAGATTCTCTCCCTTGTGGCGACAGGCAAAGGCGTGTTCCCGGCAGGTGCTCATGCCGCCCAGTACTACCCGCGGCCCGACATCACCTACGTTCCCTTGCACGACGCCGCACCTATCCGCTGGGGCCCGGTATGGGTGGGCACCAACACCACGGAACGCGTGCGCGCATTCGTCAAAGCGGCCTACGACGCCAGCCCCGGAACCCTGAGCCTGCACCCGCCCACGGCCTCCTAAAAGGCGATCATCTGCTCACGGATGTATTCGCTCCACCGTTCTGGCTCGTCGACGCGGTATTGCGTCACAGCCGCGATCGCTTTGCCCTGCCACTGGACTTCCAGTACTCGCCGGATCGCCTCATCGGCGGTGACACCGCCGAAGTCTTCGGGCTGCATCGTTGGCCTAGAGCAACTTTAGCCTTACAGCAGGAAGGTGCGGATGGCGGTGAGGACGGCGGTGGGGTTGTCGAGATGGGCGTCGTGGGCGGCGCAGGGGATGGTGATGACGGTGGCTTTGGCCGAAATGCGGCTGGCCACATAGGACGGTCTGCTCGATGCCCAGCCTACGTAACACAAACAGGGCGTCGTCGGCGTAGGCCTGGCGGGACATGTCGCCGAGAAGGCTGCCGCGCTGGTCGAGCAGGAGCACACGGTGCGTCTCGCGCAAAGGTGCGGCGATGGTTTCGAACTCGCCCGCGTGACCCGCGAGGCCAAGCAGCATAAGGATCGCCGGGCCGGAACCGCCGGAGTCGTGCACCACGAGAGGCTGACCGTCACGGGTCAGAGATCGCATATGTATTCCACCAACGGGGTCAGCGCACCGTTGAGGTCCTGCTCCTTCGACTGACCGGATTGCCGCCAGCCCTCACGCTCATAGAATCGCCGGGCACGGGCGTTTCCGGCCACGACCCACAGGCGGGCTTGCGCAAAACCCATGTCCCGCAAGGCATTCTTACCCGCGTTTAGCAGAGCCAGTCCAACGCCGCCGCCATGCCATCGCGGCAGCACGTGGATCGACATCAGCCAGCCGTCGGCGACGTGGCAAAAGCCGGCCGGGGTGCCGTCGTCCTCGGCGATGAACAGACCGCTGCCCGGCGTGAAGTTCTTCTGCCAGGACCGCAGAAAAACAGCCGGGTCGAGCGAGTCCAGGTTGTCCTGCGGGATGATGCCGCGGTACGCGTGCTGCCGGCTCTGAACGTGCAACCTGCTGACGAGATCGAGATCGTCAGCACCCCCGTGACGGACCGAGGTCATAATGGGCTGTCCCAATTCACGGGCATCGTCGTGGGTGTCCACTGTGGATCGGGACGAAAGTCGACCCACGTGCCATCGAAGGGAAACGCTCCCGCTTCGGCTAGCGCGATCATGCGCTCGCCTTCGGCGCGGATGGCGGCTACTTCGCTGGCTTCCCAGTACAACGGATGGCCTGTTCGTTCTTCGAATTCGTCCTCGTCCTTCCAGCGCCAGCTGCGATCGGGCGCGACCCAGACGTCGAGGGCCTGATCCTGGGCGTCAATCCCGCCTTCCCAGCGGCCGCGATTGAGTTCGAGGTTGACATACCAGCCTTCGAAATGCCCTGCGGCGTCAAAGAACCACCACACGGAATGGTTCGCGTCCTCGGGAGTGAAGACGAGAATGCCGCCGCCATGCCAAGTCGTGGGAATCAGCATGGTGGGAATCTTGTCGCGTTCGGCGACGGGCATCTTGCGGATCGGCTCACGGGCGAAAGTCGCCCGGCGCATCACCGCCGAACCCGCACTTGTCCAGGTCAGCAGCCCTCGGTCGTCATCGCTGATGACCCGGGCTGACTCAACGGCTGAAATGCGACTATCCCGGTATAAACACCGTCGTACCACCGTTTGGCCCACCGTAAAACGCACGCGGAGACCCTATCGTGTCCAGGCTGTGATGAGAGTGACCTACGCTCAGTACCCGACACAGTGCAGACTGTCAGCGTGAAACTGCCCCTGTCTGGTCTGCCGTTTCAGCGCAAGGTCGCGCTGCTGGCGATCATCGCGGTTGGCCTGCTAGCTGGCATCGTCTGGGTCTGGCCCGGCGCACAAAATGCCCTTTTCAACCCGGGAGCGGCACCCAACCCCCAACAGTCGCAGGAACCACCGTTTGAGGGCTGGTGGGATGCCCGCCGGGTCGGCGATCCCTATGGCACTAAGGTCGACGGACTGTTGACCTTCCGCGGCAACCCGACCCGGACGTTCTACGGCACCGGGCCGGTCCCCCGCACCAAACCGCAAGAGCTCTGGCGCTACCCCAAGGGCGGCGGAATGTGTGCGATCTCCTCCGATGAGAACGGGCCGCGCGAGTGGTGTGGCACGGGCTATACAGGTCAGCCCGCGGTTTTCGAGCGCGAGGGGCGCACGTGGGTGGTCTTCGGCGCCTATGACAAGGCAGTGCATTTCGTCGATGCCAAGACGGGGACGGACATCATCCCCAAGTTCGAGACCGGCGACATCATCAAGGGCACGGTGACGATCGATCCCGACGGATACCCGATCGTCTACACCGGATCGAGGGACAACTTCTTTCGTGCCATCGCTTTCGACGGCCCCAAGCCACGCGAGCTCTGGAAGATTTCCGCGACCGCCGTCAAGCCGACGCTATGGAACGACGACTGGGACGCCAGCGCCCTGATCCTCGACGATTACCTCTTCGAGGGTGGCGAAAACGGCCAGTTCCACATCGTCAAGCTCAACCGGGGCTACGGTTCCGACGGCAAGGTGAGCGTCAAACCCGAGCTGGTGTTCCACACGCCCAGCTGGGATGACCAGCTCCTCAAGGACACCAAGGACAACAACGTCTCGGTCGAGGGCGCCGTCACCGTGATCGGCAACGTCATCTACTTCGCCAACTCCGGCGGTCTGGTGCAGGGCTGGGACATCAGCGGCCTCAAGGAGGGCAAGAAGCCGGAACGGGTGTTCCGCTTCTGGACCGGCGACGACACCGATGGCGCGCTCGTCGCCGACGATCAGGGATTCCTTTACGTCGGCTCGGAATATGAGCGTCTGAACCAGACGTCCAAGAACAACGGCCAGATGATGAAACTCGACCCGCGTAAGCCGGACAACCCGCTGGTGTGGAAGGTCGACGAGCAATTTCGCGATGGGGAGAAGAAGGGCGGCATCTACGGATCGCCCGCGATCTACAAGGATCTCATCATCTGGGGCACCAACCGTGGCAAGATCTTCGGCATTGACCGTGAGACCGGCCAGAAGCGCTGGGAACTCGACATGGTGCGAGTGCACATGTCACCGGTCGTCGTCGACGGCGTGCTGCTGGCGGGCGACTGCCGCGGCGAATTCAGCGCCTGGGACATCAGCGACACCAAAGCGGCGCCGCAACAGCTGTGGCAGATGAAACCTGGCAGCTGCATCGAGTCCACGCCAGCGGTGTGGAAGGGCAACATCTACTTCGGCACACGCGGCGGAGGGTTCCACGCGTTTGGCATACGCTGATCTCCATGAAGATTGGGGTCCTGGGGACCGGTGCGGTGGGAAAGCGTCTTTCCAGCCGTTTTGCCGAGGTCGGGCACGAGGTAAGTGTCGGCACACGAGACGTTGCTGTGACGAGTGAGCGGGATAGCTGGTTCGCCGAGCACCCAGAGTTGGCTTTGCGCACGCACGCCGAAGCGGCCGCATTCGCCGACGTGGTCCTCAACGCGACCGCCGGGGACGTTTCGATCACGACACTTCACCTGGCTGGCGCTGACAATCTGGCCGGCAAGGTGCTCATCGACGTTTCTAACCCGCTCGACTTCTCCAACGGGTACCCACCGATGCTCTTTGTCAAAGACACCAGCTCCCTCGGCGAACAGATCCAGCGGGAGTTCCCCGAAGCCCGGGTCGTCAAGACGCTCAACACGGTCAACAACACCGTGATGGCCGAGCCGAAGCAACTGGGCGGTGGCGATCACACGATGTTCCTGTGCGGCAACGACGCCGAAGCCAAGACTGTCGTGACTGGACTGCTGGCCGAATTCGGATGGGAGGACATCATGGATCTCGGCGGCATCGAGATGGCACGGGGCATGGAGATGTACCTTGCGCTATGGGTCCGGCTCTATCCAGCCGTGAGCCACGGCAATTTCAACGTGAAGGTTGTGCGCTGATGGAGATGATTTTCCGGGCCGCCGGCTTCGCTGACTTGGACGCGAGAACCCTTTATGGCTTGCTGAAGCTGCGGACCGACGTGTTCGTGGTGGAGCAGCAATGCGCCTATCCGGAACTCGATGGACGAGACCTCGAGGAAGGTACGCGGCACCTGTGGTTTGAACGCGACCGCACACCCATCGCGTACTTGCGCATCCTCACCGATTACGAGGAAAACGGCCCGGTCGCCCGCATTGGCCGGGTGGTCACGGCGAAAGACGCCCGTGGGCTGGGCCTGGCAGGCAAGCTAATGGTGGCGGCGCTCGCCGCGTCGGGTGACCGGCCGATCGTGCTGGAGGCACAGTCCGAAGTGGCCGGTTTCTACGAACGGTATGGCTTCCACGCCACCGGCCCGGAATATCTGGACGATGGCATCCCGCACATCCCTATGCGCCGCGAGCTGCCTTCTTAGGCGGACGCGTCGAGGCGCGCACGACGAGTTCGGTGTCGAAGAGATATTCGTCTGCGGCGACTTCGCCACCGTCCACTTGAGTCACGAGCAAGGCGACGGCTGTCTGAGCCATGTCCCCGATCGGCTGGCGCACCGTGGTTAGCGGCGGGTCGGTGCACGCCATGAACATCGAGTCATCGAAACCGATCACTGATGCGTCTTCCGGGACGGATAGCCCCATGCGCCGCGCCCCGCGGATCGCACCGAGGGCCATGATGTCGCTGGCACAGATCAGCCCGGTCACACCTTGCTTGAACAACCGCGTGGCCGCCGCCTGCGCGCCCTCCATCGAGTAGAGCGTGCGGGCCAGGGGCAGATCCGGGAACTCGGCCGCCTTGCGCTGCGACGGCACGTGGTCGGCCGGCCCGAGCAACAGCCCGATCGACGTGTGCCCGAGCGAGGCGAGATGGTTGTGCGCCTGGCGGACCGCGATGCGGTCATCAGCGGACACGACCGGAAAGCCAAGCCCGTCGATCGCCGCGTTGACGAGAACGACTGGCAGGCCGCGTTCCTTGAGCCGGATGTAGTGCTCATGGTCGGCGTCGGCCTGGGCGTAGTTGCCGCCCGCGAAGATCACTCCGGAGACCTGTTGCTCTAGCAAGGTGTCGACGTATTGCGACTCCGAGACCCCGTCCTCGGTGCGGGTGCACAGCACCGGGGTGAACCCACGCTGGGCCAAAGCCCCGGCCACGACCTCTGCGAACGCGGGGAAGATCGGGTTCTGCAGTTCGGGCAGCACCAGCCCCACCAGGCGTGCCCGTTCTCCGCGCAGCTTGACCGGGCGCTCGTAGCCCAGCACATCGAGCGCGGTCAGCACTGCCGTCCGGGTCGCCTCTGAGATGCCCGGCTTGCCGTTAAGCACCCGGCTCACCGTCGCCTCGCTGACCCCGACGTACTTGGCTACCTCTGCGAGTCTCCTCGTCACGTCGCCTAGCTTAGATCCCTTCACAGGCTGGCGTGTCGAGGCCGGTGCTGTCGGCCACGGTGAGGGTGAAGGGTAAGGCGTCCTTACAGAGGTACACGCCGCCTTCGACGCGGCTCTTGGTGACCGTGGCCGCGCCCATCGACTGGACCTGGATGCCGACGGTGCCGGGAGCCTGGACGGTCAGCCGCTCAACGGTTACCTGCGACATTGACGAGCCGTAGAGGTGCAGACCGGAAAACGAGCTGTCCATTGTGGAGTTGCCGGAGAGGGTGATCGCACCGGTGATCGCGGAGTCTTTGCCGAAGAGGAAGAACGCACCAACATCAGCCTGAATGCCGGCGAACTTCGACCCGCCTCGTAGCACGGTGTTGTCCTTTAGCACCGTCGTCGCGCTCAACGGCACCGTTCCGCTGAACCGGTTGGCCACCTGCACGCCAGCTCCTTCGATGAGAATGTCGGCGATGATGTTGGCTTCCACGGTGTTGTCATGGCCGCCGTAGATGCCGATTCCGTTGGCGAGCAGTGGCAGCTGGACGGTGTTGAAGCGGAACGTGTTGTGGTGATTCGCGTTCTGGTCCGACCACATAGCCAAGCCGTCATCGCCCGTATTGCGAATGACGTTGTGCTCGACGACCGTTTCGCTGATGCCCTGGTGCAGATTCAGCCCGTCAGCGGTCGTGTCGAAGATTCTGTTGTTTCTGACTGTCAGCCCACTGAACGGGCCGTCGAGCCAGAGGCCGACCTTGGTGTGCTGGATGAACAGGTTCTCCACCACCGAACCTCCGCCCAGCGCGCCCCCGATGCCGTTGACCTGGGCGTGGTCGTCACGCTCGGTGACTTCACCGATAATGGCGAAGCCGCTCAAGTGCACGCCTTGGCTGTGGTCGCCATAAACGCCGACGCCAGCTCCCGTTAGCGTGCTGTGCCACCCGCCCGCGCCGCGCAGCTTGGTCCTGTTGGCGATCAGGTGCCGGGTCACCTTGAATGTGCCCGCTGGGATCCAGGCGTCACCAGTGCTCAGGGCTTGCTGGATAGCGTCGCTGGAGTCCTTCGCACCCGTGGGGTCGGCACCGAAGTCCACAATGGACGTTGAGCCTTCCGGCTTTTCGAGTGCTGCTGGCGCCATTTCAAAGTCGGCGAGGTCGATCGTGCACTCACAGCTCAGGGTCACTTTGCCGCCAGCAGCGACGGTTTGGCCGAGCAGACCGCGCACGTGATCGTAGAAGTGATGCGGCGAACCCTTCGACGGGTCGTTGCTGAACGGGAATCCGCCATAGTACCAAGCGTATTTGGCCGTCAGCTTGAGCTCGGTGTCGTTGACCTTGAGCACGCCTTCGGTTCCGTCAGGCACGCTGTAGCGAACCGTGACGGCATTCGCCGGCTGCACAAGCGTGAACGTCAGGCTGTCGCCTTTGGACAATGTCACGGCCATCCGCCCGGACGCTTCGCCCGCAAGGGTTTTAGCGGTCCGGTCGGGCCCGATGCGTTTGCCCGTGAAGTCAGCTGACTCCGCCTCATATTCCACGAACGGGACAGTCGCGCCACGCCCCTGTTGGGCGAAGGCAAGTTTCGCTGGCGGCTCCTGCGCCGCCGGTGGCGCGGTGCTCTCGCAGCCAGCCACCAACAGCAGGAGGACGACAAGGCTTCGTCTCATGACGGCACATTCGCTTTCAGAAACGCGGTCACCGCTGTTCCGGCTTCGAGGTCGACACTCGGCACCATCAGCGGGACACCGTGAATGCTTCCGGCGACAATCGTCAGCCGCCGGTCTTTGCTGCCTTTGCTTAGCTCATATAGCTCTTTGGCTTGCTCGGCATAGGTCCCGTCCAGTTCCGCGGCCACATAGAGCACCGGCACGGCCAGTTTCGCTGCCGCCTCCCGGGCGTCCATGCCCGCGAACGCAGCCGGCGCCGAAAGGCTGACGACCGCATTGACCGGCGGGTCCACTTTGGAGCCCGCGGTGACGACAGCTGTGCCGCCGCGTGACGCGCCCATGAGCACCACCGCCGAAACACCTTGCTGTCTCAGGAACATCACCGCCTCGGCCACATCGAGGTCGTTCTTCCGCGCGGTGAACGCCGACGACCCGGCACCATTGAAGTCAAACGCGAGCACCTTGTAGCCGCGCTCCGCGATGGCACGACCGTAGGGCAGCCAGTCACAAAGGGAACCTGGGGCCATGTGTGCGAGGATCAGGCCGGTCTTCCCCTCGCCGATGAGAGCACCGGCGAGCGCGTTCTCTTTGCCGAACCGCACTTGTTCGCTGTCTAGCACCGCGCCCGGGCAGTTCGCCCCCGGCGCTTTCGCCGTCACACTCGGCACTGCCACCGGCTTCGCCGTGCTACATCCGGCGAGTGCGGCAATCACCAGCACTGTCAGTGCCATCCGCATAACGGCCCCCGTTGGGTAAGGCCTGGCGCTGCTCCCCTCCGCTCGTGGGGAGCAGCGCCAGGGGTTTCAGTACGGGTCAGCGGTGCATCCACGCGCCGACCCGCCTGGCTTATGAGGCGTACACCTCGAATTCGGAAACCTGTCCCGCCGGCCAGCCCGTGTTCGCCGTGAAGCTCAGGCGAATGAACCGCTGACTGGTCTGCGAGAAGGTGATGGTGACGACGTTGCCAGCCGCCTGGCTAAACGTGTACTGCGCTGAGCCCTGCACGGTCGTGAACATGGAACCGGTGGCAGAACCCAGAATCGACAGGGTCTGGTTGCGGTCGCCCCAGTTGGTGGGCAGCTTGAGCACGACCCGGCCGACCGTGGTGCTGGCGCCGAGGTCGACCGTGATTGTCTGCGGCCACGCGTTGTTCAGGCTCTCCCAATAGGATCCCTGGTTGCCGTCGACAGCATTGCCCGAGCCGTAGTTCTGCACGTGACCGCTCTCAGTCGTCGGCCTGTTCAGCGCCAGGTTGGTGTTGGCGACCGTGCCGTTGCCCGACAGATTGACCGTGTGCGGGCTGCCCGACGCGTTGCTCGTGAAGCTCACCGTGCCGGACTTCGTGCCCGCCGACGTGGGTGTGAACGTGACCGCGACCGAACATGAGGCACCGGCGTTAAGCGTCGCGCCACAGGTGGTGGTGCGGGCGAAGTTGCCGGTGACGTTGATGGCACCGAGACTCGCCGCGCCATTACCGGTGTTGGTGACCGTGACGTTCTGCGGCGCGCTGGTCGTGTTCACGGCCTGGTTGCCGAAGGCGAGACTGCTCGCGCTCAGCGACAGCTGCGGGCCCACCGGCGGCTGGCCACCGGCGTAAACCTCGAACTCCGACACCTGTGCCGCGGGCCAGCCCGTGTTCCCGGTAAAGGTCAGGCGCACCTGCCGGCAACTCGTGGACGGGAAGCTAAGCGACACACTATTTCCGGTCGCCGGGTTGAAAGCGTGCCCGGCCGGGGCCACCACCTGGGAGTAGGTGGAACCGTTGGTGGAGCAGTGCACGGAGAACGTCTGCGTCCTCGGTCCCCACGCGGCGGGCGGCGGCAGCTTCACCACGGCCCGGTTGACGTTGTATGCCGCGAGGAGGTCAACCGTGATCGATTGTGGCCACGCGTTGTTCGCGCTCTCCCAATAGGTGCTGGCATCGCCATCGACAGCGTTCGCTGGCGAATACGGCCCATTCTGGCTGGTCGCACTGGCGGGTTTGCCCTGTGCGAGATTGCCCGCCGGGTCGAAACCGGTGCCACTCAGATTGACGATATGCGGATTGCCTTGCGCATCGCTGCCGATGCTCAGCTGTCCACTGCGCGTGCCGCTGACCGTCGGGGTGAACGTGACGCTGATGACGCATGAAGCGCCAGCGTTGAGCGTCGCGCCACACGTGGTCGTCCGGGCGAAGTCACCACTAGCGGCGATCCCGCTGATGTTGACCGCGGTGCTGCTCGGGTTCGTGACCGTCACCGTCTGGGCGGCACTGGTGGTGCCGATGTTCTGCGTGCCGAAGATGAGCGAACTCTGCGACAGCTGAAGCTGGCCCTGGCTGGGCGGATTCGAGGTCGGCGGAGTCGTTGGAGGCGTTGGGGTGCCCCAGTTTGGCGTGTGCCACGGTCCACAGTAGGGAGTGGAGTCGAACCAGCCCGAGTTACCGGAACCCTGCGTGATGGTGAACCCGGATCCCACGCAGTTATGGATCAGGTTGTCTGGCCCCTGAGCGATGTTCGTGGCCGTCACGTTGGTGAAAGTCGCCGCACCCGGTGACTGGATCTGCAGCGCATACGTTCCCGCGCCGTCGATACGCACGTTGGTGAAATTGACCGTCCGCGTCTGCCCTTCGATCCACATCAGCGCCGCATACGAACTGTCAAAGATGTCCGTGTCGGTGACATTGACCGTCGCGTTGATCGGCTCGTTGAGCCCGCTGAACCAGATCGCCCCTACCCCGAACTGCCAGTTGTAGTCACTGTTTCCATTGCGGACCAGGGTGTTTCGGGCCACCGTGGTCACGCCCTGCACCGCGGTCGGGCCGTTGACCCCCGGATAGCGGTTGGCGACGTGGATGCCACCGCCGTTGGTCAGCGAGTCAGCCGTGACGTTGTCGGTGATCTCGATGTCGCGGCCGCCATAAGTCACGATGTTGTTGGCGAGGATCACCTGAACGACCGTGTTGCGGTTGAACTTGTTGCGCTCATTGGGAACGCTCTGCGCCCACATGGCCAGGCCGTCGTCACCGGTGTTGCGTACGAAGGTGTTGGTGACAGCCGAATCCGTGACGCCAACGTGGAAGTTCACGCCGTCAGCGATCTGGTCCACGATCACCGAATCCCGGATGATCAGGTTGTCCATCGGGCCGTCCATCCAGGCCCCGCACTTGGTGTTCTCCATCCAGACCCGCTCGATGACCGAGTCGGTCATCGCCCCGCCGATCGCGTTGACCTGGAAGTCATCGTCACGCTCGCGGATGTCACCGATGATGGCGAAGTCCTTGAGGGTCACGTTGCGGGAAGGCCCACCGCCTTCGTGCGGGCGAATCTCACCGGTGTACCCGCCGCCGTTGACGTATTTGCCGTAGACGCCAACAGCCCGCTTGCGATCCGTGGGGTGCCGGCCTTTCAGCTCCGAATGCCACATGCCCGCGCCGCGCAGCGTGACCTGGTCCACGACAACGTGGTCCCACAGCGTGTATTTGCCCGCCGGGATATAGACCTCGCGGCCCTGGGCCTGACCAGCGTTCACGGCCGCCTGAAACTTCGCCGTCTGATCGGCGGTGCCGCCGGTGGGGTCGGCTCCGAAGTCGGCCACAACGTCAATCGCGTTGGTGGGCTTGGCGATCGGGCCAGCGACGTTTTCAAAGTCGGCGAGGTCTATGGTGAAGCTTGGCGACTGGGCCGTCGACGCGACCTGAAGCCGGATCTTCGTCCCGGTCGGGTAGGTCGTGCCGAAGAGCGTGCGCACCTGGTCATAGAAGTGGTGCGGATTTGTGTCACCAGGGTTGTTATTGAACGGGTAGCCGCCGTAATACCAGCCAAAGCGCGATGTCACGGGCACGCTCTTAAGCACGTTTCCGTTGACCCGCACATCGATCGCGGCGTCACGCCCCGCGCCACCGTTACCGTCCGGAATGGAGTAACGGAACGCCATCGCGTTGGCGGGAGCCGACAGGGTGAACTCGACGTATTCCCCGACCGCGTCCAGCGTGATCGCCTGGCGTCCCGAGGCTTCCGAGGCAAGCGTCGTGTAGTAGCGGTCCGGGCCAACCAGCGTGCCGTTCGTCGGCTGGTATTCGGCCTCGTGCTCCGCAAAGGGAACGGTGGCGCCACGGCCCGGGATATTCCAGTAGGACCGGGCGGGCACCCCGGCAGCCGTCGCCGGCGAAGCACTGACAAGAACTGCGGTCACGGTCACCGCCGCGGCTGCCAGAACGGCAGCCACCGCGGCGGTGATCCTTCTATTGCGGCCTTGCATCTTGCACAACCCTTCTTGGGGGGACGTAAGGGCTTGCTATGACTAGGACACGTTGCTAAGAACCCGAGCGCAGCCAGACCGCTGCGTCCGGCGGCAGCCGGTCTCCAGCGAGGAAGCGGCTCGTCAGCAGAACTTCGGTGTGTTCAGGTAACTCCACCGCGTTGGGCGACAGGTTCACCACGATCAGATGCTCGCCGCGGCGAAACGCGAGGACGTCCGGTTCACTTGGCGCCCAGGCGAAATCGGCGTCCTGGAAGTCGCGCCGCAACTGCAAAGCCGACAGGTAAAGCTCCAGCATCGAGTGCGGGTCACCCGTTTGCGCCTCCACCGTGTACGCCTTCCACGCCGCTGGTTGCGGCAACCACGGCTTGGCGACGTCGGTCGGGCTAAAGCCAAAGGGCGGCTGATCACCCGACCAGGGCAAGGGAACGCGGCAGCCATCGCGGCCCGGGTCAGTGCCCGTGGAACGCAACCGCATCGGGTCCTGCCGCAGATCAGCCGGGATGTCCTCGACTTCCCACAGGCCGAGCTCTTCACCCTGGTAGATGTATGCCGAACCGGGCAATCCAAGCATCAATAGTGCCGCAGCGCGGGCTCGCCTAGTACCCAAATCAAGGTCTGTTGGGGTGTCATGGGTTTTGGTGGCGAAGCTAAAGGCGGTGTCTTCGCGGCCATAACGCGTGACCGGACGCGTCACGTCGTGATTGGACAGCACCCAGGTCGCCGGAGCACCAACCGGCGCGTGGCTGTCGAGTGTGTTGTTGATGACCTGCCGCAGCTTCTCCGGATCCCAAGCACAGCAGAGGAATTCCAGGTTGAAAGCGGTGTGCAGCTCATCGGGGCGCAGGTAATTGGCGAACCGCACCGGATCGGGCATCCACACCTCGCCGACGAAGGCACGATTGCCATATTCTTCAGCGATCTGCCGCCAGCGGCGGTAGATGTCGTGCACCTCATCGCGGTCACGGAACGGATGCGGCTGGCCTTCGGCATAGTCGGCGAGATCGGGCTCCTTGACGAGCAAGCCCGCCGAGTCGATCCGGATGCCGTCCACGCCACGGTCGAACCAGAACCGCAGCACCGCTTCGAATTCGGCGTGTACTTCGGGGTGCGTCCAGTTCAAGTCGGGCTGCGCCGGATCGAACAAATGCAGATACCACTGTCCATCCGGGACCTGTGTCCACACGTTTCCCGGCTGTCCCCCGAACTCTGAAATCCACCGGTTAACGGGCTCATCCACGAACCAGAACCGGTCTCGTCCCTTACCCTGCAACGCTTCCTGGAACCAGACGTGCTGATCGGAGATGTGATTGGGAACGATGTCGACGATGATGCCGATCCCCAGGGCATGCGCCTCAGCGATGAGCCGCTCCGCCTCCTCCAGATCGCCGAACAGAGGGTCGATCGCGCGATAGTCGGAGACGTCGTAACCGCCATCCGCCAGCGGCGAGGCATACCAGGGCGTGAACCAAAGCGCGTCTACCCCGAGCTTCTTGAGGTAGGGCAACCGGTTACGCACACCCGCGAGATCGCCGACCCCGTCGCCGTTGCCATCGGCGAAACTGCGCGGATACACCTGGTAAATGACCGCCGAGCGCCACCACTGTGGAGACATCTGCGAAGACATCAATTAACCTTTCATGCCGCCGGCCGACAGGCCGCTGAGAATGTGGCGCTGGAACAACACGAAGACCACGATCATCGGGACACTCGCGATGACCAGTCCCGCGAGCATCTGGTTGAACGGGGTAACGCCACTGGTGCCCGCCATGTAATGCAGCGCGACACTGATGTTGCGGGTTCCTTCTTCCTGAAGCACGAGCAAAGGCCAGAGGAAATCCTTCCAGGCGCCAATAATGGCGAGAATCGACACGACAGCCAGCACAGGGCGCGACAGCGGAAGCACAACGCTCCACAGCATTCTAATCTTGCCCGCGCCATCGATCTCCGCAGCGTCGAGCAGGTCCTTGGGGATCTGATCGAAGAAGCGCTTGAGCACATAGATGTTGAAAGCGTTGGCGGCGGCCGGAAGCCAGATCGCCCAAGGAGTGTTCAGCAGACCGAGGTTGGTCACGACCAGATATGCCGGAATGAGCAACGCGGTCATCGGCAACATCAGCGTCGCCAGCATCGCGCCCAGGACCAGCTTGCCACCCCACGGCCGCAGTTTCGACAACGCGTAGGCCGCCGGGACATCCACGAGGAGCTGAAGAATCCAGGCACCGCCGGCATACATCGCGGTGTTGAGCAGGAACTTGCCAATCTTCAGCTCACGCCACGCGTCAAGGTAAGTGCCTGGATAGAACGACTCGGGAATCAGCGTCGGCGTCGGCTGAATGAGCTCCTGCGGATCCTTCACCGCACCGGTAATCATCCAGTAGAGCGGGAAGAAGAACACGACCGCGAACAGCAGCACGAAGAACGTGAGCGTCGCGAAGTACAAGACCTTGTGCCGCTTGAGCAGGATCGGCGAGATCAGGGTGCGAACGTCGGATTCCATCAGCTACTCCGAATCCCGCGTCAGGCGCAGATAGAGGGCAGAGAACACACCCAGCACGATGAACAGGAGCACACTCATCGCCGCCGCCATGCCGAAGTCCTGATTGACCACGAAGGCGTACCGGTAGATGAGCACCATCACGGTGATGGTGTCCTGATTGGTGATTCCCGTCAGCTCGAACGGCTCGATGAAAACCTGCATCGTGGCAACGACTTGCAACAGCAGCAGCACCAGCATGATGAAGCGCATGTTCGGGATCGTCACGTGCCACAGGCGGCGCCAGATCCCGGCGCCTTCTATCTCGGCCGCTTCGTAAAGCTCACCCGGGATGTTTTGCAGGGCAGCCAGATACATGATGAACGCGCCACCCATATTGGCCCACGTCGACACGATCACCAGGCTGAGGATGGCCGTGGTCGACCCTTGGTGCCATTGCGATTCGGGCAGTCCGACGCCCCGCAGCGCCGCGTTGAGCACACCGTTGCCCGGATCGTAGAAGTACTTCCAGAGGATGACCACGACGATCGGCGGAAGCATCAGCGGCAAGTAGATCGCGGTGCGGAAGAAACCCTTGGCGTGCCTAGCCTCGTTGATGATTACCGCCAGGGCGAAGGGAACGACATAGCCGAGAGCCAGCGCGATAAGCGTGAACTTCAGCGTGTTCCACCAGGCTGTCCAAAACAGAGGGTCGTTGAAGATGAGCTCATAATTGTCCAGCCCCACGAATTCGGGGTCAGTGATGAAGTTCCACTGCTGGAAGCTGAGCACAATTCCGCGCGCCAGCGGATACCACGAGAACACCGCGAAGATCACGATGCCCAGTGCCATCAGCCCATAAGCGGTGAGCTGGTTCTTTAGCTTGACCACGGTCGGCTCCTAGGTAGGGCCACCGCCGAAGCGGTGGCCCTAAGTGGTTACTTAACGGTGGCCAGGATCGAGTTGACCTGCTTCTCGGCCTCAGCCAGGAGCTGGTCGACATTGGCGTTCTTGTCCGTCAGGACTTTCGCCATGCAGTTGTCGAGCACGGCGTAGATCTCCTGCGCCTTGGGCGGCTCGACTTTCAGCGCGACCGGGTTGGCCACGAAGGTCTTGTAGTTGTCGGCGGGAACGTTGCCGTACTGCTTGCGCGCGGCTTCGGTCTTCGCCTTGGCGTCACCGGCACCCCACAGGTTCGGCTCCGGCAGGCCAACGACAGCCTTCGCGTCAGCGGCCGACTTGTGCGCCTTCTCGATGCGGTCCGGGTTGGCGAACTTGAACAGGATCCACTTGATGCCAGCGCGGATCTTCTCCGGCGTCGCCTTCGCGTTGATCATGTAGCCAGCGCCACCGGTCAGCGTGCCCTTCGCACCGGGGATCGGGGCGATGCCGATGTCTTCCTTCTTCGCGTTGTACTGCGTGATCATCGGGACGAGGCTGTCCGGGGCACCAACGTTCATGCCAAGCTTGCCGCCGCCCATCATCTGCACGAGGTCGACCCACTCCAGAAGCTGCTTCTCACCCATGGAGTTGTCCACCCAGCGCATGTTGTACAGATCCTGCAGCAGGGCCTTGCCGGTCGCGTTGTTGAACGCGGCCTTGTAGGTGTCGCCAGACTTCTCGACGACCTCGCCACCACGCGAGAACATCTCGGCGGTGAAGTGCCAGCCACCGGTGTTGCTCTTGCTGTATTCGCCGTAGCCAACGGTTCCGTTGCCCAGCGCGGCGATCGCCTTGGCCGAGGTGCGGACTTCTTCCCACGTCGTCGGCGGCTTCTCCGGGTCAAGGCCAGCGGCCTTGAACAGAGCGCGGTTGTAGATAAGGCCAAGCGTGTACTGCTCGGTCGGGATGCCGTAGACCTTGCCGTCAGCGCTGCTGAAAATCTTCAGCAGGTCGGGGCGCAGCTGCTGGAAGGCCGGGAATTCCTTGGTGTACGGCGACAGATCAGCGGCCTGCTTACGCGCGATCAGGTCGGCTGGGGTGGTGAACCAGACGTGGAAGACGTCCTCAAGCTGCCCACCGGCCAGCTTCGCCGGGAACGTCTGGGCGTCCATGGTGCCTTCCTTGGCATCAATCTTGATGTCAGGGTTGGCGGCCTCGAACTCCTTGACGTCATCGAGGAAGGTCTTGCGCAGTTCAGCATTGGTCTCGGGCGGCAACCCGTTAACGGTAATCGTGACCGGACCCGACGGGGTCTCGGGCTCCTCGCTACAGGCCGCAGCCGTAGTCGCGAGGCTCGCGGCCAGCACGACGCCGAGCGTCCTGCTGAACGTCCTTCTGTCCATTAGTAGAAGTCCTCTCCTATTTCAGGGACGTCACCTTGAGGTTTCGTGCCAGCGACGTTGCGGAGAAGACTAAGACTGAAGTTCGCAAGAAGTCTAGAGGTCGTTGCAAAAACTTAATGCGCTGATGCCGTGCTTCCGCGAACAACTAGTTCTGGATCGAAGAGAAGCTCGTCGGCAACCACGGGACTGCCCGCAACCTCCGCTACCAGGAGCGCGACCGCCGCCTGGCCCATCGCCTCGATCGGCTGGCGGATCGTGGTGAGTGGCGGATCGGTACACGTCATCACCGCGGAATCGTCGTAACCGACGATGGAGACATCATCCGGAACGCTGAGCCCGGCTCGCCGCGCTCCTCTGACCGCGCCGAGGGCGAGCACATCACTGGCACAGATCAGGCCGGTGGCCCCACGATCGATCAGGCGGCTGGCGGCGGAGTGCCCGCCTTCCATAGAGAAAATGGTCCGCTCGACGAGCTTCTCATCGCCTTGGAACGCACGGAATTTGCGCTGCGAGGGCATGTGGTCACGGGGCCCGAGGATGAGCCCGATACGCTCGTGTCCCAGGCTCGTGAGGTGCCCATATGCCTGCTCGACCGCGACCGAGTCGTCGGCCGAAACACGTGGGAAGCCAAGCCCGTCAATCGAGGCGTTGACCAAGATCGCGGGCAGTCCACGTTGGAGCAAACGCCGGTAGTGCTCATGGTCGGCATCAGCCTGGGCATAGTTGCCACCAGCGAAGATGACACCGGAGACGTGCTGTTCAAGCAACATGTCAACGTAATCGGCCTCGGCCACACCATCCGTAGTGCGTGTGCACAGGACAGGCGTGAAGCCCTTCTTCGCCAGCGCTCCACCAACGACGTCGGCGAAGGCGGGAAAGATGGGATTGAGCAGGTCAGGCAGCACGAGCCCGACGAGCCGAGCACGCTGCCCGCGCAATTTCACCGGCCGCTCGTAACCCAGCACATCCAGCGCCGTCAGCACGGCGTTGCGGGTGGAGTCGGAGATCCCGGGGCGGCCGTTAAGCACCCTGCTCACGGTGGCCTCGCTGACCCCAACATACTTGGCGACTTCGGCCAGTCTGCGCGTCATGACCGCAAGCATAAAGCAAGCCCGTGCAAATAGCTTGCACGGTCTTGCAGAAATCTAGCGTTATGGGAGCGCGGCCACTATTTCGCTGATCGGCAGGCGGCGGCCGGTGTAGAACGGGACCTCTTCGCGCACGTGGCGGCGGGCGGTCGAGGCCCGCAAGTCGCGCATGAGATCGACGATGCGGTGCAACTCGTCGGCTTCGAACGCCAGCATCCACTCGTAGTCGCCGAGGGCGAAGCTCGCGACCGTGTTCGCCCGGACGTCGGGGTAACCGCGGGCCATCTTGCCGTGTTCAGCGAGCATGTCCCGCCGCTGTTCGTCGGGCAGCAGGTACCACTCATACGAGCGCACGAACGGGTAGACGCAGATATAAGCGCGCGGTTGCTCGTCGGCGAGGAACGCTGGGATGTGCGACTTGTTGAACTCGGCCGGGCGGTGCAACGCCATCTGCGACCAGACCGGCTTGAGCGTCCGCCCGAGGCTGGTGCGCCGGAACCGGGAGTAGGCCTCCTGCAACGCGTCTGACGATTCCGAGTGCCACCACACCATCAAGTCGGCGTCGGCACGCAAGCCTGACAGGTCATAGGTTCCACGCACGGTCACGTTCTTGAGCTCGCCGAACAGTCGCTCGACCTCGTCAGAAACGTCCTCACGGTAGGCAGGCAACGGATCGGACGCCTGGAACACCGACCACATCGTGTAGCGAATGGTGTCGTTGAGTTCCTTGATCCTGGCCGCGTTCGTCATGTGTCCCATCCTTCCAGAAGGCTCTGAGCCGCTCTTTCCCCGGAGGCGATACACGCCGGGATGCCAACGCCGTCATATGCCGCGCCTGCCAGCGCGATATTTCCTGGCAACAGGGCCCGCGCACGCGCCACCCGATCGACATGACCCGGGGCGTATTGCGGCAGCCCGCCACCCCATCGGTCCACCCGTGTGCGCACTGGTTTCGGCAGCGCGCCAAGGACTGTCTCCAGATCGTGCAGCGCGCGCTTGGTGAGGTCAGCGTCGTCGTGCTGCAGCGCCTCTGGCTCGCCGGCCCGCCCCAGGCTCAGCCGGACACGGACATGTTCCCCGGCCAGGTGGGCCCACTTCTGAGTGAAGAAGGTCGCGGCTTTAATAGCCAGACCTTCCGTTGCTGGTACGAGGAAACCCGTCAACTCCGGCACGTCAAAGCGGGGAAATTCCGCCGTCACGAGACCGACGCTCGCATATGGCAAGTCACCTAGCTCGGCCGCGATGCGGGGCTCCAAAAGGCGGCGTGCCTTACTCCCTGGCAAGGCCAGCACGATGCCGTCAGCGTCCACTTCGGACAGAGACCGCACCGGGACACCGGTTTTGATGCTAGGCAAGCGTTGCGCGATAGCGTTCACGAGCGTGGACAGTCCACTCGCGACCGTGCCGAAGACGTGCTTTTGCTGATGCGCCTTGCTGTTGGCCATTGCCTTCGCGACAGCGGCGGCAAGCGTGTGTTCGTGGAGGAGGTGCTGGTACAGGCCTGGCATCGTCGCGGCGATCGACAGCTCGTCAGCGCGTCCCGCGTAGACCCCGCCGAGGAGTGGATCGACAAGCCGGTCAACGACTTCGGCGCCAAACCTTTCGCGGACTAGCTTGCCGACCGCCGCGTCTGAGGCGAGCACGGGTTTGCCGCTGTCGGTGTCCGTCGCGGTGACGGTGGCGATGGTTTCCAAGGCGGCCTGCGGGCCGGGAATGCCTAGCAACGTGCCGGTGGGCAGGGGCCGCAACTGGCCGTTGACATAGAGCCCGGCCTTCAGCGGCTCCGGGTGGCGCAATTCGTCTTCTAACCCCAGCTCTTTCACCAGCCGGACCGCCGCGCTCGGGCCACCGGCCGGGTCGCGCATCAGGAAGTTCTCCGCGCCCGCTTCCCACCCGTCAACGGTTCTGAGCTTGCCGCCGAGGTGCCGCGATCCTTCGATCAGCGTCACTTTCTTGCCCGCCTGCGCCAGCCGCAGCGCGCTCGTCAGCCCGGCTATCCCCCCGCCGATGACAACTACGTTGTGCCCCACGCTGGCCACGCTACCCTGTGCGTATGGCCCTCGGACCGCTGGGACAGATCCATGTGAGCGTGACCGACCTCGCCCGCTCAGTGGCTTTCTATCGCGATGTGCTTGGCATAACACTGCTTTTCGAAGTTCCCGGCCAGGCGATGGCCTTCTTCGCCAGCGGTGACGTGCGGCTCTACCTAGGTGTGCCGGAGAAGCCGGAGTTCACGAGCAAGAACGTTCTCTACTTCACCGTCGCCGACATCGACGCCGAATACGCCCGGCTCACCGAGGCCGGGGTGTCGTTTGTGGACAAGCCACACGCGGTGCACCGAGACGATGCGATGGAATTGTGGATGGCCGCCTTCAATGATCCAGACGGCCATGTCCTCGTGCTGATGCAGGAGCGTTAAACGGCCGCGTTGGCGAACAGCGGAATGCTGAACATGGCGCCCATGAAGCAGCACATAAGCACATAGATGCTTGTCAGCACCCAGCCGATCACGATCGCCGCTGTCGCCAGCTCGACGCCGCGTTCCCCGGTCGCCGCGATCTGCTCCTTCGCCTTGTATCCAAAGTAGATCCCCAGCGGAGGCAAGACGGCGATCGCCAGCACCAACGCGAGAATCGCGTAGGTGTTGAACGGAGGCGCATAGGGATATCCGCCGTATTGCGGGGCGTAGGGTCCAGGCGGGGGCGGAGGCGGCTGCTCCGGGGGCACAGGCTGCGGCGAGGTGGGCTCGGTCATGCGTCACAGTGTCGCATCACCGGGCAATATGATGGGGCACGTGCAAGCTCCACTGGGAAACTTTGAGCAAGCCTGGCGGGCCGTTGAGCGCCCTGACCTGGTCGCCCCAGCCGTGTCGTCCGCGCTGGCCGCCTGGCCGGGCCACGCTGACGAGGTCCTTGTCGTCGACACCGATCCTGACCTCGCCGACACGGCCAACTTCTGCGCCGCCTATGACGTCGCGGCGGAGGCTTCGGCCAACTGTGTCGTCGTCGCCGCCAAACGCGGTGAAGCGGTGACCTACGCCGGATGTGTGATCTTGGCTAGCACCAAAGCGGATGTGAATGGCTTGGTGCGCAAGCACTTTGAGGCGCGGAAGGCTTCCTTCGCCTCGATGGACTACGCGGTAGAGCAGACCGGGATGGAATACGGCGGGATCACGCCGATCGGGCTGCCCGAGCCGTGGGCCTTATTGATTGACGCGCAGGTTTCTAGTACGCCCTATGTGATTATCGGCAGTGGCCGCAGGCGCGCGAAGCTGATCGTGCCCGGAAAGCTGCTTTCAGCTGTCCCGGGCGCGCAAACCTTGGTGGGACTGGGAATTTAAGCGATATAGCGGATCTGGTCTAAGCCGACCGCATCGTCCGGCACCTGGTGCGGGACTTCGGTCTCTGTCAGCTCGACATATTCCTCTGGCTGAACCCGCTCGGGCAGCTCTCCAAAACGCACGTGCCGTAAGTACGCCAGTTCCTCATCGGTGAACCGCTCGGTCATAGGCACAGTATGAGGCGGCTCCCCCAACCGGGGAAGCCGCCTTTTCAGCAGTGTTTAGAGCAGGTCAGGGCGGTGCGTAACGCGCAGCGCGCTGACGATCGGCTTACCGAACCCGGTGCGGGTGATGAACCGGATGTTCATCACACCGTCGGTGACCGTGACCGTGAAGGTCTTGGTCAGCGCCCGGTTCTTGCCCACCTCAAGGGAGATGTCAAGCGCCGGCAAAACGAGCTGGCCCTCGATGATGACATCGAAGAGCCGCTTGTTCGGGTCCTTGTTCGCGATCTCGGCGAAGTTGAGCTCCACCGTGTAGGTACCGTTCTCCAGACCGTCGCACCGGTACTCGTACATGCCTTCGCGAGCGTTGGCGAAGCGAGCCGGGTCGTCGGTGCCGGTGATGGTCTTGTTCGTCGTCACGATCGAACTGGTGCCTTGGTAACCGCAGCTGCCCCCAGCGGTCGCGACGTACTTACGGTCCTTCACCCACGTGTCACCAGACGGGTCGACGTGGCTGTTGTTGCTGCCCGCGTCGAGGCCGATCTGGAATCCGGGAACGATGAGCTTCACCGGGATTTGCAGGTTCGGTGACCGGCCACTTTCCGACGTGATCTGAAGCGCGCCAACGTAAACGGCGCCCGGGGTCAACCCGGTCGCGTCCACGGCGACGGTCAGTTTCGTCGTCGCGCCCGGAGCCAGTGAACTCGCCGCGAGAGAGCCGCCGAGCCACGGGATATCGCCGCCAACTTCGCTAAGGGTCAGCGGAGTGGGCAGGCCACCGGTGTTAGCGATGGTGACTGTCCGAACACGAGACTCACCGGCCGGCACCACGATTTCCAGCTGTGCCGGGTTCGCGGTGACGCGGGCGGTACGCAGGCTGATGTTCGTCACCGCGACAGTTCCGGCGGCCAGAGCCACCGCGACGGTCTTGGTTTCGTAACTGGCCTTGCTCGCGGTCAGGCTGCGGTCACCAGACGGGATCTGCGCGAGGTAGACCCCATCGGCACCGGTCGTCGCCGAGCCACCGGAGTCGAACGAGACGGTGGCACCGCTGACGGGCAAGCCGTCGTTGGCGTCCGTCACGGTGCCCCGGACCACACCGTGCTTCGTGGTGTTGAAACCGATCGCCAGCCCGTCCGTCACCACTGCGGTGTTGAACGAATACTGGAACGCGTCGGTGCCCGCGGCGTTCTCCAGACCGATGGTGGCACTGTTACCGTTCTCGAGACCGGCTCCAATGTCCTTGTAGCGGAACGTAACCGTGCCGTCTTCACCGATTTCGGCGACGAACGACAACCGCTGTGCGGCGTCAGCGTAGAAGCGCACGTTGCGCCATTCGATGGCGAACTTGCGGTTCGGTGCCGAGCCCACGACGCCCGTGTAAACACCGGCGCTAGCGTCAACGATGAAGTCGTCCCAGAACGGGTAGACCGCGCCGTTGGGCAGCGAGGTGCTCGGAAGCGCCACATTGGACAGTGACGTGGCTCCCGCGGCCAGTGCCGCGTTGCCGTTGGTGCTGATGGTGACGTTGTTGTACAAGGTGCCGTAGAACGGAATCGGGAACGGCAGTGGGACGGTCGCGATCTGGTCGTCACCGGTGAGGCTGACCAAAGTGGACAGACTCGGGTACGTGCCACCGGCCGAACCACAGGCGTAACCGAAGGTGTCGGTGCGCAGTGGCAGGCTGACGTTGACGGTCACGTCCGCCGTTAGTTCCAGCGCCTGGCTGACGGAGTCGGCGCAACGCAGGGTTGACGCGACGGACAGCGTATAGCTGCCCTGCGGTGCGGTCAGGCTGTAGAAGCCGGCCGCGTTGGTGGTGGTTTCCAGCGGCGTACCAACGAGTTTCACCGTCGCACCCGCGACAGCGGCACCCGAGCTGGTGACCGTTCCACTGACTGTGGCACTAGCGGCCGCGGTCAGGTCGAGGTTCAGCGTGGCCGTTCCGCCAGTCGTGATGGTCGCGCTGCCGGTCGCTGAGGCATAGCCATACTTCGACGCGGTAACGCTGTACGTGCCAACGCTCAGGTTCGGGAACGAGTACGTCCCGTCCGCGGCGCTGGTGGTCGTGCGCGTGATCGGCCCGGTCGCGACGACAGTCGCACCCGCCAACGGTGAGCCGCCACTGGTGATGACGCCAGACAGCGAGCCGAGGTCGCCACGCGGCGACTGCGTCACAGCCTGAAGGGCGTTGAGCCGGCCTTCACCGAACACGTTGTTGTCGGCCGCCGTGCCACCACAGGTCGTGGCGTCCACGTCGGTCGCGGTCGAGTCGATGAGAGCCCGGGTGGCGTTGATGTCTCCACGCAACGCTGGCGCGGCCGACCACATGAGCGCGACCGTTCCGGCGGTGTGCGGCGACGCCATCGACGTCCCGTTGAAGTTGCCGTAACCGCCACCGTCCACAGAGGACCGGACGTTCACGCCCGGGGCGGCCACGTTGGGCTTGATGTCGCCATTGAGACCCGGTCCCCGGCTGGAGAACGAGGCGATGGCGTTGTTGATGTCGTAGGCACCCGTCGAGTAGCTGTTGTTGTACAGACCCGGTGAGCCGCTGGAGTTACAAGAAGGGCCAGCGTTGCCGTTGGAGAACGCCGGGAAGATTCCGGCCGCGTTCCACGAATCAACGATGTCCTGGTACCACGGGTCGAAGCCCGCGCCACCCCAGGAGTTGTTCACGATGTCCGGTGCGAGGTCTGGGCGCGGGTTCAGCCCGGCCAGGTCCGTCGGGGCGACGATCCACTCACCGGAGGACAGAAGTGCGGCGTCGGAGCAGGAGTTGGTTTCACAACCCTTGGCCGCGATCCACTTGGCGCCGGGGGCAACGCCAATCTGGTTACTGCCACCGTCATCGCCGACCATGGTGCCCATGGTGTGGGTGCCGTGGTCGTTGTTGTCGCAGGGCACGTCGCCGGGACAGATGTTCGACGGGTCGTGCCAGTTGTAGTTGTGGTCGAGACCGCCACCGGCCTGGACCCCGCGGTACTTAGCCGCGAGAGCCGGGTGGTCGAAGTCGACCCCGGTGTCGATGTTGGCCACGACGATGCCTTCACCCCGCGTACCAAGGGTGGACCACACGGCAGGTGCGCCGATGTTGTCCAGGCCCCACTCGGTCGCGTTTGGCTCCTCGGTCGGAGACACGGTGGGTTCGGGCAGCGTGATGCTCTTCTGCTCCTCGATGGAAGCAACCTCAGCGCGCGAGGCGATGAGATCAATCAGTTTGGCGTCACCGGTCACGTGGATCCGGTTAGAGATCCAGAATGGCCGGTAATCAGCCCCCGCACTGTCCAGCAGCTGGCGTACCCCGGCCTGGGAGACGTTGGCGGTCTCCATCTTGGACCGGCGCACTTCGGCACCCTTTTCAGCCTTGGTGCCCTTGGCAGCCGCGCCCGCGAGACTGGCCTTAGCGTGGAACGTCACCCAGAAGGTGACCTTCTCGCTCTTTTCGGCAGCTGCACGCACCGCAGCCGCCACCTTGCCGTCTGTTGACGGTGCCGAGTGAGCAGCCGGTGGGCTGCCTAATAAGGCCAGGGCTATTACCCCGGTTAGGACAGTGCTCAAACGAACACGGGCGGTAAGAACAGTCATGCGCCGACACTGCCAACGTGGCATTGATCGCAGAAGATATTGACAGCGTCTCATATGTGACATGACACGAACGTGCCATCGCCGTAGAATCCAAACGTCCAGGGGGTGATGGATGTTCGAAGCGTTGGGGATCGACCGAACAGACGAGCAGATTTATCTGCAACTGCTCCGGTTTGGCCCGGCATCTGTGTCCACATTGGCCGTTGTCACCGGCATGAGCCGGCGGACGATCAAGGACTCCGTCGACCGGCTGACGGGCTTCGGTCTCGCGCAGTTTTCCGCCGACCTGGTGCTCGCGATTCCAGTCGAGATCGGGGTCGAACACTTGGTCCGCCAACGGCAGCAGGACCTTGAGCTCATCCGCACTAGCGCTTCCCAGCTGGGAGCCGAGTTACGCTCGCGCGCCCTCGACGAACGCGATGACCAAATCGTCGTGCTTTCCCTGTCGCTCGCCTTGCGGCAGCTTCACCTCGCCGCCAACGATGAGCTCCGCATGCTCGTGCGTTCGCCCGACCTGATGCCCTCCTCGATCGCTGTTCCCGGCTTGGCCATGCAGGTCGTCGTTGAGGCCTCTGCCGCGGCGCCGTCTTATGGCGAGGGCGTTCAAACCCGGTTACACCATGGGGTACCAGCGAATCTAGCGCTTGCCGACAATAAGAGTGCCCTGCTCCCGCTCGACCGGTCCGCCCTCATCGTGCGGCCAGGCAACCTGCTCAACGCCTTGCGTGCGCTCTTTGACGCCGTGTGGACCATCGCGACACCGATGGCTCATGAGTCCGCTTTGGACACTGTCGACCGCTCTCTGCTATCCCTGCTTGTCGCCGGTCTCACCGACGACGCGGCCGGGGCACGGCTGGGCATGAGCCGCCGCACGGTCGCGCGCCGGGTTCAGCGCTTAATGCAGGTGACCGGTGCACACTCGCGCCTCCAGTTAGGATGGTGGGCCAGAGAACGTGAATGGCTCTCTTAAGGAGCATGTGTTGACCAGTGCCTGGCGCCGTGACCTGATCACCTCCCTTATCGGGCTGTGGATCATCACCGGGATCTACATCGACGGCTGGGCACACGTGCACGTGCCGGAGCTCGAAACGTTCTTCACCCCGTGGCACGCGTCTTTCTACTCAGGCGTGCTGGCCTTCGCCGCTTGGATTGGCTGGCAGCTGCTCCGGGTGCGCGTGGCCGGAGAACCAGCCCTGAGCACGTTCTATCGCCTCCCACCCGGCTATCGCGGTGGCGCGATTGGCGTGACCATCTTCGCCGTCGGCGGAGCGGGCGACATGCTCTGGCACACCCTGCTCGGCATCGAAGCATCGATCGACGCCCTGCTCAGCCCGCCGCACCTGGTGCTGTTGACCGGCGTTCTGCTCATGGGCACGGTGGGATGGCGCTCGCAACGGGCCGTTTCCTCCACGCCGACGCTGCCGGAATTGATCTCGTTGACGTCAGTCACGGCGATCTGTGCTTTCTTCCTGAACTTCCTGTCCCCGTTCCGTTCCGCGACGCCGACCTTCCCTTACTTCGACGGCGACGAATTCGACGTCGTGATCTGGGTCGGTGCCCTGCTCGTGACCACGGTGCTGTTGCTCATTCCCGTGATGTGGCAGATCCGCGACGGGCGCCACCGCATCGGCACCTATGCCGTGTTCACCCTGGCCGCTGGGCTCGGCGTGTCCATCGCCATGTCCGAACGCTGGGGCTTGGCGCTGCTCATCCCGGGCGCAGTCGCCGCCGCTTTGGGCGCGCTCATCGTGGACATCTTCATCGCCCAGTCTCCCTGGCGCACCTGGCGCTATGGGCTGCCGATCATTGGGTTCGCCGCCGGTCTGATGCCGTGGCTGATGCAGCTCATCGCGTATGCGGCCGTCGAAGGTGTCGGCTGGCCGGCCACGCTGTGGGCCGGCTCGCTCCTGTTCGCCGCCGGCACCGGTGCCGCGGTCGCCTCGGTGCAATGGCAGCCGGTGCTTCCAGCAACCTCCGCACCCGTCGCTGAAACTAAGGCCGCGCTCGGGTAACGCAACTTCTGCAGTGGCCCGTGCGTCGTAGCAGGTATGAGAATGCGGCTACTTGCGATTTTGGCTGTCAGTTTGAGCTTGGTGGCGTGTGCGCAGCAGACCCCCGAGGCCGGGTCGCCCGGGCTGCCCGCGCCCGCGGAGGACAAAGCCAAACTTGATCAGCTCGCCAAGGAGGCCCTCGCCCGCTGGGACGCCGCTGTCGCCGCCAACAAGGGCAAGCCGTCCTTCGTGCCCGTCGGGGAACTGACCGACCAAATTGGAAACTGGGAAGACGCCGTCGGCGGCAACAACAAGATGGCGCTGAGCGCCGGTGCTCTGGTCGACAAAGCCGGGCTTTCCGAAAGCGCGCCTGCTGACGCTCGCGTGCAATGGGCCGACGGGAAGTCGTTGGAAGTGCCAGTGATGTCGGCGGCGCAGACCCTGCGCTCGATGCAGACAGGCCGTTCCTGTGACGGCTGCAAACCACTGGAAGTAGTGGACGCCCGGCTGTCCACAAAGGAGCTTGCCACCAGCCGCGGCAAGGCGACTGTTCCCGTGTGGGAATACGTTCTCAGCGGCACGCGCGTCATCGTCACCCGGGTCGCGGTCAGCCCCACCGCCGGAATCACTGTCACGCCACCACCGTGGGATCCCAACAACGCACCCGGCGGCCTGTCCGTCGAGTCAGCGACCGCATCGCCCGACGGCAAGAAGCTGACCGCCGCGTTCATTGGCTCACAAGGCCCCGCGAGCGAACCGTGCGGCACCGACTATTCCGCCTACGCCGTCGAATCCGCCAACGCCGTGGTGATCGTCATCCTCTCCACACCCTTCGCCGGGACCATGGGCTCCAACTTCGCCTGCACAGCGATGGGCTACCCACGCACAGCCGACGCGACCCTAGCCGCCCCGCTCGGCGACCGCTCCGTCCTCGAAGTCCGCCAAGGACTCCCCATCCCCGTCACCATCGCCTCCGCCGGCAAGTAACCCCACCCCACCTGTCCCGGACTGCCCACCCCTTTTCGTGATCCACATCCCTTGGGACGTGATCGAAAGGCTGTTTGATCACGTCGGTTGGGATGTGGATCTCGTCCAGGGATCTGGATCAAGACTGGGTTGATGATGGCTACGCCGGGTCGCGAGAATCCTCAGAGCTTCCGCTCTGACGGCATCAGGTTCAGTCATCAGCCGCGCATAGCTGAATCTCACAACGAGAATGCCGGCGGTTGCCAACAGCGCGTCGCGTTTTAGATCCCGCTCCCGCTGCACCGCATTGCCGTGAAAGGCCGCGCCGTCAAGCTCGAAGTCGACCGCCTCCGACTCGGCGAACGCATCGAGATAAAACGTCCGGCCGTCGATGCGGATCAGGTGTTGCCGCTTAAGGTGCCTGAATCCCGTGCCAGAGAAGACTCGGTCGGCGCCATAGATCTCAAGCAGGCTCCTGCACCCACCGTCGATGTGTGCCAAGACATTGCTGAGCTGTCCGCGCCCCGGAAGGCGCGGGGCTGACTCAAGACACCGGCGAATCTGCGCCGTCGAAGCCAGATTCGCTGTGATTACCTCCATCACGCAGCCGATCCTGGGCTCCGGTCGCATGAGTGGAAACGCATAAACCACGGCCTCGGCCGCAGTCGTCACGATGACGCCGCCGCGTGTTGTTCTTTTGAGTCCGGCTGGAAAGTGATGGTGCACAGCGATTCCCCGTGTGGCTCGCTGTCTGTTTCCACTCTCAACGGTCACGTGCACTTTGCCTGGCGGCGGAAGAAAGCCATAGATAGCAAGCGCTGACATGTGACTGACCGCACCGGTGCCACGCGTGTAAAGGACGGCAGCGCGACACCGGATCTGATGGTTGCCAGCAGCCGAGACGCGCATGAGCAATCCAGCATCTGCATAGATCCCTGGAAACAAACGCAACAAGTGCCCTGCACGGACAGCGTTGTCGAGGGCACGCTTCGGCAAGCCGATCCCAGTCACGACACCGTGACCACGCCTTAGCGCTTCAGTGAGCTGACGGTCCATGCACGTCAGCACAGATCACAAAGCGAACAGTCCGCCACACCGTCGCTTGGTCCACTGTGGACAAACGGGAGGGTGTGGATGACTGGCCGCCGTTGCGACTTAGTCGTGATCCACAGCCCGAACTGAGATCCACAGCCCAACTGACGTGATCAAACCGCCCGTTGATCACGTCTCAAGGGATGTGGATCACGAGAAAGGGGGGCGAGGGGCGGGGCGGGGCGCGGGCGAGGGGCGGGGCGGGGCGCGGGCGAGGG
>NZ_KB903254.1 GCF_000379685.1 Catelliglobosispora koreensis DSM 44566 | reverse complement strand
CCACTGGGTAGATAGGCCAGAACTGTAAGCCCAGCAATGGGTTCAGGTGACTGGTACTAACCGGCCGAGGACTTCAACACACCACAGCAGAAAACATATGCCCTGCACGCGTCCACTTTGCACATCACAACTTGCAAACAACCCCCGCAAAAGGGAAACAGCAAGTTCATAGAGTTTCGGCGGTTATAGCGGCAGGGAAACGCCCAGCCACATTCCGAACCTGGAAGCTAAGCCTGCCAGCGCCGATGGTACTGCACTAGCGATGGTGTGGGAGAGTAGGACACCGCCGGACAAACATTCGCACGAGGGCCTCCCCGGTTTGGGGACGGCCCTCGTGTTGCATTTAGGCACGGTTATGCCGCGTGGCTTCCGTGCTATAGGGAAGGATGTACTCCGTGAGTGCCACGGATAACGGTTCAGAACGCGGTCGCCGGGATGGCGGCGCGCAGGGTAATTCGGAGCGAGGCGGCTATGACCGCTCGCATGGGAAGCGTGAGGGTTTTCGCCGGGATGGCGACCGGGCACGCGGTTTTGATGGAGGATACGACCGTCCACGTGGGACGGGCGAGCGGCAGGGTTTCCGCCGCACTGGCAGCGAGGGCGGAAGTTTCCGCGGGGAGCGTCGCGAGGGCGGCGGCTTCCAGAAGCGCGATGACCGTGGTGGTTTTCCGCGCCGTGATGACCGGGGCGTAGCGCAGGGACGCGACGACCGAGGATTTGACCGGGACCGGCGCGATGATCGCCGGGATGACCGAGGTGGGTTCCAGGGCCGGGACGATCGGGGCGGCTTCCCCCGTCGTGATGACCGGGGTGGACCGCGTGAGGACCGTTTCCAGCGCCGCGATGATCGCGGGGGTGTCCGCCGTGAGGGCGGCTTTGAGCGTCGTGATGACCGTGGTGGGTCACGTGAGGGCGGCAGTTTCCAGCGCCGCGATGACCGGGGTGGATTCCCGCGTCGTGACGACCGCGGCGGTTCCCGTGAGGGTGGCAGCGGCTTCCAGCGCCGTGACGATCGGGGCGGTTACCCGCGTCGTGACGATCGCGGTGGATCCCGCGAAGGTGGCGGTTTCCCACGCAGGGATGACCGTGCGCCACGTGAAGGTGGCGGCTTCGCCCGTCGTGACGACCGTGGTGGATCGCGTGAGGGCGGTAGCTTCCCGCGTCGTGATGACCGTGGTGGCAGCGGCTTCCAGAAGCGTGATGACCGGGGCGGTTACCCGCGTCGTGACGACCGCGGCGGATCCCGTGAGGGTGGCAGCAGTTTCCAGCGTCGCGATGACCGTGGTGGCAGCAGCTTCCAGCGTCGTGACGATCGCGGTGGTTCGCGCGAAGGCGGTGGCGGTTTCCCGCGCAGGGATGACCGTGGTTCGCGTGAGGGTGGCGGTTTCGCCCGTCGCGACGACCGTGCACCGCG
The DNA here is from genome assembly GCF_000379685.1 of Catelliglobosispora koreensis DSM 44566. Lineage (GTDB taxonomy): Bacteria > Actinomycetota > Actinomycetes > Mycobacteriales > Micromonosporaceae > Catelliglobosispora > Catelliglobosispora koreensis. Next base: position 203,152 of record NZ_KB903254.1, on the reverse strand, counting down.
TGAGGGTGGCGGGTTTGCTCGCCGCGATGACCGTGGCGGTTCCCGCGAAGGCGGCGGCTTCGCTCGCCGTGACGACCGTGCACCGCGTGAGGGTGGCGGTTTCGCCCGTCGCGATGACCGTGGTGGCAGCGGCTTCCAGAAGCGTGATGACCGGGGCGGTTACCCACGTCGTGACGACCGTGGTGGTTCCCGTGAAGGCGGTGGCTTCCCACGCAGGGACGACCGTGCGCCGCGTCGCGATGACCGTGGCGGCTACCAGCAGCGTGACGACCGTCGTCCGGCGAGGTTCGATTCTGGTGAGGACAAGCCTTTGTTCCAAGCCGGACCGGAGCTGGCCGATGACATTCGCGCGGAGCAGCTCGACTCGGCTGTTCGTGCTGAACTGAACGCTCTGGCGCGCCCCGTCGCTGACGCGGTCGCCCGGCATCTCGTGGCCACCGGACGCTACCTCGATGAGGAACCGGAGAAGGCACTTGAGCACGCGGTAGCGGCACGTCGCCTGGCATCGCGCATTAGCGCGGTCCGGGAAGCCGCCGGTCTCGCGGCCTACCACGCGGGTGAGTGGGCTACGGCGATCAGTGAACTGCGCACGTATCACCGGATGACGGGCCGCCAGACACACCTGGCCGTACTCGCCGACTGTGAACGCGCGCTTGGCCGCCCAGAGAAGGCGATCGACCTGTTCCGGGGTGCTGAGCGCGAGAAACTGAGCCGTCCGGAAGCGCTTGAGCTGCTTATCGTCGCGGCCGGAGCCCGTGGTGACATGGGCCAGCACGACGCTGCCGCTGCGATGCTGCAGATCCGTGAGCTTTCCATTGACTCGGAAGAGGAATGGGCGCCGCGTCTGCGTTACGCCTATGCCGACGCGTTGCTGGAAGCTGGCCGCACCGAGGAAGCTCGCGAGTGGTTCAGCAAGGCGGCCGAAGTTGACGCCGAGGGCGTTACCGATGCGGCAGAACGTCTTCTGGAGATGGACGGCATCGAGATCGAAGACGAGGACGACGAAGACGACAACGAAGAGGGCGAAGAGGGCGGCAGTGACCGTGAGGGCGCTGACGACCGCGATGAAGACCTCGACGACGAAGAAGACGACGACCTCGACGACGACGATGATGACGATGATGACGAAGAGGAAGACGACGACCTTGAGGACGAGGACAATGACGACCTTGAGGACGACGAGGACGACGAAGAGGACGAAGAGGACGAAGAGGACGACAGCGACGGCGAGGTAGCCGGCGACGACGGTGGCAAGGACACCGGTGAAGCGGCGCCTGCCGGTGAGCAGGACGAGAAAGAAGATCGTGCTCGCTGATCAGTATGATGTGCTGATCTTTGATCTGGATGGGGTGGTCGTCTTGGGCGACCGCCCCATTTCCGGTGCGCCGCAAGCGCTTTCGCGTTTGAGGGCGGGTGGCAAGACGGTCCGGTTCGCGACGAACAATGCTTCCAGGACGGCCAGCGAAGTGGCTGCCCTGTTGACGGGCATTGGGGTCAAGGCACATCCCTCCGAGGTGTTCACGAGTGCCAATGCCGCGGCAACGCTCTTGCGGCAACGGTTTCCGGCCGGGGCACCCGTGCTCGTGGTCGGGGCTCCTGCGCTGGTCCAAGAAATTCAGCACCGGGAGCTGACGCCCGTGTCCACTGCCGACGATGAGCCGGTGGCTGTCGTGCAGGGCTACGGTCCTGAGGTCGGCTGGCGTCATCTGGCCGAGGCGTGCGTGGCTGTTCGTGCCGGGGCGTTTTGGGCCGCGACTAACACGGACAAGACGTTGCCGACGCCTCGGGGACCGTTGCCTGGCAACGGTTCTCTAGTGGCCGCATTAGCGACCGCGCTCGCCCGGCAGCCTGATCTGGTGGCCGGGAAACCCGGTCCGGGGCTGTTCGAAGCCGCCGCGGCGGGGGCGGACTCACGGCGTACCCTCGTGATTGGAGACCGGTTGGACACGGACATCGCGGGGGCGCACGCGGCTGGCATGGACTCGTTGCTGGTTTTGACGGGTGTGGATTCGGCAGAATCGGTGAGCGCGGCCGCGGCGCGGGACCGGCCAACTTACGTGGCAAAAGATCTATCGGGTCTCTTCGCGGAGTAGCGTGAACCCATGGTGACCCAGAAGGTGAGTGAACCTGTGCAAGATGCGGTAAAGGCATACCTGGAGTTGGCTTTTGGGCTGACCGAGGCATCCAAGAAGAAGGCTGAAAAGACCGTCAAGAAGCTCGCGAAGGAACTCGCTGGCAAGGGTGGCGCGACGGCGAGCCAGTTGCAGGGCATGGCTGAGGAGCTTGTCGCCACCGGAATGGCGAACAGGGAAGCGGTGTCACGTCTGGTGCGCGTGGAGATGGACCGGGCGCTGAGCCGGGTGGGTCTCGCGACGGCCGACGAGGTCGCGACGCTGACCTCCCGGATCGAGGCACTGGAACGCCAGCTGCGCGATGCCAAGGCGGCGGCACCGCTTGCCGAGCCAGCGGCGGCCAAGAAGACCACGGCACCGGCGAAGAAGGCCCCAGCCGTGGCGAAGAAGACGGCGGCGGCGGCGGAAAAGCCTGTCGCGAAGGCCGTTGACGTGCCCCCGGTCGCGAAGAAGGCGGTCGCTAAGAAGACCGTGGCCAAGAAAGCTGTGGCGAAGAAGGCGACACCGTGACCGAGCAAGACTGGGAAGACGAAACGTCCACGGGCAATCAGGCCGTGGACGCGGCGGTCCGCTCGGTCGAAAACGCCAGCAGTCTCGCCGCTTCCGAGCAGTTCGCCGCATACGAGGCCGCGCACCGGACGCTGCGTGAAGTCCTTTCCTCCATTGAAGAGTGATGGCGCGCCGGATCCGGCTTGATGCCGAGCTGGTCCGGCGTGGCATGGCCCGCTCACGCGAGCATGCCGCCACGCTGATCGCTGAAGGGCGCGTGCTGCTGAAGGGTTCCGTGGCGCAGAAGGCCGCCGCGATGGTCGATCCGGCCGATGCCGTTCACGTGACTGAGGCAGCCGAAGACGACTATGTCTCGCGCGGTGGGCACAAGCTCGCTGGCGCGCTGGAAGCCTTTGTACCACAAGGACTTGCCGTGGCCGGGCGGCGTTGCCTCGACGCCGGCGCCTCCACCGGCGGCTTCACGGATGTGTTGCTGCGCAACGGTGTGGCACAGGTCGTCGCGGTCGATGTCGGCTATGGACAGATCGCGTGGTCGTTGCGCACCGATGACCGCGTTGTCGTCATGGAGCGCACCAACGTCCGCACGCTGACGCCGGAGGCTATCGGTGGCACGGTCGAGCTGACCGTCGCGGATCTGTCTTTCATCTCGCTGAAGCTGGTGCTGCCCGCTCTGGCCGCCTGCACCGATGGCGACCTGGTGCTGATGGTCAAGCCGCAGTTCGAGGTTGGCAAGGAGCGCGTCGGCTCCGGCGGAGTCGTGCGTGACCCCGAGCTGCGGGCTGAGGCTGTCTTCGACGTGGCGAAGGCGGCGTTCGCGCTCGGCTTAGGGACCGCGGGCGTGACGGTCAGCCCCTTGCCGGGGCCGTCGGGGAACGTCGAGTTTTTCGTGTGGCTACGGCGCGATGCCCCGCCGCCGGACGAGGCACAAATTCATGCGGTCGTGTCAGATAGAGTTTCCGGATGACCAGGGCGGCGTTGCTCGTCACGCACACGGGACGCAAGGACTCCACGGCGCATGCCCGGACCGTGGCGCGTGATCTGAACGCGGCCGGTTTCGAGGTGCGAGTGATCGCGGAGGAGGCTCCCGATCTCGACGCGCCCGAGGTGACACCAGTGTCCGGAGTGGACGCCGCGGTGGGCGCCGAAATCGTGTTCGCCCTCGGCGGCGACGGGACTTTTCTGCGGGCAGCTGAACTCGCCCGTCCCGTGGGCGCGCCTCTGCTCGGCATCAACCTGGGCAAGGTGGGTTTCCTTGCCGAGGCCGAAATCTCCGATCTGGACCTGGCCGTACGGGATGTGGTCGCCCGTGCCTACACGGTCGAAGAGCGGCTGACCGTTGACGTGACCGCGGAGCTCGCGGGAGAGATCGTCGCCGAGTCGTGGGCGCTCAACGAAGTCACCGTTGAGAAAAGCTCCCCCGAGCGGATGCTCGAGGTGATGGTCGATGTGGACGGCCGCCCTTTGTCGCGCTACGGCTGCGACGGCGTGATGTGCGCCACGCCCACCGGTTCAACCGCTTACGCTTTTTCCGCTGGCGGACCGGTGGTGTGGCCCCAAGTCGAGGCTTTGCTGGTCGTTCCCATCAACGCGCACGCGCTTTTTAGCAGGCCGCTGGTCACTTCTCCGCGTTCTGCGATCACGATTAGCGTTGACCCGCATACGTCTGCGCCGAAGCTGTGCTGCGACGGCCGCCGCGTGTTCGATCTGCCCCCTGGCGTGCAGGTTACTGTCCGGCGTGGAGCGACTCCGGTGTGTGTGGCGCAGTTGCGTCCGCAGCCGTTCACGGACCGGCTTGTGGCTAAATTTGGCCTTCCGGTGGAAGGCTGGCGGCGCAATAGTCAGTGACTAGCGCTAAGGTCTGCCTGTGCTGGAAGAGTTGCGTATCACCGGCCTCGGGGTCATTGAGGACACCACCCTTCCGCTGACCCGTGGCATGAACGTCATCACCGGTGAGACCGGTGCTGGTAAAACCATGGTGGTCACCGGTCTTGGCCTGCTGTTTGGGGGGCGGGCAGACGCGGGGAGGGTCAGGGCGGATCCTGGCCGGGCCACCGTTGAAGGCAGATTACGGCTGACGGCCAACACCGCTGCGGCTGTGGCCGCCCGGGTCGCTGACGCCGGTGCGGAGCCCGACGACGATGGCAGCCTCCTGCTGAGCCGCACGGTGACGGTAGAAGGCCGCTCGCGGGCCCACGTGGGTGGCCGCGCGGTCCCCGTGTCACTGCTGGGCGAGGTCGGCGAACTGGTGCTGGCCGTGCACGGTCAGTCTGACCAGTTGCGCCTGCTGCGCCCGGCCGAGCAGCGTTCTTCTTTGGACCGTTTCGCCGGGCCGGATCACGAAAAGCTGCTGACCGAGTTCCGCGAGCTTTACACCCGCTGGCGGCAGATCGCTGAAGACCTGGCTGATCGCCGCCGCAGCACCCGTGAGCGGGCACAAGAGGCGGAGCTGCTCAAGCTCGGCCTCGACGAGATCACCCGGGTCGATCCGCAGATCGGTGAAGACGAAGAGCTACGGGCTGACGCTCAGCGCCTCGAGCACTCTGAAGGCCTGCGCACGGCGGCTCAGATCGCGTACCAGGCGATTGGTGGCGGAGGCGAAACCGATTCCGAAGACGCCAGCAGCATGATCAGCACGGCCCGCCGTTCGCTTGACGGTCAGTCCAGTGTGGACGCCAAGCTGGGGGAGTATGCCGCACGTCTCGATGAGGCGGCCGCCCTCGTGTCTGACGTGTCGGTGGAGCTTTCAGCCTATCTGGCCAGTTTGGACGCTGATCCCGCCCGCTTGCAGTCCATCTATGAGCGGCGCGCGGTGCTGCGCCAGCTGACCCGCAAATATGCCGATGACGTCGATGGCGTTATCGCGTGGGCCGACCGGGCCAAGGAACGGCTATCCCTCTTGGACACCTCTGACGAGGCGCTGGAAGAGATGCAGCGCGAGCTCGACCGGCTGGCCGGTGAAGTGGCTGTGCTGGCGGCCAAGCTGCGTCAGGCCCGGGCCGAGGCCTCAACACGCTTCTCCGGCAAGGTAACCGAGGAGCTCGCCGGTCTCGCGATGCCGCACGCGCGGGTCGAGGTCGTGGTGACACCGCGCACGGCCGGCGATGTCAGCCTGGTGGTCGACGGGGTCGAGTCGGGGGTGACCGCCGATGGTGCCGATGACGTCGAGCTGCGCCTTGTCGCTCACCCTGGCGCGCCATCGCTGCCGATCCAGCGTGGTGCCTCAGGTGGTGAGCTTTCGCGCGTCATGCTCGCGATAGAGGTCGTTTTCGCCGGTGCTGGTGGCCCGCCGACCCTGGTGTTCGACGAGGTCGACTCCGGTGTGGGTGGAACGGCCGCGGTCGAGATCGGCCGTCGCCTGGCCCGCTTGGCCCGCAATCACCAGGTGCTCGTCGTCACGCACCTGCCGCAGGTGGCGGCCTTCGCCGATAGGCACCTCGTGGTCGCTAAGGACACGGGTGGGGCGATCACCACATCTGGGGTGCGCGTGGTCGAAGAGGTCGAGCGTTCCCGTGAGCTGGCTCGCATGCTCGCGGGCCTGCCAGATTCGGACCTGGGCATCGCCCATGCGGAGGAATTGCTGGCCGTGGCGCGCCGTGAACGCGCCGCGTAACACCGCAACATGCCTGCTGTGAGACGTTTGCGATCTAGGGTGTCGAAGTAACAGAACGACACAATCTCGTGCCAGGATGGCAAGCGATGCGTCTACCGACATTACGCCGGACCCGGACCGCCGAACCGGGAGTTCTCGCCGGCCTCGCGCGGCTCGACCGCCGGACCAAACGTCTGGTGGGACGGCTGCGCCCAGGCGAGATCGCTGTTATCGATCACGTAGATCTTGACCGGGTGGCCGCCGATTCACTTGTGGCGGCCGGAGTGACCGTGGTCCTCAACGCCAAGCCATCTATCTCCGGGCGTTATCCCAACTTGGGGCCACAGGTGCTCGTCGAGGCCGGCATCACCCTCATCGATGATCTCGGTGAGGGTGTGTTCCAGCAGGTCCGCGAAGGCGACACGATCAGGATCGATGGCAACACCGTCTATGTCCGCGACGAGCCGGTCGCGCATGGGGTGCGCCAGGACCTCGAGACGGTCAGCAAGGCGATGCTCGACGCCCGCGAAGGGCTGTCCGTGCAACTGGAAGCCTTCGCCGCCAACACGATGGAATACCTCAAGCAAGAGCGGGATCTGCTCCTCGATGGCGTTGGCGTGCCTGACATCACCACGGAAATCGCGGGACGGCACTGCCTGATCGTCGTGCGTGGCTACGACTACAAGCTCGACCTTGAGGTGCTGCGGCCCTACATCCACGAATTCAAACCGGTCCTCATCGGTGTGGATGGTGGCGCGGATGCCCTTGTGGAAGCGGGCTACTCACCCGACATGATCATCGGTGACATGGATTCGGTCACCGACGAGGTGCTGCGCTGTGGTGCCGAAGTCGTGGTTCACGCCTATCCCGATGGGCGGGCACCCGGCCTGGCGCGGATGCATCAGCTTGGCGTGCCGGCTATCACGTTCCCGGCCGCGGCCACGAGTGAAGACATCGCCATGCTGCTCGCCGACGAAAAGGGCGCCACGCTCATCGTCGCGGTGGGCACGCACTATAACCTTGTCGAGTTCCTAGACAAGGGCCGCAGTGGGATGGCTTCCACTTTCCTCACCAGGCTGCGCATCGGTGGCAAACTTGTCGATGCCAAAGGCGTGAGCAGGCTTTACAAGCAGAGCATTTCCGGTTCATCGGTGCTGCTGCTCGTGCTGTCGGCAATCGCCGCGATGGCGGCCGCGGTAGCGGTTTCCACGGTTGGCAAGGCCTACCTCTCCCTGGTCGCTGAGTGGTGGGACAACCTGGTCTTCGACCTGCAGCAGTGGTTCTAGCGGCCCCTGAAGAGCAAAGGCACCCAAGGTGATCAACTTTAGGTACCACGTCGTTTCGCTGACCGCTGTCTTCCTGGCTTTGGCGATCGGCCTGGTCGTCGGCACGGCGGCACTCAACGGCCCGGCCGCGGACGCGCTCGGGGACCAAGTTGACGCCCTGCGCAAGGCCAACACTCAGCTGCGCGAGCAGGTGGGCGGGCTGACCGACCAGGCCAACCGGGAGGAGCAGTTCGTCACCGAGGCGGCGCCGATCATGCTTGACGGCAAGCTGGCCGGCAAGCGCGTGCTGCTGGTGTCGCTGCCGTCCGGCCGGGATCAGGTCGACGGGATCGCCGCGAAGCTGACGATCGCCGGGGCCCAGATCGCGGGCACGGTCGCCTTGCAGGACAAGTTCTTTAGCCGCGATGAGAACACCGCGCTGCTCGATCTGGCCGCTAGCGCCCAGCCGCCGAGCGTTCCGAACACGGATCTTCCGTTCAACAGCGACGGGGTCGAGACGTCGAGCGCACTGCTCGCAACCGTCCTGTTAGGACGAAACCCCGCCATCACCCCGGCAGACGTCACCCAGGTGATCACCGCGTACTCCAAAGCCGGCTACATCAGCGCGGATAACAACGTGACCGGCGGAGCCGAAGCCGTCGTCTTCATCTCCGGCCTGCCGCCGGTGGACCGCCAGGCGGGCAGCAAGAACACGGCGCTGCAATTCACGCTGACGCAGTTCGACAAGGTCGGCGTGGTCGTCGTCGGTGGCGTGGTCGGCGGTGACGGCAACATCGTGGCCGAGGTGCGCGATGATGTCGTGCTCGCCAAGAGCATTTCCACGGTGGACAACGCGAACACCGCGCAGGGACAGGTCGCCACGGCACTGGCCGTGCAGGAGCAGCTCGTGAAAAACCAAGTGGGCCATTACGGAATCGGGCCCAAGTCCAGCTCACTCCTGCCCCAGGATAAGAAGTGAACTCGAACAAGCTCAATTCTCCGCACCACCGTCGTGGGTTGCGGTGATCGCCGGGTGAAAAAACTTGTCCTGTTAGGACTTGGGGCGCTGGCGGCACAGGCCGCGCTGAAAGCGATCGGCACGCCAAAGGACTTGGAGCGCACCAACTTCCGGGGCAGCACGGTCAGTCTCGCCGGTGGCCCGGCACTGGCCGTGTCGGCGAGCCTGACCGCTGGCAGTGTCGCCGGAGCGGTGGCCGGACTGGGTTCGGGTGCCGTGGGCTTTTATGACGACATTGTGGGATCACGGCCGGAAGAGAAGGCGTACAAGGGATTCAAGGGTCACCTGCGCGGCCTGCAAGAGGGCAGGGTCACCTCGGGCCTCGTGAAAATCGCTGGCGTAGGCCTCAGCGCGCTCGCCGCCTCGGCCCTGCTGTCGGCCAGCGGGAGGCCCGCGAGCGCAAGGCCCGCCAGCGGCCAAAGCGCCAGGGTCAACGGGAGCGCCGACGGTGAAAGCCATTTCGGCAAAAGCGGCCGGAAGCGCGCGCTGGAAATCGCTCTTGGGGCAGGCGTGATCGCGGGGAGTGCGAATCTGCTGAACCTGCTTGACCTTAGGCCCGGGCGGGCGCTGAAAACCGGGCTGCTGGCGGCCGGTGCCCTGGGGCAGCCGGGTCCCGCAGGCGCGGCAGGAGCCTTGCTGCCACAGGACCTTGACGAAGAAATCATGCTCGGCGACACGGGCGCCAACGCCTTGGGCGCCGTCCTGGGCGTGGCCGTGGCGCAAAAGACCGGGCTTCTGGGCCGGGCGGCTGTCCTAGCTGGACTGACCGTGCTCACGCTCGCGAGCGAAAAGGTCAGCTTCACGAAGGTCATCGAGAAAACACCCGTGCTGCGCGAGGCTGACGCGTGGGGGCGGCGGTCGGCGAAGTGACCGCGGGCACCGGGCGCGCAGCGGCCGGGATCGCTGCCGCCGCCACGATGATCGCTCTGATCACGGTGGCGAGCCGAGTCTTCGGCTTCGGCCGCAATATCGTCTTGCTGTTCACCGTCGGGCCGACCGCGCTCGGTGACGTCTACAACGCCGCGGCCGCGATCCCGAACATCATCTTCGAGATCGTCGCCGGTGGAGCTCTGGCCGGCCTAGTCGTGCCGCTCCTGGCGAAACCGCTCGCCGAAGGCGACCGCGAAACGGTCCGCAAAACGGCGTCTTCACTGCTCACATGGACGATGCTGATCCTTACCCCGCTCGCGATCCTGCAAGCCGTCTTCGCCAGCCCGATCATGAACGTGCTCGGGACCGCCAACGCGCCACAGCACGCCGCTGGCGTCACGATGCTGCGTGTCTTCGCGCCCATGGTGCTGTTCTATGGCGTCGGGATCGTCCTAACCGGAGTGTTGCAAGCACACCGCAAATTCGCCTGGCCAGCGTTGGCGCCGTTGCTATCCAGTGTGACCGTGATGGCGAGCTACGTCATCTTCGCCCTCGTCGCGGGCACGAAACCCGATCTCGCGACGGTCAGTAAAGGGGAGGTGCTGATTCTCGCGGTGGGGACCGCTTTGGCGGCAGCTGTCCTTTCTGGATGTCTGCTCATCCCGGTGCACCGGCTCGGGGTGAAACTGCGGCCACGCTTGGAATTCAGCGACGCACAGCGCAAGCTCGTCGCCGGACTGGCCGCCGCGGGCTTGGTCACCATCGGGGTACAGCAGATCGCGCGCCTCGTGACGATCCGCCTCAGCCTGGCCGCCAATGACGGAACACAGGTCGTCTTCAGCACCGCACAGGCGATGTTCCTGCTGCCGTGGGCGGTCCTTGCCGTGCCCTTGGCGACCGCGTCATATCCGGCTATCGCGACGGCACACGCGACCGGCGAGGTGGCACAGCGCAACGCCACCGTGGCCAAGACGGGCCGCGGTGTGGTTCTGCTGGGGTGCCTTGGTGCCGCTTTGCTCACGGCAGTGGCGTACCCCCTGGCGGGGTTGCTTATCAGGCAGGATCCCATGCAGGCGCAGTGGCTCGGTGCGGCGACGATGGCCTTCGCTCCAGGCCTTTATGGGTACTCAGTGAGCGCCCTGCATCAGCGCACCCTCTACGCCGCTGGGGCACAGCGGTTCGCCGCCGTCGCGATCGGTCTGGGGTGGACGGTCACCATCGCCGCCTCGGTGATATTTAGCCGCGTGTTCGCCGAGCCGGACCGGGCGATGGCCCTTGGTGCGGCAAACTCCGTGGGGATGACGGTTCTCGGCGGGGCACTCGCGTTTGGAGTGTGGCGCAAGTGCGGTGCGGAGGCGCTCAAAGGTGTGGGCAAGGTGACGTTCGCCGGGGTGGGTGCGGCGACGGTCGCCATCGCCTCGGCACTATTACTGGAAAGCGCCATTGACGAAGCCAGGCCAGGGGTGTGGGAACTGATCTGGCAGGGCACTGTTTCGGCTGTGACCGCAGCTGTGGTGTTCGCGGGAATGGCGCTTCTGCTCGACCGTGAGGACAGCCGGGCGGCGTGGAAGAAACTGCGCGGATGGCGGACTCGTGCTGGGAAAGGAGGGACCCCATGAAGGTTCTCCTCGTGCTCGCCTCAAGCACAGGTGGCATCGGGGCACACGTGTCGGGTCTGGCGGCTGGGCTGGCCGGCGCCGGTCACGACGTGACCGTGTGCGGCCCGGCGGCGACGGAGACGCAGTTCCGGTTCACCGATCGCGGGGCGAGTTTCCTGCCGGTCGAGATCCCGGCCAACCTGCATCCCAGTGACATGCGCGCGGTCGGCCTGATCCGGCAGGCCCTGAGCACCTTGCAGCCTGACATCGTGCACGCGCACGGATTGCGCGCAGGGCTGGCCGCCGCACTGGCCCGCCCGGTCGTGCCGCTTGCCGTGACATGGCACAACGCGCCGTTGCGGTCGGGCATCAAAGGCCGCGTGCACACGCTCGTCGAGCGGATCGCCGCCCGCGCCGCCGATGTAACCCTTTGCGCGTCAAGCGATCTGGTCATCCGGGCACGTGCCGTCGGCGCTAAGGACGCGCGGCTCGCGCCTGTCGCTGCTCCGCCGTTGCGGCGCTCCCGCCGCTCGCCCGCGAGCATCCGCTCCAGTCTTGGCCTGCGTGAGGAAACGCCCTTGGTGCTGTCAGTCGGGCGGCTGCACCCGCAGAAGGGCTACCAGAATCTGATCGCCGCCGCTGCCCGCTGGCGTGCCCTCAACCCCATGCCCCGGGTGCTGATCGCCGGCGAAGGACCGTCCTATCTGGACCTTGCCGCGCAGATCTCCGAGCTGCACGCTCCGGTCACGTTGCTCGGTCACCGCGGTGACATCGGCGATCTGCTCGCCGCGGCCGACCTCGCCGTCGTGACGAGCCTGTGGGAGGCGCGCCAACTGTTCGCCCAGGAGACGCTGACGGCCGGGGTGCCCCTGGTCGCCACCGCCGTGGGCGGCATCCCGGAGCTCGTGGGCGATGGCGCCGTCCTGATTCCACCGTCTGATCTGGAGGCACTAGACCGGGCTGTGCGGACACTTTTGCAGGACCCGCAAGCACGCAAGGCCCTCGCCGAACGCGGCCGGCGCCAGGCTGAGCAATGGCCCAACGAGGCGTCAACGGTGGAAAACATCATGGAGATCTACGCGGAGCTGGTCACCAGGTGAGGTTGCTGCTCGCGGTCCTCTTCTTTCTCGCTGTGCCAGGTGTGCCAGCGTATGCCGCGGCTCCTGTGCGAGAGACCGGCGCGGACTACGTGATCATCGCGGGAGCGCCGGGGCTGCGCTGGAGCGATGTGTCCGAACAGGACACTCCGGCGCTGTGGCGCCTGGCGGAACGGGGAGCTATCGGTTCCTTGTCCGTCCGCTCGGCGGTCAGCCCGACGTGTCCTGCTGACGGCTGGGTGACGTTGGGCGCGGGTAACTACGCGTTTCGTACGGCTTCCCCAACGCCGGAGTGCGCTCCCGTTGACGTGACCATCGAGCGGCCGGACGCTCAGGGTGCGTATCTGCCCGACCAGTCCGCCGTCGTCAATGCTCAGCAAGACAAGCCCTACGGCGCGGTGCCGGGTGCGCTCGCCGAATCGCTGCGGTGCACTTCCGCTGTCGGCCCGGGCGCCGCGATAGCGGCGGCGAGGCCGTTCGGGCGGGTGGACCACTACGCGCCCGAGTTGGGCAACAACGCTTTGCTGTCAACGTGTGCCTTGAGCATCGTGGAGCTCGGCTCGGTTACCGGGCCCACCGGCGAAGAACGGCTCGCTCAGGTCAAGGCCGTTGACGCGATGCTCGAACGCCTCGACAAGGCCCGTCCCGAGGGCGCCACGATCGTCATCGCCGGGGTGTCGGACACCAGCGCGGATGGGCGCCTGCACCTCGTCGCCATCGACGGGCCGGGCTGGCAGGGCGGCTGGCTCACCTCGCTGACCACTGGCCGGCGCAATGGGTACCTCGAATTGGTCGATCTGGCACCAACGGCCTTGGCGATGCTCGGCCGCGCGTTGCCAGACCGGGTTTTCGCCGGAAGTCCCGCCTCGGCCGCCAGCGGGAGGCCAGCCGAGCTAGGCAAAGCCCTGGGCGTGCTCGCGGGCAGCGACCAGCGCGCGTCGGCTTCGCTCAGTGCCGCGAGATGGTTCTTCACCCTGGTCGCCCTGATTCAGATCGGCCTTTTCCTGGCCCTCATTCCGCTCCTAAGGCGCAGTTACCTGCACGCCGGGCCCCTGGGGCCACAATCCCCGTCCCCACGCCTGGTGAGCGCGCTAGAGGTGCTGCTGATCGGATCGTCGCTTCTGCTGCCTGGCGCACTGCTCGCTGACCTGGTGCCGTGGTGGCGCTCGAGCTGGCACACGGTGCTGTTCGCCTTGCTGACGTTCGCCCTGACCGCCCTGCTCACCTTCGGCGTCACGCGACTGCCCGCCAGCAAACGCACACTCGTGCCACTCGGCGTGGTGTCCTCGTTCGCGGCCGCGCTCATCAGTATCGATCTGCTAACCGGCGCCCGGTTGCAGCTCAACGGCGTGGTTGGTTACTCGTCCTTGCAAGGCGGCCGGTACGCCGGGCTCGGCATCGTGATCATGGGAGTGTTCATCGCCGGGGTGCTGATGTGTGCCGGCTGGCTGTCCAATCTCGTGCGCGTCAACCGCCGCGCGTGGCTCGTGGCCGGGTTAGGTGCCGTCGCCGTCGTGCTAGTCGGCAGTCCCCGCATCGGCGCGGATGCCGGGGGAGCGGTCGCGCTGACCGCGGGCGTATGTCTAGTCGCCGCAATGGTTTCCGGCGGCTGGCTGACGTTTAGCCGGCTCGCCTGGTCGGTCCTCGCCGGGTTCGCGGTCACCACGTTATTTGCGCTAATCGATGTCCGGCGTCCCGTGGAAGACCAGGGGAGCCTAGGCCGATTCCTCAACCAGATCGCCGACGGAACGGCATCGCTCACCTTGGCACGCGTCGGGCAGCTAAACGTCGCTGCGTTCACGACGAGCGCGCTGACCATCTTGGCCCTCGCCTCAGCGCTGTTCGTCTGGCTTGTCCTGTTGCGGCCCTGGGGCGGCCTGAAACGCCTGTTCGGGATCTATCCACCGATTAGAGCGGCGGCCATAGGCATCACGATCGCGACGGTCATCGCTGGAATTCTGGGCGGGGCGGCGTTCAACGTCGCAGGTGCGGCCGCTGCGACGGCCGTTCCACTGCTCGCCTTGTCGTCCTTACGTGCGCTTGAACACGCCGCCGACCGCACGCGAGCGCAAGACTCCCCAGGTGAGGTGTTAGGGTGAAGTCCCGTGGCACGGACGACCAAGCACATCTTTGTAACCGGAGGCGTGGCCTCCTCGCTGGGTAAGGGCCTCACGGCTTCCAGTCTCGGGAATCTGCTCACCGCACGCGGGCTCCGCGTCGTGATGCAGAAGCTCGACCCGTATCTGAACGTGGACCCGGGCACTATGAATCCCTTCCAGCACGGCGAGGTTTTCGTCACCGACGATGGCGCCGAGACGGATCTGGATATCGGTCACTACGAACGTTTCCTGGACCGCAATCTGTCCGCCAAGGCGAACGTGACGACCGGCCAGATCTACTCCGCTGTGATCGCCAAAGAGCGGCGCGGCGAATACCTGGGCGACACCGTTCAGGTCATCCCTCACATCACCAACGAGATAAAGTCCCGCATCCGGGCGATGGCGGAGCCCGACGAGCAGGGGATCGTCCCTGACGTCGTGATCACCGAGGTCGGCGGAACGGTCGGTGACATCGAATCGCTGCCGTTCCTCGAATCCATCCGCCAGATCCGGCACGACATAGGCCGCGACAACTGCTTCTACTTGCACGTGTCGCTCGTGCCTTACCTCGCGCCGTCGGGTGAGCTCAAAACCAAACCCACGCAGCACTCTGTTGCCGCCCTGCGCAACATCGGTATCCAGCCCGACGCGCTGGTCTGCCGGTCTGACCGGGAGATCCCAGCGTCCATGAAGCGCAAGCTCGCGCTTTACTGCGACGTCGATCAGGACGCCGTGGTGTCGGCTCCAGACGCGCCGTCCATTTACGACATTCCCAAGGTGCTGCACCGCGAAGGGCTCGACGCCTATGTGGTGCGCCGGCTCGGGCTGTCGTTCCGCGACGTCGACTGGGCCGCGTGGGATGACCTGCTCGAGCGCGTGCACAACCCGCATCACGAAGTCACCATCGCGCTCGTCGGTAAGTACATCGACCTGCCCGACGCGTACCTGTCGGTCTCCGAGGCGATCCGCGCGGCCGGTTTCGGTCACCGGGCCAAGGTGAACATCCGCTGGGTACCAAGTGATGACTGCGAAACACCAGAAGGCGCCGCCAAGGCACTGTCGCAAGTGGACGGTGTCGTGATTCCCGGTGGCTTTGGTGTGCGGGGCATCGAAGGCAAGATCGGTGCGGTCCGTCACGCGCGCACGAACAAGATCCCGACGCTCGGCCTTTGTCTCGGCCTGCAGTGCATCGCGATCGAAGTGGCGCGGGACTTGGCTGGCATCGCCAAGGCCAGTTCGTCGGAGTTCGACGAGCGCACGCCTGACCCGATCATCTCGACGATGGCCGATCAGGAAGACATCGTGGCCGGCAAGGGTGACCTCGGCGGCACGATGCGCCTGGGTTCCTATGTGGCCAAGCTGACGCCCGGCTCGATCGTCGCCGAGGTCTACGGCAAGACCGAGGTCACCGAGCGGCACCGGCACCGGTACGAGGTCAACAACGCCTACCGGGCCGCGCTGAGCAAGGCAGGGCTCCAGATCTCGGGCACCTCGCCCGACGGCAAGCTCGTTGAGTTCGTCGAAATGGATCGCGATAAGCACCCGTATTTCGTTGCGACACAAGCACACCCGGAGCTCAAGAGCCGGCCGACGCGCCCGCATCCGCTGTTCTCCGGACTGGTAGCTGCGGCCATCGAATACGCTCAAGCGGACCAGTTGCCAGGAGTCGCCGCGGGAGTCTGATTTGTACGAGGTAGTGGACAGCACCAAGCAGTTCAGTGGGGCCATCTTCGACGTTGTCACCGACCGGCTGACGATGGCCGACGGGGCTGTCCATCCACGCGACGTCGTCTACAAACGGGGCGCGGTCGCTATCGTCGCCCTAGACGCGCAAGGCAATGTCGTGCTCGTGCGCCAGTACCGGCACGCGGCACGGCAATACCTGTGGGAGATCCCGGCTGGACTGCTCGACGTGGACGGGGAAGACCCGGCCGCGACGGCGGTCCGTGAACTGGCCGAGGAAGCCGATCTCCTAGCGGACCGCATCGAGCCGTTGTTCAGCCTCTTCACATCGCCCGGCTTCACCAACGAGACGACCCACGTCTATCTGGCTCAGGGTCTCAGCGAGGTCGCCGAGCCGGACAGGCATGTCAGGCACGCTGAGGAAGCCGACATGCAGACGAAGACTGTCCCCTTGGCGACCGCTATAGACATGATCTTCAGCGGGGAAATCACGAACGCGGTATCGGTCGCGGCCTTGCTCGCTGTAACCGCCCGCGGGAGCGTGATTGACTAAGCCGCTCGTTCGTTGACCTCACGGTGACGTTATTCAACCCGTCACTCTGTTAACCCATACCAAGATTCGGTGACAGAGTGTCAGGCTCGCGCGGGGTATCCCACGCTTAGAGTGACGCCGCAGACGGTGTTCCGCGAATGCGGCAACGGGGCCGCTCACACCGTCGCTCAGGCACTGGAGGGTCAGGCAATGAGGGTTGGAGTTCCCCGCGAGATAAAGAACCACGAATACCGTGTGGCTATCACGCCTGCCGGTGTTCATGAGTTCGTGCGCCACGGTCATGAGGTCGTCATCGAAGCTGGAGCGGGCCTCGGTTCCTCCATCACCGACGATGAGTTCCGTGCCGCGGGAGCGTCGATTCTCGGCACGCCCGACGAGGTGTGGGCCGCCGCCGAGATGATCCTGAAGGTCAAAGAGCCGATCGCCGAAGAGTACGACCGCATGCGCCCAGGCCAGGTCCTGTTCACTTACCTGCACCTGGCCGCCTCCAAGGAGTGCACCGACGCGCTGCTGACCCAGAAGGTCACCGGCATCGCCTACGAGACGGTCGAAATGCCCGACCGCTCCCTGCCACTGCTCGCGCCGATGAGTGAGGTCGCGGGCCGTCTCGCACCGCAGGTTGGCGCCTACCACCTCATGCGCTTCGCGGGTGGCCGGGGTGTTCTCCCAGGTGGGGTACCAGGTGTGCGTCCCGCCAAGGCTGTCGTGATTGGAGCGGGCGTCTCCGGCATGAACGCCGCGCAGATCGCCGACGGTCTCGGCTTCGAGGTCAGCCTCCTCGACCTGAACATCAACAAGCTGCGCCAGGCCGACGAGCGGTTCCAGGGTCGCGTTAGGACGGTCATGTCCAACGCCTTCGAGCTAGAGCGGGCCGTCCTGGAAGCCGACCTCGTCGTCGGAGCGGTCCTCGTGCCCGGTGCCAAGGCGCCGACGCTTATCAGCAACAACCTCGTGGCGCGGATGAAGCCGGGCAGTGTGCTCGTCGACATTTCGATCGACCAGGGTGGCTGCTTCGAGGACTCGCACCCCACCACGCACGCCAACCCCGTTTACCGCGTGCACGACTCGGTCTTCTACTGCGTGGCCAACATGCCAGGCGCAGTGCCGCACACCAGCACCTACGCGCTCACCAACGTCACGCTGCCGTACGCGATCTCGCTGGCCAACCACGGCTGGAAAGAGGCGCTGCGCAAGGACCGCGCGCTGGCACTGGGACTGAACACATACGACGGTCACCTGACCTACGGCCCGGTTGCCGAGGCGCACCACCTGCAGCAGCTTTCGCTGGAGCAAGTTCTCGCCGCCTAATCTGAGGTCACCGCGTGTCCCGGTACTGCTGGGACACGCGGTGACGTACAGTCGTCCACGATGGGCGGAAGGGCGTAAGCACATGGCGGGCAACGAGCGGTCCTGGACTTCATCGCTTCGTGCGGATCACTCTGCAATGGACCTGAGTGCCGATCTGGGTCCTGCGGATCCTTCCGCGTACACAGCGCGCAAAGAGATCCCCGAACCGATGCCGACAGACCGGCACGGTCCAGCGCGGATCATCGCGATGGCGAACCAGAAGGGTGGCGTCGGAAAGACGACCACCACGATCAACCTTGGCGCGGCACTAGCGGAGTATGGCCGCAAAGTGCTGGTTGTCGATTTCGACCCACAGGGCGCATTGTCAGTCGGGCTGGGAGTCAACCCCCACAACCTCGACCTGTCGGTCTACAACCTCCTGATGCAGGAAGACGTCCTGGCCGAGGACGTTCTCATCAAGACGGATGTCGCCAACCTGCATCTGCTGCCAGCTAACATCGACCTTTCCGCGGCTGAGATTCAGCTCGTCAACGAGGTCGCCCGCGAGATGGCTCTGGCCCGGGTGCTGCGCAACGTGCGCAAGGAATACGACTACATCCTCATCGACTGCCAGCCGTCACTAGGCCTGCTCGCTATCAACGCTTTGACGGTCAGTCACGGGGTGCTCATTCCGCTGGAGTGCGAATTCTTCAGCCTCCGCGGGGTGGCGCTGCTCCTGGACACCATCGACAAGGTGCGCGAGCGGCTCAACTTCGATCTCGAGCTTGAGGGCATCCTCGCCACGATGTATGACAGCCGCACCACGCACTGCCGTCAGGTGCTGCAGCGCGTCGTGGAGGCCTTCGGCGACAAGGTGTACCAGACTGTCATCACCAAGACGGTGAAGTTCCCCGAGTCCACGGTGGCCGGATCGCCGATCACGACGCTCGACCCAGCGTCGTCCGGTGCCCGGAACTACCGTCAGCTGGCACGCGAAGTAATCGCCGCGCAATCAGCAAGATAGGGTCTTACTCGTGAGTGAGGCCGTTGCTACCCGTTTCACCGTGCGGCTCACCAACTTCGAGGGCCCCTTCGACCTGTTGCTGCAGCTCATTGGCAAGCACAAGCTCGACGTCACCGAAGTGGCGCTGCATCAGGTCACCGATGAGTTCATCGCCCATATCCGGGGCATGGGCGACGCCTGGGATCTCGACGAGGCCAGTGAGTTCCTGGTCATCGCGGCCACCCTCCTTGACTTGAAAGCCGCGCGGCTGCTGCCCGCCGCGGACGTGGAAAACGAAGAAGACCTCGCCCTGCTCGAAGCACGGGACTTGCTATTCGCCCGGCTCCTGCAATACCGCGCGTTCAAGCAAGCCGCGGCCCACCTGGCCGAGCTGGCCGAAGTCGGCGACCGCCGCTGGCCGCGGCAGGTTTCGCTGGAGCCCCGGTTCGCCGAGGCCCTGCCCGACCTTGTGCTCGGCATCGGCGCCGATCGGCTGCTGAAACTGGCCATCAAGGCACTCGCGCCGAAACTGCCGCCGAAAACCGTCTCTGTCGCCCACATTCATCAGGTACGCGTTAGTGTGCGCGAGCACGCCGAGATGTTGCGGCAATGGCTGATGGTCATCGGCTCGGCCACTTTCGAGATCCTCACCGACGATTGTTCGGGCACCCTCGAAGTGGTTGCCCGCTTCCTGGCGCTGCTTGAGCTCTACCGGGAAGGCCTGGTCGGCTTCGAGCAGGAGATCGCGTTAGGTGAGCTGATAGTCCACTGGACCGGCACCGAAGGCAATGTGGCGCTATCAATCGACGAGTACGGAGACGAGGAAGACGGCGAAGATGAGTGACCTAGAGCAGCAGGCGGCAAGCTGGGTTCCGCCATGGCAGCGGCCCACACCGTCCACTCCAGACACACCGTCCGCCGGTGCACCCGACGACATCGACGAGCACATCCCGTCAGACGAACCGTGGTGCGAATTCGACGACACCGAGGACCCCAACTTCTCGCCAGCCGACGACCCCCTCGACGAAGCCCCGACCGCCGAGGCGTCCACAACGGATACGCCCGTCGCGTCAGAAGCGCTGACAGTTGAACCGGCCGCGTTGGCCGAAGCAGCCGCAAATAACGAACCGGTCGCAGGCGAAGCAGTCGCGGGCGAAGGCCAGCCAACTGACCCAGCCGCCGCGATGGCCGCAAGCGCCGGCGAAACCGAAGCGCCAAACAGCGAACTATCGGCAGCCGGCGAAGCGGCCCGAAACGAAGCGACCGCGGCCAGGGTCGCGGGCGAAGCGACCACCGCAGGCGGCGAAGGCAATGCAGGCGAAGCGACGGCGGCGGGCGGAAGCCAGGCGACCGAAGCGAGTGCAGCAGGCGAAGGCACCGCGACCGAAGCGAGCGCTGAAGGTGAACGCACCGCGACCGAAGCGAGCGCTGAAGGTGAAGCGGGCGCTGCAGGTGAAGCGGGTGAAGCGGGCGCTGCGGGTGAAGCGCCGGGCGAAGGTGCTGAAAGTGCTGTAGGCGAAGCGGTAGACGAAGAGGCGGCTGCCGCGGTGGCGCTTGCTGCTGAGGTGGCGGCGAAGAAGGCGGCGAGGCCGCGGAAGCCTAAGGCGCCCAAGGAGTCTGGCGAAGGAGGCGATGGCACGGGGATGCCTTCGGTTCCGGGACAGCGGACGTCGGATGAGGGTTCTACTCCGCCGCTGGCGGTGCCTGCTGAAGAGCTGAAGCCGGCGCTTGAGGCGATCCTGATGGTGGTCGATGAGCCCGCGAGCGAGATCATGCTGTCGCAGGTGCTCGACGTGCCGGCCGAGGATATCGGTGGGGCGCTTATCGAGCTTTCCGCCGCGTACACCCAAGAGGGCCGAGGGTTTGATCTGAGGCGGGCCGCTGGGGGATGGCGGTTCTACACCAGGGCGGACTATTCGTCCTATGTGGAGAGGTTCGTTCTCGATGGCCAGCAGCTGCGCTTGACGCAAGCGTCGCTGGAGACGCTTGCCGTGGTGGCTTACAAGCAACCCGTGACCCGGTCACGGATCTCGGCGATCCGGGGCGTCAACTGTGACGGTGTCATCAGGACGCTTGTCACGCGCGGGATGATCGAAGAATGCGGCTCCGAGCCGGAGTCCGGCGCGCATCTTTACCGCACCACGAACCTGTTCCTGGAAAAGCTCGGGCTCAATTCGGTGGAACAGCTGCCGCCGCTCGCGCCGTTCCTGCCCGACAACATTGATGAAATGGAAGCCGCGTGACCGAGGAGAGACTGCAAAAGGTCATGGCGGCGGCCGGGGTCGGGTCGCGGCGTGCCTGCGAGGTGCTGATCGATCAGGGGCGCGTGACGATCGACGGTAAGCGGGCGAGACTGGGCGACAAGGTGGACGCTACGACGGCGGTCATACACGTCGACGGCCAGCGCATCGTGACTGATACCAAGCTGGTCTATATCGCTTTGAATAAGCCCAAGGGCGTCGTGTCGAGCATGGCTGACGATCTGGGCCGTGAGGCGATCGCGGACTACATCGCCGACTTCGAGCAACGGGTCTATCACGTGGGCCGGCTCGACGCGGAAACCGAAGGCCTGATGATCATGACGAATGATGGGTCGCTGGCGCACAAGCTGACCCACCCGTCATACGAGGTGCCCAAGACCTACATCGTGACCGTGCCCGGTCCGCTGCCACGGGCGGTGGGACGGCAGCTCAAGGCCGGAGTCGAGCTTGAAGACGGCATCGCGACAGTCGACTCATTCAAGCTCATTCAAGACGTGGCGAAGACGGCTTTGGTGGAGATTGTCCTGCACGAGGGGCGCAACCGGATCGTCCGGCGGATGTTCGAGGAACTCGGATTCCCCGTCGACCGCCTGGTGCGCACCGCGATTGGCCCGGTCAAACTTGGCGACCTGAAGGTCGGCCGGCACCGTCACCTGAACCAGGGTGAGGTCGCCGCACTGTTCAAGATCGTCGAGAGATAGTTGTCGTAACCCGTTGGCATACTTGCCGACGTGTCTTTCGCAGAGGCGTTGCCTGAGCTAGCTGACCGCGACTGGATGCATCACGCGTCCGCCTTCTCCAACACCGGGTTCTGGTCGGTGGCGCGGCGGCTTCCCGCGATCGTGCGCGAGGCGGTCGCGGTTGGCTGGCAAGCGTCCAAACGCGACACCCTGGCCGCTCTCGGGCTCAATCTCGTCGCCGGTGTCATGACGACGCTCGGGTTGCTGGCGACGAGCAACGTGCTGGCGAAACTGTTCGCCGCGGGGCCGACTCCAGACAGGGTGCGGGCCGCGCTGCCAGCGCTTGCGGTCGCGGCGTTGGCCGTGATGGCCAAAGGCGGCCTGACCATCGCCGCGGGCTGGGCTCAGGCCCGGCTGTTGCCCCGCATCAGCTATCACGTCGAGCTGAAGCTGTTTGAGGCGACCACTTCCGTGCAACTGTCCGCCTACGACAGCTCTGGGTTCGCTGAAGACATGGACCGTGCCCGCGACCGGGGCATGCGTGAAGCGGCGTCCATTGTGGATGGCACCGTGAACTTGACGACCGGTGTCGTGGGTGTGCTCGCCACCGCCGTCGCGGTCGCGCTCATCGAGCCCATTCTGTTGCCCTGCTTGGTGCTCGCTTCGCTTCCCGCCGCAGTCACAGCGGTGCGGATGGCCCGCCGCGAATACCTGGCGATGCTGGCCCGCATCAACCGGCGGCGGCGCATGTGGATGCTGGCCCGTCTGATGGCAAACCGTTACACCGCTTCGGAAATCAGGTCTTATCAGATGCGCGGGTTCCTGCTGGAGGAATACCGCCGCATGATGGGCCTGGAGACGGTGGCTCAGTTGCGGTTGGTGCGTTCGCAAACAGCCACCCGGCTGGCGGGCATGTCGGTCGCTGGCCTCGCGCTCGGCGGGCTCTATCTGGTGCTGGGGATGCTTCTGCTCGACGGGTCGATCCCGCTGGCCGCCGCGGCGACGGCTCTGCTCGCCGTGCAGACCGCCCGCTCCGGGCTCAACACGGCGATCTTCGCGACCAACAGCCTTTACGAAGACGCCTTGTACTACAGCGATTACCGCGACTTCCTCGCCCGGTGCCAGGAATATGTGCGGCCCGCGACAGGCAAGGCCGTCGATGGATTCGAGAAGATCACCGTCGACAATGTGACGCTGCGCTACCCCGAGACGCAGCGGGCGGCTGTCGATGGGGTGTCACTGAGCTTCAGCCGCGGCGAGGTTATCGCGCTCGTGGGGGAGAACGGCTCCGGCAAGTCCACCTTGGCGAAACTGCTCGCTGGGCTCTATGAGCCGACTTCCGGCGTGATCGCGTGGGACGGCATGGACGTCAGTGAGATCGACGCCGACAGCCTCGCGTCGCAGATCGCCGTCGTGAACCAAGACTGGCAGCGGTTCCCGTTCACGGCCGGGCGCAATGTGTCCCTGGGCCGGCACGACCGTGCGGCGGATCAGGACAGCATCGTGCGCGCGGCGACCGCCGCCACCGCGCATGAGATGGTCATGGCGCTGCCTAAGGAATACGACACCCTGCTCGACCGGGAGTTCAAAGACGGGCATGAGATCTCTTCCGGGCAGTGGCAGCGGCTTGTCGCCGCGCGCGGGTTCTACCGCGACGCCGCGCTCCTGATTTGCGACGAGCCATCCGCATCGCTCGACGCGCGCGCCGAAAATGCGATTTTCCAGCAGCTCCGGGGCCGTCCAGACCGGACGGTTGTCCTCATCACCCACCGGTTGGCCAATGTTCGCCACGCCGACCGGATCTTTGTGCTGGAAAAAGGCCGCCTGGCCGAGCAGGGCACCCATGATGAACTTATGAGCAGACCCGAGGGCGTCTACCGGTCCCTGTTCGATTTGCAGGCGGCAGGTTATCGCCATGCTGGATGAGGGTGAGCTAGCCCGCAACGCCGTCGCAGTGCTGCGGGGCAACTGGATCCGGGAGCACACGGTCCCCGCCCGCACGCTTTATCCCCATCAATGGAGTTGGGACGCGGCTTTCATCGCGGTGGGACTGGCTTATGCCGACCCCGAGCGGGCGTGGGCAGACCTGCGATCGCTGTTTTCGGCTCAGTGGGCTGACGGCCGAGTACCCCATATTGTCTTTGATCCTGATGTTTCTGAGCGGGACTACTTCCCGGGTCCTGGGTTCTGGGGGCGGCAAACCACCGGGATCGTGCAGCCTCCGGTGCACGCGCGGGCGGTGTGGCTCGTGCATCAGCGCCATCCGTCGCCGCAGCGGCTGCGCGAGTTCTACCCAAAGCTGGTGCACCAGCAGGAATACCTTGCGCGGCACCGTGATTACGGCGGCGGCCTGGTGAGCATCGTCCACCCGTGGGAGTCGGGATTGGACAACAGCCCCGCTTGGGATGATGCCTTGTCGGCGATTCCGGCTGACCTGGACATGCTGCGGCAATATCGCCGGCGGGACATCGAGGTGGCCGCCGTGTCGCATCGCCCGACCGACCGTGACTACGCCCGCTATATCGGGCTGGCGGCGTCCTATCGTGACGTGGGCTATCAAGACTCCGCCAAGCACCCGTTCCTGGTGGAGTGCCCGGCGTTCAACACCCTCTATGCCGACGCTGAGCTGGCTCTCGCCGAGATCGCTGAAGCCATCGGGCAGGCACCCGCGCCGCACCGGCAACGGGCCCACGACATTCAGGAAGCGTTGCTACAGCGCCTGTTTGACTCGTCGACCGGCCTGTTCTACGCCCTCGATCTGCACAGCGAGAAGCGCACCGAAGCACGCTGCATCAGCGGTCTTTTGCCGTTGCTGCTGCCCGGCCTTCCTCTGGCGATCGCCGATGGTCTCGTGCGGGAGCTGACGAGCACGAGGTTCGGGATTCCGGCGGCCAGTTATGATCGCACGGCGCCAGACTTCGACACCCTTCGCTATTGGCGCGGCCCGGTGTGGATCAACATGAACTGGCTGCTGTGGCGTGGGCTGAAGGCCCATGGCCGTCCTGAGCTGGCCGAACAGCTGCGGATGGCGCTGCTGACGCTGATCGCCGAGCACGGCTGCTTCGAATATTTCGCGCCTGACACGGGCGAGGGGATTGGCGGCAGCGAGTTCAGCTGGACGGCCGCGCTCGCGCTCGACCTCATGGGTGGCATTATTGCGGGACCATGACACTGACCTCCCTGCTGCCTGACACGCCCGATCCCGAACTCCTGCTGGAGCGTTTTGACAGCTGGGCCAAGGGCCAGGGGATCTCGCTCTACCCGGCGCAAGAAGAAGCCCTGTTCGAGATCGCGACCGGGGCGAACGTGATCCTCAGCACGCCGACCGGCTCTGGCAAGAGCATGGTCGCGCTCGGGGCACACTTCTTCGCTTTGGCCGAGGGCAAGCGCACCTTCTACACCGCGCCGATCAAGGCGCTGGTGTCGGAGAAGTTCTTCGCGCTGTGCGCCGCGTTCGGGCCGGATCAGGTGGGCATGATGACCGGCGACGCCGCCGTCAACGCTGACGCCCCGATCATCTGCTGCACGGCTGAGATTCTGGCCAACCTGGCGCTGCGCGATGGCGCCGGCGCCAACGTGGGCCAGGTCATCATGGATGAGTTCCACTTCTACTCCGAGCCCGACCGGGGCTGGGCGTGGCAGGTGCCGCTGGTCGAACTGCCCAACGTGCAGTTCGTGCTCATGTCGGCGACGCTCGGCGATGTCACCCGGTTCAAGGAGGACATGACCCGGCGGACCGGCCGCGAGACGGCAGTCATCAGCTCGGGGGAACGTCCTGTCCCGCTCATCCACTCCTACGTGGTGACGCCGCTGCACGAGACGATCGAAGAACTGCTTTCGACCAAGCAGGCACCTATCTATATCGTTCACTTCACGCAGGCCGCCGCGCTTGAGCAGGCCAGTGCACTGATGAGCATCAACATGTGCACCCGGGCGGAAAAGGACGCGATCGCGACCCTCATCGGCAACTTCCGGTTCACTGCGGGATTCGGCAAGACGCTATCCCGCTTGGTACGCCACGGAATCGGCGTGCATCACGCGGGCATGCTCCCGAAATACCGCCGTCTCGTGGAGTTGCTCGCGCAGGCCGGCTTGCTGAAAGTCGTGTGTGGCACGGATACGCTCGGCGTCGGCATCAACCTTCCGATCAGGACAGTTCTGTTCACGGGACTGAACAAGTTCGACGGGCAGCGCATGCGGCTGCTGAAGGCACGTGAGTTCCACCAGATCGCGGGCCGGGCTGGCCGCGCTGGGTTCGACACTCTCGGCACGGTCATTGTGCAGGCACCCGATCACGTGATTGAGAACGAGAAGGCGGTCGCCAAGGCCGCCGGTGACGCGAAGAAGCTGCGCAAGCTCGTCAAGAAGAAGCCGCCCGAAGGCTTTGTCGGCTGGGGCCAGCCCACGTTTGAACGTCTTGTCGTGGCCGAGCCTGAACCGCTGACGTCCAGTTTCCATGTCAGTCATGCCATGGTGCTCAACGTCATCGAGCGGGGCGGTGACACGTTTGCCCACATGCGCCATTTGCTCACGGACAACCACGAGACGGCGAGCGCGCAGCGTAAGCACATTCGCCGGGCGATCTCGATCTTCCGGGCCTTGAAAGCGGCGGGAATCGTTGAGCAGGAAGGGCGCGAGGCGTTCGTGACCGACGCCTTGCAACTCGGTTTCGCGCTGAACCAGCCGTTGTCCCCGTTCGCCGTCGCGGCGATCGAACTGCTTGACCCGGTCGGCCCCAGCTATGTGCTGGACCTCGTTTCCATCATCGAGTCCACCTTGGAGGATCCGCGCCAGATCCTCTATGCCCAGCAGGACAAGGCGAAAGCCGAAGCGGTGGCGCAGATGAAAGCCGACGGCATCGAGTACGAGGAGCGTATGGCGCTCCTGGAAAACATCACCTACCCGAAACCACTGGCGGATCTGCTTGAGGTGGCGTTCGAGTCCTATCGCAAGGGTCACCCGTGGGTCGACGATCTGCGGCTGTCGCCCAAGTCGGTCGTGCGGGACATGTTCGAAAGCGGCATGACGTTTTCTGAGTACGTCAGTTTCTACGGCCTCGCGCGATCCGAAGGGCTGGTGCTGCGTTACCTCGCCGACGCCTATCGAGCGCTGCGTCAGACCGTGCCTGATGACGCGAAGACCGACGAACTGCTGGACCTCATCGAGTGGCTCGGCGAAACGGTCCGTCAAGTGGACTCGTCGTTGCTCGATGAGTGGGAGCAACTGCAAAATCCCGGAGCGACACCAATGGAGGCCGCACCGCCTGCGGTTTCCCGCAATGTTCGGGCGCTTCGGGTCGCGGTGCGCAACGCGATGTTCCGCCGTGTGGAACTGCTCGCCCGCGGCCGCACTGACCTGCTGAGTCAGCTCGATCCTGACGTGGACTGGCGCGAAAGACTCGACGCCTACTACGAAGACCACGATGAGATCGGCACTGGCCCGGATTCCCGTGGTCCCAGCCTTTTGCTCATCGAGCAGGGGGCGGAAGTCTGGAAAATTCAGCAGATCATTGACGATCCGGCGTCCGATCACGACTGGCGCCTCATCGCCGAGCTTGATCTCGCCGAGTCAGATGCCGAAGGTGCTGCGGTTATCCGGGTTCGGGAATTCACCGCGCTTGCGTAAAGCCGCAACTGTCCAATCACGACAGTGCAATCTTGACCTATCTGCATTTGTCTTAGAGCATCGACCCCGTCTTGACTGACTGAAAACGGGGAGGCTGTTCATGACAAAATCACTTCTGCGTGCGCTGCTTGCTGGTGGCACGGCGTTGACGCTGCTCGCGGCGACATCGTCAGCGTCCTATGCGGACGAGCGCGGTCGTTCCACGGCCGGTGACGAGACCGCGATGAAGATCAGGCCAGGCGATGTGGTGGCCGCGGCAGTTGGCGAGCTTGGGCTCACCAGCTTCCGGGATGTCTTTAGTGGCTTGCGGGTTGAGGCGGGCAACCGCGTGACGGTCTACGTGACCGACACCGGGCGCGGCACCAATCTGGCCAGCTCCGCTCGCGGGCGGATCAGCCGGGCGATCGGCGATCAGGTCGAAGTGCAGGTGAAGGCCGGCAAATACACGCGGGCTCAGCTGGAAGCCGCACGCTCCACCTTGTGGTCATCCAGCGGACCGAAGGAGTTTCACAGCATCGAGGTGACGCACACGGGCAGCGGCCTGGTCGTGTCGGTCGATGACCCTCAGGGCTCCGCCAAGCGATACCAGCAGAATCAGCCGAAGCTGGCGGGCGCTGTCGCCGCGACTGACGTGACCTTCGTCGCCGGGCAACGCGCTAAACCGGCGAGCCGGGAGGACGACTCCGCCCCGTACAAGGGCGGCATTCCCATCGAAGGCTACTGGGACAGCGACTGGAGATGCACGTCAGCGTTTGGCATCCGGCAGAACAACAAAACCTATCTGGTCACGGCCGAGCACTGCTTCGATGTCGGCGACTGGGTTTACGACCGCAACGACGACTACCTCGGATCGGTCTCGTTCGAGAACAACTACCGCGATGCGGCCGCGATCGACACCTCGGCTGGCTCTGGCGTGTGGATCGACGACACGCAAACCCGTGTCTACCAAGGTTATGCGTGGTCCTGGAACGGGCAATACGTGTGCCAGAGCGGATTCACGAGCGACAAACGCTGCACCATCGAAGTCACCGCGGACAACATCGAATGGGACTACGACGATGGGAAGGGAGCGCGGCGCGGGGTCGCTGGCCGCATAGGAGCCGGGGTCCGTGCCGTTTGCGGCGGTGACAGCGGCGGTCCATTGTGGGCATACAACTCCAGTGGCGTCTTCCAAAGCCGTGGCATCGTTAGTGGCGGTTACACCGTCTTATCGGAAAGCAACCCCCGGTGTTACGAAAACATTCTGTGGACGGAAACTCCAGGGGTGCTCAGCGACCTTGGCGCAACATTGATCACAAACTAACTCCGTGTCCGCTCGCCGCCTGGCGCTTGAAGCCAGGCGGTTTGGGCGGCGGTTAGGATGGCTGCTATGGCAAAGGCCTTCGCCTGGACCGCTTGGGGGCTCGGCACGGTGGGTGCCGCGCTCGCGATGTCCTTGTTGCCGTGGGCGCACTATGGCGACCTCGACATGGGACTGTTCCGCTTCCCCGGCTGGGGTTTCTACGTTTGCGGCGCGACGCTGCTCGCCTTGCTTTCCGCGGCGGCGACAATTGGTGGCAACGGGAAGTGGCCGCGCATCGCCGCGGCGGTGACCGGCGTCGCCACGGCGGCCGCCGCGTTGGCCCTCGCTTCGCGTTATGACAATGCGGGCGACTTCTTCACTGACATCTTTCCCACGGTGATGCCTAGTTCCGGGCTCGGCGGGCCGGTGGCGATCGCCGCGGCCATCCTTAGCGCCGCGGCGCCGTTCCTGACGAAGAATCGTTCCACGTGACGGGCAAGGTCTCGTAGCCGCGCAGCACCAAACGGTCGCGCCGCACTGGTTCGGATTCCAGCCGCAAGCCGTCAAGACGCTCAAGCAAGAGCGGGAACGCGACTTGCCCTTCCATGCGCGCGAGTGCCGCGCCGAGGCAGAAGTGCGCGCCCGCGCCAAAGGAGATCGGCGTATTGTCCGGCCGGTCCGGGTCGAACCGGTCAGCGCCCGGAAACCTTGCCTCATCACGGTTCGCCGAACCGATGAGCGCCACCACGTAGGTCCCCGCCTCGATCTGCTGTCCATTCACGACAGTCGGCTGCAGCGCCACGCGAGAGGTCACCTGCACCGGCGGGTCATAGCGCAGGAACTCTTCGATGAACGCGGGCGTCAGCTCCGGCTGCGCTTTGAGCCGGGCGAGCTGATCCGGATGGCGCAACAGGGCCATGACCCCGTTGCCGATCAGGTTTGTCGTCGTCTCGAACCCAGCGATCAAAAGCAGCGCAAGGTTTCGGAGCAGCTCGGCGGGCGTCAGCGCCTCGCTCTTGGCCAAATCCGAGATCAGATCATCCTCGGGTGTACTCGTCTTGAGCTCGACCAAACTCGCGAAATAGCTGAGCAGCAGTTCAGACGCGCTCGCGTAGTTTTCCACGGTCTCCGGCGTCATGTTGAACTCCAGCGCCGCGGCCACATCTTGCGCGATCGGGCGAAACCACGTGCGGTCTTTGTGTGGCACGCCAAGCAGTTCACAGATCACGCCCACTGGCAGCTGGTAGGCGAATTCCGCCATCAGGTCGGCTGAGTTGCCAGGCAGACCGTCAAGCAAACTCGTTGCCTGCGCTTGGATAGCGCTCCTGAGCCCACCGATGCGCCGGGGCGTGAACGCCGCCGCGATCGGCCGCCGCATCCGGGTGTGATCGGGTGGGTTAGTGGCCAAAATGGACCGTTCGAGCGCGCCTGGCGCGGGCTCCACGCCGAGCGCGGGATCACGCAGCACCTCATCGACGGTCGCGTAGGACGTCGCGATGAGCATGCCGGGCTGTGCCTCGACGAGCGGCCCGTGCGCACGAAGCTTGGCATATAACGGGTAGGGGTCATTTGCGCCACCGGGCGACATCAGTGAACCGAAAAGCTCCCAAACCCCGTCAGCCATTCGCCCACCCTACCGCCGGGCGTCAACCACGATTCCAGCCCGAGAACGCTTCCCGGACCGTCGAGACTTCAGCTTCCGTGAGCCCATAAAGCGCTGTGAACACAACATCGTCGAGCCCGTCGAGGCGCCGCATCGCTTCGGCGAAGTCGTCGCTGACGAGGGTCGGGTCAGCCTGCTGGCCCAACCGGATCAACTCAGCCGCCGGATATTGCCGGAGCGCCGCCGCCACGTCGATGAAATCCCGTGGTTCGGCGCGGGTCGCCAGGGCCGCGATCTTCGAACCGAGGACATCATCGAGATGCAGCACTGGGCCAATGTCCAAAGTGACCGGTGGCTTGATCCGGCGAAAGTGGGCGAGGCTGACGCGAACGGTCTCCGTGCCGTGGCTGACCTCAAGCTCGACCATGTCATTGGCCATGCCTTCGAAAAGCTCATCCGGCCCGGAGATGACCTCGGTGTGCAGGCCGGCCTGTTCGAGCGCGGTCTGCAAGGGTTGCGCGACCGTGAGGGCGGCATCGTCGACGTCGGTGAATAGGTCGATGTCTTCGGTGTGACGGCTGACGATGCCGTGTGCCATGAGGGCCTGGCCGCCCGCCAGGGCGTAGCCGTGTGGGGCGGCCGCGGACAGCGCCAGCCGCGTGACCTCAGCCTGAAACGGATCAGTCGACATAGTCGATCAGACTAGGAGCGCAGCGCGGAGTGACGCAACTCCCAGGCCGAACGCACCCCGCGCGGGACGAACAGCGACGGCCACAGCGTTATGAGCGTCGGGCCGTCAAGCCAAGTGCGCAGCTCGTTGAGCGTTGCCGCTTCGCGCAAGACGGTTTCGTAAGTCCATCGCAGCAGTGCGGGGTTTCCGAGGTCGACAGAGCGGGAACGCTGCCAGAACAGGCGATGGGGGAGTTCGACGAGACCGGCGGTGGGACCGTGAAGTTCCCCGAGGTCATCGATGACCACCACTGTCCTGCCCGGCCGGGCGAGGCCGGTGGGCGCGGGAGCGAAACGCGTGGTCATGGGGGAAGCATATCGCCCACGACACGTATTTCGACCCGGCGAGATGTTGGCAGGGGCAGACCGGGCAGAATAGGGGCATGACGTTGGCGCGTTGCGTAGTGGCGGTGGATGGGCCGTCGGGTTCGGGTAAGTCGACGGTTTCACGACGGCTGGCCCAGGCCCTGGATGCCCGGTACCTCGACACAGGCGCGATGTACCGCGCCGCGACGTGGGCGGTGCTGCAGGCAGGTGTTGACCTCGGCGACCATGAGGGCATCACGAAGGTCGTGCTCGACGCGGAAATCGCCGTCGGCATCGACCCGGCAGGCCCGCTGGTGGAAGTAAACGGAACGGATGTCGCCACGGCGATCCGTGGGCCGGAAGTGACAGCGGCCGTTTCGGCGGTCTCAGCGGTCCCGGCGGTGCGGCAGATCCTCGTGACCAAGCAGCGCGAGATGATCGCCGACGCGGAACGGATCGTCGTGGAAGGGCGCGACATCGGAACGGTCGTTTCCCCCGAAGCCGATCTCAAGGTCTATCTGACCGCGTCAGTCACGGAACGGGCCCGCCGCCGCAGCACGGAGACGGAAGCCGATCACCACTCGACGGCCGAAGACCTGGCCCGCCGCGATCACCTTGACTCGACCCGGGCGACTGATCCGCTGCGCCAGGCGCCTGACGCGCTCGTGGTCGACTCCACCGGCATGGACATTGACGAGGTAGTCGGCAAACTAAAAGAACTGCTGACGAGCCGATGAAAGACACTGAGCTGGAACTCGCCAGCCTCCCCGAGGACACCCCGGTTGGCGACGAGGATGCCGTAGTCGCGGTGCCCGTGGTCGCCGTCGTTGGCCGTCCCAACGTCGGAAAGTCCACTTTGGTCAACCGCATCATCGGCCGCCGCCAGGCTGTCGTTGAAGACGTGCCCGGCGTGACCCGTGACCGCGTCGCCTATGACGCCACGTGGAATGGCCGCGAATTCACCGTCGTCGACACCGGCGGCTGGGAGCCCGACGCGAAGGACCGTGCGGCGGCGATCGCGCGGCAGGCCGAGGCGGCGGTCGCGACCGCTGACGTGGTGCTGTTCGTGGTCGACGCGATGATCGGCGCGACCGACGACGACGAGAAAGCCGTCAAAATGTTGCGCCGCAGCAAGAAACCGGTGCTGCTGGTCGCGAACAAAGTCGACAACCAGGCCCGCGAGATCGAGGCCATGTCGCTGTGGTCGCTCGGGCTCGGTCAGCCTTATCCCGTCTCAGCCCTGCACGGCCGGGGTTCAGGCGAATTGCTTGATGTCGTGCTCGACTCGTTCTCCAAAGAGGCGCCGCTAACGAAGGAAGGCGGACCGCGAGGCCCCCGCCGGGTCGCCCTCGTGGGCCGTCCCAACGTCGGCAAGTCCAGCCTACTGAACCGCTTGGCAAACGAAGAACGGTCCGTTGTGGACTCCGTCGCGGGAACCACCGTTGACCCGGTGGACTCGCTCGTGACCGTCGGCAATGAGGTCTGGCAGTTCGTGGACACGGCCGGTCTGCGCAAGCGGGTGGGCCAAGCCAGCGGCACGGAGTATTACGCGTCGCTGCGCACGTCAGCCGCGATCGAGGCCGCCGAAGTGACCGTGGTGCTGCTTGACGCCAGCGAGGTCATCTCCGAGCAGGATCAGCGCTTGCTCACCATGGTTTCCGAAGCTGGCCGTGGCGTGGTGCTGGCGTTCAACAAGTGGGACCTGGTCGATGAGGATCGCCGGTTCTATCTCGACAAGGAAATCGAGCGGGAACTCAAGCGCATCCCGTGGGCGTTGCGGGTCAACATCTCCGCGATGACCGGGCGGGCCGTCGAGAAGCTGGCACCAGCGTTGCGTAAAGCCCTGGCCAGCTGGGAGCGGCGCATCGCCACCGCCCGCTTGAACCAGTGGCTGACCGCTTTGACGCAGGAGACACCGCACCCGGTCCGGGGTGGACGCGCGCCGCGCATCATGTTCGCGACGCAGCCGGGCAACCGGCCGCCGAAGTTCGTGTTGTTCACGACCGCACCGATGGACGCCGGTTACGTCCGGTTCATCGAGCGCAAACTCCGCGAGGAATTCGGGTTTGAGGGCACTCCTATTGAGATCGCCGTCAAACCGCGTAAGCAGCTGGGCCCGGGCGGGCGCGGCAGGCCGCACGGCTAGGCCGAGCGGGTACCCTTACCGGGGTGACGACATCCGGACGCCAGGCACCCCGGATCGCAGCGGTTGAGCCGGCCTTCCCGGCGCAGAAGTACACGCAGGAAGAGATTCTCGCGGAACTGTCCACTGTGTCCGGACGGGTGTTTACCCGGTTTGCCCAGTCGGCGGGCGTCGAGCACCGCCACCTGGCCCTGCCGATAGATCAGTATCGTGATCTGACCGGATTCACCGACGCTAACAACGCCTACATCGACGTGGCGCTGGAGCTCGGGGAGCGGGCCATCAAAGCCGCCTTGGACAACGCGGGCTTCGGCCCGCAAGACGTTGACCTCATCGTGTCGACCACCGTCACGGGTCTGGCCGTCCCGTCGCTGGAAGCCCGCCTCGCTGAACGGCTCGGGCTGCGCCAAGACGTCAAACGCCTGCCGTTATTCGGGCTGGGCTGTGTCGCGGGAGCCGCCGGTGTCGCGCGTGTGCACGACTATCTGCTGGCTTATCCCGATCACGTGGCGGTTTTGCTCGCCGTGGAGCTGTGCTCGCTGACCGTCCAGCGCACGGACAGTTCCGCCGCGAACCTAGTGGCCGCAAGCCTTTTCGGCGACGGTGCGGCTGCCGTCGTGGTGGCCGGTGCCGGGCGTGCCGGAGCGGGGCCGCGGGTGCTTAGCAGCCGCAGCCGGCTCTACCCTGGTACGCCCGAGGTCATGGGGTGGAAAATCGGCGCTGAGGGATTCCGCATCGTGCTATCGGCGGAAGTCGCGGCCATCGCGGAGAAATACCTGGGCGGCGATGTGACGGATTTCCTTGCCCCGCACGGACTTCATCCTGGAGACATCGCCAGCTGGGTCTCGCATCCGGGTGGTCCCAAGGTGATTGACGCGATCGAGCGGACCCTGGCACTCGGCCCGGACAGTCTGGCAGTCACACGAAAGTCGTTGCGCGAGAAGGGAAACATGTCGTCGGTCAGTGTGCTGCATGTGCTGCACGAGACGATGACGCGACCGCCAAACCCTGGAACGCCCGGTCTCATGATGGCGATGGGACCCGGCTTCTGCAGCGAACTCGTGCTCATGCAATGGTGAGGAGACCATGTACTACTTGCTGATTCTGGCAGTCGGCGTGGAGCGCTTGGCCGAGCTCGTCGTGTCGAAACGGCACGCGCGGTGGGCGTTTGAGCGTGGGGGCGTGGAGCATGGCAGGTCGCACTATCCGGTCATGGTGGCGATCCACGTTGGACTGCTCGCCGGCTGCGTCGCCGAAGTCGCGCTAACCGACCGCTCGTTCCTGCCGTGGCTGGGCTGGCCGATGCTGGCGATCGTCGTGCTGAGCCAGGCCCTGCGGTGGTGGTGCATCAAGACTTTGGGGCCACGCTGGAACACGCTCGTCATTGTCGTGCCCGGGCTGCCTTTGGTAACCAAGGGACCGTATCGCTGGCTGCGTCACCCCAACTACGTCGCGGTCGTGGCCGAGGGCATCGCGCTTCCGTTGGTGCACAGCGCCTGGATCACCGCGATCGCGTTCACGGTCCTCAACGCGTTCGTTCTGGCCAAACGGATCAAAGTGGAGAACGCGGCCCTGGCTTATGTATGACGCCGACGTGCTCATCGCGGGCGGCGGCCCGGCCGGGCTGGCCGCCTCGGTGTGCGCGGCTAAGGCGGGCTTGAGCGCGATCGTGTGTGAGCCACGGCCGGTGCCGGTCGACAAGGCGTGCGGCGAGGGCATCATGCCCGGTGGGCTTGCCGTGCTAAGGGAGCTGGGCGCGGCGCTCAAAGGTGTGGCGTTGCGGGGCATCCGCTACACCGACGGGAAGCGTCACGCGGAAGCGGTCTTCGGCAACGGGCCGGGCCTGGGGGTCCGCCGCACCGAGTTGCATGCCGCGATGAGCGAACTATCCCAACAGCACGGTACGCAGTGGACCACCACCCGGATCACTGAAGTGCACCAGGACGCTGATGGCGTTAGCGCGCACGGGATGCGTGCCCGCTATCTGCTCGCCGCCGACGGGCTGCACTCGCCCGTGCGGCGGGCGCTGGGCATCACGGTCCGGCCGGGGCGGCCGAGGCGGTTTGGGGTGCGGTGGCACTTCCGTACGCCCCCGTGGTCGGAGTTTGTTGAAGTGTGGTGGTCGCGGTGGGGTGAGGCTTATGTGACTCCCGTTGCGCCGGACCAGATCGGGGTCGCCATCCTCACCGCGCACCAGCCGGATCTGGCTTGGTTCCCGGGTTTGCTGGATCGCCTTGGCGAGGCTGAACGCGGGCCTGTGCGCGGGGCGGGACCGTTGCGGCAGACGGTCGCGCGGCGCGTTCACGGCAGGGTCTTGCTGATCGGCGACGCGGGCGGGTATGAAGACGCGCTCACCGGTGAGGGAATCAGTCTCGCGGTCAAGCAGGCCCAGGCCGCGGTCAGCGCCATCGCGCGCGAGCGGCCAGCTGACTACGAGCGGGAGTGGACCCGGCTCACCCGCGACTACCGCGTGCTGACAAGGGGTCTGGTGCTCTCGACCGGCCCAGCGCCCATGAGAAAGGCGATCGTCCCGTTGGCGGCAACGTTTCCTGGGCTGTTCGCCAGAATCGTCAACGTTCTGGCGCGATGAGGTCCAGGCCATATCGGTCGCGCTCGGCCCGGAAGCCCAGCCGCCCGTAATACGGCTCGACCATGCCTGGCGGCGTGAGGACCTTAACGAACCCGTGCCGTGAGAACAGCCCGCTCTGCTTGAACACGAAGTAGCCCGGGGAGAAGTCGCGGAAGCGTTGCGTCACATAGTCCAGATCGATCTGCGCCACACCGTTTCCGGCGTCGTGCGCGAGCATCATGCCGGCCAGATCGTCGCCGCGCATGATGATGAACGCCAGCCCGCCTTCGCTTTTCTTGAATGACGGGTTGAAGTTCGCGATATCGCTCGCGTGGAAACCCAAGAGGTAGTTCAGCATCGGGTCATCCGGCGCCACGGACACGACGGAGTACACCTTCTCGTCATGCCGGGTGGAGATCAGCTTGCGCAGGTACACGATATTGATGATCGCCAGCACGATGTTCAGGCCGACCATGGGCCACACCTGCAGGGCCCAGTTGAACCCGGTCAGCACCAGGCAGCCCAGCAGGTTGAGCAGGCGCAGCCGCAAGATTCTCGTCTGCAATAAGGACCAGACGAGAAGGGCGGATCCGCCCCAGCCGATGAGATCGAGCCAGCTCACAAGATCAGGCTAGCCCTGCCGCCCGGTCAGCGCGGCGGCGATGGCGATCTGGATGGGGTCGAGTCCCGCCTCGCCGTCCTCAACGGACCACAGCGAGTTCTGCAGCACGCGCGCGATGGTCCAGGCCGAGGCCTCCTGCCGGTCCAGCCCCATGACTTCGGTCATGAGATCAAACCGCGTGAGCACCCCTGCCTCATCAAATCGATTGTCGAGCGCGGGCAGCAGCTCGAAGCCGGGGTTGCCGGAAATCGGCTTCGGGTCAATGGCGAGCCACGGCTCCCGATCGGCGGCCAGCACGTTTTCGAAATGCAGATCCCAGTGCAGCAGCCGGTCGCCCGCGTCACCGGCCACTTCGCGAACGATCGCGGCCCAACGCTTCACCAGCTTGCCTTCATCGCCGCCTAGCGTGGCGGCCGCTTGCGGCACCTGATCCAGCATCGCGGTCACGACGCCATCGAGGGTCCGGATGCCTTCGGGCGCTTGGTGCGCGTTCAGCCGGGCGAGCAGTTCGGCGATGATCTGTGTCGCCTTCAGCGGGTCGCTGACGCTGTGCAGATCCCTGCTTTGCAGCCGCTCCAGCAGCAGGATGACCCCGTCTTCGCGCAGCAGGCGAACAGCGCCATCACCGGCCCAGGCTTTCAGGCCCGGACCTTCGCCGTCGCTTTCGCTGTCGGCTTGCTGGAGCTTGAGGTTGGCTGGTGTGCCGTCGGCCTGGCGCACGGCAAGGACCAGGGCCGCCATGCCGTGCATCGGTGGCGCGTCCTCCAGGGTCAGATCCCATCTGTCCACATAGGACGCGATCATCGCCGGAAGCTCAGCCAGCCATCGGGCGCCAGCTTCTTTTTCAAACCTCAGCCGGTACGCCGTGAAGCGCTCCGGAATCTCGATCATTCGGCTGATTCGAGGTCAGCCCGGGTGAACAGAGCACGCAAGGTCAGGCCCGCCTCGGCTAGCGCCTCGGCTCCGCCTTCCTGCCGGTCGATCACACAGATCGCGTGGTCGATCTTCGCCCCGAGGTCGCGCAGCTGCCCGGCCGAGATGACGACCTGCCCGCCTGACGTGACCACGTCTTCGACGATCAGCACCTGCTTGCCCGCGAGGTCGGCGCCCTCAGCGAGCCGTGCGGTGCCGTAAGCCTTCGCGGTCTTGCGCACGAACGCGCACGGCAACCCGGTGTGCCGCCCGAGCACGGTCACCACGGCGATGCCGCCCATCTCCAGCCCAGCGAGCACTTCGGTGCCCACGGGCACGAGCGCTGCCAGCTGCTTTCCGATCTCATCGAGGAGAATGGGGTCAGCTTCGAACTGATACTTGTCGAAGTATTCGGTGGCGACCCGTCCTGAGCGAAGAGTGAATTCTCCGGTGAGCCGGCTGACGTCGTAGACCCGTTGGGCAAGTTCTGTCACCCGCACATCTTCACACGCTGCTAGGCTGACCCGCCTTTAACCCCTTCACCTATGGCAGGACGAGATGGCATCTCTGTGGACAATCGTCGTGACGGGATCGCTCCTGTTCGGAGCCACCGCGTGTGGGTCACCGGCCCAGGTGCCTTCGGCTGGCGCGCAAGGCCTCGACAAGACCGCGGCCTGTGCCGGTTTCAAGACGATGCGAGCTGACTACGAAGGCAAAGTGCTGCCCGACCTGCGCAAGCTGGCCGACCGCGCGCACGCCGCCAATGTGGCACCGCTCAAAACCGCGGTGCTCGCCAACACGCAACAGCATGCGGTAAATGCCAAGACCTTCGCTGGGACTGTCAGCGAGCAGGAGCTTAAGGTCGCGTTAGAAAGCTATGCCGCTGATTTCGATGACATGGACGTCTACATCACCGCGCTTATCCCGCGTGGCGAGGGTGAGTCGGCCACTCGCGGTGTGGATACAGGTCTGCCGGGCCTCAGCGTCGCCGACATGATTCAGCGCAAGTGCGAAGGAAAGCTCACGCGCGGCAAGCAATTGGCGTGCTTCCAATACGAGGGCATCGACGGGCTCGATATCCAGCGCTTCCTCTTGAGTATGACCGCCTTTGACGAGGGGGAACGCGCGGACGACCAGCGACGGCTCAACAATTGGATCGCGGGAGTAAGCCAGACCATCGCGCAGCTAGCCGAGCAGACCGACGATGCCGCGCTCAAGGCGGCACTGCAAGCGGATGCCAAATACTACGAAGGCCTCAAACCCTTGCTGGCTGATGCTTCTAAGGATCCCGCCAAGGCGATGGACGCCGTGGGCCTGCCCGCTCATGCCGGGTTCGAAGTCTGTCTCAAATAGACACAACCTCAGCACCGTGTCCTGGGTCGTAGGGGGAGACGAGGGGAGGGCCAACGTGACCGACGACGGGTTCCGGCAGTTCGTGGAATTGCGGTATCGCGACCTGCTGCGCACCGCCTACCTGCTGACCGGGACGACCCACGCGGCCGAGGACCTGGTGCAGACCGCTTTGCTGAACGCCTTGCGGCACTGGAAGCACATCGACGATCCGATGGCCTACGTGCGGCGCGCGATGGTGAACCAGCGCAACAATCTCTGGCGCCGGCTCACCTCGCGGGAACTGATCACCGAGGTGCTGCCGGAACGGTCCACCCCGGACAGTTCAGCGGGGGTCGCGCAACGGGCCGAGCTGCTGGCCGCTCTGCGCAAACTTCCGCGCAAGATGCGGGCCGTCCTGGTGTTGCGCTATTGGGAAGACCTGTCCGAAGCGGAAACCGCCGCCCTTCTGGGCTGCTCGGTTGGCTCGGTCAAAGCCCAGGCCAGCCGGGGTTTGGCCCGCTTGCGTGAGCATCTCGCGCCCGAAACCCCAACCTACCAAGCGATCGCCGAGGTGACGGCATGAGTGAGCAGCAACTGCGGAATGCTTTCCGGGAACTTACCGCTGAGGTCAAGCCGAGCGGCACGGCGTACCCGCGGCTGATGCGGCGCAAGGTGCGTGAGACCCGCAGCCGGACGGCTGGCTGGGCCAGCGCGGCGCTCGGGGTGGGCCTGGCTTTCGTGCTCGTGCCCATGACCCTGACAGGCGGCGGAACGTCGGCGATGCCCTATGGGCAGACGCCGCCGCCAGCGAGCCCACCGCCGCTAGCACCAATGTCGCAGTGGGTGCGCAAGCTGATTGAGTCACCGACGCGCGGCAGCTTCGCCAATGACGCGAACCTGCTTACGGAACTGTCCGCGACGGCGAAGTCGCGTGCCGAGTCTTACCCGAGCCTTCCCAAGGAGCACAAGCTGCTCTTCGCGGGCGAGGTCGGCGAGTTCAGAATCGTCATTAGCGCCTTTTACAACAGCGAGGTTCAGACCGCCCTTTTCCAGGCAACAGAACGAGAAACCCCGCTCAATGGGGGCCTGACCGAGGGGCTCTCGGCGATAGAGCCCTATTTCAAGCTGGCGTTCCGCAGGAGCGGCCCGTCTTTCGCCAGCGTGGGTCTGGCTCCCGAGGGCTGCGTTGTCGCTACGAAGGCTTCTCAGGACTGGGGGGACAGCGGATCCTTTGTGGCCAAGGCGGTTTCGCCGGGGGAGTGGACAGCCAGAGTGACATGCGATGGCACTGTCCGCTACGAGGGCCCGCTGGCCGACACGCCACATCACCTCGGCGCCGGGCCGGTCACGTCGTCGATGCGCGCCAAGGCGATAGAGGGCATGATCGGTGACGTAGACAGCCGGCACGTAGACGCGCTCATCGGAAATTGTGTGTCAGATCCGCGGACGCGCGTGCGGATCGGTGGCCCCGTGCCGCCGCTGCCCGGAAACGTCTATGCGGCGACATGTCCCGGCCCATTCGAGGTCATGCAGGCGACGGTGCTCTACCAGCGCCCCGGTGAGCAGGGGTTAAACGGCCACACGTATTTCTTCCCGGAAACGGTGACACAACTGGATGTTGCCGGGTTCCCCCTGGAGGGCAAGACCGTCATCGTGGCGCCACCCGAGACAGTCAAGGTGCAGTTGCTAAGCCGTGATGGCGAGATCATGGGTGAGGCACCGGTGACCGGGCGGGCCGCCGTCACGGAGGGGTTCACCAGTGGCTACCTGAGGGCGCTGGATCGCTTTGGCGCCAACATCGGGACGGGAGCGATCGCGACGTTGAATCCGCCCTCACTGATGCTCATCCAGCCTCCCGTGGCACCCAGGGTAAACGACTGGAGGGACTCGTAAACCCGTGTCCCTCCAGCGTTTCGGGCCGTTAGGCGCGTGAGTTGTGGCTAATGAGGAAACCACTATTCACCGGTACGCCGGCGTTGGTGAAGCAGTTGACATGAGCGTCAACGGCGGTTCCCGCTGGCTGCCAAGGCTTGTGCAATCCACAGAAGTGTGAGGTCGTCCCGAAAGCGGTGACCTGGGTGTTGCTCGGAGCGGTCGAGTAGATGTTCGGGAAGCGGACTGTCCACACTGGAGGGCCGAACACGACGATGCCGTTGGCGGCGGCCAGGTTGTTGAAGTTCGTGGACGCGGGACCAACCGGTGGCTGGTTTAGCAAGTAGCCAAAGCGGTTTGGCGGCGCGACCGGACCGTAAAGTGAGCGCCGGTACTGGTACGACACGGTAAAGGCGGTGTTGGCCAGCGCACCTGCGGGGTTGAAGCAGAAGATCCGGGCGAACTGGCCGTTGGCCGAGGACGTCCACGGGCCGGCGATCTTGCAGCGGGCACCGACGGCGCCGTTGACCGCGGTGACCTGGAAGCCGCCGTCGATCGGGCCGGGGGTTCCCATAGCCGTGAACCCGACGGAGTAGGCGCCCACGCCCGCGTGCGTGCAGGTGTTGCCAAAGCCAGCCGAGTTGTACTGGGTGATGATGCCGCAAACCGCGTTCGCGTGGATGTATCCGTAACGCCCGGCACCGACCGGGGCGCCGGAACTGCGGGAGAACTGCACGGAGAATCCTGGTGTGGGGTCAAGCGCGCCAAAGGGGCTGTAGCAACTGACCTTCACGACTTCGTTGAGACCAACGACACCCCAGCTGTCAGCCTGGCACCAGCGCCCGGGTGGGTTGGCCAGGGCGTCGTGCACCGCGGTGACGTGAACGACACCACCGGCGATGCCCTGCCCGGGGAAGGTAACGGTCCAGCGCCCGGGTGGGCCGGCCACGACCGTGGAGCCTGCTGGCTGGGCCTGGGTGACGAAACCGCCGGACCAAAGCAAAAAGCCGAACTTGTCTGGCACCGCGGCCTGAGCCGGTGCCGATGCCACGCCTACGACTGCCCCCGCTGCCAGCAACGTCACAGCGACGCGTGACGCCCAGCGCTTGATGCTCATATATGGCTCCGTTTCTGATGAGGACGGTGCCACAGGCTATCAATACACATGCATAGATATTTAGGGCTATCGCAGTCAGATCGAGGACGCGAGCGGCGTATTTGCAAGTTAGCGCAGCCTTACTTAGGCTGACCTGACCGAGGTAAGGCTAACCTCTTATGCCACTAAAGGAGCCCGTTTAACGTGAAGAAGCCTCTCATTCTTCTGGTGGCTGCCGTGCTCACGGCAGCGACGCTTAGCGCCTGCGGCGATGAGCCAAACGTTGCGGGCGATAAGAAGATCATCGTCTACAGCGGGCGCGGCGAGTCGCTGATCAAGCCGGCGCTGGAGAAGTTCACCAAGGCGACCGGCATCCAGGTCGAGGCCCGTTATGGGGACACCGCGCAGATGGCTTCGCAGCTGATCGAGGAAGGCGGCCGTACCAAGGCGGATGTCTTCATCTCCCAGGATGCTGGCGGACTCGGTGCCGTCGCCAAGAAGGGTCTGCTCGCCGCTCTGCCAGCGGACACGCTTGCCAAGGCGCCCAAGGAGTTCCAGTCCCGCGCCGGGCAGTGGGTCGGCGTCACTGGGCGTGCGCGCACCTTCGTCTACAACCCAGACCTCGTGCCGGTGGCGGATCTGCCTAAGTCGGTCTTTGATGTGACGCAGCCGCAATGGCGGGGAAAAGTGGCGATTGCGCCAACTAACGGGTCGTTTCAGGCGTTTGTGACTTCGCTGCGGGTGGGCCAAGGGGAAGCCAAGGCGGAGGAGTTCCTCAACGGGCTCAAGGCCAACGGCGTACAGATCCGGTCCAACAACATCCAGATCGTGCAAGAGGTCGCCGACGGCAAGCTGCCGGCCGGTCTCGTGAACCACTACTACCTGCACGAGATCGCCAAGGAGAAGGGCATCGCCCCGGAGACCATGAAGGCGAAGCTGCACTTCTTCACGCCGGGCGACCCGGGCAACCTCGTCAACGTTTCCGGCGCGGCCATCACCATGAACTCAGCCAACGACGCTGACTCCAAGGCGCTCGTGGACTTCTTGCTTGGTGCCGAAGCGCAGACCTACTTCGCGAACGAGGTGGGGGAATACCCGTTGTCGGCCAGCGTGCCCGCGGCTGCCGGGCTGCCCACGTTCGCTGGCATCAAGCCGCCGGCGATCGACCTCAACGACCTCGACTCGCTGGAGCAGACGGTCGCACTGATCAAGAAAGTGGGGCTCGCCTGAGCACGCTGACGCTGCGGAGTGTGCGGGCGCGGCCGGTCCTGCTGGCCGCGTCCCTCATAGCGGTCGCGGTGGGCCTGATTCCCTTAGGCTACTTGGCGATCCGGGCCGGCGAGGCAGGCTGGCCGCGCATCGCCGCCGAAGTGTTCACCCAACGGACCGCTGTGCTGGCCGCCCGCAGCATTGGCCTAGCACTCGTCGTCACGCTGGCTTGCGTCGTGATCGGGGTCGGATCGGCCTTCCTCGTCGTGCGCTCAGACCTGCCGTGGCGCCGGGGTTTCGGCGTGCTGGCGGCGCTTCCCCTGGCCGTGCCGACCTATGTCGCCGGGTTCTCGTGGGTGTCCACGGTCGACGGCTTCTCCGGATTCTGGGCCGCCGCCCTGGTGCTCACGCTTTGCTCCTACCCCTACGTTTTTCTTCCCGTGGCGGCAGCGTTACGCGGAACCGACGCGGCGCAAGAAGAAGTGTCCCGTGCGCTAGGCAAGGGAGCGTGGCGCACGTTCACGGGCGTGACACTGCGGCAGGTGCGGCCAGCCGTGGCAGCCGGTGCGCTTCTCGTTGCGCTGTATGTGTTTTCCGACTTCGGCGCGGTGTCGATCGTGCTCGTGGACACGTTCACGCGCGCTGTTTTCACGGCGTTCAGCCTCGGGTTCGACCGGACGGGCGCGCTCGTGCTCTCGACCGTCCTCGTCGTGCTGACCGTGCTTCTCCTTACCGGCGAAGGACTGACGCGCCGTAAAGGGGCGCGCTATGCCCGGCCGGGGGTCAGCCGGCCGCCCACCC
Organism: Catelliglobosispora koreensis DSM 44566; assembly: GCF_000379685.1. Taxonomy (GTDB): domain Bacteria; phylum Actinomycetota; class Actinomycetes; order Mycobacteriales; family Micromonosporaceae; genus Catelliglobosispora; species Catelliglobosispora koreensis. The sequence goes on along the minus strand of NZ_KB903254.1, from coordinate 159,406 downwards.
GCATCGCCTTGCGCGGCCTGCGCTGGCCATTCATCGCCGCCTTGGCCGCTGTGAGCGCACTGGCCCTGGGCATGCCGGCCGCCAGCCTGATCCGCTGGCTCAGCGCAGGAGTGTCGCGCCCCGGCTCGCTCGGCGAAATCGCCGCCGCGACAGGGAACTCACTTTTCGTCTCGGTCGCCGGGGCACTCCTGACCACCTTGCTCGCCTTGCCCGTCGGGCTCTATGCCGCCCGGTCACCCGGGTTCCTTTCCGCTGGCCTGGAACGGCTCACCTATCTCGGGCACGCCCTGCCCGGTGTCGTCATTGGACTATCGCTCGTGTTCTTCGGCATCAACGTCGCGTATTCGCTCTACCAAACGGTCTGGCTGCTGGCTTTGGCCTATGCGGCACTGTTCCTGCCGCTGGCCGTCGGAGCCGTGCACGCGGCGGCGGCTCAATCCCCGCCAGCGCTGGAAGACACGGCCCGTTCCCTGGGCCGGCGGCCGCTCTACGTGTTTCGCACGATCACGTTGCCGCTCACGCTGCCCGGTGTCGGAGCCGGTGCCGCACTGACGGTTTTGACCTGCATGAAGGAACTGCCAGCGACACTTTTGCTGCGGCCAACCGGAATGGACACCTTGGCCACCGAGCTGTGGACGCACACCTCAGTGAGCGAATACGCCGCGGCGGCACCCTATGCGGCTTTGCTCGTGCTCATCGCCGCGATCCCGACCTGGGCCCTATCCCGTGAGGTGATTTCCGCATGAGTTCGTTACACGTTACGGGAGGGCGTAAGGCTTTTGGGGCGGTGGCCGCGATGTCGGGAGTGGACCTGACCGTCGCTTCGGGCTCGCTCGTCGCCGTGCTCGGCCCGTCTGGCTGTGGCAAGACAACGCTTCTGCGCTGCATCGCCGGGTTTGAACGTCTCGATGCGGGCTCTATTGAGGTCGGTGGCAAGGTTGTCGCCCGGCCCGGGCTGCATCTCGCGCCAGAGCGGCGCCGGATCGCCGTCGTACCACAGGACGGGGCCTTGTTTCCGCACTTGTCGGTGGCGGGCAATGTTGGCTATGGCCTCGACCGCGGCGCGCGCCGTTCGGGGCGGATCTCCGAAACGCTTGAGCTGGTTGGGCTCGCGGGCTACGAAGACCGCATGCCGCATCAGCTTTCCGGCGGCCAGCAGCAGCGGGTCGCGGTCGCGCGGGCGCTGGCGCCGAAACCGCCGCTGGTGCTGCTGGACGAACCGTTCAGTGCGCTGGACGCCGCGTTACGGGCCGAGCTGCGCCGCGATGTGCGCGCCGCCTTACACGCCGACGGGGCGACAGCCGTGCTCGTCACACACGACCAGGGCGAGGCCCTGTCCATGGCTGACGAACTCGCGGTCATGCGCGCCGGGGTGATCGTCCAAAGTGGAGCACCGGCCGACGTTTACCGCCGGCCCGCCGATCCCTGGGTGGCCAGCTTCGTGGGTGAGGCGGTGCTGCTGCCCGCCGCGGCCGAGGGAACAAATGCCTTAACCCCCTTGGGGAGGGTACGCCTCACAGCGCCCCAGAACGGGCATTCCGACGCGGTCACGGTCTTCCTGCGCCCCGAGCAACTTCAGCTGCTTCCGGCGGGCACTTCAGACGGTGTCACAGCCACGGTGCTGCGGCGTGACTTCCACGGGCATGACGCCCTGCTTTTGCTGGCTCTGCCCGATGGGCTGAAAGTCAGTGCACGTGTATTCGGCGAGGCGGGGGCCAGTCCGGTGATCGGTGACGAAGTCACGGTGACGGTGCTAGGTGAAGCCCTGGCCTACCCACGATGAACGTTCTCGTTAACCTGGCCGCGCACGGCAGCCGTACCGCCCTGGTGACTCCCGAGGGCGAGATCTCTTACACCGCTTTGGCTTCCCGCGTCTCGCGGTTTGGTGAGCGCCTCGGATCGCGGCGCCGTCTGGTCCTGATGACCGGAGCCAACACGGCTGAAGCCATCATCGCCTACCTCGGTGCCCTGCACGCCGGGCATGTCGTGCTGCTGGCACCATCTGCGCCTGAACTGATCGAGGCTTACGACCCCGACGTGGTGATCGGGCCCGGTTCGGTGCAAGAACGGCGCACCGGTTCGGCGCACACGCTGCACCCCGACTTGGCGATGCTGCTGAGCACGTCAGGGTCCACCGGATCGGCGAAACTGGTGCGGCTGTCGCACACTAACCTGCGCTCCAACGCCGAATCGATCGCCAGCTACCTTCAGCTGACCGCTGACGACCGCGCGGCCACGACGCTGCCGATGCATTACTGCTACGGGCTTTCCGTCATCAACAGTCATCTGCTGCGTGGCGCTTCACTCGTGCTCACCGAACGGTCCGTCACGGAACCGGAGTTCTGGGAGACGGTCCGTTCCACGGGCTGCACCAGTTTCGCTGGCGTGCCGCACACGTTTGACCTGCTCGACCGCGTTGGCTTTAGCGAGATGGACCTGCCGTCCTTGCGTTACGTCACGCAGGCCGGTGGGCGCCTGGCGCCTGACCGCGTCCGGCACTACGCGAAACTGGGGCGACGTAAGGGTTTTGACTTCTACGTCATGTATGGGCAGACCGAGGCGACCGCCCGCATGGCCTATCTGCCGCCAGCGCGTGCGCTGACCGATCCGCACTGTGTGGGCGTCGCCGTTGCGGGCGGATCGTTCGACATCGACCCCGAGACGAGCGAGCTGATTTACCACGGGCCCAACGTCATGCTCGGTTACGCGTCTGGGCCGGCTGACTTGGCACACGGGCGGACCGTGCACGCTTTGCGCACGGGGGACCTCGCACGGCGTACACCCCAGGGGTTGGTTGAGATCGTGGGGCGGTGCAACCGGTTCGCCAAGGTATTCGGCTTGCGGATCGACCTGGAGCTGGTGGAGCAAAAGCTTGCCGAGCAAGGCATCATGGCGTCCTGCCTGGACGATGACGGCAAGATCGCCGTCGTGACAACGGGGGAGCCAAGGCACACACGGGTCCTCGCGGCGAAGGCGTGTCAGCTTCCAGCGCGCGCGGTCAGCGTGCACCGGGTGACCGCGTTGCCCCGGCTCTCCAGCGGAAAGCCCGACTACCAAGCCATGCGGGCCTTGCTGCATCCCAGCGGGCAAGCCGCCGGCACGGATCTCGCGGCCCTGTTCGCCGAAGTCTTTGAGCTGGAGACGGTTCCGGAGGACAGTTCGTTCGTCAGCCTGGGCGGCGACTCACTGTCCTATGTGGAGATGTCAGTCCGCCTCGAAGAAGCGCTCGGGCATTTGCCGCCAGACTGGCACACCACCTCGATCAAGGACCTGCGCGCCCTGCGGCGTCCCCATAAGCGGATCGCGGCCCTGGACACAGGCGTCTTCCTGCGCGCCGTATCCATCGTGCTGGTCGTGGGCACCCACTCGGCGCTATTCGCGGTCTCGGGTGGGGCACACCTGCTGCTGTCGGTCGCGGGCTTCAACTTCGCCCGCTTCCACCTGACCGCGGCTGGGCACAGCGCCCGGATGCAGGCCATCGTCCGCAGCGTGCGCCGCATCGCGCTCGTGAGCATCTGCTGGATCGCCTTCGCCGCGGCGTTCATCTCCGACGCCTATGGCCCGGCCGAGATCTTCTTGCTGCACAACTTCCTCAACCGGGGCGTGTTCAATGACTTCTGGTTCATCGAGACCATCGTCTACGTCCTCTTAGGAGCGCTGGGGCTGCTGGCCATTCCCTGGCTGGACCGGTTCGAACGACGGCACCCGTTCGCTTTCCCGATGGCGGTGATGATGGCCGGCCTGGTCACGCGATATGGACTGTTCGCCGGGGCGAAGCTGGCGACCCCGCTCGTCGTGATCTGGCTGTTCGCCCTGGGCTGGGCGGCGGCCAAAGCAACCTCGTGGCAGCAGCGGGCTGTCGTGACCATCGCGGCGGCGGCGACCATTCCCGGCTTTCATGGCCACCCGTTGCGGGAAGCCATCATGTTCGCCGGGCTGATCGCCCTCACCTGGATTCCGTCCATACCCAGTGTCACCGTGGTTAACCGGATCGCTGGCGTGCTCGCGGCATCGTCGCTTTACATCTATCTGACACATTGGCAGGTGTTCCCACGGCTGCTCGACTTTCCACCGGTCGCCGGCTTCGCCGCATCCCTGGTCGTGGGCGTGGCGGTCACTTTTGTGATCGGCCGGGTGAGCTCTGCGGTCACACTGGCGTACCGCCGGATCAAGAATGGCCTGCACCCGCGTTTGACTACGCTCCGTCATTGGAACTAATGTTCGAATGTGCAGGCGGAACTGGCAGGGCTGGTCTGGCGCGCGAGCGAGCGCACCGATCAAGCCTTTCCGCTGCTGCCTGAGCTGACGCAGTTCTTTCCCGGGCAGGGATTGCGCCGTGGCACCACTTTGGCCATCACCCCTGGGCCGGGGGCGCTTTCGCTGCTGCTCGCGACGCTCGCCGCCGCTTCTCAAGCCGGCTCCTGGTGTGCCGTGGCCGGCCTGCCGCAGCTGGGCATCATGGCGGCCAAAGAGCTCGGGGTGGTGCTCGACCGGCTCGTGCTGGTGCCCTATCCCGGTGCGGAGTGGACGGCCGTGACCTCCATTTTGCTCGATGGGTTCGATCTGGTGGCCATCGCCCCAGCCGGCCGGGTCGCCCCGTCGGTGCGGGCACAGCTCGCGGCGCGGGTCCGTCAGCGCAACGGCTCGCTGATCGTCTTGTCCGCACACGGATGGGAGGGAGCCGAGCTGACCCTCACCACCGAAAACCCTGTCTGGTATGGACCAAACCACGGGCGAGGGCGGTTGCGCTGCCGGGAAATCACCATCAACGCCAAGGGCCGTGGCTCGGCCGGGCGCCCACGATCGGGCACCATCGCGTTGCCGAGCACCTGTCCTAACGGTGAGCACACGTGCGGCAAACCCAACCGGGCCAGCGAGCCTCGCCACCTTTATGCCGTGGGCGGTTAAGCGCGGCGCGTTCGGGGCATAGCTCTGGGTGAAAGGAGCGATTCTCATGAACACCATGGAGCTAGTCCTGATTATCGCGGGCTTCGCTTTCCTCATCATCGCAGCCGTCCTGGCCTGGTTATACATCAGGCGGGAAGCACTGCGCCGTCAGTTCGGGCCAGAATACGACCGCCTGGCCTCCGAAATGGACACCGTATCCGCGGCAGAGCACGAACTCCGTGACCGCAAACAGCGGCATGCCCAGCTGCGGTTGCGGGAGCTGTCGCCCGAGGAGAGAAACAGCTATGTCCAGCAATGGCAGCAGCTGCAAATCCACTTCGCCGAAGCGCCGCATGAAGCGGTGGCCGAGGCGGACCGGTTCGTGACCCAGTTGCTCAGCGAAATCGGTTATCCCACCAAGGATTTCGACGAACAAGCCGCGCTGCTGTCGGTCGAGCACGCCCGCACCCTCGCCGATTACCGCACCGCACATGACATCGCCCAGCGACACGACCAGGGCGACGCCGACACCGAAGAGCTGCGCCAGGCGATCGTGCACTACCGCACCATCGTCACCGGCCTGCTTGGCGAAGACCCGGCCGAACAGCCCATGACCACGCCGTCATCGCCATCACCGTCACCAAGGAGGGCCCGAAATGCCGCATGACACCAAGCAAACGAGCCCCCGTGAAAACGAACACCCCCCAATGGACGATCTGGCCGAGCCCACCGAGGAGCGCGCCGAGCTTGAGGCAGAGCGCGCGGAACTTGAGTCAGACAAGGAGCCCGAGCCGTCAGACAGCCTGACCGACCGGGTCGACGCCTTGACCGACCCTGACGGGCAACGCCCCCGTGAACACGAGCTTCCCGTTCAGCGCGAGGAGACTGAGCTTCCCCGTGAGGAAGCCGAACTTTCCCGTGAGGACACTGAGCTTGCCAGCGAAGCAGACACGGAAGTTGTCAGCGAGCCGGCCGCGGACGTTGACGCCGCGGGGCAACCCGATTCTGATCCGGTAACGGATCCAGAGCCGTGGCTTCCCGATGGTGGCTCGGCGGTCGGGAGCGCTGAGGTCGAGTCATCGAGCGATTTGCGCCATCGCTGGGACGCGATCCAGATGCGTTTCGTTGACGATCCAGCGTCGGCCGCCGCGGAAGCCAGAACACTGGTTACCGAGGCGATCGCCAGTCTCAAGGCGACCTTGGAACAAAGGGAGCAGGAGCTGGAAAGCTGGAATGCGGATAGCTCCGACACCGAGGAACTGCGGCAGTTGTTTTCCAACTACCGCCGTCTCTTCGAGACTGTTATCAGCTGACCATCGATGAAGGGCGCTGTGAACACAGCGCCCTTCACTATTCTGGGCCGATGGATCTGAAATTCACCGGCGAGATCTGGTTTTGGAAAGGGCCCGCCCCTTGGCATTTCGTCACGGTTCCCGAGGCGGAATGCGCGGCACTGGAAGAAATGGCCGCCATGGTCAGCTATGGCTGGGGCATGATCCCGGTGAGCGCCCGCATAGGAAAAGCCAAGTGGACCACTTCTTTGTTTCCTAAAGATGGGCGCTACATCGTGCCGGTGAAAACCGCCGTGCGCAAAGCCGAGGACCTTGACGTCGGCGATGTGGTCACCGTTCACCTCACCATTTAGCGGCGTTCGCGGGCAACGGATCCGGGTGGCTGAGGCGTTTGCACGAGGTGCAGCGAATCGAATTCACCGCTGATGATCTGATGCGAACCGGCGTCATCAACGCCGGATCGCTGGCGGAGACACTGTTCGCGCTACGAACGTTGCAAAGCCGCCGCACTCCATTGCTGTTCGGCACGTGGCGCCGCCGCGCCCGGCGCGAGATCGGCGGCCCGGCGCAACACATCGCTGAGCTGTTCCACCCCAACGGAATGCTCGATCTGATGACGATCCTTAGCCCCGCCTCCCAACGGGAGCATGCTGCCGCGGCCGTCGCCGGGGCCCCGGCTCCCGCGCTGCGACGAGAGCTGGAACATCTCGCTCGCATCTCTTCTTTGCCGAGCTGGACGAGTGATCTGGCCCGGGGACGCCGTGCTGCCCGGGCGCGTCTGGCCGCTGGGGTCGATAACGCGTTCAGCGGGACTATCTCGAACCTGTGGCCGCGCATGAAACGGCACCTGGACGCGCACCGTCTTCGTTATGTCGAGGCGATGGCGCTCGGTGGGGTGGAAGGGCTGTTCAGCTGTCTTGCCCCGCATGTTCGCTGGCGCGCGCCGGTTCTCGAAGTCGTTGGCGCGCCTGTGCCGGGCGCGGCCCGTCTGCTGGGGCGTGGATTGCAGATCGCGCCATCGGTGTTTTGCTACCGGCCGGAGTTTTTCTGGCAGCTGGGCGGGGACGGTCCAGCGTTGCTGTTCGTCCCCGCCCTCGACGATCCCGTGACGGCACTGGAAGTGCTAACCGGGCCTGATTCTCAGCACGGCATGGGCCATCTGCATGCCCTCATCGGGAGATCACGTGCCGCGGTGCTTGAGGTAATCGCCACCGAGCCGGGCATCACGACCGGCCTGCTCGCCACCCGGCTTGGCCTATCCGCACCGTCCACATCGGAACATGCCACTGTGCTGCGCCAGGCCGGGCTCGTCGAGAGCCGGCGGCATCGCAATACGGTGCGGCATAACGTTACCGCCCTCGGCCGGGCAATGCTCGGCTACACGGGCGTCACCGCACCGTGAGGGTGTAACGAACGGTGTAGGCGTAACCGAAGGTGTGATGAACCGTCCACACCACCGTGTGCACACCGGGTTTCATTGGCTTGAGCAGGACGAAGTAGCCGTCGGCCACCGCCTGCTGTGGCGTGCCGGTGATGCACGGGTCCAGTTGCCGCATGCTCACGTCACCGGTGAAGGTGAACAATGGCGTCGTGGTCCGGTGGCTAAACACGTTGGGCACCACGGTTCCATCGACGGTGAGCGTGAGAGCGTCAACGGTGTCGATGGTCTGGCGTGCGCCCTCGGTGAGAAACTCCTCAAGCGTCTGCCCTGGCGCTGGCTCGAAGCCCGGATCCGGGCACGGATAATCGTTGAGATACACCGACAGCCCGAGAGCGACGGCCCGGCGCGCGGGCACCGTGCAGGAGCGATCCACGCTCGTAAAAGTGCCTTGCGCCCCGAGAAGCCAGGCGTGGCGATCGTTTTGATCGGCCGTGCACCGGGCACCGGTGGGATCCAGGCTCGGATGGCGGTCGAACGGAATGGCGATCGCCCAGCGCCACCAATCTCGGTACCACTCTTGCATGCTGCGGCCGTAAGGGTGGGAGCTCGGGTCAAACGCGACCTGCCGTGCCCCAGCCGTGTCTGCCCTGGCCAGTTCCGGTGTAGCGGTGGTCATGCCGAGTGCCATCGCGAGTGACAGGGCCAGAGCGGGAAATCGAATGCGTCCATGCACACGAGCCTCCTAAGTGAGTCGCGGCGCGACAGTTCGCGCCGCCGGCTCACGATCTCGCTCGCGCACCGGCGGCTCAACGACTTTCGCCGCTCGCCGAAAGTTCACAGGGCTCCGGCCCGCATCCACGCTTTTACGCACAGGTGTTCTATCTTAAGAGCGTGGGAGCCGTCGCTGGGCTGGGAAAACCGGACGACGGGCGCGCAAGTTCGCTTATCCGGACGATGCTCGTCTGGTGCCCGGACTGGCCCGTCGTCGCCAGTGGTGTGCCCGGCCCTGTGGCGGTGATGCACGCGAACAAGGTGGTCGCCTGTTCCCCGCAAGCGCGGTCCGAAGGGGTGAAGCGAGGGCTGAAGAAACGCGACGCGCAAGCCCGCTGCCCGGAACTATCCATTGTGGACTATGACCCGGGCCGGGATATGCGGGTCTTCGAGCCGGTAGTCGCGGCGGTAGAAGAACTGGCCGCCGGGGTGGCCGTGTTGCGGCCGGGGGTCTGTGCCTTCTCGGCCAAAGGCCCGGCGAGGTACTACAAGAGCGAAGCCGCCGCGGCTGAACGCATCGTCGAGCACATCGCCATCGAGTGCGAAGTGGAGGCCCAGATCGGCATCGCTGACGGGGCGTTCGCGGCGCTTCTGGCGGCACGGGCCGGTCAGCTCATCGCTCCCGGGGAAACTTCCCGCTTCCTAGCTGAGCTGCCGATTTCAACACTTGAGCGGCCACAGCTCGCCGATCTGTTGTGGCGCTTGGGAGTGCGGACCCTGGGCAAGTTCGCCACGCTGCCGCCGGGTGACGTGCTCGCCCGCTTCGGGCTGGACGCCGCCTTGGCTCAGCGGCTCGCGGCGGGTAAGGACGACCGTCCGCTCGCGGTGCGGCAGCCGCCACCGGACCTGGAAGTAGAAGACCGGTTCGACGATCCGGTGGAACGGGTGGACCGCGCGGCCTTCGCCGCTCGCGCGCTAGCGGAACGGTTGCACGCACGGCTTGCCGGATTCGGCCTCGTCTGCACCCGCCTGGCCATCGTGGCGATAACCGCTGAGGGACAAGAGCTTTACCGGGTATGGCGACACGACGGAGTGCTCACCGCGAACGCGATCGCCGACCGCACCCGGTGGCAGCTGGAAGGCTGGCTCACCAGCGGCCGGCTGGCTTGCGGCATCGTGGCTTTGCGGCTCCTGCCAGAGGGAGTGCTCGCTCAAGCCGGTTTGCAGCCAGGGTTGTGGGGCGAAGCCGGGGCTGAGCAAGACCGGGCGCACCGGGCGATGCACCGCCTTCAGGGTCTCCTGGGCCCGGAGTCCGTCATCATCGCGGTGGAAGGCGGTGGCCGTGATCCGCGTACGCGAGGGTCACAGGTGCCGTGGGGTGATGAGCGTGTCCCGGATCGCCCGGCCGGCCCTTGGCCCGGTCAGTTGCCCCCGCCCGCTCCGGCGGCGATTTTGCCCGAGCCAGCACACCTTGAAGTGCTAGATACCCACCACCAGCTGGTACGCGTCGACGCGCGCCTGCGGCTCAGCGGCGACCCCGCGCTAGTGGTGATCGGACAGTCCCGGCTAGAGGTAGTCAACTGGGCGGGCCCTTGGCCGGTCGATGAACGGTGGTGGAGTCCCGCGGGCGAGGGCAACCGGGTCATCCGCTTGCAGGTGGTGCTCAGGGATCAGCGGGCCTTTACCTTGGTTCTTTCGCAGGGACGCTGGTACCTGCCACACGACTTCTCCGAGCATTATCGTTAGCGCCCAGGCAGACTGGTGCCTATGGAACAGCTAGAACCGATGCCGTCAGACTGGAACAGAGCGCTTGCCATCGCGGCGCACCCCGACGACCTCGAATACGGCGCGGCAGCGGCGATCGCCCGCTGGACGGCCGAAGGCAAAGACGTGCGCTACCTGCTGGTCACGCGCGGCGAAGCCGGAATAGACACCCTGCACCCAGACGAGTGCGCTCCGTTGCGGGAAGCCGAACAGCGCGCCGCCGCGGACCGTGTCGGCGTGTCCATTGTGGACTTTCTGGACCACCAGGACGGTGTCGTCGAGTACGGCGTCGCTTTGCGCCGTGATATCGCTGCCGCTATCCGCAAGCATCAGCCCGAGCTGGTGCTCACGATGAACTACCACGACACCTGGCCGGGCGGTGGCGGATGGAATTCTCCGGATCACCGCAACACGGGCCGTGCTGTCCTGGATGCGATCGGTGATGCCGGCAACCGCTGGATTTTCCCGGGCGTGGGCGGTGACCCGTGGGGCAGCGTGCGTTATGCCGCTGTCTCAGGCTCACCAAACGCAGGCCATGCCGTTGGCATCGCGTCCACAATGGACAAAGGTATCGCCTCGCTGGAGGAGCACAAGGCATATTTGGACGCCTTAGGCGATCACCCGATGGCCAACGCCCGTGGCTTCCTTGAGTATCTGGCTGATCTCACAGCGCAACGATTTGGCGGCGAAAGGGCTGCCGCTTTCGAGCTGATCCGTCTCGGTTAAGCGCGCAAACGCGAGGATGAGTATGCTCCCAGCGTGGCTGGGGGAAGAGCGATATTTTCAAGACGGATGGCGGCGGGTCTCGCCGGGCAATCCATGCGCACGTGGGGGGCGGCGGCCGGGGTTCTAGCCCTGGCCCTGTCAGGTCTTTTCGGCGGGCTAGACGACGCCAAGAAGCCACCGGTCAGGCCGGGCACCGAAATCGTCATGCCGACGTGGAAGGTGACCGTCCTTTCTGCCCGGGTGATCGCGAGTCACCCGAAGATGTTCACGCTGTCTAAGGGAAATCAGCTGCTGACCGTGACGGCCAAGGTGGAAATCACGGCCGACTCGACGTGGACGGCTGGGGGTGGCCGGGGGTTGCGCCTCGGCGACATCATCAGGCTCACCGGTGTTACCGGCATCGTCAACGAGAGCGAGGTCGGTGGCCTGCCCATGACGACCCCGGCCGGCGTGCTGCTCAAGCGGGACAACAACACCACCTTGATGCTGCACCCGGGTCTTCCGGAGGAAGTGGAGTTCTACTGGGAGCAAAAGCCCGGCACCGCGCCCGCGAAGGAACTGACTATCCACATCCAGAGCATGCTGTGGCGGGGCGACTCGTTCACCACCTATGAGGACTGGCACATCGACGACGCTAAGAACGTCGAAGTCGTTGTCCCGCTTGACGACCAGCGGGCCACTACGCAGCCGGCGGCACAGTCATGAAGAAAGCCGGCTCCCGGACGCTGTCCGGAATACTGCTGATTCTTGTCCTCGCGGCTGGCTATGCCATCAAGACGGTCACTCCTAACGCTGACTTCTTCGAGCGCCCGTTCATCACCTCCGGTCCGGTCGGTGAAATCGTGACGACGCGCCAGTTCAGCGCCAAGGTGATCAGCGTCAGGTACGCCACGGAACTCAAGGAAGGTAGCAAGACCTTCACCACGGGTGGTGTCTTTGTCCTGGCGCGGGTGAGCTTCACCGCGACGATCAAGGAAACCCACATCGGTTTCGCCCAGCTGGAATCAGGTGACGGGCGCACCTTCGCCGCCACCGACCGGGTCACCCAGAACATGGTTGAGCGGTCCGCCGTGCGCCTGCAGCCCGGCATTCCGGTTGAGGGAGAGGTGGTCTTCGAAATCGCCCGGTCCGCTCTCGGGCCCGGCATGTCGATCCGGTTCGCCACCGAGGAAGGCTTTGAGGTGCGTATGGAGGGCATGGTGGAGATCCCGCTAACTTCCACGGAAGGGGCACCCTGGGTGGAGCCCAAGACCGTCACCTATGACCCGGCGGTGAAGCGATGACGCCCAAAGGCTGGTGGCGGCGCAATCTCGTGTCGCTCGTGTCCATCGTTCCGCTGCTCGCCCTGGCGGTCGGGCTCGGTTACATCGACTCGTTCTACCGCTTCTGGAACAAAGGCGCGCTGGTCGCGGTCGGCACCAACGCCGAAGGCTTCTCCACGCTGGAAGGTGTCCAGATGCGCCTGGTGGAGCTCACCACCACGGTTCCCAAAGACTCCAGTGGCAAGGCTGTCGTGCTGCCCAGCGGGGTGACCGCCTGGAAAGCTGTCATCGAATACAAGCTCACCGAGCCCGACGCGGCCGCGGTCTGCAAACTGGAGCTCGAAGACGACCAGGGCCGCCTACACGGCAATGGCCCGGCTGAGTTGAGCCGGGCCAAGGGCGTCAGCGGCATCGCGAACTGCAGCCCAGAAGATAAGGGGTCAACCCATTACCGGGTGGCGACCTACTTCGTGTTGCCCGGGGGTGCCAAGCCCGCCGCTGTCCGGGTGTCCTGGGTCATGCGGTACCCCTACTACGCCCGGTTGCCCTTCCGGGGCTGAGCCGGGTTGCCCTTGCGGTGACGGCGTTTGCTGAGCCGGGGCCGGCTGTCCAGCCGGTTCCGGCTCTTGCTTGCTGAGCACGAAGTCCACAGCGGCCGCGACCAGGCAGATCATGATGGTCATCTCGATCATCCGGTTGATGAGCGAGAACACGACCGAAAGTGGTGCCCACACGACGTCTACTTCGTTGGGGCCAACCAGCATGCGCTCGACTTCGCCGAGATAGGCCGAGATGCCATCGGCGATGACGAACGCCAGGCAGAAAAGCAGCATCGCCCTGATCCCAGCCTGCCGGATCATGCGTAGCCCTCGGGCGAGCGGGGTGAAGCTGTCCTCGATGTCTGTCCGAAGTGGACGGGCGACGCGCTTTAGCGCGGACGGCAGCAGGTTCCACTTGCGCTGAAGTTGCCTGCTCATTTCGTCCCGCTGGTCCGCGGCCTTGATCCGGAAGCCGAAGATGACGGCGCCGATGGCCAGCCAGGCAAGCGGAACGATGATGACGGTGTCGATGGAGGCGAGGATGTTGCCGGTCCACGTCTTGATCTGGTGGCCAAAGCTGGCGAACGTGCCTAGAGCGTCGATGGCGTTGTTCAGGGTCTGGTCCGCCCAGACCCACAGCCGGCGGTGCTCGGTCCACTCCAGCGCTGGGCCTTTCACCCCGGCGATGACGGCCACGGCCAGCGTCAGCCAGATGACTTCCAAATAGGCCTGCAGGAAACCGATCAGGCGCCAGGACTTCACCTTCGTGTTGATGCCGATGAGCCACCGCAGCACGATCGCCACCGATACGACGATGATGACCGTGGGGTTGAGACTGAACGGAAGCCGTTCGTCCAGAGCGTTGTCACCGCCGAAGTTGCTGAAGATCTCTTCGATGGTGATGCGGTAGAAGTAGGTGCGCCTGTCGTCATCCAGGAACTCGTAGGCCGCGTAAACCGCGAGGAACGGTAAGAAAACGCTAGCCATGTGCCCGGTGAGCGGGGCTGGCGGAGAGGCGTCCAGGGACTGACCCGCCGGGCCCGGCAGCGAAGCGCGGACGATCCGCATGATGATCACCATCACGCCAAGCATGCTGAGCGGAACCGTGGCGAAGACGAGCATGCCGACCGCGGCATGGATGTTGCTGGCCCATACGGCGCACCAAAGCAGGAAATCCCGGAGGGCAAACCCCAGCAGCAGCAAAGCGAACATCACCGGCCAATGCCGGAAGAACAGGCGCACAGCGGTGGCGATCACAGCAAACACTCGCGCACGCTACCGCATTTAAGGGGTCTTCGCTTTCACGAGGCGGCGGGTAGGGTCACGCTGTGTCTAAACAGGACGTTGCGTGGCGGCCATTGGCCCTGGTAGCAGGGATTGCCGGGCTGTTCATGCTCGCGTTTTCGGTTCGTTACGGTTTCCACCGCGATGAGCTTTATTATCTGGCCGCTGGCGACCATCTCGCGTGGGGCTATGACGATCAGCCACCGATGGTCGCGCTCTGGGCACGGATAGCGACAGAGCTCGCCGGTGGCCACATCATGTTGCTGCGGTTGCCCGCGACACTGGCTGTCGCTGGGCTCGCCTTGCTCACGGGACTCATCACAGCCGAACTCGGTGGTGGCAAAGGAGCCCAGATCCTCGCCGCGGTGGCGATGGTGTGCGCGCCGGTCATCGTGATCGCGGGACATCTGCTGTCGACGACGATTCTGGACATCTTCCTGTGGACGCTGCTGTCTTATCTGCTCGTGCGCTGGATCAACACGCACGGTGACCGTTTCCTCTACTTAGCCGGACCGCTGATCGGCTTCGCTCTGCTGACAAAGACGCTCGTGCTGCTGTTCCTGGCCGGGATCGCCGTTGGCGTCATCGTCGCTGGGCCACGGGAGCTGTTGCGCCGCAAGGCTCTCTGGATCAGCGCCGGGATCGCTGTAGTGCTGTGGGCGCCGAACCTTTACTGGCAGGCCACACATGGCTGGCCGCAACTGGGCATGACCGGAGTCATCGCCGAGGACGCCGACTGGGGCGGCCGGGTGGGCCTGATTCCCATGCAGGCGGCCATCATGGGCGGGACGCTCGCCGTGATCTGGATCGCCGGGCTGTGGCGGTTGCTGCGCACGCGAACCCCTTTCCGCCTGTTCGCCATCGCCTACCTGACCGTCCTGTTGCTCACCCTCATCACCGGCGGCCGTGAGTACTATCCCGCTGGCGCGATGCCCGTGCTCGTCGCCTCCGGCGCCATCGCTATCACCGCCTGGTTCAGCCGCCTGCCGAAGCGAGCACCGGGGACTGGCCCGCAAGCCGGGCCCGAAACGCTTTCGCAGCCCGGTGCCTCCGGCGCTGCCCGTGGTTCGCGGGGGCGGATCTGGCTGCTCGTGGGCGCGTTCGCGCTGTCGATTCCGGTGACTGTCGTGATGGGAGTTCCGTTCTTTCCCATGAACAGTCTCGGTAACTCGCCGCAGCCAGCCATCAACTATGACGCGGGGGAGCAGGTCGGCTGGCCGGAACTGGCCCGCAACGTCGCGGCCGTGCTCGCCAGGCTGCCCGAGGCTGACCGGGCTAAGACGACGATTGTCGCGGGGAACTATGGCCAGGCGGGCGCGCTTTACCGTTACGGTCCGCCGTTGGGGCTTCCTCAGCCTTATTCCGGTCATCTCGGCTTCTGGCATTGGGGACCGCCGGCCGAAGTGGACGGGCCGGTCATCATCGTCGGCCGCTACAGCGCGGGTGAGCTGCTCGACCATTGCGCCACGGTGGAACTGGCCGCCAGGAACGACAACGGGCTCGGAGTCGGCAACGAAGAACAGGGCGTACCCATCTGGCTGTGCCAAGGCCGCAAACTTCCGTGGGCACAGCTTTGGCCCCGGTTAAGGCATCAGGGCTGAAGCACCTCGAAGGCGTCGGGATAGTGTGTCTGCCAAGCTGGCAGCGCCCGCACAACGGTCCGTCCTTCGTGCACGGTGTCATAAGTGTGTTCCGGCACGATGAACTTGCGGGCATACTGCCCGGCACCGGTGTCGACGACGATGTAATGGTCGGTCCGGCGGGTGCTGCCGTCGCCGCCGGGGGCGTCGTAGATATTGGTGAACTTGCGCACGGCCAGCCCGCTGACGATAAGCAGCATTTGAGGGGCGTGGGCAACCGGCGGCGAATCAGGCCGCGGCTGAGTGCCTCCGTCTCGGCGGCCTTCTGAAAGGCGGCCCACTTGGTGGACGGCCCGTGGCCCTCGTTGAGCGCGGCCAGCGGAGCGGTGCCGTCTGGGTTCTTGCCCACCACAGTGGACACATGCGTGTAGATGTCCTGCTCTGCCGCGGTGAGCTGACGGTCATCGCCGGCGGTCAGCCGGACGGTATGCCCCGAGGACTCGAACCAGCCCCGGCGCATGAGGTCGGCGAAGGTCGCTTCAACGGCGGGCTCAACCCAGGCCTTCACCCGCCGGGCCCGGGATCGGCGGACCGTTGCCGGGGGCGCCGGGGCCAGGTGACGAGAAGCGTTACGGCATAAGCGATAAGCCAGCCGGTTTCGATCACGGCCGCCACGGCGAGGGTGGACACGAGCGGAGGGTAGCAACCGGGCGCCAACGCTATTAGTACACTTGTTCGTGTGGGGTTCGACAGTCAGCACCAGCGCACCTGGTCACAGCTGGAACGGCGGCTCAGTGGGGTCGCCGATCCGCTGGCTGACGCCGACGGCGGGGATGCCCCGGGGTTCTCGCGCAAACGGGAGATCTATAAAAAGCGGGAGCTCTCCTCGAGTACCCCCGAAATCCCTTATGCGGAGTTGCACTGCCACACGAACTTCAGCTTTCTCGACGGCGCGAGCGATCCGGAGGAGCTGGTCGAAGAAGCGGTCCGGCTTGGGCTGGAAGCGTTAGCCATCACCGACCACGACGGGTTCTATGGCGTGGTCAGGTTCGCCGAGGCCGCCCGGGAATACGGGCTCAAGACGGTCTTTGGCACCGAGCTGAATCTCACCTTCGGCCAGGAGCGCGCCGGGCAGCCCGATCCGCAAGGCGAACACTTGCTGCTGCTCGCTCGCGGGCACGAGGGCTACGCGAGACTGTCCGCTCAGATCGCGCGGGCGCATTTGCGGGGCGGGGAGAAGGGCCGCCCGCGTTATGACCTGATCGCCATGGCCGAACAGTTGCGTGGGCACGTCGTCGTGCTGACCGGCTGCCGCAAAGGCCGTGTGCGCCGCGCGCTGGAACACGAGGGCATTGCCGCTGCCCGCAACGAACTCCTTATGCTGCAGGACCTTTTCGGGCCTTCGCAGGTTTTCGTTGAACTGACCGATCACGGCAACCCGCTCGACACCGAACACAACGATGCTCTGGCAACGCTTTCCGATCAGGTCATCGCGACCAATAACGTTCACTATCACGCGCCCGCGCGGCGCAAACTGGCCACCGTGATGGCGGCGGTGCGCGCCCGCACGAGTCTTGACCTCCTGGATCCTTATCTGCCAGCGGCGGCCACCGCACACTTGCGCTCCGGCGACGAAATGGCGGTGCGCCTGGGCGAAGGGCCGGTGCGCGCCGCCGCTGCTTTGGCCCAGGAGCTCGCTTTCGACCTGAATCTGATCGCCCCGCGACTTCCCCCGTTCATCGGGCTGGCCGAAGGGCTGACCGAGCAGGAGATGTTGCGCCAGCTTGCTTTGGCGGGATATGACGAGCGTTACGGCCGCAATCATGAAGCGCTGGAACGCATTGAGCACGAGCTGCGGATCATCGACGAACTCGGTTACCCGGGCTATTTCCTCGTCGTCTGGGATCTCGTGCGGTTCTGCCGTTCCAAAGGCATTTATTGCCAAGGGCGGGGGAGCGCGGCCAACTCGGCGGTTTGTTACGCGCTGCGCATCACCAACGTTGACCCGATACGCATGGAAGGGCTGTTATTCGAGCGGTTCCTGGCGCCGGAGCGAGACGGTCCGCCTGATATCGACATCGACATCGAGTCAGACCGCCGTGAGGAAGTCATTCAGTATGTCTTTGACACCTACGGCCGTGAGCACACCGCACAGGTCGCCAACGTCATCTCCTACCGCCCACGGTCGGCGGTGCGTGACGTGGCGCGCGCGTTCGGGTTCTCACCCGGTCAGCAAGACGCGTGGAGCAAACAGCTCGACCGCTGGCACGGGGTGTCCAAAGCAGACGCTGAGGGAGTGCCCGATATCGTCATGCACTTCGCCAACGAAATGTTAGGCGCACCAAGGCATTTAGGCATCCACTCCGGCGGCATGGTCATTTGCGACCGTCCCGTGATCGAGGTCGTCCCGGTCGAGCATGCCCGGATGGAAAAGCGCACCGTCCTGCAGTGGGACAAAGACGATTGTGCCGCCATCAATCTCGTCAAATTCGATCTCCTCGGGCTCGGCATGCTGTCAGCTTTGCGTTACGCGCACGAGTTCATCGACTCCACCCTGGACCTCGGCGATCTGCACCCGACTGACGAAGAGGTCTACGAAATGCTGTGCCGCGCGGACACCGTTGGCGTGTTCCAAGTCGAGAGCCGGGCGCAGATGTCAACCCTGCCGCGCCTGAAACCACGCGAGTTCTACGATCTCGTCGTCGAAGTCGCCCTGATCCGCCCCGGCCCGATCCAGGGCGGCTCGGTGCACCCGTTCATCCGCCGCAAGAACGGTTTGGAGCAGTGGCAGATTCCGCATCCGTTGATGGCCAACGCTTTGAACCGGACGCTCGGGGTGCCCCTGTTTCAGGAGCAGATGATGCAACTGGCCATCGACGTCGCGTCCTTCACCGCCTCCGACGCCGATCAGCTGCGCCGGGCCATGGGTTCCAAACGGTCCATGGAGAAGATGGAAAAGCTGCGCGACAAGTTCTATGACGGCATGGCGGGCAACGGCATCACGGATGCGCTCGCTGACGATATCTTCGGCAAACTGGCCGCGTTCGCCAACTATGGCTTCCCGGAAAGCCATGCCATCAGTTTCGCCTACCTGGTCTATGCCAGCGCCTGGCTCAAACGCTATTACCCAGCCGCTTTCTGCGCCGCTTTGCTCGGCGCGCAGCCGATGGGCTTCTATTCCACACAGTCCCTTGTGGACGATGCGCGCCGTCATGGCGTGCTCGTCGACCGGCCTCACGTCAACAAATCCGACGTCAAAGCCACGCTGGAAGGCGATCGCTCGATCATGGCGGGCGGAGCGCGTACCCCCTCGTCTCAATGGGGATGGCACGGCCCGTCGGTGCGCCTCGGCCTGGATCAGGTGCGGACCCTGGGCTCGGAAAAAGCTTCGCTCATCGTCACCGAACGCGCCAACGGCGACTACCGCGACATCCTCGACTTCGCCCGGCGCACCCAGTTGCCCGCCACCGCTTTGGAAGCCCTCGCGACCGCCGATGCCTTCGCGTGCTTCGGTTTGAACCGGCGCGAAGCTTTGTGGGCCGCCGGCGCCGCCGCGCAGGAACGCTCCGATCGCCTTCCCCACACCACCACGGGGGTACGCGCTCCGCAGTTGCCCAGCATGGACGAAGTAGACCAGCTCGTCGCCGATGTCTGGGCCACCGGCCTGTCTCCGGACAACCATCCGATCCGGATCGTCCGCGAGTTCCTTGACGAGCAAGGAGCCATCCCGATTTCCCGCCTCGGCGGCATTCCCGACGGCGATCGCGTCCTCGTCGGTGGCCTCGTCACTCACCGCCAGCGCCCAGCGACCGCAAGCGGCATAACGTTTCTCAACCTCGAAGACGAGACCGGCATGCTGAACATCGTCTGCACCCCGGGCTTATGGCAACGTCACCGCAAAGTCGCGTTGAGCAGTGCGGCGTTGCTCATCCGCGGCAAGCTCGAAAACGTCTCCGGCGTCATCAACGTCGCCGCCGACAAGCTGACCCCGCTGAAGATCGCGACCCGCCCGTCCTCTCGCGACTTCCGCTAGGCTTTCGCGTCCCAGACCATGCGCACACATCTCGGCTTGCCGTTCAGGCGGCCTGGAACGCCGCCCGGGTCTGGCACGAATCCCGTTTCGGCCGGCACGCCACCGAGCGCCGTATAGAACCCTTGCGCGGCAACGTTCTGCTCGAGCACCCACAGATATCTCGCGGGGCTCATGGCTTGCTGAACGATCGCCTCGGTCGCTTGTGCCATCAGTGCTTTTCCGGTGCCGCCGCGGTGGCGGCCGGTGACCACGTGCAGATTGTCGATCAGGCTGCCCCAGCGCGGGTCGTGGTCGAGTAACACGTGCACGAAGCCGATGAACTCCGGGCCGTCCTCGGCCACGAAGGTGACCGTGCCGTCGCGTTCACCGAAGCGTTTGGCCCAGACTTCTTCACGGTTCGCGACGAGGTCACCATCCAAGAAGGAGTCAGCGTAGGCGCCACGGTAATGCTCGCGCCAACTCCGCGTGTGCAGCCTGGCGATCTGTCGCACATCGTGCGCTTCGGCTTCCCGTAACCGCATGTGGGTTCCCTCCTCGTTGCCGCCGAGGCTATCGGGTGCGGGAATCCGTATGGTTGTTGGGTTGTAGGTGTTCTAGATTGGACATGTGTTCGAAGGTGTTGCGGAGCGGATTGTCGCCGATGGGCGCCTCGCTTCCGCGGCCGCAGTTGACAGGCTGGCTGAGCAGGTCCGGGTTGTTGCCCGCGCGCAGGGTGAGCTCGTGCGGCTTGTCCACGAGGTTGTGCAAGAAACGCCGGTGCGTGAGTTCGCCGCGTTTGAAATCGCTGCCGCATCAGCACAATCACGGTTCGCCGCGGAGCATGAGGTCCGGCTAGCGGCGGAGCTTTGTGTCCGCTTGCCAGCCGTGCTTGCCGCGCTTTGTGCGGGTGAGCTCGGTTTACGGCACGCTCAGGTCTTCGCCGACGTTCTGTCCTCTTTGGATGGCGAGGTCGCTGAGCGGGTCGCCGCCGAGGTCTTGCCGAAATCGCGTGGGCGGACGTGCGGGCAGCTTCGGGATATGTTGCGGGGCAAGGCGTTGGCCGCCGATCCCGCGTTCACCACTGCCCGGCGTCAGCGCGCTCATGCCGTGCGGTCTGTGCAGTTGCATGCTGCCGTTGACGGGACGGCTTCGCTGTCGGCGTTCGGGTTGGACGCTGTGCGGGCCGCTGCGGCGTTCGCCCGGATCGGTGCCTTGGCACGTGCTCGTAAGACTGGTGAGGTTTCGCTGGAGCAGGCCCGTGCTGATGTGTTTCTGGAACTGCTGGAAGGCCAGCACTCCAGCGCCGCGTCAGGCGTGGTGCATCTCGATGTCAGTCTGGAAACCCTTGCCGGTCTTGACAATGATCCTGGCCGGCTGGGAGCTTATGGTCCTGTCGGTGCTGATATCGCCCGGCAGTGGGCGCAGTCGCATCCGGGCTATCAGTGGCAATACGCCATCCGCGACAGCAACGGCACGCTCCTTCAGCAAGGACTGACCCGCGCCCGCCCTGCGACTTCAGCTGCCCACCGGGATCGTCGGCCGCCCACCCAGCGCGAGGGATCTGGTCCCGCGCATCGCGAAGAGGGGTCCGGCTCCGTGCGGCGCGAAGGATCCGGGGGCGCGTATGGCGATCTTGATGGGCTGGTGCGGGCGCCGGGTCAGGATCCGGGGGACCGGTTCGCCAACGCTGCTTTGACGCGATGGATTCGGTTGCGGGACAGGACGTGCCGGGCACCTGGATGCCGCAGGCCGACGGTCAGCTGCCAGCTCGACCACACCATCCGCCACCACGACGGCGGGCCTACGCATCACGCCAACCTAGGTGCACTGTGCGAACACCATCACCGGGCCAAAGATCAAGGTGGCTGGACCGTCGTTCAAACCAGACCCGGGCACTTCACCTGGACCAGCCCACTCGGCCGGATCTACGAGGTGAAGCCCGAACCACCGTAAAGTCAGAACGACAACCCGTGACGCTCGACGATCGGGCCGGTGGCCTCAAAGTCGAGATCGCAGTGATACTTGGCGGCCATCTCCGCCAAGGTTTCAGGGTCGGGTGCGGCGGTCATGCTTTCCATCGAGCGGAACAGCTCCTCTAGCCCAGCGGGCGAGATGATCTCAAGGACGGTGGCTGGAGCGGAGCCCGCGTTCCAGAACGTGTGCCATTGCCCGCGTGGCTTGACGAGCAGGTCACCGGGTGAGCCGAGGAACTCCTCGTCGCCGAGGACAGCACCGATCTGTCCACTCAGGACAAACGTGAACTCGTCCTCGTCGTGGTGGCGGTGCATGGGCGCGGCGAGAGCCTTGGGTGCGAAGAGATGCTGCACGAGGGCGAACCGTCCGCCCACGAGCGGGCCGTCGAGCATGAAGTGGTCTATGACTCCGGCCGTAACGTCCGCCGTTGAGCGGGTTTTGATCACCTGAGCGTGGAGTTTCATAACTTCAGCCTAGAGAGGGGCAGGCGCGGCGGACTATTCCACAAATCTGGTAATACGCTGGTGAGCGTGGGCGACCCCAGGGCCAATGCGCTTGGCAAGATCCGTCAGCTGGCCGCGGAGCCACGTGACTTGGTGCGGTTGTGGCAGGAGTCAACCGGTGTGCTGACCGAAACGGTGCCGCACTATATGGTGCCGTGCTGGTACAGCCTCGATCCGGCGTCGTTGCTCATCACCAGCCACTATCACGATGGCATGCCGGAATTCCCGCAGGAGTGGCTCAACGGGGAGTACTACGCCGAAGACGTGAACCAGCTCGCCCAGGTGGCCAAGTCGCCAGACGGTCTGGCGACGCTGCATGAGTCGGTGCGGGATCCGAGCCAGTCGCCGCGGTGGCGGCAGAACATGGAGATGGGCGCCGATCAGGAACTCGTGCTCGCCTTGCGTTCGAAATCGGGTGAAGTCTGGGGCGCGCTGGGTCTCTACCGTGAGCCGGACCGGCCGATGTTCGATGACGGCGAGCGAAAGTTCTTGCGCGCCATGGCACCGGCGTTAGCCGCAGGTGTGCGCCGGGCGTTGCTCATCGGTGAGGCCACCGATCCTGAAGGGCCGGATGCGCCCGGGCTACTCGTGCTGACCGACGACGGAATCGAGTCGACGACACCGGGAGTCGAGCACTGGCTCAGTCAACTGCCCGATGGTGACTGGGAGAAAGGCCGCTTGCCGACGTCTATCCAAAGTGTCGCCGCCCGTGCCCGGCGGACAGCCGCATTCCCTGACGTGCCAGGGGAAGTCGCGATGGCACGGGTGCTTTCGCGCAGCGGGCGGTGGATCGTTTTGCACGGCGCGGCACTGGTTTCGACCGGTGAACCGCGCGTGGCCGTCATCGTCGAGCCAGCCCATCCGGCGCGCATCTTTCCTTTGCTGGCTTCGGCTTATGGCCTGACAGACCGTGAAACTGACCTCGCTCGCTTGGTCCTGGAAGGCTATTCGACCGCGCAGATCGCCGAGGAATTCGTGGTGTCACCACATACGGTGCAGCAACACCTGAAGAGCATTTTTGAGAAAACGGGGGTACGCAGCCGGCGCGACCTCGTGGGAAGGATCTTCTTCACCCACTATGAGCCGCGGTTCCGCGATAACGAAAAGCGCGTGGCACGGGGCAAGCCGGTCCGTGGCGGTCCGGCCAGCCCGTAAATCGTGAGTGTTCACGGTGATGGGTGTCGTACCGTCCAATGCGGACCCGGCTCATACGGAACAAGCTGTAGCACGAGCCGGTCTCCGCATCGAGGAGTGCATCGATCTGGGCAGTGAGTGGGCGATTACGCGGAGGAAGACCGTGGCGTGGTCGGCCGCAAGCTGCTGCACCTCGCGCGGCTGCAGCGTGACCGTGAGCGTTTCGTCGCACAGTTCGGCCAGCGGTGTATGACATCGCGCGCGGCGACGGCCTCTGGCACGTTTACCGATGCTGGGCAAGCTCAGTTCACGGGTCTATGTCCTAACGCACTGAACCGAGCATGGGTTCGGACTCGGCGATGCCTTCGTCGCTCGGGGCGATGCCGTCAGTGAACACGCGCGAGGCTTGCTTGCGCCGCAACGCGAGATGGGCGTGCGCTGGCGCGTCGTAGCCGTACCGTGCGCGGGCCTCGGCGGGGGTCAAGACAACCGGGTTCACCGGCCGGATGCCGCGAAGCACAGGCGCCACAACGGGAACCGTCATCGGCGACAGCACCGCCAGCAACCGCAACTCAAGCCGGGGACTGCGGTGCACGAGCCAGAACGTGGACTTGAGCAGCAGCCGGGCGGCGAGGTCAGCGAAACGGCTCTGGCGCAGCCCGCCCATGCGGCGCATCCACTGTGGCATCGTGGCGATGGTTCCCGCCCGCAGGACGGCTCCGGCGATCCAAGTCGCCGGCTTGAAAACCGCCGGAGCGGGTGGCAGCATGACTCGCGCGTCCAGCAGGTGCGCCATCATCGACTGTGCCGCTTCGGATCCGGCGAGCCGGGGCCGCATGCGTGCGAAGTACTCGCGGATGCCCTCGCGGCTCAAGGGCACATCATCAGGTGAGCACGTCTGCAATTCGGCCGCGACGGCACACTCTTGCCAGTAGCGCGCTTCGTCTGACGGGGACAGTTTGCCGGGGCCGTAACGCTCATAGGCGTAGAGGATCGAGTGCCACGCCGTTAGGTGAATCCACAGTTGCGAGTGCGGATCGTTGGCGTCATAACGGTTGCCGCTCAACGGTTCCACGCCGATGCCTTTCGAGTGCACCTTGACGAGGACGTCGGCTGCCTTAGAAGTCGAGCGGGAGTCTCCAAACGCGACCATCGCGAAGTAACGCAGCGTCCGGTCATATCGCGTGCGCGGCCGGTAGCGCACGGCGTTTGTCTGGTCGACCGCCGCGATCAAGGCCGGGTCCAGTTCTTCGATCGTCACGGCGCGCTGGAAGCCCACGGTGAGCGAAGTCGGGTACCCCCAGACTTTCCAGGTGATGGAATCGGGGCCGAAGAAACCGTAGTCCTCAGCTGGCTCGATTCGTTTCATGGCAACCCCTTCCGGAATTACTACACTGGTGTAGCAATGGATGCTACACGGGTGTAGTAATCTCGGGAAGATGCGACGGCAATACGCTCCCAGACTGTCTATAGCCGACCGCCGCGAGCAGGTCCTCGACGCCGCGCTGCAGGTCATCGTGCGTGACGGTTACGCGAAAGTCTCGATCGAGGCCGTCGCCCGCGAAGCCGGCATCACGCGCCCTGTCGTCTACAGCGCCTATGACGGCCTAGGCCCGCTCTTGCTCGCCCTGCTCGACCGTCAGCAAATCCGCGCCATCGAACAACTCGAAGGCCTCATCCCAGACACCCTGTCGCCCGGCGATCCCGGCGGCTTCGCCCTGCGCGCGATCGAAGCGTGGATGAACGCCGTCGTCACCGACCCGATGACGTGGCGCCCGATCCTCACCCAGCAATACGGCACCCCCGAGGTCGTGCGCGACAGGATCGAGGCAACGCGCGGGCATATCCGCCAGCAGCTTTCAAACCTCATCTTCAGCGGGTACGCCGAAAGCCTCCCGGACACCGAAGTCGCCGCCCACATGTTGCTGGCCGTGCTGGAGCACTTCGGCACGCTGCTGCTCGAAGACCCACCGCGATACGAGCCCGCGCGCATGGCGGCGACCCTCGCCCGGATGCTAACTGCGCTACGGTGACCGGCATGGATATCCGCTCGCTAGTCCTGGGCCAGCTGGAGTTCTACTGGGACAACCACTTGTGGCCCCGGCTGCAAGGACTGACCGACGACGAATACGTGTGGGAACCCTTCCCTCCCAACGGTCCGCCGACCATCGCGTGGCGCATGACCCACGTCTCCGTCGACATCTTCTACACCCGGGCAGACGCTTTCTTTGGCGGCTCCGGCACGGGAGACATGTTCGACCCCAGCCGCTTTCCAAAAACGTTGCCCGAGAAAGCGGCTGACGCCCTGGCCCTGCTTGAGCGCAGCTACACCTGGTGGCGTGAGGGCATCGCCGCCCTAGACGACAAAGCCCTGTGGGCACCCCTCGGGCCGAAAGGCGCGTACTTCCAAGACGAGCCGATGGCGGCCCTTGTGCAGCACCTCAACCGCGAAACCATGCACCACGGCGGCGAAATCTGTCTCCTACGCGACCTCTATCGTGCCCGTGGCCAGTAGCACCACTACTGTCAGTCAGCATGACCTTCCTGAAGACGACAGAAGACGCCAACAGCGATCTGGCCAACTATGCCCGGCTGTTTACGTTGCGGCCTAACGTTTACGAGGCTTGGCAGGTGCTGGCCGCCGCGGCGCATGAGGGGATGGACGAGCGGCGCTACGAGCTGGTGACGCTAGCCGCCGCCCGTGCGCTCAAGTCGAGCTATTGCGGTCTCGCGCACGGCAAAACGTTGCGGGAGAAGTTCTACGACACGGAAACCGTGCAAGCCATCGCGGTCAAGCACGACGAAGCGGGTCTTGACCCGGCAGACATCGCGATTATGGACTTCGCCGGTAAGGTCGTGCGTAACGCGCCCGGAATCACGCAAGCTGACGTGAACGGATTGCGCGAGCACGGACTGTCCGATGACGACATCTTCCAGATCATTCTGACGGTCGGCATTCGCTGTTTCTTCAGCACGGTCCTTGACGCGGCGGGCGCCGAGCCTGACGCGGCTTACCGCGACTCCATCGAGCCGGCGCTTCAGCAGGCACTCACGTTTGGCCGCCCGATCGAGCGGTGAAGGGGTGCCACTGCTTCCCGGGAAACGGGTGGCACCCCTTCGGGGAGGAGCGGGCTGGGGGAGGAGCGGGAATCTAAGGAATCGTCACTCCGTAGGCAGCCAGGATTTCCGCGATGGGCTGGTAGAACGTGGTGCCGCCGGAGGTGCAGTTGCCTGAACCGCCGGACAGGATGCCGATGATGACGCCGGTGGACGCGACATACAGGGGACCTCCGCTGTCGCCCGGCTCGGCACAAATGTTGGTGCGGATGAGACCGTAGACCACTCCCTCGGAGTAGTAGACGGTCTGGTTTAGACCGGTGACCACGCCGCAGCGCACACCGGTGGTGCTACCACTGCGGCATACGCTCATGCCAACGGTGGCGTTCCCGGCGCCCCTAATCGTTACCGTGCCGGGATACGTATAGACCGCGCTCGGGTGCGCGATGCTGGTGTTCGAGTAGCGGACGATGCCGTAATCGTTGCCAGGAAACGACGTTCCCGTGCGCGACCCGAGGACGGTGGTGCGCGCCGCGTTTGAGTACCACGTCGCGCCGGTGTTCGTGCAGTGTCCAGCGGTGACGAAGTAGGCCACCGATCCCTTGCGCACGTTGGCTCCGAGCGAGCATCGCGAGGAGGCGGAGTAGATCGCCTGGCCACCCGCGATTAGGGTGCGGAACTGGCCGTCCACGCGGCGGACCGGGTAGGTGCGGCGAAGTGCCGCGACCTGTGCCTCGGTGACGGTCGCGTCCGCGGTCACGACGACTTCGCCGGTGACGGGGTCCGGACCCCATGACAGGCCTGGCGTGTTCAGCGAGGCCGCCTGAGCTGGCGCGGCTGGCAACAGCACGAGGGCACAGGCGAAGACGAGGGCGGTGAGACGATGGTGTCGCATGTGGACCTCCAATCGGAGAGTAACCATCGTTACATCGAAACTAATCGAATAGCAAGAAAAGTACGCGCAGTGACCGCGGCGATATCATGTGGCCATGTTGACGATCACGCGACCGAGTGCCTGGCGCAGCCAGTATGAGATCCACTCACGGGGACGGTTGCTGGCCACGTGGAAGAAGGAAACGTGGAAAGCCGGCGGCGAAATCGTGATTGGCCAGCAGTCCTATGTGGTGCGCAGCAGCGTCTGGGGCAACAAGCACACCCTCATTGACCAAGGCGGCGGGGAGCTGGCCTTGGCCGACCGGGTGGGCCGCAAGCGCTGGACCATCGCGAGCGGCGCCCACCTCTACCAGTTTCAGCGTGCGTCACTGTGGCGGGCGGATCAGCAGCTGCTGATCAACGGTCAGCCCAAGGGTTACATCAGGCGGGCGAGCGGATGGCGCTTCGGTGCTGAGGCGGAGCTTTCGGCGCTGCCGTTGCCGGTGCAGATCTTCGCGGTCGCGGTGGTGCTGTCGCTTTGGGAGCAGGCAGCGGCGGCTTCCGGCGCGTGATCAGGCGACGCAGACGACCCGAACCTCTTGCGGCGCATTGTTGGTGAATCCACCGCGGTTCCACGTGTCATCGGTCTGCGTCTCGCCGTCTTGAGTCACGGCCCTAACCTTCAGCGTGTACTCGCCGGGCTCCGCGTTCCACATATAACGCCAGCGGCGCCAGGCCCATTGATGCCCCGCGTCCGCCTCTAGAATCGCGGCATGCCAGTCCTGCCCGGTGCTGACTTCGACTCCTTCGAGCGGTGCGCGGCCAGACCAGGCGCGGCCGGTCAACTCCACCGGGCCGGGGCGCACGACGCGCGTACGCGTCATGAAATCGGGAAAGCCCGGCGGCACCATTAGCGCGCGCGGCGCGATCCGGGTGATCGCTTCTCCTTGCTCGCCGGGCTCTTGCCGGATCCGGTAGGCCGTCGCCTGCTGGAATCCCTGGAACGGCTCGGCCACGAAGTCGATGCGCGTGAGCCACTTGACGTGCGCCATCCCATACCAGCCCGGCACCACCAGCCGCAGCGGAAATCCATGCTGTGGCAGCAAAGGAAGACCATTCATCTGGTACGCCAGGAGCGTCTCGGCACGCATCGCCTCCGCCATAGGCAAGCTGCGCTGGTAGTCCTGTTCGACGCCACGCTCGATGCCGTGGTCGGCGCCGGTGAAGACCACCTCGACCGCGGCCGGGTCAATCCCGGCACGGGTCAGGACTTCGTGCAGCGGCACGCCGGTCCACTCGGCGGTCCCCACGGCTTCCACCAGCCACGGCTGACTAACCGGCCGGGGCAGGAGCCGGGCGCGGCCGTTGCCAGCGCACTCCATCGTCACGCGAACGGTCGCCGAAGGCATCGCCCGCAGCTCATCGAGCGTGAAGGTGACGGTGCTAGTGCCGTTGACCGTCAGCTGGAAGGTCTCGGGATTGAGGTCGGGAATGTCGTAGTGGATGAGCAGGTAATGCAGTCCCGCGGGCGTCACGTCATAGCGCAGTGCCTCCAGCGGCATCCCGTGATTACGGGCGGCGAGCGCCAGCTCTTCCAGGCTGATGCCCTCGCCGTCTTGAGCGAGCCGGCCGGGCTGGCTGAACTCCTGCGTCGTCATCTCACGGCACCTCCAGGCACCAGTCTGCTCCTACCCTGGCCAGGCGTGTGCGGCGGGGGATACTGTCAGATCTTGGAATCTTGTCCACAAGCGACAGTCGACCTCACGATACGGTGTGGGCCGTGGCGCAGCATGTCTTCATTAGCTACTCGCACAGCGCGGACAAGGCCTATGCCGACCGTCTCGCAGCGTTCCTGGCCGGCGCTGGTTTCGACGTCTGGTATGACGCGGCCATCGTCGCGGGTGGACACTGGGCCGATGTAATCCAGGAACGCATCGAGTCCTGTGCGGCGTTCGTCGTTGTCATGACGACACAGGCCAGCACCTCGACGTGGGTCTCGCGGGAGATCACACACGCGGAGCAGCACCGCAAACCGATCTTCCCGTTGCTGTTGGAGGGCAAGGGTTTCTTTGTCCTCGGGCACTTGCAGCACGAGGACGTCACGGGCGGAAAGCTGCCGTCGCAAGGCTTTATCGCCCAGTTGCGCGCCGCCATGCCGGCCGCGGCCGGGCCGCTCACTCCCTTGGCGGCGGCGGAGGCACGGAGCCCGGAAAAGCCGCCAGCGGAACGGCTTCTGGACGTCGCACTTGGCACGTCAGCCCAGCCGCCGGCGGAAAAGCCCGGCGAGGCGTCGTGGTCGGCGGACCTCACCTATGACCTCAAGGGGTCGATGACGTGCGTGACGGTCGCGCGGATCATGCTGACGCACGAGACCCACCTGATCACGGTCGGGTTCACGCTTTACAAAGACGTGCTCGCGGCCGATGGCATCACCGTGAAGGCGACAGTGATGGGCACCCTCGCCGGGACACATCACGTCACGTTCAGCGACCGCGACAAGCGGCACGCGGCGACGGTTGAGATCACGCAGGACGGATTCGCGTACCAGATAACAGGCATCACTGTCGCCGGGCAGGAACTTGAGCTGCGGGGGTTCCGCGATCCCATCCGGGCTTAGCTCTTATTTCCCCTCGGGCGTACCGTCCGGGGTCATGGCACCGCCCTCGGCACTGTCCGTCAGGTAGACGTGCTGGTGCCCGTTGCCCGCGTCGTTGTTCAGCTGATCGAGCTGTGTCGCCGCCACCGACCAGGTCGAGACGGCGAGCTTGCGCTGGCGGGCCGCTAGCTCCAGCGCCGCCTGCTGCTGGGTGCCTGCCGGAGCCGACAGCGCGAGCGCGTAGGTGTCCACGGCGGACGACAGCATCTCCACCGCGTTGCGAAACGCCCCGCGAGCGACATTCGTGCCGGTCATTCCGGACACGGTCACGGCGTAGCGCTGGGTCTCTTGCGCCATAACGGCTTTCCACGCGGTCACCTGATCGGCGGTCGCGGTCGTGCCTGAGCTCAGTCCCGTTAGGACCGGCTGCAGCACGGCTTTGGTGTTGCGGGTCATCTTGGTCAACTCGGTGATCTGGGTGACGTCGCGTTTGGCCTCTTCGGCGCGTAGCGCCGCGACAGCGGGCGGTTCGCTGCTGCCGGGGCTGGCCACGAGCAGGCCGGCCCCGACACCGAGCGCGACCGCCACCGCGATCACCCCAACGATGCTCAGAACACGGCGGTCCGCCGCGGGCTGGGACACAGGCTTGCCGGTCTTCCGGGACATCGACGACCTCCGCTCAGACTTTTGCTGAGCGGAGCCTACTCTTTCTCTCATTTAGACAAAAGTGAGGTTTAGTCGTCGGTCCTCTTGACCCGGCGCAGCCGGACCTTCGTGATCGCCCGGCCGGTCACTTCAACGACCTCGGCGGTGAACCCTGGTGCTTTGACGGTGTCGCCGGCCGCGGTCGGAATGCGGCCCAGCCGGTCGAGGATGAGCCCTGCCACCGTCGTGTAGTCGGTCTCGCCCAGCCGGTCGGTGTCGATGTCGACGTCAGGAAGGTCGTGCAGCGGAAAGGAACCCTGAACCACGATCGCGCCATCCGCCTCGCGAACGACCTGGACCACGTCACGGTCCGTCTCGTCATAGATCTCGCCAACGACCTCTTCGACGAGGTCTTCCATCGTGACGATCCCGTCGATGCCGCCGCGCTCGTCAACCACAAGAGCGAACTGCTCATGCTGATGGCGCAACTGGCGCATCGCGTCGGAAACGGAGAGCGTCTCGGGCAGGAACAACGGCTCGCGTGCGCGTTCGCCCGCGGTGCCGTCGTGACCGAGCAGATCGCGCAAGTGCACGACACCGATCACGTCGTCGAGCCCGGCCGGGCCGACAACCGGGGCACGCGTGTGGCCAGACTCGGCGAGCACGGTCAGCGCGTCCTGTGTGGACAGATTCTCGGCGAGCGTGGTGACCTGCTGACGTGGTACCAGAATGTCCCTGATATCGCGCTTGGCGATGTCGAAGGCACCTGAAATGATCTCGCGCTGCTGCGCGGTGAAACCTCGTTGCGCCACAACGAGTTCCCGGATCTCCTCAGCCGAGATCTCCTCACGTCCCGCACGCGGGTCAACACCGGCGATGCGCACCACCATGTCGGTCGACTTGCCAAGCAGCCACACGAAGGGCCGTGACGCGGTCGCCAGCCAGTCCAGAGGACGGGCCGCCATCAGCGCCCAGCCTTCCGCCCGCTGCATCGCGATCCGCTTGGGCGCCAGCTCACCGATCACCAGCGTGATGAAGGTCAGGATCAGCGTGACGATGACGATCGCGACCGGCTCGGCCGCAGTGCCCAGAAACGACAGCGGGCTGACGAGCGGTTTGGCTAGCGACGTCGCCGCGAAGGCTGACGCCAGGAAGCCAGCGAGCGTGATGCCGATCTGAATCGTGGCCAGAAAGCGGTTCGGGTCGCGCGACAGTCTGGCCAGGGTCTTGCCGCCCCGCGACGTTCGCTCGAGGCGCTGAATCTGCGACTCCCGCAGAGAAATCAGGGCCATCTCACTGCCCGACAGCGCCCCGTTGATCAACATGAGAACAAGCACCAGCAGAATCTGGGTGCCGTAGCCGCCCACAGGCGTTCACTCCTAAGTCAGGTCAATTGACCTACCACGGTATCGGATCTCCCACTTTCCGGTGGCCGGTAGGGTCGGGGAATGACGGCGATTGTGCACGCGGGGCCGGTGGAACGGCTGAACATCGGGGCGGCGACAGGGCTAATCCGGTTACGTAGCGAGGATACGGCGGGGCAACTGTCCATAATGGAATTCCATTTGCCGCCGAATTCGCTTGGGGCGACACCGCACATTCACGATGGCCACAGTGAGGACTTTGTCATCGTTTCTGGTGAGATCACCTTCGATCTGCTTGCCGAGGGAAATCTGGTGAGCGAGGCGGTCGGCGCTGGCGGGACAGTGTCAGTGCCGCCGGGAACAGTGCACGGATTCCGTAACGACTCCGCCGAGGAAGCCGTGATCGTGGGGCTGTTCCGGCCCGGCGGATACGAGCAGTATTTCCGCGAGCTGCACGAAATGGTGCTCGCAGGGCAGATGCCAGGACCGGACGATATGGCCCGGCTCAGGGCTAGATTTCAGAGCAGAACGCTGTAAATTACGGCCGTGCCCGACCCCACCAAGCCGCTGCCACCCGCGTCCGACCCGTGGGAAGGGCGCGCTGCCGTGCCAGGCTACGACCCGGCTTTCACCCAGAGCACGGGACCGCAGGTCATCTTCGTCGAGGTGGCCCGCAAACGGCGCTGGCCGTGGGTCCTGGGCATCATGGGGGTACTCATGGTGCTGTGCTGTGGCATCTGCGGAGCCGTGGTCGCGCCGGTGTTCGGGGAGTGGCCGTCGACGATCGCCGCGACCCCGGCGGAAGTCGGCGGGCTCAAACGAGACGACAACGCGCTCGTCAAGCTGATCACGGCTGAAGCCAACTACCGGCTGCGGGCTAGTGAATTCATCGATGGCAGTTTCGTCAACGTGTTCCAGGATCCGTCCAGCAAGGACAAAGGCGTGGTCGCCTTCGGCGGGACGGGCCTGATCTGGGACCCGGAGAAGACGCTCAAAGACGTCATCCAGGGCGCGGGCGAGAACATCTGGGACGTCAGCACGTTCCCGCCCGGCAGTCTCGGCGGATTACTCAAGTGCGGCAAAGGAAAAGACGACCAAGGTAAGCCGGTCGTCATGTGCGCCTGGATCGATCACGGCAGCATGGGCATCGGCATCTTCTACGGTGGGCGGTCCAAAGAGGACAGCGCGACGTTCATGCGCGCGTTGCGTTCTGAGATCATCGTCAGGCCCTGAGGAGGCAGGCCGGGCGGAAAGCTGGTGAGGCTGCTCCGTCGGTGGTCAGGGCGTGCAGCACCCATTGCCACGTCACGGGGTCGGTGATCAGGGTGCCGTGCTCGGCGAGGTTCAGTGGGCACGCCTCCTGCACGACGATATTCGTTGCCCCGTCAAGGAACTGGCTCTCATAAGGGATCACGACCTCGTCGAGGGCGGTCGCGATGACGGTGTAGTCGACGCCTGGTTCGGTGTCGCGCCCGTCAGCGTTCAGTTCCCGCATGAACGGTGATCCGGCGATCTGGTCGGCACAGGCCGGGCACAATACGGCGGCGATCGGGGCGAGCGGTGTCGTGGTGCCGTGATTGGACGGTGCGATGCCGATGAGTTCTTCGACCTTGGCCGCACCACCCAGGTAACGCAGGTAGTAACGGGGCATCATGCCGCCCTGGCTGTGCCCGACGATGCGCACTTTGCGGGCTCCCGTCGCCTCGAGCACCTCATCGACGTAACTGGCCAGGAACTGGGCGCTTTCCCGCACCCGGGCCGTGGCGAAGATCCCCGCGAACCCGAATCCACCGTCGCCGTAGTTGGGCGCGAACACGCAATAGCCCGCTTGACGCAGGAACGGCACGAGAGGTGCCCAGGTCTGCGCGTTGCCGCCGGTGCCGTGGGTGAGCACGATGGGCGACCCGCCAGCGCAGTCCCAGTCTTCGATCGCGGCGACGATCCGCTCAGGGGCACGCTGCCCGGCTGAGTCCGCGGGATTGGCGACGGCCGCAGTCGCGGGCAGAATGGCCAGGGTGACGAGCACAGCCACGATGGTCTTGCAAAGTTTCATGAACGATCTATAAAGGACATATGCCCCTAAACGTTCACCGCCACGCCGCCAGCTGGCCCGCCATCACCGCGGGCGCGCTGTGGCTCCTGCTGACCCTCGCCGTGTGGCGTGAGTCGACGTTAGGGCTCGACGCCTGGCTGCACGCTCAGATTCCTGACCTATCCGTGGCCGAATTCATCACGTACGCGGGAGACCCGGTCGTGATTTTGCTCTTGGCGATCAGCCTGGTGGTGGTCTTAATGCGCTGGCGGGAGTGGGAGGCCGCGCGGTTCGTCGCGGGCACTTTCCTTGCGGTGGCGCTGTTTCGCTGGGCCGTGGTCTGGCAACTGGAACGTGAGCGGCCAGAGGGTGGGCTGATGGCCGCGTTCGGCTACTCATATCCGTCCGGTCACACCGCCTATTCCGCCACCGCCGCCGCCGTGATCGCGTTGCTTGCCATCGAGAGTCGTAGATCTGTCTTGCTGGCGTTGATTGCCTGGCCAGCCATCGTTGGCACGACGCGGGTGGCGGTCGGTGTGCACTGGGCGACGGACGTGATTGGCGGGCTGTTGCTGGCCATCGCGGTCGTGTCAGTGGTGTGCAGGTCACACCCGATCGAGTTGACAGCAGTGGGTTACCGCGCCAAGACTGTGCGGCGACAACTCCATAGCTTGCCCACGTGGGGAAGCCGGTCCAAGTCCGGCGCTGACCCGCAACGGTAGGCCGCTATTCGATAGCGGCAAGCCCGATAGCCACCTGGTCAAGCCTGCTCCCTGTTCCCGTCGTGGTCTGCGGGATGGAGCCCGGGCACGCCCGGGATCTGTGCTGAGGCCCGTCCGAAAGGCGTGACCCCTCATGCTCAAGCGCTTGGCCGCGTTAACGCTGGCCGCATCCTTCACCTTCTTGGGCACCCCCGCTGCCGCAGCCGCACCAACGACCGATCCCGCTGACGCCGCCGCGGGCTGGCTCGCCGGACGGCTCGCCGACGGCGATCACTTCGTCTCCCCGTTCGGCGACGCCTGGGCTTACGGCCTGACCCTTGACTCAACCTTGTCGTTCGCCGCCGCCGGAGTCGCGAAAACCACTGCGGGCAAAGCGATCACGTGGCTGTCGCAAACGGACCGTCTCGAAGCCTACGCCGGCAACGGAACGGACCGCTCCATCGCGGGCCGCTACGCCAAGCTGATCCTCGCCGCCGACGTCAACGGCGCCGACCCGGCCAACTTCAACGGTGTTGACCTCGTCGCCCGGCTGACCGCACGCGAAGATGCCAACGGGCGCTTCGCTGACAAGACTTCCGGCACCGACAGCGCGAGCCCGTTCAACCAATCGCTGGCGATCATCGCGCTGGAGCGGCTGCCCGCTGGAGCATCCGCTAACGCCGTGAAGTACCTCCTCGACGCGCAGTGCCCGGACGGCAGCTTCCCGTTCGCCTTCGGCCTGCCAACGTGCGCCGGTGACTCGGACTCGACAACCCTTGCCATGCAAGCACTTGCCGTCGTCGGCGAGGACACCGCGCTGGCCAAGGCCACCGCCTGGATCGTCGCGAAGCAGAAAGCCAACGGCGCGTTCGCCGATGACTGGGCCGGTGTCGAAAACGCCAACAACACCGCCATGGCCGTGCTCGCCCTCAAGGCCGCCGGCAAAGACACCGAGGCGGGCAAAGCGCTCGCATTCCTCAAGACGCTCCAGGTGGGCTGCGACAAGCCCGAAGCCAACCGTGGCGCGGTCGCCTATGACACCACCGGATACGACGAGTCCACAGTGGACTACGCGACGATCCAGGCGGTGTGGGGACTCGCCGGAACGCCGCTAGCCTCACTGGACGCCTCGTCATCCGTAGCGGATGTTCCAGCCCTCAAGTGCGAGACCGGAGGCACTGGCGGGGGAGGCCAGTTGCCGGTAACCGGAATCCAGCTGTGGACCATCATCGTCGTGGGTGGGGGATTGGTGCTGATCGGTGCTGGCGTCGTCGTTCTTGGACGGCGCCGCGCGTGAAGCGCCTCGCGCTGACAGCGATCCTCACGGCGTTTCTCGCCGCCGGATTCGCTGTCGCACCAGCGGTTCCGGCACAGGCCGCGGCTTGTGCCGGAACCACCGGCGTTACCGTGATCGTGGACTTCTCCGCGTTCGGTGGTGGCGTGCAAACCCGTTGCGTCTTTGGCGATCCGGCTACTGGGCTTGCCGCTCTCCGGGACGCTGGATTTACTCTCGCGGGCACTCAGTCTGACGGCAACGCTTTCGTCTGCCGGATCGACGACAAGCCTGGCCCTTCCGAAGAGCCGTGCGTGGATACGCCACCCGGGTCACGGTCGTGGAGCTACTGGCACGCGACACGGGGCGGCTCGTGGACGTACAGCACCAAGGGCGCGGCCGTGCGCAAGCCACCCCAGGGCACAGTCGAAGGCTGGGCCTTCGGCGACAAAGCTCGCCCCTCAGCGGCCCCTCCGCCCCCGCCAGCGCCACCCGAGCCGCCCCCGGCAACGACCCGCAAACCTGCTGCCGCGACCACCTCGTCGTCCCCTGAACTCCCCGCCCCGGCACCGTCTATTTCGGACAGTCCGCCGCCTTCTGCGAGCGATGCCCCGGCTTCGCCGTCGTCGTCTGTGGCGGCTGCGTTGGTCCCGCCTTTGGAGCGCCGCAGCTACACGGGCACCGTGATCACCATCGTGATCGTGATCGCGATCGCCGCACTCGCCATCCACCTAGCCCGCCGCCGGCGCCGCCTCACCGACCTCCCCTAACACCCTCCCCGCACCCCACCTTCCCCGCCCCGCTTTCCCCGCCCCGCGCTTCCTGTTCCGCGCTTCCTGTTCCGCGCTTCCCCCTTCCCGCGCCTCGCGCCCCGCTTCCCGCGCCTCGCGCCTCGCGCCTCGCGCCTCGCGCCTCGCGCCTCGCGCCTCGCGCCTCGCGCCTCGCGCCTCGCGCCTCGCGCCTCGCGCCTCGCGCCCCGCTTCCCGCGCTTGGCTTTCCGGCCCGCGCTGCGCTTTCTGTGCCCGCCTTGCCTGCTCGACACCTGTCGCGAGCAACCGCTCGGCCGCTTGCCGTGTTTCGGCTGGGCAGCCTCGGCCGCTCGCGGGTTCGTGAACTATTGCCGCCTGCGCAAACCCCCGCCATGCTTCGTCGGCGGCAGACCCGCTTCGGTTGCATGCCTGGTCACCGTTTCGCTGGGTTCCCGGTGCGGCGCCGCTGACGACTCCATGCTTCGCGAAAGGCTTGCCGCTTCGCTTTGGGGCCAAGGTGTTCCGTTCGGTGGCTACCTAGTCGTGATCCACATCCATAACGCAGATCCACATCCCTTGAGACGTGATCAACAGGCGGTTTGATCACGTCCCAAGGGATGTGGATCACGGATGGGCCTGGCGGAAAGCCGGAGGGGAAGCGGGCGGGGAGCGCGGGGCGGGGAGCGAGTAGGTCCGGCGGGGCGGCGGGAAGCGGGGAGCGAGTAGGCCCGGCGGGAAGAAGCGGGGCGGGAAGCGGCGAGAAGCGCGGGGCGGGCGACCCGCGTGGGAAGCCGGCGGGAAGAAGCGGGGCGGGAAGTGGCGGGGGAGATCGTGCGAAGCGGGGAGCAGCGACCGGGGAAGTGGCGAAGGACTTGGGGTGGGAAAGAGGGGTGGGGAGGAAGGGGGTGTCCATGGTGGAGGGTTGGGGATAGCGTGACGCGGTGAGCAGATGGTTCCGGCCGGCCGGGTTTGTGATCGCGGGGTTGTTGCTGTTCATGCCGTTTGTGGCGGTGTCGTGTGAGGCTCCCGGGGGGTTTGGGCGCGCGGCGCCGGGCGGGACGACCACTTATACGGGCATGGATTTGGTGACGGGTGGCACGCCTGAGGTGTCTCCGGCCGATAAGGTGCGTGAGGGTCCGCACGAGACGGTCCCCGCGCAGCCGATGGCGATTGTCGCGTTGCTGCTCATCACAGCAGGGGTAGTCGTGACGCTTGTGGTGGGTCAAGTGCTGATCAGGCGGGCGGTCGCGACGATGCTCGCGGGGCTGGCGGCGCTCGCGCTGACGGTGAACCAGCTGACCGTCCAATCACTCCTGATCGATAGGGTGCAGGCGCAGCTGACCGTGGCGGTTCCGGCGGGGAAACAGACGGCGGACTTCGTGCGTACCCAATCGGGATTTTGGCTCTGTGTGATCACGTTGATCGTTCTAGTCATGGTCTATGGCGCGGGCTGGATCCGTAACACGACTCGTGAGTAGAGTCGGCTTCGTGGATCAAAGCCTCAACGAGAGCATGGGTATCGAAATCAAGGAAGCCGCGCCTGACAGGGTGGTGGCGACGATGCCGGTGCGGGGGAATACGCAGCCGTTTGGCCTGCTGCACGGTGGTGCGTCGTGTGTGCTGGCCGAAACGCTCGGCTCGATTGGGGCGAGCATGCACGGCGCGGCGATCGGCCGGCCGCGCGCGGTCGGGATCGAGATCAGCGCGACGCATCACAAGGCGGTGACCGAGGGGACCGTGACCGGTGTGGCTACGCCGTTGCACCTGGGCGGTTCCGTAGCCACCTACGAGATCGTCATCACCGATGAGTCCGGTGCCCGGGTTTGCACAGCCCGGCTGACCTGCCTGATCCGGAAATAGCTCGATGTATCTGTCGCACTTGGACTGCCCCCGCTGCCGCAAAACCTATGACGCCACGGTCCTGCAGAACTTGTGCGAGTGCGGTTCGCCGCTGCTGGCTCGCTATGACTTGGTGGCGGCCGGCAAAGCGGTTACGCCGCAAGACATCGCGGGCCGCTCGGCGGATCTGTGGCGTTATCGCGAGCTGTTGCCTGTCAGCGATGGCGAGTTCGTCACGACGCTTGGCGAGGGCTGGACGCCGATGTGGCCAGCCGAACGTTTTGGCGTCCACATTGGACTCGATAATCTGCTCGTCAAGGACGAAGGGTTAACGCCCACGGGATCGTTCAAGGCCAGGGGCGCTGCCGTCGGGGTCTCGCGGGCCAAAGAGCTTGGCGTGCAGCACATCGCAATGCCGACGAACGGCAACGCGGGTGCGGCGTGGGCGACATACGCCGCGCGCGCCGGCCTCAAAGCCACGATCGCGATGCCCCTGGCGGCACCCGAGATCTCGCGGCTGGAAATCAGGGCGGCCAAAGCCGAACTGCACCTTGTCGACGGGCTCATCAACGACGCGGGCAAACTCATCGCCGGAATCCTCAAGGGCGGCGGGATCTTCGACGCGTCCACGCTGAAAGAGCCTTATCGCCTCGAAGGCAAGAAGACCATGGGTTACGAGATCGCCGAACAGCTCGGCTGGCGCGTGCCCGACGTCATCATCTACCCGACGGGCGGGGGAGTCGGGCTCATCGGCATCCGCAAAGCCTTCGAAGAAATGCGTGCCCTGGGCTGGATCGGGGACAAGATGCCCCGGCTCGTCGCGGTGCAGTCGAGTGGCTGCGCGCCTATCGTGCGGGCCTTTTCGCACGGTGAACACCGTGCCGAGCCCTGGGAAAACGCCAAAACCGTCGCCTTCGGGATCACGGTGCCAGCTCCGCTAGGCGACGAACTCATCCTCGATTCCCTTTCCAAATCAGGGGGTACGGCGTTAGCCGTCGACGACGCGGAAATCCTCAGTGATCTGGCTGATTTTGCCGCCCACGAGGGATTGCTCCTGTGCCCGGAAGGTGCGGCGTGCCTAACCGCGGCACGCAAACTGCGCGCGTCCGGGTGGCTCGGCCGCCAGGACGAAGTTGTCGTGCTCAATACGGGCGTGGGATTGAAGTACCCAGACTCGATTTCAGCTCTGGGCTAACACGGGCATGACTCCCGCCTAAGCCGCGTTCGGGATGGCATGAGTGAAGAGGATGCTCTAGATGCCTACAGTCGCATCGTCACCGACGTCGCGGCCAAGGTCCTGCCCAGTGTGGCCGCGCTGGGTGTCCGCACGAACCGCGGCCAGGGGGCTGGTTCGGCCGTAACGTTCACCGACGACGGCTTCCTGCTCACGAGCGCACACGTCGTCGCCGGAGCGGACAGTGGTGTCGCGACGTTCTCAGATGGTGTGGAGACGCGCTTCGATGTCGTGGGTGCCGATCCGCTCAGTGATCTCGCTGTGCTGCGGGTGCGGGCTCAGGGCGTACCAGCTGCTGGTTTTGGTGATGCCGACAAGCTGAAGGTGGGGCAGCTGGTTGTGGCGGTCGGCAATCCCATGGGTTTGGCTGGGTCGGTGACCGCGGGTGTGATCTCGGCCTTGGGCCGCTCGTTGCCGACGCGCGATGGGCGGCAGGTGCGGCTGATCGACGACGTCATTCAGACCGATGCGGCGCTAAACCCGGGCAACTCGGGCGGTGCGCTAGCCGATTCGCAGGGTCGTGTGATCGGTGTCAATACGGCGGTCGCCGGGGTGGGCCTTGGGCTCGCGGTGCCGATCAATTCAACGACCCGTCACATCATTAGCGAACTCATCTCGATGGGCCGTGTGCGCCGGGCGTGGATGGGTGTCGCGGGAGCCCCGATTCCGTTGCCGCCCAACGTCGCTGAGCGCACGGGCCAGAAGCAGGGACTGCGTGTCGTCGAAGTCGTGCCGGGCAGCCCCGCTGGCGTGGCGGGGATCTATCTGGGCGATGTCGTTCTCACCGCTGGTGGCCAGCAAATACAGAGCGTCCAGTCCCTGCTGCGGCTCATGCTCGGCCCGGCGATCGGTTCCCGGATGCCCGTGACGCTCCTGCGCCGGGGAGCGTTCGTGGACGTCGTTGTGGTGCCCGCCGAACTGTCCAAATAGGATTGTCCGGCAAGAAGGCTGCTAGGGTGGGGTGATGCGTTCGTCCCCCCGGCTCGCAGAACGCCCGTCCAAGGCGGAAGAAACGCCCAAACGTGGACGCAAACGTGGTCCGCTGTGGACGCGGCTGCTGATTGTTTTCGGTGCGTTGCTGATGGTGATCGGTGGCGGCGGCATCATCGCTTTCAAAGTCGTGCTCGACGCGACCGTTGACAGCATTGATCAAGTTGACGCCGACATGGGCGACTCGGCTGTCCCGGCGGGTGAGGCGCTCAAGGGAGCCATGAACATCCTGCTCGTGGGTGTCGACGACGGCGTGATCGAGGGAGTGGACAAGCGGTCCGATGAGCCCGTGCGGGCAGACTCGATCATGATTTTGCACGTGCCGGAGACCCATGACCGGGGGTACTTGATCTCGCTGCCCCGCGACCTGTGGGTGCGCGTCCCGGCATACCCGAAGACCAACTTCAACGGCGGAAACGGCAAGCTCAATAGCGCCTACCAAACCGGTTACGGAGATCCGAAGAAGCCCGGTTTCCCCGGCCGCTCAGGCGGGCTTGAGCTGCTCACGCACACCATCCGTGAGATCACCGGCATCAGGATCAACGCGGCGGCGACCGTTAACTTCACCGGATTCACCGCCGCGGTGAAACTGCTCGGCGGCGTCACGATGACGATCGATGAGCGCGTCGAGTCTGTGCACTACGGGTTCGACAAGAACGGCAAGCACTGCGTGCCCGCGATCTTCGACTCCAACGCGGTGGCTCACCGGGTGTCTGGCTGCAAGCCGCGCGTGTTCGAGCGGGGCACGCGACGGCTGACCGCTGAAGAGGCACTCGACTACACCCGCCAGCGGGAGTGGATGGAGCTCGATGACGGCGACTATGGCCGTCAGCGCCATCAGCAGCAGTTCATCAAGGCGCTCGTGGGTGAGGCCAAGGCACAGGGGCTGACCGGCAACCTGCCCAAGGCGCTCGGCCTGATCGATGCCGTGGGCGGCGCGCTGAGCATGTGGACCAACGGCCAGAAGGTCGAAGACTGGTTCTTCACGCTCAAGGACATCGCGTCAGGTGACCTG
The DNA here is from genome assembly GCF_000379685.1 of Catelliglobosispora koreensis DSM 44566. Taxonomy (GTDB): domain Bacteria; phylum Actinomycetota; class Actinomycetes; order Mycobacteriales; family Micromonosporaceae; genus Catelliglobosispora; species Catelliglobosispora koreensis. The sequence continues at coordinate 117,989 of NZ_KB903254.1, read as the reverse complement.
GCCATGATTAAGACCAACAACGGCAAGTTCACCCCTGCCAACATCACTGGCACGTCAGCGGAGGCGCTGTCGGAGGAGAGCAAGCAGATGCTCGAAGCCCTCAAAGCTGGGCAGATTTCGGCCTGGCTCGCCGGGCACCCTGACTGGATCGGGTCATCCAGTTAGAGCGTCCGTTGTGGTGACGGTGCCGAGCTTGGCGAAGACGTATTCCACCGCGAACCGGTGGGCGTCACCGTCCAATCCGGACATCGCGTCCTCGGCGAATGTCACGTCATAGCCGTGATCGTCGGCGGCACGGGCCGTCGACTCCACGCCCATGTTCGTGGCTATGCCCGCGATGACGATCCGCTTGATGTCGCGTTTGCGAAGCTCGGCGTCCAGATCCGTGCCATAGAAGGCGCCCCAGCTGTGCTTCACGACGATTACGTCGCTGCGCTCCGCGATCTGCTCGTTCAGCTCGCTGCCCGGGGGCTGTTCGGCGACGTTGGGCCGGTCCACCCTGATGGCGATCACAGGCCGTTGCCGTTCGCGGAAGGCGTCGGCTAGCCGGATCGCGTTACGCAGCACGGTTTCGCCACTGTGCGGAGCGAGAGGCAGCCCGATGATCCGGGGCATGAGGTCGACCAGGACTAGCGCGGTGTCATCAAACGTCACGTCTCAAGATCTTAGCTCCGGCCTGCGCTTGGCGCTTTGAAGACGGCGAACAGGGCCAGCACGGCGCAGGCGAGCAGGGGAGCGCCGTCGCGGATCAAACCGTCGGTGCCCAGCAGCAGCCAGCACAGCGGCAGGTGAATCGCGAGCACCAGGAGGGTCAGGACGACGAGACCCGGTGTGGCCCAAGGCTTTCTCTTCACCAGGAAGAACGTCACGATAAGCGTCGCGTAACTGATTACTAGCGCGGCGCCGAACCACACCACGACTATCGGGACGGCGCCAATGCGCCCGTCGAAGATCTGTCCAATCGCGACAGCCGCGCCCACCAGCATCAGCGGGCTGTAACTCAGCGCGGCGACCCGGGCCGTGAGCAGCCAGCCCGGCACAGGAGAACGCTTGGGCTGCACCGGTTTCCAGTCGATGCCCTGGCGCGTGACGACGAGCCGGTTCGCGTGCTGCACCAGATAATCGCGCACCGCCTGGGAACGGTAGAACAACAACAGCACCGCCGTGCACAGCGCGAGCACCGCGATGAAACCAGCGAGCCCAGCCGGATGCGGCGTGCCTTGCCTGGGCACGACCAGCCTCGCCAGCGCGAACAACGTCGTCACCGACAGGATCAGCGCGAACGGCTGGGCACTGGCCCGCCCACGGCGCACCTGCCAGATCAGGAGCAAGAAGCCAGCCGAGCGCAGCAAAGCCCACGTCGTGCGCACGAAGAGCGGATAGCCACCGTCGTCGGTGACCCACCAATTGACGCACTCCACCGCGACGGTTACGAACGCCGTAACGCCGAGAAGGACCAGAAGGGTGCGAACCGGGGTTGGTGTCAGCTGCGGACTCCCATGAGGCGGCGGTACATCACGTGCAAACCGACATACCCCTTGAGCGGATGCAGAAACGCCTCCGGAATCGTGGCCATGATCTCGAACCCGATCGACTGCCACAACGCCACCGCGTGCGTATTCGTCTCGACCACGGCATTGAACTGCATCGCCCGGTAGCCATCGACACGGGCCGCTTCCAGAACGCGGTTCACGAGAGCCCGGCCGACGCCACGCCCCTCGTGCGCCGGGTCCACCATGAAGCCGGCGTTAGCCACGTGCGACCCCGGCCCCGCCTGATTACGGTGGATCTCAGCCGTGCCCACGATCGCCCCATCCCCATCGATGGCGACGAGCGTGCGCCCGGTGCCGGGCTCGTGCAGCCAGTTGGCACGGGCGTCTTCCTCGCTGATGTCGGGATCCCAAGTGAACGTCTCACCAGCTTTGACGATCGGCTGCATGAAGCGCCACATGTGCGGCCAGTCGTCGTGAACCGCGTTTCTGATCAGCATGCCCCCCATCATTTCAGGTCGGGCATGAAGGGGGACACCGCTGTGTCCCCCTTCTTTCTTATGAACAGGATGCCGTGGCCGGCAGGCCGCCGCCGTTGCGGTTCGCCTGGAAACCCCACGACGTGACCGCGTTGGGCCCGAGCGTCCCGTTGTGCGACAGGTTCCGTGCCGTGACGTTCTGCCCACTGACCGTCAGCTGAGCGTTCCAGCTGTTGACGATGGTGTGACCGGCAGGCAGCGTGAACGTCACCGTCCAGCCCGTAATCGTGCTGGAGCTGGTGTTCTGGACATTGACCGCGGCCACATAGCCTTGCTGCCACTCGCTTTGCGCCGTGATCGTGGCACTGCAACCGCCTCCACCACCGCCGGGTGCCGTCGTGACATTCACCGTGGCTGGCGCTGATCTGTTGCCCGCGGCGTCGAGGGCCGCGACCTGGAACTGGTAGGCGGTGGACGGGCTCAAACCCGTTGCGGTGTAAGACGTTGCGCCAACGGTCGCTATTTGAGTGCCGTTACGGCTCACGGCGTACCCGCTGACTCCAATGTTGTCGCTGGAGGCGGACCAGGACAGGGCGGCGCTGCTGGAGGTGACCGAGCCCGCCGTTAGGTTTTGCGGCGTCGTCGGCGGTTGCGTGTCGCCGCCGCCACTGGTGCTGACCGAGAACGTGTTGACGGCCAAGCCCGTTTGCCCGACCCACGGCTCAAAGCCCGCCTGAATACTTGTCATGTACCAGTTACGCTGCGCGTGACCACGGTTGACCGCGTCGCCATAGAAACTCTCCACCGTGAAATCGGCACTGGTCGTCGCAGACGTGCGCAGGTAGGAGATGACGTTCCAGCCGATGTTGCCGAACCAGACTTCCCACGTCGCACCGTTGATGTTCGCGGTGCCGGTGCGGGAGCCAATCGGCTGGATCGATCCCTGCCGGTTGAGCCAAATCATCAGCTCCGCGCCCGTGTTCTGCCCGTTGGTCCGTGGCGTCGGGTCAAACCAGATGTCGTACGAGGCGTTGTACACGCCACTTGACGAGTACGTGAAGCTGGCACTCGTGCGGTAGCTGCTGAAGCTTGGTGCGCTGGCCTGCAGTGGCAGCCCACTGTTGGCGCTGCAGTTGCCGTAGTGGCATCCAAAGAAGACCGACGGGTACGAGCCAGGGGCGCCATTAGTCGGCTTGTTATGACTGGCGGTGGTGATGCTGAACCCGGTGTCGGTCGTGTTGATGCACTGCGTCGTATCGTCGCCCCAGTTGTTGTTCTGGACGATATAGCGACCGCCTTGAATGCTTGTGCTGCCGTACTTCTCGCAGATCGTTGCCGCGTGAGCTGGCGTCGCGGGGATAGCTATCAGCCCCGCGAGCACGGCAAGTGCCGTGAGCGTCCGTTTCATTGAGTCACCCATTTCGGTTCCGGCCGGTTTGGTTTGATCGCCCTTTCACCCGGCTCCCGTGGGTGTGCCGTTGAGCTTAGCGTGGCCGTGGGAGCGATTCCAGTGGTCCAGTAACCTAGGACGTTGTAGTGGGTGTGTCCGGGTACGGGCCCCCGGATCCGGTGGTGTACTCTTTTGAAGCCGCCGCGGTGCTGACGTGTCGCGGCGACGGGATGTGGCGCAGCTTGGTAGCGCACTTGACTGGGGGTCAAGGGGCCGTGGGTTCAAATCCCGCCATCCCGACAGGCGAAAACTCCTGATCAGGCCGCATAATTCATGCGGCCTGATCTATTTTCTGATCACGGTTCGACACATGTTTCGACACGTACGCTCGTACTGTTAGCGCTCTGAGCCGGATTCAAGATCGCAATCTGCGTGCGGCCTTACGGCGACCGCCGTGAGTTTTTGCAGTTCGCGGCCAGCGTTAGTGATCGTTGGCCGTGGCTAGGCTTTCGCCGTCCTATATGGATAGTCACGACACATCCACGACACATGATCTCGGTTTAGGGCTCCCAGCGGAACGGCATGGGAGGCCGTGATGGGCATGGCAGCAGGTGTGTTCTTCGACAAGCCGTCTGGATCGTTTGGGTTCCGGATGGATCTTCCGCGGTTATCGGATGGAAGCCGCCGTCAGGCGAAGCGAGTGGGGTTCGCGACAGACGCTGAGGCCGGAGCGGAGCGTAACCGGCTGCGCCAGTTGGCTAGGGCTGGTACCCATCGGGCCCGGCTGGCAGGGACGACGAAGACGCTATGCGAGGGATGGCTCGAATCGCGGATCCAGGAGCTGAGTAGCAACACCGTGTACAACTACCGGTGGCTACTTGAACTCACCTACCCGTACATCGGCGGTAAGCGGGCCTCCGCGCTGACGGGCCGTAAGGCCGAGAGTGTGTACAAGAAGCTTGAGGAGCTCGGCTACTCACGCACCACGTTGCGGACGCTGGATCTGGTGCTGACCAAGGCGTTCGGTGACGAAACCGGCCGAGATCTCGGTGCCCGCAAGCCGAGGCCGTCAGATGACGAGCGTCTGGTGTGGACGCTTACGGAGGTGCAGCGGTTCCTTGCCGTGACATTGGGGGATAGGCGGCACGTGCTGTGGCGGCTGATGGCCGTCACCGGCCTGCGCCGTGGTGAGGTCTGCGGGCTGAAATGGGCAGACCTTGACCTGGACTCCGGGATGCTGGCCGTGTGCCGTCAGCGGGTCGTCGAGGAGAACCCGCGCCGGATCGTGGAGAAGCCACCCAAGTCCCGCAACGGCCACCGCACCATCGCTATCGACGACGGAATGGTCGAGCTGCTGGGCAAGGCATCACTGGATTCTCAGTCGGTGTACGTGTTTACCGGCCGTACCGGGATGCCACTGCGACCCGACAACCTCACGAACCAGTTCAATAAGATCGCAAAACGGGCCGGAGTACGGCCACTCGGGCCGCATCAGCTGCGGCACAGGCTTGCTTCAAGCCTCCTCGACCTTGGCTACGGAATCCATGAAGTCGCCGAGCGCCTCGGTCACGACCCAGCGACGCTGATGAAGTACTACGCCCGAGTCAGCGCAGGCCGAAGGATCCGAGCAGGACAAGACGCAGCGAGATTGATGATCGCTTGGAAATAGGTGAAGTCTCGCGGCACGGGGCGCCGCTGTAGCCGGGCGTCACAGGTCAGTTCAACAAGGGCTGTAGTCCGGGTTGGAGCGATGCCGCTTGGCCCCGCCAGGTACGGCACGTCTAAATTGGACTCTTTCTTGCTCTCATCGAACCTGGCTCACGGACACACCAAGTTTGACAGTGCGCCTTTTGAAGGGCGCGGGACCACCTTCGAGGTGATAGAGAGTTAGCGCATTAAGGTCATGCCGTTCGAGGGAACCGGTTGCTTCCACGACGCCATTGTTTGCGTCCGACGTCAACGTAATGATCATCTCGGCGTCAGCCGAAACGACGAGACCCGGGCTGCGGGTGGCGAAGATGTATTGTCGGGCACCTCGTAGATCCCGGAGCTTGGCTACAAGGTATTCCTCGATCCAGGGCGCGTGGAGAGCGTCTTCGGGCTGGTCGATGATAAGAGGGTCGTTTCCGTCGGCGAGGGCGATGATCAGAATCGCAGTGCATTTTTGGCCGTGTGCAAGCCGCTCGATATGCACGTATTCATCGTTGCTGTGCTTGCGGAACTCCACCGAGAGTCCATCGGAAAGGTCGAGGGTCTGCATCTGGAGCAACTCTTCGATGGCGCCTTTCTCGTTGACGCGGTCGAAAAGAGTCTCGATATGTTTGCGTTCGGCGTTGGTGGCGGCGCACACCCCATCGATGTCTTCATTGAGAAATGAACGGACCAGTTTGACGGGAGTGGACCGTTCGCAGATTTGCTGGAGCACAGGGGCCCGGAGCCGGGCGCCTTTGGCGATGGCGGCGAGTTCAGCTTGATACTCCGTGTCGTCGTTTTCGGGGAGCATCTTGATCCTGACAATGCCGCCCATCAGTTTGTTGAGGGATTTGATCCGGTCTTCGCGAAGTCGGCGACGTGTCTTGCGGACCTCAATCAACTCCGCGATCAAATCCTCGCGATATGCCTTGGCTTTAGCTAGGTTCGGCAACAGCTGCTCTTGGAGCCTAGTCTTCTGAGCGTCGAGTTTGGCCTTCTCCGTCTGTAGCTCTACCAAGCGGGTCCGAAGCGCTGGAAGACCCTTTTGATCGCCGTCGAATTGGCTGACAGCTCTGGCGAGCTGGCTGTCAAATTGACGATACCGCTCGAACCACTCCTGCCGTATCGAACTGAGTTCCTTGTTGAATGTCAGCAGTGCGTCGGATAGCTGGGTATTGGCGGCGTCGATCGCTTCGCGCAGTTGAGCGTATGCCAGCTGCACCCGACTGTAGAGGCTTTGGTTCTGGGCAACGGCAGCGGCTGCGGAGAACTTTTCATCGTCGTTACGGGCGGGGACTGCAAGTTCCGGGATTCCAACTAGTGGCTCGAAAAGTGTCTTCTCTTTACTCCAATTCGCTTGCATCTTAACGATCTCGGCGTCGAAGAGACCTGACAGCTCCTCAAGTCGCTTCTCGACTTCTGGCTGGGCCTGCAAGTTCCTCTGCGTTTGCGCGATCTGCGTGTGGAGTGAGGCGATAAGATGCCCATTTTCGTTAAGCCGTGTAACTGTTTCTAGGTGGCGGATGTCGAAGTCGGTCAAGTCCAGCGCGGCGTCGATTAGCGCCATACGGCCTACCGGCGTTCGTGCGTATTCGATCACCTCGCTTTGCGAGAATCCTGTGATTGCGATCCGGCCAGAGAGCCCAGTCATATGCTCGGTGTCGCCGAGGAACTCTGGCTTTGTTGACCCGTCTTCGAAGTACGCGCGGCGGACCAGGCACCGTGCGTGGCCGCGGGTTATCACGACCTCTACTGTGGAGCCAGAGGTGAGGGCGTACTTAAGCCGGGAATCGACCTCCTTGCGTACCTGGGGGAAGTCGTTGCAGTCGGTCTGCTGATCGAGCGCGAACCGAATGAGTTCAATGAGGAGCGATTTTCCCGCTCCTGTCCCCCCGAGCAGACAGTTGAGGTCGCTTGAGAATTCGAACTGCTGGCCGTCGAGGAAGCCGCCACTCACCCTTACGGATTCGATCACCGTATGTGCCGGATCTTCCGGATGCACCAGACTAATTCGTAGAGCTGGGTCAGCTAGTGCGTGCCGGAGGCCGCACAAATCTGGCCTCGATGCTTTGACCCAAGTCCGGCGATTTCCGATGCCGTGAAGAACGTGGACGCTTGCGCCCGGCGCGGTGGTGTCGGAGCTGCGGACGACCGCGAGATCACGTTTACCGCCAAGCCTTGTGTTGATTCCCGCGGCCTCAGCGATCTCTACAATCTCGACTGCAGCGATTGCTGAATCAAGCAACGTCTGCTTGACATGGTCGGCCACTGGGATCCGCAGCAGGCCCTTTTCCCGGTCTGCGTGCGCCGCGATTGCCAGACCACCCCTGTCGGCGACGATCTTTGCTGTCGCGGCAAATCCAGTACTGAGTGCCTTATGAAGGTCACCGTGATCGGCACGGAGAATCTTGAGTTCTACAAGAACATCCTCAACGAAGTGGGCGGGTGTCCCCTCTTCCCAGATCGCCAGCAAATGTCCTTCAGCCGTGCTCAGCTCCACACCTGGTAACACGATCAGCGGCGTATCCTTCGCAGCCTCAGCTACGGCATCACACCAACCGGCTGTGTTGTGATCAGTCACGGCGATGGCGTGCAATCCCGCCGCTATCGCCGCGTCGACGATCTCGCGGGCATTGTCAGCACCGTAAGTGCGGGTGTCGACGTCTCGCGAGGCTGGCGTGTGCACGTGGAGGTCCACGGCCCAGAACTGCGCGGGCCCGTGCTTTGCGCCCACCGATGTTGCCGCGCTGCTGCTCACGATATGTACCAACGCTTTCGTCAAGCCCTTCGCTCCACCGTCTCGGCCGAGCGTCCGGGACGACACTGTAGCGATGAGTAGCGAAGGGAAAGGCACGACACTCAGATGCGGCGAGAACGCTGACTAACTAGATGATCCAGATTGGACAAATGAGGCTGTGAATCCACCGTTTCGGCGACGAGTCGCTGCATGCGGGCTAACTCGACTGGGTGCTGGATCCCAGGCAGGCTGTCCCATCGCTCGCGCGTACCGGCTTGGGAGGAGCAGTGATCGTTCGAAACGTCAGACGTTGGGTATACCTTGCCGTCTATGCCTGTTAGCAAAGTTCGTCGTCGTGCTCAACAACCACGGCGGGATTATCCAGATGTGAAGGCGTGGCAACCGAAGCTACATCCGTCCGAGAGCCTTCATGAAGCTTTTTTCATGCGATGCCAGCAGGTCGAGCGCGAGATCCTGGGTCGTATTGACTTCGAGAGAAGGTTCAACGCGAACAATTTCGACTCAGGATGGGCGGTGGAGGAAATTATTCGGCATTCCCTCAGCGAGCTGCTTCCATCCAGATACTCGGTGCGTGCTGGATCACTCAGCGACGTTAAAGGGTATTCAGCTGGTGACTGCGATGTCGTGATCTTCAACCAAGATTGGTTTCCGGCGATCAAAGCGGCTCCAACGAAGGAGTCAAGAAGGACCTATCTCCCCGTAGAGGGGGCCTACGGCGTTCTCGAAGTAAAGCAAACGCTGACACGGAAGTCCTTGGACGAGGCGATGGAGAAGCTGGTCGTCTGTAGCCGGTTGTTTAGGCCGAGCGTCGCTTTCGACCGCGTTGTAGAAAATGACACGAGGAATGCGTGCACTCATTTCATCTCTAATCCGCTGTTCACGGCAGTAGTTGCGGCCGACCTGAATGGCGATCACGACCGCGAAAAACTTATTGAGCGTTTCATCCGAATAAATCAATTGTTACCGCGAAAAGATGTAGTTCATGCTCTCTGCATTCTAGGAAAGGGCATGCTCTCGTGGGGGGCAAATCGCGAGGTCTTTTGCGCAGATCCCCTGCGGCCAAAAGATTTCGGCCCAGCGACGTTCATGAGCGATGACCGGTACGCGGAGCTGATCCCGGTCTACCGTGCGACCGACCCAAGCGCATCGCCGTTCTATGAGCTAGTAACAGGCCTAATGAATCATCTGTTTGCGTCTGTTCTCGGACCTGAAAACGTAACAGTCCATTACGGACAGGTTTCAGGAGTTTCGATACCTGCAACTGCTGGCTGCACTCTTGTGCCTGATGCTGCCCTCCTGAACGACCTAAATGATGACTGCGTTGGCAAACATGTCTGCACTGAGAGTGAGTACCACCGGAAAGGTGCGAGCACGCTTCGTCATCCAGTTCCCGGAGCTGCTTAGTCGAACGTGGAGTACTTCGACTTGAGCCGAGCGAGGCCCTCGGCGGGTGCGACGCCGCGCTGGCCCCAGGCTGGTTGCCGCGGGCCGTGACCAGTGGGTCGAGCTGACGAGATGGATGGATGCGTTGCCACGTAACAACATCGCGGCTACTTGACCGCTCGTGGTAACAAATGCGGTAACGGGAGAAGATGGCGCCGAAGTCGGCCGAGGACGTGATGAAGGTGCTGTCACGGATATTCAACAACGCGATCGACGACGGCCGGATCTCACGGAACCCGTGCCTGCGACTCAAATGGCATGCGGCGCCTAAGAATCGGCCGTGGGCGACGCCGGATCAGGTGCTGCAGCTCGCGTCGCACATCCGGCATTGGGGCTATCAGGTCACGGTGACTGCTGCGGCGTACACGGGGATGCGTTTCGGCGAGCTAGCGGCGCTGCAGCGGTGCAATGTGGACGAGGAATGCCGCTGGGTTTACGTCGATCCTGAGATCGGTGCGCTCAAAGACCTTGGCGGGCACGCTGTCCTAGGCCCGCCAAAGACCGCCGCTGGAACCGGACCGTCGGCCTTCCCCCGTTTCTCACCGCACTCTTGCGGTTGATGCTGCAAGCCCACGACCATGACTTCGTGTTCATAGGATCCCGCAGGGGAGTGGTGCGCCACAACGCGCTCGACAAAGTATGGCGCCGGGCCATGGCGGAAACGGTTGCACAGCTGGGTAATCAGGCGATCCGTGGCCTGCACTTTCACGACCTCCGCGGCTCACACAAGACCTGGCTGCTAGAGGACGACATGCCGCTGGTCGCCCAGTATGCAAGGCTGGGGCACAGGCTCAAAGGCGTAGAAGGAATCTACGGGCATAGCACACCACAGATGGAGCACGACATCTCCAAAGCCTTGCAGAACCGTTGGGAAGACTCAGGTGGGTCGGTCTTCGCGGCAGCCCTGGTGCGAACGATCGCATCTCACAAGCTGGCGGGCGGGCCGAACCTGGCCGTTACCCCGGGTCGCCTGCGTCCAGGCTGAACATGGTGTTCTGGTTGGGCCGGGAGTTGTTGCACCGAACGCCGTTGTAGACGCCGTAGCCCGTTCGCATGGCGAACCTCAGGGATGCTGACCGTAAGAGGCTTTGGGCCTTGTCGGGGAATCAGTGTGCATTTCTTGGCTGCACCCAGGTGCTAGTTGGCAGTCACGGCGTTGCGGGCGTAAACGAGATTGTGCTGGGAGAAGAGGCGCACATTGTTTCGGAGGCAGACAGTGGGCCTAGGTGCGATCCTGGGATGCCGCCTCTGCTCCGAAACGCCTACGAAAATATGATTCTGCTCTGCCCGACCCACCATGCCCTGATCGACAAGGCAGCAGGCGTCCATTTTTCAGTCGACGCCCTGCGCAAGATGAAACATGATCACGAGAAGATGATCGCGGTGCGCGAGAGCCATCTTTCAAACGACCGGAAAATCGCGCAAAACGTGATCACATACCTCGCCGACCGGCGCGTCCTATTTAGAGCCATCTACGCGGAGAGCCAACCTCACTGCGTGGAGTCTGCAAATCGGATCCGCGAATTCTTGACCAAGCAGCTGTGCGAACCTGATGTCGGCAAGGAACTCAGGAATGCCTTGGTTGCAATACGGGCAGCTTGCCGCACGTTCGTTGATGCTGCCGACGCTGACGGCACCTTTAACCGGAAAGAATGGGAACACACGGACCCATTCTCGCTTGCCTTAGGTGCTTTGAGGGCGAGCGTCGGAGTGCACCTAGCCCGGCTCGCCGAACGTTTCGATCTGGAGGTTGAGCCCCAGCTCGCAGAGATCGTGCCGCCCGAACTTTCGGCCGAGGATGGCCAGGTGCTGCTGCGTAATGTTGTGTAGCTGGTGGCGATCTCGGCGCCAGCGACCTGGACCGCTGGGTTCCTTTGGGCGAAGGCTGACGGACGCTGTGCCGCTAGCTGTTTTGCAAAATCGTTGTACTGCATGTCGTGTCTATTTCGAAGTTTCCGGGAGCTGGCCGCCCAGGGTGCAGGTCCCGCAGATCTTCGACGGGTGTTCCTTGCGGAAGGTCATCCGCTGCTGAGCTTCTCGCACGATCCAGTCGTAGGAGTGGATTTGTACATTGTTGCGGAATTCATGACGCTGGAGCAGTTCGCGATCGGTCTCTGTGCGATCGTTTCCGCGTCCAATGAGGACTAATCCAGAGCAAGCTTCGCCATCGATGTCATATAGGCCTAATCCCGTGCGTCCTCCACGCCGTGCATAGCTGCGGTTGTCATTGAGCCAAGCCCGCCACTCCAATATCTGGTTGAGGCCTTTGGCCAGTTCTTTTCTGGGCCTGCGGTCCTTGGTGAATAGCCGCGCTCTTGGGCTCTCTAGTTCGACGAGCGTCCATCTAACTCCACGGCTGTCGAGTCTCGCGATCAGAAAATCGGCGCGGAACTCCGCTCCAAGGCGAGTCTCCGGGATCACCCATCGGCAGCCCGCCCCTAGTTCTCCGGCCAGCATCCAGGGGTGATCAGTGAAATACCGTTGCAGAGGCTTCTCGTCGTCGGCAGACTCCAGGGCGAGGTTGTACGCAGCTACATCGTCAGGTGTCGCATCGTGCGCGCCGGTTCTGCCGGTGCAGCAGCGGAGGAAACCGGCTTGATCAAGGGTGATCCGGGCATGGGCCAGATACGTTTCGAGCTGATTCACCGTAGAAGAATCTCAACCACCAACTCATAGCGCCAGAGCCGATTTGATTCCTCACCTCATGCTGCTTAGCCACCACCGGACTTCATACACCTGCGTAACCTTGGAGCCCGCCAGTCGTTATGTGTCGAAGTTCCCGGTGATCCATGTTGGACACAGAGAACTTTGTTTAACGACGATGGCAAAGCTGGCCCGCGAAAGCCGATCGTTCATGATTCAGACTGTTGCAGGAGTATGTCCTCATTGAACAACTGTTAGGCGGGGACGCCGATCCTCTTGATAGCGAGACGGATGATCCCAAAGCGCGCGAGGCAGGGCTGATCCCGGTAGTTGCTCGACGCTGAATCCGCAAAAACACCGCCAGATGGTCCGCTTTCGGCCCTGAGATCCGTCGGTGTTCCAGGCGTGTACATCGGACAGTCCGTCAACATATCCAGCTGCATACGCCTCACGTACGCGCTGATCGGCGGTCCCGAGGCGCACCGAAATTGATTGCAGTGCATCAATTGTCTCTGTGTCGATGCCGTCAGCAACCTGATCTGGGGCCACCTGTAGATGATGGGTCATGTCAATATAAACGCGGTACAGAGCCATCCGCGACTGTCGTTTTGATGATTGCGGCTCGGGCCGGAGTATGCCGTCACGAACCTGCTATGAGACTGCCCAGTTGCCCCAGTAGACATTCCAATCCGGCAATGACGGCAGCGCTGACTCATCGCTCCCGGTAAGGAACGATGGCAGGGCTTCGACGGCCGCACGCTGGTATGTCATCGCGTGTATCTCGTAGACGGGTTCGCACTCGGCATGGATCACGCCACCGACATAATTTGTCTTGATCGGATGACCGGAAAGGTCCCGTACACGCCGTCGAATCTCCTTGCGCAAGGCGGAAACTTGATCGCCTGGAACGTGGTAGATCTGCGCAAGGCCGTGCTCAACCAGCAGTTGGGCCACAAGCTGAGCGACCAGCGGTAAACGCGCGTCCACTTCAGGCGCAGGGAAGAGTTTGTCAATGATCGCCATACAACGACTGCAGGAAGGAGCAAAGGCGGGGTCGCAATACTTCGTTACCGGCCCAGCTTCACCGCCGACCATGACAGACCAGGTTCGTCCACAGAGCGTCACCTCCGACCACCGCGGCTCCGACAATGCCGCCGTGTCATACCGCGACGCGGTTGGCACGCGTTCAGTGAATTCAGGCTCAAGGTGGAAGTCGTGGACAGCCGGTCGGCCCCGGGTGTCGTTCTCAACTGGACGCACGAGATGTATGGCAGTACCACCGCTAGTAGTGGTCAGCAGCAAGGCCTGTCCAGCTACGGGAATGGTGTTGACTCCGTGAAGCGTCTCTTTCGCCATGGCCTAATTATTCGCGAAGACCGAGGCGCATTGGAAACCCTCACGCACCAAAATCGACAGTTGGGTGTACAGCCGGTACCTGGTGACATCACTGCACCGCTGAGGCTGTGGCTGCCTTGGTGCCGCCAAGTACCGGCCGTGAGACCGTCTGGCCTGTCTGGGAAAATCGGAGAGTGCCTTTGATACTCGACACGTCCCGCGCGCTTCGCTCGCATGATGAGCTCGTCAGCCTGATTCGCGCGGTCGTCGCTGCTGGTCCGCAGGATGAGAGCCGTGCACTGGAGTGGAAGCTGGGGTACGGCGATCTACTTTCCCATGAGGCGTCGTTCGCCTTGGCTCGTGCCGTGCTCGGCCTGGCCAACCGGCCCGTGGCCGTTGCACGTACCCAATTTGAGGGTGTGGGCTACGTGGTCGTGGGCGCTGAGCCCGGCGAGATCCGCGGACAGGTCGTTCCCGACAGTGCCGAGCTGCTGAACGCTATGCGCCGTTACACCGGACCCGCGCATCCTGTATGGGACCCGCGAACCGTCTCCATTGACGGCGTACTGGTACTCGTTATCACCGTCGAGGCGCCATCGCCTGGTGATCGCTTCGCGCTGCTACGGAAGTCCTACCAAGGCCCGAAAGGCACGCTCGTTCCCGAAGGCACCATATTTGTCCGGCACCCAGGTGCGTCCGAACGCGCCACTCGCGAGGACATCGAGATGCTGCAAGATCGGCTTCTCGGCGGTGCTGATGCTGCTGCGGAAACCACCCGGCGCGAGGAACAACGGCAACGGCAGCGAGCACTCATCGCCGACATGGTGCACGCCGGCAACAGCTGGGTAGACACATTGCAGATCCTCACCATCGCCAGCGCCAGCAAGCGTTGGGGCACTGGCGACATAGGGAAGTGGGTAGACACCGATAGCGGGCGCGCGATGGCCAACAACATGCAGCTCATCACAGCGAACATACGAAAGCTGCGCCTGGAAACAACACACCCGGATCTGATGGCTGCACTCGATGCAGTGCAAGCCGTTGTGCGCAATCCAGAAATCTTCGACCCGGTGTGGAACGGTACGGCCAACGATGCTGACGCCCGGGGGACGGTCTACCAGCACCTCAACCATGTCAAACGAACCTTCCTTGCGCTTGAGCAGACCGGGATCAGAGTGCTCGCCGACTAGCCGCCGCTGTAGCGGCTCGGTCGGACATGCACCGACTCGCTGAAGAACGGGCTGATACACAAAACATCTTGCGCACTTGACCGCTCGTGGTTACAAACGTGGTAACGGGGAGGGTGAACTAACCGGTATGGGCCATCGCCGGATAGCATTGACTGGCAACAGTATTCGCACCTAGCGGCATATGCTGACACTGCGAAAACCCTTGTGACACAATCGTTACGAGGCCCCTGGGGGTCAAGGGGCCGTGGGTTCAAATCCCGCCATCCCGACACACCGCCATCCCGACTGGCGAAATCTCCTGCTCAGGCCGCATAATTCTTGCGGCCTGATCTATTCCTGATCACGGTTCGACACATGTTTCGACACGTACGCTCGTACTGTTAGCGCTCCGAGCCGGAATCAAGATCGCTATCTTGGGGCGGGCTTACGGCGACTGCCGTAAGTTTCCGCAGTCCGCAGTCGGTGTTAGTGATCGTGAGCGTGGTGAGCTTATCTTTGTCCTATGTGGACAGCCGCGACGCATCCACGACACATGATCACGGTTCAGGGCTCCCAGCGGAACGGCGCGGGAGGCCGTGATGGGCATGGCAGCAGGAATCTACCCGGCGGCTGACATCGGCAGTCGAAGACTTCGCCGGCAAAGGCCGGTGACCGTGCTGACAAGTCAACATCTCCTCGACGGCTCAACCGTGCCGTCAGCGCACTTCTCCTTCACGCCGAGTGGCTTTGTCAGGTCCGCTAATGCTGCGGCGGGAGGGGTGATCATGCTGAGATGCCGCCTCAAACCATCGCTGGTCGGACTGCAAGTCGGGGTCGCCCGCCCGAAAGCGGTCGACCCAGCTAGTCAAGTCGAGCGACTTCACACCATCTCCCGGGATTAGGCACCGTAGTCCGGGCTCCGTACGTCGATAGCCGAAAAACAACCGCGCGAGCGGGCTCTCATTCGGCTGGTATCCGTACTTCTTGGCAAATTGGGGCCGCAGAGGACCGACTCCCCGAAGCCCTTCAACCAGCTCTTTCCAGTACCTAGAACCGTAGTCAAAGTGATTCTTCTGGTAGTTGAGCGGAACGAAATCGCAATGGATCTCACCGATTATCCGGCCCTCGTTGCGCGGTGAGTCAATCGGGTACTCAATTTCTTGTAGGTCTGATGAGTTCCATACGAATAGTGATTTGTCTCGGCGAAGGATCTTCCGGCCGTGCGAGAGGAAGTCGATACCGAAGTCGTTGCGGTCTAGGTAGCGCTGAATCCCAAGCCAGCCCCAGACGCGGTTTGAGCGGGGGCGCACCCGTCCTTGGCAATACTCGCAGCTTAAGACGTCTGAATCGTAGATTGCACTGCAGGTTCCGCAAAAGTGAGTCGGGCTTAGCTGAATGTCGATGTTCATGACTGCGGGAATCAGTTCCGATCCGCGTTCCACGGAGCGTGTCTCGCTCCAGGCGCAAGGCATCCGCGCAAGAACAGGCTCTCCGTCGACGACGATTTGAAGGCCGCCATAGCGCAGTAGGTAGCTGAATGTGTCGCCAAGCCATCGTGCCAGCAGCCGAGGCTTTAGAGGAGCCATGTTGAGCGAGCCTGGTTCATGACGAATGGCGATGCGATTCCCCGGTTGTGATTCGGCGGAACTAGATCGGACATCGGTGGCATCAAGGACTGACTCGGAACTCTGCATCCTTCTCATATCAAGCGTTGCAGTTAGTGATCGATTTGTTTGATGTGCGGTCGACTCGACGGTCAGGTGCGTGCCTAGCCGCGCAATCGCGATAAGTACAGACATGCCACTCGCACTAACGGACTTGTCGTGTCTTGGATCTCCGGGCGGGTCGGAGGAGTTTCCGAGGTCAGTCAGCCAGTAGGTGACGTCGAGCGGCTGCCCGTCGTCTGCGATCGAAACCCCACCTTCCCAGGTGGTCAATTCGATCAACAGCGGTGAATCAGGTGACCAACGTCTGCGAAGGCCATTGTCGACCAATGCAGCCACGCAATCGATCGGATCGAGTGCGATCTCTCGCAACACGGAAAATAGCCTGAAACCTGCGTTCTGGCGCAGCCGTCCATGCTCTGCAAAGTCTAGAGGCACTTCCGGGATGAATTGCGGTCCTAGCTGATTAGCCAGCTGCGATAGGCTTCGCATCGACTCGGCCAGACGTTCGCCGGTCGAATTTAGGATGGTGTCACTTGCATCTTGATCGACCGGGCCGAAGAGGGGTGTGGACACCGTGAGGGTGTCTGCCTGGGTTAACAGGTCCTCTGTGGACAGCACGCCGCCGCTCAGGCGAAGGAGTTCGGCGACAAGGTTCGTATGCTTGGCAATTAGGTGGTTGTTGAGCTCGTATGCCTGGCCAAGTAGCCGGTTCGCCTCCATGAGCTGTTCCTCGGTTCTATCACGCCTCTGCTCTGCCGCCGAAAGTCGAACCTGCGCGTCCTCAAGAAACTCCGCGGCCATACTGGATCGTGCACGAGCCTGACGTTCGCGATTCAGTTGATGGCGTAACTCATCGCGTTCGTCGGTAAGTTGTGAAACTGCCACCGTCATTGCGCCGAGGATGAACGCAAGTAGCTGGCCTGCGTCGTTGCACGTCCGGATGGTGGACCGGATCTCGACAGACCTAGCACTTAGGAAGTCGGCGGCTTCGTGGAGTGCCTTCACCGCGAAAGGGGTCATCGCATGCTGGATGGTTTCGACGGTTGAGCGAGTGGTACGTGCTTGTTGCCAAAGAGTTTTCGCCTTGTTGAGCAAGATAGCCTGACTGCGCGCGTCCCTTGGTCCAACTGCCTCGACCAAATTCTTGGTGAACTCCCAAGTGGGCGTTTCGGCGCCGCCAAGGCTACGCGAAATGGTGTCCTTGGTGCAGTGGATCACAGCGGCAAGATCGCGGATGGTCATCCCGCTTTGTTCGACTTGATCTCGAAGCCATTCAGCCATTGCTTGCTGCGCTTGGCTGCCAGGCTTTAGCTGGCCCCACGGACGACCCTTTCTCTTGGTCATCGGCGTGGCACGCGATGTAGCGCCGGGCTGTTGTCGCGAGACAAACCAGGTATGTCCAATTTAGTCAGCCGATTGACCATGTCCCTTATGAGATCGCGAGCTGAGACAAATGGTCAAGCCCTCACCTTGGAATGCGACAAGACATCGTAGGTTCCGGGAGGGGAAGCATGCGCCACGCGCCGATTCACGACTCAGGGTCCGCGTCTTTGGGCCGCAGCAAGACCGAACGACCCGTACAAACACATGGGGAGGGAGCGGCTGCCGCGGAGTCTCACACCGCCACGACCGATGCAATGTTCCGGAGTCGGCTGATGTCATACGTGCGCGCTGTGAACGATCAAGCAGTGCCCCTGACAGGCTGCGGTGAGCGCTATGAGGACCTTCTTGACTATGTGTTGAGCTCGGTTCCAGGGTGCCGTGTTCAGCGCAACACACTCAATCACTACCGGACGGAGGAGGTGGATCTGACTATCGCTAACGATCGACTCTGCAATGGACTCAGGATGCTTCCAGAGCTGTTCCTGGTGGAGTGCAAAAATTGGTCGGTTCCCGTCGACAGCACGACGATAGGTTACTTCGTCAACGTAATCGCCGATCGAGGGTGCTCGCTCGGAATTCTTGCGGCGGCGAAAGGCATCACGGGACGCCCAGAGCACCGTAGCAGGGCCTACGCGATCGGAGCGGCAGCTCTTGTCCGAGGATTGAGGCTGTTGGTCATCACACAGGATGACATTATGCGCCTCAATAGCCCCATGGATGTCGTCACGTTACTGCATCACCGGAACCACTCGTTGACTGCGCACGGGACAATCCATCTGGGGTAATTTAGTCACGAATCCCTACCCGCTGCGCGGGCTGCTGTCAGGTGTTGGGCCGGGTGTCTGGGCAAGCTTTTGATCATTGAGGTAAATACGGCATATGCTCTGAAGTACCAGATGTTGTGGGGTGATCGAATGTCCTCAGCTGCGTGGTTAGCCACAGAATGCGATGCCCTAATGCTTGGGAAGATCGAGAGTGACAGGACTCCGGTCGACGATCTGCCTCCGCGTAAGGGCGTCGATGTATTTAGGGAACTCGGATCGCCACGGTGTTTGGAGTGGCGGGCTGTTAAGGCAGACGACGCTGAGGGCGATGGCATCAATCGTTTCCTCACGCTTGGATTGGTTGTAACACTCTCGGAGTTTGGGGAGCCAGTCTGGTGTGACGTCGCCTTTAGTGTGGATGTCGATGACGATCGTGGCTTCGGGCGTCGGCCGACACATGCTTGGGGGATATCCGCACAGGAGGACCCGCGGCCAAGGCTTGAGGCGATGCGTGACCACTGGCTCAGCGCCGCAGACCGTATGGGGAGTAGCGAGATTACAAGCTTGTATTGGCCATCGCGTTACTCAAGTCCGGACCTGACAGACAGCGGCATGATCGGCGCTGAAGAAATCCGACGCGCGAATGATGCCCGGCTATAGGTCTGGGGCGAACACGTTGGCACGGAACAACATCGCGGCAACTTGACCGCTCGCGGTAACAAATGTGGTAACGGGGGAGGGTGAACTGCCCGGTATGTGCCGTCACCGGATAGCATTGACTGGCAACAGTATTCGCACCTGACGGCATGTCCTGATACGGTGAAAACCCTTGTGACACAATCGTTACGAGGCCCCCCTGGGGGTCAAGGGGCCGTGGGTTCAAATCCCGCCATCCCGACTGGTGAAATCACCTGATCAGGCCGCATAATTCATGCGGTCTGATCTATTTTTTGATCACGGCTCGACACATGTTTCGACACGTACGGTCGTACTGTTAGCGCTCTGAACCGAGATAGAGATCGTCACTAGGTCAGCGTCTGTGGCGCGTTGCTGCTGCTCGTGGCTGGCATTGGCCGCGCAGACCGTGTCGGCCTGCGTCTGTCCTTTGTGGATAGTCGCGACACATCCACGACACATGATCTCGGCCAGAGCCCTCTTCGGTACGGCATGGGAGGCCGTGATGGGCATGGCACCGGGAGTGTTCTTCGATAAGCCATCTGGTTCGTTTGGGTTCCGGATGGATCTTCCGCGGCAGGCGGATGGGAGCCGCCGTCAGGCGAAACGGGTGGGGTTCGCGACGGACGTGGAGGCGGCGGCGGAGCGTGACCGGCTGCGCCTGGTGGCGCGGGCGGGTACCCAGCGGGCGCGGCTGGCCGGAACGATGAAGACGTTGTGCGAGGGGTGGCTGGAGTCGCGGAGCCAGGAGCTGAGCAGCAACAGCGTTTACAACTACCGGTGGCTGCTTGAACTCACCTTCCCGTACATCGGCGGTCAGCGGGCGTCGGTGCTGACGGGCAGTAAGGCCGAGGATGTGTACAGGAAGCTTGAGGCGCTGGGCTACTCGCGCACGACTTTGCGAACGCTGGATCTGGTGCTGACCAAGGCGTTCGGTGACGAGACCGGTCGGCATCTCGGCGCCCGCAAGCCCAGGCCGTCCGATGATGAGCGTCTGGTGTGGACGCTGAATGAGGTGCAGCGGTTCCTCGCGGTGACTGTGGGGGATAGGCGGCACGTGCTGTGGAGGCTGATGGCCGTGACCGGGCTTCGGCGCGGTGAGGTCTGCGGGCTGAAATGGGAAGACCTGAACCTGGACTTCGGCATGTTGACGGTGTGCCGTCAGCGGATCGTGGAGGAGAAGCCACGCCGGATCGTGGAGAAGCCACCCAAGTCCCACAACGGCCGCCGCACCATCGCCGTCGATGATGAAACAGTCGAGCTGCTGCGTAAGGCATCGCTGGATTCTCAGTCGGTGTACGTGTTCACCGGCCGTACCGGGATGCCACTGCGGCCCGACAACGTGACGGGCCAGTTCAACAAGATCGCGAAACGGGCAGGAGTGCGGCCGCTCGGGCCACATCAGCTGCGGCACCTCCTCGCCTCCAGCCTGCTGGACCTCGGCTACGGCATCCACGAAGTCGCTGAACGCCTCGGCCACGATCCTGCGACGCTGATGAAGTACTACACCCGGGTCAACGCGGAACGAAGGATCCAGGCAGGACGCGATGCCGCGCAGCTAATGCTGGCTTAGGTGAGGGGGCTGGTTCCGAAGACCTTGAGCTTCGGAAAGGTGCGACTAGGTGTTTAGCGATTTCGTCCGTGCGCGCACACCGATAGATTCCCTGGAGGGGGACTTATCGATGCTTTCGTAATGGACCGGCGTCGCGGTAGTGAATCTCATAGATCCACTCTTCGGGATAGTCGCCTATCTTCAGCCAACGGTAGGCCAAGACGTGGTGACGGCGACGAAGAACATTCAGCTCCTCGGAACCGTCGAGCCAACCTCCGAGTTCCGCCATCATCGCCTCCTCACCGAGGCCGGTGGAGAGTAGGCCATCGATGAGATTAACCTCGTTGACAGCCAGAATTGCAGTCCCCAATGGGCCTTGCTCAGACGGATCGCTCTTTCCTGCCCGCTGGGCCGACGCAAAGATCCACTGAGGTAGATCCCGTCCTTCAACCATCTGCGACCTCCGTTCGCGGCGTACCGGCGCGGATCTTAGGGTGCAACGTAACAGGCACTGTCCGCATTGAACATTTGCAATCTGTAGTTTGGCACCATGCGGGTGGCACCCTTAATGAGCGTCCGTCCAAACACCTTCGCTGACGGGACCATTGATGGTTCTACTGCGCGACCGCTCGCCACTGCTGTTCGCGAGCCTGGAAACGTTGTCGCCTATGAGAGCAGGCGGATGCACAATGACAGCGGACCGGTGGCAGGGCCGGGTTATTGCGGCGACGAGAGCCAGCGGGGTCTAGAGAATGCGCGCGGCGGACCGGTGCTCGGCGACTATGCGCGCAGCGAGTTCGGCGCTGATTTGCTGGGCGTATCTGCCGATCTCCGCGAAGCTGACCGCATCCTCGGCAACGGGACGGACGTTTCGTGGCATGCCGTGCCCGAAGCTTGCGCTGTTGCTAACGACCCCCACTTTGCCAATAGATATCATGTTGGCGGGCTCAAGACCGGCAGCCGGCACAACCAAACCCGCCGCCGGAATAGGCAGTGATGTCAATACATCGAGCATTGTCTTCAGCTGACTGACGAGGTGCTCCTCGTCGAGGATCGCCCCGATGGTGCCGCGTGGCAAGGCCGTCCAGGCTGTCCGCTGTCCAGAGCGAGTTACGGTAAGACCGGCAACCTTTCCACGTTCTTTGCTAAGTACCCACGTCTTGCTCGCGTCCGCGCTGGCGTCGAGTTCCTCGGTCGAAGAGAACAGCTGGTGCCGTCGACCGATATCAGGAAGGGCGGCGCTGAGCTCCGCGAGCTCTTTAACTTGGAGCCGCGCTTCATCTCCAACCGGAACGAGATGCAGCTCGACGGCTTCGTAACCGTTCTGGTTTGGCAACCGGCCGTCGAGGTCGGACCGCCAGGTGATGGCGACTGGGGTGGCCTGACGTAGCCATGTCAATCGACCCGCAACAGTTGGCATTACTTCCGTAACGGAAGCGCTACTGGTCTTCGATCCAGGAAACGTCGGCCGAGTCGATGGCTTTGCCCTCCCAGTCTTTACCCCTGCCAGGAGCCGTGAGGCAGCAGCCTCGCTGTCGAGATCGACGAGGTTGATGTGTACCACTTGACTTAGGAGGCCGGTCGGTTCGCACTTCTGCACCATGACCGGCACCAGGGCGCGCTTGGCGCCCTCTGGGTCCGCAGCGAATGCCGCAGCCCATTCGGCCTGTGGAAAGCTGGCTTTGAGGTACGCGGGAGACAGGACGGCGATCATTCGGGCGGACTGGCGGAGCGCCTTTTGCATCTCCATCACGAAGTTACTACCGGGCCGGAAATCCCACGCTTGTATCACGACTGAGTAACCGTCGTCTTCCAGCACGTGGCCAATCCACTCAGCCCAATCGGCATTGGCTGAGTTGTAGGAGATGAAAAAGTCTTTCCGATCCGCGTCCATGTCACCAAGGGTAAATCCGCGATCGATTGACCTAGCAATTGCCCGGCGGAATCGGCGGGCGTGGCGGCACAACACCCACTGACTTTGTCGTCGTGACAAACACGGTATGCCGAATGCGGGACATTCATGACGCGGGCGGTAGCAACCTGAACCGCATCGACCCAGGACCGCCTCTCGCCCTTGGCCAGGTCCCGTTGCACCTGGTTACATCGGGTATCAGATAATTTGACGATGGATCTCAACCTCGCGCGCCCAGCTGGCCTTGACGAGGCTGCGTGGGCAGCCATCGAGGACAGCCGCGCCCGCCTTGAGCGTGCGGTGAACGACGGTGACCACCCTCTCGCGATCGGAACAGCGAAGGATCTCGCGGAGGCAGTGGCACGGACCGTTCTTGGTGCGCGCGGTGAGACGGTCGTCAGCTCCGACGATTTCGGCAAGGCGATTAACGGCGCGCACTCGGCCCTGCACCGACAGCCAGGTATTGGTTTGACCGACGATCCCGTCGTCCGGAACATTGCTCAGAGCAGCCGGAACATCGTCCTCGAACTGCCAGCTGCACGTAACCGGTGCGGTACCGGTCACGGCCGAGCTGTGCTACCCGACGTTTCAGTCGAGCTGGTCAACATCTCTGTTAGTGGGGCACTGCTATGGGCAAGATGGGCACTTAACGCCTCGAAGCTCTAATCTCTGGTTCGATGCCGGCTCTGGCTCGTGACTTGCTTGACGGCAAGGTGTTCCGCAGCGGCGAGCTCACGCAGCGGCTAACCGCAGCTAACCTACCTGGGCTGGAGGAGGACACGCTCCGTCAGCTCGGTATCGCCGTTGCGCACCGCGCGATGAACAACACCTTCGTCATTCAATTTGACGGTGTCGAAGCATGCGCAGCGGATACGTCCCTTGAGCGATGGCCGGCCGCGTACCGCGCTGGTGTCGCTGAAGGACTGCTCCTCGATCGGAACGGCTACGTCAGCCCGAACGTCTGGGGCGCCAACCATCTCGCGCTCGTCATGGCAGCGCACCCTGATGCAGCGGCAGTACTAGAGCAACTAGAGACAAAGGTGCGCGCAGCTGATTGGGCGTACGCCTATGCGGGCAATCCCGTTCTGCGGACGGAGGTCACGAGCGCGCTCGGGTCATCGTTGGCGATCTTGTCCACCGCAAAGGCCCAAACTGCGTTGACTGAAATCATTGGTCTGCTTCGGGACCGGGCTAACTCAGGCGGGTAGAAGCGGGTGCGGGTACGCATGGTCGACTGGCGAGTGGTTACGGATTTCTGTGTTCGGGGACCTTTAGGACGCCCGGGACCGGGGCTACCGAGATTGATATCGCGATGCGTAGGCTCGTGCTACTGGGACTGGGCGGCGTCGGGGCGGCGCCTGTACCGGGTTAATGGGAGGCGTTCTGATCCTCGTCATTGGACAATTAGCAGGTGCTCCCACAGCTTCTCCCCGGCGCGGACCGTCGCACGGCACTCAGTATCTTCACCAGTATCCACACCTCTGCCGTCAATCTGCGTGGCGGCGGCGGCCACGGTAACCTCCTCGGCCGCTATCTTGATTGGTCGGACGACTCCGCTGCCCAGCTCCGCGGGCAAGTGCCCCGAGGCGAGATCGATCGCCTGATCTTCACCGATCGGCACCGTTTGCTTTGGGCCACACGCGGAGCCGTGTCCGGCTTAGACGGTGCCGTCGCCTTCGAACTCGACGAACGCATCGCCGCACTCGAATCCGCGAAGAAGGCCATTAACGACCGGATCCAAAGCTGGCAACGCGTCGATCGGTTCCTCGCCCTGGACACCACCTTCTTCCTCCAGCATGACAAGCCCCTGCGCGAAACCAACTTCCATGATCTGCTCGACGACAACCGGGAAAACATCCAGATCCTCGTACCGCTTGCCGTGGTGGACGAACTCGACCGGCTCAAGGAAGGCGCGGAGCGTTATCGTGCGCGAGCACGCTACTCGATCGCCGTCCTCGACGATCTGCTGCAGAACCCCGGCCTATTGCTCCCAGAGGACGGCATACCGGCCAAAAGCAGTCGCGAAACCCGTGTCGAGGTCATCATGGACCGCCCTGGCCACGTCCGGCTCGCCGACGCAGACGACGAGATCGTCGACCGGATCGCCACCATCGAGCCGTTCACAGGCAAGTCGATCACCCTTTTCACCTTCGACACTGGCATGGCGTTACGCGCACGTGCCGCCGGGCTCACGGTGGCGAAGTTCAAAAAGGACCCTGGCCCCGAACAGAGGCCCCGCCGGGAGGACCAGTTCCATGGCCCGTCAACCTTCACCATCTGGCGGAGCCGCTCCGGTTGGGAAACCTGACCAGGAAAGCAGGAACCGACCGGTCATTGGTGGTCGGACTACTTCCGCTTTCGATGGCGGGTGTCGGACAGAGTTCTTCAACGCGTTGTCGGTTAGCAGCTCGAATCCCTTCAGAGCAGAGGGTGCTAGCGGCTACGTGCGTTTCACAAGCAGCTCGTGGATGGAGCTGCTTGTGGCCTCGCCAGACTTGAGGCTGGCATGTTTCGAAACTGCAGGAATCCCGATGACGGATCCGTTCGAAATGTAGTAGAGCTTGAATTCAGCCCGTTGGCTTAGGCTCACCCCAAGTCCAAAAGCGAGGCTTACTGGACACTTTATATAGAGATGAAAGGTCGGTAGCGTCGAGCTTGTCGTCAATGTTCGGGTGGTGACCTCATCTATGAATCGGCCGATCGTGCTGCAACTCCAGTGAAGGATGTATGTCATGGCATCCTCGTGTTCAGGAATCGATCGCGTTGGTTCCGCTATGTCGAGCACAATGGAAGCAGTGCACGCTAGTCGATGTGCATGATGCAAAGCCGCAGCCTTAAACGAGTTTTTGGTGATATTGACAATCAATGCGATGTCAGAGTGGTTTCGGTCGGCATCGAGGTGAATTTCGGAAATCAGAGCTACTGGCGTGTGTCTGCGGCGGAGCTCTCG
Organism: Catelliglobosispora koreensis DSM 44566; assembly: GCF_000379685.1. Lineage (GTDB taxonomy): Bacteria > Actinomycetota > Actinomycetes > Mycobacteriales > Micromonosporaceae > Catelliglobosispora > Catelliglobosispora koreensis. Next base: position 92,687 of record NZ_KB903254.1, on the reverse strand, counting down.
CGGGCTTTGAAAATTGATGGCTTCGTAGAAAGGCGCCTGAGATCGGGTCGTCTTAATGCGTTCCTGTAGTACCAGCACATTGGAGACATTCCGCAGTCTCGCACCTAGCTGAAAGGCTAATGGCGTCGGTAGTGATAGGAACAGCGCTGTTGGCACATGGGGCCTCGCTGTCTCATCGATCTCACGACGTTCCTCGGACAGAATGTCGTCAATAATCTTCTTGGTGAGACTGCTTTTGGCAAGGTCGGACTCCGTTACCTTGTACTCATACGCTCGGCCTCCGGCAAGTGATCCTCTAACATAGTCCTTGGCTTTGTCCTGCCATCGACTGCTCCAGTCGGGTAGCCGCACGGAAACAACCAGCGCCCGTTGTCGGCGTCTCGGCTTTGATAGGACGTGCAAAGTGAAGAGAGCTGCGAAGGCCGCCAGAGCAATGGCTGCAAACGTAAGCATGTAAGTTGCTTGGTGTCTCTCCTCGGTGGATAGATAATTTGCGACAAGAGAAAGAGCCATTGCGAAACTAGCGCCGCTGAGCCAGTTGAGAGCATTGCTGATACGTTCGCGAATGGTGTTCAACGCTCTCCAAGGGATCTCGGTCACAGACAGTTGGTCAGAGGGTTCAGGGTCTAGGCGAGTGTATTGCTAACTGTCTAGATGTCACCCAATCGAGCGCGTCTCGATCAAGAGCCTTCGCCCGCCCATAAGTCTGATCGCGATACCGCCAGTCGTTGCGGGACAAGTTCAGATCTCCAGCCACGTGCGATACGGATGTCGCGGGTGACGAGATCGCCCGTAGCGGTAAGGAACTCGGCAAACCTGCGCACGATCGGCCATGGGGGCACTGCTTCGCTTACCCAGACGATGGCCAGGCTTTCGTCACTGGGTGTGAACGGGCCGTCGGGCGTCGTGTCTGGGACCGTAACGGCGATGCCGGCCGCATCACGCCAGCCCGCGATTCCAATCAGCTCGTCATGCTCGCCTGCCAATGCCGACATCGCACATATGCGTCAACATGATGTTCGTTGAGCTGCGGGAACCGCTTGATGTCGGTACCCGGAGGGGCACCGATCAACAAGAAAGCCTTCCATGACATTGGATCGCTATTTTCGGGACTCGGTGCTGGGCTGGTCTTGCGCGCTGCCACTTGCATGGCGCGGTGCCGGACACAGGCGTCGGGTCGCAACATAGCTGATCTTTGCCTAACGCGAAAATAGCGCCGACAACTGATGTCGATCACATAAAATGGCTCGAGTTAATTGGATGGTCGGAGAATTCGTATGAGTACCACCCTCGGCCTGGATCTCCAGGCTGGTTGCAATATCGCGCTGGACGAAATGTATGGGGATTGGTATCGCGATCCGTGGGCATGGGTTGAGTTCCAGTGGCTCAGTGGAAACGCCTCGAAATTCGACCTGAAAGATCTTCTGAAAAAGGCGGATGGAGAATACTCGCTCGCCGTACCACCGGGGTTTCATCTGACTGAGGTTCCAAAGAATCGGTTGGGGGTTCGCCCTGCGGTGATACAGGACCCGTTGACTCGGGTGCTGTATGCGACCGCGGTTGGCTCGAACCTCACTAAGCTGCATGAGAGCCTGCCTGATTGGGTGTACGGCTGGCGCGCGCGCGAGGGTGTGAAGAACCGCGCGGCTAAGAACAGGCTGGAGTGGGCAAACTATTTAGAAGGAATCCCGGCCAAGGTCGGTTCGCTGTCAGGTCTTCAGATCGACATCTCTTCGTTCTTCGCCTCAGTAAGGGCAGAGGTGTTGACTGACACAGTCTTTCAGCGGATCGGAAATACCGCAGCTGCGGGCATAATCCAGGACGTACTCCGTCAGCACGATGCCCTTGTTACCCGTAGCGGGTTGCCTCAGCGCAGTTTCGCCTCGGCTGCGCTTGCACATGTTTATCTCCGGCCAGTTGACGACGCTCTCGTATCAGCATTATCGGCTGGCGTGGTTTGGGCGACGCGATGGATGGACGACATCAGCCTCATGGGTGCGGAGGAACGGCTCTATCAGGCCTATTTGGAGATTCAGGACAGGATTCGACAGCTCGGGCTGGAGCCGAACGCCGCGAAAACCAAGCTGACGACGGCAGCTCAGCTTGTGACAGACCTAAAGCATGAGGGACTCAAGGAGGTGCCGATTCCCAAGCGAGTCAGATGGGAATCGTCCGGTGCGCCTACAACAGTGGAGGACATCGGAGCACTTGAGAGGCTTGAGGAAGCCGTGCTGGCCGATCCAGGGCCACACACTCGTACTTGGCTTCGCGCGACACTAACATCCCTGGTGCAGCGAGAGATGTATGGATCATGGGAGAAATGGCTCCAGGCTGCCAAGCAGATCCCGCATGCCGCAGACGCGCTCGGACGGTATCTTCGAGCCTTTGCAGAGTACGCACCTGAGGATGAAACGTATGAAAAATGTTGGGGCGATCTCGCGGATTGGTTTGGTGAGTACTCGGCGAGCCCCTGGTGCTCCCTCGACTGGGTTGCGGCACAATATGCGCTAATTTTTCCTACGAACCGAATCACTGGGCCCGTTGAGGAGGTTCTTACCAACTGGCTGGCCGAAAGTTCGGACGCACAGAAGGTTGCGATCGCGGCGCAGCGGCTGGGAGCGTCCCGACCGGGAGACTGCCGGGACATTTTGCGAGCACGCGTAGACCGTGTGGCAGATCCTGTCTTGCTTCGCATCATGGGGATTTCGCTTCTTGAGGCTGGCGCGGATCGGACCACTGTTCGCGCGATCCTTAAGCGAGACCGCCGGAACGCGGTCGTGCTCGCGATGTTTGAGGATACGAGCTGGAAAGTGCCGAAGGTGTCTCTCGATTTCGTCGCCAACCGTTCGTGATGCGCCATCGCAGGCGTAGCAACGCTAGATGGATCTGCTGACACGAAACAGCATCGCGACACCTTGACTACTCGTGGTAACAAATGCGGTAACAGCGGAGGGCGAACTACCTGACTAGAACCCAGGTCTAGGCCCAGCAACTGTAAGAGTCTTCGTGGTTGTTTATCCATTGTGTCCGGAAAGCTTCCGGGGTCAGGCCGTCCAGCGAGCCGTGCGGCCTGTACGTGTTGTACTCGATACGCCAGTCTTCGGCTAGTACCTGCACTTCAAGGAGCGTGTTGAACTGCTCGCAGACCAGCAGCTCGTCGCGGAACCGGCCGTTGAACGACTCGCAAACCCCGTTCTGCCAAGGGGATCCAGGATCGATGAACGCCGGGTCGACACCGGTGAACCGGCACCAGTCAGCCAAGGCGAATGCCGTGAGCTCAGGTCCATTGTCCATTCGGATGTGCTCCGGGCGGCGCCCCAGCGAGGCGACCAGGCCGTCAAGAACCGCGACCGTGGCATCGGCGTTAAATGACCGCGCGGGCCTGGTAGCGAGGGCCTCACGGGTGAATTCGTCGATGATGTTGAGGAACCGGACCTGCCGCCCGTCGACGGTGACGTCGACCTGGAAATCTAAGGCCCACATCTGATCCGGGCGCTGTGCCCGCATCCGCTGATGCCTGGCTGGGCCGCAGCGCTGCTTCTTACGTGTCCGCTGCGGGCGTTTCAGCCCTTCCTCAACCCACAGCCGGTGAGTGCGTTTCCTGTTGACTACCAACCCTTCCCGTGCGGCGATCACGTGCGCTTTGCGCCAGCCCCACCGCGGATGCCTGGCCGATATCTGGCGCAGTCTTGCCCGCAGCATCTGCTCGGCGTCCGGGACTGTCCTGGCTGGGCGGCGCTGCATCGAGCGGTGCTGGCCCACGACCCGGCATGCCCGGCGTTCGGATACCCGGAACCGTTGCTGCAGAACGACTACTGCTCTGCGCTTGCGGTCCGGGCTCACCAGTTTCCCCGGCCCAGCTCCTTGAGCATGTCGATATCGAGCAGCTGATCGGCGACGATCTTCTTCAGCCTGGCGTTCTCACGCTCAAGTTCCTTGAGCCGCTTGGCATCATCGGCTTTCATCCCGCCGTACTGCGCCACCCACCGGTGCCACGTCGGCTCCGAAATCTCCAGCTGCTTACACACCTCAGCCAGCCCTTGCCCCTGGCCGATCAGCTTCTCACCCTCACGCAACTTACGAATGACCTGCTCAGGCGTGTGCCGTCTTGTACCCATCCGTGATCGTCCTCCCAGCCCCATTCTGGGGCATAGGACCCTTGCAGACGATGGACCTGTTCACTGGGATCTAGTCATACCCGGTATGCGCCATCACCCGATATCATTGACTGGCAACAGTATTCGCACCTGACGGCATGTGCTGACACTGCGGAATCCCTTGTGACACAATCGTTACGAGCCCTGGGGGTCAAGGGGCCGTGGGTTCAAATCCTGTCATCCCGACTGATGGTTTTCCCTGATCAGGCCGCATGATTCATGCGGCCTGATCTATTTTATGATCACCTCGTGACACCTGTTTTGACACGTACGGTCGTACTGTTGGTCTGTTTTGCGGTGAGTGGATCTCATGTCGATTGATGCACGAGGCGCCGTTGATGTTCGTTTTGGCTGGTGACTGGACTAATAGCCAATAGTAGATCTTGGCATTCGCAGACTGTCTAATGCGGACAGTAGTGACACCCGTGTGACACATCGCCCCTGAATATGGCGGCGGCTGGGGCATACCGGCGCGGTCCCTGGTGTCAGGATGATCTGGTGCTGGGACGGATTCTAACGGAGCTTGCTGGGAGTGAGGCTCGTCAGCGGGAGCGTGCTGCGGCTGAGCTCGGTGACCTGTTTGAGGCAGGTGTCCTGGATCAGGATGAGGCCGAGCTTGCGGTTGCTGCTCTCGTGGATCTGGCTCTTGCGGAAGGAGCCGGTTCCGTCGCCGGGGAGTCGCTGAACTCACTGGGCAAGGCGTCGATTCACTATTGGCCTTCATACTCGACGGTCAGCCGACTTATTACGCTGCTGCCTGGCGCTTCGGTAGCCGAGATTGAGCACATCCTTGACATCCTCGCCAGCACACATGACCCTGCGGCTAAGCAGATCATTCTGTCGTACGTGGAGCATCCTCATGTGGTAGTCAGGCAAGCCGCGGCCGACGCGCTGGAAGAGCTTCCTGGTCGTATTCCCGGTGAGCTGTACGCGCTTGAGCGGTATGTGACTCCGGCGTACGCACGTCAGTGGCAGCTGGAGGTGTCTGCGGCGTTGGGCCGGCCGGTTGCGGTGTTCGAGCAGACCTACGGTTATCCATGCGGTCAGCAGTTTGTGGATGGTCCCGCCTCCATTGCCGAGCTCACTCTTCTCAGTAGCGGGTCATTGCGTACGAGGATGCCGAGCGAGTTGCTTGTCTGGTACGGGCAGGTGCGGGAGGTCAGCCTGCCGGACACCGCCAACGGCTTCTTCCTGCATCCGCCAGAAACCCTCGCCGCGCACGCCACAGGCGAAGGCGTAACCAGGGTCGCCGGCATATTCGAGTCGGAAGTCGTGGTGTTTGGCAGCGATGGTGGCGGAACTCTTTACGGCTTGGGGTTTCCCGCAGGGGCGCCGGTGTACCGGTTGCCGCCCGGACATCTTATTGATGGTCTGTATACGAGCCACGACCCTAGATTCGCTGTCATCGCCCCACATCTCGTTGGATTCCTGGACACGCTGCGAGACGCAGTCGTCGCCTTCGCAGAGGCAGGGGAGATCGCGGAACTCTGACGCCATCCATAGGCTGTTCGCCGCCGTTCGAGGCAGCCCAGTCGCGTCATGGCTCCGACGCGGGGCAGTCCTTCAGATGACTGGCCGGTAGTTACCCCCGGCTGGCAAGGATCTGTTGGGAGGGATGGGATGTCAGCCAATGAAGTCTTCTTCGAACCTCATTCGCAATCCTTTGGGTTCCGGATGGACTTGCCTCGAGGCACCGACGGCAGCCGGCGTCAGATCAAACGGGCGAGGCTTCAGTACTCCGGACGAGGCGTTGCGAGAGCGGGAACGGTTACGGCTGGCGAAAGAGGCGAGCACACATAAAGCTCGGCTCGCAGGCTCGATGAAGTCGCTGTGTAATGCGTGGATTGAATCGCGTGTCCAGGAGCTTGAGGCAAACACCATCTACAGCTACAAATGGCTCCTGCAGCTCACCTATCCGTATATCGGGTCTCTGCGGGCCTCGACGCTGACCGGCCGGATTGCGAGTCGTATGTACAGCGAGCTGGAAGCCAGCGGCTACTCAAGAACAACGTTACGGACGCTGGATTTGGTGCTCACGAAAGCGTTCGGGGAGGAGACAGGACGAACCTTGGGTGCGCGTAAGCCGCGGCCGTCCGATGTGGTGCATCCTGTGTGGACTTTGCGTGAGGCACAGCATTTCCTCGCGAGTACGGTGGGGGAGCGGCGGCACCTGTTGTGGCGGCTGCTCGCCGTCACTGGCCTTCGGCGCGGGGAAGCGTGCGGGCTAAAGTGGATGGACCTCAACCTGCGCTCGGGCATGCTATCGGTGCACCGGCAGCGCGTCGTCCAGGAGTATCCGCGGATGGTCGTGGAGAAGCAGCCTAAGTCCCACAACGGCTTCCGAACACTGGCGCTCGACGAGCAAACCGTCGAGTTATTGAGGCAGGCAGAGCTGGCATCGCAATCGGCGTATGTTTTCGTCGGGCGGACAAGCATGCCATTGCGCCCGGACAACGTGACGGATCAGTTCAACAAGACAGCGGTCAGAGTTGGCGTCAGACCGCTTGGCCCACACCAGCTTCGGCATCTACTTGCGTCGAGCCTTCTGGAGCGCGGCTACGGTATTCATGAAGTCGCCGAACGACTCGGCCACGATCCGGGGACGCTGATGAAACACTACGCCCGTGTCGGCGCAGAAAGGCGAGTCCAAACAGGACACGATGCAGCGCTACTCATGACCGGCTGACAGAACGCTGCCTTAGATTATGGACCCACCAGCTCCCGCCGCGGCGAAGTCTGTTGTACACGGCCGTTCCAGGGCCTGTCTCATGTGATTGGCGGGGCTCCGTATCCGTGGTGCATGCGGAATCTCATCGGGTCGGTGCCGGTGGTGGTGACATGGCTGATCAGTATCGATCTGAGCGGCTCGGGTACTTCGGCTCGCAGGGGCCGGGTCCATTCCAGACTGGTGAGGAGTTCGGCGGCGCCGTCTAGCTGGGTTGCGGTCAAGGGCTGTGAGGTGAGCACACTCATGATCGTTTCGGTTGGTTCAGTGAGCAGCATGCGCTGTGGGGCGAGCTCGTGCCAGGGTGTTCCGCCGTACACGAAGGTTTCGCCGTCGTAAGTGCTCATCTGGCGTGGCGGGAACCCGGCCCAGGTGAGCAGCGTCAGGATGCGTTCTGTGGCGTCCGGATATCGTGCGGTCACCAGATCGGCAAGCTTCTCCTCGGCATCATCCTCGCGTTGTGAGGCAGCTTCAGCAGCCTGCGAGAAGTAGTCTTCTGGTGCAGCCTGCACCCATCGGAGACGGCGTTCCTCTTCTGCCGCCCGCACTTTGCTCAGTTGCTGCTGAACCTTACGGGAGCCGGTTAGCCCACGGTCGGCCAGCCAATCGGTGAGGCCAGGGGCGTCACGAAGTTCCGCGTCACAGTTACCCAGGCCTCGGATCCCCGTCTGGTGGTGAAGGGTCCAGCGGGCAATTTCTGCGCCCGATGCGTCCAGCACCAGAATCGTTGGCCACCCCATGCAGAGACAGTGATCCCCGGTACCGCCGTCTACCACAGCCAGCAGCCGGGCTAGCTGACCGATCGCGTCTTCTGACACCGCGATTCGGGCGGCGTCAGCACGGTCCAACTCATCGGGCGACGCCTCGACAATCACGACCTTGGCCGCAACGGCGAGGACGCCTGCCATTAGAGCCGTGGTCGGAGCCAGCCCGCCGACGGTGAACCCCGGTTCATCAGTCACGGCGGCGAGAATACCGACCGTTGTGCAATCGTTCGCTATTGCTATTTCGCGAACCTGGAAACGCTGTCGCCTGCAGGGGCAGGCGGATGCACAATGGCTCCATCGTCCGGCGTCGCGGCGAACAGTCGATCCCCATTGGACCAGCGGCCATTCATGCTGCGCTTGCTATCGTCGAAGGCAGCTTGCGACAAAACTGGTTCAAGATCAATAAGTAGCTGGGCAATCTCATCGACGAGCGGGGTCGGCGGTGCCCGCGAATAGGCTGCCTTGCCTATTGGATTCGTCTTGCTCGGCCATCATTGCTTCGGCGCTTTCGATATTGGCGGCCCTGGCGTCGGGCGGCGGCATTTCCATCCCAGCTGCCTTTAGACGGCCAAGGATTTCATCGCCCAATTCCTTTGGGTCTTTAGGCATATCGAACCTCCAGGTATCCACGGCGGGCGGTTGAGCCTTCAGCAGCGATTACGCTGCCGGTCCGCAATCTTAACCACCAGTCGTCCCAGTATCCCCGGAACGGGAGGTAGACGTTATCTGTTGCTGGATTAGGACGATCATGGCCAAACCAGTTTATGGCGTAGGAGTCGATTCGAAGTTGGTGAAAAGGAACACCGCGGCCGCCGAGGCGGAATGGGGCAAGACGACCGCGATCTTCGGGGGGAAGGGTTTCGTATGCCCTTCCGTCCCAAATGAAGGTCATGTCTAAGTCGCCTGGATCGGGCTTCGCCGAGGTAAAGCTGCCGCCGAACCATATTGCCTGAACGGGAATGGTCGAAGTGACCAAATCGCGAGCGCTTTGAAAGTCATCCCAGATCAGTGCGCGCGTACGCGACTCGGCGAATGCCTCTACGAACCTCTCCTGGATTTCAAGTTCAGTGCAGTCGTAGCGGCCACCGACAGGCAGATACCCGTTCGGCAAGAGATCCGGGATCATATTGATCATTCTAGTTGATCGCTGATGTTTCGCGTCTGCGAATGTAGGGAGTCAGCCGCGGTGCTCGGATGGTTGGGCTGCCGCCTTTCCTTGCGGATTCTCCTGTTGACGCTGCGAGCCCACGAACACGATTTTGTGTTCATCGGTACGCATGGGGCCACATCCCGGTCAGCCATTACGCCATCGCTCTAGTAGGCCTACTGGGCATCGTCACTGTACGTGACCGTATGTTGAGGTCGAGTGGGGAAATCGGTGCGCCTTTGTCTTGAGCACTTACGCTTTGCTGGTGCTTCTTGCCGATGAGACTCCGAAGATCACCGACTGGATGCAGGCGTGGGGAACCCTGATCGGGGCGACGCTCACCGTCGCTGCGGTCGTACTCACTGGTCTGCTACTGCGGCATGAGATACGGGCGGCTCGTCAAGCTCGCGAGATGGCTGACGAGGAGGCCCGCCCTTACGTCATCGTCGACTTTGACTTCCGAGGCGTCATCGTGCTGTTGGTCATTCAGAACATAGGTAGGTCGATCGCACATGACGTGGAGATCAATTTCGATCCGCCCCTGGCCTCAAAGGCGTTCGACTTCGACGATGTCCAAGCGCTCAAGGGTCCTATCCGGATGATGGCCCCAGGCAGGAAGATCCCGTTCTTCTTCGACAGCGTCCTCGAACGCTCGCCGGACGCCGGGTTGCCGGACAGCTACAGCGTATCTATTTCATACCGTGACTCGGCGGGGACTAAGTACGATGACCCGCCGTACACGCTGGATCTTCAGACCTTCCTCGGTACCGCAATGCCGCCAAATGGTTTGCCCGAGCTGGTCGGGCATGTGAGAGACATGCGGGATGAAATGCGGAAGTGGAGGAGGTACGGTACGCCACTTTTCGTGCGAACCATTGACCATCGTGCTGAGGCTGAAAGATCGCGCGAGGCTCTGGAGAAGCAGAAGGCAAAGCGCGTTAGCGAGGTTGCTTCGGAACCTGATGAAGAAAAGGCAGAAGACGAGAGTAGGCCACCTAGGCTCTGACTAGCCATCGTTGATGGGTGCGGAACTGCGTGGGATGCGCTGATACGAAACAACATCGCCGCAACTTGACCGCTCGTGGTAACAAATGCGGTAACAGGGGAGGGTGAACTACCCGGTACGCGCCATCACCGGATAGCATTGACTGGCAACAGTATTCGCACCTAACGGCATGTCCTGATACCGCGAAATCCCTTGTGACACAACCGTTACGAACCTGGGGGTCAAGGGGCCGTGGGTTCAAATCCCGCCATCCCGACAGCGTGAGCTGGGAATATAGAAGCTCGCAATGTTCTCACCCAGTTTGACGGTGAGCATTTTGGCGACGGCGACCTTGGTCATGGGGTCTCACATCCAGGTGGGATACGTGTTGTCAGTACCCTCTAGCGGCCAGAACCTCGTTGCCGTCACTTGCATTGACATCTATCAAGGAGTGGCATTTGATCCGGTCGATAGCGATCCGAGGCCATCTGGTGCCTGCGGTGGGGCTGACTGCCCCACCGTCAATGTCATTGCAGACGGTGATGGTGGCCGGCTATCGCCGGCCACCATCAATTTCCTGAGGGAGGTGTGTTTCGGGTTAGAAGGTGGCTACCCGCAGCAGTTTTTCCTTAATGCCGTCGGGGTCATCGACGTTGTTCCAGTCGGTGGTTCCGGCGGCTTGCAGCGCAGATTTCACTGCGGCTGGGGTGGCAGTGGGGTGGGTTGCCTTGTACAGCGCAGCACCGCCGGCCACGTGCGGTGAGGCCATGGAGGTGCCGGAGATGGTGTTGTAGCCGTCGCCTTTCCAGGTGGAGTAGATGCAAACTCCGGGGGCGATAAGGTCGACGTCGGCGCCGAAGTTGGAGAAGTCGGCAAGGGTGTCATCGACGTCGGCGCGGCAGGTCGCCGCACCGCCGCCGCCGGGCAGGCCGTTGAAATCGGCCAGGGCGCTAACGGTGATTACCTCGTCGTAGGCGGCGGGGACAAAGCCTTTGGCGTCTGCGTCGGAGTTTCCGGCCGCGACGACGAAGGTGACCCCAGCGTTGATGGCCGCGCAGATGGCTTCGTGCATGGCGTCTTTGTTGGTGCCGCAGGCGTTCCTGTCATCACCTGAGCCGCCGAGGCTCATGTTGGCGACCTCGATCTCCGAAGCGTGGGCGGCGACGTAGTCGATGCCGCAGATGACCTGCGCCCAGCTGCCGCTGCCGGAATTGCTCAGTACGCGTACCGGCCACAGCCGTGCGCCGGGGGCTACGCCGACGACACCGATGTTGTTGTCCAGGGCGCCGATGGTGCCGGAGACGTGTGTGCCGTGGCCGTTGCCGTCGTTGGCGCTCTGGCCGGTATTGCAGTTCTTGGCTCCGGCTGTGTAGACGTTGAGGTCCGGGTGATCGAGGTCGATTCCGGTGTCGATGACAGCAACGTCCACATTGACCCGTTCGTCGACTCCGTCGATGTCGGCGGTGGGGCTGTGCTCGCCATCGATGCGGTTGATGCCGGTGGGCAGCGTTTGGGCCGCAGTGGTCATGATGCCGTCGGGCTGCACGAGCAGTACGCGCGAGTCGCGGGCGATACGCGCGGCGGCGATGCTGCTCATGTGGGCTGAATAGCCGGTGATCGAGTGGGTGTAAAGGAAGCCGACAGCCGCACCATGTGCATTGGCATGTTCGGCGGCAACTGACGTGGCGTTGCTGCCGGGGGCGAGCATGACGATGTAGTCACCGACGGTGGGCGCCGCGGCTGCGGTGCCGCTGAGGGTGGCGGCACCCATCAGGCTGCCTGCGAACAGTGTGGCTAGAAGTTTGCGCACGGGGGTTCCTTCCGCCGGGGTCATCCGATCGAAGTCCCGCAAGCAACAGCGGGATGAGCCGAGACTGGCTGAAGCGCTAACACCGCACCAGAGCATTTAAAGGTTCGTTATCATAAATATATAAATACTTATAAATTTGGGCATACCGGGATGGCGGTGACGCCGGAGTACCGGCTGCCGCTACTTGTGTTGTCGGCCTGAAGTCGCCGGTGTTGCACCCTTGCGCTGTTTGGGCGTGTGGGCGGGAGATGTGCAGGAGCCGAAGAAAAGGGACACCGCAGAATGATGTCCGAGCTCGACGATGACCTGGTAGCACGCGCGCAGCACGGCGACGCGGCAGCACTTGAACAGTTGCTGGGCGCCGTGCGCGTGGTGGCGGTGCGATATTGCCGGGCGAGGCTCGGCCGTACTGTCGGTGCGTTCACCACCGCCGATGACCTGGCCCAGGAGATCTGCCTAGCGGTCTTTCATGGGCTGGCACGGGTGCGTGGGCCGCTGATCACCTATATGTACGGCATCGCCTCGCACAAGGTTACCGACGCTTTGCGGACCGCCGGGCGAACAGCTGTCCTGCATTCTCTTGATGAGCTTGAAGGCCGTGCGGACATCAGCCCCGGCCCGGAGGATGCCGCTGTCGCGGCAGAGCTGTCGGCGCAGCTGGCGCGCCTGCTGGCAACGCTTCCGCCTCAGCATCGCGAGATCATTGTGCTGCGGATTATGGTGGGCTTGCCCGCAGAACAGGTGGGTGCGGCACTTAACCTGTCGGCGGCTAACGTGCGCCTGATTCAGCACCGCGCGCTGGCCCAGCTGCGGCCCGTGGCCAACGAAATCCTCTCCGAGGTGAACCCATGACGGCACACCACGACCAGCACACCGAACCAGCCGAAGTGCAGCACGACGAACACCTCGCTCACAAGCTGGCCACCGGGCAACCTGGCCTGCCTCAGGATCCGCTGTCGATACTGCTGGCGGCATGCCGTGACGACATCCGCGCCGCCGAGAATCCAGCGATGCCACTGCTGGCCAATGCCGCACACGTCGCGGTCCGCGGTCACCGGCGGCGCACACTGCTGGCAATCGCAGCTGCCACATTGGTCTCAGGTGGCGCCGCAGCGGTCGTGTTGGCCCGTGACGCGCAGCCGGGAAGTCCATTGTGGCCGATCACCGAACTGGTCTACACCGAGCACGCCGATCTGGCGCTCATCCGCATGGCCCTCGGCGATGCACGTGCGGCCATCACCCAGGGCCGCTACACCGACGCGCAAATCCATCTCGACGAAGCCGCACGCCTGCTTACCAGAATTACGCCAGGCACCCCCGCGCAGCAGCTGGCAGCCGAAATCGGTACCCTGCGCCAGGAACTCGCCGCGCATCTCGCTGCCCCTGCGCAGCAAAGCGAGCCCGCCAGCCAAACGCCGGGCGCCCGGGCTGCGACACCGGCGTCGGCCGGGGGAACCACAGGCGCTCCAACCGATCCTGGCAGTCCCGGCCAGCGCCCGGCCACCCCCACCCCAGGTGGTCAGCCACCAGTGCCACCAGGTCGAGACCGGCCACAGCCTGGGGAACAGCAGCGTACGACCACGAGAGGATCAAGCCGCCCACCCCGCTAGAAAGCCCTGCATCGTGTGCGGCTTGTGCGAAACGCTCAGCCAGCGTTGCTGCTGGTTGCGTGCCATGCGCCACAACCACTCGTGTAGCCAAGCTGGTCTGGCCCGTGCACCTGTGCCGTGGCGAGTTCGCGCCATCGGCACAGGTCCATCAGTGTTGCGGCCCAGCCGGTCAGGAAGCCACCGGCTCCGCGATGGGCGCTGTGTTTGTCTTCCGGGCGGACAGAAGCGCGTCTAGCGACCAGGCGCCCGGGCCGATCGCTGCGACCAGCAGGAACGACCAGCAGAACATGGCGGCAAGCTCGCCCCCATTGTTGAGGGGCAGCAGCGACAACGGCTGGTGCACCACAAAATACGCGTACGCCATCGACCCGGAACACACCAGCGCCGCGACCCGCGTGCCGAGTCCCGCCAGGACCATGAGCCCGCCGGCGAACTGGATGGCGGCAGCCCACCAGCCTGGCCATGAGGCAAACTCCACCGCCTGGCCCGATCCGCGGTTTCCGCCGAACACCCCGAACAGTGACGACGCCCCGTGCAAGGTGAACAGCAACCCGACAACGACCCGGAACAGAGTCGTGGTCACCTCGGTAAAACGACTGGTACGCATAACGATCTCCTTCGCCGACATCCACCCTCGTCACAGTGACAAGGGTTGATGTATACTAAATGTGGGCGAAAGATTGGTAAACCCCGTATTTATGGAGAAGCTGTTAACTCCTCGCGCACGTCGCGGCAAAGGAGTTCGCAAGGTCTGTCGCTGAAGCGCCGCCCTGTGTTTCATACGTAGCAGGAATTCTTTTCTCCCAGACCGCACTGGTGATGCGTCGCCAGCGGCTGCCTGGGCAAACGTGCGCCTGGATCGACTGTCGTGACACGACCCAGCGGGCGGACGCTGTAGTTGTTGCCGGGCGGTTATCCCGCCGCGAGCACGCCAGGAAGGTGATCCCACCCAGGGGTCACGTAATGCTGTGCCGGTGGTGCCGTGCCAGCAGCAAATTGCCACTGACTGGGAGGCCGGGAAATGTTTGCCCTGCACCGTATTGCTGTCATCGCCGTTGCCGTCATGGCCGCCAGCCTCGTCTCAGGCGCCGCAGCGGCCGCGGCGTTTAGCGACGATTTTGAAGATGGTGACCTGGCCGGATGGTCCAGCACCGGCGATGGGTCCTGGAACGTGGTCACCGACGGCACGCTGGCGTTGCGCCAGTCCTGGGGCAGCAGCTCAAACGCTCGCCTGTTCACGGGCACGGCCACATGGGCGTCTTATACCGTGCAGGCCAGAGTCAAACCCATCACCTTCGCGGTCGGCTCACACATCGGCCTGCTCGCCCGCGCGGGTGGGCCGTCCAAGTACTACCGCCTGGCCCTGCTACCGGATAGCCAAATCCAGCTGCACGCCGTCAACGGCCACGCGGTCACGGTACTGGCCTCCGCCACACACACCATCGACACCCTCGTCTGGTACACCCTGACCCTGCGCGTGCACGGCACCCAGCTTCAGGCCAGCATCGATGGCGTCCCCGTTCTGCAGGCCACCAGTACCCTTGCCTCCAGCGGTCAGATTGGTCTGCAGACGGCCTTCGCTACCGCCTCCTTCGACGACATCACCGTCACTTTTACGCCATAGACAGGCGATCCTTCGCCCATTGCAGCGCGTGGGAAGCCGAGTACCAGCAGTAATGGCTGGCCGATGGTGACATTTGCGGACGAGATGGCGCTGTTGAATTCGAGGGAGCCCCGTCAGGCCACTGCGTGGTCTAGCGCGACTTCGCCTGTCCAGCCGAGCGTCGAAGGGTTCAATGTGCATGTGAGGCGAGCGCCTTCGCCAACAATGCCCGCACGCCCGGTTTACGCGGCGCCGCCGGGCCTGCGGCACCCGCCCACATCCATAGCATCGGTGACAGCGTTGCGAGTGGTTTCCTCGACGATGGCTGGCCGGTTGACGACGTTGGAAACGGTGCCGACCGAGACACCCGCCGTTGCGGCCACGTCCTTCATGGTGACGGTGCCGAGCCTCGGTGCCTTGTTCGCCGCCTTGTTGCCGCTGAACGCGTACTTCAGTTCATGGCAGGCACATGGCTGTGGGCGCTTGCGGTTTCGGTGCTCCGTGGAACCTCGCGCCGGGCGTCAAGTGCCTCGGTCCAAAGCCGGTCAGACCGTAGGCCGTGGTGTGAATTAGCTGGTGACGGGAAGCCAAGCGCGCGCGGCAGTTATCAGGGCGGTCACTCCGGTGTGAAGCGTTGGTTCGATGACCGGGGCGAAGTGAGGCGAGTGGTTCGAGGGCAGCCGGGCCACGATCTTTTCCATTGCCTTGAAATCAGTTAGCCCGGCGAATGCCTGCGGGTCGGCTCCGCCCAGAAGCCAATAGACGCAGGGGATATCGGCGGCCATAGCGAGTAGGCCGACATCTTCGCTGCCGGTCACGGGGCCAGGGTCAAGAATCCGGTCCGCGCCGAACTCTTCGTCGAAGGCGGCACGGGTGTGCGCGACGGCTTGCAGGTCGTTGACGACGGCGGGGAATGACATCGTGTTTTCGATCTCTGGAGGTTTGGGGGCCCCGGCTGTTGCCGCTTCGCCGTTAATGATGCGGTCGATCGCGTTCATGACGGTTTCGCGAACGTGGGTGTCGAAGGTGCGGATGGTCAGCTGAAGGTCGGCACGGTCGGGGATGATGTTTTCTTTCGTGCCCGCGCGAAGAGCGCCGATGGTGAGCACAACGGTGTCGGTTCCGGCGACTTCGCGGGAGACCACGGTTTGCAGCCGCATCACCGTCGCCGCCGCCATCACCACCGGGTCGACGGAGACTTCGGGGCGTGAACCGTGCGCCCCGCGGCCGTGCATAACGACGTGCAGGGTGTCAGAGCCGGCGAACGATGGTCCCGCACGCAGGCCGATCATGCCTGCGGGTAGCGGTGCGACATGCTGTCCTAAAACGACAACTGGAACGCCGAACCGTTGGTAAAGACCGTCGTCGATCATCGCCTGCGCGCCTTGGCCCAGTTCCTCGGCTGGCTGGAACACCAGCAACAACGTCCCCTGCCACGCGCTCTTGCTGGAAGCGAGGGCCTGGGCGGCGCCGAGCAGGCACGTGACATGCACGTCATGGCCGCACGCATGCATCACCGGCACCTCATATCCAAGATGATCGGTCGCCCGAACAGTGCTCGCATATGGCAACCCGGTGTCTTCTTTGACCGGCAGAGCATCCATATCCGCGCGCAGCAGCACTACCGGCCCGGCACCGTTGCGCAGCACCGCAACCACACCGGTGCCACCGACCCCCGGGGTCACCTCATACCCAAAATCTTCCAGATGTCCAGCGACTAGGCCCGCCGTGCGGGTTTCCTGTAGCGACAGCTCGGGATGCTGGTGTAAGTCCTGGTAGATCCCGGAAAGATCGATAGACGTGCCCACCTATTGTCCCCCGCTTCACTCGGTGGTGAAACTGCTGCGCAAAGTCACCGTAGCACTGCGCCATGTCCTCATGGATTCGATCAGCTATGCGCTCTGTCCCATGCGGTGTGGACGGTCAGAAGTCC
Organism: Catelliglobosispora koreensis DSM 44566; assembly: GCF_000379685.1. Classification (GTDB taxonomy): domain Bacteria; phylum Actinomycetota; class Actinomycetes; order Mycobacteriales; family Micromonosporaceae; genus Catelliglobosispora; species Catelliglobosispora koreensis. The sequence goes on along the minus strand of NZ_KB903254.1, from coordinate 75,950 downwards.
TGCGGGCAACGGGCCATTTATCACGTCGGCTGCCGGTGTCACACTTTGGGACGCCGCCGGAGGATCAGCGCGAGGCCTGCTGCTGCCCAGATCGTGGCGATGATGATGAGCAGGCCCATGCCATAGTCGCGTGGCAGGGCTGAAGGCAGGTCGCTGCTTCGCCCGTACCCCAGGATTGCCGGGAGCGCGATGAGGATGAAGGCCAGAGTGGCGATGGCGGCTGCTTGGATGACCGGCCTGGTTCTTGCCGTGGTGAGCCGTGCTAGAAGGACACCGCAACCGAGGATCAGTGGTATGAGGACGAGCTCGTGCCCGGTTAGAGCGAGTGCGAGGAATCGCAAGTAGGCCAGGCGGGTGTCGTGACTTTGCACGACACCAGCGAGTGAGTACAGAAGTGCAGCGCACCCGGCTGCGATCAGCAGCCAGCGCAGGAGCCGGGTTCGTGTGCTCATGCGGGTTTGGCCACGTTGATGCGGCGGATCCATTTGGTTTGCATGACGCCGGGCCGATTGGGAGCGATGAGGCGGCAGGGGTAGCCGTGGTCGAGGTTGAGGGTTTCGCCGTTAATGCCTAGGGCTAGCAGGGTGAGCGGGTCGCGTGCGTGGGTTGGGGCGACGGTGGATTGGCTGTAGCCGCCTTTCTGGAGCGACGTAACAGTGACCTGGAAGGTGTCGTCGCCTCCGGCGAGGGCCACGAGGTCACGGATGCGGATGCCGGTCCAGGTGGCGTCGGCGCTCCATCCTTCGACGCAGGTGATAGGCAGGCTGGCGGTGTGCTGCGGTATGGCTTGCAGCTGTTGGAGGGTGAACAGCTGTGTGCCATTAGGGCCGGTGAGCTCAAGGCGGTAGCCGGGATCGGTTGCCCCCGCCGTGACTCCGGCGGCTTGAGCGGATCCATTGACCGGCAGGCCTTGCGATCCTACGCGCGGGTCTCGTGGGGCCAGTAGCGAGACCGCTGCCAACGGCCGGATGGTCTGCCCGGCAAACGATACGGCGATCGCCCCGGCGGTCGCGGCGACGGTGGCTATCAGCCCACGACGTGACAGTCCTCCTGTGACGGGTTCGCGACGTGGTTTGCTGCGCAGGGCTCGCTGGATGATGGGCAGTTTGACTCCAATGTGGACAAGCACCGACCCGGCGACGGCCCAGGCGGTCCAATAGTGGGCCACGGTGAAGAAAAAACCCATCGGCTGGTACCAGCGGAAAATGTTGAGCAGTCCGGAAAACAGCTGAAACAACACGGAGGCGACCAGCACGGCGAGACTGGCGCGTTCCAAGGCGTGAGCCGCGTCGCGTACCGGCGGCCAGCGAAACAGTTTCGGGTACACCGACCACAGTTTCGCGGTTACCAAAGGGATGGCGGCGACACCGGTGATGATATGCAGGCCCTGAGTGACCCGGTACAGATTGACCGGACGCGACGGCCAGGTGAACCACCATGGCGGCTGCTGGATGGCGTGGCTGATGTAGCCGGTGACAAAACATATGGTGATGGCTGCCGTGGCCATGAGGCCGAGCTGGCTGGTCAGTTTGGCACTGCGCAGCAGCGAGGTGAACTTCTTCATGCGACAGCTGGCCTCCGAGAAGTGAAGTGGCGCAGGGCGGTGATGACAACGACGACGAGCAGAGCGCTGCCGTAGCCGAGCTGCAGCGCACCGAACCCGTCGAGCTGCAGGTTGCTGGAATACTGCGCAACGTAACCGGCGACGCCAATGGCGATCCACTCTGGCCGGTCGCTCATGGCGGCCAAGGCGATGAGGAGGATGGTGTACCACGAATATCCTGGTGTAGCCACGAGTAGAAAGGCTCCAGTCATGATGGTGGCGGTATGCCATGGCCTGTCCGGGTTGGTGCGCCACCAGGCAAGAGCGGCCGTAGCGAGAAGGATTGCAGCCGCGGCGGCAAGGCTTGCCGATGGGGGAAGCACTAGTGCCAGCAACGCAAACCGGGTTCCCGTGTCATAACCTTCGCCCACAAGGTAGTCCGGGAGGTAGCCGAGCACCTTCGAGCCGTTAGCCAGCACGTGTGGCACGTATAGCAGCGTCACCGTCAGCGCAGCGGTGGCCGCCACGATGAGTGGGCGGCGGCGCAGTAGCGAGGGGCCGGTGAGCGCCGGTGTGAATTTCGTTGCGACAGCCAGCCCGATCAGCACCCCGCCGGCGACGGTGCCGCGCCAGGTTTTGGCGAGTGCGGCTGCCAGTAACGCGGCCACGGCGAACAGGGTGCTGACCACATCAAGGTGCGCGTTGTTTCCGGCTTCTAATGCTACGAGGGGGCACCAGGCCCATAGTGCGGCTGTACGTGGGTCGGCTCCGGCTTTAGGCAGCAGCCACACGAGTAGGACCGCTATAGCCAGGACCGCGAGTCCGGCCGAGAACTGGACTGGGCGTTCCCGCGTACCTGGTGGTGAAAGTGCCTGGACAGCAAGGAAGTAGGCCTGTGCGGCCGGTGGGTAAATGGTGGGCACGGTGGGCCGGTTGATCAGCGAACAACCCGGTACCACGCCGGGTGTTTCCGGACTGACGCACCACGGCGACTCGGCGGGCCAAAGGAAATCGTCGCGCAGCCTCGCCAGCTCTGGGGCGGCTGGCGCATAGGTGTAAGGGCTGACGCCTTCGGCTTGCACACGGCCGTCCCAGATGTAGCGGTAGAGATCGTCGCTGCTGCGTGGCGGGGCGAACCCGGCCGCAAGCGGCAACCCGGCAGCCCCAACAAGAATGAGCGCCACCGCGTTCTTGCGTGGTGCCTTGCGTATCAGCCAGGCACCGCCGGCGAAAAGGAGCCAGCTGGCTGCCATGAGCACATACCATGTGGTAGGGCCATGCCAGGTAGCGGGATGGACCAGCCACCAGAAACAAAGCCCAAGTGCGCCAAGGCATGCGGCCGCTGCGACGGTGTGTTTCATGGCAGGTCGAAAGGTAGTGTCATGCCGTCGAGCGCCGATCCGCAGGTGCAGCCGCGCGTGGTGCTGATTGTGGCGATAGCCTGCAGCAGCACAGTTTTCAAGGCGGCAGTATTTTCGGCGAAGACGCGGAACACCTCCTCCTGCGTTACCCCATGGTCGCCTTGCACTCCGGCGTCGAGGTCGGTGACCAGGGCGATCGTGGCGTAGCACATGGCCAGTTCGCGTGCCAGAGCGGCTTCTGGCGTCCCGGTCATGTTGATGACCGTTCCGCCTTGTGCGGCATAGGTTTGGGACTCGGCACGGGTGGAAAACCGTGGGCCGTTGATGACGACCATGGTGCCTTCGGCGGTAACCGGGAGCCCGGCATCAAGAGCAGTGTCCACGATGGACCCGCGGAGGCGGTTGCAGTAGGGGTCAGCGAAGTTGATGTGCACGGCACCGGTGTCATAGAAGGTGTGCTGGCGCCCGCTCGTGTGATCGGCGAGCTGATCGGGTACCACGAAATGGCCGGCACCTAGATGTGATTGCAGTCCACCCACGGCGCATGGGGCGATGATCTGCCGCACGCCTACGGACCTCAGTGCCCACATGTTGGCCCGGTACGGGATGACGTGGGCAGGGAAACGGTGCCCGACACCATGGCGGGGGAGAAAGGCTACGGGCCGGCCGGCCACTTGCGCGATCGTGATCGCTGCGGACGGTTCCCCGTATGGTGTGGTCAGCTTGTGTTCGGTGGCGCCATCGCCGAAGAGCTCGTAGAGCCCGGATCCGCCGATGATCGCGATGTCTGCATGCATGGTGTCTCCTAGGTTTGCGGGAGCAGCTCGGCGAACCAGCGGCCGGTCGCAGCCCATTGCCGCGCAACGGTCAGGTTCGCCTCACGGGCGACCGCGGGTATGTCATCGGCGGCCACAGCCGCCCACCAAAAGGGAGGACTGTCAAATCCGTTGTGCCGTAGCCGGACCGGATGCCGCCAGCTACCCGATCCGGGAGCGCTGGTTTCGGCGACGATGGTTCCACCCGGCCGCAGCAAGGCCGCACAACGACACAGCAGCCGCACCGGATGACCTCCGATTCCGATGTTTCCATCGGCCAGCACGGCGTGTCCCCACCATCCGGCGTCGGGAACATCGGCGAACACGTCGCATAGCCGTGCGGCCGCACGCCGGCCGAGTGCCTCGGTTACCGCTTCGGCACTGATGTCGATACCCAACGCGGCGACGCCACGGCTCGCGAGGGCGGTCACGAGCCTCCCTGGGCCGCAGCCAACATCCAATGTGGACGCATGGCACGGTTCAAGTAGAGCGTCATCCCCGGGCCTAGAGTCGCTGTACCAGTCGGCGGCGTTCATACGTGCCAGCGTGTCCCCGGTGATGGAGGTGAAGTCCACAATGGAGTCCTGGCCGCTGGCAGCGTGCGCCAGTGCCTGCCCGAAGACCGCGAGTGCTGCTTTCACCTCAGCTCCAGGCTCTTCACGGTGGCGGTGAACCGGCTTGCAGGACACTGTTGCGCGACATAGGGCAGGTCTGCGACGGTGTCGACGTCGCGTAACATGGGGCAGTGCGCAACGGAAAGCCCAAGCCCGATAAGGGCTTTGAGGGTCAGCTCACCGGTGTCGCGCTGAGACATTGGCACGGTCGCCAGCACCGCGGCGTGCCGTGGGTCGTTGAGACCTAGCAGCCACCAGCCGCCATCTTCGGCTAGCCCGAGGACAGCGTCGGCAATCGACAGCTGCGCGGCGGCACCCTCAAGCATGCCGGCGGTCAGCTGAGGCGTGTCCATTCCCACCAGAATCGCTGGCACACCGGCGCTATCGGCGGATTGGAAGCCGTTGGCTAGCCGTTCACCCAAGCCATTGCCTTGCTGGGCGATTACCGTCCAGCCGGGCGGGCGTGGTGATTGCCCGTCAAGCAGCAACACCCGCCGGTACGCGGGTGCTGCCCCGACCGCGTCGATCGTGTCGGCCAGCGCGGCCGCCGCGATCCTGGCCGCCTGCTGAGGGCTGCATGGTGGGCACAGCCGCGTTTTGACCTTGCCCGGCACCGGCTGCTTGGCCACGACGAGATATTGGATGTTCATCCGGCGAGCACCCTGGACATGTCGCGCACCGCCCGGAGAGTGCCGCTGAAAGTCCCGGTGACTTTTGACTTCGTGCCCGCCGCGCGGGGCAGGTAGTCGACATCCACTTCGGACACGCGCCAGCCAGCCCTGCCTGCCAGCAAAACCATTTCCAGGGGGTACCCGAAACGTCTGTCCCGCATACCCAAACCCAGAAGCGCTTCCCGTCTGGCGGCCCGCATCGGCCCGAGATCATGAACGTCCACTCCGGCAGCACGCCGCAAGCGCCTAGCCAAAACGGCATTACCCCACTGAGCATGTAGTGGCCACACGCCCTTGGCCGCAGGCCGGCGCCTGCCCAGCACCAGATCCGCCGTCCCGTCCAGGATGGGGCCTGTCACGCGGGGCAGCTGAGTCAGGTCGAGGGAGCCGTCGGCGTCCACAATGCACACCAGCCCCGAAGTCGCGGCACACAGCCCGGCGTGCACGGCCGCGCCAAAGCCTCGCTGCGGTACGTGAATGACCTTCGCCCCCAGGGCGGCGGCGACCTCGGGTGACCCGTCAGACGAGCCGTTGTCGGCGACAATCGCGCGGTAGCCGTCCGGCAGTCCGGCTAGTACTCCGGGCAGGGCGGCTGCCTCGTCCAGGCATGGAAGCACCACGTCAATCACGCCTTCACCGTATGACCAGGCACGTGCCATTGATCCTTACGACACTCTTACGGATCGGTATGAACAACTATGAGCTGGGTAAAGTCACCGGTGTGCGGATACTGGTCACGGGCTCAGCGGGATTCATCGGCTCGCATATCGTCACCGTCTTGCGCGAAGCAGGGCATGAGGTGACTGGCCTGGATTGCTTCTTGCCGGCTGCGCACCGGCAGCCCTTGCCAGCGGCGGAAGGCACCCAGGCCGGCGATGTCCGTGACGCGCAGGCGGTCCGCCAGGCGCTGCGCTCTGTTGACGCCGTGTGCCATCAGGCGGCGATGGTCGGCATGGGCGTCAGCTTGGCCGACGCACCCGAGTACGCCTCGCACAACGACCTTGGCACGGCAGTGCTGTTGGCCGAGATGGCTGCTGCTGGCATCGGCAAACTCGTGCTCGCGAGCTCCATGGTGGTCTATGGCGAAGGCGCCTACGAGTGCCCGGCTGACGGGCCGCAGCGGCCGCTGCCACGCCTAGGCGAGGATCTGCGCGCAGGCCGGTTCGAGCCCCGCTGCCCGCTCTGCCACGGCGAGCTTTCACCGTCGTTTGTGGCCGAAGACGCGCCTATCGAGCCACGCAGTCTTTACGCCGCATCAAAAGCGGCTCAGGAACACTATGCGGCCGCCTGGGCGCGGGCGACCGGAAGCACTGCGATCGCCTTGCGCTATCACAATGTTTACGGGCCGAACATGCCCCGCGACACCCCCTACGCCGGTGTTGCCGCGATCTTTCGTTCCGCATTGGAAAATGGCCTGCCACCGCAGGTTTTTGAAGATGGTGGCCAGCGGCGCGATTTCATTCACGTCACCGACATCGCCCGTGCCAACCTCGCTGCCCTGCAAAGCCCGGGCATACCAGGCTCGCTCACGCCCTACAACATCGCCACGGGCCGGCCACACACCATTTTGGACATGGCCACCGAGCTCGCCTCCGCCATGTCCGGCCAGCGCCCGCAGATCACTGGCGGGTTCCGCGGTGGCGATGTCCGCCACGTCACCGCCAGCCCCGCCAAGGCCCGCGACGAGCTGGGATTCGCCGCGGAGATCCGTTTTCGGCAGGGGATGAAAGACTTCGCCACGGCACCGTTGCGGTCCTAAGCGTTTTCGCTGTCCTTGCGTTTAGCTCGCCAGATCAGTGCGGTCACCGCGACGATCGCAAGCAGGATGACAGCGAATCCCGCTGCGCCAAAACGGTTTGCCGTTTCCGAAAGCCACACTTGGACGGCCGCGGCTGAGTCGATGACCGGGTCACTGGTGATTGTCCCGGCAAACACCCTGATCTCATACCAGCCATACCAGGCGACGTATACGCCCGACAGAACCGTAATGGTGACAGGGGTTTCAGACGATTGTTGTCGGCTTGCTCAAGCGGAGAGCCCTCGGACAGCCTGAGCTGATACCTCCCAGCGGCGACGGGCGTAGTGCGGTGGGTTATCGCGGGTGACGTGGCGGTTTAGCGGGCCTTGACGTGGTAGCGGCATATGGCGCCGACGTGTATCAATGTCCGGGTCCTTGTCGCGTGCTGTCTGTTTGAAATGTTGTGGTGGATGGTTTTCGGAGCTTTTCTGTCGTCGGAAGGTGGTTTGGTGACGATGAGCAGGATGCCGCGCCGCGTGGTTTCGCAGGCGCAGTCTTGCAGGGCGATGTCGCCGACGAAGTCGAGTGCGGTGACGCCGGTTAGGTCGATTTCGACGACTGGCGCCGGGTAGCGGCGAAGCACTCCTACGACTGCCTTCGGCAGCAGGTGCGCGGTTAGCGCGGTCAGCGGACCGGTGGCTTCGATGATGATGCGGTGCGGGGTCACGCACATGCGAAGCTGCAGGGTTTGGTTCATGGTTGCCGCCAGGGTTGCGGATGCGGGTTCTTCAGGTTGGCAAGGGCTGCGGCGATGGTGTGGATGTTCAGGCTGTCATTGTTGGTGCTCCAGGCTGCGGGTGGGACGTAGCCGGGGTTTCTGGCGCCAGCGAGTGCGGCGGTGATGGTGGCGGTGGCGTGGGTGTGCCCGCCGAGGCTTAGTGCGTATCGGATGGCGGCTGTGGGGTCGGTGGGGTGGCGAAGGTACGCGGTTAGTGCTGCGGGAACGGTGCGCAGGGCGCTGGAGGTGGTGTTGAGGGTGGCGATGGTTTCGGCGGGCCCGGCACGGTGGCGCACGAGGGTGCGGGTGATGGATAGGTGGTGGGTGAAGTCGGGATGATGGGCTTGGCTTGCGGCAGTGGCCAGGAACCGCTCGGTGGTAAAGGTTTTGCTAGGCAGGGTATGGGTGGCCAGGGCGGTGGCGGTGGCGGTGATCGCTGCGGCGTCGCGGGCTAGCTGGTGGGTGTGGGTAATGACGGCGCTGCGGCGGGCGAGTTCGGCGATCGTACCGATGCCGGTGTGAGGAAGCAGCCCAGAAGCGATGGCACGGATGGCGGCGGTGCTGCCGTGTGAACCTTCCCCGCCGTGCAGGGATGGCGCGGCTTGCCACCAGGGGATGCCTTGTGCCACTTGGGCTAGCACTGTTGCTGTGCCGTTGCCTCCGCGGCTGGCTTCTGCGGGCGGATGCTGGGCCAGGGTCCAGGCGAGCTGGTCTTCGTCGAGGGCGCCGTCGTGCTCTCCGTAGTGCCCGGCTGTCGCTAGTAACTGCCTGGTCAGGTGGCTGGATGGCCCGTCGTTGGCGGCGGTGTCTATTGCGGCGTCGACCTGGGCGGGAGTGGGCAGGCGGATGCCGTGCAGTGGTGCGGCGAGCCGGTCGGCGCAGGTGGCCAGCAGCAAGCTGTTACGGATGTGCCGATGTGGCGAGCTGGCCGGTGCCGGTGGGCTGTGCATGGTGCTGTTTTCCTTCCTTGCGCTGGCGGGCTGAGGCGCTGCGGCGCGGTGTGATCGTTTGGTGGTCAGCGTGTTCCGGGGGGTTGAGCATGGTGCCGTCGGTGAGGGTGTGCAGGAACCGTCTGGCCCATGCCGTGACGTTGTTGGTATGCACCTGTGCGCGCATCGTTTTCATCACCGGCGACGCTGTCGCCGCTTGCGCGGCAGCGGTGAGCATGGCCTGCTCAAGAGCGCCGGGTTCGTGGGGATTGACGATGATGGCTCCGGGTAGCTGTGCCTGGCTGCTAGAGAATTCGCTCAGCACAACACGCCCGTGGCCGCTTTCCCGGGTGGCAGCGTATTCGGCTGCGTGCGGGGTCATCCGGTCGCGAACGGGGGTGGCAAGCATGACGTCGGCGGCCAGATAGAAGGCAGCGCGCTCCGCCTCGCTTAGGTCTTGGCGCTGATAGTGAACGGGAACGTAGCCGACCGTGGCATGTTTGCCATTGATTTGAGCGGTTAGCCGTTCGATGTCGTGGCGCAGGGCACCGTTTTCGCCTGCGGGCGGTTCACCAGTGGGTGCTAGGTGGATCAGCACCGCTGTGCCTGCTTGCAGGGCGCGGCCGTCCAGTAATTGGGCGAAGGCGTTGAGGACGGCGATCGTTCCGTCGCCGCTGTCGGTTCCGCCAGTTGACAGAAATACTGTGGTGGCAGGGTGCAGCCGGGCACGGATCTGCCCCGCTGCGGTGCGGGCGGTGGCGGTTGCTGCGGCGTGGGCGATGGCGTGTGCGTCGGCGGGCATTGGCATCACCAATGGCGTACCGGTTTCGTTTTCTGTGCAGGCGGCGAAGTTGGCGGCTGACCGGGCGTCGGTGAAGGTGGCCAGGTCGGCGGCCAGGATGCTGGTTGTGATCTGCTCACGCTCGGCGATGGCCTGCAGGGTTTGCGCTGGCGGGAATGGGCTGTGTAGCGAGAATCCGATGCGCAGGTCTGGCCGCAGGTGACGCAGCAGGCCTGGTACGAGTTGCAGCGGGTAGTCATGAATCCATACCGCCGCTCCCGGTGCAGCCAGGCTAGCGATGGTGTCCGCGTACTGGCCGGAGATGATGTGGTGTGCTTTCTGCCATTGCTCGTCTTGCGACAGTGTCGCGGCATGGTGGCCGAAGTATGCCGGGGCAAGGGTTTGCGCGCAGTAGCCGTCGCGATGTGTCGCCATGTCTGTGCTGTCCACCGGAACTGATTTGAGCCAGGCGCTTTCTTTTGCGGCGCCAGCGGCTACCCAGGCGCCGCCGTGTGAGGCGACGGCGTGCATTAGTGCCGCGCTTCCCAGAGCCGCGGAGCTGGCCGGTGTCAACGGTGCGGTATCGGTGGCGAGGATGAGCTGGTGTTTGCCAGATTTCATGATCACGGCCTTTCCTGCTGGTCTGGTGGTGCCGGTGGGCCAGGGGACAGGACGGCGAGAACCCGGTCGACTCTGGCCAGGCGCAGGTTGCGCTGCAGCCGTGCGGACGGGGAGCGAAGGGCAACGGTGCCGCCGTTGCGGATCGCGCGGCGGTGTGCGTCGAGCAGCATGAGAATTCCGGCGGCGTCGATGGATGGGCACCCCGCTAGGTCGATGATCAACTGTTGTGGTGCCAGTAAGATCGCCTCGTCAAGGGTGTTGCTGACCGACGGAGCGGACCACACGTCAAGATCACCACTGATGACAACCTCGACAGTGGGAATACGCGCGGTCATCGGCTCGGCGTTCATCATTGCCCCCTTCAACTGGTCGTAATGCGGTCGCGGGCATCGGCCACGCTGCCGGGCCGGTATGGCGGGGCACCCGCAGTGTCATGACAGTTGTGTGACAACCGGGCCAGCGGTCGCAGAAAAACGTGCCGGCGCTGGGAAGCCGCTCACCCGGCGGTAATGGCGCGACACCGCAGGAGGTGCGGCCGCGAGTCGTGACGCCACGTCAACGACCTGTGGTTTCAAAGCCGGTGGCAGTGACCAGGTGACGGGAGGGCGTGCGCGTGGGTTGTGTGCCCCGCCGATGGTCGCTGTCATTAGTGCTGCGGCATGCCAGTCCGGCCCCATTTGATGCGCAAACGCGATAGCGGCAAGCGGTTCACGCGGGCAGATCAGATAGGCGGCGAGGGCTGCACCGGCTGCGCCGCAAGCGCTGCGGCCACAGCCTAAAACCTTTGCTGTCTCTTCCGGCGTGGCACGATCACGGCCCAGCTGCCGCACAAGTGCGAGCTGGGCGCGCATTGTCGCGCCGCGGCTTTGCTCAGTCAGGACCGCCAGCAACTTGTCGGTGTCGAGGATTTCGAAGTCGCCATCGGCGGCAGCCAGGCTCACGGCAGCCGCGTGGATTGCTGCGGCGTCCCGGGCATCGGGGTGTGTGTGGGTGACGGCGGCAGACCTTCGGCCGATCTGTGCCACGGCACCAACACCGGATCCGGGCAGCAAACCTGCGGCGCCGGCACGTACAGCCGCGTCACTGCCCCATCCGCCAGCACCGTTGCGGTAGGCCGGTGCTGCCTCCCACCAGGCGGCACCAGTGGCGACCGCCGCCAGGATCTGCTGGGTGCCAGATCGCGCCTGGCCCTCTGGCTGTTCCCATACCGTGGTGGCCAGTTCGCCGGCCAGCCTGTCCTCATCAACGCCGCCCGTGGCTAGGTGCCTTGTCAGGGTGAGTAGCTGCGCTACGGCGTGGCTGGGGACGGAATCGGGGGTGCAAAGCCAATCGGCGTAGACGGCTAATGTCAGCGCTGAGGAGATGCGCTGCCGCGCAGCGGGCGGGCCAGAGTGCGTCATCCGTGGCTCCTTTGCCAATTGGCCAGTGCACCGTGCGGGCTGTGCCGCCGGGCCACTGTGGTGTGCTGTGGGAGGGCTCGGCCACTCCGGCCCGGCGGCAACCCCGTTGCGGCTACCGGCACCAGTGATTGGGGCGGCCAGTGCCGGTAACCGGTAGCCACAGCGTTGGGCAGCTGTATCGCGAGTGTCCGGCGGATCTATGACAGTTGCGTGACAAACCGCGCCAGCGGCCCCTTCAGAGATGCGACTGGGGCGGTGAAGGCGGTAGACATGCGGGCGTGGCAGCGGTGCTGATGATTGAAGACGACGACCGGATCCGGATGTCGCTGGGGTTGGCCCTGGAAGATGAGGGCTACACGGTGCGCTCGGCCGGGACCGCGGAGGAAGGTTTGGCCGCGCAGCGTGCCGATCCGGCCGATACTGTCCTGGTTGACTTGATGCTGCCCGGCATCGACGGGTTCGAGTGCATCCGGCAGCTGCGCCGCGACGGCGACGTGCCCATCATTGTCGTGTCCGCCCGCGACGACACGCACGATGTCGTTGCCGCCCTTGAGGCCGGTGCCGACGACTACGTGATCAAACCGGTGGCCGTGAAAGAGCTGTCCGCGCGGATGCGTGCCCTGCGCCGGCGCGCCCGGCCGGCCCAGGCGTCCACCTTGACTCTGGTCTTTGGCGAACTGGAGATCCGGCCACAGGCCGGCGAGGTGCTACTGCATGGGGAGCTGCTTTCATTGACACGTACTGAATTCCGGCTCATCTGTGAACTGGCCGAACATGCTGGGCTGGTCCTGTCACGCCAGCAACTACTGGAGCGTGTGTGGGAATACGACTACGGCGATGACCGGCTTGTTGACGTCCACATCGGACGGCTGCGCCAGAAGATCGAAGACAACCCGTCCGTGCCGTCTCGGCTTATCACCGTTCGCGGCCTGGGCTACAAGCTTCAGCGATGAGGCGCCCTGGGCTGCGGGCCAGAGTTACCGCCGGATTCGCTATCGCCGCATTCATCGTGTCAGCGACGGTGGCTTTGCTTTCCTATCAGCTGACCGAAAACTACCTGCTCGGCGAACGCGAACGCTCCGCCCTGCGTGCCACCGCCATCGAAGCAGGCATCGTGAAAGCGGGCCTTGCCGGCAGTAATCCCGACATCGGCGCGGTCTTGAAGGCGCTAGATACGGGCGGCAAACGCCGGGCTGTTATCTATCGCGACGGAACGTGGTACGGCCGCAATGCCGACTTCGGCATCAAGTCCACCATTCCTGCCAATCTGCAGGCCATGGTCAGCTCCGGGCAGGCCGGAGCGCAGCGCATCCGCACAGACACCGGCCCGGCACTGGCCATCGGCGTGCCACTAGACGATTCCACCTCGTTCTACGTCATCGATGTCATGCAGGAACTCGACCGGTCCCTGCAGGTACTCGCCCTGATCATCACCCTGGTCGCTGCGGCCACCACCGCAGCCGGGGCGGCACTGGGCTGGTATGCCGCCCGCTACGTGGTGCGGCCACTAACCAATGTGGTCGCAGCCGCCGACAACATCTCCGCCGGTGACCTGACTGCTCGCCTCGATCCCAGTGCTGAACCTGATCTGGCCCGGCTTGCTGCCTCGTTCAACAAGATGGTCGACGAGCTGTCCGCGCGGGTGCAGCGCGACCGGCGCTTCGCCGCCGACGTCAGCCACGAACTACGCTCGCCACTTCAAACCCTCAGCGCCGCAACGAGTGTGCTCACTCGCCGCGCGGCTGGAATGGATGCCAAAGCGGCAGCTGCGGCACACCTTGTTGCTGGCGAGGTCCAGCGGTTCGAAGATTTAGTCACCGACCTGCTGGAGCTGTCGCGCAGCGACCAGCCAGCCAGCCTGGAACCAGTGGACATCGCGGCGCTGACACGGAGCGTATGCCGGACCCGTGGTGTCGATACCGCCAAAGTACAAGCACCGCCAGACGATGTGGTGTGGCGAGTGGACCGGCGCCGGTTCCAGCAAATCCTGGCAAACCTCATCGACAACGCAGAGGCCCACGGCGGTGGCCTGCACGCCATCACCATTAGAGAAACCAGTCAAGGGCGTTACCTGGACATAGACGACGACGGGCCAGGGGTCAGCCCACCCGATCGGGCCATCATCTTCGACCGGTTCGTTCGGGGCCGCGCCGCCGGTGCGCGCGGCGACGGTGACGGCGCCGGCCTCGGCCTGGCCATCGTGCACCAGCACGTCACCGCCCATGGCGGCACCATTACCGTCACCGACCGTCCCGGCGGCGGCGCCCGGTTCACCATCGCCTTGCCAACGGAGCCAACATGAAACGCTACCTCTGGCTGATGCGCGTGATCGCTGTCGCGATCACCGCCCCGATGGCCGCAAGTGCCTGTGGGGTCTCCGTGCAAGCCGAACCGCATCCTGTCGAGCTACCAGGCCGAAGTACCGCCCCTGCCACCAGTCAAACCCCAGCCCCGCAAGGCGAACTGACCCAAACCCTTTATCTGATCCGAGACAGCCATCTGGTCGCGGTCACCCGCAACACCCCGAAACAGCTGACCGCTGCCGAGCAGCTGGCCAGCCTGCTGTCTGGGCCAACCTCTGCCGAGCAGCAGCAGGGTTTGTCCAGTTCGCTGCTGGGCACAGACTTAGGCCTTAGCGTGCAAAACCGTAACGGCCAGGCCATTGTGGAACTGGCTACCAGCCTGGAAGGCACCGGCCGTACCGACGACATCCTCGCCTTCGCCCAAATCGTTTGCACCCTCACGAGCCGCGGCGACATCCACACCGTCACCTTCACCCGCGCCGGCGAACCCGTCGAGGTCCCCCGCGCGAACAGTTCGCTGAGCCGTGACCCTCTCACCGCTGCCGATTACACGCCTCTGATCGCATCGAAGTAGACGCGTGGGTGCCCAGCAGCCAGCCCAGCCGCGTCGCCCGCTCGGCGCATCAGCGGAGCCTAAGCCCAGATGTCATCAGACTGTCACAGACGTGGCCCGTTACCTGCGCTGACAGTGCGGGTTGTCCTAGCCGGGACCGCCTGGCAATCGGTGTCCGGTGATTGCCAGGCGGTCCCGCACGGATCTGGCCGTCAGCACATCCGGGCAGGGTGGCAAGGGTGCCCGCTGGCGGCCAGGCCGCCCTGCCTGTCCACCGACCGATTCAGAAAGCTTTATGGCACAGCCACTTAGGGTGCACATGAGGTCGGGGCGAAGTGGTGGCATGACCCGTTGTACGGCAGCCCAATGTGGACCTCGGCCCGGACGGCCCAGTGAGCATGCGCCGCTGCGGGCGCTGCAGCACGTGGTGCTGCCCGGCAGCGATTATCGCTGCCCGGACAGCCTTGGCTAGGCCGGTGACCCGAAACGAGATCTTTCTGGAGCGGCAATGGCGGCGGCAGACCTCGAGCGCTGAGCTGCCAACATCGTCGATGCTTCCAAGCCCAGCCAAGTCAATCTCCAGGCAAGTCACTGGGTAAGAGCGCAGGGCGGCCACGGCCATTTTGAGCAATAGGTGGGCGTTACTGGCATGCAGGTCACCTATGGCTGTGATCCGGACCTGCCGCGCAGCTACGTGAGCCCTGAGGACAACACCGGGCATCACAGCGATCCATTCGCAGGTAGCGGGGGTGGTGCGGCAGTCGCCGTGTCTGCAAGTCCAGCCAAAAGGCTGGCTGCGGTGCGGATATGCTGACGGGCCGCTGCGGACGGAAGCCACGGTGCGGGCGGTGTGAAGGTGGGGCAGGCCGCGCCGGCCAGCGCAGCGGTGATGGCCGCGATGGCTCGGTTTGGCCCGCCCAGCATGACGGCATACCGGATCGCGGCGGCCGGATCGCCCGGATAACGCAGGTAGGCAGTCAGTGCGGCCGGGACGGTCCGCAGCGTAGTGGTTCCCGGTCGCAGGGTGGCAGCGGCTTCCGCTGGCCCGGCGCGGTGCAGAACCAGGGTGCGCACCATGGGCAGCACCGATGGGAACTGCGGGCCGTGTGATGCGGCTGCTGTGGCGGCCAGGAACCGTGCGGCTGCTGGCCCGGAACTGGGTTCGCCGCGCGCCGCGAGCGCCACGGCGACTGCGGTAACCGCGGCGCCATCTGCGCCGAGGGGGTGTGTGTGCGTTACCGCAGTCGCGGCGCGGGCGGTTTCGGCGATGACAGCAAGCGTTCCGGGCAGCAGGCCTGCGGCGATGGCACGCACTGCTGCGTCGCTGCCGCAGGATCCCTGCCCGTCGCGCAGGCCCGCGGCGACCGTCTGCCATCCAGTTCCTGCGGTGACGGCGGCGAGCACCATCCTGGTACCGGTAGGGCTGGAATGAGGGCTGTTTTGCCAGGCCGAAGCGAGATCTGCGGCGAGTCTTTCGGGATGGACGCGGCCACCGCCGTTTCCAAGATGCACAGCCAGCGTGACCGCCTGCATGACAGCAACACCGACGCCACTGCTGCGGGCAGGGCTGTTCATCGCCAGGTCAGCCTGGATCGAGGTGGGCCGCCGTGTGGTAGTAAACCGGGCCGCGAGCAAATCCGCGCAGGCGGCAAGCAGGAACGTATTACGCAGGCGCAAAGGCCACCCGGCCGTCATCGTCAGCGGCAGCAATTGTGCGCCTTTCCAGGAAGACAAAGGGCACGGGAGCCCGGCGCCGCACACCTGGCCGTACGAAGGCAGCAAGCTGCACCAGGCCCCCGCGGTCGTCAGCCTGAAAGCGGTGTATGGCAGAAACCACACGGGTATATGACAGTCTCATGACAACGGCCTGGCCTGCCGCTGGCAGGGTTTAGGGTGTGCGGTGGCCTGCCGGGCCTGGCCGCCCGCCAGCGGCCGCCGACTGCCTCTCCATAGCGCAGGAGCTTGCGGATAAAGGCCCGGCAGCCCCTACATCATTTGAGGAGTACGCGGCCGTGTTTGCTTTTTTGCCCAGCCCATCGCAAAGCGTGTGGCACCTGGGCCCCGTCGCGATACGCGCCTATGCGCTGTGCATCATCGCCGGGATTATCGCCGCTGTGCTGCTTACCCGGCGGCGATGGGCTGCCCGCGGCGGGCAGGCTGACGATATCCTCGACATCTCGATTTGGGCGGTGCCGTTCGGCATCATCGGGGGCCGTCTTTATCACGTCATCACTGACGCGCAGCTGTACTTCGGCATGGGCAAGAATCCGGTCCGGGCGTTCTACATCTGGGAAGGTGGCCTGGGCATCTGGGGTGCGGTGGCGCTCGGTGCGGTGGGTGCGTGGATTGGCTGCCGCCGTAAGAACGTTTCCTTGGCGGCGTTCGCCGATGCCGCCGCCCCAGGTTTGGTACTGGCGCAGGCTATTGGCCGGTGGGGCAATTACTTTAACCAGGAACTGTTCGGTGGCCCATCTACCCTGCCGTGGGCGGTGTACATCGATGCGGCGCACCGGCCAGTTCACACGGCGGAGATCGCCACCTACCATCCCGCGTTTCTATATGAGTTCCTGTGGAACATTGGCGTTTTCGTGCTGCTGCTGTGGGCCGAAAGACGGTACCGGCTCTCTGGCGGCCGCCTATTCACGCTCTATGTCGCCGCCTACACACTCGGGCGGGTGTGGATTGAGGCCTTGCGCGTCGATGACGTCAATCATTTTCTCGGACTGCGCCTCAACATCTGGACGTCTATCCTTGTTTTCGCTGGCGCGGTAACGGTTTTGGCGTCTCGGTGGCGGTCGCGCGACACGAGCCCGGCTGTACCGGCGCAAGACCTCAGCGGCAAGGTTGATTCTGCGCGGTGATACCTGGTCCGATGGCTAGCAGGGTCTTGCTGGGAGGCCGGCCTGGATGGCTTTCTTAGTGTTGGAGCAGTGAGTTGACTGCGATGAGGTGAAAGCGGCTGTCCCGCTGGCATCAATGACCATCCAATACCGGTATGAGGTGTCCGCGGGGTTCACTGCGGCGTTGAGGGCCGTTTTGCCGGGATTGCCAATGGGCGTTGGCGGCATCTTGGAGTGGGCGTAGGTGTTGTAAGGGTTGCTCTCGTCTTCAAGCTCGGCTTGGGTGATGTCTTTTGACGGCTTTGCAGGCGACCCATTGAGCTTGAAGAAGTAGTTCAGGGTGCTGTCAGCCTTAAGGCAGTTGCAGCTGAACCTTCTGGAGTAGGCACGGAAGTAGAGAACCTGCGTCAGCTTTGAAAAATCTTCGGCGCTGCGCACTTCTTTTTGGGCGATTGACGCGGCGATGAGCGCCTCGTATGGGGAATAGGCACTTTTCGAGGCGACAGACTCGGTAAAACGGATCTCCGCGGTGACCTGGTTGAACTTAGCTACCATCGCCTTGAGGGCCTGCTCTGGCGTGGTATCTGGATCGAATTCGTACGTCGCTGGGAAAAGGAAACCTTCGGCCGACCGGAACGTTATCGCCCTGCCGTCTTTGCGGGTGAACCAAGTTTCGGCGACGCCAAGCGCGACAGGGTCTTTGGCGGCGTCCTGGAAATCCTGGATGGGCCTTCCCAGTTCGGTGGCGAGCTTTTTGTAGATGTCGAATGTGGACATGCCTTCGGTGACAACGACCGTCTTGACATATCGGTTCTTCAGGTCCAGCAGGGCCAACACAGCTGCATCGGCACTCATTTCCTTCTGCAGCTTGTACCAGCCTGCCTGAATGGTTTTGGAGTCTGGGTTTCGTGCTGAGGCCGCAAGAAACGCCACTTCGCTCTTGACAACCCCAGCGGCGGTAAGGGTTTTGGCGATCTCGCCGCCGGAATCCCCTTGCCTGACTTCAATGATGGCGTTTTGGCCATTTCCTGAACCGGTGTAGTCATCGGGGCCGAAGAAGCCGAACTCGTCAAGAGTGTAGTAGCCGCCGAATCCCGCACCGGACAGCAGCAGCAGTGTGACAAGGGCCGCAAGGAAAGGATTGCGTTTCCTGCGGCGCTCCTTTGCGCCCCTGGCGCCTACCGGGCGCGCTTGATAAACCTGCGGGGCGTAAGCCTCGTACTGCCGCGGGTCATACCCGTGGTGCCCGTAGTGCGCTTCGTCGCGCCATCCGTACTGCGGTTGTTGCTGATAGTGGGGATCGCCGTAACGCTCGCCCTTCCGCTGACCGTCATGTGGGTAGCTGTACTGCTCGCCGTTCCATTGGCCGCCGTGCGGGTATTCCTGTTGCTGATGTGGCGGCCACTGGTGCTGATAGTCCTCCTGCTGCAAGTAGCGTGAATCGCCGCCGTCGTAATAGCCGCCGCTGTAGTCCTGGCCATTGCTCACGACGTTTGCCTCCGCTTCTGACTTCCCGTTTGGCGTGGCCAGGTCGCCGAGGTGACTGCAGCACCGCGATCGCTCAGCGGTGCAGATCCGCTAGACCACGTTCGTTTACACATTGCCTCGCCTCTGGACCTAGGCTCCGGCCGCGTGGCACAGCCTCAGTCGCGGACATGGCGGATAACCCACAGGCGCATGACAGTTGCGTGACAACGCCGCTGCACCGGTAGCGACGCGTTTTGCACCCCCGCTGGCTTGCCGATTGCGGCGGGCAGGACGGGATGCGGTTCGGCGCCGCGCAAAGCTAACCTCGGCGTCGGGAGAATCCTGTGCCGTTATCAGCCGGCTGCGCAGCAGGCGAGGGCGTGTTTGCGCCGGGCGTGCCACCGTCGGCTGCCTTCCATTCTTGCGCAGGTTTGTCACACAACCGTCATAGTTACGCAGGGCGCCCGCCATACAGAGCGCTGATGCTGCTCAATGTGCCCGGCCCGCTCGGCACAGCCCTGGCGGGCGCGAGGCCGCAAGGAGGGGGTGTGCGCCGGGTGCCTGACAGGGCCATCCCACAGGCTCAGGCACCCGGCCGTACCACACGGCTGCCTGCCTAAATTCCTGGCAGACCACTCCCGGGAAAGCCACAGGCAGCCAGGCGGCACTACCGGAAAAGTGTTGTGGCACAAGACTTTGTTCGCAGATTTAGTGACGCTGGCCTCTATGGTCATGACGTCCTGGCCGCGTGGTGGGCCGGCCTGGTTAGGCCCATGCAGTCCATAGGATGTTGTGAGTCGGGGCGTGTCAGGTCGATTTCGGCCAGCCGAGTAGCCGCGCTCCAAGGACCGCGGTGTGCAGGGTAAACCGCTGGGTGGGTTCACCCGGGTGATAGCCGGTCAGCGCGTGAATGCGGTCGAGGCGGTAGGTCACCGCACGCACGGAAAGGTGCAGCTGCCGCGCGGTCGCGGTGTAGTTGCCCTGGTTGTCGAACAAGACTGTCAGTGTGTCCAGATAGGACTGGGCGCCGCCGCGTGCATTCTGCAGCGGGCCAAGGACAGTGGTCACCAAGTCGGTGATGGCGTCGCGGTCACGCAGCAAAACGGGGAACACGAGCAGATCTGCGGCGTGCAGCACGGGGGTGGTGAAGCCGAGCTTCGTTGCGAGGTCGAGGGCGTCGCGGGCTTCGGTCAGTGACGTGCTGACGCCGTTGATACCGGGGTGCGCCCGGCCCACACCGATTTGCCACGCACCGGCACCGAAGCGGGCCAGAAGGTGATGGGCGAGCTCGGCGGGCAGGCCGCGCAGCCCTCCAGTGCTGATACAGACGAGCTGGCGTTCGCGCATCGTGGTCAGGGTGTTGCCTTCGCCATAACGCGCCGCGAGCAAGGTGTCGATGTCGCGGACGATGGCTTCGGTCAGCCCTGCTGCGGTGGCGACTGTGACAAGGTGGGTACCGGATAGGCGGATGCCGTAGCGGTGGGCGCGTTCGGCGAGGTGGCCCGGGTCGGCCCGGCCGGCAAGTAAATCGTTGACGAATTCGGTGCGCTGGCTGTCGTGATCGGACAGTTCGTGGCGCAGGCGTTGGTGAAAACCGGTGATGGCTGCGTCGATAAGGTCCGTTGTGACGGCGAGGAGATCAGCGGCGCGTGCGTGGATTGCTGCGGCTGATTCACCCGATGATGTGGCGCGGGTGGACCAGGTCTGCGATGCCGCATTCAGCATGGCCGTCACGAGGCCGTCGATGCTGTTGGCGTGATCCGCGGTTTGCGCGCCCAATGCGGTGGCCTGCCGGAGGCGCTGCGCCCCTTGTGGCGTGTGCAGGAGCGTGATGCATTGCTGGGTAAGCGTTTGCGGGTCAGGGGCGGTCATCGGGTCTGTCCTTCGCGTGGGGTGGCCGCCACATCTGGGTGGCGGCCACCGGGTCCGGGGTTAGACGCCGACATCACGCCGGTCGAACAAAGCAACTCCGGCAACCGCTGTTGCCACACCGATTCCAGCGAGCAGGAGCAGGTGTGCGGGGTGCCATCCGGTGTGGAGCGGATCGGCGCCGATGAAGTAGTAGAACGGCGAGAGCCATTTCAGCCACGACATGCCATCGCTGACGTTCGACAGCGCATTGGCCATATATGTGGCCACACCAATAGTGCCGGCCACAGCCAAGACGGTGCCGCGTTTGCCCGACATGGCCCCGGCGAGAAAAGCGATCCCGGTGAAACACCACGCCAACGCGATCAGGCCCACGCAGGCAGCTGACACGTTCCCAAACGGGACATCCATGCCGATGGTGGGGATGAGGATCGCCAGCAGCAGCCACGGCACTGCCGCCACCACGCTGATCGCCGATGCGGCCGCGGTGAGTCGCTGAATAGCGAATGCCTTACGCGATAGCGGGTTGGCCAGCAGGAACTCCATGCCGCCGTCTTCTTCCGGGCGGGCGATAGTGCGGGCGGCCAAAGTGATAGCGCACATCAGGATCAGCGCCGGCCCTATCAAAGAAAAGACAGTGGCTTGCAAGTACCCTGCTGGCGAGAGCATGTCGGCGATACCGAGGAAATCCAGCATCCCTTGGGGCAGCGCATCCTGTTTGAGCTCGGCGGCGCCCTGGAATTGGCTGTAGAAGCCAGTGTAGATCGCGGTGAACGCGCCGACGCCTGCGGCCCAGCCGATGATGGCACGGCGGTCGTCGCGCCAGGTTTTACGCACCAGCGGCGGCAACATCGGGTGCTCCTTCGGAGTGGTAGTAGTACGACAGGAATGTCTCCTCGAGGTCGGGTTCGGCCGAGAGCAGGTCGATCACCTCATGGCATGCGGCGGCTTTAATCAGTGGATCGAGGCGGCCATCAACAGTGCACCGCAGTACCGGGCCAGCGACTTCCACATTGGACACGCCGGGCAGGCCTGTGAACTCGGCGGCCGTGACGGGGTCGCCGAAGTGGATTTCGACGCTGCGCACCGCACGGCGTCCCAGTGATTCCACTTTTTCCACCGCCGCTAGGCGGCCGTCGCGGATTATGGCGACGCGGTCGGCGGTGGACTGGACTTCGGCCAGGACGTGCGAGGACATGAAGACGGTTTGCCCGTTGTCGCGGGCGTCGCGGACCATTGCCAAAAATTCTTGCTGCATCAACGGGTCTAGGCCGCTGGTGGGCTCGTCCAGGATGAGCAGGGCGGGCTGGTGCATGAACGCCTGAACCAAACCGACCTTTTGCTTGTTACCCTTGGACATGGCCCGCACCGGCCGGGACAGGTCCAGATCGAGCAGTTCGGCCAGCCCGGTGACCCTACGCCATGGCACGCCACCCCGGGCGTCACCGAAAAACTTCAGGAGTTCTGCGGCGGTTTCCCTGCCAGGGAAAGCGAGTTCGCCGGGCAGGTAGCCGATCTGGCGGTGCAGCACCGCTTTGTCCCGGCGGGGGTCCAGGCCCAGGACGGTGGCGTGCCCGCGCGTCGGGCGCAGGAAATCCAGCAGCAGGCGGATGGTGGTGGTTTTCCCGGCGCCATTGGGGCCCAGGAATCCCATCACCTCACCTGTTTTGACGTCGAGGTTGAGGTTTTCGATGCCGCGCCGGGTGCCGTAGAACTTCGTCAGGTCTTCGGCCAGGACGGCGATATCGCTGGTCATGCCATACAGCATTCGTGTACTCCTGGTTCGGGTTCTAGGGCGGCACCCGGACAACTAACCGCAGGTGTTGTTGCCGGGTTCCGGCAAACACCCAGCTCATTGCTGTGATCTGGCTATGCGGATAGCAGCAGCGGCATGATCAGTGCATATGCGGCAAGCAGTATGAGCCCTTCGGGTTTGGACAGGGCAAGGCCGCGCCGCAGCAGGGCCCAGGCCAGCCCACCGGTGAGGATCATCGCCAGGACAAGTGTCACGCTGGCGCCTTGCGCGCCGGTGGGTGCGGCGAAGGCGATGACGGCACCGCCGGCGAGGCTGTTGAACAGGTTGGAGCCGAACAGATTGCCCACCACGAGGTCGGTTTCGCCGCGCCGCTGCGCCTGAATCGTTGTCACCAGTTCCGGCAGCGACGTGCCCAGGGCGACGAGAGTGAATCCGATGATCAGCTGCGGCACGCCCAGATCAGTGGCGATGGCAGAGGCGTTGGCGACGAGCAGCTGTGCCCCTGCCAGCACTCCGGCCAGGCCGAGGAGAGCACGGACCGGCTCGAACCACGCCGGAGGATTCCAGCGTGCCCTTGCTGGCATCGCCGCAACCGGTTCGGCAGCGTCTGCTTCGGAGGACTCCTCGGTGTAGGAGATGACTTCTTTGGCCAGTTCGGTGTTGCGGCCCTGGCGTGCCCAGCGCAGCAGCAACAGCAGCGCCCCCACGGCGGCAACGATAAGAACGATACCGGTGGCGAGGGTGAGCCCGGCCCAGGCCAGAAAGCCGAACAAGACCACCGCCCCGACGGCGAGCGGCACCTCTCGCTTGATTACCGACGAGGTGACCGCGACCCTGGCGACCAGCGCGGCGACGCCGAGGATCAGGGTGAGGTTGAGGATGTTGGAGCCGGTGATGTTTCCTAACGCGATGCCGGTGTCGCCGCGGGCGGCGGCAACCCCTGAGACCAGGAACTCCGGGGCGGAGGTGCCCAGGCCGATGACGACGACACCGACGACGACGGGGCTGATGCGCAGCCGGGTCGCGAGCCTGGACGAGCCCAGGACGAGGTGGTCGGCGGCGAAGGTCAGCAGCACGAGACCGGCGGCAGCGTAAAGGATTTGAGTAAGCATAGGGGTGCTCCAGGGTCGGCAAACAGAAACGTATTGCTTTGCCGACCAGGCTTCCCGGCACACCGGCGATCAACATACCCCACGGGACGCAGACCCGGCATCGGCTAGCCGGCCGCTAGCCTGCTAGGTGCGAGGTTGTGCGTTTAGCGGGTGTGATCGGCGTGCAGCCACCACCACGCCGTCGCCGCGACGCTGATCACCGTCACCGCCGCAACGCCCAGGTATCCCGCTACTGCGGGGGCGGGCTGGCCCGAGCCGGTGATTCCGGCGTGCAATGCCGGCACGGAGAACGGAAACCACTGCCCGTACCCCAGTGCCGCGACGATCTGTGCGGTAAACAGCACCACGAAGAGGGTGCCGATCGCTGGCAGATAGCCGCGCCCGGCACTGGCAGCCAGTCCGAATAGGGCAGTCAACGCGATGGTCAGCGCGGCGGTGATTACGACCCGTGCCACGCCTGCGCCGATGACACCGCTTCCGGCGGGCCCGGGGATGCCGAGCCACCAGCCCACCCCAAGCCCGGCCACGATCAGGTAGCCGGTAAGCAGGAAGCACCATCCTGCCGCGACGGTGAACTTCGCTAACACGATGGCGGTGCGGGAAGTAGGCAGCGCGAGGAGGTCTTTGGCGGTGTGCTCAGCGAACTCGCGGCCGAATACCCACACCATCAGCATGCCGAAAATCCCGATCCCGCCCACGGCGGAAATCTGTGCCAGCAAACCAAGATAGGAATCCCAGGTAGGTTCCAAAGTGGCTAGCTGGGCTTTCGCACCGAGTAGGCCGAGGTCGCGGGCGGCATCGGGGTGCAGGGAGATGAACATGAAAAGCCCGCCTGCTGCGACACCGATGGTGATGGCCAGCAGTGTGGTCCACGGCAGTTTCGAGCGGCGCAGCTTGAGGATCTCGGCGTACAGGGCGGCGTTCACGCTGGCACCTCCTGCCCGGTCAGCCGCAGAAACAGGGTCTCGAGGTCTTCGGTGTGCACGGCCAAATGCAGTGGCGGGCAGCCGGCATCCACGAGCAGAGTGGCGATCTGATCGGGGAACTCCAAAGCCTGCGCCCCTTCTACCGTGATGGCGCCGTCGGATGTGGTGTGCGGCTGATGGCCTGCCTGGCGCAGGATCCAGGCGGCGCTGTCCTGGTCACGCGTGCGGATTTCCAGCCTGCGCGCCACTTTCTCGTGCAGGTCTTCGGCGGTCATTTCAGTGATCAGCTTTCCGCGGTGGATGATGCCGATCCGGGTGGCCAGGCGGGCGACTTCGGCCAGGATGTGGCTTGACAGCAGGATCGCTGTTCCTTGCGCGGCAAGGGTTTTCAAAAGCTGGCGGATCTCGTTTACGCCCGCCGGATCGAGCCCGTTAGCCGGCTCATCCAAGACCAGCAGCTGCGGCTGGCCGAGCAGTGCTTTGGCTAGGCCGAGGCGCTGCTGGTTTCCCAGCGACAAATCGCGGGCTCTGCGGCGCGCATAGGACTGCAAGCCCAGCTGCGCAATAGCCGTTTCAATGGTGTTGGCGGGCAGGCGTTTGAGCCGGGCCATGACCTTCAGGTTTTCGGCTACCGTCAGTTCCGGGTAGGACGCGGGTGTTTCCACCAGAAAGCCCACCCGCGACCACACCGTTGCCGCTTGGGGGCTCACGGTCTGGCCGAACAGCTCCACCGAACCCGCCGATGGTTTGATCATCCCTAGGAGGGTGCGGATCGCGGTGGTCTTGCCCGCGCCGTTTAGCCCGAGCAGGGCATAGATTTCACCGGCTTTGACCTCCAGGCTGATTCCGTCAACCGCCCGGACGTCGCCGTAATGCTTTGCCAGGTCACGGAATCGGGCGGCCGGAGTATCGGTGCTGGCATCTGAGGTCATTGTTTACCGCCGTTGACTAGAGGCTGCGCGAGTCCGTCCGGGCCAGCGATCAGGATGGTGCCGTGTCGCGGCAGGGCATCGCCTGGCCGCCAAGGTCGAATGGTGCTGCCGTCTTTGACCGCTGTGATGGCTCCGGCGGGCAGGCCAGTTCCGGCGAGTGTGGCGGCGATCTGTGGCGCGATGCTGGTGGCGGCGGCGGACAAGCCGGTGCTGGAGTACCGGATCTGCCATCGCCGCCGCCCACCTGCGTGCTGTGCTGTCTGGAGGCCGGCATCGTGTGATGGCTGTACGATCCGGTGTGCGCCAAGGCGCTGCAGCAGGGCCGAGTGTGCCGGGCTGGACGCTGCGGCCCAGATCTGCGGGACGTGCGGCTCCGCTAGGGCGAGGGTGCACAGCATGCTGTCTTCCAGCCTGGAGCTGAACGCCACGATCGCATGCGCGGCGTTATCAACGCCAAGCTGTTTGAGCACCACCAGATCGGTGCCATCAGCGCAGACCACCTGCGGCAGCTCGTCTGCCAGCCGCTGCACCACATCCTCGGCGATATCGATCGCGAGGACATCCGCGCCGCGGCGGGCCAGGCCGAGCGCCACCGCCGTACCGAAGCGGCCCAAGCCGACGACGACCACTGTGTCCCGCCCCGTCATGGCCTCACTCCCGGGTTTCGGGTGGATAGCTGCTGGGCGGCTGGCCGGCGGTCAGAACCTCTTGCACCGGCGGGGCGTCTTGGGTTCCTAGTGCCCATGCGCCGGCGGCTTTGAGACCGTTGATGTAATCGCGTACCCGCTGGGCTGGCGGTGTTGTTTCGGCGTTGCCGTTCTGCGCAGCATCGTCATACCAGGACCGGTCGGGGTCCATGTTCAGCGCCCGCATCAGTCCCAGCACGAGGCCTTCGAGGTAGTCGTCCGGGTGGGCCCGGTACTGAGCGAGGGCTTCGGTGAGCATCGCCTGGATCTCGTCTTCGTGCGGGGCCGATACCGGCATCTGTTGCCTCCCTTCAACTGTCGGCGGTTAGGCGAAGGCGAAGTAGCGCAGCCACAAGTAGGGCACACACAAAGCGATGGTGATGACGGCGACGATCAGCCCATACTTGGTGAACTCCCAGAAGCTGATGCGCTTTCCAGCCCGTTCAGCCATGCCCAGGATCACCACGTTGGCCGACGCGCCGATCGCGGTCGCGTTTCCGCCGAGGTCAGCTCCCAAGGCCAGAGCCCACCACAGCACGTTGCCCTTGCCGTCAGGGAATCCAGCCACGAGGTCGGCCACAATAGGCGACATGGTTGCCACGTAAGGAATGTTGTCAACTATCGCGGACAGGAACGCCGACCCCCACAACAACACCAGTGTGGCCGGCCACAACTGACCGCCGACCGCATTCGTTGCGGCCGTGGAGATCTGGCCGATGACACCGGTGTTCACCAGAGCGCCAACCATGATGAACAGGCCAGCGAAGAAGATGAGCGTCGGCCATTCGACGTCTTTTGCCACAGCCTCGGCATCCAAACGCGACAGGGCGAGTAGCAGCAGCCCACCCACCATCGCCACCACGGATGGTTCCAGATGCAGCACGGTATGAAGCACGAAAGCGGCCGTGACCAAAGCCAGGACGCCCAGGCTGATGATCAGCAGCCGGAAGTCTTTGATGGCGTCTTTCTCGTTGAGCTGCATCACCTTTTCGGCCTTGGCCGGATCGTAGGTGAATGACTTGCGGAACAGCCACCGGCACAGCCCAACGAACACGATCATCAGCAGGATGACGATCGGTGCCATGTGGATGAGGAAGTCGTTGTAGGTCAAGCCCGCACGTGAGGCGATGATGATGTTGGGTGGGTCGCCGACCAATGTTGCAGCGCCGCCAATGTTGGAGGCGAGGGCTTCGGCGATCAGGAACGGGATTGCCTTGACCCCGAGGCGGTCACAGACCAGGAACGTCACGGGTGCAATCAGCATGACGGTGGTGACGTTGTCCAAAAAGGCCGACGCGACTGCGGTCACCAGTACCAGGATGACCATGATCCGGAAGGGTTTGCCTTTGGCTTTTTTTGCCGCCCAGATGGCGACGTATTCGAAGCCTCCGGTGCGTTTCATGACCGCGACGATGAGCATCATTCCTAATAGGAGGAAGATAACGTTCCAGTCGATGCCGGTGTGCTCGTCAAAGAATGCGTGATGCGCGTCGGTGGCGCCGATGAGCAGCATCACCGCGGCGCCACCCATCGCGGCGGCGACGCGGTGAATCTTTTCGGTGGCGATCAGAATGTAGGCGACAGTGAAGACGGCCACAGCCGCCCAGGCAAGAAGGGTCACTTGCCGTCACCGAGGATCCGGTCGAGGAGGGCGTGCATTGTCACGACACCGGCGAGGGTTCCGTCCGGGTTGGTCACCGCTACTAGGGGGCTGCGGGTGCGGGCCATCAGCGCCGACATCTCCAAAGCCGTGGCCCGGCCATCGACTATCGGCGGTTCCTTCGGCTGGTCTGGCAGGCACTCCTGCACGGTGCGGCCGTCGAGCTCGCGGACGAACACATCCGCCGCGGCTTCGTCGATGACACGGGCAAGGGTGGGGTCATCCTGACAGTACGACGGCACCGCCAGCCGCAAAACCTGCGTGCCCGGCAGCACCACAAGGGGTTTGCCGGCGTCGTCGACGACGATCAATCCGGGCAGGTCGCCACCGGCCAGGATTTGGGCGGCCTCGATCGCGGGCGTAGACATGGTGACGGTCGGGTACTCGACGGCAAGATCAGCAGCGCGCATGGCGTTAGCCTCATTCGGGTCTGGTATGGGCGGATACGAAACATTCGCCGACCAGACTTCCCGGCACGCCAGATCTGACCTTATCGGCCGCCGACGGCCGCTGTCCAACATCGAGTCTTCAAGACAAGCAAAGAGGTGCTGGCAGCAGCGGCGGCGCCGAAATGCATGGAATGCTGACGACCGCACGGGTGGCGCGCTGGATGATGTTCTTGACGAAGTTCGGCGCATGGTTCCCGACGTTGTAGTCGAGCGCCTCGACGTGACTCATCCCAGCGATGATGACAATGTGTACTTCCTCGGCGAGGATTCAACCCTTGATCTAGTGCAGGTCGATACGGGGTTCCGGTGGCCAACTCCCGTTGTCCATCGCCAGCTTTCACGGGACCATCATCAGTGCTAATGGCCAAGTCGAAACACACGACCCCACCGAAGCCGTCCAGCTCATCTTCCATGGCGTGCGTCCGGCTATGGAGCAGCTCGATGTAACGGGCTGTGCCCTTTTGTGGGCGTGTCTTTGGGTGCGTTTGGGATGTCGTACGCATCGCCTAGGGTGCCGCGCATGAAGATCGATCACGAAGTTGCGTTCGTCGTTCTCACCGACCGGGTCGGGCGGGTGTTGATGCAACACCGTGGCCCTGATAAGCGTGCGGAGCCGGGACGGTGGTCGCCGCCCGGGGGATTGGTTGAGCCCGGAGAGGACGCCCTGACCGCTGCCCACCGTGAGTTGCTGGAGGAGACCGGGCTGACCGCCACCCTTAAGCCCTGCCGCGTGCTGGATCAGGCCGGTGCGGACGGAACCTGGGTCCGCTTCCATGTGTTCGAGGGCAGCACGGACGCCCGCCAGGAAGACGTCGTTCTTGGTGAGGGGCTCGCGATGCAGTTCCTCACCCTTGAGGAGATGGGAACCAGGGAGCTGGCCAGCAACGCTTGGGCGTTGCTCGGCCGGGAGTGACGACACTTCCGATCATGAACCCCTGCGACTCATAGCACCACGATGCCACCTAGCCCCATGCCATGGCTGTTCAGCTCGATGTCTTCAGGCGGGCCTGGTTTGAACGGGCCGCTATCTGGATTCGTTACGTGAGTGGCGAACCGTCGAGTTGACGTTGTGCTAGGAATGTGATGCCCGGTTCCCAGATCCGCCAATCATTACCGGCATTCGTGGCACAGGATCGTTGCCATAAGCAGTCGGCAGCCAGGGCCAATTGCGCATTTACGTTTTACGATGAGTTCGGCGGAGTGAGCCGCCCGGGGGATGCGGGACGCAGGGGCGGAGAGGTTGAATGACTGTCAATGGGTTACGCCTTCATCAGCTATAGCCGGTCCGACCAGCATTATGTCGAGCAGCTGGCCGGTCACCTGCACGAGGCCGGGGTACCGGTCTGGTACGACTTCGAGATCGAGACGGGTGAGTCCTTCTCTCAGCGAATCGCGGCCGCTATCGACGGCTGCTCGGCATTTGTTGTGGTTTTGACACCTGCTTCGGTGAGCTCGCGCTGGGTTCTGCGTGAGATCGCGCGCGCCGACGCGCAGAACAAGCCGCTGTGGCCACTGATGCGGGCCGTGTGCGCGCTGCCGCTGGAGCTTGATGGCCTGCATTATGAGAATGTCGTGGATGGACGGTTGCCATCGGCCTCGTTCGTCAATGGCCTGATGGTGCACACAGGCTATGTCCCGCCGGAGCCTAGGCCGGACCCGTACTCCAGCTATCCGGTACAGCCGGCTGTTTACGGCGCCTACGGCGACACCACACCTCCCTATACCGGTTACCCGCAAACGGCTGGTGGGTACCCGGTACCGGCTTCTGGTGACCCCTATGGTTACCCGCCATCGACAGGCGGCTACCCATCTGCGCCCTATGGGGAAGACGAAGGCTCACGCTGGCGGTGAATCCGTAGCCTCGCGTTCTTCGAGGGCAAGCGCCGGAAGGCACGTGGCACCACGCGGGAGGCGCCCGATCCCGCCCGACGGCACCGCCCGGCCAAGCCAGTAGGAACCGGCCGATGCGGCATCACCTGGCGGGTACCGACGCCGAACAAGCCGCGGCTGGGTCCGGGGCCGCGGCGACCCCAGGCGGGTTGCCGTCACGGGGCATGCCAGTGAGCCCTCGCGCGGACACCGGACCATTCGTGACACTGCCTTCTGCGTGTCCCGTGGCTGAGCTGGTCACGGGCTTCACGCCGTAGGACTTACACCGATGCCCGCTGTCGAAGGTCGGCCGTCGCCGGACCGGCTGAGGCGGGGGTACGAGGCCATGTCCACGCGGAGCGCAGGATGAAGGCCAGGAGCAGTACCTCGATGCCGATGGAGAGGCCGTAGAAGGCGGCCCAATTCCAGGACTCACCTGCCCCGTTGATCGCCGAGAAGGGGATGTAGAGCGATGCAATGACGAGGTTCGTAGCGCGGTTAACCCGGGCGGGCAGCGCCATGGAGAGCATCACCATCAGGGCCGGGATCGCCACGGACGCCAGCAACATGGTCAACAACGTCGGGCTGATGGCGAACTCAAGGATGAGGCCGGCGCGGAGGTTGTCGATGATGCCGGGCTTGTGGAGGTGGAAGTAGTCGACGTAGATGTAGAGGAACATGA
Source organism: Catelliglobosispora koreensis DSM 44566 (assembly GCF_000379685.1). Lineage (GTDB taxonomy): Bacteria > Actinomycetota > Actinomycetes > Mycobacteriales > Micromonosporaceae > Catelliglobosispora > Catelliglobosispora koreensis. The sequence goes on along the minus strand of NZ_KB903254.1, from coordinate 45,595 downwards.
AGCTGGTCCATGCGGCGGCGAGCTTGGCCTGCACGGGGACCGGCGGGTTGTCGAGCGGGGCTTTCGTTCGGATGGTCATCGGTTCTTCTTTCGAGAGGAGCGGTCCGTCCGCCGGAGTGGCGGCGGGTTTGGGCGTGTATACGCACGGGTGGTCGAGATCGAGGCTGTGGCTGCCATTCCCGGGCGGCCCTTCACGGAGTCTTCGCCCGCGTGCGCGACCTCGGCGCTGCCCTCATCTCGGTCACGACCGGACGAGGCGCACGCCGGTCACGAGCACCCAGACGAGCCAGGCGACGAACCCTAGGAGCCCGACGAAGATCAGCGGCGAGCCGTCGGCGATCGCGAGGTTGCCCACCCCCGCGACGAGCAGCAGGCTCCCGCCCACGAGACCCAGCAGGCGCTGCCAAGCCGGAGTCAGCCCGCTCGCGTGCGTGGCGAGGGCGGAGCCGATGCAGGTGGTGCCAAGCATCGGCAGCGCCAGCGCGTACGCCGCCGCGTGAATCTGCCAGATGAGCCCGAACGCGGGCGTCGGCTCGGCGAGCCCGTCGGCGGAGAGCGCGAGCCCGATCTGCAGGACGTTGACAAGCACGAAGATGGCCGACAGCGTCGCGCCAGCGGCCAAGGAAAGGCGCGACCAGTCGGTGCCCGCTCCGCCGCGCCGCTCCACGAGGCCGTGCAGGCCAGTCAGGAACACGAGTAGCAGCGGCAGGTACAGGGCTACCAGACCGGACTCGATCGCGACCGCGTCGCGGTTGGCCGCATAGTAGGCCAGCACATCCTCGATCGGAGCGTCGTAGGGCGGCGAGCCCGTTACCGCAAACAACACGTTCTCTGCTATCAACAACACTGCGAAGGCGATCGCCGCGGCACCGACGAACCGGCCTCGAACGAACCAACTGCGGGATGGCGTGGCGGCGGCGTTCTCCGGTGATCTCATCTCTTACTCCTTCGTTACGGTCGGATGATGCCGGCGGCCCGCATCGTCGTCGCCCCGGCCGGACTCGCCCCCGGCACCACGTCCGAGCTGCGACTCTCGCTGGTTCGTACACCGTACTTCGTACACTGTACTACAGATCGTACACCGTACCAATGCCGTACTCTGGACGATTGTCAAGCCCGTTGGAGCGAGCGAGGAGACCCGTGTCTGCAAGGGAACAAAGCCAGGTCGCGTCGGATGCGGGGCTGAGCAAGCAACGCGTGGTGGCCGAGGCGCTCCGGCTCGCCGACCGCGAGGGGGTCCACGGGCTGAGCATGCGCCGGCTGGCTAACGCGCTCGGCGCGGGCGCGATGTCGCTCTATCACTACGTGGCGAGCAAGGAGGAGTTGCTGGACGCCATGATCGACGTCGTGTTCGAGGAGATCGAGCTCCCGTCGGCAGAGATCGACTGGCAGTCAGCGATGCGACGGCGCTCGGTATCCGCCCGCCGGGTTCTCGCAAGCCACCCGTGGGCGATCGGCCTGATGGAGTCGCGGACCTCGCCCGGGCCCGCGAACCTCCGCCACCGCGAAGCGGTCACCGCCTGCCTGCGAAGGGCAGGCTTCACGGTCTTGATGGCGACGCACGCCAACTGGTTGCTCGACAGCTACGTCTACGGTTTCGCCCTGCAGGAAGCCAGCCTTCCGTTCAAGACCGCTGACGAGCTCGCGAACATGACCGAGGACGTCTACCTGCCCCAGCTTCCTCCCGACGAGTTCCCCTACCTCAACGAGTCCGCCGCGGCGCTCGTCGCTGCCGGCTACGACCCAGCGGAGGAGTTCATCTTCGGCCTCGACCTCATCCTCGCCGCCCTTGAGCCCCTAAGAGCCTCCGCATAGCGACGCTCACGGACCATCGCGCGCGCCCTCTGTGCCGGGCGACCAAACACGACGGTCCTATTTGGAGTCCGCTTAGGACCAGGCAGAAATACGCCCGGCCGTTAATTGACCACGGCTAATGACTTCATCGAGATGGTCGTCAATGCGGTGCGCCTGTCGAAGGAAATTGCGGCGTTGATTACTTTCGATGCCGTCGCTAGGATAGGCAAACTGATTGCCTATTCTGGGAGGCTGCTTCATGGAACGCCGGTCCTTATTACGCGCAGGAGTTGTCGCCGGTGGCGCGCTCGCGCTTGGTGGTGCGGCCTGGAAGGAAGCCCTGGCCGCACCCGCTACACCCGGCGCTAGCCCGTACGGCCCGCTGCAACCGGCTGATGCCAACGGGATTGCCCTTCCCGCTGGCTTCACCAGCCGGGTTATCGCCCGGTCTGGACAGGCCGTCGCCGGCACTGGCTATGTATGGCATGGCGCGCCGGACGGCGGGGCGTGTTACCCAGACGGTTCTGGCTGGATTTATGTGTCCAATGCCGAGCTGGGCAGCAATGCCGGTGGTGCGTCAGCGGTACGTTTCGACGCGGCCGGAGCGGTGACCGCGGCATACCGCATTCTCGGCGGGACAAGCTATAACTGTGCCGGCGGGGCGACACCCTGGAACACGTGGCTGTCGTGTGAAGAGATCTCCAAAGGCTACGTCTTCGAGACTGATCCCTACGGCACCAACGCACCCGTGCGCCGTGACGCGATGGGCCGCTTCTCGCACGAGGCGGCCGCCTGCGATCCGGTGCACCAGATGGTTTACCTGACCGAAGACGAAAACGACGGCTGCCTCTACCGTTTCGTTCCTGCCGTCTGGGGAGACCTGTCCGCGGGCGTGCTGCAGGTCGCCATCGGCACCTCCGAAACCGCCACAACGCTGACGTGGGTGAATGTCCCGGATCCGCTGGCCACCAAGAAAAACACGCGTAAGCAGGTCCGCGGCGTCAAGCGATTCAGCGGAGGAGAAGGGGCCTGTTTCGCTGGCGGGATTGTTTACTTCACCACCAAGGGCGACAACCGGGTCTGGGCCTATGACACGGCAACCTCGAAGATTGATCTGTCCTATGACGACTCGCTGATCAGCAACCCGCCGCTGACCGGAGTGGACAACATCATGGGTGCTGGATCTGGCGACCTGTACGTGGCTGAGGACGGGGGCAACCTCGAGATCTGCATCATTGCCCGCGAAGGCACGGTCGCGCCGTTCCTGCGTGTCGACGGCCAGTCCAGCTCCGAGATTACCGGGCCCGCGTTCAACCCCGCAGGAAACCGGCTGTATTTCTCCTCGCAGCGCGGCACCACAGGCTCATCGTCGGGTGGGATCACCTATGAGGTCACCGGTCCCTTCCGCGCCTAGCCAAGACAACTCACAGCCCACATCAATTCAGGGAGGCCCCATGCGGAAGGTCCTGTTTGTTCTCTCCACTGTCCTTTTAGGACTGATGCCCGTTCCGGCGCAGGCATCGTTAGCGACACCGGTGGCAGTCAATGGCCAGCTGCGGGTGTGTGGCACCAAGCTGTGCAACCAGTACAATCTGCCCATCCAGCTGCGGGGCATGTCCTCACACGGCCTTCAGTGGTACTCACAATGCCTCAACACCGCCTCACTCGACGCCCTGGCAAACGACTGGCAGGCCGACGTGCTGCGCATCTCCATGTATATCCAGGAAGGCGGCTACGAGACCAACCCCCGCGCGTTCACCGACCGGGTCCACAGCCTGATCGAGGAAGCCACCGCCCGTGGCATGTATGCGATTGTCGACTGGCACATGCTTAGCCCCGGCGACCCGCACTTCAACTTGGCCCGTGCCAAGACGTTCTTTACCGAAATCGCCAACCGGCACAAGAACAAAGTCAATGTCATCTACGAGGTCGCCAACGAGCCCAGCGGCGTTTCGTGGCCCACCATCAAGTCCTATCACGAGCAGATCATCCCGGTGATCCGTGCCGAGGACAGCGACAGCGTTATCCTACTGGGCACCCGTGCCTGGTCCTCTCTGGGCGTGTCCGATGGCGCCAATGAGTCCGAAGTGGTGAGTAACCCGGTCAGCGCCACGAACGTGATGTACACCTTCCACTTCTACGCCGCCTCACACGGCACCGAGTACCTCAGCGCTCTTTCCCGTGCCGCGGACCAGATCCCCATGTTTGTCACCGAATTCGGCACGCAGAGATACACCGGTGACGGGAAGAACAACTTCACCCGGGCACAGGAGTATCTGGACCTGATGCGGGCCAAGAAGATTAGCTGGGTGAACTGGAACTACTCTGACGACCGTCGCTCCGGCGCCGTTTTCAACCGTGGCACCTGTCCCGGCGGGCCTTTCGCTGGCACGTCATCCCTCAAGCCGGCCGGGGTGTGGATACGCGATCACATTCGCGTCCCGGCTGACGATTTCCCGACGAGCTAAAACCATTCGCCGGTACGTGTAAGGAGCCCAGGCCATACGGAAATCCTTGTGGGCCTGGGCTTCTCACCCCTGCTGCTATATTTGTGCGAGCCGTACTTCGCGCTGCGCCGGTGCCTCGGTGAGCAGCAGGGCATTGGCGGCTGGTGAACGCCGTGTTGTTTAGGTAACGCAGATGGCCCTAGCCTTGACAGTCCAGTCGTGGGTCGCGCCGCTGTCGATGGCGCCGATGGTGACGGCTGTGCCGCGTGGCATCGCCGGAATTCCCAATGGTGACGTGACTTGGGCGTCGACCAGGAACAGGCGGCCCAACGACAAGCTGATGTAGGCGCCTGCGCCGGTTACGCGCTTGTAGCCCGGGCAGCTGAACCCGGCCTGGTACCCGTTGGGCAGGCTTGACGAAAAGACAGTTTCCCAGCCGGCGGGTTGGGCGGCGCAGACCGACCAGGTCTCCAGCTTCCAGTCGGAGTTGTAACCGCCCGCCATTTCGACAGCGCCGGCTTGGGAGCCGTTGCCGGTGCCAGTCGGCTTGACATAGGTGAGGAAGAGTTTCCCGGGGTTAGCCGCGGTGATCAGCGCGCCCGATCCAAGTACGACACTCCCGGGAGGACAGAACGCGTAGTCCGAGATGGACGATACGTTCGCCGGCGTTTCGACCGTCTCGTGGGCGTACCAAAGATCATCTGGTTCCTCAGCGCAGACCGCCTGGGCGGTCAGTGTCCACGGCATGTTCGTGGCGTGATGTTCAGCGGCTTTAGCGACATAGGTGTTGGTCAAACCGTTGGGCACCATTCCCGTGATGTGCACGTCGTTTCCGCCGCCGGTGATGTTCGCGCCGCCGCCAATGACCCGCATGCCCCCTGGACAGGCAGCGATAACGGTTCTGTTGTCGGACGCGCTCGCGGCGGAGCTCACGACAACCCTGGTCAGCGTCAAAGTCTCCGCCGCCACGGCGGGGCTCGGCGCGACTAGCACCGCGGCTACTCCGATGGTTGCCGCAAGCAGCCTGTTTCCTAGCATTGGTTCCTCCTTAAGGATCGACTCATTTACATGAGCTTCAGGAGGATGGATGGACAACAGTTTTAGCCGGAGAAAAGTCTGAACCCGCTCACCGGGCGAGGCGAGCATGACCCACGACCGCACTCACTGACCGGATAATTCCGCTATCCGGCAAAGAATCAAGGCCGGCGACCTGGGAGTTTGCCCAGCTCACCGGCTCCTGTGTTCGGGATTCGAAGGTGACCACCTCACCGTCCTTAGGCCGTCAAATGGCGCGGACGTGGAAGATCGCCAGGCGCGCGTCATGCCCGTCGACGTTCATGTTGATGGTCTTGGTGGTGTTCAAGGTGATCTGGACGGAACCGTTGCCGGGCAACCAATGCAGGCGATCGATACCGGTACCGAACGCTTTCTGCTCCGCGGCCAGATCCGACGCGGTGCCGAAGTTCGGGCGGTTGGTGTCCGCGCCCCAGATCACCAGCCGGCCCACGTTGTGGTGCGCGAGTGCCCTGGCCTTGTGAATGTCACGCATCAGCCACCATTCGTCGCGCAGGTCTGTGCGCTGGTCGCCGTTGAACGCGTTCGCGATGTAGTGGGTGTTGAGCACCGCGAACTCTACGGCCGGATGGTCCTCGTGCTGGACGACGACCTCGTTGAACCAACGCGGTGGGGTTACGCCGGGGATGCCGCCGTGCGCACGCTGGGTCCGGCTGGACACGACAACCCACGGCCTGCCGACGCAGATCGGGATCCGGAACGACGTCTCGTGGCGCAGGAAAGCCTTGGTGTAGAGCGGACCGAAGTAGTGGTCGATCATATTTTCTTCGCCGGTGTCGCCCTCGCTGATCTCCTGGAAGCAGACCAGCGGCCTATGGTCGCCGTCGGCGTTGCGAACGGCGTCGAATGCGGCGTCCCGGGCGCCGAGGTTGTCCCGGCCGATGTTCGCTGTGATCACCGGCAGCCGGAACCAAGCGGTCGCCGCCGATGCGGTGCCCGTGCCCGCGATGGCGGCGGCGAGTACGCCGCTGCCGACCGCGAGTGCCTTGCGCCTGCTCATCATGCTGGTCATTTTCGGACTCCTGTATTTGCCGAATGTGGATGGGATGTCGGACGGGCGAGGCGGCCCTTGCGCCGTAGCCGCGCAACTGGAGGATCGAGCTCGCCTCACCCGCACTGCGAAGCAGTGACAGGACTCGGGATGCGCGTCACTCGACGTAGAAGCCGCCGGAGTTGAGCTTGAGTTCGCCGATGATCGGGTGGCGCTTGCCGGTCGCGGGGTTGTACCAGGCCCAGACGACGCACCGGCGGTTGCCTTCGGTGTAGAAGGCGGCCATGGCTCCGGGGCCGGGGTGGTTGCCGGGCAGACCCCGATACGGCCCAAGTCCGCCAGTCCCCGTGTAGCCGAAGTATGGCTGGCTGGCGCCGTTCTTCAGCAGTGTGCACCGGGTCGACGGGAGGGGGTTCGTGCCGCAGTCAGCGATACCGGTCGCGTACCTGGCGCTGTTCCAGTTGTTGCCCGAGAACAGCAGGTAGTAGTGGCCTGCGCCGCCGACAAAGATCGAGGGATTCTCGATGACGTGGGTTCCGCCAGCCGCGTTCTCGGTGTCCCACGTAAGGTCGGTGCTCTTCAGCGCGTCGCGGCGGGTGCTCCAGATGGCGAACCCGTCTGAGCCGACCTGCACGATGGAGATGCCGGTCTCCGGGTACGAGGTGATGGCGTCATCTCGGTAGGCGACGTAGAGTTTGCCGTCGGCAACGAAGGGATTGGCGTCGATGGCCCATCGGCCACCGCTAGGGCAGGCCCACTCGCCCTTATTGGTGAATGGCGACTTTGCTCCGCCGGAGGTGGCCAGCCCGATGCACTTCTGCCCGGTGCCCGCCTTCGTCGCTGTGTAGTACATGTAATACGTGCCGTTGAACGATGCCACACCTGGCGCCCAGATGGCACCGTTATCCACAGCCCATGAGCCTGGGCCGGAGGGCAGCGCGTCGCCGGCGACGCAGTCGGACATGCCGACCGCGTCACCTTGTCCGTGATTGAGGAACGGCACGTACAACGTCACCCCGGTCGGGGCGCCGCAGCGGGGGCCGGCGCCGGAGCCGACCGTTGTGCCGTATGTGACGTAGGTGCCGTCTTTGGCCTGCACGGTGCTCGGATCGGCAAGGCTGAAAGACGACGATCCGGTGGATGCCAGGGCTTCCGGTGCGCCCCATGACACAGCTGCTGTAACCGTCAGCACCGTTGCCAGTGCTGACGCAAGCAGCGACTTCTGCCGAGGTTTGGTCATGAACCCTCCTTGGTCGAACCCGGATCTCCGTCCGGGTTCGTGAAATCCGCGACTTCTATCGCCATCGATTTAGGTGTGCGGCCTGACCGTAGCGAGCCTGCGGCCGGGGAAATATAGCGTCCGTATAGGCGGCGTATAGGTCAGCGAGCAATCCTCGGCTGACCGGGACGGCCGGCATTAAGCGCGTGCCGGTGGCACTGCGGCGACAGCGAAAGGCGTTGGCTCCCATGCGGTTCAATCTGCTCGGCCCGCTGACCGTCGACGACGCCATGGGCCGGGCCCTGCCGCTACGCTCCGTCAAACAGCGCACCGCACTAGCGTCCTTGCTCCTCCAGCCCAATGAAAAATTGACAAATGCCGATCTTATTGTGGCAATGTGGGGCGATGAGCCGCCGATCTCAGCTACTGCCAACTTGCGAACCCACGTGCTGGGCCTGCGCCGGCTCCTCGACGAACCGGATGCGCCGCCGCGAATCCAGGCCAAGGCCGGTGGCTACCTATTGCGGGTGGGGCCGCAGGAGAGGGACCTGGACCTGTTCGATCTCGCCGTCGTTCGCGGCCGGACGCATCTGGCCTCCGGAAATCCGGCCACGGCGCAGGCCGAGCTACAGGAGGCGGTTGGCCTGTGGCGCGGTGACCCGCTGGCCGATGTACCGCCATCGCCATTGATCGCTGGAAAGGTCGCTGGCCTGGAAGAGCGGCGCCTGCTGGCGGAGGAGGATCTTGCCGAAGCACTGCTACGGTCGGGCGCCGTGGCCGAAGCGGTCCGGCTCCTGCGTACGTTGCTTGAGCGTAATCCCTTGCGGCAGCGGGCCTGGGAGCATGTCATGCTCGGCCTGTACCACCTCGGTGACGTTTCCGGTGCGCTCGACAGCTACCGCGTGGCGAGACACAGCCTGATAGAACAGCTCGGTCTTGAGCCGGGACCGCGTTTACAACGCCTGCACGAAGACATCCTGCACCGCCGCGACCCGGCTGGCACTGCCGTGCAGGTGGCCCCGCCAGCGGGCCCAGTAATCCACGATCTGCCGCCGTCGGTGGCGCCGTTCACCGGCCGGACCGCCGAGAAAGCAGCGATTCTTCAAGAACTTCATGGGAGTACCGGATCAGTGGTGGCCCTGCATGGGACAGGTGGAGTAGGCAAGTCCGCTCTTGCTGTGCACGTCGCGCATGCCGTCGCCGCTGACTTCCCCGACGGCGTGCTCTACCTTGATCTGCGCGGCACCGCTTTCGATGGCGTCCCCGTCCGCCCGCTCGACGCGATCGCGCGGTTGTTGCGGGCGCTCGGCGTACCCAATGGTGCCGTGCCCATCGATGAGGCCGAGGCGGCAGCGGCCTACCGCCGCCACACGGCGCATCGCCGTCTCCTTCTGGTCCTCGATAATGCGCACACGGCGGCTCAAGTCGCCGCGCTGCTGCCTACCGGACCGGGCGCTGCCACGATCGTCACCAGCCGGCGCCACCTGGCAACCCTGCCGCGTGGCCATCATCTGTGCATCGAGGTGCTGCCTGAGGCCGAAGCGATGGACCTGCTTGGCCGGGCTGGCGCAGGTCACCGGGTCGCCGCCGATCCTGTTGGCGCACAACGGTTAGCGCGGTTATGTGGCTATTTGCCGCTGGCCCTGCGGATCGCTGCGGCACGGATGGCGAGCCGGCCGGCCTGGCCGTTGCGCGCGTTCGCCGACAGACTAGCCGACCCGGCCCGCCGTCTCGACGAACTGTCCTATGACGACATTGGTGTCCGGAGAACGTTGCGCCTCGGCTACGAGGCCCTGTCCGAAGGTGGCCCGCATGAGCAACGGTGCGCGCATGCATTTGGGCTCATTGGCGGCGCGCCGCTAACGATAGTGAGCGTGGGCGCCATGGCGGCCCTGCTTAGCGAGGAACCTGAGCAGGCTCACGATGTGCTGGAAACCCTTGCCGACCACCGGCTACTGGAACCGCGCCAGCCTGGCCGCTACGAGTTGCACGATCTGCTGCGCATCCTGGCCCGGGAGGTCTCGCACGCCACTGTGAGCGCCAATGAAAACGAGGCCGCATTGCATCGGCTAATGGAGACTTACATCGCGGCGGCCGAGCGCGCCATCGCGTTAGACAACGACAGCATGAAGCCCCGCGGCTTGCTGCGCGGACCGGCTGGACCATGGCAGACCTGGCCCGAGACGGCGGCCGATGTCACCGGCTGGCTGGACACTGAGCACCTCAACATGGCCGCGACGGTGCGGCGCGCCAGCGAGATCGGAGGCGAGCTGGCGCATCGCGCGGTACGGCTGGGCTGGCTGAGTTACGCGCTGTGCTGGCGCCCCGGCTACTCGGCGGAAGCCCCTGCTCTGACTGACCACCCCCTGGCCAGGACCGCAGCCGCGGACCTGGCCACCGATCACGCGGTGACATTCTTCTATCGTGCCAGCCTGCGCCGTGTCCGTGGCGACCTGATCGGTGCCGAGGCTGAGTTGCTGGCCGGCATTGACATGGCTAGGCGCCTCGGGGATCACCGGTACTTGTCCAACTGTCATGACGCCCTCGCCTGCCTGCACTATCTGAGAGGGGACCCGCTGCAGGCGTTGCGCTGCCACGATCTGGCACTGGAGCTGCGACGGCGGCACGGAACACCGCTTCAGGCGGCGGGGAGCCTGAGCAATATGGCGGATGCCCGATTCGACGCAGGGCAACAGGAACTGGCGCTTGCCGGGGTTCGGGAAGCGCTGAGTGTCGCCCACCGCATCGGTTCAACGGCTCTGGAGGGCGCCGCCCTGGCCATGCTCGGCCAGCTCGAGTGCCGCCTGGGTGAGGTCACTGCGGCAGAGGCGAACTTGACAGTGGCGATCGAACGCACCGGTGCCATCTTTGATCTGCCAACCCGATGTGAGGCAACACTTGCCCGCTGTGCGGCGCGATTGGCCTCAGGCCAGGCGGCCGAAGCCCTCGGCGATGCGGTGGCGGCACGCGAGCTTGCTGTCCGGATGGGCGATCGCTACCTGCGGGCCATCTCCGGCAAGGCGATGGCAATGGCGACGTTCGCCACGGGCGGCGAACAGGAAAGCCGGCGGCTGGCAGGGGAGGCTGAAGCAGACCTGTTGCGGCTCAAAGGTTTCCGCTCACCCATGTATGCCGCACTCTTCGGCGCCTGATTCTGGCTGATTCACGTTTGTTCGGCTGCGACGCGAGACGTCGCGTTAGCTCATGACGGCCTGTGCCACCGCGGCGATCGCCTCATCAAGGTGGGCCGGGCTCATCGCACCGAACCCGAGCACAAGGCCTGGAGCTAGGTCCTCGCGGTGGGCGAACTCGGACAGGCCTGAGACCTGAATGCGTTGTGCCGCAAGCAGATCGACGACGTCCTCGGTGATCCCCGGCGGGAGTAGCACGACGACGTGCAGGCCGGCGTCGATGCCGACGACGCCCCAGTTCGGGACATAGCGGCGCAGCGCCTGCAGGAGGGCGTCGCGGCGCTCCCGGTAGAGCAGGCGGGTGCGGCGCAGATGCCGGTCGTATGCCCCGTTACCCAGCAGCGTCGCGAAGGCCGCCTGCTCGAAGGTGCCGCAGGAGCGGGTGGCGTGCCAGCGACGGTCCGGCAGATCCTGGCGAAGCGCGGCGGGCACCACCATCCAGCCCAGCCGGATCGCGGGCACCAGCGTCTTCGACAGCGTGCCAACATAGACCACCCGATTCGGGCAGAGTGCTTGCAGCGCCCCGACTGACGGCCGGTCATAGCGGTATTCAGCGTCGTAGTCGTCTTCAATGATGATGCCGTCACAGGCGATGGCCCACTCCACCAATGCCCGCCGCCGTTGCGGATGCAGGGCGACACCCATCGGAAACTGATGGGCCGCAGTCACAATGACCGTCCGGCAAGCGGTTTGGGCCAGCAGGTCCACCCTTATCCCATCCTCATCCACCGGGATCGGCGCGTAGTCAAGACCATGCATGGCCAGCATTTCGGCCTGGTCTGGGCCGCCCGGATCCTCGATGGCGACCGGTCCATTCAGCGATGGCGCGAGCAGACCGATCCCGTCGAAGGTGCCGTGGGTGATGACGACGTCCTCGGCGGTCGCGGAAACAGCCCGCACGCGGCCGAGGTAGGCGGCTAATACCTGCCGCAGCGCTGGAAAGCCGAGGGGGTCGGCGTAGCCGAGATCGACATCCGGCAACCCGGTCACCGCGCCACGCAAGGCCGAAGCCCACGCCTGGCGCGGAAAGCTTGCCAGGGAAGGCATTCCCGGACCGAGGTGGTACCGCCAGGCAGGCTGCGCCGCGGCGACAGGCTGCTCCGGGGCGATAGCGGCCACGCGCGTGCCCGATCCACGCTGAACGACGACGTAGCCTTCAGCGGCAAGCTGGTCATAGGCGGACGTCACCGTCCCGCGCGCCACGTTGAGCTGCGCCGCAAGGTCGCGAGTGGACGGAAGCCGCAACCCCGCGGCGAGCCGCCCAGACCGGATGGCGTCCCGCAGCGCCCGCTCCAGCCCGCGCTTGCCCGAAGCGGTCAACAGCGTCTCTCGCAAAGTGGACCAGTCTGATGCCATGAATGTGGACCTTAAGCATGGTCCAGCGACACGGCAACCTAAGGGACATGTACACCAATCTTGGCCGCACCGGTTTGCGCGTGAGCCGCATCTGCCTGGGCACCATGAACTTCGGTTCCTACACCGGCGAAGACGCCGCTGAAGGCATCATGGACCGGGCACTCGACCACGGCATCAACTTCTTTGACACTGCCAACAGCTATCCGTCGCCCGGTGGGAAAGGCGCGACCGAGCAGATCATCGGCCGCTGGTTTGGCCGCGGTGGGGGCCGGCGGGAAAAGGTAGTGCTCGCGACCAAGGCCTATAGCGCCCTTGACTCCACCGCGCCCGCCTGGCCAAACGATCGTGGGCTCAGCGCACGCAACATCATCGCCTCGTGCGACAGCGCTTTGCGGCGGCTCAACACCGACTGGATCGACCTGTTTCAGATGCACCACATCGACCGCAGCACACCCTGGGAAGAAATCTGGCAGGCAATGGATCTGCTTATCTCCCAAGGCAAAATCCGCTACGTCGGATCGTCCAACTTCGCCGGGTGGCACCTAGCCGCGGCTCAGGAGGAAGCTATCCGGCGGAACCTGCTCGGCCTCGTGTCGGAGCAGCCGATCTACAACATGATCACACGGCTTCCCGAACTCGAAGTCATCCCAGCCGCCGTCCACTATGGAATCGCGGTCATTCCCTGGTCGCCTTTGCAGCGAGGACTTTTAGGCGGCATCTTGCAGAAAATCGAGCTGCACGGCTCGGCCCGCGATTTCATCCAAGAAGACCTTAAACGCCATTTAGAAGCCATTCGTGGGTACGAGAAACTCTGCGCCGAAGCAGGCATCGCACCCGCAGCGGTCGCCATAGCCTGGCTCCTGAGCCGGCCAGGTGTTACCGCACCAATCGTCGGCGCCAGGGTCAGCGAGCACCTCGACCAGGCGATCCAAGCGCTCAGCGTGGAGCTCACGCCGGACGTCTTGGCCCGCATCGACGAATTGTTCCCGCCACCGGGTCAGGGCCGCCCAGCACCCGAAGCATGGGCCTGGTAATTACTCACGCGACAGATGGTCCGCGCACCGGTTTGCTTGATCGCGGTCAGGCAAACCGTTCGCGGCGTCGCGACTTCCGGACAGTCCGGTTGCCCTGGAAGTAGGCTCCGCGTATGGCAGATAGCGGATTCCTTCCATCGCCAACCGCTTTGGCGCCGCTCGTTCGTGAGATTGAACTGGTGGCCGCGGCAAATGCTATGCCCGTCTTGACATTCGGGGCTTACGAAGACTATTTCCGCACAGGCCGGCGGCTGGTCTATGAAGAACTCTACTTCCGCCGTCGCGCGACGCTGACTGCCCAGGTGGCTGAGGCCTTGCTGAAACCCGGTGTCAGCACCGCGATGCTCTGCGACACCTTGTGGTCAGTGTGCGACGAGTACACGTGGGCATTGCCAGCGCACGTTGGCGGCTGCGCTGATCCCCGTCAGTGCGTCGATCTGTTTGCGGCTGAGACCGCGCATACGCTTGCCGAAACCGTTGCGGCGCTGGATAGCCGGCTGGATCCGATGGTAACCGCCAGAGTCCGCGAAGAAATCGACCGCCGTGTGTTCGTGCCCTATTCCGGCAGCCTTCCGCTGGCGTGGGAGGGGTTTGGCAACAACTGGGAGTCCGTGTGTGGTGGGGCGGTCGGCATGGCGGCGCTGGCTTTGCTTGGCCGCTCCACAAAGGATAGTGACCGGCTGACCGTCATGCTGGACCGCAGCCGTCGTGCGATGGATCGTTTTCTGGCCGGTTTCGGCGACGACGGCGGTTGTCTGGAGGGAATTAGCTACTGGGTTTACGGCTTTGGATACTTCGTCTATTTCGCTGAGGCGCTGCGGGAGCACACGGGCGAAGATTTGATGGTGGCACCGAAGATACGCGAGATCGCGGCGTTTGCGAGCCGGGTCGCTTTAGGCGGTGGCGCCTACGCATCGTTTTCTGACACGACCGATAGGCCCTGGTTCCCGGCCGGATTGCTGACCAGGCTCGCTGAGCGATTTGGCACTCCACCGCCGGAAAAGGTTCCGTCATTTCACGACGATCACTGCTACCGGTGGGCGCACGTGTCGCGCAACCTCGCCTGGTTCGATTCGATCGTGCCGCAGGTGCGCGGCCAGTTAACGTCATTCTTGCCGGATGCGGGCTGGGTGATCGACCGTGGCCGGCATGCGTTCGCTGCCAAAGGCGGCCACAACGACGAGCCGCACAACCACAACGACTTGGGGCACTTCATCTTGCATACGCACGGCGAGAGCGTGCTAGCTGACCTCGGCGCGGCTGAATACACCTCAGAATACTTCGGTACCAACCGCTATGAGTCGCCATATGCCTCTGCCCTTGGGCATTCGGTTCCGGTGGTTGATGGTAACGAGCAGTTGCCCGGGCGCGAACGAGCGGCGAGAGTCCTTCATTACCAAGCCAATGATGACGGGGCCGAATTCGACCTCGAGCTCACCGCGGCATATGAGGTGGCCGGGCTGCGTTCGCTGGTGCGGCGATTCAGGTGGTCGCGGTCGGGCCGGCTAGAACTGACCGACGAGGTTACGGCCGACCGGCCGCTGACCGTGGACGAGATGTTCATCAGCAGACACCGACCGTCGCTTTCGGACATTGGCGCTAACTGGAGTGGTCTCGTTGTCCTAGAACATGAAGGCGCAGAAGCATCGGTTGATGAGCTACTTCTCACGGACCACTTTCAGCGCCCGGACCGGGTGTTCAGATTGCGCTGCAGGCGGCTGGCGCCCGCCGGGTACTCGGCCCACCGGTTCGTGTTCAGGCTGGATTAGGTTCTGCTTGAATCCCGGACCACCAGTTGCGGGCTAATCCGGATGCGGTGCACCGGACGGCCGGGCTCGGCGAACAGCCGCCTGGCTTGAAGCTGTACCGCCGCCTCACCAATCGCGTATTTGGCCGGCCGGATCGCGCTGAGGGCCGGGTTGGCCAGACCCGCGACCTCATCGTCGTAAGCGACGACAGCCAAGTCGCCGGGCACCTTTATGCCGCGCTCTTCACAGCGCGCGACTAGGGATATCGCTTCGCGGTCCGAGTGGACGAGCACGGCCGTGGTTCCCGTTGCCAGACATGTGTCCAGTGAGCTATCCAATTCGTCGTGCCAGCGTGGATCGCGGTAGTCCGGCGTAGTGACGTCAAGGGTTGCCGTGACGTCAAGGTCGGTCTCCGCTGATGTTTCCATCCAGCCGCGGCGGACCGCCGGTGTCGTTGGGCTGGTAGATGATGCCAGGAAGCCAATTTTGGTGTGGCCAAGGCCAACGAGGTGACGCACGGCCAGGCTGGCGCCAAACGCGTGGTCGGTCGACACCGATTCGACGTGCTCGCGGTAAGGCCCGACCGTCGCGGTGCGCTCCACGAATGTGACAGGGATAGCGAGGGAGGCTAGCCAGGTGATGAGCCGGGAAGCCTCGTCGCCGATCGTGGGCGGAGCGATAAGAAGCCCTTGGATGCCAACGGTTTCCAGCAGCCAAGTGACCTGGCGGCGAACGTCATGGACGTCGTCGTAGGACGAGCCGCGAAGCACAAGGCGCACCCCGGCGGCCGGTGCGGCGTCTCGTGCGCCGCGGATGATTTCTGGCCAGTAGTAATCCAGGGAGGGCACGACCATGCCCACTGCCGGGTGGCCGCCTTCCTCCAGGCCCGGGGTGGCTTCAGGATCTTCAGACATTTCCTGGGTACGCGGAAGCCTGATCCCGCCGTGGACACGCTCGATGGCGCCTTCGCCGGCAAGTTGTGCGATGTCTCTGCGTACCGTGACCGGGGTGACGCCCAGAGCCCTTGCTATGTCACTGACGCGCAGAGTGCCTCGCGCGCGCAGGTCGGCTAATAGCCGCTCGCGGCGCTGAGCCGCTAGCAGCGGAGGTTCGGACACGGTCACTGTTGCGCCTCCATCCCGATGCCGTGTAGGCGCCATTGAATGTCCTCGGTCGCTCAATACGAACATATTCGATCACAAGAAGCCATTTCCAATCCACTGCGCACATGTCACGGATTGGTAACAAGCTCTTGCAGTGGTGTTACGTGATGCTGTCTACTTCCTGGCACTGATCGAACACACATAAACGAACATAATCGCTCGGACTTCTTCCCGGGCGATGTCGGGAGGGCAAGGCGCATGTACCGTCCGCAGGCACTGCTCGTGATGCGGCCTGACACGTTCCGGATGCAGTTCGGTGACCGCGAGATGCAACGGCTTCGCTCGCTTGCCGACCTTGGCGATCCGGTTTGGTCAGACGACATCGACGCGCCATGTACGCGGACTCGCCTGGCCGAAACAGAAGTGCTGTTCACCTCCTGGGGCTGTCCTTCCCTTACGGCGGAGCGTCTCGACGCGGCGCCAAAGCTGCAGGCGGTGTTCCACTGTGCGGGCAGCGTGCGTGGCTTGGTCTCAGATGAGTTCTGGCGGCGGGAGATCGTTGTCACCAGCGGTGCCCAGGCCAATGCCACGCCCGTCGCCGAGTACACGCTGGCGGCCATCATCTTCGCTGGCAAGAAGGCGCCTCTGCTCGCCGCTCAAACGCGCATGGCACGCAATGACTGGTATTCCGTGGCGGCTCGCGAAGATCTATCGAATTATGGCCGGACCATTGGCATCCTGGGGTTCTCACGCATCGGCCGGCTGGTGGCGGAGCGGCTGCGAATGCTCGATACCGCGGCGGTGCTCGTGACCGATCCCTACGCCGATCCGGCCGCGGTAGCCGCGGTGGGTGGCCGTCTCGTCAGCCTTGACGAGCTTCTGTCCACTTGCGACATCCTGTCACTGCACCTGCCAGAATTGCCGCAGACCCGGCACACCATTGGCTCGCGCGAGCTGGCGCTGATGCCCGATGGGGCCACGGTTATCAATACGGCCCGCGGCGGCGTTATCGACACCGCCGCGCTGGAGCGTGAGTGCGTCAGCGGCAGGCTCAACGCCATCCTCGACGTGACCGACCCCGAGCCATTGCCCGCCAGCTCACTGCTCTACCGGCTGGACAACGTAATGATCACTCCGCACATCGCGGGCTCGCTTGGCTCGGAAACCCGCCGTATGAGCGCGCTGGCGCTAGACGAGCTGGAAAGGTTCATCAATGGATTGCCGCTAGCCGAAGCCGTTACCAGTCAGATGCTGGAGGTGAGCGCATGACGATTTCGCCTTACACGGGCTGGACTCGCGGCGACTGGGCGAGCCTGGCTGACCGGTTACTCAGCTCCGCGTGGCGCTATGCGTCACCTTCCGGTGCCACGATCACGCTGCCCGGCGTACCAGGAGGATATGGGTCTGCTGTCGATGGCCTCGAAGGCTTCGCGCGGACCTTTCTGCTCGCGGGTTTTCGCGTAGCGGGGGAGTGTGGGCGCGATCCGCGCAATCTGCTTGAGCGGTATGCGTCCGGGATCGCCGCGGGAACCGATCCCCAGTCGCCCGAGCGGTGGGTGACACCCAGGGAGCACGCACAGGCCAAAGTGGAGGCCGCCTCGATCGCACTCGTTCTTGACCTCACCAGGGAGTGGCTGTGGGACCGCCTCGATCCTGGGGTGCAGGAACGGGTTGTCGCCTATCTGGCCCAGATTGTCGGTGACCACACCTATCCGCAGACGAACTGGGTATGGTTCCGGATCGTTGTCGAGCAGTTCCTGTCATCGGTTGGCGGGCCATGGACGCTTGCGGATATGGAAGCCGACTTGGCCGCGCACGAATCGTTCGCGCGCCGCAGTGGGTGGTATTGCGACGGAGACGAACGCAGCTTCGACCATTACAACGGCTGGGCACTGCACGTCTACCCTCTGCTTTGGAGCCGCATGCGGGGTGCGGAAACGCTTGCTGCCCAACGACTCCCCGTTTACCTGGGCCGGCTCGATGAGTACCTGCTGGATGCTGTCCGCCTGGTAGGAAGCGATGGAAGTCCGCTTATTCAGGGCCGCAGCCTGGTCTACCGGTTCGCCGCCGCGGCACCATTCTGGGCCGGGGCACTGGCTGAAACCAAGGCCGTCCACCCAGGTTTGTTACGCCGGGCGGCATCCGGGATCGTGAAGCACTTCGCCGATCGTGGTGTCCCCGGCGCCAATGGGTTGCTGACGCTCGGCTGGTTTCACCCATGGCGCCGCATGGCGCAGCGGTATTCCGGGACTGGCTCGCCGTACTGGGCGTCCAAAGGCATGCTCGGCTTGATGCTCCCGGCGGAGCATCCTGTGTGGACGGAGACCGAGCAGCCGCTACCGGTCGAGCTTGGCGATCAGCTCGCTATCGTCGCGGCGCCGGGCTGGGCCGTCGCCTCGACCGCAGCCGATGGCATTGTGCGGGTCTACAACCATGGCACGGACCATGCCCGCGAAGGCGACCAGACAGGCGACTCGCCGCTGTACGCACGGTTCGGCTACTCCACGGCCACCGCGCCCTTGATGGACGATGCCGGGTGGGATGAACCATTGGACCAGTCAGTGGTTCTGCTTGACGCACAAGGAAAGGCGACCCATCGTACGGGATTTCAACTCCTGCAAGCGTCTAGCGATGGGGTTGCCGCCGTGCTGGCGTCCCGCGCCATGTGTCACTGGGTGGATCCAGATAGGACTGTTCCCGACCACGGCTCTGGCAGGCCAGGAGCGGCCATCGATGCAGCGGCTGTCACCACCGTTTCCGTAGTTCGCGGGGCGTGGGAGGTGCGTCTTGTGCGCATCGAATCACCGGCGGCGGGGTGGGAACGAGTGGCGGCGTTAAGACTTGGCGGCTGGCCGGTCACGGCTTCGGGCAACCTTCCAGACCGCGTCTATGACGGGCCGTTCGCAGTCGCCGCCGGAATGGCGCAAACATCTGCGGTGTATGGACTTTTCGGCTTCACCACGGCTGGCGTTCATACGTCACACAATGCGACTCCGTTGGGGGAAACGACGCTCACGCCCTGGCTGCGAACAACACCGGTACTTGGCTCCTGGGTCGTGGCGGCCCTCGCTCTCAACGGAGAGGAAAACCCGCCAGCCGTAAAGGTTTCTCCCGGTGTGCCGGTCGTCGAGATTTCGTGGCCCGACGGCGTGGTCACGAAAGAACAACTCCTTTGCCGCTGAAGCGGCCGCGCTATAGGAAGGAACGCTCGTGAACAGAAGGAAAATGCTGGCGGCCGTGGGCATGGCGGCTGTCGGCCTGCCATTAGCGGCATGCGGTTCCAGCGATGAGAGCAGTGAAACTGGCCCCGTTGAGCTGACCGTCAGTGTGTGGAGCCTGGCTTCGACGCCGGAGTTCCAGGCCTTGTTCGACGCCTTCCAGAAGGCGAACCCAAACATCACCATCAAGCCGGTCGACATCGTGGCCGCGGACTATCCCACGAAGGTGACGACGATGCTCGCCTCAGGCGACACCACCGACGTCATCACTATGAAGAATGTCATTGACTACGCCAGGTACGCCGGCCGTGGCCAGCTCAAGGATCTCACTTCCCTTGCCACCACAGGCAATGGCGCCAAACTCAACGGCCTGGACGCGTTCCAGCAGAACGGCAAGTACTTCGCCTTGCCATATCGCCAGGACTTCTGGGTGCTGTACTACAACAAGAAGCTCTTCGACGCGGCAGGAAAGCCATATCCGGCAAACCTGACCTGGGACCAGTATCTCGAACTGGCGAAATCATTAACGTCGGGGTCGGGCCAGAACAAAGTCTATGGCACTTATCAGCACACGTGGCGTTCCGTGGTGCAGGCCGTTTCGGCCGCGCAGACCGGCGGCAACCTTCTCGGCCCCGATTACGGGTTCTTCGCCGATCAGTACCAGACGGCTCTGGCATTACAGGACGCCGGGGCGACCTTGGACTACGGAACCGCCGTCACTCAGAAGACCGGCTACGCCTCGATGTTCGAAACCCAGAAAACCGCGATGCTTCCCATGGGTACCTGGTACATCGCCAAGATTCTATCCGAAAAGAAGAAGGGCACGACGGCCGCCGACTGGGCCATCGCACCCTTCCCGCAACGGGCCGGATCGCCTGGAGTGACGACCTTTGGCTCACCAACCGCCTTCGCGGTCAACAAGAACGCCAAGCACGCGGCGGCGGCCCAGAAGTTCATCGAGTTCGCCACCGGCCCCGAAGGTGCCAAAGCGATCGCCGACATCGGAGTTGTCCCGGCTCTGCTTTCCGACGAGATCCGCCAGGCGTATTTCGGCCTGCCCGGCATGCCAACAGATGAGGCGTCTAAGAAGGCGTTTACTCCTGACAAGATCGTCCTGGAGATGCCCGTCAGCGACAAGACCTCGAAGATCGACACCATCCTTAACGAGGAACACCAGCTGATTATGACGAAGGACAAATCCATCGCCGACGGAATCAAGCAGATCCAAACCCGGGTCAAGAACGAAGCTAGCTGAGTTTGTCTGTTGGGGGCGGAACGCCGTCCCCAGCAAACCGCAGGAGGGCCAACGATGGCAGACCTAAGCACACCCGCGCGACGGTGGCGCAAATCGCTGATCGGCTGGAGCTTCATTCTGCCGAATTTCCTCGGCTTTGTGGTGATTACCTTGCTACCGGTTATCGCCGCCTTCGGGTTGTCCTTTATGGACTGGGACTCCTACAACCCTCCTAAGTGGATTGGGCTGAAGAACTTCGAAAGGTTGCTCAACGACGAATCCACCATGGTGGCGTTGCGCAACACGGCCTATTACGCGCTCGGGCACGTGCCGCTGACAGTGCTGGCGTCACTTGGTCTCGCTTTGCTACTCAACCGCAAGCTCGCCGGAGTCGGGTTTTTCCGTGTGGCTGCGTTCTTCCCTTACGTCACCTCGCTGGTTGCGGTCGCCGTCGTTTGGAACATGCTGTTCAATCCGGAATTCGGTCCGATCAACCAATTCTTGTCGTTCCTGGGAATGGACGTTCCGCCGCGCTGGACGACGAGTACCACCTGGGCGATGCCTGCGGTGATCATCACCAGCGTGTGGCGTGACATGGGTTATTACATGATCCTGTTCCTGGCGGGGCTGCAAGCCATTCCACAGGAACACTATGAAGCGGCCAAAGTGGATGGTGCCACCGCGTGGCAGCGTTTCCGCGCGGTGACCTTGCCCGGTCTGCGGCCCGTGACCTTCCTTGTGCTCATTCTGCTGACCGTGCAGAGTTTCAAGGTATTTGACCTCATCGTCGTGATGACCGACGGCGGCCCGGGGCGCGCCACTCTGGTGTTGTCGCAGCAGATCTACCGTCAGGGCATCATCGAAGGCGAATTCGGTTATGCCTCAGCCATTTCCCTGGTGCTGTTCCTGCTGGTGCTCGTCCTGACGCTGACGCAGTTCTGGCTCAACAACCGCAGGGAGCGCTAGATGAAGACCATCGCTGGCCGCGTGACGCTGTATGCCGGTCTTATCGCTGCCGCGGCAGCCGTTCTCGTGCCATTCCTGTGGATGATCAGCGCCTCGCTCAAACCCAACAACGAGGTCTTTACTGTTCCCATTCAGTGGATTCCGCAGGAGTTCCGCTGGGACAACTTCATCAGCATCTGGCAGCGGGTGCCATTGGACAGCTACCTGCGCAACACGGTTTTCCTCAGCAGCGTCATCACCTTGCTTCAGGTGCTCACGGGCAGCTTCGCGGCATACGGGTTCGCCAAACTGCGTTTCCCGGGGCGGGACATCTTGTTCTTTGGGTACATCGCCACCATCGCCGTGCCGTGGCAGGCGTACATGATCCCGCAATACATCATGATGCAGAAGGCTGGGCTGACGGACACCTTCTGGTCGCTGATCCTGCTACAGGCCTTTGGCGCGTTCGGCGTATTCCTGATGCGCCAGTACTATCTGACGATCCCAGACGAGCTCTGCGAGGCTGCCCGGATGGACGGCCTGTCCGAGTACGGAATTTGGGCCCGTGTCATCCTGCCCTTATCCAAACCCGCGCTGGCGAGCCTGGCTTTGCTCACGTTCGTCAACACGTGGAACGACTATATGGGCCCGTTCATCTACCTGACCAGTAATGATCTGTGGACGATTCAGCTCGGCCTGCGTTCGTTCGCCGGTCAGTTCGACGCCGACTACGCGATGATCATGACTGGTTCAGTGCTTTCAGTACTGCCTATTCTCGTCATCTTCCTGCTAGGCCAGCGGTACTTCATCCAGGGCATAGCGACTTCCGGGATGAAGGGGTAATCAAAGATGTCCTTCTTGGCGAGGCTTCCGTATGACACCATCTTCAGTACCGTCTACTTTGGACTCCGGCTGAACCTGTGTCTGGCAGCCGCGTGCTCGCCGCTACTGCTCGCGCTCGCGATGAGCCAGGATCCGCTCGCCGCATGGCCATTCTTTGTCGCCTTGGCCTCGCTTTGCGCGCCCGCAACCGCGGCGGGATTCGCCACCTTCACCGGTTCTTCATTCTGGGCGGCCTACCGGCGCCGGTTCTGGCGCTCTATGGCCGTCGGCGGTGCCGCGTCAACGTTTGCGGTCGTCCTTGGCATCGAGGTCACATTCGCGGCCCGAACCCGTTTCGCGGTCGTTGTCCCGATGCTGCTCGTGCTGGCCGCCCTCATTCCCGTTGTGTCGGCGCAGCTGCTGGCAGCAAACGAAAGCCGTCTTCTCGCGGCCGCTTACCAGTGTGTGCGCAGGTGGTACCTGAGCCTGGCGAACCTTGCTGTGCTCCTCATGGTCGCGGCGGCTGTCACCGTAAAACCCGCAGTGGGGCTGTTCCTGCTGCCCGCTCCGGCTCTTTACCTCGTGTGGGCAAACGCCCGCCACATGGCCAGCACAACGGGGTGATGGCCGCTCCCGGCTCTTCGAGAAAGGAAAGGCGATGGCTAGCTCCCGTCCCAAACGCTCGCTCGCCCGGACCCTCGCCTGCGCACTGACGGCGCTTACGGCGATTCCACTTGGCATTGTTGGCAGTGCCACGCCCGCTGCCGCCGACACCAGCCAGTTCATCGGCGTCAACTGGGCCCGTACCGGGGACAACTTCCACGGCGGAACCCTTGTCCTGCACGGGCTCAGCAGCACAGATAGCTACGCGACGGTCAAGGCCAAAGCCGACGTCATCTACGCCGGTTTCCAGAACAATCTCGGCATCAACACCGTCCGGCTTCCCATCAACACGTACACCGTCGGCACGGCCTGGTGGAACTCGTACACGGGCGCGATCGACGCCGCCACCGCGAGGGGCATTAAAGTCGTTCTGTCCTATTGGGAGGATGGCGTCGCCGCCAGCGGCGGCAGGGTCGTCAACACCTCGGCGTTTAACTCCATGTGGAACACCGTTGTCGCCAAGTACGGCGCCAACAGTCTGGTCTACTTCGAGCCCATGAACGAACCCGGCGGCCACAGCGCCACCGAGTGGGCCAACATCGCCGCGACCTGGATCACGAGCCGCCCATCCGTTCCGCGGAACCGCATTTTCGTCAGCGGTGCCGGCTTGAACACCAACACCAAAGCCATGTGTGCTGATAGTCGTCTCGATGGCACCGTCTTGTCTCTGCACCACTACACCTTCTTCAGCGGCGCGAAGACTTACGACCAGTGGGTGAGCTACCTCAAAGACGCGATCGGCACCTGTGCGTCGAGGACGGTGATCGACGAATTCGGCGCGCCGATGGACACCGGACTCAATTATCACGACGCCAACAGCACCGACAACTTCGTCCGCTATCTGCGCGCGACCACCGCGGTGCTGCGCGAGCTGCGCATGGGTTCTATCTACTGGCCAGGTCTTGGCGGCAAAATCACGGCGGGTCAAAGCGATGACTGGTACTCGCTGCAGAAGATGCAAGGCAGTGGTACCAACCTAACGCTTACCACGCCCAATGTCAGCGGCGCGCAACGCCTCAAGTATGGCTGGGGGATCGGCGGAACTGACCCGGTCGCCGCCAATCTCCGCAACGTCGGCACCGGACGTTGCCTCGACATCCCGGGTGGCACGGGCAACGTGCAAACCCAGGTGTCCACCTGCAGCACCTCGGCCGCCCAGCAGTGGACCGTGACCGCCACGGGTCAAATCACCGTCCTAGGCGGACAAAAGTGCCTGGATGCCTACGGCCAGGGCACGAGCAACGGCACCGTGGTCGGAACCTACGACTGCAACGGCGGCGCGAACCAGCGATGGGCCTTCAACTCCGATGGGACTATCCGTGGTGTCCAGTCAGGGTTGTGCGTTGATGTGAATCAGTCCACCTTCAAGGTGCAGCTCTGGTCCTGCTGGGGCGGCAACAACCAAAAGTGGCAGACCTATACGCCTTAGTCAACCGTAGGTATCGAGAGCCGGCTACCGCCCGTGCCCGCCGCATCGGGCGGTAGCCCCGCCAGTTAACCCACGCCAAAATGATCCTGGCAAAGCAAGCAGGGCGCGAAGTGCAAACAAAAGGGCGGGCTGTGCGTCTACCCTGTCGCCAGCATCAGGCCTGGCTGGGATGAGACGGGGAAAGATGTTGGCTCGCTGGGCTGCGCTAGCGCTCGTGTTTCTTACTGTCCTAGCCGGAGCCACAGTGCCCGCTGCGGCGGCCGCTAGTCCGGAACGTCCAGAGGTGGACATGTACCTGCCTGATCTCGTGGTGGCAGGCAACCAGCGAGGCGCGGTGCAAGTAGCAGTTAGGACCGGGCCGGTAGTCGGCGCTGTCCTTACCTACGACTTAACCCGGGCCGCGTCAATCGTGACTGTGCCCGCGCCGGCTGGTTGTGTCGCCGAAGGGCAGTTCATCACCTGCCGCCTTGGAGAGCTCACCACTTTCGGGCCGGTGCCACCAACCTTCTTTGACTTAAGCCCGGTTTTCACCGCGCGGCCGAAAGACTCAGGCACCTTGAAGGTGACCCTTTCGGACCGCTCGGGCATCGTGGCAACTGCCTCGGCCACAGTCAGTATCGGACGGGTTGTGAACATTCGCGGACAGTTGGTGCCCGGGCCCCCGCCGGCGGTCATGCGGGGCGGTGAGATCACTGTGCCCCTTGAGGTGAAGTCGAGCAGCCTGCTGAAGGCGTGGTGCTGATGCTGGCCGGCGGCCCGCCTCTCGCCACCTCCGAGTCGTTCTCCAATTGCACTTACAGCAAGGGAATGCTCGACTTTTGCTTGTTCAATTACCACTTCGAGCCAGGCATGGTGTATCAGAATCTAAGCACGCTAAAAGTCAAGCCGGTCAACATAGCCGAGGTGGACATCATTTGGCTGACACCGGCGGAGCATCGCCTTAGGGTCGACGCGGACGCCCGCCTGGGATTCCATGGCGAGCCCGGAACAGGCCCACCACTGGTGCTGACTACGGCGTCTGGAGCCAAACCGGCCGAGGCGGACCCTGACTATTTCACCGTCGACCTTAACTACGGCGATAACCATACGGTGCAGACTATTGCTCAGGCCGACGGCGACGAACTGAGGGTCGCGGTGCCTATCGCTGTTGCGGCCGTGGCTCTCCTTCTCCTGCTGCTGTGGCACCGGCGCCGACGCAAAGGCAGTCCGGGGAACTAAAAGGGACCTCTACCGAGTACCAGCGAAAGGGTTTATGGAGCAGCGAGGACCGCGAGCCGTTCCAGCGCCGCCTGCCGGGGGATGGCTGCTCCCCGGCGGAAGGCTTCGCCGTAGCCGGCCTTGCCAAGTGAGGCATTGAGGTGCACCATAAGCCGGGCTAGGAACAAGTCGGAGTCCTGAGACTTACCGCGGATAGCCTCGGCCGTTCCGGGCATCTCAGCCGCGCCTTATGGCCGTGTGTTGTGGACCGGGCGCTACGGCGACAGGCGCCGCGCATTGGTTCGCCACGGCCGGAATCGTTGTGCTGCTTACTCTCGCGACCAGTTGATTCACTATCGCGTTAGGACTGTCGGCAAAGTCGCCGAAGACGGCGCGCATGGCAACCGTTGCACTGGTGATGCTGCCTTTCTTCAGCAGCGCGATCGTGCCGGCTGAGAAGATGGGGCAGGGCATCCGCCAGTTCGTGGAATATCAGCCGGTTACCTCCATCATCGAAACCCTGCGCGGATTCCTCAACGGCACACCCAACACCGGCTACACCATCACCGCCCTCGCGTGGTGCGTCGCGATAACGGTCGTCGGTTACATGTGGGCTTCCTCCATGTTCAAGAAGCGGGCCTGAAACAGTTGGCACCTATCAACGAGGATAGGTGCCAGTCACACTACCTATCTGTCGGCGCAGACCGCGTATGCCCGGAGGATGTCGGTTTCCCCTCCGCCCCTGACCCAGATGCGCCAGCTGGTCTCGTTGAGGGGATAGGAATCGGTCGTGAAAAGCTGATCGCCGTAAATGTGGGCGCCGCCAGCGATCGCCACTGTGCCCTCCGGGCAATCGACGGTCACCGGAATGTATTGCCCGGTGCTGATGACCGCCTCGCGGCCGGTGACGACGTTGAACCCGTCAACCGCCCAGCCGCAGACCGCGAATACCCGCATGTCCACGGGGAATGAGTTGAAGTTGTACATCTCGGTGGCCCACATGTGCCTGGTGATCGGATAAGTGCCGAGGACCAGCGACTGAGTGCCGCCAAGGAAAACTCCACCGCCGCCATAGGTGACGAACGCGTTTTCGCATTGCTGCGCTTGGAAGCTGCTGGTGTTCCCATTCACTGTGACGAGATCAGCCATCAGGGTGTGGTAGGCCTGCACGAATCCGCAGACTGCTATCCCGTACGCCCAAAGGGTCTCGCCTTCGCCGCCGACATAGCGTGCTTCCACGGCCCAGGCGTCTCCCCACGGATAGCTGGCGGCCATTTGCACGCTGCCGGTTCTCGAACCGTTGACCAGCCCGGCCCCTAGCGGCATCCGCCCGCCGGTGCACCGTGGATACAGTGTGATCCCTTCACCAGGTCTAAGAGTCGCCGTCTCGCTGCGCACGATTTCATAGCGCCCCAGATTTTTCGCCAGAACAGGCGGTTCCTTATGCACGGGCTTAGCGGCAGCCGTGCCAGCCAACAGAATTACGGCCAGCACGGGCATTGTCCATTTTGCTCTAAACATGCCAGTCATCATGCCGAACACATAGCCCATGACCTGGGCTTTTGTTGCGCCCGGGCGTGCCGCGACGGGTATTCGCTTTCTCGCGGCACGCGGGCCCCGACGGCTTTGACCGCGCCTAACTGACGGCGGTGAAAGAAGGAAAGGTGGGCGGGAATAATTCGCTGACGGGGCGATGGCGCAGATCCCGTTCGGGGTAGGCGGCTCGCATCTTCTCGAAGAGGGCATGAGCCCGGTGGTGCAACGCTTCCAGATCGATGCCGCCCAAGCCGTCGCGGCCCAATGCTTTTGACCCACCGAGGGTAGCCGCCTCGACGTAGGCTTCGGCCGGGGCATCCCACGGATGAGATCCGGCGGAAACGAATCGGTGCCAAGGCAGATGTTGATTCCAGCGCGGCGGTAGCGGCCGAAGGAATGTAAGGCATCGCCGTAGCGCAGCGACGTCTGCGGACAGTGCACAATGGACACTCCTGCCGCGGCGAGCGTCGCCAGATCACCTCGGTCCTCACCGTAGACTTCGGGATGGACATCAATGACTATACCGTGTGGGATCAGGAGCCTGGTCTCGAAGAGACCGTGCGTCGGCATCGACAATGTTCACCCCAGGGCGGTAGCTAGGGCCGAGGTAGCCGCGTAAGCCGATCCGCCGCGAAATCTCAGCCATAGCAACGAAATGGCGAATCGTCCCCTCATTGTCGCCATCCTCGATATTTGCTCGACACGCCGGCGGCGCACACGCTTGAATCAGCGGGCCCCCATGGCCAACGGCGAATCAGCCGGAAAGACGAGGCGCTCATGAGTGAAGCGTTCTACTCGCACGCGAGGCTATACGACCTCATGTTCCCCGTCAGCTGGCCCGCGGTCGATTTCTATCGGACCGAGGCCATTCGGCACGGCGGGAGCGTTCTGGAACTCGGGTGCGGGACGGGGCAGAAGCTAATCCCCATCGCGTCTGACGGGCTGGCGTGCGTTGGCTTGGACTTCTCATCAGACATGCTGGCCGAGGCTCAGCGTAAGGCGAACGAGCGCGGTGTAGCGGCCGAATGGATTCAGGGCGACATGCGGGCCTTCGATCTGGGCCGCACCTTCGACTTCGTGTTCATCACAGCCAATTCATTGCTGCATCTGCACGAGGCTGGGGATTTGGTGAGCTGTTTCCAGTCGGTTAGAAGGCACCTGGCACCTGGAGCACGGCTCGTCTTCGATGTATTCAACCCGGGTGTACGACAGCTGGCCGAAGCCGATGGCGTGCGGCGCACCCGGGAATCGTTGTCGTTCCTGGATCCTGACCGTGGCAACGTTAGTGTCGATATCGCTGAGACCTACGACGCGTCGGCGCAAGTGACCCGGGGCACGTGGCATTTCTCGACTGACTCCGAGTCCGACTTTGTGGTCGCACCACTGGAAATCAGGAGTATCTTCCCGCAGGAGTTGCCGCTACTCATCTCGCTAGGCGGCCTTCGGCTCGTCGAGCGCTTCGGCGATTGGTCCAGTCGGCCCTTTGAGGCGGATTCGCCGCTTCAACTCTGCCTCTGCGAACCGGCGTGATCGAAGGCTTACTACGGCACCGGGCGAACTTCGGCGAGCCGTTTAACCGCGTAATCGTCCTTCCAGCAGACAGCGGCTTCCCATGCGGCTGACGCTTGCGCGGCGATGTCGTAGGCACTGTCTTCGAGTCCGGCGGCGTTGCCGGGCAGCACGAGGTCGAGGTCAGGGACGTCGACATGCGCCTCGTCCCAGTCGATTAGCGCCACCTGATTCGCGGTCATGCGGATGTTGCCGGGATTGGGGTCGCCGTGCACCACACAGGTCTCACGTCCCACGAGCCGTGCCCACGCTGCCCTGCATCGAACAACACTTTCAGCGGGCATCGCACCGAGGTCGATTTTCGTCCCGGTGTCGGCGTGCAGGAGGTCCGTTGACGATCGCCACCCTGGGCGCTGCGGCCAGCCCCGCGTCAACCGGTGCAGCTCGCGCAGCGTGCCGGCCACGCGCCGCCAATCGTCCGGCGTCTCGGGCGGTCCGCCCTCCAGATAGGTCATCACCACCAGCCCGTCGGCGAATAGCCGGCCGTCCATGGTCGGGATCGGCACCGGCACGGTCAGGCCCGCACGGTCCAGGTGCTGGAGGAGTGCGGTCTCCCACGCCAGGTCAGCATCGCTTCTGGTGCCAAGACGGCCGACCGCGAGCTGTCCGTTGATGCGCACACTCCACACGTCATTGGCGATACCGCCGGCAAGTGATTCGATGCGAGTAGCATCTTCACCCCAGTGCCCGAGAGCATCCCATCCCACCGGCCACACTTTACGGCGTACCGGCGGTAGCGTGATCAAGGAGTCCCGCACCAATTGACAAGGAGCACGCAGTGAAGTTTCGCACCATCGTCGAGCCACCAGAACCCATGCGCGGGCTGGAAGTTCCGCCCGAGGTCGTGGAGAAGCTCGGTGGGGGCGCGCGGCCGCCAGTCACCATCACGGTCAACGGGCATTCCTGGAAGAGCCGGGTCGCCATCATGCGCGGCCGCCACCTGCTCGGTCTCAGCCACGCCAACCGGAAAGCCGCCGGTGTCGAGATCGGCGAGGAGGTCGAGGTCGAACTAGAGCTCGACGCCGAACCGCGCGTCGTGGTCGAGCCCGCCGACTTCGCTCAGGCTCTGGACGCCGACCCGGTCGCCCGCGCCGCCTACGACAGCCTTTCGTTCAGCCACAAGCGCGAGCATGTGCACGCCATCGAGAGCGCGAAGAAACCCGAGACGCGCCAACGGCGTATCGAGAAGGCCATCGCCACGCTGCGGGGCTGACACCACAGAGCAAGCCTCCGCACGGCGATGTCATCGCGGTGCGGAGGCATTATTCTGCCCAGTTTAGACCTGTGTCAGCCTGACAGCGTCGGCGATGACCAGGCCGGTGCCCGCCGTCCAGCGGCTGACCGCGACCGCGTTGTAATCGCCGGCGGCCAGGGTGAAGGTGCCCAGCGTTACCCATCCGCCACCGTTGACGCGTTGGTCGACGATGACCGTCTGGCTACCGCTGCTGGTGACGATGACGTGTGGAGCGGCGGAGCTGTAACCGGGCAGTGCCGGGTACCAGACGTCCACTTTGTATTGATCGGTTGCCGGGATGTCGAACTTGTACCAGGCACTGTCTGACTCCGTGATGGGGCTCGCATAGCGGTAGTCGGCACCGTAACGTTCGGCCGAATACGTGGAGGTGCCCCAGTTCGCCGAGGCGGTGAAGCGGCCCGAGGTGGCGTTGTCGACCGTCTGGGTCCATGCCGCTACACACGCGTTGCTGCTGGTCACTGCCTTCTTCTGGCCGAGCGAGATGGTCACGCCGTCCACGGTGGGGCTGGTGTGCACCGTGCCGCCGGAGCTGCGCTGCTCGTAATGCAGATGCGGGGCAGAGGAGCCGCCGGTCGAGCCGACCGTGCCGATCACGGTGCCTTGGCTGACCGGCATGCTCTGGCCTGGCAACCGAACCTGTGTGGCCAGGTGCGCGTAGCGGGTCTTCGTGCCATCGGAGTGCACGATCTCGACCCAACGGCCATAGCTGGTCGAGCCCGCGTTGTAGAAGTAGGCGGTGCCGGCCGCGGTGGCCCGGACGTTCTCCCCGTTGATCGCATCGGAGCCGTAGTTCTGCCAGTCGAGGGAACCCGACGGGCTGTGACCCGGACTCCAGTTGTTGGCATAAAACGTCTTGCCACAGTCAAACGGAGACTTGTGCGTCGCCGCGTGCGCGGGAGCAGCCGGCACCAGTATCCCGACCGTGGCGATCGTCGCGGCGAGCGCCCATCGGGCCGGATGTTTCATGGACCTGTTCACGGCGGATCTCCTCATCTGGAGACTCAGGGGTAGGGATTCGCCGCAACCTAAGCCGCGATCTTCCAAACCGTCTACAGATCCGCTACAGCGCCGCCGCCGCCGCCGCACACGCGGCGGTGCTGTTATTCCGCCTGGGCAGTGTCGTCAGGCGGTTCGCCGAGCGTGATAAGGGCGCGCTCCGGCGGCACCGTGACGTCGTCCTCACCTTCGCTGCTGTCCGGTCCTTGCGCCTTGAGCCGGTAGCGCCCGGCCTGCATCTCTCCGAAGGAGAAGCGGCCGCTTTCGTCGCTCACCGCGGCGATGTCGGGGACCGGCCCGGGTGCCTTCACGATGACGACCGTTGCCTCGGCGACTCCATGACCTGTTCCGTCGACAACCTTTCCTCGTAGCTTGCCTTTCATCGCTACCACCTCCAAGGCGGTTGGCGGTCTGCCGCGCACCGGGTGGGCGCGGCAGACCTATTCAGTTGGTTGTCACATATCCAGTTCGTCGCCGGTCGCGATAGCTATCCCACCGGCCATGGCCGGAGTCTGGGAAGCCTGCGCCATTTTGGACGACGTTGCTGGCGCTGCCGTGCTCGTAGGCGGCGGAGTTGGCGTCGCGCCGATCGCTCCCCATTTCTTGAAGTTCGCGATCACCGCTGGCGTCACGCGCGTCGCCGAGTTCCCGGTGGAAGCGCCGTAGTTGTGGATGCCCACGACGAAACGCTTGCCGCCTTGTCTGATGTAGACCGGCGCACCACTTTGCCCGCCCATCGTGTCGATGTCGTAGACAAGGTTGAGCGCTGTCGCCGCCTTGATCTTCCGCTTCATGCCCCACATTTCCGCGAACGGCTTGTCGCCGGGGTAACCAGCGACCACGGCCGGCACTGCCAGCAGTGCGTTCGACGCGAAGGCCCTCAAAGCGAACTTGCCGAACTTCTGTCCGGGAAACGCGTTGCTGGGCAGGATGATCGCGCCGTAGTCGGCCGCGGCCGTCTTGCTCTTCGTCCACCCGACCGTGGACTTGAATGACGTGGCGTAGGCGGCGCCGAATGGCTTCTGGCTGCCGTTGCAGGCCGGGATGACCTGGATGCGGCGAGCCCAGCCGCCCTGGCTGTGCATGTAGACGCAGTGGCCAGCGGTGGCGAGGACCCGGTCGCCGATGAAGAATCCAGTGCCGCGGTAAACCGCGCCCGTCGGGAACTCGATGCGCAAGGCGCAGTAACGACGCCAGGGCACCTTGACCGTGTTCTTGATGCGGATCCGGTCGTCCGTGCCGATGATGACCTCAATGGTGGCGGTCATCTCCTCGACCAGAGCTTCGTCGACCGGTGTGGCCTCCTCCTCGGACTCCTGCCGCTTGGCTGCCTGAGCCATTAGCTTTTGCAGCACCGACACCATGTCGCCGCCTGGGCGTTTCTTAGCCAGCAGCCGCTTGGCTTTCGGACTCAGCTTGCCCATGACCGCGCGGGCGAGCGCCGGGCCGGCGCTTGACAGCAGCATCGGGCCGACCTTCGCGGCCAAGCCCACCAGGAGCGGAATGAACTCCTGGCCGCCGAGGGCGGAACCCGCCTCAGGCAACATCTCTTCGGCTTCACCGCCGTCGGCGCTGGACTCACTGCTGTCGGTGAGTTCGAGGCCTTCGCCGACAAGGTCGCCGGCCGCGCTCTCCCCGGACTCGGGCTGGGCGAGCGCCTCCGGGCTGGCCTCGAAGAACTCCTCGCCGCCTTCTCCGCCTTCGTTATTGGCCTCTTCGTGTGCCTCCAGCGCCTCGGGATCAGATTCGTAGACTTCACTTACCGAACCCGACTCCTCCTCGCCTTCAGCGTCTGACTCTGAGCCGGCGGCCCGGAACGGAAGCTGCCCATCCTCACTGATCGTTTGACCGCTTCCTGCAAGCACGCTCGTTTGCATGACTGCTCCCCGTTTGATATCGCCGCGACGGTCTGCCCCCGTTGGCCGCCGCCCACGGCGGATTGCCCTCCTGGCTCAAGTGTTAGGCGGATCACGTTCAGCTGCAAGCGAATCCGCTCTAGGCGATCCTGCAACGACAGGTCGTAACATTCGGTTTTCTGCGTGCTACCTGGATAGGTATGTTGGTAGATAAGACTTCTAAGCCATCCGCGGCGTTCGCCGCATACGTGAGCCGTTTTGCGGCAAGGTTTCCCAGAGTGGAGTCGCGGCGCCAGATGCGTGCTTACGTGTTCGGCCTGCTGGGCGAGGCGCGTCGCAAGAACAGCTGGACGCTTGCGGAGGCCGCCGGCGATGCGGGGCCTGAGCGTATGCAGCGGTTACTAAACTTCTACGCCTGGGATTGTGACGGTGTGCGTGACGATCTGCGTGCGGTCCTCGTGGAGGCACTCGCCGGCACCCGTGATGCCGTGCTGATTGTTGGCGAAGCCCAGTTTCTAAAGAAAGGCAACAAATCCGCGGGTGTCTCCAGGCAGTACTCGCGTACCACCAACCGGATGGAGAATGTCCAAACCGGAGTGTTTCTTGCCTATGAGACAAGTCATAAGCCTTCCCTAGTGGACCGAGAATTGTTCCTGCCCAAGGAATGGGCGACCGATCGTCACCGCCGCCGCATCGCTGGGATCGCCGACGAGACGGCGTTCGCCACCAAACCGGCGCTCGCCCAGAAGATGATCGATCGCGCGATCAAGACCCGGGTGCCGTTCGGTTGGGTAACCGATGACGAGTCGTGTGGTCACGACTCGGGTTTGCGGATGTGGTTGGAGACCAAGGAAATCGCGCATGTACTGGCCATGCCGCCGCGCGAGATGACCGTGTCCGCGTGGGCCGGCGGTAGAGGCCGGCCGCACCGGACACATCGGCATGACTGGAAAATAATTGAAATTCGCAAACTTCGGCGGCCGGGCTGGGCCCACTGGTTGCTGGCCAGGCGCAGCATCAGCGAGCCGCGCGAGCTAGCAGGCTACGTTTGCTTCGCACCGGTGCAGACCAAGGTCGCCGAACTGGCTAGGGTCGCCGGCAGTCGCGAGGCGATCGAGCAATGTCTGCTGGCTGCCAGGCGCCAGGCCGGACTGGACCAATACCAGGTCCGTGGCTACGAGGCGTGGTATCGCCACATCACGCTGGCCATGGTCGCGGCGGCATTTCTGGTCATCACTAGCAGGCGGTAGCCACGCTGCCCCGGGCTAGCAGGGCCGGTGCCGCCGGGCAAAGCAGCACCGGCTCCAGCCGTCATGGAAAGCTTAGAAGTACTTAAGATACGAGTTGTGCTGGTAGTACTTAGTCCACTGGATGACCTTCGCACTGTTGGCCGTGCTCGCGCCCTGGACGTTTAGCACCTTGCGGCTGTGATATGCCATCACCCAGCTCCACGGATCGCCGACGACGTCGTTGGCGACGAACGCGAAGTATTCGTTGTTGTAGGCGCCGCAAGTCCATTGGATGATGTGGGCGCCGTCGGCGCTGCTGTTGCCTGCGACATTGACACATTTGCCACTGTTCTGATTGCGAATGCGGTAGTAGCTGATGCCGTCGCGGGTCGTCGCGTAGTCGAGGTACCAGTTCTGGTTGGTCCCGCCGTTACAGGTGTACTGGATGAGCTGCACCCCGTTGTCTTTCGACTTCCCGGGCACGTCCAGGCACTTGCTGGAGTGAGCGAACTGCAACCGGTAGGTGTCCGCCGCGTGCGCTGCCGGTGCTCCAACAACAACACCGGAAAGCAGCGTGGCGACAATCATTCCGAGGCTAAAGATTCTTCGCATGCTGGCAGTGGAACACCGCGAAAATACGGCCAACAAGCCTTCTGGCTGTTCGGACTCGTCCGGATAGTGGCGGGAGCGGTCAGGGTAAATACGGTCGAGGGCGGGGCGCGGGTGGCCGTAGACTGCGCCGATGAGCTCCCTGTCTGAGGCTGTCGACGCGATAGCGGCTGAGCACGGTTTCTCCGGTGTGGTGTCAGTGGACCGGGGCGGTGAGGTTGAGTTCGCCAAGGCCTATGGCCTGGCTCATCGCGCACATCAGATCCCGAACACGGTCGATACCCGGTTCGGGATCGCGAGCGGGGCGAAAGGGCTGACGGCCCTCGTGGTGGTGAGCCTGATCGAGCAAGGCGTGCTGGAGTTGTCGACCACGGCACGGTCGGTGCTGCGGGAGGATCTGCCGCTGATCGATGACCGGGTGACGGTCGAGCAGCTGCTGGCGCACCGGTCCGGGATCGGGGATTACCTCGACGAGGACAGTGAAGAAGAGCTGGACGTCAACGACTATCTGCTTTCGGTGCCGATGCAGGAGCTCGCTGAACCCGAGCAATATCTCAAAGTCCTGGAAGGTTTCCCGGCCAAGTTCGCGCCAGGGGAACGATTCTCCTACTGCAACAGTGCCTATGTGGTGCTGGCGTTAATCGCCGAGCGCGCCAGCGGAGTGTCCTATCACGACCTGGTGCGGGCGCGGGTTTGCGAGCCGGCCGGGATGCGCGACACCGCGTTCCTGCGCTCCGACGAGCTGCCGGACCGGACCGCGACCGGCTATGTGCCGGCAAAGGACGGCGGCTGGCGCAGCAACGTTTTCCATTTGCCAGTGCGCGGTGTGGGCGACGGCGGGGCATACACCACCGTGGCCGACATGAGCGGCTTCTGGCGGGCTCTGTTCGCTGGCAAGGTGCTTCCAGCGAAATGGGTCGCCGAGATGGTGCGGCCGCACAACGACGTGCCGGGGGAGGCAATGCGTTGCGGGCTCGGGTTTTTCCTGCACGAGTCGCGGGACCGGGTGATGCTGATGGGCCAGGACGCCGGGGTGTCGTTCATGAGCGTGCATGACCCAGCGCCTGGCTTCACCTACACCGTCATCTCGAACACCGCCGACGGCGCGTGGCCGGTGCAAAGGCTTCTGCGCGAGCGGTTCCCGGCCTGACCGTTAGTCGTCGAAGACGAAACCGGTCGCCTCCGCGTGCGCGACGATTTGCCGCATGCGCTCTGGGCTTGACGCGACCGCGGCCATTCGCGTGCCAAGTTCCTCAAGGGCTGGCAGGTCTTCGCCGTAGGCGCAGAACATGCTGCTTTCTGGATCGAACTTGAGACGTCCTTCGAGGCCCGGCGCTTCCGTGCTGATGAGAAGCTGGGCGACGCCTTCCCAGAAGTAGCCGTGGGGTTCGTGTCCCAGGTCCTCTATGAGGCGTTCGACCTGTGTGGTGCCAGCGTTAAGCAGAAGCGAATACTTCCCAGGCGAAGTCTCTACTACCTTAAGCGGATTCATCGGTGCAGCTTCGCATGGCCAGGAAGCCCGATGTAACCGGGATCGAATGCCGCCGCCATCAGGATCTCTTCCACGGCGCGTACGATGGCGATCTGCTCGTGGAGCGAAACGATCCGCGTGTCGGCCAGAAAGTTGTAGCTAATCGCGTCTGGCTCGCGGTTGATGTCAAGGTAGGCCTTGAAGTCTGGCGAGTTCGACTTGACCGCCCACGACAGGCGAGACAGCGCGAGTGCGTCCCACATCTGTTCCTCGGTCGGCGTGGTCTCGGCCATGGGCTGCGCCGTTCCCCGTCTTCCGTCGTTGAAATACCAGCCGAAGTCGATTTCGGAGCCGCGTTCCTTTTCGATGCGGTCCCGTAGCGCCCACATGTCGCGCGGATCGTAATACCCGTTCTTCGCGGCGTTGAGCTGGCTATGCCAGGCGCGGGTGACGGCCTCGTCGAACGTGCAGTCCCTGACATCGATCAGGCAGAGGCTCGGCTCGCCCAGGCCACTGACCGAATCGGCGAATCCCGGGCGAAATCTGTTACTCACCACGATGCGCACCAGAACGGGATTGATTCCGGTCACCCGGGCGACGGCCACCGCGTAGGCTGCCAGCAGAACCGGGCCGGTGTGCAGCCTGGTACGCGCCGAGATGGCGTTGGTCGCGATATAGGCGGCGTGCGTGACATACGTGCACTCCCACCATCGTGGCTCTTGCCCCGGATACGGGCCGTTGAACGGGTTCACCGGACTGCCTCGCAGCACGCGCTCCCAGTACTGAATGGAGTTGTCGTTTAGCCGCCGAGAGGCCGGCGTGCGTTGCTGGCGCGCGAGCTCCATCGGCTGCGTCCCGGAAACGGGAGCGAGGTGCTCGCCGGTAGAACGGTCCAAATTGGCCAGATCACGGATCAACGCTTCGAAACCATATCCATCAATCGCCATATGGGAGTAAATAGCTACGAAGTGATCGGGCACGCCGTCCTTGCGAATCACGGCCATCCGCACGGGCCAGTCTTCGGCGATGTCGAAGGGCGTCTCCTTGTAACGCAGCCGCACGGCCTCAGCGACCTCGGCGGGATCCTCATCCAAGGGCGTGTCGATGATTTCCAGCTCGACCTCGCCGGCGTCGGCGACCAGTTGCATCGGCGTCCCATCGGGCTGCACCCGGATGCGCGTGCGCAGCGATTGATGGCGGCTGACGATGAACGAGAGCAAATGCACGATGTGATCGACAGTGGTGCCTTTCTCCAGGCGCATCGCCCCGCCGACCATCGGCATCGACCCGAAGTCAGCCATGAGGCCCCATACGTACCACTGACCCCAGGTCAACTCCTCCAAACCCGAGCCGTCGCCAGCGAAAGGCACCAGGAGTCGTTGCTGCATAAACACGTCACCGCCACATTGAGGAAACAAGCCGAAGACCCCGCGAGCCTCATCATCAGCGGGACAAATGATTAGGTCAATGCTCTCTTAGTCTCATTTGACAGGTCCGTGAAGTGGGTGTTTCGCAGCCACCGGTGTCTATGGAATGCTGACCCCACTCGTGCCCCGGCGCGGCGGCGCGCGCCGGGTGCCACCCCCACCGTCCGGAAAGGATCTCCATGTCCACCGCCCCAGCGCGCCCTGTGCGCCGGGTTGCCTCCGCGCTGAGCGCCGCAGCGACTGCCTTCGCCGCAGCGGCTTTCGCGATCCTGGCACCGACCGCCCCGGCAATCGCCGCACCCATTCCCGCCGCTGACTACCAGCAAGTCCAGCTCGCCATTGGCACCGCTGAAATGGGCGAGCCGATGTCGCTGGCCGTGTTGCCCAACCGGTCCGTGATTCACACCGCCCGCAACGGGACTGTCCGCCTGACTGATGTCAACGGCAGCACCAGGGTCATCGGCAACATCCCGGTTTACACCCACGATGAAGAAGGCATGCAAGGCGTGGCCATTGATCCGGGCTTCGCCACGAATCGCCATATTTGGCTGTACTACTCTCCGCCCCTGACGACACCGGGAGGTGACGCACCCGCGACCGGCACGGCAGCCGACTTCAACGTCTGGAAAGGACACCTGCGGCTGTCGCGGTTCACCCTCAACATCGACGACACGATCAACATGTCAAGCGAACGTATCGTCCTGACCGTCGCCAACGACCGCGGCATGTGCTGCCACGTCGGCGGCGATATCGACTTCGACGCGGCCGGAAACCTTTACCTGACAACAGGTGATGACACGAATCCGTTCGAGTCCAGTGGATACAGCCCAATCGACGAGCGCACCAACCGCAATCCGCAATACGACGCCCAGCGAACGTCGGCCAACACCAATGACTTGCGCGGCAAACTGTTGCGCATCAAGCCGCAGGCCGACGGCACGTACACCATCCCGGCTGGCAACATGTTCGCCTCCGGGACACCTAACACGCGGCCCGAGATCTACGCCATGGGCTTTCGCAACCCGTTCCGGATGAGTGTCGACAAGCCAACGGGCGTCGTGTACCTCGGCGACTACGGGCCGGACGCTGGCTCAACGAACGCCAATCGCGGGCCCAACGGGCAAGTCGAATTCGACCGCGTCACCGGGGCCGGGTTCTACGGCTGGCCCTACTGCACCGGCACCAACACATCCAGCGAAACCTACAACGAGTGGAACTTCGCTACCAACGCGACCGGGCCGAAATACAACTGCACGGGCGGTCCTGCGAACAACTCGTTCCGCAACACGGGTCAGGCCACGCTCCCCGCCGCGAAGGCAAGCTGGATTCGCTACGGCGGCGACGCAGGAACACCACCAGAATTTGGTACCGGATCCGAGTCGCCCATGGGCGGCCCGGTCTACCGCTACGATCCCGCGCTCAACTCGCCCATCAAGTTCCCTCAGTCGCTTGACGGACGCTACTTCGCCGGCGAATACGGCCGTCGCTGGATCAAAGCCATCGTGGTGAACAGTAACGGCACCTATGGCGAGATCTCCGCGTTCCCGTGGACGGGCACTCAGGTCATGGACATGGCCTTCGGCCCTGACGGCGCACTTTACGTTCTGGACTACGGCACGGGTGCCAACAACGCCGGTCTTTACCGCGTCGAGTACATCGGCGGTGGCAACCGTAGCCCGGTGGCGGTCGCCTCAGCGAACAAGACCTCCGGCCCAGCCCCGCTGACAGTCAACTTCTCCTCAGCGGGCAGCAATGACCCAGAAGGCGGCGCGCTCAGCTACCTGTGGACGTTCGGAGACGGCACGACGTCCACCGCGGCCAACCCCACGAAGACCTACAACACCAACGGAACCTATACGCCAACGCTCAAAGTGACTGACCCGCAAGGGCTTAGCGGTACAGCGAGTCTCATCGTCACGGTCGGCAACACCGCGCCAACGGTGACGCTGAGCGTGCCGTCCGACGGTCAGCTGTTCAGTTTCGGCGACACCGTGCCGTTCACCGTGAACGTGACCGACCCGGAAGACGGCACCATCAACTGTTCGCGAGTGACCGTCACGTATTCGCTTGGCCACGACAGTCACGCGCACCAGATCACGTCTAAGACGGGCTGTTCGGGGACGATCACGGTGCCGGTGGACGGTGAGCATGACACGGCAGCCAACATCTTCGGTGTCTTCGACGCGGCCTACACCGACAATGGTGGCCTGACTTCACGCAGTGTCCGCACCCTGCAGCCAAAGCACCGTCAGGCCGAGCACTTCGGTGCGACGTCAGGCGTTCAGCTTGCGATGCACGCGCCAGCCGAGGGTGGGGCCACCGCCGGCTTCATCGAGAATGGCGACTGGATTTCGTTCACGCCCTACAACCTGTCAAACGCGACTGGCTTCACCGCACGCGTGTCATCGGCGGGATCCGGTGGCACCATTGAGGTTCGGGCTGGATCGCCAACGGGCACCTTGCTTGGCAGCGTCGCGGTCACCAACACCGGCGGATGGGAGACCTTCGCCAACGTTTCCACCGCGATCTCACCTGGCAGCACTGGGGTGCTTTACCTCGTGTTCAAGGGCGGCAGCGGATATCTGTTCGATGTGGACGCGTTCACGTTCACCACTTCCGGCACCGGGGGAGTGGCGTTGCGGGCGCGGGTCAACAGCAGGTACGTCACCGCGGGCACCGCGCCACTGATCGCCAACGCGACGACCGTTGGCACGGCACAGCTGTTTGACCGCATCGACCTTGGCTCAGGCAATATCGCGCTGCGCGCACGGGCCAACAACATGTATGTCTGCGCCGAAAACGGTGGCGCGGCCGCACTGATCGCCAACCGAGCCGCCGTTGGCCCTTGGGAGACGTTCGCGCTCGTCAGCAACGCTGACGGAAGTGTCAGTCTGCGGGCACAAGCCAACGGAAAGTATGTGGTGGCGGAGAACGCCGGTGCGGGCAACCTCATCGCCAACCGTGATGCGATTGGCGCTTGGGAGAAGTTCGATCTAGTACCACAGTAGGCACCTATGGCTGGGGCTGCTCAAGCGGCTCCAGCCTTCCCGGTGGAGGGAAACTCCTATAGGATATTCCCAAAATTAAATATCCACTTTGGAGTCTGGTATCGGCGGCCAGGCAACATTCTCCAAGGAGCTACAGCGCATGCGAAAACGCGTTATATCGCTGGCCGCCGCCATTGTCACCTTAGTCGGGGCGATCGTCGTGCCAGCTGCGCCCGTTTCAGCGGCCCCGCTCACAAAAGTGCTGGTCTTCTCCAAGACAGCGGGGTTCCGGCACTCCTCGATCCCCAATGGCATCGCCGCCATTCAGACGCTCGGTTCAGCGAACGGATTCACCGTCACCGCGACCGAAGACGCGAATCAGTTCACGACGGCCAATCTCGCGCAGTATCAGGCGGTGATCTGGCTATCCACGACGGGTGATGTTCTGAACGCCACCCAGCAAACGGCTTTCCAGTCCTACATCGCGTCGGGTGGCGGTTACGTTGGCGTTCACGCCGCGGCCGACACCGAATACGACTGGCCCTGGTATGGCGGGCTGGTTGGCGCCTACTTCCTGTCGCACCCGGCGATCCAGCAGGCGACCGTCAGGGTGGAGGCACCGACTAACGCGGCCACGGCACACCTTCCGGCCAACTGGGTGCGCACGGACGAGTGGTACAACTACCGCACCAACCCACGGTCGAATGTCCGCGTGCTGCTCAACCTCAACGAGGCCACCTACAGCGGCGGCTCCATGGGCGACCATCCGATTACGTGGTGCCAGAATTACGGTGGTG
Source organism: Catelliglobosispora koreensis DSM 44566 (assembly GCF_000379685.1). GTDB lineage: Bacteria > Actinomycetota > Actinomycetes > Mycobacteriales > Micromonosporaceae > Catelliglobosispora > Catelliglobosispora koreensis. The sequence goes on along the minus strand of NZ_KB903254.1, from coordinate 4,398 downwards.
GGCGGGCGTTCTACACCGGTCTCGGCCACACCGAAGCCAGCTACACGGAATCCAACTTCACCCGCATGCTCCTCGGAGGCATCCAGATCGCCGCTGGCGCGGTGACCGCGAACTGCGCTCCCGCTACGCCAACGGTCTTCTACAGCTTCCGCGCCCGGGCCAACAGCCGTTATGTCTCCGCGGTTGGTACGACGCCACTGATCGCGAACAAGACGGAGCGTGACTGAGCAGTTCGAGGTGATCGATCGGGGCAGCGGCAACATCGCCCTGCGGTCGCGTTCCAACAGCATGTATGTCTGTGCCGAAAACGCTGGCGCGGCAGCGCTCGTGGCCAACCGGGCCGCCATCGGTGGATGGGAAACCTTCGCCCTGATCCGCAACTCGAACGGAACGGTCAGCTTCCGCGCCCAGGCCAATGGCCGCTATGTCGTCGCGGAAAACGGTGGTGCGGCACCGCTTATCGCCAACCGCACAGCGATCGGACTGTGGGAACAGTTCGACATGATCGCGCAGTAGCGACGTCTATCCTCAGCGGGAGGTCCGTCCCCATGCGCCTGAGAAGCCTTGCTGCCACGGCAGTGCTCACCGGCGGTCTGTTAGCGGTTGTCCACCCAGCCGCCGCGTCAACGACCGACGCGGCCTTCAACTCATCGACCGGCATCCTCAACGTTGACTACGCCGGTTATCTGTCCAAGCACGACATCGTCTACAACCGCCCGAATACCAAGGCTTTACACGGCTTGACGGTCGGCAACGGGAAGACTGGAGCCATGGTCTGGCAGCAAAACGGCCTGATGATGCAGGTCTCCGGCGTTGATCTGTCCCAGCAGTCCGCGTTCGCCGCGGGCAACGCGACCTTTGCCACGACCCAACCGCACCGCCATCGGTGCCTGGGAGAAATTCGATCTGATCACTTCATAACCTGACGCACGCGGACCGCCCGGAAAGGACGGTCCGCGTGCGCGATCACATAAATTCATCGCGGCGCCGGGGGCGCGCTGGCTAAGGTGCTGTCCATGATCTCGCTCGCGCGGCACCGCCTGATCGCTGCTGAAACCGGCCCAGCGCTGCGCGCGCTTGCCGAATGGATGCCCGCCGACGCCCCCAGCGGCGGCCTTCACCCGGGAGACGTGGGGTGGCATCTGCGGTCGGAAGGAGCGGCCATTTTCTTGTGGACGCACGACACGGTGCCCGTGGCAGCCGGCTTCCTCGACAGTCACGTCCTGCGTGTGACCACAGCACCGGGGGCCGATCTCGCCGCGCTCGCGGCCGATGCCCTGGAACTGCTTGAGCCGGGCGACGATTGGTCCGACGGCTTGCCTATGCCCGGCTGGGATCGCGACGACGACTCGTGGGTTGTCCTGTCATGGACCCCCAGGGCGGTGTCGAGTCGCGCGACCCCGGTCGGTGCGGCGGATGTGGCCGACCGCGTGCTGGTGCAGCGGTCCGCGTTCGCGAGATCCACGTTCACCATCGAGCGCTGGCACATGATGAAGCAGTCGCCGGCGGGTGGGCTCGCGGTGGAGACAATCGTGCGTACGCCGTCGGGGGAGCCCGCAGCCGCGGCGACCGGATGGTTCGCGGGCGTGGGAAGGTGCGGCCTGCTCGAACCGGTCGGCACGCATCCGGATCACCGCGGGCACGGCTATGGGCGTGATGCCGTGCTGGGCGCCTGCGCCGCTCTAGCCGACCTGGGTGCGAGCGCCGTCGCTGTCTTGACGCCGGCGAAGAACGAGGCGGCCGTGGCGCTCTACCGATCGGCCGGATTCACTGTCCTGCGCGAGAATCGCGATTGGGTTCGCCCAGGTCGCCCAGCGCTCTAGGCCGGCAGCCGTCCTTTGTGGACGGTTACCGCACCCCACGGCCCCGTACTGATCCTTTAGGGTCGGTCCGTGGGTAACGATCGCAGGCGCTGGGTGGTGCTCACCGTCGGTCTGCTGGCGATGACCGTAGGCAGCACGTTCCAGTACGGGCTCGCCTATCTCATCCCGGCACTACGGCACGAAGGCTTTTCGCTCGAACAGGCCGGAGTCCTGATCGCCTGCCCCACCGCTGGGGTGATGCTCACCCTGATCGCGTGGGGTGCCGCGGCCGACCGCTGGGGCGAGCGGGTAGTCCTGGCGACGGGTCTTGGGCTGGAGGGAGCCCTGCTAGTCGGTGCCCAGTGGGTGGAAGGCACGCCGGGCCTGGCGGTCTGCCTCATCCTCGCCGGTGCCGCGGGCGGGTCGGTGCTGGCAAGTGGGCGGCTCATCCTCGGCTGGTTCGCGCGGCGTGAGCGCGGCCTCGCGATGGGCATAAGGCAGATGTCGCAACCGTTTGGACTCGCGCTGGCCGGTGCCCTTCTGCCCACGCTCGGCACCGATGGCATAGGTGTGCCGCTTTTGTTCCTGGGCCTGCTCTTCCTGGCTACGGCGACCATAGTGGTGGTGTTCGTGCGTGATCCGGTTTGGCCGCAGACGGCACCGGACCTGAAGGTGACATCGGCCTCGCCTTACCGCACTCCCGTGCTGTGGCGCATTCACGCCGCCAGCGCGCTTCTCGTCGTTTCGCAAGTCACCGTCGGCACGTTCGCCCTCGTCTTCCTGACCGACGCTCATGGCTGGTCGCCCGTTGACGCCGGCCGTCTCCTGGCCGGTGCGCATATCTTCGGCGGGCTCGCTCGCCTCGGCGCGGGTTACTGGTCGGACCGCGCCGGCAGCAGGATGCGTCCGATGCGGATACTCGCGGTGTCGACCGGCGTCGGAATGGCGGCGCTGGCGGCCACCGTCGGCTCGGGACTAGCTGTGCCCTTCCTGCTCGTCCTAGGCGTCGTAGCCGTGAGCACCAATGGCCTGTCGTTCACCGCGGTCGCCGAATACGCCGGGCCTGCCTGGGCCGGTCGCGCCCTCGGCATCCAGACCACCGGCCAGAACACGGTCGCGGCTGCTACGTCGCCGGTGCTGGCACTGGTAATCGGAGTCGCGGGCTTCGGGCTGAGTTTCGCCACGGTTGCCGTGTTTCCCCTGGTCGCAGCGATCCTGATACCGGCTGCTGCGGAACGGGCCGCGACAACCGCCGCGGCACAAAGCACGTCCGCTTAGAGCGAATCTTCCAGGGTTCTAGAGCATGCCGGCTGGCCGGTATATTGGCCCGTAGGCGGTGCGCCCGCCCGAGCTGAGCCCGGTCACCACGCCTGACCAAGGCGCCGCCAAGAGTCCCGGACTCAGCGCCGGTTTCATCGTGCAAGCGGCCAGTTTCTCTGCAAGGGCGTGGCTTGAACCGGGAGGAACGACCATGACTGACCGCCAGAAACGACGTGAACCGGCAAAGGACAGAGCCCGTAAGCGCGCGATCAGGGCGCACGCCGCCGCGTGGGGCGTGTCCTATTCCGTTGCGGCACGCCAGCTTGGACTGCATCCCCGCACGACTCAGGTCACCGGCTGCGGTCAGTCCAGTGTGGACACTGAGCAGGCGGTCGTGCTTCCGTGCGGACGGGCCGCTCACCTGGGGCAGCGATTCACGCCGGCGCGAGGCCAGCACGGCGCCGGGCCCTTTTACTACGGCCAGGGCCGCGAAGCGACTCTAGCCATGACCTACCTCGCGGTGTGCTGGAAACACCCTTATCTGGTACCAGATAAAGCTGATCTGGCCTGGATAGCCGGCTTGGGTGAGTCAGCCGCGGTCGATCTCGCCTGCACGGGAGTGGATCGCGCGGCCCGCCGCATCCTCGGTGGCTCGCTGGCCGGCGTGACCCGCATCCTGGCGGGGGTTTTGATCCAGGCGGCCGCCGGCACGAAGCCTGATCTGCGTCAGCCAGCGATCTACCTCGGCGAGGTGCTGACCGCGATGCGCCAGCCCGATGCTGGCGGCCTCCCGGTGACGGGCGCCCGGCAAACGCTTGACGCGGTGCTGGTCGCGGTCAACGACGGGTTCGCCCCCGGAGCCAGAGTGCAGATGGGTGACGAGCCTGGAACGGTGGTCGGTGTGCACTGGGAGGCGTCGGGACCGCCATCGGCCTATGACGTCCGGCTCGACAATGTCCTTTTGGGACAGATCATCGCCGAGCCGGGTTCGCTGTCGTCACTGTCCGGTCAAGACGCTTTCCCCGGGAACTGAAATCGAGAACGTCAGCGATTCGCCGTCGCTGTCCACGAGCACGTTCTGTCCTGGCTTGAGTTCCTGGAACAGGATCTTCTCGCTGAGCGTGTCTTCCAGCTCGCGCTGAATCGTGCGGCGCAGCGGACGGGCACCAAGGACCGGGTCGTAACCCTTCTTCGCCAGGTAACGCTTGGAGTTTTGGGTCAGCTCCAGGCCCATGTCCTTGTTGCGCAACTGCTCCACGATCCGCTTGATCATGATGTCGACGATCGAGAGGATCTCGGATTCCTGCAGCTGGTGGAACACGATGGTGTCATCGAT
>NZ_KB903253.1 GCF_000379685.1 Catelliglobosispora koreensis DSM 44566 | reverse complement strand
GACCCTGAGCTGACGCAGCCGGTGCAGGTTGAGCAGGTTGATCCTGAGGTGACGCAGCAGGTCAGTCCGAAGGTTAGTTTGCAGAAGGCTGACCCCGAGCAAACACAGCCCGTGCAGGTTCAGCAGCAGGCACCGGTCGACCCGAGGATCGCCTACGCACACGAGCCGGGACCGGTGGATCCGCGGATCGCGTTCCAGCAAGGGACTCAGCAGCAGGGGACTCAGCAGACACCGCCGCCGAGCCAAGCGCCGGGATCGACTCCGCCGCCGAGTGGGCCGCCGCCGTCGCGTCCGCAGGCACACCGCCCGCCGGACCCTGCCGGTCTGGCACCGGGCAGCATTCCGTTTGGTTACGAGGAGTTCTTCAACGATCCTCGCTGGGCCGAGCAGGCGCTCGCGTTCGAACAGGCGGTCGGTGCGCGGTTGTTCAACGATCCGGCTGTGCTTCAAGCAGCCCGCGATTCGGTTGTCCGCCTTCGGGACATGATGGTGGCGCTGCAGGCCGTCGGTCAGGTCAACGCCAACGGGGAGCTGGTGCCTGTAACGGATGCCGACATCCGCAACGCCTTCTTCCCTGGAAGGTCCAGTGATCTGACTAGCGCGGGGCAGGCCAGCGCGGACACCAGCATGGACGATCTGCTGGAACGAGGCAACGTCCGTGAGCTGATGACGGCGTATTTCAATGCGGCTTATGCCTTCCGGCATGGTTCGACCCTCGCCAACATGCTGCAGGCAGTGATTGCGACTGGCAATTATGATCTGGCACGCCAGGCCGGCGTCGATACCGATGTCTTGCACGACATCCGGGCACAGCTCAATGCGAACCGTGAGCGCGCACAAGGCGATCCAGTCACTTGGGGCGGCATCTTCTCACAAGGCATCGTCAGCCTGATTTCAAGCCATGCGGCGATGGACCTCATTGAAACCGGCCGCAGCCACGATGGCCGTGGCGATCGTGATACCGCGGTGCAAGCGGCGATGGCCAACACCGCGCAGCACTACGCCGACCTCGGCACACCACTTGGTGAATTCGAGCGCGCATTCATCGAGCAGGCACTTGGCCGCCCACTTACCGACGCGGAGCAGTTGCCGTGGCGGGAAGGGCACACGCTTCTTGAGCTGAACTCGCAGTGGTTGCGAGAGTTCGATGCACGCGGATTCCCGACCGCTGCGGGCATTTCGATGACGACCACACGAATGCTCACAGCGGCGCGCCTAATGGGCTTGGACGCTGATCAACAGCAGCAATTCATGGACGCCTTGATGGCGTGGATGCTGCCGTGTCGCGACCACTCTCTGGCCGAGATCTACCGCGCGGCAATGATTTCGGATATCGAGCGGGTCACCCGTGAGCAGTACCCTGATCTCTCGGTCGTTGAGTTGTATCGCGAAATGACCGGCATGGATCTGGCGAGCCTGCGTGACGAGGTCGGAGTCCAAGACGAGACGGCGCATCCCGATCCGCAATCGCGGCGCGGTCTGCTGCCACACGAAGCTCGCTACCTAGAGCGCGCCTTCGACGGCACTCTGAGCGACGTCACGCCACAGATGCGCCAAATCGCCCAACAGGCATGGCACATGCTGGCCACGGGTGACGTGTCGACACGGGCTCTGCAGGAGTTCCAGCGAGCTCATGGTCAGGAGCCCACTACCGCGGCGGAGCGCAGGCATGCGGCCAACTTCCCAGGTCATTTGCGGGAATGGTTGCAGCGCAACGGAATCGACCCGGACGACTCGGCAGCGGTGCGTGCGCTGACGGACCGGCTGTCGATGGCGCACATGATTTCGTTCTCGGTCTACACCGGATTCGGCTACGGGCTCATCAATGGTGCGCTCACGGGACGGATGGAGTCGGAAGACGCTCCCTGCGCGCGGCGCATCGCCGAGGCACTGCCTGAGTTGGACCTTCAGCCACCGGATGACACCGCGGTTGAGCGAGAAGTGGGCAGGAAAGCCCGGCAGCTCGTGCAGAAGTACTTCGATAGGTATACCGGTGCCATTGAGAGAGGAAGGACGCCGGAACAGGCGGAGCCCCGGCACATCCCGGAGTCAATTCGGGCCGTCATGCACGGTGAAGCGGGCGACCGCTGGCGGGACGCACTTCAGCGTCACCGTGCGGCTGTCGCGCTAAATCACGCGCTCTTCGCCAGCGGCGACGATGAGGCAGCGCGTGCTGTCGGCCGCGAGATTGCACAGGCCCAAGCGGACTTGCGTGCCGCCGTGGTGGACATCCATGCTGCTCTGGATGAGGCCCTTCCGGGCATTATCGCGGAGATGAAGTGGCACGCCGACATGATCATGGACGGGGCGCAGCAGCTGCCGCACCAGGGCTCTGAAGAGAATCCAAGGCTCGTCTATCGTGGTGATGGCGCGAATCTTGATCCGGATGAGACGTCCCCGCTCTACGGTTCGCCGAGCCGGGATCCAGAGCCTATGCCGAAGGTGGTGAGCACCACCGTCGATAGGGCACAGACCATCATCTTTATGGGCAACGACGACTCCATTACCGACGAAAACCGCGTGCTGGTCGCTTATCAGCTCACGGGCCAGGCGTCCGTCGATATCGCACCGTTCTCTGTCTATCCACTTCAAGAAGAAGTTCTGCTGCCGCCGGGCTCACAGGTTCACCGTGTGGATGATCCAGAGGCTGCCGAGAGGCTGCGGCAGGAAATGATGGCGCTAGAGAAGTTCCCAGACGAGTGGCGAGATGACGCGGACGGTAATCCGCGGTTCAGGGTCATTATCATGCGGGAGGGCGAAGCACCCGGAGAGAGTGAGTGACGCACATGGGCCGGAGCTATCTCGTGCCAGAACACCAGAACCCTGGTGTGGTTGAGATGTACATGAATCTGCATGAGATGATCTTGCGGTTGGCGGGGCGGATTCCGGATGAGAAGCTCGCCAAAATCCGTGCGACGCTTCATGAGGGCGATTGGCAGATGACAGGGGCCGAGCTGGAAGCGGTCGCCTTTACCTACAAGGTCCTACTGCCGACGCAGGGCATGACGCAGTTGCCACGTCGCGTCACGGAGCCCGGATGGCAGACAAACAAGCCATTGGAGCCAGCGGGCGATTTCAATACGGTGCTGCCGCTGAAGAACTACACGTTCACGCCATTTCCGCCTCAGTATCTCGGGCAGCTCCCAGCAAACTGGCTCGACCTCCTCGATATTTCAGCGGGCGAGCCTGCGATCCCCTATCGCCAGCTTCGCGAGCTTTACGGATGGGATCATTCCCCGCTGGTGCCGGGCCTCGGGCCAGACGATGGGGTGACGGGCATCTGGCAGTCGTGGCGTTCGGGTCCCGATCCGGACAGTCCAGTGAAGAGAATCTATATTATCGAGCTTCACCCGAAAGCGGATCCCTCGGAGTACGAAAGCCTCGCCAGGACCGACTTGACTATCGCTAACAGGAGTGAAGAGCAGCTGCTGGAGGCGTATCGGTCGGGGTGGGAGTTGCCGGAGTACCACCGGCGGGCGCAGTTCAACGGTGTGCTCGTGTGGGCGAGGTATCCGGGGACGGTCCACGTGGTGGCGGAGTCTGGAGGACGCGCTGGCGCACGGGTGCCGGGGACGGACTTCTCCACCGACGGGCTGGTGGTGTGGCCGGGGCCGGGCAACGGTGAGCTGTCCACAGTGGACGATGTCGCCAAGTTCCGGGCGTTCTTGGCGTTGCGCAAAGCGGGGAAGGTCGCATGACGACGGTTACGGCACGGGATGCAGCACAGGTGGCAGCCTACTTCGCTTATGTGTCAGGCAAACCGGGGCCGTCGTGGCAGCCGAGGGTGGCGGAGTTCCCCGAGTGTTTCGTGGTGTGGGCTGTGCCGCCGAAGCCGATCATCGGCACCGGGGTGCGGACCGTTATTGACAAGGTGACCGCTCGTTTGACGACCTATCCGGCGGCGACGCCTGAGGAGATCCGTCAGCGGCATCAACTGAAGACCCTTCAGCGCCCGCCAGCACCGGCGACCGCGGATTCCTTCGTGGCGTTGCGCCGGATGGGCAGGCGCGTAGCGACGCCAACAACCGTGGCGCACTTGACGTTCGCCGACGGTGTTCTCCGGAGGGCGAGTGGGGCCAAGGGCGACCAGGTCGTACGCCACCATCCGCTCGTGCTCGACTGGCTGACCGATCACGAGCCAGGCGATCTGGTGCGCGGTGCCTACCGGCACGCTGAGCTGATCGTGGTGTCGGACTGGCTGCACGACATGGAGCACGAGGCGACCCTGACGGGTCAGCCGCCGGTGGATCTGGACCAGGCGCGAGCGGTGGCTCGTGGACTGTCCAGTGTGGAGCTGCGTTACGTGCGGGAGGAAGGCGATCCGCTTGCGGGCGGGCCAGCCGAGCCGTGCGATTCGTGTCTTGAGGCGTGGGCGCACTTTGGGATCGCGCCAGCGTCAGCGGTGCGCCAGCCCGATCCGGGGTTGCCGGTGATGGGCATTCCGCCTGAGCTGGAACGGTTTCCGGCTGATGTGGCGGCGGCGCTCGCGGCGGGTGGCTTTGGCCAGCAGCCGATGATCGGTGACCGTCCCGTGTCGCGGGCCGAGTGGGCGCAGTTGTCGCTTGATGTGCTGGCCGACGACTTCGGTCATGAGCCGCTCGAGGCTGTTCGGGCGGCGCTCGAGGCGTACCCCTATTTGGTGGTCACCCGAAGGGGGCCTGGAGTGACCCACCGGGTGCGGCCTTTTGAGCTCGCACCCGATCTGGCGGGCAAAGCCGGGATGTCGCTCGCGGATTTCGCTCAGGTGATTGGCTTTCCGCTTGCGCCCCTTGGGGTCGAGGCCGGTGGCGACGGGATCCTCGCTATCGACGCGCGCGGCATGGTTTTCGTTCTGGACCAGGCGGGCGAGTGGTTCGCTGGCGAGAACGTGGAGACGGCGCTGATCGCGCTGATCCAGGGAACCCGGCTGGCGCGGGTCCGGGACGATGGATTGATTGAGGTCCCGGAGCCCGCTGGGGCAGAAGACGAGTAGCTACCAGGTGCCGTCGGCGCGTACACGTGGCGTGGCGGCACCGGTTAGCAACGCTTGCATCGCCTCGTCGAGGTTGGCCCCTACATACCAGATGCCCACGTGGTCCACGATGAACACGCGCTGTCCCTCGTCGATGGCGAGCACGGCTGTGTGACCAGCGCCTTCCTCACCGATCGGGAAGAGGCGCGTTCCAATGTGGACGCTCGCGTCGCCGAGGGTGTCGGCGAGCGGGACGGACATTTCCGTGTTGAGCGTGAAGCCTTCGACCCGCTGGGCGGCCGCCGGTGCGCTCTGAAGCACGCCATAGACCGTGCCGTAGGGCGCGAGAAGCTCCGGCAGGAACGGCAGGACGGGCAGCTGGTGGCGCAGCCCTGGCGTTAAGGCGGTGTGCACGAGGGAATCGGTGATGAGCTGCTTGACGAAGCTCAGGTCACCGGTTTCCTTAGGCGGCAGCGGAGGGGCCATGAGGTCTGGCGGCGGATTACCTGGTACCCCCAAGGAAAGAAGGACCGCGCGGACCGTATGGCAAGAGAACCCCGGCTGGGGATCATCGGGGTCGGAGCCTTCGGTAAAGGCCCGCAGCCGCACCGAGGCGGTGCCGAGCAGAGAGCGAACCTGGTCCAGCGGTGGGATGTCGCTGCCGAAGAAAGCGAACAGGGCCTTGGATAAGGCGATGAGTTCAGCGTGCCGCTCGGCGCCACGATTGCGGTTGCCCGGGGCGATGGAGCTGAACGCCTGCCACACGAGCGGGTGGTGGGCCGGGGTCGCGTCGTCGGTGTGCCCGACCGCGGTGAAGGCGGTCCCGTTGACGGTCAGTTCGGCGGCGACGTGCGGGAGCCGGAACGGCTGGCCGTTCAAATAACGCACGAGTTCCGCTTCGAGAAGGGCCGCTCGGCGCTGGCGCTCACTTAAAGGGATGGCTGGCGCCCGAAAGGAAGAAACCTCCGGTTCGCTGCGCGGAACGTACATCTCGCGGGCCACGATGTCGGGAACGCCCGGAATCATGGTGATGTCACCGGTTTCCCGGTCGATGATGTAGGTCTGGCCACTGCCCGGCGGGAGGTCCTGCCGGTGTTGCGGCGGGTAGGGCGCCCAGACAACCCAGCCTTTGTCGAACTCGTTCAGGTGCGGCTCGCACTCGTAGCCGCGCTGGAACGATTCCGTTACCGCCCAGCGGCGCACGATTCCGTTCAGTTGTTCTTGTGAGATCATCTACGGCTCCCCAGCAGTGTTCACCCGTCTGCACAACCTATCGCAGACGGTTCGTGGTTGCGCACCCGCTCGATTTCTGGACCATGTAGGGCATGCGGGAAGAGGCCGGGCAGGATCGCTGGGACACGGTTAACTTAAGGCCGGATCAGTTTGAGCAGGTGCTCGCCACTGACGTGGTCGAAACCATCCGCATTGACCAGGCGATGGCGCATGTTATGGCCCGCCTTGAGGGCACGCCTCCGCCTCCTCCGGTTAGGACGGTCCGGTTCGGGGCGCCGATCGCGTTCTGCACGCTCGCCATCGTGTGTGGGTCAGCCGCCTTGTTAATCGAGAGCAATTTGTGGCGTGTGCCGTGGCGTCTGGCCGGCATCATCGGGTTCGGTGCGCTGTCCGTCATGAGTGGTGCCGCGGCGCTATTTCTGCTGATTGACCGGCTGCGCAAGCGGTAAAGCGACCTACAAACAGCCTGCGTAAGGGCCCCGTGCCCGATTTATCCACAATAGATACTCACCGTTGACGTGACCGAAGCACGTCTGTAACGTTTGGCCAACGCAGCGCAATTTTCATGCAAAACTAGGTTCGAATCTTTGCTTCCCAATGCAACTACTGCATGGGAGGGAGAGAGGGGCATTCCGCTCGGCCCTAACCCTCGTCCGTCCTAACGAGACAGGAATGTCATGAGATCCAAGCGCACTTGGCGGGTCATCGCGGCGTCTGCCGTGGCCAGCCTGTTGCTCCCCGTCGCGCCGTTTCCGGCCGCGGCGGCAGGCGGCCCCAACCTTTCCATTGGCAAACCCGCGGCAGTCAGCAGCACCAACGCCCCTTATGGGGCGGGCAATCTCAACGATGGCAACCAGGCCACTTACTGGGAGGGTACGAATAACTCGTTCCCTCAGCACGCCACGATTGACCTCGGCAGCCCAACGAGCATCGATCAAATCATCCTGAAGCTTCCAGCCGGCTGGGGTTCGCGGACCCAGACGCTGAGTGTGCAGGGAAGCCTTGACGGCTCAGGCTTCTCAACCATCGTCAGCAGTGCTGGTGTGGTCTTCAACCCCACGGCGACGATCAACTTCCCAGCCGCCACGACGCGTTACGTGCGTGTGCACATCACGGCTAACACCGGATGGCAGGCGGCGCAGATCTCCGAGTTCGAGATCTACGGGACGTCGACGTCAACGGGCAACCTGGCGCAGGGCAAGGCGATGGCCGAAAGCAGCCACTCCGACGTCTATGCCGCTGGCAACGCCAACGATGGCAATCAGGGCAGCTATTGGGAGAGCGCGAATAACGCGTTCCCACAGTGGCTTCAGGTCGACCTCGGTGCTTCCGTGGCCATCAACAAGCTGATCCTGAAGATTCCCTCCGGCTGGGGCGCGCGCACGCAAACCCTGGCTGTGCAAGGAAGTACGAACGGAACGTCGTTCACCGACATCGTCGCGAGCGCGGGCTACAACTTCAGTCCCACCGTGACGATCAACTTCAACACCACGACAACGCGGTATGTGCGGCTGAACATCACCGCGAACACCGGCTGGCCAGCGGGCCAGATCGCCGAGTTCGAGGTCTATGGCCCGGGCACGGGCGACACCCAGCCGCCGACGGCACCGTCCAACTTGGCTTACACGCAGCCCGCGAGTGGCCAGATTCGCTTGACGTGGAACGCTTCCACCGACAACGTGGGCGTGACGGGTTATGACATCTACGCCAACGGCACGCTGCGCAGTTCCGTTAACGGGACGACGCTGGTGTTTGTCGACAACCAGCCCGACACGGCCACCGTCACGTATTACGTGCGGGCCAAGGACGCGGCCAACAACCAGTCGGGCAACAGCAACAGCGTCACCCGCACCGGACAGTCGGGTGACACGCAGGCGCCGACAGCACCGTCCAACTTGGCCTACACGCTGCCCGCGAGTGGCCAGATTCGCTTGACGTGGAACGCTTCCACCGACAACGTGGGCGTGACGGGCTACGACATCTACGCCAACGGGGCGCTGCGCGCTTCCGTCAACGGCACGACACTGACCTACACCGACAGTCAGCCGGACACGGCCACGGTCAGCTACTACGTCAAGGCTAAGGACGCGGCCAACAACCAGTCCGCCAACAGCAACACGGTGACCCGGACCGGCACCCAGCCGCCGGGAAGCAATGTGGCGCAAGGCAAGCCGGTGACGGAGAACCACCACATTCACACGTTCGCCGCTACGAACGCGGTTGACGACAGCACGGCCACCTACTGGGAGAGCAACGGCGTTCCCGGTATCCTGACGGTGCTGCTCGGCTCCAACCACGTGACGGACCGGATTGTCGTCAAGCTCAACACCGACAGCGCCTGGGGTGCCCGCACGCAGAACATCACGGTGTTCGGCCGCGAGCAGAGCGCCAGTGGATTCACCCAACTGGTCGCAGCGGCCAACTACAGCTTCAGCCCGGCCAGTGGTAACCAGGTCACGATTCCGTTCGCGCAAACCGTCGCCGACGTCAGGCTGCAAATCAACTCCAACAACGGTGCTCCCGGCGGTCAGGTCGCCGAGTTCCAGGTCTTCGGCACTCCGGCGCCGAACCCGGACCTCACCATCACTGGCCTGTCGTTCAGCCCGGCCGCACCGTCGGAGACCGACAACATCACCCTCAGCGCCGTCGTGCGCAATGCCGGTGAGGTGGCGTCAGGCGCGACCAACGTCAACTTCTACCTCGGGGGTACTCAGCCAGCAGGCACCGCGAACGTCGGGGCATTGGCCGCTGGGGCACAAACGACGGTCAGCGTGAACATCGGCCCGCGCAGTGCGGCCAGCTACCCGTACAGTGCCAAGGTCGATGAGGCCAACAGTGTTGTCGAGAAGAACGAAACCAACAACACGTTCACGAGCGCCACGAACCTGGTGGTGCAGCCCGTTCAGAGTTCGGACCTCGTGTCGACGGTCAGCTGGAGCCCGGGCAACCCATCCTCCGGCAATGCCGTGACGTTCTCGGTGACGGTCCGCAACCAGGGCACGATCAATTCAGCGAGCGGAGCGCACGGCATCACGCTCACGGTGCTCAATGACACGGGCGGCACGGTCGCCACGTTCAACGGCTCCGTCAGCGGAGTCATCAACGCGGGTGCTAGCGCCAGCCCGGTGAACCTGGGTCCGTGGACCGCCGCCAACGGCCGTTTCACGATCCGTGTCGTGCTGGCCAACGACGGCAATGAGCTGCCCGTCAAGCAGGGCAACAACACGAGCAACACCTCCCTGTTCGTCGGCCGCGGCGCGAACATGCCTTATGACATGTACGAAGCCGAGGACGGCAGTGTGGGCGGTGGCGCTACGGTGCTCAGTCCTAACCGGACGATCGGTGACCTCGCTGGTGAGGCGAGCGGCCGCCGGGCCGTGACCCTGAACAGCACCGGGTCTTATGTTCAGTGGACGACGAAGGCGCCAACCAACACCCTGGTTACCCGGTTCTCCATTCCGGACAGTGCCGGTGGCACAGGCACCACGACGAACCTGAGCATCTACGTCAACGGCACCTTCCACAAGAACATTACGCTGAACTCCAGGTATGCCTGGCTCTACGGAGCCGAAGCCGGACCGAGCAACTCGCCCGGAGCCGGTGGGCCACGGCACCTTTACGACGAAGCCAACATCATGCTGAACTCGTCGATCCCGGCGGGCTCGACTATCAAGTTGCAGCGTGACTCGGGGCAAAGCATTGCCACGATTGACTTCATCAACCTGGAGCAGGTCTCGCCGCGGGCGAACCCGGACCCGGCCCGTTACAAGGTGCCAGCCGGATTCACCCATCAGGACGTGCAGAACGCGCTCGACGCGGCCCGTCAGGACGCCAACTCCCTTGGTGTCTACCTGCCCGCCGGCACGTACAGCACGGCCAGCAAGTTCACGGTGTATGGCAAGGCGACCAACGTTATTGGCGCCGGTATGTGGTACACCCGGTTCGAGACACCTCAGTCGCAGGAGAACACCAACGCCGGTTTCGATGTGCCGACGTCGGGCAACGGCTCCCGGTTCGAGGACTTCGCGTTCTTCGGCAACTACACCAACCGCATTGACGGCCCGGGCAAGGTCTGGGGCGAATTGATGAACAACCAGAACCTGGTCATCAACCGCACCTGGGTCGAGCACACCGTCTGCGCCTACTGGGGTGTCCACAACAACAACATCACCATCACCAACAACCGGTTCCGCAACACCTTCGCCGACGCGGTGAACTTCACCAACGACACCACCAACTCACTGATCTCCAACAACGAAGGCCGCGGCAACGGCGACGACGCGTTCGCGCTGTTCTCCGCGACCGATGGCGGTGGCTCGGTGGGCAACAACGGCAACGTGTTCGAAAACCTGAGCGCGACACTAACGTGGCGTGCCGCGGGTGTGGCGGTCTACGGCGGGTTCAACAACACCTTCCGCAACCTCTACATCGCCGACATGCTGACCTACTCCGGTTTGACCGTCAGTTCACTGAACTTCGGTTATCCGTTCGTCGGCTTTGGGCCTGGAATAACCACCTTCCAAAGCATCTCGCTGGTGCGGGCTGGTGGGCACTTCTGGGGCGGGCAAACGTTCGGCGCGATTTGGTGCTTCGCGGCGACCCATGATTACCGGGCGCTGAGATTCATCGACATCGACATCGTCGACCCGACCTATTCGGGCATCATGTTCCAGAGCAAATACCCGGAACAGAAGGCGGTCACGGACACCACGTTCAACGGGGTCCGCATCTCGGGCGCGCAAAAGAGCGGTGACGCGTTCGACGCCAAGTCTGGTTTCGGTATCTGGGTCAACGAGATGCCGGAAGCGGGACAGGGCCCGGCGATCGGGTCGGCCACCTTCACCAACCTGGTGTTCAGCAACAACTTCCAGAACATCAAGAACACCACGACCACCTTCACGCTGATCATTAACTAGTGGCTGCTCCTTCGACCACTAGGCGGTAACCGCGACGGGAGACTGTCGCGATCAGCCAGCTGCGTTCGCCGAGTGCGGTACGCAGCTGGCTGACCGTTTGTTCCACCCGCCTGACGGACAGTCTCGCCAGCGTCGACCTCGGCACCGGAGCGCCACGGCTATCGGCAAGCGCGCGCAACACGGTGGCCAGAGGCGGGTCGAGCGCTATGGCCCGGCCATCGACGAGCAAAGCGTTGCCCTGCAACACAAACCGGAGCCTCCCAGCGGTGAATTCGCGACGCTGTGCCCACAACGCCGCGGCGAGCGCGTGTTCCAGCAGCGGCCGTGCAAGACGAAGCGGCGGCTGGGCGGCGACGTCACTGGCAATCCCGGCCTGCCCGTTCGCTGGCACCGGCCGTCCTATTAAGACCGGCAACCCGCGTTGGGAAAGTGTCGCGACCGCCTCCGCATCGCCCGCGGCGATCACATCGCTGGCGAAAGCGGTGAGAACTTGGGCTTGCAGGCCGGTGCGGTTAGAGAGGCTTAGCAAGGCGGCGAGCATAGGCGCTGAAGCGAAGGCGACGGCGTGGACGTGCCGTTGGACGACGAGGCGGAGTAAGGCCGGGCGCGATGGCTCGGATAACAGCGCGCCTAGCCCGAGCAAATGGGCGTGGAAGCGGCCGGACTGTGGTCCGGACATCGCGATCGTGTAGCCGGTTAGCGTCATTGCCATGGCCGACAGACTCGGGATGGCTGGTTTCTGCGGTGTTGCCCGCAGACATAGCCTGCCGTAAACCTCCCTCACGCCCGGTCACCAGCGAATGTGCGCGCGGTATAACGGGCTGTTGACTAACCGGCAATGGTGGCGGCCGGCAGCGTCCCTACCGTCGCCCACTATGGACAACAATTTGCACCGCCGGAGGTTCCTGAGCCTCGCCGGTTCCGCGGCACTCGTGACAGCCGCCGGTGGCGCGCTGGCGGGTTGCGCGATCGGCGACAGTCAGGCGAAAACGCCTGAAAACATAAGCAGCAGCAAACCGGTCCGGAAGGTCAAGCTCGGCTTCATCGCCCTGACCGACTGCGCCCCGCTGATCGTCGCCAAGGAGCTCGGCATGTTCGCCGAGCGCAGCCTCGACGTCGAGCTAATCAAACAGGCATCGTGGCCGGTGACGCGCGACAACCTGCTCAACGGCGAGATCGATGGTGCTCACGCCCTGTTCAGCCTGCCGCTCGCGGTGGCGACCGGCATCGCCGGCAAGGCGGGCACGATGGACCTCAAAATCGCCTTGGTGCTCAACAACAATGGCCAGGCCATCACCCTGAAGAAGGCGTACTCCTCAGCCGGTTACGGTGACCTCGCCGCCGCCAAGGCGATGCTGGAACGCGAGGCGCCGAAGCTGGCGATGACGTTCCCGGGCGGCACGCACGACACCTGGTTGCGTTATTGGCTCAAGGCGACCAAGGCAGACGTGTCCAAGGTGCAGATCTCGGCACTGCCACCGCCCACGATGGTCGCCAACATGACCGCCAACAACATGGAGGGGTACTGCGTAGGTGAGCCCTGGAACGCCGTAGCCGTCCAAAACGGAGTGGGCTTCACGCACCTTGCCACGCAAGACATCTGGCAGCACCACCCGGAGAAGGCCCTTGTCGTGGGCCCGAAACTGACCAACGACAAGGACATCCTGCACGACGTCATGGCGGCGGTCCTCAAAGCACAGAAGTGGCTCGACGACTTGGCGAACCGGCCGAAACTGGCCGAACTGCTGGCTCCGGTCAATTACGTGAACACTCCGGCCAAGAACATCGAAGGCCGCCTGCTCGGTCAGTATGACCTGGGCGTGGGCCTGGGCAGCAAGACATTCACCGGCGACCAGATGACCTTCTACCGCGACGGCATGGTCCCGATGGCGCGACGGTCCTATGTGTACTGGTGGCTCGCCCAGTATCAGCGGTTCGGTTTGCTGAAGGAGACACCTGATTACGCCAAGCTGGCCGACGGCCTGATCCTGCGCGATGACTACGCCAAGGTAGCCGCGTCGGTAAACGTTCCAGTGCCAGATGACGACATGAAACCGTTCGTGGTCAAGCTCGATAACACGACGTTTGACCCGGCGAAGGTGGCGGAGGAGGCGAAGCGCCCATGACGACAACGTCGCTAGAGGCGGTCATCGTCCCCCGTAAGCGCGGCGGAGGCCGGATTCTTAAGCAGCTCAAGGGCTTTGGCTGGATGCTTGTCGGCCTGGCCGTGTTCCTCGCGTTGTGGCAATTCGCCGCGAGCGGGGAGGAGTCGGTGCCCACTCCGCTCGATGCGGCAACGACTCTGGGCGAGTTGTGGAGCGATCCGTTCGCCAATAGCACCAACGACAAAGGCATCGGGCTGCACCTTTACATCTCCCTGCAGCGCGTGTTCCTCGGATTCGCCGCGGCGGCGGTCGTCGGCATCACCCTCGGGCTGCTGATGGGGGCGATCCGGCCGGTGTGGCAAGCCATGAACCCCATCGTGCAAGTGCTGCGCCCGGTCTCGCCACTGGCTTGGTTCCCGATCTGGCTCTACATCATCAAAGACGCTGGCGTGTCAGCGGTGGTCGTTGTCTTTATCACGGCCCTATGGCCGACTCTTATCAACACGGCGGCCGGGGCCGCGGCGATTCCGCGCGATCAGCGCAATGTCGCCAAGGTGTTCCGGTTCGGGCCGCTGGCGTACCTCTGGCATGTCTTGATTCCCAACGCCCTTCCGCTCATCATCACGGGACTGCGGTTGTCGATGGGCATTGGCTGGATGGTCATCATCGCGGCCGAAATGCTCTCGGGGAACTCGGGCATTGGCTACTTCGTGTGGAACTCCTACAACGCTTTGGAGCTAGACAAAGTCGTCGCGGCCATTGTCTGCATTGGAGTGATCGGTTTGGCGCTCGATGCTGTGCTGCTGAGGATTTCGCGGCGTGTGACGCTGGAAGAGGTGCGGTCATGACGATCCGGATCACTGGTATCCGCAAATCCTTTAAACAGCAGGATGTCCTGCGCGGGATCGACCTGACGATCCAGGCTGGTGAGTTCGTCTCGTTCATCGGGCACTCCGGCTGTGGCAAGTCGACCCTCCTGAACATCGTTGGCGGGCTAACCAAACCGGACAGTGGCAGCGTGCTCGTTAACGGCCAGCCGGTAACGGCACCGGGCCCGGACCGCGCGATGGTGTTTCAGAACTATTCGCTCCTGCCGTGGCTCAGCTTGCTCGCTAATGTGCGCGTCGCCGTCCGGGAAGCCAGGCCGGACTGGAAACGCGAGCGCGTCGATGAGATGACCGAGCGGTACCTAACAGCCGTTTCCCTGTGGGAGCACCGTAATAAGCGGCCCGGTCAGGTGTCGGGCGGGATGGCGCAACGGGCGGCCGTGGCCCGTGCCTTCGCGGTTGGGCCGCGCACGTTGCTGCTCGACGAGCCGTTTGGCGCTCTCGACGCGCTCACGCGTTCGCGCTTGCAGCAACAGCTCATCGAGCTGTGGGGGCACGAGAGTGAGACCGAGACGGTCCTTATGGTTACGCATGGACTCGACGAGGCGATCCTGCTGGCCGACCGCATCGTGGTAATGTCGAACCCGCCCTATCAGTCGATCCGGACCATCATCGGCGTGCCGATCCCGCGCCCGCGCCACCGCACGACGATCGGGCACCATCCGGCCTATGACGAGATCCAGCAACAGCTCGTCGACCTCCTGATCGCCGACCACGTGGAGGAGCTAGCGGGAGCCGCGGCCTAACAAGAATGCCGGGGAGCGTGAAAGACTCCCCGGCATGCTGCAACCTGGCTTTCGAGGTCCGCGTGTTAGAGAAATGTGAAATTGGCGTCGCAAGGCTTTGACCTGGATTTTGACGGCTTCTACCAAGCGAACTTCCGGGATACGGTGTCTATCGTCTATGGACTGACGGCGGACATGCCGGAAGCGCAGGACATCGCGCAGGAGGCGTTCGTCCGCGCGTGGCAGCGCTGGGAAGCGCTTGTCAACTATGAGAATCCGGTGTTCTGGGTGCGCCGTGTGGCGGCCAATCTGGCGACCTCGCGGTGGCGCAGGGCGAAGGTGGCCGCCGCCTACCTCGTGCGGCAACGTCCCCTGGACACGATGCCAGAGCTGTCGCCAGCCAACATCGACATCATCAACGCCCTCAAGAAACTGCCCGTCATCCAGCGCAAAGCGATTGTCCTGCACTATCTCGTGGACATGGCGGTCGATGACGTCGCGGCGGAATTCGATGTTCCGGTGGGTACCGTCAAATCTTGGTTGCACCGTGGCAGAGCCGCATTGTCGGAACAGCTTGCTGACGAAGTCAGGATGGGCGCTCCGGCTCCGGATGTCAGGCAAGTGAAGCAAATAACTGGCCGACGCCAGGCTCAGCGCCGTATCGCCGCCACCGTCGCCGTCTTCCTGGCGGTGCTCATAGGTGGGCTCGCCTTGCTGAAACCCGGCCGCGACGGTGCGCCGCAGCCACCGGCGACGCCTTCCCCTTCGGTCAGCCCGTTGCCTATGGCTCCGTCGTTGCCGGCCTCTTGTCAGCCAGCGCTGCTGCCACTTCCGTCTGGATTGGAGGACGCCAGAAGCCGGGTTCGGGGCGGTGATCCCAGCGGCAAATATCTATACGGGACGGCGATTTCCGGCCAGGAGGTCCACTCTCTCATT
Source organism: Catelliglobosispora koreensis DSM 44566 (assembly GCF_000379685.1). Lineage (GTDB taxonomy): Bacteria > Actinomycetota > Actinomycetes > Mycobacteriales > Micromonosporaceae > Catelliglobosispora > Catelliglobosispora koreensis. The sequence continues at coordinate 211,432 of NZ_KB903253.1, read as the reverse complement.
TGGACCGACGGTGTGGTGACGGGGGTTTTCCCGGTCGGGCGTTTGCCAGCCAGCATCCGGGCGATGAACATCAACGGAGTCGCTGTGGGTGCGAATGGCTACGTTGACGGTCCACTGGCCCGCCGGGCGTTCTACGTCCGCGACGGCAAACAGGTTCCGATGCGCGGTGTGTGGCCCCACCCGGTCGCCATCAACGCGTCCAACGTGGCGGCAGGCTCGTCCGACTTCCGGCCAGCCGTGTGGCGTGACCTCGACAGGGAGCCCGAGTTTCTGCCGCTGCCACCTGGTTATAACGCGGGTACGGCTTACTCCATCCGTGACGATGGCTTGATCGTGGGCATCGCCGCGAAGGCCGACTCGGCCGCGAAGGAACCGGCCGAGGGGCTGGCGGTCGCCTGGCACCCGAGCGGGGAGATTCAGATTCTCGATCCGTCCGAACGCTATCCCTGGGTTTGGCTGGAAGGCGATTACGTCGTTATGGGAAGCTTTTCGGAGGGAACGAAGTATCTCAATATTCGGACAGGTGCGACGGGTGATTCGCCACAAGGCCGCATCAACAGACATGGCTGGCTCGTCCAGCCTGCCCCAGGCGGTGTGTCGATCACCGATGGCCCCCGGAGCATGGTCGTCAGCAAGAGGCAAATAGTCGCTGGCGCGAGCGAGCCGCAGACGATTTCCATCGTCGCGGTGTCGCCGGACGGCAGGGCGATGGCTGGCTATGCGCATTGGCTTGACGGGCACGAACGACCGCTCAGGTGGACCTGCTCCTAGACCGCTCCCAACGAGGGCCCGGGCGACCGCCCGGGCCCTCGTTTCGTGCGCGTTGCTGAATTGTTATCGCGGGCAACAAACTCGGGACTTGCGGAAATACGGCGGCTGAACATACGTTGTCGCTCACAACAAAACCCTCGGCAGCGACCGGTCGCGCTGATGCACAGCCCTAAATAAATCCCTAAGGAAGGATCTGAGCACCATGCGCAAGACGATCCTGGCCCTGACCGCCGGAATGCTGGCGCTCGGTGGTCTGGCCGCCTGTGGCGAAGATGCTGGCCCAGGCGAAGCCAAGAAGCCAAAGATCGGGGTAATCCTGCCCGACAGCAAGTCGTCGGCCCGCTGGGAGACCGCGGACCGTAAGTACCTTGAAGCCGCCTTCAAGGCCGCAGGCGTCGACTATGACATCCAGAACGCGCAGAACGACAAGGGCGCTTTCCAGACTATCGCCGAGCAGATGATCACCAACGGCGCGAACGTGCTGATGATCGTTAACCTCGACTCCGGCAGCGGCAAGGCCGTGCTGGAGAAGGCAAAAGCGCAAGGCGTCGCCACTATTGACTACGACCGGCTGACCCTCGGGGGATCAGCGGAATATTACGTGAGCTTCGACAACGAGGCCGTCGGCAAACTGCAGGGAACCGGTCTGGCCAAGTGCCTGACCGACAAGAAGGTGGCCAACCCCGTCGTCGCCTACCTCAATGGTTCGCCGACTGACAACAACGCCACCTTGTTCAAGAATGGCTACGACTCGGTCCTCAAGCCGAAGTTCGACAGCAAGGAATACACCAAGGGCCCCGACCAGTCCGTTCCTGACTGGGACAACGCCACCGGTGCCACGATGTTCGAGCAGATGCTGACCGGCGCCAGCGGCAAGATCGATGGCGTGCTCGCGGCGAACGATGGTCTCGGTAACGCCGCGATCACCGTGCTGAAGAAGAACAACCTCAACGGCAAGGTTCCGGTGACCGGTCAGGACGCGACGGTCGCGGGTCTGCAGAACATCCTTGCGGGCGACCAGTGCATGACCGTCTACAAGGCGATCAAGAAGGAAGCCGACGCCGCCGCGGAATTGGCTATCGGCCTGGCAAAGGGAACGAAGAAGCCGGTCTCCCAGAAGGTGATCGACCCGGAGACGAAGCGAGAGGTGCCGTCGGTTCTGCTGGAGCCGCAGGCGATCTACTTCGACTCGGTGAAGGCAGTCATCGCCGATGGCTTCGTCACCAAGGCCGAACTGTGCACGGCAGCGTTCGCGGCCAAGTGCACCGAGGCCGGGATCAGCTAGACCGCCCGCTATTACAGTGGCCCGGGTTACGGCCCGGGCCACTGCGATGAAAGGACGCAAACGTGCAAGCACCCCTCCTCGAATTGCGCGGGATCAACAAGAGTTTTGGTCCCGTGCATGTGCTCCGCGACGTCGCTTTGACGGTCCGCGCGGGTGAGGTGACCGCTCTGGTCGGCGACAACGGCGCCGGGAAGTCCACTTTGGTCAAGTGTGTTGGTGGAACGCACCAAATCGACAGTGGCGAAGTCTTCTACGAAGGCAACCCGGTGCAGGTGCACAGCCCGCGCGACGCGGCGCAGCTGGGCATCGAAATCGTCTATCAGGATCTGGCGCTCTGCGACAACCTGGACATCGTCCAGAATATGTTCCTCGGACGGGAACGCAAACGGGGCTGGGTGCTTGACGAGCCAGAAATGGAAGCGCTCGCGACGGCGACCCTCGCGGGGCTGTCGGTCAAAACGGTAAGCAGTGTGCGCCAGCCGGTGTCGAGCCTGTCGGGTGGCCAAAGGCAGATCGTCGCGATCTCCAAGGCCGTGCTGTGGAACAGCAAACTGGTGATCCTGGACGAGCCGACCGCGGCTCTGGGCGTCGCGCAAACGGCGCAGGTGCTTGAGCTGGTGCGCCAGCTGGCCGACAACGGGCTGGCCGTGGTGCTCATCTCGCACAACATGAACGACGTCTTCGCGGTGTCCGACCGGATCGCCGCCCTCTACTTAGGACAGATGGTGGCGCAAGTCAAAACCACCGACATAACCCATGCCCAGGTCGTCGAGCTCATCACGTCTGGCCGCAGTGAAGGGCTGGCCCAGTAATGAGAGAGTGGTTCGCTTCGGTCCGCAGGGGCAACCTCGGCGCGCTTCCGGCGATCGCCGGGCTGCTGGTGCTGTGCACCGTTTTCACCATCATGCGGCCGCGATTCTTCAGCGCCGGTAACTTCGCCAACCTGTTCACCCAGGGCGCGGCCGTCACGGTCATCGCCATGGGTCTCGTCTTCGTGTTGCTGCTAGGGGAAATCGACCTCAGCGCTGGCTTCGCCTCTGGCGTGTGTGCCGCTGTCCTGGCGATCACCCTCGATCAGCAGCAATTCCCTTGGTACGCAAGCGTTGGCATCGCGATCGCCACAGGACTGGTGATCGGGCTGATACTAGGATTCCTCGTAGCGAAGCTGAACATACCGTCGTTTGTGGTAACCCTGGCGGCATTCCTTGCCTTCCAGGGGATCGTGCTGCTCATCGTCAAGGACGGCAATATCGTCCCGGTGCGCGATGAGGTCATCGTCGCGCTGGCCAACAAGAACATGCCGCCGCTGCTCGGCTGGATCGTGGCTGGCGCTGGGGTCCTGGGATACGCCGCTATTCAGATCGTCTCGGCGGTTCGCCGCCGCGCGCGGCAAGCCACGGCTCCGTCGTGGAACGTGCTGGCGCTGCGGATCGGTGCCCTCGCCGTGCTGACGGTGACGGCGGTGTATGTGCTCAACCAGGAACGCAGCCGTAATGCGCTCATATCCTCGCTTAAGGGAGTGCCTTACGTAGTACCCCTTATCGTGGTGTTGCTTATCGCTGGAACTTTCCTGTTGCACCGCACCGCTTATGGACGGCACCTCTACGCCGTGGGTGGCAACCGTGAAGCCGCCCGGCGAGCCGGTATCAATGTGGACTTGATGCGCATCTCCGCCTTCGTCATCTGCTCGGGACTGGCCGCTGTCGGCGGCATCATCGCCGCGAGCCGGGCGACCTCGGTCGACCCGAACACCGGTGGCTCAAACGTTTTGCTCTACGCCGTTGGTGCCGCGGTCATTGGTGGCACAAGCCTTTTCGGTGGCAAGGGCCGCGTGCTCGACGCCATTCTCGGTGGCGCTGTAATCGCTGTGATTGACAACGGCATGGGGCTGATGGGCTACACATCGGGTGTGAAGTACGTTGTCACCGGCACCGTTCTGCTGCTTGCCGCGAGCGTTGACGCGCTTTCCCGCAAGCGGGCGAGCACCAGCAGTTAAGCCAGTGAGCAACGGGAGAGGAATGCGGGCATCGGCACCGAGCCAGGAGGAGATCCGGCGGCAGAATCTAGGCGCGCTCTTGCGGTTCGTGCACGAGCGTGGCCAGATGTCGCGGGCGGAACTCACGACGGAGCTTGGCCTGAACCGCTCCACCATCGGGGCTTTGACGGCAGATCTGACCGAGGCCGGCCTGGTGACCGAGGAAGCGCCTCGCGAAACTGGCCGGGCCGGAAGGCCGTCGCTTGTGGTCCGGGCAATGTCGGAGACGGTCTACTCCTACGCGGTTAGCGTTGAGGTGGACCAGATCCGGGTTGCCCGGGTCGGCCTCGGCGGCGTCATCCTGGATCAGCGCAGTGCGAGCCGTCCCCGGGGCGAAACGAGTGACCTAATCAGTCCGATCGCGACATTCATCCGGGACATGACCGGCGCTGGGCGTTGCCTCGGCGCGGGAATCGCGGTCGCGGGGATGGTCCGCCACGAGGACGGTGTGGTGCATCTGCACGGCGACCTTCCTATCGCGACACTCGTGCGGGAGCAGTTGCCGGATCTGCTTCCCCAGGTCAAAGTGGGCAACGTGGCCGACCTGTGCGCGCTCGCCGAGCACACCAGGGGCGTGGCCGCGGGTTGTGACAACGTTATTTACGTCTATGGCGACGTCGGTGTGGGCGCCGGGATCATCGCGGGTGGACGCCGGGTCACCGGGCACGGAGGCTACGGCGGGGAAGTCGGCCACATGGTGGTCAACCCGTCTGGCCGGCGGTGCAGCTGCGGCTCAAAAGGCTGCTGGGAGACCGAGATTGGCGAGCTGCCGCTGCTGGAGCTGGCTGGCAGCAACGAAACCGGGCTCTCAGCGGTGTTAGCCGTCGTCGACCGGGCCGCTCGCGGCGACGCCGTCGCCATCTCGGCGGTCCGTCACGTGGGCGATTGGCTCGGCTTCGGGGTCGCCAATCTGGTGAACATCTTCAACCCGGAGCTCGTGATCTTTGGCGGGACGTTGCGCGACGTCTATCTCGCGTCAGCCGCGCAGGTGCGCAGCAAGCTCGCCAGCATGGGCCTGGCCGCGACCCGTGAGCACGTGCGCCTGCGGACTCCGGCACTCGGGGTGGACGCCGCTCTCATCGGAGCGGCCGAGCTAGCCTTCCAGGCGCTCCTGGAAGATCCGCTAGCTTAGCGGCTCAAGTCAGCTCGCGGGGCAAAATCGCAAACAACGCGCGCCTGCTTGAAACCGCCCATACAGTCGGCAACTGTGACACGGAAACTGCTGCTCTGCGCGCTGCTGGCCAGCGCTTTCGCCTTCGCGGGAAGCCCCGCGGCCGCTGACCCGGCGCCAGCGCCCCCACTCCTCGTGCGCATTCAAGCCGCGGGAGCCGAAGCCAAAGTCGGTTACTCAGTGATGCTGCAAAACACCCGGCCCGATCCGCAAACGGTGATGGTGACGCAGAGCTTCGCCGAGGCACCGACCACCGTGTCGGCGTCAGGCGAGGCCAAAGTGGACGGTGGCGGCGCACAGTGGATGGCCGTAGAAGTGCCGCCGCTGCAAGCGGTAGTGCTGAGCACGGATGCCGTTTTCCCGTCGCTTTCCTCCTCGGCCCGCACGACGGTCTGCATCGCCGAGCCGCACGGTCCCGTGCGCGATTGTCTCGTCGGCGATCTGCCGCTGGCTATCGCTCAGGAGCGTTCCAGCGGCCCGTTCCCGTGGACGGCGGTTCTGCTGTGGACCCTCGCCGTGGCGGCCATCGGCGCGGGCGGGTACGCGGCGTACCGCTGGCGTGATCGCTGGATCCCCGGCCTGTTCGCCTGGATGCGCCCGCGCCGCAGTTTCCTCGCTGTCGTGGCCGCGGCCGTCGCGCTCGTCGTGGTTTCCGCGGGCATCCTTGGTTACGTGGCCAAGCGCACCAAGTCGGCTGTCTCGACCGCGACCGGGGCCAACAGCGTGCTGACGACACGGGGCCAGGAGTCGTTGCAGATCGGGTTGCCCGCGATGGCTGGCCGGGCTGAATTCACCGTCTACCAATGGTTCTGCCAGAACACTGAAACCCGCCGGTGTCAGGCGATCGTGTCCATCCGCAACACGGCCAGCTCGATGCAGCCTTGGCACCGGCGGATGCAGCGGCTGCACGAGACGCCGCAGAAGTGGGTCGAGCCGGATCACGACGCGACTGTCGCGGCCAACGGTGGCTCGGACATCTTCGCCGCGCCGTTAGCGGCAGGGGAGCGCCGGCTCGGGACGCTCGTGTTCACCTTGCCGGATCAGGAACCACTGTCGTGGCTGGAGCTTCGCGATGGCGCCTATCCCCGCGGCGTGTCCATGAACTTCAAATAACCCACGCATGCAGATGCATGTCGTGCCGGCCGTCGGCGTGGATGGCAGCGCTTCGCTTGGTTCCCTCCAGGACGAAGCCCGCCTTCTCGGCGACCCGGCACGACGCCGCGTTGCGGAACGAATGGTCGAGGTGCAGGCGGTGGAAGCCGGTGCCGAAAGCCCAAACGCTCACCGCGCCCAGGACACGCAAACCGCCTTCAGCATCGATGATCGGCTGCGGGGTGGCGGCTAAGCTGCCTGCGGGAATGGCTGACTGTGTCGTGAGGACATACGTCACGCACTTATCCTCCAGCATGGCGGAAGTTTTGCTCAAATCGAAAAAACTAAGTCGCACTATCTAGAAAGTTTTGCGTATACGGATTTAATATGGCCGTCACTAAGACGTGACGGAGGCCCTTGTGCGCACCGGAATGTGGCTGATCGGCGCTCGTGGTTCAGTGGCCGTGACCAGCATCGTTGGAGCGCTAGCCGTGCGTGGTTCGTTCGCCGGACCGCCCGGTTTGGTCACCGAACTGCCCGCCCTGCGCCACCCGGCCATCCCAGCCCTGAACGATCTCTACATTGGAGGGCACGATAGCGCGCCCTTGTGCCTCGTCAAGAAGGCGCAAGATCTCGCCGCGGCCGGGGTGCTGCCAGCTCCCATCGTGCAAGCCGTGTTGCCGGAGCTGAATTCGCTTGAGGGCGAGGTGCTTCCCGTGCCCACGGGACGCCATCAGCTCGAGGTGGCCCAGCGTGCCGCCGATGACCTTAGGCGCTTCCAGGAGCGGCACGATCTCGACCGGATCGTGGTCGTCAACGTCTCGGCGACGGAACCCTTGCGGCACTTCGACGGTGACCTCGGCATGCTGCAAGAAGCCATGCGCGCGGGGCAGGTGCTGTCGTGGAGCTCGCTTTACGCCCATGCCGCGCTCAGCGCTGGCTGCTCCTATGTGGACTTCACGCCGTCGACCGGTGCCCGGATTCCCGCTCTGCACGAACTAGCCCTGGAGAACCAAGTTCCTTACGCCGGGCATGACGGCAAGACAGGCGAGACTCTGCTGAAATCGGTGCTCGCACCCATGTTCGCGATGCGTCACCTGCAGGTGCGCTCTTGGTCGGGGATCAACCTGCTCGGCGGGGGAGACGGCGCGACACTAGCCGAGCCGGGCGCCAATGCCGCCAAGGTGGCCAGCAAGCAGCGCGTGCTGCGCGAGACGCTGGGCTATGAGCCTGAAGGGCAAACCCGCATCGATTTCGTACCAGACATAGGCGACCTGAAGACGGCCTGGGACCTGATCACGTTCAGCGGTTTCCTCGGCACGCGCATGCGGCTTGAGTTCACTTGGCACGGCTGCGATTCCGCGCTCGCCGCACCGCTCGTGCTCGATCTGGCCCGCCTGACCGCCGCCGCGCACGCTCAAGGGTTGAGTGGTCCCTTGCCCGAACTCGCGTTCTTCTTCAAGGATCCTCTCGGTGACGTGCCGCACGGTCTTGCCGCCCAATGGAATCTGCTGTGCGACTGGATCGGTGGGTGGAGCTGATGTGGCGCGATCTGCTTGAGCTGGTGCGAGCCCCAGCCGCGCTGTCGGTTCCGGGTGACGCGATCGCGGGAGCCGCGGCGGCTGACTGTGTGAGCGGCAGGACCGCTGGGCTGGCCGCGGCCTCTGTGTGCCTCTATTACGCGGGCATGGCGGCCAACGACTGGGCCGACCGTGAACTGGACGAGATCGAGCGCCCGGAACGGCCCATTCCGTCGGGACGCGTTACCCCGTCGCAGGCGCTGACCGTCGCCAGTGGACTGACCGCGGCGGGGCTCGGCATCGCCGCGCTGGCCGGTGGGCGACGGGCGTTAAGCGTCGCGGTTCCGCTCACGGCGGCGATCTGGGCCTACGACCTCAAGTGGAAGAACACCGCTCAGGGACCGGCCGTCATGGCCGCGTGCCGGGGGCTCGACGTGCTCCTGGGCGCCAGCGGCGGACGTATCACCCGTGCCCTGCCGACAGCGGCGGTCGTGGCCGCGCATACCTACGTCGTGACCGAACTGTCCCGCCACGAAGTCCACGGCGCCGACGCTTCCCTCGCCCGCAAAACCCTTCCCGCCACGGCCGCCATCGCGGCGGCCGCCACCTCGCTAACGCGCCCATCAGGCACCCCTTCCCGCCCGGCGCGCACATCGGGAATGTCCGGAGTGGACAAGGGCGCTGCCGCGGCCCTCAGCGGCTGGTATCTCAAGCGATTCGGGACGGCGCAACGCAAAGTCATGGACAAGCCGAACGCGGAGCATGTCCGTGCCGCTGTTGGGGCGGGGATCATGGCGTTACCCGCACTTCAAGGCGCTTTGACGGCCCGCCAGGGCAGGCCGGTGCTCGGGGCGCTGGTGGCCCTAGGAGCCGCTCTCGGCAAGCGTCTGGCCAGGCGGGCGACATGACGCTGCGCTTCGGCTACGGCACCAACGGTTTCGCCAACCATCGCCTTGAGGACGCTTTCGCGGTCATCTCCGACCTCGGCTACGAGGGCGTGGCCCTGACACTGGACCACAACCACCTTGACCCCTATGCCCCCGGGCTCGGCTGGCGGGTCGAAGCGGTCGGCCGCCTGCTCGAACGGTATGACCTCGCTGTCGTCATCGAAACAGGCGCCCGCTATCTGCTCGACCCGTGGAACAAGCACGCGCCAACTCTGCTCGACGACGACGCCAGCAAACGCATTGGCTTCCTCAAGCTCGCCATCGACATCGCGCACGACCTTGGCGCCGAAGCGGTTTCGTTCTGGGCGGGCGTGTGCCGCGCCGACACCGAAGTCGCTTGGGAGCGCTTGGTTCGCGGGTGCGCCGAAGTCGCTGAAGCAGCCGACAGCCGCGACGTCATGCTGGGCTTCGAACCCGAGCCGGGCATGCTCGTCGAGTCGCTGTCTGACTGGCATCGCCTCCGGCACGATCTCGGCCAGCCGCCACGCTTTGGGCTCACGCTCGACATCGGGCACTGCCGGGCGGTCGAGCCGCTGCCGGTTGACGACTGCGTTCGCCTTGCCGGGCCTTATCTCGTGAACGTGCAGATAGACGACATGAAACGGGGCGTGCACGAGCACTTGGAGTTTGGGGAGGGCGAGATCGAGTTTCGGTCCGTGCTCACCGCTTTGTCCGAAGTGGAATATGACGGCCTGGTCGCGGTGGAGCTACCGCGCCATTCGCACGCCGCCCCGGCCGTCGCCGCACGGTCGCTGACCTATCTTCGGGAGCACTCATGACGTGGCTTGAAGACGCTGTAACGGCCGTGGCAAAGGAGGCCACCGCGATCCGGGCGCTGTTTCCCGCCGCGGGACGCCGGGCTGGGCGCGACAACGCCGACGAGGCCAGGGCGGCCCTCCTCCTGGCGTTATCAGGCGAGAGCCTGGCCAAAGAGGTCGCCGGCCTCTACCACCATGGCGACAACGACGAGAAACGGGCCGTGCTCAAGACGTTGCCGTCTTTGGACGTGGGCGACGGCTGTGTGGAGCTGCTCCGCGATGCCTTACGCTCCAACGACTCCCGGCTGATCGCGGCGGCACTCGGCCCGTACTCCCGCCATCTGGCCGACGCTGAGTGGCGCCAAGGCGTGCTCAAGAGTGTCTTCATGGGACTGCCGTTGTCGTCTCTGCACGGGCTTGACGAGCGTGCCGACGCCGAACTGGCGCGCATGCTCGGCGGCCTGCGTGACGAACGCGAAGCGGCGGGCCGCGTTATGCCCGCCGATGCCGTTGCCCTGCTAGAGAGGCTGGCCTGATGCGCATCTTCGACCCGCACATCCACATGACGTCGCGCACGACCGACGACTACGAGCGCATGGCGGCCAACGGGGTGACAGCCGTGGTGGAGCCGGCGTTCTGGCTCGGCCAGCCCCGCACCAGCGTCGGCTCCTTCACCGACTACTTCGACGCCATCATGGGCTGGGAGCCCTATCGTGCCGCGCAATATGGCATCACGCACCACTGCACGATCGCGCTGAATCCCAAGGAAGCCAACGATCCCCGGTGCCGTGAGGTGCTTCAGGTGCTGCCGCGCTATCTGGTCAAAGACCGCGTGGTGGCCGTCGGCGAGATCGGCTACGACTCGATGACCCCGGAGGAAGACGAAGTCTTCGCTCAGCAGCTGCAATTGGCACTAGCACACGACCTGCCCGCTCTGGTTCACACTCCCCATAGGGACAAATCAGCTGGTACTCAGCGGAGCCTGGACGTGGTCAAAGAGTCCGGCATAGAACCGGGCCGGGTCGTGCTGGACCACCTCAACGAGGTCACCGTGGCATCGGTCCTCGAGACCGGCTGCTGGATGGGCTTCTCGATCTACCCGGATACCAAGATGTCGCCGGATCGCATGGTGGTGATCCTGCGTGAATACGGCCTGGACCGCATGCTCGTGAACTCCGCCGCGGACTGGGGAAAGTCGGACCCGCTGCTGACCGTGCGCACCGCCGAGGCCATGGCAGCAGCGGGTTTCACCGCTGACGAGATCGACAAAGTCCTGTGGCGCAATCCGGCCGAGTTCTACGGGCAGTCGGGGCGGCTGGACCTCGGTGAAGCCGAAGCGGGCGGGGCGTTTGAGGGCAACACGATTCTGCGCGGCGGTTCGTGATGCGAGCCGGCCACCTTCACTTGGCTTACTGCACTAACGTGCACCCGGCCGAGGACCTCGCCGGCATCGTGGCACAACTGGACCGCTTCGCCGTACCGGTGCGCAAAGAACTTGGCGTGGACGTGCTGGGCCTCGGGCTGTGGCTGGCCGCCCCCGTGGCGGCGGCGCTCGCGGCCGACGCCGGCCTGCGTGCGAAGTTCAAGCACGAACTAACGAGCCGCGGCCTGGAAACGGTGACGTTCAACGGCTTCCCATACGAGGCGTTCCAGGCCCCGGTCGTGAAGTACGGCGTCTACTATCCGGATTGGACGGATGAGCAGCGGCTGCGCTACACCCTCGATCTGGCAACGGTTCTCGCCGATCTGCTGCCCGATGACGCGGTCCGTGGCTCGATCTCCACCCTCCCGTTGGCGTGGCGCACGCCGTGGGATGCCGAGCGCGCGAACGCAGCCCACGCCAATCTCAACGCGCTGGCGGCAGGGCTGCGCCAACTGCCGCGCCTGATCCGCGTCGCCTTTGAGCCTGAGCCAGGATGCCTGATCGAAACGACAGCCGATGCCATTACTCACCTTCGGCCGGCAGCCGCCTGGCGCGAAGGCGCCGGCATTGACCTTCACGGGTGGGAGGGCATCGACACCGGACATCTCGGCGTGTGTGTGGATCTGGCGCACCTGGCGTGTGCGTGGGAAGAGCCGAAAGTCGCGCTCAAAGCGCTGGAGGAAGCGGGAATCCCCGTCGTCAAGGCACAGATCTCGGCGGCGCTAGAGGTCGCCGATCCGGATAGAGCGCGGGCCGTGCTGGAGTCCTATGTCGAGCCGCGGTTCCTGCATCAGACGCGGGCACAGGGCGGCGACGCGTTTGACGATTTGCCGCAAGCGCTTGAAGCACAAGCAGACGGCCCGTGGCGCGTGCACTTCCACGCCCCTATTCACGCCGCCGCGCTCGAACCGCTGAGCACCAGCGTGGACGTGCTCACTGAGGGCATCGACGCCCTCGTGGCGGCCGGTGTCGACCACCTCGAAGTGGAGACCTACACATGGGGTGTGCTGCCTGCGGCGAGCCGCCCGGTGACGGATCGGGATCTGGCCCGCGGGATCGCCGCTGAGCTGAGGTTCCTCAAGGAAAGGGTGTCCTGAATGGACCGGCCAACCCCTCTGGTCGTGCTGAACGTGGTGGGTCTGAACCCCAGCCTGCTTGAGCACATGCCAAACCTGCGGCGAACGTGCCAGCATTCGTCGCGGCTGGAGCCGATCCTGCCTGCCGTGACGTGCAGCATGCAGGCCACCCTCCTGACCGGTGAAATGCCCCGTGAGCACGGCATTGTCGGCAACGGCTGGTACTTCCGCGATCTCGGCGAGGTGCTGTTGTGGCGCCAGCACCATGCGCTAATGGGCGGCGAGAAACTCTGGCAGGCGGCGAGGCAGGTCTATCCTGATTACACGGTCGCCAATGTCTGCTGGTGGTATGCGATGGGTGCCGACGTGAACTGGACGGTCACCCCGCGGCCGATCTACCGGGCCGACGGGCGTAAAGAGCCTGACTGCTACACGTTCCCCGCTGACCTGCACGATGAGCTGCCCGTGTTCCCGTTGTTCAGCTACTGGGGACCGGGGGCGGGGATCGCCTCGTCGAAGTGGATCGCCGAGACGGCGCAGCACCTCATGCGCACGAGACAGCCGGACCTGACGCTGGTCTATCTTCCGCACCTGGACTATGACTTGCAGCGGTTCGGGCCGCACGGGCCAGAGGCGATCAAGGCGGCGGTGGAGCTCGATGAGGCCATCGCGCCAATGCTCGGCGACTGCCAGGAACGCGGCGCGACCGTCGTGGCGCTGTCTGAATACGCGATCACGCCAGCGGATCAGCCGGTGCACATCAACAAGCTGTTGCGTGAACACGGCCTGCTCAACGTGCACACGCAGGACGGCATGGAATACCTCGACCCGTGGACTTCCCGCGCTTTCGCCGTCGCCGACCACCAGATCGCCCATGTATATGTGCGCGACGAGGCCGACCTCGCGACCGTGGCCAAGCTGTGCGCCGATCTCAAGGGCGTGGCCAAAGTGCTTGACGCGCAAGGGAAAGCTGAACACGGCCTGGACCATCCGCGCTCCGGCGAACTCGTGCTCGTGGCCGAACCGCCCGCTTGGTTCACCTATTACTACTGGCTGGACCCGGCGATGGCACCCGACTTCGCGACGCATGTCGAGATCCACCGCAAGCCCGGCTATGACCCGGCGGAGTTGCTTTTCGACCCGGCCGGTCCCGGGGCCGCCAAGGGCCGTGCGGCCAAGGCTCTTCTCAAGAAAAAACTCGGCATGCGGTACCGGATGAATGTCGTCGGTTTGGAAGCCGGAGCCAGCGCGATCCGTGGGTCGCACGGCATGCTGCCACAGAGCGCGGCCGATGCGCCGGTTTTCCTTAGCTCTCAAGCGGAAGCGGCCCCGGCGGCGATAGCCGCGACGGAGGTCAAGAAAGTGCTGCTGCGGCTGGCTGGGCTGACGCCATGACCATCGCCCCCGCGCCGGCCGCGCTCGCCTTCCGGGTAGACGAGGTGCTGAGCACGTTCTTGCGCCAGCAGGAACCGTCCCCTTTGCTGGACGCGGTGCGGCGCTTCGTCAGCACCGGTGGCAAACGGATGCGCCCAGCCTTTTGCTACTGGGGCTGGCATGGCGTGGCTGAGGCGGGGGCCGACGACAACCCGGCCATCTTCGCCGGGGCGGCGCTGGAGCTGTTTCACTGTTTCGCGCTGATCCATGACGACATCATTGACGCGAGCACCATGCGGCGGGGCAAGCCCTCACTGCATGAGGAGTTCGCCGGCTGGCATGAAGACCAAGGCTGGCAAGGCGATTCGCAGGCTTTCGGCCGCAACGCCGCTTTGCTGGCTGGAAACCTTTGTGCGACGTGGGCCGTGGCGCTGTTTGACCAATGTCATGGCCCGCCCGCTGCCAAGGCTCTGTTCACCGTGACGCGTGCTGAAGCCATCGCGGGGGAGTTCCTGGACATCACCGCCCAGGCGCGTGGCAGTGGCCCTGGAGCGGTCGAGCGGGCCTTGCAAGTCGCCAGGCTGAAGACAGCGCGTTACTCAATCGCGCGGCCCCTGCAGATCGGGGCCGCGCTCGCCGAAGCTGACGAAGCACTTCTGTCGTCTCTGGAAGACTTCGGTGACCTTCTAGGTGAAGCATTCCAATTGCGTGATGACATCCTTGGTGTCTTCGGTGATCCCGCGCGCACGGGAAAGTCTGTTTTGGACGATCTGCGGCAAGCCAAGCCCACCGTGCTGCTCGCCCTGGCGTGGCGAAGGTCGAATCGCCGCCACGCGAAGCTTCTAAGAGAGATCGTCGGGCAGCCCGATCTCGATGAGCAAGGTGCCGCGGCGGTGCGTGACGTCATGATCGGCACTGGTGCGCTAGAAGAAACGGAAGCCCGGATTGAGCGCAGCCATCGCCAGGCGCTCAAGGTCCTGAACTCGCTATACATAGGCGAGACAGCCCGGGAGAACCTGCGTGAGCTGGCCAACTTTGCCGTTTCCCGGCGAAGTTAATTATGGATCAACAGAACTTCTTTCCATTTGAACAAAAGATATAGACATGGCGAAGCAAAGCTCGTAACCTCTCTGACACAACATCCGGCTATACCCTGTGTCCACATGGGAGCATCGTTAATGAGCCTGGCGAGAGAATTGGCCGAACCTCTGCAAGTCCGCCTGCTGCGGATGTTGCGGGATGAGGGGCCACTGTCGCGGGCAGAGTTGGGTGACCGGCTCGAAATTCCCCGGACCAGGCTGCTCGCCGAGCTGGACCGTCTCGTGGCGGCGCAGATCATCGCCGAAGCCGGGCCTGCTGAGTCACGCGGGGGAAGGCGGTCCACGCTCGTGGAGCTTAACCCGCGGCTGCGGTTCGCGGGTGTCGACCTCGGCGCCACCTCCATCGACGTCGAAGTGGTCGACGCGCGGCTGGAAACCATTGCCGCCTATAGCGAACCAGCCGATATCAGAATCGGCCCCAAAGCGATCCTGCACCGGGTCAACGAACTGCTTGGCAAAGCCAAGGTGGAAGGCGCCTACGACCGCCTCGACGCGGTTGGCATCGGCGTGCCCGGCCCGGTCAGTTTCCGCGACGGTGTTCCGGTTTCGCCGCCGATAATGCCCGGGTGGGACCGGTTCCCCGTGCGCGAGTTCCTGTCCCGTGAGCACGGCTGCCCGTCCGTGGTGGACAACGACGTGAACATCATGGCGATCGGGGAGCGCCACGGTGGAGTCGCGCACTCGGTCGACAACTTCCTGTTCGTCAAGATTGGCACCGGCATCGGCTGCGGCATCCACCTCGCGGGCGAGGTCTACCGCGGCACCGACGGTTGTGCTGGCGACATCGGGCACATCCAGGTCGATCCCAACGGGCCGGTGTGCTCGTGTGGCAACATCGGCTGCCTCGAAGCCTTGTTCAGTGGCGCGGTCCTTGGAGCGCAAGCACTTGAGGCCGCCAAGATGGGCAAGTCAGCTTCGCTGGAAGAACGGCTTTCCTCTAACGGGACTGTTACGGCGCAGGATGTCGCGCTTGGCGCCATGGAAGGCGACCTCGCGTGCATCCAGATGATCCGTGACGGTGGCCGCCGGGTGGGCGGGGTGCTGGCCGGTCTGGTCAGCTTCACCAACCCGTCCATGATTGTGATCGGTGGCGGGCTGGCTCAGCTGGGGCACATCCTGCTAGCCGAGATCCGCAGCGTCGTCTACCGCCGCTCGCTTCCACTCGCGACCGGCAATCTCCCCATCGTGCTGTCCGAGCTGGGAAGCAGGGCCGGTGTCGCCGGTGCCGCCGTCCTCGCCAGCGAAATCCTCTTTGAGCAGGCGTCATGACAACGACCGAACCTGATGTGATTCTCCGTCTGTCCAATGTGGTCAAAGACTTTCCCGGCGTGCGGGCCCTCGACGGTGTCGAGCTGGAAGTCCGTGCCGGAGAGGTGCATTGCCTGCTCGGCCAGAACGGAGCCGGCAAGTCCACTTTGATCAAAGTGCTCGCAGGCGTGCACAAGGCCGACGCCGGCACCGTGGAGTGGCTTGGCGAGCCGGTGTCGTTCGCCAACCCTCAAGCCGCGATGAAAGCCGGCATCGCCACGATCTACCAGGAACTCGATCTCGTTGACGACATGTCTGTCGCCGAGAATGTGTTCCTCGGTCACGAACCCCGCAAATTTGGTTTCGTGCTGCCAGGGCAAGCCGCCCGCAACACGACCACGATCCTGCGGCGGCTGGGCCACGCCGAGGTCCCG
This sequence comes from Catelliglobosispora koreensis DSM 44566, assembly GCF_000379685.1. GTDB lineage: Bacteria > Actinomycetota > Actinomycetes > Mycobacteriales > Micromonosporaceae > Catelliglobosispora > Catelliglobosispora koreensis. The sequence goes on along the minus strand of NZ_KB903253.1, from coordinate 195,198 downwards.
CCGCGGCGGCTTGTCCGCGCTCTTCCGAACGCTGGCAAGCAGTTGGTGAGCATGGCCCGTGCGCTTTCGCACGAGGCCAAGCTCATCATCATGGACGAGCCGAGCGCTGTGCTCGCCCATGATGAGGTCGCCAACCTGTTCCGGATCATCCGTGATCTGACCGCCCAGGGCATCGCTGTCGTCTACATCTCGCACCGGCTCGAAGAGATCCGTGAGATCGGCGACCGCGTCACGGTTTTGCGTGACGGTCAGACCAGTGCGGTCAACCTTCCCGCGCGCACGACGCCAACGCGTGACCTCGTGAGCCGGATGACCGGCCGCAACATCGAATATGTCTTCCCGCCGCGGCCGGAAACCGAGCGCGGCGAGTTGTTGCTAGAAGTCGAAAACCTCAGCCGGGACAACGAGTTTCACGACGTCTCGCTGAAAGTCCACGGTGGCGAGATCGTCGGCATCGCGGGCCTCGTCGGCTCAGGCCGCTCGGAGTTGCTGGAGACTATCTTCGGCGCCCGGCGGGCTGACAGCGGCAGCATCACCATGAGTGGAAAGCCATTGCGGGGCAGCGTCGCCACCGCGGTGCGGGCCGGGCTCGGCATGGCACCCGAGGAGCGTAAGTCGCAGGCGCTGCTCCTGGGAGAACCGGTCTACCGCAACATGACCCTCACGACCTTCTCGCGGATCGCCCGCTTCGGCTTCACCGACGCGGACCGTGAACAGCGCGAGTCGATGGCCGTGGCCGATCAGCTGGAGCTGCGCCCACGCGACGTCCGCCGTTCCGTGAGCACCCTCTCGGGCGGCAACCAGCAGAAGGTCGTGGTTGGACGGTGGTTGCTCGGCGGCACCAAGCTGCTGATCCTCGACGAGCCAACGCGTGGCGTCGACATCGGGGCGCGAGCTGAGCTCTACCAAGTGATCCGGCAACTGACCGCCCAAGGCGTCGGTGTGTTGCTGGTGTCCAGTGAAGTGCCTGAGGTACTCGGGCTGGCCGACCGCGTGCTCGTCATGCGTGAGGGCCGTGTGGTCCGGCAGGCCGATGCCGGGCAGCTCACCGAAGATGACGTGCTTGACCTCGTCATGGCGGGGTCGCTTGATACTTCTGGAGAAGAAGCGGCGTGACAGCGTTGACGACTACCGGCTGGTGGCGGGACGAGTCCCGTGAGCCCTTGCGGCGTAACCTCGGCCTGATCGGGGTGCTGGTCGCCCTGTTCGGCATCGGCGCCATCATCCGGCCCGACCTTTATGGCGACCCGCAATGGGTCGTGGACAACACGCTCGTCATCCTGCAGCAGGCCGCCGCCATCGGGGTGGTCACGGTCGGCATGACGTTCGTGATTATTGGCGGCGGCATCGACCTGAGCGTCGGCGCCCTGATCGCTCTAGCCGGGGTCTGGTCGACAACCGTTGCGACCCAAAGCTTCGGGGCCGGTGGCATGATCTTCACCGCGATCATCGTCGGTGTCCTCGCCGGTCTCGTCAACGGGGTGCTCATCGCCTATGGACGGCTGGTTCCCTTCATCGCCACGCTGGCGATGCTGGTCGCCGCGCGTGGTCTTGCCGCCCAGATCTCGGGCAAGCAAACGCAGGTGTCCAACGACCAGTTCATCAACGGGCTTGCCAGCAGCAAAGTGCTTGGCATTCCTTCGCTCGTGCTCGTTCTGCTCGCTGTCGCCGGTCTCGGCTGGGTGCTGCTCAACCGCACCACGTTTGGCCGGCGGACCGTCGCCATCGGCGGAAACCAGGAAGCGGCCCGGCTCGCTGGCATCAACGTTCGCCGGCACACCATGCTGCTCTACGCGCTGTCCGGCCTGTGCTGTGGCATCGCGGCCATCATGCTCACCTCACTAGCTACCTCATCGCAGGCCGCCGCGGCCGAACTCTATGAACTCGACGCCATCGCCGCCGCGATCATCGGAGGCACACTGCTTTCCGGTGGCCGGGGCACGGTGACGGGTTCACTGATCGGGGTGGTCGTCTTCGCGACCATCACGAATCTTTTCGCCATCGCGAACCTGCCGACCGAGGTCCAGAACATGGTCAAGGGCGGAATCATTGTCTTCGCTGTCCTTGTCCAGCAGCTGAAATTCAAGTCAGTCAAGCAACTCCTGACACGCACGTAAACGACGCTCCAAAAATGGCCATCTATGAATGGCCTGGCTGCTCACACCCTTTTTCAGGAGGAATGTATGGCAACTCGCCGCAATATGTTGCTCGGCGGTGCCGTTTTAGGCGCGCTCGCGGCGGCTGGATGCACCAGCAACGAAACACCCTCCGGCAACGCGCAGACCAAGGGCCCCGACGCGGGCAACCCTAACGCGGCACCGGGCAAGAAGATCACGATCGGCTTCTCCGCTCCCGCCGCTGATCACGGCTGGATCGCGGCCATCACCAACAACGCCAAGGCACAAGCGGCCACCTACTCGGACGTGACGTTCAAGCAGGTTGAGGCCGGCAAGGACGCGGCGGCACAGCGCGCCGTGCTCGAGACCCTCATCGCTGAGAAGCCTGACGTCATCGTGCTGCTCCCGCACGACGGCAAGGAGCTCAACGCTTTCGGCCTCAAGGCCATGAATGCTGGCATCCCGGTCGTGAACCTCGACCGCGCCTTCCCCGACGCTCTCGCCTACCGTTGCCAGATCAAGGGCGACAACTACGGCATGGGTGTCGCGGCCGGTCACTACATTGGCAAGGCCCTCAAGGCCAAGAACATCGCCAGCCCGATCATCGGTGAAATCGCCGGCATGGACGAGCTGGAGCTCACCCAGGAGCGCAGCCAGGGCTTCAAGGCAGCCCTTGCTACGTATGGCTTTACGGTGGCCAACCGCCGTGCCGCCCGCTTCACCGCGGACACCGGCCAGAAGGAAGCGCAGAACCTGCTGCAGGCACTGCCCAAGATGGACGCTCTGTGGAACCACGACGACGACCAGGGAATCGGTGTGCTCGCGGCCATCAACGCCGCTAGCCGCAACGAGTTCCTGATGGTCGGCGGCGCGGGCTCGAAGAAGGCGATCGAAGACATCGCTGGAGACAAGTCCGTCCTCAAAGCGACCGTCACCTACAGCCCCTCGATGGCGTCCTCGGCCATCTCTCTGGCCCGGCTCATCGGCCAGAACAAAGGCATGGCAGATCTCGTCGAGCTGCAGGTGCCGAAGGAGGTCATTCTCGCCTCCGAAACCATCACCAAAGAAAACGCACAGACCTATTTGAAGCTTGGATTCTGATATGGCAAATCTCCGGGTTGGCATGATCGGGTACGCGTTCATGGGCGCCGCGCATTCACAGGCGTGGCGCACCGTGAACCGGGTCTTCGACCTGCCAATGCAGATACAGATGGCAGCTGTCTGCGGCCGCGACAAGGAAAAGGTCGCAGCCGCCGCGGGCCGGCTTGGCTGGGAGTCCTACGAAACCGACTGGCGCTCACTCATCAACCGGGACGACATCGATGTCATCGATATCTGCACACCCGGAGATAGCCACGCTGAGATCGCCATCGCAGCTCTCGCGGCAGGAAAACACGTGCTTTGCGAGAAGCCGCTGGCGAATACGGCCGAGGAGGCGCGGGCCATGGTGGCCGCCGCCGACGCGGCGCCTGGCGTGGCGATGTGCGGGTACAACTACCGGCGCGTGCCGGCCACGACGCTGATGCGGGACCTGGTCGCCCAGGGCCGCGTCGGCAAGATACGGCACGTGCGCGCGGTGTACCTCCAGGACTGGATCACAGACCCGGAGTTTCCGCTCGTGTGGCGGCTTCAGCGGGACAAGGCTGGTTCCGGTGCGCTTGGTGACATTGGCGCTCACATCGTGGATCTGACCCAGTTCATTACCGGGCAACAGATCAGCGGCGTGAGCGCCGTGACCGAGACCTTCATCAAGGAGCGGCCGCTTCCGTCGGAGTCATCAGGCCTCGCGGCGTCACGTGACGGGGGCCGTACCGGGCACGTCACGGTCGACGACGCGGCGGTCTTCGTGGCGCGTCTGAGCGGAGGGGCGATCGCGACCTATGAGGCGTCACGGTTCGCCACGGGACGCAAGAACGCGCTGCGCATCGAGATTAACGGTTCGCTCGGGTCACTGGTCTTCGACCTGGAACGCCTGAACGAACTCGAGTTCTACGACGCGACCAAACCGGGACCGGAGCAAGGATTCAACCGGATCCTCGTGACCGAGCCCGAGCACCCTTATCTGTCCGCTTGGTGGCCGCCTGGCCACATCATCGGATACGAACACTCCTTCACTCATCAAGCTCGTGATTTCATCACCGCCGTAGCGACGGGAACCAGGCCCGCACCGTCCTTTGGGGACGCTCTGCAGGTGCAATTGGTGCTTGACGCGGTGTTGCGCTCGGCTGAGACCGGATCCACGTGGACTGAAGTGGAACCGGTGTTTGCCGCGGCGGCGAGCTAACACCACACGGGCGCGGCGGCGCGTGCCCCAAACAATTACGGAAGGCAAACCGTCCTATGTCTATCCGCTCAATAGGCAGCACGTTATTGCTCGCGGTCACCACCGGAGCCGTGGCGTTGCTGCCGACCGCCCCAGCCGCCGCGGCTATTGATCCTGCCGACTATCAGCAGGTGGAAATGGCCCGTGGGGTCGCCGAAATGGGTGAACCGATTTCGCTCGCGGTGCTGCCGGACAACTCTGTCCTGCACACCGCGCGCAACGGTCAACTGCGCCGCACCGATCACGCCGGAACCACCACGGTCATCGGCACCATTCCCGTCTACAGCCACGATGAGGAAGGCTTGCAAGGAGTCGGCATCGATCCCGGCTTCGCGAGCAACCGCTTCATCTACCTCTACTACGCGCCGCCACTGTCCACTCCCTCCGGTGATGCCCCCGCCACCGGGACGTCGTGGACGCAGTGGCAAGGCGTCAACCGCTTGTCCCGCTTCACTTTGAACGCCAACTGGACCGTGAACATGGCCAGTGAAGTGGTCGTGCTGGACGTTCCGGCCGACCGGGGCATCTGCTGCCACGTCGGTGGAGACATCGACTTCGACGCGGCCGGGAATTTGTATCTGTCCACGGGCGATGACACGAATCCCTTTGACTCCGCTGGGTACTCGCCGATTGATGAGCGTACGAACCGCAACCCGGCCTATGACGCGCAGCGCACCTCGGCCAACACCAATGACCTGCGCGGCAAGGTGTTGCGCATCAAAGTGAACGCGAACGGGACTTACTCGATTCCGGCCGGGAACATGTTCGCGCCTGGGACAGCCAGCACACGGCCCGAGATCTACGCGATGGGGTTCCGCAACCCGTTCCGGATGACCGTCGATAAGGCGACCGGGCATATCTGGCTCGGCGACTACGGCCCGGATGCGGGCAGCACCAACGCTAACCGGGGCCCGAGCGGCCAGGTCGAGTTCAACCGGATCACCTCGCCCGGGTTCTATGGCTGGCCCTACTGCACCGGCACCAACACCACGACAGAGACTTACAACGAGTGGAACTTCGCCACCGGCGCGACCGGGCCCAAGTTCAACTGCACCGGCGGGGCGACCAACAACTCGTTCCGCAACACAGGTCAGTCCACTTTGGCCGGTGCGCGCCCCTCGTGGATTCGCTACGGCGGTGACGCGGGCACCCCGCCAGAATTCGGCGGTGGGTCCGAATCGCCCATGGGCGGCCCGGTTTACCGTTACAGCGCGTCGAATCCGTCCACCATCAAGTTCCCGCAGTCCTTCGACGGGCACTTCTTCGCCGGCGAGTTCGGCCGTGGCTGGATCAAAGACATCGCCGTGAACACCGACGGATCGCCTGGGACCATTCAAGATTTCCCCTGGGACGGGTACCAGGTAATCGATCTGGCCTTCGGCCCCAACGGAGCGCTCTATGTGCTCGACTACGGCACGGGCTACTTCAGCGGTGACGCGAACTCCGCGCTCTACCGCATCGAATACATCGCGGGCACCAACCGCGCGCCCATAGCGAAGGTGAGTTCTAACAAGACCTCCGGCATCGCCCCACTGGCCGTCCAGTTCTCCTCTGCCGGATCGTCGGATCCCGAGGGCGGGACGCTGAGCTACCACTGGGACTTCGGCGATGGCACCACGTCGACCGCGGCGAACCCGGCGAAGACCTATACCACCAACGGGGTGTACACGGCGACGCTGACCGTGCGCGACACGGGGATGGCCACTGGCACGTCGAGCGTCATCATCACGGTTGGGAACACCGCGCCGACGGTGACGGTGCAACTGCCCGCGAACGGTTCGGTGTTCTCGTTTGGGGACACGATTCCGTTTCAGATCACGGTCACCGATCCCGAAGACGGCACCATCAACTGCTCCCGGGTCAAGATGACCTATGTGCTCGGGCACGATCAGCACGGGCACGCGATCACCTCGCAGAACGGTTGCACCGGTGTGGTGCAAGTGCCGGTCGACGGTGAGCACGATGACGCCGCGAACATCTTCGGGGTCTGGGACGCCGAATACACCGACAACGGCGCCAACGGCCAGCCTGCCCTGACGACGCACGCACAGCACATCACGCAACCGCGACACCGGCAGGCCGAGCACTTCAACGGTTCCCAGGGTGTCAACACGTTCGCCAAGACGCCTGCCGAAGGCGGCAAGACAGTCGGCGATATCCACAATGGAGACTGGATCTCGTTCAACCCGTACACCTTGGGCAACCTCACGTCCTTCACGGCACGGGTGTCCTCGGGTGGCGTTGGCGGGACGCTTCAGGTGCGGGCGGGCTCGGCGACGGGCACGGTGCTTGGCAGCGCAACGGTTCCGGTGACTGGCGCCTGGGATGTGTTCACGAACGTCAGCGGCACGATCACGGGAGCGCCGCCTGGCTCCACGACGCTGTATCTGACCTTCGCCGGTGGCGCGGGCGCGCTCTTTGACGTGGACGCGTTCACGTTCGCGTCAGCGACCGAGGCGGAAAGCTATACGTCTCAGACCGGCGTGGGCCGCATAGCCAAACCGGCCACCGCGTCCGGCGGTTTCACCGTCGGCAACGTGAACAACGGCGACTGGACGGCCTACAGCGGCATCAACACGCTGGGCGCCACCAGGTTCACGGCGAAAGTCTCGTCCAATGGCGTCGGCGGCACGATCCAGGTGAGGTCCGGTTCAGCGACCGGAACGTTGCTTGGCTCGGTCACCGTCCCGGTTACGGGCGGCTGGGAAACGTTCACGAGCGTCACCACGCAGCTGTCGGCAAGTGCCAGTGGGCCTTTGTATCTCGTCTACACCGGCGCCGCCGGGGCCTTGTTCGACATCGATCACTTCACGTTGCACAAGTCGTCGAGCGGCCCGGTTACCGGGCTCGCGGGCAAGTGCGTCGACATCAGCAACGCTGGAACCGCTGACGGGACCAAAATTCAGCTGTGGGGCTGCAACGCCTCCGCGGCACAGAAGTGGACCCGTAGCGGCCAAACATTCCAAGCCCTAGGAAAATGTCTGGACGTGTCTGGCGGCGCGACCGCTGACGGCACGAAGGTCCAGCTGTGGACCTGCAACGGAACCGGTTCGCAAAACTGGGTGACCGGCGCGAACAACTCGCTCATCAACCCGCAATCCGGCAAGTGCCTTGACGTATCTGGCGGCAACTCCGCTGACGGCACCCAGATCCACATCTGGACGTGTCACGGTGGGACCAACCAGAATTGGATTCTGCCATGAGAAAAGCACTAGCGATCGCCCTGTTCGCGGCGGCGTGCACCGCGGGGCCGGTCAGCCCGGCCAGCGCCGCGGACGCTCCCTATGACGTGCTCGTGTTCAGTAAGACGGCCGGATTCCGGCACGACTCGATCGCCGTTGGCACACAAGCGATCCGCGACCTTGGCGCGGCGAACAACTTCACGGTCACCGCGACCGAGGACGCGAATACCTTTACGGCCAGCGGTCTGGCGAACTATGAAGCGGTCGTCTTCCTGAACACCACAGGCGACGTACTCAACGATACGCAGCAAGCGGCGTTCGAAGCCCACATCCGTGGTGGCCGCGGTTACGTTGGCGTGCATGCCGCCGCGGACACCGAGTACAGCTGGGCTTGGTATGGCAACCTCGTGGGCGCCTACTTCGCGAGCCACCCCGCTATTCAGACCGCCACGACCCGAGTGGAGAACCGTGGGCACGCCGCCACGTCGAGCTTGCCGCAAACACTGAGCCGCTCCGATGAGTGGTACAACTACCAGACCAACCCGAGAAGCACAGCCAAGGTCTTGTCCACTTTGGACGAGACGAGCTACTCGGGTGGCAGCATGGGCGCCGATCATCCGCACTCGTGGTGCAAGGCGTTCGACGGTGGCCGGTCCTACTACATCGGTGCCGGGCACACCCAAGCCAGTTATGGCGAGGCGAGTTTCCGCGCACAGCTCCTGGGCGGCATCCGTTACGCGTCCGGACGGTCCAAGGCGGACTGCCGGCCGGAGACGGGCTACACGACGCTGTTCAACGGGTCGACCACGGGATGGTCGCAGGCCGGGCCGGGCAGCTTCACCAACAGTGACGCGACCTTGGCCAGCACCGGGGGCATGGGCCTGTTCTGGTACTCAGCCAAGCAGTTCACGTCGTATTCGCTGAAGTTCGACTGGATGATGCCGGGCGACGACAACTCCGGTGTCTTCATCGGCTTCCCGCCCTCGACCGATCCGTGGTCGGCGGTCGATAACGGATACGAGATCCAGATCGACGCGACGGACAGCGCTGACCGCACGACCGGTGCGGTGTATGGCTTCCAGTCGGCGAACATCGCCGCCCGTGACGCTTCGCTCAACGCCGTGAACGAGTGGAACGCCTACGAGATCCTGGTTGAGGGCGAGCGTCTACGTGTCTATCTCAACGGGACGCTCATCAACGACTACACGAACACGATCGCGGCCCGCTCGCTGGCCGGCCACATCGGCTTGCAGAACCACGGCGCCGGTGACGACGTCCGGTTCCGCAACGTGCGGATCAAGGAACTGGGCACGCCGCCCGGCAACGTGACCCGCGAAGCCGAGGCGTTCTCCACGGTGAGCGGCGCACAGGCGTTCACTAAGGCTGGCGCGCACGGCGGGCAGACCCTCGGTTACATCGACCCGGGCGACTGGGCCGCTTACAACGGCATGGACCTGACCGGTGTCGTGACCTTCAAGGCGCGTGTCGTGTCTGGCGGGCCGGGCGGGCAGGTGCAGATCCGCACCGGCTCGACGACCGGGGCGATCCTCGGAACCCTCAACGTCCCGAACACGGGCAGCTGGACCACCTTCGCTGACGTGCAAACGGCGCTCAGTGGCGTTCCCTCCGGTACCCACAACTTGTATTTGACCTTCACCGGAACAGGCGCGGGACTCTTCGATCTCGATGACTTCACCCTGGTGAAAGGCACCTCCGGAACCGGGGCGATCACGGGCCTGGCCGGAAAGTGCCTCGATGTAAACAACGCTGGGACAGCCGACGGCACGAAGATCCAGCTCTGGACCTGCAACGGCTCCGCGGCACAGACGTGGACCCGCAACGGCCAGACCTGGCGAGCCCTCGGCAAGTGCCTCGACGTGGCCGGCAGCGGCACCGCCAACGGCACGAAGGCCCAGCTCTGGACGTGCAACGGCTCCGCGGCTCAGAACTGGGTGCCGGGCGCGAACGGATCGCAAGTGAACCCGAACTCGGGCAAGTGTCTAGACGTATCTGGCAATAACTCCGCCGATGGGCAGCAGATCCATATTTGGACCTGCCATGGTGGGGCTAACCAGCGCTGGACCACGCCCTAAAGAACGTGGGGGAACCCGTCTCGCACGTACGCCGACCGGGCGAGGTGTGGTTCCCCCACTCAAACAACGATAGGGAGTTTCCATGGCAAGGCCCATCACCCTTTTCACCGGTCAGTGGGCGGACCTTCCGTTCGAAGAGGTCTGCCGGCTGGCGTCAGAGTGGGGATATGACGGTTTGGAGATCGCCTGCTGGGGTGATCATTTCGACGTTTCCGCAGCTCTGACCGATCCGTCCTATGTGGAGCGCAAACACGCGACCCTCGCCAAGTACAACCTGAAGGCTTGGGCGATCTCGAACCACCTGGTGGGCCAAGCCGTCTGCGATCACCCGATCGACGAACGGCATCAGGGCATTTTGCCCGCACGGATCTGGGGGTCAGGCAACCCCGAGGAGGTCCGGCAGGCGGCGGCGAAGGAAATGGCCGACACGGCGCGGGCAGCGCGGGCGTTCGGCGTTGACGTCGTCGTGGGATTCACGGGCTCCTCGGTGTGGCACACGCTCGCCATGTTCCCGCCTGCTTCGCAGGAAATGATCGATCGTGGGTACGAGGACTTCGCACGCCGTTTCAACCCGATCCTTGACGTCTACGACGAGGTCGGGGTCAAGTTCGCGCACGAAGTGCACCCGAGCGAGATCGCCTACGACTACTACACGACCAAGCGCGCGCTTGAGGCGGTGGGCAACCGTCCGGCCTTCGGCCTGAACTGGGACCCCTCGCACATGGTGTGGCAGGGCATCGACCCGGCGAACTTCATCCTCGACTTCGCCGACCGGATCTATCACGTGGACTGCAAGGACGCGAAGGTCAACACGAAGGATGGCCGCCGCGGCATCGTGTCGTCGCACCTGGCGTGGGCCGACCCGCGCCGCGGCTGGGACTTCGTGTCCACCGGGCACGGCGACGTGCCGTGGGAGGCGTGCTTCCGCGCGCTCAACACGATCGGGTACAAAGGCCCGATCTCGATCGAGTGGGAAGACGCCGGAATGGACCGTCTCATCGGCGCTCCCGAGGCGCTGCAGTTCGTGCGCCGGCTGGCCTTCGACGCTCCGGCCGCCGCGTTCGATGCGGCTTTCTCGTCCAACTAGAGTGAGGCTCTCTGCCGGGGCCGCTGGCAATGATCCCGTCCCCGGCAGAGCATTTCTTCGGGAGTGCCCTGATGCGCAAGACCGCCGCTTTTGGACTCGCGCTTTCCGTTGCGATCCTTGGCTTTCCGGCCCCGGCTTTCGCGCACGGGCAGCTGGCCTATTCAGTGCCGGCCAACCAGACGACCGTCAGCACCACACCGCGTGAAATCGCGCTGTATTTCACCGAAGCCCCCGCTCAGTCCGCCACCTTCACGGTGACCTCCCCGGACGGACAGCAACTCCTGTCCGGCTGGTCGCACGGTCAGCCGTCGCCGCTGCCCACCCCGGCGCAGGAGCTGAACCTTGTCGACGGCAAGTGGGAGCCTGTCTTCTATCGCACCGGCTTTCCGGCTCTGCTGACCGTCACGCACTGGCCCGTGCAAGGTCTCTACACCGTCAGCTATCAGTCGGTAGCGTCTGACGGCGACAAGGTCCAGGGCACGATCCGGTTCGACTATCAAGGCCCCATGACCACCGCACCACCCGCACCCGCCGCATCGTCGCCCCATGCGAGCTCTAGCTCGTTTCCTTGGTGGTTCGTGGGTGTAGCCGCAATACTCCTGATTGGAGCCTTGGCCTGTTTCGCACCGCGCCACCGTCGGAAGAAGGCTGACTAAGATGGGGCGATGGCCCCTACCATCTCGATGTTCATCAGCTACGCCCACGCCGACAAAGCATTGGCGCGCACGCTGGCGACCGGCCTGACGACCTATGGACTACGAGTCTGGATCGACGAAGGTGAGCTGCTGGTCGGCGACTCCATCATCGATCGCATCTCACGCGCGATCCAAGAGGTTCACTTCGTTGTCGCCATCGTTTCGCGCAATTCGGTGCAGTCGGCCTGGTGCCAAAAGGAACTGGCAATGGCGATCTCTGGTGGCATAAACAGAAGAGGGGTAAAGGTCCTGCCGCTGCGCGTCGGAGACGTGGAGATGCCAGTGTCGCTGCACGACGTGCTGTATCTGCAGCTCACTGACCTCAACGCTGACAATGTGATCAAGGAGCTGGTGTTGGCCGCGATGAAACATGAGGCACAGCATCAAATCGCCGCAGGTCTCACCGCCCCGCTGCAGGCGGTCCCAGACCTTCCGGCAACCGCCGAGGTTCGTGATCCCCTGAGCAGCTATCAGGCTTCGGTTCGGCCGCCAGCCGAGCCGCGCCGGGTCTCCGGCTATGTGAAGTGGTTCAATGCGGAAAAAGGCTTTGGCTTTCTCACCACAGATGATGGGCGCGACATATTTGTTCATTTCTCCGCCATCGAGATGAATGGATATAGGGTTCTGGAGGACGGCCAGGCCGTCAGCTTCGAGATCGTGCAAGGTACTAACGGACCGATGGCTGACAAAGTGAGAGTTCGGTGAAGAAGGCGCCGCAGGGCAGACCCGCTAAGGCAAAATGAGGGCATGGGCGGGGTCTGGTGGCGGCGTATCAAGTGGACGGCGGTAGCGCTGATCGCGGCAGCGGTCGTGTTCGCCGCGGCGAGTTTGATTTGGGTACGCGCAGCGTCGTCGGGACGCCTGTACACGCTGGATGACGTCCCCGCGAGACCGGTCGCCATGGTGCTCGGCGCGCAAGTGTTCGCCGACGGGACGCCGTCGCCGTTTCTTGAAGCCCGCCTGGCGATGGCACGCGATCTCTACCATGCGGGCAAGATCCGGGCCGTGCTCGTGTCTGGCGACAACATGAACTTCGACTACAACGAGCCTGACGCGATGCGCGACTGGCTGATCGCTCAAGGCGTTCCGGCGCACAAGGTCGTGGCCGACTACGCCGGGTTTGACACGTCTGACTCGTGCCAGCGGGCGCATCGCATCTTCGGGGCGACCTCGCTGATCGTGCTGACGCAGAGCTTCCACATTAGACGCGCGGTCGCCCTGTGCCGCGACGCTGGCATCGACGCGATCGGCGTCGGCGACGACTCCGTCGCGGTCTACCGCCAGCCGTGGCGCAACGGGCTCATCAGGGAACAGGGCGCGATCGTGAAGGCCCTTTTCGAAGTCGTCACCGGCCACGAGCCGACGCACTGGGGGCCGCGCGAGACTTCCCTCGACGAGGCGTTGCGTTAGCACTGCCCCAGATGCGGCTCAGAAACAGCCTGACGTCAGGCATCTCGCCGTGACGCAACGCCCACTGATCGAGCGTGTGCAGCACACTGTCCGTCAAAGCTGTGATGAGGTCGCGATCCGTCCCCTTGGCTAGCAGCCCCAAGGCGTCAGCGTTGCCGACCAGATGCCGCACCCACTGATCCGGTTCCGTCGCCCGAGCGGTCGCCAAGATCGCCCTGTCGGCGGGATTGTCCTGCGAATACCGCCAAAGAGTGGCCGCGCCCGCTTCCAGTTGAGCCCACAGATCGTCCACTGTGGACACTCGCCGCCACGGCCCGAGCTTGTCGAGAATGCGTTGGGCCGCACCGGCTAGCACGGCGTTGAACAAGTCATCTTTGCCGTCAAAGTAGTGGTATGCCGAGGTTTTCGAGATGCCCGCGTCGGCGATGATCTGGTTGAACGATGCCGCGTCCTTGCCGTCGCGGGCGAAGTGCTCCTGTGCGACCGCGAGAATAGCCGCACGGTTCTCGCCGGGAAGCCGGTTAAACCGCGGCAACGGCACGGTCTGCCACCGCCAATCTGTTGTTGGCAAAGGAGGTCATCGCCCAGTGACCGATCCATAGTGGAATCGCGATGGCCCCGCCCACATAACCTGCGATGCCCGGGAACAGCGAGAGAATCTGGAACGCACACCACGCGTAACCGACGACGGTCCAGCGCCTGACGAAACCGTCTGACATGCGCCCGGCAAGCGACACGGACACGTTGCGCACGATGAAGAAGTCTTCGGTGAAGTTATAGGGGATCGCGAACATCCACCACACCGAAGCCGGGTTAGCGTGACCGGTCAGCATCAAGGTCCGCTGCAGCCCACGGCAATAGAGCGCGACGAGCCCGAAGAACACGAGCACCGCGATCAGCCCACCGGGCATCTCGGCCGCCCAGAACTCGCCCAGAATGCCTTGTCCCCACTGCGGCGCCCACAGCGGATAGGTCAGCAGAACCGTCACCAGAGCGGTGCCGATGACCTTGATAGCCACTCGCATGTGCCGAGTGTACCACTGGTACACCCTACTGGTTCACCTGGCAAAGTTAGTACGATCATCGTCGATTTTCGTACCACTAGTGGTATTCGTGCGACTCCGCAACGTGGCCATATTGACGAAGCCACAACGACTGGGGAGGCAGCGTGGAGCGACTTTTCTTTGGCTATGGTTCCAAGCCGGAGGCCGTGCGAGAGCTGATCAGGGAAACCGCTGCCGAAATGGCGAGTCACGCCAATGTGGACAGTTCCATTTCCTGGGAAGATCTTCAGGTCAACGGACGGCTCATCGTCAACGAGATCGAAAGTCAGCTGAACTCGGCCACCATCGGCGTTTTCGAGCTGACGTCCATGAACGACAACGTTCTCTTTGAGCTGGGCCTGGCCATTGGAAAGAAGAAGCGCGTCGCGATCCTGCTCGACGCGGACGACCGGCAAGCCGACAAAGCCTGGCGCGACTTCGCCCTGCTGACCACCACGGGTTATTCCAGCTACCGGAACAAGAAGGACCTCGTAGAAAAGCTGTCGCGGGTTGTCTCGGACAGTGGCGGCCCGACACTCTGGGATGACCTCACGGGTGGGCTCGACGAACGTGCCGCCCCGTCGCGTCTCCTCTACATTCCAAGCCTCAAAGAGGACGAAGCCAGCCGCAAGCTAACCCAGCTCATCGAGCGCTACAGCAAACTGGAAGTCAGCACACTTGATCTGGCTGAATATGGCAGTAGCGCACCGCTCGCCTGGTACATCGAGGAAATTCATCGCTCTCGTGTGGTGATCTTCCACATGACTCCCACCAAGGCCTACCTGGCCGAAGCCGGCAATCCCCGGGTCTCGTTGCTCGCCGGCATCGCCCGTGGCATGGGCCGGGAGGTCCTCATCGTCGCGGAGCACACGGTCCGCAGTCCCATCGACTACCGAGACCTGGCGATTCACTACCGCAGTCCCAGTGGGCTGAAGTCCGCCGCGAAGACCTGGATCGAGTCGCTGCACGAGCCACGCTCAGCGCCCGTGTCGCGGGTTCGGGAGCACCTGGCGGAGATCGCCGCGTTGCGGTTCGGTAATCACGTCGCCGAACGCGATCGCGAAGGGCTCGACCGCTACTTCGTGGAAACCCGCGACTACCGCGACGTTCTCGACGCCAGTGCCAGCATCTTCTGCGGCAAGAAAGGGACGGGCAAGACCGCGAACATGCTTCAGGCTGCCGCCGCCCTTCGCGAAGATGCCCGCAATCTGGTGTGCGTCATCAAGCCGGCGAGCTATGAGCTCGAAGGTCTCCTGGAGGTCATGCGGAAAATCAAGACCGCCTACCTCGGGGACTATCTCATTGAGGGACTCTGGAAATACCTGATCTACACCGAGATCGCCAGCCAGGCTGTCGCTGAGGCGGAGAGCCGCCCGGCCGGAATTCCGACCGGCTCGCCACTGGCCGCACTGCAGTCCTATTTGGAGAAAGAACACCTGGGCAGCGACGCCAGCTTCTCGGAGCGGCTGGACCGCCTGATCAACTCCATGAACAAGCTGCTCGAAGACGGCATCGACGAACACTCCGTCGCCGAGGCGCGGCAGAAGGTCAACTCGGCCCTGTTCACCGATAGCCTCAAAGCCTTGCGCGGCAAGATCGCACGGGCGATCTCCGGCAAGCAGCGGGTCGCCGTTCTCGTGGACAACCTCGACAAGGCTTGGGAGCCAAGCGCGGATTTGCCGTTGCTCGCTCAGTTCCTGCTGGGCCTGCTGGGCGTGGTCAGCCGGGCCTCGGATGAGTTCCGGGCGGAGGCTGGCCGAAACACGGCCAGTCAAGTGACGCTCACCGTCTTCCTGCGAAGCGACATCTTCGCCTTCATTCGCACCCAGGCCAGGGAACCTGACAAGATCCAGGTAGTGGAGATCGGCTGGCGCGATCCTGACCTGCTGGCGCGCGTGCTGGAGGATCGTTTCCTCGCCTCCTCGACGGAGGAAAACGTTGCCGCGGAAGACTTGTGGGTGCACTACTTCGAGCCGGAAGTGCGCGGCCTGACTTCGCGCGAATACCTCCTGTCCCGTGTGCAGCCACGCCCTCGTGATCTGGTTGTCTTCGCCAACGCGGCGGTGACGCGCGCGGCGAACGCCAAGCACACGAAGATCAGCGAAGATGACATCCTCGAAGCCGAGAAGGACTACAGCCGCTTCGCCTATGAAGCGCTGCTGGTGGAAGCTGTCGCGTTCTCCGTGAACCTCGAAGACATCCTGATCGAGTTCGCCGGCGAGGAATCGATCCTGAGCCCGGCCCGCCTCAGCGAACTGCTCAGCATCGTCAGCCGGAGCGCCTTCCAGCAACGTGAACACACCAAGGTGTTGCGGCAGCTAGCCTTCATCGGGGTCGAGACGGGCGACGGACGCTTCGACTACGGCAGCTCCGACGAGGACATGCGCAAGGCCGACGTGCTCGTCAAGAAGTTCGAACGGGCGGCCGGGCGTTCCTCCCGCTTCGAAATCCACCCCGCCTACCGGGCTCACCTGGAAATTAGCGATTCGGTGCCGGGAGAGCGCTGACAACGGCGGCGATGAGTTCGGGGCCGTCGAGCAGGACGCGGTCGTTATGGTCGGCGCCCTTGACCTCGACCACGGTCACCGGGCCGGCGGCCCGTTTGGCGACTTCACGGCTTTGAGCCGCCGGCACGATCGAATCATCAGAACCATAAACAACCACCGTGGGTACGCCGAGGCGAGCCACGTGATCGGCCACCGGAAACTTGTCCCGGGCCAGCAGCCGCACCGGCAGGAACGGATAGTGCACGGCACCGGCGTCGGGCAGGCTTGTGAACGGCGAGCGCAAGATCAGTGCCGCGGGCGGATGCTCAAGCGCGAGCGCTGTGACCACACCCGTGCCAAGGCTCTCCCCAAAGTAGACAACCGGCCCGGGACCGAGAAACGTGAGCGCGGCCTTGGCGTCGAGCAGCAGGCCCTGCTCCGTCGGGCTGCCCGGATTGCCGCCATAGCCGCGATAGTCCAATAGCAGCACAGAAAAGCCCTGCGCCGCGAGGGCCTCGGCCAAAGGCGCTCTTCCGGCCCTGTTCCCGCCGTTGCCGTGCGCGACCAGGAAGCGTATGCCACGGTCGTTTGCCGTCGCGGGCACGAACCAGGCTTTCAGCTCAAGTCCGTCCTCAGTGGACAGCGTGACGTCCCGCGCCCCCGCGATAGCCAGGTGAGCCGCGCCCGGATCTTCCGTGTCCGGAAAGTAGATCAGCTTGCGCTGAAACGCCCACATCAGCAGCATCAGCAGTGCCACGATCACTAGCAGCACCAGCACGGGCTTCACGATCACTCCAGCCTTACCCAGCATGCCTTCATGGTAATTTTCAGGTAAGAGGCGATGTCCTGGCGGGCTACCGGCGCGTAACGTCGGAGTCATGAAGCGGGTTCTCGCCGGTTTGACTGTCTTGGTGCTAGCCGGGTGCACGGCGCCCCAGGAGCAACAGCCGCCGTCCACGGCAGACGCTCACTCGACACATACGTTCAGCGTGGCGCCGCCCAAGCCGTTGCGCGCGGGGGAGCGGTTCACCGAGCTGAAGATGGAGCGGGCGTTCACACCGCAACCTGACCGGGGCACCGATGAGTATCGCTGCTTCCTGGTTGACCCTGGATTCACCCAGCGGACCTTCGTGACCGGCAGCCAGTTCCTGCCGCAGAACCCAGCGCTGGTGCACCACGCGATCTTCTTCCGTGTCGCCCCCGACGATGTGGCTCAAGCCAGGGATCTCGACAGCGAAGACGACGGTGACGGATGGACCTGTTTCGGCGGCACCGGCATCGGGCGAGGCGATCCGCGCACGCGTGGCCTGGCCAGTGGCGCGGCCTGGATCGCCGCGTGGGCGCCGGGCGGCGACGAGATCGTGCTCGCCAATGACATCGGCTACGAGATGCCCGCCGGCAGCCAGATCGTCATGCAAATCCACTACAACCTGCTGGGCGCACAAGGCAAAGCCGGGACGGACCAATCAGGGATCCGGTTGCGCCTCAACGACGGTGGGTCCTCGATGCGTCCACTGCAGACGACGCTCTTGGTCGCGCCGGTCGAACTCCCGTGCACCGCAACCGAATCGGGGAATCTGTGTAACCGTGACAGGGCGCTCATCGATGTGTGGTCCCGCTTCGGGAATCAATCCGGAACCACGATCGGCGGGCTCCTCCTGTTGTGCAGTGGCGGCAAACCGAAGCCGGGACCGGTGCAAAGCTGTGACCACAAGGCGCGCGAAGCCGGGGTCATCCAAGCGGCAGCCGGGCACATGCACCTTCTGGGCCGGTCTATCAAGGTGGAGCTTCATCCTGGTACGCCTGAGGCAAAGGTTTTGCTCGATGTTCCTGTGTATGACTTCGACGACCAGGGAGCCCGTCCCCTCGCCGAACCGGTGACGGTAAAGGCAGGCGACATCGTGCGAGTGACCTGCACCCACGACGCGTCGTTGCGCCAGCAACTGCCGGCCCTGCGTGGTCTCGAACCGCGCTACGTCGTTTGGGGAGAGGGAACTAGCGATGAGATGTGCCTTGGCATCCTCAGCTGGACCCGCACCTAGCCTCCGGTCAGTCGAAGTCGAAGATGGAGTTGCGGTCGTAGAAGTGCAGGATATAGCGGCAGTTCGTGCAGATCAGCAGGGTCATCTTGTGTGAGGTCAAGCCCCACTTGCTGTCGAGACGGCCTTCTTCTTGCTGAAAGCCGGTGCTCTGGCACAGCGGGCACGCGAGCTGCGGTGTCGTCATGAGGTGGCAGCCTAAGGCCATCGGTCAAGCGGCGCTGGTGGCAGGCACGAGGGGCTGCGGGTCTTCGGCCGGGCGGGCACGCAGGTTGCGCACGGCGGGGCTGGTGAGTGCGGCGAGTGTCGCCATCGAAACGATCGCCGCGCAACCGAGCAACGCGTGCCTGGCGCCAACGGCTTCGGAGACGGGGCCGGCGGCAAGCATGCCGAGCGGGCCGAACATCAATGACCCGAGCGCGTCATAGGAACTCACGCGGGACAGGGATTCCGCGGGGATTTCCCGTTGCATCGTGGTGTTCCACAGTACGCCGAAAATGTTGAAGCAGACGCCCATCGCGAACCCGGCGGCGACAGCTATCCACAAAGGAGCGTTGACGCCCAGTGACAGGGACGGCAAGGCGACGGCGAACATCATCAAGGTGGCGACCAGAATCGGCCGCTTCGGGCGCACGCGCATGGCGATGACCGCTCCGGCAAGCATTCCCACGGCCTGGGCGACCAGAATCGCCGACCATGCCTTAGCACCACCGAGTTCGTGCTTGGCCACGACAGGGCCGAGCACACCGTGCGCGGCTTGCATCGCCATCACTAGAACCGAAAACTGGGCTACGACGACCCAAAGCCATTGCCTGCTGTGAAACTCGTGCCAGCCGTCGCGCAGTTCCTTTAGCACCGTTTGCGGTTTCGGGCGGGCGGCCATCGTGGTGCGCCGGCCGAGCGCGGCGATCAGGAAGCCGGCGGCAGCGAACAACAGTCCCGATGTGGCTAGAGCCCAGCCCGCACCGATCAGGGTGACCATCGTGCCACCGGCGACCATGCCGCCAATGCGGGCTGAGTTCATGCCGAGCCCGAGCAAGCCGTTGGCCGACTGAAGCTGGTGCGCTGGAACGACTTCGGGCACGACGCCGATCAAGGCGGGCCAGAAGACCGCTAATCCAATGCCGCCAACGGCTGACGCCAAGGCGAGTGCGGGAAGCGGTGCCCAGTGGGTGAAAAGCATCGCCGATAGCGCCAGGCAGGAAACCGCGTTCATGAGTTCGCCGGTCATCATCACCCGCTGCCGCGGGAACCGGTCCCCGATAACGCCGCCAAACAACATGAAGGCCACCATTGGTGCCGTGTTGGCGGCGAGCACGACTGACAGCGTGGTGGCTGTGGCTCCGGGCAGCTCAAGCACGCCAAACGCCAGCGCCACCGGGGCACAAGAAGCGCCGAAGACGGAAACCGTGCGGGCGGCTAGCAGCAGGCTGAACTTGCGGTCTTTGAGCAGGCTCAGGTCCTGGCGATACGACACGTGCCGACTCTAGCGCGGCAACGGGCGGGGGCCGGTCCCCTCTGCTGTTGGCAGAGGGGACCGAACTGCGATTTACTAGACCGTGCCGATGATCTGCAGGTCCGACAGCTGAGCCGCGGGCCAGCCGGTGTTGGCGGTGAAGGTGAGCCGGACATAGCGGGCCGTCGTATTTGCAGGCAGGTTCACGGTCACGGACCCTCCAGCGGGGAACGAATAACTCGCCGAGCCCACGATGGTGGTGTACGAGGAGCCGTTGGTGCTGCCCGAAAGGGACAGTGTCTGATTGCGTGAACCCCAGCCCGGTGGCACCCGCAGGACAAGGGAAGTCAGCGAGCACAACGAGCCCAGGTCGACCGTGATGCTTTGCGGGAAGGCGTTATTGGGGCTTTCCCAGTAGCTGTTGACATCAGCGTCGACCGTGTTGGACGGCACGTAGTTTTGCGTATGCGAAGCGGTGACAGGCTTGCCCAGCGCGAGGTTGGACGATCCGCCCACGCCACTGCCGGACAGCGCCACGGTCAGACCGTTCACCGTCAGGTTGCCTGACTTGGCACCGGCTGAGGTTGGGCTAAACGTCACGCTGATGTTGCATGACGCTCCGGCCGCGAGCGTGGAGCCGCAGCTGTTCGTCTGGGCGAACTGCGCTGGAGCGCTCACGCTGACCGATCCGGCCGCGGTGCCGGTGTTGGACAGCACGACCGTTTGCGGATTGCTTGTGCTGCCCACGTTGACCGAGCCGAAGTTCAGCGAGACCGGTGACACCCCGAACACGGGACCGCCACCAGCGCCGCCGAAGATCTGCAACTCCGACAGCTGACCGGCGGGCCAGCCCGTGTTCGCCGTTATCGTCACGCGCACATAGCGGACCGCCGCCGCCGTGAACGCGATGTTGACCGTGTTGCCGGTCGCCGGGTCAAACACCCGTCCCGCTGACGGGGAAAGGGTTGTCCAGTTGGACCCATCGGTGCTGCCTTGCACGGTCAGCGTCTGGGTCCGGGTCGCCCACGCGGCTGGTGGTGGCAGCTTCAGCGTTACCGAAGCGACCGAGGACGGTGCCGTGAGATCGACCTGAATCCACTGTGGGAAGGCGTTGTTGTTGCTTTCCCAATAGCTTGAAGCGTTATCGTCGTTGACGTTGGACGCGGGGAATCCGCCATTGGACGAACTGGCGGTCACCGGTTTACCCAGAGCCAGGTTCGTCGTTGAGCTGACACCTGTGCCGGACAGTGCCACATTGGACGGTGCCACACTGAGCGTCCCGCTCTTGGCCCCGGCCGACGTGGGCACGAACCGCACCTGCACGGTGCATGAAGCACCAGCGCCAAGGGCAGTCGGGCAATTGTTGGTTTGCGTGAACTGCCCGGTCACCGAAAGAGCCGGAACCGGGACGGACGCTGTGCCCGGGTTGCTGATGGTGACGTTCTGCGGGTTCGATGTCGTGCCAACATTCTGGTTGCCGAAACTCAGCGAAGACGGCGAGACGGACAGTCCAGCCGTGTCAGCCATGCCGCGGCCGTTGAAATCAACCCAGTTCACGTTGAGAATGCCGCCGGTTCCCGTGCCGCCGGTGGGGTTCTTGACGACGAAGAACAGCGGGCCACTGACAGTTGATGCCGGTATGGCAACCGTGAAGTCAGCGTAGGTCTGCCAGGCACCCGTCGATCCGACGGTCGCTGTCGCGAGCAACGTGCCGCTCGCTGAACCGGTGCGGACCTCGATGCGACCACCGCCGGGGGAAGCGGCGCGGAACCGGATCGAGTCTATATTGGACAGATTCACGGGCGTGTAGGACCAGTAGTCGCCGTCCTCGATGAAACCGATGTTCTGGAACCCTCCAGCGGTATCACCGGTTGCCTCACGGACGACTCCGGGGTCACCTGTTCCGATGCCGCCGGGGGCTCGCCCCGTACCAGAGAAGTGTTCTGCTTGTTTGTGTTTGGGTTGCAGGACCTTGTTGGATCTGCCAACCAGGCCACCGTTGTCGGTGTAGGCCGCTTCGAAGACGGAGAAGACGTTAGCGTCATCGCCGTGCCCCGAATTCGAGGCGGTGGCGACGCTTCCGGAACAGCCAGTGTAGTTCTGAATCGGGTGGCCGTGCTCATCGTGGCCGAGGTAGTACTGCAGCACGAGCCGCGTGCAGTTGATGGTCTCGTCCGGATCGGTGACCGTTGTGGTGTAACGGATCTGATCGCCCCAGGCGAAGAAGCCGCCGTCGAGCGGATACGTCATGTTCACGGCCGGGACCGTGTTGCCCACGCTGATCGGAACGCTTGCCGTGCCGGTCTTTCCGCCCGGATCCCGGACCGTGAGCACCGCCGTGTAGTTGCCCGCGATGCTGTAGGTCTTGGACGGGTTGGCCGCCGTTGACGTGGTGCCGTCACCGAACGCCCACGAATACGTGATGACTTGGCCGCCCGGATCGTTTGATCCCGCACTGGAGAACTGCACCGTCAGCGGAGTCGGGCCGCTTGTCGGCGTCGCACTCGCGACGGCGATCGGTGCCGCGTCGCCTGGCAGGTAGTCGATCCGGTAGACGCCAGAGTCGGCGTTGTTGCCGCCGAAACCGGTGCCCCACTCGATCAGGTACATCGCGCCATCCGGGCCAAACTCCAAGTCCATGGGGCGCAACACGTTCATGCCAGCGAACAGCTGGTTGATGTCCACAAGCGACCTTCCATCCGCGGTCACCTGCATCGTGTACATCTTGTTCTGGTTCCACTCGCCAAACAGCGCCTTGCCATCCCAGTAGGCAGGCCACTTGCGCGAGGAGTTCAGCGAAGCGTTGTAGCGGTAGACCGGGCCGCCCATCGGCGCACCGCCGCCACCGATTTCCGGGAACAGCGGATTGCCGCCGTAGTCATAGTCCACGGTAGCGGGTTTGGCGGGCGGAAGGTTCTGCAGCCCGGTGTTGTTGGGGGAGTTGTTAACTGGCGCGTTGCAGTTGTGCGCGCCGTTACTCGGGCCAGACGGGAACGTCCAGTCGTGATAGGCATAGTTGTTGCCATGGCAATAAGGCCAGCCATAGTTTCCCGCCGTCACGACGTTCCACTCGACGGTCCCTTCAGGACCGCGATTGGCGTTGGGAGCGCCCGCATCCGGTCCATAGTCCGCCGCGTAGAGCGTATTCGTCGCCTTGTCGACGCCGATGCGGAACGGGTTGCGGAAGCCCATCGCGAAGATTTCCGGCCGCGTGTTCGCCGTCCCCGATGGGAAGAGGTTGCCAGCCGGAATGGTGTAGGTGCCGTTGGCCTGAGGCGTTATCCGGATTATCTTGCCGCGCAAATCATTCGTGTTGCCAGACGTGCGCTGCGCGTCGAAGTCCTGCCGCCCGGATCGTTCGTCCAGTGGCGAGTAACCGTCTGACTCAAACGGGTTGGTGTTGTCACCCGTTGCCAGGTAAAGGTTTCCGGCCGCGTCAAAGGTCATGCTCCCGCCAGCGTGACAGCACGTGTTGCGCTGCGTGGTGACTTGCAGCAGAACAGCTTCAGTGGAAAGGCTGAGGCTGTTGCCCGACACGGTAAAGCGGGAGATCTGATTGCGCGGGCCGCCGGTGTTGGGCGAGTAATAAAGGTAAATGAACCCGTTGCTGGCGAAGTTGGGATCGAGCCGGATGCCCAGCAGCCCATCCTCGTTACCCGTGAAGACGGGAAGCGTCGCCGCTGTGACGGTTCCGCCCGCGGGCAGAATGATCTGCACCCGCCCGTCGCGCTCGATGTAGAACACGCGGCCGTCGGGAGCGACGTCAAGCTCCATCGGGTTATTCGTGTTGGAGTCGATCGCGATCTTTTGGAAGCTGCCGTTCAGGCTCGCTTTGCAATCGCTGGCGACAGCGTCAGCGGTCGTGTTGATCCCGCCGAGCAGGTGATTGCGGAACGCGGTGTCGTTAAAGGTCTCGTTGGCGTGGCCAAGGCCGGTGTACCAAGACTTTCCGCCATCGAACTCTTGGCACCAGGAAATAGGATGGTCAAACCCCATGGGTGTACCAGGTGAGTACGTCTTCTCATCCAGCGACGCCAGCACGTGGACCCTCGGGCGCGGGTTGGCCTGGAAGTTGTACCACTCGTCCGTGCGCGTCCACTTGGCCGGGAGCCCACTCGTCGAAGCGTGCGCCGGGTCTTCCACTTTGACCGTGGCACTTTGGACGGCCGGGTGACTGGAGAAGTAGGCGCCCGCTAGGTTGCCGTACCACGCCCAGCCGTATTCGGTATCGGCCGCGGCATGAATGCCGACGTAACCGCCGCCCGCGCGGATATACCGCTCGAACGCGGCTTGCTGTGTGGCGTCGAGGACGTCACCGGTGGTGCTGAGCCAGACCACGGTGGCGTAGTTGGCCAGGTTGGCGTCGTTGAATTGGGCGGCGTCTTCCGTCGCCACCACCGTGAAGTTGTTCGCCGTTCCGAGAGCCTGGATCGCGGCGATTCCAGCCGGGATCGAGTCATGCCGGAAGCCGGCTGTCTTCGAAAAGACTAGGACAGAGAAAGCGGCAGCCTGCGCGGGTGCCGGTGCCAGCAGGAACGCGGACGCTAGCACCACGCACGCGAGGACGCGGCGTAAGGCAGACACGGATGATCTCCTTGCCAGGTAAGCCCGGTTGAGCGGAGACCGGAGGGATGGGGACGGTTATGTTCAATGAATAAACTAATTCAATCAATGCAGAAGTCAATCCAAAGTGGAGCAAGAAATTTACAGGCGTGATGTTGCACGGGGCTGCTACGTTGCCTGACGTGCCGTTTTTCGCGCTGTTGTTCTTGCTGGCTGATCAGCCGCACTGGACCAGTGCGGTCGTCCTGACCGTCGCGGCGATCTGCCTCGCGATCTTTATGCGGCCCGTGATCGCGGCGGTCGCCGCACCTTCGACCGGGTTCGGGTCAAGCCACCGGCGACCGGTTTATCTGCGTCAGCGTGATCCCGACGCCGCTGGTCACCCCCGCCCTCGCGCTCCAGGGCGCTAGCCGTCGCGCTTTCCTGTCCCACGCCATGATCGTGGGCTTTGAAGCGCTGCGCTGGTCCTCTTTCCTTGCCTAGCTCTGGAGTCTTCCTGTGTTCGATTTCCTTGCCGTGCCCATGAACTACGCCGTCACCAACCTGGCCGTCATCGCCGGTGTGCCGTTGGCCATCGTCCTGGCGACCCTGCTCGCCCGGGTCATCCTGCTGCCGCTGGGCTATGCCCAGCATCGCGCCGACCAGCGTCGCACTGACCTCCTTGGCCGCGCGGCCAAGCTGCCGGAGGCCGAACGCGTCCAGCTGCTGCAAGCGGAGGGAGGCAACCTCGCGCGCGGCTGTCTGCCGATGCTGTTGCAGATTCCGGTCTTCGCCGCGATGTATTCGCTGTTCGTCTCGCCAACCGTCGGCGGCTCGGCCAACGTTTTGCTGACGGAGACCATGTTTGGCGTTCCGCTGGGGAGCCATCTCAATTCCACCAGTGCGATGGTGTTCCTGGGCCTGATCGCCCTCATGGCACTGGTTGGTTATCTGTCCACACGCACCCTTCCCGTCAAGCCGACGGGAATCTTCAAGGCACTGCCTTATGTCTCAACAGTTTTCGCGTTGTTCCTGCCACTGGCCGCGACGCTCTATCTGGTCACGACAACAACGTGGACAGTCGTGCAGACCGTCGCCTTGCGCCAATTCGCCCCGTGAGCGGTCGGCGGCGCCCACGTCTCGTGGGCGCCGCCTCCCTAGTGCTAGCCGCCGTAGACCTCGGCTATATCCAGGTATGCCTGGTCGAAGCGAGCCATCGCCGCCTCGATGTTCGGCTGTGGTTCCGGGTCGCCTAGTGCCTTCTGCATGAGAGCGTGCCCGGCGATGAGGTTCTCCCCGGCGGACTTGAGCGCCGCGTTGCCCGTTGAATCCGGGAAGAACTCGCCCTTCTTCAGATCAGCCCAGCCAACGCTTTCCAGCTCGACTCCTGACGCCGCGCTGATGTCGGCGGCTTTGAAGAACGACTCCTGAGCCAGCGCCCGCAAGTGCTTGATCTCCTTGGGATCGGTGCTGAGCGCGGCTTGGCCGAGCAAGCCCAGGCCTTCGCCCCACCCTCGGACGTAATCGTGCCGTTGCCAGATGTCCAGCTCGTCCCACGGATCGAAGGCCACGGGGCAGGAGAGGCACTCCGGCGGCCAAGGCGGTTTGGGCGCTAGTTCCGGCAGGACGATGGTGAAGCAGTCGAAGATGGGCCGACCGCCGAACTCGCCTACCTGAAAGCACACCCGAATCGCCTGGCCGCCGGCGTTAGCCGGACCGGCAGGAACCAGGAACGTGGCGCTAAGCATCAGCGCCGCGGCTAGCAGCAACCGCCTGAATACGTTCATACTTGCCTCCTTCTATAAAGAGAGCGATCGATGTTGGCACGGTAGCGGCTAGCGGCGGGCGGCACTCGTGACTGACCCTTACACGACACCATGACCCGCGAACAAGATCCCAAAGGCCTTGAAGCCCAGCTCGGCTGAAGCGTTGCTATATTTCACCGGTGCTGAAACGGGTACTGGTCGCTGTCAAGCCCCACTGGGCGTTCGCCGTCGCGCTCGGCGTGGCCGCGTTGATCCGGCTGCTCGTGCTCGTCGCTTACCGCCCGGCATTGTGGTACGGCGACACGCCTGAATACCTTGGCAGCGCCAAAGAACTGGCGATTCCGCCGGTGCACCAAATTGGCTACCCGGTATTCCTCTCAATCACCCATTTCGAGGGCGTCACGGTCGCGACCGTGACAGCGGCACAGCACCTTATTGGGCTTGCCTTGGCGATACTCTGTTACGCCTTTCTGCAGCGCCGCCACGTCCCCAGGTGGCTGTCGATCGCGGGCGTTTCACCGCTGCTATTCGACGGGTTCCTCATCACCATGGAACAGTTCGTCATGGCGGACACCTTGTTCCTGGCGTTGTTGCTGACCGGGCTGGTGATGCTGTTCTGGGACGAGCGGCCAACAGTGTGGCTCGCGTTTGGGGCGGGTGCGTTTCTGGCCGCCGCCACTCTCACCCGGGTAATCGGGCTTCCGGTGGCGCTGCTAGCCGTTATTTACGTGCTATTGCGGCGCGCGGGATGGCGTCCAATGCTCACGCTCGCGGCGACAATGGCGATCCCCCTAGCCGCCTATGTGATGCTGTTCCATCAGAAGTACGGAACCTACGGTTTCAGCACCCATCAAGGCGGCTTCTTTTATGCGCGGGTAGCCACCTTCGTCGACTGCGACAAGCTGCAAGTCGAAGAGCGCCTAATGCGTTTATGCCCAGTGGAACCTCTCGATGCCCGTAAGCACCAGGAGTATTACCTCTGGCAGGCTGGCGCGGTCGCCCAGTGGGGTGAGGCGACCGACATCGGGCAGGAGTTCGCCAGCGCGGCTATAGCCCAGCAGCCCGGCGCCTACCTGAAGGTCGTGGCGCTCGACATGTGGCATTACTTCGATCCGTTCTGGAAGCCGGACCCCACCACGACGAGCTATCGCGTGAGCTATGAGCTGGCGGCCGACCCGGCGACCATTCCCCTGGTCGACGCTTCCACGGGCCGTTACAAGGTCTTAGAGGAATCGCGACGGTCAGCGCTTACCGAGGCGCTCCACTGGTATTCGCTGCACATCAAGACGCCGACGTTCCTGATCCCCATCCTGCTAGCCGTTGTGCTGGTCGCTCTTGCCCGCCGCCGGGACTGGGCCAATGTCGCCGCGGCGCTGATCGTCGCCTCAGGGATGGGAATGGTGCTCGCGATGACGGCGATGGACATGCACGAGCCCCGGTTCCTGCTGCCAACCATTCCGATCGTGGTCCTTGGCGCGACGGTGAGCATTTCCTCGCTGCTTCGCCGCTCACCCGAACGGGCACCAGAGCCAGAAAATCGGCCGGCCGAACTAGCCACAGTGGCGGGTAACTGATGTTCTACGTCATTGGTTCCGGAGCAGCGGGTGTGTCCGCTGCGGTGGCTTTGCTGGCGCAAGGTCACGAGGTCACCATGCTCGACGCTGGCAACAGCCTAGAACGTGAGCGCGCCGAATTGGTACGCCAAATGTCCGAAAAGGACAAAGGCGAGTGGACGGCAGCACAAGTGTCAGCGGTCAAGGACAACATGCGGTCCGGTGCCGCGGGCATTCCGCTCAAATACATCTACGGCTCGGACTATCCGTACCGCGACGGCGAGACCCACCTCCCCAGGCGCGGCAACGACACCGGCCTGCTGCCGTCCTATGCCCAGGGCGGCCTAGCGAGCGTCTGGGGCGCTTCGGTCCTGCCGTATCACGCTAGCGAACTGGGTTCCTGGCCCATCACCTACGAGGACTTGGCACCGCATTACGCCTCGGTGTTCTCCTACCTGCCGCTGTCGGGTGTTGAGGACGGACTGGAACCGCAGTTTCCGTTGTACTCCAGCAAGTTCGGCTCCTTGCCGCAAAGCCGGCAGGCTCAGTTGTTCCTCGCTGACCTGGACCGCAACAAGGAAGCCCTTCACGCGAAAGGCTTTCTCTTTGGCCGGTCCCGGCTGGCGATCGAATCGACCGGGTGTGCCGCGTGCGGCCTGTGCATGTATGGATGCCCCTACGGGCTCATCTACAACCCGGCCTTCACGCTGAGGGACCTGCGCACGAACCCACTTTTCCATTACCAGCCCGGCGTTGTCGTTGAGCGATTCTCCGAGAACGCGGGCGGTGTGCGGATAGAAGCGCGTTCGCTGGCCGACGGTTCGCCGCTGACCTATGAGGGCTCCAGGTTGTTCTCGGGCGCGGGAGTGCTGCCAACGGCCAAACTGTTCCTGGAATCCACCCAGTCTTACGGGCAGAAACTGTCTGTTCTGGACAGTCAGTACTTCTTGCTGCCGATGCTCCGCTACGCCGGTGCGCCTGGGGCGGCGAAAGAGGAGCTGCACACGCTGGCACAAGCGTTCATTGAGATTTTCGATGAACGGATCTCGGCCAACAGCGTCCATTTGCAGGTCTACACCTACAACGACCTCTACCGTCAGGCGATTCAGGCGATGCTGAGGTTCGCCTACCCGCTCTTTAGGCCGATGTCAGACGCGTTCCTGCAACGGATGCTCCTGATCCAGGGCTACCTGCATTCCGACCTGTCGGCCCGCATCGAGCTGACGCTGGACAAGTCCGGAACTCTGGAGATGAACGGCCGGCGCTCGCCCGCGACACGTGCCGCGCTCAAGGGGGTCGTGCGCAAGCTCAGGACGAGCAGGTCGCTGTTGAAGGCCATGCCCATCGGCCCGGGCATGAAGGTCAGCGAGCCGGGCCGGGGATTCCACTCCGGTGGCACGCTTCCCATGCGCAGCCAGCCCGGCCCCTTCGAGACCGACCGGCTTGGCCGCCCGTATGGCTTCGAGCGGGTCCACATCGTTGACTCAAGTGTGCTGCCGACGATCAATGCGAGCACCATCACGCTCACGGTGATGGCGAACGCGCACCGGATCGCTTCCGATCGGAGTCTGTCATGAATGTCGCCGTTACCGGTGCCGGTGGCTATCTCGGTTCTCGGCTCGCCGCCGCGTTCCGCGCGCACGGCGGCAATGTGGACGAACTCAAGCGCTCAGGCGACAACGCCGTCCCGTTCACGCTCGCGGATGGCGCACCCGAGGGCTACTTCCGCGACGCGAAGATCGAGGTTCTCGTGCACTGCGCGTGGGATTTCAGCCTTGTTCGCAAAGAAGATATCTACCGGGTGAATGTCGGCGGCTCGATGAAGCTGCTGGAGCAAGCTCATCGCGAAGGCGTTAAGAAGATCATCTTCATTTCAACCATTAGCGCGTACCCAGGCTGCAAGAGCCTTTACGGTCAGTCGAAGCTCGCGATCGAAGAGCAGGCGCGCCAGTTCGGAGCGATCGTCATCCGCCCCGGGGTCGTGTTTGGCGAGAAGCCAGGGGCGATCGTGGGCGCGATGGCCGCGGCGATGGAAAAGCTGCCTGTGGTCCCCCTGATCGGCAACGGCCGGCAGACCCTTTACCCGTGCCACGAAGATGACCTGGCCCAGCTCGTCATCGCGCTAGCCACTTCCGCCGAGCCGGGCGGCATGCCCATCATCGCCGCCGGTGAGAACGGCTGGACCTTCCGGGAGATCCTGGCAGGCCTCGCCAAGGCGCGCGGTCGCAAGCTCCGGCTGCTGTCCGTGCCGTGGCGAGCGGTCTGGATGCTGATCTGGACGGCGGAACGAGTGGGGCTGCGGCCCGGCTTCCGCAGCGATAGCGTCATCAGCCTGGTGACCCAGAATCCGGCACCGGACTTTGGACCAACCCGCCAAACCCCTGTTACATTCCGCGACTTTTCGGCCCTAACCGGGTCGGCCCAGATGGAGGAAGAGCAATGACCGCGACGTCCGAGATTGAGGTCACGGTGCTCATGCCGTGTCTTAATGAAGCCGAGACGGTGGCCACGTGCGTTCGCAAAGCGGTCGAGGGACTTGAGCGCATCGGTGTGCGTGGAGAGGTCCTGGTTTCCGACAACGGGTCGACCGACGGGTCACAGGCGCTCGCGGTCGAAGCTGGCGCGCGGGTTGTCCATGCCCCGATCCGGGGGTACGGCGGCGCGCTGCTCGCCGGCATCGAAGCCGCTCAGGGCAAATATGTGATCATGGGTGACGCGGACGACTCGTACGACCTGGGAAATCTCGGCCCGTTCATCTCGCAACTGCGAGCGGGCAACGATGTCGTGATGGGCAACCGTTTCCGCGGCGGCATTGAGCGCGGAGCGATGCCCTTCCTGCACAAGTATCTCGGCAACCCGGTGCTGTCGTGGCTCGGCCGAAACCTCTTCGGGCTGAAGAAGATTGGCGACTTCCACTGTGGACTCCGGGGCTTTCACCGCGACCGGATTCAGGCCCTTGGGCTGTGCATGCCCGGCATGGAGTTCGCCAGCGAGCTCGTGATCCGCGCCGCGCTCGCGAATTACTCGATGGCTGAAGTGCCAACAACGTTGCGCCCCGACGGCCGCAGCCGCCCACCGCACCTGCGGACCTGGCGCGACGGCTGGCGTCATCTTCGCTTCCTGCTGGTGTTCGCCCCGAAGCGGACGCTCATCCTGCCCGGCCTGATCTTCACGATCCTGGGCCTGGCCGGCATTGGCTGGCTGCTTCCGGCCGAGCGGCAGATTGGCAGCGTTTCCTTTGACTCCAACGCTTTGGTGTATGCCTGTCTTTCGGTTCTCGTCGGCGTTCAGCTCATGCTGTTTGGGGGATTCGCCAGGCTCTACGGTGTCCAAGAAGGAATCACCAATGAGGACCATCATGCGTGGTGGAGCCGCATTCTCCGGTTCGAAGTCTGTGTCGCGGCGGGGCTGATTCTGATCGCCGCTGGCATCGGTGGCACCGTGTTCGCGCTCAGCACCTGGGGCAACAGCGGCTTTGGGGAGCTCGTGTTGCGCGAGACGATCCGGATCGTGCTGCCATCCGCGACGGCTATCGCGCTCGGTGTCGTCGTCATGTCGTCAGGCTTGTTCGCGAGCCTGCTGTCGCTGCGGGCCGTCTCGGGCTCGGCGCTGCGGCCCAGCACGGACAGCGCTAAGGCCCAAGTGGTCAAGCAAAGCGTGGGCGTCTAAATCCGGTTGCACCGGTCGGTAGGGTCGGAAACGTGCTGATCAGGGAAACGACGGTTGACGATATTCCGGATATTGACGCGATCCGGCGGGCGGCAGAGCCGTGGCATGTAGCGACTATCGAAACACAGCGAGTGTGGTTCGACAGCAATACGCCTGAGTCGAAAGTGCTCCGGCTCTGTGCCGAGGTCGACGGCAGGGTGTTGGGCAGCGGCTGGGCCAAGCTGGACCTGCACGCTGACCAGCCGAATGCGGGCATCATGGCGCTTGGTGTGCATCCGACAGTGCAGCGGCAGGGGATCGGGGCGGCGCTGCTGGCTCGGTTTGAGGAGCATCTGCGCGGGATCGGTGCCAGCCAGCTGCAGGTCTACCTGGTCGTGAACGACGACTCGGTCGCCTTCGCTGAAAATCATGGGTTCGTGCTTGGCGCCACGAATAGGTGGATCGTCCTGGACCCGCGCGTCCTTCCACCCATGCCCGAAATCCCCAGCGGGGTAACGATTTTGACGGCCGCTGAGGCGGGACCGCAGCCGTGGTATGACGTCGTCGACGTGGCTGCCCGCGACGAGCCAGGCGACGTCGCCTTCACGGGAATGCCTTATGAGGAGTGGTTTGACAGCCAGTGGGTGACGCTCGACAAAGAGCTGAGCCTGATCGCTTTCGTCGACGGCAAACCGGCGGCGGCCACGGCACTGATCACGAATCACGAGACCGGCAAAGCGATGTCTGGCGGCACGGACAACCTGCGCGAGTTTCGCGGGCGCGGCCTGGTGAAGCTGATCAAAGCGAAGTCGCTGGAACTGGCCGCTCAGGCGGGGATTACCGCCGCATACACCGGAAACGACGAGGTCAACGCTCCTATGCGGGCGATCAATGCCTGGCTGGGCTATGAGTTCGTTGGTGAGACCCGTTCCGCTATCAAGAAGTTCGCCTAGTATCGCGGAGTGAGCCAGCGACGGATCTCCGAGACGCGCGTCATCAATGCCCCGGCAGCCGAACTCTTCGAGCTGCTGGCAGATCCGCAGCAGCATCCGGTCATCGACGGCTCAGGTTCGGTGATCGCGGCCCGGGGCAGCAAACGCCGGCTCGCGCTGGGCATGAAGTTTGGCATGGACATGCGCATGGGGGCGCCCTACAAAATCCTCAACACGGTGGTGGAGTTTGAGGAAGGGCGCCTCATCGCCTGGCGCCACTTCAACGGCCACCGCTGGCGGTGGGAGTTTGAGCCCCGAGGCGACGCCCAGACGGCCGTCACCGAAACCTTCGACTGGTCCACGGCCAACTATCCCTGGCTCATCGGCATCAGCTGGTTCCCACGGCGCAACCGCAAAGCGATCCACGAGACGCTGAACAACCTCGAGCGGCTCTATTCCTGACCGTCCAACCAAGCACTTGCTTGTTCGACGAATTCGCCATAACTTCGTCTGTGTGCGGATTGGAATGATGATCAGCTACGCCGGTGGGTTCGAACAAGCCGTCGCGGAACTAGCCGACTATGAGGCAGCCGGGCTTGACCTGGCCGTCGTGCCCGAGGCTTACAGCTTTGACGCCGTCAGCCTGCTCGGGTTCGTCGCCGCCCGGACGACCCGGGTGCAGCTCGCTTCGGGGATTATGCAGCTCTATACCCGCACGCCCACGCTGACCGCGATGACCGCCGCTGGGCTGGACTTCGTCTCCGGCGGGCGGTTCAACCTGGGCATCGGCAGCTCGGGTCCGCAAGTCATCGAGGGCTTCCACGGCGTACCCTTCGAGGCTCCTCTGGGCCGTACGCGTGAAGTGATCGAAATCTGCCGCAAGGTGTGGCGCCGTGAGGTGCTCGTGCACAACGGCAAGTACTACCAAGTGCCCCTGCCCGGAGGCACCGGCCTCGGCAAGCCGCTGAAGATAATCAACAAGCCGGTGCGTGACCGGATCCCGGTGATCCTGGGTGCCGTGGGTCCCAAGAATGTCGCGCTGGCGGCCGAAATCGCTGAAGGCTGGCAGCCCCTGTTCTACTACCCGGAAAAGGCGCACCACGTGTGGGGCGAGCCGCTCAAGGCTGGACTGTCCAAACGCGACCCCGCGCTCGGCTCGCTCGACATCCTCGTGACCGCGCCCTTCGCCATCACTGACCGGCCCGAGCACGTGTGGGAGGGGCACCGGCAGGCGCTCGCGCTCTACATCGGCGGCATGGGAGCCAAGGAGAAGAACTTCTCCAACGAATTGGTGCGCCGCTACGGGTACGCCCAAGAAGCGCAAAAAATCCAGGAGCTGTTCCTGAGCGGCCGCAAAGCGGAGGCGGCGGCCGTCGTCCCGGATGAGCTGGTGCACAACACGTGCATCGCCGGGCCGCTGTCCTATGTGAAGGACCGGCTCGCCGCCTTTAAGGCCGCTGGTGTTACTACCCTTCAGATTTCACCGATGGCGCAGACGCACGCTGATCGGGTGCGTGACCTCGCGTCACTGAAGTCCATTGTGGATGGCGGTAGTTAGCTCACCTGTCGCTGTGTCGCCGTCCAGGGACCAGACCATGGAGCCGCCGAGCCCGTTGGTCTTGATATACGCGCACTTCTGGGCGATGACCTGTGGAGTGTCGTAGGACCAGAAGTTGGTGCCGCTCAGTTTCCAAGAGGCGACCGCGGTCGGGTCGTAGAAGACCGTGCCTGTCTTGGTGACCAGCTTCTTGTAGTCTTCCGTGCCGTCTTCGAACGTGCCCCGGGCCGGTCCAGTGGACGGTTGCCCAAGTCCGTTGTTGGTGCTGCTCACGCCAGCCCAGCCCTTACCGTAGTAGGGAATGCCGAGCACGAGTTTGCTGGCTGGTGCGCCGCCAGCGAGATAGGTGTCGATGGCGAGGTCAACGCTGAAAGTTGAGCCGCTGACCGGGTAAAGGTTGGAGGCGTGCCCGGTGACCGGGTTCCACGGGCCGGTCAGGTCGTAGCCCTGGATCGTCGCGAAGTCCAATGACGACAGCAGGGGCGCGATCTCGATGCCAGCCGCGATCTTTGCCGGGTCGGCCGGGAGGAACGCGGTCAGCGAGAACGTGCGGCCGACCTGAGCGCCGTAGGCGTTGAGCTGGCTACGGAACTCCTGAGCGAGAAGGGTCAGGTTGTGCTTGTCCTCGGGCCGCACGATGTTGCCCACGTTGCCTTCTGAGCCGGGCCATTCCCAGTCGAGGTCGATGCCGTCGAAGACGCCGTAACCACTGCCCACGCCCCCGCGCGTCGAGTTACCAATGAACGGGAGGTCGCCCTTGAGGTAGAGGTCGATGCAGCTGGAAACCATCGCCGCGCGCGAAGCCGGGGTCAGCGCCGCGTCGGAGAAGTACTTCGACCAGGTCCAGCCGCCGAGCGAGATCTGGACTTTCAGGTTCGGGTACATCGCCTTGAGTTTCTTGAGCTGGTTGAAGCTTCCGGCGAGTGGCTGGTTGTAGACATCGCCCACGCCGTCAACGGATTCGCCGGCCTTGAAACCCTTTTGGTAATCCGCCCAGGCGTCACCGACGCCAGCTTCGTTGGCCTCGAAGCACTTTCCGTCCGCGCCAACGTTGCCGAAGGCGTAGTTGATGTGGGTGAGCTTGCCCGCCATGCCTGAGGTGTGCAGGCTCTTCACGGTGAAGTTGCGCCGGTAGATGCCCCACTGCGTGAAGTAGCCGACCTTCACGAATGGCGCAGCGGCCGCCGACGGTAGGTCAGCGGCCGCTGCGACTGGGGAGGAGTGAACAGCTACCAGCGCGGCAGGAGTTACCAGCAACGCGATCAGGGTGCGCCTGAAGGTATTTATCATATTAAAGATAGTTATCTTTAATAATTTTCAGCGGATCGTCCAAATGGGGGAGGCGGCCGGTGCGGACGCGAGAAAGGGGCGGGGGATTCACCACGCCGCACCGGCCAGAGCAAAGCCTCTATTCCAGTTCGGACAGTCGCGCTAGTTCCAGCTTGCGCCGGCGGTTGAGCAGGAACAGCACCACGGCGCCGACGGCGATGATGGTGACGCCGGAAACCGCGATGGTGCCGACGGCTGCGCCGGTGGTGGGCAGCCCCGGCGTGCCGGGGGTGCTGTTGCTCGGCGAACCGCCTGGATCGCCGGGCGTGCTGCTGCTCGGGCTTGGGCTGGGGTCCGGCGACGGGCTCTGCGACCCGCCAGCGGGACAGGTGTGCGTCAGCACGAACTGCGACGCGGTCC
This sequence comes from Catelliglobosispora koreensis DSM 44566, assembly GCF_000379685.1. Lineage (GTDB taxonomy): Bacteria > Actinomycetota > Actinomycetes > Mycobacteriales > Micromonosporaceae > Catelliglobosispora > Catelliglobosispora koreensis. The sequence goes on along the minus strand of NZ_KB903253.1, from coordinate 159,579 downwards.
CAGTGATTTCGGCCGACGCCCCGGTCAAGGTGTAGCCGGCTGGAAGCGCGATGTAGGCCTTGCTGTGACCGGACAGGTAGATGGCCCCACCGTCGGTCGGGATAGTGAACGTTTTCGGACCGTCAGGCGTAGAGAACTGAGCGGTGACGGTGACGAAGTCACCGGTCGTGTCGTGGTTGCCAGCGAGGTTGAAGACCCAGACATCTTTATCGCCATATGGCCCGCCCGGAACGCCGCCGCACTCGTGGTCGCTGTGACCGACGGCCGTGGTCGGCACGTTGCCGGGATTGATGTTAATCGTCATGTTCGCCCATGCCGGGCTGGCAAAGGCCATAATGCCCGCAGCCGCGATGCCGGCTAGCAGGCTGGGGAGCCTGAAGAGACGCATGTAAGGGTTCCTTGTCGAAGGCTGGTGAGGGTTCACCTCCTACAGCGCCACGACCCGGCTTTGTGTCACCGCTTGGCGTTACTGGGTGGTGCGGACGGGCGTCCGCCAGGGACCTGGCCGTCGTTGCCTGGGGTGTGCGACTTCTCAGGCTTCGGCTTGTCCGGCAGAGCCGCGCAGTACGCGTCTACCTGATTCGCCCCGCCCGCGGCGGCCACGAGCCGCTCGAACGCGGGGCTTTCGAGCGCCTTCGCGCGGTCTTCGCTCGACTTGGCGAGATAGGCGTGGCAAAGGCCCTTAACCATTTCCGCCGCCTCATCGGAGGCGGAGGGCGCGGCCGATGGCGTTACCGAGCCAGCCGATGGGTGCACGCTAGGCACGGGAGACGACACCGTCGGAACCGGCGTCGGGCGGAAGGGAGAGGGGATGATTCCCGTCCCCGACGCGAACGCGAGTCCGCCCGCCGTCACCAGGGCGACGACCGCGCTGACCTTGAGAACGAGCATCCGGCGCAGCCTGTGCGGCCGCTGCATCGGATTGCGCCGGGCGGCCAGGAACGCGGCGACCGCGGCTGACTCGCCCGCCAGCTCGCCGGGCAGGGCCGGGCCGGCAGCGCTGGACAGCAGGGCAGACAGCTCGGGATGAGCGGTCGACGAAGCGCCGCTAAGCAGTCGCTCAGCGGTTTCGCGATCAAGGTGGCGCGGGTGCTCGGTCATCTCATCCCCTTCAGCGTCTAGTCCCACGGTTCATGTCACTCTTCCGTGCCCGGAATGTGCTGCCCAAGCGCTTCGCTTAGGCGTCGTAACCCCCTGTAAGCGGCAGTGCGGACCGCTCCGGCGCGCTTACCCAAGACCTTGGCGGATGACTCCGCGTCCAGTCCGATCACGACCCGCAGCAGGATGGCCTCTGCCTGGTCCGGCGGCAGTGACGCGATCAGCGCCATCGCCTCCGAAGTAGACACGAGCTGCATCGCCTGGTCCTCGGTCACCTCCCGGTCGGGCAGATCGGCCAGCGTTTCCACCGGTGTCGCCACGGAGGGGCGCCTCTGATGGTGCCGCAGGTGATCTAGCGCACGGTGACGGGCAATCGTGATGGTCCACCGACGGAAACCGTTGCTGTCCCCACGGAAGGTATGAAGGTCCTTGACGATATGCAGCCAGGTCTCGGAAGCTACGTCTTCAGCATCAGCACCAACGAGTACTTGGAGATAGCGCAACATACCGGGCTGAATGGCTTGATATAGGGCGCGAAATGCCTGGTCGTCACCTTCGCGGGCAGCGCTGAGCGCAGACGCCAATTCGTCTGGCTGAGCATGGCCTGGCCCGGTCGCGGTCACCCGAGGATTCTGCACTCTCCCACGCCCGATCGCGAGCGCCGGGCGGCGATGTGACAAAACCTCACCCTCTGGCGCTGTTTAAGACCGTGAGAAGACCTGTATTTGTCGACAGCTCCGGCCGCCGGCGCCGCGCTGTCCTGGTGCTCGGAAGCGGACTCGGGGTCCTGCTCGTCACCGGACTGGTCATGCTCCTGGCCGGGCTGTTCACGGGGTCACCAGGTCAATTGCCGGGCTGGCCGGACGCGGCCCACCCGGAGCCCGCCGCGACCCCCGCGCAGGAGCCTGAGCCAGCGCCCACCTCCGCCACGCCGCAGCAGAAGCCGACCGCCACCCCCGCCACTGTGCCGGCCACCACCCCTCCCGGAAACGGGAACGGCAACGGCAACGGCCACGGACGGCCGTCGAAGACCCCCGGCAAGCCGTGAGCCACCGATTAGTAAGGCAGCCCAGAGCCCACTGGATTCTCCTGCTGCTCGGCCTTGTCGTCCTGCTCGGCCTGCTGATGCTGGGCGGATATTCCAGCGGCGTGCTCGGCGGGTCCGGGCGCGATCAGCCGGCCGGCGATATGCAGGCCGACCGCGTACCAGAAGAAGCTCTTAAAGCCGGACCGGTGATCAGGCTGGACGGTCCCACGGTCCGGAGCCTGTCGATGCCTGAAAAGACCATCGCGCTGACGTTTGACGATGGGCCTGATCCACAGTGGACGCCGCAGATTCTTGACATCCTCGCCAAATATGACGCTAAGGCGACCTTCTTTGTCATCGGGGCAAACGTCAACGAAGAGCCTGAGCTGACCAGGCGCATCGCCGATGAGGGGCACGAGCTCGGATCGCACACGTTCACGCATGCCGAGCTGGCGGTCACATCCGCGTGGCAGCGTCAGCTGGAGATCACGCTGACGGGCAACGCGATCGCTGGCGCGACGGGTTTGCAGACCAACCTATTCCGGCCACCGTTTTCGTCCAGTGCGGACGCGTTGACCAATGGTGATTTCGAAACGCTGCAAGAGATCGCTCAGCTGGGCTATGTCGCTGTGCTGTCCGATGTGGACACTAAGGACTGGAAGCGCCCAGGAACCGATGCGATCGTCAAGGCCGGTACACCGGAGGTAGTCGCCGGAGCGGTCGTGCTGATGCACGACGGTGGCGGTGACCGGAGCCAAACCGTTGCGGCCCTTGATGTTATGCTTCCGGCGCTGAAGGCCAAAGGCTACCGTTTCGAGACGGTGTCGAAGGCGGCTGGCGCACCGTCGGCGATGACACCGGCTCCGACGGCACAGCAGTGGCGGGGCAAGACGTTGCGGTGGGCGCAGGTGGTCGCTTCGGCTGTCGCGACGGGAATGACGTGGCTGCTGGGCATCGCGTTGAGCCTTGCTGTGCTGCGGTTGGTGGTGCAGCTCATTACGGTTCGCCTGCACCGCAAGCGCGTCAAGCGGCGCTGGTCTTACCGGCGTTACGAGGTGCTGGTGCCGGTGTCGGTGATCGTTCCGGCGTACAACGAAGCGGCCAACATCGCGGCGACCGTGCGTTCACTTGTGGCAAGCGACTACCCCTATCTGGAAGTGATCGTCGTCGACGATGGCTCCAGCGATGGCACCGCTGACATCGTCCGGCGGCTTCGCCTGCCCGACGTTTTCGTTATCCAGCAAGCGAACGCGGGCAAGCCGGCCGCGCTTAACACGGGCATGCGGGCCGCCCGGGGCGAGTTGTTCGTGCTGGTGGACGGAGACACCGTCTTTCAGCCCGATACCGTCTACAACCTCGTGCAAGGGTTCGCCGATCCCCGTGTTGGCGCGATCGCGGGCAACACCAAGGTCGCTAACCGCAAGGGTTTCCTCGGTCGCTGGCAGCATTTGGAATATGTGATCGGGTTCAACCTCGACCGGCGGTTCTATGATGTCGCGGGTTGCATGCCGACAATTCCGGGTGCGATCGGGGCGTTCCGGGCCGAGGTGATGAACGATGTCGCCGGTGTTCCGGGCGACACGCTCGCCGAGGACACCGACTTGACCATGGCCGTGATCCGGGCCGGGTGGAAGGTGACCTACGAAGAGCACGCGATCGCCTGGACCGAGGCGCCTTCGACGTTGCGGCAACTGTGGCGCCAGCGGTACCGGTGGTGTTACGGGACGATGCAAGCGATGTGGAAGCACCGCCGGGCCGTCGGTGAACGTAACCGGCTAAAGATCGGGCTGACCTATCTGGCCCTTTTCCAGGTGGCGCTGCCGCTAACCGCGCCCGCGGTCGACATCTTCGCCGTCTATGGCCTGCTTTTCCTTACGTGGCAACAGATCGCCGTGTTCTGGATCGGCCTGCTGGCGCTGCAAGGTTTCGCGGCGGCGGTGGCGCTCAAGCTCGACCGGGAAAAGCTCGGCCCGCTGGTGAGCATCGCCTTCCAGCAGATCGTCTACCGGCAGCTGATGTATCTAGTGGTCGTTCAGTCCGTCGTGACCGCCCTGATCGGCAGCAGGCTCGGCTGGCACCGCATGGCCCGTACGGGATCGGCCGCCGCGCTGATGTCGCACGATGAGCATGATCGGCCTCTTGCCAGAAATTAACGGATGGAGCACGCTCTAGGAAAATTTCTTTCCACCCCCTCTGGAGTGTTAATGGACAGACGAACGACCTTGAAGCTCGCGGCTTTGGCAGCGTTGGGCGCGGCGAACACCGCGGCCGTGCAGCCGAAGAAACCACCCGTGAGCACGACACGCAACGTCCTGTTCAAACGGTGGAATAGCGACGCGGAACTGAGCACGGGAACACTCGCCGGGCTGGCCCTGGCCGGTGGCGCTCTGACGATCTCGGCTCCCGTGGGCCAGCGCAGCTTCACTGACCCGGTCACCGGAACGTCGGGCACCTACGACTACGCGACCTGGACGTCACCGATGCTTCCCGTCGGGTTCACCGCGACCGAAGCGATCGCCTCGTGGACCGCGAGCACGCCCGGTGGCACCTGGCTGGAGATCCGCCTTCGTGGGGTGACTCAGCTCGGCAACACCACGAAGTGGTACATCATGGGCGTCTGGGCCGCTGACGACACCGAAATCACGCGCACCTCGGTGTCGCTGCAAGGAGACACCGACGGATTTGTCTCCGTCGACACTTTCGTCGCGGCGGAGGGTCACGCTGTTACCAGTGTTCAGGTCGAGGTCGCCCTCTACCGTCCAGCTGGGACAACGCAGACGCCACAGGTCCGCTCGATGGGAATGATGGCCTCACAGCTGCCGGAGCCCGGAAGCGTCGCCGCCAGCACGCCCGCGCTCGCTCAGGGCGTTGTGCTGCCGGTGCCGCAGTATTCGCAGCACCTGCACGACGGTCACTATCCGCAGTGGGACAACGGCGGTGAAGCCTGGTGCAGCCCGACGTCGACCTCGATGGTCGTGGCGCACTGGGGCACTGGGCCGACGCCAGCCGACTACGCCTGGGTCGACCCGTCCTTTGCCGACCCCTGGGTCGACTACGCGGCCCGCAACACCTTCGACTACACCTACAGCGGTTGCGGCAACTGGCCGTTCAACTCCGCCTACGCCGGCCGGTTCGGCTTGGAAGGATTCGTGACGCGGCTGCGCTCGCTCAACGAGGCTGAGAAGTTCATCGCCGCGGGCATTCCGCTGGTCCTGTCGCTGTCGTTCAAGAAGGGCAAGATTCCTGGTTTGAGCTACGGCACGAATGGGCACTTGCTGGTGTTGGTGGGTTTCACCGCGACCGGGCAGCCCGTGCTCAACGACCCGGCCGCCGTGGACAACCCCGCGGTCCGCAAGATTGTTGGCAGGGCTGAATTTGAGGCCGCCTGGCTCGATACGAGCGGCGGCATCACCTACGTTATTCACCCGTCATCAGTGTCCTTGCCCACGCCCCCCGGGCAAGCAAACTGGTGAACGGCCCCGATCCGGGGCGGGTGCGAATGCCCGCCCCGGATCCGGGTAATAATGTCCGCGTGACCGGCGATCTTCAGGTGAGCGACCGGCTCGTCATTCCCGCGGCGGAACTAGGCGAGCGGTTCTCACGCAGCTCCGGCCCGGGTGGCCAGGGCGTCAACACCACGGACAGCCGGGTTGAGCTCAGTTTTGATGTGCAGCGGTCAGCCAGCCTGCCCGAGCACCTGCGAAACCGTGCCATCGAGCGGCTCGGTTCGCGCCTGGTCAACGGAGTCCTGACGATCACCGCGAGCGAACACCGGGCGCAGCTGCAAAACCGTGTCGCCGCGCGAGCCCGGATGGCCGCGCTGTTGCGTGACGCCATCGCACCGCCGGGGCCGGCGCGCCGCCCGACCAAGCCCAGCAAGGGTTCCGTCGAGCGCCGGATCGCCTCGAAGAAGCGCCGCTCCACCATCAAGCAATTGCGCCGCGGCGACGAATGAGCGCGCGGTAGCTTTCCAGCACGGCGGGCCGGTGCTCGGGCCGCGCTAGGATGTCGGTGTTGTCCACCCAAAGCTCGATGGAACCGATGGGCGGCAAGCGTTTCAGCTCCGGGTCGGTGATCAGGGCAAGCAGTTCCGAGGTGAGTTCACTGGCGACTGTCCGGTAAGGACGGTCGAAAAAGGGGACGGTCGCTGGCTTTACGGCGGGCAGCCCGCGTTGCCGCTGCCGCTCGGCTAGGAAATCGGCTGCCCGGCAAAGGCCGTCTTCGCGCTCATGCCAGGTCTTCGCGGTCGCGGCTTGTTCTAGGTGTGGGGTAAGTGATTCAGCGAGAGGGAGCAGTCTCTCCGTCCACTTTGGATAAGGGATCCATTGCCGCTCTAGGAAGAAGGCCAGCTGCATCAGCACCGTGACGAGCCGGGCGCTGAGCATCCGGGACTGCAGCTCCTGTCCCGTTTCGGCCGTGCGGCCCACAAACGCCAGCCCCTGCGCGAGTTTCTGCCAGGCCGAGGCCAGATTGAAAACCTCAACCTCCAGGGGGTACTCCCGGAGTTTGCTCTTCCATTGACCAAACGCCACTGTCGTGTCGTGAAACACCGGCCCCCCAACGGCTTCGAGCACGCTGTGCCCGGTGAGGCAGAGCCAGTCGAGGTGGCTGAGCGGCAGCAACCCCAGGCGGCTCGCGATAAACGCCTCAACCGTCGCGATTTCGGTTTGGTGCACGGGCTGTGGATTCCACGTCACCGGGAAGCGCACCGGCCTGCCCCGGAACGTTTCCGGCAGGTCACGCTCCAGCGACGCGCTCAGATCGCCGATGGCCTGCTCATCAGCCGCGTCGACGAGCAGCGTGAGCCGACAGCCCCAGTCGTGATCCTGGCTGCGCGCGTCATCGAGCCCGAGCACGTCTGAGCCGGACCCGAGCCTCCCGGCTAAGTGGCGCAAGCGGGGAAACCCGCGGTTGAGCAGGGGAGCCACGAGCTCCCGGTAGAACGCTTCGGACAGCGCCGCACCTGCCAGTTCAGTCACGAAAGGCATTATCTTCTGCCAAAGTGGATTTTGTGGCGGGCAAAGACGGCCGGTTCTCCCCACCGTGGACAGTCATCGTCCCGGTGGCGGCGTTGCTTCCGCTGTTTCTTCTTTGGGGACGCAAGCCGCCCATCGCGGGTGTCATCGTCGTGGCCCTGCTGCTCGGCGCCGCCGTCCTGGCCGCTGTGCACCACGCTGAGGTCATCGCGCACCGGGTCGGTGAACCCATGGGCTCGCTGACCCTCGCTGTCGCGGTGACGGTCATCGAGGTCGGTCTTATTGTGACGCTCATGTCGGCCGGCGGCCCGAAGAGTTACTCCCTCGCCCGTGACACGGTCTTCGCCGCGGTCATGATTACCTGCAACGGCATCGTCGGACTGGCGCTCGTGTCCGGCACGCTACGGCGAAAAGTGGCACTGTTCAATGCGGAGGGAACGGGTGCCGCGTGGGCGACGGTCGCGACCATCGCGACGCTCTCACTGGTGCTGCCGACCTTCACGACCAGTCAGCCTGGACCGGAATTCGCTCCGGCGCAGCTGGCCTTCGCTGGCGTCGCTTCGCTCGCGCTCTACGGCCTGTTCGTGCTCACACAGACAAAGCGGCACCGCGACTTCTTCCAGCCGATCGCGACCGACGGGACCGTCATCGACACCGCGGCCGAGGATGCCCACGGGCTCCCGAGCATCAGGGCGAGCATGCTCAGCCTCGGGTTCCTCGTCGTGGCGATGGTGGCGGTCGTTGGCGACGCGAAGCTCATCTCCCCGTCCATTGAGGATTCAGTCGCGGCCGCGGGCTTACCGGCCGGAGTGGTTGGTGTGGTGATCGCCCTGCTCGTGCTGCTGCCCGAAGGCATGGCCGCCGTGCGTGCGGCGCGGCGCGACCGGATTCAAGTCAGCCTCAACCTCGCCGTGGGATCGGCGATCGCCAGCATCGGCCTGACCATTCCAGCCGTGGCGCTCGCGTCGGTGTGGCTTGACGGACCGCTGATCTTAGGACTGGGCCCGATCCATATGGCGCTGCTCGCGCTGACGATCGTGGTAGGAACGCTGACGATCGTTCCAGGACGGGCGACCCTGCTCAATGGCTCGATCCATCTCGCCATTCTGGCGGCGTTTCTCGTGCTCACGACGGTGCCCTAAGACGGTGGTGGGACCAGCAGGGGTGCGCCAGGCTGGTCCCACTTACCTCAGCGCCGGGTCATCAAAATTCGTCACAGTGACGGTCCGGCATCGGCAGACGCCTATAGGACATGAAACGTTTAACTTTCTTTCTAGTGGCGTTGCTGGGGCTCGGGGTGGTCCCCGCGCCCGCGGCGGCCGCCACGCCAATGCAGATCTTCGGTGCGTGGCACTGCAGCGACGATTTCTGCACCTGGGCGACCGTGCGTTCGGTCGCGCAATTCGACAGCCAGAATCACTGGCTGATCGACCGGGGCGATGGGCGGCCCTCGGTCAACCTTGTCGTGCTCAGCTTCGTCAACCCACTGCGGCTGCTCAACCAGACCACCGACGCCGGCAACCTCAACGGCATCCCCCGCGGGATGAACACGGACATCGTGAACTATTTCAAATCACGGGGCATCCGCGTCATGTTCTCCATCGGCGGATTCACCTACGCCGACGACTGGGACACCGCCCTCGCTAGCAACGCCAGCCTGCTCGGGCAGCGGGCCGCCGCGATGGCCTCGCAGTTCGGGGTAGGGGTGGAGATTGATTACGAGCGCAGCACCAACCCGAACCTGACCGGGCTCCAGGCGTTCATCAGTGCCTACCGTGCCGTGCATCCCTACGACGCGTCCGGATCGGACCATCGCGCACGGCTGACCATCGACGTCGCGGCCGGTGACCGCTATCTGATCGACATCAACCGCAAGGCGACGGCCGACTGGCTGCGCACTGACGCTCCGGTGCTCGACTACGCCAACGCGATGGTGCCGGCCCGTCAGCCGTCAGCTTCGGCCGCGCAAGGGCACTGGCAGGAACACGTGGACGGCAAATCCAACTACTCCCCGCCAATTCCGCCACTAGCGCCAGCGAAGTTCACGGGCAGCCTGTATGTCGCTTATGGACGGTCGCCGCTGCCGGAGTGCACCAACTTCAGCAGCTCGGTGCAAAAGGCGGTGGGGCCGTATGTCCAAACTGTCGCGCCCAACGGCGCGGGCACCACACCGGGGATGCTCGGGCTGATGTTCTGGGCCGCGGAACGCCCGGCAACCCGGGGCATCGGCACGGTTCCGCCGAACACCTGCGAGGGTGGAATGGGTGCTGGCGCAACGGCTTTCAGCATCGCGATCCCGATGCCGGCCCTGCGGCAGAGCTGAGAAAAAAGGGTTCCGGCGCCGCGCACCGACGCCGGAACCTCCCTAGCGTATCAGGCTAGGCTCGGTACGCGTTCCACGCCGACAGCATCCTCGCGGCCTGTCCTGCGGTGAACTCGTACATGCAGGCGTCTTCCGTGTAATCCATGAAGTTATGGATCGGGTCGAGGCCTGGCTTGCTGGCGCAAGTGTCGCGCCCGGTGGGGCAGCCGAAGGCCGGTGAGGCCTCGGCGGGGGTGTCGGAAACCTGGTCGCCCTGACCGTTACACCCACCTTGGAAGGTGTGGTAGAGGTTGAGCCAGTGCCCGACTTCGTGCGTAGCGGTGTCGCCCAGGTCGTACGGGGCGGCGGTGCCACCCGGCGCCGATTCGTGCAGCATGACCACGCCGTCAGTCGTGTTGAGCTTCGACTTCGGGAACGTGGCCCAGCCGAGCAGATCGTCGCTGAGCTCACCGGTGTAGATGTTGAGCGTTCCCATGTCGCCGACCCGCAGGGCCGCCTTCATCTGCTTCTCCGCCGCCGATCCATAGATGATCGGGTACCAAGCGGGGTTGGTGACCCGGTTGATCGACTGCAGAGAGAACTGGAACGAGGTCGCGGCCCCGCCGGTCGCACCGGCGTAAGCCTGGTTCAGCACATTCATCTGTGCGTTCACCATGGAATCGGGAATGTTGCCATTGGCCCTGGTGCCGTCCTCGGAAATGATGTGGAACACCACCGGGATCGTGACAGCCGCGGCCGCCACATCACCCGGCTTGGCTTCCTTCTTGCCCTTAGCGGAAAGAAGGTCACGCATCTCCTGATCGCGGCGTGCCGCTTCAGCCGGGCTGAGCTCGTTGGGGTCGTGCTTGGCTCCGCCACCAGGCTTCGCTTTCGCACTTACCGAGGTCTCGGTCACGGTCGCACAGATGTCGCTTTGTGCGGCCGCGAGGCTGACAGTGGCCGGGTTTAGGGCCATAACGGCCGCTGCGGCGAGGGTTACCGCACCGGCACTACTGAGGGTGCGCCTCAGTTTCATCGAATCACCTCTCCCAATGAACGATGTGGAGAGGAGCCTATGGTCAATACCGAGGATTACTCAAGGATCGGCGACGGTAAACCGATCGGGTTAGAGATCGGCAGCCCGGCGTAAGCCCGCTGGGAAAGCGGAGTCAGCAGGTCGACGAGGCGGTCCGTCGCTTCTGGACCGAGATCTTCCCAAGGGCGAAACGCTAGCCGGTCCGTTATCGCCTCAATGTCGCGATGTGCTTGAGCCGCAAGGGCTGTCGCACGTCCCTCGAGGTCGAGCCAGCCGCGGGCCATCAGCCGTTGTTCCGCTTCGGCCCACTGCTCGTCGGTCCATCCCCGGGCCGGCTGAAGGGCATCACGCGACAAATCAAGACTTGTACGCCAAACCAGCGCCTCGCAACCGTCGAGTTCCCAGGACACCAGCGCGGCGACGTGCCCATCGCCGCGGTGTTCCCTAAGGACGGTCGTGGCATGCCACAGCTTGGCGATCGGCTCGCTTGGCACGGGCAGGGCGGCATTGGCCGCCGCGAGCACCCGTCCCGCTGTATCGACATAGCTAGCTGCTTCACTGAGCAGGTCGGCTGCCTCAGACAGGGTCGGCTGCTCGCCGAGGAGCCGCCGCAGGGCAGCGACCGCACCGTCTTGGCGGGCCTGCAACACCGCCTCGGGTGTGGCCCGGGTCCACACGTCGGGCAAGGCCCGCTCCACCATCGGCGCGGCGAAACTGAAGAAAGCGGCGGTGACCGGGGCTGCGTCCACTTTGCCCAGTGGCGCGCTACGCCCGGCGAAGTAACCGCGCCAGAATCCTCTTAGTCCCGCCGTCTCAAACCGCTCACGGCACTCGGGAACGAAGTAGGTCACCGCGTGCAGCGGCTCGAACAGGGACCACATCCGGCGGGCGTCGTGAGGCATGCCTCATGAAATCACAAGCGGCGGAAGTGGGCAGTGCAGCAGAGCACACACCGTTCGCAGCAGTTCGATTTCGCGTACCGACGGCGCACCGTCAAAGGACACGACCGCCTCGGCCGCGTTGATGAGCTGTTCCTTGCCATCCGGGCCTAGCTCGCGCAACACGTGCCAGACGTCGTCGAGCCGTGTGACGGGCAGCTTTTGCCACCCTTGCGTCTCGTCGGGAAACGCCACCGTCATTCCGGCGCGAAAGGCCGGATCGTCCTCGGCGAGAACCATCAGCAGCGTGATCGCTTCGGTTTTGGCGCTGCGCAGCGAACGGCGCTCGGAGTGCCAGTGGGGTTTCGGGTGCATCGACTGGTAGAGATCGCTGTGCAACATCGCGGAGAAGCAATATTCAAACGTACTGATCCGTCCGTCGGCGTTGATGAGCGCTTGCACCGCGTCTAGTACCGCCTCTTGTTCAGCCTCCGAGCGGTGCCGCAGGGCCGGGAAGGCGATCTCGGCCAGCGGCAGGCGCAGGAGCGGGTCGAGCATGACGAGCTGCCCTGACTCGCGAAACGCGGTGTCAGCGACCTCGGGCCCATAGCGAGCGGACAGCTCCGCGTACTGGGCTTGGCGCACCGGTGCGTCCTGAGACAGAAGCAGCCCGAGCACGAGCGGGATCACCTGATCGACGCGGTGCGCCCGGTCCCGGATGTCAGGCGGAATCCGGTCCAGCAACATCGCCGCACGCGCGTAGTGCTGATCCTCGGGCGTCGCCACCTTGTCGGTAAGACCCATGGTGCCCGCACCGGGCGTCGCCGGGCGCAGGCCCAGCGGAGTGGAGTCGTTCCAATGCGACGGCAGCTTCGCCGCGCCGAGCGCTGACGGCTTGCCGGGCGAGTCTTGGAGCGGGCCTGTTCCGGCGGCTAGGCGGCTTTCGGTCAGGCCCAGGGTCACGTCTTCTTGCATGCCAACGGGTGGCGACTGCGCCCAATGCTGTTGCAGGGCGGCCAGTTGCGCGACGTCGAAGTCGGGTTCGAGCGCCTTGATGCGGTCGGGCAGCGGCGGATGGGTCGCGAAAAGCGACTGCCGCTTCTTGGCCCCGGAGCCGAAGAGCATGTGCCCGACCTCTTCGCTCTTGGGCGCCTTGATCGTGGATCCGCCGGGCAGGCCCGCGATCTTCTTGAGCGCACCCGCGATGCCTGTGGTCTGGCGCGTGAACTGAACGGCTGAGGCGTCCGCCAAGTACTCACGTTTGCGTGACACCGATGCCTTAATCATCCGTCCAAAGAAGACACCGACAAACCCGGCGATCACCAAGGCGATGCCGATGAGGGGCAACGGGTTCCCGCCCGACTTCTCATCGCGGGAGCGGGTGAAAACTCCCGCGCGCATCATCGTCTCGCCAGCGACGGTCAGGAACAGGATGCCGAAAAGGAGTCCCATGAGGCGGATGTTGAGCCGCATGTCGCCGTTAACCACGTGACTGAATTCGTGTGCGATGACCCCTTGCAGCTCATCGCGATTGAGCCGTTCGAGTGCCCCGCGCGTCACCGCCACAGCGGCGTCCGAAGTGGACCAGCCGGCCGCGAAAGCGTTGATGGACTCCTCGTGCTGGAGCACATATACCTCGGGAACCGGTGTCCCAGAAGCGATCGCGATCTCCTCGACCACGTTGCGCAGCCGCCGCAACTGCGGGTCGGTCGTGTCCTCCGGCACATAGTCGCCGCCGAGTTCGCGTGCCACCCGCCCGCCACCGCCGCGCAACGTCGCCGTGCGGTAGAGCGTCGCGAGCCCGATGGCCGCCGCTGTCGCGATGCTGCTGACCGTCACGATCTGCACGATGTCGCTCGTTGAAGCGCCGAAAGCGTTGAAGGCGAACAGAACCGCGAGGTCGACGGTGATGATGATGCCGATGACGGCGAGCGCGAACAGCAGCACCAGCCGGAAGGACATCCGGCGCAGGTGCCGCTGGCGGTCGAAGAAGTTTGAGGACATCTAGAACTTGACTTCTGGAGCCTTGCGCTCTTCGGGACCTTCCGTGGCCTCAAGCAAGGCGGCCGGCGCGAAGCCCATGGGGCCAGCGACCACGTTGCCGGGGAAGGCTTCCCGCTTGTTGTTGTACGCCATCACGGCGTCGTTGTAAGCCTGCCGCGCGAACGCGACCTTGTTCTCCGTGGAGGTTAGCTCTTCGGAGAGCTGCATCATGTTCTGATTCGCTTTGAGGTCCGGATAGGCCTCAGAAAGCGCGAACAGCCGCCCCAGCGTTTGGCTCAGCACGTTTTCCGACGCGGCCAGGTTCTGCATCGCGGCGGGATCGCCGGGATTGGCCGCGGCCGAGGCTTGTGCCGTCACGGCTGAGTTGCGCGCCTGGATCACCGCGTCGAGGGTCTCGCGCTCGTGCTTCATGTAGCCCTTGGCGGTCTCGACCAGATTCGGGATCAGGTCATGGCGCCGCTTGAGCTGAACATCGATCTGAGCGAACGCGTTCTTGTACGCGTTACGCGCCCGGACCAGGCCGTTGTAAACGGACACGCCGTAGCCCACGACCGCCGCGACGATCAGCAGGAGGCATACCAATCCCAGAATCCACTCCATTCGCGCAGAATATCCGAATTTGTCTCGCTCTTGAGGCGTTTTCGATCTGCTACAAATAGCCACGTGGTGTCACTTCGCGATGCGGCGCTCGATGCGGCCCGGGACTGCGTGCTGGCCTATGGCGTGCGCAGGACGACCCTGACCGACGTGGCCCGCCGGGCAGGGGTGTCCCGGATGTCGATCTACCGCCGCTGGCCCGATGTCACCACGCTTGTCGCTGATCTCATGAGCCGCGAGTGGCACGAGGTCATCGTCTCGGCCCCGCCGACCATCGACAACATCGTGACCGTGGCCAGACGGCTGCGCGAGCACCCGCTTCTGCGCAAGATTTGCGAGGCTGACCCGGAGACACTGCTGCCCTATGTGCTGTCGCGCCGGGGCACCAGCCAGCAGGAGATGCTGACGTTCCTGGAGGAGGCGCTGCGCGCGGGGCAGGAAGCTGGGGCGGTCCGTTCCGGGGACCCGGGGCACCTGGCACGGGCCGTCTTGCTGACCGTCCAGTCGTTCGTCTTGTCGGCACCGGTCGCCCTCGATGAGTCCTTTTCGGACGACGATCTCGATCACGAGCTTCGTGCGTTGCTGACGCGCTATCTGACCTCCTGATTCTGTGTTTGTCGCACCTCTGCTGTAGAAATACCGCGTGCTTGCGGGAGATCAGAGCAGTGTGACTCAGGTGGTGCCGCCGATACAGCCGCGCAAACTGGCCAAGGTGCCGTTTGCCGAGCTGGCGGAAGGACGGTTGCAAGGGGTGGTCTCATCCGGATCGGACATTGACCGGGTCTACGTGTCCTCGATCGAGGCGGGCACCCACGACTTCAGTTGCAGCACCAACAACAACCGCCCGTGCGGTGGGGTCTATGGCGGTGGCTGCAAACACTTGAGCGCGCTCATGGACGAGGCGATCCTTCAATACGGAGCCGGTAGAGTCCGCCGCTATTTGCGCATTGACGGCGAGGGTGATGACCTCATGCGCCAGCTCAAAGGAACCCATCAGCAGGCGCCCGCGGCGACGGTGTTTAGCCGGTTCCTGCGGCACCTCGCCTATTTGGAGCTGCCCACCACCACAGAGCCGTTGCCAGAGTTGCACTGGTTCCCGGCCCGCCGAAGGGAAAGCTGATGCTGCCGGCTCACTACGAAGCACTGGCTTCAGCGCCAGCGGGAGTTGACGAGGCCCTCGGTTTGCTCGACGGCTTCGATGAGGCGCTGTGCCATGGGTTTGCCCGCTTAACGGACGCGCACGCGGGAGCACTCGCGGCGCTGGCGGGCGCGGTTGGCTCGACGCCGCTGCGGGAACGGGTCGCCGAAGCGGCCGAGAAGATCGCCGCCGGATCGGTTTCCAGCGAACACCTCATGGCGCTGGCGGCGGCGCGTGCCGCCATCACGGGAGCGGTGCACGACGCCTTGCTGGCACAGTTTGACGCCGCCACTTCCCGCACCCGCGCCGTTTGGTCGCCGTCCACTTCGGACAGTCCGTCCGCTCCGGAGAACTTGCTTGGGGCGGCACGGTCGTGGCTGGCGGAGCTGGGTGTGACCGGGTGGCGCGGCGTGACAAATGACTTGGTGGCCGCTTCGGCGACGGTGGTGCAAGGGTTACTGGGCGATCCGTCCTCGCGGCGGCTGGGGGTGCTGCTTGATGGGCTAGCCGCCGAGCTGAGCGCTTGCAGTCCACTCGCGACGATGGAGCAACTGCCGGCCCGGCGCTGGGGTGACCTGTGGTCACGGGCGCTTCTGTTGTCACAGCACGGAAGCTGGGGTGGCGGCGACGTCACCACCGTTTCGGGGCGGCTGCTGATCCTGGGCGCTGATGTGCACGAGCACGAAACCACGGTGCAGGTTCAGGTGCACGGGATCATCGAGGGGGAAACGCCGCGGCTCGTTCGGGCGAGCTTGACCGCGGCTAAGGTCGCGACCATTACGGGGGCGGGGGATTGGCGACTGCTCACGGCGTACCAGGCGATGCTCCGCGCCTTGGCCGAGAAGCGCGGCCTGGAGTTGAGCGAGATGCCGGTGCTCGCCTCCGGCGATCTGGTCTGGCAGGACGAGCGCGCTCAGGTTGGTGATGTGGCCGATCCGTTCACGACGGCGCGGGTCCTGTTGCCGAAGGCGACCGCGGCTGCCACACCGCCGCTCGACCGGCACCCGGTGCGCATCGCGGAGCCGGTTCTCGTTGAGGGGCAACAGATCCCTGACATCGACCGGCTGCCCGCGACCGGGCCATTGACCCGGGACCTCGTCGCCGGTGCCTCGGCGTGCATCGGGCTGATGCGCTGGGACGCGGGGCGATGGGTGCTGCAACCACTCGCCGTGCAGGCGACGGTCAAGAAGAAGCCCGTGTCGGTCCACAATGGAGACTGGGCGCAGGGGATACCGGATCCCAAGGTGGCCAAGGCAGAAGCGGCCAGCGGTGACGCCGTCGCCGTGCTGCGGGAACGGGCAGGACGGTTGCTGCGTAAATGAGTTCAGACGAGAGCCGCCGGCAGGTCCTTTACTGGCGCCTGCTGGCCAGACTGTTCGATGGCGAAGAGCAGCCGACGCTGGAGTCAGCCAGTGTCGCGATCGTGGAAGATCTGGGGTTGCCGGTCGCGTTGCTGGATCCGTCGATCTCGGTGGATACGGTGGTGCAACGGTTTCCGGATATCGCCGCCGAGTTTGATGGGCTGATGGCCGAGGGGCCCGGGGAGCCCGACGGTGGGGAAGTGCGCCGGGCAGCGCTGGTTTCCAAAGTGCTGCTCAATGTTTTCGCCACCGGCTCGGGCAATGTGACAGCGACCCAGCTGTCGAAGTGGCAAGCCGACGCTGGCTGGTTCGAACGGGCGCTCGGCATGGACCCGGGTGAGTTGCGGACGAGGCCGCAAGGCAACGAGCTAGGCGGCGTGCTCGCTGGGCTCGAAGGCGATCTGGTCAAGCGCATGCACCTGCGCGAGGTGCTGGCAGACCCGGCTTTGGCCAAGCAGCTGACGCCGAGCATGTCCCTGATCGAACAGTTGCTGCGCGACAAGAACAATCTCGACGGGCTCGCGCTCGCTAACGCTAAGTCGCTGATCCGGCGGTTCGTGGACGAGGTCGCCCAGGTTCTGCGGACTCAGGTCGAGCAGACCAGCGTGGGCACGATCGACCGCACCGTGCCGCCCAAGCGCGTGTTCCGCAACCTTGACCTCGACCGGACCATCTGGAAGAACCTGACCAACTGGAGCCCGGAAGACGAGCGGCTCTATGTGGACCGCTTGTTCTACAAGCAAACCGCGCGGCGCACTACTCCCGCCAAACTCATCGTCGTGGTGGACCAGTCCGGGTCGATGGTCGACTCGATGGTCAACTGCACCATCCTGGCGTCGATTTTCGCTGGGCTGCCTAAAGTGGACGTGCACCTCATCGCCTTTGACACCAGGGCTTTGGATCTCACCCCTTGGGTGCACGATCCGTTCGAAGTGCTGTTGCGAACCAACTTGGGCGGCGGTAACGACGGCCCGGTCGCGATGGCGATGGCCCGCCCGAAGATCACCGATCCGCGAAACACCGTCATGGTCTGGATTTCTGACTTCTACGAGTTCGGCCGGTCACAGCCGCTTTTTGAAGGCATCGAGGCGGTGCACCGATCGGGGGTCAAGTTCATTCCGGTCGGCTCGGTGAACAGCAGTGGGACCCAGAGCGTCGACCCGTGGTTCCGCCAGCGCTTCAAAGACCTGGGCACGCCGGTGCTATCCGGTCACATCCGCAAACTTGTCGCCGAACTGAAGAACTTTCTGACCTAGGAGAACCAATGCTTCGCCCCCCTGCCGAGATCAAGTACGCCGAGGAACTCGACTGGCTGGAGTCCATTGACGACGGCCCGAAGCCGTTCTCGTGGCGCCTGAGCCCCAAGATGGTCCGGCTATTCGTCCTCGGTTCCGAGCGCTCCGACGGACTCGACCGTGAGGTCAGCCAGAAGTGGTTCGGTGACCGCAGTTTCGTCGAGCGCAGCATCGTCACGCTGGCCTCCGACCGCGGGCTGCTCCTGATCGGCGACCCGGGCACGGGCAAGAGCTGGCTGGCCGAACTGCTCGCTGCCGCGATCTGCCGCAACTCGACGCTCGTGGTGCAGGGCACGGCCGGCACGACCGAAGATCACATCAAGTATTCGTGGAACGTCTCGATGGTTATCGCGAAAGGACAGTCGCGTCAGTCGATGATCCCGTCGCCCATCATGACCGCGATGGAAACCGGTGTGATTGGCCGTTTCGAGGAGCTGACGCGGTCAACGTCTGACGTGCAGGACGCGCTGATCTCGATTCTGTCGGAAAAATATGTCTCCATTCCGGAGCTCGACGACGACAACATCGTGTTCGCGCAACCGGGCTTTTCCATCATCGCGACGGCCAACAGCCGTGACCGTGGCGTCAACGACCTGTCGTCAGCCTTGAAGCGCCGGTTCAACTTCGTGCGGATTCCCGTGGTCACTAACAAGCGCAGCGAGGCCGAGATCGTGCGGTTCCGCACCGCGGAGTTGTTGCGCCGGCACCAGATCGAGCTTGAGGTCCCGCCGACGCTGCTCGACATCCTGCTGCAGAGCTTCGCCGATCTGCGGGCGGCCGCCTCCGCTGCCACCAGCGATGACGAGAAGCTGGAGTCGGCGCTGTCGACCGCGGAACAGATTGGTGTGCTTGAAGACGCGATCCTGCACAGCCAGTTCTTCGGCGACACCGCACTTCGTGCCTCGACCCTGGCCAGCTCGCTCGTCGGTTCGCTGGCCCGGCGCAGTCCGGAGGATCTGGCCATCCTCAACAAGTACTGGCACGGTGTGGTCGAGCCACGCAGCAAGGCTGACGGTGGTGAGTGGCCAGACTTCCTTGAAGGCGGCCGCCAGGCGATCTCCACCCTGTCATGACATTCGACGCACTGCGGGCACAGCTAACCGGCGCCGCGACCGCTTTCGCCGACGGCCCAGGAGTCCTGGCCGGGATTCTGTCTGGAATGGTCGATGACGTTGACCGCGCTCTGCGCGAGCCGCTGGAGATTTTCCCGGTCTGTCACCACTCGCCAGCCTCCGGGCTGGCGATGGTGCGCCGCCTGCGGGAGAAGCAGCCGAAGGTCATTTATCTGGAGCTGTGCGAAGACCTTCAGCCGTTGCTGAGCGAGCTGCGCAACTGTCACCTTCCGGTGGCGCTGCAAGCTTTCGCGTCTGAGCTCGACGGCTTTCCCGATGACTGGGGTCCGCTGAGCGTGGTCGCTCCAGTCACCGAATCCTCGGCTGAGTACCAGGCGATCGCGTACGCGCTGGAAACGCCAGGGGTCGAGCTGGTGCTTGTGGACCGCTCGTCGGATCACGTGTTCCAGTGGATGCCCCAAGACGACGCCAAACCCGCTGAGGCTGACTCACTGCATGGCGACGCGGTCGGGATCGAGGTCGGTGACCTGCGGCCACGGTTCGCTGAGCTGGAGTCCTATCTGCTGCATCACGGGAAGGTGCGCCACTGGTCGGAGTGGTGGGACCAATATGTGGAGCAACCGCTCGCTGACGCCAGCTACGAGACCTACCGTCAGGCGATGGTGCTGATCGGCAGCCTGTTCCGGCGGCTGGGCACTGATGATAGGTCCAAGCTGGACCGTGATGAGGACCGCGAGCGTTACATGTGGACGCGGATGCGGGAACACCTGGCTTCCTCCGGCGTGCCTGTGAGTGATTGCCTTTACATCTGCGGTGCCTTCCACGCGGCTTCGCATGTCGCCGAGTTTGGCTCTGCCTCTGATGTCATGTTTGACATCTCGGAGCGCACGGGCACGAAGTGGCTCTACGGCATGATTCCGTCGAGCTATTCAGCCATCGAAGGCCAGTTCTCCCTCGCGCCTAGTTCGGTGTCGATCGCGGCCACGACGTGGTCAAAATCGTTAAGCCGCAGTGGGCTAAAGCCGTTCTCGCTGAGTGGGCAGAAGGGAAAGGCCAAGGGCGGCCGCAAGGCTCTCGCCGCCCCGGTGCCGGCGGTGGAGACAAGCGATCAGCTGACTTCCTTCCTGTCCCGCCCGCCCACGCTGGACAGTCTCGACGAAGCGGAGCTGCTCGGCTGGTGCGTCGATATCGTCCGGCTCGCCCGGCGAAACGGTTACCTGGCAAGCACTGCCGATGCCATCGCCATTTACGAGACGTCGATTCTGTTGGCCGGCATGCGCAACCGTGCCCGGCCCACGCCCTATGACTTCCAAGACGCCGCTGTCACGTGCATCGAGAAGGAAACGGTGCCTGGGCGCCGGGATGTGCGGCGGCTCTGCGAGATCCTCATGGGCGGCGATCGCATCGGCCAGGTCGGCTATGACGCGTTGCCACCGCTAGCCCGCGACGTCTATGACCGGCTCGTCCCGCTGGAGCTCAAGCTTGAGCAACGGACCGTCCAGCGGGCTTTGCTTGACCTGCAAGCCAATCCGCACCTGCAGCCGTGCTCACGGTTGTTGTGGATGCTGCGTTACCTCATGCCCCAGGGCGCCGTCCGGCCTATCATGGGTGACCGCAAGCTCGGCGAACAGTCCATTCAGGAGAGCTGGGATCTGGCGATCGGCAAGAACCAGCGTGCCCTGATCGAGCTGGGCTATGAGGGTGTGACCATCGAGCAGGTGCTCGAACAGCGGTTGCGCAGGGCGGTTAACGCTCCTAACGCGACTGCGGCCACAGCCCTTGCCGCTGTTGAGGATTCGCTTCTTTACCTGGGCAGCCGCCGGTTCACCGACGAGCTCGGCCAGCGCGCGGTCACGTTGCTCGCCTCGGAACGGGCGGCCGATGACGCGCCTCAGGTGCTGCAGCGGATTCGCCGGTTGCTCGCCTTCTACCGGACGTCCAGTCAAACGCTGCCCGCCTGGTGTGAGTCGTTCGTCAAGACCGGTTACGCGCACTACTGCACACTGCTGCCAACGGCCTTCGTCGACGAGGAGACCGGCGTTCGCCAAGTCGCGGCGATGCTCGGCTTTCTGTCCACAATGGAGAGTCTTGCGATGTCACTCGGCTGCGACCGCGCGCAGCTGGAGATCGCGGTGCAGCAGTCTCATCCAGAAGCACCCGCCAAGGTCGCGCTGCTGTGGGCGGTCCGCTATCAGCTTGGTCTGCTGCCACTGAGCGAGCTGCGCTCCCGTGCGCACGAATTGCTGGCCAACCCGCTGATCGTGCCGAAATTCCCGTTGTATCTCAGCGGATTCGTGCAAGCACTCGAACCCGTGCCAACGCTGTCCTCCTTCGTCGTCGAGCTGATGTCGACTGCCTTCGCCAAACTGCCCGATCCGGTGCTGTTGCCGTGGCTGCCAACGCTGATCACGACGTTGCGCGAGCAGGCGCCCGAGTTCGTGCCAGTGCTCGTGCGCGAGGCCGGCCGCACGTTCCCCGGCAACCTGCCCGCCGTGGACACCTTCGTGCCCCCGTGGCTTGCCCCGGCCAGACCGGCCGTTTCCGTGGCAGCGCCAGCGTCCTCGGCGGCGACCGTCCTCATCGCCGGTCATCCCGAAACGACAGACGCTCTCGCGGCGCTCCTCGGCTGCGACGCCACGTGGATCTCCCAAAGCGCTCCCGGCGGCCTGGCGCTACTGGCCGAGCATCCCGCGACCGCGGAAGCCTTGCTGGAACTGATCGGTTAGCGGGGTCAGGTGTACATCAGGTTTGAGGCGACCGAGGCCAACGAGCACGGCAGGCGGGTCGGGATCTTTGGGCTGGCCAACGGCCTCGCGAGATCGGGGAAGCTGAGTGCCGAAGACTGGAAGTGGTGGCGTGCGAACAATGACTGGCTCGACGCCGCCTACGCCGATCCCGGCAAAGTTGACGCCACCTTGTTTGACAAGTCGGTCAACCCGCACGTCACCTGCTGGTTCAAGGACTCGGCCGGGCATCTTCTCGAACGGGTACCCGGCTATCTAGCTTTGCTTGACCGCTATGACGTCGCCTGGGTTGAAGTGCGCTCCAGCGATCCTGGCGTCGTGCTCTATGAGGACGACGTCCAGATCGTTGTCGCTGCGCACAGGACAACGGAACTGGGCACGGCCGCATAAGCTCGGTCCACGCCGGATGGAGGAGGACGGGTGCGGATTCCACGGTTTTGGGCTGCGGCCGAAGGATCGGGCACGGGGCCGCAGGGGGAGCGGCTGTTCCGGCGGGCCTGGGGATGGTCGATGTCGTCCACGGCCGAGGCGCTCACCGTCGCACATGAGCAGTTGCGGTCCGCGCTCGCTAACGTCCTGTCTGGCACCCGTGTCGGTGGCTACTATCCGCGTGCTCCGTTGCGTGAGCCCATTTTGGACGAAGTCCTCGATGGTACTGAGCAAGCCCTTGCGGTTACCCGCAATCGTTATGGCGCCGAGGTCCTCAACACCGACCGCCTGCTGATCGCTGATATCGACCTGCCCGAACTGGAAGATCAGGCCGGTGATGGCTGGCTGCGGCGCCTGTTTCGGCGGCGCCCGGCTCGGGAAGAAACGCCGGGCGAGCCGCCGGTGGTGCAAGAGCGGGTTGCCGAGCTGGAGCGCTGGGCGGCGGCCCATCCGGATTTCGGCGTGATCGTTTACCGTACGGCCTCCGGTCTGCGCGTGTTCGTCACCGGTGTCAGTGAGCCCACGACCTCGGCACAAGGCGAGAGCATTCTGGTTGAGCTGGGTGCTGACCCGATCTATCGCGAGCTGTGCCGCACTCACGGGACATTCCGTGCCCGCCTCACGCCAAAGCCATGGCGCCTGCCCGGCTTCAAGGCACCGGGGGACCGCTGGCCTTTCGCCGACAGCCGGTCCGAACGCCGTTTCCAGCGCTGGCTTGACGACTATGAGGCCGCCTCCCGTGGCTACGCCGTGTGCCGGCGGCTCGCGGCCTATGGACGCGCCCCGTCGGTGTGGGAGGCACACATCATCCAGCGGCACGACGACCGCGCGTTGGTGCAGACCGTGTTGCCCCTCGCTTGACGAGGAGGCCCGCTAAAGCAAAATCCGGCTTCGCTCAGCTTCGTTAGCCTGGAGCCGCTGCTGGCAGGTGGTGCGCCGGGCTTCGAGGCGGGCGTGCAGCTGCCGTACTTTGCCGATGAGCTCTTCGACATTTGCCTGGGCGTCCTTGATTCGCCCCCGCACTGACAGGTCAGAGAAGATGTTATCGAACCAAACGTCGGCGAAGCGGGTGAATTCGCCGATCGCCAGACCGGGCATCACGGCGGCAGCACCCTGAACGTCAGCCAGCTCATGGCGCAGCTTCGTCAGCGCATCGTCGGCAGCGTCGGCGGCTCGCGCCGCTTCGTCAAGGCGCGAATGCTTGATAGAACTGCTGATGATGCCACCTCCGAAGAAAGTGTCGTAGGTGGACCAGTTTGAGGCGCTCGACAGCAGGGAATCCACCCGGCCCAGCGCTTCCAGCGCGCTCGCCGCGGCGTCCCGAGCTTCTTCGGTCTCCGTCAGCTCCGCCGCTAACGTTCCGCGCTCTTCGGCCAGCTTCGCCAGTTTGTTGCCCCGGTGTCCGCCGGATCTGGTTAGGGCACGCTCTTTGTCAGCCAAGGCGGCCCGAAACTGTTGTGGGGCATGAGAAACCGAGGCTCGCCGGGTGTCGGTTTGCTGAAGTTCCGCGACCGCTGTATCGAGCCGCGCCTGAGCTTCCGCGACGCGGTATCGCGCGGCCTCGGCTTCAGCCTTCTCCCGCGCCAGATCGTTGTCGCGTGAGCCGCGAAGGGAGGCGATAACCCTTGTCAGCGAGAGCTTTTCGAGCTTCGTCACATCCCTGGCTTCCACGGCGTGGGCCTCGGTCAGCTCGGCGACCGTCTGGCGCCGGAGCGCGACCAGCTGGCGCAACTCCTCGCATCTTGCTGTCAGGATCTCTAGCTCACGCATAGCTTGAGCGGCACAAGCCAGCTTCGTTTCGTAGTCCCCGTCGGTCATGGACACCATTGATAGCAGCCGGGTGCAAAAGACGTCCTAGCGGAAGATCTCGTAGCGCGACGGATCGTCAGGCAAGAACCAGTGGAAGCCTTCTTCGAAGAACACGGCCACGAGGTTGGCCGCGATGATCGCGAGGAACAGCCCGAGCGCGACGTGTGACAGCACACCGAACCGGATGCCGGTGGGGAGCAGCTCCCGGGCGAAGATCAGGCTCACGCCACAGAAGAGGATCACGATCACGAAGGTGATGAAAGCCCACGTGTAGAGGTGCAGCCCCAGGACCGGCTCACCGTAACCCGGGTCGGGTGGCCGGATGTGCAAGAGCATCTGCCGCGCCGACATCGCCGCACCGGCGACGGCCGAGATGATGCTGATGCCGTATCCGGTCGCGTAGTCACGGAGCGAGACACCGCCGTGCCGGGCCCGGCTGATGATGTAGGCGGGCCCGAAGGCCGTCAGAACCATCGACATGCGCTGCAACACGCACAATGGACACGGATACTCCCGCCCGATGAACTGCACGGCGAACGCGCTAAGCAAGACCCCGCAATAGGCGAGCACAAAAGCGTGCGCGAGCCAGAAGCCGATGCGGTTGCCGATGCCTGGCATGAGTCCACCTAGAAATTCAGGGGGAGCTTGCTGGTGATGTGATGGCTGAGCAGCCAGAGCACCGCGGCCAGGCTGACCGTCCACAGGATCAGGATCAGCCGGCGGGACTTACCGCGATACGTCACCCATCCCGTGTAAAGCAGCAGGCCGAAGATCAAGGTGTCCATGCCATCCTCCAGTTACGATCTTCGGAGGTTTGGCCATCTTTGTCTGCGAAACCGCTCTTTCGGGACTAAGAAAAAAGCGAGCGGGCAAAGGGCAAGGCGGCCTCGCGGTCGGCCAGAACGAGGCCAGCGCGGGTGCGGCGGTCGAGAAGGTCGGATTCATCAAGAGCGCCTTCGTGTCGCACCGCCCACTGGAGTTCGCCGGTGGTGACTCCGGGGGCGACCTCTTCGGTTCCCATGGCGGCCACTAGTGGGGCCTCGGAGCCATAGCGGGCAGCGAGACGAGCGGGCGCGTCCACGTTGGACGGTCCGGCGCCAGGCAGGGCAAGGGATTTGGTCACGCATCCGCTGGCGGGAAGTTTGGCGAGCTTGACCGCCGCGTTGACGGCGTGCTCGGCCATCCGGCGATAGGTGGTGAGTTTGCCGCCGACGATGGTGACCATGCCGTCTTCGGAGACCACGGCGTGACGGCGAGACAAGTCGGCCGACGCCCCTGGGGCGGCCAGCAAAGGCCGCAGCCCGGCGAACGTTCCCAGCACCTCGTCGCGCCGGACCGGCCGGTGCAGCACGGAATTGAGCACGCTGAGCAGAAAGTCGACGTCCTGTTCCGGTGCGACGGGAACGTCAGGCAACGGACCGTCAACCGGATCATCAGTGATACCAACGTAAACGCGCTCGTCGTGTTGCGGGAGCGCGAAGACGTACCGTGAGGTCGATCCTGGCACGGGCACGGTCAACCCGGCGCTGAGTCCATTGAGGACACTCTTGTGCAGGACGAGATGGGAGCCTCGCGACGGACGCAGACTTAACGAAGGCGCCAGTGACGCGGCCCATATCCCGGTGGCGTTGATGACCACGCGCGCCTTGATGTCGAAGGAAGATCCCGTGAGCTCATCGCGCAACTGGTTCTTCGATACCGCCCGGCACCGGGTGATGATCCGTGCGCCATGCCCGGCGGCGGCCCGCGCGAGCCCCGTGACGAGCCGGGCATCGTCACACAACTGACCGTCCCAGGACAGCAAGCCGCCGCGTAACCCTTGTGGCTCAAGCGCTGGCACGATCGCCCTCGCCTCCACCGCCGACAGTCGCCTGGGCTTGGGCAAGACGCCCCTAGGCGTTCCGGCTGTGAGGCGCAAGAGGTCACCTGCCGCCATTCCGGCGCGGGCGAGGTGAATCATGGACTTGGAGACGCCGGCCGCGGCGGGCAGCAGCATCGGCAGGGGACGCACGAGGTGCGGGGCGATGCGGGTCATCAGTAGCCCACGCTCTACGGCGCTCTCCCGCGCGATGCCAACGTCGCCCTTGGCGAGGTAGCGCAGTCCGCCGTGGACGAGTTTGGAACTCCAGCGTGAGGTGCCGAAGGCGAGGTCGTGCGCGTCGATCGCGGCGACGGTCAGCCCACGGCTCGCGGCGTCCAACGCGACGCCCGCTCCGGTGACACCGAGGCCGACGACGAGGACGTCAACCTCACTTTCGGCAAGCTCTTGCAGCTCACGTGCCCTTCTGACGGCATTGAGCGACTGCGACGGGTTGCGGCGGTGTGACATCACGTGCCACTCTGTCACAGTGACGGAAGAGAGTCCAGAGCGCTGGGGTGGATGGGGCGATCCGGCGAAGGCGGCCCCCCTGCCCGACAAACTGCGCCTCATGCTGGGGCTAGAAGGTCAGTCTCCGGGCGTGCCGCTCGAGGAGGTGACGGTCGCACCGCCGCGTTTCGACGTGAGCGGGCTCACCGCGATCGTCGGCGCCGAGCACGTGCACACGGATGCGTTGGCGCGAGCGCGCTTTGGCACCGGAAAGTCCACTCCCGACCTGTTGCGTCAGCGGGCGGGCGACGTGACGACCGCTCCGGATGCCGTCGTGCGTCCCGGTTCACATGACGAAGTGCTGGCAGTGCTTGCCTACGCGGCCAGCGCTGGGCTCATTTGCGTGCCGCACGGAGGGCGAACCTCGGTCGTGGGCGGGCTAGTGCCCGAAAGCTCAAGCGCCACAGGCACCGTAGCGATCGACCTCACGCGGATGAACGCGTTGCTTGACGTTGACCCGGTTTCACGGACCGCGACCCTGCAAGCCGGCGTTAGGGCGCCCGATGCCGAGCGATTGCTTGCTGAGCATGGCTTTACACTCGGGCATTTCCCGCAGTCGTTTGAATACGCGACGATTGGCGGCTTCGCGGCGACGCGTTCGTCGGGGCAGGCGTCAGCTGGCTACGGCCGGTTCGACGCGATGGTCGTTGGCCTGACCGTGGCGACCCCACGAGGCACCATCGAAACGGGCCGTGCCCCGGCGAGTGCCGCCGGACCGGATCTGCGGCACCTGTTCCTGGGCTCGGAAGGCGCTTTCGGGATCATCACCTCGGTGACCGTGCGCGTGCGGCCGGTCAAGCAGCTGGCCTATCAGGGCTGGCGGGTGGAGTCGTTCGCCGACGGTCTCGAGATCGTCCGCAAACTCGCCCAAGACGGCCCGTTGCCGGCTGTCCTGCGGCTATCAGACGAGATGGAAACGATGCTGCAGCACTCGGGCGAGGGCTGTTTGCTCATCACCGGCTCGGCCGGCGATGTGTCCGTCCCGGGCGCTGAACCGCTGGGAGAGGAGCCCGGCGAAAAGTGGCTGCGCGGGCGCTACGAAGGACCGTACCTTCGCGACAGTCTGCTCGACGCCGGAGCGTTCGTCGAAACCCTTGAGACAGCAGCGTTCTGGTCGCGCATCCCGGCCCTTTACGCGGCCGTGAGAGAAGCCATCACGGACGCTTTCGTGCTGTGCCACGTGTCGCACGTGTACGAAACCGGTGCCTCGCTTTACTTCACCGTTGTGTCGCCGTCGATGACGCTCGACGAGTGGACCCGCGCCAAAGCCGCCGCGAGCGACGCCATCCTCGCCGCTGGCGGAACCATCACGCACCATCACGGCGTCGGCACCGACCACCGAGACTGGTACGTCCGCGAGGTCGGCGCGCTCGGCATCGAAGCGCTGCAAGCGGTCAAGCGCGCCCTCGATCCAAACGCGACACTCAACCCCGGCATCCTCCTGCCACCCGTTTAGAAGGCCGGCCGCTGATGCGGCCGGCCCGGTGTGCGTCCTAACTAGACGGATCAGATGCCGCAGGAGCTGGCGGACCAGAACTGCGACGACTTGTGCGCGACGTGCGTGTGGTCGCTGTGGCCCGCGTAGCCGGGACCGAGGATCTCACGCCAGCCGTGGTAACGCGCGCGTTGAGCGAGCGTGCAAAACGACGGGCTGCCAACCATGTCGACCGCGTCGCCGTATAGATGACGGCTCGAAGCTGAGCCGCCGACGGCGTTGTTGCACGCGTAGCTGCGGAAGCCGCTCGTGACCACGATGGGAACGTCGCCGAGCGCGTGACGCAAGGCTTCTAGTTTCCACATGTTCACGCGGGCATTGGCTTTCGCTGTCGCGGCCGAGACCGCGCCACCTGACCAGTCTGAGTTGCATTTGTTCAACTCGGCATAGGTGAAGTGGATGGTCGTGCAGTCGTTGTCCTGCAACGCGTAGATCTTGTTGTACGTGGCTGCCCCGGCGATGCCATCCGCGGCAAGGCCCCAGGCCTGCTGGAAGCGAATGAGCGCGGAACGGGTCGCGGAACCGAAGTCGCCATCGAGAGCGAGCACCGCACCGTAACCGGGGTAACCGGAAATGCGGATTTGCAGCTCTCTGACGTCGTTTCCGGTCATGCCCTGGGAAAGGTTGCGTCCCCAGGTGTAGCAGCCATCGGCGTGTGCGGCGGTGGATGTGCCGAAGATGACCGTCACCGAGGTGATGATCGATAGGAGGACGGCGGTAAGTGCGCGGGTAAAACGCATGGAACCTCCACATCGGACGGGGGAAATCCGGTGTCATCGATCCTTGCGCTGGGGTGGGTAGTTGTCAATTATTTTCTTTGGCGTACGGAACGTGAAGAAAATAAACGCGAAGAGGCACGGGCGGTAGCCGTCAGGCTTGAGCCAACCAGGACGCCAAGGGCGACTGAGACGACGGTGAGGAAGGCCGTCACCAAGCTCGACGTGGGGTTGCCGACCGTTTGGCCGACCAGGCTCGAAACCTGAGCCAGGCCAAGGGCTCCCGGCACCAGCAGCCAGAAGGCGGGCAGCGAAGCCACCTGGGCTGGCGGTCCTTGCAGACGCTGCACGAGGGTCGCCACCGGGACGACGAACAGGCCGCCGGTGAACGCGCCGAACAGTCCGCTCGCGGTGGGATCGTCGGGAATGGACGCCCCGCCTTTCTGCGCGCCCCAAGCGATGAAGAGCATGACCAGCAGCCAGGGCAAGGAGCGCTTGGGAGCTGAACTGTTAAAGAACATGCCGACGCCGAAGATGAACACACCTAGAACGGGCACCCAAGGCTTGCCGGACAGGTCGGCCAGTTGATGCGACAGGTCGACGATCGGGGTCCACCAGCCAGTCAGCGCTAGCTGCTCCGCGGATGGGGGGACGGCTAACTGAGTACCAGCGAAAATCCCGAAGGTTAAAAGCAGAAGCATGTAGACGCCGGAAACGATGCGGCTTGCCCCGCTGATCATCGATCTGGTCGCCATCTCTTGCGCGCCAAGGGTAAGCGCCGCCCCGGGCAGGAACGTCACCAGAGGCGGGATGACGAGCTGGTTCGGATCGATGGACAGATAAGGCGCGTAGGCGTAGGCCAGACCAGTCACGAGGGCGGCGGCCGCGACCGGCAGGGCCAGCGAGAGCACCTGGACCCGGTCTGCGACCAGGCGCAGCAGCCCGACGAGCAGCCCTAGCCCAGCGAGCAAGATGAGCGCCGACACCTCGCCGGTCAGCAACAGTCCAAGGCCGACGGTCAGCACCGTGTGCCCCAGCACTTGCACGGCCGCGTTGAAGCGCGGCTTGGCTTCAACGATGATCTCCAGCCGGTCGATCGCCTCGGCCGGCGGGATCGGGCGCGCTTTCACCTCTTCGATGAGCTTGTAGAGACTGTCCACTTGGTCTAGCCGCAGGGGCGGACCGTCAGCGTTCATGAAGTCTGTCGTGACCGACCCGTCCTCGCTGACGACGCGCACGAACACACCCGTTGGCACGACAAGGAATTCGACGTCGCCCTCGCCATAGGCGTCAGCGAGGGCCTCCATCTCCTCGGGGATGCGGCTAGCCGCCTCACCCGCGAGACACAGGGCGACGCCGCAGCGGCGCAAGAACTCCAGAAGGTCCGGGTCTCTGGTCACCATAAGAGGGTAGCGAGGATGCTCCGTCGTCCAGCGCGGGGAAGGGATCGCAGAAAGCCGGGAAGACACCTTTGAGGTCGTTGGCCAGTTTCGATCGTACGACTTGGGAGGTTAGTACAAATACCTTAATCTGTTTCATGTAGACAGTAAGACAGGTAGAGCCCGGTATACCTACCGGCTTCGCCTTTCTTCCACAGCGCAGCGTTTGCTTCTGGCCGAGTGGGATAGATGTCGCTGGGTTTGGAATCATTGTGTCGAGCAGTCTCGCGCCGCGCACAATGCTAAAGAAGAGTGTGGCCCAGCGCGGCTAGATAAGATGCTGACCGGCTGGCGTGCCGAGTACGAATGGCTGGGTGCAGGTGCATCAGTGCCGCAGCAGCAGATCATTCGAGACTTCGCCAGGTCCCGCACGAAAGCGCTCAAAGACATCAAGGCGCGTCTTCCTCAGCAGCAGCGGGCTGGGATGCCAGGCTTTAAGAAAAGAGATCTGGCAGCGCCGACACTCAATTACACGCTGCGTGGCTTCCGCCTCAAAGAGGGCCAGCTGTATCTGGCAGGCGGAGTCGTCCTGAGCGTTGTCTGGTCGCGCGAGCTGGCCGCCGGTGCGTCCAGCGTACGGGTCTACCGTGACAGTCTCGGGCACTGGTATGCCTCGTTCGTGGTTAAAGCGATAAGCGAGCCGCTGCCCGCTACCGGACGGGTGATCGGCATCGACTGGGGGGTGAAAGAAGTTGCTACCACGACTAGCGACAGTCACGACCTCCCGCACGCCACGCACGGCCAGAATGCCGCCGCAAGGCTTACCCGCTATCAGCGGATGATGGCACGCAGAAAACCTAAGAAAGGTTGCCCATCCTCGACGGGTTACCTTGCGGCCAAACGCAAAGCGGCAAAGGTGCATAAGAAGGTTGCCCGGCAGCGTCAGGACACCGCTCGCATACGGCCGTGATGTTAGGCTCGTGCACCCTGCCAACACGACAAAGGACTGCGCTAACTGCGGTGCGAGAACCAAGCACGCACTACCGCTGTCCGAACGTATCTATAAATGCATCGCGTGTGGAGCGGCCTCGCCCCGGGACAAAAACTCCGCCCGAGTGATGCTCATACGGGCTGGTCTCAACCCGGCTGGTGCTGATCGAGTAAGTCCGAGTGGCCTGCAAGGTCATCCGGCATCGTGAGCCAGGAATCCCTGGCCTTCGGACCGGGAGGAGTCAATCAGGCAGTATGCGTTACTGGTCAAATCCCATGATGAGGCAGCTCGACGTGGCGTGGGCGACCAGTTTTCCGGCCTCGTCACGCAGCTCAGACTGGGCCAGGGCGACCCGGCGGCCGCGCTGGATGACGGTGCCCTCACAGGTGAGCAATCCCGACTCGGTGGTGACCGGCCGCAGGAACTTCGTGTTCAGGTCGAGGGACGTGTAGCGCTCGCCGACTTTGAGTGTCGAGTGAACTGAGCACGCCGCACCGGTGTCGAGCAACGTGGCGATCACTCCACCGTGGACACCGCCGAGCGGGTTGTAGTGAAACTCCTGTGCCCGCATCGTCAAGCGCACGACGCCGAACTCAGCCTCGAAACTGAGCATGTCGACCAGATCCATCACGGGCGGGCGTGGCGCCTTTCCGGCGATCATCGACTGCAGTTGCTCCAGCCCGTTGAGCGTGATCATTTCAGCGAAGTCGATATCGGCCGGGTTCTGCCAGGAATAAGTCCGGCTGCGCATCTGCGTCTCGGTCATAGACTCAGCCTGGCATTGGCTTGCTGAGTCTGTCAACGAGACCTAGCCTGTGAGATATGCAACCGGTAGCGCTTGAGTGGTCCGTCGACAACTGCACCGTGGGACGGGCTATGGCAGTGCTCGGGGAACGCTGGACATTTGTGGTGTTGCGTGAGGTTTTCAATGGCATCAGGCGCTTCGAGGACATCAGGGCGCATACCGACATCCCACGGCAGGTGCTGACCAACCGGCTCGCTGTGCTTGTCGAGCAAGACATCCTGCGCCGCTCGCCATATCAGGCGCCGGGTGCCCGCGTCCGCTACGAATACAAACTCACCCCCAAAGGCCTCGACTTGTACCCGGTGCTCGTGTCCATCTGGGCGTGGGGCGACCGTTACATGGCCGACCCGGAAGGTTCCCCGGTTGAGTTCGCCCATCGCGATTGTGGCGCACAGGTGCACGCCCAGCTGTCGTGTGTGGAGGGACATCTGATTTCCTCGCCCCGTGACGTCGTTCCCCGTCCCGGGCCGGGAGCCGTAAAACGCACTCTTCCGTAGACATATATGGATCTGTCACTATGCGCTCATGCGCCGGTTCACGCTCCCCCTCGCGGCATCGGTCCTTGCCGCACTCGTCATCACCACGCCGGCCTATGCGGCCGCACCCGCCTACACCGCTTTAGGGGACTCATATTCCTCAGGTGTAGGCACTCGTGAGTACTACTCCGACAGCGGAGGGTGCCAGCGATCTCCCCACGCCTTCCCCGTCCTCGACGCGGCCCGTCTCGGTGCCGCCCTCACCTTCGCCGCCTGTTCTGGCGCCAAGGTTCCCGACGTCCTCAATGGACAACTGGGTAGCCTGAACACCAACACGCGCTATGTCACGGTGTCGGCCGGTGGCAATGACATCGGCTGGTCCTCGGTCATCGTGCAGTGTGCCAAGCCGTGGCCCTACACCTGCTGGGGCCAGATCGACGCGGCGGAGAACTACATCCGCGACACGTTGCCCGGTCAGCTAAATCAGCTGTACGCGCGGATTCGCCAACTGGCACCCAACGCCCGGGTGGTCGTCGCCGGGTACCCTCGGCTGTTCAATGGCCAGGAATGCAACGCGATCGCCCGCATCTCCCCGGGTGAGCAGTCCCGGCTGAACGCGGCGGCCGACTTGCTCGCCACGACGATCGCCGCCCGCGCCGCCGCCAACGGCTTAGCGTTCGCCGATGCTCGTGGCCCGTTCACCGGACACGCCGTCTGCGACGGTTCCGAGTGGATAAACGGGACGTCGTGGCCGCTGGGCGAGTCCTATCACCCGAACAAGTCCGGTCAGCTGGGCTACGCTGGGTTCGTCGAGGCCGCCTTGCGGGGCTAAAGAAAACGCGCCCCCGCAACGTTTCGCGGGGGCGCGCCAAGCGCTTGTCTACTTCAGGTTGCAGGTCATCGCGAGCGGTAGCGCCCAAGCGGTGACTTCCTTGGTGAACGGTGCCTCGAAGTCGGCGATCTTAACGCCCTCAAGGAACTTGAGGTCCGAGGAAGCCTTCATGCTGTCGGCGACCTTCTGGATGTCCGCCTTGACCTTGGGGTCGGTCGCGGTGCCGGCAAGTGCGGCCAGGGCGTCGGCTTCCTTGACGATCGCCGCGGTCGCCTCCTTCTTGGCGGCCTCGGCCTGCGCCTTGGCGCCAGCCTCGTTGAAGCCAATCCAGGTGCCGACGGCGGTCCCGATGGTGGTCATCATCGTTTCCATCTTCGTCTCGATCTGCGAGCACACCTCTTTGGTGTTCGGCGAGGCCGAAGGAGAGGGCGACTTGCTCTCGGCGGCCGATGGAGTGGCGGCGGGCGTGTTGGTGTTACAGGCGGCGGTCAGCGCGAGTGCGAAACCCGCGGTGAGGGCCAGCATGGTGCGGCGCATCGTGGCTGTCCTAAAAGTTGGGGGTATGGCCGCGGGCCAGCGTAGTCCAAGCGCAGGCTCTAGGCTGACCCGGTTACTGGCAAGTAAGGTAGCGCACATGGGTGCCACACATGAGGTCCTGAACCAGCCCCCGGCGCTAATCGGCTATGACGCCTTCGCCGCTGACAACGCCCTGGCCAGTGGAGTGGATCGTTATGGAGCCGAGGCCTTCGATGGCAGCTTCTTCGGCTCGGAGCAGGCCCAGGAGCTGGCGCGGCTCGCGCACTCCTACCCACCCGTGCTGCGCACCCATGACCGCTTCGGCAACCGCATCGACGAAGTCGAGTTCCATCCGGCCTGGCACGAGCTGATGCGCCGCGCGGTCGAAGCCGGTGCCGCCGGGGCGCCGTGGGCGGCTGGCGGAAGTCATGTCAAGCGCGCGGCACTGGCTTACCTTGGGGCACAAGTGGAAGCGGGCCATGGCTGTCCGATCTCGATGACCTATGCGATCCTGCCCGCGTTGCGGCACGAGCCGTCGCTCGCGTCCTTGTACGAGGCGAAGCTGGCAAGCCGTACCTACGATTTCGGGCTTCGCCCGCCTTTGGAAAAGGACGGTCTCATCGCTGGCATGGCGATGACGGAGAAGCAAGGCGGCTCCGACGTTCGCGCCAACACGACGCGGGCTGTGCCCACGGGCGATCACTATTTGCTGACCGGGCATAAGTGGTTCTGCTCGGCACCGATGAGCGATGTGTTCCTGGTGCTCGCGCAAGCGCCCGGTGGGCTGACGTGTTTCCTGCTGCCCCGTGTGCTGCCCGACGGCACCCGCAACACGTTTCGCTTGCAGCGCTTGAAAGACAAGCTGGGCAACCGGTCCAACGCCTCGTCCGAAGTGGAGTTTGACGACACCGTCGCGTGGCGGGCCGGCCCGGAAGGCCGGGGCGTCGCCACCATCATCGAGATGGTCCAGATGACACGGCTCGACTGTGTCATCGGCTCGGCCGGGCTCATGCGTGCCGCGCTCGTGCAGGCGATCCACCACGCCCGGCACCGCCGCGCTTTTGGGGAGCTGCTCGTCGACCAGCCCGCCATGACCAGTGTGCTCGCCGATTTAGCCGTGGAAAGCGAAGCGGCCACGGCGTTGATGCTGCGCCTGGCCAACGCGGTGGACACCGGCGAAGTCGCGTTTGGACGGCTCGCCACCGCGGTGGGCAAGTTCTGGGTGTGCAAGCGCGGGCCGATGGTCGCCGCTGAAGCTCTGGAATGCCTGGGCGGCAACGGTTATGTCGAAGACAGCGGCCTGCCCCGGCTCTACCGCGAAGCACCGCTGAACTCCATCTGGGAGGGCTCGGGCAACGTCATCGCGCTAGACACGTTGCGTGCCATGGCAAAGCAGCCCGAGAGCGTTTCGGCTTTCTTCGCCGAGCTGGCGCTGTCCGAGGGCGCTGACGCGCGTTTGGACGCTGCCGTCAAGCGGCTGCAAACCTTGCTGCTGACGGCGGATCAGTCCAGTGCCCGGCGCATCACAGCGCTCATGGCGGTGTGTTTGCAGGGTTCGCTGCTCGTGCGCCAGGCTCCTGCCGACATCGCTGACGCGTTCTGCGCCACACGCCTGGAAGGGGACTGGAGCGGTGTCTTCGGCACGCTGCCGCCGGGCACCCCTGCCTCCGCGATCACAGACCGGGCATTTGGGGCACGCTAGCGAACAAACGCCGAGGCGCTATCCTCGCGTGGTGGAAGCAACGCAGCGGCGCCCAGTGCGCGTGGGCATGCTCGTCATCAGCGAGTACGAGTC
The DNA here is from genome assembly GCF_000379685.1 of Catelliglobosispora koreensis DSM 44566. Lineage (GTDB taxonomy): Bacteria > Actinomycetota > Actinomycetes > Mycobacteriales > Micromonosporaceae > Catelliglobosispora > Catelliglobosispora koreensis. Next base: position 124,439 of record NZ_KB903253.1, on the reverse strand, counting down.
GGACGCGCGAGTGCGACGGCAAGCTGAAGCCCTCGTTGAGCGCGGTGACGAAGTTACCGTGCTCGCTTTGCACTCCCCGGGCAGGCCCGAGGTCGAGATGATCGACGGAGTGAAAGTCGTTCACCTGCCGACGCAGAAGTACCGCGGCGAGTCCAGCATGTCCTACATCAAGCTCTACGGCGGTTTCGCGGCCCGTGCCGCGGCGCGGATGGTGCGCTGGGGCCGCAAGTTCGACGTCGTTCAGGCCCACTCCATGCCTGAAGCGCTGGTGTTCTCGGCGACGTGGCAGCGTGCGCTGCGGGTGCCCGTGGTGCTCGACGTCCACGACCTGACCTCTGAACTGTTCTCCTCCAAGTTCGAGAACAAGAACGCCCTCATGGCCGCGGTGCGCTTCAGCGAGCGTGCCTCGTTCAAATTCGCCAACGAGGTACTAAGCCCGCACGAGAAATACGCGGAGATGCTGCGGTCGATGACCAGCACGCGCGTGACGACGGTGATGAATTGCCCGGACGACCGCCACTTCCAGGCTCGCCCGTGGAAGGGCTGGGAGCCCGGTGGCGAAGTCGTCTTCGGTTATCACGGCCTTATCGCGCCAAGGCACGGCTTGGTGCAGGTCGCCGAAGCGCTCAAGATGGTGCACGCGGAAGCACCCGCCGCCAAGATGCGCGTGTGGGGCAGCGGCGATGGCATCACGCCATTGCGCGAGCGAGTCACCGAGCTAGACCTCAGTGACGCCGTGCAACTGCCCACGAAACTGTTGCCCATCAACGAGATGACGCGCGAGCTGGACAAGATTCACGTTGGCATCCTGGCGAGTCAGCTCGACCCGTGGACCGCCAATGTCCTGCCGAACAAGCTGATGGAATACGCCGTGATGGGCATCCCGGTGATCACGTTCCGCAATCCGACCATCGAGCACTACTTCCCGGATGACGCGGTGACTTTCGTCGATCCCGCCAGCCCGGAGAACCTGCGTGAAGCGATGCTGCGTCTCATCCGCGAACCGGAGAAGGCACGCATCCAAGCCGAGCGCGCCCGGGAAGTCATGACCGGGCGCACATGGCGCTATCAGCGGGAGCACTACTACGACGTCATCGACCGGATGGCGGCCCTGCGCCGTGGCTGAGGCCGCCGTCGTGAACAGGCGTTCCGGCACGGTCATCAGGACGAGCTTGCTGTCAATGCTGGCCATCGCGGCACTCGGCGTGACGCGGCTCGTGCACAACCTGCTGCTGGCGCACGCCACCACCAAGGAGATCGTGGCGCAGGTGAGCGTCATGATCGGTGCGACGATGATGGCCGGTCTCTTCCTGCCCGGCGGTCTATCGAGCGCGGCCGGCAAGTTCATCCCGTTCCACTTAGGACGGGGAAACTCGCTTACCGCACAAGCGGTTTACCGCCTCATCTCGCGGGCCGGGCTCCTGGCGTCGGTGCTGCTGTCCTTGCTCACGGGCGCGGGGATCTACCTGTGGGGAGCGTCCATCGCGGACGCGGCGGCCACGGGTTTACTGACGCTGGCCTTCTCCCTTTACAGCATTGAGAAACAGGCGCTCTACGGTTTCGACCGGGTCGCTGGATACGTCCGGCTGGAGCTGGCGGGCTCGGTCGTCGCCATCGGCCTGATGATCCTTGTCGTGTCGGCGGGGTGGACGGCCTATCTACTTCCGCTAGCGCTCGGCTACACCGTTCTCATCTTCGGCGCGTGGTTCATGTTGCGCCGGGGCCAGCCCAAAGCACCGGTGTCCCTGGTATCGGCGGCGGAAAGACGTGAGATCTGGGGCTTCGTCGGCCTGGCCAGCCTTGGCGGCTTCGCCAGTGCCGGTCTGCTGCAAGCCCTGCCGGTCATCGCTGAGATCGTCACGTCCCAGCAAGAGGTGGCCTACTTCGGGGTATCCGTCGCGCTCGTCGCTCCGCTTTACTTCTTGCCGCGGGCGCTCAGCATGGCTTTGTTCCCGGCGATGGCGCACGCGCACGGAGCCGGCGACGCGGAGACCGTCAAGCGGCACGCCGATCTGACGACCCGGGCGCTGTTCGTCCTCCTGGCACCTCTTTTCGCCGTGGCCGTGGTGCTGGCGCAGCCGGTCCTCAGCACGCTCTATGGGGCCGAATACGCGGCTGGCGCCACGGTTCTGCAAGCGCTCCTCGTCGCGAGCTTCTTCATGGTGTCGCAAGTAGGTGCCGTGAACGCACTGTCCAGTGGGGACGCTCGCGATGTGCGGATTCCCGTAGGGTCGGCGGTCGTGGGCTGGTTCGCGGCTGTGATCGCCGCTGTGCCGCTCGGCATCTGGATCGGCGGGCTGGGCGTGGGAGCTTCCTATTTGCTGGCCGCCGTCGTCAGTGCGGCGTGGCCACTCGTGGTCATCGCCCGCCGGCATCAGCTCGCCTGGTATGGCCCAGTGATCCGCTCAGTGCTGGCTATTGCCCTCGCCGTGGCGATCGCACAATTCCTCAAAGACGGGTGGATACCGAGTGTCATCGGCGCACTTATCGCTGGTGCGGCGGCTGTCGTTGTGCTCTACAAGGACATTAGGGACATCCTCCGTCACCGCCGGTGACTAAACGATAGGTTTGCACCGCCCAAGACCTGGCTGCTAGCGTCCTTTTCGCGCACGTCTGGCGGGTCGGTGCTGCGGGATGAGGAGCTGGTGTGCAGTCGAGCGGTGTAGCTACGCGTAGTGCCGCCACCTTGCTGGGGAAATCGATCTTTGTCCTTCTGGGCTTACTCCTTGTGCTGGTCATGGCCGAAGGATGGCTCGTCACCATCTTTGGTTCGAGCCATTTCAACGCGGGTACCCAGAAAACAGTCATCGATGAGGCAGGGTGGCCTAAAACCCTCAAAAGCGTGATCTACTTCGCGCTGTTCGGCGTGACCGTGGCCAAACTCACCATCGATCGCTCCTGGGGCATGCTGCGCTCCAAAGTGGACATAGCGCTCGCGGTGCTCGCGTTGGTTCTCATCGCGGCAGGGCTGGCTGGCGGGTCGTCGGCCACCTTGATCGGCCAGGCGCTGTTCGTCTATTTCCGCGGCGCCATCGTCTTTTACGCCTGGCGCGCCCTGAAGCCGAGCTGGGAGCAGGCGCGCCCGCTGTTCTGGCTCGGGGGCGGGCTCGTGGTGCTCAACGTCTTAGCGGCCTTGTGGCAGTTCCTGGCGGGCCGTTCGGCTTACACCGCCGTCGGCTGGCCGAATCTGCAGTGGGCCGATGAGGGCCGGGCACAGGGATTCCTGCCGCACCCAAACGATCTCGGCCACGTGACCGGCCTGATGGTCCTGGGACTCGCCGCGTGGATGCTCAGCCGCGAGAACATGAAGCGGCGCTGGTGGGCGCTGTTCGTCTTGATCGCGGCCGGTCTGTCGGTTGCCAGCTCGAAACACTCGCTGCTGGCCGCTGTGGCCGGGCTCGGGGTCATCGCGGTGTTGCGGCGCGGCCGGTTCAAGCGGGCGATCGCTCTAGGGCTCATCGTCGCCGTGATCGGCGGCGCGCCCATGGCCTTCTCCCCAGAAGTGCGCTATCAGCTGTCGTACCGCTTCGAAGGGCTGTTCAACGCCCTAGGCATCAAATGGGGCAAGCCGCAGACCAGCAATGACCAGGAAATCCGCATCCTTTACGCCAAGCAGGGCGCCAAGTTGTGGGCGGCGAGCCCGGTGCTGGGTTACGGCGTCGGCCAATTTGGCGGCATCGTCGCGGTTAAAGCCGACCCAGCGTGGAATGAAGACCCTCGGTTCGTTGAAGTGCTCGGCGGCAAAGGCTTCGACAAGCTCAACTTCGAGGCGACCTCGGTCGACATGTTCTGGCTCCATTTACTCGTGGAAGCGGGAGCGCTCGGCATATTGGCCTATCTGGTCTGGCTGGGCCTGATGGTGGCGCCACTAGTGCGGTCGGCCTGGCGGGACAGGGGCGGGACTTTCCCGCTCTGGGCAGCCGGTACGGTGATTTTCGCGGTGGTTATCGCGGCGTGGTCACCCTCACTTGAGGACCCGCTCTTTCCGCCGCTTATGTTCTCGGTGCTGGGCTTCGGCTGGGCACTGCTGAGTTCAGCGGGCACCATTGGCGCGGTCGCGTCTGAAGGCAGAGAGGTGGATCGGACATGACGGGTGGATTCGCCCAGATTGGTTTTGGGTACTGGGGGCCAAACCTCGCCCGGAACCTGGGCACCCTGGCCGGGCCACGCTGGCGTTACCTGGTGGACCTGTCGCCGGAGCGGCGCGAGAAGGCGGCCTCGCTTTACCCGCAGGTGAACGTGACCGACGATCTTGACGCGGTGCTGGCTGACGATCAGGTCAGCGCGGTCATCGTCGCGACCCCGGCGGCCTCGCACGCCCCGCTAGCGCGCCGGGCCCTGGCCGCTGGCAAGCACGTCTTCGTGGAAAAGCCGCTCGCGTTGTCTACTGAAGACGCCGTCGAGCTGGCCCGCACCGCCGACGAAAAGGGCGTGACCCTGATGGTGGGTCACACGTTCGAGTTCAACCCGGCCGTGCGCGCGATGAAGGAATACATCGACTCTGGCGAGATCGGTGAGGTGCTTTACCTGCACTCGCAGCGGCTGAACCTGGGCCGGATCCAGAGCGACATCAATGCTTTCTGGTCGATCGGGCCGCACGACGTCTCGATCGCGAACTACTTGCTCGGCTCGTCGCCCCAATGGGTGTCCGCTCGCGGGGCTCGCTATCTCAATGACACGGTTGACGACGTCATGTTCGTGACCGCCTCCTACCCGGGCGGCGTCCTCGTGCATATGCACGTGAGCTGGCTCGACCCGTCAAAGACCCGCCGCACCACCGTGGTGGGCTCCAAGAAGATGCTGGTCTATGACGACATGGACCAAGACGGCCGCCTGAAGATCTTCGACAAGGGCGCCGATCGCCTCGACCCTGACGCTTACGGCGCCTACCAATACCGCCTGCGCGATGGGGCCATGCACGTGCCGTCGCTGCCGATGGTCGAGCCGCTGTCGACCGAGCTGCGCCACTTCATTGAGTGCGTGGACACGGGCCGCCGTCCCGACGTCGACGGATGGAACGGTGCGCGGACCGTCGCCGTGCTCGAGGCGGTCGACCGTTCGCTGCACGCCGATGGCGCCCGCATCGATATCGGGACCGTCCAATGACGATCACCCTGCCCAACTTCCTGAGCCCGGAACCGGAGAAGGAGAACCCGGCAGCGCCGGCAATCCCGCTTCCGGCCGAGCCCGAAGCGGCCATCACCGGCGCCACGACGCTCAGCAAAGCCGTGACAGTCCCGCTCGGTGAAGGTGAAGCAGCAACGCTCAGCCAGGAAGCGGCCGTCAACGAAAGCGAGGCCGCGGCTGAAAGCGCGGTTGCGGCAGAAGGCGCGGCGTGGGTAACACGGCAAACAGTGGTAGCGGGTTCGCGGGAGTTGGGGCTCTACCGGGGAATGCGGTTCATCCGCCGCTTCGAGGAGACACTGCTTGGCCTGTTTGAGGAAGGCATCCTCAACGGCACCACGCACGCGTGCATCGGGCAGGAAGCCGACGCCGCCGGGGTCATCGAGCATCTGCGCGAGGGCGACCACATCTTCAGCAACCACCGCTGTCACGGCCACTATCTCGCTTGGACGGGCGATGCCCTGGGCTTGATGGCCGAGATCATGGGCAAGGAAGCCGGTGTCTGCGCCGGAATCGGTGGCAGTCAGCACATCTGCGCCGAGGGCTTCATGTCCAACGGTGTGCAAGGGGGCATTTTGCCGACCGCGGCAGGGATCGCCCTGGCGAAGAAACTCAAGGGCGAAGACACGATCAGTGTCGTGTTCATGGGTGACGGGACGCTGGGGGAAGGTGCTGTCTACGAGACGCTGAACATGGCGTCGCTGTGGGAGCTGCCGTTGCTGATCGTGCTGGAAGACAACGAGTGGGCCCAGTCCACGCCGGTCGCGCTGAACACCGCGGGCAGCATGCGGGCGCGGTTCGAAGCTTTCGGATTGCCAGTGTCCGAAGTGGAATCCACGGACGTCTTGGAAATCAGCTCGCACGCCGAAGAACTCGTCGAAGCCGTGCGCACCACCGGCAAGACCCACGTTTTGGTCATCCACACTTACCGGCTGTGCCATCACTCCAAAAGCGACGATCACCGTCCCGAGGAGGAAGTCGCGCTGCGCTGGCAGACCGAACCGCTTGCCGTGCACCGTCAGCGGCTCGCCGAAGCCGACTGGCAGGCGATCGACGCGTCGGTGGAAGAAGAGCTGGCAGGCATTGTCGCGAAGGCGAGGGCGCTGCCGTGATTTTCGCTAAAGAGCTTGGCGCCGCACTGCGCGAATCCCTGGAGACCGATGAGCGGGTCGTGCTGATCGGGGAAGACATCATCGACCCCTATGGCGGGGCGTTCAAGGTGACCCGGGGACTATCGACGGACTTTCCGTCGCGGGTGCGCACGACGCCGATCTCCGAGGGTGCCATCGCCGGGTTCTCGGCCGGCCTGGCCCTCGCCGGGATGCGCCCGATCGCCGAAGTCATGTTCGGCGACTTCATCACGCTGTGCTTCGACCAGATCGTCAATCACATCACCAAATACGAGGCGATGTACAACGGCAAAGCCACGTGCCCGGCGGTGTTCCGGGTGCCGAGCGGTGGGCACCGGGGTTACGGCCCGACGCACAGCCAGAGCCTGGAAAAGCATTTCTTCGGAGTACCCCATCTAAGGGTTGTCGCGGCAAGTCTCTTCCATGACCCGCGTGATGCGTTCCGTGACTTTTTGAGCCAGAACACCCCTGTGCTTTACGTCGAGCACAAACTCCTCTACCCGCAGCACATGCGGCTCGCACCCAACGGCCTTATCACCACACGAGAAGGCTCAACGGTTCGCCTGTCAGCTGTGCCCCGCGAGGATTGCACCGCAACGGTTTTGGCCTACGGCTATCAGGCCGGGCTGGCCGCCGACATCGTGGAAAAGCTCGCGGTGGAAGAGGAAATCTTCGTCGAGCTGCTCGTCCCGGCCGAACTGTCGCCGATGGACTGGGCTCCGGTAGAGGTGTCCGCCAAGGCGACGGGAAGCCTTGTCACGGTGGAAGAAGGCACGGCGGGCTGGTCCTGGGGCACCGAGGTTTCCGCGGTCATGTCGGAGCGCCTGTTCGGGTTGCTGCGCCGCCCGGTGAGTGTCGTCGCCAGCGAGAAGACTGTCATTCCGTCCTCACGTGCCAAGGAAGGCCGCATGCTCGTCGGCTCGCCGCAGATCGAAACCGCCATCCGGGAGGCCGCCAAGTGAAGCCGGTCATCATTCCCACGCCCGACGTGAACAGTGAGCATGGCGTTGTCGTGGCCTGGTTCGCCGACAACCACGCGTGGGTGGACGCTAGCGCCGATCTGGCCGAAGTCGAGACCAGCAAAGCGGTTCTCGAAGTCACCGCGCCGGACAGCGGCTACGTCCTGCACTTGGCCAACGTCAAGGACGAGATCACGCTGACGGCTCCCGTCGCGTTGCTCTTCGATGACCTCGACGCGCTCAAGGCACACGAGGCGGCCCTTGCCGCGCAACGCGAAGCGCTGAAGGCCGAAGGCCCGCGCGCGAGCCTCAAGGCGATCCAGCGAGCCGAAGAGCTCGGCATCGATCTGTCCACACTGGACAGTTCGCATCTGATTACGGTCAAAGACGTTGAGGCCGCGTTCGCCGCTATCCAGCCGGTGGACTACAGCGACCTGCCACGGCCGTTGCAAACAAAAGAAGGCGTGCAGCGGGTTCTGCTGATCGGTGGCGGACTCGGGGCGACCCAGGTCATCGACATCTTCGCCGGGTCAACGACACAGCAGGCCGTCGCGGTTCTCGATGACAAGCGCGACAAGTGGGGAAGCGACGTCGTCGGCGTGCCCGTCGTCGGTGGTCCGGACCGGCTCGCCGCGCTGTGGCAGGAGCAAGCTTTCGACGCCGCGGTCATCGCCATCAGCACCAGTGTCGCCGCGCGCAAGAAGTTCCGTGAACTCTGCGAAAAGCTCGGCATCCCGCTGGCTAACGCGATCGACCCCACCTCGAAGATCGCGACCGGCGTCGTCATCGGCACCGGCAACGTCATCTGCGCCTTCTGCCACTTCGGCTTCGAAGCGCAGATCGGTGACAACAACTTCTTCTCGGCATACAACTCGTTCGACCATCACAACGTGATCGCGAACGACTGCTCAACCGGTCCTGGAAACCTGACCTCTTCGCGGGTCAAGTTGGGTAACCAGGTGCGGCTGGGCACCGGTATACACATTGAACCCGGCGTCGAGCTGGGAGACCGGGTTCAAGTGGCGTCCGGAGCGACCATTGTCCGTTCTGTTCCCGCAGACCATGTCGTGAAGACCAAGGTTGTGACGACCACCGTCGTCCCGGCCCGGAGCAAGTAGGAGTAAAGCGTGTCTAAGATTCCCCTGGTCGATCTCAAGGCGGGCTATGCCCGGCAGAAGGCCGAGATCGACGCGGCCATCCAAGAGGTCGTCACCAACACCCGGTTCATTCAGGGCAAGGAAGTCAAGGACTTCGACGCCGCTTACGCCGCGTTCTGCGGCACCAAGCACTCCATCGGTGTCGGCTCGGGAACGGCCGCCCTGCACCTGGTGCTCGCCGCGCTGGGCATCGGCCCGGGCGATGAGGTCGCGGTGCCGGTGCACACGTTCATCGCCACGGCTGAGCCGGTGAGCTGGCTGGGCGCCAAGCCCCGCTTCATCGACGTGGACCCCGAGACCGGCAACATGGACCCGGCCGAGCTGAAAGGCTTGATGGACGGCGTTTCCGCGGTCATGCCGGTGCACATTCACGGCCGCCCGGTCGACATGGAGACCATCTCGGCCATCGCCGCCGACGCTGGCGTGCCGGTCATCGAGGACGCCGCTCAGTCTCAGGGCGCTGAGATCATCAAGACCGACGGCACCGTCGTGCGCGCCGGTGGTTACGGCATCGCGGGCTGCTTCTCGTTCTTCCCGGGCAAGAACCTGGGCGCGTTTGGTGACGCTGGTGGCATCACGACGAACGACGACGACTTCGCGGCGAAGCTGCGGATGCTGCGCGATCACGGGCGCACCACCAAGTACTCCCATGAGATTGTTGGTTATGCCCATCGCCTCGACACCCTGCAAGCGGCGGTGCTCAACGTCAAGCTGACCACTTTGGACGCGGGCAACCAGCGCCGGCGTGAGCTCGCAGGGCTGTATTCGCAAGCGCTGCTTGGCATTGGCGACCTGCGGCTGCCGCCGGTGACGCCGGGCCAGGTGTCGGTCATGCACCACTACGTCGTGCGCACGCACCACCGTGACGCGCTTCTGGCTTTCCTGAAGGAAAACGAGGTCGAGGCGGGCATCCACTACCCGATCCCGCTGCACCTTCAGCCTGCCTACGCGTTCCTCGGGCACAAGGAAGGCGACTTCCCGGTGGGCGAGGCCTACGCCAAGGAGTGCCTGTCCCTGCCGATCTACCCGGAGCTGACCGAAGAGCAGCTGGAGCGGGTCGTCGCGACGGTCAAGAGCTTCTTCGAGACGGTATGACGAATCTTCGGGTCCTGGCTGTCACCAACCTCTGGCCGGTTGGTGAGAGCTTCCGTGGCATCTTCGTCAAGGAGCAGATCGAGGCGCTGCGGCGGCTCGGTGTGCACGTTGACGTCGAAGTTGTCGCGCAGGCACGCGGCAAGGGGGACTACTTCCTTGCCGCGCAACGGATCCGGTCTTTGCTCAAGCGCGGTCGCTACGACATCGTGCACGTCCACTATGGAATGTCGGCTCTGGCCGCACGGCTCGCGGGCGGCACCGTCCCCCGCGTGCTTTCGCTCTACGGCAGTGACATCAACGTCGGCTATCAGCGGGCGCTCACTAAAGCCGGGCTCAAAGGTGTGTCGGCGCGCATCTATGTCTCGCAGAACCTCGCCATCAACGCGGGGGAGCCTAACGGGACGGTCATCGCCGACGGCGTTGATTTCGAGCTGTTCAAGCCGGGCGACCGGCTGGCGGCCCGCGACCTTTACGGCTTTTCAGAAAGCGAACGAGTCGTCTTGTTCGGTGGCCACCCGGATAACTGGGTCAAGGGATACGACGTCTACAGCGCCGTGCTCAAAGAGCTGCAGCAGCGCGGCATCAACGCCCGTGAGCTGACGATCGTCGGCCCGAACCAGCCGCGTGCGGCGGTGCCGGGCAAGTTCGACGCGGCCGATGTGCTGCTGTTCACGTCACGCAAAGGCTCTGAGGGTTCGCCGAGTGTCATCAAAGAGGCGACGGCGATGAACCTTCCCGTGGTCAGCGTCAACGTTGGCGACGCGGAGAAGCTGCTCAATGGCGTCGAGCCGTCAGAAATCGTTGATTTTCCAGAGCCTTGGGGCGATGAAGAAGCCAAGGCTAAACTGATCCGCTTACTGGCTGACCGCACGGCTGATGTGCTGGCGGCGGGCAGCCGCTCAAATGGGCGGGAACAAAACGCATGGTTCAGCTCCGAACAGGTGGCTGAGCGTGTCCTCGAGGTGTATCGGCAGGTGCTTAACAAGTGACCGAGAAGGACGTTTGGCTAGTCACGGGCGGTGCCGGTTATATCGGCGGGCACACCGTCGCCCGGTTGCACGCGCAGGGGCACGCGGTTGTCGTGCTCGACGATCTGTCCAGTGGGCTGGCGCACCGCGTTCCTGACGGGGTGCCGTTCGTGAACGCCGCGGTGCAGGACCTTGCGGCCGTCGCCGAAGCGTTGCGTGAGCACAAAGTCACTGGAGTCATCCACTTCGCGGCGAAGAAGTCCGTGCCCGAGTCGATGGCTGACCCGATCCTCTACTACCGCGAGAACCTTGGCGGCATGACCAGCCTCCTCGGGGCAATGGTCGAAACCGGGGTGAAGAAGATCGTCATCTCCAGCACCGCCGCCGTTTACGGCATGGTGCAGGACCCGATCGTCACCGAGGACACGCCAACGGCGCCCATCAATCCCTACGGGCACACCAAACTCATCTGCGAGCAGATGGTGCGCGCGGCGGGCGAGGCGCACGGGATCTCGTGGCTGGCGTTGCGTTACTTCAACGCCGTCGGCGCCGATGACCCGGCCCTGGCCGATCGCGGCATCTCCAATCTGTTCCCGCTCATCTTCCGGGCCTTCGCCGCTGGCAAGCCGGCCCTGGTGACGGGCGACGACTTCGACACCCACGATGGCACCGGTGTGCGCGACTACATTCACGTCGCCGACCTCGCCGACGCTCACGTCGCCGCGGTCGAGCGGCTGAACAAGGGCGCCGCCGCTGACTTCTACAACGTTGGCACCGGGCAGGGCTACTCCGTGCTTGATGTGCTGGCGGCACTGCGTGAGGTCACGGGCGAAGAGGTTCCGTACACGGTTGGCCCACGCCGCCCCGGTGACCCCGCCTCGGTGGTGGCCTCCGTCGAGCGCATCCGCACCGACCTCGGCTGGTCGGCTCAGCGCGATCTCATGGACATGGTTTCTTCCGCTTGGTCAGCGCGGAAAGCGCTGGAACTGTCCGCTTAAGAAAGGGTCTGTCTCCGTGGCACCTCAGTATCAGTTCCAGTCCGGCAGCGATGTGCGTCCCTGGGCCAACAGCGTGCGCGCGGCGGTTCAGCGTCTCGCGTTGCCGGCCCGGGTGGCCCTGGTGCCCACGCTCACGTCGACGGAAACGCAGCGTGGCTGGCGCGAGGAGCAATACTCACTGCGGCGTCCCGATGGCACGGCTTTCTCAGTGAGCGTTCGCCGCCCTGACGACACCGCCATCTACCCGGCCGTGATTGGCGTCGATTCTGGGGCACCGCTTGGCGATGGGCTCATCTCGGTGAGCATGCCGGCAACGGTCGCCCCTGAGCGTGAGCAAGAGCTTGTCCTCAATGGACGGTCAGTTCTGGCTGCCGCCGTTGACGATGTGCTCGCGGTGCGGGAGTGGCTAAGCGACGGTGGGATCAACCAGATCGGTCTGGCTGGCGGCGAAACCGCTCTGCACGCGGCACTCGTGCTCGGCGGCTCCGAGCCGGTCGCCTTTGAGCTGCCAGTTCAGCCTTACCTCAACAGCGGTTACCTTGCCCTGCCGGGCATCCTGCGGGTGGCCGATCTGCCCGACCTCGTGGCGGCGCTCGCCCCGCGCCCGTTGTATTTGCGGTCCGCGCACGAGACGGTTACGGCCGCCTATGGCGACGGCCCGCTGACCGTTGGCGGGCCGACCGTCGACTTCTTCAAGGCCGCCTTCGCCACTGAGGCGAAGTTCAGCATTCCGCCGCTGAAGGTGCTCTTCGACATCTCGGCCCGTGTAGAAGTGGCCGACAACCTCGACCAGGTGCTCGCCAGCGGGATGCTGACCCAGGGTCAGCTCGTCGGCAAGTTTGAGAAGCTAGCCAACAAATTCACCGGTTCCGATGACACGATCGCGGTGTCCACGGGGACGGCGGCGTTGGATATCGCCTACCAGCTGCTCAACGTCACGGGGCGCACGGTCCTGGTACCAGTCAACACGTTCTTCGCCACCGCGGCCTCGGTGGAGCGCAATGGCGGCAAGGTGGAATTCGTCGATATCGAGCTCGACGGCTTCGGTATGGACCCGATCGCGCTGCGGTCTGCTTTGGAAAAGCACGACGACGTCGCCGCCGTGGCGGTCGTGCACATCGGTGGCATCGTCGCGCCGTCGTTCCGCGAGGTGCTCAAGGAGTGTCAGGCGCGCGGCATCCCGGTCATCGAGGACACCGCGCACGCACTGGGCGCCTCTTTGGACGGTCAGCTCGCCGGATCCTTTGGCGCCATGGGAACTTACAGCCTGCACCCGGCTAAGGTCGCGACCTCCGGCGAAGGAGGCCTGTTCACGGCTGTCTCGGCCGAGCACCGCGACGCCGCCCGCAAGCTGCGTGACCACGGCAAGATCTCGATTTCGCAGAACATCCACGACCGCCTCGGCAACAACTGGCGGCTCAGCGAGGTCCACGCGGCGGTCGGCCTGGCCCACTTCGCCCGGCTCGACGAGCTGCTGGAGATGCGCCGCGCCCTGGCCAGCTGGTACGACGAGCACCTCAACACGGTGCCGCACGTCAAGCGCTACGACATCCCGGCTGGCGTCGAGAGCAACTACTACAAGTACATGGCGTTCCTCGACCCGTCGATCGACCGCGCTGAGCTGAAGAAGGAGCTGCGCGAAAAGCACGGCGTCTCCCTGGCTGGCGAGGTCTACGACGTGCTGCTGAGCGACCAGCCTTACTACGCTTCACGTTTCGAGGGCCGGACCTTTGAAAAGGCACTCTGGTTTACGAAACACCACATTTGCCTGCCCGCGTTCCCGTCAATGACGACCCGTGAGCAGGAGCATGTTCTAAACGCCCTGCGTAGTGTTCTATCCTGACCCGCAAGCCGGCAACACAAGCGAAGGACTGAGGTAATGCAGGTTCTTTCGAACGGGGTTCCCGTTCCAACCGACTCCGAGCACTTTGCACCGATGCAGGACAGCACAGCTCTGCTGAACGACCCCGCTGCGCTGCGGGACCGCTTCCAGCAGGACGGTTACGTCTACCTGCGCGGAGTGCTCGACCGCGAGAAGGTCATCAACCTGCGCGGCCACTACTTCGGCATGTTCGACGACGCCTACTTCGCCTCCGGCACCGATCGTTCCGCGGGCATCTGGTCCGGCTCCGCGCCGGCCAACGCCCTGCCCCACGGCGTCGAAGGCCACCCGGCTCACACACTGGTCCGCTCGCCGTATTTCGAGGACTTCGCCGCCTCACCCGAGCTGGCCAACCTCGCGCAGATCCTGCTCGGCGAGGACGAGGTCTTCCAGCTGCCGCGCCAGATCGTGCGCCACTTCAACAAGGGCCCGCTGTCCTCGCGCGCACACACCGACTTCGACTACATGGACCGCGGCTCCGCCAGCATCATCACCATGTGGCTCCCCATCGGCGACTGCCCGCCTGAGTCCGGCGGCCTGACCTACCTCGAGGGTTCACACACCATCGAGAAGTCCAAGCTAGACGTGCTCAAGGGCAAGCGCACGGACCGCTCCGGCGACCTGCGCCCCATCAGCCATGACCTCGGCTGGACCCAGGAACAACTCGGCGGCCGCTGGCTCTACGCCGACTACAAGGCCGGCGACGTCGCCATCCACTCGCCTCACCTGGTGCACGCGTCGCTCGACACCCAGACCGACGCGATGCGCATGTCCGTCGACCTCCGCTTCCTGCCGAAGTCGGTCGAGCCCGACCCGCGGTGGCTAACCAAGTGGGCCGGCAACGACGGCAATTAATCCGGCCTATTTCCTCCCTGAGCTGCGTTGCGGCCCCTCTTGTTGACCGTAAGTCAACGGCGAGGGGCCGCGCCATGTCAGGAAGAAAATATGCCTGGCTTAATTCGGGGGTCAGGCTTGAAAAACCTTTAAGGGCAACAAATATTTCCGATGTCCGTCGTGGGCGCGACCGTCCCTCCCGCGAGGCCGTCAAGGTCCGCGCTTCCCGGGCTGTTGAGGACCTCTGATGAAGCGCACTGAGCTGACCCGATTGCTGCTCGATAGCAGCGTGGTGTGTGCATTACTGTGAGGCGCGTTGAACTGGCCCGCTTGCTGTCTCGTGACGGCGAGGTGTTCGAGCTTTGCCGTGAGGCGTTGCTGGCCGGCGCCAGATTCGAGATCTGGCCCGGACTGGTCGAGCGTAAGGCTTTAGCCAGGATTTACTCGCTCCGGGCGGCGTTGGCGCGTAAGCGAAATGTGCCCGCGATGGGGATGGATGAGGCGGCTGAGGCGCTCGGGCGGTTTGAGGGTCCTGAAGTTGCGCTCGGGTACGTTGATGACGGGCCTGCGGGCTACCACTTCCAGCTCTTCCTCGCGCCCGATCTTTCCGGCGTCGTCGCGTGCCTTGGTGCGGGACTTAAGCATGATCCACAGCCCAAAGCGTGATCCACATCCGTGGAGACGTGATCGAAAGGCGCTTTGATCACGTCTGTGGGGATGTGGATCACGGGTGAGCGATGGGTTAGGACAGGGTGACGTCGTCGGCGTGGTAGGCCGGCTGGCCGTACCAGCCGTGGAGGTAGACCGTCACCGAAGTGGTGCTCGGGCCGGTGGTGAAGCCGACGCTGAGTTGGGAGTAGGCGCCTCCGGTTCCCGGCGTCCAGGTGTTCGTGTCAGTGGTTCCGGTGCCGGCAACGCCTAGGAAAATGTAAGAACCGTTGACGAAGGCGCGCAGCTGATACGTCCGGTTCGGTTGCACCGCAATGACTTGCTGACACCTGGCGTTGTCTGACGACGATGTCGCGCCACGCAGCGCGCGAGTTCCGGACTTCACCGGGCTCGTCACGACACTGCACTGACCGCCGGTCCACGGGCTGAGTGAGCCGGACTCGAAGCCTCCGTTGACAATCCCGCCTCCCGGAGGTGGGCTGGACGTCGGACTCGTTGTGGGGCTTGTGGTCGGGCTGGCCGTCGGCGACGCGGTTGGCGATGCCGGTGGGCCCCAAGGGATTTGCGTCGAGGGATAGTAGCCAATTCCCATGATGGTCCAGCGCGGGCCATGCGCGCCGAGCCTGGTGCGGAAGGAGGTCCAGCTGTGTGTGGACCACGGCGACCAGCCGAGTTCCGCGATGGCTGGCAGCCTCGGGAACGCCATGTATTCGACGTGCTCCGGTGTGACGATTGTTTCTGTCCACAATGGAGCTTCAACGCCGAGGACCGCGGATTCGGCTACGCCGCTCAAGTGCGTCCCCGGGTTCCACTCATAGGCGGTCTGCACCTCGATGAGTCCAGCCCACGAAAGTCCAAGCGGGGTCGACGAGTTGTACTTCATGTCCAGGTAAGCCTTGTTGGCCGGGGACATGACGACCTTCGCGCCGCGTGACACGGCAGTGGATACGAGACTGTCTGATGTGGACAGTCCCCAGTACTGCACTACCCGGTTTGACGAGTGCTGCACGGCAGAAGCGCCGATCTGGTGCCAGCCCATCACGGCTTTGCTTCGCGCGGTCACCATCGGCTGAACCCGGTTGATGAACGTGGCGTATTGATCCGCTGGTGTCACGTTGGCTTCGTCCCCGCCGATGTGCAGGAACGGCCCCGGCGTCATCGCCGCGAGCTCGCCCAGAACCTGGTTCACGAACGTGTAGGTGACTTCCTTCGTCGTACACAAGGAAGAGAACCCGACTTCAATGCCGGTGTAGAGGGGCGGTGCGGTGTTGTTGCAGTTCAGTTCGGCATAAGAAGACAACGCGGCGTTGGTGTGTCCCGGCATGTCGATCTCGGGAATCACCGTGATGAACCGTGACGCCGCATAGGCGACGATGTCCTGGAACTGTGCCTTGGTGTAGTAGCCGCCCGGCCCGCCACCAACCTGCGTGGAACCACCGTGGGTCGCCAGCCGTGGGTAGGAGTCGATGACGATCCGCCAGCCCTGGTCATCTGAAAGATGCAGGTGCAGCTGGTTAATCTTGTACAGCGCGACCCGGTCGATGTGCTCCTTGATCGTGCTGACCGGATGGAAATGCCTTGCTACGTCTAGCATCGTGCCGCGATAACCGAAACGTGGCTTGTCGACAATACGGACGCCTGGGATCTGCCAAGGCCCGGCTTGGACCGTCGCCGCTTCGATCTCAGCCGGCATGATCTGCCGCAATGTCTGCACGCCATAGAAAAGTCCGGCGGCGGTTTGTGCGCGGATGACAACCATCGAGGCGGTGATGTCGAGGGTGTAGCCTTCCGTGCCGACGGACGGGTCCGCACCGCTGAGCAGCAGATTGATCCCGCTCGTGGGCGTACCGGGTGCCGTGGTCACGGGCAACGCGTACCCGGTGGAACGGCGCAGAATCGAGGCGGCATAGTTGCCGACCTCGGTAGCACCGGTGCCCGTGAAGATGCTTGCCGATGACGGCAGGGTGTAGGTCACGCCCGCTGTCGCCTGAACAGAAGCAGGCACAGGGACTAAATGGCCAAGGGAACCAATCGCGGCAGTGGCCGGGGCCGCCACCATCGTCCACATTGCTGCCCCGGCGATGACCAGCGCACTGGCCCCGACGGCGGCGCGCGAACGCCGGAAAACCATGATGCCTCCGAGTTCGAGAATTTATTAGTAAACTTTATTGAAAGATTTGAGGCTGTCAAGGTATGCGGCGGTTACCGGCACACTTGGCCGGGTAATGAAAGTGGATGAAGGATGGCGGGCTGCAGGATGACAGTAAAGAGCAGTGGGACAGGCGATTTGCCGAACTGTTGCAGGAGATTCGGGTAGCGCAGACCGGCGGTCAGATTCTGTTCGCGTTCCTGTTGACGCTGCCGTTCTACAACCGCTTCGGGGAGATTGACGGCGTTGACAAGGTTGTTTATGTTCTGACGCTGCTAGCCGCCACGGCCTCCATGGCGCTTCTTATCGCTCCCGTGAGCTATCACCGGCAGGTGTTCCGGCAAGGGCGTAAGCCGCAACTCGTGACCACGGCATCGACGCTGGCGCAGGCTGGGCTCGGCGCGTTCCTCGTGGCTCTGTCTGGTGCGGTGTTCCTCGTGATCGACGTGGTAGCGGGCCTCACCTGGGCCGCGATACTCTGCGCCGCAACGGTTCTCGTCTACGTGCTGCTCTGGTATGTGCTTCCAGCGGTCGACCGCGACTAAAGCACATGCCGGGAGACAGCCGCCGCCACCCTGCCTCGCAGGGCGGCTGTCTCTTGTGGACCTAGTAGTACTTCAGTGCGGCGCCCTGACCACGGTGGTCAGAGTATTTCTGGGGCCCGCCTGGGCTGCCAGCGGCTTGCCAGGCTTGGTAATAGTCGACGGTGCCCGAGCCGGAGGCGGTGTGCGCCTTCGCGAGCAGGAAGTCGATTCTCGTGCCGCCGTGGGTGCGGTGGACGTTGTCCATGCACTTCCAGATGTTGTACGCGCCGTCGTTGGTCTCGTCGCACTTGCGGTATTGCGGGTCTTTCCAGCCGAGGTTGGAACCGCCGCAGTTGCCGAGTGCACCGCCCGCGGTGGTGGTAGTCCCTTCGTACCAGCACTCCCAGTTCACCGAGGTGCCGCTGACGGCCGCGTCAACGTGGTTCCAGTCGCCGCCCATGATCTGCATCTGCGATGAGCCGAGATTGGCCAGCGCGGAGCTGATGATCTTCGAGTTGTCCCAGGCGCAGTCAGCGTCCTGGGCGTTCCCGTTGTAGGGAAGGTGCACCGAGGCGACGTTGACGTACTTCCCGGCGACCTTGTCGTCTGAAAGCCTCAGGGCTTGTGCCGTCCAGGTGCTGTTCTTGCAGTCGGTCTCGGACTCGAACTCGCGGTACTTGAGCGGGATCGTAGCCTCGCCAACTTTGGAGAGCCTGCCGGTCCGGTAGACGATTGAGGATCCACCGGTGTCGTTGGTCTCGTAGCAGTGGTAGTCCTCGCCGGTCCGCGATTGCAGCAGGTTCGCGATGTTCTCGCAGCCCGGGAGGTTCAGATAGTCGGTGCCTACTTCCTGAACGGTGACGATGTCGGGGCGGTAGCTGACCCGGCCAGCATCGGTGATGTAGTAAATGAATTGGCGCCAGTCGGTGTCGGGGCCGGTCGACATGCGTGCCGTGTTGTAGTTCCAGACCTGAAGCCAGCCATTGACCGACTGTGGTGGTGGCGCGGCCTGAGCCGGGGACTGTCCGAATAGGACGGCCGCCGAGGCTATGACCAGGGCGAGAGGTATCCGCAGTATGCGGTGAACAGATTTCATGAGTCAAGATCTTAAGATACTCGATCAAAATTGCAACAGGTTCTAATTTTCTGCAGCGTGTGCTAGACCGGCAAAGATGAATTTCCCTCTGTTGTAGACGGTGGGGTCATCCCTAGGATGTGAGCACCCTTCACATACACCGTCCCGAGAGGGGATAGCCCGTGTTCAGCAAAGTGACGCGGGCCGGAATGGCGCTTGTGCTTGTCACCAGTGCATTGGTGCTCGCTCCCGCCGCCCCGGCTGTCGCTGCCAGCGCATATCTGCAGCCCAATGACTTCTGCCTGGATCAGTGTGACGATATTCTGCCGCCCGGGCAGAATGGGAACGCTACGTTGGCGGAAATCCTTGCGGCACAGGCGTTCGGCCTGAAACCTCCGCACAACGCGGATCAGATCGCGAAATACAACAACCTGCTCAGCGCCTATACGGGGCTGACGAACGAGCAGATTGGGCAGTTCTACAACGATGCCTCCTTCGGCGTGCCCGCGTCGCAGGTGGAGAGCACGATTACGCCGCGGTCCGATGTCAGGATCGTGCGTGATAAGGCAACGGGCGTCCCGCACATCTATGGGACGACACGTGGCGGCACGATGTTTGGGGCCGGGTTCGCCGGTGCCAATGACCGGCTGTTCCTGATGGACCTGCTTCGGCACGTCGGCCGGGGAAACCTGACCTCGTTCGCTGGCGGGGCGCCCGGCAATCAGGCGCTGGAGCAGCAGGTCTGGCGCAACTCGCCCTACACCGAGGCTGACTTGCAGGCGCAGGTCGACGCGCTGCGCGATAGCGGTCCGCGGGGGCAACTGCTCTACAGCGATATCACGGAATACATCGCCGGCGTCAATGCCTACATCGCTCAATGCATGGCGGCGCGGCCCGTGAATTGCCCAGGGGAGTATGTCCTGACCGGACACCTGGACGCGATCACGAACGAGGGTGGCCCGGTGCCGTTTAAGGTGACTGACGTCGTCGCGATCAGCGGTGTCGTGGGCGGGCTGTTCGGCGGGGGCGGCGGGGCTGAGATGCGCTCGGCGCTGGTGCGTGTCGAAGCCCGGATCAAGTACGGCCCGGTCGTGGGTGACCAGGTTTGGCGGGCGTTCCGGGAGCAGAACGACCCGGAGACCGTGCAAACGCTACACAACGGGCAATCGTTCCCGTATGGCCAGACGCCGGCGAGCCCGAGCGGAACCGTGCTGCCGGATCGAGGCACGGCGCATCCGGTCCCCGTTGTGTATAACCAAACCGGCGGCGCGAGCGCGCAAACCCTGACGGAGCAGCGAAGGGGTATGTCGAACGCCGTTGTCGTCTCCGGAGCGCACACGACGACCGGCAACCCGATCGCGGTATTTGGGCCGCAGACGGCCTACTTCTCGCCGCAACTGCTGATGCTGCAAGAGCTTCAGGGCCCGGGCATCAGCGCACGGGGCGCGTCCTTCGCCGGAGTCAATCTCTATGTCCAATTAGGACGCGGGCAAGATTATGCGTGGAGCGCCACGAGTGCGAGTCAGGACATCACCGACACGTACGCCGTAGAGCTTTGCGGAGACATCAACAGTAACGTCTACAAGTTCCGTGGTGTCTGCACCCCGATGGACGTGCTGCGCCAAGACAACTCTTGGACACCAACGCTCGCCGACGGCACCCCGGCCGGATCGTATTCCCTCATCACGTATCGCACCAGGTACGGCCTGGTGTTGTGGCGCGGCATGGTAAACGGTGTCCCGACGGCGTTCGCCTCTCTGCGCTCGACCTACCGGCACGAGGCGGACTCGGCGATCGGGTTCCAGATGTTCAACGACCCGGCGCAAATGGGCACCGCGAGCGCGTTCATGAACTCGGCGCACAACATTGGCTACGCGTTCAACTGGTTCTATGTCAACTCACGCGAAGCGGCGTACTTCAACTCGGGTTCAAACCCGGTGCGTCCAGCGCACGTTGACCCGAACCTGCCGATCGCGGCAACGCAGGCCAATGAGTGGACCGGGTGGAACCCGGAGAACAACACCGCTCAGTACACGCCTGCCAGCGCGCATCCGCAGTCGGTGAACCAGGACTATTACATCTCCTGGAACAACAAGCAGGCCAAGGATTACAGCGCCTCCGACGGAAACTTCAGCTTCGGCCCTGTGCACCGCGGCGATCTGCTGGACAAGAAAGTCAAGGCAGGCATAGCGAACGGGCAAAAGCTCGACCGCGCGGCGGTGGTCAAGATAGCGGAAGCGGCCGCGCACGAGGATCTGCGAGCGACATCGTTGCTCCCGTTGCTGCTGCAAATCCTCAAGCCCACCGGCGATCCCAACGTCGCCAAACTGGAGGCGTGGCTGAACGCGGGCGGCCGCCGCACCGAGACAAGCCCGGGAAGCAAGGTGTATCAGCACGCTGACGCCATCAGAATCCTGGACGCCTGGTGGCCAAAGCTCGTGGAGGCTATGTTCAAGCCAGCGTTGGGCGCGGAACTCTACGGATCGCTAACCAACGCGCTCGGCGTGGACGAGTCGCCATCGGATCACGGTCAGCCGCATAAGGGTTCCGCGTTCCAATATGGAT
The DNA here is from genome assembly GCF_000379685.1 of Catelliglobosispora koreensis DSM 44566. GTDB lineage: Bacteria > Actinomycetota > Actinomycetes > Mycobacteriales > Micromonosporaceae > Catelliglobosispora > Catelliglobosispora koreensis. Next base: position 103,310 of record NZ_KB903253.1, on the reverse strand, counting down.
GGTGGGGCTACGTGTCGAAAGATCTGCGCTCTGTTCTCGGGCAGCCCGTGAGCGGACCGCTGGCCGCGACCTATTGTGGCAACGGCGATCTGGCCAACTGCCGCAACGCGCTCCTCACCAGCCTGACGCAGGCGGCCGGAGTACCAGCGAATCAGGTTTATCCTGGCGATGGTGATTGCGCCGCAGGCGACCAGTGGTGCGCGGACACCATCATTCATTCGGCGCTCGGCGGCATCGGGCAAGACCCGATCAGCTGGCAGAACCGCCCGACCTATCAGCAGGTCGTGCAGTTCCCCGCGCGGCGCGGCGACAATATCGCCAACCTCGCGCACAACAAGTCAGCTAGTGCGTCGAGCACACAGTTCCTCACGAGTCACACGCCGGGCAAAGCTGTCGATGCCAACGATGGCACCCGGTGGGCGAGTTCGTGGAGCAACAACCAGTGGCTCAAAGTGGACCTTGGCTCAGCGCAGAGTGTCAAACGCGTGATTTTGAACTGGGAGTCGGCCTACGCCACGGCCTACCGGATTGAGGTGTCCACTGACAATTCAACGTGGACAACGGTTTTCTCGACCACCGCCGGCAATGGAGGAACCGACAACGTCCAGTTCAACGCCGTCAATGCCCGCTACGTGCGGATGTATGGCGTGACGCGGGCGACGTCCTACGGATTCTCACTATACGAATTCGATATCTACGCGAAGTGAAGCAAAGTGGGGCCCGCTCTCAGAGGCGGGCCCCACCAGTTTGCTCAAAGGTGCTATACCAGCAGCATGACGAAGCGCACCGCCATCGCCGTGACCGGTGGCGTCCTGTTAGCCGTTGTGGTGGCTGGCATCTGGGCACAGGCGGTGCAGCCCCCCGAAGCGTTTCCGGCAAGTTCGCTCGTCGCGTTCGTCCTCTTCGGACTATCGATCGTGATATCTTTCGCCAACATTCCGCTGATTTGGGCTAACCGCCGGCAGATCCGTTTTCAGATCACGGCGTCCGGCTTTCGCTTGATTCCCGCGAGCGATCCGCTGCTGCCCGCTATCGGGACCTTGACGCTTGTCGCGGCCGCGATCTCGATGCTCATTGGCGGGCACGGGTTGCTCGCCCCCGACACCCCGCCGCCGGTGCGGCTGACGCTCACGGTTGTCAGCATCGCGTGTGTACTTCCCTTCCTGGCCCTCGGCGTGCTCATCGCCAGCACAGCGTTGCGTCCGGGTGGGACGGAGCTGACGCCCGAAGGCATTGGTGTCACGACACCGTTCGCCCATCGCTTTATCCCTTGGGAGGCATTGGCTTCCGGTGGGCCGCCGCGGCCGTCGCTGGGCTGGAATGGCCAGCAAATCCGGCTCGCGATCGTCCGGCCCGATCTCGTTCAGCAGCGCGGATTTCAAGCCAGCATGGGGCCGACGACGGCGCCGACGCTGCCGCTGCAAACCAAGACCCATCGCTGGCTAATCGCCGACGCGATCCGTTGGTACGCCGAGCATCCAGAAGACCGCGCCGCGATCGGAACCGAAGCCGAACACGACCGTCTCACAGGACGGTTTGAGATTCGCGCCGAGGTGAAACCATCGCGCCCACTCACCATCGCTATCGCCGTGTGGACAACTTATGCCGGTGTATTGCTTGGTGTGCTTACCGCCGTGGCCGATCTCGTGCTGATGCGGGTGTTCGGCGACGAACTCCTGGCGGCCGATCCCGAACTGACGCCCACGGATGTAGACGGCAGCCTTGCTATGTTCACGATTTACGGTGCCGCCGAAGTCGCTGCCGCGCTGTTGGCCGGCGCCATCGCGGTCGTCCTGGCCAAGCAGGTCAGCCGAGGTGCCGATCCGGCGCGCCTTGGCCTGGCTGTCCTTTCCGGACTCGTCTTGTTCGCCGCGTTGTGCCCCTGCGGTTCGCCGCTCTTGGGGCTGGACGACACGCTCGCCGGACCATTCGTCTTCATGGCGTGGTTCGCCATCCGTGGTCTCATCGCCCTCGCCGCGATCGCCACCCTCGTCTTGCTCGTGGTGCCGGCATCAGAGAGGTTCACTCGCCCTCGCTAAAAGATCTTTGCAAGATTTTGCTGGTACGCCATAAGCCCGACCTGCGGCACCACCTATTACCTGCGGCTGAAACTGAAAGGCCCAGCTCAGCGACTCTTCACATCTCCGCAACGCGGGGCTAACCTCGGTGAAACTTTCGCAAGAGTTTCCAATGAGGAGGCTCCATGTCCGTCCCTCGTTCCGTCATGGCCGCCGTGGCTACGGCAGCCGCGGCCGTGCTATTCATACCAACGCTTACTGAAGCCAAAGTGGATGCGAACCCTGGTCCCCGCGACGTCATCGTGCATCTGTTTGAGTGGCCGTGGACGTCGATCGCTTCCGAATGCACGAATGTGCTGGGGCCCAAGGGTTTTGGTGCGGTCCAAGTTTCCCCGCCCCAGGAGCACGTCGTGTTGCCTGGCCACGGCTTCCCGTGGTGGCAGGACTATCAGCCGGTCAGCTATCAAATCGTGTCACGACGTGGTGACCGAGCCGCGTTCGCGAGCATGGTGCAGACGTGCCACGCCGCGGGCGTGAAGATTTACGTCGACGCTGTCGTGAACCACATGGCAGGCGGGGCGTCGACTGGCCCGGGAAGTGCTGGCAGCACCTACACGCAATACAGTTATCCTGCCGTGCCTTATGGTTTCGACGACTTCCATCACTGCGGCCGCAACGGCAACGACGACATTCGCAGCTGGACGGACCGTTGGGAAGTGCAGAACTGTGAACTCGTCGATCTGTCTGACCTCAAGACGGAGTCGTCTCACGTGCGCGGCAAACTCACCGCCTATCTAAACGACCTCATCGGCCTTGGCGTTGACGGATTCCGGATCGACGCGGCGAAGCACACTCCCGTCGCCGATCTGCAGGCCGTCTTGAGCGGACTGTCCGGCAGCCCGTACATCTTCTCCGAAGTCATTGAAGGCGGACCCGGCGAAATCAGCCCGAGCGAATACACCGGCCTCGGCGACGTCACCGAATTCCGTTACGGCGATAAGGTCGGCAACGCGTTCCGGGACGCCAACTTGAGCGGTCTCAACGACTTCGGCGGCATGCTGCTATCGCACGGTGACGCGGTCAATTTCGTGGATAATCACGACACCCAGCGCAACGGCCGGGCGCGACTGACCTATAAGGACGGCCAGACCCACGCGCTGGCACAGGCTTTCAGCCTTGCCTATCCCTATGGCACGCCACAGCTGATGAGCAGCTTCAGTTTCACGAACAATGAAGCCGGCCCGCCAGCCAACGGCAGCGGGATCACCAATCAGGTCACGTGCGGTGCGGGCTGGGAGTGCGAGCACCGGCGTACGGTCGTGGCGAACCTGGTTGGATTCCACAATCAGGTCAACGGCACGGCGGTCACCAACTGGACGTCGCCGCAATCCAACCGGATCGCCTTTGGTCGCGGCAACAAGGGTCACACTGCCTTCAACCGGTCTGGAAGCGCTTGGAGCACAACGTTTAGCACGCAGTTGCCCAACGGCAACTACTGCAACGTGGCTCTGGACGGGTGCTCAGTCATCAGTGTCAGCGGCGGTCAGTTCACGGCAACCGTTCCGGCCAACGGGATGATCGCGCTGCACGTTGGTGCTCTCAGTGGCGGCACACCTTCACCGACGCCAACTCCTACCGGGTGCACCTCAACGGCGACCACGTTTAGTTTCAGCGAGAACGCCTACATCGTCGGCTCCATCCCAGCATTGGGCAGCTGGAACACGGCCGCCGCGATTCCCGTTCCGGGCACGGTGAACATTCCGTTCAACACGACGTACCAATACAAGTACATCCGCAAGGACGCCGCCGGCAACGTCACGTGGGAATACGACCCGAATCGCAGTCACAGCACGGCGACGGCTTGTTCGGTGGCCTATGCCGAAACGTGGAACGGGCCAGGTTCATCGTGCACCTCGATCGCTGTGACGTTTGAGGTGAACGCGACCACGACGTGGGGACAGAACGTGCATGTCGTGGGCAGCATCGCTCCGCTGTCGTCTTGGAACACGGGATCGGCGCCTTTGCTGAGCTCTGCTGCGTACCCACTGTGGCGCGGGGTTATCAATATCCCGCCGGGCACGGCTTTCGAATTCAAATTCATCAAGAAGGACGGCTCGGGCGGTGTTGTGTGGGAAAGCGGCGCCAACCGCACTTACTCCACCGGCACGAGTCCCTGCGCCGCCACGATTTCCACGACCTGGAAGTAGCTTGGGCTGTTGTCTCCGCCAACGGTAAGTGGTAACTTACGGTTCGTGGAGACTTACCAAGTGCTGGACGCACTCGGTGACCGGACTAGGCGCAGCATCCTTGAGCTGCTGCGCGAAGGTCCGGTCACCGTCGGCGAGCTGGCCGCGCGGCTGCCCGTCAGCCGTCCCGCGGTGTCGCAGCACTTGCGCGTGCTCCAGGAGTCGGGACTGGTCGCGCACGAAACCGTGGGAACGCGCAACTTCTATCGCGTCGACTCCCGTGGGCTGACCGTGTTGCGGGACTGGCTCGACGACTTCTGGGGCACGGCGCTGGAAAGTTTCGCCGCCTTCGCCGATAAGGAGAGTAGCGATGGAACCGCTGATTAAGACTGTCCGTGTTCAGGTCGCGCCAGACCGCGCGTTCGCCTTGTTCACCGCGCGCATGGGGGAGTGGTGGCCCTTGGCCACTCACTCGGTCGGGGCAGCTGACGCCACAGATGTCACGCTCGAAGGCCGCGTTGGCGGCGAGATCGTGGAAACCTTACGGGACAACACCACCAGCGTCTGGGGAACGGTAACCAAGTGGGATCCGCCCGCCGTCGTGGCGTTCACGTGGCACCCGGGGCGCACAGCCAGCGAAGCCACGCAGGTCGAAGTCAGCTTCACCGCTGACGGCACCGGAACCCGCGTCGAGCTCGTGCACACAGGCTGGGAAGCACGCGACGCGGCGGCACGCGACAACTACGACTCCGGCTGGGATTTCGTCCTCGGCTGCTTCACGTCTGGGGTGTAAAGGTTCGTTTCGGTTGGTGTGCCGGGGTTTCGCGTCAGCCAAACGGACCAGATTCGGCGAAACACCGTTGGGGCTCATCAGCTATTGCCTATGGTTGCGGCATGTGGACCCGACGGGGGTTGGCCCTTTCCGCAGTGTTGTGCCTTGCGATTTCGCTCGGAGCGGCCGTGCCGTCCGCGGCATCAGCCACGGTTGCACCCGCGGCCAATCCTGCCGCCGCGGTTGTGGCTGATCAGTGCGTCGCGGACCCGGCCAGCGTGGCCTCTAAGGCCCCCGGATCCCCGTCGGCCACGCTACCCGCGGATCTGGTGTCCAAACTGGACGCGGCCGCGCAAGCTTCGTTTGCCGAAGCAGCCGCTCCCGGTGCTCTTGTTGGCGTTCGCACCCCACAGGGAACCTGGACGGCGGCTTACGGTTATGCCAACCCAGAAATCCAGGCGCCGATGTCGACCGACATGCACATGCGCATCGGTTCTGTGACCAAGACTTTCACCGGCACCGTGCTCTTGCAGCTCGCCCAGGAAGCGAAGTTGTCCCTGGATGACCCGATAGACAAGTACTACCAAGGCATCCCGAACGGCGACCAGATCACGCTCCGGCAACTGGCCAACATGACCAGCGGAATCTCGACCTACTACACCGAGCCGTTCCTGGAACGCTATTTCGGGAACCCCGAAACGACGTTCACGCCTGACGAACTGATCGCCTACGGCGTCGCGGCATCGCCCATCTTCGAGCCCGGTGCTCAGTTCAACTACTCCAACACCAACACGATCCTGCTCGGAAAAGTCATCGAATCCGTTACCGGCCAGCCGGTTCAGGAAGTCTTCCAGCAACGCGTCTACGACCCGCTGGGCCTGACCGAAACCTCGCTCCCCGATGTGTCACTGGAAATTCCGGCACCGCACCCGCAGGGCTACACCTTGCAGGGAGCCAAGGAACCAGGCGTGCCCATCAACGCCACCAACTGGAGCCCTTCCTTCGGCTGGACCGCCGGCGGCATGATCTCGACCCTTGGCGACATCCTCACGTACAACCGCGCTCTCGGGACGGGCCAAGGACTCCTGTCGCCCGAAACGCAAGTCGAGCGGCTAACCTCCTGGCCCGAACCAACCGGCTATGGCATCGCCCTTGGCTGCTTCGATGGCTGGGTCGGCCACACAGGCGAACTGCCCGGCTTCAACACCTCGCAGTTCTACGACACCACAACGGATACCTCCGTGGTCGTGATGGTCAACAGCGACATCGCCTCCGGCGGCTGCACCGAATCTCCAACGCTGTCAGACAATCCATCCGACCTGCCTTGCTCGGCTCCAGCCACGCGCGTCTTCGTCGGCCTCTCCGAAGCACTCGGCCACCCCTTCCAGCCACCACCCGCTCGCTAGTGCGGTGAGATGCCGAGAAGGCTTGCGGCTATGCGGTTTTCCGCTGGAATCGCGGCGGGGAATTGTCGTCGCGGTTGCTTAGAATTCTGGTGTGGCGGTTGAGGGGGCGGTTGACGAACTGATCGCCGCTGTCCGTGCCGCCGCTTCGGCTGAGGCGCGCGTGCTGAAGGCGCTAACGCTGGTCGAAGAAGTCACTCCTGTGCGTGAGTTTGCGCCGATGGAGGTCGCCTCCGCAGTCGCTTGGTCGCGTCAAGCCGCTACGGCGAAGCTTGCCCTCGCTCGCGAAATGCTTGAGCTGCCTAACGTCTACAGCTCGCTGAGTCGCGGCGCCATCGACCTGCCGAAGGCCCGCGTGTTCTGTGAGGAGACAAGAGTCCTGCCCCGCGACACCGCAGGTCACGTGTGCGACCAGTTGCTGCCCGAAGCACTTCGCCTTACTACGGGCCAGCTGCGCGCGAAGCTCGCCCGTCTCGTTCTCAGCACGGATCCCGATGCGGCAGCCATGCGCCACAAGCAAAAGACTGCCTCACGACGCCTTGTCTTCGAGCCCGATCGCGATGGCTGTGCCAGTTTGCTCGGGCTAGATCTGCCTGCCGACAGAGCCCGTGCCGCTGCGAACGCTGTCCACACCCAAGCTCGATTGGCTCGCGCGAATGGCGACACACGCTCGATGGGTCAGCTGCGTGCGGACATCTTCCTAGACCTGTTGTCGGGCAAGCCTTCCAGCGGTCGCGGTGGCATCGTCGAGCTGACGGCATCGCTGCAGATGCTTACTCAACTAGCCGAGACACCTGGCGACCTCGCTGGCTACGGTCCCGTGATCGCCGACGTGGCCCGAAAAGTCGCGGCGCAGCAAGGAAAAGCGTCGTGGACCTACACTGTCCACGACCCAGAGACTGCCGAAGCCTTTCACGGCACCACCCGCGCCCGCCCCACGCAACCAGACCTCCAGCGCCCACAGCGTTCGTCGCCCGGCACCGCAACGCAGGCTTCTCGGCAGAGCAATTCCGGCGACCGCGAACAGACACGGTGCGGCGGAACTGCCAGCCGCAGTCAACCGACCGAGCGCATGACGGTGCCAGGAGACAAGGCCGAGGTTCGCCGTCGGCAGGTGGAGAGCACAGCGGAAGCTCGTCGGGCGACGGCTGAAGTCGCAAGGATCGTGCGGGCACGCGACCGGAGGTGCCGTGCGCCTGGTTGCCGTGTTCCCGCTTCACGATGCGATCTCGACCACCGGCAAAGCTGGGTCAGAGGCGGGCGATCCGAACCGTGCAATCTCGCACCGCTGTGCCGCTATCACCACCGTGCTAGGCATGAAGGCGGCTGGCGCTACCGCCGCACGAAGCGAGGCGGCTATGTCTGGCGAAGCCCACTCGGCCGGATCTACGAAGTCGAACCCGAACCCCCGTAGGTAAGCGGCGATTCAGGTTATTCAGAGGCGAGGCCGGCGGTGATGGAGGCGCGGGCTGCCAGGCGGGCGGGTAGAAGGGCGGCCACGGCTGCCGCCAGTGCGGCGACCGCGAGGTAGAGCGCGAACTGTCCAAACGGGACAACGGGTGAGCCGTGCCCGTAGAAGCTAATCAAGCCAAGCGAAGCGACCCATCCCACGGCTCCGCCGAAGACGAGCCCGGCACCGCCGCCGACGATGGCCATGAGGATCGCCTCGAGCAGCAGCATCGCTCGCAGGCCAGCCCGGCTCAGGCCGAGCGCACGCAACGTCGCCGACTCGCGCGTGCGTTCCCACACCGAGAGTGCCAGCGTGTTGCCGATGCCAAACACCGCGATCAACAGCGAAACCCCCAGCAGGGCAGTGAAAATCCCGAGCAGCCGGTCGAAGGTTTCCGTCAGCTCCGCGCGTGCCTGAGCTTTTCCAGAAACTTCGATCAGGGGGTACTCAGTAAGCACTCCATCCAGCACAGCCTGTCCCTGAGCGGCGGTCAAACCTGGTGCCAGGGAAAGGATGATGGCTTCCGGAGCGGACTGTCCGTGCAGGGCGGCGAAGTCGTCCCAGCTAAGAAGGACGACAGCGGTGTTTGGCGCGTCGTCATAGATAGAGACGACCGTGAACTTCCCGTTGTCAATCTCCAGAGTGTCACCGAGTTTGGTGCCGCGCTCGTCGGCATAGCTGCGGTCGATGGCGACGTTTCCGTTGCCTAGCTCATCGATCGAGCCGTGGAGCACCTCGGGCAGAAACGGTCCCGTGAGTTCCTGTGCCGACCAAATGTAGATGCCTGAGTTGTTCACGGTGCCTAGCTCGCCGCGGACACCGGTGACGGCGGCGAAAGCGGGATTGTCCCGTAGCGCGGTGATGAGCGCGGGCGGGACGGTCGCCTTGCCGTTGCCCATTTTGACGTCCACTGAAGTGAGCTGAAAGTCGACCGCGAAGTTCTCGTTGAGTTCCTTGCGAGCCTGCTCCGAGGCGGTGGCGAGCAGCACGCTGACCGTGGCGAGGACGCCGACGCCCACCATGAGAGCGCTAGCGGTCGCTGCCGCGCGGCGGGGTTGGTGGCGGGCTTGCCCGAGGGCGAGCCGTCCACTCGCACCGAACAGCTTGGACGGCAACCAGCCTGCCGCCACCGTTAGCGGGCCGATGACAACGGGCAGCAGCAGGATGAGTCCGCCGAACAGGATCACGGCTCCGCCGAAGACCCACGGCAGACCGTCAAAGCCCCACGGAAGTCCCCGGCGCATGAGCCAGGCGGCGAAAGCGGCCAACGCCAGGGCAGCCGCGACTCGCAAGAACGCGTGGCGGCCAGCGGGACGCAGCTCGCGCAAAGGAGCGATCTGCAGTGCTTGCAGCGGCGAGATCCGAGCCGCGCGCCATGCGGGCAGGAGAGCGGCGACGACCGCGGTTAGTACGCCGACGGCGAAGGTAAGCAGGATAGGGAAGGGCCGCAACACAAGCGAGTGATCCGGGACGGTGGTGCCGCCGGTCGCGCCGCGCCCGATGACAAGGCCCCAGCCGATCGCGGCGCTGACAAGCACACCCGCCAGCGAGCCAGCGATGCCCAGGCCGGCGGCCTCAGCGAGCACGAGAAGGCCAACCTGTTTGCGGCTCGCGCCGAGGCAGCGCCACATGCCCAGTTCGCGGTAGCGCCGCGCGGTCAGGATCGTGAACGTGTTGTAGATGACGAACACCGCCACGGCGAGCGCGATCAGGCTGAAGCCAAACAGGATCTGGTGGAAGCCGTCGACATACTTCCCGGCGTCAACGGCGAGCTGATGGCGCCACGCGTCGCCGGTCAAGACCCGGAAACCTTGAGGGACAACGGCTTGTACGGCGTCGCGGGCCTCCGACGGTGAGGTCCCCGGAGCGACCCGCGCGACGACTTCCGTGGCACCAGCCGGTTTGACGAGGCGTTCCAGGTCGGATGGGTGCAAAGCGGCGACTGACAGCCCAGAGATCCCGCGGTGGATACCGAAGTCGAGCAGACCCGTGATGGTCATGCGGTGCACGGTGCCGTCGTCAGTGGCGAATTCGGCTACCCCGTTTAGTTTCAGCCCGTGCCGCTCGACGGTCGCGCGGTCGACGGCCACTTCGCCGGGACTGGCAGGCAAGCGCCCGTCCACGAGATCAAAGCGCCGCAGTTCCGCGACGTCACCAATGCTGATGGCATAACCGGCCTGGCCATAGTTGGAGATGAGCCGCCCGTGCTGGTCGAGCAGACCGAACACTTCGCTAACCCGAGTGTCCACAGCGGACAGTTGCGGCAACCCGGCGATCGCGGCGGCGGTCTGCCCGTCGATCCGGGCGAGGTCGTCATCCTTGGGCGGCATGACGACGATATCGACGTTGCGGGCTGAGCGCGCCAGCGCGTCATAGAAGGCGGCCGTGGCCGTGTCGGCGTAGACGAAGGTGCCCGACAGGAAACCCGCCCCGCCAGCGATCGCGGCAGCCGTCAGCATGAGCCGCCCGGCCTGGACACGCAGGCCAGACCAAACCGTCCGCAGGAGGGGGAATCTCACCCGTAGAGTCTGCCAACAGGGCGGCCTTGAGATCGATAGGCCGTCTGTCGGATCAACGCCACTGTCTGGTCGCGATGGTCGTCAAGCGCTGCGTCGCCCGGGACAAGGCGACATAAAGCGTGCGGGCGTTCTCGACCCCGGCCGGCTCGATCAGAGCGACCGCGTCGTACTCCATACCCTTAGCCGCCAGCGCGGTCACCACGCTGACGCGTGCTTCGAGCGCCTCAGCGGGCAGCCCGTGCCGCAGCCACGACTTGATACGGTCGCGAGCCTGAGCCTCGGGGGCGATGACGCCCACGGTGCCTTCGACCTCGCTGAGCAGCTCGGTGACCGCCGCGACCACGGTGGGACGCAGGTCTTCGCCGCCGACGAGAATGTGCTTAGGCGCGATGCCCGTCGAGCGCACAGCCACGGGCAGCGGAAGATCAGGCTGGACCTTGCGAATCACTTCGGCCGCGACTTCGAAGATCTCCGCCGAGTTGCGGTAGTTCGTCGTGAGGCGGTGCTCGTGCCGGGCCCGGGAACTGATGGCCTCGTCACGCGCGCGAGCTGGCTCGCCCGCGTTGCCCGCCCACGCCGACTGGGCCGGGTCGCCGACGATCGTCCAGCTGGCGGCCCCGCCTCGACGGCCGATCATCCGCCACTGCATGGGCGTGACGTCCTGCGATTCGTCGACCACGACGTGGGCGTAATCGCGGTAGTCGGCGCCACGGATGGCGCGTTCGCGGGACTGTCCGCCTACGAGACCTAGGGCTTGCTGTTGACGTTGCTTGCGGGCCTTGGGTTTTGGCTGTGTGCCGATGAGTTCGGCGATCTCGTCGAGCAACGGCACATCGTCGATGCTCGGCTCGTTCTTGATGCTGCGAGCCAAGAGCCGCTGCTCGTCATGGCTCAGGATGCCGTCGGCATAACGGCGCAGCCGTCGCGGGTCGCCCAGCCAGCTCAGCACGGTGGCGGGCGTGACGATCGGCCACCACCTTCTCAGGAACGTGCGAAATTCCTCGTGATCGGACAGTTCGTCATCGAACCTTGACTGCTCGATGCGCAGCTCATCGCGTACCCCCGAAAAAAGGTGGTCGAGAATCTCGCCGAATGCCCGGCCGCGGACCTCGTTGCGCCGCGAACCTCGCCCGATTTTGCGCCTGATGTTTTCGGCATCGCGTTTGGAAAGCGTGAGCCAGGTGCCGCGATAACGCATCCGCAGACCGTCGGGGCTGTCGGCGGGCTCGTCTTCCGCGGCGCGGCGCAGCACCTTACGCATCCGCAGCGAACCCTTGACGGCCCGCACGGCGGCGGTCTCCTCGCGGGTCGCGTTGACACCCTCGACGAGCTGGCCGAGCGAGCGCAAAGTCGCGGAATCCTCGCCGAGCGCGGGAAGAACCGTTTCGATGTATTGCACGAAGACCGGTGACGGGCCAACGATCAGGACACCGCCGCCGGCGAACCGTTGCCGGTCGGTGTAGAGCAGGAACGCGGCGCGGTGCAGGGCCACAGCGGTCTTGCCCGTGCCGGGACCGCCCTCCACGACGGTGACACCGTTGGCGGGGGAGCGGATCGCGAGATCCTGCTCATGCTGAATCGTGGCGACGATGTCGCGCATGCCCGTCCCCTTGGCACGGCTCAGCGCGGCCATGAGGGCACCATCGCCGACGACACGCAGCTCGGCTGCGGCTTCGGCCGACGGGTCGAGCAGATCGTCATCGAGCGAGGTGACTTTCTCGCCGAACGAGGTGATCATCCGGCGGCGGATCACGCCGAGGGGGCGGGCGGCCGTGGCGCGGTAGAACGCGGCGGCGGCGGGAGCCCGCCAGTCGATCAGCAGTGGCTCGCCGTCTTCGCCCCGGACCCCAAGGCGCCCAACGTATCTGGCGCGGTTGGCCCAGGCCTGCTCTTCCGGATCGTCGCTGGCTTCAAAGTCAGGACGCAGGTCAAGGCGGCCGAAGACGAGGCCCTCGTGCTGCGAGTCAAACGTGTGCCGGCGCCGCGCCGCGTGGAAGACCATCGCGTCGCGCTCGACCAGCGAGCCAAAGTTGCCGACCTTGGCCAGCTGGTAGCCGTCAGCTTCGGCCTGCTTGGCGTCAGCGCGCAACCTGGCTAGCCGGGAGTAGACCCGGTCGACATGTTTCTGTTCCAGGACGATCTCATCGTGCAAGGTGGAGTCGCTCATCTTCTTGCTAGCCGACCGCATCCTCTGCTAGCTCCGGCGCGGGCTGCGCCAGTGCCTTCTTCGCGCGGTACTTGAACCACATGGTGGTCGCTACCCCACAAAGGACGGCCAGCAGGAGCGCTGCCCAGGAGAACCGCTTGAGCCACGTCTCGGCCACCTCACCGAGCCAGTAAAGGACGTAAACCGTTCCGTAGGCCCAGACCAGGCCGCCGGTCGCGTTGGCCAGGAGGAACTTGCGGTAGGGGACCTTGAGGGCGCCAGCCATAGGCCCGGCAAGGATGCGCAAGAGGGCGACGAAGCGTCCAAAGAAGACGGCCCAGGTGCCCCAGCGCGCGAACATGCCTTCAGCACGCGCGAGCTGGGCAGGGCCGAGGTGTTTGGGGAATCTGCGGCCCAGGCGCTCCAGCATCGGGCGGCCGCCGCGCTTGCCCACCGCATAGCCAATCGAGTCACCGACGATCGCGCCGACCGCGGCGAAAGTCGCCACACCCAGCGGCGTCCCGACTCCCTTAACGGTCAGCAGGGCCGCACTCACGAGCGTGATTTCGCCTGGGAGCGGGATGCCCATGCTCTCCAGGCCGATGACGCCGCCAACGATGAGATAGATGACAATCGGTGGAAAGTCTTGCAGCCACTGCGTTACCTGCTCCACCGCTTGCCCCTTCGCAGAAATAAAGGCCGTCCCTGGCGCATCGGCGGCCAGGGCGGCCTTTCATGTTACGTGCTTAGGCGGTCTCGAACACACCCGCGTCGGCAAGCCGCTTCTCGGTCGCGTCCCAGCCGTGGGCCGGGTAGGACTCGTTCAGCGTGACGAGCTCCGCGCGGATCTTCGCGGCGTGACCGGCACCGGCCAGGACGCGGATCTCCTCGACGAAGGCATCCGACGTGGTGCTCAGGTGCGTCGTCTTGCCATTGGTGAGGTTGCGCACGTAGACGTGCTTGCCACCGTTGAGGGGGATGAGGTACTTGAACTCACCGAGCACGCTCAGGGCGCCATCTTTGCCTGCCTGCCCGGCACGGACTGACGCGCGCGCGGTCTTTGAGGTGCTTGTCGCCACGTGCTGCTCCTTGATTGCAAAGTCGATTGACCCTGAAACTTTACACGACACTCCCCGGAGAAGAAAAAGTCGGTCCAGATCTTGGCGCGTCACTGGCGTCACACCGCTATCGCCGTCATCATGGGTCTCACCCGGAGGGAAAAAGTCAGGCCGTAGGGGAAGACGTGCCTGTCTTTGTCCGGGAGGTCAACGAAGTGCCGACGCGTGGCGTTGTATACGTCCACTCGAGCCCGCTCGCTGTGTGCCAGCACGTGGAGTGGGCGATGTCGCGTGCCCTGGCAATTCCAGTGTCCTTGCCCTGGACGGTGCAGCCGGTCGAGCCAAGTTCCCGCCGAGCCGAGTGCGGCTGGTCCGGCCGTCCTGGCACAGCCGCGCAAATCGCCCACGAACTACGGCAGTGGTCGATGATCCGGTTCGAGGTCACGGAAGAGCCCTCGCCAGGCTGCGACGGCGAGCGGTTCATGCACGTGCCGTCTCGTGGGCTGTTTCGCGCGACAACGGGAGCGGCCGGGGACATCCAGATCGGGGAAGACCGACTGCGCACGATCATCGCGCAGTCGCGTAGCCCCGAAGCCCTGTCTTTCGCGCTCGACACCGCTATGGGTACCGACTGGGACACCGAGCTTGAGCCCTATCGGTATGCCGCTGAGGGCGCCCCGATCACCCTTCTTACCCGCGCAGGCTAGCCGCGCCCAGCCTTCGTGCCCCTTCCGCGAGCTCACTGGAGTCGGCCGCTTCGGCGAATGACAGGCGGAGATAGGCACCCGGCGGCTCGGCGGCGAAGTAGCGCCGCCCCACGCAGGCGGTCACTAGTTGCTGCCGCGCGGCGTTGGCCAGTGCCGTGTCGTCAACGCCGGGCGGCAGGGTCACCCACAAGTGCAGGCCGCCGGCGGGGCGGCTCACTGTCCAGTTTGGACAATGGTGGGCGATCGCCTGCGACAGGTCACGGCACCGGTCCCGCAGCGCCACTGACAGCACGCGCAGATGCCGGTCCCAGGCGGGCGAGCTGAGCAGCTCCAGCGTCGCCTCCTGCATCGGGCGCGTGATGAAGAAGTCGTCGACTTGGCGGATCGCCCGCAGGCGTTCCATGACCGGGCCACGGGCGATGATGGCCCCGATCCGCAGGCTCGGTGCGGCCGGTTTGGACAGTGACGTCACGTAAACGACGTGACCGTCGCGATCGTCGGTGATGAGCGGCCGCGGCGGGGTCTCGTGGTGTGCCAAGTGCCGCGCGAAGTCATCCTCGATGACAAAGGCACCACTCGCGCGGGCGATGTCGAGGATCTGCTTGCGCCTATCGGCTGAAAGCGTTGCCCCCGTTGGGTTCTGATAGCACGGCTGGCAAAACAGGACCCGCGCGCCGGTCATCGCGAAGGCGTCGGCGAGCAGATCCGGCCGCAGTCCTTCCTCATCGATGGGTACGGGTACCGGCCGCAAACCGGCGGCGCGAGCGGCAGCGAGCGCGCCCGGATACGTTGGTGACTCAACGAGAATCGGGCTCCCGGGCGCGGCTATCGCACGGAAGGCCATCGACAGTGCGCTCTGTCCGCCAGCGGTGATGAGGACATCGTCGGCGGCCAGTCCGGTATACGCGGCGAAGATCGCCCGCAACTCGGGCAGGCCGTTGGGAGGAGTGCGCTCCCAGGCGTCAGGACGCCGGCCGGCTCGGGCCAAAGCCGCGCTGAGCGCGTTTCCGGACTGTAGCGAGCGGTGCAGGTAGCCGCCGTCCAGGAGAATCGATCCCGGCAGCACCGGTGAGAGAGCGTCCGAAAGCGACCGGATGTCCACGGCGCGATCAGTCAGCGCGACCGTCTGCCAGCCGGTGTCGATGGTGTCCTTGGCCGCGCGGGCCCGTGGGGCGACATAGGTGCCACTGCCGGGTCGCGTGACCACGGCTCCTTCCGCCGCTAGCTGTGCCACGGCGCGTGCGACTGTCACGGGGCTGACCCGGTAGCGCTCCACCAGGACGCGACTGCTGGGAAGACGGTCGCCAGGAGACAGCTCATCGACGGCCGAACGCAGCGTGGAGATGAGCCCGGCGAAAGTGCTATCGTTCTCCATGAGAGAACATGATAGCGCTACTGATCTAGATATCGCAGCGCTACGGTCGGACACTCCCGGCTGTGGCAACGTCATTCACTTCAACAACGCGGGCTGCGGGCTGCTGGCCAAGCCGGTGCTGTCCACGATGCTGGAACATCTCAACCTAGAAGCCAACATCGGTGGGTACGAGGCTTCCGCGCTGCGCGCTGACCAGGTAGCCGGGTTCTACCGCGAAACCGCCGCTCTGATCAACGCGAAGCCGGAGAACATCGCATTCGCGGGCAGTGCTACTCACGCCTATGCCACAGCGCTATCGGCGATCCCCTTCTCGCCCGGGGACACCATCCTCACCACGCGCGATGACTTCGTCTCCAACCAGATCGCGTTTCTGTCCCTGCGCAAGCGGTTCGGCGTCAGGATTGTCCACGCGCCCGATCTGCCGGGCGGCGGTGTTGACGTCGCGGCTATGGCCGCGCTGATGCGAACGGACCGTCCGCGTCTGGTGGCCGCGACACACATCCCGACGAACTCCGGACTCGTGCAGCCAGTCGCCGAGATCGGACGCCACTGCCGTGAGCTCGACCTGCTCTACATCGTCGACGCGTGCCAGTCCCTGGGGCAGTACGAACTTGACGTTGAAGCGATCGGCTGCGATCTGCTGACGGCGACCTGCCGCAAGTTCCTGCGCGGGCCACGGGGATCCGGCTTCCTCTTCGTCTCGGATCGTGTGCTGCAAGCCGGATACGAGCCGCTTTTCATTGACATGCATGGCTCGCGCTGGGTAGCGCCCGACCGGTATGAGCCAGCGCCAACCGCGGCACGCTTTGAAGACTGGGAGTTTCCGTACTCAACTCTGCTCGGCTGCGCCGAAGCCGCACACTATGCCCGCCAAGTCGGCATGCCAGCGATCGCACGCCGCACCCCAGCCCTCGCCGCGGATCTACGCGACCAGCTCGCTGTCATACCAGGCGTGCGCGTCCTGGATCGCGGGCCACAACTGGGCGCGCTCGTCACGTTTGCCATCGAGGGGTGGGAAGCACAGCCGTTCAAAGCCGCGCTCGACGCGCGAAACATCAACTCAGCGTTGAGTTTCCGTGAGTTCGCTCAGCTCGACTTCGGGGACAAGAACATTGACTGGTGCCTTCGGCTTTCGCCGCACTACTACAACACGGGCGGCGAAATCGCCGCCGTCGCTGACGCCGTGGCCCAGTTAGCGGGAACTGGCGCCGATGGCTGAGCAAAGCCTTTGGCACAACAGGGATTTCCTGAAATTCTGGGCAGGCGAGACCATATCGTTGCTGGGCACACAGATCACGAACCTCGCGCTGCCCCTCACCGCGATCTACATCTTTGGCGCCACTGATGAGCAGGTGGGGTTGCTGCGGTTCCTGCAACTCGTGCCTTACCTCGGTCTGGCCATGGTGTTCGGCGTTTGGGTCGACCGGGTACGCCGTAAGCCCGTGATGCTGGCAGCCAACGTCACGCGGATGGTCCTCATTGGACTGATCCCGGTGCTGTGGTGGCTGGGATGGCTCAATCTGGTCGTGCTGCTGGCGATCGCGGCGGCGGTGGGCATCGCCTCGGTTCTTTTCGACGTGAGCTGGATGGCCTTCGTGCCCGTGCTGGTGCGGGATCGCCGCAACTATGTCGAGGCGAGCGCCAAGATGGGCGTCAGTTCGTCCTCAGCGGACATCGCTGGACCGGGGTTGGCAGGCTTGCTGGTGAGCATGCTGACCGCACCGGTGGCACTCATCGTCGATGCCGTGAGCTATGCGTTTTCAGCGGTGCTATTGCTCGTGATCCGCACACGTGAAGAGGCGCCGGAACCGGTCGCGGAACGCCATCTGCTCACCGAACTTCGTGACGGCATGCGCTGGGTCATCCGCGATCCCATCCTGCGCTGGCTGGCGCTCATCGGCTTCTGCGTCAACTTCTCGATGATTTCGGTGTGGACGATGTTCCTGCTCTACGGCACCCGTGACTTGGGGCTGAGCTCGGCGACGCTCGGCACCATCCTGGCTGCCGCTTCCGTGGGCGGCCTGACGGGAGCGCTGATCTCACAGAAGGTGATCCGGCGGTTTCCCCTGGGCCGCGTTTACCTGGTGGCCCAGTCGGCTCTGCTGCTGGGTCCAAGCCTGATCGTGCTCGCCGGTGGCCCGCGGCAGATGATGGTCGGGATGTTCGTCGCCTCGTTCTTCCTTACCTACCTTGGACTCGGGGTCGCCGGCGTCATCATCGTCAGTCTGCGTCAGTCAGTCACCCCGCAAACAATGATGGGCCGGATGACAGCGGCATTCCGCACGCTCCTGTTCGGAGGAGGAGCCCTCGGCGGACTCTTCGCCGGCCTGCTCGCAGGCGAACTCGGCGCCAAACGCGCCCTCACCGTCGCCGCCCTAGGCTCCGCCGCCGTCATCGTCGCCCTAGTGCTCTCCCCAGTCACCCGTCTGCGCACCGCATAACAAACGGCCGCTGTCCACCCCAGACAGCGGCCCCTCACCACAGAATCTCGCGCCGCTTTGTACGGACAGCCGATCCGCTCTAAGGCGGCGGATTTACGGCCGGTCACTTGCAGGCATAATTTTCACGCCGAGTAGCGCGAACCTCGCACCGCTTGCACACGGACAGGTGGACCCCACAAAGGAGGCGTCATAACGGTATGTTGCCGTGTGCACCCCGAGCCGCCGGAGCGTCTGACAGGGCGCCTGCGATCCGTTTGCGGGTTTCGGCGGGCTTGATGATGTCGTCGACGACGCCGATCTCGAGTGCGCGGTTGACGCCGCCGGCTTCGGCGAGCTGTTGCTCGACGAGCTTGGCGCGCAACGTTTCGCGCTCTTCTGGCGGGCAGGCGGCAAGCTTCTTGCGGTGCAGCACGTTGACCGCGGCTGACGCTCCCATGACCGCGATCTCGGCGCTGGGCCAGGCGAAAACCGCTGTGGCGCCAAGGGAACGCGAGTTCATGGCGATGTAGGCGCCGCCGTAGGCCTTGCGGGTCACCAGGGTTACCCGCGGGACGACCGCTTCGGCGAACGCGTGCAGGAGTTTCGCGCCGCGGCGCACCACTCCTTCCCACTCCTGGCCGAGACCGGGCAGGTAGCCCGGCACGTCCACGAGCACGATCAGCGGGACGCCGAGGGAGTCGCACATGCGCACGAAACGAGCCGCCTTCTCCGCGCTGGAGGCATCCAGGCATCCGCCTAGGCGCAGCGGGTTGTTGGCGATGACGCCGACGGTCCGGCCAGCGAACCGGCCGAGCGTGGTGACGATGTTGGGCGACCACTTGGCGTGCAGTTCCACGCCGGGCTCGTCCAAAAGCGCCTTGACGACGGGCTTGACGTCGTAGGCACGTGTGGCTTCTGGCGGCATGGAGGCCGACAGGTCCCGGTCGTCGGCGACGTCGGCTGGACTGATCCGGCCTTGGGCGCCAAGGAGTTTGGCGACCTTGCGCGCCTCTTCCAGCGCGGAAGATTCGTCCTTCGTGGTGATATGAGCTACGCCGGACCGCCGCCCGTGCGGCTCGGGGCCGCCCAGGCGTTCCATGTCGACCTGTTCGCCGGTGACACTGCGGACCACCTCGGGACCGGTGACGAAGATGCGTCCCGCTCCGCTCATAATGACGATGTCGGTCAGTGCTGGGCCGTAAGCGCCGCCACCGGCGGCCGGCCCGAGCACGACCGAGATCTGCGGCACGCGGCCGGAGGCCCGGACCATCGCCGCGAAGACCTGGCCCACACCATCAAGCGCGACAACGCCTTCGGCTAGCCGGGCACCACCGGAGTGCCACACCCCGACCACCGGGACGCGCTCACGCACAGCCGCGTCAATAGCGTCCACGATGTGCTGGCAACCCTCGACGCCCATGGCACCGCCCATTTTCGTGGCGTCGGTGGCATAGGCGATCGCTGGCGTCCCGTCGATGAGACCGCGGGCGGTCAGCACACCGGAGTCGTCCTTGCCGGTGAGCGTCTTGACGGTGCCCTTGTCGAACAGCGTCCTTAGCCGCACCAGCGGGTCGCGAAAGTCCACAGTGGACTCGTCAAGCGGGGTGGAGGTTATCGTCATGACATTCTCCAAGCGCTGATGCGGCGAAGCCGCGTTGTTTCTCGCGGCTTCGCCGCGCACGCTTTGGCACTGTGCTGACTGCTTCGCACGGGCTACGCCCGCGCGAAGATCAGCGCGACGTTGTGGCCGCCAAAACCGAACGAGTTGTTGAGGGCCGCTGGAATCTGCATGGGACGGGCTTTGTGTGCCGCCACATCCAGGGTCAGCGCGTCGTCGGGGTCATCGAGGTTGATCGTCGGAGGGACAACACTGTCGCGGATCGCCAGGATCGTGGCGATCGACTCAAGCGCGCCCGCCGCACCGAGCAGGTGACCGGTCATCGACTTTGTCGCCGTCAGCACCGGGTGTGCACCCAGAACCCCTTGCACCGCACCAACTTCGGCCATGTCTCCGACCGGCGTCGAGGTCGCGTGCGCGTTGACATGCGTGACATCGGTGGCAGCGAGGCCGGAATCGCGCAGGGCCACGCGCATCGCCCGCGCGCCACCTTCGCCTTCCGGATGCGGCTGCACGATGTCGTACCCATCAGAGGTCATGCCCGCCCCGGCAAGCCGGGCGTAGACGCGGGCCCCGCGGGCAGCGGCGTGGTCGGCGCGTTCAAGGATGACGATTCCGGCACCCTCACCGAGCACGAAGCCGTCACGGCCCTTGTCCCATGGGCGGGAAGCCTTTTCGGGATCGTCGTTGCGCGTCGACATGGCGCGCATCGAGGCGAACCCGGCGATCGGCAGCGGATGGATCACTGCTTCCACGCCGCCGGCGATGACCACGTCGGCCCGGCCGGAACGGATCATGTCCAGGCCCCAGGCGATCGCCTCAGCACCGGTCGCGCAGGCGCTTGTCGGCGCGTGCACCCCGGCCTTGGCTTTGTACTCAAGCCCCACGTAGGCCGCAGGCCCGTTGGGCATGAGCATCGGAACCGTGTGCGGGCTGACCCGCCGCGGCCCGGAAGCTTCAAGAATGTCGTCCTGGGCAAGCAGGGTCTGTGCCCCGCCGATGCCAGAACCAACCACGACACCGAGTCTTTCCCCATCAAGACTGTCGCGGTCTAGGCCGGAGTCCTTCCAGGCCTCGGCTGCCGCGATGAGGCCCAGGGCCTCAGACCGGTCGAGCCGGCGCAACAGGATCCGGTCGAGCACCTCGCTCGGCTCTACCACCAGCTGAGCGGCGATGCGAACCGGCAACTGTTCGGCCCACTCCTGGGTCAGCTTGCTGACCCCGGAGCGTCCGGCCAGCATCGCGTCCCAAGTGGACGCGACATCCCCGCCGAGCGGGGTAGTGGCGCCCAGGCCGGTGACAACTACCTCTGGCTTAGTCACATTAATCTCGCAGTTCTCAGGCTTGCTTGAGTACGAAGTCGGCTGCGTCACCCACGGTGCGCAGGTTCTGCACCTCGTCGTCCGGGATCTTCACACCGAAGCGCTCCTCGGCCGCCACGACGACCTCGACCATGGAGAGCGAGTCGACGTCGAGGTCGTCGGTGAAGGACTTTTCCTCGCTTACGTCGTCAGGGTTCACGCCAGCGACCTCTTCGAGAATCTCGGCCAGGCCGGTGACGATCTCTTCCTTGGTCATTTCTTTCCTTTCGGGTTTGTTTTGCAACTACGGGCAGCGGATGACTTGACCGGCATAGGTCAGGCCCCCGCCAAAACCGACGAGGAGCACGGAGGCACCGGACTTGACCTCGCCACGTTCGATCATTTTGGACAGCGCGAGCGGAATGCTTGCCGCCGAAGTGTTTCCGGACTCCACGATGTCGCGCGCGAGAACGTCGGGATTGACGCCGATCTTGCGCGCCAGTGGCTCGATGATGCGCAGATTGGCCTGGTGCGGAACAAACCCGCCCAGCTCAGCCGGCTCGACACCGGCTTTCTGGCATGCGGCCAAAGCGATAGCTGGTACTGCGGTGGTCGCCCACCGGAACACCTTCTGTCCTTCTTGGACGATGTAAGGCCGCCAGCCCTCGATCGCGATCGCCTCACTGGGATCTGAGCCCCACACGACCGGCCCGATGCCCGGCTCTTCGCCTTCGCTGATCGCCGTCACGACCGCCGCGCCCGCCCCGTCACCGAAGATGACGCAAGTGGACCGGTCGGACCAGTCGGTTATCTCGGAAAGCTTCTCCACACCGATCACTAGCGCGTTCTTGGACGCACCAGCCTTGATGGCGTGGTCGGCGTTGGCCAGCGCATAGGAAAAGCCGGAGCAAGCGGTGTTGAGGTCGAAAGCGGCCGGGGCACCGATGCCAAGCTTGGCCGCTACACGGCACGCCGTGTTGGGGCTGCGGTCAGAGTTGGAGCAGGTGGCCACGACGATCAGGTCAATGTCGGTGGCGGAAAGCCCCGACGCGGCCAGTGCCTTCTCAGCCGCCAGGGCGGCCATGTCAGCGACGGATTCGCCGTCGGCGATCCGCCGCTCTTTGATCCCGACGCGGGACTGGATCCACTCGTCGTTGGTGTCGACCATCTGAGCGAGGTCGTCGTTGGTCAGGATGCGTGATGGCTGATAGTGGCCGAACGACAGGATCTTGCTGCCGCTAACACTGCTGCTCATGTCGCCGTCTCCCTTAGGTCGCCGACGCCATGAGGCACTAGCCAACCTGTGATTCCGATTCGCTCGTGCAAGCACTCGCTCATGAAAGCTCTCCGATGCGCGCGAGTGGCTGCCCGGAGCTAACCGGGTCATCGCGGTGCGCCAGCCACTCGACAAGAAAACCGGTCTGGTGCGCGGTGATATCGACCGCGCCCTGCCGGGTGTTGATCTGCCCGATGAGCTGCCCAGCTTTGATGGGTGAACCCTCTTCGAGGCCGTCAGCGGGAACGAAGGTGCCGGCGGTAGCGGTCACCACGACCCCGAAGTGAAGGGATGGCTCGTTGGTGTGAGCCGCCCGGTGCCGCGCGATCAGGTCGCGTGCGGCCGGGAGGTCATCTGGGGTGTTCAGGGTGACGATCTCGGGCAGGCCTGGCCCGCGCAGTTCGCGCTTGATCAGGCCAGCGAGGGTGCCCGCTGGGGGCAGCTCGATGACGGCGGTGACGCCGAGGTCGGCGAGGCCGCGCATGCACAGGTCCCAGCGGACCGGTGCGGTGACTTGGCGGACCAGGCGAGCGAGCATCTCGTCGCCGTCGGTCACGGCGACGCCATCGGCGTTGGACAGCAGCAGACGGGCCGGGTGAGTGGGCGTGATGCCACCCGCGATGGCGCCGAGGGCCTGCTCAGCGGGCGCCATGTAAGGCGTGTGGAACGCCCCGGCGACCTGAAGCTTGATGACTTTGGACTTGGACGGCGGTTCCGCGGCGAACTTGTCCAGGGAGTCGCGGGCGCCAGCGGCGACGATCTGCCCAGCACCATTGCGGTTGGCTGCGTAAAGGCCGTGTTTCTCAAGCGCGGCAAGGATTTCCGGCTCTTCGCCGCCAATGATCGCGGCCATGCCGGTGGGTTCGAGCGCGCAAGCGGCGGCCATTTCGCGGCCACGCACGCCGGCGAGCGTGATGGCCGACTCGGGTGTCAGCACTCCCGCCAGCGCGGCAGCCCCCAGCTCGCCGACGCTGTGCCCGGCGGCGACGGAAACGTCGGCGATCGGCAGGTAGTCAGCGGCGAGGAGAGCAGCGGCGATGAGGAGTGGCTGAGTCTTGGCCGTGTCCTTGATTTCGTCGGCGTCAGCGACGGTGCCAAGGTGGATGAGGTCGACGCCTGCCAGGGCGGACCACCAGCGAAGTTTGGACTCAGCGCCCTCCAAAGAGAGCCATGGGGTGAGGAAGCCGGGCTTCTGGGCACCCTGGCCAGGGGAGAGAACTGCTAGCACCACTTAACCCTGCTGGATCACGGCCTTCCACGCCTCTGTCATGCCTCACTAATTCCTCCTACAACTGTTGTAGGAGGTCTACAAACCAGGCTCCAGGCGCCCGAGGACAAGGGCAATGCGCAGGGCAAAGGCGTCGCGGGGCAGGAGCGGGGCGAAGCCTGTGACTTCAGCCACCCGGCGCAATCTATAGCGCACCGTGTTTGGGTGAACGAACAGCGCTCTAGCGGTCGCTTCCAGGGCGCCACCGTTGGCGAGGAAGGCGTCGAGGGTCTCCAGTAGCTCGCCGGAGGCCTTGACCAACGCACCGTAGGCGGCATGCCGCAAGATCCGTCGCGCTTCTCCATCGCCGGATAGCGCCCGCTCGGGCAGGAGATCGTCAGCGTGGACGGGACGGGGAGCGGCAGGCCATGCGCCCGCCGCACGGAACCCGGCCATCGCGGACCGGGCTGAGTCAGTGGCCGCCTCGAGCGTGGGCACGGACGGGCCAATGACTACAGGGCCCTCGCCAAAGGCACTCAAGAGCGTGCTCGCGGCCTTGTGCGTGTCGTCGGCACCGCCGATCACGACCACGAGCCGATCCCCGTGCACGCCGCCCAGCACTTCGAACTTTCCGCGCCGGGCCGCCCGCGCCACGCCGTGCAGCACGGCTCCGGCTTCGCCGCCGGGCGACCGTCCAACCACGACAGTGACGGGTGGAGCGTCCGTCCAGCCGAGCGCGGCGGCGCGGCTGGCCAGGACATCGGCGGAATCCCCGCGCAGCAACGCGTCCACGAGGAGGGCTTGGAGCCGGGCGTCCCAGGCGCCGCGGGACTCAGCCGCGCGCGCGTAAACCCGGGCCGCGGCGAAGGCCACCTCCCGCGAGTAGCGCAGGACCGCCTCGCGCAACATGGCTTCCTCGCCCTTGGCGGCCAGTGTCGGCACCTGCTCCTCGACGACTTCGATCGTGACCTGAATGAGCGCCACGGTCTGCTGCAGGCTGATGCTGCGGGCCAGGGCCCGGGGAGCGGCGTCGAAGACCTCGTCAGAAACCGCCTGTGGCCCACCGTTTAGGCCGCCGCCTTGGCGCAGCCACTCCACGAGGGACTGAACGCCGGCCTGGGCCACGAGCATGACCCAAGCCCGCTGATCGGCCGGCAGATCCCGGAACCAGACGAGCGATTCGTCCATTCTGGAAACGCTCGCGGTGGCCAAAGCACCCGCCGACCGCTCGATTTGGCGCAGCGTCGCCGCTAAGGGCTCACCCGCCGCGCCGCCTCTGGTCATGGGGACAGCCTAGGGGGCCGGCCTGTCATCGATGGTTGGATACGCCGCGGTTGGGGGCAGCGGACCTGGAACGACCACGCCTTCTTGGGTAACGGCGGCGGGCGGGGTCCGGCGCCTGCGGGAGATGACGACGGCCACCACGATCAGCACCGCCACGAGAACCACGCACAGCACGCTGCCCACGATGGTGGCGAGCTGCCACGAGATCAGGGCTGGCTCTTCGGCCACGGCACGCAGCTCGTAGTTCTTGGTCATGCGCAGGTTCCACGTCGCGGTGTTGCCGTCGACCTTGGCGTCAGCGTCGTGCTCAATCACCTTGCCAGGGAAGGTAACCGTGAACTTCATCTCGACGTTGGCCAGCATGGCGGCCATCTGAGCGCCTTCGGCGCCAAGCTCATCGCTTGCCGCCTTGGCCTTCATCGTGAAGACATAGCGGCCGTTCTCGTGCACGAGGCGGGGCGCATCGGCTTCCTTGTCGCTGGACTTGTTGAACTCGGCCAGCGCCAGGTTTTCGAACAGGATGCGCTGCCCGTAGAACTTTCCGTCGTCGTAGACCTCGACCCGGCTGCCCGTGGGCAGGCTGTCGTTTCCGCTCGACATCTGCTCGAACGCCTTCTCCGGGGACTGGCCCGAAGCGGTGAGGAGCACTTTCTCCATGGCGAAGATCATGGATCCGTTAATCGTGTCCGACTTGGAGACGGTCAGATCCATCTCGATCTTCATGCAGCCGGTCAGGGTGACCGCGGCAAACAACAGCGCGGCAAGCGCTCGGAGGGGTCGCATGGCAGAAAGTATGGACTATCGCCCCTGCTTACGCAGCACGAAGGCCAGCACGAAGATGCCCATCGCGACGATGATGATCAGTGCGCTGTTGAGGCCGGTGAACTTGGTCCAGTCGCCGAGCACCTGGGCCAGATCAGGGGAGTCGGAAGTGGTTGGGGCGACGTCGGCGCCACCGCCACGGCCGGCGTTGATGCCCGGGTCGCCGGGCACGCCCGTCAGCGGAACGCCCACGTTGATGAGTGTCGTTGGCATGCTGAGGCGGCCGTAGAACCAGCCGGCGCCCACTTTGCGGCCGTCGGGCTGGGTGTCGGGACGAAACGCGCGCGGGCCACCAGCCGCCTGCGGGTAGAGGTCATAGGTGTCGGTGGCTTTGCCGTCGGTCAGAATCACCAGCGTGTACTTAGGCCCGAGCCGGTCGGGTGCCGGGGAACTCGTGACGCTGCGCTGCCCGGCCAGCCAGGAAACCTCGCTGAAGACAACGTTGAAGCGAGCTTTGTCTTTGTCGGAGGCGAGCTGGATCGCGGTGTCGATGCCCTCACCCGTGATTTCGATGACCTTGATGGGATCGGCCATCGTGCCCGCTGAGGCCGTGGCTAAGGGCAGCGTCATTGCTGCTCCGACTAGCGTGACGCCCAACAAGAGCAGCCTGCGAACCATCGCTCGCCCCGATTCTTATGTCCCCGTGATTTGCTACCTAGACGCCTG
The DNA here is from genome assembly GCF_000379685.1 of Catelliglobosispora koreensis DSM 44566. GTDB lineage: Bacteria > Actinomycetota > Actinomycetes > Mycobacteriales > Micromonosporaceae > Catelliglobosispora > Catelliglobosispora koreensis. Next base: position 77,082 of record NZ_KB903253.1, on the reverse strand, counting down.
GCTTGACCGGAAAGTTGCATGGAGAACTGTCGGGTTTCGGCACTTTATAGATCTTGTTTTTTCCCCGGGAACTTTCCGCCCAGGTACCGTCGACCAATGCTCATGAAGCGCATCGCCCTGGGAATCGCCGCCCTTGCCGTCGCCGTGTTCGGCGTGCAGGCACCAGCTTTCGCCCACAACTCGCTCGTGGAGCGGCTGCCGGAAAAGGACGCGGCGCTGACCCAGGCGCCCGCTGAGGTCAAGCAGCGCTGGCTGGCGTCGCTCAAGCCCACCGCCAAGATGACCGTCACCGGCCCCGACGGCGCGAGCGCGATCGGCGAGCTGAAGATCGACGGCAAGTTCATGAGCGCGCCGTTCACCGGGAAGACCAGCGGCAAATACACCGTCGCCTATGAGGTGCCTTCGGATGACGGCCACCCGATCACAGGCAGCTACGGCTTCACGCTGACCTTGCCGGAACCGGAACCGGTCAAGCTCACGCAATCGCCGACCCCGGCCGCGTCGAGCCCAGCGGCTGCTGCCACCCCGGAAACCAAGAGCGAGAACACTCCCTGGCTCCCGTGGATCGGCGGCGCGGCCGTTGCCGGGCTCGTCGTCGGCGGGCTGATCTCCTTCTTACGAAACCGACGCCAGCGCGTTTAGGCGCTGCAAGGTTTTCTCACGGCCGAGCACCTCAAGGGACTCGAACAGCGGAAGCCCGACCGCTTTGCCGGTCACGGCGACACGCACCGGGGCCTGAGCCTTGCCGAGCTTGAGTTCGTGGGCCTCACCGACCGCGATCAGGGTGTCCTTTAACGACTGAGCGTCCCAGGACTCCAGCTTCGAGAACGCCTCGATCACTGAAGGCAGGATGTGAGCGTCCTTGCCTGCCTTGGCCCACGCCGCGTCGTCGAGCCGCGGCCGGTCGAGGAACAGGAAATCCACATTGGGCACGATCTCCGACAGCACGGCGATGCGCGTCTGTGCCAGTTCGGCGACCTGCTCGAACAAGGCTGGGTCATAGGCGTGCGGTGCCCACGGGGGAGCGGCGATGCCGTATTCGGCGCCTTCCTCCTTGAACGGTCCGGTCAGCCAAGGCTGGCACGCGTCGATGAACTGCGGGACGGTCAGCGCACGGATGTATTCGCCGTTGAAGGCACGCAGTTTCTTCTCGTCGAAGAACGCCGGCGACGGGTTCACGTCTTCGAGGCGGAACTCGGCCTCGATGACCGACCACGGCACGATCTCCCGGTCGCCTGATGGCGCCCAGCCCAGCAGCATCAAGTAGTTGCGCATCGCGTCGGCGAGGTAGCCCTCGTCGCGATACATCTCCAGGGCCACCTTGTCGCGGCGCTTGGACAGCTTCTGCCGCTTCTCGTTCACCACGACGGGAACATGTGCCCAGATGGGCGGCGTCTTGCCCAGCGCCTCCCACAGCAGCTGCTGCTTGGGCGTGTTCGGCAGGTGCTCCTCGGCGCGGATCACGTGGGTGATGCCCTGCGTGATGTCGTCAGCCACGTTGGCCAGCATGAATACGGGCGAACCGTCGCCACGCGCGATGACGAAGTCGTCGAGGTTCTTGTTCTCGAACGACGGTTCGCCGCGGATGAGGTCCTTGACCACGGTCACACCCTCATCGGGCGTACGGAAGCGAATCGCGCCACTGGTCAGCCCACGGTCCCGGCAGAAGCCGTCGTAGCCGCCGTATTTGTTGTCGGTGCGCTCATTGATCTCGTCGCGGGTGCAGGTGCAGTAGTACGCCTTGCCCCCGTCAATGAGCTGCTGGATCGCCTTTTGCTGCTCGGCCAGGTAGGACGACTGGAACAGCGGGCCCTCGTAGGAGCCGCGTTCGATGCCGATCCACTCCATCGCGGTCAGGATGCCTTCGGTCCACTCGGGACGGTTGCGCGCGGTGTCAGTGTCCTCGATGCGCAGGATGAAGACACCACCGTGCTGCTTGGCGAAGATCCAGTTTTGCAGGGCTGACCGGGCACCACCGACGTGGAACATCCCGGTCGGGGAGGGGGCGAAGCGCACACGTACTGTCACGCCCCTCAGGGTAGTCGGCTAACCTGTCGCGCATGCGAAAGGCCTTGATCGTTCGTGGTGGCGCGGATTTCCACTTCCCGGTCGAAACGACGGATAGCTTTCTGCCGTTCCTCGCCGACGCGGGTTTTGAGGTGGAAATTGCCGATTCACTGGCGGTTTACGAAGATCAAGAGCGCTTACTGAGTACCCACCTCATCTTGCAATGCTGGACCAAAGGCGACCTGACGCCGGCTCAGCAAGCCGGCCTGGAAGCGGCGGTCAAAGCGGGTGTGGGGTTCGCCGGCTGGCACGGCGGCATCGTGGCGGCGTTCACCGACCGCAACTACCAGTGGATGACCGGCGGCTGGTTCGTGTGCCACCCCGGAAACTTCGTGCCACACCAGCTCACCGTGATCAAAGATCATCCGGTCACGGAGGGCATCACGACCGTCGATTTGAACACCGAGCGGTACTGGGTGCTGACCGACCCGCTCAACGACGTGCTCGCGACGATCACTTTCACCGCCGAGGAGCCGTGGAACGAGCCGGTGACCCATCCAGCGGTGTGGACGCGGCAGTGGGGCAAGGGCCGCATCTATGTGAACACGGTGGGACATCACCTGCCCGATCTCGATATCCCCGAGATCCGCACGATGATCGAGCGCGGCATCCTGTGGGCGGCTAGCGCTGCCACACTTCCGCATCAGCGATAAACGCCTTCACGGTGCCCTCAACCCGCGTGCCGTCGATCGTGACGGAACCGGTTTCGCACGGCATGAACACCGTGGACAACTCGTGTAGGTGACCGCCGAGGTCGAAGGCGTCTGTCGTGAACAGACGCCGGTCCTGTGGCGGTCCTATCTCGACGGTTACCCCACCGCCCGACGCCTTCATGCCGTGGGTGAGATCGAGCTCCAGGCTGACTGGCGTCTCGACGATCGCGGGCGTTGGCCAGGGCAGGCCCGCGACCTCGGGGAAGTGGCGGGTGAACTCACTCGCAAGCCAGTCTCCTAGGACGCTGTTAGAGGTGATGACCTTCGTCATCCCCTTATGCCACAACACAATGGCGAGCCCAGCACCTTGCTCCGACCAGTCCGCGCGCCAGACGCTCGCGAACGCCATGCGCTCGTCGCCGTTGAGAATCGTGATCCCGGGATTCGCCCCGATGAACCGGATAGCCATGCCGCTTTATAGCAAGTGTGCGTATGGCCATGAGAGCATGCGTCCCATGAAATCGAGGACGGTCATCACGATCGTGCTTTGCGCCGGCATGGCGGCCGTGGGATTCCTATGGGGACTGACGAGCACCTCATATGAGCCCACTGCTTCGCCGCCGGGCGCGTGCTCGCTGGTGCGTCCCGAGCTGATGGACCGCATCGCGCCGGGACACGGTGGAGCGGCGGTCGTGGGCACTGTCGCCACGGCCGAGGCGGTCCGGGCAACCGCCTGCCAATGGCAGAGCGAACAGGTCTGGGCCTGGGTCGCGGTCGGGACACGAGGACGGGCCGAGGGGCGAGGGCCGGGCTGTGGCGGCGTGCTGCTTACCCGTCCCATCAACCGGCTCAATACTGAAGTACCGCTGGGTGAGAAAGCGAGCTACTACCTGGTGGCTTCGGCCGGGAAGCGAACTGTCCGGCTCGAGGCCTGTTTGGGGATCCACACCGTCTCCGTGGGGCTGGACTATCCAGAAGCGGCTGACGAGAAAGTCCTCGTCGCCAACGCGATCGCCTTGGGACAGGAGGTCTTGTCGCGACTATGAAACCGGTTGTTGCCGCGACAGCGGCGGTTTTGGTGAGCGGGTTGCTGGCCTTCGCCATTGGCAGGCTCGTGGCGGAACCGTTCTGGCAGTGGCGAATGCAGACCATCCAGGACAGTGTCGTGCCGCCGCCGCGGCCCGAGCTGCCTTCGCCTATCGGGCTACCCGGCTAGGAAAGAGAAGCGGACTTGCCGCGTGGGGTTGTCCCCGTTGGGGTCGACGAGGCAGATCGATTGCCAGGTGCCGAGCAGGATCTGTCCATTGAGGACAGGCAGCGTCGCATAAGGCGCGACGAAGGCTGGCATGACGTGATCGCGCCCGTGGCCACGGCTGCCGTGACGGTGCACCCACTTGCCTTCTTGCGCGGGCAGCACATCGTCGAGAGCGGTCAGCAGATCGTCGTCGCTTCCGGCGCCGGTTTCGATGATGGCGATACCAGCGGTCGCGTGCGGGACGAAGACGTGCAGGAGACCATCGCCTTTGTCCTTGGCGAAGGCGGCGGCTTCGCGCGTCAGGTCGGTCACGCTCGGCTGGGACCCGGTTCGCACGGTCACCACGATGCTGTCCATACCGGTACCTTAAATGGGTGGAATTTCAGGAGGTTGTTCGCCGTCGCCGTTCCGTCCGCAGCTACGACTTGGACCGTCCCATCCCACCCGAGGTGGTGGACCGGATTCTCCGCAATATCGTGAAGGTTCCGTCAGCCGGATTCTCTCAGGGCTGGGGCTTTCTCGTCCTCGACAACGCCGCCGATATCGCGCGTTACCAAACCACTGTGCACACCGCTGAGCCGCAAGAGGCGAAGAATTGGTTCTCCGCCAACGCGAAAGCGCCCTTCATGATTATCCCGTGCTCCAATAAGGACGCTTATCTCGACCGCTATGCCCAGCCGGACAAGGGTTTCACGGACCGTTCCGATGACTGGTGGCCCGCGCCCTACTGGGATATCGACACGGGCATGGCGACGCTGATGGCGTTGCTGACGGCGGTGGATGCCGGGCTAGGTGCCTGCCTGTCGGGCATGCCCAAGGGCGCGATCCCGGCGGTGCGGGCCGAGTTTGGCATTCCGGCTCAGTTCACCCCCATCGGAGTAGTGACCATGGGGTACTCCGATGAGCCGCCCCGCGATCACCGAAGCCGCCGCAAACCGGCCAGCCAGGTCATCCACCGTGGACAGTGGAATAGCTAAGACTCGATATCCGGCAGGAATGTGTTGCTCTTGGCGAACCAGGCCACGCCAAAAGCTAGCACCGCGATCGATTCACCCCAGAACATCGGGCGCACCGAGCTCACGATGTCGGCTGGCAGCAGTTTGCTGCCGAACGCCGCTGTAGCCAGGCCGAGCACAATGAGAATGCCGCAGATGTAGTAAGTGATGTTGCGTGCCTTCTTGCGTGCCGTCATGGCCTGCGGGTGGATCGAGCGCGGGAAAATGAAGAAGCAGAAAATGGCCAATACCAGGAACAGGATGATCGCCGCGACTCCGTGCACGACTCCTTTGGGTGTGTCGGCTGTGGACACGAGGAGCTGGTCGTCGTGCGCTGTGGTGGGAAACAGCGCCACAACGATCGCGGCGAAACCAGCGATGGTGCCGAGGATGTCGTCTGGGCGGGCATAGCGGTAGCAGATGAGGAAAACGCCGATGGCGCAAAGGCTGCCGACGAAGACATCTCGCATGCCGGTGTAGTAGGCGCCGCTAATGGAGCTGAGCAGAACCGCCTGCTTTACCTGCACGGCATTGCCGATGGTCACCGCGAACGGGAGTGCCATGCCTACGATTCCGACGCCCTGCCGGAGGCGGCGGACCGTTGTTGAGTCCTGCGATGTGTGGGCCATAACTCTAGGTACGCCATTGATCGCTATATGTCAATGGTCACCATGAATGCGCGATTTCCCTGGCGTACCGCTGCTCAAACTTGCTGAGTTCCATGTCGATGGTGGCCGCTTCCGACTCCGTCAGCACGATGACCGGCTCGGCGTAGGGAAGCGTCGTCGCCATGCGATAGCGGTAGCCCGCGGGCGGATGAGTGCTAAAGAGCGAGGCGTCGTCACGCATCGACAACTGGAAGAGCCGGATCCGCGTCTCGGACCGCCGGATCCGGGTTTCCTCGATGCCCTTGCGCCACCCGGCGAAGCCTTCACCATTGCGGGAGCGCGCGCCGACGACGGTTGTCAGTTGTTCCACATTGGTGAGCAGGTCGACGAACATCATCGCGCGCGAGCCGGCGAGCCTAAGCGCGATGGCGTCGGCGAAGTATTCCGCGCGCTGGGTCGCGCGGGCAGCGACCGCGGTGATGGCAATGTGTAGCAGCACAAAGAGGTAGAAGGCGGTCCACAGAAACGGCTTCATGATGGCCATTCCCAGCATCGCGAAGAACGATCCGCCACCGAATCCCTCGCCTTCGCCGTCAGCGTGCACGATCCGTTCCGGACGGACGAGGTCGGCGAGCTGAGCGAAGATCGTGCAGGCAGGCTGAGTCAGCAGTCCACGCCGGACGTCTCGGTTGACGAAATGCCCGAGTTCGTGTCCTAGCAACGCCACCCGTTCTTGCGGCTGAAGACAGATCCATAACGGAACGCCTATGACGAGCACTCTGCGCCGTCGCAACCCGACCACGGAGGCTGACGCGTTCCATTCGTCGCTGAGGAAGACGTGATGTGGCATGGGCGCGCCCATCTCGTGGACGGCCCGTTCGATAAGGGCGAACATCGCCGGCGTATCCGTCGCGGTGATCTCGTCGAAATTCTCACGGAACGGTTTCATCGTGCCGAGCCGCGGGCGTAAGACAATCGCCAGGCCGACGAGAATCGCCCCCAGCACTTGCAGCACGATGTGACCGGTAACGACGAGGTAGATCCCGGCTGCGAGCGTGGCTAGCAGAGCGCACATGACATAGATCGAGATGCCGAAGAGCAGCACGAAAGCCGCGTTGACGTCAGGCTTGCTGGCGGTGTGGCCAGCCAGCTCGCCAAACAACTTCCGGTTCGCCGAAAACGCCATGCGGGCGGCCCAGACGTTGATGTGCCTGGCGATGAAGCCGTCCTCGGGCTCAGGCTCCATGAGGCCAAGGTTGAATTCGCAGCGTTCACACCAGGGCGGCGCGTTGTTGACCGTCACGAGGGCGATGTGGCAGTGGGGGCAGGGAGGCACCGGAGGATGTTAAAGGCCGGGCCTGCGAAAGCGCAGGCCCGGCCCCAGAAGTTGGTGCGAACGGTTAGCTGTCGCCGCCGGTTTCGCCGGCTGGTGCGGCTGAGATGTCGTCAATGGCGTATTTGCGTGCGGCGTCTGCTGGCGCGGTAGCCGGGACTTCACCCTTGCGGGCGAGCTGGCTGAGCACGGCCACCACGATGGACTCCGCGTCCACGTTGAAGTGGCGCCGCAGTGCCGACCGGGTGTCGGACATGCCGAAGCCGTCTGTTCCCAGTGAGACGTAGTCACCTGGTACCCACCGGGAAATGAGGTCTGGCACGGCCCGCATCCAGTCCGAAACCGCGACCACCGGTCCTTCGGTCGTCTGCAACGTGGAAGTCACGTAGGGCACGCGAGCCGGCTTGTCCGGGTTGAGCAGGTTGAACCGCTCGGTGTCGACGGCGTCGCGGCGCAGCTCGGTCCAGCTGGTGGCCGACCAGACGTCGGCCGACACACCCCAGTCCTGGGCGAGCAGCTCCTGGGCTTTGAGGGCCCACTGCATGCTGATGCCGGCGGCGAGGATCTGTGCCTTCGGTCCGTCCACTGTGGACCCCTGGTAGCGGTAAAGACCCTTGAGTAGACCGGGAACATCGACGCCTGACGGCTCAACGGGCTGGAAGATCGGCTCGTTGTAGATGGTCAGGTAGTAGAAGATATCCTCAGGCTGCTCGCCATACATGCGGCGCAGACCGTCTTGCATGATGTGCGCGATCTCGAAGCCGAACGCCGGGTCGTAGGCGACCGCGGCCGGGTTGGTCGCCGCGATGAGCAGCGAGTGCCCGTCTTCGTGCTGAAGGCCTTCACCGTTGAGCGTCGTGCGCCCGGCGGTCGCGCCGAGCAGGAAGCCGCGCACCATCTGGTCGGCCGCCGCCCACAGGCCGTCGGCGGTGCGCTGCCAGCCGAACATCGAGTAGAAGATGTAGACCGGGATCATCGGCTCGCCGTGTGTGGCGTAGGCGCTGCCGACGGCGGTGAACGAGGCGACCGACCCGGCCTCGTTGATGCCCTCGTGCAGGATCTGCCCGGCGGTGGATTCCTTGTAGGACAAGAACAATTCCCGGTCGACCGGCGTATAGGTCTGGCCGTGCGGAGAGTAGATCTTCGCGGTCGGGAACAGCGAGTCCATGCCGAACGTGCGCGCCTCGTCCGGGATGATCGGCACCCAGCGGGCCCCGATGTTCTTGTCTTTCATCAGGTCTTTGATAAGCCGCACGATGGCCATCGTGGTGGCGACCTTCTGCTTGCCGGAGCCCTTCTTCAGGTCCGCGTAGGACTTGTCCTCCGGCAGGACCAGCTTGGTGCCGGTCGTCTTGCGCGTGGGAATCGAGCCACCAAGGGCGGCACGCCGCTCCAGCAGGTAGGCCGTCTCGTCGCTCTTGGCGCCCGGGTGGAAGTAAGGCGGCTGATAGGGATCGGCTTCCAGGGCGGAGTCCGGGATGTCGAGGAACAGCCGGTCACGGAACGCCTTGAGGTCGTCAAGGGTCAGCTTCTTCATCTGGTGCGTGGCGTTACGGCCTTCGAAGTGTGACCCGAGTGTCCAGCCCTTGATGGTCTTGGCCAGGATGACGGTCGGCTGGCCGGTGTGCTCGGTCGCGGCCTTGTAGGCGGCGTAGACCTTGCGGTAGTCGTGGCCGCCGCGCTTGAGGCCCCAGATCTCGTCGTCGCTCATGTGCTCGACCATCTTGCGGGTGCGCGCGTCGCGCCCGAAGAAGTGCTCGCGAACGTAGGCGCCAGACTCGGCCTTGTAGGTCTGGTAGTCACCGTCAGGCGTGCTGTTCATCAGGTTGACCAGAGCGCCGTCGGTGTCGGCGGCGAGCAGCGGGTCCCACTCGCGGCCCCAGACGACCTTGATGACGTTCCAGCCGGCACCGCGGAAGAAGGCTTCCAGTTCCTGGATTACCTTGCCGTTGCCGCGAACCGGGCCGTCAAGGCGCTGCAGGTTGCAGTTGATGACGAAGGTCAGGTTGTCGAGCTCTTCGCGGGCCGCCAGGCCAATAGCGCCAAGGGTTTCCGGCTCGTCCATCTCGCCGTCGCCGAGGAAGGCCCATACTCGCTGGTCGCTGGTGTCCTTGACGCCGCGGTGCGCCAGGTAGCGGTTGAAGCGCGCTTGGTAGATGGCATTCAAGCCGCCGAGGCCCATCGAGACCGTGGGGAACTCCCAGAAGTCCGGCATCAGCCTGGGATGGGGGTACGACGGGAGCCCGCCACCCGGGTGCGACAGTTCCTGGCGGAAGCCGTCGAGCTGGTTCTCCGACAGGCGGCCCTCGAGGTAGGCACGTGCGTACATGCCGGGCGAGGCGTGGCCCTGGTAGAAGATGTGGTCTCCGCCACCGGGGTGGTTCTTGCCCCGGAAGAAGTGGTTGAAGCCGACTTCGTAAAGCGAAGCGCTCGAAGCGTAAGTCGAGATGTGGCCGCCGACGCCGATGCCGGGGCGCTGTGCACGGTGGACCAGCATGGCCGCGTTCCACCTGATGTAGGCGCGCAGGCGGCGTTCCACGTGCTCATCACCGGGGAACCACGGTTCGCGGTCGCTCGGGATGGTGTTGATGTAGTCAGTGGTGGTCAGCGGCGGGACGCCGACCTGGCGCTCGCGTGCGCGCTCAAGAAGGCGCAGCATGATGTAACGTGCGCGCTTCGCGCCGCGCTCATCGATCACTCCGTCTAGCGACTGGATCCACTCCAGCGTCTCCTCGGGGTCGATATCCGGGAGCTGGCTCGGCAGGCCGTCGCTAATCACCGGGCGCTTGCGTTCGGTGGCCACAGGCGTTCCCTCGTTGTCAGTTAGTTGATTGGTCCCAACCCGCTAATCCTGCCCCTTGGATGGGCGGTTCGTCACGCGTACCGCCACTTGATGCGATCCGCGACACGTGTACTGACCAGTAACTTTTTGTGGCTAGGAGGTGCGTGAATAGATGAACGGCACTATATTTGGCTTACATGCGCCCACTCGCCGGCTTGCTGATCCTCCTTTATGGACTGCTCCTCGCGCTGAACACTGGCCTGCCCACGGTGGGGAAACTGGCTGGTGACCAGGTGCAGGTCACGGTCCGGGTGGGGGACTGCGCGGCGCCACTGGGCAAACCTCCCTACGGCGGTCTCTATGGCGCTTGTGGCGCGTCGTGGGCCGGTTCCGAAGATGGCATGCTGTTCGGCGACAAGGTCAATTACGTCAGCGCGTCAGACGCCTACAAATACCCCCTGCTGAGTGACTACGCCGTGCTGTCGCCCAGCAATACCGATCAAGTCGCCGCCATCACCTCGCTTCTCATCATCACGCTGGGCATCCTGCTGCTCGTGACCGAGCGCAAGGCGCGAAGCGAGCCTGAGCCAGTTAGCGTGGACCCATGAGCGAGGCTGTGGAAGGTGCGATTACAGCGGTAACCGTCTATCCCGATCGGGCCCGGGTCACCCGGCGTGGCCAGGTCAAGCTGGCCGCGGGCGAGCAGAAGGTGGTGTTCGGTCCGCTGCCTTTGGGGCTGTTGCGCGATTCGGTGCGGATCTCTGGTGAGGGTCCGGCCACGGTTCTCGGCGTGGATGTGATCACCCGCCGCCTGGCCCGTCCCGCGAGCGCGAACCGCGCTGAACTGGAAGCCCGGCTGCGTGAGATCGAAGACTTGATCAGTGACATCGACATCGCCAACGAGGTCGCCGAGACGCGGGAGAAGCACCTCAACCGTGCCGCGGTGCGCTCCAGTGAGCTGCCCGAGGGGTTTGACAGCCAGCTAGCCGAGGTCAAGACCGGCGTGGCCAGGCGCAACCGTCAGCGCGCGGATCTGGCCGACGAGGTCAGTGCCGTCAAACGGCAGATCGATGACCTCAACTATCAGAATCAGCCTGATGACCTGCTCGCTGAGGTGACACTGGAGGCGCATGAGGACAGCGAAGTCGCGTTTGAACTGTCCTATGTGACCACGGGCGCCAGCTGGCACTCGACCTATGATCTGCGGCTGGCCGGTGAGCAGCTGACGCTCAACTGGTACGGGATGGTCAGCCAGTTCACGGGCGAGGACTGGCCGGAGTGCGACCTCAAACTGTCGACCGCTCGCCCATCTGGTTCGGTCGAAGTGCCGGAGCTGGACCCGTGGTTCATCGACCGGTTCCGCCCGATGCCGCCACCGCCCCCGCTTCAGCCCATGGCTTACGGTGCCGCGATGGAGGTGGCCGATGGCGCACCGCAAGCCCCGGGCGCCACCATGATGCGAGCCGCTCCCGCTCCCAAGCCGAAGCTGCGGGAGGCCGTCGCGGTCGCTGAGCAAGGCCCCGCTGCCGCGACCTATACGCCGTCCAGGCCGGTCGCGGTGCGTTCAGACGGCACCACGCACCGGACCGTGGTCGCCAAGCTCACTTTGGAAGCCCAGCTGGATCACATCACCGCACCGGTGCGCAGTGAGGAAGCGACGCTGCGGGCGACTGTCCGCAACAGCACCGCGCACACCCTGCCGCCCGCGATGGCTTCGCTGTTTCACGAGGGCGATTTCGTCGGGTCGACGCAAGTGGAAGCCTGGGCACCCGACGAAGAACGTGAGCTGGCCCTGGGTGTCGATGACCGGGTGCGCGTCGAGCGCGAGCTGGTGAAGCGGTCGGCGAGCAAGGCCACGCTCGGGTCAGCACGGCGCATTGACGCCGAATACCTCATCACGGTCACCAACCACAGCCCGCGCCCGATCCGCCTGACCGTGCTCGACCAGCTGCCCGTTTCGCGCGATGGCCAGATCACGGTCAAGGAGACGATCGCCGAACCCGCCCCGGTGGAACGGTCCGAGCTCGGGGTGGCGACGTGGAAGACCCCACTCGATCCCGGTGCCAAGACCAAAATCAAGTGGGGGTACCGGGTAGAGAGCGCCAAAGGCGTCGAACTAGCCGGATGGCGCGATTAGTCAGACGGCCACATCGCGGCGGTTGAAACGCCACGTGCCCAAGGCGATGAAGACGGCACTCAGGCCGGCGAAGATCAGCAAACTCGTGCCTGAGATGCCGTTCTTCAGCGGCTCGTTGCCCAGATACCACTCGAACGGGCTGAACCGCTCTATCCACTTGAGACCGTCCACTTGCGGCAGGAACGAGTCGGACAGATAGGCCAGCACCGCTACAGCCGCTCCGGCACCGATCGCGAGACCCTTACGTCCCGTCCACGCGCCAACGGCATAGGCCAGCGAGGCGAAGAACAGCCCGAAGAACGCGAGCTGCACACAGACCGCGAGGATCCGTCCAGGGGACACCGAAGTGAACTCAGACGGACCGCGCAAAGCCGTGACCACGAGCCACATCAAGCCGGTGATGAGCGTCAGCGCGGTCGCGATCGCGAGCAGGCGCTGCAATGCCAGCTTCACACGTGTCACCGGATGGGCGAGCACGAGATCGAGCGTGCCTGCTTCCTCGTCGGACGCGATGGCTTTCGTCCCGGCGGCGATGGCGAACACGGCCAGCAGGATCGGCACGAGCAACCCGAACACACTGGTGCCCAAGTAGTTTTCCGGTTTGGACATGTCCTGCAGGTTCAAGGCTTCCTTGAGCGACTGCGGATAACTGTCCATCGCCTTTGTCAGCTCAGGGTTTTGCCCGAGCGTAGGCCAGAAGCTGGCATACATCGCGGCCACCGCCGTCAAGGCCACCGACCAGCCGAGGTAGCCACGGCGGTTGTCCCGCAACGACTTGAGAAACACGCTCACTTTTCCTCCCCGGTTTGGTAGTAGCTGAAGAACAGCTCCTCAAGCTCTGGCTCCTCGCTGAGGATGTCCACGACGTGATGCGGGGCGATCGCCTTGATCAGGGCGTCGGCATCGCCCGTCAGCTGGGCGCGCCAAACGTTGCCGTCCCAGTGCTCATCGCGTACCCCCGCGATGTTAGGAAGGTCCACGGCGGCCTGGAACCGGACCTCGACCTTGCGGAAAGCCTTGGCCCGCAAGTCATTGATGTGTTCCACCGCGATGAGTTCGCCGGCCCGGATGATGCCGACCCGATCGCACGTCTGCTGCACCTCGCTCATCACGTGCGAGGACATGAAGACGGTCTGCCCGTTGGCACTGGCTTCCCGCACGAGCCGCACGAACTGCTGTTGCAGGAACGGGTCGAGCCCACTGGTCGGCTCGTCGAGGATCAGCAGCTTGGGGCGGTGCATGAACGCTTGCACCACACCGACTTTCTGCTTGTTGCCCTTGGAGAGGCTGCCGATTTTCTTGGACAGGTCCAAGTCGAGCAGCGCGGCCAGCTCGTCGATGCGGGCCTGCGGCACACCGCCGCGCAGGCGGCCAAGGTAGCGCAGCAACTCGTGCCCGCTCTGGCGTCCATTCACGACGAAGTCACCGGCCAGGTAGCCAATGTGCTGGCGCATGGCGGCATTGCCATGTGGGCTTTGGCCAAGCACGCTCACCGTTCCCGACGTGGGGCGCAGCAGGTCGAGCAGAATGCGGATCGTCGTGGATTTGCCAGCGCCGTTGGGGCCGAGAAACCCGAAGACCTCGCCTTCATTGACGCTGAGATTCAGGCCTTTGAGCGCCTCGGTGCCGCGCCCATAACGTTTGCGGAGGTTCTCTGTCTGGATGACCACGGTCAATCCTTCTTCAGCCTCGTCTGGATGAATTCTTCGATGAGTTCGGGGACTCTTTCGCCGACGAAGGCGTAGAAATCCCGGGTGATGCGAAGCCGTTGCGCGCGGGCGGCATCCTCGTCGCCGATCAGGTCGATGCCTTGCTGCATCAGCCGTTCCATGAGCAGGTATTTGGCGCGAGGATCCGTGCTGCGCACCATGGCGTCGGGCAGGATCTCGTAGGCGTGACCCCGGCCGGGGGTGGGCACGCGGCGCACGAAACCAATGCGTTCGAGCATGCGCATGCCCGTGCTCACGGAACCTTTGGACAAACCGAGAGCGTCGCCTAGCTGCACGCTGGTCTGGGCGGGCGGGTCGCAGATCAGCAGCCAGCCGAGCAACTTGCCGACCGCGGGACTGAGGCCCATCTGGGCGAGCATCGTCCCGACTTCTTCGGCGTACTCCCGCTCGTTCACGCATGCTCCTAAACGTTTAGAACTTTCTGAACGATAACACACAGCTAGGATTTCGAGCGTGACTGAGCCCGTTGAAGATCGTCTTCGGCAAGCCCTGGCGACCTGGACCCGTGGTGCCGAGCCGGTGGCCCTCGAACCGCCTTTGACGCAGGCACTCGCGTTGCAGCTGTTCGACGCGCAGCTCACGAGCCGGCACCTCGACTTGGCCGCCCGGCGCCTTCGTGCCTCAGACGCCGGCTACTACACCATCGGCTCGGCCGGTCACGAAGGAAACGCCGCTGTCGCGCTGGCGTTGCGCCCCACGGACCCCGCCCTGCTGCACTACCGCTCCGGGGCGTTTTACTGCCTGCGGGCCTCGCAGCTAGCCGAGTCCAAAGTGGACCCCGTGCGTGACGTGCTGCGCGGGGTCGTGGCGTCGGTTAACGACCCGATCTCCGGGGGACGGCACAAAGTCTTTGGCCACCCTGAGTTACACATCATTCCCACGACTTCCACCATCGCCTCACACCTGCCGCGCGCGGTCGGTCTCGCCTTCTCCATCGAGCGCGCCCGTCACCGCAACGTCCCTCAGGTCGGCAAGGTCTCGTGGCCACGTGACGCCATCGCGGTCTGCTCCTTCGGCGACGCCTCCGTCAACCACGCCTCGGCCACGGCCGCCTTCAACACGGCCGGCTGGGCTGACTTCACCGGGTTGCGGATTCCGCTGCTTTTCGTCTGCGAGGACAACGGTCTCGGCATCAGCGTGCGTACCCCGCCGGGCTGGGTCGGGGCGACGCTGAAGGGACGGCCGGGGCTGCGCTACTTCTACGCCGACGGATGCTCGGTGGCCGAAGCGTTCTCGGTGGCACGCTCCGCCGTGGCGTGGGTGCGCCGTCATCGCCGTCCAGCCGTGCTGCACCTGCGTACCGTCCGGCTCATGGGGCACGCGGGAGCCGACGCGGAACAGGGCTACCGCACCGCGGCCGAGATCGAACACGACCTGGCCCTCGACCCATTGCTGGGCACGGCCCGGCTGCTCGTGGAATCCGGGGCGGCCACACCAATGCAGCTGCTCAGCCGATACGACGAGATCGGCTGGAACGTCTTGCAAGCCGCGACCCAGGTGCGTGACGAACCCCGCCTGGCCTCGGCCGCCGAAGTCGTGGCGCCCCTGGCACCACGCCGGCCGGTGCGGGTCATCAACGCCATCACCCAGTCGGGCGAACGGCTCGCCGGAGCCCTTGCGGCGCAACGAGAAAAGGCGTTCGGCGGGCGCTTGCCCGAGCGGGCCGGCGGGCTCACCCTCGCGCAAACCATCAACGCCGCTTTGACCGACATCATGGCCGCTTTGCCGCAAACGCTGGTGTTCGGCGAAGATGTCGCCCGCAAGGGTGGCGTTTACGGTGTCACCAAAGGACTTCGGGACCGGTTCGGCCCTGCCCGTGTCTTCGACACGCTCCTGGACGAGACCTCGATCCTGGGCCTGGGCATCGGGGCCGGTCTCGGCGGGCTGCTGTCCATTCCGGAGATTCAGTATTTGGCTTATCTGCACAACGCTGAAGACCAGTTGCGTGGGGAAGCGGCCTCCATGCGGTTCTTCTCCAATGGGCAATATCGCAACCCCATGGTGGTACGCGTCGCTGGTTTGGCTTATCAGCAAGGATTCGGCGGGCACTTCCACAACGACAACTCCGTGGCCGTGCTGCGAGACATCCCTGGGCTCGTGCTCGCGGTGCCTTCCCGTGCCGATGACGCCGCCGAGATGCTGCGCACGTGTGTCGCCGCCGCGGAACAAGACGGCACGGTCAGCGTCTTCCTTGAGCCCATTGCGCTTTACCACACGCGCGACCTGCACCAGCCGGGCGACAACGGCTGGCTCGCGCCCTACCGCGCGCCACAGCACTGGGGACTCGCCCACGTTCCGGTGGGGCGCGCGCGGACGTACCCGTTCGGCTCGGGCGATGAGCTGACCATCATTACCTTCGGCAACGGCGTGCGGATGTCCCTGCGCGTGGCCGCGAAACTCGCCGAAGCCGGGCACGGTTGCCGTGTCGTCGACCTGCGCTGGCTATCCCCGCTGCCGATCGCCGACCTGATCAGGGAAGCCTCGGCGACAGGCAGAGTGCTTGTCGTGGACGAGACCCGGCGCACCGGAGGCGTCGCCGAAGGCGTGCTGGCCACCCTGGTCGACGCCGGTTACGTGGGCCTCGTCAGGCGGGTCGCGGCCGTTGACACTTTCCTGCCATTGGGGCCCGCCACCGCACACGTGCTGGTCGGCGAAGCGGACATTGAGCGCGCCGCCGGGGCACTCCTCGCGTCGTAAAGATTTGTGGCCGGCCGACGCGGTGAGCCACTTGCGCTTAGCGTCTTTAGTGTGTGGACTACGCTCGCAGGAGAGTATTCGTTCCAGTTAGGAGGCAAGCGACAGTGAACGCGACCGCTGGCCAGGGTTCCCGGTTTGGCATTGAATCGGGAATGGTGGTCATGGAGATGGGTTACGACGAGGACGTCGACCACGAACTCCGTGATGCCCTGGCCGACGCAGCCGAGTCCGACCTTGTCGATGAAGACACCGACGAGGTCGTTGACGCAGTGCTGGTGTGGTACCGGGAAGATGACGGCGACCTCTTCGATGTGCTCGCCGACGCCATCGGCCCACTCGCCGAAAATGGTGTGGTGTGGCTCCTTACGCCCAAGTCTGGGCGAGAAGGCTATGTCGAACCCAGCGAGATCGCCGAAGCGGTCCCCACCGCCGGCTTGACCTCGACTTCCACCATCAGCGCCGGCCCTGATTGGAGTGCCACCAGGCTCGTGGCCCCGAAAGCCTCACGCGGTGCTAAAAAGTAGCGACCCTGCGCCGGACTTCACGCTCAAAGACCAGAACAACCAGGAAGTCCGGCTCTCGGATTACCGGGGGCACACCAACGTGCTCCTGGTGTTCTACCCACTCGCGTTCACGAGCACCTGCCAAAACGAGCTAGGCCAGCTGCGTGATCATCTCAGTGACTTCGAAGACGCGGCGATTCTAACGATCAGTGTCGATTCGGTGTTTTCCCACAAAATCTGGGCCGATCAGCAGGGGTACGACTTTCCGCTGCTCGCGGACTTCTGGCCACACGGAGCGGTCGCTCAGGCCTACGGCGTGTTCAACTTCGACAAAGGCGTCGCCCAGCGGGGCACCTTCCTCATTGACCGCGCTGGAATCATCCGGTTCGCTGAGATGAGCCTCACTGGAGCCCGGAATCAGGATGGGTGGCGGTCGGCCCTTTTGGCGATTCGATAGGATGGCCCGGTTGCCCCGGGGCGCGTAGCTCAGCGGAAGAGCATCCGCCTTACAAGCGGAGGGTCACAGGTTCGAACCCTGTCGCGCCCACGGATTAACCATCTGACCTCGGAGGCCATCATTTCCTCGCCACTGCAAGTAACCGTGACCGGCGCGGCCGGCCAGGTTAGCTACTCCCTGCTTTTCCGCATCGCCGCCGGTGAGGTCTTCGGTGCCAACACCCCGGTCGTGCTGCGCCTGCTCGAGATCGAGCCCGCGATGAAAGCCCTCGAGGGCGTCGCGATGGAACTCGACGACTGCGCGTTCCCGCTGCTGTCCGACATCGTGCTGACCTCCAGCCCAGCCGAAGCCTTCGCCGGCGCCAACTGGGGCCTGCTCGTCGGCGCCTCGCCGCGCAAGGCCGGGATGGAGCGCGGCGACCTGCTCGCCGCCAACGGTGGCATCTTCGGCCCGCTCGGCAAGGCCATCCAGGCCGGAGCCGCCTCGGATATCCGCTCGCTCGTCGTCGGAAACCCGTGCAACACCAACGCTTTGATCGCCGCCGCGCACGCGCCTGACATCCCGGCCGACCGGTGGTTCGCGATGACCCGCCTCGACGAGAACCGCGCCAAGGCCCAGCTCGCCAAGAAGGCCGGCGTCCCCGTGGCACAGGTCACCAACCTCGCCATCTGGGGCAACCACTCGGCCACGCAATACCCCGACGCCTACAACGCGCGCATCGCGGGCAAGCCCGCCGCCGAGGTCATCAACGACCCATCGTGGACCGACGGCCCGTTCATCGAGACCGTCCAGAAGCGCGGCGCCGCCATCATCGAGGCCCGCGGACTGTCGTCAGCAGCCTCCGCCGCCAACGCCGCGATCGACTCCGTACGGTCGGTTGTCAACGGCACCGCCGCCGGCGACTGGACCTCGCTGGGCGTCGTGTCCAAGGGCGAATACGGCATCCCCGAGGGCCTCGTGTTCGGCTACCCGGTCGAAACCTCCGCCGACGGTGGATGGCACGTGACCGAGGGCATCGAGCACAGCCCCGCCGCGCAGGAGCGCATCCGCAAGACCACCGAAGAGCTGGTCCAGGAGCGCGACCTCGTCAAGCACCTGCTCTAAGCACTTTCCAGCAATGGCCCCGGGCGCGCGCCCGGGGCCATTGCTGTTTAGTCCAATGTGTCCACTAGATCTGCCGGTCGCTACGATGACGCCATGAAAGCGGACAAAATGGACGATCAACGGATAAGCGAGCAGGTTGGCCAGGGGCTGGCTGAGCTGGTTCCCGACCCGGATCGCCCGGGTTCCTGGACGCTGCGGATCGATGGTGTTGGACAGTCCTATGTGGACATGGAGGATCCCACGTTCCTCGCGTTTGAGTACGCCCACCGCGTCGCCGCGGTCATTGAGGCGGTCAAGCCCCAGAGCGTGCTGCACTTGGGCGGCGGAGCGATGTGCTTGCCACGGTTCATAGCGGCGACCTTCCCGGACGCCCGGCAGGTGGTCGTGGAGCACGATGAACTGTTGCTCTCCTTCGTGAACCGGGTGCTGCCCCTGCCACCCGGCAGCCGGATCGACGTCCTCGTCAGCGATGCCCGGCTCGTGGTGGAGTCCGCACCGCTCGAAGCGTTCGACCTCATCATCGCCGACGTTTCCGAAGTCGCCCAGATGCCGCCGAGCGTTGCCAGCATGGAGTGCGCCGAGGAGATCGCCGCGCGCCTGCGGCCGCAAGGCGTCTACGTCGTGAACGTTCCCGACCTGCCCGACTTAGCCTTCGCCCGGCGGGTGGCGGCGACGCTGCTGCGCACATTCACCGATGTGTGCGCGGTGGCAGAGCCGGTAGCGGTTCCCGGAAAACGTTTCGCCAACGCGGTTTTCGCGGCCTCCACCGACTTTCTGCCGCTCGAGCAGCTGAGCCAGCTCGCTCAGCGAGGCCCGTTCGCGGGCAAGCTCATGCCCCACGACGGGCTCGTGGATTTCGCCTACGGCGCCTTGCCGGTCACTGACGCGACCGATGTCCTACTCGACGAGGCCGGCCTTTAGCGCGTCGATGTGCTTACGTGTGACGCCATAGCGGGCAAGGTAATCCGCGACCGAACCATGGCGCTCACGTAGTTCCGTGAGCGTCAGTTTCATCGCCAGCGCTGGCGTCTGCACATAGAACGGTGGCGGGATCTTCGCTGCCTCAACGGGATCGGTGCGTGCCAGCCATGCCTTGTAGGCGTCTTCTGACAGTTCCGTCAGCGCGTAGTCTTCCTCGATGTCGTTGTCGGCCACGCCAACGAGCGACAGTGTCAGCGCGGCGATGGTTCCGGTGCGGTCTTTGCCGGCCACGCAGTGGATGACGGTCGGCCCTTCGTCCACTTCAGACAGCATGACGATCACGCGTGCGATGTCGGCGGAGCCTTGTTCGAGCAGATCGTTGTAACGGTCGGCCAGCCAGCGCGCCACCCCGATCTCGTCGTTGTAGGTGCTGTGATCCCACAACTCGTGCTCAAGGTGGTGGTGGTGCCACGCGGCCCCGGTCCAGTCGGGAACGCGGCCCATTGACGTGACTTCAAAGTCGCGGCGCAAATCGATGACACGCCGGATGCCAAGGGCGGCAAAGGTTTCTTTGTCTTCGAGGGTCAGGCGGCCAAGATTGTCGGAGCGGAAGAGCACACCACGGCGCACGAAACCGCCGTCAGTTGTGGCTAGCCCACCGAGATCGCGAAAGTTGAAAACCGTGTTGAACGGGACCGAACGGGGCACCGGGGTGATCGCCATTTCCCTACGTTAGCCGAGCTGAATGGACCGTTTCGAGAGCCCGCCCCAGAATCCCTCGATAACGGTGCGTTGCGTATCGATGTCCGCCTCTGCCGCGCCCAGCGTCACGAACAGCGGCGCGAAGTGCTCCGTGCGCGGATGGGCCCGCCGTCCCGAGGGCGCCTTGTTCAGGAAATCCGCCAGGCCGTCCACGTCACCGTGCGCCAGCGCCTCACGCCCCCACTCATCAAATTCAGAGGACCATTTCGGGGGTACTCCGTGAAAGCCGGCCGACATATCCAGCTCCCGCAGATTGTGCGTGAAGAACCCCGACCCGATGATGAGCACTCCTTCGTCGCGCAGTGGGGCGAGTTTGCGCCCGATGCTCAAAAGCGTGTCCGGATCGAGCGTCGGCATCGAGATCTGCAGCACGGGAACGTCCGCTGCGGGATACATCTCTTTCAACGGCACGTAGGCACCATGGTCTAGCCCGCGGTCAGCCACGTCGACCGTTCCCGGGATCAGCTTGCGCACCTTGGCGGCCAGTTCAGGGGCGCCTGGCGCGGCGTATTGAACCTCGTAATACCGCCGGGGGAAGCCATAGAAGTCGTAGAACAGCGGCACAGTCTGGGTGGCAGCGATCGCGAGCGGCGCTTCCTCCCAGTGCGCGGAAACGATCAGGATCTCCTTGGGCTTCGGCAGGTCACGTGACCACTGCGCTAGCTCCCGCGTCCAGATCGCGTCATCAGCCAGGGGCGGCGCCCCGTGACTCAAGTACAGCGAGGGTATCTTTTCGTTGAACACTCAACTATTGTAGCCTGCCTGGCCGCGGAACAGGAGTGACGTCTAATAGGGGCTCAAGCGCCATGAAGTCACGCGGATTCATGGTGTAGAGCGGCAGCCGATTGGCGATCGCGGTGGCGGCGATCATAAGGTCGGCAAGCATGTTGCGTGGTTTCCGGTTCGTCGTGAGCGCTGCGGCGGCGCACAAACCGAACGCGCGGGCTGCTTCGGCGTCGAATGGCAGGGGATCGAAGGTGGTCTCCGCATGCTGGAGCACGCTTATGCGGCGTGCTCGCTCGATGGGGTCCTTCGCGTGGTGTGGCCCGGAGGACAGTTCGGCTAGCGTGACGGCGCAAATGACGAGCTGTTTTGGCAGGTAGACCGGATCGATCGCGCTGAGGCTGATGACAATGTTGGTGTCGATGAGTCCAGGGGCGTCACCAGTCACGGTCGGGCAATTCTGTGTCCAGGCCGGAGAAGATCTCATCACGGAACTGATCGGGATCAATGACCGGAGCTGTTGCGAAGATCGCCAGCGCCTCATCGCGTGGGACAAAAGTCCGGCGCCGCAAAGGGATTAGCTTGGCGATCGGGGTGCCGTTGCGTGTGACGATGAAGGTCTCGCCCTCCTCCACCCCCCGCATAATCGCGCCAGAATCATTGCGCAACTCTCGCTGGGTGATCACCCGTGAAGGCTGTGTCATGCAAGCATCTTACAGCAATGTGCTACGGGGTGCTACGCCGCAGTGAAGCGGGTGCCGAGGGTGTGGAGGTAGGTGCGGACCTCGGTGGGGGAGATGACGCGGAACGGGGCGTCTAGGGACGCGAGGATGAAAGAACACATCTCCAGGGTGTCCGTGTTGATGGTTATGCGGCAGACGGTTTTGGAGCGGGCCTCGACCGAGCCGAAGTATTGGGCGACCGGCTCCACTTTGGACAGTGGTGCCGTGACGTCCGCGATGACCTGGTAGCGCGAGGGCGCGGAAGCGAAGCTGGAGCGCACGAAAGCGGCGGGATCACCGCCGGGGACGGTCCGTGGGCGGAACGTGGCCGACTCGGCGGACGGGTCGTCAAGCCGGTCGACGCGAAACGTTCGCCAGGCGCCACGGTCGAGGTCGAAGGCGACCAGATACCACCGGCGTCCCGTGGCCACGAGATGGTGTGGCTCCACGTGGCGGTCCTTGTCCTGGTAACGGAACCGCAGCCGGTTGCCCCGCTGGATAGCTGATGCCAGCAGCGCCAGGGATTCCGGGTCGGTCGTGGAATGTCCCGGCGACGGCAACGTGACCGTCGCGGCGGTCAGCGCCGACACGCGCTCACGCAACCGGGAGGGCAGCACCTGCAACAGCTTGCTGAGCGCACGCACACTTGCCTCGTCGACGCCGCTGACCGCCTGGGCTGCCGTCGTGCGCAGCCCGACCGTGATGGCGACGGCCTCGTCGTCTTCGAACAACAGAGGTGGCATAGCCGCGCCAGCGCTCAAGGCGTACCCACCAAGTGTTCCTAAAGAAGCCTGGACCGGATAGCCAAGCTCGCGCAGGCGGTCGACATCGCGCCGGACGGTGCGGGGGCTTACTTCCAGGCGTTCGGCTAGCTCGGATCCGGGCCACTCGCGGCCGTTTTGCAGGAGGGAGAGGAGCTTTAGCAAGCGGCCCGCGGTCATAACCCAAGATTGCCAGAGATCTAGGACAAAAACTGACCTATATCGACTCTAGCGTAGAGAACATGAGAATCTTGGTGACCGGGGCGACCGGCTTCGTAGGGCGCAATGTGGTGGCACAGCTCGTGGACAAGGGCGTGCAAGTCCGGGCGCTGACCCGCAATCGCGCCAAGGCCAGCTTCCCGGCGGCGGTAGAGGTGGCCGAAGGCGACCTGAGCGATCCATCGTCGTTGGACGGGCTCTTCACGGGAATCGACGCGATGTACCTGTTTCCGGTGGAGGAAACAGCCACGGAGGTCCTCGCCAAAGCACGGCAAGCTGGCGTGAGACGGGTCGTGGATCTGTCGGCGGCGTCGGTAACCGTTGGGCTGCACGACAATCCGGTCGAGGCGGCGGTGGAGCGATCGGGGCTGGAGTGGACACATGTGCGGCCCGCTGGGTTCATGGCCAACCAGCTACAGCTGTTCGCCCCGATGGTGCGGGCGCGGCGCACCGTGCGCTATCCGTTCGGCGACGTGCCCATGCTGATGATTCACGAGGCCGATATCGCCGCCGTCGCCGTGGCGGCATTGCTCGAAGACGGGCACCACGAAGCGGTCTACACGCTGACGGGAGGGCAAGCCGTGACGGTCCGCGAACAGGTCGCCGCCATCGCGGCAGCGCTCGGCGAAACGGTTCGTTATGAGGAAGTCAGCCGCGAAGAAGCGCGGGAAATTCTCAAGGCGCAGAGCGGTTTCTCCGCTGAGGCCGCAGATCTGATGCTGGGCTTCAGCGATTACGACGGGACCGAGGCGAGTAGTGCTGACGGCTACTCCGATCAGGACTGGTCGGCGCTGGAAAAGCCATGGCCCGACGTCGAAAAGGTCACGGGCCGCGAGCCGCGGACGTTCGCCGAATTCGCCCGCGATCACGCCGAAGACTTCAGGTAAAAGGAAACGGCGCTCGCCACCGGGGGTTATGGGCGAGCGCCGTTCCTATGCGGACTGTCAGGCGAGGGTAGCCTCGGCGTCCAAAGTTACCGCCGCGGCATGGATAACCGCCGCGACGCGCAGTGCCTCGTGAACCGCTTCACGGCCCACTCCGGCGCCCATGAGGGTCTTCTCATGGGACTCCAGGCAGACACCACAACCGGTGATGGCCGAAACCGCCAGGCACCAAAGCTCAAAGTCAGCCTTGTCTACCCCCGGGTTGCCGATGATTTGCATCCGCAGCCGGGCCGGCAGCGACTGGTAAGCGTCGTCGCCGATGAGGTGCTTCGACCGGTAATAAATGTTGTTCATCGCCATGATGGAGGCCGCACCCTTGGCAGCCTGAAGTGCTTCAGGCTTAAGGTGATCGGCCGCCTCCGCGGCGATTTCCCGGAGCACGACCGGGTTTCGGGCAGCGATGGCACAGGCCAGCGCGGTTCCCCAAAGTTGCTGCTCGGTCAGCGGCGAGGTGCCAAGAACCGTGCCGAGGTTGAGCTTGGTGTCGCGGGCATAGTCAGGAAGCTGCGCCTTAAGCGCGTCAAGCCCCATCAGACCCTCATGAGGGCTTTGGCGTTCAGCGTGTCGCCGCCCTTGTTCCAGTTGCAGGGGCACAGCTCGTCGGTCTGCAGTGCGTCGAGCACCCGCAGGACCTCAGAGACGTTGCGGCCCACTGAACCCGCGGTCACCATGGCGAACTGGATTTCGTTGTTGGGGTCGATGATGAACGTGGCGCGCTGCGCGACACCATCCTCACCGAGGACACCGGCGGCCGTGGCGAGCTCGCGCTTGATGTCGGAAAGCATGGGGAAGGGCAGCTCGCGCAGGTCTGGGTGGTCCTTGCGCCACGCGAAGTGCACGAATTCGTTGTCGGTGGATACGCCCAGCACCTGACAATCCCGGTCGGCGAAGTCGCCGTTCAGACGGCCGAACTCGGCTATCTCGGTGGGACAGATGAAGGTGAAGTCTTTGGGCCAGAAGAAAACGACACGCCACTTGCCTTCGTAAGACTTGTTCGTGATCGTCTCGAATGCGTTCTCCGGGTCAAGAGAAACGCACGCGGTCAGTTCGTAAGCCGGGAAGTGTTCGCCGACGCTGAGCACAGTAAATCCTCCAACGAATGATCTGGAATGACTCAAGATTAACGAGCGATCTTCACGCGGAGGTTGCGGGTTCATTAATTGTGGGGTTCGCCACCCGAGCGCTCATTTCCTACTCCGTGGGACGGGATTTCCATCCACTGGCATGGAGTGCTTAAGTGGTGGCGTGATGAGCTTCGTGCTGATTATTGGCACCTAGCGCGCCGGCCCGCCTCCCCGCCGACGCGCAGACCTCCTGCATCCGCAGGAGGTCTTCTTGTTTTCCAAGGAGCATGGGATGCAAATCTTCGATACGACTCTGCGCGATGGGGCGCAACGCGAGGGGCTGACCTACTCAGTCGCCGACAAGCTCGCTGTCGCGCGCCTGCTTGACCAATTCGGGGTGGGCTTCATTGAGGGCGGCTGGCCCGGAGCGGTGCCGAAAGACACCGAGTTCTTCCGCCGAGCCCGGGAGGAAATTGACTTCAAGCACGCGGTGCTCGTCGCGTTTGGGGCCACGCGCAAGGCGGGTGTGAAGGCCGAGGAGGATCCGCAGATCCAAGGTCTGCTGGACGCTGAGACAAGCGTGGTCTGTCTCGTCGCCAAGTCCGACATTCGTCATGTCGAGCGGGCGCTGCGCACCACGGGCGAGGAGAACCTCGCGATGGTGCGTGACAGCGTGCGGTTCTTCCTCGAACGGGGCCGCCGCGTCTTCATCGACTGTGAACACTTCTTCGATGGCTTCCGCTATGACCCTGACTACGCGCGCAGCGTCGTGCGAACGGCACTCGACGCGGGCGCGGAGCGGGTTGTCCTGTGTGACACCAACGGGGGCATGCTGCCCTCACACGTCGGCAAGGCCATCACCGAACTTGGCATAGACCCAGCGCTGCTGGGCATGCACGCCCAAAACGACACCGCGTGCGCCGTCGCGAACACGCTCGCCGCCGTCGAAGCCGGAGTTCGGCACGTGCAGGGCACCGCGAACGGCTACGGGGAACGCCCCGGCAACGCCGACATCTTCGCGGTCGTGGCGAACCTGCAACTCAAACTCGGCATGACCGTCCTACCGGACGGCTGTCTGGAACAGATGGCACATGTCGCACATGCCATCGCCGAGATAGCGAACATCGCTCCCGACACCCACCAGGCCTACGTCGGGAAGGCCGCTTTCGCCCACAAGGCGGGACTGCACGCGAGCGCTATCAAAGTCGACCCAGCCCTCTATAACCACATAGATCCGGCTGTCGTCGGCAACGGCATGACCATTCTCGTCACCGAGATGGCCGGCCGGGCCAGCATCGAGCTCAAGAGCCGTGAGCTCGGCCTGGACCTGGCCGGTCAGCCAGAGGTGCTTTCGTCGGTGACGAAGAAGGTCAAAGACCTTGAGGCACAAGGCTGGTCGTTTGAAGCGGCCGACGCCTCCTTCGAGCTGATGGTGCGCTCCGCGCTCGGTGAGCAAACGACACCGTTCACATTGGAGAGCTACCGGGTGCTCGTGGAGCATCGAGAGGACGGGGCCGTCGTTTCAGAGGCCACGGTCAAGATGAGGGTACGAGGTGAGCGCGTTATCGCGACGGCGGAAGGAAACGGCCCGGTCAACGCGCTCGACCAAGCCCTGCGCCACTCGCTTACGCGGCACTATCCGCAGCTGTCCGGTTTGGAGCTAGCCGACTACAAGGTGCGCATCCTGGCTGGCTCGCACGGAACCGACGCGATCACGCGCGTGCTCGTGGAAACGGTCGACGAGCACGGGCGCGACTGGACGACGGTGGGGGTCCACGAGAACGTGGTGGAAGCCAGCTGGCACGCGCTCGTCGACGCGCTCAGTTACGGATTGGCCAAAGCGAAGGTGTAACAAGCGTCCCCGGTGCGGTCGCCTTCCTTGCCGCACCGGGGTTCTCATTTCATTCGAAACTCACCTGCAACCAATCGGGCGAGGTATGCGCCTATACCGTTTGTGACCATGACCCAGCCCGTGGACGTGCGTGACGACGCATGGTTCTGTGCGGTCTACGAAGACCAATTCGCGAGCCTTGTCCGGCTGGCATTCGTCACGACCGGCGGGACGGCGTCGGCTGAAGACCTGGTGCAGGACGTCTTCGCCGACTTGTACCGGCGCCGCGCGCAAGTGTCCGATCCGGCCGCCTGGCTGCGCCGGGCCACCGTGAACCGGTGCACGTCCTGGGTTCGCCGCCGTGTGCTGGAACGAAAACACGCCCGCCCCGAACCGGTGACCGTGGAGGTTCCCCTCGGGCCGGACGCCGTGGCGGTCCGCAAGGCCCTGGCACAACTGCGGCCGCGGCACCGGGCCGCCGTGTTCCTGCGCTACTACCTCGATCTGTCCGACGCGGACATCGCCGCAGCCATGCAGTGCCGTCCCGGCACGGTGAAATCGTTGCTGCACCGCGGTCTGAACGTGATGAAGGAGCACCTGCGGTGAGCGAGCAACGAATCCGTGACGCATTGCGTGAGATCGCGGGCAGCGTGCCAGTCCGGCCCGATCCGTCGGCCGCTATGGTGACGAACTCACCTGGTACCCGCAAATCTTGGCTGGTGCCTGTCATGGCCGCGGCCGCGGTGGTGCTGATTCTCGCGGTGGGCCTGGTGTCATGGCCCGGTGGTGGCCAGCAGCCGGCGGCGGGCGGCGAGCCGACGCTGCCGGATAGATTTCCCGCTTTTTCTCACGTGCAAGGTGAGACCGGCGGAAAGTTCGGCCGCGCGATCGCTGCCTACTTCAACGGTTCTGGCCATGAGGACTTCACTTTTGGGCAGCTGATTTTGGCGAGCGCGGAAGGCGACCGGTACCGCGAGATCGAGGTCCCCGAAGTCGACAGCGGCCTGGTTGATACCCGGCTGAGTGCTTCAGGGACGAAGCTGGTGATCGGGGGCACGAGTATGGCCTTGGTGGATCTGCTCACGGGGGCGCGGCGCGAATACCCAGGCGCCGCGGGAAGATATGTCAAGCCTCTGGCTATTTCGCCCGATGAGCGGCTGGTCGCCTACACCGTCGCGGATTCCCGGGGTTCACAAGGTATTTTGGCGCTGCTGGATCTGAGCACCGGGCAGCGCACACAAGTCGGGACCAAGGATGTGTCAGTCGCGGCGTTTTCCCCGGACGGGACCGAAATCGCTTTCGACGAGGGCTACCCAGACCGAGACGAATTGCTGATCGCACGTCTCGACGGGACAATCGCGCGGCGTATCGTCACCCCGCCGCGAAGCAGCCTGGCGGGAGCCAATTCCTGGTCGCCTGACGGCAAGTGGCTGGTGGTGATCTCCCGCGAGCCGGACCGCTATGAGGGCCAGAGCATATGGGCGGGCGATCCGTCCTACGTCTTCCTTGACACGGCAGGCAAGGCTGGACAAGGGCCGGCGCCGGTGCCAGCCAAGGGAATCGTTCCGGCGGCGTGGGGCGATGCTTTGCTGGGCTGGCGCTCCCCGACGTCGATGTTGGTCAGCGGCGGTGACGTGGACGGGACGACGTCGAATCTGATCGTCGAAGTGAATGTCTTGACGGGCAGCCGCGAGATCGTCAGCCGTTTCGCTGTCGGGCCGCGCGACGACCTTGCCGTGGGCGACGTTCAGCTAGCGACTGGATTGCTTGACGGCATTGGCATCCGCCACAGCACGAGCCCTGACCGCGGCATCTGGCCGGCCTGGGCGATCGTGTCCACTTCGGTTTGCCTGGCGCCGTTCGTTGTGGCCGTCATTTTGTGGTGGCGTAAGCGGAGCCGGGCTGTGTTGCGGTAAGCCGCATCTTCTATTCTGTCGCACTGGTGTTCTAGTGTTTGGGGTGTGGATGTCGCTGAGCGGATCGTGGTGGAGGGACGGATCGCTTCTGCCGCAATAGGTCGCCAGCTTGCCCTCATTCACGAGATGAGCCGCGAAGCGCCGGTGCCGGAGTTCGCGCCGATGGAGCTGGCGTGTTTGCTGGGCCTGACGCGGTTCGCGGCTCAGACCCAGGTGCGGCTGGCCGCGGAGCTTTGCGAGCGTCTGCCGGATGTGCTGGCGGCTTTTGTCTCATGCCGACATCGACCTTGCGCGGGCACGGGTCTTTTGTGGAGGTGCTATCGGCTTTGGAGGTTTCGGCTGCCCGCCGGATCGCGGCGAGCGTGTTGCCGGTCGCGCCCGAGAAGACCACCGGGCAGTTGCGGGACATGCTGCGGCGTAAGGCTTTGGCTGCGGACCCCGCTTACGTCACAGCTCGGCGCAAGCAAGCGGAAGCGTCACGCAGCGTTCAGCTACACGCGGCCGATGACGGCATCGCTGCCTTGACGGCCTTCGGGCTCGATGCCGCCCGCGCGAGCGCGGCGTTCGCACGCATCGGCGCCATCGCCCGAGCCCGCCACGCCGCTGGCACCGCCACAGGCGGGACGCTGGAGCAGATTCGTGCCGACGTGTTCCTGGAACTCCTGGAGGGTAAGCACTCCAGCGCACCAGCTGGTGTTATCCAGCTTGAGGTCAGCGTGGAAACTCTTGCCGGGCTTAACAAAAACCCCGGCAAACTCGGCTCGTTTGGGCCAGTCGCTGCTGACATCGCCCGCCAGATTGCGCGATCGCACCGCGATGCTCAATGGTAATTCGCGGTTCGCGGAGGCGATGGCTCGCTTCTCCTGCAGGGCCTCACCCGCGCAAGGCCACCGAAACAAGACCCAGTGGACCGCTTCGCGAACAGTGCGTCGCAGCGGTGGATTCGGCTACGGGACAGAACATGCCGTGCGCCGGGCTGCCTCATGCCCGCTAGGCGAAGCCAAATCGACCACACCATCCGCCACACCGACGGAGGCCCAACGCAGCACGACAACCTCGGAGCGCTGTGCGAGTATCACCACCACGCCAAGGATTGCGGCAGATGGCAGCTGACACAAACTGCTCCTGGCCGCTTCACGTGGACCAGTCCGCGCAGCAGGATCTATCACGTGGGTCCCGAGCCACCTTAAGCGAGCTGACGCCGGGCACGGCCGAGGCCCGGCCGCGCCCGGGGGACTAGCAGTCGTAGAGCGAGTTGGGGTGGATTCGCTCGCAGTAGCGCACGTGCAAGTGATTGTCGTGGTTGGACAGCTGCTGCGTTAGGCCCTCGCTGATGAGCGTGGGGTCGTTGAACCAGACGACGACGATGTGGCCCGGTGCGGCGGCTTTGATCTGCTGCACCAGCGTCCGTGTCGCGGCGCGGTCATAGGTGCTGGACTGCCATGTGATCCGGCCAGCCGTGCACTGTGCGTTGTCGGTGCGGATCGGCCACAGGTCAACATCGAGGCCGACTTCGTGGCTCGCGTGCCCGGGGATGTCGCCACCGTGCTCAAACCCGATGTCGCCCAACGGAACTTTGCCCTGTCCCGTGGTCGCGAAGTCGGCGACCGCCTTTTCCAGTTGCCCGATCGCGGCGGCGGTGCCCCAGTTGGCGGTGCCGTTGCTGTCCGGGTCCTGATCGCACATGTTGGCAAACGAGGGATAGTCGTAGTGCCAGACTAGATTGCGCCAGCTGACCGGGCCGACGATGCCGTCAACGCCAATGCCCGCATGGCTTTGGAAGTTGCGCACCGCGGTCGTGACAGCCGCACTGAACACACCGTCAACGGGCAGGCTGAGATTACGTTTGGCGTTCAGCTGCACCTGCAACGCTTTGACCGCGTTGCTGGCCGAGCTGCCCTGCTGGATGGTTGGGACGAGGGCGCCCCAGGTGGCAGGGCCGACGATGCCGTCTGAGCCAAGGCCTTTCGCCGTCTGGAACGCTTTGACCTTGGTGACCGTGCCGGAGTCGAAGGTGGACGTGAGCGCGGTCGCCTGGCCATGGTGGGCGAGCAGGTGCTGAATGGCCAGAACGTCGGCGCCGCGATTGCCGCTGTTCTGCGTGTGGAAGAACGCGTTGGCGTAGGC
This sequence comes from Catelliglobosispora koreensis DSM 44566, assembly GCF_000379685.1. Lineage (GTDB taxonomy): Bacteria > Actinomycetota > Actinomycetes > Mycobacteriales > Micromonosporaceae > Catelliglobosispora > Catelliglobosispora koreensis. Next base: position 46,771 of record NZ_KB903253.1, on the reverse strand, counting down.
CAGCGCCGGGGATGAGTTCAAAAGCGTTGCGCTAGCTAATAAAGCGAGCGCAACGGATAAACGGGCGGCGATTCTCATGGCACAAATTTTCACATCGTCCAAAGAGGATGTAAATGGTTACCGACCTTGCGTGAGTGGAACTTGATTGATTAAGCTTGCGGAGGTTTCGCGGGCCCACTCTGATCCTTAAGAGAGGGCAACCATGCAAAAGTCAGACCGGAAGAAATCGAGGCGCTGGTGGTCAAGGGAGACAAGGATTCACTGGCTCTCGCGATCAGCGGGCTAAACGTCACTCTCGCCCATCACGCTGCTTGGACCGAAGAGCGCTTCGGTGAAGTCAGCGAGCGTTTCGATGCGGTCGACAGAAAGTGGGAGGCGGCAGGTCGGCAGTTCGAAACGATCGATGTGGCCTTGGCCAATATCGACACTCGGACGGCGAAGATCGATAGCAGGTTGAGATTCCTGGAGTTGGGGCAGACCAGCCACGGGAAACAACTCGACGACATCAACCGCCTTCAGGTCACGATGCTCAAGCGGCTCGACAAGCTGGACACCGGCCACGATGAGCTGAAAGCAGGGCAGGCGCGGCTTGAGTCTGGGCAGCAGATGATTCTAGGCGAGATGCAGGGTTTGATCGCTCAAGTCGAGCGGGTGCTGAGCTTCGCCATCAAGAATGAGCTGACGACCGACCAGGAGTAAAGCACGGGATCTGCACACGACGGGCACATCTTCAACGATGTGCCCGTTTACTTTTGAGCGCATGCGGTGGATGCGATGGGTTGTTGTTGCGCCAGCGGGGATGTGGGCGCTCGTGCGGATCGCGGGGTGGGATTCGTGGTATCCGGCGGTTCAGCTCATCGCGTTCACCCCATATGTAGCGGTGCTTTCGCTGATCCCGTGGGGGCTGACCGTCCTATGGCGACGGTGGGACGCGGTGATCGCGGCTGGTGTCATCACGGTTCTGCTCACGGTTTGTGTGCTGCCACGGGGACTGGAAGATAGCGATCCGCTCGCGGGAGCCAAGGGACGGGAGCTAAAAGTGCTGACCGTCAACATTCTGTTTGGGCACGCGGATTTCGGCCGGGTGCTGGAGCTGAGCACGCAAGCGGATGTCGTGATGGTTCAGGAACTCGTGCCTGCGTTCGCGGAAAAGTTAGAGCCGCATTTTCCTTATCACGTCAAGGGTGGCGAGGTCGGGATCTACAGCCGGCTGACGTTGAAGGGACACGAGTTCCGGCCGAACCCGATGATGTTCGGGCAGATCACGGCGGAGTTGCCGGGGGCAAACGTGATGCTGCAGTCGGTGCACACGGTCGCCCCATCGGAGCAGAGCCGGGTCGAGCCGTGGCTGGAGAGCTTCCGGAGGCAGCAGCGAGCTGAGCCGGACGGTCCGATGTGGATCCTGGCGGGCGACTTCAACGCCACGCTCGACCACGCGGTCATGCGCAACCTCGTGCGCTCGGGTTACCGGGACGCGGCGGCCGTCGTGGGCAAGGGGTGGACCGGGACGTGGGGGCCGTATGACGGCGACAACATCCCGCCGGTGACGCTCGACCGGGTCCTGGCGGACCGCCGGATCGGGATCAAGGACGTGGAGATCTTCGAGGTGCCCGGCAGCGATCACCGGGCGGTGCTGGTCACGCTCGTGCTGCCCTAGAATTGCGCGCGTGACAAACGTAGTGCTCGTGGTGGAAAACGATCCGACCGACGATGTGGGCCGCCTGGGCCCGTGGCTGGTCGAGGCTGGGCTCCAGCTCGACATCAAACGGCCGCATCTCGGTGAGGAGCTGCCTGAGGACCTTGACGGCTACGTGGCGTTTGTCGTGCTGGGCGGCGAGCAGTCGGCCTTTGACGACACCCCGTGGTTTCCCCGGCTTGAATCACTGATGCGCAAAGGCGTGCGGCACCGAGTACCAACGCTGGGTATTTGTCTTGGCGGGCAGTTGCTGGCGCAGGCGCACGGCGGCCGGGTTGAGCGGTCTGAGGCGGGTTTGGAAATTGGCGCGAAGCTCGTAGCCAAGCGGGACGCGGCCGGAAACGATCCGCTCTTTGGGCCGCTGCCGTTCGCGCCTGACGTGGTGCAGTACCACTACGACGAGATCACTCAACTGCCTGCCGGTGCCGTGCTGATGGCGGCTTCGCCGCGCTATCCGGTGCAGGCGTTCCGGATCGGGGACCGGGCGTGGGGCACGCAGTTTCACCTGGAGACCGATACCAAGATGTTCGCGGGCTGGACCGGCACGGAAGCCCTGATCGAAGGGGTGGACGCGATCCAGGAGGACATGGAAGAGGTGTGGCGGCCGTTCGCGCACCGGTTCGCTCAGCTGGCGCTCGGCCAGCTGAGCGAATCGCCAACGAGGGAGAATTTACCCCTATTGTAGAAATATGGGTACTTGGACGGTAGAGCTCGCCTTCGCGGAGGACACCGAGCACACTGAGGCGATCGCGATCCTGCGCATCCCGGACGGCCGGGAAGTTCGCGGCCTGGGCCAGGCCAAACGCGACCCAGCGGACCGACCGGTCGCCGAGATCGGCGAAGAAATCGCCGGCGCGCGCGCCTTGTCGAGTCTCGCGCACGAGCTGCTTAACGTCGCCGCGGCCGAGGTCGAAAAGAACGTACGGCGCGATGACCCCCTAGGCTAGACGGCGTGGGTGGGATCGGACGGCTGGCGCGCTATGGGCTGACCGTTCCATGTCCCCCTGAGCTGAAGCTGTGGGACGCCGAGCACCAGCGGCCGGTCGATGAAGAGGCCGCGCTCGTGCTGGAGCAGATCGGCCGGGCCGCTGACCCTGACTTGGCGCTCAGGCAACTGGAGTGGTTGTTCGAGCGGGACGCGGCTGTGCTCGACGCCGTGCTCACGGACGAGGATCTGCGCATCCGGCTCGTCACGGTCCTGGGCGCGTCAGCGGCACTCGGCGATCACTGGAAAGCCCTGCGCCACAACATTCCGCCCCGGTACGAGGTCCACAGTGGACTATCGACGGTGCCGCAGCTTAAAGCCGCCTATCAGCGTGGGCTGTTGCGGATCGCCGCGCTCGATCTCGGGGATCACGCTGGAGTCGAGTGGGCGATGACGGAGATCACCGCCCTGGCCGACGCGACGTTGCGCGCGGCTTACCGCATTGCCCTGCAACGGGTCGACGTCAAACCCCGGCTGGCCGTGATCGCGATGGGCAAGTGCGGTGGTGGCGAGCTGAACTATGTGTCCGATGTGGACGTTGTCTTCGTCGCGGCCGAGGATGAGGATCTGGGGCCAGCGACGACCGTCGCCGCGGCACTCATGGAGATCTGTGGGCAGGTCGCCTGGCAGGTCGACGCCAACCTGCGGCCCGAAGGCTCGCAGGGCCCACTCGTGCGCACGCTCGCCAGCCATCAGGTCTACTACCAGCGCTGGGCGCGTACGTGGGAGTTTCAGGCCCTCCTCAAGGCGCGGCCTGTCGCAGGGGACGCGGGACTGGGCAAGGCCTGGCTAGCCGGGCTGCAACCGCTGATTTGGCGCGCGGCCGAGCGGCCCGAAGCTGTCGACGACGTGCGCAAGATGCGCCGCCGCATCATCGAGCAGATCCCGCCGGGCGAGGCTGACCGCGAGATCAAGCGTGGCCCGGGCGGGCTGCGCGACATCGAATTCGCCGTGCAGCTCCTGCAACTCGTGCACGGCCGGGCCGACGAGACGATTCGCTCGGCTAACACCCTGACCGCGCTGCGGTCGCTTGTGGACGGTGGCTACGTCGGGCGGGCCGACGGTCACGCACTGGATGAGGCCTACCGTTTCCTGCGCCGGGTCGAGCATGCGTTGCAGCTACAGCGATTGCGGCGTACGCACACGGTGCCCGCGGCCGCCGAAGCCGTGCGCTGGCTGGCGCGTGCGCTGGGCTACACCGTGGAAGCGTTCCGCTCAGCGTGGGTCGCGCACGCCGCCGAGGTGAGGCGACTGCACGCGAAACTGCTCTACCGTCCGCTGCTGGCCGCTGTCGCGCGCGTTCCCGCTGACGGGCTATCGCTCAAGCCGGACGCGGCACGCAAACGCTTGGAGTTGCTGGGTTTCGCCGATCCGGCGGGGGCGCTGCGGCACATCTCCGCGCTGAGCGCTGGCGTTTCGCGCACGGCGGCGATTCAGCGCACGTTGCTGCCCGTCTTGCTGGCCGAGTTCGCCGACTCTCCGGATCCGGACGCGGGGCTTTTGGCGTACCGGCAGGTGTCTGACGCTCTGGGTTCGACCCCGTGGTACTTGCGGTTGCTGCGTGACGAAGGGCCTGTGGCGTTGCGGCTGGCCCGGGTGCTCGACAGCGGGCGGTACCTGACCGACTTGCTCTCACGGGACCCGGAAGCGTTGCGGCTCTTGGCTTCCGACGCTGACCTGGTGCCACGCAAGCCACTGTCGTTTATGGACGCCGCTGCCCGGCATACGTCGCCGGAAGAAGCGGTGTTCGCGGTGCGCGCGTTGCGGCGGCGGGAGCTGTTCCGCATCGGGTCGGCGGATGTGCTTGGGCTGCATGACGTTTCGGCTGTTGGCCCGGCGCTGTCTGACGTCACCGATGCGACGCTGGCCGCTGCCCTGTCCGTCGCCGCTCCGCCCGAGGACATGCGCTTCGCGATCATAGGCATGGGCCGGCTGGGTGGTGCCGAGATGAGTTACCCCTCCGACGCCGATGTTCTCTTTGTTTTTGACGGGGGTACTGACGCGGCCGCGCTCGCGGTCGCTGAGACCCTGCGCACGTTGCTCGCCCGGCCCGCCCCCGATCCGCCGCTGGGCGTGGACGCGGACTTGCGGCCTGAGGGCCGTCAGGGGCCACTCGTGCGCAGTCTGTCGGCCTACAAGCGCTACTACACGACCTGGTCTCATGTGTGGGAGGCGCAGGCCCTGTTGCGGGCCCGTCCGGTCGCTGGGGATGCTTCGCTGGCCGGGGAGTTCGTCGCGTTCATCGACAAGATTCGCTACCCACGCGACGGCCTCACCCGTGAGCAGGTGACCGAGATCCGGCGGATCAAGGCACGGGTCGAAACCGAGCGCTTGCCACGCGGAGCCGATCCGCTGACGCACACCAAACTTGGCCGGGGCGGCATCGCCGACGTGGAGTGGACGGTCCAGCTGTGGCAACTGCAGCACGGGCACGCCCATGCCGGGCTGCGTACGACCCAGACCCTGGCAGCCCTGTCGGCCGCGACCGAAGCGGGACTCGTGTCGGCCGAAGATGCCACGGTTTTGGCGGCGGCGTGGACGCTGGCTTCCGAGATTCGCAACGCGATCACCCTGATCCGTGGACGTGCCGCCGATCAGCTTCCGCGGCACGGCAAGGAACTCGCCGGGGTGGCCCGGCTCCTGTCTCCAGGGACCGAGCCGGGGGAGTTCCTGGACGAATATCTCAAGGTGACAAGGCGGGCCCGGAAGGTGGTCGAGCGCCTCTTCCTAGGCTCGTTATAGTGATCGAGTGGCGCTCTATGTCGTGGGGGATCTGCATGGGTTTCTAACCCAGGCCACCACCGCGCTGCGCTCGGCCGGGCTGACCGACGACGAGGGCCACTGGGCTGGCGGAACAGACAAGCTATGGTTCCTCGGCGACCTCACCGATCGCGGGCCTGACGGCATCGGCGTCATCGATCTCGTGCGGCGTCTGCAGACCGAAGCTGAGGAAGCTGGCGGGCAGGTCGGCTGTGTCCTGGGCAACCACGACATGCTGCTCTACGGCAGCAAATACGTGCCCGAGTCACCGGTGACCGAGCTGCGCAGCATCATCCAGGTGTGGGCCCTCAACGGCGGCCAGGAAAACGATCTGTCCGCGTTGGACGACGACCGTGCTACCTGGCTGGCGGGTCTGCCCGCGCTCGCGCTCGTCGAGGATCACCTGCTCTTGCACGCCGACACCCTCGCGTACCTTGAATTCGGCGGCACCATCGACGAGATCAACGCCACGATGGGCGACATCATGCGCGAGCATGACGAATCCACCTTTGGCACCCACGCGCGCCTGCTTTTCAACCGGTTTGACTTCCTCGACCGCAACGGCGGCGCCGAAAACGCCCGCAAACTCCTCGGCCAGCTGGGCGGCACCCGTCTCGTGCACGGGCACTCCACCATTCCGGAGACCTTCCGCGTCAACCCGTCCACAGTGGACGGCCCCATCATCTACGCCGACGGCCTGGCCATGGCCGCGGACACCGGCATCGCGCTTGGCGCCCCCTGCGTCGCCATCAAGGTCACCTAAACAATCTCGCCCTCAATCGACTCCATGACATCGGCTTTGCGGTTGTCGATGACCGGCTTTGTCCCTGCGGCATCCAAGAGAATCTTTGGCGCGTTCTTTGCGAGCCAGCCCATCTTGATGGCCATCGACACGAACCCGCCGCTGGCGTGTACGAAAGCCCAGAGTCCAGTGCGCTTAAGGCTTCCGCGCCAGTCTTTCGTCTCCAGAGCTGGGATGAGCCGCTCGACCGAGCTGCCCTCACTCAGTGCCACAGCCTTGCGCGCGTCCTCCAGAGCTGTGGCGTAATCTGCCAGCCCAACAGCGGCCCAGCAGCGCATCTCATAGCCCAGACCCGGATCGAGGCCGTGCTCCATTGCCAGCGTGATCTGCCTACGCACTTGCTTGAAGTCCTGCTGAGCTAGATAAGTCAACCCCCGCAGCATCATCATGTCCGCTACGGGGGCGCCCAGCCGCTCGGCCTCGGCGATCTCGCGCAGCGCCCGGTCAAACTCGCCCCGGCCGACAAGCGCGGTCGCCAGCGTGCGGTGTAGCACCGCACTCGGTGGCAGGACAAGCGCGGCCTGCTCGAGCTCTCGCACCGCGGAACTAAAGTCACCCGCGCTCATTAGCCTGCTTCCCAGCTCTACCCGGGCTGAGGCGAGTTCCAGGGCAGATTTTGGCGGGTACGGAATGCGTTGCGCCCGAAGCAGATGCAGGCTATGCACCAGTGCTTCAGCCTCGGCTAGGTCACCCTTGCCCGGCTGAGCAGTGATTCGTGCACGGATCAGCTCCGCCATGTGCGGTTCTGTTGTGGTGGCGGAGATGGCGTGCTCCAGCAGTGCGTTGATCTGATGGTGTTCGCCCCGGTCATACCAGATGGGCCGGATGTTGTGATTGGACAGAAAACGCCGCCGCGCAGCCCACTCTTCCGCGATCGCGGGCTGCTCCAGAAAAGCGAAGTGGCTGTAGGGCGCCGAGCTTTGCTGCTCCAGGATCTCCATCACCCGGTCTTGCTCCAGCGAACAGCCTAAGAACAGCACACTGCGATGGCTGAACAGATAAGACAGCAGGCCGGCGATGCCACCGTTGGTGTATTTCGCCTCGTACTCCGACAGCGTGAACACCCGGTCGGTCGGGTCGAGCACGTCGCCGTGGATCTTTAGCAGAAAGGGCTCGTTGTCGGTCAGCGCACGCTGGAAGGAGTAGGCGCGCGCACCCCAGACCTCAGCCTCGAAGGGCTGGCCCGAGGCGTCAAACACCCGCTTGAGGACTCGGTCGAAGTTAGTCGTCACGACCGGCGCACACCGCTGTAGATGGGGGATATAGCAAAGCGCCGGCAGGAAGTCGGCTGCTGTGATGCCATCGGGAACGACCGTGGTCTTCGGCCCGAAAGCTACCGCGAGCTGATCTTCAAACACCAGGCGCCCGAGGTCGTGCCGAAGGGATTCAGCGGCTTTGCTGTAGTCCCCGGTGGAAACGAGCGTTTCGATCTCCATCGGGATGCTGCTCTGACGGCCCATCGCGGAAAGGAACTGCGGCCAGCCCTGATGGCCGTATGGCTGGGAGAGTCCGGCGCCAACGAACGGGACCACGCGGTGCATCCGGATCGCGTCGCAGAGCCGTTCGATATTCGTGGTGTTCTCTTCCCGGAAGATGCTCACGGATCAGCACCATACAGATTTGCGCATGAATCATTACCGTCCGTTGGTTCAATTTAGAAGTTGCCAATGCGATGAGTTTCGCGGACACGGGCCGTCTTACCTGATGTCAGATGAGAACAGACGCTTAGGAGCACGTCATGGGTAACTATGCCGACGTCAATGGTCTTCACCTGTACTACGAAACCCACGGTGCCGGAAAACCGCTGATCCTGCTGCACGGTGGGCTGGCCTCCGGCGAAATGTTCGGTGCGGTCCTGCCGGCGCTAGCCGCGTCGCATCAGGTGATTCTCGTCGATCTGCAGGGACACGGGCGCACCGCTGACATCGACCGTCCGCTCGACGTGCGGTTGATGGCTGACGACATCGGCGCCCTCATCGATCACCTCGGCCTGGACAAGCCCGACGTCGTCGGGTTCTCGATGGGCGGCGGGGTCGCGCTGTGGACGGCCATCAAGTTCCCGGAGAAGGTGGGCAAGGCCGTGGTCGCCTCGGCGAACATTCGCCGCGACGCGATCTACGCCGAAATGCTGGGGCAGCAGGGTCAGGTGAACGCGGCGGCCGCCGCGTTCATGAAGGACACGCCGATGTATGAGCTGTACCAGCGCGTCGCCCCGCACCCCGAATACTTCCCGCAGCTGCTCGACAAGATCGGCGAGGTCCTGCAGCAGGATTTCGACTTCACCGAAGACGTGCGCGGACTGCGCGTACCGACCATGATCGTGGCCGCCGACGCCGACATGGCACCGCCGAGCCACTACATCGAAACCTTCAAGCTCCTCGACGGCGGCCTGCGCGACGGTGGCTGGACGGGCGAAGGCCGGCCCAAGGGAGGGCACGCGCTAGCGATCCTCCCCGGGCTGACCCACTACAACCTGGGCGACTCTCCGTTGTTCGCCGCCGTGACGCTGAATTTCCTGGGCGCTACGGAGTAAACGTCAGCGTGGCCGTGGCTTCCGCTTCGATCGACTTGCGGTCGAAGCGGAAGCTGATCGTCTTCCCGGTCCGCCACAGCTCCAACTGGTCGTCATAGTTCTCGTGGAACGGGTGACCGGAGTTGCCCGTCAGCTGAATCCAGCGCGAAGCGTCCAAGTTGGACAGATCCACGATCATTCGCATGCTCGGGACGGCATCGACCTCATAGCCCTTGCCCGCACTCCAGCCGGTCGCGTTGACGATGGCGTCGCCGCCAGCGGTCTCTACGGGGGAGCCGTTGAACAGCCACTCGATCGGGGCGATGCCGGACTCGCCAAACGTCGCGTGCGTCGGGGTGAGCGTGTGCATCTTGCCCCACTCCCAATCGCGGGCCGACTCGCCCTGGGCGTCAGCGAGTTCCTTGACGGCTTCAGCCATCGCGCGGGCGAGCATGTCGTCACGCTTTTCCACCTCAGGCGTGGATTTGCTGTCCCACCAAGGAGAATCAGGCTTGGTGAGCAGGCCGCGTACGACCTCGAACCAGCGGTCACCACCGTCGGGCCGGTAACTGTCACCCAGCTCGTCAAACGTCAGCAACAGCAGGTGCCGCCAGATCGCGTTGTAGTAAGCCGCCGGAGCCGAGTTGGCTGGCTGCTGGAACCGCCAGTCCTTCAGCAGACTGTCGGCATCTTTCTCCACCTTGGCCAGTGGCGGCCGCTTGACCTTCAACAACTCCGGCACGAGCACCGGCGCGAAGCCGTTACGGTTGTCGAACTGCTGCAGCTCGACATCGTCGACCGTGATCTGGCCCCGCGTTGACGTGATCAGATCGTTGATCCGCTGGCTGCGGTAGCCGTAGCTCCAGTCATCGGTGAGGTGGTGCGGATACTGCGGGCCGATGACGGCCTGGTTGGCGGTGACGAGGTAGCCCTGCTCCGGGTTGTAAACGCTCGGCAGCTCCTCGAACGGGATGTAGCCCTTCCAGTCCTGCTCCGGGTCGGAACCGTCAGCGAAGTAGCGGCCATCTCCCTTGCCGCGCACCGGAATCTTGCCCGGCGACTGGTAGCCGATGTTGCCGTCGACATCGGCGTAGATGAGGTTCTGCGCCGGAACCTCGAACAGTGCGGCCGCCTTGCGGAAGTCCTGCCAGTTGCTCGCCTTATTGAGCACGAGGATCGCGTCGGCGGTCCGGCCGGGGTCCAAGGCGGTCCAGCGCATCGCGATGCCTTTGTCCCCGCCCAGTTTCTTGAGTTCCTCGCTCGCGTCAGACAGCAGCGGACCGTGCTTGGTGGACCGCACCGTGATCGTCACGTCTGGCCCGCCGGCGACTTTGATGGTCTCCGTGCGCTGGGTGATTTCCGCCGTGGCAAGGTTTTCGACATACATGTCGATCACGTCGGGGCCAAGGTTGGTGAAGCCCCACGCGATGCGGGCGTTGTGTCCAATCACGACACCGGGCACGCCGGAGAACGAGAAGCCGGCCGTGTTCAGGCCGCATTCGCAGTGCAGGCCTATCTGGTACCAGATGCCAGGCTGGCTCGGGCTCAAATGAGGATCGTTGGCGAGGATCGGTTTGCCGGTGCTCGTGAGCTTTCCGCCGATGACCCACGAGTTGGAGCCGATGCCCTCGCCATCGCTGTTGCCCATCAGGCCGGGCAGGCTCGCGAGATCCGCCTCCAGCCCAGCTAGCCCACTTTGGAACGTGCCGGGCACGAAGTCGCTGGCAGGAGTCGCCGCCGCGGGAGCGCCCGTGCCGGGAACGATCGGCACGTTGCGGTCGAACGGGTACGCCGGGTAAAGCTCGTCGACCTGAGTCTTGTTCAGCCCGTGCGCGAGCAAGGACGCGCGGCGGATCTCGTCTTCCATATTGCCGCGCAGATCCCAGGCCATGGCTTTGAGCCAGGCGAGGCTGTCGATCGGGTGCCAAGGCTCGATTTTGTAATCGGAGTTCTGCAAACCCAGCAGGGTGTACTCAAGTGAGTTGCCCTCTGGAAACTCAGCGAGCCAGGCGTTCACGCCTTCGGCGTAGGCCTCCAGGACGGATTTCGTCTCGGGAGCCAGCAGCGCCCATTCCTGCTCGGAAACCCGGCGCCAGCCCATCGTGCGCAGGTAGGTGTCCGTCTTGACCTGGCTCTCCCCGAACAGCTCGGAGACCCGCCCGGCGGTCACGTGACGGCGGAAGTCCATCTCCCAGAAGCGATCCTGAGCGTGTACATAACCCTGTGCCCGGAACAGGTCGGCCTCAGTCTTGGCGTAGATCTGGGGCACACCGTATTGGTCGCGGTAAACCTGCACCGGAGCGGACAGCCCCTTGAGGGTCAGCGTCCCGTCATGTTGCGGGAACGAGGAACGGACAGCCCAGACACCGGCGCCAGCGGCGACCAGAACGAGCACCAGCAGGACGCCAAGGGTCCACAAGCCCGTCTTGCGGGCGATGCGGAGGGCACGAGGGGACGGCTTCACGAAGGGGCAGGTTACCAGCGGGTTCGCTTAGCTGTCTCTAGCTGACTGGGCATACTCGGCACGCAGGTCGTTGGCGGCTTGGTAGAGCGCTTCGATCTTCGCGTGCATGGGATCGTCAGCGGCGTCCGCCTTGGCTTCCATCTCGCGCGCTTCTTCCATCGAGTTGATGACGACGCCGAGCAGGATGTTCAGGAGGACCAGCGCTGCGAACACGACAAAGCTGATGTAGTAGACCAAGGTCCAGGCTGAGTAGTCGTAAGCCGGGCGTACCACGTTGGTCAGGTCATCGAGCGCGAGCAAGCAGAACAGGCTGACCAAGGCTGTGCCAATGGTGCCGTACTGCTCGGGGAACGCTTCGTGGAACAGGATCCAGCCGAGCATCGCGTAGATGTAGAGCACCATCAGCGCGACCATGAGCAAGCTCAGCGCGCCCGGGATGCTCCGTCCAATCGCGACCATGATGATGCGCATCTGCGGGAAGATCCGCACCGAGCGCAGAATCCGGGCCAGCCGTGCCAACCGCAGCAGCGTGATGTTCTCGCGGATGCCTGGCAGCAGAGCCGCGACGACAATGGCGAAGTCGAACAGATTCCAGCCGGATTTGAAGAACTCCATCGGCTTGCTGCCGTGCGCGCCTATGCGGATCGCCAGCTCGACGATGAAGAACGCCAGGCACAGGTGATCCAATGTGGAGATAACCGAGCCAACGTCTTGCTCAAGCCGCGGATAGGTCTGGAGTCCTAAAAGGAGGGCGTTGAAGAGGATGACGCCGACGGTGATCCCATTGAACGCACGCGAGTGCGCGATCCGGTGCAGCGCAGCAGTTAAATTGGACATATCCGGCACATCATAAAGGCCCGCCCCAGCCGGGACGGGCCTTTACGCGTCAGACGATTTACACGTCACTGCAATTCTGCTTCGACGCGCTCGCTTCGCTCACACGTCGAAGTACAACGCGAATTCGTGCGGGGTCGGCCGCAGCGAGATCGGCGCGATTTCCGCCGAACGCTTGTAGTCGATCCACGTGTCAACGAGGTCCTGGGTGAACACGCCACCAGCGAGCAGGTAGTCGTGGTCCTTCTCCAGGCCGGTCAGCACCTCACCGAGCGAACCAGGAACCTGCGTGACCTGAGCCGCCTCCTCCGGCGGAAGGTCGTAGAGGTCCTTGTCAACCGGTGCTGGCGGCTCGATCTTGTTCTTGACACCGTCAAGGCCAGCCATCAGCATCGCGGAGAACGCGAGGTAAGGGTTGCTCGACGGGTCGGGGCAACGGAACTCGATGCGCTTGGCCTTCGCGTTGGTCCCGGTGACCGGGATACGCGTGCAAGCGGAACGGTTGCGCTGCGAGTAAACCAGGTTGACCGGAGCCTCGTAGCCCGGCACCAGACGACGGTAGGAGTTCACCGTCGGGTTGGTGAAGGCGAGCAGCGAAGGCGCGTGGTGCAACAGACCGCCGATGTACCAGCGGGCGGTGTCCGACAGGCCGGCGTAACCGGTCTCGTCGTACATCAGGTTCTCGCCGCCGAGCCAGAGGCTCTGGTGCGTGTGCATGCCCGAACCGTTGTCGCCGAACAGTGGCTTCGGCATGAAGGTCGCGGTCTTGCCAGCGTGCCAGGCGGTGTTCTTCACGACGTACTTGAACAGCTGCATCTGGTCGCCGGAGGCGAGCAGCGTGCTGAAGCGGTAGTTGATCTCAGCCTGGCCGGCCGTGCCTACCTCGTGGTGCGCACGCTCAACGGTGAAACCGAGCGACACCAGGTTGGAGACCATCTGGTCCCGCAGGTCGGCGTAGTGGTCGGTCGGCGCGACCGGGAAGTAACCGCCCTTGTAGCCAGGCTTGTAGCCACGGTTAGCGGAGCCGTCGGCCTCGGCGGAAGCGCCCGTGTTCCACGCACCCTCGATTGAGTCGATGTGGTAGAACGCTTCGTTCGCCGCCGAAGAGTGACGGATGGAGTCGAAGATGTAGAACTCGGCCTCGGCGCCGAAGTATGCGGTGTCCGCGATGCCGCTGGAGGCGAGGTAGGCCTCGGCCTTCTTGGCGACGTTGCGGGGGTCACGGGAGTAGGCCTCACGCGTGAACGGGTCGTGGATGAAGAAGTTCAGGGCGAGCGTCTTCTGCACCCGGAACGGGTCGATGAAAGCGGTGGTCACGTCGGGCAGGAGCAGCATGTCCGACTCGTGAATCGCCTGGAAGCCCCGGATCGACGACCCGTCGAACGCAAGACCGTCCCTGAAGACGCTGGCGTCAAAGGACTCGACCGGGACGGTGAAGAACTGCATCACGCCGGGCAAGTCACAGAAACGGACGTCAACGAACTTCACGCCCTCAGTCCTGAGGTATTGAAGGAGCTCCTCGGAATTGGCGAACAACACGTCCTCCTGGCTTAACATTCTTGGGTTGGCTGGCCCCGAAGGTAGAACTACCTGGTTGCCCGGTCGTGTCGCCTCTGTTTCGGCCATGTTACGTCGCCCATGAGTACCCTGTTGTGGTGGACACACCCTCCTACACCCGGCGTTTCGCTGCCCTGATGGCTGACTGGATCCTCTGCCTGCTTATCTCAGGGCTGTTCGCCCGGCCCATGGTGGATGGCTGGGCGCCGGTGCTCGTGCTGATCGTGGCATACACGTTCTTCATTGGCCTGTTCGGCCAGACGCCGGGCATGCGCCTTCTGGGCCTGACCTGCCTGAGTTACGACAACGGACAGCCGGTAGGCATCCCACGCGCCTTCGTGCGTGCCGTGCTGCTCGCGCTGGCCGTCCCCGCGCTGATCAACGACAGCGAAAAGCGCGGTCTGCACGACCGCGCTTCTGGCACGCTTATCCGCCGGTATGACCCGGCGATCTCCAAGGCTTAGCGGCCGCGCATCTGACGGGTCGCGCCCTTGGGCGGGCGGAACTCCTTAGGCAGCTGGCCCTTGGGCATCTGCGGCCGGGCCGTCAGCGCGGTCAGCGCCCGGTCAAGGTTGTTGATTTCCTTGCCGGAGATGTTGTTGGGCATGCGAATCAGCGTGGAGCGCAGCTTGCGCAGCGGCAGCTGACCTTCGTCATTGCCGATGATGTAGTCATAGAGCGGGGCGTCGCCGACGACCTTGCCCAGGCGGCGCTTCTGCTCGGTGATCATCTGCTTGACGCGCTGTGGGTTGCCCTCGCCGATGAGGATGACGCCAGGCTTGCCGATCACGAGGTGAACGACATCCATCTGCGTCGTCGCGGCGAGGGGCTTCTCCGGGTTGGCACGCCAGTTGCCACGCATGTTGCTGATGAGGTGAATGGCCGCCCCAGGCTGGCCTTCCATCGACGCCATCATGGCGGTGTTGGACCGCAGGTTCAGCACGATCAGCACGGCGAGCAGCGTCAGCATGATGCCGAGCGGAATGACCAGCCAGCCCCAGACGAACCACAGGCCAACCGAGATGGCGATGGGTATCAGCACCGCGACGATGACCAGCGGGACGAATTTCTTATCCTGCTTCGCGGTGAATTGGAACACCATGCCGATCTGCTTCAACCGCGTGATGAAGGAGACCTTTTCCTCTGGGGCCTTTGCCATGAACGTGAGTCTAGTTGGCCGCGGGAACGCGCGCGTCGAGTGCCTGCTGGTACAAACGGCCAGCGCGGTAGGACGAGCGAACGAGGGGACCGGACATGACCCCGGAGAAGCCGAGCTCGAGTGCTTCTTCGCGCAGCTCGACGAACTCCTCGGGCTTCACCCAGCGCTCCACGGGGTGGTGACGGGTGCTCGGGCGCAGGTATTGCGTGATGGTGATCAGCTCACAGCCCGCTTCCACCAGGTCCTTGAGCGCCTGGGAGATCTCCGCGCGCTCCTCGCCCATGCCCAGGATCAGGTTTGACTTGGTCACCAGACCGGCCGTGCGGGCCTGCGTGATGACATCGAGCGAGCGCTCATAACGAAACGCCGGGCGGATGCGCTTGAAGATGCGGGGGACCGTCTCCACATTGTGAGCCAGGACTTCAGGCCTAGAAGCAAAGACTTGAGCCAGAAGCACAGGGTCGCCGTTGAAGTCGGGGATCAGCAGCTCGACGCCGCAACGGGCCACGAGGCCATGGCTCTGCTCACTGGATCCCCGCGCGAGCGCGTGGATCTGGCGCACCGTCTCGGCATAGAGCCACGCGCCGCCGTCGGGCAGGTCGTCGCGAGCCACACCGGTGATAGTCGCGTAACGCAGGCCCATAGTCGCGACCGACTCGGCCACGCGGCGCGGCTCGTCAGCGTCGAACTCGGCGGGCTTGCCCGTGTCGATCTGGCAGAAGTCACAACGGCGGGTGCATTGGTCGCCACCGATGAGGAAGGTGGCTTCGCGGTCTTCCCAGCACTCGTAAATGTTGGGGCAGCCAGCCTCTTGGCACACCGTGTGCAGGCCTTCACGCTTAACTAGGCCGTGCAGCTCGGTGAACTCCGGGCCCATCTTCGCCTTGACTTTGATCCAGTCAGGCTTGCGCTCGATGGGAGTCTCGGCGTTGCGCGCTTCGATCCGAAGCAGACGCCTGCCTTCAGGCACGACTGTGGTCATTCCCTCAGCGTACGTCCAGGGGGCGGTAAATCGCTTTGGTGGGCCGCTATGATGCCCGCAACAGCTCCTTTGCCGAGGTGAGTCATGGTGTGACGCCCATGACAGTGACCCCCGTCAAAGCGCTGCCGAGGCCCACGAGGATGGGCGAAAGTGCGGTGGCACCGCGAGGTTTTCCCATACTCGCCCGCACAACGAACGTGGCGACTCCCGGCAGGTGCCCTGAGGCGACTCTGCCAAGGGACTCGCCACGTTCGCCCATGGGGATGGCGTTGCGAGAATGAGGAGGAAAAGCCATGCAACGCATCCTGTCTACTGAGCTCACCCTGCATGCAGGGGAGCGCGTGACATTGGCCGGCTGGGTAAACCGCCGCCGCGAACTCAAGTCCGTTTCGTTTCTGATCCTGCGTGACCGGGCGGGCCTGGCCCAGGTGGTTTTTCCGCCGGGAACGCCGCTGCCGCCCGAAGAATCCGTGATCAGGGTTACGGGAATCGTCAAGGAGAACGAGATCGCCCCGGGTGGGGTGGAGCTCGTCGAGTCTGAACTCACCCTCCTTTCCGGTGCGCAGCACGAGACGCCGTTTGAGATCTTCCGGCCCTCGCTGAGTCCCGCGCTGCCTTCGCAGCTGGACCACGCCCCGCTTTCGCTGCGGCATCCGTCGCGAAAGGACGCCCTCAAACTAGGCGCTGAAGCGGTGAAGGCGTTCCGCGAAACGTTGGACGGGCTAGGTTTCACCGAAATCTTCACGCCCAAAATCGTGGAGTCCGCGACCGAGTCCGGAGCCAACGTCTTCGCGCTGGACTACTTTGGACGGCCGGGCTTTCTCGCCCAGTCGCCGCAGTTCTACAAGCAGCTGATGGTCGGCGTCTATGAGCGCGTGTTCGAGGTCGGGCCAGTGTTTAGGGCCGAACCGCATGACACGACGCGGCACCTGGCGCAATACACCTCACTGGACGCTGAGCTTGGGTTCATCGAGGACCACCGCGACGTGATGCGTGTTTTGCGCGACGTCATGGCCGGGATTATGGGACGCGTCAGTGACATCGAAGTGCCCGCGGAGATTCCGGCGCTGCACTTCGCAGACGCGCTCGAAATCGCGGGCGCCGACCCGCAAGAGCCGGACCTTTCTCCCGCCGACGAGAGAGCGCTCGGTGAGTGGGCGCTTAAAGAGCATCAAAGCGACTTCGTTTACATCACCGGGTACCCGATGAGGAAGCGGCCGTTCTACACCCATCCCGACCCACACCGGCCGGGCTACTCCAACGGATTCGACCTGTTGTTCCGTGGGATCGAGCTGGTGACGGGTGGCCAGCGGCTGCACCGTTATGAGGACTACATCGCGGCGCTGGAGCAGCGGGGTGAACCGCTGGGACCAGTGAAGTCCTATGTGGAGTCCTTCAAACTGGGCTTCCCGCCGCACGGCGGTTTCGCGATCGGCCTGGAGCGCCTGATCTCCCGGATAACCGGTGCGGCGAACGTCCGTGAAGTCACCGCTTTCCCGCGGGACCTCACACGCATTAGTCCGTAGCGAGCAACTCTGGCAGGTGGCGTTCGACGTAGGGCAGAACCTCGTCGACCGTCACCGGCCGGCCCAGCTCTTGCGTGAGCGAAGTGGCCGTGGCGTCTTTGATGCCGCAGGGGACGATATTGCCGAAGTAAGTCATGTCGGGGTCGCAGTTGAGGGCGAACCCGTGCAGGCTCACGCCCCGCGCGACACGGATGCCGATCGCGGCGACCTTGCGGTCTTCTACCCAGACGCCTGACTTTCCTTTGACCCGGGCGGTTTCCAGCCCCAGATCGGCACAGACGTTGATGAGCATCTGCTCGGTGCGGCGCACGTGTGCGACCACGTCGGCGAGACCGCCGCGGATGACCGGCAACTTCACGATGGGGTATCCGACGATCTGTCCCGGACCGTGCCAGGTGATCTTGCCGCCCCGGTCGACATCGACCACTGGGGTGCCGTCAAAGGGACGTTCCCATGCCTCGGTGAGTTTGCCGGCGGTGTAGACGCTCGGGTGCTCTAGCAGCATGACGGTGTTGGGCTGCGTTCCGGCCACGACACCTTCGTGCAGGCGGCGCTGCTCGTCCCAGGCGGTCAGATAGTCGACGAGACCGGCGCGGATGACGGTCAGGGGCGCAACGGTAGTCACGTGCACAGGTTACTCCGACCCCGGTTCATGAGCCTTTATCGCGATCGGTAACGTGTGCGATTAGCAGAGCTTGTGAAACCTTTCACTAATGGTGTCATGGAGTGACAGATGAGATTGCGGTGGATAGTCCCTGCTCTAGGCATCTTGGCGTGGCTGCTGATCGCGGGCGTCATGTCAGGCCCCTCCTCAAAGACGGCTGATGTCCAGCAAAACGACAACGCCGCGTTCCTGCCGAAGACCGCCGAGGCCACCGAGGTCTTGGAGCTCAACAAGAAGTTCATGGATTCCGATGTCGTTCCGGCTCTGCTCATTTACGGGCGTGACGGCGGGCTGACCGACGCGGACAAGAGCACCATCAAGTCTCAGGTGGACAAGATCTCCGCCGAGTTCGGTGACACGCTGGCCGGAGACCCGATCAGCCGCACTCCTATCGTGTCCAAGGACGGCAAGGCGGCACAGGTGCTGCTGCTGTTCAATGGCACGGATTCGAAGAAGAACGTCGAGCACATCGAGTGGATTCGTGCCAACATCGGCACGGCTGATGGGCTCAAGGCGCACGTCGGCGGGCTCGGCGGCATCCTCACCGACCTGATGAAGGTCTTCGAGTCGATTGACGGGACGCTGCTCCTGGTGACCGTCGGCGTGATTTTGCTCATCCTGCTGGCCGTCTACCGCAGCCCACTGCTGCCTTTCGTCGTGCTGTTCTGCGCCGGGCTGGCCTATGTGCTCGCCAACGGCGTGATTTATCTGCTCGCCCGCGAAGACGTCATCGACGTTTCCGGTCAGAGTCAGGCGATTCTCAACGTGCTGGTCCTGGGCGCCGCGACCGACTACGCCATGCTGCTCGTGTCACGGTTCCGTGAGGAGCTCCGGGGACACCAGAGCCGCTTCGACGCGATCAAGATCGCGCTGCGGGCGTCGTTCGAGCCGATCGTGGCCAGTGGCGCGACCGTCATCCTCGGTTTGCTGTGCCTGCTTTTCTCAGATCTGTCGTCAAACAAGGGCCTGGGACCCGTTGGCGCCATTGGCATCGCGGCCAGCCTGCTCGTCTCGCTGACGCTGCTGCCCGCGATTTTGGCGCTGTGCGGGCGGGTGCTGTTCTGGCCGTTCCGCCCAGCCTTCGGTTCTGAACCTGCCGAGACGAAAGGCCTGTGGGCCAAGGTCGCCGGTCTCGTCGGCAAGCGGCCGCGCATCGTGTGGGTTGGCACCACACTGATTCTGCTCGCCGGAGTGCTCGGATTGTCCAAACTGGACGCTGACGGCATCCCCCAGACCGACAGCTTCACGAAGCAGACTGACTCGGTCTCGGCACAGGAACTCATCAACGCTCACTTCGCGGGTGGCACCGGCAATCCGGCCGAAGTCATGGTGAAGCAAGAGAAGCTGGCTGTCGTCCTGGAGACCGTCAAGGGCATCAAGGGTGTCGACAGCGCGGTCCCTTACACCGGTGTGTTCATGCCGCCGATGCCCGGAGCACCGTTGCCGCAGCCGAAGGTCGTCGACGGGATCGTGCGCATCGACGCGACCCTGACTGACAAGGCGGACAGCAAAGAGGCGACGGAAACGCTTAAGCGGCTGCGCACCGCGGTACACGCGATTCCCGGGGCGGACGCCAAGGTCGGCGGGTTCACGGCCATCAACTACGACGTGCAGACGACGTCGCAACGTGACCGCACCCTGATCATCCCGATCGTGCTCGGCGTTATCTTCCTCATCCTGATGCTGTTGCTGCGCTCCATCATCGCGCCGCTGCTGCTGATCGCGACCGTGGTGCTGTCCTATCTGGCGACGCTGGGCATTTCCGGTTTCGTGTTCACCGATGTGCTCGGGTTCCCCGGTGCGGACTCGTCATTCCCGTTGTTCGCGTTCGTGTTCCTCGTGGCGCTGGGCGTGGACTACAACATCTTCCTCATGACACGTGTCCGCGAAGAGGCTGGAAAGATCGGGCACCGCGCGGGAACGCTCAAGGGACTGGCCGTCACGGGTGGGGTCATCACCTCGGCCGGCATCGTCCTGGCGGCGACCTTCGCCGCGCTGGCCGTGCTGCCGGTGGTGTTCGTGGCCGAGGTCGCGTTCGCGGTGGCCTTCGGTGTCTTGCTGGACACCTTGCTCGTCCGGTCGCTGCTCGTGCCCGCGTTGAGCCTGGAAGCCGGACGGTTCGTCTGGTGGCCGGGCAAGCTGCGGCGCACTGAGCCTTAGCCACGTAACCTGTAGCCCATGCGTGCCCTGACCTTCGTCCTGCTCTGCGTCCACATCGGAGTCGCGGTGATGTGGCTGGGCAGCATGGGCTACAGCCTTTTCGTGGTTCAGCCCGCGCTCGCGCGGATCGCCCAGGGCGATGTCATGCGGCTAGAAGATATGCACCGTGAGCTGGCCCAGGGCAACCGGTGGAAGGTCGTGGCCCTCATCGCGGTGCTGTGGGCCAGCGGGATCGCGCTCGTGATCGTCCACCCGGGACAGTGGGTCCTGATCTCGCTGAAAGCGCTCGCCCTCGCCGGGGCGTCAGCGCTGTTCTGGTGGGTGTCCTGGCGCGGGTGGCCCCAGCGCGTCTTCGCGTTACCGGAAGAGCTGCCGGCGCTTCAGCTCCGCTTCCGCGCCGTCGCCCGCTCGATGTTCGCCCTGGTGGCGCTGTCCTTCGCGCTCGGTGTGCTTACCCGCTACTGATCCTGTGCGGCGCCTATGCGCTGATGCCCCACGCTCGCGCTGAACGTCAAATCAGTGCGAGGAGTATCGATGAAGCGTATAGCAACCGCTGTCTTGATGAGCGGATTCTTGATTGTTGTCAACAGCGCTGAAGCCCAGGCCGCGCCCGCCTGTGCGCCGTCGGCCCTCAGCGAGGCGGCCGCGGTAAGACTGGCCGCTCAGTGCAAGTCCAAAGTGGAAGTCGCCGGTCTGCGCGACGGCCATCAGCAAGTCTTCGCCAACCCGGATGGCACGCAAACGCTGATTTCCTATGCCGTGCCTCAGCGCGTGCGTAAAGACGGGACGTGGCGGGACATCGACCTCAAGTTACAGCGGGGAAGCGACGGGCGATTATGGCCCGCGGTGGCCGCTGACGTGAGCTTCTCGGGCGGGGGAGACAGCCTGCTCGTGTCCACTCTGGTGGAAGGCAAGCGGTTCAGCCTTTCCTGGCCGCACGGGACCCTGCCCGCTCCCACTGTCAACGGGGCGATCGCGACCTACGCCGAGGTGCTGCCCGGTGCCGACCTGGCCGTGGAGGCGACGCGTACGGGGTACCGGCAGGTGCTGGTGGTGAAAACCGCCGCCGCGGCAGCCAATCCAGCCGTGGCGAAGGTCCGTTACAAGATCTCCGGTGACGTGACGGCCCGCAACACCACCGCAGGCGAGCTGGAACTCGTTGACAGCAAAGGAAAAGTCCTGCCCTTCGGCTCACACGCGTCAATGATGTGGGACTCGGCGCTCGATCCGGCGGTCGGTGGCGAAGTGCTGCCCGGTGTTGTGTTCGACCCGGCCAGGGCTCCGAAGTCGACGGTCAGCGAGCCGAGCGAATTGGCTCATGTGCGCAGGATCAGCGTGACCGCACAGGACAACAGTCTCACCGTCGTGGCCGACGCGGAACTCTTGCGCACGGGCACGCTGCCGATTTTCATTGACCCGCCTTGGGATGAGGCCAAGGTCGGCTGGGCCTACGCGACCAACGACAACGCCAACTGGACGCCGGGCGAGCACGCCCGCGTCGGCGACAATCCCGATGACACGCGCCTGTTCCGGTCCTACTTCTCCCTGCCGATCACTGGGCTGCACGGCAAGCAGGTCATCTCGGGCTCCTTCCATGCCGTGCTCGACCACAACGCCGCCTGCGCCGGAAACACCGCGCACGCCTACCGTGTCGGCGACATCGGCACGCCGAACGGCAGCCGCATCGCCTGGTCCACCGGGCTCGGTGTCAAGCTGGGTTCGGCATTTGGTGACGTGAACGAGACGGGTTCGTGCGGCAGTGTTCCACCCGACGTGACGCTGATCTTTGGCAACAACACCACGTTCCGCGACGACCTTCAGGGCGCCGCGAATGCTTCCGCGGGAAGGTATTCCGTCGGTCTGTGCATGTGTGATGACGCCGCCGGCAACGGCGAGACCGGCACCTACGAGTGGATGAAATTCCTCAACAGCTCTGGCCGGATCGTGGCCACCTACAACTCGTACCCCGGAACTCCGGCGAACCTGACGACCTCCACCCTGGCCTGTGGCGCGACGGTCGGCACGACCTCACCGACGCTGAAGGCGCAATACGTTGACGCGGACGGCTCTGACACGCTCACCGGCTACTTCGAGTGGAAGGACAACGCCGTCGGCCCGGTCACCCCGGTGACCGGGCCCGCTAGGCCGGCTGGGGACTATGGTGACATCACTTTGAGCCTGGGCGCGGGAGCCGAAGGCAAGACATATTCCTGGCGGGTGCAGACGCGCGACGGTATCGCCCCGAACCCGTCAGCCTGGTCCGGCTGGTGCAACTTCACCGTCAACGCGAGCCCGCCACCGCAGTCTGGCGTCACTTCCCCGGTCTATCTCGCCGACGGGGTGGCCCATGGCGGGCCGGGCATCTCCGCTGACTTCATCCTCAGCAATGGCGGGTCTACGGGACAAGACGTCACCAGCTACACCTATGGCTGGACCGATCCACCGTCCACTGTGGTCAACGTGAGCGCCGGAGCCTCCGCCACGGTCAAGCTGACCCCACCGCGCTACGGCAGCAACACCTTGCACGTGTTCAGTAAGGACGCCGCGGGCACTCCTGGCCCGACCAAGCACTACTCGTTCCTCGTGCAGGCACCATCGGCGCCGATCGCCCACTGGCCTTTGGACCAGATCAACGCACCGGGCTTCAACAACACCGTCGGTTCGGCGCACATGACCGTCGAAAGTGGCAACACCGATGTGGTCTGGACGCCGGACCTGCGCTACATCGGATCGCCGTCGGCGAACTTCAACAGTGTTACGGAAACAACTACGGCCACCAACGGTGTGCTCACGGCGGCGGGAGCGGGCCTGGACACGTCAGGATCCTTCAGTGTCGCGGCTTGGGTCCGGCCGCAGTCGCCAGGCGGATGCGCCAACGTGATCGCCTTGTCCGTTGACGCGAGTTCGAACTCGGGCTTCACCCTCGGCCACGACTGCTGGGCCAACCGGTGGCGCGTTGGTCTGCACGACATCAACGGAGGCGGCTCGACGCTGACCTTCGCGGCCTCTACTTCCGTTCCACAGCAAGGAAAGTGGACCCATCTCGCGGCCGCCTGGGACGAAGCTGAAAGCAAGCTGAAGCTCTACGTCAACGGAACGCTAGAGGCCGACGTGACGCCGTCAGCGCAGTGGCTGGCCAACCGGGCCGGCGGCTGGGCGTCCACCGGGCCAGTCGTCATTGGACGGTCAAAGGCCTATGGCACGCCCGGATCGTATTTCACTGGTTCCGTCGCCGAGGTGCGGTTGTGGAACCGGGTCGCGGTCGCGGAGGACATCACCGGGCTTATCAACACCCCGGTGCAGGTCGCCAGCTATGACTTCGCCGACGGGTCGAACTGCTTCTGCGGCGACGCGCTCGACGGGTCCTACTGGTCGCGTCACCTCACCCTTAGCGGCTGGGAGACTGGCGCCTCGGGCTTCGCGACTCCGGGCCACGATGGCAACGATGCCTTGCAGCTCAACGGAACCAGCGGCCACGCCTACACGGCGGGACCGGTGCTGCGTACCGACCAGTCGTTCACGGTGTCGGCGTGGGTCAAGGTGAACGCGGTCAACGGGACGGACCAGGTCGTCATGATGCAGGGCGGCTGGCCCTGGTGGGCCATGACCATGGGCATCTCTGGGTCCAGCAACAAGTGGGTGTTCGGGGTGTCCACCGAGAACGGATCCGGCGGCTTCACCTGGGGCTGGGCTGAGTCCAACGTCGCGGCGGTTCCCAACACCTGGGTGCACCTGACGGGCGTGTTCAACCAGGCGACCGGGGAGACCCGGCTTTACCTGAACGGGACCGAACAGACCGTCAAGGGCACCGGTGCCAAAGGCTGGAACGCTGTCAGCAGCCTGCACGTGGGCAGCATCTGGGGCAACGCGGCACTGTTCGGTGGGCAGATCGATCAGATCAAGGCCTATGCCGGGGCGATGACCCCGGCACAGGTCACCAGCCTCTACAACAGTTAGTACTAGATGGGCGCCCTGTTCGCAGGGCGCCCACTCTTAGCTGACGCGCCAAATCCAGACGTCGCCGGCGCGTTCCGGCGGCCCGAAGAGCTGGGTCGCGGCTTCCAGCACGGCTGGCTGATGCGCTTTCCACTGCGCGCCATGAATCACGTCGTCGAGCACGATCAGCTTCGCGTCCCAGTACCGCAGATCGTCGCGTGCTTCCTGGCGCTGTTGTTCGCCGATCGGGGGCACGACACCGGTCCGGGCGACACCCTCCAAAAGCGACGCCGTGGGGCGGGGAACCGGCCCGATGCGGCCCGTGCCGTCGGGGCCGCCCGGGCCGAGGAAGAACCCAGAGGGCACCCGGAAAACCGGCCCGTCATTAGCGAGCGCCGCCGCCTGCCAGCGCTGACCGTCAGGCAGCAGATCGTTGGGCAAAGGCACCGGGACGATGACGTCATTGGGCGCCACGAAAGACTCCCACTGCCCGGAGGTGAAGAACTCCGGCACTTGCGGGCGTGGTCCCGTCAGCACGGGCTGCGGGAACAGCGGCAGAAGCGCGACCACGAAAGCCGTGATCCACAAAGGCCGGTTCATCTTCACCGATGACGCGAGCCAAGCCAGCATGAGCCCGATGATGGGGGCGACCACGAGAGCCAGGCGCGAAGGCAAGGCGGCGTTGAAGATCGGAAGCTTCGTCAGCAGTGCCTCAGGCATCCAAATGTCGGTCAGTCTGCCAAACACGCGCAGTTGCGGCCCAAGCGACAGCACCGTGAACACAGCCGCCGTGACGGCGAGCAGCTTGACTTCCGTGCGCTTCCACAGCATCACGAACGCCGCGATCGTCAGCAGCATCAGCGGAATGCCGAAGAATGAGTTCTCCTCCGTCGGGTTCGGTGCCAAGTGTGTGTTCAGGCCGAGCCAGCCGGCCAGGGAACGTTGCGGCCACGAGAAGTAGGCGGCCAGGTCCTCGTTGTGCACGCGTGGGTCGAAACCGGTGCCGTGGAAACCCTGCGGGCCGGCGAAGTGCAGCCACAGGGGATAAGCCAGGAACACCGCCGACACGGTAGCCGCGACCGACAATCCCTTGACGGCGTTGGCGATGGGGGGACGCTTTAGGAGTACCCAAAGAAGGGAAAAAATCGCCAAAGCCAAGGCGCAGAAGAAGAGTTGCTCGGCCGCGATCGAGAAGCAGGCCGTGATGAGCAGTCCTAAACCGATGCCGTTGCGCAGCCATCCGCCGCCGCGATGGAGCACGATGACGCGCATGATGATCAGCGGCACGAGCCACTGCGCGGTCCAGTTCAGGTGCGAGTTCGCGTGCGAGATCATCGCGGGGCAGAACCCGGCGAACAGGCCGCCGATCGCGGCGCCGAGCGCATTGGCGCCTAAGTGCTTGTGGAACAGCCAGTACCAGGTGAAGCCGTTGGCGGCCAGGTTCAGCGTCAGGATGACGACGAAGGTGACCGGTGCCCCGAGCGTCATCGTTAGCGGCGCGAAAAGCCAGGCGAAGACCGTGACTGTGGTGTTGACCGAAAGGTTGACGCCGTCGGGGACGTTGAGGATGTAGGTGAACAGCGGGTTCTGGGCGTGGGTCAGCGAATAGCTGCCAAAGCTGAGTAGCCACTCAAAAAGGGCCTGATCCCCGGAGTTGACCAGACTGGCGCGGCCTTGTGGATTCAGCCAGAAACCGCTGGTCACCCAAAGCGCGAGGGCCAGGGAGACTCCAGCGACTGAAAGGTCGGCTTTCCTTGTCACCAACGGAGCTTAGACAACCGGCCTGGACGGGAGCGCGGCGCGCCGGCGGCGAGGGTTGTTGACTCGCTAATTGAAAATGACTACCAATAGCAACTATGAAGATGGCATTTGTCGGAAAAGGCGGAAGTGGCAAGACAACGCTCGCCGCCCTGATGGCACGGCACCTGTCCGGGTGCAGTGATAAATTGCTTAGTATCGATGCGGATATCAATCAGCACCTGGCCGCGGCCCTTGGCATTTCCGAAGACGAAGCGGTTCTCCTGCCAGCCCTTGGTGATCACATGACGTTGATCAAGGACTACCTCCGAGGCGACAACCCACGCATCAGCTCAGCCGCGGCCATGGTGAAGACCACACCACCCGGGCGGGGCTCACGCGTGCTCACGATCGACGGTCCCAACCCGCTGTTTGAGGCGCTGGTCCGCGAAGTCGGCGGGGTGCGCCTGGCCGTCACGGGTCCTTTCGCGACCGAAGACCTGGGTGTGGCGTGTTACCACTCCAAAGTCGGTGCGGTGGAACTGCTGCTGAACCACCTGGTGGACGGTCCGGGCGAGTACGTCGTCGTGGACATGACGGCGGGAGCGGATTCCTTCGCGTCCGGGCTGTTCACCAGGTTTGACGTCACGTTCCTGGTGTGCGAGCCGACGTTGCGCAGCGTTGGCGTCTACAAGCAGTACATCGGCTACGCGCAGGACTTCGGCGTCCGGGTACACGTCGTCGGCAACAAGATCGACGATCAGTCCGATGTGGACTTCCTTCGCTCACACGTGGGCGATCACCTGCTGACCTGGATCGGGCGGTCGGGCTACGTCAAGGCCGCCGAGCGTGGCGTCGCGCGCCCGCTCTCCGAGCTGGAGCCAGCCAACGCCGCCGCCCTTGAAGCCATGAAGACCGCTGTGGACGCGTGCGTGAAGGACTGGCCGCGTTACACCGCCCAGGCGCACCAATTCCACGTCCGCAACGCTCTGGCCTGGGGTAACGCCAAGACGGGCGAAGACCTCGCGAGCCAGATCGACCCCGAATACGTGCTCGGGCAGACCGAGCCGAGAAAGGATGATTCCCATGTCGCTTGACGTGCCCGCCGCGCTGCAGGAGAAAGCCTCCCGTGGCGAGGTCGAAGACACCGAGTTCGTCGACTGCATCCGGCAATCCCTGCCGTATGCCTGGAAGGTAATCAGCGAAGCGGCGGCCGTGGGGGAGCACGCGACCCCACCACCGTCGGAAAAGGAGCGTGGCGAACTGCTGCGCGCCCTGGCCAGCGACTCGATCCGCGGCGCACTGGAGCGCCACTTCGGCCGCAAACTCGCCTTCCAGAACTGCCACCGCGTAGCGGCGTTCCCGTTCTCTGAGGTGGGCGGCGCCGCGTACCAGGAGTTCATCTCGCCGGTCGCGCAGCTGCGTAACCAGACCCCAGAGTTGCGCGACTGCTAGCTCGGGATGGAAGTCTTCCTCACCAGCGTGTGGGGAACCCGCCGCTCCGCCGAGATCGCCATCGAGGCGGAGCGGCTCGGGTTTACCGGCGTCTGGCTGGCTGAGCATCACGGCACCGAATACGGCCGCTGCGAGGACGCGGTTGAGCTCGCTCTGTCCATTGTGGAGCGAACGTCGCATCTCAAGGTTGGCACCGCCGCGGTGCCCTTTTGGCGTTCTGCGCCGTCGTCACTGGCCGCCCGCGTTGCCGGTTGCCCACGGCTGACGCTGGGTGTTGCCCGGGGATCGAAGGCTGAAGCTCAATGCCGCCCTGAGGTCTATGAGCACGGCTTCGGGCCGTGGCTCACCGAACTCGCGAGCCTCGTGGACGGCGTCAAAGTGGCCGCGTCCAGCACGCCAACGATCACTTTGGCGGCGTCCTTGGGGCTGCCGCTGCTGCTGGGCGTGGAAAACGATGACACTGCCGTGGCCTCAAAACTCGCCGCCTGGGGGACAGGCGGCGACCACGTGCGGGTCGTCCTTCCGTCCAACGTGGACTGGTCCTGGATGCTTTCCTGGCAAGGACTCAAGCTCTCCGACCCCGGTCCCTACGTCAGGCATTTGCGGGGGATAACGACGACGTCCCTGGTGCGACGTCAAGCGGTGATGTTAGAGGCTGTCGGACAGGGCGGCTTTTAGAGCCGTGCGCACAGAAGGGTGATGGAAGACGAAACCGTTGCTGCTCAACACGGTCGGGAACGCTCTGTAGCTGCGGTAGCCTTCCTCCGCGTACTCGCCGAACAGCAGCCGGACAGCGATTTTGGGCACCGGGAAGATCGCGGGACGGTGCACTGCCTCACCGAGAGCCTTCGTGAACTCAGCGTTGGTAACCGGCTTGGGCCCACACATGTTCACCGGCCCGGCGATCGCGTCGTTATCGAGCACGAAAAGCGCCGCGCGCAGCCAGTCTTCCAGGGATATCCACGGCACCCATTGCCTGCCGTTGCCGAGTTTGCCGGCGATCCCGAGCTTGAACGGAAGCAACTGCGGTTTCAGCGATCCGCCGGACTTGTGCAGCGGGAAGCCAGTGCGCAACAGCACCACCCGGGTGCCCGCCTCACGCGCCGGCTTGGCCGCGCCTTCCCACTCGACGCCCACTCGCGCCAGGAAGTCCGTCTGCGGAGCACCTGACTTCTCCGTCAGCTCCTTGTCGCCGCTGTCGCCATAGATGCCAACACCGGAAGCGTTGATCATCACCGGGATCTTCTGGGCTGCCGCGGCGTGGGCCAGCGTGCGGGTCGGGAAGACCCGGCTGTCGTGCAGTTCCTTGCGGTAAGCATCGGTCCACCGGTGGCCGATGCCCGCTCCGCACAGGTTGATGATGGCGCCGGTGTCCTCGGGAAGCTGGATCGGCGCGGAAGGATCCCAGGTCAGATGTTCAGGCTTAGTGGCCGGGCGTCGCACTAACTGCGTGATGTCATGCCCGGCGCCGCGAAGTTCCTTAATGAGAGGGCGGCCCAGGAAACCCGAGCCGCCCGCTACCACGATCCGCATAGGATCATTTTCCGTTGATGGACACGACATCAACAACAAAAACGAGAGTCTCGTTCGGTTTGATGTCGTTGCCGGCCCCGCGTGCGCCATAGCCAAGGTCCGACGGGATCACCAGGAGCCGCCGAGTGCCCTTCTGCGCACCGACGAGGCCCTGGTTCCAGCCTTGGATCACGCTGGCCTGGCCGAGAGGCGCCACCGTGAACGGCTTGGCACCCCGGTCCCACGAAGCGTCAAACTGCTTCTTCGTGGACCAGGCGACGCCGACATATTGCACGGACACCGCGTCGCCGGCCTTCGCGGCAGGGCCCTCACCGGTGATGATGTCGCGCTGCTCCAAGCCTTTTGGGGCGTCACAGCCGTCTGGAACGGTCACCGACGGCTTCTTGCCCGCCTCAACGCCAACTTTGACGTCACACGGTCCGCCGCCTCCGGCTTGCTCCTCGGCGCTGGCACAAGCGGCCAGGCCGAGCAGCAGTGCACCACTGAGCGCTAACGTGCCCAGCATTTTTGTCACAGGCCAAGCTCCGCTTCGAAGTTTCCGGCCTCCAGGCGTTCCTTGATCGCGGTAAGGAACCGTGCCGCGTCGGCGCCGTCGACCAGACGGTGGTCATAGGACAGTGCGAGGTAGACCATCGAGCGCGGGACGATGATCTCTCCGAGTTCGGCGTCGTCGACCACGACCGCGCGCTTGACGACGGCACCTGTTCCCAGGATCGCCACTTGCGGCTGGTTGATGATCGGCGTGTCGAACAGGGCGCCCCGGCTGCCGGTGTTGGTCAGCGTGAACGTTCCGCCCGACAGATCGTCCGGCATGATCTTGTTGTTACGCGTGCGGTCCGCCACGTCGGCGATGCGCTTGGCCAAACCGGCCAGGTTCAGATCGCCAGCGTTCTTGATGACCGGGACGATCAGGCCCTTCTCCGTGTCGACAGCCATGCCCAGGTGCTCGGCGTCGTGGTAGGTAACCGTGCCGGCCTCCATGTCCATCGACGCGTTGACATTCGGGTACGCCCGCAGGGCCTCCACCGCGGCAAGCGCGAAGAACGGCAAGTAGGACAACTTCACACCGTGCGTCTTGACGAAGTCGGCCTTGGCCTGCTCGCGCAGCTTGGCGATGCGGGTCACGTCGACTTCCACGACGGTGGTCAGCTGTGCCGACACCTGAAGCGACTCGACCATCCGCTTGGCGATGGTCATGCGCAGGCGGGGCAGCTTCTCGGTGCGGCCGCGCAGTGGGCTCGGTTCGGCCTTGGCCTTCTCGGCCGGAGCGGACTTGGCAGCCGCTGCCGGAGCCGGAGCCTTCGCCTTCTCAGCCGCGTCCATGACGTCCTGCTTGCGGATGCGGCCGCCGACGCCCGTGCCCTGCACCTTGTTCAGGTCGACGCCATGCTGGGCGGCGAGCTTGCGCACGAGCGGCGTGACGTAACCGTCGGCAGCACCGTTTCCGTTAACCGACTCAGCGGCCAGGGCAGGCGCCGGTGCCGACTCGATCACGGGAGCCGTGGGCTGCTGCTGGGCCGGCTGGGGTGGCGGCGTCTGAGCTGGCTTCTCGGCCGGCGCGGCTGGTTCGGCGGCCGGAGGTGGCGTGGTCTCCTGTGCGGCCGGCGGTGCCGGAGTGTCCTGAGTGGACGGTGCCGCAGCGCCATCAGCGGCGCCGATGACGGCGAGCGTGGCGCCTACCGCGGCGGTCTCGTCCTCGGGAACCGCGATCTCCAGCAGCACACCGGCCACGGGCGACGGGATCTCCGTGTCGACCTTGTCCGTCGAGACCTCGAGCAGGGGCTCGTCGACCTCCACATTTTCGCCGACCTGCTTCAGCCACCGGGTCACGGTGCCCTCAGTGACGCTCTCGCCGAGGGCGGGCATCTTGACCGGGGTGCCCTCACCAGCGGGCTTTGCCGCGGCTTCAGGCTTGGCCGCAGCAGCGGGCGCTGGCGTCGCTTCCGCGGGAGCGGGCTTTTCTTCCGCTGCTGGCGCTGGTGCTTCCTCCTGCGCCGGGGCCGGCTTTTCTTCCTGCGCTGGCGCGGGAGCCCCTGCTTCGCCTTCATCGGCGATGATGGCTAGCTCCGAACCCACCTCAGCGGTCTCGTCTTCGGCGACAAGGATCTTCTGGAGGATGCCGGCGGCGGGTGATGGGATTTCGGTGTCCACCTTGTCGGTGGAGACTTCGAGTAGCGGCTCGTCGGCTTCGACCCGCTCGCCCTCCGCCTTGAGCCAGCGAGTGACGGTGCCTTCGGTGACGCTCTCGCCTAGCCGCGGCATGGTTACCGATACCGGCATTGCTCCGAACTCCTTATGTGGAAAGTCTGTCTACTTTGCTCAGCTTAGTTGTGCGCGTGCAGTGGCTTGCCCGCAAGTGCGAGATGTGCCTCGCCAAGCGCCTCGTTTTGGGTCGGGTGCGCGTGAATCAGCTGAGCGACCTCGGCCGGGAACGCCTCCCAGTTGACGATCAGCTGCGCCTCACCGACCTGCTCGCCCATGCGTGCGCCGATCATGTGCACGCCGACGACCGGGCCGTCCTTTTGGCGTACCAGCTTGATGAAGCCCTGGGTGTTAAGGATCTTGCTCTTGCCGTTTCCGCCCAGGTTGTAGTTGTAGGTCTCGACGTTGCCCTCGCCAAACTTCTCCTTGGCCTGGGCCTCGGTGATGCCGACAGAGGCGATCTCGGGGTCGCAGTAGGTCACGCGCGGGATCCCGGACTCGACGATCGGGGCGGGCTTGAGGCCGGCGATCTCCTCGGCCACGAAGATGCCCTGCTGGAAGCCGCGGTGGGCCAGCTGAAGGCCGGGGACGATGTCGCCGACGGCGAAGACGCCGGGCACGTTGGTGCGCAGGCGCTCATCGGTCAGCACGAAGCCGCGGTCCATCTTGACGCCCTGCTCTTCGTAGCCGCAGTTGGCGGTGGACGGGCCACGGCCAACGGCGACGAGCAGCAGCTCGGCCTCAAGCGTCTCGCCACCGGCGATGGTCACCTTGACGCCGTTAGCGGTCTTTTCGAGCTTCTCGAACGGCTTGCCGACCTTGAAGTTGATGCCGCGCTTACGGAACGAGCGCTCAAGCTGCTTGGAGATGTCCGGGTCCTCGGCGGCCACGAGGCGGGGGAGAGCTTCGACGATCGTGACGTCGGCGCCAAGCGACTTCCACGCGCTGGCGAACTCGACGCCGATGACCCCGCCACCGAGCACGATCGCGCTCGTGGGCACCCGGTCAAGGGTGAGGGCCTCTTCGCTGGCGAGCACCTTGTCGCCGTCGATTTCCAGGCCCGGAATGGTCTTGGAGTAGGAACCTGTCGCGAGCACGACGTGCTTGCCGGTCACGCGCTGGCCGTTGACCTCGATCGCGTTCGGGGCGACGAGCTTGCCAGCACCTTCGATGTAGGTGACCTTCGCGTGCTTGACCAGACCCTGGAGTCCTTTGTAGAGCCCCGCGACCACGCCGTCCTTGTAGGCGTTGACGCCCTTCATGTCGACACCGGTCAGCTCGGCGTTGACACCGAAGTGCGACGCCTCACGGGTCAGGTCAGCGACCTCGCCGGCGTGCAGCAGAGCCTTTGTGGGGATGCAGCCGCGGTGCAGACACGTTCCGCCGAGTTTGTCTTTTTCAATCAGCGCAACGGACAGGCCAAGTTGGGTAGCGCGCAGCGCGGTCGCGTATCCGCCACTGCCGCCGCCGAGAATGACTACGTCGAAGCTGTCGCTCACGGTTCACTCCAAGATCAGGTGGATAGGTTAGGCACCCTCGGTCATCTTGTCACTCTCCAATGAGCCGTGCGCGGGGAGGTGCGCAACGACACGTCCCACTACGCTTGGAGCGCTAACGAAGGCGCTTTGGGAGGACGCGGTGGGTTGGTTCCGGAGGCGTAAGCCAGAGACGGGCAGGCAAGCGAGCCCTGGCGATATCGCCCACCTTGAGCAGTTTATCCAGTCCCGGAGAGGGGTCGAAGCCTTCATCGAGCCACGCACGACCGTGACCGAAACCACGGTCATTCTCATCGCCTACGACGGCGAGTGGACCCGGAGGCGCATGCCGCACCCACTGGCGGTCCGCCAGTTCGCCCAGCGCTGGTCCATTCCCGTCTACGACGTGCAGCTCGTCGGGTACCCGCAGCGCATGCGTGATTTCAACGCCCGCAAGAAGCAGGCTTAGCTGATCCACATCCCAAAACGAGATCCACATCCCGCGAGACGTGATCAAAGTGCCTTTGGATCACGTCTGAAGGGATGTGGATCTCGGACGAAGGTCGCTGGGTCGCCGGGCGGCCGGTCGTAGCGGACTAGCCGTTGGCGGCGAGGTCGTCGACGAGGGCGAGCAGGGTGCGAACCGGAACACCGGTGCCGCCCTTGCTCAGGTAGCCGGTCGGCTCACCGGAGTGAAACGACGGGCCGGCGACGTCGATGTGGGCCCACTCGACACCGTCGGTCACGAACTCGCGCAGGAAGATGCCGCCCTGCAGCATGTGCCCGGACCGCTCCATCCCGGCGCTGACCTGAAGGATGTCAGCGACGTCGGATTCCATCGACTTGCGGATCTCGTCGGGCAGGGGCATCGGCCAGGTCGGCTCGCCCACGGCGTCGCCGGCGACCTTGGCCCGCTGGCACAACTCGTCGCTGCCCATGACGCCGGCGATGCGCTTGCCCAGCGCGACCACCTGGCCACCGGTCAAAGTGGACGTCTCAATGAGATAGTCCGGGTTGTCCTCACACGCCCGCGCGATCGCGTCACCGAGGATCATGCGGCCTTCGGCGTCGGTGTTGAGCACCTCAACGCGCTTGCCGTTGCGCATGGTCACGACGTCGCCGGGGCGGTAGGCCTCGCCAGAAAGCATGTTCTCCGCGATCGGGATGAACGCGCTGACCTGCAGTAGCGGGCGCAGCTCGGTGAGGGCGACCATGACGCTCGCGACCGCGGCCGCGCCAGCCATGTCGGACTTCATTTCCCACATGCCCTGAGCCGGCTTGATGGAGACACCACCGGTGTCGAACGTGATGCCCTTGCCGATAAGAGCGAGCTTCTTGGTCGCGGCCACGGTCTCTGGCGGCGTGTAGGTCAAGCGAACCATGCGCGGCTTGGCCTCCGAGCCGGAACCGACGGCCAGGATGCCGCCGTATCCACCCTTGGCCAGGGCCGCGTCGTCGAGCACCTCGACTTCGAGGCCGGCCTTGCCAGCGGCTTCAGCGATCTCCTCGGCGAAACCCGGCGGGCGCAGCATGTTGCCGGGCACGTTGACCCAGTCGCGGGTGCGGGCGACCGCGGAGGCCACGACACCGGCACGGTGCAGCTCAGTCTGAGCGCCCGTCTCCTTGGCGTCGGGCACGAGCACCGAGATCAGCCCGACCGGCTCCTTGCGGCTGGTCTGTGGCTTGCCCTTGTAACCCGGGAAGCGGTAAGCGCCGAGGGCGGCGCCTTCGGTCACGGCACGCAGGGCATGCGTGCCGCTGTCGGAGGCGTCGTCGCTAAGGGGCAGCGCGACCGCGACCGACTTCGAGCCAGCGAGCGCTCGCACGGCCGAGGCGGCGGCGCGGCGCAGCGTCTCAGCCGCAGGAGCGGCACCGGTCGGTTCCGGGCCGAGGCCAACGACCACGAGCAGGGGCGCAGTGATCACGCCCATGGTGGCGATCTTGGTCACCTCGCCCGGGCCGCCAGTCGCGCCGAGCAGCGTGAGAGTGGAAGTCAGTTTTCCGTCGAATGCCGCGGCGATGCTCTCCGCGCCCGAGGCAAGCAGCAGCTCGCCTGGGGTGCCGTTGCTGCCTTCCTGACTGTGGACGCCGATAACGACCGCGTCGACGGCCTGATCGGCCGGATCGGTGTCGGCGAGACTGAGTATGGGCAGCGCTGTGGTGGGCGTCGTCACGGGTTCTCCTGAAGGTATGGGTCTGCTCCGCCGATGCTAGCCAACCACAATCGTGGCTGTAAGTTGCCATCATGACGTTGCTCATGTCGCCGCTGCACGAGCGGCACGTTGCCCTTGGTGCCAAATTTGCTGCATTCGGGGGATGGGACATGCCCTTGGAGTACGCCGGTGGCGGGGTTCTGAAGGAGCACACAGCAGTACGCGAGGCTGTGGGAATCTTCGATGTTTCGCATCTTGGAAAAGCCCGCATAACGGGCAGTGGTGCGGCCGGCTTTGTCAACGCGACGCTGAGCAACGACCTCGGCCGCATCAAGCCTGGAAAAGCGCAGTACACGCTGTGCTGCGACGACGCGACCGGTGGCGTGGTTGACGACATTATCGCCTACCTGCACAGCGACGATCACGTCTTCCTCATCCCGAATGCTTCGAACACGACAGAAGTCGTGCGCCGATTGCGGGAAGCCGCGCCCGAGGGATTGACGATCACCAACGAGCACGCGGACTATGCCGTGCTCGCGGTGCAGGGACCGAAGTCGGCGGATTTGCTGGCCGCGCTCGGGTTGCCTACCGAGCACGAATACATGAGCTTTGAGACCGCCACGCTCAACGGTGTCGAGCTGACGGTCTGCCGCACGGGATACACCGGTGAGCACGGCTACGAACTCGTGGTGCCGTCGGCTGACGCGCTCGCCGTGTGGGACGCGCTTTTCGCCGTCGAGGGCATCGAGGCGCGCGCTTGTGGACTAGGCGCCCGCGACACGCTGCGCACCGAGATGGGCTATCCGCTGCACGGTCAGGATCTGTCGCTGGACATCACGCCCGTTCAGGCGCGCGCTGGCTGGGCGGTCGGCTGGAGCAAGCCAGCGTTCTGGGGCAAAGACGTGCTTACGAAAGAGAAGGCTGACGGTCCGAAGCGGACACTGTGGGGCCTCGTGGCACAAGACCGGGGCATCCCGCGAGCACACATGCAGGTGCTCGCCGGCGACGAGGTCGTGGGCGAGATCACGAGCGGCACGTTCTCCCCGACGCGCAAAGTAGGCATCGCACTGGCGCTGCTGGACGCCAGCGCCGGCCTGACCGAGGGCTCCACTGTGGAGGTTGACGTGCGCGGACGGCGGGCGGCGATGACCGTGACCAAGCCACCTTTTGTGACTCCATCGGTTAAGTAACCATGGCCGTCAAGTACGAGAAGGTGCGCGCTTGGGTGGAGGCACTACCCGGCGGGCAAGAGGTCATGGTCGAGGAGTGGGGCCATCCCACTCTGCGGGTGAACAACAAAATGTTCGCGGGCGGTGCCCCGGGCAGCTCGACCATGTCGGTGAAGTGCACCAAGGAAGAGCAAGAGGTGCTCATCGCCGAGCAGCCCGACGTGTACTCCATCGCACCTTACGTAGGGCGGTTTGGCTGGGTGCAAGTGCAGCTGTCCAAAGTAGACGCGGGCGAGCTGCACGAGCTGATCATCGAAGCGTGGCGCCGGACAGCGCCGAAGAAATTGGTTAAGGAGTACGAAGGTGCTTAAAGGATTCAAGGATTTCATCACCCGCGGCAACGTGGTTGACCTCGCGGTCGGTGTCGTCATCGGTGCCGCGTTCACGACCGTCGTCACCGGGTTCACCGACTCGTTCCTCACGCCGCTGATCAACATCGTGGGTGTGGGCAGCGATGGTATCGGTGGCGTGATCCCACTGCCGGGCAAGGACAACTACATCACTTACGGAGCTTTCCTAAGCAAGATCGTGGGCTTCCTCATCACGGCGGCGGTCGTCTACTTCCTCGTCGTGCTGCCGCTCAACAAGTTCTTCCGCAAAGAGGAGAAGAGCGAGGCGCCGGCCGAGGAGCTGTTGCTGCTGCGGGAGATCCGCGACGCGCTCGTCGCGCAGAACGGCGGCGTTCCAGCGCCACGGCAGGAGAGCAACCACGCTACAGACGTGGTAAAGAAAGTCCAATAAGGACAATCGTGGTCGCCGCCTCGATGAGGAAACCGAGCACATCGCCGGTTATCCCACCGAGGCGGCGTTTGATGTGTGCCAAGAGGGCAAACGTCAAACTGGCCGCGACGAGAACTGCCGCTATGCCTTTCCAGGACTCACTTAGTACCCCCAAAATAAGCACGAAGGCGGTGTTGGCGGCGATGGCTGGCCAGCCCACGGACCCGGCCACGAAGGCGCCCAGCCCATCGGGGCGCGCGGCCGCAACCCCACGCCGGCAGGCGATCACGGCGGCAAGCCGCCCGGTGGCCACCGCGACGACGACGCCGGGAATGCTAACGACAGCGAAGGCCGCCGACTGGATGAGCACCGTGAGCACGAGCGCGACAACGCCGAACGCGCCGACGTCAGGTTTCTTCATGATGGCCAAGGCCTGATCACGCGACCGGTACGACCCGAGCCCGTCGACCGTGTCGGCAAGTCCGTCAAGGTGCATGCCACGCGTCAGTAACGCAAGGGCCCCAACGGTTAGTGCCCCTGCCAGCAACGGCGGCAAGCCCGCGAAACGGAACGTCCACAGCAGACCGCCGGCGAATGAGCCGAGCAACGCACCGACCGCTGGCGCGAACCGCATCGCCCAGCTCGCTGTCACGCGGCTGAGTTCTGCTGGCGGGCGGAGCGGCGCGACCGTGAAAGTGGTTAGCGCCAGGCGAAGTCCGTCAGTCCACAAGCGGCATGGATCCCTCGAACTCCGGAGGGGCGGACAGCACAGGGGGCTTGAGCGGAAGCGAACCGGCCAGCGTGATCGCGTTGTTGAACAACGGCAGCGCCAGGAGCGACGCGGCGCCCTCGCCAAGGCCGGTACGCAGGCTGAAGTACGGCTCGGCACCGAGGATGTCCGCGACGGTCTTGGTCACCGGGTGCCCGCCGTGGTCAGCGACCGTGATCCACAGCCGGGACTGGCTGCCCAGATCACGGGCCAGCAAAGCGGCGGCGGACCCGAGCGGGCCGTCGATGAGCACCGGCGTGCGCCGGGCGGTGGCACCGAGGATCAGGCCCGTGGCCACAGCCACGTCAGGCCCGGCTAGCTCGGACATGATGGTGTCAGCGTTGAGATCCTTGTCCCGTGAGCGGTGCAAGGCGTCACGGACGGCACCGGCTCGCAGAATCCAGGACGGGTCATCGACGTTGCCATCAGGACCCACGATGCGGCCGAGCAGGCCAGCGATCTCGCTGCCCGTGATGCGCGAGACCACGGCGGCCGCCATGGCATCGGCACCGGGGCTGCACGAGCCGATGATGATGACGTCGGCGCCACTGTCGGCCGCGTCGTCGGCGAGCTGCCAGCCTTGGGTCAGCATCGTCTGGATCGTTTCGATCGAGGCGGTGCGGCCGTAAACCATGTCTTCAGCGGTCGGCACTTCGGCGACCTTCACCCGCACGCCTTGCTGAGCGGCCAGCAACCCGAGCGGGCCGTTGCCTTCACGGGCCGCCTGGGCGATAGCCGTGCTGACGGTTACCGAATCACCGGCGGAACCATCGCCGTCACGCCCGCCATGCAACAGAACGAGGTGCGGCTGGCGCCATGGCTGTGGCACGGCTTGTGCTTGCGTGCCCGCGGCGAACACGACGATCCGCGCCAGGTCGCCCAGGCCGCTGCCAGGAATGTCCAAACGGGACAGATGCTTTTCGGCGCCTGAGCGGGAGTCGTCGTCGTGGATCGGCAGGTCCATGCCCGGCCGGATAACCATGCCTGTCTCAAGAATCGGCAGCGCCCGGGTCGACTCCGTCAAAGCGGCGGTCGCTGGTTCGGCCGGGGGCCAGGCGGCTGCGGCGGTTTCAGCGGAAGTGGCGGCAGCCGCGGCGCTCGCTTCGGCTCCGGCTGTCGTGCCGGCGGCGAGGGCGGCTCCAGCCGCGGCGGTCGTGGCCACGCCCAGCTCTGCCTCGGTCACGGTGACGGCGGGAGTGGCAATTGGCACCGAAGGCGCGGACCAGATCGTCGGCGGGGGAGGCGTCACCTTCGGCTTGGGCGCGGCCTTCTTCAGGGTCTGCGGCTGGCCGGCCACGATGAGCGACACCTCGTCGCAGGCTTCCGCGACCGCGCGGTTCAGATCGCCCATCAGATCGGCGAACTCAACGCCCACAGCCGTTGGCGGGATAACGGTCAAGCCGACCTCGGGGCTGACAAGCACCACCTGCGCCGGCGTCATCCGCACCGCGTCGGCGAGACGGGAAACCAAGGCGGCAGCGTCATTGCGGCCGAGCAGAGCGGTCGCCCAGCCGCCTAGGTCGTCAACGAGCACAGCGGCGTCTGGCCCGGCCTGGCTGACCGCCTCGATGAGCTCTGACGGATCGCCCGTGGCTTCCACGGTTTCCCAGGTCGCGGGGCGGCGGAACTGGTGCGCGG
Organism: Catelliglobosispora koreensis DSM 44566; assembly: GCF_000379685.1. Classification (GTDB taxonomy): domain Bacteria; phylum Actinomycetota; class Actinomycetes; order Mycobacteriales; family Micromonosporaceae; genus Catelliglobosispora; species Catelliglobosispora koreensis. The sequence continues at coordinate 7,823 of NZ_KB903253.1, read as the reverse complement.
CGATGCGCTCGGCGAAGCTGTCGTCATCGTGGCCCGCCGTTGCCACATAACGCACTTGCGGCTCATCAGCCAGCAAGGCTTCGGCGAACTCGCTTTTGCCCGAGCGGATGCCGCCCAGAACCAACACCTTCCCACCGGCCATGGTCGCTAGCGTACGGGATAAGGTGAATGCCATGACTTGGAGCTGGCGTTATGAAACCGCCGACGGCAAACCGGTTACCGGCCCCAGCGAGGCGTTCAGCAGCCAAGCCGACGCGGAGTCCTGGCTCGGCCAGACATGGAAGGACCTTGTCGCCGCGGGCGCGAACACGGCCGTCCTCATGGAGGACGACCGTGTCGAATACAAGATGGGGCTTACGGTCGTTTAGCTGGGGAAACGGTCTTGGCCGGGTCGCGCTCGGTCACCGGCTCCACGATCTCATCGATCGCCTTGAGCAGGTCGGCGTCGAGCTTGACGCCGCTGGCCTTGACGTTGTCCCGGACCTGATCGGGACGAGACGCCCCAACGATCGCTGACGAGACGTTCGGGTTCTGCAGCACCCACGCGACGGCGAGCTGGGCCATGGTCAGGCCAGCCTGCTCGGCGAGGGGTTTGAGCAGCTGCACCCGGGTGAGCACGTCGTCTTGCAGCCATGCCGACACGAAACCGGCGCCCGACTTCTCGTCAGTGGCACGCGATCCTTCCGGCGCCGGCTGACCAGGCAAGTACTTGCCCGTGAGCACACCCTGCGCGATCGGCGACCAGACGATCTGGCCGATGCCGAGCTCTTCACAGGTGGGGATGACTTCGGCTTCGATGACGCGCCAGAGCATCGAATACTGCGGCTGGCTCGACACCAGCGGAATCTTCAGCTCGGTCGCGAGAGCGTGAGCGGCCCGGATCTCCGAGGCCTTCCACTCCGAAACCCCGATGTAGTGCGCTTTTCCACTGTGGACGATGTCGGCGAAAGCCACCATCGTCTCCTCAAGCGGAGTGGAGTAGTCGTAACGGTGTGCTTGGTACAGGTCGACGTAATCGGTCTGGAGCCGCGCCAGCGAACCGTTGATCGACTCCATGATGTGCTTGCGTGACAGACCACGGTCATTACGCCCAATGCCGGTGGGCCAGAAGACTTTGGTGAAGATCTCGAGGCCCTCGCGGCGTTCCCCTTTGAGCGCCCGGCCAAGCACCGCTTCGGCGCGCGTCCCGGCGTAGACATCAGCGGTGTCAAAGGTGGTGATGCCGCTGTCGAGCGCTGCCCGCACACAAGCGTGTGCCGCTTCCTCTTCCACCTGGGAACCGTGAGTGATCCAGTTTCCGTAGGAGATTTCGCTGACGAGCATGCCCGATCGGCCAAGGTGACGGAATTCCATGGTGCCGACCCTATCTCGCGGTCGTTACAGCACCGGTTTCGTGTCGGCGAGCAGCCGGTCGAGCTCTTCCATGACCTGTTTGCGGCTGGCTAGCACCGGATCGATGAACTGGCGGCCCTTGCGGTCCAGCGCACCCCAGCGTCCATCCGGGCCGGCGATCAGGAAGGCGACCGGGTGAATGACCAGGGCCGGATGCACCGGCGGCACGACCACGGTGCCGTGCCGGTCGACAACGCCCTTGCGGCCTGCCGCGTCAACGATGGCCAGGCCCTCGTCGGCGAACCCGTCGACGTAACGGCCATCGGTCAAAGCGGTCGAGAAACCGGTGAACTGGAACGGCACGATCACGCGGCCCTTGGTGTCCACGGCACCCCAGCCGCCACGCTTGACGGCCGCTAGACCCCGGCGGAACGGGCGCACGTCTTCGAATCCGGTCGAGATGACTACCCGGCCGTACTTGTCGATCGCGATCCAGCCCGCTGTGCCGTCTTTGGACACCCACGCCAGGCCTTCGGAGAACGATCCGACGCCGAGCAGGCCAACGTTGGAGTCGATCTGCTTCTCACCGTTTTCACTGATGAGTTCCCACGCGTGCGTTTCGCGCCGGCGTACCCAGGCGACGCCATCGCGGAACGGCTGCACGTCGGCGAACGCCGGGGCGATGGCGAATTTCCCTTCCGCGTCAACGTATCCCCAGCACTGGGCACGATCGTCAAACCGTGGCACCGGGGCCTTCGTGATCTGGAGGATCTCCTCTTTGGACCGTGGGTAAGGACCCATGCCGTTTTCGGCGATCTTCAGTGAGACCGCGTCGAGAGCCAGCTCGGTGCGGGCGATGAGTTCCGGGTCCTCGACCTTGCGCAGCTCCAGCGCCGACTCGAAGTGGTTGAACGCCTCCATGTAGCGTCCCTGGTCCAAACAGGACCGTCCCGCGTGCTCGTGCATCGTGGCACGCAGCCGGTCGGGCAGCTCAGTGGAGTTGGCTTCAGCGAAAAGACGGTCTGCCTCCGCGAAATCACCACGCCACTGCAGCACGTGTGCCAGGCGGGCTTTCGCGATGGCGATGCGCCGCAGCTCACCGGTCGCTTCGGCGTGTACGAGGGCCATCTTGCCGTCTGACAGGGCCTTGGTGAGCTCGCCCAGGATCCGCGAGACCACGGCACGAAGGCTCAAAAGCCTTGCGCGGCTTGCGTTATCGGTCGACGGGCTCAGCTTCTCGGTGAGCTTGTCGCGGATCTCGCGCAGCTCATCAGGGTTGTCGACCAACTCGCGCAAAGTCTCGTGGTGGAAGCGCCACTCGTAGTTGGCCAGCACCTGTTCCGGGTCGGGGCCGGTGTCCTCAGGCGTCTCGGGCTCGGCACCCGGATCGGCCAGCTCGGTCACGACCTCAGGCACGGTGTCGGGCGACGAGGCGCCCAGCTTCACGACGATCGGCGTCAGCATCGTCGGTGCCGTGAGCGCTGTCGCGGCGCCAGCCGCGGACGAGGCGACCGGCATGACCGTGTCGGGGGTGGCGACCACCGCGGGGGAGACCGGGTTGGCTGACACGGGCGAGGGCATAGCAGTCACCGGGGCGATCTCCTGCGGCTGCGGGGCGGGACCGGCTGGGGCGAAGGCGTTGAAGGCTTGCCGCTGAGGCGCACCAGGCTGACCTGGTCCCTGCTGCCCCTGCGGCTGCGGAACACCCGGGCCAGGCTGACCCTGCGGCGCAACACCGGGTCCTTGCGGAACACCCGGTCCCGCCTGGCCACCAGGTCCCGGAGGCAGCGCGGGCTGGCCCTGCTGCGGCGGACGGCCGTAGACCTGACCTTGCTGCGGCGGGCGGCCCTGCGGCCCTGGCCCGTGCGGGTGGTGCCCAGGGTGCTGAGGATGTTGCTGCCCGGGCGGTCTCGGCCCGTATTGCTGCGGCGGCCGGGGTCCATATTGCTGTGGCGGGCGCGGTCCACCCTGCATCGGCGGGCCCTGGTGCGGCGGACGTGGAGGCCGGCCTTGTGGTCCGGGTGGGCCTTGGTGTCCTTGCGGCCCATAGGGCTGGCCGGGACCGTGCGGTCCGGGGCCCTGCTGGCCCTGCGGTCCGGGGCCCTGCTGTCCGTAAGGCTGTCCACCTTGCGGGGGACGGCCGCCGGGATGGCCCTGCGGAATTGGCTGTCCCTGACCCCGGGCCGGCGGATAGGGTCCTTGACGCTCGGGTTGCTGCTGTTGAGGGGCGGGTTCACCAGCCGAACGGGGAGCGGGCACGCCAGGCCGGGGCGCCGTCGGGGATTCCACCCATGCGGGCAGGCCCCGGTGCCGCTCGTCGGTCCGCTCGTCAGCCACGATCGCCCTCGCTGCTTATGTGTGTCCGCGGGAGAAAAGAAGTAGTGCGAGAGGAGGGTACTCAGGTGGGCTTAGTCACCGCCACTGTGGATCGCCTGACATTCCGAAACTTCACCGAGCTGGCATCCCTAACCGGGGCAATTGCCGCATCTGGGTTCCGTCGTTTTTCGACCTACCGCCAGGCCACCGTCGCCTCCCTCGTGACCAACACGATGTTCGGCTTCCTGCGCACCTACGTCATGCTCGCGATCGTGGGGACAGCCGGTGCGACGCTAGCCGGATACACAGGGGCTCAGCTGGCTGGATACGTCTGGGTGGGCCAGGGATTGCTGGGCGTGGTGCTCCTTTGGGGCTGGAACGACCTGGCCGAACGGATCCGTTCCGGAGACGTCGTGACCGACCTGATGCGGCCCATCCACCCGGTCTTGAGTTACCTCTCTGCTGACTTGGGGCGCGCGGCGTACGCGATGATGTTTAGGTTCTTGCCTCCCATAGTCGTGGGGGCGTTGGTGTTCCAGATCTACCTGCCGAAGGATCTGGTGACCTACCCGTTGTTCCTGATCTCCGTCCTGCTGGCGGTGATCGTCTGCTTCGCGTGCCGTTACCTGGTCAACGCCAGCGCTTTCTGGCTCCTCGATCACCGTGGCGTGACCATGTTCTGGCTGTTCACCTCGGGCATCATGGGCGGCCTGTATTTTCCGGTGCACTTCCTTCCCGACTGGGCGGTCGCGTTGCTCTGGTTTGGCACCCCGGGACCGTCGCTTCTCCAGGCACCCATGGACATCTTCGTTGAGCGCGACGGCGTGGCCATCCGCGTTGGGCTGATCGGCATCCAGCTCTTCTGGGCCGTGCTCCTGCTGTGGGTCTGCACCGTCGTGCAAAGGCGGGCCGAGCGAAAGATGGTGATCCAGGGTGGGTGAGACGCTGCGGATCTACCTTCAGCTCATCGGCGCACAAGGGCGCGCGCAGGCGTCCTATCGCGTCAGCTTCTGGCTCGACCTCGCGGGCAACGCGATCGTCGTGGGCGCCGACCTGCTGACCGTGCTCGTGATCTACACCCAGGTGCCCAAGCTCGGCGGCTTCGGCGTCGCGCAGACGCTGGTGTTCTTCGGGCTCGCCCTGGCCGCCTTCTCGCTGGCTGACCTGTTCGTCGGCAACATCGAGCGGATGAAGACCTACGTGCGCATGGGCACGCTCGACGGCGTACTGGTCCGGCCGCTCGGGGTGCTGCCCCAGCTCCTCGCGATGGACGTCGGTTTCCGCCGCCTGGGCCGCGTCGCCTACGCGCTGGTCATCTTCGCCGTCTCACTGTCCTATGCGGACATTCCCTGGACGCCCTCTCGCGTCGTGCTCGCGGTAGTCGCGCCGCTGTCGGGAGCGGTGTTCTTCTGCGCCTACTTCGTCGCCACGGCCACGGTCGCGTTCTGGTGGGTCGAATCAGGCGAGCTAGCCAACGCTCTCACCTACGGCGGGCGCGACTTCACGTCCTATCCCATCACCGTCTACAGCGGATGGTTCCGCAAGCTGTTCGCCTTCGGGCTCGGCTTCGGCTTCGTCGCCTACTATCCCGGCCTGGCTTTGCTGGGCATCCCCGACCCGCTGGGCTTTCCGTCCTGGCTGGGCTGGGGGAGCGTGCTCGTCGCGCTCATCGCCGTCATGGTCGCCGCCACCATCTGGCGCACCGGAGTTCGTCACTACAGGAGCACGGGGTCATGAGGGTCATTGATGTGCGCGGGCTGCGCAAGGAATTCACGGTCCGGGTCCGCAAAACCATGCTGCGCAGGGAAAAGCGGGTCGTCGCGGCGGTCGATGGGGTCGACCTTCGCGTGGAACGGGGCGAACTTCTGGGGTACTTGGGGCCGAACGGAGCCGGCAAGTCGACCACGTTGAAGATGCTGACCGGGGTGCTCCACCCGACCGCGGGGCACGTTTCGGTGTGCGGGTTCACTCCGGTGCCTCAGCGCATCAAGCTGGCGCGGCGGATCGGGGTGGTTTTCGGGCAGCGATCCCAACTGTGGTGGGACCTGCCCCTGCGCGATTCCTTCGATCTTTTAAAGGCCATTTACCGGGTACCAGGTGAGCAGCACGCCGCGCAGTTAAAGCGCTGCCGCGATCTGCTAGACCTGGATTCCTTTATGGACACTCCCGTGCGCCAGCTCTCGCTCGGGCAGCGCATGCGCGGGGAACTGACCGCGTCCCTGCTGCACAGCCCGGAGATCCTGTTCCTGGACGAGCCGACGATCGGGCTTGACGTCGTTTCGAAGCAGGCCGTGCGCGGTTTCCTCGCCGAGCTCGGGGCACGAGGCGACACCACCATCGTGCTCACCACACACGACCTGGCCGACATCGAGCGCCTGTGCTCGCGGATCGTCGTCATTGACCACGGCAAGGTCGTGCACGACGGCAGCATCCAGGACCTGCACTTGCGTTACGGCTCCAGGCGCCGCGTGATCGCCGACTTCGACGTTGCGTTCACTTATCCCGTCGATCTTCCGGGCGTGGTCCTGGAGTCGTCCACGGGCACCCGCCTCGTCTTCGCCGTCGACGAAGTCGGCCCACTGGCAGCCGTCCTGGCCGCCAACGGCTCACTGCGCGACCTGTCGATCGCTGAACCCGAGATCGAGGATGTGATCTCGCGCCTATATCAAACACCGGCCGGGCAGGTAGGCTAGCCGGAGTTCAGGGCCGCTATGGGGCATGCCGGTTGGGTGGGACGGCATGCAGACACCAACGGCATACCTGGACTTTTTGTGACTCAGTACAAGGACATGATCCGTGTCACCGGACCGGCGTTCCTCGTTCTCTCCTTCCTCGCCCGTCTCCCCGCGGCGATGGTCCCGCTCGGCGTCATCACGCTGGTGGCGGCCGTCACGGGCAGCTTCGCCACGGCTGGAGCGACCGCGGCCGCCTACGGCATCGGAGCGGCGCTCGGCGGGCCAGCGGTCGGCACCTTCGCTGATCGCTTCGGCCAGCGTTCCGCGGGCCTGGTCGCGGCGATCCTCAACGCCCTCGCGCTAGCCGCGATCGTTGTGGCCGTTGGGGTTTCAGCCCCCTCTGCCTTCGTCATGCTCGCCGCTGCTGTGGCCGGGCTTTGCACACCCCAAGTCGGACCCCTGGCCCGCGTCCGCTGGTCCGCCTTGCTTTCCGCCGCCGCAAACCCTGTTCCCGCTTCCGCCGCGCAGCCGGTTGCCGCTTCTGTGCGACGGAGTCGGCTCGCGACGGCCTTCTCGTATGAAGGCGCCGCCGACGAACTGTCCTATATGGCCGGACCGGCGCTCGTCGGAGTCATTGCGGTGCTTGGCTTTTCCTGGCTGCCGCTCGTCATCGCGGCTGTGCTGACACTGCTTGCCGCGGTTCCGTTTGCTTTGCACCGCACCGCCGTCGCGGGATCGCGTGCTGTCTCGTCCCGGGAGCCGTTGCCTATGGTGCCGTTGAGTTTACTAATCGTGGCGATGAGTGGCATTGGGATCGTCTTTGGCGCTACTCAGACCGGTGTGACAGCGTTCGCTGAAGAGCTGGGCATGCCGAGCGCGGCCGGGCTCATCTACGCGGCCCTGGGCGTCGGCTCGGCCGTGGCCGGCCTCGCCACCGCCTGGCTGCCCGCCCGCTGGACTTCCCTTACACGCTATGGGTTCTCCGCGCTCGCCCTTGCCACAGGCGCCTTGGCGCTCGTGTTAGCACCGTCCACTTTGGCCGGTGTGACCGCCGCCATGCTCGCAGTCGGTGTCGTGAGTGCGCCCTATCTGATCGCGGTGTTCGCTCTTGGCAGTGAAGTGACCCCACCGTCCCGCGCCGGAACCGCCATGACCCTCCTCGGATCCGGTGTCGTGGCCGGCGTAGCCCTAGGAGCAGCACTCGCCGGCCGCCTCGCCGACACTTACGGCCACATGGGCGCCTTCACCGTGCCGCTAGCCGCAGCCATCCTCGCGCTCGCGACCGCCTTCACCTTCCGCGTGGTGACCCGCCCCGCCCATCCCACACCCGCGCCCGCCTAACCTCTCCCGCGCGCCGCCGGGCTTCCCGGCGGCGCAACCCCTTGCCACGCGGTGCACCCCCATCCCGCGCTGCGCGCTCGCTTTCCGCGCTGCGCGCTCGCTTTCCGCGCTGCGCGCTCGCTTTCCGCGCTGCGCGCTCGCTTTCCGCGCTGCGCGCTC
>NZ_KB903252.1 GCF_000379685.1 Catelliglobosispora koreensis DSM 44566 | reverse complement strand
GCTCGCTTTCCGCGCTGCGCGCTCGCTTTCCGCGCTGCGCGCTCGCTTTCCGCGCTGCGCGCTCGCTTTCCGCGCTGCGCGCTCGCTTTCCGCGCCCTCGGCTGCAAGATCTCCCCGCGCGCTGACTGAGCGGGCCTGCCGTGCGCCTGCGCCGCTGCGCGCTCGCTTCCCGTGATCCACATCCCTCCAGACGTGATCGACAGGCGGTTTGATCACGTCTCCAAGGCTGTGGATCACGCAAATGGCTGTGGATCACGATGAAGTCTCCGCGCGCAGCCATCCCGCGAGCAGACCGCACGCAGCGTAGGGGAGCCGGGGCGTCGCGGGCCTGGGAGGCGCGGACCCGAGCGTCGTCACGGGAAAAATGGCGCTTCGTGCTGTCGAACTCGTGCGGCGCCAAAACTGCTACTCAGCCGGGAAGGCCGCAACCAGGTGCGGCGTCCGAAATGATGGGTTTAGATCTTGTCGCCGACGTTGACGCGGGGCTTGGGCATGCGGAGCTTGCGGAAGGAAAGTGCGCGCATTCCGCCGTAGAAGTAAAGCGAGCCCAGGCGCTCGGTGCTCTTCGGGAACCGCTCGCGCATCATCTTCTTGATTTTGCGGCAGATGAAGAACGTGTCGACGATCATCGCTACAGCGAGGGCGAGCCAGATGATGTTGCCGAGGGCGGCGATGTACGGGTCGCCGACCATCGTCATGATCAGAACGATGAAGGCGCCGGCGAAGAAGGCCGGGCCGGCGTTGCGGCGGGAGTCGATGATGTCGCGGACCATGGCACGCTCGGGGCCTTTGTCGCGCGGGAGGAAGTAGCGCTCGTCGCCGGACTTCATGCCTGCCAGACGCTCGGCGCGCTCGTTCTTCTCCTTGGCGCGCATGCGGGCCAAGGCCTCTTTGCGGTTCTTTGGCGGCGGCTCGGCCTTACGGCGCTGCGCTACCGTGCGCTTCGGCGTGGCCCTGCCTTTTCCAGGTGTGTACGCGCGGTGTTCGACCACCGGGGACTCTTCGGCCGAGGTGTCCGGCTCAGAAGACGGCGTATCGCTGGATTTCTTGGAGAACAAAGCCACGGCAGCAAGGGTAGCTGGTCAGCGGGAGACTCTGGCACCCAGGCCAGTGAGCTTGGCCTCGAAGTCCTCGTAGCCACGGTTGATCAGCTCAACGCCGTGCACACGGGACGTTCCCTCGGCGGCGAGCGCGGCGATCAGGTGGCTGAAGCCAGCGCGCAGGTCGGGGATCGTCAAGTCGTGCGCGTGGAGCTTGGCCGGGCCGGCGATGACGGCGGAGTGACGGAAGCCCATGCGCCCGAAGCGGCAAGGTGTGCCACCGAGGCAGTCCTGGAAGACCTGGATGTTGGCACCCATCTGGTTCAGGGCGGCGGTGTAGCCGAACCGCTTCTCGTAAACCGTCTCGTGCACGACCGACAAGCCGTTGGCCTGCGATAGGGCGACGACGAGGGGCTGCTGCCAGTCGGTCATGAAGCCTGGGTGCACGTCGGTTTCCAAGGCGACCGGGCGCAGGTCACCGCCCGGGTGCCAGAACCGGATGCCACCCGTGCCCGGAGCGTCGTCGACCTCGAACTCGCCACCGATCGAGCGGAAGACATTGAGGTATGTCATCATGTCGGCCTGGCGGGCACCCCGCACGAGGATGTCGCCCTTGGTGGCCAGCGCCGCTGAAGCCCAGCTCGCGGCCTCGATCCGGTCGGGGATCGGCCGGTGAGTGAAGCCGCCAAGGCGGGGTACGCCTTCGATCTCGATCACACGGTTGGTGTGGACCTTGATGATCGCGCCCATCTTTTGCAGCAAGGCGATGAGGTCCAGGATCTCCGGCTCAACCGCGGCGTTGCTCAGCTCGGTCACGCCCTTGGCGCGGACCGCCGCGAGCAGGATCTGCTCGGTCGCGCCCACGGACGGGTAGTCGAGCGCGAACTTGATGCCGTGCAAGCCATCCGGAGCGGAAAGGTGCAGTCCCTCGGGAGCTTTCTCGACCACGGCACCGAAGCGGCGCAGCGCCTCAAGGTGGAAGTCGATCGGGCGGCCACCGATGTTGCAGCCACCGAGCTCAGGAATGAACGCGTGCCCGAGACGGTGCAGCAGCGGGCCGCACAGCAGGATCGGAATCCGGCTGGAGCCAGCGTGCACGTTGATCTCGTCGATGCCTGCCCGCTCCACATTAGACGGATCGAACACCAGCTCACCGTCGGTCGTGCCGTTGGTGACCTTGACGCCATGCAGCTCGAGCAATCCGCGCACGACCTCGACATCGCGAATGCGCGGAATGTCGAACATCCGGCTCGTGGTCTCGCCTAAGAGCGTGGCCACCATCGCTTTAGAGACAAGGTTTTTCGCGCCGCGGACTTTCACTTCGCCTTGCAAGGGTGCCCCACCCGTGACGACGAGGACGTCCGACATGCGTTGCCTCCTGATGCGCGATGAACCGTGAATGAATCCGTCGCAGCATAGCCCTGAGTGAAGCGATCCGCGATGTACGGCATGAAAAAGTAGCATGGGTGCCGCAAATCAGACACGGCACCCGAACGCTGCGTGATTTTTTGTTTACGGAAGCGCGAGCATTTGGTCCAAAGCGACCTTCGCGTAGTGCGCGGTGTCGCGGTCGACCGTGATCACATTCGGCACGCGGCCGGCGACGAGTTCCTCGAGCGCCCACACGAGGTGAGGCAGGTCGATGCGGTTCATCGTCGAGCAGTAACAGACCGTCTTGTCCAGGAACATGACCTGCTTGTCCGCGTGCTCATTGGCCAAGCGCCGCACCAGGTTGAGCTCCGTGCCAATGGCCCATTTCGAGCCAGGCTCCGCCGCCTCAAGCTTTTTGATGATGTACTCCGTTGAGCCCACGTAATCGGCAGCGGTCACCACTTCGTGGCGGCACTCCGGGTGGACGAGCACGTTAACGCCCGGGACCTTCTCGCGGACGTCGTTGACGCACTCCAGCGTGAACCGCCCGTGCACGGAGCAGTGCCCGCGCCACAGGATCACCTTGGCGTTGCGCAGCTGCTCGTCGGTCAGCCCGCCCTGCGGTTTGTGCGGGTCATAGAGCACACAGTCCTCGAGGGTGAAGCCCATCTCCAGCACGGCCGTATTGCGCCCGAGGTGCTGGTCAGGCAGGAACAGAACCTTCTCGCCCTGCTCAAACGCCCACGTGAGCGCACGCTTGGCATTTGACGAGGTGCACACGACACCCTTGTTGCGCCCGACGAAACCTTTGATGTCGGCGCTGGAGTTCATGTAGGTGACCGGGACGGTGTTCTGAGCTATCCCAAGGTCTTCGAGCACATCCCAGGCTTGCTCCACTTGCGACAGCACAGCCATGTCAGCCATCGAGCAGCCAGCCGCGAGGTCGGGCAGCACGACCTGCTGCGCCTCACTGGTCAGGATGTCGGCCGACTCGGCCATGAAGTGAACGCCGCAGAAGACGATGAACTCCGCGTCGGGGCGGGCAGCCGCTTCTTTGGCGAGCTTGAACGAGTCGCCAGTAACGTCGGCGAACTGGATGACCTCATCGCGCTGGTAGTGGTGGCCAAGCACGAAAACCCGGTCGCCGAGCGCGGCCTTGGCCGCTTTGGCTCGCTCAACCAGATCAGGGTCGCTGGCCGCGGGCAGTTCGCCCGGACAGTCGACGCCGCGCTCTGAGCCAGCGTCTTTACCGCGGCCCAGCAGAAGCAGTACGGGTGCAGTCACGGTGCCTATTGTCCCCCCGCCACGAGGTGCGCGCAGTCGGCTCCCACTGTGGCCTCGCCCACGTCGCGCTCTGGCTTGCTTGGGACGGGCGCGGGCAGAAAGATCTCTGGTCATGCGAGTGGTGATCTGCCCGGACAAGTTCGCTGGCACGCTGAGCGCGGTCGAGGCGGCCGAAGCGATAGCGCAAGGTTGGCGCAACGTCGCGCCCAACGACGAACTCGTCCTGCGACCGATAGCCGACGGTGGCCCCGGTTTCGTCGAGGTCCTGCACAAGGCGCTCGGTGGGTCGCTGCTCGAGGTGCCGGCAACTGACCCGCTTGGGCGTCCGGTCGCGGGACAGGTGCTCATCGTGGGGGAGACGGCCTACATCGAGAGCGCACAAGCCACCGGGTTACATCACCTGAGCCCGGCGGAACGCGATCCCAAAATCACCACGACGCGGGGTCTCGGAACCCTTGTGCGGGCTGCGATACGCGCGGATGCCAAACGAATCGTCATCGGGCTCGGTGGTTCCGCTACGAACGATGGCGGCGCAGGAATGCTCGGCGAACTGGGCGTATACGCGCAGAGCGAGATCGGGATCCCGTTTCCGGCCGGTGGGCAGTGGCTGGCGCAGTGCGCGTCGCTTGGGTGGGTGCTAGGGAATGTGCCCCTGAAGCGGATGCAGGAACAGGGTGTGGAGATCATCGGGGCGTCGGATGTGGACAGTCCGTTGACGGGGCCATCGGGTGCTTCCGCGGTTTACGGTCCGCAAAAGGGAGCGACCCCGCAAGACGTTGAGCTGCTCGACGCCGCGCTGGCGAACTGGGCCACGGTGCTGGAGCGTGACCTGCCCACCTGCCCGCCGAAGCTCGCGGAACTTCCTGGCGGGGGAGCGGCCGGTGGACTTGGCGCCGCGATCTTGGCGATCGGCGGGCGGATCGTCTCCGGGATCGATCTCATCAGGGATCTGACCGGCCTGGACGGTGCGATCGCTGGCGCGGGAGTGGTGATTACCGGTGAGGGCTCGTTCGACTACCAGTCGTTGCGGGGCAAAGTGATCGCGGGTGTGGCGGCGGCCGCACGTGATGAAGGCATCCCGTGCGTGGTGCTCGCGGGCCGGGTGACGACTGGCCGCCGTGAGCAGGGCGCCGCGGGCGTGACCGAGGCACATTCGCTCACGGATCACTTCGGAAGCACGGAACAGGCGATGGCCGAGCCGGCCCGTGGGCTCCGCGAGCTCGCTGAGCGGGTCGCACGCCAGCACGTGGCGTAGGTCACGGCAGGCATGAGGCTAGTTGGCCGTCGACGCTCGGGAATTAGGGGCAGGTGAGCTAGCGTTACGGGGTACGACACTGGCACACGTAGCTTTGGAGCGATAGTGACCACCGAAACCACCACCGACACCACCGGCATCAACCTCACCGAGGTAGCCGCGGTCAAGGTCAAAGCCCTGCTTGAGCAGGAAGGCCGCGACGACCTGCGGCTGCGGGTCGCCGTGCAGCCGGGTGGCTGCTCCGGCCTGCGGTACCAGCTCTTCTTCGACGAGCGCGAGCTCGATGGCGACGTGGTCAAGGACTTCAACGGCGTTGGAGTCGTTGTCGACCGGATGAGTGCCCCTTACCTCATGGGCGCCACGATCGACTTCGCTGACCGCATCGACGCTCAGGGCTTCACGATCGACAACCCGAACGCTGGCGGTTCCTGCGCCTGCGGCGACTCGTTCCACTGAGCTTCCCGAAAGGGCCGCTCCCGAGACTCGGGGGCGGCCCTTTCGCTGTCCGTGGGTTTAGGCCCGGCCGTGGGCTTTGCGGCCGCGGCGGGACAGTGCGTCCAGGATGACCGCCGCTAGCAGCACCGCTGCGGTGATCATGAGGCGGATCGACGAGTCGAGCTGAAGCAGGAACATGCCTGACGTGATCGAGCCCAGGACGACGGTGCCGAGCAGGGCGCCGTAGGTGCTGCCCCGGCCGCCGAACAGGCTGACTCCACCGATGACCGCGGCCGCGATGGCGATGAGCGTCGTGTCGTTGGCGCCGGTCGACTGGCCAGCGGAGTAGCCGCGAGACGCGAGCATGATCCCGCCAAACGCCGCGAGCAGGGACGCCAGCGCGAACACGGAGATCCGGATCGCGGTGATGTTGATGCCCGCTCGCCGTGCCGCTTCGGCGTTCCCGCCGACCGCGAATATGCTGCGTCCGTATCGCGTGCGCTTCAGCACGAAATCCACCAAGGCCGTGATGCCCACCAGGATGATCAACGCCAGCGGTACCCCCTGCCATGAATTAAGGACCGCGACGGCCGCACCGATGAGGATGGCTAGACCCACCACCCGGATCAGAGCCTGGGTTAAGGAAATCGCCGGAAGGCCCGCGGCCAGGCGGCGCGAACGGTTGAAGAACACGGCCGCCGCGTAGATGACTATCGCCAGGATCGCGATGATCCAGCCTGCCGCCGGGCTGAGGTTGGTGTGCGTGATTTTGGCGATCGTGCCGTCATAGGGAAGGTTGATGGTCCCTTCCGGACGGAGCAGGAACAGCTGTAACCCAAGCCAGCCAATGCTTCCCGCCAACGTAACGACGAACGCGGGCACGCCAAGCTTGGCGAAGATCGTGCCCTGCAAAACGCCGATCAGCGCACCAAGCACGAGCACCGCGATGATGGCCGCGATGTCGCCCCAGCCATGCCGAATCGTTAGCACGGCGAGGGTCGCCGCTCCGAGACCGGCCACGGAACCGACCGACAGGTCGATCTCACCGAGCAGCAGGACCAGGACGATCCCGATGCTGATCGTCCCGAGCGCGGCGACCTGAAGCGCCAGGTTGGACAGGTTCTGTGCCGTCAGGAAGCGGTCGTTGAGCAGCTGGAAGACGGCCCAGATGACGAACAGGCCGATGATGACCGGCCAGGCACCCAGCTCGCCTGAGCGCAGGTTCTTAAGCGGGTTCACTGGCGTCACCACCGTCAGCTTCGGTATGGCGTGCCTTACGGCGGGATACGGCGTTGTCGAGCGCGCCAGTGATGGCTTGCACGATTTCTTCCTGTGAGGCTTCGCCCGCGCGGAACGACCCGGCGTTCTTGCCGAGGCGCAACACTTCGACCCGGTCGGCTACCGCTTTGACGTCGGCCAGGTTGTGGCTGATCAGAATGACGGCGAGGCCACGTTTCTTCAGCGTGTCAATGAGATCGAGCACTTCGGCGGTCTGGGCCACGCCAAGGGCGGCGGTCGGCTCGTCGAGCAGCACGACCTTCGGATCGCCCAAAAGCGACCGTGCGATCGCGACAGACTGCCGTTGCCCACCGCTAAGGCCAGCCACCGGAATCCGCACGCTCGGAATGCGTACCGAAAGGCTGGTAAGCAATTCCGTGGCCTGCTTCTCCATCCGGATCTCGTCGAGGAGACCGGCTTGCGTGCGTTCCTGGCCCAGGTACAGGTTGCCGACGACGTCGAGATTGTCGGCCAGGGCGAGGTCCTGGTACACGGTGGCGATGCCCAGGTGCGTGGCGTCGGCCGGTTTGGCGATGTTGACCGGCTTGCCCTCCCACCGGATCTCGCCGGTGTCGGCTGGGCCGACCCCGGCGATCACCTTGATGAGCGTCGACTTGCCGGCACCGTTGTCCCCGACCAGGGCGACGACTTCGCCCCGGTACACGTCGAGGGCCACATCGGACAGTGCCTGGACCGCGCCGAACCGCTTAGAAATGCCCGACAGGGCTAGAACCGGCTGGTTCACGAAATTCCCGCGTCGGTGCAAGCCTGCGCGAACTGTGCGGTGCAGATCTGTGCAGGCGTGTAGAAGCCGTCCTTGATGACGGTGTCCTTGATGTTGTCTTTCGTGACGGCGACTGGAGTCAGCAGAACCGAGGTGACGTCCTTGGTTCCGTTGTTTTTCATCACGGTCGACTCACCGGAGTAGGTCTGGCCGGTCGCGGCGGCGATCGCCATCGCGGCGGCCACTTCGGCCTCGGGCTTGATGGCCTTGTAGACCGTCATGTACTGGTCGCCGGTCAGCAGACGCTGGATGGCGGCCAGTTCGGCGTCCTGTCCCGTGACGGGCGGGATCGTGGTGAAGCCGCCGCCCTTCATCGCGGCGATGGCGCCACCGGCGGTGCCGTCGTTAGCCGCGTAGACACCGATGACCCGGTCCCGCCCGATGGCCGTGATGGCCTGCTCCATTTCTTGCTGAGCCTTATCGGGCGACCAGTCCGGCGTGTCGTACTCCTGGCCGATGTTGACCTTGCCGTCCAATACGGAGTGCGCGCCGGCCTTGAAGTCGGCGGCGTTCGGGTCGGTCGGCGAGCCGTTGATCATGACGATGTCGCCGCGTTTCGGGTCGGCACCGTCCTTGCTGAGCGCGTCGAGCAGGGCCTGTCCCTGGACCTGGCCAACCTTGTTGTTGTCGAACGAGACGTAGTAGTTCACGGGACCGGAAGCCAGCCGGTCGTAAGCCACCACGGGAACTTTCTGGTTCTGTGCGTTGGTAACGATGCCGCCGGCCGCCTTGGCGTCCACGGCGTCGAGGATGAGCACCTTGACACCCTGGGTGAGCATGGCCTCGGCCTGGGACTGCTGCTTGGCGCTGTCCTGGTCGGCGTTTTGGTAGAGCACCTCACACTTGGGGCACAGCTCCTTGAGCTTGGCCTCCATGTAGGGCTTGTCGAAGGTTTCGTAGCGAGTGGTCTTCGATTCGGGGAGCAATAGGCCGATCTTGAAGCCTTGCTCGACGCTCGCGTCGCCCGTGCTAGTTCCGTTATCTGAGCTGGTGCTGCAGGACGCGATCGTGAGAGCCGCACCCAGCAGTATCGATGACATGATCATGCGCATAGCCCTATTATGTGCACTTTGTCCACAATTTCGGGCAAGAATCGACCATGAGTCAGCTTGAAGTCAGGAAACCTAAGCCAACCTTGTTAGGGTGACCCGTTGTCGCGTCCACATCGACCCCCGAGGCAGTTATGAAGATTGCGGTTACCGGTTCAATTGCTACAGATCACCTGATGCACTTCCCGGGCCGTTTCGCTGATCAGCTCATCGCGGATCAGCTCGACAAGGTCTCGCTGTCGTTCCTCGTGGACGACCTCGTCATCCGGCGGGGAGGTGTGGCTCCTAACATCGCGTTCGGCCTGGGCAAACTCGGCTTACGCCCGGTGCTTCTAGGTGCTGTCGGCGCGGATTTCGCTGACTACCGGTCCTGGCTTGAGCGCCACAACGTCGACTGTGATTCAGTGCACGTGAGCGAGATCGCGCACACGGCACGGTTCGTCTGCACCACCGACGACGACCTGTGCCAGGTCGCCAGCTTCTACGCCGGGGCCATGAGCGAAGCTCGCAATATTGAGCTGCAGCCGGTGTTTGACCGTGTGGGCGGGCTCGACCTCATCCTCATCGGAGCCAACGACCCGGTCGCGATGGTCCGCCACTCGCAGGAGTGCCGTGATCGCGGCTACCGGTTCGTCGCCGACCCGTCGCAGCAGCTTGCCCGCATGCCCGGGGAGGACGTGCTGCAGCTGATCGACGGCGCGGAATACCTCATGACCAACGAATACGAGCGCTCACTGCTGGAGCAGAAGACCGGGCTGTCGAGCGACGACGTGCTCGACCGGGTCAAGATCCGGGTGACCACGCTCGGCAAGAACGGTGTCGAGATCACGGGCAAAGGCCTTGAGCGCATTCACGTTCCGGTCGCGCGCGAGGTTCAGGCATATGACCCGACCGGTGTCGGCGATGGGTTCCGCGCCGGGTTCTTCGCCGGCCTGTCGTGGGGGCTCGACCTGCGCTCGTCGGCTCAGGTTGGCTGCCTCGTGGCGACCCTCGTGCTGGAAACCGTTGGCACGCAAGAATATGACATCGAGACCGACGGCTTCCTCAAGCGGCTCGCCGAGTCCTATGGGGACGCCGCTGCCGCCGCCGTGCGGCCGCACCTCACGCCAGCCGCCTAACCTCAAAGGCATTTGCTTCGGGCGAGCCCAGGTATTCCTGGGCTCGCATCCGGCACCACGCCGGAATGTCGTGTGCCGCAGCCGGATCGTCAGCCAGAACCCGGATGACGTCACCGACCTCGATGTCGGGCAGCCGCTTGGCCAGGGCGATCACGGGCAGCGGGCAGCGCTGGCCCAGACAGTCCAAAGTGATCACATGCCCACCTCTTTACGCAGGTCAGCCACGATCCCCGGCAGTTCGTTCAGGAATCGGTCAACGTCATCTGACGTCGTGCCCCGGTGCAGCGAAACCCGGATATTGCCGTGTGTCAGCACCTTCATCGCCACGAGCACGTGACTTGGCTCCAACGTGGACGAAGTGCAACTCGACCCGGAACTGACCGCGAAGCCGCGCTTGTCCAGCGCGTGCAAGAGCGCCTCGCCGTCGACATAGAGGCACGAGAACGTGACCAGGTGGGGGAGTCGTTGCGTGTCGTCGCCAACAACCTCTACCTCAGGGACCGTCAGCGGGACGGTCCGTCTAATGCGGTCGATCAGTGCTGACAGTCTCTTAGCTTCGCCTTCTTCTTGCCTAACGGCGTGAAGTGCCGCCACAGCCGCCACGATCGATGGCAAGTCCACGGCAGGCTCGCCCGCGGGCCACGCAGACACCCACCGGGTTCCCTTACGCACCACCAGCACACCCACCCCAGCCGGCCCACCCCACTTACGGGCACTAGCGGAAGCCAAATTCACTTCAGCTGGTACTGGCGAAAGCCCGGCCGTCATCGCGATGTCTGTGAACAACGGCACGCCATGGCTGGCGCAAACACCGGCCGCCCAGCTCACGGGCTGGACCGTGCCGACCTCATGTGACGCGCTGATGAGAGCGGCCGCGGCGACACCCGTCTGCCTGACCGCCTCTTCGAACTCATCGCGGTTGATGAATCCGAGCTGGTCTACGCCCACGGAAACGGCGGATCCTCCGGATTGGACGTGACTTTCCGCCGCGTGCAACACACTCGAGTGCTCGATGGCGGAGTGCACGAACGTCTGGCCCACGCGACGGCGTCCCCTGAGCACACCCAGCACGGCCGACTGAGCCGCGAGCGTGCCACTGCTCGTGAACGTGAGCTCATCGACGCGTACGCCCAAAAGGTCTGCGGCAGTTGCCTTGGCCGCTTCTAACAACTGGCGTGCGCGGCGGGCCTGCGTGTAAAGCTTGCCCGGGTCAGCCCACCCGTCCTCCAACGCCGCGACCAGCGCCTGACGTCCCGCCGGATGCAACGGGACGGCTGTGGCGGCATCAAAGTACGCAGGCTGCACGTTTCGAACCTACGCCATGAGCCAGACACGCCCACCCCAAGACCACTCTGGACTCTCCCGTGAAGTACTCTGCGACCGTGCTTAGGAGGATCGGCGGCTTAATTACCGCAGCGGGCCTGACGGTACTGCTCGCGGGCTGCGACGTTGGCGCGACCTTTGATGGTTTCGGCTGGCCGCAGGGCGGGATTACAGCTCAGTCAAAGCAGATGTATGACCTCTGGATCGGGTCGGTCGTTGCCGCCCTTGCCGTTGGGGTCTTCGTCTGGGGGCTCATCTTCTGGTGCGTGGCGCGCTACCGCAAGCGGTCTTCACAGGCCGAGCTGCCGTTGCAGACCCGCTTCAACCTGCCGATCGAGGTTCTCTACACGGTTCTGCCGTTCCTCGTCGTGTCGGTGCTGTTCTTCTACACGGCCAAGGTGCAGACCGAGGTCAACCGGGTGTCAGCTAACCCCGACGTGACCGTCGAGGTCGTCGGCTTCAAGTGGAACTGGCAGTTCAACTACCTGAGCGGCCCGACACCTGAAGGCGTTACCCCGACTCCGGTGGCGACCGTGACCGGCACCAGCGAAGTCATCCCGATCCTCGTTGTCCCGGTCGGCAAGACGATCCGCTTCGAAGAAACCAGCCGCGACGTCATCCACTCGTTCTGGGTGCCAGAGCTGCTGTTCAAGCGAGACGTCTTCCCGGGCAACGTGCGCAACGTCTTTGAAGTCCGCATCGAGGAAGAAGGCCGTTACGTCGGCCGGTGTGCCGAACTGTGCGGCACCTACCACTCGATGATGAACTTCGAGGTCGTGGCGGTCTCCGCGGCTGAATACGACACGTTCCTGACGCAGTTGAAAGCTGGCAAGAGCGTCCAGGACGCCCTGGTCTCCATCGGCGAGGCGCCGCTGGCCACCAAGACCCAGCCGTTCCCGACCAAGCGTGACGCGTAGGAGCGACGATGAAATCCGAATACCGCTTGTTCGCTGGCGTCGCGCTCTTCCTGTTCGCCGCCGCGGCCGTCTACGCCTGGTGGACCGACCGGGAGCCGTTCGGGCTCGACTGGATCGGCACGACAGCGCTGATCCTGTCGGGTCTGCTGTGCGCGATGTGCTGGTTCTACTTCTGGTTCGTCTCGCGCCGCATCCCGCCGCGTCCCGAAGACCGCCTCGACGGCGAAATCGCTGACGCCGCAGGCGAAGTGGGCTTCTTCTCACCGGGCAGCTACTGGCCGTTCGGCATCGCGGTCGCGGCCGCCGTCACCGGCTTCGGGCTCGTGTTCTGGATGTGGTGGCTCATCGCGGTCGGCGTCGTCGGCGTGCTGCTGACGTCAAGCGCCCTGCTCTTTGAGTACTACACCGGCACCCGCCGTGTCTCGGAGCATTAGCCGGCCTATTTCGGGCTTAAAGAACCCCACGCTTTGAAAGCGTGGGGTTCTTTGTGTCAGTCGGAGGAGGAGCTGGAGCCGCAGGAGGCGTCGAAGCTGGCGGCGCTGCCGCAGCCGGTGCCGCCCCACGGGCCGGTGGTAGACCGCTCATTGGGCTGTGGTGGCCGCTTGCGCCGCTTCTCGTGGCCTTTGCGGGCCAAGGCTGCCGAAGCCGCCCGTGCTTCGTCTAGAGGCGTCTTACGCGGGTTGCGCCCGAAGAGGCGGCCGAAGAATCCCCATAGTCCCATGGCCGACACGGTAGGCGGTTGCCTCAACGCCCACAGAGGCTCTATGGTTCGTTACATGAGTAAAGAACCAGCGAACCATGTTTGATGATCGCAGCCCGATCTATCAGCAGATCGCTGACAAGATCAAGAAGGACATCCTCTACGGCGACCTCTCCGCCGGTGACCAGGTGATGTCGACGAATCAGTACGCCAGCTTCTACCGGATCAACCCCGCCACCGCGGCGAAGGCGTTCCAGCAGCTGACCGATGAGGGCTACCTCTACAAGCGGCGCGGCATCGGCATGTTTGTCAGCGATGACGCGCAAGCCCAATTGCGGCAGCAACGCCGGGAGCACTTCTTCGCTGACGTTGTCGCCCCGATGGTCGCTGAGGCGAAAGCGATCGGCATCACGCTCGACGAAATCATCCACCACCTCACGAACAAGGATGGAACCCCCGGTGAGTCTCGGGATTGAAGTCAGGGACCTGCGCCTGCAATACGGCGACGTGGCTGCTTTGGACGGTCTGTCATTCAGCCTGTCCGGCGGAAAGATCTATGGGCTGCTGGGCCGCAATGGCTCCGGCAAGACCAGCCTGCTGTCGATTCTGGCCGCGTTCCGCCGCAAGACGAGCGGGACTGTCCACATTGGCGGGCAGGAGCCATTCGAGAACGAGCGCGTGACCGCCGAGGTGTGCTTGATTCGCGAAAGCGGCGGTGATGTTTATGACAACACGCGGCTCGAACAGTTGCTGCGCATGGCAGCCGACCTGCGGCCGGCCTTCGACCACCAATACGCCTTGAAACTGGCTGACCGGTTCCAGTTGCCGATGCGCAAGAACGTTCAGAGTCTGTCGCGTGGGCAGCGGTCCGCGCTGGGGGCGGTGATGGGGCTCGCGGCGAACGCCCGGCTAACCATGTTTGACGAGTCCTATCTGGGCATGGATGCGCCGTCGCGCTACGCGTTCTATGACGAGCTGATCGCCAACTACACCGAGAACCCGCGCACGTTCATCATCTCCACTCACCTGATCGAAGAAGTCGCGCGGCTGTTCGAGGAGGTGCTGATCATCCACAAGGGACGGCTCGTGCTGCACGACGACGTGGAGGCGGTCCGCTCGCGGGGCGTCAGCGTCATTGGCCCGGCTGAGGTTGTCGACACCTTCACCGCCGGCTTGACGGTCCTGAACGGACAATCCCTAGGGCGCACCAAGGCCGTGACCGTTTACGGCACTCTCGACGACGATCAGCGCCGCGCGGCCGCCCTCGCTGGCCTGGAGCTCGGCCCGGTGTCACTGCAAGACCTGTTCGTTCACCTGACCGGCCAACCCGAGGCGGAGGCGGCCCGATGAGCACTGTTGCCAAGCACCTGGCCTACAACTACCGCTGGGTCTACGGGATCTTCATGAGCATCATGATCCTGATGATGGCAGGACTCGCCCTCAGCTTCGAAGTGTTTGGGCACTACGCCCTAGACGATCAGCGCTCTAGCGTTTGGGAAACCGTTGGGCTGCAAGCCCCCCGATGGTTCTTGTTCGTCATCGGCATCATGCTCGCGACGGTCAACCTGCCCGTGCTCGTGGCCCATGGGATCACGCGCCGACTGTTCGCCCGTGGGGCGCTCGTGTTCGCTGTCGCCTCGTCTGCCGCCTTCAGCGTGCTCATGCTGATGGGATTCGTCGTCGAGCGTGCGGTCTATTCGGCTAACGGCATGATGGCCGCGATCGATGACTATCCGCTGGCCAAGGTGAGCGACGCGGGCCGGTTCTACGTCGAGATCACCTTGGCGGGGCTGTTGTTCCTGCTCAGCGGCTGGGTGATCGGGCTGCTGTTCTACCGCCTGCGCGTCTGGCTTGCGTTGCTGGCGTTGCCGGTGGTGACGCTGCCGGTCATCGGTGGCATCGCGATGGGGGTGTCCACGATGGCAGGCGTCGAGATGTCGTTCGTGAACGTCGTCCTCATCCAGCTCGCCGCGGTCGTCGTGGTGAGCGCGCTGGGCTATTTCCTGGGCCGCGACGTCGCGATCAAACCTAAGAAAGCCTGAACCGCGGAAAAGGGTGAAGCACTGACCTACGCGGTCAGTGCTTTGCGCTTGTCCAGCAGGTCCGACACGGCCGCGGCGGTAGTGATCGGGTCGAGCGGGTGCAGTAGCGTGGCGTCGGCCTTGGCATAGGCGGCGAGCCAGCGGTCGGCCGCGCGAGCGATGTAGACGCACACCGTCGGCACGTCGGTCAGCTCGTCGTGCAACTGCCGGGAGATGCCCAGACCGCCAGCGGGCGCGGCTTCACCATCGAGCACCACTAGGTCGATCTCGTAGGTGTCGATGAGGCTGACGCACTCCTTGTAGGTCGAGGCGTCAACGAACTCAACCTCCTGATCCGCGCGCGGGCGCGTGCCGATGGCCAGCCGCATCCGGTCGCGGACCACGGGGTCGTCGCTGTAGAGCAGCACGGTGTACTCGGAACTCATGGCCGAAACTCCAAAGAGAGCGGAGTTTCGCCCATGAGGCACTGGGAAGCTGCGATATTGATTCGCTCGGCAAGCTCGCTCATACAGCCGATCCTAGCGGTGCCGTCGCGGCCTCTTCTTCCCGGTCCAGCTGCCGGTCTATGCGGGCCGCTTCGCGGCGCGATTGCTGAATCCATTGGTAAACCAGGACCGCGAGCATGGTGACGGACACGAGTTCGCCGCCGGCCCACAAGATGCCGCCAGCGGTGACCTGATCGGCCACCGGGTCCACCCACGACAGACCGAGATTGGTGTACCAGTCAGCCGCCAGCAAGGTCGTCGACTGCATGATGGTCAGCCCCAGGACCGTGTGAAACGGCACACTCAGCACCATCAGCAGGGCCCGGGCCGGGTAGGGCCACCGGCCGGGCAGGGGATCGCGCCCGAGCAGCGGCCAGAAGAACAGGCAGCCCGTGGCGATGAAGTGAGCGTGCATCAGCTCGTGCACGAATTCGTTGCGCAGCGTCAGTTCGTACAGCGACGAGAAGTAGAGCACGAACGGGTTGGCCACGAAGATGCCGAACGAAACCAGCGGAAAGGCCAGCACGCGGGCGACGCGGCTGTGCAGCACGGCCATGAGCATCCGCCGCAACCGCAACGGCAGTGTCCGCAGGGCCAATGTCACCGGGGCACCGAGGGCCAGGAAGATGGGCGCGACCATCGACAGTGCCATGTGCTGCACCATGTGCACGCTGATTAGCGTCGTGTCATAGGCGCCGAAGCCGCTTAGGGTGACAAAGCCGATGGTGCCCAGGCCTGGTCCAAGAAAGACGATGGTTCGTGAAACCGGCCACTTGTCTCCCCGCAACCGGAGCCGGTGTGTCCCATATAGATAAAGCGCCGCCGCGAGCAGCAAGCCAAAGGCGAGCCAGGAATCGATCCGGGCGGCCGTGAACAGGGCTTCTACGGTCAACGGGGGCACGGGACGAGACTACCGAAAGGGCGACACGCCGCTAATTGGGCACCCCAGTGCTCAGCGGCCATGCGAGAGGGCAATAATCATCGCGTGACTGCGGCCCCAGCCATTATCGACAAGAGCAGGATCCATTCCCTGACCAGGCCCAATATGGTCAGCGTCGGAACGATCGTCTGGCTCTCCAGCGAACTGATGTTCTTCGCAGCCCTTTTCGCGATGTATTTCGCGATCCGCGCGGCGGATTACAGCCAGTGGGAAAAGCACTATCCCTCGCTGAACCTGCCCTATGCCCTGGTGTTCACCGTGATCCTGGTGGCTTCGTCCATCACGTGCCAGATCGGT
This sequence comes from Catelliglobosispora koreensis DSM 44566, assembly GCF_000379685.1. Lineage (GTDB taxonomy): Bacteria > Actinomycetota > Actinomycetes > Mycobacteriales > Micromonosporaceae > Catelliglobosispora > Catelliglobosispora koreensis. The sequence continues at coordinate 298,634 of NZ_KB903252.1, read as the reverse complement.
GTGCTGCGGGCGGAGCGCGGTGATGTGCACGGGCTGCGCCGGTGGTTCGCCCTCACCTTCGTGATGGGCCTGATCTTCGTGCTGGGGCAGGTGAACGAATACCGCGAGCTGGTCCACCACGGCATCAAGATCAACGAAGATGGCTACGGCTCGATGTTCTACCTGACTACCGGTTTCCATGGCTTGCACGTGACCGGTGGTCTGATCGCCTTCATCATCTTCATGATCCGAACCACGATGGGCCGGTTCACGCCCGCTCAGGCCACCTCGGCCATCGTCGTTTCGTACTACTGGCACTTCGTCGACATCGTGTGGATCGGACTGTTCTTCATGATTTACCTGCTGGAGGCAATTAATGGTCTCGGGTAGCCGCACGCGGCGGAAAGTCGTCTCCGCGCTGCGCATGCTCGCCGCGCTCATGCTCGCCGGTGGCATCTACACGCTGATCTCCCCGGGGGCGGCGGCGAACAATGCTCCGCTCAGTGCCGCCGCGCAGGAGGGCAAGGAGCTTTACGCGAGCTGCATCAGCTGCCACGGCGAGAACGGCCAGGGCGTGCCTGACCGCGGCCCGAGCCTTGTGGGCGTTGGCTCCGCGGCTGTCGAGTTCCAGGTCGAGACCGGGCGTATGCCGGCGGCGGGCCAGAACGCGCAGATCGAGCGCAAGCCCCCGCAGTTCGACACGAACCAGGCCCGGCAGCTCGGTGCCTACATTCAAGAGCAGTTCGGCGGCGGACCGCAGTTCCCCGCTGACTTCGACTCGGCGGTCAAGAACGGCGACATCGCCCGCGGTGGTGAGCTGTTCCGGATCAACTGCTCGTCTTGTCACGCCTTCTCTGGCGGCGGTGGCGCTCTGTCGAGCGGAAAGTTCGCTCCGTCTCTCGCGGAGTCGAGTGCCCGCGACATCTACGGTGCGATGCTGACCGGTCCGCAGAACATGCCGGTGTTCGGCGACAACCAGCTCACGCCGGAGCAGAAGTACGACGTGATCGCCTACGTTCAGACCCTGCAGTCCGATGTGGACCCAGGCGGCTGGGGGCTCGGCCGGTTCGGCCCGACCACCGAAGGTATAGCGATCTTCCTGTTCGGCATGGTGGCGCTGGCATTCGCGGCGCTCTGGATTGCGGGTAAGTCATGACCGAGAAATCTCGTTTCGAGATCGTCCGCGAAGGCGCGCGGAAGGACGGCATTGAGATCGTCCACTACGAGTCGCAGTTCGCGCCGGGCTCCAAGACGGAGAACCGGATGGTACGCATTGTCGCCTTCTTCTTCCTCCTCAGTGGATTCGCCGGCCTGGCCTTCGTAGCCGCTTATGTCTGGTGGCCGTTCACCGACTTCCCGTCGGTAGACGGCTGGGAATACGCACCGGGCAACAGCCCGATGAAGGGCTTCACGCCCATCCTCGGGCTGACACTGGGCGTGACGTTGCTGGCTCTTGGGCTCGGCATCCTCACGTGGGGCAAGAAGCTGATGCCGCACGAGATCGCGATCCAGGAGCGCCACGTCGGCGGGTCGAGCCCGGAGGAGCGCAAGCTCACCGGCAACACGCTGGCGTTCATCGGCCAGGAGTTCGGCCTGTCGCGCCGGCCGCTGCTGAAGGTGGCGCTGGCGGCTCCCGCGGCCGGTCTGGGCGCGGCCGCGCTGGCCGTCCCGGTGGGCATGCTGATCAAGGACCCGCACCACCCGGACATCTTCTTCACAACGGGCTTCAACCCGGTGAACAACAACGGCAAACCGGTGCGTTTGATGCGTGAGGACAACACGTACATCCGCCCGGAGGACGTGAGCGTCGGTGGCCAGATCACCGCGTTCCCGGCCACCGCTGATGGCCACGGTGCCTCCAACAAGTACGCCGACTCGCCCGTGCTGCTGATCCACCTGCGCCAGCAGGACGCTGATCACCTGCGCGGCCAGTTGCAGAACCACTCGCAGAACAAGTTGCAGAACCCGAGCGACCCCAACAGCGGTGGCATGTACGGCAACCTCGTCGCGTACTCGAAGATCTGCACGCACGCTGGCTGCCCGGCGAGCCTCTACGAGCAGCAGACCAACAAGCTGCTGTGCCCCTGTCACCAGTCGCAGTTCCTCATCACCGAGAACGCCCGGCCTGTGTTCGGTCCCGCCACGCGGCGGCTGCCGATGCTCCCAATCGGACTCGACGAAGAGGGCTTCCTTTACGCCAAGAGCGACTTTGGCGGCGTACCCGTCGGCCCTGCGTTCTGGGAGAAGCCTGAAGCATGAAACGACGCAAACTTGATGTGAAGCAGCTCCCGGCGAAGGTAGCCGGGGAGGTCGACGACCGGTTCCACGCGGCGACACCGCTGCGCGGGATTCTCAACAAGGTCTTCCCCGACCACTGGAGCTTCCTGCTCGGCGAGATCGCGCTGTTCTCGTTCATCGTGCTGCTGCTGACCGGAACGTTCCTGGCGCTGTTCTTCGAACCGTCGATGCAGGAAGTCGTCTACGACGGCTCCTACACGCCGTTGCGGGGCATGCACATGTCGCGTGCTTTCGAGACGTCGCTGGAGCTGTCGTTCGACGTGCGTGGCGGGCTCATCATGCGCCAGATGCACCACTGGGCGGCGCTGCTGTTCATGGCCGCGATCGTCATCCACATGTGCCGCATCTTCTTCACGGGCGCGTTCCGCAAGCCGCGTGAGCTGAACTGGATCCTCGGCATGCTGATGTTCTGGCTCGGCTTCCTGGAGGGCTTCGCCGGCTACTCGCTGCCGGACGACGCGCTTTCGGGCACGGGTCTTCGTATCGCCTCGGCCATCATGCTGTCGATTCCGATCGTCGGCTCGTGGGTGACGACGTCGCTGTTCGGTGGTGAGTTCCCTGGGGAAATCATCCTCGAGCGGTTCTACATCCTGCACGTGTTCTTGCTGCCGCTCGTTCTGCTCACTTTGATCACCGTCCACATTGGACTGGTATTCATCCAGAAGCACACGCAGTGGCCGGGTCCGGGCCGGACGAACAACAACGTCGTCGGCGAGCGGTTCGTCCCGCGGTACACGATCAAGCAGGCCGGCTTCTTCATGATGGTCTTCGGCGTGATCGCGCTGATGGGTGGCCTCTTCCAGATCAACCCGATCTGGCTGTTCGGCCCCTATGAGGCGGCGGTCGTGTCGGCGGGCAGCCAGCCCGACTGGTACGTCATGTTCCTTGATGGCTCAACGCGTCTGATGCCCGCTTGGGAGATTAGAGCGTTCGGCTACACGATCCCGCCGTTGCTGTGGCCGACCGTGGTGCTGCCGGGCATCCTGACCGTGGTCCCGATGCTGTATCCGTGGATTGAAGCCCGCTTCACCAAGGACCGTGGTCACCACAACTTGCTGCAGCGTCCGCGTGACATGCCCGAGCGCACCGGTTTCGGCGTCGCCTCCATCACGTTCTACCTGGTGCTGGCCCTGTCCGGCGGTAACGACGTTATCGCTGACAAGTTCCACATCAGCCTGAACGCGATGACCTGGGCAGGCCGCATCGGCTTGCTGGTCTTGCCACCGCTGGGTTACTACCTCGGCCGCCGCATCGCCCTCGGCTTGCAGCAGCACGACCGCGAGGTGCTGGCACACGGTGTCGAGACGGGCATCATCAAGCTGTTGCCGAACGGGCAGTATGTCGAGGTCCACCAGCCGCTAGCCCCGGTTGATGACCATGGCCACCCGGAGCAGCTGCCTTACGCGGGCTGGACGGTGCCGAAGAAGATGAACCGCCTCGGCGCTCTCGGGCCGGCGATCAAGGGCTTCTTCAAGCCGGCCGAGCCAGCCTCGCCTCCGAAGACGCCCCCGGCGCTTCCCGCGAAAGACAAAGACAAAGTTCATTAGTTGGTACTAAGTGAGCAGGCACCTGCGTTCGCAGGTGCCTGTCTTACGTTGTGGGTAGGCTGCGCGCGTGAGTCCCAAGGAGCTGGTTAGGGCGGCGTGTGCCGAGCTCGGCGCCGATGTCGTGGTGCGCTGGTGCGTCACGGTGCTGTCGGGCGGCCCGTGGGAGGGTGAAGTCCTCGACTTCATCGGTGGTCCAGCCGCCAAGAACAAGGCCTGGCTTGCCAATCCCTCCAACCAATACTGGTGCCGGGTGTGGGCGGCCCGTGCTTTGCTTTACGTCTGGACGCCCAGTGTGGCGCCCACAGTTGTTGCCGCCCTTAACGATGAGGCCTGGCGGGTCCGCGAGATGGCGGCCAAAGTGGCCCGGCTCCGCGACCTCGGCGAGGCAGGCGACGTTCTGTCCACGTTGGTGGAAGACGAAACGCCCCGTGTCCGCGTGGCCGCCGTGCGCGCCCTCGCTCTCGTGGGCGAAGCCGAGCACGCTGAAGCGGTCACCGACGCCCAAGACGACCCCGACTCCGCGGTCCGCAACGCTGCCATCCTTGCCCTGCAACAGATGTCCGACCGCCTCGACCGCCCGCTTTAGACCCCGGTGCTCATGGACGACTTCGCCGAAGCCAAAGAGATTTACTTCCGCTGTGTGGGCTCACGCTTCTACATGAGCCGCAGCGGGGAAGACCAAGTTTTCGACAGCTATCAAGTTCCGGCCAACCTCGTAGAGGAATGGAAAGTAGAGCTGAAAGAAGCCATGCTCGCCAAGCTCCGCGAGCCTGGAAACCACATGGTGATCACCTACCTGGAACACCATGGAGACCTGGAACACCTGAAAGAACTGATCGCCGCGCCACCGTTGGGTGAGCTGCGCGAAAAATGCGCCTACCTGGAGGGCCTGCTTAGGTATGCGGATAGGTGCGTCTTCCGCGCCCATCCTGCGCAGCTGCTTTGGGCGGCACTGGATCACGTCATCGTTGAGGCGCGGAAACTACGTGGGGCGGTCAGTTCAGAGGACTCGATCGCCCGGGTCGCCGGAGTTCTCCAAGAAGCGCAGCAGCGGCTCGACGCATGCGTCAACGAGTCCGGAGAGCGGATCACGTTGTGGCGCTGGGGGGAGACAGACGCGGAAGGCGACGCCCTATCCCAGGTGAGTGCGGCGGGAGGCTTCGGGTTCGGGGAGCCAGGAGTTGTCGGGGATCGTTAGCCAGTCTTCGGTGGCGATGAGTTCGTCGACGGCGCCGTGCAGGGAGCGGAGTGCGGGAGTTTCCGTTGCGGGGCGCCAGATCATGGTCCACGGGAAGAGCGGGATGGGGTCGACCACGGGACGCATCACCGCTGCGGGCACGTCGGGCTGACTCGACATCGTGAGGATGGGGGCGTTGCGGTCGCGGATGTGCTGGGCGAGTTCGTCAGCACCCTGGACGTGCGGGTGACCGGATTCGGGGTCAGCGCCAAAGGGCGCCAGCAATTGGCGCATCGCGTGCGACCATGCGGGCGTGACATGGTTGCCCGCCCGGATGCAAAGTCCGGTGTCCCGCAACGATTCGAAGGGCACGGCGTCGAGTTGGGCCAGCTCGTGTTGTTGCGGCAGAAGCACTGTGAGCGGTTCGTAGCGGACGATCCGGTGCGGCAACTGGTCTGCCAGGTCGACGTGCCGTCCAAACGTGACGTCGATTTGATCTGCCAACAGCATCGGCATCGCCGCCTGAGCACCGGTCAGGAAACGCGCGAAGAACTCGATGTCAGGTGTGCGCTGGCGTGCCGTGGCGAGCACGAGGGCGGGCGTTAGCCCCGGGCCGACGACGTCGACGGTCAGGGCCGAGGGCTCGCCACGCACCTCGCGGACCGTTGTGGCGTATAGCGATAGGAGCTCTCGCGATCTCGTGAGCAGGGCCTGACCTGCTGCCGTGAGTTCGACTTGGCGGCTGGTGCGCTCGAAAAGGCGTACCCCGAAATGGTCTTCAAGGCGGCGGATGTCGCGGCTCAGGGATTGCTGGGTCACGAAGAGCCGCTGGGAAGCGCGCGTGAAGTGTAGCTCCTCAGCTACGGCGACAAAGTGCCGCAGCAGGCGGATCTCCAGATCGTCAGCCACGCGCTCCTTTCTACCCGATTAACACGCCAGATGTGTGGATCATGGTGGCATCAGTGTTGGATCTTGACGGTGCGTTCCGGTGACGATGAGAAACATGAACGCACGAACCGCGATCACCTTGAGCTACTTCTCCACCGGAGTCCTCAATGCCGTTTGGGGAGCGACACTGCCGTCGACCGACCTGCGCTTGGATCTGGGCGCGGGGCGGCTGGGCACGGTGCTCATCGCGCTGGCGGCGGGTGCTTTGCTGGCGATGCCGGTGGCGGGCTGGCTCGCCGAGCGGTGGACGGGACAGAACCTGCTGCGCGTCGCGGCACCAGGGGCGGCGCTGGCCCTGATCGGCCCGGCTCTGGCGTCGTCGTTCCCAGTGCTCATCGCGACGGTGGTCGCCCTGGGCATGCTGTTCGGCGCACTCAACGTCGGGCTGAGCGTCCAAGCCGTCGCCGTGGAACAGCAAGCGGGCCGTCCCATCATGGCCACCATGCACGGCACCTGGACCCTCGGCGCCGTTGCGGGCGGTGCCGCCGTCGCCCTCGGCCTATCCAGTGACGTGAACGGCCGGTCCCTCATGCTCACCGGCGCGATCGTCCTGACCCTTGCCGCCCTCGCCATCGGCCGACCACGGACCCTCACGGCGCTGCAAGGCGAACATGCAGGCGCCCTTCCCACTGCACCCTGGCGGAAAGCCGCTCGGCCGGGTGATGCACAAAGCTTGAGCGGGTCAGCTCGGCGCGGCAGCCTCGGCAAAGGCGAGCGTCCAAGCGCGACGGTGGTGGTGGCGCTGGGAGTGATGGGAGCGGCGGCGTTTATCACCGAAGGTGCCGCGACCGACTGGGCCGGTGTGCACGCGACCCGGGTGCTCAATGCGGAGCCTGCGACGGCTTCGCTGGTTTACACCGTCTTCTTCGTCGCGATGACGGCGGTCCGGTTCGCTGGCGATGCGTTGCGCTCCAGGCTGGGCGCGGCGGCGACCACGCAACTTGCTGGAAGTGTTGCTACCGCTGGGCTTGGCCTCGTGCTGTTAGCCGGAATCGTGCCCAGCGAAGCACAAGTCCCCCTTGCCATCGCGGGCTGGGCCTTGGCAGGCGTTGGCATGGCTGTCGTCTGGCCCGTGGTGACCAGTGCACTGGGGGCGGCTAACGGTGGGGGACGCAAGCTGTCCTTCGTCACGATGATCAGTTACGGCGGCGGGCTGCTTGGCCCGGCCCTGATCGGCTACGTCGCGGCGGCGGCCTCGCTTCCCGTCGCGCTCTTCATTCCTGCTGGCATGGCTTTGCTGGTCGCTGTCATGGCCAGGCCGGTGCTGGGCCAGCGGCCGAAACGTCCACAAAAGACACACGTCACGTTAGCTCTCAACCTTTCTGGAGGAACTCATGAACACGCTTAAAGTCACCGGCGCGACGCTGCACTACGAGTTGCGTGGGCACGGTCCGCTGGTCGTTCTCGTTGGGGCACCGATGGATGCGCGGTCGTTCGCCGCGCTGGCGGACCTGCTGGCAGCCGATTTCACTGTGCTGACAACGGATCCACGCGGCATCTACCGCAGCCCCATGGACAACCCCGAGGAGGATTCCACCCCGCAAGCCCGGGCTAGCGACCTGTCAGCCCTTCTGTCCCATGTGGACGCGGGACCGGCGATCGTCTTGGGATCCAGCGGCGGTGCGGTCACCGGTCTAGCACTGGCCGAACTTCAGCCACAGCAAGTCAAAGCGCTCATCGCCCACGAACCACCGGTGTTCGAACTGATGGACAATCCCGCCGAGTTATACGCCAGCACGGAGGACATCGTCAGCACCTACCTTGCGGGCGATCCTGTAGGCGCCTGGGCGAAAGTGATGGAGCAGGCCAACATTGACATGCCTGAGGGCGCGGCCGAGGTGGTGTTTGGCGGCGAGCGAGACGATCAGCAGGCAGCCGATGAGCGGCGCTGGTTCGCCCACGAGCTGCGGCACACTGTCCGCTGGCGGCCGGATCTGAGCAAGCTGGCCGAGGCACAGGTGATCGTCGGCGTGGGGGAAGAGTCGGAAGGTGAGCTCGCCTATCGCACGGCCACGGCACTCGCGACGGCACTCGGCACTGAACCGGTCGTGTTTCCGGGTGGGCACACCGGTTTCGCCGACGATCCGGAGCGGTTCGCCAAGCCGTTGCGGGAGATCCTGGACCGGCTGCGTTAGCCGTGCGCAGGGAGCAGGCCGGCCCGTTCGAGGGCCGGCCACAGCTCCGCCGGAATCGGATGGCTGAGAAGGGAAGCGGTGTCAGCGATTTCGCTGGGTGCGCGGGCACCCACGACAACCGCGCTGACGGCCGGATGACCAAACGGAAACTGGCGCGCGGCAGCCAGCAGCGGCACCCCAAAGCGTTCACAGACAGGGAAACCGCACGGATAACTCCTGCGGCGCGCATATCCGCCAACGCTTGGTACGCCTCGCGAAGCGCCACCGGCTAGTCCTGCTCTGGAGCGTGGATGTGCAGGATGTCGATGCGGTCCAAACCAAGGCGTTGCAAGCTCTGCTCGACTGAAGCCACCACACCGCGGTAGCTGTAATCGAGGCGGGGCCCGCCGCCGGGTGGCGGATCGGCCCAGATCGGCTGAGTGTCCATCCCGCCCGGCTCGGTGAGGCGGCCAACCTTGGTGCATAAGACAAATTCCTCGCGCGGCAAGTGCCGAAGCGCGTCTCCGGCGCGGGTCTCCGAACGCCCGTAGCCATAAACCGGCGCGGTGTCGAACAGCCGGATCCCGCTAGCCCAACCGCTTTCGATGGTGCTGTGCGCTTGCGCTTCGCTGACAGGCTCGAACAATCCGCCAATGGACGCCAGGCCTAGCCCGAGCCGCGTGACCTCGATCCCGCTGCGGCCGAGGGGCACTAAGTCGCCTGCGTGCACGGCGGCCTAACCGCCAGCCGGGTCCAGGCCGGCCATCGCGTTGGCCACGAACGCTGAAGCGTCAGCGGGCTTGAGCTCGTCTGTGCCAAGCAGCAGACGGTAGTAGACGGGCGCGTAGATGAGCTCAACCATCTCGCGCAACGGCATCACCGGGCGCAACTGGCCAGCCTCAACAGCTTTGGCGAGCCGGATGACACACATGTCGGTGCGTGGCTCGACGATGGTGTCGCGAATGGCGGCCTGGATCGTGGGATCGCTTTGTGCCTCAGCGATCGTGCCCCGCAGCACCGCGCCGATGTTGCCGTTGAGCAGGCCGATGACACCTGCCATCTGTGCGACGAGGTCTTTGGTGATGTCTCCGGTGTCGGGGAAGTCCGTGGCTTCCCCAACGTAATCATTGATCGCCTCTAGCGCGAGCACCGCCTTGGAGGGCCACCAGCGGTAGATCGTCTGTTTGCCAACGCCTGCCGCGGCGGCGATGCGCTCGATGGTGACTTTCCCATAGCCCATCGTGCTGGTCAGCTCGATCGTCGCGTCGAGAATCGCCCGGCGGGAGTTCTCGTTGCGCCGGTCTGGATTGGGAGAGGCTGGTGTCACGGGCCAACTCTATCAGATCACAAGACGAAACGTCTCGTCTTGACAGCCTCCTTCGTGCGTGCCTACTCTCGGTGCGGCAACGAGACGTCTCGTCTCGTCGTAGGTCACCGATGAGTCCAGATAGGACCGCGTCACTGGCGTGACGCGAGTCTCAACAGTCGTGAGATTCCGTTTCGTAGCAAGGAATTCGTTAGCGGCAGGGCGTCGTCAGCAACGACGGAATCCCGCTATTCCGCGTAAAGGTCAGCAGGCCGTCGTACCGGGATGGTCGAATGGGAGGCATTATGAGTAGTTTTTCGCTAGAGACACTCCGTGACCTGGTACAAGGCCGGGTAATCACACCGCAAGACAAGGACTACGACGAAGCCCGGACCATCGTGGCCGGGGGATATGACAAGCGTCCGAAGGCCATCGTCAAGGTCGCCGACGCTCAGGATGTTTCGGCGGTCGTCGGGTTCGCCCGCGACAACGGCCAGGAATTGGCGATCCGCGGCGGTGGGCACAGCGGCGCCGGGCACAGTGCGTCCGAGGGCGGCATCGTCCTCGACGTCCGGGAGCTCAAGTCGCTGGAAATCGACGCGCAGGAGCGCACGGCCTGGGCCGGCGCCGGCATCACCGCAGGCGAATACACAACGGCCGCAGGCGAGCACGGTCTGGTGACCGGCTTTGGCGACACGGGTTCCGTTGGCCTGCCAGGAATCACGCTGGCCGGAGGAATTGGTTTCCTCGTGCGCAAGCACGGCCTAGCTATCGACAACCTGCTCGCCGCAGAGATTGTCACTGCGAATGGCGAGCTGCTGCAGATTGACGAACAGTCTCATCCCGACCTGTTCTGGGCGATCCGCGGAGGCGGCGGCAACTTCGGCGTGATCACGCGCCTGAAGTTCCGGTTGCACGAGCTGCCCGAAATCGTGGGCGGCATGCTGATGTTGCCGGTTTCCGCCGACGTCATCGAAAATTTCGTCGCCCTCGCCGAGGCGGCACCAGAGGAACTGTCCGGCATCACGATGGTGATGACCGCGCCACCGATGCCGTTCATTCCAGCGGAGTGGCACGGCCGCCTGGTGATGATGGCGCTGCTGGCTTACGCCGGCCCGGCCGAAGACGGACAGCGCGTCATCGCGCCGTTCCGTGCGCTCGCCACGCCGATCCTCGACATGGTGCAGGCACAGCCTTATGCGGCGTTGTTCCCGCCGGAGGACACGTCCTATCACCCGACCGCCGCGGCGCAGACGATGTTCATCGACTCCGTCGGGGCCGCCGAAGCGGCGACCATCATTAAGTACCTGGAAGAATCCGACGCCCAGATGCGCGCGGCTCAGCTGCGGGTGCTTGGGGGAGCGATGGCACGCGTGCCAGCCGACGCCACCGCGTTCGCTCATCGCCAGAGCAAGATCATGGTGAATGTGGCCGCGTTCTACAACGGCGAAGCCGACAAGCCGGCCAAGGAAGCGTGGGTGACTGCCTTCGCGAATGCCTTGCGGCAGAACGACTCTGGCGCCTACTCGGGCTTCCTCGGCGACGAGGGTCCAGAGCGGGTGCGCAACGCTTACCCGGGGTCCACTTGGGACAGACTCGCCGCGGTCAAGGCGCAATATGACCCGGAGAACTTGTTCCGCCTCAACCAGAACGTTCCGCCAGCCAAATAGCAGTGAAGTGCGGTCCCGCTCGACGAGCGGGACCGCGCTGCTAGGGCCGGGTCACGAGATCTGGCGTGATGTCAGCGATAGTGGCCATGCCGGACAGTTTCATCGTCAAGGCGAGCTCGGCGGTGAGGTCAGCGAGCAAGCGCTCGACGCCCGGCTCGCCTTCGGCGGCAAGAGCCCACAACACAGGGCGGCCAACGAACACGGCACGGGCGCCCAAAGCGAGCGCCATCATGACGTGCTCGCCGCGGCGGATGCCACCGTCCACATAGACCTCCGCGCCCGTGCCGGCCAAAGCTTCGGCGATCTCAGGCAGCGCATGAGCGGTGTGCACGGCTAGGTCTAGCTGGCGGCCGCCGTGGTTTGACACCTGGATCGCGTTGGCCCCGGCCTGAACGCACGCGAGGGCGTCGTCGGCGCGCAGAACGCCTTTGATGACCACGGGAAGCCCGGTCACCTCGCGCAGCCAGCCGATATCAGCGAAGGTCAGATCGTCGGCTTTGACGTAGGCCTCGTCCGGCAACGAGGGGTCGAAGTTCACGAGCAGGTGTTCGCTCGGAACGATGTCCCACACGGCTTTTCCGGCGTTGTATTTCGTGCCCGGGAGCGGGGTGTCGACGGTCAGCACGACAGCGGTGGCACCACAGTCACGGGCCTGGCGCAGCATCTCAGCCGACAGCCCGCGGTCGCGGAACACGTAGGCCTGCACCCACCACGGAACACCAAGGGCGCCAAGGACTTCGAACCTCGTACCAGAGTTGGAAGTGATGCAGGCCAAGGAGCCGGCCCTGGCGGCAGCGCGGGTGGTGGCGGCTTCGCCGGCATCGTCGGCCTGGCGCTGCAAAGTGGACGGTGCGATGAGCACGGGTGTCGCGAGTTCGTGCCCGAGCACGGAGGTCGCGGTTGAGATCTCGCGGACGTTGCGCATCACTCGCGGGCGCAGCCGGTAGGTTTCCCAGCTGTCAGGCGCTTCGCGGGCGGTCACTCCGGCTGTCGCGCCCTGGGCGTAGTACTCGGCAACGGGGGCTGGCAGGTTCTGCGCGGCCCGCTGTGGCAAGGAATCGATCCACCGCATGTATGCATGATTGCGTCAGTGCGCGGCGTTGAGAAGGCTAGTGGCGAGATCCGTGCGCTGGTGCAGGACCCACCGGCCGTCGCGGCGGGAGGTGACGAGCTGGCACCGGCGCAGGATGGCCAGGTGCTGGCTGACAGCTGGCGCGGTCATGTCCAAGTACGAAGCTAGCTGGCTGGTCGATAACGGCAGATCAAGGTGGGCGAGCAGGCTGGCGCGGTTGCGGCCCAGGAGCTCGCCGAGCGGCTGGGCAGGCCCCTGCTCGGTGCTGGCCCACACGTGCCCGATGCCTCGTGGCGCGTAGGCCAGGGACGGCTGATAAGGCGGGTTGTAGCTGACGCACAGCCGGGGCCAGGCGAAAACCGTTGGCAGCAAAAGAAGCCCGTCTCCGGCGGGCCGCACGGCGTGGTGATGCGATTTGTGAACGAGGAGCCGGTCTCCCGTGAACTCGACTTCCGGGTGGAGGTTCTCAAACACCCGCATGAACCCGCCCGCGACGAGATGACTCATCCGGTACCCGATATCGGCCTGATGCACAGCACTGAGGCGGGGCCAGACGGGCTCGATCGCGGCCCGCCAGTAGGCGCGCAAGGTGTCGGTCAGGGTGCCCAGTGCCGCTGACGGGTTCTCGTAAAGCGGCCGCAGCACGGGTGGGAGCGGACCGCCGTCGCGCACTTCGTCGATGCCGCTACGGATCGCCTCATCGGGCTGCGCCCGGACCCACTCCAGCTCGACGTCGAAGCCGCAAGGCACGAGATCTATTGGCGGGGCAAGGAAGTCGGCCATGAACCGGCTGCCGCAAGTGAGCGCGGTCAGCGTCGCCATGTCGATCCCGCGCACTCTCGGGCTGGTCGCGGTGATCCACGACCGGTGCATAGCACCGGCCCGCAGGCCCGTGAGCACGTCGAGGCTGTTGACCAACTCCTCTAGATGGGAGCCGGCGAACCGGATCCGGGCGAGGTCGGCCGAGCCGAGCATCAGCTCAATCACGCTCGAACGGTAGCGCGAATTAAGCTGTGCCGAAATCGTGGTGCGGGTGACCTGGCTATCGGACGATTCTCCGGTGCGTGAAGATTTCGCTTTCTCAGTAGGTAAATCCGAGGTCCTCAACCGGCGGCCGGCGCGTGACGGTGGGTGGGAAGAGTTCGCCGCGGTTCAGATGGTCACGAGCCATCTCGGCGGCAAGGTTCTCATCGAGGAAATTGAGTTTCTGCTTCCCTCGGGCGATCGCCCCAAGGGAGTTGCCGTGTTCGCTCATGATGACGAGACAAATGAATGGTCCTACGTCTGGCTCAATGAGCGGGCGGCGCCCGATTTCCGGCCGATGAAGGGACGCCTGGCCGACGGTGTGATCGAGATGTTCGGCGAAGACGAAGACGAGCAGGGAAACCGGCAGCTGCTGCGGTTTCGCTGGACGGACATCACCGAAACGTCTGCCCGCTGGGAGCAGGCGGTTTCGGCCGACGGCGCGACGTGGGAAGCCAACTGGACCCAGGAGATCCAGCAATCCGGCTAGCCGATAGGTCCCGGCTCAGGGCAGCACGGGGGTGCCCTGGGCCAGGACCTTCAAGGCGGACTACTACGGCGTGAGCGCACCGGAGTCGGCCACGTGCACGTCGTCTACGCGGATGTTGACCGCGGTGACTTCCAGGCCCAGCATCGTCTCGACCGAGCTAATGACCTTGGTGCGGACCGCGTCGGTCACGGTGTGCACGACGTAGCCGAACTCGATGACGATCGTCATGTCGACGATGGCGTTGGTGCCTTCGAGGCGCACGCGGACGCCGCGGTCGGAGTCTTCACCCGTTCCTTCGGCGGACAGGCCGATGCGTTCTTTCAGTGAAGCGAAAACGCGGGCGGCGTCGCCGCCGAGGTCGTAGACGCCCTGAACTTCCCGGGCGGCGATGCCAGCGATCTTGCCGACAACCTCATCGGCGATCGTCGTGGTGCCCCGGTCCCCGTCGAGCTCGGCACTATTGCGCAGCTTTCCCACCAGCGATGTAACGGCTTCGCCGACACGTTCGGCCGCTTCGCGCCCGCGTTCCAGAGCCGCGTGCACATTGTCGTTAGCGGACACATTGGTCTGTTCCAGCGCCGGTTCGCTCCCACCGGGCTGTTCCGGCACAAGGGGTGTTGTGGTCATGGCGCAGACAGTACCCTCTGTCCTATTCTTTGACTGTGTCAAACAATGCGGTGGTGAGCGCGGGCGACGTCGCGGCGGTCCGCCGGTTCAACCGGTTCTACACCAGGACGATCGGTGTTCTCGGCGATGGCATTCAGCGGTCGCCCTATTCGCTGACCGAGTGCCGCGTGCTCTTCGAGCTGGCCCAAGCGGAGCAGACCGAGACCCTGGCCCTGCGCACAGCGCTCGGCCTCGACCCGGGCTACCTCAGCCGCATCCTGAGCCGGTTCGACTCTGACGGGATGGTCCAGCTTGGACGGTCAAGTGCGGACAACCGCAAACAGACCGTCTCGCTGACCGCCCAGGGGCGCAAGGTCTTCGCGACCCTCGACCAGCACGCGATCGAAGACATGACCGCGTTGCTGCAACGCCTCGACACCGTCGGCCAGCAGGACTTGCTGGCGGCCATGGCACTGATCGAAAGACTATGGGCGCCTTCGGTTCCAGCCGACGTCACGCTGCGCGCACCCAAGCCGGGGGAGCTGGGCTGGGTCGTCGCCCGCCACGGGGCAATCTACGCCAGCGAATACGGCTACACCGACGAATTCGAGGCATTGGTCTCGGGGATCGTCGCCGACTACGTGAAGCACCGCGACCCGCGCTATGACCGGGCCTGGATCGCCGACGTCAAAGGCACACCCGCTGGCTGCGTGTTCTGTGTGCGCAAGGACGACAGCACGGCCCAGTTGCGGCTGCTGCTCGTGGAACCCTGGGCTCGCGGGCTCGGGATCGGCGCCAAGCTCGTCGACGCCTGCGTGGAGTTCGCACGGCTCACTGGGTACCCCCAAATGGTGTTGTGGACCAACGCGGACCTCGACGGAGCACGGCGCCTCTACGCGCGGGCCGGATTTGAAAAGGCAGACGAGGAACACACCGTGCAGTTCGGTGGCCCGCAAGTCTTCGAGAACTGGCGACTCAACCTCGCTAACGCGGCATCCAGTCTCTAAGCAGAGCCGTAATAGCCCGGCCGGCTTTTACCCATTTGAAGTGGTCAAGCGGGATGCCAGCGTCCGCTGTAGACACGTGTGCCCGGGTTACCTTCGCCGACGTGAGCTTGCCCACGGTGAAGTCCATCGTGGGCGCCGGGGTGTACTGATCGTCGTCCACGGAGATCGCGAGCACCGGAAGCGTGATGTCGGCGAGCCGTTCCTCGACGCGCAGGTGTGGCGGGAACAGGCCGTGGCGGCCGGTGTATGCCCAGTCCTGCATGACGCCGCGGGCTTGACGGCCGCCGAAACCCCAGCCGGGCCAGACGCGCAGGGCGGACGAGACGGTGCTGATGCCTTGCACGACGCCATACACACCAAGGCGCTGACGGCCATAGGTGCGCCAGTAGGGCAGGCCGACCGCGATGAGCACGAGACCGTCAACGGACTCTGGGTGCCGGGCCACGTGCATGATGCACGCCTGCCCGCCCAGGGAGTGTCCCATGAGGATGGTACGGCGGCCTTCTCGTTGCGGCGCAAGGGTTTCCAGCACCGCACCCACATCGGCGGCCAGGTCGTCGTAACCGTAACGGCTTCGGGTGCTGGGCTTTGGCGTGCTGTTGCCGGTGCCGCGAAGGTCAGCGATCGCGACGGCCATGCCAGCCTCGTTGAGCGACACCGCGAAACGTTCGTAGTAGCTGGCCGGGACACCCATCGCGGGGAAGATCACCGCAAGCGTGCGGGAACTGACAAGGTCATAGAGGCGAACGGTTAGGCGGTCAGTTCCTCGGTCCACGATCGCCTCGACGGGCGGCCTGGCGCCGGCGGAATCAGCTTCTCGTGCGTGAGGTCGCTGTTGCATGCCGCGATATTACGCGGGAGTAACCTTCACTGTCAGGTCGCGCCCCACCCGTACGGCATCGGTCAGCACCTCGTCGGCGTCGACGTGTGCGCCAGGCCACAGCACGCAGCGCCGGACCACGCCATACATCGCGCTGCCCGCCCCGATGACACTGGACAGAACCGCGCCGGTCACCACAGCGTCCTCGGCGATGAGGTTCTCGCCGTTAGCCGCGTGCAGGTTGGCGGCGAGATAGTCGGCCGGGGTGCCGCAGTCGATGTAGGTCCCGTTGAGCGGAAAGGACTCCAGCCGTTGCTCGCGCTCGGCAGGGCGCCAGGTCGTGAGCACGAGATGCGAGTATTCGGGCTTCAAGACCGCTGCTTCCGGGGCCGGAAGTAACGACGCCCCGGCGAACGCGAGCCCGCCAAAAGGCGGGTGGCCGTCGTCGGCGACGTGCCCCGACAGCCGGACGGTCCGTCCGTCCCAGTCGTCGAGCAGGTCGCGCAAATCTCCCGCGGGAGCGTCCACATAGGCATCGGCGTTGACGACGAGGACCGCCCGCCCATCGATCCAGCTGTGCAGCTTGCCCACGGCTCCCGCCGATCCCAAAGGTTCGCCGTCTTCAATGGACAAATGCGCGCGGGTACCAACGTGGCTCGCGATCATGTCAGCGAAGTGATGCGCGTTGACCGCCACCCTTCCCGGCCCGGTAAGGCCCGCCGCCGCGAGACGGTGCAGGGCCCGGTCGAGAAGCGGCACATTGCCCACGGGCACAAGCGCTTTCGGCCGCAAACTGGTCAGCGGCCGCAACCGGGTGCCCAGCCCAGCGGCCAGCACCACCGCGCAAACATCATCCGGCGCCGTCATGATTGAGATCGTATGCCGTAATGCTCCAGTAAACGGGCAGTCGCGACGGTCAGCCGGGGGAGGCTGCCGATGGGGTGCCAGGCGGCTTCCCAGACCTCAGCCCCGTCCACGGAAAGCGCCGTAGTGGAGGCCGGAACCCGTGCCGTGAACACCATGTCCACCCAGCGGCCCTTGGTGTGCACCACCGCGTTAGGAACAGCCGGCGTGAGCTGATCCAAAGTGAACTCGATGCCGGTTTCCTCAGCCGCCTCACGGCAAGCCGCCTGTATCGGAGTTTCGCCCCGGTCGAGCAATCCGGCCGGCAGCGTCCAGCCGCGCCCTGGTGGCTGGCGCAACAACAGCAGATGATCCGGCTTCTCCGTGTCATAGATGAGCACCACGGAACCGAGGATGTATTTCGGGCTGATGGTCTTGACCAGCCGGGAACGCCACTTCGGCGGAATCCGGTAGAAGATCCCGTACGCCATCGAGAGCATGCGCCGGCGCAGCGGCGAGCGGGACCTGATCACCCAGTCAGGCTAGACGATTCGGTCGGTGACTGCTGCGGCTGCACCGGTATGCCACGCTGGCCGGCACTGGCGTCGACGCTGGCGATCAGCTGGTCGACGATGACGTCGGCGCGCACGCGGTGCTCGGCTATCGCGATCAGCAGCGTGTCCAAATCGGGGTATCCCAGCTCCTGAGCGAGGTCCACCAACCGCTGCTCACTGGACAGGGCGCGGTCACGGCGGCGCAGGGCCAAGCCGATCGCCGCGCGGCCGATCTGGAGCCGGTCACTGACCGTCCCGGCCGGAGCCTCGGGCTCGCTGAACCGGCGGCTCAGGCGCAGCCTTGCGTTGGGTGACTTGACGAAATCCAGCCATTCGGGGCGGGGGCCGGGGTGATTCTTGTCCCGGCTGACCAGAATGTCGACGACATCGCCATCCGTGAGCTCGGCGTTGAGCGGTGTCAGCACACCGTTGACCGTCGCTGCCACGCACCGGTCACCTATGCGGAAACTGAGCTCATAAGCGACATCGACCGGGGTTGCCCCGGCCGGAAGAAGCATTCGTGTGCCGTGCCCAAACACCTGGATCTGCTGTTCGGCCAGGTCACAGCGAAGCGTTTGGACAAACTGGACGGCGTCGGGGGCTGCCGCCTCCAGTTCCAGAGCGCGCCGCAGCCAGGCCATCTGGTCCTGCTTGGGCGCCGCCGCGGGGACCTTCTTGCCGAAGCGGGGCGGGCGCACCGGATAGCGATAAGGGGCGACGACCCCATATTCCACGGCCTTGTGCATTTGATCCGTGCGGATCAGCACCTCGACCATCTGGTCGTCCGGCCCGAGCACGGTCGTGTGCAGCGAACGGTAGAGGTTGTTCTTCGGCGCGGCGATGTAGTCCTTGAACCGTCCCGGGATCGGCAGCCAGCGCTGGTGCATCACGCCTAGCGCGGCATAACAGTCGGCCTCGTCGCCGTCGAGGATCACCACGACGCGCGGAAGGTTGATGGGCGAAGGACTTCCCGCCGCCTTGGTGTCTTTCCAGATCGTGTAGTAGTGCCGGGGGCGTGGAATCAGGTGCCCGTCAAGCTTTTCGCGCTTGAGAGCGTCATTGCCGGCCCCGACGAACCGCTCGACGTATTCGTTCCAATGTGGACGCTCCCGCGTGACCATCTCATCGATGAGCTGATAGGCCTCAGGATCGACGTAACGCAGCACGACGTCTTCGAACGGGCCCTTGAGCGCCTGGATGCCAAGCCGGTCGCACAAGGGGACGAGCACTTCACGGGTCGCCGAGGCGATGCGAGCCCGCGAAGCGGGCGAGCGGGCGTCAAGCGTTTCCATGTTGTGCAAGCGATCGGCGATCTTGATGACGAGCACGCGGATGTCTTTGCCCGCCGAGACGATCATCTTGCGGATCGTTTCGGCCTCGGCCTGAGCGAAGTGCGCCTTGTCGAACTTGGTCACGCCGTTGACGAGCAGGGCCACCTCGGCGCCGAAGTCGGCGCGCAACTGGGGCAGCGTGTAGTCGGTGTCTTCGACCGTGTCATGCAGCAGCGCCGCGGCGAGCGTGACCGTGTCCATGCCGAGGACGGCCAGAATGTGGGCCACTTCCAGCGGGTGCGTGATGTAGGGCTCGCCACTCTTGCGCTTCTGATCGCGGTGAGCGCGCTCGGCGACCGAGTAGGAACGGCGGAGCAAATTGACATCGGCGTCCGGATGGACGCCGCGATGGGTGCGAATGAGGCGCTGGACCGGGTCTACTTGGGGCACAGAGCGGTCGCGGGACGCGGGCCAGCTCAGCATCGCACGCAACCGGGCGGCCAGAAGGCTCTCCCCGATGCGTCCTAGGGGGGTCCCCGGGCTCGCGCCGGCATCGACATCCATTCAGGACACCTCCCTCGCCAGCGTGCTTACAGCCTAGTAACGAATATGGTGGCCGAATGGTCAATACCCGTCCATCATTCGGTCAACACTGAGCCCCGCCCCTCACTCATTCCGAACTGCGTGAGCATGCTGCGTAACCGGATGGCACCCCGGGCGGGTGACGCCCATCCGGCCGATGTCTCGACCAGCCGGGTTTCCGGCAATTCAAGCCAGTCGATGATTCGCTCCGTCTCTTCGGCCGTCGCACAAGGGGTCGGGTGCCCGGGAGCCGGTGGCAGGACCGTTTCCGCCGTGGGCCAGACCTCGTTGAGTGTCCTACGTGGATGGACGCCGGGTGGGGCGAACGC
The DNA here is from genome assembly GCF_000379685.1 of Catelliglobosispora koreensis DSM 44566. Lineage (GTDB taxonomy): Bacteria > Actinomycetota > Actinomycetes > Mycobacteriales > Micromonosporaceae > Catelliglobosispora > Catelliglobosispora koreensis. The sequence continues at coordinate 278,998 of NZ_KB903252.1, read as the reverse complement.
CGCCGCGGCCAGCCGCCCGTGCCTGATGATCGAAATATCCCAGCCGCCCTTAGCGGTCCGTTTGGCGGCGACCAGCTCGCTGATGCCGGTCAGCGCCGACAGCCGCTGCATGCGCATCGCCGCCCGCACGAAGGCCGCCATGCGGTTGCGCAGCCGGGTCGCCTCCTCGAACCGCTGATCGCCCGATAGCTTCGCCATGCGGGCGAGCAGCGGCTGCACCACCGGATCGGGGTCACCGCGAAATGCCTGGCGGACCGGACCGGCCAAAGTGGACTCGTAGTCACTCGTGCTAATCCGCAGCAGGCAAGGCGCCGGGCACCGGCCGATCTCGGCCAGCGCGCAAGAGGCCGACTCCTTCTTCGCCGACAGCTTCGTCGTGCACTGGCGCAACGGCAGCGCCTCAAGCACCGCGTCGATCGCGGCCTGCGCGATCCGCCTTCCCGGAAAGGGGCCAAGGCAGGACTCGGGGTCGGTTCCTGGCTCGCGCACTAAAGACAATCGGGGGTACGCCTCCTGCGTGAGCTTGATCCAGTGAACGCGTTCCGGATACTTAGAGCGGCGGTTATAAGGCGGGGCATGTGCCGCGATCAGCCTCAGCTCGCGCACCTCGGCTTCCAGCGAGTGCGCGCACTCGATCGCGTCGACCTTCACCGAGGCGGCGAGCATCTCGCTGATCCGGGCTCGTTTCTCGCCCGAACCGAAATAGGTCTTCACCCTGGTCGCGATATTGACGGACTTGCCTACGTAGAGTGGCCGCCCGTCGTGTGCCCGGAAGATGTAGACCCCGGGCGCCTGGGGGAGCCCTTCGCCCAGATGACGTTTGGCGCGCTGGGTCGGGGTGACCGGCTTGAGGTAGGCCAGGGCGTCGCCGAGCGAGCTGACCCCGAGGCTGCCCAGCCGGCCGATGAGCGCGTGCAGCACATCGACCGTGGCCAGAGCGTCGTCGAAAGCCCGGTGCGTGGGCGGGTGCGTCTTGAAATACCAGGCGAGCGTGCCAAGTTTGCGGTTGGGCACCTCGTCGCGCTGGAGCACCCGCCGGGCGAGCTGGGCCGTGCACAGCACCTTGGGGGCGGGCCAGGTGTAGCCGTGGGCGGCACAGGCGGCCTTGAGGAAACCGGTGTCATAGGGGGCGTTGTGCGCGACCAGGACGGCGCCTTGCAGAAACTCCAATAGCGACGGAAGCACCTCTTCGATGGGCGGGGCCGGGGCCACCATCGCGGTCGTGATTCCGGTTAGGACGGTGACGAACGGCGGGATCGGCACCCCCGGGTTGATCAGGGTGGCGAGCTTGCCGATCTGTTCCCCGCCACGGACTTTGACGGCACCGATCTCGGTGATGCCGCCCCCGTCGGGGGCACCTCCCGTGGTCTCGAGGTCGAGGACGACAAAGGTCGTCTGCCTTAGATCGAGGGCGAGGGGGTCATCCCACAGCCCGGCCATCGAGAGTTGGACGTGCACGAAGCCGCACCCTAATCGGACAGTCCGACATTCTTGCCCAGGTCCAAGATCACTGGCCGGTACGGCATACCAGGAGACAAGATCGCCGGGCGGTGGGAGACTGGAATGCATGTCCTCCGCCGCTGAGCCAGCCTCCACAGCCCCCCTTGGGGCTGGTGCTTCCGCGGCGGAGTTTGCCCCCGAACCACACCTGCCGGAGCTGATCCGCCAACGGGTGGTGGCGCTCGCCGCGGCCGTGTTAACCATGCTGCCCGCCGACGAGTTGCCGCAGCCCTTGCGCAAGGTCGCGAAGTTCGCCCCCAACCGCCGGGCGCGCCTGGGCGGACCGACCATCGCCATGCAGCTGAGCACCGACGCGTTGTTCCGGCAGCGGATTGGCGAGAAGGCCGCCGCCGATGCCGGTGAGCTGGGCGAAGCGATAGCCAGCGGCACACCACCGGCTGCGGGGGATCCTGCCGAGATCGCCGCCCTGGCCTACCTTCTGCGGCCGCAGGGCTGGCGCGAGATGATCGCCGCTTCGGCCGAAGCCGTCGCGGAGCAGGCCGAAACCGCCGCTGCCGCCGAAGCGCTGCGCGACGCCGAGGTCCGGGCCGCGCGGGCCGAGCACGATCGCACCGTCGCCAAGATTGAGACCGAGAAGCTTCGGGCTGAGCTGGCCAAACTGCGCGACGAAATGACCACTGTGCAGACCGAAGCGCGCGAGACGGCAAAGGCGTTGCGGGAGGCCCAGGCAGCGGCGAAACGGTCCGCTGAGTTGCTGTCCATCGAAAAGGGGCGGGCCACCAAGGCTGCCAGTGATTTTGATGCTGAGCTGCGCAAACTGCGGTCCAGACTGTCCGATGCCGAGGCTGCCAAAGACGATGTGCGCCACACCGCGCGGGAAGCCCGCGCGATGGATGAGGCGCGCCTGTGGCTGCTGCTGGAGACGATCGGCCAGGCTGCTGTTGGGCTGCGCCGTGAGCTGGCGCTCGACCCAGCGCAGATGCTGCCTGGCGACGCCGTAGCGGCCGCTCACGCGGACAGCCCGGGAAAGCAGTCGCCAGCTTCCCGTGGGCTCGACGTCGACGACCCCGGCCGGCTCAACCAGCTGCTCGCCCTGCCTAAGGCCCATCTCATCGTCGATGGCTACAACGTGACCAAGCGTGGCTTCGCCGAGATGTCCCTGGAGCAGCAGCGCAACCGCCTGGTCGCCGCGCTCGGACTGGTTGTCGCGCAGACCGGCGCCGAAACAACGGTCGTGTTCGATGGGGCCGAACGCGTGCACGGGCTGCCGCCAGCGCCGCGCGGCGTACGGGTCTTGTTCTCCCGCAAGGGAGAGACCGCCGACGAACTCATCCGCCGGCTCGTGCGCGCTGAACCGGCCGGCCGCCCGATCGTCGTCATCTCCTCTGACAAGGAAGTGGCCGTCGGCGTCAAGCGGCACGGCGCCTACCCCATGAGTTCCGACAGCCTGCTCCGGAGACTGTCACGTTCGTAACAGAAAATCTCATCTGACTGGAGTAGTTTTTTTGAGCCGAGCACGCTAACGTTCTCGGTATGACTTCATTGCGATTTGATCCCTTCCGCGACTTCGACCGGTTGGCCAGCGAGGTCTGGGGCACGTCCCGTTCGCCGCGCCTCATGCCCATGGACGCCTACCGCGACGGCGACTCCTACGTGCTTCGTTTCGACCTCCCGGGCATCCAGCCGGGCAGCCTCGACGTGGTGGCTGAGAAGAACACGCTGACGGTCCGCGCCGAGCGCAAGCCAGAGGCTGGCGAGGGCGTCAACTACGTGGTGGCCGAGCGTCCGTCCGGCACCTACAGCCGGCAGATCGTCGTCGGCGACGGCCTGAACCTTGAGGCTGTCAAAGCTGACTACAACAACGGTGTGCTCACGGTGAGCATCCCGGTCGCCGAGCAGGCCAAGCCCCGCCGCATCGAGGTCGGTCTGGGCGAGGACAACAAGGTTCTGACCGCCTAATCAGCAGGCTGATCCTCAAGCGATAAGGCGGCTCCAGCTACATTGGAGCCGCCTTAAGTTTTCAGGAGACCAAAAGCATGACCGAGCCATTCGATGACGCGAGTTACCCGCTTTACACCATGAGCACGGCGGCGAGCCTGCTCGGCGTGCAGCCCGGGTTTCTGCGCAGCCTCGGTGACAGCGGGCTGCTGCGACCGGCCCGCTCAGGCGGCGGCCACCGGCGTTACTCGCGCGATGATCTGGCCCGGGCGGCCCGCGCGCGGGAGGTCGTCGACCTGGGCATGACGCTTGCCGCCGCTTGCCGCATCGTGCAGCTTGAGTTCGAAGTGACCCGGCTGCACCTCGAGTTAGCGCACGCCCACGCTGTCATCAGCGAGCTTCGGCGCCACTTGCAGGCCTAGCTCGACTGGCCGCTGCGTGGCCGCGAGCATCAGTAAGGCGTTCAACGTGCCGGCCAGTAGCGCGACTAGACCCATGAGCAAATCCGAATCTGCCGCGCTGACCGCTGGGTTGCCGGCCGCGGCGGTCAGTTCGTCAGCGATGCCGAGACTGGTCGCACAGCGATGAGCGTTCCCACCGTGGCCATTACGGGCACGACAAGCAGGAGCAAGGCAATCACGCTAGCGAGGCGGCGCGGATCCTTTGGCCACCGTCCCGCGAGCCAGGTCAGCGCCGCGAGCATGACGATCGCCGGGCCGAAGGTAAAGGCGCAGTAGTCCAGATCCATCGGTTCGCCATAGGCCCGGCGATAGGCGATCACGCCCAGGGGCAGCAGGCTCAGCGCTAGTGCCGTGATGGCCCATCGTCCGATATGGACGGTCGCGGTTCCCGCCAGAGCGCATGCCACGATGACGAAGGCCACCGCGACAAACGCCGAAGTGATAGCCAGCCGACCGGGCACGATCTCGGCCGGTGTCTGGGCGAACGACATCAAAGTGACGAAGAAAACGCAAATAGCGGCCGTGAAGTAGAGAACGCTCTGGCTGTCGGGCCGCACGATCGTGGCGGTGTTCAAGTACCACGCCAGTGTCCCGAAAGCGGCCGCGATGACGACGGCCGCGATGCCGCTGCCGAAGGCGCCGAGATCGGCTTTGTCAAGGAAGATGCCGGCCGTTCCCCAGCCCGCCATCGCGCCGAATCCGGTCAGGGCGGCGATCAGACGGCCTTCGGCCAGGAGCACCAGACCCGCGAAGGCCAGGAACATCGCCGCGTGGCGAAGGTCCCTGGCCCGGGGTCCGCAGCGTAGCTGCTTGGACGCCGCACAGAAGTGCAGGGCGCTGCGCCAATTAGGAGTTGTTCTCGGCGATGGTGAGCCGCTCGACCTCGGGCTGAAACGCCGCCATGTCGACGGCCCACACCGCGACCGCGATCACTATCGCCAGGCCGCCGACCACGTATCGGGCACGCATCCCTGCATCACGGCCGGCGGCAGGGCATTAGTGGTGCCCCGCGTGTGCCGAGTGGTCCTCGTGCGAGGGCGGTGTGCCGGGGGACTGTCCTGGTTGGACGACCACGAACTGCCCCATCATCCCGGCGTCTTCGTGGTAGAGCACGTGACAGTGGTACATGTACGGCACGTTCGGGTCGGCGTGATCGGTGAACCTCATGATCAGCTTGTACGACATGTCCGACGCCACGAGCACGGTGTCCTTCCACCCCATCAGGTGTGGCGGTGGTGGTGCCCCGTTCACGGCCAGGATCTGGAACTGCACGTCGTGCACGTGGAAGCTGTGCAGGTCGCCGTCGTTGTTGAAGACTTCCCACGCCTCGGTCGTGTTCACCGTTGGCGCGAAGTCGATGCGGTTCATCTGCATCTGCTTGCCGTTGATGCTGTGCCCCGACAACGAGAACTTGCGCGTGACAGCGGGGTTGCTGAGACGGTCGATCGTGGTGAGCGTCGCGGGCAGGGCAGCGGAGGGCTTGAGCGACGCCGCGGCCCGCAACTGCAGCACGTCGAACTGGTCAGCACCGCCCTTGAGGTCGTCGAACAGCGATCCCAGATCGGGGTCGTAGCTGCGCAGGACGATCCGCTCACCGGGCTTCATCGAGACCACGATCTCGGCCCGCTCGCCCGCCGACAGCTGCAGCCGGTCCATCGACACGGGCTTTTCCAGCAGGCCACCATCGGTGCCGATGACGTCGAAGCGCCGGTCGTCGTCGAACCCGAAGTTGAACACGCGGGCGTTTGACGCGTTGAGCACCCGCAGCCGGACCCGTTCCGCGGTTACATCGAGGAAGGGGGAGTGCGTGCCGTTGACGACGATCTCGTCGCCGAGAATGCCGACACCGGAAAGGAACGGGTTGCGGTCGTCGAGCTTTCCGTTGCTCTCAAACGCCTTGTCTTGCACGATCAGCGGAATGTCGTCCACGCCATAGGTTTCCGGCAAACCCTTGGGCGTGTCACCGTCCAAAATGAACATTCCCGCCAGGCCTTTGTACACGTGATCGGCGGTCTCGCCGTGCAGATGCGGGTGATACCACAGTGTCGACGCCGGTTGCGCGATCTTCCAGGTCGGAGACCACGTCTTGCCGGCCGAAACCAGCTGGTGCGGCCCGCCATCCATCGCCGCGGGCAAGTGCATGCCGTGCCAGTGCACGGTCGTCGTCTCGTCGAGCTTGTTGTGCACGTTCACGACAACCTGCTCGCCCGCCTTAGCCCGCAACGTGGGGCCGAGGTAGTCGCCGTTGAATCCCCACGTCGTGCCATTGCCACCGCGCCCGGAACCAAACGTGTGCTGGCCGGCCTGTGCCGTGAGGTTGAAGATACGGCGCCCCTGCGCGTCCACCTGCGAAGGAGCCAGCGCCGGGATCGCGAGCTGGTTGGCGAAATCCACTTTGCCGAACGTGTCGATCTTGTTGCCGGTCAGCAACCACGTCACGAACGCCACCGCGCCGCCACAACAGATCAGGAGAAGGACGAGGGCAACGATGAGAATTTTCTTCCAAGGGCTGCGTTTGACAACTGGCTGAGTCACGCGATCCACCGTCGCGCCAGCTCACGATGATCGTCCACCTTAAGTCGGCCGCTTTCAGGGACAGTTCAGGGAATACCCTCATGGGATGACCGTGCGTGGCTGGGCCGTGCTCACCTTCCTCGTTTTGCTCGCCGGGCTGGCCGTCGCCGCCTGGATCCTCGTGCCGTGGCACCGGCCACCTGCCCCGCGGGCTGACCAGCTCGCGGCACTGGCCGAGCTGCCCGCTGACCGCGTCAGCCAGGCCAAGGCACTTCGGGGAGAGGGCAGGCTCATCGCGTACCCCCAGCTGGTCTTGGGTTTGATCTTGGCTTTGGGGTTGGGTTTGACGCCCCTGGGTGCGAAGATCGTCAATCTAGTGCCTGGCCCTTGGCCCGCCAAGGTGCTCGGCGGTGGCCTGCTCATCATGCTGATCGGCGAGCTGCTGGCGCTGCCGTTCGCGGCCTGGCGGCACACGGTCATGGTCCGCTATGGACTGTCCACTCAGGATTGGGGCGGGTGGTGGGTTGATGTCCTTAAGGGGTACGCGGTCGGCCTCGTCTTCACGACCGTGGCGTTGCTGGGTTTCTTTGGCCTGACGAAGCTGGCCCCAAACTGGTGGTGGGCCTGGGGCGCGGCTGGCGCGGCCGGTCTCGTCGTGCTGCTGAGCTTCATCTTCCCGGTGCTCGTCGAGCCGGTGTTCAACAAGTTCACGCCGATGCAAGACAGCCCGTTGCGCACGTCGCTGATGCGGCTCGCCGAACGCGATGGCGTCCCCGTCAAGGACGTGCTCGTGGCTGACGCGTCCCGCCGCACGACAGCGCTAAACGCTTACGTGAGCGGAATCGGGCCGACGCGGCGGATCGTCGTTTACGACACCCTGCTGCGTGAGGCGCCTGCGGCCGAGGTCGAAAGCGTTGTGGCACATGAACTTGGGCACGCCGCCGACAAGGATGTGGTCGTGGGCACCGTGATCGGCGCGCTGGGCGCGGCTTTGCTCGTGGTGGGGCTGTACCTACTCGGCTCGTGGTCGTGGTTGCTGCGTATGGCTGGCGTGGACTCGATCGCCGCGCCGCAAGCGATCGGGCTTCTGCTCGCCGTCGCCACGGTCATCGGCCTGTTCAGCGGACCGTTGCAAGCGTTCGTGTCCCGGCGTATCGAGGCCCGCGCTGACGAGCACGCGCTGCGGTTGACACAGGATCCGGCGACGTTCGAAGCCATGCAGAAGCGGCTGGCCTTCGTCAATCTAGCCGACCCCGACCCTCCCGCATGGGAGCAGGCGTGGCGGGGAAGTCATCCGACGACGGTGGAGCGGATCGCGGCCGCCCGGGCGTTTAGCCGTTGAGCATCGCGCGCAGGGTCGCCGCGCGGGAGTCCCACGACCACTCGTTCACCGTCCACTCACGACCGGCGGCGCCCATCTGGCGGGCCAGCTCCTGATCGGTGAGGAGGGTGACGAGACGGTCCGCGACGGCTTCCTTCGACCGTCCATCAACGACGAACCCGGTCTTGCCCTCGAGCACGGCATCCGGTGCGCCGCCTGAATCCCCGGCGACGACTGGCAACCCCATCGCGCTGGCCTCCAGGTAGACAATGCCGAGGCCTTCGACATCGAGCCCGCCGTTGCGTGTACGACAGGGCATCGCGAAGACATCACCGGCCGCGTAGTGCGCGGGCAGCTCAGCCCACGGGACCGAACCGGTCAGCACCACATGGTCGGCCACGGCGTGCTCACGGGCCATGCGCTGCAACGTGGCGCGATGCGGGCCACCGCTCACGAGCAGGAGGGCGGCATCGGGCACACGCTTGCGTACCAGGGGGAGGGCTTCAATGAGCATGTCCTGCCCTTTACGCGGCACGAGGCGGGACACGCACACGATCACGGGACGGTCTTCGAGCCCGTATTTTCTGCGGACCTCGCCCCCGTCCACGCCAGGGTGATAGGTCGTGGAGTCAACGCCAGGCGTCAGGCGCTCCAGCGAACACCGGCCTTCGGTCACCGGGGCAAGACGGGTGCGCTGATATTCGGTGAGATAGGTGAGCACATCGCAGCCATCGGCGATCCGCTTGAGAGCGGTGCGCGCCAGCGGAAGCGCCGCCCAGCCGACCTCGTGTCCGTGAGTGAGGCCGACCGCCCTGACGTTTAGCTTGCGTGCCATGAGACCGAGCGGTGCGGCGGCGCCGAACCACACCCGGTCACAGCCTTCGACTTTGGCGATTTCCTTGGCGCGCTTGGTAATACGCGGTGTCGGCAGCAGGACCTTCGTGTTCTCGCGGATCACCGGGAACGGCTGCTCGGCGTCAAACGTCTTGGAGTCACGCCAATCAGAGCTGTAAACGACCAGCTCGCCATCCGGCTGGCGGATGGCGAGGTCGTGAACGTAGCGCTGGATTCCGCCGGGCCGAGGCGGAAAGTCATTGGTTACAAGGAGAGTGCGCACAACCGGTTGATCTCGTTGGTGATCGCCTCGCGCAACGCGTCATATTCCTCTGCCCGCGGCGATTTGATCGTGTCGAACTCCTCCGCTTTACGGTCCTCCAGCGGATACCGCGCGACCGGGCCCAGCCGGAACTCGGCTGGTTCCCAGCTGTAGCGCGGCGTCACGTGCGCGTGCAGGTGCTCGTAAAGGTTGCCGAGGATCTCATAGTTCACCCGGCGAAACGCCGGATCGTAGCCGCTGCAAGCGCTGTAGATCGCCTGCCCGACCAAAGCCATGTCCGCCAGGAACTGCTGCTGTTGCGTGAGCGGAAGGTCGGTCAGGTGGTCGGCATCGTCCACATCGGACAGCAGCACGCAATAGCCCGGGAGAAACTGCGTGTCTCCAAAGACGACATAGCCACTGGGCAGCTTCGCCATGGCGAGCGGGTTGTCCCCGCTGCGGGCGTAGGCGAGCCAGTCCGGCTCGCCATCGGGCAACAGCGGGGCAGCGGAGGAGTGCTTACCCATGATCAGCTCAGGTTCGGCGCGTCGGGAGCCTGGAGCAGGCCGAGTCGCAGGGCTGTCATCAGCGCCTGTGCCCGGTTAGCCGCACCAAGCTTTTCGTAAAGCTTGGAGATATGCGTCTTGGCCGTCGACTCGCTGACGAACAGCTGCTTGGCGATCCCGGAAACGCTCATGCCCTCGGCGAGCAGCTTGAGCACCTGGCTCTCGCGCGGGGAAAGCTGTGGGCCGCTTGGCGTGAGCCGGCGCTTCATCGCCTCGGCGAGATCCGCGGCGGTGAACGCACTCGGGGCGCTGGCCGCGTGGCGGGCGGCCGCCACGACCTCGTCGGCCGGTGCCGTCTTGGGCACGAACGCGCTAGCGCCAGCCTCAAGAGCGCCGAAGAGCTGGTCGTCGCCCGCGTACATGGTGAGGACGACGATGCCCATGGTGGCGCTGGACTTGCGCAGGGTGCGGGTGGCTTCCAGACCGCTGCCGTCGGGCAGGCGGAGGTCCATGATGACGACGTCGGGGTGAAGTGCCCCGGCCTGGCGCACGGCCTCGGCCGCCGTGCCGGCCTCGCCAACGACCTCGAACTGACGATCGCGTTCAAAGGCGTGACGCAGGCCCTTGCGAATCAGGTCGTGATCATCAACGAGCAGGACCCGAGTGCGCCCCGCTGGCACGGCATTGGTAGTCATTGCCCGCTTACTCCCTATCTGGAACGCCCACGCCCGGATTCAACACGTGGGTGATACACGTTAGCTGGTTGGCCGGCTTTCTTCATCTAGCGGCCCAGCCTCACCTCGCGGTGCCGCCAACAACAACACTGACGGTAGTGCCGCTTGGGTCTCTTGGCGTGATCTCAAGCCGACCACGGATACGTTCCGCCCTCTCTGCCATGATCGCAAGACCGTAGCGTCCCTGGCTACGCTGGTCTGGCAGCCCCTGACCATCATCAGACACTTCGATCAATGCGAACGGTGGATCAACGGTGCACGTTACCCAAAGATTCGCCGCAAAAGCGTGCCGTCTGGCATTAGTTATGGCTTCTTGGGCGATTCTGAGCAACTCGGACTCCATCGATGCGGGAAGGCGTCCCGCTTCGTCAAGGCTGAGGTGAACCTTGAGCCCCGCCTGGTTTCCAGAGATCCGGGCGAACTCGGCGATAGCCGCCGTGAGCCCACCGTGGCGGTCAACCTCGGTGCGCAGCTCGAACAGGCTCAACCGCAACTCGGTGATCACGCGCGTCACCTCGGCACGCAGCTCACGTAGCTCTTCAGCCGTTTGCGTCGCCCCTTCGGGCAAGCCGGCTTGAGCGTTGTCGATGCCGTAACCGATCATCGCTAGTTCCTGGGCGACACCGTCGTGGATTTCGCGGGCGAGCCGCTGACGTTCCTCGTTGGTGGCCAGCGACCGCACCTCGTCGAAGAGCAGCGCCGCCTCCAGCCTGAGCGCCGCAGGAGCCGCTGAGGCGATGATTTTGTACGTCAGGCTCGGCGGATAGCCCCCGACACCGTCACGTTCCAAGACGACCAGCCCGACCGTTCGCACCCCGGCGATCAAGGGCACCACCAGGGCGGACACCGGGTCGGTGGGTGCCACGGAACGCAACTGGGTGCGGGAGGAGATCTGCGGCTGCTGACTGGCCCACGCGTCGGCGATGGCCGAGTCGGCGTCCAGGTGCGTTTCCCAAGACGGGCGAACCGACGCGTCACCGTCCACCCCAAACTGGGCAAGCACTTCGAGCCGCCCGCCCCCGGAAGCCGCGAACACGGCAGCCCGGTCAGCCCGGCCGATGGAGCGCAGTTCTTCGAGGAGGTGGTCGGCGATGCTGCCCGGGTCCAACGTGGCTCCAGGCAGCTGACGGGCCACTTGCCGCAGCTGTGTGAGCAGACGTGTCGCCTCGGCATAGGGCTGTGGCGCTCGCCTGGCCAAAACGGCCCGCTGCATCGCGCCCGCGGTGATGGTGCCGATCGCGGCCAGGGTCACCCATTGCGCACTGACAGCGAGGTAACCGATCTGCTGCAGTTGCGTCCCGCCACCTGGTACCGGCGTGAGCCAGCCCGCGACGGCAAGGGTCGCCGCGGCGATGGTGAGCAGACCGGCCGATTCCAGCGACCGTCCCTGAAACGTCGCCGACGTCAGCGGCACCGCCAAGTAGGGCAACACCGCCGCGGCGCCAACGCCATTGGTCACGATGCCTGCCGCGTCTGCCGAGGCGGCGACCATGCTCGCTCCCAGGCCAACGAGCAGCATCTCGGCGGTGCGGCCAATGGGCGCGGCGAACCGGTTCTGTGGCGCGAGTACGGCCGGGATGGCCGCCACCGCCAAGGCGGCGACGAGCCAAAGCTGGGCCGGGTCGCGCGTGGCGAACCAGATCAGTCCCGTTAGGAGGGCGAGCAGAGCGGCGCGCAGCGTGATCCCGATCGTATGCGCGCTAATGCTGGCTGGCCCGGGGCGGCTAAACACGAAATCAGCTCCGGTAGATAGCTTCGATTTCGTTGGCGTACTCCTTCATAACGACAGCGCGCTTGACCTTCAGTGAGGGGGTCAGCTCGCCGGTGGCTTCGGTGAAATCACGGGGCAGGATGCGGAAGACCTTGATTGCCTCCGCTTTGGACACTGCCTTGTTGGCTTCGTCCACCGCTACCTGAATTTCAGCACGCAATTGCTCGTCGCGGGTGATATCGGAGATGGCCCTGTCGGCTATAGCTTCTGGATCGATCGTGATGAGGGCGGCGATGAACGGCTGGCGATCACCGACGACCATGCACTGACTGACGAGAGGGTGTGCCCGCACCCGGTCCTCAAGCACCGCCGGAGCGACGTTCTTGCCGCCCGCCGTCACAATGAGTTCCTTCTTGCGGCCGGTGATGGTGAGGAAGCCCTGGGCGTCCAGCGAGCCGATGTCTCCGGTGTGGAACCAGCCGTCCTCGTCGATCACTTCGGCGGTGGCCGCAGGATTGTTCCAGTAGCCCTGGAACACGATTTCGCCCTTCGCCAGGATCTCGCCATCGTCGGCGATGCGGACCGTCACGCCGGGCAGGGGCTGGCCCACGCTGCCGATCTTCTGCGCCCCTTCGCGGTTGAACGTGATCGCGGGCGAGGTCTCGGTCAGCCCATAACCCTCAAGCACGATGAGCCCGATGCCACGGAAGAAGTGCCCGAGCCGCGCGCCCATCGGAGCGCCGCCGCTGATCGCACGCTCACACCGGCCACCGAGCGCGGCACGCAGCTTGCTGTAGACGAGACGGTCAAACACCATGTGCTGCAAGCGAAGTGCGAGCCCGGGGCCTCCCGGCTTGTCTTGTGCCTGGCTGTACTCGATCGCGACCTTCTCGGCCCGGTCGAAGATCGCGCCCTTGCCACCGGCGTGTGCCTTCTGCTTGGCGCCGTTGTAGACCTTCTCGAACACGCGCGGCACGCTGAGCAGGAAAGTGGGCTTAAACCGGCCGAGGTCGGCGACGAGGTCCTTGATGTCGGCGGTGTACATCGTGTTGACCCGCCCCTGCACGGCACCGATCTGCAGCAGCCGGGCAAACGAGTGCGCCAGCGGCAGGAACAGCACCGTGGACGATCCCTCAGCGAAGAGCTGGTGCAGGGCCGGCATCGCGTTGCTGATGTCGGAGAGCATGTTGCGGTGGGTCAGGACGCAGCCCTTGGGGCGGCCTGTCGTGCCACTCGTGTAGATGATCGTCGCGGTGTCATCCGCGCTGCCTTGATAGGGCTCGGTGATGGGCTCCCCGAACGGAAGATCATCCATCGCCCACACCTGAAGCTCACCGGGGATCTGCGCTGGGCGCTCCGCGAAGCAGGCCACCGCCCCGGAGTCTTCAAGGATCCAGGAGACCTGCTCGGCGCTGGACGTCTCGAAGATCGGGACCGTGATGGCACCAATCGCCAAGATCGCGTAGTCCGCGAGCGTCCACTCGTAGCGGGTCTTGCTCATGAGGGCGACACGGTCGCCAGGCTGGATGCCCGCGGCGATCAGCCCACCCGCCAAGGCGGCCACCTGGTCGCGAAACGCCACGCAGGTGATATCCGGGGCAAACTGGACCAAGTCGCCATGAGAAATAGCGTTAGACCACACGGGGTCGGTGAGCCGCTGGTGATCGCCAATCACGACGGCTGGGGGCGTTGTGAACTCCACAGGGAAAAGTTACCCGCATGCCCTGCGGTAGCCTGCTGGACATGGCGGAATCCTCGTCCCAGTCGATTGTCATCAGCGCCACCCCGGCCCAAATAGCCGAGGTCATCTGCGATTACCCGTCCTATCCGAGCTGGACTCAGGCGATCAAAGTCGCCGAAGTTCTCGAGGAATACGAAGACGGTTATCCAGCTACCGTGCGCTTCGTCATCGACGCTGGAGTGGTGCAGGACGAATACACGCTGCACTACGACTACGCCGAGGACATCTCGCGTATCGAGTGGCATCTCGTCGCGCCGTCGAAGATGCAAAAGGCCCAGACCGGCGCCTACGACATCGTCGACAACGGCGACGGCACCTGCACGGTCACCTATTCGCTGACGATCGACCTGTCGATCGGAATGCTCGGCATGTTCAAGAAGAAGGCCGAGAAGGCCATCCTCGACACAGCGCTCAAGGAGCTCAAGAAGCGGGTCGAAGCTTAATGTTCAGCGAACCTGGCACGGCCAGGGAAGAGGCGGAACGCCTGGTCGCCGCGGTGCTAGCCGCGGCCACGCTCACCGCGAACGCGTACCCGCAGATTTCTACGGGCAGTGCCGAATGCTGCGTCTGCCCGCTCTGCAAAGTGATCGCGGCGGTCCGCGATCCTGACCCGCAAACTGTCGAACGCATCGCGACCGGCGCCGGAGATCTGGCCGCCGGGCTTGCTAGCTTCTTGCGGAACGTTAACGGCCCGGCTGCCCCGGAATCCAAGGAGCCCGAGTCCAAGGCGTGGGAGGAAGCAACGAAGCCTCCGCCGAAAAAGGTAGTCAAGAAGGCCGTGCGTAAGAAGACAGAAAGTTAGGGTGAAGACCGTGTCGCTCACCATTGGCGTGGACATCGGTGGCACCAAGGTGCTCGGCGGGGTAGTGGACCCCAGTGGCAAGGTGCTGGAAACTGCCCGGCGCTCGACCCCGGCACAGGACGTCGCGGCGACCCGTGACGTCATCGTCGAAGTGGTCCAGGAACTCGCCGCCAAGCACGAGGTGGAAGCCGTCGGCATCGGTGCCGCTGGCTGGATCGACGCGGCTCGCTCGACCGTTCTGTTCGCCCCCAACCTCGCTTGGCGCAATGAGCCGCTGCAGGCTTACGTTCAGCAGGCTCTATCCGTTCCGGTCGTGGTCGAAAACGACGCGAACGCGGCGGCCTGGGCCGAATTCCGTTACGGCGCAGCCGAAGACGCCGACGACTCGATGGTCATGTTCACGGTCGGCACCGGCATCGGCGGCGGGATCGTCCTAGGCGGACAGTTGCTGCGCGGCGCACACGGCATGGCCGCCGAAAGTGGCCATATGCTCGCCGTGCCCGAGGGCCACCTGTGCGGCTGCGGCCGTCTGGGGTGCCTTGAGCAATACGCCTCCGGCAACGCGCTCGTGCGTTTCGCCCGCGAAGGCGCCATGGCCAACCCGTCTTCACTGTCCGGAGTGGACGAACTCACCGGCCCGATGGTCACCTCCGCCGCCCTGGCCGGCGACGCCGTGGCCGTTGACGCCTTCGAGCAGGTCGCCTACTGGCTCGCCCAGGGCGTCGCCGACATCGTCCAGCTCCTCGACCCCCAGGTCGTCGTCATCGGCGGCGGCGTGGTCGAGACCGGCGACCTCCTGATGAAGCCGCTTCGCGCTGCTTACAACGACGCGCTCACCAACCGCGGCAAGCTCCCGGCAGCCGAAGTCCGCCCAGCGGAAATGGGCAACGAAGCCGGCCTCATCGGCGCCGCGGACCTCGCCCGCATCCGTTAGCTTCCAGGGCCTCGCGCTTTTGAGTGAGGCCCTTTTCAACCATTTCCGATGTCCGCCGTGGTCGCGACCGTCCCTCCCGGTGACGGCTGCGAAGCAGCTTCGGCGCCGCACGATAGGACAGTGCGAAGCACCGCCTTTAGGCCTCCAGGTCCGCGCATCCCAAACCCCGCCTCGGGTTTCGCCGTCGGTCGCCGCCCCTTCGCCCTTCCCGCCGCGGTTCCCGTAGCCCGCCCTTCGCCCTCGCTTGTCGCTCTTATGCCCGACTCCAGGCCTCTTCCCGATGATCCACATCCGTATGTGAGATCCACATCCCTTGAGACGTGATCAAACGGCCTTTTGATCACGTCTCAAGGGATGTGGATCACCGATCACCGATCGGCGCGGCACGGAGCGGCGCGGCACGGAGCGGCGCGGCACGGAGCGGCGTGGAGCGAGGCGAGATGAGGCGCGGTGGATGCGGATCAGATGGGGCAGCTGCGGGAGAGGCGGCCGAGCAGGAAAGTGGTTCGGCCGAGCACGGGCGGTTAGGCGGAAGGGAGGAGGAGGTCGGCGACGATCGGGAAGTGGTCGCTCGCGGCAACTGTTGGTTCGGCGGTGTGGACACGGAACGACTGCAGCGACAGGGACGGGTGGGCGAACAGGAAGTCGATGCGGCGGTCGGGGCCAGCGGCGGGGAAGGTCGGCTCGGGCGACGTGGCGCCTAGGTCGGTGCCGATCGCGGTGAGGATGCGGTAGGACGGTCCGCCGGGGGTTTCGTTCAAGTCGATCGCGAGGACGGTCGGCGCTGAGCAGGAAAGTAGCGCGGGTGTAAGCAGAGCGGCCTGGGTGGGGCGTTCGGTGTCGTCAGTGGACAGATGCGAGCCGGCGACGACAAAAGGTGCCGCGCCCGGGACTTCACAACGGGCGAACGCGGCGCCTCGCATGTGCCGTCCTTTGGTGAGCGGATATTGCAGGCACCACGACTCGAGCACCCGCACACGCAGCGAAGTGACGATCAAATTGCCCAGGCTGGGCAGGCCGCCCACGGCGACATACATGCCGAAGGAGTGGGCCAGGGCCGCGCATTTGGACCGCCATCGCCAGCGGCGGGGCGCTTCCTGGACGACGATCACGTCCGGGGAAAGCGAGCGCACGACCGACGCTAGCGCGTCCAGATCATCGCGCAGCGAATGCACGTTGTAGGAGACGATCCGCAAGGGGACAGCCACGTGCTGACGTTATCAGCACTAGACAATTAGTGACGGGATAGCTAAAGATGCCCGGGTGAGCTATGCGGGCGGCGACAGTGGACCAGCGACGGCGTGGCGGAACGGGTCTCCGGTCTATGACCGCGAAGGCACGGTTTGTGTCATCGGGGCAGGGCCGTCCGGCCTGACGGCGATGAAGAACCTTCGCGAGGAAGGGTTCGGCGTCGACTGCTACGAAAGGGAAACCGGCGTCGGTGGCGCGTGGAACTGGCGGCACGATCGCAGCCCGGTCTACGCGAGCACCCACCTGATCTCGTCGAAGCCGTTCACGCAGTTCCCCGACTTTCCGATGCCGGATGACTGGCCCGACTACCCCAAGCACACGCAGGTACTGGCCTATCTGGATCACTACGCTGACCACTTTGGCCTGCGGCCGCACATCTGGTTCGGCAGTGAAGTGGTCCGGGTCGAGCCGGCTGAGAACGACCGCTGGGACGTCACCACTCGCAGCACGGGCGGTTACGGCACGGAGCGCACACACCGTTACGACGCGGTGATCGTGGCTAACGGCCACAACTGGTCGCCGAAGCTGCCCGAATTCGAAGGCCTAGACACGTTCAAGGGCGAGGTGATCCACGCCAGCGCCTACAAGGACGCCGCCCAGTTGCGCAACCGCAAGGTGCTCGTGATCGGCGCCGGCAACACCGGCTGCGACATCGCGGTAGAGGCGGCTCAGCAGGCCGCGAAGTGCTGGCACAGCTCAAGGCGCGGCTACTGGTACGCCCCGAAGTTCGCCCTGGGCCGTCCAGCCGATCAGGTCAACGACCTCATGCTGCACTTGAAGCTGCCCCTCAAACTCAGGCAGTTCATCGGGCAGAAGACCATGAAGTCCACCGTCGGTGACCTCACCCGCTTTGGCCTGCCCGCGCCGGATCACAAGCTCTACGAGACGCACCCGATCGCGAATAGTCAGCTCGTCTACTACCTCGGGCACGGTGACATCACCCCGGTGCCAGACGTGAAACTGTTCCACCGCAACAGTGTTGAGCTCAAAGACGGGCAGGAGATCGAGCCCGACCTCGTCGTGATGGCGACCGGTTATCAGCCGGTGTTCGAGTTCCTCGACCCCAACCTGCTCGCGGTGGACGCTAACGGCAGACCCCGCCTGGCCCTGCACGCGTTCCCGAAACGGTTTCCGACGCTGGCCGTCGCGGGTCTGCTTCAGCCCGATAGCGGACTGTTCCCGCTGGTGCACTGGCAAACCGTCGCGTTCGCGCGCCTGCTGAAGTTGCGTGACTCCGCGCCCGGCAAGGCGGCCTCGCTTTACCGCAAGCTGGAGTCCGAAGTGGACAAGAGCTGGACCGACGCCAAGGTGAAGGACTCGTCGCGGCACTGGTTCGAGATCAGTCACCTGACCTATCTGAAGGCTCTTGAGCGTCTGATCCAGGAGGCACGCCCATGACCGTTTCTGTTGTCAGGACGAAGGAATGGGCGTTCCCGGTCCCGCCCGCCAAACGTGAGGTCGTCAAGGCCACGCCAGAGGTCGACACGGGAAAGCCGCCGGTGCTGTTCGTGCCCGGATTCGGCCACGGCGCTTGGGTTTTCACCGAGCACTGGCTGGAGCACACGGCTGATCGTGGTTTCCCCGCCTACGCCATGAGCCTGCGCGGGCATGGCAATAGCGCCCCGGCGCCCAAGGCCGACATGCGCGCCTATGCCCACGACGTGGCCCAAGTCGCGGCGAGTCTGCCGAGCAGGGCGGTGATCGTTGGCCACGGCGCGGGGGCGCTCGCGACGGCGCACGCGCTTTCCCGGTACCCGGCGAAGGCTTGTGTATTGCTGGCCCCGGTCTTCGGTGGGATAGGCACGGCCCTGCGCAACCCGTTCCTCTGTCTTCCGGCTCTTTTTGGGGCTGGCCTGCGGTTGCCGGCCGGGCAGCTGTTTAGCCGCGAGGTGCCGCAGAACACGGCACGTGCCTACGCGCGGCGGATGGGCCGGGCGTCGGGCAAGGCGCAACGGCAGCTGCTGTGGGGGCGCGATCCGGAAGATCCGGTCGGTGACCCGCCGATCCTCGTGGTCGGCAGCCCGGATGACCGGATCGTCGCTGACAACGCGGTGCGCCGGGTGGCCCGCCGCTATGGCGGTGCGCCGCTGCTGTTTCCGGGCATGGGGCATGACCTGATGCTGGACGCGCGGTGGCGTGAGCCGATCGACGCGATCCTCGACTGGCTGGATAAGGCGAACTAGACGACAGCCCCGTCGTCCATGGGCTCGTCATCGTCGCCGCCCGGGCGCAGTCGCATGATCAATGCGGCCGCGCCGCCGAGCACGCCGATGACACCGAGCAGCATGCCGACGCCACTGGAGACGGGAAGCAGCTCGCGATCGAAAAAGAGCACGAAGCCGAAAATGATGGAGACGACGGCGAGAATGGCGGCAAACGGGATCTTCGGCCACGGCGGGGGAGTCGGCGGCACGAACTTCTCAGGCGCGTCATCGGGCAGGTGCGCGCCGAAGGTGTCGAGGCCGTCGAGCAAGGACGGCTGGTTGAGAACGGGTCCTGATGCGGGCCACACAGGCCCTTTGGCCTTGGGTTCCGTCGGTTCCGCCGGGGTCACTTCACCTTCGGCGGCCGGCCATTGGGGTGCAGCATCGAAGCCCGCGACTATCTTCGCGAACTCGGCGTCGATGTGATCCGGACCGGACTGGGGCGAGTCGGCCGGCTGCTGGTCGTGGCTGTCGTGGCTCGGCACCGGTCCAGTCTGACACGAGAATCGCCGTTCGCGGCAGTAGGCTCATGCCAACCGATCCCTATCCTTCGAGCACCGGTGGGTCATACGTGTTCTACTGGCTTTTGAAGTACATCGTCCTAGGCCCGATTCTGCGGCTGATCTTCCGTCCGCAGGTCGACGGGCTGAAAAACGTCCCCGCCTCCGGGCCGGCCATTCTGGCCGGAAACCATCTGTCCTTTTCGGACTCGATTTTCATGCCGCTCGTGGTTAAGCGCCGGGTGACTTTCGTCGCCAAGGCCGAATATTTCACGGGTACTGGCCTGAAAGGCTGGCTGACGAAGATGTTCTTCACGGCGACGGGCTGCATCCCTGTCGACCGCACGGGTGGCGACGCCGCGCGTGCCGCCCTGGACACGCAGCTGCGTGTGCTGCGTTCCGGCGAGATCGCGGGCATCTATCCCGAGGGCACCAGGTCGCCTGACGGCCGGCTTTACCGTGGCAAGACGGGTGTCGCCAGGTTGGCTCTGGAAAGCGGCGCACCGGTGATCCCGGTGGCGATGCTGAACACAGATGTCATTCAGCCGACAGGCAAACTGGTGCCGAAGCTGATGCGGGTCAAAATCCGGTTCGGCGCGCCGATGCAATTCTCGCGTTACGCGGGCAAAGCGGGGGATCGCATGGTGGAGCGCGCGATCACCGACGAGATCATGTATGAGCTGATGGAACTGTCCGGGCGCGAATACGTTGATGTCTACGCGCAGAAGCTCAAGCTGGCCGCCGCCCCCGCTTAACGGTGACCGGCGCGAGCAGTTTCGCCTTGTTGCGCTCGGCGAAGTCGCGCAACTCGGCTTCGTCCGAAGCGGACAGTTGCCCGGCCCGCGCTCCCCAGGCCAGTGACAGCATCTGGTCGGTGGTGTCGCCGATCCGCTGATAGATGGCGGCGGCGAGGCGATGGTCGCCCTGGACCGTGGCGACCGCCGCGTCGACCCAGGGCGTGCGCCGGGGAGACAGCTGCATCATCGCGGCGAACTTCGCTCTGCCCGGCTCGCCGAGCAGGTGAGCGGCATGTCCAGCGGCGGCGACCCATTCGCCGAACGGAAGCGCGATCGCTTTACGCCAGTCATCGTCCAATTCGGACAAAAGTGCCAATGCGTCGTCGTTGCGGTTTTGCAGTGCCCGCAGGAGTGCGGCGTGCGCGGTGGCGCTACGCAGCGGCCGGTGAAAGCCGCTCTGCCGCGCGTTGTGCAGG
Source organism: Catelliglobosispora koreensis DSM 44566 (assembly GCF_000379685.1). GTDB lineage: Bacteria > Actinomycetota > Actinomycetes > Mycobacteriales > Micromonosporaceae > Catelliglobosispora > Catelliglobosispora koreensis. The sequence goes on along the minus strand of NZ_KB903252.1, from coordinate 258,611 downwards.
ATGCTTTCGACCGCGGCGTCGGCTGCCTCTTCGCCCCGGATCTCGCGAATCCAGGCGGTGGTCAGCACCGCGTTAGGGTCCCATTCGTTGCTGGGCAACCGCATCGTGCGTTCCATCTCGTCGATCTGGGCTTGCCAGTCACCGGCGAAGAAGGCGTTGACCGCGTCCTGATAGGACGACAGGGTCAGCCCGCGGTTGGTGATGCGGTCGCGTTCGGCGAGGATGCGGTCGTGCCCGGTCAGGTCACCTTCTTCGAGGGTCGCCCAGGCGAGGTTCTGCATCGCGCGGCGCTGGCAAACCAGCCCGTGCGAGCGGGCGTGTGCGGTAACGGCGGCCAGTTCGGCGGGACCGTCGGGGTCCCCGGCGAAGCAGCGCGCGGTGGCAGACGTGATGCGGGCGTTGCCGCTGACCTCGGCGAGGGCGAGCCGGTCGGCGATGTCAGCCGCCGCTTCGGCCGCCGCGATGGCCGGTGTGGTCTCGAAGTTCGTCATGTGCACACGGGCCAGCTCAAGCAGCGCTTCGGCCTGGTCGAGATTCTCGGGCAACGACTCGTACCGGTTGACAGCTTCGTCCAGATAGGACAGTGCGGCGTTACGGTCAGCGCGGGCCCAGGCCGCCGAGCCGAGGAGGGTCAGCGCACGGGCAGCGCCGCTTTCGTCCTTGGCCTGCACGAGGTCCTTGGCGAGGCGGTTGAGTTTTTCCAGCCCACCGTTGTTGAGGAACGCGTCACCGTCGCGGAACAACGCGAACTCGGCCGCCAGCAGTTCCAGAGCCGGGTCCTCACCCAGTTGCAGGCCCAGTGCCCGGCCGATCGCCGTCGAGGCCGCGTCGAGGGCGTTGAGGCGATAGGCGCGCCGGGCCGCACGTTGCAGAGCACTGCGCGCGGCCGCGGCATAGGGCGCCGTTTCCATGCCGAGCGTGCGGGCGATCTCATGCGCGGCCCACCGGTGGTTAGCCAGCACTTCGGCGAGGTCGGTGTCGCGGTTGCCCACGACCTGCTCGATCCAGTCCGCCGCGCGTTCGTGGCGGCTGACCCGCTCGCGACGCGGAAGCCGTTGGTAGCAAACGTCACGCACGAGGATGTGCCGGAACCCGTACTCCGTCTGGCCCGCCATCGCCGACGTCCCGCGCGCTTGCACCAAATCGCGCTGCTGCAAGCGTTCCAGCGATCTGGTCACCACGTCGATGCTGTTGTTCAGTGCCGCCGCTACCGCCCCGGGCCAAAACGACGTGCCCACCACGGCGGCCGCTTGCAGTACCGACCGGTCCATGTGGTCGAGCAGATCGAGGCGGTTGGCGATAACGGCCTGCACGGTCTGCGGCATCGGCGCACGGTTGGGATCACTGAGCGTCCAGTATTCGCCGATCGGGCGCAGCTCACCGCGCTCGACCAGCATCCGCACGAATTCGTGGGCGTAGAGCGGGTTGCCCCCGGCTAGCTCGACGAGCGGAGCGACGCTCTCGTCTGGGAACACGGCCTGGCCAAACATCAAGCCGCACATGGTCGCGATGTGCTCGTCGTGCATCGGCCCCAGGGACAGCGACACCGCACCGGTGACCGCGTTTGCCCAATCTGGACGGCGCTCACGCAATTCTGGCCGGGCCGTGGCCACAATGAGCAACGGCACTCCGGAGCCAAGACTGCTCAGCATCTCGACCAGGCGCAGCATCTTGTCATCGGCCCAGTGCATGTCCTCGAACACGAGCACTGTTGGCTCAGCGGCCGCCATCGCGAGCAGGAACCGGCGCCACGCCGACTCGGTCTCGTCGGGGTTCAAACCGGCTGAGGGCAGACCGATCAGGGGGCCAAGGGCGTCGGCGAGACGGGCCGCTTCCTGAGCGGTGGCGATGTTGCGCAGCGCACTGTCCAAACGCGAGCGAGTGGTCGCCTCGTCGTCGGTGTCGAGCATGCCGAGCTGGCTCTTGACGATTTCGGCCAGGGCCGCGTAGGTGACGTTTTCGCCAAATGGCGGGCAATGGCCGGTGCGCCAGTTCACCTTCGTGCCGGGGATGGTGGCCGCGTGCCGGGCCAGCTCGCGCAGAATGCGGCTCTTGCCGATGCCGGCCGGGCCGAAGATGGTGACCAGCTGCGGGCTGCGGTCGCGGATCATCCGGTGCAAAGCGGTGATGAGCAGCCCGCGCTCCTGCTCGCGGTTGACCATCGGGGTGGACTCGTCGCGGTCGCGGCGGTGCAGTTTCGCTGACAGGGCAAGAAAAAGCCGCCGCGGCGTGCTGCGCCCGCGCAAGGTCAGCAGAGGTTGTTCGGCGTATTCGATCTCGTGCTTCGTCGCTTCCATCGTGATGTCGCAGACGAGCACGCCGCCTTCCGGTGCGGCGGTCTGCATCCGCGACGCGGTCGCGACGACGTCACCGGACACCATGCCCTGGCCACCTTCGCGCATCGCAGACAGCTCAACTACCGCTTCACCGCTGGCGATGCCAACCCGGAAAGCGGCCGAATCGCCGAGCTTGCCGCGGCTAAGCACCCGCTGGGCTTCCAGCCCGGCGCGCACCGCACGCAGCGGGTCATCCTCTGTCGCGATAGGAGCACCGAACACGGCCATGACCGCGTCACCGATGTATTTCTCGACCACGCCACCGTATTGCCGCATGACCTCGCGGACCGTCGCGAAGTATTCCTGCTGGAAATTGCGGATCTGCTCAGGGTCGGCCCACTCGGAGATTTTGGTGAAGCCGGCCATATCGATGAACAGCACGGTGATCCGGCGGCGGTCCTCGATTTTGGTGGCCGTGGTGACGGTGACCGGGGCTCCGCAAGAGGTGCAGAAAGAGGCGTCGGTGGGCAGCGACCGTCCACATTGGAAGCAGTTTCGGGTAAGTCCAGCCCCGCAGCCGGCGCAGAATCTGTCCTCAGGGCCGGCCACGCGGGAGCAGTTACCACAGGTTGTGCTGTTCACATCTCCACCAGGTCTTGCGGGACGTTCAGTATCTCCCACCAGCGGTCACCCAGCTACAGGTGTAGCCAAACCGACAAGGCCCTTTCAAAAAACGGCCGCGCGGCTAAAGTTTCGTCGCACTGATCGCTAATGAACGCGTGGAGGCCCTTGCGATGTTGGTGCGGCTGGCGCTCGCCTGGACTGACCCTTTCGGGGTGCCTCATGGCGCGGGTGAGCTTGTGGACATCGATGCGGTGACCCTCGCGGAATTAGAAGAGCAAGGAGTGGTGATGAACATGACCGATCCAACGCCAACCTGGACCAGCCCGACCAGCGATCCCGAGGCTGACCCCACCTGGACCAGCCCCACGAGCGATCCGGACAACGAGAAGGACGACTGGACGAGCCCGACCAGCGAGCCTGATGACGACGGCAACGCCTAGGCGTCAGCCAAAGCCATGTAAGCGGGGGGGTGGCGGAGCGTTAGCGCTCCGCCATTCCTGCTCTGCGGCGCAGGGCGGGCACGTCCATGACGACGATGCGCCGGCCCTCGGTGCGCAGCCAGCCCCGGCTCGCGAACGAGCCAATGGCCTGGTTGACGCTTTGCCGCGAGCCACCGGCCATCTCGGCCAGCTGACTCTGGTTCAGCTCAATCGTGATCATCGGAGCCTGGCTTTCACCGGCGAGCCTGACGAGCGTCTTGGCAACGCGTCCAGGCAGGTCAAGGAACACGTGGTCGGCGTTCTGCTCCGTCAGGCGGCGGATGAGCGCTCCAAGCGAGCGCATGACAGCGTCGAGAATGCGTGGGTTGGCGTGAATCAGCTCCATAAACGCGCCACGCGAAAGGGCAAGGGCGGCACAGTCTTCGAGCGCTTCGGCCGACAGTGAGCGCGCCGATCCGTCCAAAAGCGACACCTCGCCGAGCACCTCCGGCGGGCGCAGCACGCTGAGCACGGCACGTTCGCCAGTCGGCGAGGTCCGGAAGACCGCCACCGAACCGCGCTTGAGCACGATGAGGGATTCGCCCGGGTCGTTTTCCACGAACAGCAACTGTCCTTTGCGGAACTGTCTCGGCACGGCCGCCGCGATAACGCGCTGCCGCACCTCTGGCTCGAGCCCAGCAAACATCTCGACGCCGGTCAAAGCGTCCGCGGGCTCGCCGCTGCGTGTGTCCACCCCATATCCCCTTCTTGCCACGCCGGCTGTTTCCCCAGCCAGCGCCCCACACCCGGGCATGTCAGATCATCACCCGGCTATGCCGTGCCGTCTACCCCCTGGAGCCAAACCGGCATCCAACGTCTGCGGCCGTAAGGCCGCGTCAGCCGGCGTGGCGTAGCTAGCCGGTACAGTCTTTATGCCGATTACTAGGTTGCGCAACACGTGCCATAATCCGCGAGTGCTGGCTGACCATACGATCCGGGCAGTACTTCGCACGTCATGGCACCTTCAGCCAGATGGGCTCACTCCGTTGACCGGAGAGGTGGACTCACATGCCTGGTTGGTTACTGAAGGGCAAAATCGCTACGTAGCGAAAGTAGTCAGTTACTCACGGCGACCACAACTTGAGGCTGGACTGTCCGCTTCGGAGCATCTGGAGCGCGCTGGTTACCCGGCTGGACCCCCGCTGCGCTGCATAGACGGGGCGCTCACGCAACAGATCAGGACGCAGGGCGGTCAGAATGGGCTCGAGTCCGCTGACACGATGGAATTGCCGTCTGTGGGCTTGCCCACGTTAGGCCCGCCGCTCCTGGTGTTATTGCGTTTCGTGGACGGAAAGCCCATCGACCCGCTTGACCCAGTCGACCAACTCTGGTGGGGTGACCGGCTCGCCGCCTGTCAGCGCGCACTGTCCACATTCACCCATTCCGGCCTGGGGCCGTGGCAGACGCTGCGCGCCGAGGCGGTCCACCGCCCGGCCTATTCGTGGCTCGGGCCAGCCGTCCGCCGAGCGGTCGAAGCGTTCGAGAAGCTGACCGTCCTCGACCGGCTCACGTTTGGCTGCCTGCACGGCGACCCACGGCCAGCCGCGTTCCTCCTCGACCACGAGACGGGCCGCGTTGGCGTCGTCGGCTGGGGTCACGTGTGCATCGGCCCGCTGCTCTACGACCTGGCCACCGCGGTCATGTACGCGGGCGGCACCGCCCAGGCGGGCGACCTGCTCGACGCCTACAGCTCGGCAGGAGTCGTGCCCAAGCCGGAGATCGAGTCGGCCCTGCCCACGCTGCTGCAGCTGCGCTGGGCCGCCCGGGCCGACTACTTCGCCCGCCGGCTCGCGAGTGAGTCCACAGTGGATGACATGCAGGGACTCGCCCAAGCTAGGGAAGCCCTACTGGGCTGAGCGCCGCAGGTGCTTGAGCACGATCGGGTCCACCTTGCCGGGGACCATCCGCTCCTCGAGGTTCTCCACACCGGCCCAGTCGGCCAGAGCGGCGTCAAGGTCGCCTTCGGCGTTAAGCAGCGCGCGCACTTCAAGAGCTAGCTCACCGGACAGGTCGAGCAAAGTAGACGGATCTGGCTTGCCGAAAAGCAGCTCGTGGATGTCGAGCAGGCGGGCCATCTCGCTGCATGGGTCAAGATGATCGTCCACGCGCAGGTCAACGACCACGTCTGAAGTGCCGCCGTAACCTTGGCCGGGGGCAACGACCAGCAGAGCCGCGCTTTGCCGTCCACGTTTGTCCCCACCGGCCGCGTCGCCCGCGGTCAGGGCGGCGAGCAGGCGTTGCGCGAACGGCAGCTCAGAGGCCAGCCAGGCGTCCCGCATCGCCTCCACCACCTCGGGGCCGGTCAGGATGTTGCCCTGGATGGCGAATCCGTCCCCGGCGAGGCCGCCGGCCCAGCCGTGGCAGTTCGTACCCGTGTACGTCGCCCCGTCGCCGCTGACCCCGACCACGCCCAGCTGCCGCTGGGCTCGCCCGGGGTCAGCCGCGGTCAGTCCCGCGACGGTGTCCGCCGCGGACACTCCCGTGCTCAGAAGTGCCAGCCCCTGTGGGCGATAGGCGAGATTGGCGTAAGACTGGGTGGCCAGGGCACCGGTGGCGGCCTGTGCGGCGGGGACGGCGGCGCCCACGGCCAGGAATTTGCTCGCCACCGCGACCCCGTGTGCGGACCCGTCAGCGGAACGCGCGACTATCGAGAACGTCATGCGCGCAAGATAAACCAGGTGAGGGCTGATGGCGTACCCATACTTCTATGATTGTGAATTTATCGAGGATGGGACCACGATAGAGCTGGTCTCGATTGGCGTTGTGGACGAAAACGGCCGCGAGTTCTACGCGGTATCCACAGAATTCGATCCCAAGAAAGCCATTCCCTGGGTACGCGATAACGTCCTCAACCAGCTGCCATCCCCGGCCAATAAGGCCTGGCGCTCGCGTCTAAGGATCCGCGACGAGTTGCTGGATTTCCTCACCGAGCCGCTGCGGGGGCGTCCCGGTGAAACGATGGAGCTCTGGGCTTGGTATGGCGCCTACGACCATGTGGCGTTATGTCAGTTATGGGGAGCGATGCCGGCGCTGCCGCGAGTGGTCCCAAGATTCACCAAAGAACTGCGCCAACTGTGGGACGACAAAGGGCAGCCGGTGCTTCCCGCGGCGGCTAGCGCCAGGCATGACGCCCTGGCCGACGCGCGGCACAATCTCGCGCGCTGGCGGGTTCTGAAAGCTGCGTAACGCTGGTGTTTCGGTATAGTGCCGACGTGCACGGCAACGACGCCGAACCAGCTATCCATCCCCTCATGGGAGGACAAGAAACATGCGTATCGGCGTATTGACTGGAGGCGGCGACTGCCCCGGTCTCAACGCGGTTATCCGCGCCGTGGTCCGCAAAGGTGTCGGGACTTACGGGCATGAATTCGTGGGCTTTCGCGACGGCTGGCGCGGCCCGCTAGAGAACAAGACGATGCCGCTTGGCATCAAAGAGGTCCGTGGCATTCTGCCGCGCGGCGGCACGATCCTGCGCTCCTCGCGCACCAACCCGTTCAAGATTGAGAACGGCGTTGAGAAGATCAAGGAAAACCTGGCCGCTGGCGGCGTCGACGCCCTGATCGCCATCGGTGGCGAGGACACCCTCGGTGTCGCGACCAAGCTGGACGCCCTCGGCGTCAACGTCATCGGTGTGCCGAAGACCATCGACAACGACCTCGGTGCCACCGACTTCACCTTCGGCTTCGACACCGCGGTCAATATCGCCATGGAGGCGATCGACCGGCTGCACACCACCGCCGAGTCACACCACCGTGCCGTGGTCGTCGAGGTCATGGGCCGTCACGCGGGCTGGATCGCGCTGCACGCCGGCATCGCCGGTGGCGCCAACGTGGTGCTGATCCCGGAGCAGAAGTTCGACCTCGGTGAGGTCGTCGCGCACGTGCAGAAGCGGTTCGAGATCGACTACTCGCCGATCATCGTCATCTCCGAAGGCGCGATGCCGACCGATGGCGACATGATCACGCTGACGGGTGAACTCGACGCGTTCGGCCACGTGCGCCTGGGTGGCATCGGCAACTGGCTCGCCGACCAGATCGAGAAGCAGACCGGCAAGGAAGCGCGTTGCGTCGTGCTCGGTCACGTGCAGCGCGGTGGCACGCCGACCGCGTTCGACCGCGTCCTGGCGACCCGATTCGGGCTGCAGGCGATCGACGCCGCCAACGATGGTGACTGGGGCAAAATGGTTGCCCTGCAAGGCACCGAGATCGTACGCGTCCCGCTGGCCGAGGCCACCAGGGAACTCAAGACGGTGCCAGCGCACCGTTACGGTGAAGCGGAAGCCTTCTTCGACTGATGTCACACACCATTGCGGTAATCGGAGCCGGAAAGATAGGCGAGGTCCTTCTTTCCGGCCTCCTCAAGGCTGGCTGGCCAGCGGACCGTCTCATCGCGACAGCGCGGCGCCCGGAACGGGCCGTTCTGCTGCAAGAGCGCTATGGCATCCGTGTGCTGTCCAATGCGGACGCCGCCGCCGCGGCCGACGTCATCGCGATCGCGGTCAAACCACAGGACGCTGGCGCCCTGATGACGGACCTCGGGCCACACATCCCGGCAGGCAAGCTGCTCATCTCGCTGTGCGCCGGCCTGCCGACCAGTTTCTTCACGAAGTATCTGGCCGGCGGCACGCCGATCATCCGCGTGATGACCAATACGCCCGCGCTCGTCGATGAGGCCATGACGGCGATTTCGGCGGGCCCGCACGCGACCGCCGAGCATCTGGAACTGGCCGAGGAGATGTTCTCACCGCTCGGCCGCACGATCCGGGTGCCCGAGTCGCAACAGGACGCGGTGACAGCGCTTTCTGGCTCTGGGCCGGCGTATTTCTACTACCTCGTGGAGGCGATGACCGACGCGGGCATCCTTTTAGGACTGCCGCGCCAGGTCGCGCACGACCTCATCGTGCAGACCGCGATCGGGTCGGCCATCATGCTGCGCGATTCCGGCGAGCACCCGGTCAAACTCCGGGAAGCGGTCACCTCGCCAGCGGGGACGACCATCTCCGCCATTCGCGAGCTGGAGAATCATGGGGTACGCGCTGCGCTGCTCGGTGCGCTAGAAGCCGCCCGGGACCGCGCGAAGGAAATTGCCGACCAGAACTTGTAAAAAGGCAGCTTGCCGCATGCCACCTGGCAGATCGCTCATTCACGCTTCAGGGGGTTACGCTGCAAAAAGGACGGTCGTAGGCTTTTGACCAGGGAGAAAGTGCTCTACCAGCCCTGGAGGGAAGTCATGCGCCGTGCCGTCACCGTCCTGCTCGCAAGCCTGACCCTACTGACCATCTCGGCGCCCGCTTATGCCTATGCGCACGACCGGGTGTCCAACCCGTACCTGCACGCTGCCCTGGATGTCCTGACCCTCGCGGTCGTCACGGCTCCAATCTGGACAGCTTTCACCTGGACGCGCGGCAAGCGTTCCGCCATGCTCCTGACGCTTATCGCACTCGTCCAAATCCCGGCGGCGGTTATCGCCTTCGTTCCGATCGCCGACCCTGTCGTGCACACTCTCGCGCTGGCTGTCAGCCTAGGCGTGACAGTGGCTTCCCTCATCTATGTGCGGCGGGAAGCCCGGGTAGCAGCCCGGGTCACGTCCACCGTCAGATAGATAAACCCGCTGCCGGCTGTGTGCGCTACGCCGCGGGCGGCCGGTGGCGGTAACGACAACCCAAAGACCCATCCCCAATAAAGGGGAGCACCGGGTAACCAGCAGCCCGGCCCCCAACCGCCCGACCCGGTTGCAAGCCTCCGCCCCGGGTCGGGCGTTGCCACGTGCTTAGTAGCCCAGCCCGGCTAGCCGGCGCACCGGGGCGGTCCGTAAGACAATCTCCCGCTCACCGGTGTTGAGCACGACAGAGGCAGGCATGGTCCGCATTCGCGGGCAGCCCTCGTGCGGGACTGTCCAATCTCCACGGATCGTGCGGTAAGCGGTGTAGGCGCAGTGCGGCTCATCCCGGTACCCCCAGGAAATGAAGAGCTCGATATCGCGATAGCTGTAGACGCCGGCGGTGGCGATCCGGCGGCCCGCCTTGCGCTCATAGAAACGGCCGGTCAGGCCGGGGACGACGTGGCCTTCGAGGTCGACGTCCTCGATAAGCCGATGTTCTTTATATCGGGAAATGTCCGGAATCTGGGTCACGGATCCCAGGTTACGGAATGCCGTGGCTAGTGATCGCTAACGCGACCGTACGCTTATCACCATGCGCGAATGGCACGAGTCCTCTTCGGCTGGGGTGGCAGTGAGCCGCCCGGCCCTTGACCCATCCGAAGCCGCGGCCCTGGGCCTCGACTCATGGCGCGAGCGGCCCCGCGCGCAGATGCCGCCGTGGCCCGATTATGCCGAGGTTGAAAAGGTTTCCCGGGTCCTTGAGGTCGTGCCATCGATTGTCGCGCCTTACGAAGTCGACCAGCTGCTGCGCAAACTCGCCGACGTCTGTGAAGGCAAGGCGTTCCTGCTGCAGGGCGGTGACTGCGCCGAAACGTTCGACGACAACACCGAGCAGCATCTGCTCGCTAACGCTCGCACGTTGCTCCAGATGGCGGTCGTGCTGACCTATGGCGCGTCGTTGCCCGTGGTCAAGGTCGCTCGTGTGGCCGGGCAGTACACGAAGCCCCGTTCCTCGGCACTGGACGCCCTGGGGCTGCCCGCCTACCGCGGCGACATGATCAACTCGTTGGAGCCCAACGCCGAAGCGCGTGTGGCTGACCCGCAGCGGATGATCCGTGCCTACGCCAACGCGGCCGCGGCGATGAACATGTTGCGCGCCTATCTCGGCGGTGGCATGGGCGACCTGCACGCCGTGCACGACTGGAACCGTGACTTCGTGCGCACGTCAGCGTTCGGCGAACGTTACGAGGCCATCGCCCGCGAGATCGACCGCGCGCTGGCGTTCATCAAAGCCTGTGGCATGACCGACGAAGAGGCCCTGCGCACGGTCACGCTTTACTGCTCACACGAGGCACTGGCCCTCGAATACGACCGGGCGCTCACGCGCGTCGCCAGCGGCAAGGCCTACGGTCTGTCCGGGCACTTCCTGTGGGTCGGCGAACGCACCCGCGAACTCGACGGTGCGCATCTGGACTTCATCTCCCGCATCGCCAACCCGGTCGGCGTAAAGCTCGGGCCTTCTACTTCGGCCTCTTACGTGCGCGACCTTTGCGAGATGCTCAACCCGGGCAACGTTCCCGGCAAGCTGACCCTGATCAGCCGGATGGGCAACCACCAGGTACGCGATAAGCTGCCTGGCCTGATCGAGCAGGTGCGCGACAGCGGAGCCAAGGTCGTGTGGCAGTGCGATCCCATGCACGGCAACACTCACGAGTCGTCCAACGGCTACAAGACCCGTCACTTCGACCGCATCGTCGACGAGGTCCTCGGCTACTTCGAAGTCCACAAGATGATGGGCACCCACCCGGGCGGCATCCACATCGAGCTCACGGGCGAAGACGTGACCGAGTGTCTCGGTGGGGCACAGGCCATCGTGGACGAAGACCTCCCCGGCCGTTACGAAACCGCCTGCGACCCGCGTCTGAACACCCAGCAGTCCCTGGAGCTGGCCTTCCTCGTGGCGGAGATGCTGCGTGGCTGATCTGCGGTCCGACACGGTCACGCGTCCTGGCGCGGCCATGCGGGCGGCTATGGCGTCAGCTGACGTTGGCGACGACGTTTTCGGCGACGATCCGACCGTGCTCGCGTTGCAAGAACGCGTGGCCGCACTGTTTGGCCACGAGGCTGCGCTGTTCACGCCGTCGGGGTCCATGGCCAACCAGGTCGCATTGCAGACGCTTGTTGGACCAGGCGAAGAGGTGCTGTGCGACGCGGACGCGCACATCATGCTTTACGAACTGGGGGCGGGTGCCGCGTACGGGGGCTGGCAGTCGCGCACATGGTCGCCCGCTGGCGCCGATATCGACGTCGATCTCGTGGCCAGCATGATTCGCCCGGGCGGCAACTATCAAGTACGCACAAGGGTTGTCGCCGTTGAGCAAACCCACAATGTGGCCGCGGGTGCGGTGATCCCGCTGTCCACTTTGGAGCGCCTGCGTGCCGTGACTTCCGACGCGGGGGCGTTCCTGCATTGCGACGGTGCCCGGATCTGGAACGCGCACGCGGCGACAGGCGTCTCGTTCGCCGAATATGGCGCGCTTTTTGACTCGATCAGCGTCTGCCTGTCCAAGGGTCTAGGAGCGCCGGTGGGCTCACTGCTCATCGGCACGGCCGACCGCATGGCCCAGGCTCGCCAGATCCGTAAACGGCTCGGCGGCGGCATGCGCCAGGTCGGAATCCTTGCGGCGGCGGCACTTTACGCGCTCGACCACAACGTTGAACGGCTCGCCGCCGACCACGAGCGGGCGGAGCGGATCGCCGCCGAACTCGGCGGGCGCTGGGGCGGAACGAATATCGTCTACATCGACTGCGCTGACGCGCCAGCACTTGTCGAGGTGGCAGCCGAACATGGCGTCCTCATTGGAGCGACAGCCCCGCGAACGGTCCGTCTGATCACCCATCTAGACGTCGATGACGCGGCCATTGACCGCGTCATCGAGGTGTTGGGGAAGCTGCTTTAAGCCTCTGGGTGCTCCGTAACGTTCTGGAGGTAGAGCGCCTCACCGAGCGTTTCGATCAGCTGCAGCTGGGTTTCGAGGTAGTCGATGTGGTGCTCTTCGTCCTGGAGGATGTCTTCGAAGATGCCAGCCGAGGTGACGTCGCCGATCGAGCGCATGTAGGTGATGCCTTCGCGCAGCCGCTTGACGGCTTCCTGCTCGATCTTCATGTCACATTCGAACTGTTCTTTGACGGTCTCACCGATCCGGAGCGCGAAGAGCTTCTGATAGTTCGGCAAGCCTTCGAGGAAGAGGATCCGGTCCGTCAGCACCTCGGCGTGCTTCATCTCATCGATGGATTCGTGCCGGGTGTATTTGGCGAGCTTCGTGTAGCCCCAGTTCTCCTGCATCTTGTAGTGCAGGAAGTACTGATTGATGGCCGTCAATTCGGCCGTGAGCTGCTCGTTAAGAAATTCAATGACGCGCTTATCGCCCTGCATAGGAGCAAGGCTAAAGCTAAATGTCCGAGTTATGCGCTCACACCCACGAGCGTGTCGGCTGTCTCCTCTTGGATCATCTCGGCGATCCGGTCGTGGCAGCTTCCACAGCCTGTTCCCGCATCGCTTGCCTCGCCGACACTTTCGATGCAGCGAGCGCCGCAACGAATGACGTCGCGGACTTCGCAATCGCGTACGCGGGCACAGATGCAAACAAACACGTGGCGCTGCCGTTCAGGTGAGGGGAGCCTTACTTTGCTTAGGTAAGGTTGCCCTAAGCGTTCACCTAATGCAAGCCCCTGAGCAGGCGAATGTCGTCAACGTGTCGCTCATCCGGGGTCTCAACTACGACAGGAACGCCGATAAGGGCAGGATGGGACATCATTTCGAGGAAGGGCTCGGGACCAATCGTGCCGTGGCCCACATTTTCGTGCCGGTCGCGGACCGAGCCGCACGGGTCCTTGGAATCGTTGGCGTGCACCAGTTTCAGCCGGTTCTCGCCGATCACGCTGATCAGTTCGTCGAGGGTGGCCTTCATGCCACCGGGCGCTGCTAGATCATGTCCCGCGGCCCAGGCGTGACACGTGTCAAAGCAAACGCCCAGCTGAGGGTGGAAGTCGACGGCCTCAAGATAGGGACCCAAGTCGCTGACCTTGGAGGCCAGGGAACGGCCGCCACCAGCGCTCGGCTCGACGAGCAGCTTCGGGCTCCGGTCATCCAGAGCGTCGAGAAGAGGCAGCAAGACTTCGCGCACTTGGCGCATCGCCCGCGGACGGTGGCTGACGTCAACGGCTGACCCGGCGTGGAAAACCACGCCTTGCGCACCGATCTCCGTGGCCCGCACGAGAGCATGGATGAGCACTTCACGGGACTGCTCGACAGTGGCTTCGGTGGGGGAGCCGATGTTGACGAGTAGCGAGGAGTGGATGAACGCTGGAACATCACGCTCAGCGCAGCCTGCCGCGAACAGCTCATCTTGCTCCCGATTGCCCGCTGGACGGGCCCAGCCACGGGAGTTGCCGACGTAGACCTGCACCGCGCTGGCCCCAACCTTGTCTAGGTAGGGCAGCGCGGCCTTGGCGAGCCCACCCGCCGACGGCGCGTGGGCTCCCACTTTCAGATTCGGCACGTGATCGTGACCTTCTGGCCGGGGCGCACTGGCTGGCCGGCGTTGGGGTTCTGATCGCGCACGGGCACTCCAGGGAAGTTCAGCCCGCGCACCTCGACTTCGAACCCGGCGGCCTGCAGATGTGCCGTGGCCTGGTCGCAGTACATGTTGCGGACTTCCGGCATGGCGGTCATGTTCGGGTTGTTGCTGACCTTCAGCTTGACCTGCTGGTTGCGTTCAGCGCCCGAGCCTGCCGGTGGTGTCTGCTCGATGACCTCACCGCGCGGTGCCGTGCTCGTGTTGTCGAGTTCGTGCACGACGGTCAGGCCCAGCGCCTGAAGCTCCGCGGTCGCCTCGTTGACCTGCTTGCCGACCACGGAGGGAACCGTGATCGGAGCGCGGCCCTTGCTCACGATCAGCTGCACCTCGGAGCCTGGCTTGAGCTCTTGGCCCTCCGGGGGAATGGTCTCCAGGACGATCCCGGCCGGGACGGTGTCGCTGAACTTCTGCGGGCCTTCCTTGACCGTGAACTTGAGCTGCTCTAGGTCGGCCTTCGCGGCATCCACGGACTTGCCGCCAACACCGGGCACGACGTAACGCTCAGGGCCGTTGGAGAGCGTGAGGACGATGGTCCCGCCCTTGGAGATCTTCTCGCCCGCAGGCGGGTTCTGCGCTAGAACCGTGCCCTTTTTGATCTCTTCGTTGAAGACCCCGGCATCGGTTTCGATCTTCAGCCCGGCTTCGGTCGCCATCGCTTCAGCCTGCTCGCGCGACATCTGCACGAAGTTGGGTGTGGTTTCGAATCGGCCAAAGGCCAGCCAGTAGCCGCCCGCCAGGATGAGCAGCAGGACCAAAGCCATCGTGCCGGCGAGGATGTTGCGGTTGCGGGGGCTGCGCATGATCTGCCGGTGCCACTGCCGCACCTGCTCGCCCAGCGTGAGCTGCTGCTTGCGGCGTGGCCGGGGACGGTCGCGCCCGCTGTCACGCTCGCGCTCCGGTGCGGGCAGCCGTGCCCACGAGGGCCGTTCGCGGTCGATCTGGCTAACCACCACGGTCGGCTGAACGATCGGCCTGATCCGCTGGGTGGCCGCGTTGCCGTGCGCGAGCCCTTCGCGTGCGCCCTGAATCGACGACAGCAAAGCTCCCGCGTCGGTGGGCCGCTCGGACGGGTCACGGCGGGTGGCCTTGCTCACGAGATCGTCAATCGACGGCGGAAGCGCCGCCACGAATTTCGAGGGCGGCGGGACATCCCGGTCGACGTGCTGCCACGCGACGTCCACGGGACGCTCGCCGTCATAGGGCACACGGCCGGTCAGCATCTCGAAAAGCATCACGCCAGCGCTGTAGACGTCGCTGCGTGGGTCGGACAGGCCGTCGGCGACAAGCTCCGGTGCGACGTAGGCCACGGTCGCCATGAGATGGCCGGCCTCCGGGTCTTCGGCCGAGGCCTCAACCGCCCGCGCCAGCCCGAAGTCAGCGACCTTGACGACCGCATCGACAAGGCTGGAACTGGCCGGCGACTCGGCGACGAGGACGTTCTCCGGCTTGACGTCGCGGTGAACGAGACCAGCGTGGTGGGCCGCGGCGAGGGCCGACAGCACCTGTTCCATCACGGCGAGCGCTTCGGCCGGGGCTAACCGGCGGCGATCGGTGAGAATGTCGCGCAACGTCCGGCCACGGACATATTCCATGACGAGATAGGGGAGGCCGGAGTGGGTTCCCTGGTCGTACACGGCAACCACGTTGGGATGGGTTAGCCGTGCGATCGTCTTAGCCTCGTCAGTGAACCGGTCCACAAAGGACGCGTCGCGGACCTGGCCGGGGTGGATGATCTTCAGGGCAACCGTACGCTCCAGCCGCTCATCGACAGCCGTGTATACGGTGGCCATTCCGCCCCGGGCCACACGGCTCCGAACGCGGTATCTGGCGTCGATGAGCGATCCAAGCAGGGGATCAGCTACCTGAGTATTCATTGGAGGCGAGTCTAAGTCAGGAAAACGTTATCGTCGTACACCCGCCCGCGTTACGGCATCATCGTGGCAGATGACGAGGCAGACGGGCTGGTGCTCGGAGATCCAGAAGGACTGGGGCTAGGCGATATTGACGCGCTGGGCGTCGGACTCGGGGTCGGGCAGTTGCACGTGGGCGCCGGCGTGGGAACCGGCGGCGTCAGCGTCGGTGTGGCCGACACCGGCACGACCGGCTTCTTGGGCGGTGAACCGCCGTCGACCTGTGCCCCGACCGGAACCGTAGATGTGGCAGGACTCACGTTCGGTGACGGGGACTTCGGCTTGGTGCTCGTGCCGGGCAGCGCACCCGGACCGCCACCGCCGCCGACGAAGGCGTCAAGCCCGGCTGAGACCGCGAAATACCCACTCACCCCAGCGGCCGCGACCAGTGCGGTCCCGGCGGCGAGCACGACCCGGCGGCGCTTGCGGGTGAACATGGCACCGGGCGCGATCACCGGAAGCTCCATCGTTTCCTGAGTCATCCGGCGGCGAGCGCGTCCTGCTGCCATGTCGTAGCGCAGTGACCGGACAGTGCCGCCGATCTCCCGGCGCAGAAATTGCCAGGGGTTCATGTGAGGTCGCCTCCCGTGGCGTGGCATGGTGTGAATGTGACCGAAAATGGGCGCTGGCTGACCTTGCCTGATGTGGCCGAACGACTTGACCTATCGATCATCAAGGTCCACCAATTAATCAAGGACGGCGCGCTGATCGCCGTGCGGCGCGACGGAGTCCGGCAGGTGCCCTTCGAGCTGGTGGCCAATGACACCGTGCTCAAACACCTCCCCGGCGTGTTGACATTGCTGCACGACGCCGGGTTCAACGACGAAGAGGCGCTCCGGTGGCTCCTCACCGAAGATGACACCCTTCCGGGTACGCCTGCGGCAGCGCTCGGCGGCGACAAAGCGCGTGAGGTCAAGCGCCGCGCACAGGCCGTCGCGTTCTAAACGCCCAGTAAGCCAGGGCTGCCGTAACCAGCAACGCTCCCGGCAGCTTGGTGAGCGCGGGAATGCCGTCGCCGTTAGGCAGCGTCAGTGCCGTGATGCCGATGAGGGCTGCGGGCAGCCAGACTAGACGCGTTAGCGCTAGCAGCGCGACGGGCAGGATGGCATACCACGGGTAGAACACGGGACCTAGCAACGTCATCGCCGTGACTGTCAGTCCACAAGCGACGATGATGTCTCGTTTACCTTGCCACGCTTGGGTTACGAGCACGACGGCGATGACGGCCAGCGCCACGAGCGCCACCGCTCGCGCGATCGTGACGGGCAGCGAACTGTCCACTCCGAACAGCCGCAGCACATAACTGACCGTCATCCCAACAGCCGTCGGCGGCGAACTCCACTGTGTGACACTGCCCGTGCCGCCAAGGGCCTTCACCCAGCCGAGCCCCATTCCCGTGCCCAGCGTCAGTCCCGTGAACATCACGATCGCGGCGAACATCGCCCCCGCTACCCGAAGCCATCCCGCCTTTCCCGTATCGCCAATCGCTTGCTCTGCCGGGCCGGGGTGGTTGGAGCCGCCGACCGCGATTCGGCCGCGCAGGAGGAGCAGCAGCACGAACGGCAGCACCACGATCGCGGTCACTTTTATCGCGATGGCCAGCGCGACGAAAATGCCCGCGACCGCAGGATGCCACCAGGTCCGTGCCGCTGCCTGCGACGGTGCGGCCAGCCGTTGTAGTGCGTGAAGCCTGCCCGGCGAGGCGATCGCAAGTGCGGTGATCGCGAGCGCGGTCATGAGGAGATCATGATGTGCGCCAGAAACGCCATGAATCAGCACGAGCGGGCTAAGCACCCCGAGCGCTAGGACCGACAATGATCCAGATCCGCTCAGACGTGATCCAAACACGCTGGCGGTGGGGGAAAAGTTGACGGTGAGACGCGGGAGTTGCCAGGCGAGGAGGCCGGCTCCGGCGAGCGCGGCGAGCCGGAGTAAGCCGACGGCACCTGCCATGCTTCCGGTGCTGGCCGCCAAGCCCGAGATCGCGAGCGCTAGCGGGCCATAGGGAGCGGGCGTGTGCCACCAGATCGACGGCACCTGTGACGCCCACGGGCACCCTCCATCTAGGACACCCGTCGTGTAGGGATCGATACCGTTGATCCACAGCCAGCCCTGGCAGGCGTAGGAGTAGACGTCGCTACTGCCCAGGGGCGCCACCACGAGCAGCGGAAGGAAAGCCGTCCAGTGCAGGCCATCGCGGATCCACGCCCACGACACGGCTGCGAGCCCCAGCACCCACAGCACCACACTGACCGTCAGCGGGGCGACGGCGGCGAGGGCCAGCAGGACGGAGCCCCCGAAACCTAACAACCTCCACCAAACGGGCACGGGTCGATGCTAGTCGGTAAGGTTCTCCTGGTGACGCGTCGTTACACCCTCCTCGCCGGCATCGCCGTCCTGGTCGTCGGCCTGGTGGCCGTCGCCGGGTTCCTCGCGCGACGGTCCATGACGGATAGTCAGCCGCAGACGCCCGCGAGCGTCAGCACCCCTGTCTCAGGGCTTCCCACCGTCAAGGCGAGCGAACTGCCTAAGGAGGCACACGAGACGCTTCGGCTTGTCGACGCCGGTGGACCGTACAAGTATGAAAAAGATGGTTCGGTCTTCGGGAACAACGAAAGGCTGCTGCCGCAGAAGCCCCGCGGTTACTACCGCGAATACACCGTGGTCACCCCGGGATCACGAGATCGCGGAGCCAGACGGATCGTCAAGGGACAGGATGGCGACGTGTACTACACCAGCGACCACTACGAGTCGTTTCGTCAGGTGCTGCGGTGAACGGCGGCAGACGCTAGTTCCCGCAACGCTTCTGACGCGCCGCCCGCGAGCGTGACGGCGTCGAGTGCTTCCAATGCCGCTGCGGTTAGCTCAGCTATGCGTGCCTCGGTGCGATCGAGGGCTCCACTTTGGACGATGACTTCGCGCAACTGGTCGACGGTGGCCTCGTCGAGCTTCGGGTCGCCCAGCGACTTCTCCAGCAGGTGCCGTCCGTCAGGTGAGCTGGCCTCCATCGCGGCCGCCACGATGTAGGTCCGCTTGCCTTCGCGCAGGTCATCGCCCGCTGGTTTCCCTGTCGTGACCGGGTCGCCGAAGACGCCTAGGACGTCGTCACGCAGCTGGAAGGCCTCCCCGAGCGGAAGCCCAAACGCGGAGTAGGCCTCGTTTAGCGAGGGAGCAGCCCCGGCGAGAGCCCCGCCGAACAGCAGCGGATGCTCCACCGTGTACTTAGCGGACTTGAACTTGGCGACAAGGCTGGCGCGCTCGGCCGAGGTCTCGGCGGCGGCCTGGGACTGCACGTCTAGGTACTGCCCGAGCATGACCTCGATGCGCATGAGGTTGAACACGGGACGCGCGGCGGCGATGGTCACGGCGTCGAGGCCACAGCGGTCGAGCAAATCGTCGGCCCAGACGAGGCAGACGTCGCCGAGCAGGATCGCCCCAGCGAGGCCGAATTGGCTCGGCGGGCCGCTCCAGAACCGTTCCCGGTGCAGGCTTTCGAACCGGCGGTGCACCGAGGGCACCCCGCGCCGGGTGTCGGACGCGTCCATCAAGTCGTCGTGGATCAGAGCGCCGGCCTGGATTAGCTCCAATGTGGACACCGCGGTGATGACCTCGTCGCAGTCCTGGCCACCCGCCCCAATGAAGCCCCAGTAGGCGAACGCGGGCCGCAATCGCTTGCCCCCACCGAGCACGAACGCCTCGGCCGCGTCGGCCAGAGGCGACAAAGATCCGTCAACAGTCGCCATGTGCTGGCGCTGGCTGTCCAGGTAACCCGTGAGTGCGTGCTGCACCCGTTCGCGAAGTTCAGCGCGAGCCCGGTCGGACATACGTGTCTCCTCCTGCCATACGTGAGTCGCGCGGTCGCGGGCCACGCACGGCTCAGCAACCGGACTCACGATGACCTCCGGCAAGCCGTCGGTCATGGCTTTAGAACGTAGTCGATCGCTACCGAGCGCTACGGGCCGGGCGGCCCCAGCGCGGCGCCCAGCACCTGCGACAGGAGGGTCAGCCAAGCACCGCTGGGCACGCGAACGCCGCGTTCCCAGCGGGAGATCTCGTTGCGGCTGATGGTCGCTGTGCCAGCGGCCGCGCACAGACGGTCGGCGAGCTGCTGCTGGCTGAGCCCACGGCGGCGCCGCAGGCGGGCCAGCCGGTGCCCGAGGCTGGACTGATCAGGCATGGGCCGCCCTCCGCACTGCATGGGTGCTATCCGGGCCAGCGGCACGCGGCGCTGGCCGGCGCTGACCCCAGGGCGCCTGCGACATTTCTATCGCACCGGTACGACGCGGGACGCGCCTCCACCGGTGCTCCATGCGTTTTACCTGGCTGGCCGATAGAGTCAGGGGGTGACCGGACTCGCCCCCTCGACGATGCCAGGTCCACGTCCACGCATCAGTGATTTGCTGCGCTCGGGCCGGCCTACCTTCTCGTTCGAGTTTTTCCCTCCGCGGACGCCGGAGCAGGACCAGCGCTTATGGACCACCATCCGTGAGCTGGAACCGCTGCGCCCGGACTTCGTGTCGATCACCTACGGCGCTGGCGGGACGACCCGCGACACGACCGTGTCGGTCACCGAACGCATAGCGACTGAGACGACGTTGCTGCCTATGGCCCACCTCACGGCGGTCAACCACTCGGTCAACGAGCTGCGCCATGTCATCGGGCGCTACTCCGACGCGGGGATCCGCAACATGCTGCTGGTCCGCGGCGACCCGCCGGGCGATCCGCAAGGTGAGTGGATCAAGCACCCCGATGGTCTGTTGCACGCCGATGAGCTCGTCGCCCTCGTCAAGCGCAGCGGCGACTACTGCGTCGCGGTCGCCGCCTTCCCCGAGAAGCACCCGCGCTCGGCCGACTTTGATTCCGAGGTCCGCTACTTCACGCAGAAGTGCCGTGCCGGAGCCGATTTCGCGATCACGCAGTTCTTCTTCAACTGGGAAGACTGGGCCCGCCTGCGCGACGCCAGTGCGGCGCAAGGTTGTGACGTGCCGATCATCCCCGGCGTCATGCCGGTGACCAACGTCAGCCAGATCGAGCGGATGTCCATCCTCAGCGGCGCCAAGTTCCCCGAGAAGCTCGCCGAACGGCTGCGTGCCGTGGCCGACGACAAACAAGCGGTCCGTGCCATCGGCGTGGAGGTCGCGACCGAGTTCGGCGCGCGCCTGCTCGCTGAAGGTGCCCCTGGCCTGCACTTCATCACCCTCAACAGCTCAACCGCCACCCGTCAGGTTTGGCAGAATTTGGCCGCGGTGGGTGCCGCTGCCTGATGAGGGAGTAACACTTGCCGATGTCACTGACCTGGGACGAATTCGTCTCAGGCTGGGCCAGGTCACACGATGGATACGACATGCGGCAAGCCCCGGCCGCGACCCGGGCCGTGCTCCACTTCGGTTACAAAACCGGTGGCGTGCTAGCCCGGCTCGGCGTCCGCCCGGCCTCATTGATGATCATCTCGGCCATGCTGTCGCTGGCCGTCCCGCTGCTCGCGATGCAGGGCGGGCCGTGGCCAGCTCTGGCCGCGATCGCTTTGATAGCAAGCCTTTTCGCCGACGCGGTCAGTGGAAGCTTGACTGTCTTCAAGGGAGCGATGTCCCGCCTTGGGGCGTTTTATCAGTCCATAGTGGAACGGCTCGCTGAGGTCGCCTGGTTAGCGGCACTGAGTACGCTCGGGGTCAGACCGGGCTTGATTTTTGCTTGTGCCGCTTTGGTTTGGGCGCAGGAATACATTAGGGCCCGGGCTGGCGGCGCCTCGATGCGCGCCATCGCCACGGCGACTGTCGGCGACCGCCCGTCGCGGATCTGGCTCACGATCGCCGCGTTCCTGCTAGCCGCGATCGCGGCTCCCGTGGGCGCTGACCTGGCGGCCGGCATCGTGACGCTCATCGTGCTGATCTGGATCGCGCTGGCTCTCGTCGGCGTCTTCCAGCTGCTGGCGATCGTCAAGAAGGTGCTGGCATAGGCAGATCCCGCCCCAGCACCGCGAACGGGCGCGGATCGCCGGGAAAGATCAGGTGCCTTACGACGTCGGAGAAACCATTTCGCCGGTACAACCGCCATGCCCGGGACGCCGTCTCGTCAGCCTCCGGTGTGGACAGTAAGGCGACACGCCCCGGTGCGTCGGCGAGCAGTTGGCGCAGCTGGGCCTCGCCTAGCCCTTTGCCTTGAGAGCGCGGGTGAACGTGCAGTTCGACGATCTCGAACGCCAAGGCGAGCCACCGTTGGCGGTCGTCTTCGGTCAGCGCGTCGCGCACCTGTTCATGCCACCACTGCCCCTGCTGTGAGAGGTAGCCATAGCCGAAGCCAACGAGCGAATCGTCGTCGTCAAGCGTCGCCACCGCCCGAAACTGTGGCCGGCGCAGGTGAGTGGTGATGTAACCCCTTCTCACCTCAAGCATTTGGCGGTCATAGGACATCGCCTCGCCAAACACCACGAGGACGTCCTCCATGCGGCGCGCCAGATCGGATGGCGCCCACCGCACTAGCCTCATGCCACCTCCACCTCGATGGCATCGGTCAGCTTGCGCAGCTCTTCATAAGAGATTTCAAACACCGCGGCTGGTACGCCTCCGGCCGCCCAGATGACGTCAAACTTGCTTAATTCGGCGTCAATCAATGTCTTGATGGGCTGTCGATGGCCGATGGGTGCGACACCGCCAATCGGCTGTCCCGTGTGCTCTTTGACAAACTCCGGCGTGGCCCGCTTCAGCTTGGCCGCGCCGATGGCAGTGGCCACTTTTGCCGTGTCGACGCGGTGAGCGCCCGAGGTCAGCACCAGCAACGGTTCGCCAGCGACCTCGAAGATCAGCGAGTTGGCGATCTGCCCGACCTCGACGTTGAGCGCGGCGGCAGCCGCGGCGGCCGTGTGCACACCTTCGTCGAGGATGACGACGGTGCTTTCGACGCCCGCTTCAGCCAGTCGCTGCTGGACTGCGGTCACGTTCGGATGCACTGGCGCTTTCGGCTGGAGCATGCGGCTCATTCTGCCCGACACTCACCCGTGCCGTCTCGGCTAATACCACTCCTACGAGCAGGATCGCCCCGCCGGCGAGTTGTGCCGTGTTGAGCTGCTCGCCTAGGGCCACCCACGCCACAGCTGCCGCCATGACAGGCTCCGTCATGCCCAAGATCCCGACGCTGGTAGCAGGCAAGTGATGGAATCCGGCGACGACAAGCGAATAGGGAACGATCGTTCCGAGGATGATCAGGTAGGCGCAAAGCAGATAGATCGGCACGCCACCGGGCGTGTCCTGGCTCAAAACGCTCCAGTCGGGCAGTTGCCCGGTCACGGCCTTGGTCAGGAACCCTGCGGCTGCTGAGATCACGAACGCGAACCCGGTCAGCGAAATCGTGTCACGGCTGGTCGCGCCCTTTGCCCCGAGCACAAAATAGATCGCGAGTAATACTGCCGAGAGCAGGGCCGCGGCGACGCCAAGCGTGTCGAGGTGAATGTCGCCCCACACCTCGGCGACGACGGCGAGGCCCGCCAAACTGAGCGCGAAGCCCACCCAAAGGCGCCCGCGCACCTGCTGCCGCTGGCCGAACCGGGCCCAAAGCGCCACGAACAACGGTGCCGTGAACTCGAACAACAGCCCAATGCCGACCGGAAGCCGGGAAATAGCAACGAAATACAGGATCGGCACGGCGAAGAAGCCGGTCAGTCCATAAACGAGCAGCAGCGGCACCTCTTTGCCGGTGATCCGGAACCGCTTGATGCCCGGCCTGACGAGCGCACCGATCACGAACAACCCAACCGCCGCACCAAGCGCGCGGAACGTCGTCAGATCCGCTGCCGGAATGCCCGCACGCAGGATCGTCTTGGCCACGCTTCCGTTGACGGAGAAGAAGAACGCGGCCATGATCACCATGACGACGCCAAGGGCAGGGCGGGGACGGATCGGCACCCGCTCATGCTACTTGTTTGTTAGGACTGCTCTGAAGTCTGCCCCTTACGTGGTCTCAATACTTGGGCAAGCCCGAGGACGGACACGATCGCCCACACTCCTTCGAGCAGTAGGAATCCCCACTGCTGCCCCAGGAACGCGTCGACAGCCAGCACGGCCGAGCCGACAGCATTGAGCACGAGATAGACGAGCGATTTCGGGTTCAGCACACCCCACTGCGACAACGCGAATCCCGCGAGCACAAGCAAAGACCCAGCGACCTGAACGACCTGGCCCATGACACACCTCCGGTAGCGCGTCGTCTTATCGGGCCGGGTACGGCGCATCTCGTCCGGAGGGGAGCCCTATCGCACGGGCTTCGCTGCTGATCAGTCTAGCCAAGCCCCTCGCCTCCGGCCTCCGCTCGCGGCCGTTGGTGTCCCAAATCGCCACCCGCCACCTCCTGCCCGCCCGCTTCTGCCCGCCCGCTTCTGCCCGCCCGCTTCTGCCCGCCCGCTCCTGCCCGCCCGCCGCGCTTCCTTCCCGGTGATCCACATCCCTGGGGACGTGATCAAAAGGCAGTTTGATCACGTCTGGTGGGCTGTGGATCTCGTCAAGGGCTGTGGATCACGATGAAGCGTCCGATCGGCGCCCGACAGCCGTCCAATATGGACTTCGACAGACCCGCGTGATCTTGCGAAGTGATCCACATCCCAAAAAGGCGTGTCAAACTGCCTGTTGATCACCCTGTCGGGCTGTGGATCAGGAGTCACGATCCAAATCTCATCGAACGCCATCGCTGCTAGGAGGCCGAACGCCACGAACCGCCCAATGTGGACTCACCCGCCCCAGGTCGCCTCCCAGCAAGCGCAATGCGGCCACGGGGCGCGCGGGAAAAGGAAGGGAGCGAGGGCGCGCAAGGAGGAAGCCTGGGCGCGTGACTGCGGCGCGGCCCAGGCTTCGGCGGTGGAGTTATGTAATAGGTCTCGTTAGGACAGTCCGAGGAGTTCCTGCACCAGCTCGATGAAGCGGGCCGCGTGCAGGATCAGGTGGTCGGCTTCCTCAGCCGTCACCACGGCGATGCCGGACTCGGCGGCGGAACGTTTCGCCGCGCCAGCGGCGAAGAAGGCCGCCCAGTCGCTTAACTCCGGCGCGACCATCGTTAACAGGACCCAGACGCTGGTGATGCGTCTGCGGCCCTGTGCCGCGGGGCGGGCGCGGTAGGCGAGCACGGCGGCAGCCGCGCGCAGCGCGGCCAGGTGGGCCGTGGCGTAGCTCTGTGCGTAAGAGTCGGTCGTGCGCGCCTCGACGAGACCGCGACGGGCTATGACAAGCAGCTCAAGGGGAGTTCGGTGCGGGAGAGCGTGAGCTGGAACCAGAATCGCAGCTGACATTGGTGGTGCTCCCTCGTGTGTGCGGCTTAAAGCCGGGTGCGTCAGCTTTCTGCCCGGGGGTCGTGGGCAGAAAGCTGACGTCCCGTAGTGCGGTGTTGCGACCACCGCTTCCAGGGTTTTGCGCCGCGAATCGCTCCCCCCGGAGACCTTTGATGCTGTTGTTGGCTGGTTCACCCGGCAGCGCGTTCTCTCACCCGATGATCGAACACACGTCCGAAGAACTAACTAGAACATTAGTTCGAATCAGACCCCCGGTCAAGACACCACGACCTGCGCGAGCCTCAGTTGTCCAGATCCCGTCAGCTCATTCGTCCTTAAGGTAAAGAAGGAGGACATCATGAGTCACACGATCATCGGCAACGTTGGGGTCAGGGTCGCTGACCAGCAGCGGGCGCTGGAGTTTTACACCAAGACGCTCGGGTTCGAGGTCCGGCGGGACGTTGCGTTTGGGGACGGGCCGTGGATCGAGGTCGGTCCGCCTGGAGGTCAGACCACGATCGCTCTCATCAAGGAGGACGTGCCTTCCGGCATCAGATTGTTCACTGACGATGCCAAGGCGATGCACGCGCGGCTGAAAGCAAGCGGAGCCGATGCGGATGACGAGATCATGGACCTGGGGGACGTGCCCCCGATGTTCACGGTGCGCGATTCAGAAGGCAACACGCTCATCATCGTCGGGATTGGACAGGGCAATGAATAAGAAGTTCACGGCCACGTTGGAGAAGGGCTCGGCGAAGGGCGCGCACACTTACCTCGTGTGGCCCGAGTCGGTGACGTACTTTGGCACGCGGGGTCTCGTCAAAGTCAAGGGAACGATTGACGGGCAAGAGTTTCAGAGCTCGTTCATGGCGCTCGGGGACGGCAGGCACAAGCTTCCAGTCAAAGCCGAAGTCCGTAAGGCGATCGGCAAGGAGGCAGGTGACACCGTCACTGTCGTCCTCAAGGAGAGAATATAGATGCCGCTCTACATCGCGTTCACCTACACCGAAGAAGCCGACTGGCATCAGCCGGAGTTCGCTGAAGGGCTGAAGGAATACACCCGCTTCGAGGAGGCGCATGCCGCGATTCTGCGCGGTGGCCACGCGCTTTACCCGACGGCCACGGCGAAGAAGGTGACGGTTCGGCAAGACGGGGGCGCTCCCGTGATCAGCGACGGCCCCTTCGCGGAAACCAAAGAAGTCATCACCGGCTTCTACCTGCTCGAGTGCGCTGACCTCGATGAGGCGATGAAGGTGGCGGCCAAGATTCCGGCCGCCGCCTACGGCACGATCGAAGTGCGGCAGGTGCACCCCACGCTTTACTCGTGACGATGGATCCAGCAACGGCCGCTGAACAGGCTGTCAAACACGAAGGTACCCGGGTGCTGGCGACGCTCATTCGCCTCACCGGGGACATGAGCCTGGCCGAAGACGCGGTGCAGGACGCTGTCGTGCGCGCGCTGGAGACCTGGCCCCAAGACGGTGTGCCCGATAACCCGCGTGCCTGGCTGACGGTCACCGCGAAACGGCGGGCGATCGATCTCATCCGCCGCGAGATTCGCCGGCCCGAGAAGGAAGCCGAGGCCATGTCGTTGCTGGATCCGGCGCCCGAGCCCGATGAGGTAGTGCGCGATGACTTGCTGCGGCTCATCTTCACGTGCTGTCACCCGGCTCTGGCACCGGAGGCGCAAGTGGCGCTCGCTCTGCGTACCCTCGGTGGATTGTCCACAGTGGAAGTCGCCCGCGCTCTCGTCGTCTCCGAGGCGAGCATGGCCAAACGGCTCACGCGGGCGAAGCAGAAGATCGAGCAAGAGCGAATCCCTTACCAGGTCCCGGATTCCGGGGAGTTGCCGGAGCGGTTAGCGTCCGTCGCGGCCACGATCTATCTGATATTCAACGAGGGGTACTCAGCGAGCACTGGCGCTGATCTGCAACGCCATTCGCTGACGCGAGAAGCGATTCGCCTGGCGCGACTGCTCACTGAACTCATGCCTGACGAAGCCACCGCGCTCGGATTGCTTGCCCTGCTTCTGCTTCAGGACTCTCGTCGTGCGAGCCGCCTTGACGCACAAGGCAATCCAGTGCTGCTGCCCGAGCAGGACCGTGGCACGTGGGACCGGGCTCAGATCAAGGAAGGCGTCGAACTCGCCGGCGCCGCGCTGAAGCGAACCCCGCACGTGCCCAATGCGTACGCCGTCCAGGCCGCCATCGCGGCCTGTCACGCGCTCGCACCGTCCTACGCGCAGACCGACTGGGATGCCGTGATCTCTTGGTATGACGTCTTGCTGACCGTGCACGAGACGCCGGTCGCCAGGCTGAACAGGGCCGTCGCGATCGCTGAACGCGACGGCCCAGTGCCAGCGCTAAAGCTCGTCGATGAGATCAGTGGGCTGGAAAGCTATCCGTGGTGGCACGCCACCCGAGCCGAACTCTTGCGGCGCCTTGACCGGCCAGACGAAGCGCGGACCGCCTACGACAAGGCGATCGCCCTGGGCCTGAGCGTCCCGCAGTCAGCTCACCTGCGCCGTCGCGCCGACGACCTCCCCGCTTAGCGGTTCCGGAGTGCGGGCGGCGGGGCGGATCGTGAACATGGGCAAGAAGAATTGCGCGAGCGGACCGATGGCCAGTGCGTAGAGGATCGTGCCGATGTGGGCACGGCCGCCGAGGATGACGCCGATCGCGACGACGGCGATCTCGATGACGGTTCGCCATCCGCGCAGCGACCATGAGCGTGCGGCCAAGCCGGTCATGAGGCCGTCGCGGGGGCCAGGGCCCAAATTGGCTCCAATGTAGAGGCCACTTGCCGCGCCGCACAGGACGATGCCGCCGATGAGGAAGAGCCACCGCACCGCGAGGTGGCCGGGCGTCGGCAGGAACGTATTGACGAGATCGACCACGACGCCGATTACGAGAATGTTCGAGATGGTCCCGATGCCGGGCCGCTGCCGTAGCGGGATCCAGCACAACAGGACGACCGCGCCGGCGATGACGAGCACGGTGCCAATGCTCAGGCCGGTCTTGAGAGCGATGCCCTGGTGGAAGACGTCCCACGGCTGGTTTCCCAGGCCAGCTTTGAGCATCAGGCTGATGCTCACGGCGTACCCGGTAAGGCCGGCCATGAGCTGTGCAAGCCGCAGCGGCAGCCGGAAGGTGAGTGGCATCGGCATTGGCTTGTCTTTCGCGGTCATGTCTGCCAGTCTGGAGGCCAATCCAGGCACCAGAAAGAGCCAATTCTGGCGTGGTGGACCAAAGACCTCGGCAAACGTGAATGCCACAGGGAGGTGGGCGGGATGACGCCGACGGTACGTGGGACGCAGCTCGCCCGGTTACTGGGCAGGTGGCACGCGTTGCCAGCGCGCAGGCGCAGCCCGGACTACGCGGCGCTCGCCAGCGCGGTCCGTGGACTGCTCGCCGACGGACGGCTGCCGCTGGGAGTCAGGCTTCCCGCCGAGCGGGAGCTGGCTGATGCCCTCGCGATCTCCCGCACGACTGTCTCCGCGGCCTACCGTGAGCTCAGGGAATCGGGCCACCTCAACAGCAAGCGGGGCGCTGGCAGCTGGACGGCCCTGCCCAGTGGACTGAAAGTCGAAGGCAGCGGGCTTTGGACTTCCTCGGAAGACCTCGACCTGATCGACTTGAGCTGTGCCGCGCTGTCGGCTCCTGATGAACTCATGGCGGCGACGAAAGCCGCGCTCAACGACCTTCCCCGTTATCTGAACTCCACCGGTTATCACCCGTCTGGCATTCCGGAGTTCCGTGCCGCGGTGGCCGCGCAATTCACCGCCCGCGGGCTGCCCACCAGTCCCGAGCAGATCATGGTGACCAACGGCGTCCTGCACGCTCTGGATTTGGTGCTGCGCCTTCTAGTACCAGTTGGAGCTCCTGTTCTTGTGGAATCTCCGACCTATCCCAATGCGCTTGCCGCGCTTAGGGACCGGCGGGCGAGGATCTCCACGCATGGCCTCGACGAGAACGGCTGGGACGCCGAACTGCTGCTGAGCACGCTCAGGCAGGTGCGGCCGCGGCTGGCTTACCTGATCCCGGAGTTTCAGAATCCGACCGGCCACTTGATGCCCGCCGCGTTCAGAGAGCAGCTTGTCGTCGCGGCACAACGGGCGGGCACCGATCTCGTGATCGATGAGTCCTTTGTGGACTTGGCCCTCGACGGCCAGGAGATGCCGCCAGCGGTCGCGAGCTTTGACAGGCATGGCCGCGTCATGACGATCGGCGGGATGAGCAAGCCGTTCTGGGGCGGTCTGCGCCTGGGCTGGATCAGGGCCAGTGCACCGACAGTCCAGCGGCTGGCGGCTCAGCGCGTCGGGGTGGACACCTCGGGACCCGTGCTGGAGCAGCTGATCGGGGTGCATTTGCTGAGCCAGACTGAGCAGGTCATCGCGGTTAGGCGCAACCAGCTAAGAGCGCAAAGAGATGAACTGCTGCGAATAGTCGCCGAGCACCTTCCTGATTGGAGGGTCGTGCCGCCCTCGGGTGGGGTGACGCTGTGGGCCGAACTTGACGGCCCGGTATCCAGTGCCCTTGCCCGTGCCGTGGAGCCGTTGGGAGTGCGGCTGGCTCCCGGGCCACGCTTCGGCGTCGACGGGACGTTAGAGCGGTTCCTGCGGCTTCCGTTCACGCAGACCATTCCAGAGTTGCAGGACGGCATCGCCCGGATCGCCTCGGCCCGTTACGACCTAGACAGAACGGGCTCGCGTCCACAATGGAGCGAGCCCGAACTGATCGCGTAAAACCGTTAGACGGCGGCGACGGTGCCTTCGTACATCTTCTCGATCTCACCGCTGAAGTTGGCCTCGATGACCTTGCGCTTCAGCTTCAGCGACGGCGTGATCTCGCCGTCTTCGATGGTGAGGTCGCGGTGCAGGATGGTGAACTTCTTGACCGTCTCCCACCGGTTGAGCTTGGTGTTCAGCTCGTCGACGTAGCCCTGCACGAGTTTGTGCGCCTCAGGCGAGGCCACGATTTCGGTGTAGGACTTGCCTTCCAGGCCGTTGGCCGTGCCCCACGCCGTGATGCTCTCCGGGTCGAGCGTGACCAGCAACGTGCAGTAGTTGCGGGCGTTGCCGATGATGAGGCACTGCGACGTGTAAGGGTTGATGGACTTGAAGATGCCCTCGATGTGGCTCGGCGCGACGTATTTGCCGCCCGAGGTCTTCATGAGGTCCTTCTTGCGGTCCGTGATCTTCAGGAAGCCGTCGGCGTCAAGCTCACCGATGTCGCCGGTGCGGAAGAAGCCGTCTTCGGTGAAGACAGCCGAGGTCTCTTCCGGCAGGTTGTGGTAGCCGCGCATGATGGGCGTTCCACGCAGGAGGATCTCGCCGTCTTCGTCAATCTTGCATTCCATGTCCGCGAGTGCCTGCCCGACGGTACCGATCTTCAGTGCGCCCGGCCGGTTAACGAAGGCACCGGCGCTGTTTTCGGTCAGTCCGTAGCCTTCGCTGATCGGCAGTCCAGCCGCGGCGAAGAACTCCGCGATCGGCACGGACAGCGCGGCCGAACCCGAGACCATGTAACGCATGTTGCCGCCCAGGCGCGCGTGCAGCTTGCTGAACACGAGTTTGTGCGCGAGGTTGTACTTGCGCTGCAGGCCACCGGGCACCGGCTTGCCAGCCTGCTCCAGCGCGACCTTCTTCTTACCGGTGCGCACAGCCCAGCCGAAGATCTTCGCCTTGAGCCCGCCAGCCGAAGTGGCCTGCGTGACGACACGGTTGTAGACCTTCTCGAAGATGCGCGGTGCGGCACACATGAGGGTCGGCTTGATGATGCCCAGGTTGTCGACAATCTTGTCCACGCGGCCGTCGACATAGGTCGGCACGCCAACGTGGATGATGCCGCAGATCAGGGTCTTGCCAAACGAGTGCGACAGCGGCAGCCACAGGAACTGAAGGTCGGTCGGGAGCAGCACGCCGACGTCACCCTGGGCCACGCCTTCCCAAACCCATCCGCCATGCAGGAGCTCAACGCCCTTGGGGCGGCCCGTCGTGCCGGACGTGTAGATCAGGGTGGCGAGGTCGTCTGGGCCAACAGCGGCGCTGAGATCCTTGACCAGGCTGGGGTTGCCGGCGAGCAACTCGGTGCCCCGGCTCTCCAGCTCGGCGAGCGTGATCTGCGGGATGCCGGCTGACGGGTCAGGCGCACCGTCGATCAGCACGATGTGCTTGAGCGAGGGCACCGCCGTCGGATCCATCTTGGCGGCCTGCGCCTGGTTCTCGGCGATGAGCACCTTGGAACCGGAGTCGGCGATGATGAAGCACGCGTCCTCTGGCTCGGTGGTGGGATAAACGGTGGTCGTCGCCGCTCCGGCGCACATGATGCCGAGGTCTGCCACGATCCAGTCGAGGCGAGTGGTCGCCGCGATGGCTACGCGGTCCTCCTTGCCCACGCCAAGGGTGGTGAGCCCGGCCGCGACGGCCGAGGCGCGCTGACCGATCTGCGCCCAGGTGTGCCAAACCGGCTTCTCATCCGGGCCGGGGCCACCAAAGGCATGCGAGTCGGGCGTCGCCGCGACACGTTGCAGGAACATGTCAGGAATAGAGCGGTACGGCACTTCAAGGGTCATCTGGAGGTCGCCCATTTCGTTAGAACGTGACGGGGAACACGTTAATGCAGTGTTACCGAAGAGTACTTGTACGGCAAGGCCAACGTGCTCAGATCCCGAGACGGGCTCTCAGCAGCCGGTCGGTCAATTCTGGTGGCCCCTCAACGGTAGCCAGGCTATGCGCTTGCCGCCCGAATAAGAAGATCAGTAATTCAGCGGGATCCCCGGTGACCGTGACGGCGTCAGGGCCGAGTTTGCCTGCGAAAACGACGCCGAAGCCGGGAGCGGCGATCCGCACTCGATAGCTAAGCCGGCGTAGCGCCAAGCGGGCTCTCCGTTGCACCATCTTCCATAGAGCTTTTTGTATCTCAGCGGATAGCTGACGCGGTGTCCACGTTGGACTCGCGCGTCTGACATCCTCGAAGTGCACAAACATTTCGGTGAGGTTGACCAGCTCATCGAATGGGGGACGGGTCAATGGGTTCCACCAGGGGGGTTGCCGCAGCTCAGAGAGCTGGGCCGCGAAATCGCGGGCGGCTAACTGTCGCTGCACCTGCTCGGTGCGCCCGGCGAAGCGCTTGACCAGGATGCCTAGCGCCGCATCGGGGCGGCGTTCCCGAAGGATCAAGTGCGCCAGTAAGTCGCGGACGGTCCAGCCGCCGCAAAGGGTGGGAGCATCCGGCCCGGTTTTGGCCATTAGGTCGGCCAGAGCCAGCCGTTCGTCGTGCGCGAACCTGCTCATGTGGCGATCCTAGGTGTCCGGTTATGTGAGATCACACGCAGACCGGAATCCGGGTCGCCTTTAAGAACCTGGCTCAGTAAGGATGAGAGTCCCGGTTTGGACTTACTAGTGAACGGCGGTGGGCGTGGCGAACGAGGGCAAGCCAGAGATAACGGGGAGAGATGTTCTGGCACGCGGGGCCCGGGTGATGGTTCGGGCGATCCGTGATGAGCCCCGGATTTTCGCGATCGCGGTCTTAGCCAGCTGCTTATTCGGCGCCCTAGTCGTAGGGCAGGCGACAGTGGTCGGCTGGATCGTCGGAGACGTTGTCGCTGAATCGTTCAACGAGCAGCGGCACGTTGCTTCTGGTTCGCTGGTGTTAGCGGCGGGCGTATTGCTCGCCATGGGTGTGGGCCGGGTCATCGGCATCTTCGGCCGCCGCCTGGGTTCCGGCTACATGATGTTCGCCCAGCAGGCGCGCTATCGCCGTCGCGTGACCCGCCGTTACCTGGAGCTGCCGCTGTCGTGGCATCAACAGCACGCCACGGGGACGTTGCTGTCCAATGCCAACGCTGACGTGGAGTCGGCCTGGTTTCCGCTCGCTCCACTTCCGTTCGCCGTCGGAACCGTGTTCATGCTGTTCGGCGCGGTTGGCACGTTGTTCGCCACCGACTGGGCCCTGGCTCTGGTCGGGCTCGTCATTTTCCCAGCCCTGTTCGCGGTCAACGTGTTCTTCTCCCGCCGCATGGCGCCGCGCGTCAGCCTGGCTCAGCAGAAGCGGGCCGAAGTCAGCGCCATCGCGCACGAGAGCTTCGACGGCGCCCTCGTCGTCAAGACGATGGGACGCGAGGAGCAGGAGACCGAAAGGTTCGCTCAGAAGGCGAGCGAGTTGCGTGACGCCCTGATCCGTGTCGGCCGCCTGCGCGGATTGTTTGACCCGCTAGTCGAATCGCTGCCGTTTGCGGGCACGCTCATCGCGCTGATCGTTGGCGTCATCCGCATCAAGCAGGGTGCGATCGGGTTGCCGGAACTGGTTTCGGTGACCTTCTTGTTCACGGTGCTCGCCTTCCCAGTGCGGGCGATCGGCTGGGTGCTCGGTGACTTGCCGCGCTCCGTGGCCGGCTGGGAACGGGTCGAGAAGGTTCTGTCCGCGACCGGAAAGATGGAATACGGCGAAGCCGATGTGCGCGGGCAAGACGCCGCCACCTTGCGGTTCGCTAACGTCAACTTCTCCTATGAAGAGGAACAGCCCGTCTTGCATGACGTCACCTTCACGGTGCCGGCTGGCAAGACGGTCGCGCTAGTCGGGCCAACGGGTTCCGGCAAATCCACGATCGCGATGCTGGCCTCCCGGCTCGTCGACCCGGACCAGGGCATGATCACACTCGACGGTGCCGATCTGCGCACGCTCACGTCAGCGTCGCTGAGCCGCAACGTGGCTCTAGTACCCCAAATCGCCTTTATCTTTGATGACTCCGTTGAGGAGAACGTCTCGCTGAACCGCCCGGAGGCCGACGACCGGCGCATTCGCAACGCGCTGTCGATCGCGCAAGCGGACACGTTTGTCATGCGCCTTCCGGAAGGTGTCGACACCATGCTCGGCGAGCGTGGCACCTCGCTTTCTGGCGGCCAGCGCCAGCGGCTGACCTTGGCCCGCGCGCTGGCGGGAACTCCGCGCCTGCTCATTCTCGATGACGCGACCAGTGCCGTGGACCCACGGATCGAAGCGCGCATTCTGGCTTCGCTACGCGGATCCGCTGAGGCGACTTCGGTTCTCGTCGTCGCGTACCGCCGCGCCACGATCGCGCTCGCCGACGAGGTCGTATACGTCGAGCAGGGCCGGGTCCTCGCCCACGGCAGCCACGAGGAGTTGCTGTCCAAAGTGGAGGGATACCGCAACTTGGTGACCGCCTACGAGAAGGCCGAAGCCGAGCGCGAGCGGGAACACGTCTATGACGAGGACGATCTCCCCGAAGGGGCACTAGCGTGAGTATGTTCAGCCTCAATGCTGAGGAGCAGGAAAAACAGACGCCACAATCGACGTGGCGCACCTTCCGGCGCGGGCTGGCTCTGTCGCCCGAGCTCAAAGTCGGACTCGCCGGCACCTTGTTGCTCGCCATCGTTTCGATGGTCGGCCGGGCGATCGTCCCCTTCGCCATCCAAAAGGGAATCGACCTCGGCTTAGTCGGTAAAGACACCCCCGATGTCCAGGTCGTGGCCATCATTGTGGGCGTCACGCTCGCGCTTCTCGTCGTGACAACCATTTGCGGGTACTTGATGATCCGCCGCCTTTATCAGGTGAGTGAGACCGCGCTGGCCAACATCCGGGTGCGCACGTTCCGCCACATCCACGATCTGTCGATGCTGCACCAGCAGGCGGAGCGGCGTGGTTCCCTGGTCTCGCGCGTGACCTCCGATGTGGACACGATCACGCACTTCATCCAGTGGGGTGGCGTCATTCTCCTGATCAGCGGTGGTCAGCTGATCGTGACGACGGCGCTCATGTTCGCGATGTCCTGGCAGCTGACCCTCGTCGTGCTGACGGCGTTCCTGCCCGCGATCTTGATGATCAAGCTGTTCCAGAAGCGGCTCGCCGCGGCCTATGCCGAGACACGGCGGCGCATCGGGCACATGCTCGCCGCGATCTCAGAGTCCGTTGTCGGGGCTCCGATCATCCGGTCGTACGGAACGTCGGCACGGACCGCTCAGAAGCTCGACAAGAGCATCGGCGAGTTCCAGGCGGCCCAGAAGCGTGGATTGTTCATGAGCGTCATGAGCTTTTCCACCGGGGAGATCGCGGCGGCGCTCGCGCTCGCGGCGGTCGTCATCGCCGGGGCCAGCCTCGGCGCCGACGGTCAGCTGACGCTTGGGCAGCTGACCGCCTTCTTGTTCCTGGTCACCCTGTTCATCCAGCCGGTGCAAATCGCGACTGAAGTGCTCAACGAAGCCCAGAACGCGATCGCTGGCTGGCGCCGGGTCCTGGACATCCTCGACGTTCAGCCTGACGTGGCTGACCCTGCTGAACAGGGCGTTGAATTGCCGGCCGGGCCACTGGACCTGAAATTCGCCGACGTCAACTTCAACTACCCGGGCGGACCGCGCGTGCTGAATGACATTCAGCTCGAAATACCGGCCAAGACCCGGGTCGCGGTCGTTGGTGAGACCGGCAGCGGGAAGACCACGTTCGCGAAACTACTGACCCGGCTGATGGATCCGGTCGACGGGCAAGTGCTGCTGTCTGGCACACCGCTGACGACCGTCAAGTTCAGTTCATTGCGATCGCGCGTGGTCCTAGTACCACAGGATGGGTTCTTGTTTGATGCGACCGTCGCTGAGAATGTGCGGTTCGCCAAGCCTGGCATGACCGACGCTGAACTCGATCTCGCGTTCACGGAACTCGGCCTCGGGGACTGGGTGCAAGGGCTCGGCCATGGCTACGACACCCGTGTCGGCGAGCGCGGAGAAGCCCTGAGCGTGGGGGAAAGGCAGCTCGTTGCCCTGGTCCGCGCTTATGTGGCCGACCCGGATCTGCTCGTGCTCGATGAGGCGACCAGTGCCGTGGACCCGGCGACGGAAGTCCGGCTCCAGCGCACGCTAGACGCGGTCACGAGAGGCCGGACGACCGTCGCCATCGCTCACCGGCTGTCTACGGCCCAGGCGGCCGATGAGGTGATCGTGGTGGACAAGGGAGTCATCGTGCAGCGTGGTTCGCACGACAAGCTTGTCGCCCAGGAAGGGTCCATTTACGCCAAGCTTTACGCGAGCTGGCTCGAACAAACTCGCTGATCAACGGGAGTAGAACTCGACGATCAACTGCTCGTCGCAGATCACGGGGATCTCAGCGCGCTGGGGTTCCCGGATCAGCGTCGTGCTCAGATCGGTCAGCCCGGTCGCCAGATATGGTGCGGTGACTGAGTTTTGGTGTGCTCCGGCCGCCGCCACCTGGAACGGGAGCATGGCCCGGCTCTTGTCGCGGACCGTGATGATCTGGCCCGGCTTCACCCGGTACGACGGGATGTTGACCTTGCGGCCGTCGACCAGGAAGTGCGCGTGGTTGACGAGCTGGCGGGCCTGGTAGATGGTGCGGGCGAAACCGGCGCGCAGCACGAGCGCGTCAAGGCGGCACTCAAGCTCGATGACCAGGCGCTCGCCGGTCTTGCCGGACGATTTTTGGGCCACGGCATAGATGCGGCGCAGCTGGGTCTCGCTGATGTTGTATTGGTGGCGCAGGCGCTGCTTTTCCAGCAGGCGCACCGAATAGTCCGAGGGCTTCTTGCGGGCGCGGCCGTGCTGGCCCGGCGGGAATGGCCGGCGCTCGAAATACTTCACGCACTTCGGCGTCAGCGCGATCCCGAGTGCGCGGGAGAGCTTGGCCTTGGGCCGGGAGTTGTTCACGTCTTCTTCCTCCGAGTTAGGGCAACCTAAGTAAGGCTACCCTAAGCGATATCCCCGGTGATATAGCGCTGCACGTTTGGCCCTATGGCGGCCACCACCTGCTCCGGAGGAAGGGAAGCGAGCGGTTCGATCTTGATGATGTAGCGCATGACGGCCAGCCCGGCCATCTGTGTCGCGACGAGGTTGACGCGCAGCTGAGCGTCCTTCGGGTCGAGCTGGAGCTCGGCACTGACCCGGCGCAGGATCTGCGTGGTGAAGAACTCCCGCAGCAGCCTGGTGGTCCACTCATGGCTCATCGCGGAGCGGATGAGGGCTACACCCGCCGCGCCCACGGGGGAGTCCCAGACGCGGATGAAGGCACCGACGAGCCGTTCGCCAGCGGTATCCGGCCCACCGGCGATGATTTGACTGATCAGCACGTTCGGGTCGATCGGGAACTGGATCGTCTCAGCGAACAGCTGATCCTTCGTGCCGTAGTAATGGTGGATCATCGCGGGATCCACCTTGGCTTCCGCCGCGATCGCCCGGACCGTGGTCGCGTCGAAGCCTTTTTCGGAGAAAAGCCGGCGCGCGGCGTCCAAAATGGACTCGCGTGTATCGGGGCTGCCGCGGCGCCGGCCTTTCTTCAAATTCACGGCGTGCGGCGCCTCAAGGTTGCCGCAGCGGCGACAAGTGCCACTATCACCGCTCCTCCAACGATCGCCAAGTCCCGCCACATCGTACTGGTCGGGTTGGCGAACCTTCCGACCTCCTGCAACGCCTCCACAGAGTAGGTGAGCGGGAGCACGTCACTGATCGCCTGCAGCCAGCCCGCCATCTGCTCACGGGCGACGAACAGTCCACATAGGAGGATCTGCGGCAGCACTATCACCGGCATGAACTGCACGGCCTGGAACTCGGTCTTGGCGAAGGCGCTGGCCAGAAGGCCAAGGGCCACACCGAGAACGGCGTTTGCCGCCGCGATGAGAATGACGTAACCAGGGCTGCCGAGTGTGTCCATGCCCAGGAACAAATACGCGACCACGCTCACCACAGCAGCCTGGATCGTCGCGGCGATACCGAACGCGATTCCATAACCGAACAGCAGATCAGTCTTGCGCAGCGGCGTCGTGAGCAGCCGCTCCAGCGTGCCGGTCGTGCGCTCTCTGAGCATCGCGATGCTCGTGATCAAGAACATGATCAGGAAGGGGAAAATCCCAAGCATGGTTAGCGCGAGGCCGTTGAAGATCCTGCTGTCAAACATGAAATACAACAACGTCAACAGCAGATTTGGTACGACGATGAGCAGGCCGATGGTGCGCTTGTCGTGCCTGAGCTGCCGCAAAATCCGGCCCGTCGTGGCAACGAGAGTTCTCATGACGTCTCCCCAGGCGTCTCGCCCGCACGGATGAGGTTGAGGAAAGCCTGGTCCAGATCATCTGTCCCGGCACTGGCCTTCACGGCGGCAGGCGTGTCGTCGGCGATCAGCTTGCCCTCGCGGATCAGCAGCAACCGGTCGCACCGGTTCGCCTCATCCATCACGTGACTGGACACGAGGAGAGTCGTGCCGGCTTCGGCGAAACCGCGGAACCGTTTCCACAGCTCGTCTCTGAGCACGGGGTCCTGGCCGACGGTGGGCTCATCGAGTACCAGGATTTTGGGGTTGCTGACAATCGCGCAGGCAAGGCTCGCGCGGCTGTGCTGACCGCCGGACAGGTCGCCCACGAGCTGATTCTTAGCCTCTTCGAGGCCGACATCCTTGATAGCGGCGTCAGCCTCTTTGTGGCTGAGCCCGTAGAGCGCGGCGAAGTAGCGGGCGTTTTCGCGCACGGTCAAGTCGCCGTAAACGCTGGGAGCCTGGGTGAGATAGCCCATTTCGTGGCGCAACTGCTTGTCGCCCGCGGGCTTGCCGAGCACGGTCACGGTGCCCGATTTCACCAGCTGCACGCCGACAATCGCGCGCATCAACGTTGTCTTGCCGCTGCCCGAAGGCCCGAGCAGCCCGGTCACGCTGCCAGCCGGGATCGCACAGGAAAACCCATGCAGTACCGGCTTTTTGCCCCGATGTACGACGAGGTCCCTGACCTCGATCGCGGTGTTCTCCATAAATTCAACGCTAGTTGAATTTCGCGATTCTGGCTAGGGTGGCGCGGTGACAAAGCTTGCTGTTATTTCTGGCGGGGGCACCGGCATCGGTGCGGAAATCGCCCGTTCCCTATCGGCCGACGGCTACGACCTCATCCTCTGCGGCCGGCGGGCTGACCTTTTGAAAGAGGTGGCGTCCACTTTGGAGGGCGCTGTGGCGGTGACCTGCGACCTGCGCACGTCGGCGGCTCCTGTTGTCTCCGCCGTGGCGGGCCGCCCGGTTGACGCTGTGATCAACAACGCGGGTGGCTACATCGGGCTCACGGCAACGGTTGAGCGGCAATGGCGGGACACCTTCGAAACCAACGTGATGACGGCGGTCAACCTGACCGGCGCGCTCCTGCCGTCGCTGCGCCGCCCCGGCGGACGGGTCATCACGTTCAGCTCGATCGCGGCCCAGCGCGGTGGGGGAGGACCCTATTCGGCCATGAAAGCCGCCTTACACGGTTACACCCTTGACCTGGCCGTCCAGTTAGGACCTGACGGAGTGACCGCGAACGTCATCTCCCCTGGATATGTGGAGGACACCGAGTTCTTCGCGGGCCGCATGACTCCAGAGGGACACGCCAGCCGCGTCGGGCAGACACTCGTGGGCCGCGCCGGAACGCCCGCCGACATCGCTTCGACGGTCCGCTGGCTGCTCGACTCCGGTTACGTGACCGGACAGATCATCAACGTCAACGGCGGCAGTGTCCTTGGTAGATAAGGACTCTGCCGCCGTCTAGTTCGTCTTTAGAGCGCGAGCACGCGTTCCAGGAAGTTCTTGTAGCCCTTCATCGCCACCCGCATGGCTTCGGTGTCCGGAGCGCCACCGGAGTTGTGCGGGTCAATCGACACCTGCTCGGCGAGCAGAGCTTCGGCCAGCGCCTGAACCGCCTCAGCGACCAGCTTCTGGGCTTCAGTCAGAGCGGCCTCGGGCTCATCGACAAACTGCCCCTGAACGTCCCGCCACGCGTCCCGGTAACGGTTCGCGACGTTGCCGTCCCAGATAGCGATCGGCGAATCGGCCAAGTCCCCGGGACGGGCCTGCGCCGGCTCGGGCACGATCACGATGATGTCCTCTTCGGCTTCCGCCACCGCGATCTCAGCCTGAGCTTCCTCGATCTCGGCTTGCGTTTCCTCGAGCTCAGCCTCCGCGATCTCCAACTCCGTCTGAGCGTCCTCTAGAGCGGCATCCGCTTCCTCAATATCAGCCTGAGCCGCGTCGAGTTCGGCCTGCGCTTCCTCAATCGCTTCCTGCGCTTGTGCCACAGCTTCCTCTCCGTCTCCGCTCAGTTCTTGCCCTGCATCCGTTCCAGACGCCGCAGCCGCAACACCTTCCGCCGCGACCTCCTCGCCCATTTCCCCATCACCTTCGCCATCGCCAGCCACTTCCGCTGCCACGCCTTCCGCTTCCGCTTCTGCTGCCACGCCTTCCGCTTCCGCGCCGCCGGCCTCTTCCGCTTCCACGACCTCGCCGGCTTCAGCCACTTCCGCGCTTTCGGCCTCGCCTTCTTCTGCGGCGGGTGCCTCAGTCGCTTCCGTTTCCTCGGCGGTTTCTTCAGCGGCCGCATCCTCCGCGACTGCCTCGGTCACTTCCGCGTCAGCCTCTTCCGTGACCCCTGCTGCCGCGTCTTCCGGGCCGGCGTCGCCGGCTTCTTCGGCAACGGTCTCGGTCGCTTCCTTTTCCTCGCCGGCCTCTTCTGCAGCTGCTTCTTCCGTGACTGCCTCGGGCTCGCCTGCTTCTTCGATGACTGCGTCAGTCGCGTCCGTGTCTTCGGCGATGGCGTGGGTTGCTTCCGGCTCTTCGGCTGCCTCTTCGGCATCGATGTCGTCAGCGGTGGCCTCGGTTGCTTCGGAGGCTTCGTCCCCGGTGTCTGGGGTCTCGCCGGCGTCTTCGGACTCGGCCGCGTCGTCGACGGCTTCCGCTTCTGCGGCAACGGTTTCAGCGGCTTCCGCCGCTTCAGTTACCTCTGCGGTTGCTTCGGCTGCTGCTTCTTCGCCTTCTGCCGCTTCAGTTTCGGCTGCTGCGACCGCTTCCGGCTCTGTGGCCTCGACATCGTCGCCAGCGTCACCGGCTTCGGCCGGTTCATCGGCGGCATTGTCACCCGCGTCGCCTTCGCTTGCCTCGGCATCGACGTCGTTGGTGGCGTCGTCGAGGGTTGTGGCTGTGTCGTCGGCTTCCGCGGCGGTGACTTCGCCTGCCTCGGTTTCCGGAGCTTCGACTTCGCTGCCATCGACTTCGGCGTCTTCGGCCGGGGTCGCTTCGGCATCGACTTCTGTCGGTTCCTCGCCACCTTCTTCAGCGACCGCATCGTCAACGGTGGCTTCGGTGCCGGCTGAGTCTTCAACCGGTCCGAGTTCGACCTCGATCGCGTCGTCTTCGGAGGGGTCGTCTGCCGCTGCCTCGGGTTCGGCGGTTTCGGCTTCCGCGTCGGCCGTCTCGGTCGCTTCCGCTTCCGTTACTTCGGCTTCAGGTGCGCCGTCGGTTCCTTCTTCGGTTTCCGCGTCAGTTGATTCGGACTCGGTGTCCTCGACCGCCTCGGCGTCCGGGCTGGAGGCCTCTGCATCCGCGTCGGCTGCTGCTTCGGTGGCGGTGGCGTCTTCGACCGTCTCGGCTTCCGCGTCGGGTGTCGCGGTCGCCTCCGATTCCGCTGCCGCTTCGGTTTCATTGTCGTTAGTTGCTGCTTCGGTGACATCGTCGACCGCGTCGGTTGCGGCTTCCGGTTCCGCGTCAGGGCTCGCCGAGGCTTCCACTTCGTCGTCGGTCGCGAGTTCGGTATCAGCTTCGGCTTCAGGGTCCGCCGAGGCTTCCGCTTCGGGATCCGTGAGTTCGGCTTCAGCTTCAGTCGCGGGCTCGGTGTCGGCTTCGGGGTCCGAGACTTCGGCTTCAGCGTCGGGGTGCGCGTCTGGGCCGGCCTCGGCTTCCGCGGCCGCGTCACTGGAAGCGTCCTCGCCGTCACTGGAAGCGTCCTCGCCGTCACTGGAAGCGTCCTCGTCGTTGGAGTCCGTGGCTTCGGGGTCTTCGGCCGCGTCTTGGGCGGCGTCGTCATCCGCGGCGGCGGAAGCGTCCTCGCCATCAGTGGAGGCGTCTTCCGCGTCCTCGGCTGTCGCACCTTCAGCTTCGGCGGGAGATTCCTCTTCGGCCACAATGGCTTCTTCGGCTTCGTCGTCGGCGAGGGTTTCGGCTGGTGGGCCGGCTTCGTCGATCTCGGCAAGGGCCTCGGAGGTAGGGGTGGCCTCATCTGCTTGTGGGACAACAGGTTCACCCACGGCGGAGCCTGCCGCGGGTTCTTCTTCAGTTTCGGGAGTGGTGCCTTCTTGTACGGGGTCACTGGCTTGGTCATCGCTGGCCGGCTCGGTGTCTTCAGTGGACGGATTGTCGTCAGTCGAGACCGCTTCCGCAACGGTCTTGGCTGGCTGGCGGGGGGACAAGGAGTCAGCTAGGGCATTGATTTCCGCGACCGCGCTGGTGACGGCGGCCGAGAGGTCGTCCTTTGTAGACATCTTGAGCATAGGAAGCTCTTTGGTTTTCTCGGCCATGGCCTCCTTTCCGTTGACATGAGGGACTTCTGGGGGCGGCAGGAAGGACGGCAAGCCAGGTGGGCCGGCCGGGGCGGGAGGGGGNGGGGGAGGGGCAGGCATACCGCCTGGGGGTACGAAATGGGGATGTGTCATGGCTCCTCAGCTTTCGCGGAAGATGGGGCGAGCGTGACGTACGTCACGGTACATGCAGGGGATGGATCAGGGGTACCCACAAACACCCGATGTGGCAAGAGGAGAATCAAAATGTGGCACTGGATCCGATGATCGCTGAGCGACTGAAACGTGACCGGGATGGGTTGATCGCCGCTGTAGTGCGGCAATACGACACCGGCGAAGTTTTGATGCTCGCGTGGATGAATGACGACGCTTTGGAGCGGACGCTGACGACGCGGCGCGGGACGTATTGGTCGCGCAGCCGGGGCGAGATTTGGGTCAAGGGCGAGACGTCCGGGCATCATCAGGAGGTGAAGTCGGTGGCCCTGGACTGTGATGGCGACGCTGTGTTGCTGAGCGTTGACC
The DNA here is from genome assembly GCF_000379685.1 of Catelliglobosispora koreensis DSM 44566. Lineage (GTDB taxonomy): Bacteria > Actinomycetota > Actinomycetes > Mycobacteriales > Micromonosporaceae > Catelliglobosispora > Catelliglobosispora koreensis. Next base: position 215,995 of record NZ_KB903252.1, on the reverse strand, counting down.
AAACAGGCCCGGCCTGTCACACCGGTACCAGGTCATGTTTCACCAATGAGTTGCTGGAGGAGGCGTCGTGAGGTCTCGCCTCGCGGCCCTGGGCCTGTGTGTGCTCGGGGGCGGCTCGGTGCTGGTGACGGACACGCCCGGCGGCAGCAAGACAATTGGCGTGGTGGTGCTGGCGGCGGTCGGCGCGATCCTGGCGACGAAGGGGTGGGTGCGGCGGGCGGTGGCCGGCGTGACCGTCGCCTTGGGACTGCTCATGCTCACGGGCGGGACCGCGATGGCAATAGCCGCAGGGCTTCTCATCGTCGCGGGCGGAGTGATCGCTTTCGTCAATGCTCCGCGCTGGCCCACCATGGGCGCCCGCTATGAACGAAAGCAGGACACCGACATGTGGTCAGCGATCGACCGGGGTGAAGACCCCACGGCACGAAATTGATCATTAATCGGACCGTCGAAACCGGTGTGGCGCAACTGGTCGAGGACCGGGAGATGCCCGGCGCGTACACGCTGTATCTCAACGCTGTCGCACAGTCGCATGTGGACCTCAACGAGCCGGAACTGATCGCCTTTGATTACATCCGGTACATAGTTGATGTGATCGATTCCCTTGCGCCGTCAGGACCGTTGGAGGTGCTGCACCTCGGTGCGGGCGCCATGACGTTGCCACGGTGCCTGGCGCACATGAGGGCGGGCAGTGCGCAGCGCGTGGTGGAAATCGACGGCGAACTGCTCAGCTTCGTGCTGGAATACTTGCCGCTCCCAGATGACACTCTCATTGAGACAGTCGTCGCCGACGCGGCGGAGGAGCTTGCGGCGCAACGGCCCGCGAGCCTGGACGTGATCGTGGCCGACATCTTCCAGGGGGCGAAAATCCCGCAACATGTGTCCACGGTGGACTTCGCGCGATCCGCGCGGCAAGCACTGCGACACGACGGTTGCTACGTGGCGAACATCATGGACCAGCCAGACCTGGCGTTCGCCCGGGAACAAGCTCGGGTGCTGCAAGAGGTCTTCGAGCAAGTCGCGATCGTCGCTGACGCCTCGGTGCTGCGGGGCCGGCGCCAGGGCAACCTGATTCTGGCGGCGACGGAAGGAGGGGCCAGCTTCCAGCGGCTCGTGCGAACCATGGCAGCTGACCCCTTCGCCACCCGTGTTGAATACGGTGAGCGATTGAAGCGTTTCCTTAAGCGCTAGGACAGCTCGGGGCCGTCGTCAGCGGGCAGGTCGCCGGGAGCCTTGTCCTGGAACGCACCGGAGTTGAAGTGATACTTGCCGACGGTCTCGGCCGAGGCCAGATACCGCTTCTTGCCGCCGTTGACGAGGTAGCCGCGTCCTTCGGCCATAGCCAAGTACGCGTCGGAACCAATCTGGTCCCCGCCCGTGGCGCGTAGCGTTTCGAGGTCTTCGGTGCCGATCGACTGCGCGTCGCCAGCGAATAGGCCGGCGTTTTCGACGTAACTGAGCTTGCCGTCCATGACGACGAACTTGAGGCCGGTGCCTTCTTCTTCGAGTAGTGTGCCCTCGGCTGGCATGTCCATGCTGTGTCCCCTCTCTTGGCCGCCGCCAGGCGGGCGAACGCCAATTGCCATCGAAAGCCTATTTTTCTGGCGAAAGGGTCGCAGGAGAATCGGGAAAGTAGGGCCGTGCATTATGCACCAGCCCATTTGGTGAGGCACGCCATACCCCGCAGACCTTGCGCTACCAGCCAGTGCCTAGCATCGGGCCATGGCACCCGGAGACGAAGGCATCGGCAGCAACGTGCTTGACGAGATCATCGCGGGCGTCCGTGAGGACGTGGAGGCACGTCAGCGGCTGGTACCCCTCGAAGAGATCAAGAAGCTCGCCGCCGTCGCGGTGGCACCACGCGACGCTTACGCGGCGCTGCGCCAGCCCGGCGTTGGCGTGATCGCTGAGGTAAAGCGCTCTTCGCCGTCCAAGGGACCCCTCGCGGAGATCCCTGACCCGGCTGAGCTGGCAAGCGAGTACGCCGCGGGCGGCGCACGCGTGGTGAGCGTGCTCACCGAAGGCCGATGGTTTGGCGGATCGCTCGATGACCTCGCCGCGGTAAGGGCACGGATTGAGATCCCCGTCCTGCGCAAGGACTTCATCGTGTCGACGTACCAAGTGCACGAGGCCCGTGCGTGGGGAGCCGACCTGGTCCTGCTCATCGTCGCCGCGCTGGAGCAGAAGGTGCTTACCGGCCTGCTCGACCGCATCGAGTCGCTGGGCATGACGGCACTTGTCGAGGTGCACACGGAGGAAGAAGCCGACCGTGCGCTCGAAGCCGGAGCCCGGGTCATCGGCGTCAACGCCCGTGACCTCAGGACGCTTGAGGTCGACCGGTCCGCCTTTGAGCGCATCGCGCCGGGGCTGCCCAATAACGTTGTCAAGATTGCTGAGTCGGGTGTGCGCGGGCCGCTCGATTTGATCCGTTACGCCAGCGCTGGTGCTGACGCGGTCCTCGTCGGCGAGGGCCTGGTAACGCAGAAGAGCCCGCGGGAAGCGGTGGCGGAGCTGGTCAACGCGGGTAACCATCCCGCGACGCCGCGCCCCACGCGTTAGGAGGCACACATGGACCCGGACGAGAGAGGCCACTTCGGCCCGTTCGGTGGCAGGTTCGTCCCGGAGGCACTGATTGCCGCCCTGGATGAGCTGGACATTCATTACCGCAAGGCCATGGCCGACCCGACCTTCCTCAGCGAGTTCGACCGCATGTTGCGCCAATACGCGGGTACGCCGTCCCTGCTCTACGACGCGACGAGGCTGTCAGAGCAGGCGGGCGCACGGATTCTGCTCAAGCGCGAAGACCTCAACCACACCGGTGCGCACAAGGTCCGTAACGTGCTCGGCCAGGCGCTGCTGACCAAGCGCATGGGCAAGCACCGCGTGATCGCGGAAACCGGAGCGGGGCAGCACGGTGTGGCCAGTGCGACGGCCGCCGCTTACCTGGACCTCGAGTGCATCGTGTACATGGGCGAACTCGACACGCAACGGCAGGCACTCAACGTCGCGCGCATGAAAATGCTTGGGGCGACGGTCATTCCGGTGACGAACGGCTCTCGTACCCTCAAAGACGCTATTAATGAGGCGCTGCGCGACTGGGTGACCAATGTGGACTCCACGCACTACCTGCTGGGCACCGTGGCCGGTCCGCATCCGTTCCCGGTGATGGTCCGCGATTTCGTACGCGGGATCGGCGTCGAAGCCCGTGAGCAGTGCCATGAGCTGACCGGCGCGCTGCCCGATGCCGTGGCCGCGTGCGTCGGCGGTGGCTCTAACGCGATCGGGCTGTTCCACGCCTTCATCCCCGACGAGACGGTCCGTCTGTATGGGTTTGAAGGCGGCGGCGACGGGGTCGAGACGGGCCGTCACAGCGCGAGTCTTTCCGGCGGCAGCCGAGGTGTGCTGCACGGCGCCCGGACGTTCATCATGCAGGACGAGGACGGACAGACCATCGAGTCGCACTCGATCTCGGCCGGGCTGGACTACCCGAGTGTCGGCCCGGAACACGCGTGGCTGCACGACCAGAAGCGGGCCGTTTACGAGGCGGTCACCGACACCGAGGCCATGGACGCGTTCGCGTTGCTGTGCCGCACCGAAGGCATCATCCCGGCGCTGGAAAGCGCACACGCGCTCGCTGGCGCGCTGCGGATCGTGCCGAAGCTCAAAGCCGAGCTGGGCCGTGAACCGGTCATCATTGTGAACCTGTCGGGCCGCGGTGACAAAGACATGCACACCGCCGGTGACTACTTTGGACTGCTGTCATGACCACTGCTAAAGCGTTCACGAAGGGGCGTCCCGCCCTCGTTGGCTATCTGCCCACAGGATTTCCGACCGTCGCCGGTGCCAAAGAGGCCATCGCCGCGATGGTGGCGTCCGGAGTGGACATTGTCGAGGTCGGCCTGCCTTATAGCGATCCGGTGATTGACGGTCCGGTCATTCAGCGGGCGTCGGAACAGGCGCTGGCCAACGGCGTACGCACGCGTGATGTTTTCGACACCGTCGCGGCTGTCGCCGGGCAGGGGGTGCCGATCGTCGTGATGACCTACTGGAACCCGGTCGAGCGCTATGGCGTGGACGCGTTCGCGCGTGACCTGGCCAACGCTGGCGGAAGTGGACTGATCACGCCAGATCTCATCCCCGATGAGGCAGGTGAGTGGCTCGCGGCGTCAGATGAGCATGACCTCGACCGCATTTTCCTCGTGTCACCGTCCTCAACGGACGATCGGATCGCGATGACGACCTCGCACTGCCGTGGCTTCGTCTACGCGACGGCGGTGATGGGGGTGACCGGAGCCCGGGAGTCGACGTCCACGGCCGCTCCAACGCTCGTCAGCCGGGTTAAAGGCGTTACCAATCTGCCCGTCGGCGTGGGCCTAGGTGTCCGCAACGGCGCGCAGGTGCGCGAGATCGCCGCATACGCGGACGCTGTCATCGTCGGAAGCGCTCTCGTGAGCGCTCTCGCCGAGTCTGGAACCGCTGGCGTGGCGGCCCTGACGCAGGAGCTGCGCTCCGGCCTGCCCGCGTAGCCGCCCATGACCCGGCCAATGCCCTTCGATCTCGTTGACCGCTACGCGAAGTGGCGCTGGGAGGTCGTGTGGGACTTGACGCCGGAAGCACCGACGTATCGCATGACGAACGGCGAGGCGCGCCGCTTCGTCAAGCTCGCCCCGTCGGGCAACGCTTTGCCCGACGAGGCGCAGCGGCTGCGGTTCGCTGGCGCATGGCTGCCGTGCCCGCGTGTCATCGAATACGGCAGCGACGGTGACACCGACTGGCTGATGACCGAGGAACTGCCCGGCGTCGATGCCACAAAACACCCCTGGTTCGCGACAGAGCCGGCCCGCCTGGCGCGCACGCTGGGTGAGGGGTTGCGCCATTTCCATTCGCTGGTACGCGTTGAGGAGTGCCCGTTCGAGTTCGGCACCGAGACGGCGGTCCGTCACGTCAAGGCCCGCTTAGCGGCAGGGCTCATCAGCACACCTGACGCGGTTGAGCGGCTGCTGGCCACCGTCCCGGAACCGGGCGCTGAGGTGGTCTGCCACGGGGACTATTGCCTGCCGAACGTTTTCTTCACCGGCGACGAGATCACCGGGTACCTGGATCTGGGTAGATTGGCGATAGTCGATCCGTGGTGGGATCTCGCGTGCGGGTCCGGGAGCGTAACTAGGAATCTTGGACCTGACTATGAACAAGATTTCTTCCAGGGCTACGGGATCGCGCCTGACCCTGAGCGTATTGCCTGGTACCGGCTGCTTTACGACCTGTCATGATCTGTTGAGCACGAGGACTGGTGTTTTCGCTGTGGGACGGTAGTGTTCGCACCCGTGACACTCGCGAGCATTCCCAGCCCCGCGACAGCGGTCTGGCACCTAAACCTGGGCTTTACGACCATCCCGCTGCGGGCTTACGCGCTGTGCATCATCGCCGGCATCGTGATCGCCTGCATCGTCACGGACCGGCGCATGCGCAGCCGTGGCGCGCCACCCTGGGCCGTCCTCGACATCGCCATGTGGGCGGTGCCGTTCGGCATCGTGGGGGCGCGGATCTATCACGTGATCAGTTCGCCCGACCAATACTGGGGTGCCGGTGGTTCCGGCATCGGGGGAGCGATCAAGATCTGGGAAGGCGGCCTCGGTATCTGGGGCGGCGTCGCCGGGGGAGCGCTGGGCGCCTGGATCGCCTGCAAGCAGCTCCGGATGAGTTTCACTTTCGTCGCAGACTGCATCGCGGTCGGTCTTCCGCTGGCTCAAGCGGTTGGCCGGCTTGGCAACTGGTTCAACAACGAACTCTACGGCGGCAAGACGGAAGTGCCGTGGGGGTTGGAGATCCACAAGATGTCCACCGGTGGTGAGGGGAACCCGCCGGTTGGTTCTGCGCTGAAAGACGCGAACGGAAACCCGGTGCTGCTGGATGGGCTTTACCATCCGACCTTCCTCTATGAGTTGCTCTGGAACCTTGGCGTGGCCGGGCTGGTCTACTGGCTCGACCGCAAGTACAAGTTCGGTAAGGGCCGTGCCTTCGCCCTCTACGTCATGGCATACACGGCTGGCCGGGCCTGGGTCGAAGCCATGCGCACCGACGACGCCAAGATAATCCTGGGGCAGCGTCTCAACGTCTGGGTCTCGATCATCGTGTTCCTGGGCGCGTTGGCCTACTTCTTGCTCCGCAAGGGCCCGCAGGAGTTCCTCATCCCGAACCCGGATGGCAAGGGCTTCCTGACCGTCACCGAAGAAGAGTTCCTTGCCCACCAGGCTGGAGCGTCCACTTCGGAGTCGGCTGAGACGTCCGGAGACGAGCCAGAGGCACACGCCAACGACCCAGATGACGATGAGGCGAAACCTTCATCCGAGGCGCAACTCAAGGATTGACATCAGTGTATACAGCGGTGGTGGTCGGAGCTGGAGTTGGCGGGCTCGCGATCTCCGGTGCGTTAGCTCGTGCCGGTTGGCGAGTGTCTTTGCTGGACCAGTCCGACCGCCTTCGCGCTGACCCGGCCGCCCTGCTGCTGTGGCCAAACGCCTTGGCCGCGCTCAAATCCCTGGGCCTCGGCCACGGCATGGGCGAGATCTCGACCCAGGTCCCGGCCGCTGGGGTGCGCCGTCCCGACGGGCAGTGGCTTTCGCGCCCGGCCCCCGGTGGCGTGACCCCGGTCGTGGTCCACTCCGAAGATCTGCACGACACGCTGATCGCCGGTCTGGGTGCGCGCATTGACATCCAGACCGGCATTCGCGTGCGCCAGGTGCACAACCGCCCAGGCGAGCGAGCGGCCGTGGGCGACGGCAAGAACGTCTGGGACGCCGACTTGATCGTGGCCGCTGATGGGGCCGACAGCTTCATCCGCTCCCGGCTCGCCCCGCAATCACTGGCCGTCAGCTCCGGCTATGCCGCTTGGCGCGCGGTCATTCCTTGGTACCGGGCACCGAAGCTCCCCGACGACGCACCGCTCGCGGGCGAGACGCTGGGCGGCGGTTACCGGTTCCAGGCCGCCTCGTTGGGCAACCGCGGCAGTGCGGGCGCCTCCAGCCGTGGCGGCATCTACTGGACCGCGACGGTCGCTGGTGCGGCCCGTCCAGAGCCGCCGGCCACACAGCTGACGCTGCTACGCCGCTGGTTCGCCGGCTGGCACGCCCCCATCGGCGACCTGCTCGCCGCGACGGAACCAGACGATCTGTCCCAACAGGACGGACGCCAGTTGCGCCCGTTGCCTGCCGAGCTCGCTTTCCCTTGTGGCGTAGGCGGTTTCGTGCTCCTCGGCGACGCCGCGCACGCGATGCCGCACCACCTCACCCAGGGCGCGGGCCTTGCGTTGGAAGACGCGGCGACGCTCCGCATGCTCGTGGGCACAGGTGGAGCGGGCCTAGATGCGGCGATGTCCGCCTATTCGGCACAGCGCCGCCCACGCATCGCCCAGGTCGTCAGGCAAACCCAGCGCGTGGGTGCGATCCTCGCCCCGCGAGGGGCTTTGCTCACGCGCGCCCGCGAACGCGCCTTCGGCGCTCTCGCCCCCCGCGTCCTCGACAAAGCCGCCGACCTCGTCGCCGACTGGACCCCGCCCTACTGAACGTGTACACATTTGCGTACACGTTAGCTAGAATGGCTTCATGCGCCTCGAAACACTTTCCGTGCGCGAAGCGCGCGAGCAGCTGCCTGCGGTCTTAGACCGCTTCCGCAATGGTGACCGCACGCCGGTTGGCGTTGGCTCACATCGCAAGACTGAAGCTGTCATGCTCCCGGTCGAGGTTTACGACGAGTTCGTCGCCCAGCGCAGCGCTGCTGTCGCCGATGCCGTCGGTTCCACCCGCGCTGAAGGAGTCGAGCCGAGCAGCCAGGTGGCGTCCATTATGCAGCGATGGGCCCGCGGAGAATTCAGCGAAGCACGCATGCTTGAGTTGGTGCGAGAGCTTCACGGGCTCGACTGATCCGTGGATCCATATTCCTATGCCGACTCCGGCGTGCTCATCAATCGCTTCGGCCGGCACGATTCGGCCCGGCTGGCTCCAATCGAAACGGACCTGGCCGTGGCCGCCATGGCCGGCTTAACGGTGCGCGTATTGCCCGGCCACTACGATGTGGCTCACCTCTGTGATTTCCACCGGCAGCTCATCGGGCAGGTCTATCCGTGGGCAGGGAAGATCCGGACGATCGCGATCGCCAAGACCGATCTGTTCTTGCGGTGCTGAAGAAGCCGGTCGAGCTTGCGTTCGGCTGAGCGCATCATGTCCGTTCCGGACACGGCAAGCAGGCTGTAGAGGTCGATGCCCACACCGAGCGCCCACCGCCAATAGCGTGCGCCGTCTGGAGCCCAAATCGAGATGAGCCAAGGCAGGGCGCCCACGCCGTACTGAGCGAGTGGCCAGTCAACGACGATCTGCGTCCGCCCGTAGATGCGACCGCCGAGCCAGCGTAGAGCGATATAGCGCCACAACGAACGCCGTCGTGTGCTCCTCTCGCACCCCGGGAACCGACGCCACCATCACGGCCAAACCCATCATGGCAAGCAGGATCGGCAGAATGCGGGTCTTCTCACCACGTACCCTTCCGTAGACGGTGAAGGTCGCCCAGGTGATCCAGAAAGCCAAGTACAGCAACACATACAGACCCAGGTCAGCCAGCGATGGCCCGTGCGACAAGACATGTGCCAACTGGGCGATGCCGGCCACGAGGACAAGGTCGAAGAACAGCTCGATCCAGGAGGCGTGGCGTTCGCCCGCGCTGTGATCGTCCGCCATAACTGGCAGTATGCCCGAATAGTCCCTGGCAAAGTCTGTTTTGGACGTTGCGCGCGTTGGGTACACATGATCTATGGGAATTATCTTCCGCCGCACGATGAAGCTCGGACCCCTCCGGCTTAACTTCACCCAGCAGGGCTTCTCCTCGTGGAGCATCAAAATCGGCCGGTGGTCGTGGAACTCCCGCGCCCGGGCGCACCGTGTCGACCTCCCCGGCCCGCTGTCGTGGAAGCAGGACCGCCGCCGGTAAGCGCTGTACGCCAGACCGCGCACGTAACGTGACCGAAACGGGGGTCAACGGTCAGAGCGCGTGCGCGGTCTCAGTATGTGGAAGTGTGATCAATCTCCACCTAGTGGCGCCTCTGTCTCTTTAACGTAGACTCAACAAACTGACTCTTGGGCCGACGTCGTCCCGTATTCCCCCGTGACGACTGAGGAGGCCCGGTGCAGTCTCTTTACGACCCGGCATTCGAGCACGACTCCTGTGGTGTTGCCTTCATTGCCGATGTGGCCGGCAAGAAGAGCCATGACGTGGTGCAGAAGGGCTTAGACGCCCTGTGCAGGCTGGATCACCGGGGAGCCCGCGGGGCGGAAACGACGACGGGCGACGGTGCTGGCATTCTCATCCAGATTCCCGACGAATTCCTGCGCGCGGAAGTGGATTTTGACCTCCCGGAGCAGGGCTTTTACGCCACGGGACTCGTGTTCTTGCCCCGTAATGGCGCCGATGAGGCCCGTGCGCTGACCGTCCTGGAGAAGTACGCGCTCGTCGAGGGTGCCCACATTGAGGGCTGGCGTGACGTTCCGGTCAACCCGGAGGACCTCGGCGCGACCGCTGAGACGGCCCGTCCCCATATCCGGCAAGTCTTCCTCTCCGCGCACAACTTGAGCACGGGCGAACCGCTCAGTGGCATGGAGTTGGAGCGGGTCGCGTTCTGCGTGCGTAAACAAGCCGAACGCGAGACCCGTGAGCGCGGCGTCCCGGCTTACTTCCCGTCGCTGAGCGGGCGCACGATCGTCTATAAGGGGATGCTGACCCCCGACCAGCTCGGCACGTTCTTCCCGGAACTGTCCGACGAGCGGGTCAAGTCCGCTATTGCCTTGGTGCACAGCCGGTTCTCCACGAACACGTTCCCGAGCTGGCCGCTGGCCCACCCGTACCGGTTCATCGCCCACAACGGCGAGATCAACACCGTGCGCGGCAACGTGAACTGGATGCGCGCGCGGGAGGCGCTGCTGGCAAGCCCGCTCATGCCTGGCAACATCAAGCGGCTGTTCCCGGTGTGCACGCCCGGCGCTAGCGACTCGGCGAACTTCGACGAAGTCCTTGAGCTGCTTCACCTTGCGGGCCGGTCACTGCCTCACGCATTGCTGATGATGATTCCCGAAGCGTGGGAAAATGACCCGGTCATGGACGGCGCGAAACGTGCTTTCTACCAGTTCCATGCCAGTTTGATGGAGCCGTGGGACGGCCCGGCGAGCGTGGCGTTCACCGATGGGACGCTGGTCGGGGCGGTGCTCGACCGCAACGGTCTGCGCCCGGGACGATGGTGGCGCACCAGTGACGGTCTGGTCGTGCTCGGCAGCGAGGCGGGCATGCTCGACCTCGACCCCGCGACGATCGTCGCGAAAGGTCGCCTCGAGCCAGGCAAGATGTTCCTAGTTGACACCGCGGCTCAGCGAGTCATCGAAGACGACGAGATCAAGCAAGAGCTCGCGGCTCAAAAGCCTTATCAGGACTGGCTGCACGGCGGTCTGATGCACCTGGAAGGCTTGCCGGAGCGGCGGCACATCGTCTACACCCACGATTCGGTGCAGCGGCGCCAGCAAACCTTCGGCTACACCGAAGAGGAACTCAAGCTGATCATCGGCCCGATGGCCCGCGCCGGCGCGGAACCGCTGGGCTCCATGGGAACCGACACCCCGGTCTCGCCGCTATCGACGAAGCCGCGGCTGCTCTACGACTACTTCCACCAGATCTTCGCCCAGGTGACGAACCCGCCCCTGGACGCGATCCGCGAGGAACTGGTCACCAGCCTCAGTCTGACGATCGGGCCGGAAGGCAATCTGCTCGAGCCGGGGCCGGCGAGCTGCCGTCAGGTCGTTCTCCCGTACCCCATCATCGACAATGATGAGCTTGCCAAGATCCTGTCCATTAACGACGACGGGGACATGCCGGGCTTCAAGGCGGTCCGGGTCAGTGGGCTCTATCCGTTGCGTGACGGGGCGCAAGGCCTGAAATCACGGCTCGTCGAGATCTGCCGGCACGTGTCCGAGGCGATCGAAGATGGTGTGCGCGTTCTGGTGCTTTCCGATCGCGACAGCACCGCAGACCTCGCCCCGATTCCGTCGCTGTTGCTGACCGCGGCTGTGCACCAGCACCTGGTCCGTGAGCAGACCCGCACGCAGGTCGCATTGGTCGTCGAGTCGGGTGACTGCCGGGCGGTTCATCATGCCGCCGTGCTCGTCGGCTACGGCGCCGCCGCGGTCAACCCCTACTTGGCTTTCGAGAGCGTCGAGGACCTCATCTCGACCGGTGTCCTGACGGGCATCACGCCGGAGAAGGCCATCCGCAATGTCGTGAAGAGCCTCGGTAAGGGAATCCAGAAGGTGATGTCCAAGATGGGCATCTCGACGGTCGCTTCCTATTGTGGGGCACAGGTTTTCGAGGCGGTCGGGCTCAGCTCCAAGCTGACCGAGCGCTACTTCACCGGTACCCCCTCAAAAATCGAAGGCATCGGCCTGGCGGAAATCCACGCGGAAGTCGCTGTGCGGCACGCGGTCGCCTATCCGGTCAACCCGGCCGAGCAGGCGCACCGGCGCCTGGAAGTCGGCGGCGAATGGCAGTGGCGGCGCGAGGGTGAGGTGCACCTGTTCAACCCGGAAACCGTCTTCCTGCTGCAGCACGCGACCCGCTCGGGTCAGGCCGATGTGTTCCGGCGTTACACCGAGAAGGTCGATGCCCTTGCGGCAAAAGCGGGTTCCCTGCGCGGTTTGCTCAAATTCAAAGGCACTCAGCCGGTACCACTGGAAGAGGTCGAGCCCGCGTCAGAGATCGTGAAGCGGTTCGCGACCGGGGCGATGTCATACGGATCGATCTCCGCCGAGGCGCATGAGAACCTCGCCATCGCGATGAACCGCTTGGGCGCCAGGTCCAACACTGGTGAAGGCGGCGAAGACGCCGACCGCTTGCACGACCCGTTGCGCCGGTCGGCGGTGAAGCAGGTCGCGAGTGGACGGTTCGGCGTGACGACGGAATATCTCGTGCATGCCGACGACATCCAAATCAAGATGGCCCAGGGCGCTAAGCCGGGCGAAGGCGGCCAGCTGCCCGGAAACAAGGTGTGGCCGTGGATCGCTAAGACGCGGCACGCGACCCCCGGCGTTGGCCTGATCTCGCCGCCGCCGCACCACGACATCTACTCGATCGAAGACCTCGCGCAGCTCGTTTTCGACGTCAAGTGCGTCAACCCGGCGGCCCGTGTGCACGTGAAGCTGGTGTCAGAGGTCGGCGTTGGCACGGTGGCCGCTGGTGTGGCGAAGCTGAAAGCTGACGTGATCCTGATCAGTGGTCACGACGGTGGCACGGGTGCGTCTCCGCTCAACTCACTCAAGCACGCGGGCACGCCGTGGGAGCTGGGGCTGGCCGAGATACAGCAAACGTTGCTGCTCAACGGATTGCGCGATCGGGTCACCGTTCAGGTCGACGGTCAGCTCAAGACCGGGCGTGACGTCGTGATCGCCGCATTGCTTGGTGCGGAAGAGTTTGGCTTCGCCACCTCACCGCTGATCGTCAGCGGCTGCATCCTGATGCGGGTCTGTCACCTGGACACGTGTCCCGTGGGCATCGCCACGCAAAACCCGGCGTTGCGTGAGCGGTTCACCGGCAAGCCGGAGTTTGTCGAGAACTTCTTCCTCTTCCTCGCCGAAGAGGTGCGCGAACACCTGGCTGCGCTGGGCTTGCGCTCCCTCGACGAGGCCGTTGGCCGCGCTGACCTGCTCGACGTCGCTCTCGCGAACGAGCACTGGAAGGCGCACGGCCTCGACCTGTCACCCGTGCTGGCGATTCCGTCTTCGCCCTACGGAGACGCCAAACGGCGCATGCGCGGGCAGGATCATCGCCTTGAGGACGCCTTTGACCAGCGTTTGCTGCCGTTGCTCGACCGGATCGCCGTGGACGGCGGCTTTGTGCCGGGCCAGAATGCAAACGGCGCAACGGATGCGAGCGCTGCCGTCGGCGCGAATGGCGCGGTCGGTGCTGGTGGAGCGTCCGCGCCGGGTGCATTCGGCCGGGTGTCCGCTGAGTTCGACGTGAGCAATGTGCACCGCAGTGTGGGCGCGATGCTCGGCGGGGAACTGGTGCGGCGCTTCGGTTCTCTGCCAGCGGGCACGATCGATGTCACGTTGCACGGCACGGCAGGGCAATCGTTTGGCGCGTTCCTTCCCGCGGGCGTGACGCTCCGCTTGTTCGGCGATGCGAATGACTACGTCGCCAAGGGTCTTTCTGGCGGGCGTCTCGTCGTGCGACCCCATGAGGCGTCGGCTTTCGCGGCCGAGGAAAACATCATCGCGGGCAATACGCTCCTTTATGGCGCGACCGCGGGAGAGGTGTTCCTGCGCGGCCGGGTGGGCCAGCGGTTCGCCGTGCGTAACTCCGGTGCGACAGCCGTCGTCGAGGGCGTCGGCGACCACGGCTGTGAGTACATGACCGGGGGAACCGTTGTCGTGCTTGGTCCTACAGGCCGCAACTTCGCCGCCGGCATGTCCGGGGGTACGGCATATGTGCTCGACCTCGACCCGTTGCTCGTCAACCGGGAACTCGTCGACCTGCGCCCGGTGATCGACGAGGCACCGCTGCACACGTTGGTGCAGAAGCACTTTGACGAGACCGGCTCCGCCGTCGCGGCGAAGCTGTTGTCCAACTGGGATGTTTCCCGCTTCACCGCTGTCGTCCCCCGGGACTACCAGCGCGTGCTGGAAGTCATGCAAGCCGCCGCCGCTGCCGGCCGTGACGTCGACGTGGCAGTCATGGAGGTGGCCCGTGCCTGACCCTCATGGGTTTATGCGTTATGACCGGGAGCTGCCCGCGCGGCGGCCCGTCCCGGTGCGGATCCTGGACTGGAAAGAGGTCTACCCGCCGGCCGCCCCGCAACTGGTGCGGGAACAGGCGACCCGGTGCATGGACTGTGGCATTCCCTTCTGTCACGACGGCTGCCCGCTGGGCAACCGCATCCCGGACTGGAACGACTCTGCGCGCCTGGGCGACTGGGAGCATGCGGCCGAATCGCTTTATGCCACCAACAACTTCCCGGAATTCACGGGACGGTTGTGCCCGGCTCCCTGCGAAGCGGCCTGTGTGCTGGGATTCGCGGGTGCCGAGCCGGTCACCATCAAGCAGATCGAAGTGTCCATAGCCGACCGTGCGACATATGAGCCACAGCCCGCTTCCGTGCGCTCGGGCAAGTCTGTCGGCGTCGTCGGCTCGGGACCGGCCGGATTGGCTGCGGCGCAACAACTCGCACGGGCCGGGCACGACGTCGTCGTGTATGAACGTGACGATGCTGTTGGCGGTCTGCTGCGGTACGGGATTCCCGACTTCAAGCTCGAAAAGCACCACATCGACCGGCGGGTGGTGCAGCTCGCCGCCGAGGGCGTCGTCTTCAAGACTGGTGTCAACGTGACGTCGCTGGATGCACTGCGGCATGACGCGGTGCTTCTGGCCACGGGAGCGTTGCGTGCGCGCGACGTGGACACGCCGGGGCGTTCGCTTTCGGGGATTCACTTGGCGATGGATCACTTAGTACAAGCGAATAGGTTTGTTGCTGTTGGGCAGGCGCCAGCGATCTCTGCTGAAGGCAAGCACGTGGTCATCATCGGCGGCGGTGACACGGGTGCCGACTGCCTCGGTGTCGCACACCGCCAAGGTGCGCTTTCGGTGACGCAGCTCGACCGCTATCCGCTGCCGCCCTCGGCGCGTGCCGAGGAGCGCGATCCGTGGCCGGTGTGGCCGTGGATTCTGCGTTCCTATGCAGCGCATGAGGAAGGCGGCGACCGGGTCTTCGCCGTGGCCGTGCAGGAGTTCGTGGGCACGGAAGGCAAGCTGACCGCGATCCGGATCGCTGACGTGGTCGTGGAAAACCGTGTCGCCGTCCCGGTTCCGGGCACGGAGCGCGAGATCCCGGCCGACCTGGTTCTGCTGGCCGTTGGCTTTGAAGGCACCGAATTCGGCGACATTCCGGTCAGCCCACGCGGCACGATCGACTGTGACGAGGACTGGCAGACCACCCGCCCTGGTGTCTTCACCGCCGGCGACGCACACCGCGGTGCGTCCCTGATCGTGTGGGCGATCGCCGAAGGCCGGGCCGCTGCCGCGTCGATCCACGCCTACCTTGGCGGTTCCGGTTCGCTCCCGTCGCCGGTCTCCCCGGCCTCACGTGCCCTCGCGGTTATCTAACCGCAATCTCGGTAGGTAAAGCTCCTGCCCGGCCTAGGAGTAGTCCGGGCAGGAGGTAGTGGTGGACGACTTCGAAGGTTTCTACCTGTCGACCAAGGACAGCGTGTTTCGCGCTGTCCTGCGGCGAGCGGAAACCGGGCTGGCGCCGAAGACTCGGTCGCCGGGGCATACGCACGCGCTTGTGCGCGATGGTCCGCGGTGCGGGCGCACCCGAACCCGCTCGCGTGGGTGCTGCGCACGGCGCTCAACTTCCAGCGTTCGTGGTGGCGGCGCACGCGGCGTGAAGTGCTCGGCGACATTCCGGACCGTCCTATCACGACAGAGTCACCCAACGGCCAGTTGCGCCAACTGGTCGCGAACCTCCCGCGCCGTCAGCGTGAAGTCGTCGCTTTGCGCCTCCTCGCCGACCTACACCGCCACTGCGCCGCCGCTGCTGGCCCAGCGCCAGAAGGGCGACCGGGGGCTGCTGATCTACGGCGACAGCCTGTCGACCTTAACGTGCATCGGGAAACCCGGCAGCTCCACAAAAACGCTGTCAAACCCTGACCGCAAACCCTTGGCGCACAAAGGTTTCTTCGACTCGCCGGGTATCGCCAGTGGCCTTTCGCGAACGCCAGGGGCAGCGGAGGTGAGGGCGTGGTGCGTGGACGCCATGAGCCAGCTTCCTGTTCCCACGCCGAAGAGTTCGGCTCCGGCCGAGGTCTATTCACGGGACCTTCCAGGCGGAGGCCGGGCACACCTATTCGCCGATGGCGAGACGCTCGTCGCCTGCCGTATCAACCGGCTGGGCCCGACTCGATGGAACGCGGATGTTGACCTGTCCTACCGGAACGCTGGCCAGCTTGCCGAGCCGCTTGAACCGCTGGTCCGGTCACATGGCACCTCTGGGCATGCTTTCGGGAGGGCGCCGGAGGGGGCGGTGAGAGGGCAGCTCAGATTGTCGTCGGGAAAGACAGTGCCGCTGTCCATAAAGGACGGTTATTACTTTGCTGTCTGGACGAGTGATGACTACGACAGGGCTGTGAGTGTGCGAGTTGATACGGCCACAGTGCGGTGGACGCATGCGAACGGGATGACTTTTCGTGCGGCCCTTTAGAAAGCCCGGGACGCGCAGAGCTTGAGGGCCTTGTGTGAAGGGCGGTCTTGACCTCGGCGGACATCGGAAATGATGTTCCTGGGGTTAACTATCCACATGCGAATGGCGCTCATGCTCGGCTCTGGCCTCTTCTGGACCCTGACCTATGTGCTGATCATCCTAAAAGGCTTGCGTGACAAGACTTATGGCATGCCGCTGGCTGCGCTCGGAGCGAACTTGTCGTGGGAGTTCCTGTTCGGGTTCGTGCGGCAAGGACAGCCGGTGCAGACAATGGTGAACATCGTGTGGTTCGTGGCGGATCTCGCGATTCTCTATACGGTTCTAAAGTTTGGGCCACGCGAGTTTCCGAAGTTGCGGCCGTTGCACTTCTCCTTGCTGGTGGCGGGGACCTTAGGGCTGGCCTTCGGTGGCGTGCTGCTGGTTAGCGACGAATTCGATGCCGGAAAGGCGACCTACGCGGCGTTCGGGCAGAACCTGATGATGTCGGCGCTGTTTATCGCCATGCTGATCAGCCGGGCGGGTCTGCGCGGGCAGTCGGTGTGGATCGCGGCGGCGAAGCTAGCGGGGACAGCATTGGCGAGCGCGGCGATCTGGACGTTCGACGCCGGGCGGGACACACCGTTGCTCGTCTACCTGTACCTCGCCACCCTTCTGCTGGATCTCGCTTACTTAGTGGCTGTCGTGCTGGTGAAGAGAAACTCGGCTCCTAATCCTGTCGGACAGGGCTGAGACGACCGGGATCAGCAGCCAGCTCAACATGGCTAGCGAAGGATTGACGAACGCGATCGGGATGGACACGGCGAACATGGACAGTGCCGTTGCCGTGCCGAAGATGATGTCGCCGCTGGTGTTGCCCGCGGTGCCGTCGCGCCAAAGGTTCGAACGCCGGGCGGCCAGCGCCATCAGGACGAAAGCGGCGCCCCACAACAACAGCGTCGACGCGTACAGCACGGGGCCCAGGGAGTTCTCGCCGTCGCCAACGGAAAGCAGCTTGGTCGAGAACGGAATCACGACGATGGCGAAGAGACTGACCAGATTCCAGATCGTGAGCTGAGTGTTGACATGGGCGATGCGATCGAAGAGGCGGTGATGCTGGTACCAGAAGATCGCGATCACGGTGAAACTGATGGCGAAAGACAGGTAACTGGTGGGCAGATTGCTGGCGAAGTCTTGCCACAGTTCACGTGACGTGGTGGCCGCGGGGTAGTGGGAGGTCGATCGCCAGCAGGGTCATGGCGATCGCGATAACCGCGTCGGAAAAGGACACGGTTCGGTCGAGGTTGAGTGCTTCAACCCGGCCTGGCCGTTTCGCCATGTGGACATTCTCGCCGATCAGCCAGCGGATCCGCGCGGAAAAGCTGACAGTCCCGGTTGCGGCGCAAGTCACATAAGGGACTAGGCTTGCCGGCGTGACACGCCGAGCAAAAATCGTCTGCACGCTAGGCCCCGCCACCTGGTCGCCGGAGCGCCTGCGAGGCCTCATCGAGGCTGGCATGGACGTTGCCCGCATGAACTTCAGCCACGGATCGCACAGCGACCACGAGCAGGCTTACCGCCGCGTCCGCGAAGCTGCCGACGCCTCCGGCAAGTCCGTAGCGACACTGGCTGATCTGCAGGGGCCGAAGATCCGTCTGGGCAAGTTCGCGGATGGACCGCACGAGTGGCGGACTGGTGACAGCGTTGTCATCACTAGTGAAGAGATCCTGGGAACCAAAGAACGCGTTTCCTGTACATATAAGAAGCTTCCCGAGGAAGTGAAGGTCGGCGACAAACTGCTGATCGATGACGGCAAGGTCGCCGTTGAGGTGACCGCCGTGGAAGGGCCCGACATCAAGTGCCTCGTCATCGAGGGCGGCCCGGTTTCCAATAACAAAGGCGTTTCGCTGCCGAACGTCGCGGTGAGTGTGCCGGCACTGTCGGAAAAGGACGTCGAGGACCTGCGGTTCTCGCTGCGCCTGGGCGTTGACTTCATCGCGCTGTCGTTCGTGCGCTCGCCTGATGACATCAAGCTCGTGCACGCGATCATGCAGGAAGAGGGCGTGCTGCGGCCCGTCATCGCCAAGATTGAGAAGCCGGAGGCGGTCGAGAACCTCGAGGCCATCGTCGACGCGTTCGACGGCATCATGGTGGCCCGTGGCGATCTGGGCGTGGAACTCCCGCTCGACCAGGTGCCGCTGGTGCAAAAGCGTGCCGTGCAGCTCGGCCGGGAATTCGCCAAGCCGGTCATCGTGGCGACGCAGATGCTCGACTCGATGATTGAGAACTCGCGGCCGACTCGTGCTGAGGCTTCCGATGTCGCCAACGCCGTCCTCGATGGTGCTGACGCCGTCATGCTTTCCGGCGAGACAAGCGTCGGCAAGTACCCGGTGCTGACGGTCTCCACGATGGCGAAGATCATCGAAACGACGGAGGCCGGGCAGCTCGGTGTGCCGCGTTTGCAGCACGACCCCCGCACCCGTGGCGGCGCCCTGACGGTCGCGGCTTCGCAGATCGCGCGCGCGACCGGGGCCAAGGCGTTAGTCGCGTTCACCGTCACCGGTGACACGGTCCGCCGCCTGTCGCGCCTGCACTGTGAGCTTCCCCTCCTGGCTTTCACCCCTGAGCGGGCCGTGCGTGATCAGCTCGCGCTGTCCTGGGGCGTCGAAACGTTTTTCATGCCGTTCGTGCACCACACCGACGACATGTTCAAGCAGGTCGACGAGCGGTTGCTCACGCTGGGCCGGGCCAACGTCGGCGACTACGTCGTGGTCGTGGCGGGAAGCCCGCCGGGAACCCCGGGCTCGACAAATACCCTGCGCGTGCACCAACTCGGGTCGCTGGCGATACCTTCATGAGGTGAAGACGCCGCAGTTTCGGACCGAAGGCGCACCAGACGCACCGCTATCGGGCCAAGCATCCGTGGACGCCCTGGTAGAGCTGCTCAACTTGTCGCAAGACGAGGATTTGCGGTTCACCGGGCAGAATCCGCCGCTTGGCCCGATGCGGGTTTATGGCGGTCAGGTCGCCGCGCAGGCCCTGGTCGCCGCCGGGCGGACGGTTGATCCCAAGCGCCATGTGCACTCGCTGCACGGCTATTTCGTGCGGGCTGGCGACACGGGCGAGCCGATTGAGTACGAGGTGGAAAAGATCCGTGATGGCCGCTCGTTCTCGGTGCGGCGCTCGGTCGCCAAGCAGGGCGGCAAGACGATCTTCTTCATGTCAGCGTCGTTCCAGATCCAGGAGCAGGGGCTCGACCATCACGAGCCGGCCCCGGCCGAGCTGCCAGGGCCGGAAGACGTGCCGACGCTCAGTGAGCTGATCGCCCACTATCCCGAGCGCATCGGCATCTGGAAGTCCATGCCGCGGCCCTTTGACGTGCGTTATCTCGACGCCCCGGGCTGGATGCGGCCGGGCGATCGCAAAGCCGAGCCCAACCATCGCGTGTGGATGAAGCTTGACGGCAAACTGCCCGACGATCCGCTGCTGCACGCTTGCCTGCTCACGTATGCGTCGGACATGACGCTGCTGGACTCGGTTCTTTCGGTGCACGGCGAAGTGTGGGGACCGGGCGGCGTGATCGGCGCTTCCCTCGACCACGCGATGTGGTTCCACCGCCCGTTCCGGGTCGATGAGTGGTTCCTCTACGACTGCACGAGCCCGACCGCGTCGGGCAGCCGTGGCCTGGCGACCGGGCGCATGTTCACCCGCGACGGGCGGCACATCGCGTCGGCCGTGCAGGAGGGTTTGCTGCGGCGGGTCGGCGCATGATCACGCTGAAGGATGTCCAGGACGCGGCCGAACGCATCCGTGGCATCGCCATGTGGACGCCGCTTTTGCCGTTTGGCGAAGGTCTGTGGCTCAAGCCGGAAACGCTTCAGTCCATTGGCGCCTTTAAGGTCCGCGGCGGCGTAAACGCTGTCTCAGCGCTTAAGCCCAAAGCGGTCGTCACCCACTCGTCCGGCAATCATGGGCAAGCGATTGCCTTGGCCGCCAAGACATTTGGCATTCCGGCCACGATCGTCGTGCCCTCGACCACCCCCGCTGGCAAGATGGAGGCTCTGCGCCGCTCCGGAGCGGCCATCGTCGTCGTCGAGCCAGCCGATCGCCTTTCGCGCGCGGAAAGCATTGCGGCAGAACAAGATGCGGTGCTCATCCCACCGTTCGATCATCCGCTTGTCATTGCCGGGCAGGGCACGATCGCGCTGGAGATCCTGCATGATCTGTCCGATGTGGACGTCATCGCCACTCCGGTCGGCGGTGGCGGGCTCATCTCCGGCATCGCCGTAGCCGCCAAAGCGCTCAAGCCATCAGTGAAGGTGATCGGCGTGGAACCGGAACTGGCGGGGGAGACCGCTGAGAGCTTCCGCCACGGCGAACTGGTGACGTGGCCGATTGAGAAGACCTACCAAACCATTGCCGATGGCGTACGCACCGCGCCGTCCCCGCTGACTTTCGAGCACATCCAGGCCTACGTCGATGACGTCGTGACCGTGAGCGAAGAGGACATCTGTGCCGCGATGGGCGATCTGGCCCTCAACGCCCGGCTCGTCGTCGAGCCGAGCGGTGCCCTGGCAGTGGCCGCCCACCGGAGCGGGCTGCTGCCGAAGGGCCGGACAGTCGCCGTGCTCAGCGGCGGAAATGTAGACCCGTCGCTGTTGCGAACTTGCCTCACCTAAGCTTGATCGCATGCGACTGTCTGCCCGTGTCGATTACGCCCTCCGCGCCGTGCTGGAACTCGCCACCGGTGGGGAGTCACCCGTCACCGCAGACAAGATCGCCCGTGCGCAGGAAATCCCACCGAAGTTCTGCGAAAGCATCCTGCTGCAGCTGCGCCGCGGCGGCATCGTCTTCGCCCAGCGCGGGCCGGAAGGCGGCTACTGGCTGGCCAAGCCGGTCACCGAGATTTCCTTGCTCGAGATCATCGAAGTCATCGACGGTCCGCTGGGGTCGCCACGCAGCCAGAGCAGCGGAGCGCTACAGCAGGTGTGGACAGCGCTCGAAGACGCCGAACGGCACATCCTGACCGAGGTCAAGGTGTCGCATGTGGTCAGTGGTGACCTGCCACCCCTGGGCGTGCCCACACCGGCTCTGTAACTACCAAAGAATGTTGAGCGGGCCGCCGCGGAAATTCGCGACGGCCCGCATGTGCGAAGGACTCTAGCTGCCGAGCAGGTGACGCATGGCCCTGGCGACGAAGTCGGCGCGGGCCGCCGGGGTCAGGCCTTCCAGCCCGAAGCCGGTGTAAACGGTGTCAGCCGTGACGACCACAGCACCTTCGTCGAACGCGGTCTGACTGCGCGTGAACGTGGCGGTCGCCGCCGAACCCGGCGCCGTGCCAACAGTCCAGCCACCCAGACCGTCCTCAAAGGACGTCGAGCCACCAACGGTGACCGTGGTGTCGTCGATGAACACACCGAGGCCCTGTGTGCCCCAGTCCGACGCGTAGCTGATGGAGATCTCGACCTGCTTGCCCGCGTAAGCGGACAGGTCAACCGTCCACTCCTGCCAGCCACCAGACGAGCCTGTCGCCGCGTTCCACGTGCCGGTCGTTCCCGTTGGCGAACAGTCCAGACCCTGGTAGTGGTTCAGCTGCGGGTGCAGCTCACGCCAGCCATTGCCGCTAAGGCAGCTTTCGCCGGTACCGGTTTGGGTGTGCCCGTTGGCTTCCGGCAACGTGGTCCAGGTGTCCGTCCCGACCTCGTGCGCTTCGACGAACAGGTAATCCCAGTCCGCCTCCACGTCATAAGAGGTCCAGAAGTTCAGTGAACCGGTCGCCGCGGAGGTCAAGTCCACGGTGCGGGTCATTCGCTTGAACGATTCGTCATTGCGTCCGCTGTACAGATACCAGCTTCCCGTGTGCGGATCGAACGGAGCCGCGCCCGGGCGGATCCAGTCCACCGTGGCCGAACCGGGGAACTGCGGCAGGAACGTTGACGTCGCCAGGAACGACGAGGTGTTGTCCTGGCTGTCGTCGAGCTGGGCGTCAAAGCCGGCGAATTGTCCAGCGTTGCCGTCCAGCGGATAGGTCCCCGTCGCGGTCGATCCCGCGCCACTGACGTAGACGTAAGCGCCCAGCCAGTACTGCAGGAAGTCGTCACCCAACGTCAGACACGGGTAGTCACCGGGGGTCGTGCATTCCGGTGGGGCGTCAGGGTTGTAGTTGTACGCACCGTTGGCCGCCTGGGCGAACAACGCGTACTTTCCGCTCACGAGCAGCTTGCCGCCCTCGTTGAGATAGTCCCGGACGTTCAGCTCGATCTCGAGCGCGGATCGCGTTGTCGTGCCGGGCACCTGACCAGGGGAACGCGTGATGATGTCCTCGCCCGTTTCCCATACCACTGCCCGGTAATGCGACAAGACTCCGAGGTGATGCGGAGCCTTGCGGCCCTGCAGATCGAAGTCGTAGACGTCGCTTGAGAACCCGGCCGCGGTCAGCGATGCGGCCACCTCATCGGCATACTGCGCGCTGGGCAGGTTCTGCACCGGGCTAAGCCCGGTCGTGTCCTCGGCGGCCAGGATGAGCACGTCGCCGCCGATGTCGTTGTGCACCTTGTAGGTGAACGACTCACTGTTCACGAAACCAGCGCCCAGCTTCAAACCGCTGAACCACACCTTGACGCTGTCACCAGCTTTAGCGCCGGTCACTTTGCCGCGGTACTCGGCGAAATACTCCGTGTGGGTGTCGCCGTAACGCTCGCCACCCTTCCACTCGTCGACGCGGGCCGTCTTGGGCGCGCCGCCGTTGATGGCGAAGTGCATGCGCACCGCCAGCAAGGACTTGCGTGCGATCGCGGCGACTTGCTGAGTACCCCCGAATGAGGTGTCGAACTTATCGACGGCGAAATCGGGAGTGGACAGTCCGGTGACGGTCTTCGGGTTGGCCGGGTCCCAAGCCGATTTCGCCAGCGAGAGCGCGAACGGAATGTTCTTGGCGAACTCCGCCTGGATCAGCTCCTCGTCATCCGGGAAGTTGAAGCCACTTTCGCAGTCCTCGGCGAACCATTCATCGTCGGGAATGGAGTCCGAAACCGTCTCACAGGTCGTCATCTCTGGCGTGAAGCCAATCGAGCCGTACTTGACCTGCATGTGGGTGTCGGTGTCACCGTTGGTCGTGTAGAGCTCGGCCGAGATATCGGGGTCATATCCGGGGATGGCCGAGTTGGAGTCCGTGCCCGCGAGCGCGACGGCGATCTCGTCATCGGGCAGTGGGGTGCTGACCTGCCAGCCAACGCCGTAAAGCAATAGTTCCGCGGCGGAGTGGTAGTTGATGAAGAACTTCGGCCGCAGCTTCTTGAACAGCCCGTCCAGTGCCTTGGACTCCGGCTCGGAGTTCGGCCCCGGGCCACGGTAGGTGTCGTTAGCCGGATCGGGCGAGGAACCCTCGTCGTCAAAGGCCCACTTGGTCGCGTAGTTGCGGTTCGGGTCCACGCCGTCAGCCGTCGTGATCTGACCGTCGCCGTCGTTGTCGCGCAAGTTCTTGCGCCACAAGCGATTGTCCGGCGTGAACGTGTGATCGTAGCCGTCGGGGTTGATGACCGGCAGGAACCACAGTTCCGTGGTGTTAATCAGTTTCGTGAGCTGAGCGTCCTTACCGTAGCCAGCGATCACGTGATGCATCAGGCGCCGGGTCATCTCCGGCGTGATCCACTCGCGTGCGTGCTGCCCACCGGCGTACAAAGTGGACGGCTTCAAACCATCTGGCAGCCACCGCGCCATCGACGAGACCTTCAGCGCGTAAATGTCCTTGCCCTGATGCGTCTTGCCGATGTTGACCAGCTTCGTGATGCCGGGGTTGTCACGAGCGGTCCGGATGAGTTCGTCCTTGATCCCGCCTGCCTGGCTGTAGGAACGGTAGACAGTGTGGCCAGCGAGCGCCTTTTGCCGCAGCGCTTTTGACGCTGGTACCCCTTTGATGGTCTTGACATTGAGGCTGAGTCCCCGGGCCTTCAGCGTCTTGGCCTGTTTGATCGTGAGGATCGCCTCGACCTTGATTTTGTCTGGGTTCGCCGTGCCTTTCGTCGACACGTCCTCACGGGCGACGCCGGCCTTCACGAACTCAGGCAACTGTCCAGTCTGGATCTCACCGACGTAGACATCCATCGTGCCGGGCTGCGGTTCGCCCGCGGGTGCTGCTTGCACTGGCGCGTTCAGCACCAATGCGGCCACCATGCCAGTAATGGTCATGACAGCCAGCCGCGCTCTGCGCATTGTTCCCCCTCGATATGGGAAGACAAAGACGCTCTGAGCTTCCCGATCGGTGGGATGAATGTCAATCAACCGATGCGTGTCACGCCTTGAATCCAATGAACGTGTCGAGAATGGACACCGCTTCACGTTTTGCGACGCTGATGGAGTTGGCCCGGTTCATCCGCCACGGGACATTGAGGATATTGAGCGCCTCGCCTGCGATCGCCAAGATATCCCGCGATTCATTATTGAAAAACCATCGGGGGTACTCGTAGAGCCGCCCCGCGACCTTGACGGTATTGACGACACGGCACCCATCCGAATGGAACAAGCCACGCAGAAACATCCCGGCATGTGGGTGCACGATCTCCCTTTGCCACTCTTCGAGCACAATCGGCCGCTCGTGCTTACGGCCCGGCCCCGCTTGCGGAAACAAGCACACCCAATGCTTCGAACAACTTTGCACCGTCGTGCAGCCGTCCCTGCTGACGCGCTGAACCCTTCGTCCGAGCAGCATCCGCATGGCCGTCTCGCACTCAGCCATGATTGCGGGATAGGCAGTCGCGCAGGCGATCCGCAGGACGGGAACCCGAGCCGTCAGCACGATGTGTCCGTCGCCAAGATATTGACCGAGCAAATAGGCGTATTGGTCCGGTGGCGAAGGTGCGGCTGGTGGATCAATGCACCTCGGGCATTCGACCAGACCTTCATGGTAAGAATCTGGCGTGGTCGTTATGCGACACCAGTAGCGGATCGCGTCGTAGGGGACCCCAAGAATCCGGCCGATTTCACGAAGCCCACGCCCTTGGGCGTAGAGTGCCCGCGCTTTCACGCGAAGGTGAATAGAGTGCACCCGGCGATTTTCGAGCGGACGTGTGACAAAAGTTTGGTGCCGGAGGCGGGATTTGAACCCGCACGCCCTTTCAGGCAACGCATTTTGAGTGCGCCGAGTCTGCCGATTTCTCCACTCCGGCCGGCGGCCTTTTGGGGCGGCGATTTTCCACCACCCGCGAGGCTTCGCATACTGTACCCGACTAGGCTGCCGGGTAGGCAACGACGTTCTGGTGTGTGGGGTGTAGCAGGTGACCGAGGTGCAGGCGGGTTCGGCGCGCAAGCGGGTGCTGATCGCAGAGGATGAGGCCCTGATCCGGCTCGACCTTGCCGAAATGCTGGGCGAGGAAGGCTACGACGTGGTCGGCGAGGCTGGCGATGGGGAGACGGCGGTGCGGCTCGCTGAGGAGCTGCGTCCCGACCTATGCATCCTCGATATCAAGATGCCGATCATGGACGGCCTCGCGGCGGCGGAGAAGATCGCTGGCGCCCGGATCGCGCCGGTCATCATCCTGACGGCGTTCAGCCAGCGTGATCTGGTCGAGCGGGCGCGCGCGGCGGGAGCGATGGCCTATTTGGTCAAGCCGTTCCAGCAGAGCGACCTGGTTCCGGCGATCGAGATCGCGATGTCGCGGTTCTCGGAGGTGGCCGCGCTCGAAGCTGAGGTCGCCGGCCTGACGGACCGCCTGGAGACACGCAAAGCCGTGGAACGGGCCAAGGGCACGCTCATGACCCAGTTCGGCATGACCGAACCGCAGGCTTTCAAGTGGATTCAGCGCAACGCCATGGATCACCGTTTGACGATGCGTGAAGTCGCCGAGCGCATTATCGAGGAAGCGGAGCAAGCCGAAGGTTCGTAGAATCCGCAAGTATGCGTCCCGGCCGCGTGCTTGCCTCGTTCCTTGCGCTCATTACTTTGGTGTCCGGCTGCGAGAGCGGTGACGCTCAGCAGCCGGACACGCTCATTCAGACGTCCTGGCAGGAGGTCAGCCTTCCGCTTCCACAGGGCGTGACTGGCCGGATCATGGTGCGCGAATCGGTTCAGTGCGCCGGCCGGTGGTACATCGTGGGAGCTGTCCTGCCGCCCGGCGAGGAGACACGGCCGGTGGTCTGGTCGTCTCCCGATGGCAATCAGTGGCAGACCGTGCCGATGAACCCCAAGACGTATTACGGCGAGCGCAGCATTCTCTACTCGGCGGGCTGCAAGGACGGGAAGATCGCCGTCATCGGCAGCAAGACGGGCGGCGCGCATGGCAATCCGCGCGTGAGCACCTGGTATCAGGGAACCGATGGCTCGCTTACCGAAGTCGTCTCGCATTTCGAGTTATATAACGGCCCGAACTACATGAACGTGGCCCGGATGGTTCCCGGCCCGTCGAGCTGGCTGATCGTGGGTAACCGGACACCCGGTTCGGCCGTCTGGCTGTCGCCGGATGCCACGGAGTTCACCATCGTCGAAGGTGCCCCTGAGCTCGCTTCCGACGCCCGTGGCGAGACGTGGGCGGCAGATGGCGTTTACGCCAATAGCGGATGGCTGGTCGTGGGCGGTTTCCTGCCGAAAGGCCGCATCGACCGGGACCCGATGGCGTGGACAAGCCCCGACGGCAAGACGTGGCAGCGGACCGTCATCGCCGGGACCGACGGTTACGAAGAGTTACAACGCGTCCTGGTCCGAGGCGGCGAAATCTGGTCGGCCGGCCTGGACGGAAAGTCCTTCGGCGCGTGGCGGCTCAACGGGGCTAGCTGGGAGAAGACCGGCGCCTTCTCCTCCTTGGGCGGCTCAGCCGCCCCGAGCGTCAAGTCCCTGGCTCCTGCGGCTGGCGGGCTCTTGGTGGCCGGGGCGACGGGCCACGACCACGAAGTTTGGGGCTCTGCGGACGGACGTAAATGGCGGAAGGTCCAGTTGCCATCCGCCACACCGGTAGGTGCTGAGCGAACTATCTCGATTAACGGCTCTGACCAGCGTAGTCTGCTGTTAATCGATGATGGCGAGCACGGAAAGGCATGGTTCGGAGCCGTCTCGGTAACGTTTTGATACGCAAGGGCTCCTTCCCTTCCACTACGGATTTCGGGTGGAGTAATCTCCGGGCTCACGGGCCGCAACGCAGGCGTGCGGTTCCTGCTGGGTAGGCGTACGGGCATTTTGACGCCCAGGTCTGTTCTGCTGACTCGCCTGCATTCGGAGGAGGAAAAAGCAGTGAGCCGTAAGTTTGCTCGTTCGCTCGGTGGCGTAATCGCCGCTGCGGCGCTTGTTCTGGGTGCTGCTGCCTGCCAAAAAGAGGGCACTGGCACCAACGAAGCCGCCAAGTGTGAAGGCAAGATCGCCTTCATGGGCGCCCTGACCGGTGCTGACGCCGGCGCTGTGCTGCCCTCGCGGGACGCGGCCAAGCTGGCATTCAAGAAGTTCGCGGCTGCGAACCCGAACTGCAAGGTCGAGCTCGTTGAGTTCGACACGCAGGGTGACCCCGCGCAGGCGACCCCGGTTGCTAACAAGATCGCACCGGACGCTTCGTTCATCGGTGTCATCGGTGGTGCCTTCTCCGGTGAGAGCAAGGCGACCATGCCCATCTACGAAGCCGCTGGCCTCGTGATGGTCAGCCAGTCGGCGACCAACCCGGACCTGACCAAGACCGGCAACAAGTCATTCCACCGGGTGAACGGAAACGACACCACCCAGGGCGAGGCCGCGGTCAAGTACTTCAAGGACACCGTCAAGGCCACCAAGGTTTTCGTTATCGATGATGGCTCCACCTATGGCAAGGGCATCTCTGACGTCGTCAAGTCGGGCCTCGGCGCGCTGAAGGCCGGCGAAGACACCGTCCAGAAGGCTCAGGCCAACTTCGACGCCACGATCTCCAAGATCAAGGGTGTCGCGGGTGTCGACGCTATCGCTTTCGCCGGTTACACCGGTGAAGGTGCTCCGCTGCTCAAGCAGATCCGTGCCGCTGGCATCACCGTTCCGTTCGTCGGCTTCGACGGCGTGTACGACCCGGCGTTCGCGAGTGGTGCTGGCACCGCTGCCGAAGGTGCGATCGTGACCTGCCCGTGTATCCCGGCTGAGAAGGCTGGCGGCACCTTCGCCGCTGACTTCAAGGCGGAGTACGGCAAGGACCCGGGCGCTTACACGGCTGAGGGCTGGGACGCCGCGACGGTCTTCCTGTCGGGCTTCAAGGCCGGCAAGGTGACTCGTGCTGACATGCTCGCGTGGGTTGACGCCTACAACGAGCAGGGTCTGTCCAAGAAGATTAAGTTCGACGCGACCGGTGAGGTCGACAAGGCGAACGTCGTTGTCTGGGCCTACGAGATCAAGGGCGGCGTGCTGACGCCGAAGACCGAAATCAAGCTGGGCTAAGCGATAACTGAAATGCGGCAGGGGAGGGGAACAACCTCTCTCCTGCCGCGTTCGGTTAAGGGAGCATATTCGTGAACTTCGACGCGCTATTCGATCATATCGGTCAGCACACGGTCGACGGCCTTGCCAAAGGCGCGATCTACGCCCTCGTGGCACTTGGTTACACCTTGGTTTACGGCGTTCTGCGCCTGATCAACTTTGCTCACTCCGAGGTGTTCATGGTCGGCACGTTCGCCGTCATGTGGACATGGATTGGGATCGGAGCGGGCAACACCCCGTCAATTGGGATCGCCATACTTTTGCTAGTCCTTGGTGGACTGGTTGGAGCGGCCGCTTCGGGCGGCACCGCGGTACTCGTAGAGCTGGTGGCCTACCGGCACCTACGGCGCAAGAACGCACCATCGCTGGTCTTCCTGATTACCGCGATCGGTGTCTCGCTGTCGCTGACGGAAATCTTCGGCATCTTCACCGGTAACGGTGAACGCAAGATCCAAGGTATGCCGACGATCCTCAACCAGTCGATCGCTATCGATTTCCTCGGGGTGGAGATCACCAACCTGCAGCTCATCGTTTTGGCCGCGGCGTTCTTGATGATGATCGGTCTGGATCAGTTCATTAACAAGACGCGGTACGGCCGGGGCGTCCGGGCGGTGGCGCAGAATCCTGACACGGCCGCTCTGATGGGCGTGAACAAGGACCGCGTGATCGTGCTGATCTTCGCGCTCGGCGGTCTGATGGCCGGTGTCGCGGCGGTGCTGTGGAACATGCGTTACGGCTTCACCAGGTTCGATATCGGTTTCGTGATCGGCCTCAAGGCGTTCACCGCCGCCGTGCTCGGCGGGATCGGTAACCTCCGTGGCGCTCTCGTTGGCGGTCTGCTGCTCGGCGTCATCGAGGTTTACTTCGCGACCCTGACCGCGTCGAAGTGGGAAGACGTCTTCGCGTTCATCGTGCTGGTGGTTGTCCTCATGTTCCGGCCGACCGGTCTCCTTGGCGAGTCTCTGGGAAGGGCACGCGCATGACGGCGAACGAGAACACTGTGACCAAGAAGAAGAAGAGGTCCTTCGCCGACCGCTGGAACGGGCTGCCTGGCTGGAGCCGGTTCTTCTGGATCATGGGCGGTGTCATCTTCCTGTTCTACCTTCCCGAACTCGGCAACATCCCAGGTACCAATCTGGAGATCCCCGGGCTTGGGTTCTTGCGGACTGACGTCGGGGTGGGTGGATCCGACTGGGATTCCATCCTGTTCCGCTGCGCGGTCTTCGTGCTGATTGCCCTTGGCCTCAACGTCGTGGTTGGACTCGCGGGTTTGCTCGACCTCGGTTATGTCGGCTTCTTCGCCATCGGTGCCTACAGCGTGGCCCTGTTCGGGTCGCAGCAGTCGCCGGTGGTCAAGCTCCTGCGGGCAAACTTCGATCTGGCTCCGGACTGGGCTCTGGCCTGGTCGTGGTGCATCCTGCTGGCCATCGTGCTGACGATGTTCTCCGGTGTGCTGCTGGGTTGGCCGACCCTGCGGCTAAGGGGTGACTACCTCGCGATCGTGACGCTCGGGTTCGGTGAGATCATCCGGATCATCGCGCGTAACTCCACGATCACCGGTGGGCCCGACGGCATTACCGCGATTCCGGGTCCGGAAGGCGCGCCTAACGCTCAGAACAAGTACTTCAGCATCCTCGACCAGAAATGGTGGTACTGGCTGGCGCTGGTAGCCGTGCTGGTGGTGATTCTCGCTGTGCGGCGGCTGGAGAACAGCCGGGTCGGCCGTTCGTGGCTGGCTATCCGCGAAGACGAGGACGCCGCCGCTGTCATGGGTGTGCACGGCTTCAAGTTCAAGCTGTGGGCGTTCGCGATCGGCGCGGCCATCGGTGGCCTTTCTGGTTTGCTCTTCGCGAGCCAGCAAGCGTTCATCGACCCGAGTCAGTTCAACGTCAACCTGTCGATCCTGTTCGTGGCGATGGTCGTCGTCGGTGGAGCGGGCAACATGGCGGGTGCCGCCCTCGGTGCCATCCTGCTGACCTACCTGCCGGAGCGGCTGCGCAGTCTCGGTGCGCTGGAGTTCCTGCCGGAACGGTTCCAGGACCCGGCGGAGTTCCGTTACCTGCTCTTCGGTCTCGCGATGGTGGTAGTGATGATCCTGCGCCCGCAGGGCCTGCTGCCCAGTAAGCGCCGGGCCCGCGAGCTGAAAGACCGCGCACAGGAGGTACCAGTCAATGGCTGAGCGCAGTGTGCTGCTCAAGGTCGATAACGTCACGCTGAAATTCGGCGGCGTTGTCGCTCTCGATAGCGTCAGCTTCGACCTGTACCAGGGCGAGATCCTGGGCCTCATCGGCCCGAACGGTGCCGGTAAGACGACCTGTTTCAACGCGATGACAGGTGTCTACCGGCCGACGTCGGGTCAGGTTGTCTTCGATGGGCAGACGGTCAGTGGCAAGAAGCCCTACGAGATCAACCACTCGGGGATCGCCCGGACGTTCCAGAACATTCGTCTCTTCCCGGAGATGACCGCTCTGGAAAACGTCCTGGTCGGCACCGACTCCCGGCACAAGGTCAGTGCGCCAGGCGCACTGTTTGGCCTGCCGCGCCGCTGGGGTCACGAGGAGGATCTGCCAGAGGTGCGCGCGAAGGGCGGCCCTGACCGCTCTTGGCAGGAGTTCAAGCGGAGTGCTGCCAAGTTCTTCGGCGTCTCGCGGCACATGCAGGAGGAGCGGGCGGCAGAGCGCAAAGCTCTGGAGCTGATGCACTTCTGTGGTATCGAGCGCGCCGCGAACGAGCAGGCACGCAACCTGCCTTATGGTTCGCAGCGCCGGCTGGAAATCGCCCGTGCCTTGGCGACCGAGCCGAAACTCCTGTGTCTCGATGAGCCGGCGGCTGGGTTCAACCCGGCTGAGAAGGTGGAGCTCATGGATCTCATCAAGAAGATCCGTGACACCGGCGTGACCGTCCTTCTCATCGAGCACGACATGCGATTGGTCATGGGAGTGACGGACCGGATCGTGGTGCTGGAGTTCGGCCGTAAGATCGCGGACGGAGCTCCGGCGGAAGTCCGGGACAACCCGAAGGTGATCGCCGCATACCTGGGAGTTCCCGATGCTGCTTGAGATTGACAACGTCACGCTGCACTACGGGCGGATTCAGGCCCTGCACGGGATCAGCCTCAACGTCAACGAGGGTGAAGTCGTTGCCCTCATTGGCGCCAACGGTGCTGGCAAGACGACGACCATGCGGGCGATCTCGGGTCTGCGGCCGGTTTCGAGCGGGCGCATCCGGTTCAACGGTGAGGACATCACCAACGTGCGCGCCGACTTGCGCGTGATCCGGGGCATCGGGCAGTCACCTGAAGGCCGGGGAGTCTTCCCGGGCATGACGGTGCGCGAGAACCTGGACATGGGTGCCTACACCCGTCGCGATGCGGCGGGCATCGCCGAGGACATGGAACGGGTGCTCACCTTGTTCCCGCGGTTGCAAGAGCGCATCAAGCAAAACGGCGGCACCCTGTCCGGTGGAGAGCAGCAGATGCTCGCCGTCGGCCGGGCACTCATGAGCCGCCCGAAGCTGCTGTTGCTCGATGAGCCGTCGATGGGTCTGGCGCCCATGCTGATCCAGCAGATCTTCAGCATCATCACGGAGATCAACGAGCAGGGAACCACCGTGCTCGTGGTGGAGCAGAACGCTCAGCAGGCACTGTCGCGGGCACACCGGGCCTACGTCCTGGAAACCGGCAACATCGTCAAGGAAGGGACCGGGCAGGACCTCCTGCACGACCCGGCGGTCAAGGCCGCCTACCTCGGCGTGGCCTAAGTTCAAACCTCGCGGTGCCCGGTGGACGACAGTCGGCCGGGCACCGTCCTTTTAGGACGATGCCGCGGTGAGACCACTCGCGGCGATCTGTTGCAGCGACGTGGATTTGAGCTTCGCTGCGAGGTCGAAGCTGGCTTGGTAAAGCTCACGGGCGCGTTGCGTGTCGCCGAGCAGAAGCATCGTTTCGGCGAGGTCGTTGAGAGCGCGGCATTCTTCGGCGCGCATCCCGACCTTGCGCACCATTTCCAGGCACTGCTCCAGTAGTTCCACGCCTTTGGCGGTGTCGCCCCTATCCCGGTGGATGCACCCGAGCACGCCTATCGCGACCGCCTCGCCGTGACGGTTTCCGCCTGCCCGGTTCATGGCGATCGCTTCGGTCACGTGAGTGAACGCGTCATCGGTCTTGCCTAGCAGGCGTTCGGCTTCACCTAGGTTGAGGAGCGTCAGCGCCAAGTGCCGCTCGTCTAGCACGGCCCGGATCCGGGGCAGCCACTCGACAATGGTGTCCATGGCGAGCTGATGCTGCCCCATCGCCTGGTACACATTCGTGAGGCTGCCGCTAACGAGCAGCGCCTCGAAGTGGTGGTCGCCAGCCTTGCTAGCCATCGCCATCGCTGTCTGAGCGTTCTTTAGCGCGGCCTCGTACCTTCCTTGGTGCTCATGCGATAGGGCGAGGTTGGCATACGTCCGCGAGGCGCCGGCGTAGTCTCCGAGGCGTTCGCGGATCTCGACGCACTTGGTGTGCATGTCGATCGCGAGGTCGTAGTGACCGGCCTTCAGATAGGCGCCGCCAAGGGTGTTCAGCATCGCCGCGCCGGAGGCTGGGTCCAGGGCGTCTCCGCCCGATTGCAGAACCAGGTCAGCGGTGCGAATCCAGTCGCCGGTGTGCCCGGCGTAGTGGAAGAAGCGCCACAGCGACAGCACCAGCTGGCACGCGGTGTCCGTCCACGCGTTGGCGGTCGCGACGGTGATCGCCTCGATGAGGTTCGCGCGCTCTTGCTCCATCCAGTCCATCGCCTCGGCAAGGGAGCCCTGGACCTCGGCGCTGATGATGGCGTTGTTGGCTTCGGCTTGCTGGCGCAGGTGCGCGACGAGACGTTCACGGGCGCTGGTGTCTTCGTCGCTGGTCAGCATGGAGGCGAAATCGTGCAGCAGATCGTGCACCTCGAACAGGCCGGGCCGGGTCTCGGCGAGCAGGTGCATGTCGAGCAGACTGTCCAAAATGGACTGTGTCTCCTGGGCGCTGGTGTTCCACAGGGCGCCAGCCGAATCGGTGGTGTAGTGCGTGCCGTCGAAGGCACCCAGGAGCGCGAAGGCGCGCTGGCTCGCCAGTGGGAGGCTTTCGAATGCCTGGCTGAACACAGCACGGACCCCAGTCGACGGATCGTCTGGTAACGACAGTGCCTCAAGACGGCCCGCCGCGAGGCTGGCGAGATAGGCCGTGACCGTGAGCTGTTCCCGGTCGGCGAGGTGCGCGGCCGCGATTCGTAGCGCGAGCGGGTGGTCGCCACAGACGCTGGCCAGCCTGTCCAATGCCGACGGTTCCGTGGCGGCACCGAGCATGGCGGTGAGTAAGCGGAGCGCGTCGGGGCGGGGGAGAGCGCCGAGCATCAGCCGCCGCGCGCTGTCGGTGGCCACGAGGCCCTGCAGGCGGCTGCGGCTGGTGACGAGCGCGAGGCTGCCGGCCGCTGGCGGGAGCAGAGGGCGTACTTGCTCAGGGTTGAGCGAATTATCGAGCACCACGAGGACGCGCTTGCCCGACAAGGCGATGCGGTATGCCGCCACGGCTTCGTCTTCATCGGACAGACCGTCGGTGGGCCGGCCCAGCTGGCGTAGCAGGCGCGTGATGGCGTCGCCAGGCCGCAGCGCACGCGACGTGTCTTGCCCACGCAGGCTGACGTAAAGCTGGCCGTCGGGAAAGCGTGCCGCGGCTTGGTGCGCCCAGTGCACGGCTAGTGCCGTCTTGCCGATGCCGGGAACTCCGGTCACCAGAATCGCCGCCGCACGACTGGCTTCCTGGCTGGCATAAGCGTCCAGTTCCGCGAGCTCGGCCGTACGCCCGGCGAAGCCAGGAACATCTCGGGGAAGCGACGATGGCGGCCCGGCTGCAGACGAGGCCGGTGCCATCAGCGAGGAGTCGCCACGCAGAATCCGCAAGTGCAGGTCGTGCAGGGAAGCACTCGGCTCCAAACCGGTCGCGTCGGCCAGGTGCCGGCGAAATGTGGTGTAGACGTCGCTGGCCGCCGCGGCCCGCCCGCAGCGGTAGAGCGCCAGCATGTGAAGGCCCGCAAGGCGTTGCCGGTCCGGGTGTGCCGCGCACGCCGTCGCCAGATCGGGAATGCGCTCTGAGTGGTGGCCAAGCGAGAGTTCAGCGTCGAGCCAGTCTTCGAGGGTCTTGAGCTTGAGTTCCTCGAAACTCAGGCAAAGCCGGTCGCGCAGGCGGCTGTTCGCGGCATCGACCAGCATCGGCCCGCGCCACATCCCGAGTGCCTGGCTGAGTAAGTCGGCCCGTTCCTGCAGCGCGATGCCCGCCGCACGGACCGTCAGGTCCACGAATCTATGGGCGTCAACGGCTTGCGGATCGACATCGATCACGTAGCCGTCGCCTGAGCGGCTGATCAGTGTGCCCACGGCGGTCTTGATCCGGGCGATGTGCGCCTGCACCGCTCGCCGCGCTAGAGCCGGCGGAGCGCCATCCCACAACAGGTCGATGAGCCGGTCGACCGAGACCGCCTTGCCTGGTTCCAGCAGGAGAACGGCAAGAACCTCCCGGTCGCGCCGGCGTTCCAGCAGCCGGAGGCCGCCGTCGGTAGCGACGATGCGCATGGGACCGAGGAGCTCGAACTGCACCGGCACCTCCTAGGGGTTAGTGACCAGGGCCTACGCAGTGGCAACTTTATGGCAACCGGGCAGGACGATGATGGCCGCAATTCGCGGATCCTGCGAGCTCTAGCGACACGCCGCCACGGGGGTAGGCGTTTCGTGATCGGCTCCAGCTAATGTGCGATGGTGCAAAAGGGACAAAAGTGGCTGAGCGTAGTGGTGCTGGCAGCGACGCTGGGAATTTCCGGCTGCGGCGGCGATGACGGCACCGGAACCGGCACGCCGGCCAGCGCGGTGCCGAGCATTGCCGCCGATGCGGCCCTCGCCGCGATGGTTCCTGACGCGATCAAAGCCGATGGCAAGATCCTCGCCGGAACCGAGGCGACCTACGCACCCAATGAGTTCCTCGACGTTGACGGCAAAACGGTGATCGGCTTTGACGTCGACCTGTTCCGGGCGGTCGCGGCGAAGCTCGGGCTGACGGCGGAATTCCAGCCCGGCACCTTTGGCGACATCATCCCCGGTGTCTCAAGTGGAAAGTACGAGATCGGGGTCTCCTCCATCACCATCAACCCCGAGCGCAAAGAACAGGCGCTGATGGTGTCGTATTTTGAGGCGGGCAGTCAGTTCGCGGTCAAGAAGGACAACCCGAACAACGTCAACATCGACGATCTGTGCGGCAAAAAGCTTGCGGTGCAACGGGATACGGTTCAGGTGGGCGACCTGACGAAGCGGTCGGAGGCTTGCGTGGCCGCAGGCAAGCAAGCCATCACGATCGATCAGTATCCCGGCCAGGATCAGGCGGCTAACGCGGTCGTGTCCGGGAAGAACGACGCGATGCTGGCCGACTCGCCGGTCAGCGCCTATGCGGTCAAGCAGTCCGGCGGTCAGCTGGAGCTGCTGGGCGAGGTCTTCGAAGCCGCGCCCTATGGCTACGTCGTCAGCAAAGACCAGCAAGCCTTCGCCGACGCGGTGATGGCGGCGGTCAACGCGCTCATCAAAGACGGGCAGTACGCCGAGGTCCTCAAGGCGTGGGGCGTGGATCAGGGGTCTATTTCGGAGTCAAAGATCAACCCGTGAAACCTGAGGAAATCAAGGCGGTCCCGGTCCGCCACCCGTGGCGATGGGTGGCGATCGGGATCATCGCCGTTCTGGTCGCCCAGTTCCTGCACCTGCTGATCACGAACAAGGCGTTCAACTGGAAGTTCTTGTTCCAGCACCTGTTTGACGCACCGGTGCTGCGCGGGCTGTGGGGCACGATCGTCGTCACGGTGCTGTCCATGGTCTTCGGCATCCTGCTCGGCATCGTCGTGGCGATCGCCCGCCTATCGGAAAATCCGGTGCTGCGCATCGTTTCCTGGTTCTATACGTGGTTCTTCCGGGCCATCCCACGGCTCGTCTTGCTGACGCTGCTTGGCAGTCTCGGCGTCCTGTGGTCACGCCTGGAGTTCGGGTTCCCGTTTGACGATCAGCTGGGCAACCTCTTCGGCGTGCAGGACCTGCGCCTGCGGGTGTTCGGGTTCGACGTCAACGATCTGCTGCGCGGTCTGGCCGTCGGCGTTGTGGGACTCGCCTTATCGGAGGCGGCCTACATGGCCGAGATCGTGCGCGCCGGCATGCTGTCGGTTGACCCCGGACAGCAGGAAGCCGCGACCGCGCTCGGCATGAGCCGCGCCAAGACACTGCGCAGAATCGTTTTGCCGCAAGCGATGCGGGTCATCATCCCGCCGACCGGCAACGAAACCATCGCGATGCTTAAAGACACGTCACTGCTGATCGCGGTGCCGGTGACCACAGAGCTGTTCTTCCAGCTCGACGCCATCGGCAAGCGCACGTTCCAGATCTTTCCGATGTATGTGGCGGCGGTTATCTGGTACCTCATCCTGGTCAGCGTTTTGCTGGTGGGACAGCACTTCCTGGAGCGTTACTACGCCCGCGGCACAAGTCAGGACGCCCGCGCGAAGATTCGCTTGCAGGGCCTGGCGGGCGAGCAAGGCGGAAAGCTCACATGACGATGACAGAGATGGTCAAAGCCGAAGGCGTGCACAAACGTTTCGGGCGCCTTGAAGTCCTCAAGGGCATCGACCTGGTCGTGCCGCAGGGCCAGGTGTGTGTCGTGATCGGCCCGTCAGGGTCAGGAAAGAGCACCTTTCTGCGGTGCGTGAACCATCTGGAGAAGATCAATTCAGGCCGCATTTGGGTTGATGGAGAACTCATCGGGTACGCCCAAAGGGGTGAAAAACTCTATGAGCTGCACGAGAAGCAGGTCGCGCGGCAGCGCCGGCAGATCGGCATGGTGTTTCAGCGGTTCAACCTCTTCCCGCACTTGACCGCGCTGGAAAACGTGATGGAAGCGCCGGTGCAAGTCGCGGGGCAGCCGAAACAGCAGGCGCGCAAAGACGCCCTTGAGTTCCTGAGCCGGGTCGGCTTGGCGTCCAAAGTGGACAGTTACCCGAATCAGCTCTCCGGCGGGCAGCAGCAGCGGGTCGCGATCGCGCGGGCGCTGGCGATGCGGCCGAAGCTGATGTTGTTCGACGAGCCCACGAGCGCGCTGGACCCGGAACTGGTCGGCGAAGTGCTTGAGGCGATGAAAGACCTGGCCAAAGCCGGGATGACGATGGTGGTCGTGACCCATGAGATCGGCTTCGCCCGCGAGGTCGGAGACCAGCTCGTGTTCATGGACGATGGCCTGATCGTGGAGTCGGGCAAACCGCGTGATGTCATCGCGAATCCCCAGCATCCGCGGACACGAGAGTTCCTGGGGCGGGTCCTCTGAAGCTGTCAGACCCAAGGCATAAGCTGCACAGGTGACTCAGACCCTGTTGCTTCTCGACGGACACTCACTGGCATACCGGGCATTCTTCGCCCTTCCGGTGGAAAACTTCTCGACGACCACGGGTCAGCACACGAACGCCGTCTATGGCTTTACCTCGATGCTGATCAACGTGTTGCGCGACGAGAAACCAACCCACATCGCGGTGGCTTTCGACGTGTCGCGGCAGTCGTTTCGCACCGAGAAATACACCGAATACAAGGCAGGCCGCAGCGAGACGCCGCAAGATTTCAAGGGCCAGGTCAGCCTCGTGCAAGAGGTGCTTGACGCGCTGAAGATCCGCCACGTGCAGATGGAGGGTTACGAGGCCGACGACATCATCGCCACGATGTCGCGCCAAGCCTCCGAGGCCGGGTTCAAAGTGCTCATCACCAGCGGCGACCGTGACGCGATGCAGCTCGTCAATGACAACGTCACCTTGCTCTATCCGGTGCGTGGCGTGTCCGAGCTGTTCCGCATGACGCCAGCGGCGGTGACGGAGAAATACGGTGTGTCGCCGGCGCAATACCGTGATCTAGCGGCACTCGTGGGGGAGTCCAGCGACAACCTGCCCGGTGTTCCAGGCGTGGGGCCTAAGACAGCGGCTAAGTGGATCGTGCAATACAACGGTGTCGAGGGTGTCATCGAGCACGCCGACCAGATCAAGGGCAAGGTCGGCGACAGTCTGCGCGAGCACCTGGCCGGGGTGATCCGCAACTACGACCTGAACCGGCTGCTCGACGACCTCAGCGTGCCGCTGTCCGTTGACGAGAGCAAGTGGTCCGGATGGGACCGCGAAGCCGTGGCGCGGGTCTTTGACGCCCTTGAGTTCCGCGTGCTGCGTGACCGCCTCTATCAATACCTGGAGACCAACGAGCCCGAGGCGGAGTCCGGGTTCGAAGTGGACGGTGCCGTGCTGCGCGAGCCGGGTGCGGTGAAGCGCTGGCTCGAGGCCAACGCGGGCAGTCCCGTGGGCATCGCCGTCAGCGGCACCTTCGGCCGTGGCACCGGCAACCTCACCGGCGTCGCCGTGGCCGGGGAGCATCAGGCGGCGTGGTTCGATCCGTCCGCGTTGGACAGTGACGATGAGGCCGCCGTCGCCCAGTGGCTCAGCGATCCCGCGAAGCCCAAGGTGATTCACGATTCCAAGCCCGCGATGCTGGCTTTCGCCGCCCGCGGCTGGGATCTGCAGGGGCTGTCCAGCGACACGGCCCTGGCCGCTTATCTGGCCCGGCCCGATCAGCGTTCCTATGACCTGGCCGACCTTGCTTTGCGTTACCTGCACCGCGAGTTGCGGGCCGAGACCGCTTCCGGCAACGGCCAGCTGGCGCTGGATTTCGGCGACGGTGGCGACACCGAAGCCGAAGAAAGCCTCATGCTGCGCGCTCGGGCGACGCTCGATCTGGTGGACGCGCTCGCCGCAGAGCTGGACAAGGCCGGGGAAAACGGTGGCAACCGGCTGCTGCAAGAGGTTGAGCTGCCCCTGGTGCACGTGCTGGCCCGGATGGAACGCACCGGCATCGCCGCCGACACGCACTATCTTTCCGAGCTGGAGGCGTTCTTCGCCGGTGAGGTGAAAGCGGCCGCGCAGTCGGCTTATTCGATCGTTGGGCGCGAGTTCAACCTGGGCTCACCGAAGCAGTTGCAGGAGATCCTGTTCGAGGAACGCAAACTGCCGAAGACCAAGAAAATCAAAACGGGGTACACCACTGACGCCGACTCACTGCAAGGTCTCTACGCGCAGACCGGCGATCCCGTGCTCGAACACCTGCTGCGCCACCGCGACGTGGCCAAGCTGAAGTCCACAGTGGACGGTCTGCTCAAGTCTGTCAGTGATGACGGGCGCATCCACACCACGTTCTACCAAACCGTGGCGGCGACGGGCCGGCTGTCGAGCACCGACCCGAACCTGCAAAACGTCCCGATCCGCACGGAGGAGGGGCGGCGCATCCGCCGGGCCTTCATCGTGGGCGAGGGCTTCGAGTCACTGATGAGCGCCGACTACAGCCAGATCGAGATGCGCATCATGGCCCACCTGTCCGGCGACGAAGGACTCATCGAGGCGTTCCGCGAAGGTGAAGACCTGCACACGACGATCGCCTCGAAAGTCTTTGACACCAAGGATGTTACGGCTGACCACCGTCGCAAGATCAAGGCGATGTCGTACGGCCTGGCCTATGGGCTGTCCGCCTATGGCCTGTCGCAGCAGCTGGGCATCACCACGGCGGAAGCCAACGGGCTGATGGAGGACTACTTCGCCCGGTTCGGCGGAGTACGCGACTATCTGCACTCGGTGGTGGCTCAAGCCCGGCGTGACGACTTCACGGCGACCGTGCTGGGACGCCGCCGTTATCTGCCCGACCTCAACAGCGACAACCGGATGCGCCGCGAGATGGCCGAGCGGATGGCGCTCAACGCGCCGATTCAGGGATCAGCCGCTGACATCATCAAGGTGGCGATGCTCCGCGTCGACAAAGCGCTGCGCGACAGCGAAATGCGTTCCCGGATGCTGCTGCAGGTGCACGATGAACTGGTCTTCGAAGTCGCCACCGGCGAGCGCGAACAGCTGGAAGCGCTGGTGCGCAAAGAAATGGGCGGCGCATACGACCTCACCGTCGCACTTGAGGTGTCCGTCGGCGTCGGACGCGACTGGGACAGCGCCGAACACTGAGCCTGCGGCGATGACCAGCGACACGGTGGCTGAAGCTCCGGTTCGCCGCGCTGCCCCCTGCGGCGAAGCGCCGCTCCCGCCAGCGGCACGGCGGGTTTGACCGCAGAGCGCCGGTTCACTTGCCGGCGGGCACGCGGCAGGCGGGGTGAAGGGGCGTTCCGGCGCGGTTGGCGCGGCCAAGGCCGCGCAAGACGGAGTGCTCCAGTTCGATGCTGAGTCCCGCGCGGTGGATCCGCAGGGGATAGCGGGGGAACTCCTCGTCCGTGGGGCACAGGTATTGCGCCTCAATGCGCTCGTTGCGCACATAAGTGATGCCGCCCTGCTGCGCGAGGATGGCGGTGTGCGTGTTGTCGCTCGTGACGATGTGCCCACCGATGTATTTCGGTGCGCCTGGCGATTGGTCAGGCGGCGCGCTAATCATCGTGACCGTGTGCGGCAGGATGGGCGTTTGCACAAGCGGCACGGCGATCCAGGCCAGCAGAAAAGCCGACGCGAGCGGGGTCACAATCGCGATGGGGCGCACGGCACCGGGCGCGAGCGGGCCGGCGATGACGAGGCTGAGCAAAGGCGGCACAAGCAACAGGACGTAGGTCATGACGTAGACCGAGGGACCCAGCCGCCACGCGTCGGCGACGACTGGACCGATCAGATAGCCATAGGCGGCCGCTAATCCGGTGACGGCCAGCCATCCCGGCCAGCCCCTCGGGCGCAACTGATACGCGGCACAGGCGGCGAGTACCAGCAAGGGAAGGTAAAGCACTTGCCACGTGATCGCGGCGAGCGCGAAGCTGCCGGCCTTGAGCCAAAGGGGTGCCCTGGCCGCCCAGCGGGCGAGCCAGAACCCTTGTCCCGCTTCGCCACTGGCGTTCAGGACGCCGCCAAGGGCAAGCGCGGCGACGAACATGGCGGTCACGAGCCAGGTGGCGGTGGCGACCATCGCGGCGACCAGGTTCACCGGATCGATGTGTTCCACGAGTAGCAGGGTGGTTTGCAGTTCACCGCCGGCTTCGACCCACAACCGCAGCACGGACAGCAGCACGGGCAAGCCGATCGCGACCGTCCAAAATGCTTCGTTATCCTTGCCCTCTTTAACCACGGCTGTTCTCTTGGTCGACGAGTTCGGGGTATCCGGGCAGCAGCTGAGGCTGTTCCTTCGGGCCGAGCGAGGCGGTCAGGAAGGCGTTGTAGGCGGCCTGCCATTCGCTAGCTGAACCGAGGGCGAGCTGTTTGCGCAGATAGTGCGCCAGCAACGCCTCAAGGTAGGGGTCGTCTAGCGGCAACCCGATCCCGAGCGGCTCGGTTTGTGTGAAGGGCATGTCCACTTTGGCCAGGGTGTCGTCCCCGCGCAGGAAGCCCGCGATGACGACCTCGTCGGTGCAGTGGGCGTCGAACTGACCCGTCTTGAGTCCTGCGGCGCACTCGGCACCACGCGCGACTTTGGTATGCGGTACGTGCTCGGCCTCCAGCATGTCAGCCGTTGTTGAGGCGCCGGTGGTGCACACCTTCGCCTTGCGCAGGTCGTCGATGTTGCGAATCCGGCCCAGGTCTTCCTTGCGGATCATCACCTCTGGGGTGGTCACCAGATAAGGCCCCGCGAACCTGATGTGCTTGCGCCTTTCGTCGGTCATCGTGAAGTCGGCCACCACTAGGTGCACATCACCGTTTTGCAGCGAAAGGATGCGCTTGTCTGTCGTGATCGGAACGAACTGCACATTCTCCGGCTGAGAGAAGCCGAGTTCCCGGGCGAGCATGCGCGCGATCGCCACGTCGAATCCGCTCCAGCGCTGGCTTTCCTTCGCCGTGCTGTTCTTGTCGTAGATGCTCATCAGCGGATATTCCTCGGTCACGCCGATGCGCAGCACGCGGCTGCTGTCCGCACGCTGCAGCGTGGGCGACTTGGCACGGAAATCCTTGACGGATTGCCCAGCGGCGGGCCGGCATTGGGCCGCCATGGCCACGATGAGGACGCTGATCAGCGCCGCGATCGTGGTCAGCCGGGATCGTGCCCGGGAAACGGGAAGGGTGGTCGACACCGCCTCACTGTAGCGGTGGCTGTCGATGCCGTGGGGCCCTTGAACGCCGTGCAGGAATTGTGCAACCGCCGGCCGGCAAACTTATGGCGTGGGCTGGACCGTCACGGGGGCGGTCCCCTCCACGATGGCCATGGCGCTAGGGCGGTAAAGGTTCTCTCCCGTCCTGGTGAAGATGGCTACGGCTTGCCGTGCGGCGGAAAGCGCCGCGGCTTGCGCGCCTTGCGCGGCCAGGGCCCGGGCCTGCACGGTCAGGGCCCGGCCGTGCAGATTGGACAGTCCACGAGCCTGGGCCAGATCGTGCGCGCTGCGGGCATAGCCGATCGCGTCTTCAGGCAGGCCGAGCGCGAGCTTGGTGAGGCTCAGTTCGAGCAGAGCATAGATCTGCCCGGGGGTCTCGCCGACCGCTTTCATTTGCGACAGCGAGCGATCTGCGTGGCTGAGCGACCTCTCGTGCAGGCCCATGCGGCGGGAGATGCCCGCGAGCGCGCAGTTCGAGACGCCTTCGGATCGAACGTTGCCGACTTCCTGTGACTGGGTCAGCGCGGCCTCGCCGATAGCCAGGCCCTTGGCGAAATCGTCCGATTCGGACAGAATCCAGGCCAGACTGGCGTTGGTGGAGGCAATGCCGCCGATATCACCGAGCTCGGCGAACATGGCGGCGGCGGCGTTCGCCGCGGCGACGGCTTCGTTGAGCTGGCCCAGATCGCGGTGGCCGAACGCGAGCGCGATCAAGTCATAGGTCGCGGAAA
Source organism: Catelliglobosispora koreensis DSM 44566 (assembly GCF_000379685.1). Lineage (GTDB taxonomy): Bacteria > Actinomycetota > Actinomycetes > Mycobacteriales > Micromonosporaceae > Catelliglobosispora > Catelliglobosispora koreensis. Next base: position 172,481 of record NZ_KB903252.1, on the reverse strand, counting down.
CCTTGGCCCCGGCCGCCTGGTGCATGTGCAGGGAACGTTCGCTCAGGCGCATCGCCTCCCGCAAATCGCCGCGGTCCAGTTCGACGAAGGCGAGATTGTTGAGCAGCGTGGCGGCGAAGGTGGTGTGCCCGGCTGACTCCGCTAGGGCAGCCGCGGTCTGGAACGCTTCGCGGGCTTCAGGAATTTCCGCCTGCATGAGGTGGACCACGCCGATGCCGTTGTGCGCCAGCGTCTGCCCGTCCACCCAGCCGCATTCCTCCGCCGCGGCAAGGGCTTGCTCGCTGTGCCTCAGCGCGTCTTTGAACTCGGACAGGTAGTAGTGCACGGACGCGACATTGCTCAGCAAGCCCGACTGTGCCCGCAAGTCTTGCGCGGCAACAGCCGCGGCCAGTCCCTCGACCGCGATCTGCAGCCAGTCACCCATGTGACGGCGCAGTTTCAGATAGGAGCGCAGGCTGTCGGCGATGAGCCAGCCAAACTCGCCGAGGCCGAGCTGATCGGCACTGGCGACCGCGGGCAGCAGGTTCTCCCGCTCAGCGTCGAGCCAGCCAACGGCCTCGGCGTGGGAGGAAAACGCCCGGTGCTCGTAGTCCGGCACGGGCAGGCCGATGGCTCCAGGGGCGAGAAGCGCACGGGACTGGCTCGTCATCATCAGCAGCCAGTCGTAGTAGCGCTGCAAGGCGACGGGCCGCTCCGCCTCAGGCAGCGCACGGGCGAACTCACGCAACAGGTCGTGGAACGTATACCGCCCGGGCTCTCGCTGCTCCAGCAGATGTGTCTGGGCGAGATGTTCCAGATGCGACGCTGCCTGCGACCGCGGGATCCTGGCCAGCGCGGCCACGGCTTCGGAGCCGAAGCTCACGGCCGGCAGCGAGCCGAGCAACCGGAAAACACGTTGGGCGCCAACGGAAAGCGTGTCATAGGACCGTTCCATGACAGCGTGCACACCGAAGCTTTCGTCATGCGGAACGCTCAGCACGCGGGCCCGGTTTGAGGCACGCAGATAGCCCACATAATCCTGAAGTGACAGGGCCGGCTGATCGGCCAGGTGTGCCCCAGCGATGCGCACGGCGAGCGGCAGCCGTGAGCACAGCTCGGAAAGCTCCTGCGCCGCTTCGGGTTCGGCTGTCACACGCGGGCCCGCGATTTGGCGCAGCAGCGCGATGGCCTCCGGTCCGGATAGGACAGTCAGCACCAGCCGCTGCGCGCCTTCCCGCGAAATCAGCCCGGACAACCGGTCCCGGCTGGTGATGAGGGTCAGGCTGGCGGGCTCGCCCGGCAACAGCGGCCGGATCTGGGCGAGCGTGCGCGCGTTGTCGAGCACGAGAAGCATCCGCTTGCCCGCGAATTCGGCCCGGAGAAGCGCCGCGGCGGTCCCTGTTTCAACCGGAATTCGTTCAGCTGGTACGCCGAGACAACGCAGCAAATGCGTCAGCGCCTCCCGGGGCGTGAGTGGCTGCTCCGGATCGTAGCCATGAAGGTCGATGTAAAGCTGTCCGTCGGGGTAGCGTGCCGCTTGCTGACGGGCCCACTGCACGGCCAGTGCGGTCTTGCCCATCCCGCCCGCGCCGCTGATGAGCACGAGTGGGGCCGTGGTGCCCGAGAGCCAGGCGAGTTCCGCGCCACGGCCCGTAAAGGCGGTCACCGCCGCTGGCAGGAAGTTGGGCGCGGCGATGTCGTTGCGCAGCAAGCTTTCGTGTGTCTGGCGCAGCTCTGGGCCCGGGTCGACACCCAAGTCTTCGGCGAGCCGGGCACGGACCGTCTGGAAATGCTCCAGCGCCTCAGCCTGCCGGCCCGCGCGAAACAAGGCCAGCATCACCTTGGCTTGCAGCGACTCCCGATACGGATGTTGCGCGGCCAGTTCCGTGAGCACATCCAGCAAACCGGGATCGCCGTCAGCCAGCCGCTCCACCGTCTGCACCCGCTGCTCCTCAAGCGCGGCAGCGAATTTGTCCACATAGGAGCAGTCGCCCGTGCCCTGGAAAGCGCGGCCCGTCCACAGCGCGAGCGCCTCCGCCCAAGCGGACCGCTTGCGCAGCGACGCGAAGGTCAGGGCGTCGACTTCGGCGTCATCTAGGGAGACTTTGTAGCCGACCGGTCCCCGGGCGACCGTGTGCTCGCCGCCGAGCGCCCGCCGCAACCGGTGCACATAGATCTGCAGCGTCTTGCGGGCCGTCGGTGGCGGGCTGCCCTCCCAGATCGCGTCGGCGAGCACGTCAGCCGAAACGTATTCGCCCGCGTGACAAAGCAGGACCGCGGCGACTTTGCGCAGCATCAGCGTCGGCAGCTCAATAGGCTGCCCGTCGCGACTGATGCTCAGCTCGCCAAGGACCCGGTACGACAGCACGCCTACACGCTACGTCGCGAATGCTCGTGATTGGAGTGCTGGCCGTACGATCTCGCCATGCAGACTCCACTGAGCGTCATGCGGCTCCTGATTCTGGCGGTCAACGGCGGGCTCGTGCTGATGCTCGCCGTGGCCTACCTGATCGCACCGGACACCGCCGTGCATAACCAGACGCTGTTCACCATCGCCGTGGCCACGGCTTTGCTGCTGCCGCTAGCTGCCGTTTTCATGATGCGCTCTATCCTGACGCCGCTTGCGGCTGGCCTCACCACCGAAGAGGCGACGCCAGCGGCCTTAGGCAAGTGGCGCGCGAGCGTCTTGGCCGGCATGGCGGTCAGTGAAGCCGCTGCCCTGGTGGGACTGACGCTCGCGGTCCAGGATGGCAGCTTCCTGCTCTACCTGCCCGGCTTCATCACTGCCCTGATCTTCAGCTTCGGCTGGGTGCTGCCCAAGCAGTCAACGGTGATGGCGGCACAGGAACGGCTGGAAGCCAACGGGACGCGCACGCAATTGTGGGAGACGTTAAACGGCCGGCCGGTGTGACACGAAGATCGCGGTGCCGGGGAAAAGCTTGCCGCGCAGAGGAGACCACTGACCCCAGATCTGCTCGTGCCCCTCGGGCCACTCCGGCTCGATGAGATCGTCGAGCACGAATCCCGCGGCGAGCAGTTCCCTGATCCGGTCGCCCAGTGTGCGGTGGTGCTCGACATAGGTCGCCGCACCGGTCTCGTCGTATTCGACGTAGGCACGGCGGTCGAAGTAGGAGTGCACGGCCACGAGACCGTGCTCGGTCGGGTCATCGAGGAAGATCCACCGCATCGGGTGCGTGACCGAGAACACCCATTTCCCGCCCGGCTTGAGCACGCGGAACACCTCCCGCATGACGCGGGCGCTGTCTTCGATGAACGGGACGGCGCCGAAGGCGGTGAACACGGTGTCGAACGCCTGAGGGCGGAAGGGAAGCGCTGTCGCGTCGGCTTGAACGAGCGGAACGCGTACCCCCGAAGAAGTGTTTTGGGAAACCGCGTGGCGCAACATGCCGGCGGACAGGTCTAGGCCAATCACCTCAGCACCCTGGGAAACAAGCCAGCGCCCGGAGGAAGCGGCTCCGCAGCCGAGTTCCAGAATTCGCTTACCGCGAACGTCGCCGAGGAGGCGAGCGTCCTGTTCACGTAACGCTTCCGGGCACCACACGAAGTCGACCTCACCGAGGAAATCGCCGTGTTCTTCCTGGTAGTTATCGGCATCCGTGTCCCACCAGCCGCGCGAGGCGCGCCTGTTCTCGGCGGCCGTTACCTCACGTCGCGTTGCTCCTGGCTCCACGCCAGCGAGGATATGGGCGGTTAGAGAGGAGCGTCACCACAGGGGTGGGGTTGCGCCATGTGGTAATAGGCACGGTAAGCTGTGCTTCGGCGTTCGTGGGTTCAGCTTCTCATCCATCGGTGGGAGAGCTGGGGGCCATCTCAGCAGGGAGCAGATAGGTCAGTCACCTACGGGCGTCCCCAGGAGTCTGCACGACGCCATTCAACCGGAGCAACTGTCCACATGACGAGCAGCATCGAGGCCACCTCGAGCGCCAACAAGGTTACCGTCGACGATCTCGGCTCTGAGGAAGCTTTCCTCGCCGCCATCGACGAAACCATCAAGTACTTCAATGACGGCGACATTGTCGAAGGCACCGTCGTCAAGGTCGATCGGGACGAAGTCCTGCTCGACATCGGCTACAAGACCGAGGGGGTTATTCCTTCTCGTGAGCTGTCGATCAAGCACGACGTGGATCCTGCTGAGGTTGTCACGGTCGGGGATCACATCGAGGCCCTGGTTCTCCAGAAGGAGGACAAAGAAGGCCGGCTGATCCTGTCCAAGAAGCGCGCGCAGTACGAGCGGGCCTGGGGCACCATCGAGAAGATCAAGGAAGACGACGGCGTCGTCCGCGGCTCGGTTATCGAGGTCGTCAAGGGTGGTCTCATCCTGGACATCGGTCTCCGTGGCTTCCTGCCGGCCTCCCTGGTCGAGATGCGCCGCGTCCGCGACCTGCAGCCTTACGTGGGCCGCGAGCTTGAGGCGAAGATCATCGAGCTGGACAAGAACCGCAACAACGTGGTCCTGTCCCGCCGTGCTTACCTCGAGCAGACTCAGTCCGAGGTGCGCACCGAGTTCCTGCACAAGTTGCAGAAGGGCCAGGTTCGCAAGGGCGTCGTTTCCTCGATCGTCAACTTTGGTGCCTTCGTGGACCTTGGTGGCGTCGACGGTCTCGTCCACGTTTCCGAGCTGTCCTGGAAGCACATCGACCACCCGTCCGAGGTTGTCGAGGTCGGCACCGAGGTTGAGGTCGAGGTTCTCGACGTCGATCTCGACCGCGAGCGTGTCTCCCTGTCGCTGAAGGCGACCCAGGAAGACCCGTGGCGTCAGTTCGCCCGCACCCACGCGATCACCCAGATCGTGCCGGGCAAGGTCACCAAGCTCGTTCCGTTCGGTGCGTTCGTGCGCGTCGAGGACGGCATCGAGGGTCTGGTCCACATCTCCGAGCTGGCCGAGCGCCACGTGGAGATCCCGGAGCAGGTCGTGCAGGTCGGTTCTGACGTGATGGTCAAGGTCATCGACATCGACCTTGAGCGCCGCCGGATCAGCCTGTCGCTCAAGCAGGCCAACGAGGGCTTCGTCGAGGGTGAAGAGCACTTCGACCCGACCCTCTACGGCATGTCGGCGACCTACGACGAGCAGGGCAACTACATCTACCCCGAAGGCTTCGACCCGGAGACCGGCGAGTGGCTTGAGGGATACGACTCGCAGCGCGAGTTGTGGGAGAAGCAATACGCTGACGCCCGCACGCGCTGGGAAGCTCACACCAAGCAGGTCCAGACCTCGCGTGCCGCCGACGCTGTCGCGGCTGCCGAGGCACCGGTTACCGGCAACGTCTCCACCTCGACCCCGGTCGAGGCGAAGAAGGCCGAGGAGCCGAGTGGCACCCTGGCCACCGACGAGGCTCTCGCGGCTCTGCGCGAGAAGCTCGCTGGCGGCAACTAACACTTGGTGAACCGAAAGGCCCGCGGCACTGCCGCGGGCCTTTCGCATGCGGGCAAACGAAAGCCGGGCGCAGCCTCATGGCGGCGCCCGGCTTCGGCGTGATCAGAACATGCTCAGGATGACCGCCGCACCTTCGGCGGCCCGGTAACCGCTCAGCACCAACAGAATTCCTGCCGTGATGCTCGCCAGTGCGAGGGTGACTTGGTGCATCTTGACCCGGGTTCGGCGGCGGTGCCGGGCGGGGCGCCCGCTGCGCTGCCGGTAGGGCACGAGACCCGGGGTTCCGTTGCGGTGCTTGGGACCGCGATAGCGGTGAGAGACGACAAGGCTGAGCTGTTCCACGTCTCGCAACGTTATGGGGTGTTTCGCCGGAATCGTGCTAGGCGCGCGGGCTGGTCATTTGTTATCGTGCGCGCGTGCGATGGGTCGGTCTTACAGGCGGTATCGGGTCGGGGAAAAGTTCGGTGGCCAGCATGCTGGCCGCGCACGGGGCGGTGATCATCGACTCCGACAAGATCGCACGGGAAGTGGTTGAGCCTGGGACGCCTGGGTTCGAACAGGTTGTCGCCATGTTCGGACCGTCCATTGTGGCCAGTGACGGCTCGCTCGACCGGCCCGCCTTGGGGCGTCTCGTGTTCGGGGATGCCGATCGTCGCAAGCGGCTCGAGAGCATCATTCATCCGCTGGTGCGGGAACGCTCGGCTGAGCTGGCTTCGCAGGCACCCGAACACACGGTTGTCGTCAACGACGTTCCGCTGCTGATCGAAGCCGGCCTGGTGCCGGTGTACGAAGCCGTCATCATCGTCTTCGCCGCCGAGGAAACGCGGATCGCCCGGCTCGTGCGAGACCGCGGCATGACCGAAGATGAGGCACGCTCCCGCATCGCCGCGCAGGCCACCGACGAACAACGGCACGCCGCCGGGGGACTGGAGATCTACAACGACGGGACGCTGGAGGAACTCAAGTCCCAAGTGGACAGAGTGTGGGAGATCCTGACTAGCTGACCGTCAGGGGCAAGGCGGGCAACGTCGTGCCCGGCGTCAGGTCGAGCTGTGCCAGCCCGCCGGTCGCGGTCCGCGCTTCCAGACGCCGCAACACCCCGCCGTTGTCGAGCCAATAGCGCAACCGTGCCTGCCCCGGCGGGGCCGTGGCTTCAAGTTCAAACACCCCAACGGGTACTCCGTTGAGCACGTCCACCCGCAGCCGACGGGCACCTTCCTTGATCCGTTTGACGTCGTCGAGTTTGTTCACGCCCATCCCCAGCACCTCGAAGACGAGCACATCCAGATCGGTGAGGTCCTCTGTGCCACTCAGATCACCCCATTGAGCCTTCTCCCAGTTCTCACGAGCGGCTGGCACCGGCGGAAACTCGGGCGCGGCCTCGCCAGCTGGACGAAGGGCTACGCCCTTCTGCGTCGCGTGCAGAAAGACGTTGTGCGACGGATCGTCAATGTCCCGCACGCTCAGGTAAACCACGCCGCGCTGCCAGTCCAGCCAGCCCTTGGCTTTACGCAGCGCGCCGGGAAGCACCGGCAGCGTCACGGTCACCTCAGCACCGCGCGCACGGTAGTCCCGCTGTCGCATCGCGGAAATCAGCGTCGCCTCCGGGTCACTGACCGCTCGCGGGGCGATTTCACGGCCACCGAGCGCATCGACGGCCACGAAATCGCTCTTGGCACCCCGGGTGAACTCGATGACCGTGCTCATGTCCTTGCCCAGGAACGTTTCCACCTTGTGCAACCGGGCGTCAGCGTCGAGCCAATAGCCGACGGCGCCGCCATTGGCCTCCAGCGACAACGGGTCGGCCGGTTTCTCCTTTGGGCTCGGGCTCGCACTGGGGTCAGGTGTGGCTTGCGGGGTGAGGGGCGGTAGCGGCGATGGTGTTGAGGGTGCGGTCTGCGGGATCACCGCCGGGCCCAAGAGCACATCGACCTCGGTGCCGTTGGCGTTGTCACGGCGTACCCACTGGGTTTGCAGGCTCTTAAGGAGATCCGCGCGGTCGGGCTGATCGTGCGCCATGAGGAACAGGAAAGCGATCAGGTTGTCCAGCGGTGCCTTGTCCTCGCCAGAGAACGACAGCGGCCGCACACGCCAGCCATCGGCCGGCGGGATTTCCGGCGGGCTGCCCGTGACCGGTTTCGCCGGGTCTCCCGGCCGGATCGCGATCACGCCCGGCCGCGCCTGCACGAGCGCGTTGGATGACGGCGAATACGCGGAGAAGTACAGGAGGTTGCGCTTCCAGTCCACCCAGCCATCGATGTTCGACAACCGCGACCCGGTGCCGACCTGGGCCTTTATCGCCACCGCGCCGTCAGAAAGATTGTTCATCCGCATCCGGGACAGCAGCTGCAGCTCACTGTCTGACAGTGCTCTCGTCTTGCCCTTGCCGTCACCGGTGCACGACGCCATCACCCCGGCCATCGTGCCTATGAGCCCAACGGCGACAACGACAATCAGCACGACATTGAGGACCTTACGGCGCGGAAGGGTTTCGCTCACGGCAATTGCAACGCTCTGCGCACGCTTCCAGTGACGCTCTGATGTGTGCCGTGCTGAGATGCCCTGGTGGGTGTTTTTAGACCGCCCGCGAGGGGGCCCACTGTGCGATAGAACGGTCACGCACTCGGTTCCGGTCCTGCATCTGGTGGCCCGGCGGCGGATCGGGTGCTGCTGGGTGTTTTTAGACCGCCCGCGACGGGGCCCACTGCGCGATAGAACGGTCACGCACTCGGTGCGCTCACCGATCCTGCGGTGGGGCGGATCGGGTGCTGCTACCGGTGCGCCAGTCGCTGGCCGGCCGGTGTGGAGGTCCGGCCGCGACCGGTTAACTATCGCGGGGCGGCCGCCGCGAGCGGCCTACCCAACGACGGTATCTCGGTGAGAAACACCACACAATCACTACATCGGAGTTGGTCACTTACCTAGCGTCATCGGGCCTGGTGACCTGGTTGTGGGCGCGGATTGTCACACCGGCGAGTTAGGTTCTTTGTATGGTGCTGGACATTCCGCGGGCAGGCGGCAAGTTTGAGGTTATTAGTGAGTTCAAGCCAGCTGGCGATCAGCCGACGGCGATCGCTGATCTCACTCGCCGGGTCAAGCGGGGCGACAAGCACACGGTGCTCATGGGTGCCACCGGCACGGGAAAGTCGGCGACCACCGCGTGGCTGATCGAGCAGTTGCAGCGCCCGGCGCTGGTTCTGGCTCCTAACAAGACACTCTGCGCGCAGCTGGCCAAAGAGTTCCGTGAGCTGTTGCCCAACAACGCGGTGGAATACTTCGTCAGCTACTACGACTACTACCAGCCCGAGGCTTACGTTCCGCAGACCGACACCTATATCGAGAAGGACTCGTCGGTCAACGAAGAGGTTGAGCGCCTGCGGCACTCCGCGACGATGTCGCTGTTGACCCGCCGTGACGTGATCGTGGTCGCGACGGTCAGCGCCATTTATGGTCTGGGCACCCCTGAGGAATACCTCGACCGGACCGTCCGTGTGAAGGTCGGCCAAGAGATCGACCGTGACAAACTGTTGCGGCGCCTGGTCGATATCCAATACACGCGCAACGACATGGCTTTCAGCCGTGGCACGTTCCGGGTGCGCGGTGACACGCTCGAGATCATCCCGGCGTATGAGGAGCTGGCGATCCGCATCGAGCTGTTTGGCGATGAGATCGACAAGCTGTCCTACCTGCACCCGCTGACCGGCGACGTCGTGAAGGAAACCGACGAGCTGCTGATCTTCCCGGCGACCCACTACACGGCGGGCCCCGAGCGCATGGAGCGGGCGCTGCGCCAGATCGAGGAAGAGCTCGCCGAGCGCCTCGAAGAACTGGAGCGGCAGGGCAAACTGCTTGAAGCACAACGGCTTCGCATGCGCACGAGCTATGACATCGAGATGATGCGCCAGGTTGGTTTCTGTTCCGGCATCGAGAACTACTCGCGTCACATCGATGGGCGCGAGGCGGGCAGCCCGCCACACTGTCTGATCGACTACTTCCCCGACGACTTCATCACGGTTGTCGATGAGTCGCACGTGACGATCCCGCAGATCGGCGGGATGTATGAGGGCGACGCCTCCCGCAAACGCATCCTGGTCGAGCACGGATTCCGGTTGCCGAGCGCCATGGACAACCGGCCGTTGCGCTTCGATGAGTTCCTGGAGCGCGTGGGGCAGATGGTCTTCCTGTCCGCGACCCCTGGCCCATGGGAGATGGGCCAGGCCCAAGGTGAGTTCGTCGAGCAGGTCATCCGGCCCACCGGTCTGGTCGACCCGCAGGTCGTGCTCAAGCCGACCAAGGGCCAGATCGACGATCTCATGCACGAGATCCGGGTGCGCACCGAGAAGGACGAGCGCGTCTTGGTCACCACGCTGACCAAGAAGATGGCCGAAGACCTCACCGACTATCTGCTGGAAAACGGCATCCGTGTGCGTTACCTGCACTCCGAGGTCGACACGCTGCGCCGGGTGGAGCTGCTGAAGGAGCTGCGCAAGGGCGACTACGACGTGCTCGTCGGCATCAACCTGCTCCGTGAAGGTCTTGACCTGCCAGAGGTTTCGCTAGTGTCCATTTTGGATGCTGACAAGGAAGGCTTCTTGCGGTCCGGCAGGTCACTGATCCAGACGATCGGGCGTGCTGCCCGAAACGTGTCCGGTGAAGTGCATATGTATGCCGACAAGATGACGCCGTCGATGCGCGAAGCGATCGAAGAGACGAACAGGCGCCGTGAGAAGCAGGTCGCGCACAACGTCGCCAATGGTGTTGACCCGCAACCGTTGCGTAAGAAGATCCACGACATCCTCGACGACATCTACCGTGAGGCCGAAGACACCGAGAGCGCGATGGGCGGCCACGGGCCGGGCGGGGCGATCATCGGTGGTTCCGGCCGTCAGATGAGCCGGGGCAAAGCTCCGACGCCAGGCACGAGTTCGCGTGATCGTGGACGCATCGACGCCAAGACCGAAGGCATGGCCAAGGCGGAGCTGGGCAACCTCGTCCAGGAGCTGACCGAGCAGATGCTCGCCGCGGCCGGGGAGCTGCAATTCGAGCTAGCCGCCCGGATCCGCGACGAGATTCGCGAACTGAAGAAAGAGTTGCGCCAGATGGCGCAGGCCGCTTAGGCCAGATCTTCAGGATAGGTCTTCCGGCCGGTCACGGCGTCGCGGATCTTGTCCGCGGCGCCCAGCGCGGCGTCGGTGACTTTATTCAGGGGAGGGGTCGCGGGAGAGCTGGGATGGGGCCGCGTGGGAGCGGCCTCTTCCGCGATCTCCACGCGGTTGCCGAGGCGGACCAGATTGGCTTCGCTTATCGCGTCGCGCAACCGGGGAAAGATCTCGCCCGCGCACGTCTTGCTGTGCTCGTGAAACTCGGCGCCAATCGTGTCGACGAGCTTCTTGAACGCACGGGTCCCGGGCTTCTCGGCTTCGAGCTGTGCCAGCTTCTTGAGGATCTCCGCATCGCGCGCGACCTCACGCTCGGCGATGGACCGCCCGTCGGGAAGCGCGTCTTTGACCGCCGGGTAAAGGTATTGCTCCTCGGCGGAAAGGTGGCGCGTCACCGTTGCTGTCACGACGCTCGCCAGGTCCTTATTTGGCTGTTCGCTTTCGGAAAGCTCGGCAGACAGCGCGGCGATCTGCAGATGCTCATCGCTCAGGACCGCGATGATGCTGCGGCCGGGCGGACGATAGTGGAAGTCGTCGTCTTCACCAGGAAGGTGAGGCAGGGGTGGCAGCGTCATGCGTCTCGGGATACCCCGGGGCGGCTCGCGCGAAACTCCGCCGGAAAGTGCCGCCGCCGGTGCTGCCGCGGGATCCGGTCGTCCACAACAGACGGCCGGATGCGGCCACTCGTCAAGGCCGGGCTGGTAGCCGCTTGGCCAGCCGTGCCAGACACGTTGTCGCTGGCGCTTGCCGGTGCGTGAGATCCGGTGCGGGAGACGCGGTAGAGCATCAGCCCACCGGCGGCGGCGAGCAGCGTGCAGACGGGCCACAGCAGTGAGGGCGCGAACTGGTACAGCGCGCCACCAACCGGTGGAGAGATAACCGAGCCGATGATGGAGGCCGAGCTGTAAAGCGCTTGGTAGCGCCCGTGCATGCCATCTGGCGCCCGGTCGGCGGCGAACGCGGCAGACGTTGGCTTGTAAAGCATTTCGCCGGTCGTGATGACGCCGATCGCCAGCACCGCGCCACCGTAGGCGGGCCAGACGGTCAGCACCAGGAACCCGGCGGCGATGAACGCGTAGCCCAGCGGAATGATCCGCAGCGCGGAGTGCCCCTTCAAGCGGATCGCCAAAGGCGTTTCCGCGAGCACGATCAGCACACTGCTCAGCGAGATAAGCACGCCGAAGCCGAGCAGTGGCGTCCCGGATCCGGTCAGCATCAACGGAAGTCCTGTGAAGATCTGCCGGTACGCCGCGTCAACGAACATGACCGCCACGAGCAGTGTCCACATCGGACGGTCAGCTAGCAGTGCATTCCACTTCAGACGGGGCGTGGGACCGTGAGCGACCGGTGGTGACGGTACGAGCCGCCAAATCAAGAGCGCCATCGCTATGCCAGCAACGGCTTCCATGACGAAGATGAGGTGGAAACTGTACGCCGCGGCAAGCGCACCGAGCGGTGGCCCGATGACCACTCCCGCGTTCATGGCCGCTCGCGATAGCGCGGCTCCCGCACGACGTTGCGTTTCCGGGAGTGAGCCTGTCACCAAGGCCATGCCGAGCGGGAACGACATCGCGCCGATGAACCCGCCGAGGGTGAAAACGGGACCCAGCAACGCGATCGGCGACACCGGAACGAGCAGCGCGGCGGCAGCCGAGCCCAGGTTCGCCACGATCATCGTGCGCCGGATGCCGAGATGGTCACCGATCCAGCCGCCGCACGCGACCCCGGCGACGATGCCGACCCCGTTGGCGCCGACGATGAGGCCAGCGACAGCGGGGTCGAGCCCGCGCTCGTCGACGAGATAGACGGTCAGATATAGCCAGGCGAGCGAACCAGCCGATTTGATCAGGCGGCCGAAGACGAAAACTCTCAGCCAAACTGGAAGCTCACGCAAGCTCCGCCAGACCATCTCGGCTACCCCCGTTGTGTTAGTGTCAGTTTCAAAAGGGAACTTAGGGGGTCAGGGGTGCCGCAGGCAAGCTGGATTCCGGAATCTCACTGCGCGGTCGCCCAGTCGCTAGCGGTGCTGAGCGACGCGTGGGACGTCCTTTTGGTGCGTGACCTGGTCCGCGGCATCCGCCGGTTCGATCAGCTGACCGCCGAGCTGGGCATCTCCCGGAAGGTGCTCACGGAACGGCTGCGGAAACTGGAAGTGCACGGTCTCATCGACCGTCATCCCTACCAGGAGGCGCCGGTCCGCTTTGAGTACCGGCTGACGCCCAGGGGCGCGGCTCTCGTGCCTGTCCTTGTCGCCCTGCAGGACTGGGGTGACCGCTGGCTCCTAGGCGACGGCATGCCTTCGGCTCAGGACGATCCCGCGACTTCCGCCCGCTTGCACGGTCTCGTGGGCACCAGGGTTCCCGAGCTCGCCTTGCCCGCCACGACCGGCGGCACACTCGATGTCGTCGCCGAGACCCGCACTGTCCTATTTGGATATCCGATGACCGTCACTCAACCGCCGCCCGAGGGCTGGCACGACATCCCGGGTGCGTCCGGCTGCACGCTGGAAAACCGCCTCTTCCGCGACGCTCACGCCGAATTCCAGAGCAAGGGGCTCGCGGTGCGCGGGGTCAGCACGCAGCTGCCAGCTCAGCAGCGGGCTTTCTCAGACCACGAGGGGGTACTGTTTCCGCTCCTGTCCGACGCCAAGCTGGAGCTAACGGCCGCTCTGCGCCTGCCTGTGTTCACGGGAGGGGAGACTCCACGGCTGCGACGGTTCATCCTCATCGTCGATCCGGACCGGACGGTCCACAGTGTCCTGTTTCCTGTCGTCGACATCCCCGTCGCCGTCCAGTGGTCCCTCGCCACCGCTTCATCGTGATCCACATCCGCAATGCAGATCCACATCCCGTCAGACGTGATCGAAAGGCGGTTTGATCACGTCTAACGGGATGTGGATCACGGAGGGAAGCGACGGGGGCGTGAAGCGGCGACGGAGGAAAGCGGGGATGGCGTGAAGCGGCGAGGGCGTGGATCACGGAGGGAAGCGCCCGGCGGCGGGCGAGCTAGCGAAGGTGGGTCGTGATCCAGGCGGCGATGCGGTGGAGGAGGTCTTCTGTCGCCGCGTTTTCGGCGTGGGCGAAGCCGGGCTCGATCCACAGCTCCTTCGGCTCCGACGCCGCTTCGTAGAGCTGATGTGCGTGCTCAAGCGGGAAGTAAGTGTCCGCGTCTCCGTGCACGACAAGCAAAGGCGTGGGCGTGATCTTCCCGGCGAGCTCGTGTGGGGCTTCGGGCACGGGATTCCAGCCGCCGACAGCGATCCGGGTACGCAGCACCGCCCGCGAGACGAGACGGCCCAGGCGGCGTTCGATGACCCAGTGCACTCGGCGCATCGGGGGAGTGCCGCGGTAGTACCACCGGGCGGGGCTGCTCACGGCGACGACGGCGTCCACATCACGAAGGAGGGCGGCGTGCCTAACCACTACGGAGGCGCCCATGGAAAAACCAACGGTCGCGATGCGTTGGTAGCCAAGCGAACGAGCCCACTGAACGGCCGCTTCTACGTCGTGGATCTCCTGATCGCCAACGGTTGAGGTGCCGCCAGAAGTGCCGTGGCCACGGAAGTCAAACGTGATCACACCACCGTAGGACTTGAAAACCGTTGCGGCCCTTCGCATCGCGGGGCGGCGCCAAGAGCCGGTGAACCCGTGCGCGACGACGAACGCCACGCTTTGGTCTCCCGGCTCGTGGTGCGCGCTTACTAGTACCCCATCAGAGGTCTTAAGGGTGAATGTCATTGAAGTGCTCGACCAGTGGTGGCTGGGCGAAGTAGGAGCCGATCAATGCCCGCCATTGGGTGAACCGATCGGTGGCGCGGAAGTTGTCCTCATGGGACGCGACGGTGTCCCATTCCACCAGAAGGACGAAACGCGAAGGCGATTCGATCCCCTGGGTCATCCGCACGCTGAGGCAGCCCGGAGTTGTGGCAAGGATCTCATGTCCTTTGCGGTAGGCCGCCGCGAAAGCGTCCTCTTGGCCTGGGGCGATGTCGATTAGAGCAACCTCGAGAACCATGCGCCCGATCATTGCATGCCCCGATCATTAGGCACCGGCGAGGATGGTGAAGAATACTGGGTTATCGGGAGGGGAGTATCCCTTCACGGCGGTGTCGTCAGCACGGCATCAGGCTCGCGCCTGATCCCGGCACCGTCGGCCGCTGGGGAGGCCGCATTGAGGTGCGGACAGCAGCGGGAGAGACCTCCGGGCTTGTCGTGCTGCCGACCGGAGGGTTTTTCAAGTGAATGTGTCCACGTGGGTCTGGGTTGTGACCCTCATCGCGATGACCGCGGTTCTCGCTATCGATCTGTTCGTCGTCGGCCGAAGGCCGCACGAGCCGTCGATGAAGGAAGCGACCGCATGGGTCGTTTTTTATGTGGCCTTGGCCTGTGCCTTCGGCGCCTGGATCTTCTTCAACTACGGCTCGACGTATGGGCAGGAGTTCTTCGCCGGCTGGGTCACCGAATACAGCCTGAGCGTGGACAACCTGTTCGTCTTCGTGATCATCATGACCAGGTTCCGGGTTCCCCGGATCTATCAGCAGAAGGTGCTGCTCATCGGCATCGTGCTCGCGCTGATCATGCGTGGCATCTTCATCGCCGCTGGCTCAGCCCTGGTCTCGCAGTTCTCCTGGGTGTTCTACATCTTCGGCGTCTTCCTGATCTACACCGCCTGGACGCTGACTCGCCACGGCGAGACCGGTGAAGAGGACTACAAGGAGAACATGCTGATCCGCTGGTCGCGCCGGGTGCTGCCGATCAGCAAGGATTACCACGGCTCGAAGATGACCACGACGATCGATGGCCGCCGGTTCTTCACCCCCATGCTGATCGTCATGATCGCGATCGGGACGACCGACCTCATCTTCGCGCTCGACTCGATCCCGGCCATCTTCGGCCTGACGAAAGAGCCCTACCTCGTCTTCACGGCAAACGTGTTCGCGCTCATGGGTTTGCGGCAGCTTTACTTCTTGCTCGGCGGGCTGCTCGACCGGCTGGTCTACCTGTCACTCGGCCTTGCGGCGGTGCTCGGCTTCATCGGGGTCAAGCTGATCCTGGAAGCGCTCGCCACCAACAACCTGCCGTTCATCAACGGCGGTCAGCCGTTCCACGTGCCGCACATCAGCATTGGCGTATCGCTAGGCGTGATCATCGGCATTCTCGCGGTGGCGACGGTGGCGAGCCTCATCAAGTCGTCTCGCGACGATAAGAAGGCCAGGGCCTCAGTCGGCCCGGTGGATTCCCAGTAGGGTCTCGCGCCGGTACTGCGGCATCTCTTCTTCCACGACCAGTCCCTGGTCGCCGCACGCGTGCAGAATGCGGCCAGGGCCGGTCACGAACCCGACGTGGGTGACCCGGCCATCAGGCTTGCTGGAGAAGAAGTAAAGGTCGCCCGCACGCTCTTGCCCGGCCGGGACCGCGGTGGTGGCGCGCGCCTGATCGGAGGCGTCACGGGGCAGGGTCTGCCCAGCGCGGCGGAACGCCAAGTGCACGAGGCCAGAACAGTCGATGCCGTGCGCGGTCAGCCCACCCCACACGTAGGGCACGCCGATCCAGCTGCGCGCGATCTCCAGCACGTCATCGAAACGCAGCTGATCCACGGGAAGCCAGCCGGGGTAGCCACGCGGGTCGAGGCGCTGAGCGGGCTGTGCCGTCGCGACAACCCGGGCCCAGCCGTCGCTGATCTCCTCGATCAGCACCGGTTCGCCTTGAAGCAGTTGCGTGAGCACGCCGTGATAGATCCGCTCGCTCGTGTCCATTCCGGACACCCATTCGGCCGGATTGCATTGCGGCGCAAGGGCTGCCGCATCGACGCCGGGACGCGGCGAATCCGGTTTGGCCCACAGGGTCGCCACCGGCGCGCTGACCGTCGCTGTCCTCATGCCGAAAACTCCCTTCGGTCGCTTTCGCCCTGAGGCACTGTCCACCCTGTCATCCCGATTCGCTCGGGAAAGCCTGAGACGCGCTTCGCGCCCAGGTCCCGCCACCTCGTCGGTGGTCCTGCGCCGAAAGGCAAGCCCTCGCTCATACCTCTAACCCCAATCCGCTGGTGCTGGGCAGCACCACAGTTCCGTTCTCGTAGGTGAGGCCTCCGCGCACCGGCGAGCTGGCCAGCCACCAAGCGGCGTCCAGATCACTGAGCACGGTGGTGGGGTAGGCCGCGACCAGGCTAGCCGCCGCCCCGAGCCCCACCGGCCCTTCCATCATCGACCCGACACACGTGCCCAGCCCGTGTGTTTCGGCCAGGTCCAGCATGACGCGCGCGATGGACAGTCCGCCGCACTTGGCGAGTTTGATGTTCACCAGGTCAGCGGCCCTACGAGTGATCACCTCGACGAGGTCACGGATCGAGAACACTGATTCGTCGGCCATGATGGGGATATCGACATTGCGGGTCACCTCGGCTAGACCGGCCAGATCAGCCCGGTGCACAGGCTGCTCGACCAGCTCGACGGGCAAACCGGCCGCCGAGATGCCGTTGATGATCCGGATCGCTTCGCGCGCGGTCCAGCCTTGATTGGCGTCCAGGCGGATCTGGGCGCCTTCGACACCGCAGGCCGCCTTGATGCGGTCGAGGTCGGTCGAGGCGTCGGTGCCGACTTTCAGTTTGAGGGTCGTGAAGCCTTCACTGAGCCGCGCCTCGGCGGCTGCCGCGATCTCTCCTGGTTCCCCGGCCGCGAGGGTCACGTCGGTGGGGACCACGTGCGAGGTGGCGCCTAGGAGCCGGTAGAGCGGTATGCCGAGGCGCCGTGCGGCCAGGTCATGCAATGCGACATCAACGGCCGCTCTGGCCGCCTCATTGCCCACGACAGCGCGCGCCACTTCCCGGCAGCGGGCGTTGAGATCGTCAGCGTCCTTGCCGATCAGCTTCGGAGCGATCATCTCCTCGACACATGCCTGAGAGCCGGGGATATTGGCCCCGGTGACCGCCCACACCTGCGGCGCTTCACCGAAGCCGGAGTTGCCGTCGCCGTCCACGACCTCAACGATCAGCGAATCCGCCGTCGTCGCCCGGCGCAGAGCCGTGACAAACGGTGTGTGCAGGGGAGAACTGATGCGATGGGCACGGACGGCCACGATGCTCACTTGCGGTTCTCCCAGCTCGCTTTGGCGATGCGGCCCAGCAGGGCACAAGCGTCGCTATCGGAAATCTCCCCGGTCGTGCAGGCCGACAAGACGTAGGCAGGGGCGTCATCGGGATAGATGACCGCCGTGCAATGGCGCACTCCGGTCACCCAGCCGTTTTTCGACGCCATCCGAGTACCAGAAGGGAGTCCCTGGGCGAAATCGTCCAGATACTCCTGTGCGCACAGGATGGCGAGCATCTCGCTCGTCTCGACCGGCTGTGCCAGCTGGCCCAGGGCGAGCGCGCTCATCAGCTTGGACAAGTCGGCCGCCGTGACGTCGTTGGAGATGCCGGCTTCGCGAGCCATCGCGTCTTCGATCCCGCGGCCGGTGTGTGCCAACGAGGCCCCGGCGTCGCGCCAGACCTGATTCACTTGCGCCAGACCGGTTTGCGCGAGCACGAGGTTGGTCGCGAGATTCGACGAGCGCACGATCATGCGCTGGATCAGCCAGCGCAGCGGCACTTCGTGGCCGAGGCGGTCCCACACTTCGATGTCGCCGTCTTCGCCGCGGTCGTTGCCGAACGCAGGAGCGCCTTCGACCGCCGAGCGGTGGCTGTTGTGCACCAAGACGGGGGCGCTCAGATCGGCGAATTCGCGGAAGGCCGCGACCATGACGCCGGCCTTCATCGTGCTAGCCGCGTAGTGCGGGGCGGAGGCGGCACGGCTGAACCGGGCCGGCCCGCCCAACGGTCCAAACCAGACAGACGCTGTGCCAGGGAACGCGTCTAGTTCCTTCTCCAGCTCGCTGTTCACGCCGACGAACCTATCAGTTGGCGCTAGGTAACCCGTGAGTTAATCTCGGCGGGCAAGACGGGGGAGGAAATTTGTCACGCAAATACGTTTGGGCTGCCATGGCGACGGTTGTCGCCGCCGCTCTCCTCGGCGGATTCTTCATGGTGAAAGCGGTAATAGCGGACATCGCTACGAAGCCTGTGAAACCAAGCCAATCACCATCAGCCGCGGCATATAAGCCATCTCCAGCTTCCCCAACACCGCCACCGCCATCGGTAGCCCCGCCCTCAAAAGAGCCTTCAAAGCCGCCTAAGACACCGGGCCCGCCCGAGTGCGGCGGCGGCTTCAAGGGCGAGAAAGCCACGGCACAGCAAGTGAATGCCGCGCTCGACAAGGCCGCCAAGACCCGGTTCTGGACCGAGACGCCCATCTATGGCGTGCCACCGGAACTCATCAAAGCCATCGCCCAGCAGGAAAGCGGCTGGTTCTCCAACTGCATCGCGGCTGACGGTGGCATTGGCACGATGCAGCTGATGAACACCACGGTCGAGCACATGCACCTGATCTTTGAGAGCACCAAGCAATACGGGCCATACACGCTCGCGGGCAACACGATGCTCGGCTCGGCTTACCTGCAATGGCTGATGCGCGAGATCGGCAAGGCCGCCTTCGGCAGCGACTTCAGCATGGACCCGGCGGCATGCGCGAATCGCAAGGCCTGCTTGCTGAACGCCGTCATCAGCGCCTACAACTTCGGGCATCAAGCCGTCATCGATGAGATCAAGGACGGCGACGACGTCAACTATCCCAACGTTGGCTACGTGGACAACGTCCGCGAGTTGATGACGCGGTACTGAACGAACCCTGTCGCCAGAAGGTATTGCGCCGCGCAGTAGGTCAGCATGACCCACGCGCCCTGAGCGGGAATGTCGGCGACCTCGGCCACCCGCACGGCGATCAGCAAGTCGGAGATGAGGAATAGCGCCCCTCCGATGGCAGTGCGCCAGTTGAGTGCGCTCGACAGCACCGCCGTGGTCGTCAAAGCCAAGCCGTAGCCCAGCATCGGCACCGCCATCGCACCAAGCGGTTGCCACAGCCATGCCAAAGCGATGCCAAGGAACACCGCATATCCGGCTATGACGACCGGTCGAGGGCGTGCCCCAGCTTTGATAAACGTGATGATGTAAGCGATGTGAGCGCAGAAGAACAGCGCCATACCCGCGATGAAGTTGATCCCAATGGCGATATCGCCGGCCAGTGAGAACAACAGCGCCGTGATCAATCCCCAGTGCCGGTGGGTCAGGAAAACCCACAAAGCCAGCAGGGACAACAAAAACGGCTTAGTCGCCGTCTCGACGGCCTCGTTTTCGAAACCGGAAGCCACGATGTTGGCCGCCGAGAAGGCGAAGAAAGCGATGATCACTGCGCGGGACATCCGCGCAGCGTACAACTAAGCGTGCTTGCGGCGCGAGATCTCCCGGGCGCGAACGGTCTGGTCCAGGGTCACCTTGCGGATGCGGACATTCGCCGGGGTTACCTCAACGCACTCGTCTTCGCGGCAGAACTCGAGGGCCTGCTCCAGCGACAGCTTGCGCGGCGGGATCAGCTTCTCGGTTTCCTCCGAGGTGGAGGCGCGCATGTTGGTGAGCTTCTTCTCCTTGGTGATGTTGACATCCATGTCGTCCCACCGGGAGTTCTCACCCACGATCATGCCTTCGTAGACCTCGGAACCGGGCTCGATGAACAGCGAGCCGCGTTCCTGGATGTTCATCATCGCGAAAGGCGTTGCGGTGCCGGCCCTGTCGGCCACGAGCGACCCGCTCGAGCGCGTACGCAACTCGCCGAACCACGGCTCATAGCTTTCGAAGACGTGGTGCAAGATGCCCGTGCCGCGAGTGTCCGTAAGGAATTCGGTCCGGAAGCCGATCAGACCGCGAGCCGGAACGAGCCACTCCATGCGCACCCAGCCGGTGCCGTGGTTGACCATCTGTTCCATGCGCCCCTTGCGGGTCGCGAGCAGCTGCGTGATGGCGCCGAGATATTCCTCTGGAGCGTCAATCGTCAAGCGCTCCACCGGTTCGTGGGTCTTGCCGTTGATCTCGCGCGTGACCACCTGCGGCTTGCCGACGGTCAGTTCGTAGGACTCCCGGCGCATCTGCTCGACGAGGATCGCCAGGGCGAGCTCACCGCGGCCCTGAACTTCCCAGGCGTCTGGGCGTTCCGTCGGGAGCACACGCAGCGAGACGTTACCGACCAGCTCCCGGTCGAGGCGGTCCTTGACCATGCGGGCCGTTACCTTGGCGCCCTTGACCCGGCCCACGAGCGGGGAAGTGTTGGTGCCAATGGTCATCGAGATGGCTGGCTCGTCGACCGTGATCAGCGGCAGCGGAATCGGGTTCTCCGCGTCGGCCAGTGTCTCACCGATCATGATCTCTGGGATGCCGGCGACGGCGATGATGTCACCCGGGCCCGCACTGTCAGCGGGCTTGCGTTCCAGCGCTTCGGTCATGAGCAGTTCGGAGATGCGGACCCGTTCCTGCGTGCCATCGGTGCGGCACCACACGACGGTCTGTCCTTTGCGGATCTCTCCTTCGCGCACCCGGCACAGGGCCAGACGGCCTAGGAACGGTGACGCGTCAAGGTTTGTCACGTGCGCTTGCAGCGGAGCACCCTCCGTGTAGGACGGTGCCGGGATCGTGTCGAGCAGCGTCTGGAACAGCGGCTGCAAGCTGTTGCTGTCACTGGGCACCGTGCCATCGGCCGGCTGGGTCAGCGAGGCGATGCCGTCACGGGCGCAGGCGTACACGATCGGGAAGTCGATCTGTGCTTCGTCGGCGTCAAGGTCGAGGAACAACTCGTAGGTGTCGTCGACGACCTCTTTGATCCGCGAGTCGGGGCGGTCCACCTTGTTGATGACCAGGATGATCGGCATCCGTGCCTTGAGCGCCTTGCGCAGCACGAAGCGAGTCTGCGGTAGCGGGCCTTCGGAGGCGTCCACCAGGAGGATGACACCGTCCACCATGGTCAGGCCGCGCTCGACCTCACCGCCGAAGTCAGCGTGGCCCGGGGTGTCAATAATGTTGATCACCGTGGGGGAGCCGTCTTCGCCGACGTATTTCACCGCGGTGTTCTTAGCGAGAATGGTGATGCCTTTTTCCCGCTCCAGGTCCATGGAGTCCATGACCCGGTCTGCCGCCGCCGCGCGGGCGTGGAACGCACCAGCTTGGGTCAGCATCGCGTCCACGAGCGTAGTTTTGCCATGGTCGACGTGCGCGACGATAGCGACATTGCGGAGATCAGGGCGGGTTGGCATGCTGCTCATTCTTTCTTAAGAAGGTGCTGGCTCATCACTCAGGGTGAGTCATTGGCGTTATGTCGGATATGTCGTCCTTGGCCGCGTTCCTGGTCGCAGTCCTAGTGTTCCTAACTTTGCCCCTACCTGCGGCGGCTTTCACTTCTTCGCTGGACACCAAGATCGATTCGGAGAGCGTTTCGCTGAACATCCGCTCAGGACCTGGCACAGACAAGAGCGTCGTCGGGTCCCTCAACGACGATGACTCGATCTCCGTTGAGTGCCAGCTATGGGGCGAACACATCGAGGGTACGCAGCGAAGCAGCCCTTTCTGGAATCGGATAGGTGGCGGAAGGTTCATAGCGGACGCCTACGTGGCGTGGTCTCCATCACGTCCCGTCGTGCCGTGGTGTTCGTCTTCGGGCCCGACACACTCCCGGGTGACGGCCGGGACCGGCCTAAACGTGCGTTCCGGCCCCGGAACCGAGCACTCCGTCGTGGCGCAAGCCTCCGACGGCAGCCCCGTCGAAGTGACATGCCTAACGTGGGGCAGCGAGGCTGCCGGCAGTTACGTGTGGATGCGCATCGGCGAAGGCCGCTATGTGTCGGCTGTCTACGTCGGATGGTCCTCCGGCATTCCGTGGATCCCGTGGTGTGGTCAGGACGCCGCCGTGGCGGCCCACGGCGGCACGGCCGGGTTCATCTCCAGCTCAGCCGAGGCGGCCCGCGAAAGCCAGCGTCAGCACAAAGTGCCCGCGTCGGTGACGCTCGCCCAGGCGATCCTCGAATCCGGCTGGGGCCGCAGCACGCTGACCCGCGACGACCACAACTACTTCGGCATGAAGTGCTTCGGCAGCCCGGGCCCACTGGCGATCGGCTGCCGCAACTACGCCACGCACGAGTGCTCGGGGCAAAACTGCTGGTCCACGCACGATGACTTCCGTTCCTACCGCAGCACGAAGGACTCCTATGTGGACCACGGGCGTCAGCTGTCGTCGATGTCGCGGTATGCCGAGGCGATGAAGCACGCGGGCGACCCCGACCGCTTCGCCCGCGAGGTCCACGCGGCCGGCTACGCCACGAGCCCGGCGTACGCAGACAAGCTCATTGAGCTGATGCGCCAGTACAACCTCTATCAATACGACGTCCCGGTCGCATAGGTGTTTGAATAACCTGCTTGAGGTGCGACGGCCGAGGGTCTAGCGTCGGTCGGCAAATGACTACGTCTCTTTCCTCTCTGGGCTGGGAACGCCACCGGTCCGCTGTGCCGGCCGATATGGAACCGGGCCGCATCGTCCGTGCTGATCGTGGGATTAGCACGGTCGTGACCGCGTCCGGCGAAGTGCGGGCGAGCCTCGGCGGCGCCGCGATGGCGTGTGCCGCGGCCGACCCGGTGGCCTTGCCCTGCGCTGGCGACTGGGTGCTCGTGCGGCACTGGCCCGACAAGCGCGTCACGATGGAGAAGATTCTCCCGCGGCGCACGGCGATCATTAGGCGCACCTCCGACAAGGACTCCGCCGGCCAGGTGCTGGCCGCCAACATCACGACGGCCGCCGTGGTCGCCTCGATGGACCCGTTGCCCGAGTCGGCCACGATCGAACGGCTGCTGGCCTTAGCTTGGGATTCCGGTGCACCCCCGGTGCTCATCCTCACGAAGGCAGACTTGGTCCGCGATCCGGACGCGATCGCTGAACAATTGACAGACATCGCTCCCGGCGTGCCGGTCATCCCGGCTAGCGCCGAGCAGGGCACCGGGCTCGAAGCGCTAAAAGCCTTGGCAGCACACGGAAAAACCCTTGGCCTCATCGGTGCCTCCGGCGCCGGAAAGTCCACTTTGGTCAACGCCCTGGTAGGCGAAGACATCATGGGTACTCAGCAAGTCCGCCGCGTCGACGGAAAAGGCAAACACACCACCACGTTCCGCGCGCTCATCGCCGTGCCCGGAGGCGGCGCCCTGCTCGATACGCCAGGCATCAGGGCGATTGGCATGCTCGACGGGGTGCAGGGGCTCGACCGCGCGTTCAGCGATGTGCGTGGGCTAGCCGCGCAATGCCGGTTCCCCGACTGCGCTCACGCGGGGGAGCCCGGGTGCGCCATCGCTGCCGCGCTGGCTACCGGAGAACTCGCCCACCGCCGCTGGGCCAGCTGGCTCAAACTGGTGCGTGAGCTCGAGTTTGAGCAGAAGCGCCAGCAGAACCGGATCAGTGCTAGCGCGCGTACGCCGGATTGGCACTCAGCCAGGCACCGACCTGGTCGGAGTTGACCGCGGCGAACAGTTCCGGAGCTTTCTCGGGGTCGGTGAGAACCACGCTCTGCCCACTGATCATGCCCGATCCCTTGGACGGGCTGGTGATGAAGGTCAGGTTGCTCCCGCGGATGTGCCGCAGCTCCAGCGCGAGGTCGATCATCGAGAAGCCGTGATCGACCGTCAGTGAACTGGCCGTCGCCTTGACGAAGGCGTTCATGCGGGGCAGGTCGGTCATCAGCCCCGAGGACGCCGCCTTGTCGAGCACCGCTTTGATGACCTGCTGCTGGTGCTCGATGCGGCTGAAGTCGCCATCGGCGAACTGCTTGCGCTGACGTGAGTAATCCAGCGCCACTTCACCATTCATGTGCATCATGCCCTTGGTGAATTTGCGCTTCGGCTGGTGATAGGAGACGAAGTCCTTTTCGACCATGACGTCGATGCCGCCGATCGCGTCGACGACGTCCTTGAAGCCATAGAAGTCAATCATCACGACGTGATCGATGCGGACGTTGGTGAACGACTCGACCGTCTGCACCATCATCGGCGTCCCGCCGAGACTGAGCGCCGCGTTGATTTTGTGCTGGCCTTTGCCGGGGATCGTCACCCAGGTGTCGCGGGGGATCGAGATCAGCTGAGCGTTTTCCCGTGCCGCTGGAATGTGCACGAGGATGATCGTGTCGGCGCGGGCATCCGGACCGCTTTCTGGCTCGTCGCGTCCCGCGCGCGAATCGCTGCCGAGCAAGAGAATGTTGAGTGCCTTGGAGGCCGACTTTGACGGCCGCATCTCGTCGGTGAGGCCGGCGAAGGAATCATCCCGCTTCATTTTGTCGTCGACAGATCCGGCATAGAGCCATAGACCACCCACGACGCCGCCGCACAACAGCACAACCAGGCCGGTCAGGACGCTGAGCACGTAGACTAAGCGCTTGACCCGCTTGCGCGGCTGAGCCTCCGGGCCGGCCTCGGTGAGCTTGACCCCGGGCAGATCTTCGCCCGGAGCTGGCTGCTCACCAGAGGGGGTAACGCCGGAGGGGGATGAATTCATGTCCGGGATTCAATCACGACCGCCGCAAGATCCGCCTGGCCCGTCAAGTGACGGCATTCCGTCAGTGTTCCCTGTCGGCCCCCGGCCGCAAAGCGAGCCGGAGCCGACCAAACGGGCGAACAGACCTGTTGCCCGTGAAAGTTCGGAGCTAGCGGAGGCGGTAGTGGTGAAAACGGGAATGTCATACCGCGCGGTTAGGCTTGCGCCGTGAGCGACCGTTTGATCATTCGTGGTGCGCGTGAGCACAATCTGCGTGACGTCAGCCTGGATTTGCCGCGCGACGCGCTGATCGTTTTCACCGGCCTGAGCGGCTCCGGAAAATCGAGCCTTGCCTTTGACACCATCTTCGCCGAAGGGCAGCGACGCTACGTCGAATCGCTCTCCGCCTATGCGCGCCAGTTCCTCGGCCAGATGGACAAGCCGGATGTCGACTTCATCGAGGGCCTTTCCCCAGCCGTCTCGATCGACCAGAAGTCAACCTCGCGCAACCCGCGCTCGACCGTGGGCACCATCACGGAGGTCTATGACTACCTCCGGCTGCTGTTCGCTCGCGCGGGTCAGCCGCATTGCCCGGTGTGTGGCCACGCCATCACCAAGCAGACCCCGCAGCAGATCGTCGACCGTGTGCTCGCGATGCCTGATGGCACCAAGTTCCAGGTCCTCGCGCCGGTGATCCGCGGCCGCAAGGGTGAATACGTCGACTTGTTCGCCGAGCTTCAGGCCAAAGGTTTCGCCCGGGCGCGCGTTGACGGCGTGGTGCACTCGCTGACCGAGGTGCCCAAACTGAGCAAGCAGCAGAAGCACACGATCGAGGTGGTCGTCGACCGGCTCGCCGTGAAGGCGAGTGCCAAGCAGCGCATGACCGACTCGATCGAGACCGCGCTAGGCCTGGCCGGTGGCATCGTTCTGCTTGACTTCGTCGATCTCCCCGAAGACGACGAGAACCGTGAGCGCAAGTTCTCCGAGCACTTGGCTTGTCCCAACGACCATCCACTCGGGATCGAAGACCTGGAGCCCCGGGTCTTCTCGTTCAACTCGCCCTACGGCGCCTGCACCGAGTGCACCGGCCTGGGCACCAAGAAAGAGGTCGACCCCGAGCTGGTGATCCCCGACCCGGAGAAGTCTCTGGGTGACGGCGCGATCTCGCCCTGGGCCAACGGCCAGACGATGGAATATTTCGTCCGCCTTCTTGAAGCCCTCGGAAACGAGCAGGGCTTCGACATGAAGACGCCGTGGCGCAAGCTGCCGGCCAAGGCGCAAAAGACGATCCTGCACGGCGCCGAAGACCAGGTGCACGTGCGCTACCGCAACAAATACGGCCGCGAGCGTTCCTACTACTCAGGTTTCGAGGGTGTGGTGCCGTGGCTGGAGCGGCGGCACTCCGACACCGACAGTGAGTGGTCGCGCGAAAAATACGAGGGCTACATGCGGGAGGTTCCGTGTGCGGCCTGTGGCGGGTCCCGGCTCAAGCCCGAGGTTCTCGCGGTGACACTCGGCGGTCACAGCATCGCCGAGTTGTGTTCACTGTCAGTCGGTGAGGCCGCGGCTGTCCTGTCCGAGCTTGAGTTGTCGGACCGTCAGCGGATCATCGCCGAGCGCGTGCTCAAGGAAATCAACGAGCGGCTGCGGTTCCTCATCGACGTCGGCCTGGATTACCTTTCGCTGGACCGTCCGTCGGGGTCGCTATCCGGTGGTGAGGCGCAGCGGATCCGGCTCGCCACGCAGATCGGGTCCGGTCTCGTGGGCGTGCTCTATGTGCTCGACGAACCATCGATCGGGCTACACCAGCGCGACAACCAGCGCCTGATCGAAACACTCGTGCGCCTGCGCAACCTGGGCAACACGCTGATCGTGGTCGAGCACGACGAGGACACCATCCGCACCGCTGACTGGGTCGTCGACATCGGCCCCGGCGCGGGGGAGCACGGTGGCCGCATCGTCCACAGTGGACCCTATAAAGAGCTGCTGACCAATAAAGAATCGTCAACGGGCGCCTACCTCAGCGGGCGCAAGGAGATTCCGATTCCGTCGCACCGGCGTCCCCGCACGGCTGGCCGTGAACTGGCCGTCGTCGGCGCCCGTGAACACAACTTGCGCAACCTGACGGTGGCCTTCCCCCTAGGACAGTTCATCGCGGTCACAGGCGTGTCCGGATCGGGCAAGTCAACCTTGGTCAACGACATCCTCTACACCGTCCTGGCCAATCAGATCAACGGCGCCCGGATGGTCCCTGGCCGCCACACCCGGGTCACCGGCCTGGATCATGTGGACAAGGTCGTCGGCGTCGATCAGTCGCCCATCGGCCGGACGCCCCGGTCCAACCCGGCGACCTACACCGGCGTCTTCGACAACATCCGCAAGCTGTTCGCGGAGACCACCGAGGCGAAGGTCCGTGGCTATGGGCCAGGGCGCTTCTCCTTCAATGTGAAGGGCGGCCGGTGTGAAAACTGCGCCGGCGACGGCACGATCAAGATCGAAATGAACTTCCTCCCGGACGTCTACGTGCCATGTGAGGTATGCAAGGGAGCCCGGTACAACCGGGAAACCTTGGAGGTTCACTACAAGGGCCGGACCATCGCCGAGGTGCTGGAGATGCCGATCGAAGAGGCGTCAGGCTTCTTCGAGGCGATCCCCGCCATCCACCGGCACCTCAAGACACTCGTCGACGTCGGCCTGGGCTATGTGCGCCTCGGGCAGAGCGCGCCGACGCTGTCGGGAGGTGAGGCTCAGCGTGTGAAGCTCGCTTCGGAATTGCAGAAACGGTCAACCGGCCGCACGGTCTATGTGCTCGACGAGCCCACGACCGGCCTGCACTTCGAAGACATCCGAAAACTTCTTCTGGTCCTGCAGGGATTGGTGGACAAGGGAAACACGGTGATCGTCATCGAGCACAATCTCGATGTGATCAAGTCCGCCGACTACCTGATCGACATGGGCCCGGAGGGCGGCCACAAGGGTGGCACCGTCGTGGCGATGGGCACGCCCGAGGAACTGGCTCAGGTGAAGGAGAGTTACACCGGT
Source organism: Catelliglobosispora koreensis DSM 44566 (assembly GCF_000379685.1). GTDB lineage: Bacteria > Actinomycetota > Actinomycetes > Mycobacteriales > Micromonosporaceae > Catelliglobosispora > Catelliglobosispora koreensis. Next base: position 144,487 of record NZ_KB903252.1, on the reverse strand, counting down.
CAGTTCCTGCGCAAGATTGTGGGCAAGCCAGCGGTGGTCGCGCAGAAGAAGAAGACCAGTGTCCGGAGTGGAAGGTAGCAAACAGTGACTGATGTACATGCGTCCAGGCGGGCTGTTTTCGCCGGGGCAGGTGCCGTCGGGCTCGCCGGCGTGCTCGCGGCCTGTGGGGGAGAGGAAACCCCCGCGGCCAACAGCACGGCAAACGGCACCAGCACGGCCAAGCCGACCACGGCGACGACAACCGGGGCCCCGGTTCAGGGGTTCTCCGCCAAGACGAGTGACATCCCCGTCGGAGGCGGCAAGATCTTTGGTGAGGACGAGGTAGTCATCACGCAGCCGACTGCTGGCACGTTCGTCGGGCTCAACGCGATCTGCACCCACCAGCAGTGCATCCTGGCCAAGATCGAAAACGGCAGAATCAAGTGCGGTTGCCACGGCAGCGAGTTCGCCATCGCCGATGGCAAGGTGCTCAACGGCCCGGCACGGCAGGCGCTGTCGAAGAAGAACCTGAAGGTTGAAGGCGGCACTATCACGCTCGCGTGAGGAGTCACACCGTCGTACTAGTCTTGCCGACGTGGGTGATCCGATAACTTATAGGCCTGCTCCGGGCACGATTCCCGATGCGCCCGGGGTTTACCGGTTCCGTGACGCCACGGGGCGGATCATCTACGTCGGCAAGGCCAAGAGCTTGCGGAGCAGGCTCAACTCCTATTTCGCCGACCCGTGGACGCTGCATCAGCGCACCCAGCAGATGGTCACCACGGCGTCGTCTGTGGACTGGGTCGTCGTCACGACCGAGGTCGAGGCGCTGCAGCTCGAATACTCCTGGATCAAAGAGTTCGACCCGAAATTCAATGTCCGCTATCGCGACGACAAGTCCTATCCCTACCTTGCCGTCACGCTGGACGAGGCGTTTCCGCGACTGCAGGTGATGCGCGGGGCGAAACGCAAAGGGGTGCGTTATTTCGGGCCCTACAGCCATGCCTGGGCGATCCGCGAAACGCTAGATCTGTTGCTGCGCATCTTCCCCGCGCGCACGTGTTCGGCCGGGGTGTTCAAACGGGCCGGCCAGATCGGCCGTCCTTGCCTGCTCGGCGATATCGGCAAGTGCTCCGCCCCGTGTGTGGGGCGCGTCGATGAGGAAACCCATCGCGGCATCGTGCTCGACTTCTGTGAGTTCATGGCCGGGCGCACGGAACACATGCAGCGCAAGATCGAGCGCAATATGTATGAGGCGGCCGAGCATCAGGAATATGAGCAGGCGGCTCGACTGCGCGACGACCTCATGGCGTTGCGCCGGGCGATGGAGAAACAGTCCATTGTGCTCGGTGACGGCACCGACGCCGATGTGGTGGCCTTCGCTGACGATCCGCTTGAGGCGGCGGTTCAGGTGTTCCATGTGCGTGGGGGCCGCGTGCGCGGTCAGCGCGGCTGGATCGTGGAAAAGACCGAAGACCTGACGATCGGCGATCTGGTGCATCACTTCTGCACGCAGATCTATGGCGACGAGGCCGGCGAGAATGACGTGCCACGTGAGCTCCTCGTTCCTGAGCTTCCCGGCGACGCCGACGCGCTGTCGGAGTGGCTGTCGCAAAAACGTGGGTCCAAAGTGGCCCTTCGGGTTCCGCAGCGCGGTGACAAGAAGACCCTGATGGAGACCGTCGCGCGTAACGCCGGGCAGGCGCTGGCGCAGCACAAGCTGCGCCGGGCCGGTGACCTGACCGCCAGGGGACGCGCGCTGGAGGAGATCGAGGACGCGCTTGGCTTGGCCACGGCTCCGCTGCGCATCGAATGCTTTGACATTTCCCAGATTCAGGGCACCGACGTCGTCGCGTCGATGGTGGTCTTCGAAGATGGGATCGCCCGCAAGAGTGACTATCGCCGGTTCGTCATCAAGGGCGCGACCGACGATGTTTCGGCGATCAGCGAAGTGATCCGGCGCCGGTTCCACCGGATGCAGGTGGAAGAAAAACTCGAAGACGAGGGAAGGCCGAAGAAATTCGCCTATCCGCCGCAGCTCGTGGTCGTCGACGGTGGTGGGCCACAGGTCAATGCCGCGGCGGCGGTGATGACCGAGCTGGGCGTGACCGACGTGGCCGTGTGTGGGCTGGCGAAACGGCTGGAAGAAGTCTGGCTGCCCGACGATCCGATGCCGGTCATCATGTCGCGCACGTCAGAGGGGCTCTATCTGTTGCAGCGCGTCCGCGACGAGGCGCACCGGTTCGCGATCACGTTCCATCGCCAGCGGCGTTCCGTACGCATGACAATGTCCGATCTGGACAATGTGCCGGGCGTCGGCAAGACCCGCCGGCAAGCGTTGCTGCGCCAATTCGGTTCGGTGAAACGGCTTTCGGCCGCCAGCCTCGACGATGTCGCGGCCGTCCCGGGCATCGGGCCCCGCATCGCACAGGTGATTCTCGACGCCCTCAAAGGCGAGACCACGCCATCGGCTGCCCCTGCCAACGGCCGTAAACGCCGCGCAGCCGCCAGTGCCGAAGTCATCGAGCCTCAGCCCGCCGAAGCAACAGTTGACGACGAGGTGCCGCACCAAGAAAGCTCCGCCAATTCCTCGTGAACGGGGCAAAGCCTGAAGCTGATGGTTTCTCCAATCAGGACTGTTTTGCGGGTACGGCGGCGGTGAGCGCAGGTCGGCCGGGGGGGACCGGCCCGGCGTGGCCGCTGTGGTGTCCGTCTAATATTGCCCGGTGGGGGCGGAGCTGATGGCGAGTGCGGTTGCTGCGGCGGCCGGTGAGATTCCGGAGGAACACTCCGGGACGGATCTCGTAGTGGTCACCGGTGTTTCCGGTGGCGGGCGCAGCACGGTGGCGCGGGCGCTGGAAAACGTTGGCTACTACGTGGTCGACAACCTTCCGCAGGCGCTGATGGTGCAGATGGCGGAGCTGGCGGCCAAGGCCGGGGGAGCGGCGCGGCAGACAGCGATGGTGCTCGACGTGCGCAGCCGGGCGTTTTCTACTGACCTGTCCGGTGCGATCCGGGAGTTGCGTGAACGCGGCTTTGAGCCGCGTGTGGTCTTTGTCGACGCCGACGATGAGGTGCTTATCCGGCGGTTTGAGAGCGTGCGCCGCTCGCATCCGCTGCAGGGGCAAGGGCGTTTATCTGACGGCATCGCCGCCGAGCGGGCTCTGCTCGCTGAGGCGCGCGAGTCAGCCGACGTGCTCATCGACACGTCGCACCTGAACGTCAATCAGCTCAGGACCCGGGTCGAGGAGCTTTTCGCCAGCCCGGAAGCCCTGAAATTGCGCGTGACGGTGCTGAGTTTCGGCTTTAAGTACGGTCTTCCGCCTGACGCTGACTTCGTGCTGGACGCGCGATTCTTGCCCAACCCGTTCTGGGTTCCGGAGCTGCGGGAACAGACAGGAAGGGACGAACCAGTCAGTAGCTATGTGCTTGGACAGCGCGGTGCGGGTACCTTCGTCGAGACATACGCGAAACTTGTCGTAGCGACCGCGCCTGGTTTCGAGCGCGAGGGCAAGAGGTACCTGACCATCGCCGTCGGGTGTACCGGTGGCAAGCACCGCAGCGTTGCCATCGCTGAGGAGCTGGCACGGCGGTTGCGTGAGCAGCGGCTGCTGGCGCACGCGCAGCACCGCGATCTGGGACGGGAGTGAGTAGTTGCGGGTAGTGGCATTTGGCGGCGGGCACGGCCTGGGCGCGACATTGCGGGCCTTGCGGGCAACCGGTCTTCCGCTGGAGATCACAGCCGTGGTTACTGTCGCCGATGACGGCGGTTCCAGCGGCCGGCTGCGCGCCGACCGTGGGGTCCTGCCGCCCGGCGATCTCCGCCAGGCCCTCGCAGCGCTCGCTGGAGAGGACAAACTCAGCACTGGCAACGCAGCCCTGTTCCAGTACCGTTTTCCCGGCAGCGACGCGCTCAGTGGCCATCCCGTGGGCAATCTGGTGTTGTGCGGGCTGATGGAGCTGGTCAACGATCCGGTGCTGGCGCTAGATCACGCCGCCTCGATGGTGAACGCGGTCGGCCGGGTGTTGCCGATGGCGTGCGAACCGCTTGGTATCGAAGCGGATCTGTTGCGCGACGGCGAAGTGGTGACGATCAACGGCCAGCATGAGGTGGCTGTCGCGGCTGGCGAGGTGCTCGAAGTGCGGATCGTTCCGCCAGCCCCGGCCGCTTGCGCGGAGGCGCTTCACGCCATCGCGGAGGCCGACTGGCTGCTCTTTGGGCCAGGCAGCTGGTACACGAGTGTCATTCCGCATCTGATCGTCCCGGATTTGGCGAAGGCCATTGTGGACAGCCCGGCCCGCCGGCTGGTCACTTTGAACTTGGCCGCTGACAACGAAACTGCCGGTCTGTCCCTTCCGGACCATCTTGCGGCCCTGGCCCGATATCTGCCTGATTTGCGGGTAGATATGGTGCTTGTGGACAATGGTGCTGTTCCGGACCCTGAGCCCGTCGCAAATGCGGCGCGGATGCTTGGTGCCCGGATCGCTTCTGGCTCCATCGCCGTCCAAGACGGCACCGCAAGACACGATCCGGTCCGAATGGGCCAAGCCTTGGTGCCGCTCTTGGGCACCGCTCGTTAAGCACGTACGAACTTAAGCGATTCCCGGCCCCGAGGTGACTACACAATGGCGATGACCGCAGCTGTGAAAGATGAGCTGAGCCGGGTTGACGTGCCCAAGCCCTGCTGCCGCCGAGCCGAAATGGCCGCTCTGCTGCGCTTTGCTGGTGGCCTGCACATCGTCTCCGGCCGCGTGGTCGTGGAGGCGGAGCTCGACACCGGGGCGGTGGCACGCCGGCTGCGCACCTCGATCGCGGACCTTTTCGGGTACCCGTCGGAAGTCCACATCCTGGCGTCCGGTGGCCTGCGCAAGGCCAGCCACTACATCGTGCGCATCGTCAAGGACGGTGAAGCGCTCGCCCGCCAGACGGGCCTGCTCGACGTGCGGGGACGGCCCGTGCGCGGCCTCCCGCAGAACGTCGTCAACGGGCTGGTCTGCTGTGCCGTGGCCGCCTGGCGCGGTGCGTTCCTGGCACACGGCTCACTGACCGAGCCAGGGCGCTCCTGCGCCCTGGAGATCACGTGCCCGGGCCCGGAGTCGGCGCTCGCTCTCGTGGGCGCGGCACGGCGACTGGGCATCAGCGCCAAGGCGCGCGAGGTCAGGGGAGTCGACCGGGTCGTGGTCAAGGATGGTGACGCCATCGCGGCGCTGCTGACCCGCATCGGTGCCCACGCCAGCGTGCTCGCGTGGGAGGAAAGAAGAGTCCGGCGTGAGGTGCGGGCCACCGCGAACCGCCTGGCGAACTTCGACGACGCGAACCTGCGGCGCTCAGCTAGGGCGGCCGTCGCGGCGGCGGCGCGGGTCACCCGGGCGCTGGAGATCCTTTCCGAGGACGCGCCAAGTCACCTGACGAGTGCCGGCAAGCTCCGCCTCGAACATCGTCAGGCATCATTGGAAGAGCTGGGTGGCCTAGCTGACCCGCCATTGACGAAGGACGCTATCGCCGGGCGGATCCGGCGCCTGCTCGCCCTCGCTGACAAACGCGCGCGTGACCTTGGCATCCCAGACACCGAAGCTGCTGTCACTGCGGAAATGCTGTCCGTGTAGGGTCGCAAGAGTACGGCGACGGCGCCGGCCATACATCCATTCGGCTGCCGGCCAGATATGGTTCGGCGCTTCTTCTTCGAGGAGATGGAACCTGTGACCATCCGGGTTGGCATTAACGGCTTCGGCCGCATTGGGCGGAACTTCTACCGGGCGCTCCTTGCCTCCGGCGCGGACATTGAGCTGGTCGCGGTAAACGACCTGACCAGCAACGCGACGTTGGCGCACCTGCTGAAGTATGACTCCATCCTTGGCCGCCTTCCATACGAGGTGAAGGCGACCGACGAGGACATCACCGTCAATGGCAAGTCTTTCAAGGCGTTCGCTGAGCGCGACCCGGGCAAGCTGCCCTGGGGCGACCTGGGCGCTGACATCGTCATCGAGTCGACCGGCTTCTTCACCGACGCCACCAAGGCCAAGGCGCACATCGACGGTGGCGCGAAGAAGGTCATCATCTCGGCTCCGGCCAAGAATGAAGACGTGACCGTGGTCATGGGTGTGAACCACGAGAAGTACGACCCGGCCGCGCACACGATCATCTCCAACGCGTCCTGCACCACGAACTGCCTGGCCCCGATGGCGAAGGTCCTCCAGGACACCTTCGGCATCGAGAAGGGTCTGATGACGACGATCCACGCCTACACCCAGGACCAGAACCTGCAGGACGGTCCGCACAGTGACCTGCGGCGCGCACGGGCCGCGGCGCTCAACATCGTGCCGACGTCGACCGGTGCCGCCAAGGCGATCGGCCTCGTGCTGCCCGAGCTCAAGGGCAAGCTCGACGGTTACGCGCTGCGCGTTCCGATCCCGACCGGTTCGGCCACCGACCTCACCATCACGGCTGGCCGTGAGACGACGGTCGAAGAGGTCAACGCCGCGATGAAGGCCGCCGCCGAGGGCCCGCTCAAGGGCATCCTGACCTACACCGAAGACGAGATCGTGTCGGCCGACATCGTGACCGACCCGGCTTCCTGCATCTTCGACTCGGGCCTGACCAAGGTCATTGGCAACCAGGTCAAGGTCGTCGGCTGGTACGACAACGAGTGGGGTTACTCGAACCGTCTCGTTGACCTCGTCAAGTACGTGGGTGCCTCGCTCTAATGTTCCCGAGTGTCGACGGTCGGCGCGTGCTTTTGCGCGCCGACCTCAACGTGCCGTTCCTGAAGGACCAGCCGGGCGTCATCGCGGATGATGGCCGGATCAAGGCGGTCCTGCCGACGATCCGGGCGCTGCGCGAAGCCGGCGCGAGCGTCATCGTCATCTCGCACCTGGGCCGTCCCAAGGGCGAACCACTTGGCACGCCAGTGCCAACGGCAGATCAGGCTAAGTACACGCTCGGGCCGGTGGCGGTCCGTCTCGGCGAACTCCTTGACGCGCCAGTCGCGTTCGCCACCGACACCATTGGCCCGAGCGCACAGTCCACTGTGGACGCTCTTGGCAAGGGTGACGTGGCGCTCCTGGAGAACCTGCGTTTCAACGCGGGCGAGACCAGCAAGGACGACGCTGAGCGTGGCGCCTTCGCCGACCAGCTGGCCGCATTGGCCGACGTTTACGTTGACGACGCGTTCGGTGCGGTGCACCGCAAGCACGCCAGCGTTTACGACGTCGCCGCGCGGCTGCCGCACCAGGCTGGCCAGCTCGTTGGCAAAGAGGTCGAGGTTCTCAAGAAGCTCACCGAGAACCCGGAAAAGCCTTATGTGGTCGTGCTTGGCGGCTCCAAGGTCTCCGATAAACTGGCCGTCATCGAGGCGCTGCTGTCCAAAGCGGACAAGCTCCTCATCGGCGGCGGCATGTGCTTCACGTTCCTTAAAGCCAAGGGATACTCCGTTGGAGGCTCCCTGCTTCAGGACGAAATGGTGGACACGTGCAAGGAGCTGCTCGCCGCGCACGGTGACAAGATCGTGCTCCCGCGCGACATCGTGATCGGGGACAAGTTCGCCGCCGACGCGCAGGTGTCCACTGTGGACGCCGCGGCTATCCCGGACGGGTGGCTCGGGCTAGACATCGGCCCGGAATCGGTTAAGGACTTCTCGCAGGCTCTGGCTGGTACCAAAACGGTGTTCTGGAATGGTCCTATGGGCGTCTTCGAGCTGGCGCCTTTCGCGGCCGGAACCCTCGGCGTGGCTCAGGCCATCGCCGCCTCAGGCGCTTTCACCGTCGTTGGTGGAGGCGACTCGGCTGCCGCCGTGCGGGCGCTTGGGCTCAAGGATGAAGCCTTCAGCCACATCTCGACCGGCGGCGGAGCGTCGCTGGAATACCTTGAGGGCAAGGTCCTTCCGGGCCTCGCGGCGTTGGGAATCTGAGCATGGACGCATCGAAGCGCAAGCCATTGATGGCGGGCAACTGGAAGATGAACCTCAACCACTATGAGGCCATCTCCCTGGCGCAGAAAGTCGCGCTGACGCTAACCGAACAGCAGCTCAATGACGTTGACGTCGTGGTGTTGCCGCCGTTTACGCATATCCGCAGCGTTCAGACGCTTGTCGATGGCGAGAAACTGCTCATCGGGTACGGCGCACAGGATCTGTCGCCGTTCGCCTCCGGCGCCTACACCGGTGACATCTCCGGCCCGATGCTGGCCAAGCTCGGCTGCACCTATGTCACGGTGGGCCACTCGGAGCGCCGTCAGTACCACAACGAGGACGATGCTCTGGTCAACAGCAAGGTCAAAGCCGCGCTGACCAACGACTTGACGCCGATCCTGTGCGTGGGCGAGGGCCTGGACATCCGTGAGGCTGGCACCCACGTGGAGTACACGCTGGCGCAGCTCGACGGTGGCTTGGCCGGGCTGACGCCGGCTCAGGTGGAAAAGGTCGTCGTGGCCTACGAGCCGGTCTGGGCGATTGGCACGGGCAAGACGGCCACTCCCGCCGACGCGCAGGAGGTCATTGGCGCGATCCGGGCGCGGCTGGCCGAGACACAGGGCGACACCGTGGCACAGGCCGTGCGGATCCTCTATGGAGGGTCGGTCAAGGCGGCCAACGTCGGCGAGATCATGGCCGAAGCCGATGTGGACGGTGCTTTGGTGGGCGGGGCGAGCCTCGACGCCGAGGAGTTTGCCCGCATTTGCCGCCTAGGTAAATAAAACTACTTACCCCACCCGGGTTCTTAACACCCGGGTGGGCACCCTAGAGTGTGCAACCATGCGTCACCCCTCACGCATTGCCGCCGCGGCTCTGCTCGCGGTTAGTCTTGCCGCCTGTAACTCCCCGACAGATACCGCGCCGGCCATCCAAACCGGTGGCACTCTGCGGGTGGTCCTCAACGCGCTGCCGTCCGATCTCGACCCGCAGCGCATCACTCAGGCCGTGGATGCCAACGTCAGCCGGCTGATCACCAGGACGCTGACGACCTTCAAGACCGAGTCGGGCAAGGCCAGTGGCGACATCGTCCCTGACCTGGCTAATGACCTCGGCCGGGCCAGCGAGAACAACACGATGTGGGAGTTCCAGCTCCGCCCCGGAATCAAGTGGGCCGATGGATCCCCGATCACCTGTGCCCAGCTCAAGTACGGCGCGGAACGCAACTTCGCCAGCTTCGCGGCAGGTTTGCCTTACGCCCGCAGTTACTTGAAAGACAACGAGCCGGCCTATCAAGGGCCGTTCATTGGCGGCAACACCGAGGGGCTCAAGTCGGTGACGTGTCCCGACACGAAGACGATCCGCTATCAGCTCAAGCACCCGGTCGGCGATTTCAACTACGCTGTCGCGCTGCCGATCTTCGCCCCGGTCAAGCCAGGTGCTGACAGCGACAAAGACGCGTTCAACCGCGCGCCGTTGACGAGCGGGCCTTACAAAATCAAGAGCCGCAGCGATACCGAGATGGTTTTCGTGCGCAACGAGCACTGGTCGGCCACGGTGGACAAGGTTCGCCGGGCGTTCCCGGACGAGATCGTCCTCAAGGCTGACCGCAACGTTCCCGCGGTGACCAACGCGCTCATCGAGAACCAGGGCGACAACCAGAACACGATCATGCTGTCGCAGGATGTCGCGCCAAACTTCGTGCAGCAGGTCATGACCGACCCGGCGCTGCTGTCGCGCACCGCGTCTGGCCCTATGGGAGCGGTCCGGTACATGGCGCTCAACGCCAAGCTCGTCCCGGAGAAGTGCCGGCAGGCGCTGGCGTTCGCGTTCAATAAGCGCAAGTTCCGCCAGGCGATGGGTGGCTCACTGCTCGGTGACCTGGCCACGACCGTGCTGCCGCCGACGCTGCAGGCCTATCAGCCGTTCGACTTCTACAACACGGCCATCACCAATGGCGACGGCGACCTCAAGCGCGCGCAGGAACTGCTCAACCAGGCCAAGACCGATGGCGTGACCTGCCCCGCCGAGCTGATCGTCGCTCACCCTGACGTGGCCGCCACGACCAACCGTTACATGAAGACGATGGTCGAGCCCTACCTTGAGCTCGGCATCAAGCTCACGTTCCGCCCGATCCCGCCCGGCGACTACTACAACCTGCTGAAGCGTTACGACCAGCAGACCAAGCTGCACATGGCTTACGTGGGCTGGATTCCTGACTGGGCAAACGGTTCTGCCGTGCTTCCGGCGCTTTTCAAGAGCACGGAAGTGGCGACACAGGCGGCACCGATCGGTGGCTCGAACTACTCCTATCTGCAGGACCCCGAGATCGACGGAATGATCGACGAGGCCATGCTCGAAAACAACATCGAGCGGCAGTGGGCGCACTGGGCTGAGATCGACAAGAGGCTGCAGCAGAAGGCGACCACGATCCCGATCATTTACTCTCAGGCCATCCGTTTGCACGGGTCAAACGTGGCGGGCGCGTTCATTCACTCCGCGTTCGGCATGCCCGATCTGGCATCCATGGGCCTTTTGAGCACAGCAGGATCGCCGTCTTAGAGTATTCTTGTCCCGCCTACGCTCCGACCCCTGACTAACCGAGGAAATGATCATGCCGATCGGCTTTGCCTACACGTTGATCGTGTTGCTGGTTATCACCAGCGCCATCCTGACCATGCTGATCCTGCTGCACCGCGGCAAGGGCGGCGGCATGTCGAGCATGTTCGGTGGCGGTGTGTCGACCAGCCTGGCCGGCTCCTCGGTCGCGGAGAAGAACCTCGACCGTTACACCCTGCTCGTCGGCATCGTGTGGCTCGCTTGCATCATCGGCCTCGGCCTGTGGCTCAAGCTTGAGCTCGCCAAGCCGGCGGCGGACACCACCGCTCAAGCCCTCAGCGCCTTCCTCGGCCGCTAACAGCTTCGATACGTTCAGAAGGCCGCGCTCACTGAGCGCGGCCTTCTGCGTGTCTTTCAGGCGTAGCTAGTGCTTTAGCGCAGAGCGCGGGACTTGAGCGGAACCTCAGTCGCGGCGGCCCGGTCGAGCAGCCACACCGTTTTCGTGACGCCGCTCACACCAGCAGCGGGCACTTGCACAGGCCCCGCGCCAGCCAATGCCATGCCGACCGCTTTCGCCTTGTCCGGTCCTGCGGCGATCAGCCAGAGTTCTTCGGCCGTGTTGAGCGCGGTCCGCGTCAGCGTCGTCCGCACGGGAGGCGGCTTCGGGCTGCCCCGCACGGCACTAACCGGGCGGGACTCGTATGCCGCCGGATGCTCCGGGAACAGCGAGGCCACGTGACCGTCTTCGCCCACGCCCAGCAGAACCACGTCGAAGTACGGCAGCTCGGCTGAGGTGGGAGCCGCGGCACGGGCCAGCACACTGGCGTAACGCGCGGCGGCCAGTTCCGGATCGGCACCGTCTGGCCCATCACTCGGGGGCATCGGGTGCACCCGGTCCGGGTTCAGCGGGACCTTGTCCAGAAGTGCTTGGCGCGCTTGGGTTTCGTTGCGCTCGGGATCGCCGCTGGGCAGGAACCGCTCATCTCCCCACCACAGCTCGACGCGCGACCAGTCGACCGCGTCGCGGGCCGGGTTCGTCGCGACGGCTTCATAGATCGCCTTGGCCACCCGGCCGCCGGTCAGCACGATGCTGACCAGCCCCCGGGAGGCCTGCGCGTCGATCATCTTGACGATCAGCCGCGCCGCGGCGGCCTGGGCGAGCAGGTGAGGGTCGGCGTGAACGACAACGTCAGTGGTCATTTCGCCGGGTCCACCCAGATGTGGGTACGCGAGGGGGAACGCTCTTCAAGCCCCTCGACGCCCGTGGCCGCTCCCAACGCGGAGCTGTAAGGCTGATCTGGATCCAGGCGGCGCAGCTCTTCGGCGAGTTCCTCCCCGAGGCGCCGCTTGACGAGCGGCAGGATCCGGTCGTTGACGCCACTGCGGTGTAGCACCGCCGTCCCGTCGTGCCGGCTGGTCAGGCTGAGCACACCGCCGTCGTCGAGCTGGAAGTCCACTCCGGACAGTGCTTTGGCTTCGGTCAACGTGACGTCGATGCCGAGCCGGTCGGTGAGCCAGCCGCGCAACAGGATGGTCGCCGGGTCCTGCAAGGAACCCGTGACGTTGGCCCGCATCGCCGTCGCGCCACCGGTGTCGAAGGCACCGGCGATCAGTGAGCGCCAGCCGGTCAGCCTGGTCCACGACAGGTCGGTGTCGCCTGGTGCGTAATCCGCGGCCCGCTGCAGGAGCGAGGTCGCGGGATCGAAGCACTGGGCGATGTCGGTGACCCGGCGCTCGGCGACCACGCCCAGTGGGTCATAGCCCAGCTTTTCCGGGGGAGGGCCGTGCCACCACGTGACCACGGGGACATCGGGCGCCAGAAGCGGCATGATGACCGATTCCGCGTGCAGAGCGAGACGGCCGTGCATGCGCATGATGACCGCTTCGGTGGGACCGAGGCGCCCGCCCACGATGATTTCCGCGTCGAGGCGGTCCTTCGCGTTGGCGGTCGCCGCGTCCGGTCCAGGCACGGGGCCGCGTGAGACGACGAGCAGCCGGTAGGGATGAGCCGAGGCGGCGATCGTCGCGGCGTCTTCCACTTGGCGTACGCGAGCTTCGTCCACGATGACGACGAGGGTGAGCGCGAGTCCACTCGCGACGCCGCCCGCGTTACGCCGCTCCGCGGCGAGTTTCTTGACCACTTCGGTGCCAGTGGTGTCCCAAAGTGCCAGCATGTTAGGCCCTTCGCCAGGTGTGGCCGTAGCGGGCGAGCATCTCGTCGGCGGCTCGTGGCCCCCATTCGCCAGCGCGGTAGTTGAACGGCGTCGTCGCGTTCCACGCGGCTTCCAGCGGGTCGACCACGCGCCAGCCTTCTTCGACTTCGGCGGCGTCGGGGAACAACGTCCGGTCGCCGATCAGCACGTCGAGGATGAGCCGCTCGTAGGCTTCCGGGCTGGACTCGGTGAACGCCTCGCCATAGGCGAAGTCCATCGTGATGTCGCGCAGCTCCATCGCTGTGCCCGGCACCTTCGACCCGAACTTGAGCATGATGCCTTCATCGGGCTGCACCCGGATGACGAGCTGGTTGTGCCCGAGCAGTTCAGCGTCGTCGGTGCGAAACGGCAAGTGTGGCGCCTTCTTGAAGAGCACGGCGACTTCGGTGACCCGGCGGGGCAGGCGCTTGCCGGCCCTGATGTAGAACGGCACTCCGGCCCACCGTCTATTTTGGATCCCCAGCCGCACAGCGACATAGGTTTCCGTGGTGGACTCCGCTGGGACGTCAGGTTCTTCCTTGTATCCCGGCACGCGCTGCCCGGCCACCCAGCCGCTCGTGTATTGACCGCGCACGGTGTCGGCCGCGATATCGGCAGGGATCGTGATGGCCCGCAACACTTTCAGCTTCTCGTTGCGGATCTCGTCGGCCTCAAACGTCGTCGGTTCTTCCATCGCGATGAGCGCCATCAGCTGCAGCAGATGGTTTTGCAGCACGTCACGGGCGGCACCGGTGTTGTCATAGAACCCGGCTCGCGATCCAATGCCGACGTCTTCGGCCATCGTGATCTGCACGGAATCGACATACTTGGTGTTCCACAACGGTTCCCAGAGCGCGTTGGCGAAACGCAGCGCCAGGATGTTCTGCACTGTCTCCTTGCCAAGGTAGTGGTCGATGCGGAACACGTCTTCGGCGCTGACAACGTCGTCGACGAGATCGTTGAGTGCCTTGGCGGTAGTGATGTCTTCGCCGAACGGCTTCTCCACCACGACACGGCGCCAGCCGCCCGACTTCGCGTTGCTGGCCATGCCGGTGCGCTCAAGTTGCTTGAGCACGATGGGGAAGGCCGAAGGCGGAATCGATAGGTAGAACGCCGCATTGCCGGGGATGCCATGCGTTTCGCGCAGCTCGTCCAAAGTGGACGCGAGGTGATCGAAGGCGGCATCGTCATCAAACGAGCCGCCCACGAAACGAATGTTGCCCGACAACCGGGCCCACACCTCTTCGCGCCACGGGGTGCGCGCGTGTTCCTGAGCCGCCTTGCGGGCCAGTTGCTCGAAATCGCCGTCACCCCAATCGCGCCGGGCGAACCCGAGCACGACAAAACCGGGCGGCAACAGCCCCCGGTTGGCGAGGTCGTAAACCGCGGGAAGCAGCTTCTTGCGCGCCAAGTCACCAGTGACACCGAAAATGACCAGGGCACAAGGATCCGGGACCCGCGGCAGCCGCCGGTCCTGCGGATCCCGCAACGGATTCGACAACCGGTCACTCACGCCGAACACTCCCTTCGGTCGCATTCGCCGCGAGGGACTAAGCACCCTGCGATCCCGATTCGCTCGGGAAAGCCGGAAACGTGCTTCGCGCTCAGGCTTCGCCACCAATTGGCCGGCCTTGCTGCGATTGGCGCCCCCTCGCTCATGACAGCGCCTTGAGCAGCTCGTCGATGCCGGCGGCGCGGTCGCTCAAGTGCAAGTGCAGCAACGGGCTCTGACGCGTCAGCAAGGCCTGGCGGTCACCGGCCGCCTGAGCGGCTTGCAACTCACCGAAGGTGTAGGGCTTACCTGGTACCCGCAAATCTTCGGTAATCGCACCGGTGAGCTGAAGGAAGGCGCCCACCTGTGGCCCCCCTTTGTGGAATTGCCCGGTGGAGTGCAGGAAGCGCGGCCCCCAGCCGAAGGTGACCGGCTTGCCGAAGCGAGCGGCCAGCAGAGGGCGGAGGTCGGCGATCGCAGCGTCCGCGAACCGGTCGAGATAGGCCATGACGGCGACGTAATCGGCGTCTGACGCCAGCAAATCGATGGCTGCCGTGAGCGAGCCGCCGACGCCGTAGGCGGTGATGGCACCGTCCACGAACTCCGGTTGCTCCACGGGGATGCCCGAGGTGAGGATCGCCGCCGTGTTGTCCTTGGACTCGGTGACGTTGGGCTGATCGAACGGGTTGATGCCCAAGGCTTTGCCAGCGAACGCCGTCGCCGCCTCCCAGCACAGGAACTGTGCCCCGAGCGGCCCGTTGACCGAAACCCCTGGCGCGACACCACTTCCAGGCACGTCTCCGGCGTAGAGCGACCCGCCCGTGGTCACGGTCAAAACCCCCGGGCCGGTGGCTCCCGGCGAGGTCGGCGTCTCGACGACGATCGGCAGGATTCCCTTGCCCTCCTTGCCGGTTGACTCGGCGATGAGCTGCTCGGCCCAGTCGCCGAGACCGGTGATGCCGGTGCCGTCGTCAATGAGCGCGGCAAACTTCGTTTTGGCCAGCGCCGCGCCGAGAAGCAGCGACGGATTGTCCGTCGCGGATCCGATGGAGGGCGCGAATTCGGCTGCCTGGTCTAGCAATTCGGCGATGTCGACGCCGGCCAGAGCTGACGGCACGAGACCAAAAGCGGTGAGCGCCGAGTAGCGCCCGCCGACATCGGGGTCGGCCAAAATGACGTAGGCGCCCATTTCCCGGGCGGTCGTCTCAAGCGGTGAGCCTGGATCGGTGACGACCACGAAGTGCCGCCCGGCTTCCGCCTCGGTGAGCCCAGCGTCGAGGAACGCTTGCCAGTACACGCGGCGGTGGCTGTCGGTTTCGACGGTCGAGCCCGACTTTGACGCCACGACCACCACCGTCGTGAGCAGACGGTCCTTGAGCGCCGCGAGCACCTGGCCGGGATCGGTGGTGTCGAGCACTGTCAGCGGTACGCCGAGGGTGCGCGTGATGACTTCGGGGGCGAGCGACGAGCCGCCCATCCCCGCGAGCACCACGTGGTCGAGATCGGCCAGCTCATCGCGAAGCTCAGCTAGCTGAGCGATGAGGTCACGGCTGCGGACGAACGTGTCGACCCAGCCGAGGCGCTTGGACGCCTCGGGCTCGGCCTCCGAACCCCACAGCGTGGGGTCCTTCGCCGCCAGTAGTGGCGCCGCTTCGGCCAATTCGTCCAGCGATACCGGTTCGGCTACGCGGACCGTGAGACCGCCGGCGGCGAAAAGCTGATCATCCATGACTCTCCAATGCAGACTTCACGCCGTCAAGGAGCTCCTGCCAGCTCGTGGAGAACTTCTCCACTCCCTCGCGTTCCAGGACCTCGACGACGTCGTCATAGTCCACTCCGGCGGCCTTGAGCGCTTCCATCGTTGCATGCGCCTCGGCCAGATTCGGGGTGATCGCGTCCTTGCTGATGACGGTGCTGGAGGCCGCGACAGCCTGCAACGTCTTCTCCGGCATGGTGTTGACCGTCCCCGGCGCGACCAGCTCGTCCACGTAGAGGGTGGGGGAGTAGTCGGGGTTCTTCGTGCCCGTTGACGCCCACAGCGGCCGCTGTGGGTTGGCGCCCTTCGCTTTAAGCGAAACCCAGCGGGCGCTCTGCATGACCTTCTGGAACTCTTCATAGGCCAGCTGAGCATTCGCGACGGCCGCCTTGCCCTTCAGCTCGGGCTTGCCCAGTGCGTCGAGGCGCTTGTCGATTTCAGTGTCCACTCGCGACACGAAGAACGACGCCACAGACTCGATCTTGCTCAGGTCGTGCCCGTTCTGATCAGCCTGCTCCAGCCCGGACAGCCAGGCGTCCATGACGTCCTTGTACCGATCGAGCGAGAAGATCAGCGTCACGTTGACACTGATGCCCTGGGCGAGCACCGCAGTGATGGCGGGCAAGCCCGCCCGGGTCGCCGGAATCTTGATGAACAGGTTGGGCCGGTCGACCAGCCACCACAGTTGCTTGGCCTCAGCGACCGTCGGCGACGTCACGTGCGCGAGCCGTGGATCGACCTCAATGGACACGCGCCCATCGAGCCCGTTGGTCGCGTCGAACACCGGCCGCATCACGTCGCACGCCCAGCGCACGTCATAGGTCGTGATCATCCGCAGCGCTTCCTCGACGGAAATCTTGCGGACGGCCAGATCGGTGAGCTGCTGGTCGTAGTCGTCGCTTGAGGACACCGCCTGCTGGAAAATCGTCGGATTGCTCGTGACCCCGACGACGTGCGAGTTGTCCCGCAGCTCAGTGAGTGCCGTGTGCGAACCGCCAACGGTCAGCCGCTCGCGCGAGATGTCGTCGAGCCAGACCGCCACACCCGCGTCAGACAAAGCCTTGAGATTGCCACTCATGCCGAAGTCTCCCTTCGGTCGCCTTCGCCCTGAGGCACTAAGCACCCTGCAATTTCGATTCGCTCGTGCAAGCACTCGCTCATGACTTAACTCCTCAGTTCCCGGTCGTTTCGCCCTTGATCTGAAAGGTGCGGGACAACGTGGCACGGGCCGCCGCCACGACGTTGTCCGGCGTGAAGCCGAACTGCTCGAACAGCACCTGGTAGGGCGCGCTGGCGCCGAAGTGCTCCAGCGAAACGCACTGCCCGTACGGGCCAACGAGGTCACGCCACGGCATCGCGATACCGGCCTCGACGCTCACGCGTGCCTTCACCGACGGCGGCAGCACCTTGTGGCGGTAGCTCTCGTCAGCGCGGTCGAACCATTCGCGGCACGGCATCGACACGACCCGCACGCGGTGGCCCTCGGCTTCCAGCCGCTCCCGGGCGGTCAGCGCGACGTTTACTTCCGAACCCGTGGCGATGATGATGACCTCAGGGTTGCTGTCCGTCGCTTCGGCCAGGATGTAGGCGCCCTTGTCGAAGTCCTTGATGGCCGACGGCTCCATGACCGGAAGTGCTTGCCGCGTA
Organism: Catelliglobosispora koreensis DSM 44566; assembly: GCF_000379685.1. Classification (GTDB taxonomy): domain Bacteria; phylum Actinomycetota; class Actinomycetes; order Mycobacteriales; family Micromonosporaceae; genus Catelliglobosispora; species Catelliglobosispora koreensis. The sequence goes on along the minus strand of NZ_KB903252.1, from coordinate 126,958 downwards.
AGGCAAAGCGCGGTCGGGCGGTCCTTGTGGTTGAGCGCCATCCGCCACGCGAGCGCGGTTTCGTTGGCGTCAGCCGGGCGGACCACATCGAGGCCGGGGATCGCGCGCAACGTCGCCAGGTGCTCGACTGGCTGGTGCGTCGGGCCGTCTTCGCCGAGACCGATCGAGTCGTGTGTCCAGACGTAGATGACCGGCAGCTTCATCAGCGCGGCCAGGCGAACCGCCGGGCGCATGTAGTCGCTGAACACCAGGAACGTTCCGCCGTACGCCCGCGTGCCACCGTGCAGGACGATGCCGTTGAGGATCGCGCCCATGCCGTGCTCACGGATGCCAAAGTGGAGGGTCCGGCCGTATTCGTAGCCGGGGAACTCCTTCGTGGCGAACTCACTGGGCACAAAGGACGGTTCGCCCTTCATCGTGGTGTTGTTCGATTCGGCGAGGTCGGCCGAGCCGCCCCACAACTCCGGCAGCACCGGGGCGAGGGCGTTCAAGACCTGCCCGGAAGCAGCGCGCGTGGCGATGCCCTTGGGGTCCGCCGGGAAGGTGGGCAGTTGCTCTTCCCAATCCTTCGGGAGGGTACGCGTGGAGAGGCGCCTGAACAGCTCAGCCCGGTCTGGGCTTTCACTGGCCCACTTCTCGAACTTGGCTTCCCACTCCTTTTGCATCTCGCGGCCCCGAGCGCTCACCTCACGAGAGTGCTCCAGGACTTCGGCGGCGACTTCGAAACTGGCGTCGGGGTTGAACCCGAGGACCTTCTTGGTCGCGGCCACTTCCTCTTTGCCCAGCGCTGAACCGTGAATCTTCCCGGTGTTCTGCTTGTTGGGCGCGGGCCAGCCGATGATGGTGCGCAGGGAGATGAAGCTCGGGCGGTCACGGTCGGCCTTGGCCCGCTGGATCGCCGCCCACAGGGCGTCAACGTCCTCGTGATAACCGTCGGCGCCGACCCAGTCCACGCGCTCGGTGTGCCAGCCATAAGCCTCGTAGCGCTTGAGCACGTCCTCGGACTTGGCGATCTTCGTGTCGTCCTCAATCGAGATCTCGTTGTCGTCGTAGATCACGATGAGGTTGCCGAGCTTCTGGTGTCCGGCGATCGACGAAACCTCGTGCGTCACACCCTCTTCGATGTCGCCATCGGAGACGAAGACGTAGATGTCGTGGTCGAACAAACTGGTCCCAGGTGCGGCGTCGGGGTCGAACAGCCCGCGCTCGCGACGGGTCGCCATCGCCATGCCGACCGCGTTGCCCAGGCCCTGCCCGAGCGGGCCGGTCGTGGTTTCCACGCCCTTGGTGTGCCCGTGCTCGGGGTGCCCGGGAGTGAGCGATCCCCACTGGCGCAACGCCTTGAGGTCACCGAGCTGAAGCCCATAACCTGATAGGTAAAGCTGAATATATAGGGTGAGGCTGGAGTGCCCACATGAGAGCACGAACCGGTCACGTCCCGGCCAGTCGGGGTCTACCGGGTTGTGCCGCATGACCCGCTGGAAAAGCAGGTAGGCGGCGGGGGCCAGGCTCATAGCGGTGCCTGGATGGCCATTACCGGCGTTCTCTACGGCATCCATTGCCAGAACGCGTACGGTGTCAACAGCGCGGCGGTCGAGATCGGACCAGTTGAGTTGCTCCACGCTAGTTGACCCTACCCACTGCGCGCACGCTCCATGCTTGAACCCGGCCTTGACGCCCGTAGGGCGTTTCAAGGCCGCACGATGGGCAGCGCGCAGCGTGCTTCGATGCCGCACGAAAGGCGAGCCCGTAGGGCGTTTCAAGGCCGCGCGAAAGGCGAGCACGAGGTGCGTTTCGAGGCCGCACGATGGGCAGCGCGCAGCGCCGATTTACCTTCCCGCGATGGCGTGCCGTGGTGTGTTTCGCCTATTACCACCCCGAGCGCCAAGGCGGAACCCCCGGGCCGTACCCTTTGCGGCGTGAGCACGGCCATCGCCACCGAAGCCCAGCCTGTCACCGCCGCCAAACGACTCTCCCGCACACGCGCCTATGTCTCGCTGACTAAGCCGCGGATCGTCGAGCTGCTGCTGGTGACCACGCTGCCGGCGATGATGCTTGCCGCCAAAGGGCTTCCGCAGTGGTGGCTGATGCTGGTCGTGCTCGTCGGCGGATCGCTTGCCGCGGGTGGGTCAAGCGCGATCAACTGCTACCTCGACCGCGACATCGACCCGCTCATGGGCCGGACCAAACAGCGTCCGCTAGCCACGCACGTGATCGCCCCACGCAACGCGCTGATCTTCGGGCTCACGCTGGCGGTCATCTCCGTGAGCTTGATGGCGGCGTTCACGAACCCTCTGGCTACCGCTCTCACGGCGGGCGCCATCTTCTACTACGACGTCATCTACACGGCGTGGCTCAAGCGCACCACCAAGCACAACACGTTCTGGGGTGGCATCTGCGGGGCGATGCCGGTGCTCATCGGCTGGGCCGCCGTGACCGGGTCGCTGTCGCCGCTGGCGTGGGTGCTCTTCGGGATCGTGTTCTTCTGGCAGATGCCGCACTTTTACGCGCTGGCCATCCGGTTCCGTGACGATTACGCCAAGGCGGGCATCCCGATGCTGCCGGTGGTGGCGACACCACGGCACGTCGCTCGCGACGCGGTCATCTACGCGTGGCTGACCGTCCTGGTGTCGCTCGCGGCGTGGCCGATGGGAATGTCGACGATTTACGGCGTACCAGCAATGATCTGTGGCGGTTTTTTCATCCTTGAGGCGCATGGGCTATATAGCCGCGTCACCAAGGGTGAGGATGTGAAGCCCATGCGGCTCTTCCACTGGTCCACGGCCTACTTGACGATCGTGTTCGTCGCCGCCGCGGTAGACGTCTTTATCTGAATACGTCCGGACGCGCCCGATTCGCCAGCCTCTTCAAATTTGGCGTGAAGATCGGCCCACATAAATGCCGATATAACTGGACAAAGGTGTGCGGCAAGCCGTAACTGGCATCACATTTCGCGTTCATCAGTCCGATGGCGGCGCTTAGTTATGGCTAGTGTGGTCCGCATGGCAGATGGTTCCGATACGACGGTGACGCTTGAACAACCGATAGCCAGTCTCATTTCTGGCCTGAAGGAGTTCGCAGGCGCTCACGGCGGCGCAAAGGCAGTCATCGAATATGTTGGCCGCCGCGGCGCTCGCATTGTCCTGGTGGGAAATGACGGCGAGTGGGGCGACCAGTTCGCCGAAAGCACGTCGGCGGCTCGGCAGGCCTGTGAGAAAGCTGGCGTTACCGTCGACAACGAGTGGGAGCGGGAGCTGATCGAGTTGATGCGCCCGACCAACGACCTGTGGCGCTCGATGTCGAAGCGCACGCTGTCCCGCTGACGTTTTCTGGCACCACCCCTTTGACCGTTTCCGGCCCGGGCTCACGCCCGGGCCGATCTTTTTGGCTGATAGCCTTGCTGGCGTGGCTGCCCCTTACACCGTCGCCTTTGTAACGTGCTCTGAGCTGCTGGAGCTCGATCCTGACGATCAGCTCGCGGTTCAGGCACTGTCGTCAGCTGGAATCAAAGTCGAGGCGGTGGCGTGGGACTCGCCGTCGGCCGACTGGGAGGCGTTCGATCTGACCGTGCTGCGGTCACCTTGGGACTACACCGAGCGGCACGCCGAGTTCACGGCCTGGGCTGCTTCGGTGCCTCGTTTGGTGAACCCCGCCAGTGTCGTGTCGTGGAACACTGACAAGCGCTACCTGGCCGAGCTGGCAGCGGCCGGAATTCCCGTCACCCCAACGACTTTCGTGTCACCTAACGATGTGTGGCTGCCGCCTGCGGGCGACGGTGAATACGTCATCAAGCCAACGGTCAGTGCGGGCAGCCGTGACACTGGACGCTACGGTCCCTCCACTTCGGGCGAAGCGTCCGCCCACATGGCACGGCTGCAGCGCCACGGGCGAGTGGTCATGGTCCAGCCCTATCTGTCCGCTGTGGACAGTTACGGTGAGACGGCCCTGCTTTACTTCGGCGGCGAGTTCAGTCACGCGATCCGCAAAGGGCCGCTGCTCGACGGCCCAGACACCGGTGCCGACGGCCTCTACAAGCAGGAGAGCATCTCGCCGAGGGAAGCTACGGCGGCGGAACTCGCGATCGGTGACGCTGTCGTGCGCACTCTGCCCTCGGACCTGCTTTACGCCCGCGTCGACCTCATCCCCGGCCGCGACGGCAACCCGCTGCTGCTCGAGCTAGAGCTGACCGAACCGTCGCTGTTCTTCGGCTACGCCGAAGGCGCCGCCACCCGCTTCGCGACCGCCCTGCAGCGCCACCTCCCAGCCCGCTAACGCGTCAGTGCTGCGAGCCCACCACGGCGGGCCGGGACAGAAACGCGCGCAACCCCGCCCCTGGCGGATCGTCGGGGTGCGCGGCAAGGCCACGGGAGGCCCACTCGCGGGCGGCGAGCGGTTCGCCGATCTCGGCTAGAGCACGCGCCAACCGCCCGTACTGGGCGGCGTGCCGCAGGTCGCCACCGATCACCTCGACGAGGGTCGTGACGTCACGTTCCCACGACGCCAGGCGTTCCAGGGCGTCGCGTGCGCTTAGGTCGCCGGGGTCCGCGGCCCACCTTTTGCGAACCCCGGCGCGGTAATGCTCGAGTTCGTGGGAAGACAAGGCTGGCCCATATTCGGTGATGTCCACGGGACACCAACGGCCATCGGTGAACTGAACCTCCAGCAGCCAGTCAGCTAGGCCAGGCAAAGGCGCTGAGCGGCATGCCTCGGCATGGGCGGCCAGGAGCCGTCCCAGGAGGTGATCCAGTGCCCCGGAGGAGTCGTCGGCACTGTCCAATGTGGTCAGTAGGAGGCCGATCGCGGTAGCCAGGGGTGCCACCGCGGCTGCCGCCTGTCCTGTGCGCACGAGTCCAGCAAGCTCTTCCACCAGCGGGGCCGCTGCCTCGGCATGCCGGACAGCAGACCAGTAGTCCAGTTGTCCTGCAGGGGTGAAGGCATGAGCCACCGCGCCGGGAAGGGCGTCAACCGGGCGCGCGAGGGGGGCGCGGCGCAGTGGGGAAGGCACTTGCCCATCATCGCTGGGGCATACGGTTACTCTGCGGGATGGGTGCCAGATCGGAATCTGGTGGTTATCAGATAGTGACCAACTCCGGTGCATCCTCCCGCACCTGGCGGTCTAGACCACCCGATCGGCCATCTTGACCTGTCCCTGTAGCTTGCAGGACCGCCAAAGTGGCTATCCAAACGAGGCACGCGCCGAAGATGTGCAAGCCGACGAGAACGATCGGCAGATTCGTGAAGTACTGAACGAACCCGATCGCGCCCTGACTCAGCGACACTCCTAATAGGATAGTCGCGGCCCGCGCCACTTCACGTGAGGACAGCGCCCGGGCGGCGAACCACAGCGCGACGGACAGCCCTAGGAACAGGAAGACCGCGTCCACATGCAGCTGCGAGATCAGCTCTGGGTCAAGGCCCGTGCGCACCGCGTCAGCGTCACCCGAGTGCGGTCCACTGCCCGTCACGATGACCCCGATCACCAGCACCACAGCGCTAATGACGGTCACCGCCCAGGCCAGCGGCCGAAGCCGGGGCTCCGTGGCCGCAGCGGCGAAATCAGCGCCTGCGGCCGGGCGACCGGAAGCTGCAGCGGACACCCGGCGCCAGAGGAAGTAAGACAGAGCGATCAGCACGATCGAAAACAGGAAGTGCGGCCCGACGAAATAGGGGCTGAGGTGGAAGCGAACGGTCAGTCCACCGAGGAATCCCTGGAACAACACTCCGGCCAGGACCCACCGGGCGAGCGCGCGTGACGGGTGCTTCCACAGGGCCAGCACCGTCGCGACGGCGATCATGCCCACGATGATCGACAGAACCCGGTTGCCAAACTCGATCGCCCCGTTGACGCCGAGTGCCTGGGTCGCGGCGTAGGAGTCCGACGTGCACTTGGGCCAGGTCGGGCAGCCCATGCCAGATCCGGTCAGCCGCACCGCGCCGCCTGTGACAACGATGCCAACGTTCGCGATGAGGTTAGCGAGAGTCAGTGAGCGCAGCACGCAGCCGAGCATAACCCCCGCTCACTTAGCCCTTCCTGGCAAGGGTTTCCCCCGTATCGACGTATGCCGAATCCTGCCTACGCTCCGCGCCGTGAAACCTCTACATATCTTGTTCACAGCCGTTATCGCGGCTGCGACATTGAGCGTCCCGGCAGCAGCGGCGGCCGAAGATGACGTCCTGCTCGAGGCGATGCGCCGTGACATGGGCCTCACGACCGCGCAAGCCAGAACACGGCTTGCCCAAGAGGCGAGGGCCAACCAAGCTCTCCAAACCCTCACCCGGGCGGGCATCCAGCCGGGGCAGACGTGGATCGACGCGGCTACCGGCAAGCTCCAAGTCGCCGTGACGGACTCCACCCACCTAGGCGCTATCCAAAGCGCCGGCGCCCAGGCAAAGACGGTCAAGCACGGCCTGGCCAAGCTTGACGCCATCAGCGCCGCCATCAGTGCGAGCAACCCGCCAGCGAGCGTAAAAGCTTGGGGCCCAGACATCGCCAGCGACCGCGTTGTCGTGATCACGAGCGACCCGGCAGCGTTCACGCTCCGCCACGACGCCATCGTGGTCCACACCAGCAGGAACACACCGGTTCAGCATGGCGGTGACGTTCGCGGCGGCGACTACTGGAAGCCGGGCTCGGAGCCGAACTGCTCGGTCGGCTTCTCCGTGACCAGCAGCGCGACCTCACAGCGGCACTTCCTCACGGCAGGACACTGCACCAACGACGCCAACCAGGCCGCCTATGGCAAGGATGGCACCCGGATCGGAACGTCCAATGTGGGCGGCAGCAAGACCGTCAACGCGCTCGAAGGCGACTTCGGCCTCGTCGACGTCACCGAATCCGCTTGGGTGTTGAGCCCGATCGTGACCGGAAACGGTGTGGGACAAGACATTCGCATCACTGGCTCCAAGGAAGCGATCGTCGGCGAGTCAGTCTGCCACTCCGGCGGCACGAGCAAGTGGAAGTGCGGCAGCGTCACGAAGGTCAACCAGACGGTGAACTACGGCAGTTTCAGCGTCGGCGGCCTCACCTACGCCAGCACCTGCGGCCAGGGCGGCGACTCGGGCGGCGCTTGGGTCAACGCTAGTGAGCGTAAAGCCGTTGGCCTGCATGAGGGTGGCTACAACGACACCTGCGGCCAGCAGGAATCGTGGTTCCAGCCCGTCAACGAAGCACTGGCCAAGTGGAACCTCACCCTCGTCGTCGATCCGCCTACCGGCGACACCCAGCCGCCGACCGCTCCGTCCAACGCGTCCTCCACTGGCACAACTTCATCAAGCGTCAGCCTTTCCTGGACCGCTTCAACCGACAACGTTGGTGTGACGGGCTACGACGTCTACAACGGTTCCGCCTTAGCGACCTCGGTCGCCGGCACCTCGGCCACTGTCACCGGCTTGAGCCCTTCCACGTCGTACACCTTCACGGTCAAAGCTCGTGACGCGGCCGGAAACACCTCTGCCGCAAGCAATGCGGTGACCGCGACCACCCAGCCCGGCACCCCCGGCGGCCGCACCTTCACCTCGACCCAATTCGTCTTCATCCCCGACCCGGGCACGGTCGACAGCCCCATCACGTCCACCGCTACCGGCTCCGCCGCGAGCACCGTCTCCGTCACGGTGACCGCCTCACACTGGTGCGCCGCGGAACTGCGCATCGACCTGGTCGCTCCCAACGGATCCCTTTACAACCTCAAACCATCAGGGGGTACGCAGTGCGCCAGCTACAGCGGAGGCACCTACTCCGCTACGGGTGTGGCCTCGCCCGCTAGCGGCACCTGGAAGTTGCGCGTGACCGACGTCCGGTCCTGGAACTTCGGCTCCGTCAACTCCTGGTCCATCACGCTCTAACCCAGGGGGACCGTGGGCTCCGGCTGCACCCCGGAGCCCACACTTTTGCCCTACCCTCTAGCCATGACCGAGATTCGTCCGTCCTATAAGGACAAGGTTCCGGAAACGCCGCGGCTGGTGACGCATCCCGCGCAGGGGATTGGGCTGCCGCTGACCGTCGGGCTGACGCTCGCTCTCTCGCTGACGCTGCTAAGTGCTGACCGCGTCCCGCCGTCGTTGTTCTTCTTCGCGCTGTTCCTAATGGCGATCAGTGTCACGGCGTTCGGGGTGTACCTGGCGAGTTTCGTGATGCTGCGTCACGCGCAGTGGTTAAGCCAGCGATCTCATAGCGGTGGCGAGCTGCGTGCGGGAACGGACGCCTAAACGGCGGTAAATCCGCGTAAGCATGGCCTCGACCGTCTTCACTGACAAGAACAACGTCGCGGCGATTTCGCGGTTGCTGGCCCCGCTGGCGACCAGTTCGGCGACGCGGGCCTCGGCGCCGGTGAGGCCGCTGGTAGTGTCCGCTTCGGACAGTCCTGTGACTTGAGCGGCAGGCAAAAGACCATATGCGCCAAGCGATGTCAGCAAGGCAACGGCCTGCTCCTGAGCTTCCCGTGCGGCGGCCCGCCGTCGGCGGCGGCGTTGCGCGACGGTCAGTGAGATCAACGTTCGTGCCTGTTCGACGGGCATCTCTAGTGAAGCGAACGTGTCCGATGCCCGATACAGAAGCTCGACGGCGGCGTCTCCTTCACCGAGAGAAGACTGCAGCACCCCTTCGGCGCGAGCGAGTGCCGCTTGCACACCGGTGCGCTTAAGTCGCGAAGCGACAGAGCGCCAGTGCGCGACGGTCCGCTCAGCTTCGTCGTATTCTCCCACGGCCACAAGGGCTTCAGCCAGATCGCCATGCCAGCGCAACAGGGACGGGTCTCGCGCCTGTTGCGCCTCTTCGAGAGCACGAACTTGCCGCAGCGTCGCCGCCGCGGCGGCCGGTTCGTGGATGAGCTGAATCAAGCCGGTGATGTGCATGGCCCGGGCCAAGTACACCTGATCATGTTCTTCTTGTGACGCCTGAATGGCTTGCGCGGCAAACTCATGCGCGCGTTCGGCGGTGCCGCCCGCCCACTCGGCCACGGCCGCTGTGTACCAAGCCGGGCCGGGGGACAGGCCAGCTTGTTCACTGACCGTGATTGCTCTGGCGGCGTGCTCGATCGCCGCTTGGCAGCGCCCGCTTCGAGTCTCCACTTCGGACAGACTTCTCAGCACGTCAACGAGATCCTCGGCGATCCCAGCGGCGGTCGTCTCGGGCAGAATCTCCAGCAACGCCTCACGAGCGACACTGAGCCGATCGTCGAACACGGCATGCCGGACCGCTAGATACCTTGCCGTGTCCCGCAATCCGGTTCCCGCTGGCGGTGCGGGCAGGCTAAGTGCTTGCTGTAGCACGTCTTCGGCGACAGGCTCACCAAGAATCCGGAGCATCCGGGCCACCATCGTCAGTGCCATCGCCTCCGTGGCCGCGTCACCGGCCGCTCGCGCGTGTTCGGCGGCACGCCGCGCGTGCTCACTGGCCTTCTCGGGCGAACCCTCGGAAAGGTTGGCGCGCAAGGCGAGCCGCAGGTGCACTTGTGCGAGCAACGCAGGATCGCCCGTAGCCTCAACCCGTGCCTGGCCCAGCATCTCATCGAGCCCATCGAGCGCCTGGCCGGCGGCGTCAGCGACCGCCAGGCGTGCCCGCACGAGCCCGGCCTTAGGGGCGCCAGTCGTCTCCAGCAACGCCACCGCGCGCCGCACCAGATCCATCCGCCCGCCCGCAGCGGCATCCCTTGCCGCACAGGCGATATCGTCAGCGAGTTCCGCGGCGGCCGGCGAAAGATCAGCCGCGCGCAACACCAGCTCCGCCGCGAACACCGGGTCACCATCACGCCTTCTCAACCCAGCGGCTGGTACCAAATGAGCACTCACCCCCGCAGCAAGGTGGTCCTGAGCGCAGGCCCGGTGCCACAGCGCCGCCACGGGATCGTCGGCCGCCGTGGCCAGGATGCCGTGGCAGTGCGCCCGTTGCGCCGGCGTGCTCGTGCGCACGAGATGGGCAGCGACCGCACCCGCCACGAACGAAACGCGGTCACCGTCCACTGTGGTCAGTCCAGCGGCCGCGCAGGCGTCCATCTCACGTGATGCGTCAGCACGCCCGGCCCGCATCAGGGACCGAACCGTGGGCTGACGGGCGAAAGCGGCCAGCCGCAATGTCTCCAGAGCTGACGTCGACACTGGTTCCAGCAAGGCTTTCACGGCATCGGCGATGCCCACGGTGTCGTCTGCGGCCACCCGTAACGCGAGCCCCGCGATCCCGCCACTGGCCGCGTGAACCTGTGCCGCCACGCGCGAGGGCACCCCGCGCAACAGTTGCGCGATCTGTTCCGGCTCTAGCGCTCCTAAGCGGACAGTCACCCACCCGTCCCAAGTCTGGGGCAGCCGGGTAGTGGCGACGGTCTGCAAACCGAGGTGGCCGTGGGCGGCGAGGTAGCACAGCACCTCCCAGCTCGCTACATCGACGTTGTGCGCGTTGTCGATGGCGAGGAGGCCGGGTGACAGGAGTTCCAGGAACGCCTGGCGCAGGCGAAGCGGCGAAAGTGCGTCAGGAACGCGGCCACGAAGCACCTCTAGGGCGTCCCGCAAGACCTCTGGCAACGCTTCAGCTGCTGCCGAGGGCGTCTTTGTGAGCAGAGCAGCCAGCGTGGAAAAGAGCACGTGCCGGTCACTGGGGCTGGGGGCCAGATGCCAGACGTCGCCACCGCGCACGGAAATCAGGTGCTCCAGGAACGTCGTTTTCCCGATTCCGGCCACACCGGTGACGAGCACGGGGCTCTGCGCGGCCAGGAGTTGCCTGACCCGGGCCGCCGGGGCTGCGCGGCCGAGGAGGGGTGCCGCCATCTGCGAATCCTAAGCTGATTCTCAGCGATCAAAAAAGTGTTGTTGCCGCGGCCAGTTGTGGTTAATGTTCGCGGTACACGGCGAAAGGAGGTGATCCTGCTTTGTTAAGCGACAGGACTCTTGAGGTGGCTGTTCGTTAGCCGCTGTTCTTCAGGCGAAAATTTTGCCGGGACCGTGTAACAGCGGCGCGGCGAGCTAAACAGCTACCAGATTCCCCGGGGCACCCGGCCTTGTCCAGCCGGTCGCGCAAGCGAACCCCGGGGTTTCCTCATCTCGACAGAATCGCCGCCCGCAGGTGCGGCAAGTCTTGCGGGCTAGCCGGATTCAGGCCGGTCAGCTGAGCGATCCGCCGCAACCGGTAGTCAACCGTGTTGGGGTGGACGAACAATTCAGCCGCTGTTCGCGTGCGGCTGAGTTCGTTGCGTAGATACACCTGCAACGTGCGCAGCAAGTCAGGCTTGCCGTTGAGCGGCTCCAGCAGCTCCGCCAGCCCCGCCCGCGCGGCACTCGGGCGCGACAGCTGATACTCCAGCAGCACGTCCCCGAGGCGGTAAAGCCCCGGTTCGTAGCCGAGACGCTGCACCAGCTCCAGCACTTCCGTCGCCTCACGGACCGTCGCCGGGACGTCGGCGGGCGAGGCCAGGCCGCCGCCCGCGATCACGGGTGCCCCCGCCGCTGACCCGACGGCCAAGATGAGGTGCCGCAGTTTGTCCCAGTCCTGCATCGTGAGCAGGACGATCCCGCCCGTGGGGTCTAATGCCGAGAGCACCGGTTCCTCGGTAAAGCGCTCAAACTCGTCCTGAACGCGGCGCATCTTCCGCCTGCCCGCCACGGTCGCGCTGACGGACTCGTCGGCCTCGTCCGGGTGGTGTCCGATGGCGAGCACGAGCACGGCATAACGCGAGGGCAGCGACAGGGCTGGGTTGTCCAGGGCGACGCCTGCCAGCAGGGCCGTGATGAGGGACCGCCGGGCGTCGTGTTCGGACTGCAGGAACGACTGTCGCGCGTCCATGTATTCGGCGCTCACCGCGGTCGTGACCTGGCGCAAGTAGCCGAGCAGAAGGGCATATTCGTCGTGTAGAGCGCTATCTCGTACCCCCGAGGTTATGTCTTGCCAAAGGACCAGCGTGCCCAGGTGGTAGGCCTCGAGCACGGCGTCGAGAGGAACCCCCTCTTCGGCCCGGCGGCGAGCGGAGGCGCGCTGTCTGTCCAGTTCGGAGGAGAAGGCGAGCCGTTGCTCGCGAAGGAGCACGCCGAGCAGCCGCACGTTGTGCGTGATGATGGCCGAAACCTCGCCATACAGCTCTTCGGCCGGAAGCCTGGCATAGAGCGGGACCTCGAGGAGCAGCCGGGAAATGATGCGTGACACCAGCTCCGTGAGCCGGCTCGTGATCTGCTTACTGAGGGCCTTGTGCACCATCACAAATCGGTCTCCATTAATTTACTTTACGCACCAGTTCACCAGACTGGAATTTAGTTTCATCATCTCTGCGACACCCATCGTTCACAATCCTGAGGAGAATCGATGGATCGCAGACCCCTTCGGTACGCCCTCGTTGCCGCGGTAACACTCCTGATCTCCACCGTTGCCGGGGTGTCACCTGCCTCAGCGGCCGCGGGCGAGGTCTATGTCGCGTTAGGAGACTCGGCTGCTTCAGGGCCCGGAATCCTCCCGCAGCTGACCCTCGACCCGTGCTGGCGTTCAGCCCGCAACTACCCCCACGTTGCCGCTGACCTGCTTGGCGTCTCAACATTGCGCGACGTGACGTGCAGTGGAGCGAAAACCGACCACATGACGCAGTCGCAAAGCGGTGTCCCGCCACAGTTCGACGCGCTGACCGGGGACACCACCCTGGTTTCGCTGACGATCGGGGGCAATGACACCAGGCTGATCTCGCTCGGGGAGTCGTGTGTTCGGCTCAACCCGTTCGAGCGTCCGTGCTATTACGACAATGTCGTCAATGGCGTGGACCTGGTCAATCAGCGCATCGACGCGTACGCGCCCAAGCTCGCCGCGACCCTGGCGGGGATCAAGCAGCGTTCGCCGCAGGCACGCGTCTTCGTCGTCGGGTATGGCCTTTACGTCAAGCGAAACGGCTGCTGGCCCGTCCAGCCGCTGTTGCCGATCGACGCCAACTACGTGCAGGCCAAAGTGGACTACCTCAACACGATCACCGCCCGTGAAGCGGCTGCCGCAGGTGCCACCTATGTCGACATCCGCACACCGGGTGCCGGTCATGACACCTGTCAGTCGTCAAGCAACCGGTGGCTGGAGGGCTTCGTGCCCACGTCCGTCGCCGCCCCGCTGCACCCCAACGCCAACGGCATGAACGCCTTCGGCCACCTCCTCGCCGATGCCGTGAACTGAAGCTTTACCCCTAGTGCGCGCCAGCCACCCCCAATGGGCTGGCGCGCCTTAACGTCCCGCTTTACGTTTCTCCACGGCCCATTGGTCGAGCAGGCTGGGCAGGTTGTCCTGGACCCACAGGTAGAAGTCACGCATGCCAGCCAGCCGGGCACCGGCGATGGATCCCGGGCCACCGGCGGCGGTCACTCCCTGGTCGGCCGCGTCGGCGATGGTCTTGAGCAGGGACATCTTGGCGACAGTCACCTCGTACCAGGAATCGTCAACCAGGCGGTAGCGGTCACGCCTTGACCCGGGCACCGGTTCCCGGGCGACCATGCTGATCTGAATGAGATAACGGACCGCCCCGCTGATCGCCGCAGCACTGACACCGAGCCGTTCCGCCAGCTCGCCCGCGGTCAGCGAACGCTCGTTAGCGGCCATGAGCGTGAACACCACACGCCCGGCCATCGGCGGAAAGCCCCAGTCAGCGAGCAGCCGGGCCATGTCCTCGACGAACTGCCGCATGGCCTCTTCGTCACGCTGTGGTGCCTTGCTCAGCGGTGCCTTGGTCATAGGCGAATCCTCCGTCATCGTGACCCGCGTCAAGAAATCGTCAATGCAAGCTTCTGAAGTTTCACAAGTTGGTGAAACGAGTGTAGCGTTTTGAATTATGGAAAACGCCATTTCGGTGTCTGGGCTCGTCAAGAACTTCGGCCCAACACGTGCCCTGGACGGCCTTGATCTGACCGTCGCTACAGGCGAGGTACACGGCTTCCTTGGGCCGAACGGCGCCGGGAAGACCACGACGATCCGCGTGCTGCTCGGTCTCCTTCGCGCTGACAGCGGTCAGGCGACCTTGCTTGGCGGCGACCCCTGGCGCGATGCGGTCACCCTGCACAAGCGCCTCGCCTATGTGCCCGGCGATGTGACGCTCTGGCCCAACCTGTCCGGCGGTGAAGTCATCGACCTGCTCGGGCGCCTGCGCGGTGGGCTGGACCCCAAGCGCCGCAAAGATTTGCTGAAACGGTTCGACCTCGACCCTCGCAAGAAGGGGCGGGCCTACTCCAAAGGCAACCGGCAGAAGGTCGGGCTGATAGCCGCGCTAGCGTCCAATGTGGAGCTTCTGCTCCTCGATGAGCCGACGTCCGGCCTCGATCCACTGATGGAGGAAGAGTTCCGTCAGGTCATCGCCGAAGAGGCGCGCAACGGGCGCACCGTGCTGCTGTCGAGCCACATTCTGTCCGAGGTAGAGGCGCTCTGTGACCGGGTGAGCATCATCCGCCTGGGACGGACCGTCGAAACCGGCACCCTGGCCCAACTGCGCCACCTCACCCGCACCTCGATCTCAGCCGAGCTTGCCAGCCCGCCCAACGGGCTCGCCGAACTGCCCGGTGTGCACGATGTGCACATCCAAGATCACCAGGTCAACCTTCAGGTCGACTCGACCCAGCTCGACGCGGTGCTCCGTCAGCTCAGCGCCAGCGGCGTGCGCAGTCTCGTGAGCCAGCCGCCCACGCTTGAGGAACTCTTCCTGCGCCACTACGAGACGCCCGAAACGGCGGGGGCGAACCAGAAATGAACTCCTTCACCGGAACCGGTGCCCTGATCCGGCTCATCTTGCGCCGTGACCGGGTGCTGCTGCCGATCTGGATCCTGTTCATGGGTCTGCTGCCGCTGTCGCTAGCGTCAGGCACCGCAGCGCTTTACCCAACCGACGCCGGCCGGCAAGGCTACATTGACGGCCTGGCGGCCAATCCCATGCTCGTCATGTTCTATGGCCCGAAGCCGCTTGAGCCAAGCCTTGGCGCGCTTGTCTTCTGGCGGTCAGCGACCGGAATCGTCATCCTCGCGATCATCACGTTGCTCATGGTCATCCGGCACACCCGGGTCGAAGAAGAGGCCGGGCGCCGCGAACTACTCGGCTCAGCCGTCGTCGGCCGCAACGCTGGTCTCGCGGCCGCTGTGCTCGCCGCATCTGGCGCGAGTGTGGCCGTCGGAATCCTTGTGGCGCTTGGCATGATGAGCCAGGACACCCCTGCCGCGGGATCAGTGGCCATGGGTCTGGCGTGGGCTTCGGCCGGCATCATCTTCGCCGCGATAGGAGCCATCGCCGCACAACTCAGCGAAGGCGCAGGCGCCGCGCGTGGCATCGGCCTGGGCATCATCGGCGTGTCCTTCGCCGTGCGCGGTGCCGCGGACATGACCGACACCGGCTGGCTGAACTGGTTGTCTCCCTTGGGCTGGAGCCATCACGTCTTCGCCTATACTCTCGACCGCTGGTGGATCTTCGGGCTCGTAGCCGTTGCGTCCCTTGCCTTCACCTACCTGGCGATCAGCCTGTCGGCGCGCCGTGACGTCGGTGCCGGGCTCCTGCCACCTCGCCTGGGGCGAGCCGTTGCCTCCCCAGGATTCAGCACACCGCTAGCCCTGGCCTGGCGGCTGCACCGCGGCAACATGTGGGGCTGGACCATAGGCCTCGGGCTCGTCGGCGGCGCTCTGTTCGGCGGGGTCGCCGACAGCACGACGAAACTGTTAGCTGACAACGAACAGCTCAAGGAAATCATGGCCCGCCTAGGCGGTGACTCAGTGGCGGCGGACATGTTCCTCGCGGGCACCATGGGCATAGGAGCCATAGCCGTTGCGGCATATGGGATTTCGGCCGCGCTGAAGATGCGTTTGGAAGAGGCGTCGCTGCGCAGTGAGCCGGTCCTCGCCACCTCGGTGAGCCGGATGAGCTGGGCGTCAAGTCACCTGGTGTTCGCGTTCCTCGGTCCGCTGGTCGTCATGGCGGCGACCGGCCTATCCGCGGGTCTCGTTTATGGAGCGAGCACCGGTGCCGTTTTTGACGACCTTCCGCGGGTACTAGGCGGAGCGCTCGTCCAGCTCCCAGCGATCTGGGTGCTGACCGCCCTGACGGTCGCCGCGTTCGGCCTGGTGCCGCGGCTGGCCCCGGGCATCGGCTGGGGTGCGCTGGCGGCCTGCCTGATGCTGGGCCAGGTCGGAGCGTTGCTCGGGCTGAGCCAAACCGTCCTCGACCTCTCACCGTTCACCCACACGCCGCGGGTTCCCGGCGGTGAGATGGCCTGGACCCCGATGATCGTCCTGACCGCGATCGCCATCGTGCTCATGGCGGCTGGCCTATCAGCGTTCCGCCGCCGCGACATCCCCGTCACCTAAACGGCCCGCCCGTCACCGCTCGCTGTCGGTGATCCACATCCCGCCCGTCACCGCTTGCTGTCGGTGATCCACATCCCGAAGAGTGATCTACATCCCGCGAGACGTGATCAAACCGCCTGTTGATCACGTCCCAGGGGATGTGGATCACGGGTCTGGGGGCTAGGCCGGCGGCGGAGTGGCTCGCCGGGCGACTGGGCCAGCGGCTCGCCGGGCGGTGGAGTGGCGCACTGGGTCCGCGGCTCGCCGGGCGGTGGAGGGGCCAACTTGAGCGCCCGGGAGAGGTCATGTTAGGTTAGCCTAACTTGAGGTGTGCCGGATCACCGGTGGGGTGGTTTGCCCTGCCCGGCTGAAATAAGTCACACTGGTGTAGTGAAAAAGAGCGCGCTCGTCGATGCAGCGCCTGATCTCCGTACGCGAGACCGGGTTATCGCGCTGCTGTCGCAGGGCGCGGCTACCGCCAGTGATCTGGGCGCTGAGCTGGGGTTAAAACCAGCGGCCATTCGCCGCCATCTAGACGCCATGCTGCTAGAGGGTCTGGTCACGGAGCGGGAGCAGCCACGGCGCGGTCCGCGGGGGCGGGGGCGCCCGGCCAAATTCTTCGAGCTCACTCCGGCTGCCCGTGAAGGGCACGGCAAGCACACCTACGACAACCTGGCTGTTTCCGCCTTGCGGTGGATCTCGGCGGAGCGTGGCAGCGCGGCGGTGGAAGAATTCGCCCGGGCTCAGGTGGCCGAGCTGGAGGAGCGGTGTGCGTCGAAGGTTCGTGAAGCGGGTGACGATCCTCTCGCCCGAGCGGAGGCGCTCGCTAACGCCCTGACATCCGAGGGTTACGCTGCGTCCGCGTCGACGATCGCTTCGGGCGGCCAGCTTTGCCAGCATCACTGCCCGGTGGCTCATGTGGCCGCCGAGTTCCCGCAATTGTGCGAGGCCGAAACCCAGGTTATTTCCCGGCTTATCGGCACGCACGTGCAACGTCTCGCAACTATCGCCCATGGCGATGGGGTGTGCACTACACACATTCCGGGTCAGCATTTAGTGAGGAAGATCGATGACTGAAACAGCTCACGACCAGCTCGCCGGGCTGGGCACCTATGAATACGGCTGGGCCGATTCAGACGTGGCCGGTGCCGCCGCGCAGCGTGGCCTTTCCGAGGCCGTCGTGCGGGACATTTCAGCGAAGAAGAGCGAGCCCCAATGGATGCTCGACCTGCGATTGAAGGGGCTGCGGTTGTTTGGCCGCAAGCCGATGCCATCGTGGGGCGCTGACCTGTCGACCATCGACTTCGACAACATCAAATACTTCGTTCGGTCCACCGAGAAGCAGGCCCAGAGCTGGGAAGACCTTCCCGAGGACATCAAGAACACCTACGACCGCCTCGGCATCCCGGAGGCGGAAAAGCAGCGCCTCGTCGCTGGAGTGGCCGCTCAGTATGAGTCTGAGGTCGTCTATCACAAGATCCGTGAGGACCTTGAGGAGCAGGGTGTCATCTTCCTGGACACCGACACCGCGCTCAAGGAGCACCCGGAGATCTTCCAGGAGTACTTCGGCACCGTGATCCCGGTGGGCGACAACAAGTTCGCCGCCCTGAACACGTCTGTCTGGAGTGGTGGGTCGTTCATCTACGTGCCGCCGAACGTCAACGTCGAGATCCCGCTGCAGGCCTACTTCCGCATCAACACGGAGAACATGGGCCAGTTCGAGCGGACCCTGATCATCGTGGACGAGAACTCCTACGTGCACTACGTCGAAGGCTGTACAGCCCCGATCTACTCAAGCGACTCGCTGCACTCGGCTGTCGTTGAGATCATCGTGAAGAAGAACGCCCGGTGCCGGTACACGACGATCCAGAACTGGTCGAACAACGTGTACAACCTCGTCACCAAGCGGGCGGTCTGCCACGAGGGCGCGACGATGGAGTGGATCGACGGCAACATCGGCTCCAAGATCACGATGAAGTACCCGGCGGTCTTCATGGTCGGCGAGCACGCCAAGGGCGAGGTCCTCAGCGTCGCGATGGCGGGCGAAGGCCAGCACCAGGACGCCGGCGCCAAGATGGTGCACGCCGCGCCGCACACGTCGAGCACGATCATCTCCAAGTCGATCGCCCGTGGCGGTGGCCGCACTTCCTACCGTGGCCTGGTTCAGGTGCTGGAAGGTTCGCACCACTCCAAGTCGACTGTGAAGTGTGACGCCCTGCTCGTGGACACGATCTCGCGTTCGGACACGTATCCCTACGTAGACATCCGCGAAGACGATGTCTCGATGGGTCACGAGGCGACCGTGTCCAAGATCAGCGACGACCAGCTCTTCTACTTGATGAGCCGCGGCCTGACCGAGGACGAGGCGATGGCCATGATCGTTCGTGGCTTCATCGAGCCGATCGCCAAGGAACTCCCCATGGAGTACGCACTTGAACTCAACCGTTTGATCGAAATGCAGATGGAAGGCGCCGTCGGCTAATGAGCACCACTGAACTGGCACCGCCGAAGACGAAGTCGCAAACCCTGCGGTCGTTCAAGGTGGACGATTTCCCCGTGCCGACTGGCCGTGAAGAGGAGTGGCGATTCACGCCACTTAAGCGGTTGCGTGGCTTGGCAAGCACAACGGAGGACCCGACCGCGAAGGTCAGCTACTCCCACGAGCTGCCGCAGGGCGTGACGGTGTCCACTGTGGACAGCGTCAGCCCCGTGCTCACGCCGTTTGACCGCATCAGCGCGCTCGCGTTCGAGAAGGCCGCAGGCGTCACCCTCATCGACATCGATGGTGTCGTCGCGGAGCCCGCTATCGTGACGGTTTCCGGTGGGGGACAAGGCTTCGCGGCCGCCCGCACCTTCGTCAAGGTGGGGCTGTTCGCCGAGGCGGTGCTCGTGCTTGAGCAGACCGGCACGGCAACGCTGGCCGACAACGTTGAAGTAGAAGTCAAAGACGGCGCCAAGCTGACCTTCGTCACGGTGGCTGACTGGGACCGCGACGCGGTTCAGGCCCAGCACATCAAGTTCAAGGTGGGCAAGGACGCACGTGTCATCCACGTTCACGTGAGCCTTGGCGGTGACCTGGTCCGGCAGTACACAAGCGTGGAATACGCCGGCCGCGGTGGCGATGTCGAGGCGTGGGGCCTTTACTTCGCCGACGCTGGCCAGCACCTGGAACACCGGTTGCTCGTTGACCACTCCGTTCCGGATTGTCGTTCCTACGTCGGCTATCGCGGCGCGCTGCAAGGCGATGACGCGCACACGGTGTGGGTCGGCGATGTCCTGATCCGCGCCGAGGCCACCGGAACGGACACTTACGAGATCAACCGCAACCTGATCCTCAGTGATGGGGCGCGTGCTGACTCAGTACCAAATCTGGAAATTGAAACGGGCGAGGTAGCTGGCGCCGGACATGCCAGCGCGACCGGCCGCTTCGATGATGAGCACTTGTTTTACCTGATGTCGCGCGGCATCCCCGAGGATGAGGCGCGGCAGCTGGTCGTTCGGGGATTCTTCGCTGAGCTTCTCGGCAAGATCCCGGTCGAGTCGCTTCGTGACCGGCTGGGCAAAGCCATTGAAGCGAGGCTCGGAGCATGATGCGCGTGGCGAGTGCTGACGATCTGCCGAAAGGCACGGCCCTCGCGGTCGAGGTCGCTGGCACCCCGGTCGCACTGGTCCACGCCGAGGACGACCAGTTTTACGCGATCTACGACGAGTGTTCGCACGCCGCTGTCGCCTTGAGCGAAGGCGAAGTGGACGGCTGCACTCTCGAGTGCTGGCTGCACGGTTCCCGGTTTGATCTGCGCACGGGTGAGCCGACCGGCTTGCCGGCGACAGAGCCCGTACCTGTTTTTCCCGTAGAGATCCGCGATGGTGAGATCTACGTCGATGTAAATGGAGCAAAGTGATGAGCGTCCTGGAAATCCGCGACCTTCAGGTGTCGGTCAAGCTTCCCGATGGTGAGCTCAAGCCGATTCTGTCCGGGGTCAACCTGACCGTGAAGTCGGGCGAGACTCACGCCATCATGGGGCCCAACGGCTCCGGGAAGTCCACGCTCGCCTACTCCATCGCGGGACACCCGAAATACCAGATCACCAGCGGTTCGGTGACCCTCGACGGTCAGGACGTGCTGGCGATGTCGGTCGACGAGCGGGCTCGTGCCGGGCTGTTCCTCGCTATGCAGTACCCAGTGGAGGTCCCCGGCGTGAGCGTCGCGAACTTCCTGCGTACCGCTAAGACCGCGATCGACGGTGAAGCGCCGAAGCTGCGCACGTGGGCTGGCGAACTCAAGGGCAGCATGGAAAAGATGGGCATGGACCCGGCTTTCGCTTCCCGCAACGTGAACGAGGGCTTCTCCGGTGGTGAGAAGAAGCGGCACGAGATCGTGCAGCTGGAGCTGCTCAAGCCGAAGATCGCCATCCTCGACGAGACCGACTCCGGTTTGGACGTTGACGCGCTGCGGGTAGTGAGCGAAGGCGTCAACCGGGTCAAGGAAGAGACCGGCGCTGGCGTTCTGCTCATCACGCACTACACGCGGATCCTGCGCTACATCAAGCCGGACTTCGTGCACGTGTTCGTCGCGGGCAAGATCGTGGAAGAAGGCGGCCCGGAGCTCGCCGACAAGCTGGAAGCCGAAGGTTACGAGCGCTACAGCGCGGTCCAGGGAGCGTGACATGACCATGACCATCCCGGCCGGCATGCCGCAGTACGACGATATGCCGACCTTTGACGTGGACAGGGTCCGGGCGGATTTCCCGATCCTGGGCCGGGAGGTCGGCGGTCAGCCACTGATCTATTTGGACAGTGCGAACACTTCGCAGAAGCCGCAACAGGTCATCGAGGCGATGGCGGTGCATTACGCGCTGCACAACGCCAACGTCGCGCGAAGCGTGCACCAGCTCGGCACCGAGGCGACCCTCGCTTACGAGGGCGCTCGTGAGAAGGTCGCCCGTTTCATCAACGCGCCCAGCGCGGACGAGATCGTGTTCACCAAGAACGCGACCGAGGCGATAAACCTTGTCGCGCACAGCTGGGGCTCCTCGCTCAAGCCGGGCGACGAAATCGTCATCTCCGAAATGGAGCACCACTCCAACATCGTGCCGTGGCAGCTTTTGTGTGAGCGCACGGGAGCGACGCTGAAGTGGTTCGGGCTGACCGAAACTGGCCGCCTCGATGAGTCCGATGTGGACACACTGATCAACGAACGTACGAAGCTGGTGTCGATTACACACACCTCCAACGTGCTCGGCACGGTCAACGCCACCGCGCGCATCACCGACCGTGTGCGGGAAGTGGGCGCCCTGCTCATGCTCGACTGCTCGCAAACCATCCCGCACAAGGCGTTTGACGTCGTCGACTACGACGCGGATTTCATCGTGTTCACGGGACACAAAATGCTGGGGCCCACCGGCATTGGCGTGCTCTGGGGGCGTGCCTCACTGCTGGAGAAGATGCCCCCGTTCCTCGGTGGCGGATCGATGATCGAAACGGTCCGCATGACCGGCTCCACGTGGGCGGCCCCGCCAGCGCGGTTCGAGGCGGGCACGCCGCCGATCGCGCAAGCGGTTGGCCTCGGTGCCGCGATCGATTACCTCAACGACATCGGCATGGACGCTATCGCCTGGCACGAGAAGACGCTGACGTCCTACGCGCTTGACGCACTGTCCACTGTGGACGGTGTGCGGATCTACGGACCAAAGGTGCCTGTCGGCAGGGGAGCGACCCTCTCCTTCAGCGTCGAGGGCGTGCACCCGCACGACGTCGGCCAGGTGCTGGACTCACTGGGCATCCAGGTTCGGGTTGGCCACCACTGCGCCCGCCCGATCATGGACCGCTACAGCGTTCCAGCGCTGACACGGGCATCGTTCTATCTCTATAACACTACTGACGAGATCGACGCGCTGGTACGCGGTCTCGATCAAGTGAAGAGGATGTTTAGCTAGCCATGCAGCTCGATCAGCTTTACCAGGAGATCATCCTGGATCACTACAAGCACCCAAAGGGGCGCGGGCTTCGCGAGCCGTTCTCAGCCGAGGTTCACCACGTGAACCCGACTTGCGGCGATGAAGTGACGTTGCGCGTTCAGCTGGCCGACGACAAGTTGATCGACATTTCGTACGAAGGCCACGGCTGCTCGATCAGCCAGGCCTCGGCGAGCGTGCTCTACGAACTGCTCGCTGGTGCTGAGCTGGGCGACGCACTGAAGGCGCATGCGGCGTTCACCGAGCTGATGACCGGCAAAGGCCAGGTCGAGCCGGACGAGGAAATTCTCGGCGACGGTGTGGCGTTCGCTGGAGTAGCAAAGTTTCCCGCGCGAGTGAAATGCGCGCTGCTTTCTTGGATGGCGCTAAAAGACGCCATCGGCCAGGTGGAGGACCAATGACCGAGATCGTTAAAGCCGCTGAAGATGACGTCACTGAGGCGATGAAAGACGTCGTTGACCCGGAGTTGGGCATCAACGTTGTCGACCTCGGCCTCGTCTACGGCGTGCACATCGACGACGAAAACGTTGCCACGCTTGACATGACGCTCACGTCAGCGGCTTGTCCTCTGACGGACGTCATCGAAGAGCAAACCCGCACCGCCCTTTGCACCGGGCCAGGCGGCGGACTGGTCTCCGACGTGCGCATCAACTGGGTCTGGCTGCCGCCATGGGGTCCCGACAAAATCACCGACGAGGGCCGGGATCAGCTGCGCTCCTTGGGCTTCAACGTTTAATCCCGCCTTCACGGGCTGGGATTGAGCCGGTGCCTGCGACTCCTGGGAGTCGCGGTGCCGGCTTTGGTTTATGCGTATTCGGTTGGGGCCGTGGGTTAAGACGTTCAGAGCTTTTATTTCCGATGTCCGTCGTGGTGGCGACCGTCCCTCCCGCGAGGCCCTCAAGGACCGCGCATCCCCGGCTCGCGAGCATTTCTCCACCCTCCGCCCTCCCCGCGGCTCCCGCCCGGCCCGCGGCTCGCCTTCTCCTCGCGGCTCGCGCTTTCCCGTGTCGGCGACCGACTTTGTGATCCACATCCGTGGGGACGTGATCAAAAGGCAGTTTGATCACGTCTGGAGGGCTGTGGATCACGGATGGGGATATGGATCATGACTAAGTTTGCCCACCCCGGAAACGTGATGGTGTGAGCGGTAGTTCGGGTCTGCACGCTCGACGTGGGGCGGTGATCCGATTTGTTGTCATAGTTGTTCACGCTGTTCAGGGTTCTGCCCAAGCCGACTGAGGCGGAAGCCTGGCGCGGTCTCCCTGATAGCTAGCCTGTGCCGCTGCCCGTCTCGGCTTACGCCGGCGGAGTAGGGCTGTGCGCATCACCATGGCTTGAGGAACCGCGAGTCGTGGATTGAGGCGTAACCTCCAAGCTGTGCTTATGGATACGCGGCAGCTGGAGATGTTTGTGCAAGTGGTGCGGGCAGGGTCGTTTTCGGCCGCGGCCCGGGCGCTGCATTGCAGTCAGCCCGCGATCAGTCAGCAGATGCGGGCTTTGGAGAAGGCTGTAGGAGGTCCACTGTTTCTGCGGGTCGGGCGGGGGTTGCAGCTGACCGAGGCTGGGCGCGTGCTCGCGGAACGTTGTGAGGCGATGCTCGACGATATGGCGGTCATGCAAAGGCAAGTGCAGGCGCTCGCCGCCAATGACGTTGCCACCGTTAGGGTTTGCGCCTTTCCGAGCGCCAACGCTTCGCTAGTGCCCAGGGCGGCCGCTGCTTTGATTAAGGGCCGCCCCAACATTCGCCTGGAGTTGAGTGAGCACGAGCCGCCGGATTCGTTCGACATTTTGCGGCGGGGCGCCTGCGATCTGGTGGTCGCGTTCGACTATGACGGTCCGCCGGAGTCGGCGGAACTGATGCAGGTCAAGCTGTTTGACGATCCGCTGGCGGTGCTCTTGCCGCGTGGGCACTATCTGGCCTCGCGTCCGCAGGTGAAACTATCCGAGCTGTCAGGTGAGCGGTGGATCGCGGGATGTCCCCGGTGCCGGGGCAAGTTTGTCGAGGTGTGCGAGGAGTCGGGGTTCACTCCCGACATCGTCTGCTCAACCGACGACAACATGGCGATCCAGAGTCTCGTCTCAGCCGGGCTAGGGGTGTCGTTGTCACCCCGGCTCGTGCTGTCGTTCCTGCGGCACCCCGACATCGTGGCCGTGCCGGTGAGTCCGCAGGTCACACGGCGGGTGTCGGCGTACACGTGGCCGGATCTCCTGCGCGTCCCGGCGATCCGGGCCACGCTCGACGCTTTGCTCAGCCAGGCCGCCACGCATAAGCACGCCTTATAGGGCTAACGCAAACTGGCCTCTGCCGCTCATAGCTTCGCGAGACGATCGTGAGGCTGTGGCTCTTTCCCCGTCCCGCGATGCTGCGGCCGCTCTGAACGGCACGCTTCGCCATGAGCCAACACATAAGCTGAACCAACCCCTGCCACCGCTCGACTTCACAGAACCGGCCACGTCTGGACGCACCGTTATCGGACCCGAGCGCGACGGGGCCGGGCCGGGAGAAGATGCGCCGAGTCTTCGCGATGGAGACGCGCGGCCGCGGACCGCGGTGGCCGCATCTGGGCTTGACCGCACGGGTGCCGGACACGACCGTGACGGCGCAGGCCTCGGACATGTTGCGACAGGGCGGAAGGCTGCCGCGAGGTTGGTGCCGGGGGTGGGCCTGGCGGCCGCTGGTGTCGCGGTGGCGGTGGTGCTGAACGCCTTCGTGAGCGCGGTGGGTGTGCTCACGGGAGCTGTCCTCCTCGGCGTGCTGGCAGCCAACGTCGGCGTGGTCACGCCGCTGTTCGCGCCGGGGATTCAGTTCACAGCCAAGAAGATTCTGCGCATCGGGGTGGCGCTGCTGGGCCTGCGGCTAGCGGTCTCAGACGTGCTCGGGCTCGGGCCTGCCGTGCTGGCCGTCATCGTGACCGTGGTGGTCGTGACCTTCGTAGGGACTGTCCGTCTTGGACGGTGGCTCAACGCGGGCGAAGGAACGACATTGCTTGTGGCGACAGGATTTTCCATCTGTGGGGCATCAGCGGTGGCGGCCATGAATGGCGTCGCTGAGCAGGATGAGGAAGACGTGGCCAAAGCCCTTGGCCTGGTTACGCTTTGCGGCAGCTTGGCCATGCTCGTGCTTCCGGCGCTGCAGCCGTTCACGGGACTGTCGAACTTGGCTTACGGCATCTGGGCGGGTGCCAGCGTGCACGAGGTGGCACAAGTGGTCGCCGCCGCGGCACCGGTCACGGGAGCATTGGCCATCGCCGTCGCGGTCAAGCTGACGCGGGTCGTGCTGCTCGCGCCGATGCTGGCGGCGGTCAGTTTTGTCCAGCGCCGCAAGGCTTCCGCGGCGCAACGGCCGCCGTTGCTTCCACTGTTCGTCGGGGTCTTCCTGCTGATGATCGGCATCCGCAGCACCGGGCTCGTGCCGGCGAACGTGCTCACGGTCGTCAACACGATCGACGGCTATCTGCTCGCCGCGGCGCTTTTCGCGCTTGGCACCGCGGTTCGCCTGCGGACGCTACGCCGGGCTGGCTTGCCTGCGGCGCTCCTCGGGCTCCTGTCGACGGCGCTCATCGCGGGGCTGGCCTACCTCGGGGCGGTCCTCGTGACCTGACCGCCGAACGCGAAGCGGTGCAGGGGAGTGAAACAACAAGACGTGAAAGGAGAGTGTCGTGGTTATACAGTCGCTAGTCGAGGAAATCCGTGCCACGTTCCGGACCCAGGACATCGCGAACGTACTCGAGAAGTACCTAACCCGTGATGACCTGCTGACACCGGAACAGTCCGAACCGGACCCGAACACTTACCGCCAGCACATCCTGCACGTCGAACCCGACGGATCGTTTTCGGTGACGGCAGTGGTTTGGCTACCCGGACAGGAAACCTGCATTCACGATCACGTCAGCTGGTGTGTCGTGGGGACACACGAAGGGGTCGAGGAAGAGACGCGCTATCGCTTCGTGGGCGGCGTGCTAACCGAAGATGGCGTGAGCTACAACCACGCTGGGACAGCGGTTTTCCTTGAGCCACCAGGTGATATTCACTCGGTGCGCAACTCATCGAGTACCCGCGTGATTTCCATCCACATCTATGGCGCGGACGTAGCGGCGCTCGGATCGAGCATTAGGCGCAAATATGAGTTGCCCGTTAGGGCAGGATAGGTCTTATGCAGCTGAAGATCTCGGTGCTCGCCGACCGCCCGGGCTTGATGGATCTGTTCTGGGACATGGAAAGCCCGTGGCCCGAGTTCATGAAGCACGACCCCATCGGCAACATGTATTACGGCATGTTCGGCAAGTTCGCTGAATACATCTTGGTCTGCCAGGACGAGAGCGGCGAGATCGTGGCGAAAGCTTACTCCGTGCCGTTTCACCTGGGCAGCGATGAGCTTCCAGACGATGGCTGGGATGGAGCGATCCGCCGCGGGATTCAGACGCTGACCGAGGGCGGAAAGCCGGACAAGATTTCCGCGATCGAGATTGTCATCAAGCCAGGCCTGCAAGGCACGGGGTTAAGCGCGCAGATCCTTGCCGCGCTGCGCGATAACGCGGGCCGTCACGGGTTCGCTGAGCTGCTGGCGCCGGTGCGGCCCAACGGGAAGACCGATCCACATCTGCCGATGAGCGTCTACGCGTACCAGACACGCGAGGACGGGCAGCCCATCGATCCGTGGCTGCGAGTGCATTTGCGCGCCGGCGGCACGATCGACAAAGTCGCCCCGCGCTCGATGGTCATCCCCGGAACGCTTGACGAGTGGCGCGAGTGGACTGGCTTGCCGTTCGACACGAGCGGCCCGGTCGTGGTGCCCAAGGCGCTGGCTCCCGTGCTGTGCGATGTCGAGCACGGCGTCGCGGTCTACGTGGAGCCCAACGTCTGGATCCGTCATAAAACCGCTGGACACCGCGGTTAGATTCGGGGCATGACTGATTCCCGAATCCGCCTTAAGTCTCTGTCCGCCGGCCTCAAGGCGGCGCGACAGCAGCAGGCGACGCCGGAGGGATCGGTGCGTAAGGCGCAGCGCTAATGGGCGAGCTTGTCGAGCCCATCGGAATTGCAGGGCGCTTAGTGCCTCGTGACGAAGGCGACCGAAGGGAGTCTTCGGCATGAGTGAGGCACTGTGGTCTGGCGTGCTCGCCGGGCTCGGGGTGGCTATCCCGCTCGGGGCGATCGGTGCCCTGCTGGTGAGTCTGGGAGCACGGGCCGGACTGAAGATCGCCGCGGCCGCGGCACTGGGTGTGGCGGCCGCTGACGGCATCTATGCGCTGATAGCGGTGCTCGGGGGCGCGTCCCTGGCGCGGTTCATTGAGCCCATTTCCGTCCCGCTTAAATACGTCGCCGTCGCGGTGCTGCTGTTCTTAGCGGTCCGCACGACGGTGACCGCCATTGCGCACTATCGCGATCCGGCGAAAGCCAAAGACCTCGGGGGCCTGACAACCCCTATGCGATCGTTCGGCGTCCTTCTGGGACTGACCTTGCTCAACCCGGCCACGGTCCTCTACTTTGGTGCGTTGGTTCTGGGCTGGCAGGCGTCTGGAAGCTTCACCGCCGCGGAGAGCGCTGTCTGGGTTCTGGCAGTGTTCGCCGCATCCGCCGCCTGGCAACTGCTGCTGGCTGGCGGCGGGGCGATGGTCGGCAAAGTGCTGGCCACGCCCAAGGGACGGCTAGGCACGGCAATGGCGTCGAGCCTGATGATTGGCGGTCTCGCCCTGGCGGTTCTTATGAGCTGAATGAGGGAAGGTCGCGGATGCTCGAAGTGGACGCGGTGACGGCCGGATACGTTCCCGGCAAAGAGGTTCTGCGCGCGCTCACGGTGCGCGTCGAGCCGGGGCAAATGCTTGCGGTCACTGGGCCTTCGGGTGCGGGCAAGACCACGCTCTTGCGGCTGATGGCCGGGCTGCTGAAACCGTTGCAGGGCAAGGTTTCCTGGCAAGGCTCCAGCGTTGGCGACCGGGACCATGCTGTCAAACAGGGCATCGTGCTCATCCCGCAAGACAACGGGCTGGCCACCATGCTCACCGCGACCGAGAATCTGCAAGTCGTGCTGCTGGCCAATGGAGTGAGCGGGCCTGACGCGCGCCGGCGTAGCTCAGAAGCGCTGGAGCAAGTCGGGCTCGCCGGTCAGGCCACGCAACTGGTCGAGGAACTTTCCGGCGGTCAGCAGCAACGGGCTGCCATCGCGCGCGGGCTCGCCTTGCGGGGCAAACTGTTGCTCGCCGACGAGATAACCAGCGAACTAGACGCGGCAAACCGGCAGAAGGTGCTCGATTTGCTGCGCGCCGAGGCGACGCGTGGGGCAGCGGTCGTCTTCGCCACGCACGACCCGGACGCGGCGGCGGCCTGCGACCGCATCGTGCACCTCATCGACGGCCGCGCTGTCGCCGCGGAACCCAACGGCCGCGCCGCGACGAACGGGGCTTAAATGTTTCGGTTGCTGTGGGCTGCCTTACGCAGCCGTCGTGGGGAGACGCTGGCGCTCATCGTGCTGACCGTCTTGGCGTCAGCCGCCGCGACGGCGACGCCGTTATATCTGGAGAGCGCTGAACGGACCGCCATCGAGACGGAGCTCGAAATGGCGACGGCCAACGAGCGCAGCGTCACGGTGAGCATGACGACGCCCGACGCCAACATCGCGACAGCCGCCGAGAGCATGCGGTCGAAGTTGCAGGCCGTCATTTCGTGGCCAGCGCTCACGGTCGCGACAGGCGGCTGGGTCAGCGGGACGTTCGTCAAGGCTGACTCCAAAGTGGACGCCGTGCTCGCCGCGCGCGAAGGCGTCTGCGACCACCTCAAGCTGCAGGGCACCTGCCCCGTCAGCACAGGTGATGTCGTCATCAGCCAGACACTGGCGAAAGAACTGAACTTAAAGCCCGGCGATACGTTCACCTATCTCGCCTTCGGCGGCGGTGCTGAGTCCCCGCTCAAAGTCACCGGGGTGTACGACGAAGTCGCCGCCGTCAGCGAATCCTTCTGGGCCGGGCGGTCCGCGCTGACGCCCTACCCGAATCGCAGCGCGAACCCCGTTTTCACGCCAGCGGCCACCATCGTGCAATCCGGTGTCGGATCGGCCACGGCCAACGCTGACCTGATCGCCGGCCCGGGAGCACTGTCCAAAGGCGACCTGCCGGAGCTGGCGAGCCAACTGCGCCAACGGGTTCCCTACGGCTTCACGCCCGACGAGGCACGTGGGCTGCGTTATCTGCTCGACCGCGTGACCACGACGCGGCGCGCACTGGGATCTTCGCTTCCCGCCGGAGCGGTGCAGCTGTTGTTGCTGTGCTGGCTCGTGCTGCTGCTGACCATCACCTACGGTGCGTTGCAGCGCAGGGGAGAGTCCGGCGTGACATTGTTGCGGGGAGCGCCGTTCCGCGTGCGGCTCGCCACGACGTTTGCCCCGCCAGCTGTCACCCTGCTGCTGTTTAGCCCGTTCGGGTTCGTCCTGGGATTGCTTGCGGCCCAGGCGATGCCGACCGCGGGTGCCGGGATCGCCGCCGGGGTAACGGTTCTCGTCATCCTGACGACGGCCGTTATCGCGATCTCGCGTGTGAACGCGGTGCCGTTGCACGAAGCGTTGCGCAACGTTCCGTCCCGCCGCGGCGGCCGGGCCACGCTGATCGCCGAGGCGGTCGCCGTCGCTGTCGCCGCCCTGGCTGTGGTGCAAGCGGTTTCGTCTGGCCCGGAGTCGGGGATCGGCATGCTCGCCCCCGTCGCGGTCGCTCTTGTCGCTGGCTTGGCGGCTGCCCGGCTGGTGCGTGGCATCGCGGCCGGAGCCGGAGCGGCGGCGCTTAGGCGAGGCCGGCTTTCCCTGGGCCTGGCGACGATTCAGCTCTCGCGCCGCCCCGGGGCGGACCGTCTGGTGACGCTCATCGTGGTCGCGGTCGCGATGGCGCTGCAAGCGGCCGCCGCTTGGGACGTCGCCGCGAAGCAGGCCCTGACCCAAGCCGAAACCGAGCTCGGTGCGGCTTCGGTGATGACGGTCGCGCGCACGCCGCGTACCCACTTGCTGCATGCCGTGCGCACGGCCGATCCCGAGGGCAAATGGGCGATGGCCGTGGCGCGGGAAAACACCGATGAGGTGGCTTTGGTGGCCGCTGACGCGACGCGGTTAGCCGCGGTCACCGGGCACGCCGATCTGGCCGGGTATGCCGGGCGCCTGCGCCCCCAAGGCGCGGAGCAGATTCGCGTGACCGGATCGGAAGCGGTGTTTGACTTCCGGGGCGAAGCCAACTTCGTGGCCACCGTCGAAGTGACCGTGGTGCTCGAAGGCCCCGACGGACTTCCCGTCTCGGGCTCGTTCACCCTTAAACCTGAACAAACCCAAGGAAAGATTCCGACCCCAGCGTGTACTGCGAAGCAGGGCTGCCGATTGGCCTGGTTAAAGTTCGCGTTCTCTCCAGCGGGCCTCAGCCTGATCCGCATCAGTCAGCTCAGTCCAGATAGGACACTGCTCGCCGGGCCGGAGATCGCCGCACCCGGCCGCTGGCGTACGGAGTTCAACTACGACCGTGCCGCACACCTGCTCATGGGCGAAGACTCGGCGATGGTGTTTTACGCGCCCCGCCGTCCCGGTGACAATCCCGCGGTTCGCCTTGTCGTGGCGGGAAACCCGGTTCCCGTGCCCGCGCTCGTGTCCGGCCCGCCCGACCTTCTGTACACGAGAGAACTCGCGTCGCACCCCCTATTCGGCGGGGCGGAACGCCCGCTGGACCTCATTGCCGCGATTCCGGTCCTGCCGGGGCTGCCCGTCAACGGGGTGCTAACCGACCTGGAGATCGCGGACCTTCTCGACGACAGTTTCGATAACAGCGCGCTGCTTCAGGTCTGGCTCGGGCCAGCCGCGCCGTCTGATGCCGAGGCACGGTTGCGGGCCGCCGGGCTGACCCCCATCAAGACGGAAACCGTGGCGAGCCGGGCCGCTCAGATCGGTGTTTACGGTGCCGGGCCGGGAGCACGGCTGCGCCTGATCGCGGCCGTGATCGGGCTATTGCTGCTCCTGCCAGCGATGGCCGTGGTCGCGTCAGCGGACCGCCGGGCACGTGCCGTTGAGCTCAAAGCGCTGCGGTTGCAAGGGGTTCCACAGTCCATCGTGGACCGGGCCACCGGCGGCTACGGCCTGCTCGTGGCGGCGGCGATGCCGGTCGCTCTGCTCACCGCACTCCTCACGTGGCAAGTCAGTCCGACCGTCGGCCAGCCACCCGACCCGCTCGTGCTGCTGGCCGTGTTCACTGGCTCGGCCGTCCTGCTCGCGATCGCGGCCCGCTTCGCCAAACGCGCCCTCGCCCGCGCCGTCGCCGGAGGTGCCGCATGACCCCACTACCATGCCACGCGGCCGAAGCGCTCCGGGTCGCGCCCAGCGCCCAAGCGGCGCACACCGCTGGGGGCTGGCGATGACGACGTTGTTGTGGCCCGCGTTGCGGGCGCGGTTGATGATCGCTGTGGTGACGCTCGTGCTGTCGGCTTTCGCGACGGCTGCCGCCGTCGCTGGGCCGCTGTTCGGTTCCGTGGCGCAGCAACATTCGCGGTCCGCTGAGGTGCTGGCCGCGCCGGTCATGGAACGAACGATCCTGGCGTCGCGCTCGGTTTCCACCACGGGTGCTGAGACGAAAGAACCCGTGCCTTACCTGCCAGGGTTTCAGACCATCTACGGCTGGATCGTGCCGGGACAGGTGGAGAACTGGCCGGGCACAAGACTTCCGTTTCTGGTGAGCAGAACAGGCTCGTGCGGTCATTTGTCGCTCGCGAGTGGACGGTGCCCGGTCGCGGACAGTGAAGTGATCGTCCGCGAAGACACGGGCCTCAAGCCCGGCAGCCAGATCACGTTCAACGGCATTGAAATTGGCGACGTTCGGCTCGTGATCGTGGGTGTTTACCGGTTCCTGGACGCGTCCGACCCGTACTGGTCGATGCGCGAGGAACTCATCGGTGCCCAGGGCGGCCCCATCATCACGACCGACCGCACCGCCGCCCTTGCCACGGGCGAGGGCCCGCAAATCGTTGACCTGCTTGGTTCCCCAGCCGGTTTCGCCGACCTGCCCACGCTCAAGCGCGAGCTCGACGTCATCCAGCAGCGCATGCTCGCGGGACAGTACGGCGTCAACACTGAGATGCCCGAACTCATCGAGCGCATCGAGCGCAGCGACCAACTGCTGGCGACAAGCCTGCTCACGGCGACGGTTCCGCTGGTGTTGCTGAGCTGGCTGGTGCTCTTCCTGGCCGTTACAGGGGCTGTCGAGCAACGGCGTGGCGAGCTGGGACTGGCCGCCTTGCGCGGCGTTCCGGCCTGGTGGCGCTGGCTGCTGCCGACGCTGGAGACCGCGATTCCCGTGCTCGCTGGAGCCGTGCCCGGCTACTTCCTCGGATACCTTGCCGTGCAGCTGATCGCGGGCGAACCGGTGCCGGGCTGGGAAGCGGCCGCCTACGCGGGCGTGGCCATTGGCGGGGCGCTGATCGCCGGTGGCGCGGCACAGATCAGTGCACTCACGGCACCTGTGCTGACCCTGTTGCGCCGCACCAGAACCGTGGCGGCGGGCACCGGCCGGCAGGTCGCTGAGATCGGCGCGCTGGTGCTCGCGGCCGGGGCTGGCGTTCAGGCCGCGTTACTGACCACCGGGCAGGGAGGCGTTGGTCTGCTTGCCCCGGTGGGGATCGCGCTTGGGCTTGGGCTCGCGGGCGCCAGGCTGCTGACCGGTCCAGCCAGCCGGGCCGGCCGCTGGGCGTTGCGCCGTGGGCTCATGCGCACGGGACTGATTTTCCTGTCCCTGGCAAGGCGTCCCGGCACTCCCGCCATCGTCACCTTGCTCACCGTCGTGTTTGGCATGTTCGGCTTCGCGCTCGCGGCCGGTGACGTGTCCGAGCGTGCGCGCGAGGAACGAGCGCGCATCGAGCTCGGGGCTGACCGTGTCGTACGGGTCGATCGCACGAGCGTTCCGTTGCTTATGGAGGCGATCCGCCAGACCGATCCCAACGGCGAGTTCGCTATGGCGGCCGTGGAATATAGCGGATCGTCCGAGGCACCGATCCTGGCCGTTGACAGTTCACGGCTCGCGACGGTGGCGGTGTGGCACGACGAGACCATCGCGAAGGCGTTGCACCCGGTGGCGGCTAAGCCGCTTATGTTGCGGGGCAAGGAATTCGTGCTCACGCTCGACACCGAATTGCCAGCCGGGGCTTTGGTGGTCCTCAACATGCGTGTGCTGTCCGGTGGCGTGCTGAAATCGCTGGATCCGGTGGAACTTCTGCCGGGCCGGCAGACTTACCGAGTACCAGCTGATGTTTGTCAAAAGGAATGTCAGCTTGATGAGCTGGAAGTGCGGTTCCTGACCCGTCAGGCGCGGCTCAAAATGACCATCGGCGAGATGACGAACGAGTCCGGTGAAGTGCTGGTGCCGCTCGCGGAAATGGGCGACCGGGCCCGCTGGCTCAAGCCGCAGACGTCGAAGTACCTGCTCGACGGCGGGGCAAACGGTCTCGTGATCGAAATGCCCGCCGGCGCCAACGAAGACGCGAGGCTTTATCCGCAGGCGATTCCGGCGCAGGTGCCCATGGCTGGGGCAGGACGTGTGCCGCAGGAATTGACCGGCCACAGTGGAACCGTGGTCTATCCGGTGACCACGGTGGCGACGCTGAAGCAGGTGCCGCGGTTTGGGCGCACGGGCACGGTCATGGATATCGAATACATGGATTTGGGTCCCGCGGGCGGCGGTGAGATCGCGCGGCCGGAAGTTTGGCTTAACCGCAAGGCACCGGCTGATGTGCTTGGTCGCCTGCGTGCCGCGGGGCTTACGGTGCTTGAGGATCGCACGGTCGCGGTGCGCCAGGGTGAACTGCGCGACCAGTCCCCGGCGCAGGCGACCAGATTCCTTGTGCTGGCGGCGTTTGGGGCACTCGTGATCGCGGCCGGCGCGTTGCTGGTCGTCGCGGTGCTGGAACGCAACCGGCCCGAAGACGGTTTCGTCGCGCTGCGGCCGCAGGGCCTCAAGACGGGCACCCTCGGTTCGGTCGCGGCCGGGCTGCGCTGGGCGGCTCTGTTCGTCTCAGCTCTCCTCGGGCTGATCGCCGCCGGGATCTCCTGGTGGCTGGCACGTCATGTCGTGCCGGTGTTCTCCGACGGCAGCAAACTCGTCGGAATCCCTGTCCTGCCAGACGTTTCCGCGTTGCTTCCGGTGCTGGGAGCGGCGTTCGGCGGACTGCTGGTGATCTGCTGGGTGGCGGCCCGTGTGGCCCGTGCCGAGGGGAGTTCGCGATGATCGGGCTAGCTGTTGTCTGCCGCCGTGTGGTGCACATCTACCGTGCCGAAGGTGGTGACGTGGTCGCACTGTCCGGTGTGGACCTCGACATCGCCCCGGGCGGCATGGTGGCCCTTGTCGGGCCGTCGGGCTCGGGAAAGTCCACGCTGATCGCCCTGCTCGCAGGGCTAATGCGCCCGAGCGCGGGCCGGGTCCAGGTTGGACTCGCCGATATCGGGCAACTCAGCGAAAAAGAGCTCGCCCGCTTGCGCGGCACCGACTTAGGTGTTGTGCTTCAGGGCGCCAAGCGAAATCTGCTCCCATACGCCACACTGATGAGCAATCTGTGGCTCGCCCAGCGCCGGGCGGCTCAGGTGAGGCCCCGTGACCTGGAGCCTCCCGACCAGATCCTGGCCCTGGTCGGGCTGCCCGGTCACGGGCACCGCCGCGTTCGCGATCTCGAACCAGCCGAAGCGCAGCGTGCCGCTTTGGCCGTGGGGATCGCGTCGTCACCCGGGCTGCTGCTCGTCGACGAGCCGACGAGCCAGCTTGACCGGGCGGGGCGAGACGAGGTGCTAGACGCGCTCGAAGCCATCAACCGCGAGCGGGGCACCACGATCGTTGCGGTGACTCACGATCCAGCCGTCGGCGAGAGACTTGGCCGTGCCGTGACCATCCGGGATGGACGGGTCGGCTCGGAAGGCCGCAACGGGCGTGAGTTCGCGGTCATCGCGGGCGATGGCACCATTCAGCTTCCGCCCGAGGTCCTCGACGCGTACCCGCCGGGAACCCTGCTCGCGGTAAAGCACGACGGCGGAGAGGTAACACTGGTCGCGGAATAGGCGCGACGCTTATAGGGTGTGGGCGTGCTACCCCGACCTCGTGCCCTGCTGCTGGATTTTGGTGGCGTGATCGTCACCTCGGATCGTGGTCATTCCGCTGAGGTCTTACCGAAGCTGGCGGGGCGTGTGCGCCAGCTCATCGGTGGCGTGCTGACCGTGGCGGAGATCGAGTCGGAGCTGCAGCGTGCCGGTCAGCTGCGCGACGAGTTGCGCAAGGAATCGGCCGAGTGCCTGGAGATCTCGCCCGAGCGGTTCTGGGGCGAGCTCGTAGCGGACTTGTGGCCAGCGCCCGCGCGCGAAGCTGTGGTGGCCCATGCCGCTGACTTGACCTACGACTACTGTTACCGCCGCAGCTGGCGTCTCGTGGACGGCATGTCTGACCTGCTCGACTACACGCTCCAAAGCGGACTGCCCGTCGCCGTCGTCAGCAACACCGCGTCCGGTCAGGCCCACCGGGTCGGTCTCGAACATCTTGGCGTGGGCGGAGCATTCGCGCTGCAGGTCTATAGCGACGAACTCGGCCGCTACAAGCCGCACCCTGACATGATCTTCGCGGCGACCCGCGAACTGTATGTCGCGCCTTCGGATTGCTGGATGGTGGGCGACACCGTGCACCGCGACATCGAGTGTTCCCGGCGTGCGGGTGTTGGTGCCGCGATCCTGATGGCCCCGGCGCCGAATGACGACGCCGACGCCACCGTGCTCAACGGTCACGAGCTCCTGAAACTATTGCGCTCAGCTTCTCCTCCAGGGGCGGGATCTCGCTGAAACGCGACTGCTCGGTGAGCAGATCAATCGCTTGCAGCCAATGGGTTTCGGCCGTCTTCGCCTCGCCCAGCCCCGCGTAAGCGTCGCCGAGGTAACCCAGGCACGTTGGTTCGAAGAAGACGTTGCCTAGATCCCGGAACGCTTGCAGCGCTTGAGAAAGTGCCGCGACCGCCTTCGGATAATCGCCAAGCATCAGGTGTACTACGCCGAGCTGGTCGAGGCTGTTAGCCTGCCCCTCGCGGTAGTCGTGCTGCTTGGCTTTTTCGTAGGCTTCCGTGATCGTGGCTAGGGCCTCTGGTCTTTGCAGCCGCGCTTGATACGTGCCGACAGCACACAGCGCGTCGACTGTCCAAACCGGATGGCCCACATCGCGGAACAGCTTCAGCCCGTGCTGTGAGTGCTCCAGTCCCTCGGCCAGATCGCCGCGCTTGCCGCACGACCAGCCCATGACCAGGCGCGTGTAGGCCTGCCCGAGCAGATCGTCATTGCGTTCGTAGACTTCCAGGGCTTGCCGCAGGCACTCCATCGCCTCCTCGTGTGAGCCGAGGTTGGCCAGCACCCGGCCGAGATAACGGCGTGCCAGCGCGAGCGTTGGCTCATCGGCGAGCCGGTGTGCCGCGCCCTCCCAAGCCCTCAGCGCTGTGAGCGCGTCATGCTGGAAGCCACGCAGCCGGTGGAAGATGTTCATCGCCCAGGCCAGCTGCCACACCATCGCGTGCCAGCTGTGGTCGGCCGCGATCCGTTGTGCCGCAAGCAAACAGAACCGTTCACCGTCGAACCACTCCAGCGCCTCGGCCCGCGTCTGGAAGGTCAGCGGATGTGAGTCTTCGACGGGGGCCGAAGTGTCCACAGGAGGCCGGTCTTTGTCCAAGATGGACGCCCCGTTCAGGGCTGATTGCAAATAGAAGTCAACGAACCGCTTCAGCGCCGCCGCGCTCGGCGGGTTTTGCTCGGCTGCGAAGAGCTTCACGAGGTCATGCATCCGGAACCGCGACGGCTGATGCTCTTCGGCCAGATGTGCCAGGTGCAGCTCCTTGAGCGCTTTGCGGGCGGGCCAGCCAGCGAGTGCCGTCGCCGCGGCAAGGCTGATGTCCGGTCCCCGTGCGTGCCCGAGCAGGCCAAACAGCTCTTTAGCGTTTTGATCCAGCGCGCGATAGGACTGGTTGAAAACCGTGCGCACGCTGGCAGGCAGGTCTTCGGTGTCCAAAGCGTCCAGCCGCGCCTCGGCCAGCTCGTCGCGCATCACCGACAGGCTGAAGGTGGGCTGCGTGGCGGCCAGCGCGGCCACGGTCGACAGCGCCAGCGGCAGGCCGCCGCACATGTCGAGGATCTCCTGCGTCGCGCACGGTTCAGCCGCCAGACGGTCCGGGCCGACGTGCCGGGCCAGTAACTCCCGCGCCTCATCGTCGGGCAATACGTCTAGTTTGACCGGCAATGCCCCGTGCGCCGACACCATGCCAGCCAGCATCCGCCGGCTCGTCACCAGCACTGTCGTCTGTGGACTGCCCGGCAGCAACGGCACCACCTGCCGCGTGTCACGCGCGTTGTCGAGCACGATCAGGGTCTTCTTGCGGGCGATCACCGTGCGGTAGAGCCCGATCTGTGCGTCGAGGTCAGCCGGGATGCTGGCCGCCTCAACGCCCAGGGCGTCCAAGAACGACCGGATGGCGACCGCTACCGGCGTTGGCTCCTGTGCCAGGTCAAAGCCGCGCAGATCCACGTAAAGCTGTCCGTCAGGGAACCGGTCCAGGTTGTCATGCGCCCACCGCAAGACGAGCCAGGTCTTGCCGATCCCGCCGACTCCCGTGACCACAGCGACGGCGCTCGTGCCCTCAACACTGTTGAGCTCCGCGAGCTGAGCCTCCCGGCCGCTGAAAAGCCTTGGTGGCGCTGGCAACTGGCGCGGAACATAAGCACTGGCCACCAGGTTGGCCTGGCACACCTGCCGCCACGCCGCCGCCCACGCCTTGACCTCGGCGGGCGGGCAGCCACATGCCGCGGCCACCTTGGTCACCAGCTCCAGCGGCGGAACGGTGCTGCGCCTAACGTTCAGGGCATCGTGCAGCGTCGTACGCGGAACGTCGGTCCGCCGGCTCAACACCGTCAGTGACGGATTGCCCGCGGCCACCCGCAATTGCCTTAGCAGATCAAGGAACCCGGCCGCATTTTGCGCCGTGCCCGGATCTGGCCTGCCTCCCAGCTCAGACAACGGCGTCCCTCCCCGGCTAGCCGATATTCTTGAGCGCTTCTCGCTTGGATAGACCCGAAAGCCTATCGTCGTTGCGTTTGACGAAATCACGCACCGCTTCGGGATCGGTCTTGGCATATTCCCGCAACGCCCAGCCGATCGCCTTACGGATAAAGAAGTCTGGATGGCCAGCCTGGCGTTCGCAATAGCTGAACAGCCTTGTCACATCAGTTTGGCTCTTATACCGGTTCTGATGCAGGATCGCGGTGCGGACAAGCCACATATTCTCGTTTTCTACCCAAACATCCATTGTGGGTACTAGGTCAGCGTGGTTCTGCACGAGCACCCCCACCAAATGCTGGGCTAACTCGTCGACCGTGTCCCACCAGCTTTTGGTGACGATCAGTGATTCAGCAGTCTCGATGAATGTCTTGTCCAGCTTCTTAGCGTCCCGCCGCAGCACACTGAGCGCGACATACTGATACTCGCGCTCCGGCTCCCGCCACAGCGTTGTGACCAAACTCGCCAGTTCCTTATCGGCCAGTTTCGGCAGCTTCAGCCCGCGGATCAGCACCTTCAGCCGCGGGCTGGCGATCCCCAGGAACTCGAACTGGTCCCGCATGTAGGCCTTCATCGCCGGCGCCCGCTCAGCGTCTCGCTGGGAGCGGAGCGTCTCGCGCACTTGATCGACCAGCTCTCGTACCGCCATCGCTCGATCTTCGCACCCACCCCCGACACCATCGGCCGCCTCCGCCCTTTGCTGCCTGCCCTTCTTCCCGGCCCGCCTTCCACCGGGGCCCGTGTCGCCGCGCCTGGGTGG
Source organism: Catelliglobosispora koreensis DSM 44566 (assembly GCF_000379685.1). Classification (GTDB taxonomy): domain Bacteria; phylum Actinomycetota; class Actinomycetes; order Mycobacteriales; family Micromonosporaceae; genus Catelliglobosispora; species Catelliglobosispora koreensis. The sequence continues at coordinate 87,898 of NZ_KB903252.1, read as the reverse complement.
CCTGGTCATTGGCCGTATCGGGGACGGCCGGGCTGGGTTGGTGGCACGATGGGTTCCTATGGATCCCCATGAGCGTGCCCTCGCCGAGGCGGAAGCCGACGCCACGCTGCGGCTCGAAGAGCTCGGCCGCAGTCCCGCCGCGCTAGCGATCGCCCAGCGTTACGTTGACGGGCAGATCACCGCCGAGGAGATGGCCGAACTAACGATCTCGCTTTATCGCGCCGAGTCCGATGGGCTAGCGTTCGGTTCATGAAGGTGCAGCCGGCGGCCGGTGGCGGCCGGTGGGCCGAGATCTCCCCGTCGCGAATCCGGGGCTGGCTCGACGGCTTCTATCAACGTCACGACGGCGCCGTCGAGACAGGACTGCTGCTCAGGGCCGCTAACGGCGACACCGCCGAGCTTCAGCTGACGCCAGGCATGCCACCGGTGCAAAACGTTGACGACTTTCTGTCAGAACTGACCGTCGCGCGACGGCTCGGGTTCCTGTTAGCCCGCGCTGGCGCGGTCGCCGTAGGCGTCTCATCAGGCACAACGCTGGAAGCGTCCAAAGTGGAGCGTTTCTACGTGCAAGGGAGAACAGCGGCCGGCGGCTGGTCACAGCAGCGATATGCGCGCCGCCGCGGCAACCAGGCCGCGGCGGGCGTTCGTGAAGCGGCTGACATTGCTTGCCGGATCCTGCTACCAGCGGGCACTTTGGACGCCTTCGTGTGCGGGGGAGACCGTTCCACCGTCGACGCGATCCTCGCTGACGCTCGGCTCGCTGCCTTGCTGCCACTGCGTCATGACCGTCTGCTCGACGTCCCCGAACCCCGGCTCACCGTCCTTGAGCAGGCCGTTATTGACGCGCAACTAGTGCGTATCCGGCTCGTGCCTTAGCCTGCGCAGCGAATACGTCACCGAATAGAGCCGGTGCGGTTCGTTGTGCATGTAGACAGGGCTGCGTGAATACACCTCCCACTCGACTTCCCCCAGCTTGTTCAGGTGAAACAAGTCGTCAAACCGCTCGTCCGTGCCCCAGCGCTGCGGACCTTGCGGGCTATGGAAGACAGCGTCCCAATCCATAAACTTGTCATCACCCAGTGTCCCGGCCACTTTGTACTCGAACCGGGCATACTCCCACTTCGCCATAGCACGATCCTGCCATAGGGGTACCCAGAAAAATCCTCTCGGATATCGACCACAGTGGACCGCAACTGCAATGATCGGTGCTGCTTCATCCCTCAAGTGATATTGGAGGTGCGCCGTGGCTGACAGCGAGGGCGGCGGCACAAAGATAATGCGCGGGCTGCTGATCGCAGCCGTGCTGGTGGCGGTTCTGGTGCTCGGCATCGTCTTCTGGGAGCAGATCCTCAACTCGATCGGCGACGGCTGGAACTACCTGGCCGACCGCTTCCCCAGCCAGGGCGGCCAGCAGACGGTGGTCATCATCTACCTTGTCCTGGCTGTGCTGTTCGGCATCCTGTTCTCTAAAGCCGGCCACTTCACCGCCTACGGCGTCGCGATGGGTCTGCTCCCATTGCTGTGGTTCGTCTTCTGGGAGGGCTTCCCGCTGCTCGGCCTCAACCCCGCGTCATGGAAGAACGCGCTGGACGTCGCGCACATGGGACCCAGCGCTGTGATCCTCTGGGCCATCGTCGGGGCGGCCGTCATCACCATCATCTTTGTGCCGCTTGAACTTTGGGAAAAGTTCCGCCGGCGCAAGCGGGCCCTGAGCTAGGGTTCCTTTGTGGCGCCGCTGTTTTCAGCGGCGCCACTGTTTCATTAGCTTTGCAGCGCGGCTACGAACGCCGCGACAGTGGCGAGTATCGTCGCCACTGTCCTCATGAGATGCCACTGATTCCACGGCTTCTCAAACTCCTTGCGGAAGGCACCGGCCTCCGCGTCGCTCTGCGCATCCAGATCAAGCGCATCGAGCCGGTTGTTGAGCGGAATGTTCCTGCTCCCTGTAACCCCAACCCCGCCAACGATATGCGCGACACTGGCCGCTACCAATAGCCAGCCGGCTTTGTCCCAGTTCAGCCACGCCGCGATCGGCAGAAGCACAATGGGGCCAAGGAAACTCAGCAAGAACACCGGATTCACGATGACACGGTTGATGTTCTGCATCGCCCGGAGAAACTCGCGATCACTGGACCGCGCCAGCCCAGGCATAACCGCTACCTGGAACCCAAAGAACAACCCCGCCAGCAGGGCAGCCAGCGTTCCCGCGACTACCAAGATTATGTCTGCCATGCCCAGACCTTAGCCCAGCGACCGATTGGCGTCTTTCCTGCCGCAAGCGGCGGGCGTAGTGGGAAAGATCCTTTCGGCATACCTTGCCTGGCCTGCGAAGTCACACTTTTGACCTTGACCTTACGCATCCAAGACACGTAAGTTGCTGCCCTGTGCCCCAACCCCCGGGCACTGTTACGGGGAGGCTTTGCCGTGCGTTTCGCGCGTTCGCTGTCTGCGTCGTTTGCTGTTTCCTTGCTGACTGGGCTGGTGGCTGTGTTGCCGCCGTTGCCCGCTTCGGCGGCGGGTGTGGATCCGACGCCTATGGCTCTGGTGCCTTCGCTGCCGGGTAAGACGGCCGCGCCGTTGCCGTCGCCGGAGTTGCCTAAGTGGCAGGGTGCGGCGCCTGCGTGGCCCATTGCGGCGTCGGCGACGATTGAAATTCCTGGTGGGATGTCGTCGTTTTCGGCTTCGACCGATGAAACTGAACCGGTGACGGTGGGCGGATTGCCGTTGTCTATTACGGCGGACGCGACGGCTGGGGATCCGGAAGGTTTGCTGGCGCAATCACTGCCAAGCTCTGGCGGTTTGGTTGATGTGAGCGTTTTGCCGCAGTCTGCCTCAGCGGCGCTTGGCGTGCGGGGTGTGGTGTTTACGGCTGCTCCGCAGGGGGATTTGGGGCCGTCGGTGCGTGTGGCGGCGAACTACGGCAAGTTCGCCAACGCTTATGGTGCTGACTTCGGCTCCCGGTTGCGGATCGTCAAGCTGCCGGCGTGTGCTTTGACCACGCCTTCGTTGAAGGAATGTCAGCAGCAGACCCCGGTTGCCAGTGTGGTCAATGACGTGTTCGATTTGACGGTTGAGGCGTCTGTCGAAATTCCGGCCGCGTCTAAGCCCGCTGGGCAGCAGATCGCGGGGATGTCGGCACAACAGGCCGAGCCTGCCGGGGCCTCAGTGTTCGCGCTGGCCGCGGGTGCGTCGTCGGAGTCGGGTGACTTTACGAAGACGAAGATGAATGAGGCAGTTCAGTGGTCAGCTGGCGGTAGCGCTGGCGGGTTTTCCACGAGCGTTTCGCTGAAAGTGCCGCCGGTGCCGGGTGATTTGGTTCCGTCGGTGACGTTGGACTACTCGTCGCAGTCTGTCGATGGCCTGGGTTCGGGGACTAATAACCAATCTTCTGAGGCTGGTGATGGCTGGTCTATCGGTGGGGTGTCGTTCATTGAGCGGTCTTACCGGCAGTGCAAGTACGACGGACAGGGCGGTAACCAGGGCGACCTGTGTTTCATTGACTGGGCGCCGCTGTCGATTGTCCTCAATGGGCAGTCGACGCAGATCATTCGCGATTCGGTGACGCAGAAGTGGGATGTGGCTGACGCGTCTTTGGGCTGGAAGGTGGAGCGGCTCACGGGTGCGGCGAACTGGGCGTGGGAGGGGGAGCACTTCCGTATTACCACGATGGATGGCACCCAGTATCTGTTCGGGTCTCAGCCACACGGCAATGGCGGCCCAGGGTCGCTGGGTGGTGGCACGGCGGTCATGCCGGTGTATTCCAACGACGCGAACGAGCCGTGTTTCAACCGGACCGGGTCGGGGTTCGCTAATTCATGGTGCACCATGGGTTACCGGTGGAACCTGGATCTGGTGACCGACCGGTTCGGTAACCAGATCACCTACAAGTGGGAGTCGTACCGCAATAATTACGGGGCCAACGGCAACACCACGGTTTTCGGCTACGACATGATGCCGGTGTTGCGGGAAATCCACTACGGCCTCAACAACCGGGTCACCGGCACGACTGAGGCGGCGAAGATCATCTACTCCTATGACTGGCGTTGCTATAACACCAACTGCACCACCGACTTTTCCACGTCGAACTGGCCGGATACTCCGTGGGATCAGTCGTGCGGCGATTTGGCGTCAACGTGCCCGGGGCGTACCAGCCCGACGTTTTGGTCGGTGTACCGGCTGACCGGTATCGAGTCGACTGTCAAGGACGCGGCCGCGCCGTCGGGCTGGTCCACTGTGGACAAGTTCGCTACCGAGCAGACATTCCCGGCCACGGGTGATTTCGTTAATCCTGTTGGGGTGCAAGACACCGCCCCAACCCTGTGGCTGAACAAGGTCGTGCGCCCCAACAGTGGCAACGAAACCGTGATTGTTGTCAACGCGCACCAGAAGAACAACGCGGTCGTGTGGGGCAACGATGTTGGCCGGCCGCCGATGACCCGCTGGCGTATCAGCGCGTTTTCCGGCCCCGCCGGTGACTACACCACCGTCGCCTACTCGGGCGAGGACTGCGTGCGCGCGGATGCGAACATGTCCAACGCAGAACGCAACACAAAACGCTGCTACCCGCGCTGGGAAGGTGCCGCGTTCAACTGGTACCACAAGTATGTCGTCAACGAGATCGAGCAGCACGACCGCATCGGCGGCGCGCCAAACGTTTTGACCCGCTACGTCTACACCAATGACGCCGCCACCAACGGCGCCGGGCAAGGCAGCAGCATCGAACGCGCCCTTTGGCACTTCGACGACAACTGGCTGGTGCCCGCCACCGAACGCACCCACAACCAATGGCGCGGCTACACCAACGTGCGCACGATCGTCGGCGCCCGTGATAACACCGGCAATCAGCAAGTCACCGACACCATCTACTTCCGCGGCATGGACGCCGACCGCTCCGGCGGCATGTGGGAAAACCGCACCGTCTACATCAACGACGGCTGGGGAACCCCGGTCAAAGACCACCCCGCCCTAGCTGGCAAGCCACGCCTCGTCCTGCGCAAGGACGGCCAAGCCGGCACCTGGGTCCGCATGAGCCGCCACCAGCACGAAGTCCTGCAGTTCGGCCACCAGAACATCAGCGGCGGCGCCATCAAACGCTGGCGGGCACTGGAAAACCACACCACCAACGGCACCCACCATCCCGCCGGCGGACCCTCCAATGAGGACTACACCCGCTACACCACGGTCGCCACCACATGGGACCCCACCTACCCGCTCCCGCTGAAAGTCACCGACAACGGTGAAAACGGCGGCAGCCACCCCTCCGGCATCAACGACGACGTCTGCACCGAAACGACATACATCCACGACACTGCCAAATGGATCATCGGACTGCCAGGACAAGCCCTAACCACAGACTGTGCCGGAACCGGTGTCAGTAACATCCTCGCCGGCAACCGCACCTACTACGACGGCAAAACCAGCCATGGCCAACTCGGAACCGGTGCCGAAGCACTCGGCCGCGTGACGAAAACAGAAGCCATCAAAGAAGAGTCTGGCGGCGCAAACGTCTGGATCCCCACCGGAACCATCGTTGCCACCGACTACGACAAACACGGTCGCATCAAGAAAGCCGCGGACGGCATGGACCGGGTGACGGAGACTGTGTACTCCCCGGCCGAAGGCGGCCCGGTTACAAGCATCGAGGTATCCAACGCTCTTGGTCACAAGACTACGACCACGATGGATGTCAGATTTGGACTGCCGAAAGTGGCGTTCGATGTGAACGGCGTTATGACGACAGCCCGATACGATGCTCAGGGACGGCTTCTTCAAGTCTGGAAGAACAATAGGCCGGTCAATGTGACTCCTGATGCTCAGTACGAGTATGTGCTGCGCCCCCTCAATGCGTCCTACATTAAGACTCAGGTCCTCGGACCGGGCGGAACCTTGCTGCCGGCATCGTTCGAGATGTTCGACGGATTGCTCCGCCCACGACGCACCGAGACCCTTCAGGCCGACGGCACCGACCGGCATGTGTCTGACATCTGGTATTACGCAACGGGTGGAGTTGCTGACTCGCTTACCTTCGGTATGGCTGGTGCTCCTAACCAGAACATGGAAGGCTACGAAACCGCGTTCGTTAAGCAGCGGGCTAAGTTCACGTATAACAACCTTGGCGAGCAAACGAGCATCGTTCCGTGGAGCGGGGGAGCGCCGCTTGGGTCCAGCTGGAACACCACGATTGACCCGCAGGGCCACAGGACGATTGCTACACCGCCGCAGGGTGGGACGCATACCGTCACCTACACAGATGCCCGAGGCAATATTTCTGAGCTCAGGCAGGCAAAGCCCACCGGTGGGACGGTCAATACAAAGTACGAGTACAACCGTTCCGGGCAGCTGTGGAAGGTAACCGATCCGGCGAACAGTTCGTGGACCTACATCTACGACAAGCTTGGCCGCAAGATCCAAATTAACGATCCTGACTCCGGTACCTCGTATACCTCGTACCGGAACGACGGTTCGGTTCTGTCCACGAAGGACGCAGAGAACCGGCAATTGTGGTACAAGTACGACGACCTAGGCCGGCAAATCGAACTGCACGCCGACTCGGCGTCGGGACCGCTGCTATCGACGTGGGAATATGACAAGGCCGCGTTCAACGGAAGCGCGACGGTCAAGGCCGTCGGCCAGCTGTCCTCCACCACCCGCAAGGACGCCACTGGCGACTTCGTCACTCAGATCAACGACTACGACTCCGGCTACCGGCCAAAGAAAACAACCTTCACTGCTCCGGGCTTTGGCGTAGGCGGTGCTGGACTGACTTACGAGACAACTTTCGAGTATGAGGTCAACGGCGCTCCGAAAAAGACAAAGCTCCCAACGGCTGGCGACCTCGCCGCAGAAGACCTGACGGTCGGCTACAACAGTGCTGGACTACCCTCCACATTGGATACCAACGGCTACGGCGGAATGAAGCTTGTCGCCGACACTACCTATGACTTCGACGGCGTAGTGCTTCAGCGTCTGCACGGCAATGCGGGTAAGCAGGTCAAGGTGGTGTCCGACTTCAGCGCAACTACCCGTCGTCTGTCCAAGCTCTGGATACAGACCGAGAAGTTTGGCGCGCCAGGCCAATTCGGTGTTCCCTTTGACTACTTGCATGCATGGGACCCGGCAGGAAACCTGACATCAATTGATGCCAACAAAAATGGCGCATCCGACGGCATGGAATGTTTCCGCTACGACAGCCTGCGGCGCCTGACCGAAGCCTGGACCCAAAACTCCGGCCAGTGCATACCGCAAAAGAACGGCTCCGACGCGTACTGGCGGACCTGGGAAATTGACGACGTCGGGAACCGCAAATTCCAGACCGATAAGAACACCGACGGCTCGCAAGCAACGAAATGGACCTACGTCAACGGCTCCGCTGGTTCGGTGGATCCACACCAGGTCGGTCAAATCACGGCGTCTGGGAAGCCCACAAGGACCTTCACGTACGACAACGCCGGCAACATGAAGACCCGGACGACTGAGGCCGGAGTTCTCCAAGACCTCACCTGGGACGCCGAAGGCCACCTCAAGACGGTGAAGGAGGGTGTGGCCACAGTTGCGTCGTATGTCTACAACACCGACGGCAGTCGTCTGCTTGCCACCAACACCGTCAACGGAACGACAAAGACCACGCTGTACCTTCCGGATGGCACAGAGCTCGAAAAGACGGGCACGGCGGTTTCCGGCCAGCGTTATCTCGGCGGCGTGGCTATCCGCAACAACACTGGTCTCAAATGGACGGTCGCCAATCACCAAGGCACGGCTATCGTTCAAATTGACTCTGCCAATCTCAGCACCATTGACCGTCGTCGCCTTATGCCGTATGGCGAATCGCGGCTCGAACCGGCTTCGTGGCTGGGAACCGCGGGTTACGTTGGCGGAACCAAGGACACTCCCACGGGCCTAACACACCTTGGTGCTCGCGAATACGACCCGAGCATCGGCCGGTTTGTCAGCGTCGACCCGATCATGGACCTTGGCGATCCGCAGCAGTGGAACCCCTACACCTACAGCAATAGCTCGCCTGTCACCCGAAGCGACCCGTCAGGCCTCAAGTCCTGCATCGACGGCGAAGCGTGTGATGGCAAAGAGGCGCAGTACTGCGACGACATCTGCCAGGAAGCCAACTACATCGCGGATCTGGAAGCCAAGAAGAACGCAGCCGAGAAGGAGAAGAAGAAGTCAATCAAGGACGTCCTTCTCGGAGTTGGCCTCGCCTTCCTTCTAGACGTGATTGGTGTGCAGGACATCCTCGACTGCTTTGGTGGCGACGCCATTGCGTGCGGATCCATGCTCCTGGGCTTCCTGCCGTTTGGCCGAGTCGCTAAAGCGGGCAAGGCCATCTACGACGCCATCGACCGAGGTATGGCGGCGTACAAGGCGTGGAAGAAAGTCGTCGCTGTCGGGGAGGCGTTCCTCAAGAAGGCCGACGACCTGATCGCCAACGCCAAGTCCAAACTCGACGACCTGAAAGCGGGCGGAGCCTGCAAGACACACAGTTTCGATCCTGACACTCGTGTGTTGATGGCGGATGGCACGACTAAACGGATAGGCGACATCAAGGTTGGCGACAAGGTTGCCGCCACAGATCCCGAAACCGGTGAAGTCAAGTCCCGCACCGTCGAACGAGTCTTTATCAACACCGACCTTGAGCTAACGAACGTCGAGGTCCAGCTCGCAGACGGAACCACCGAGGTCATCGAGACGACCGCGAACCACCCGTTCTGGGACGTCACGACGAAGGCATGGACGGGCGCCTCCAAGCTGGTCGTCGGCCACCACTTGTTCACCCCGAACGGCGAACAAGTGACCGTCGCCTCAGTCCACAACTTCGTGGGCGAACAGGAAATGCGCGACCTCACGGTCGCCGAAATCCACACCTACTTTGTGATGGCCGCCGACACCCCGGTCTTGGTCCACAACTGCGGCGACGCGGCGAAACACAGCGTGGATAACCTCGCGGACTCGCTTGACGACAATGTTGTATTCCATTACACGTCGGAAGCTGGCCACGCCGGAGTCATGGATGGTGGCGTGATAACTGCAAATTCAAAGGGCGTCGCGTATTTCACGAAAGAAATGCTTAGCTCAAAAGAGACAAGCAACGCGCTCTTCATGGGACGGGGCGGGGACAGAGGTACCCACCTGATCGCTTTCAGGCTTCCAGCCGGGACTAAACTAGCCCCTGGTTCTCAGCCAAATGAGCTGATGCACACTGGATCGTTCAGATTTACGCTCGACGACGTCGTGTTCCACGGCCTGAATCCGTTCGGATGATGAGGAAGTATGTTCGAGATCGACAACATCGACGAGCTTTACGCACTTCAGAAGGGTCTAATGGAGATCCGCTTCAACACGTCCGATGTGGATTGGGCGGTGCAGGGGAGTCCATTCTTGAGCCATATTCATGAACGGCTGGTTGAGTCGATCATTGCCTATCATGATGCATCTGGAGAGCCTCGGAAAGCACAGGGTTGGCGTGATTGGCGTCGTTTTGACACGCGAGCAATGGAACGACCAGCCATTCGTGATTACCTTGTCAAAATGTGGAATGACTTGTACACGCCAGAGGCTAAAAGAGAAGCTGTTACCGATCAAATGCGTCCCTTTGTGTTTACGGACGATGATGTGACAGAAATGATCTCCGAAATTGAAGCGGAGCACGGCAAGGCGTCAGAAATTTAGCATTCACTGCATTCGATTGATCCGGAGCGGTGAGGTCTTTGCAACAGCTCCGGAGAGTGCTGGTTCGGTAATGTCGTGCACCGAAGGGCGTTGCTGTCACGGCTGCTGTCAAATGCCTGGAACACATGCGAATCGATGGATACAATCCAATGTGGACGTTTAGGGTGGATGTTGCCTTGCTAGAGGCGGGTTGAGACGGGCCGACGTTCCATTTGTGCTGGGGTAGTCCTCGGTGCCTCGACACGTAGCGTCGTGGCGTGGAATGGGCTCTGGCGATCGGAGAGCGATTAATGGGCCAAAGTCCGGTGGGCGAGTAGTGGACGAGATAAATCCTTTGTGGGCCAGCTTTAATGGTTGGGCTTCGCGTTTTCCGGGCGCCGTGTATTGGCACATTCGGGCCAGCGGTTTGCGCTTTTGGAGCGGGCAGGTTTCCCGAAACGGCGACACGCTTCGAATTGACGGGCTCATGATCTAAATTGGAGAGTAGCGTCGAGGCGGACTAGCTTGTATGTGGTCCGTCACTTGGCCAACTCCGATCCGGAGAGTGTTGGCTCGGCAAATTTGTGCAACAGGCGGTTCCGGCCTGATTGGCCAGTTCACTCAGGCATTTCCGGGAATCCGGATCAACATCATGACAGGTTGATAAACGCTTATGCACGAAACCATTCGCCGGATCTCTGTGTTCATTAAGGGCCAGGACCCAACTTCTGTGGTCGGGTTGTCACGGGAGCAGATCGATGAAGTTACGGCGGCATACGGGGTAGGTGAACTCCCAGAGGTGTATGCCGAGTTTCTCTCGGAGATGGGCGTCAGGGCAGGCCATCTCCTACAAGGTACCGACGCCTTTTATCCGGGAATCCTTAGCCTCGCCGAAGATGCCGCTGACTTCTTTGCGGAGGATTTGGACGGAATCCCGTTGCCAGACGGCGCCATTGTGTTTGCGATGCACCAGGGATACCAGGTGTACTGGATGGAGAACTCCGGGTCCCCGGATCCTGCGGTCGCTTTATATATGGAAGGAGACTCCGCTCCAATGATGCGATGGGAAACCTTCACGGAATTTCTGACAAAGCAACTTGGCGAAGATTATGGGAGCGGAAATCTTCCTGAGATGGATTGATACTTGTGTCCTGGGGATGTCCCAATGCGGCTAAACCTCGGCAAGCCCTGCGAGGGTGCCCGAAAAGGGAGACGTGGATATGCGGGACCAGGTGAACTCTTGCAGCATATCGTTGGTAGGGCGGCCGGGCGCCGGAGGCGCGAGGCCGCCCAACAAAGCGGGGCTTAGACGTGCACGAGGACGCGCTCGGGGGCCTCTTCGTCTGAGGTTTCCGTTGCGGGGACGATGCGGATGACCGTCGCTGCGATGACGACGCCGATCGCGACCAGTGCCGCTCCGGTCCAGAACGCTAGCTGGAAGCCCGAAGTTAAGGCGACAGGTGCCGAAACTCCAGTAGCGGCAAGGGATTCCGTGCGAGTCGTGGAGAGCGTAGCGAGCACGGCGAGCCCAACGGCGCCACCGACTTGGGCTGTTGTGTTCACGAGACCGGAAGCCAGGCCAGCGTCGGAAGACGTGGCGCCAGACATCGCCAGCGTCATCAAGGTGGGGAACGAGACGCCAGCGCCGATACCGAGGAGCAGCATCGCCGGGAACATGTCGCGCAAGTACACGCCGTCAACAGGCACCTGGGCGAACCAAATCAGGCCAGCCAAAACTAGCGTCAAACCCGCGATCAGCAACGGTTTTGGACCGAAGCGGCCCATCAGCGGTGCGGAGAAACCGGCTGAGAAGGTGCCGATGGCGAGAGCGACCGGCAGGAAGGCCAGGCCGATCTGCAAAGCGTTGTAGCCCAACACAAACTGCATGTAAAGCGTGCCGAGGAAGAACATGCCGAACATGCCAGCGATCATCAGAATTTGCACAACGTTAGCGCCAGTGATGTTCCGCGAGCGGAAAATCCTCAGTGATAGCAACGGGTTCGCAGCTGTCAGCTGGCGCACGATGAAGCCAGCAAGCAGCACGACGGCAAGCACGCCGAGTAGAGCCTGACTCTCCACAATGGAGTAAACACCGAGCATCAGTGAGCCCGTAATCAAAGTGGCGCCAAGGACATCGGCACCTTCGCGTAGCCCCACACCGGGCTCGTTGGCGATGAGCCGGGTCGCGAATACCAAAGCGGCGATACCGATGGGGACGTTCACGAGGAAGATCCAGTGCCAGTTCAGCGCCTGGGTCAGGACGCCGCCAAGCAGCAGGCCGATTGAGGCTCCGGCAGCGGCGACGAAGCTGAAGACGCCGATCGCGCGGGCTTGTTCGGCGGGCTTGGGGAACATGGTCACGATCATGCCCAGCGTCACTGCTGTAGCCATCGCACCACCAACACCCTGCAAGAACCGTGACACGATAAGCATTTCCGGCGTCGTTGACGCGCCGCAGAGAAGCGACGCCAGGGTGAAGACGGTCAAGCCGATCAGGAAGATGCGTTTGCGGCCGATCAGGTCGCCGAGGCGTCCAGCCAGGAGCAGCAAGCCACCAAACGCGATCAGGTAAGCGTTGATCACCCACGCCAGCCCGGCGTCAGTGAACTTCAAGTCATCGCGAATAGCGGGCAGGGCGACGTTAACAATGGTCTGGTCCAGAACGATCATCAGCATGCCTGCGCAGAGCACGACGAGCGCGATCCAGCGCGAACGAGCCGATGGTTGTGAGGCGGTCATAACTGGGACCGTACCAGATGGTTTTGTTCGGGACTATTTTTTAACCAACAATTTTCTTGGGTACTCGCGGAGCCCGCCGGCGTGGAGGGTTATCGCACATGGGAGCGGCAGAAAGGCGTCCCTGCGCGAGACGGCGAAGGCCAGCCAGGAAGCCGGCCCGTTCGTCGTCTGGCAGCGAGTCCAGAACGTCATCGAAGATGCTGAACACGACCTCGTCGGCCTGGTCGAGAACTTCCTCGCCAGCCTCTGTCACCCGGATGATCCGTGCCCGGCGGTCAGTCGTGGAGGGCACGCGCTCCGCGAGGCCGGCCTGCTCAAGAGCATCCATGGTCACGACCATGGTGGTCTTGTCGAGGTTTGCCAGCTCGGCCAGTTCGGATTGCGTCAGGTCCTGGCGGACGGCCTTACTGAGTACACAATGGGCTCTTGGGGTTATCCCTAGGTCTGCCAGGCGTGCGGTCATCTCGGTCAGGAGATTGTGGCTCGCGACGTTCAAGAGCAGCATGAGGTCTACGTTCCGGGCAGGAGCAGACGTGTTCATGTCCCGAGCGTAGCAAGATAATCTGTTACGGAACTATCTGCGACGGCGCTCGCCTAGGATCTGAGTCCATGGAGCCCGAACCGCGGCAGAGCGGAACAGGCAAGCGGGAGAAGATCATATGGCTCGCCGGACTGGCGGGCGTGGTCATCGTGGCGGTGTGGGTGCTGCCGCGGGTGGCGAGTTATTCCGACATCGCCAACGCGATCGGCACCCTGAGTTCGGGGGAGATCGTCACGCTGTTCGCCCTCGGGCTCGGCGTCATCGCGGTCACGGGATGGTCGGCGAAGCTGGCGCTCGGGAGCCTGAGCTGGTGGCGCGGGACCCTGAGCACTGTCTGTGCCAACTTTCTGACCGCGCTTGTGCCGACCGGCGCTGACTTGGCGGTCCGTTTCGCGATGTACCGCTCGTGGGGCTTCAACGCCTCAAAAGTGACCGCCGCGATCGCGGTTACGGGAGTGGGCCGTTATCTAACCCTCCTGTCTCTGCCCCTCATCGGCATGACCGTGCTCGTGCTCACGGGACGCGGCGACGATGACACACCGTTGCTTCTCGCCGTGGGGTTGCTCGCGTTCGCTTTGCTGACCATCATTCCGTGGCTGTTGCTGCGCCGCGAGGACCTGGCACACCGGTTCGCGCACCGTCTCGAACACGCCGTGCACAAGATGGCGAAGCTCTTCAAACGGCCCGCCCCGTCAGGAATCACGGAACGCGTCCTGCGTTTGCACACGTTAATCGTGAAAGAGTTCAAGCGCCGCGGCTGGCTCGTCACGTTTGGACAGCTGGCTGCCGCGTTCGCCAATAGTGTCGTTCTCTTTGCGGCCCTTAGGTTCGTGGGGCTCGGGCCGGAGCTGATCTCGTGGGGCGAAACGTTTTACGCGTTCGCCTTGGGCACCATAGCTGCCATCGTTCCCATAACACCAGGCAATATCGGCGTCACCGAGTTCATCATCCTCGGTGTGCTCGCCCTCGACGGTGGCAACTACCAAGCCCAGATCCTCGCCGCGGCACTGCTCTACCGCATCTTCACGTGGATGCTGCCGATTCCACTGGGAGCGGCCACCTTCTTCTGGTGGCGTTATCAGCAAGCCCGCGCCCCCGCGAAACTCAAACGGCCGTCCTCGGCCGCCGAGTCAGCCTCCACGCCGTAAAGATTGCAATGGATCGACGGCGTGACGGGAGACACGCAACAGATCGAAGTAGGGACACAACGGATCGTTACGTAATCTCGTGCGCGTGATGAGCCAGACCGCTGCAACGAGGCAGCTGCGCGCGCGGGAGTACCTGATGGTCCCGCCAGAGAACTTCGCGGTGGAGTACGAGATTAACCCGTGGATGGATACGTCCACGGAGGTTGACGCACGCCTGGCGGTCAAGCAGTGGGAGGCGCTCAAGGACGCTCTCATCAGCAAAGGGCACACCGTGCACACGCTCGTTCCGGAGAAGGGGCTGCCGGACATGGTGTTCGCGGCCAACGGTGCGTTCACGGTTGATGGGGTCGCTTATGGGGCGAAGTTCAAGTACCCCCAGCGCTCTGATGAAGCCAAGGCGCACCGGGAGTTCTACGAGAGTCGCGATTGGACATTCAGGGCGCCGACGCTGACCAACGAAGGTGAAGGCGACTTCGCCTACGCCAACGGGCTCATCCTCGCGGGCTACGGATTCCGCACTGACGTCACAGCACACGCCGAGGCGCAGGAGGCGCTCCAGCGGCCGGTCGTCAGTCTGAAGCTGGTCGATCCGCGGTTCTATCACCTGGACACGGCTCTGGCCGCGCTCGACGATGACAACATCACCTATTACCCGCAGGCGTTCAGCGAAGCCAGCCAGCGCGTGCTCAGGCAACTGTTCCCCGACGCGCTGATCGCCGACGAGGAAGACGCCGAAGCGTTCGCGCTCAATCTCGTGAGCGACGGGCTGAATGTCTTCCTCAACACGGAGTCGGTCGGCATGGCCACCAAGGTGATGGACCGCGGCTACGTGCCGGTGCTCACCGACCTCTCTGAGCTCAAGAAGGGCGGCGGCAGCGTTAAGTGCTGCATCGCAGAGCTAAGAAGGTAACTTTGCTCGCGTGACTTTTTCCGGTGGCAGGCGGGCGCTCCTGCGGCATGGGGTGTCCGCCACGGCGGGCGCCTTCGCTGGAGCGGCCGCCGTCAAGGCGGTCGACGCGATCCAAGCCAATGGCCCGTTGCCTTTCTACGAAGGCCCCGCCGCCTCCATCCACGCCGACCGCCGAACGCCGCCGAAGCACGCGCAAGTGGACACGGTCTGGTCGGTCGACACCGAGCGGAAGCTAGTGGCGCTCACATTCGACGACGGGCCGATGCCTAACTGGACGCCGAAGGTGCTTGAATCGCTTAAACGCCAGGGCATTCCGGCGACGTTCTTTGTGGTTGGCCGCAATCTCGCCGCGAACAAAGACATTTTCCGCGGGTACGAAGGGCAGCACGAGCTCGCCAATCACACGTGGGAACACAAAGACTTGGCCCGCCAGGATCTCGCCGAAGCCACAGACGCCATTGAGCGCGCGCATGACGAAATCACCAAGGTGACAGGCAAAGCACCGACGTTATTGCGCCCGCCGTATGGTCATCTCGCCGGCAGCACCATGCTGACCGCCGCCGAGTTCGGTTACACGGTCGTGTTGTGGAGCCGGCAGATGCTCGAGTCGGACTACCGCGATGATCCGCCCGGTCTAGTCGAATACATCAGCGCCGCGACCGCGCCCGGCGACATCATCCTCGCCCACGACACAGGTCCGGCGGACCGTCTCGTGGCGATCGGCAATCTCGACGCGATGATCTCCGGGCTGAAGAACCGTGGATTTGAATTCGTCACCGTCACTGACCTCCTTGCCGCGCGGCACACGTAGCCGCGCACACGCTCTGCCCGTCCGCGGCCGGACACCTCTTCTGCCTAGTCGCGTAGAACTACGCGACTAGGCAGAGGCAGCACAGCCCTGAAAAGGGGCGCCGCAACCAACATCGCCCGGGCACTATCGGCTCGGGCGAAGGGCGGGACGCCGTGCCGGGAGGTGGTGTTGCCGAGTCCGGCTAGAAGTAGTCGTGAATGGACGGCGGAGGGCCAGCGGTAGCGGTCTGTAGCAAGGCGTCTGAGGCCGTGTCGCCGGACAGGAAACCAGCGCGCCGGAGCACGGCTGGGCTGACGCCGGCGTACCAGAGGGCGAGGCCACGGGGCGACATCGCGACGTCGCCAGAACCGCCCGGCTCCAGGGTCGCCTTGCCGCCCGAGAACGTGAGCACGAAATCGCCCGCATTCCAAGGACATTCGGGGTCGCTCAGGGCAAGTGACACGCGACCGTCGAGAGTGGACGGCCAGCCGCGCGCGGCGATCGCGGCGACGGCGTCGACGATGCGCAGCATCCACGAGTTCGTCTTCTCGACGGTCGCGCCGACTTGGGAGAACAGGTACCGCGCGGGATCGTCGGGGGTCAGCCGCAGCACAGCCGTGGGCGTGACGCTGGCCCAGTTGCCCACGAACGCCAGCAGGCTCGCCGTCGCGGCCGAAGAGCTGGCGATGAGGTCATAGACGGTCAACTTTCCGGTGGCGTCGTAACCGGGGCCACGGTCCCAGCTCGCGTAACCGCACACCTCGCCGTCGGGGTTGACCGCGACCGTGAAGCCGTTGACGGACGCCAGTGCCTCGGCCGCAGTGGCCGTGAAACAGGGGCCAGCGCGGTCGAGCATGCCGGTGCTCGCGGACGCGACCGCCGCATAGAGGGCGTGGATCGCCGGGAAGTCGTCAACCGTGGCCGGACGCAAAGTGATCGACGGCGATGCCTTGACCTGGGCGAGGGAACTGGCCGGGAAAGCGGTGTAGGTCAGCGCGCCGACTTCTTCCCAGCCGAGCGCCCGGTAAGGCAACGCTGTCGTCGGGAACAGGGTGCTGATCGCCGCGCCACGTGAACGAGCGTCAGCGAGCAGGCGCGTGAGCACGAGGCGTCCCAGGCCACCCCGGCGCGCGTAGGGCGCCACGGCCACTCCGGCGACACCCGACGTGGGCACGGGCCGTCCACCGAACCACTGATCCTGCACCCGGTCGACGGCCCTGGCGACGAGCTGTCCCGTCGAGTCGAAGGCCCCGACCGCGATGCGTCCCGGGGTGACCGCGCTCCAGTTATCCGGCCGTGGCTGGCCGTGATAGCCGAATGTCACGGCGCCGAGGTCCCAGGAGGCATCGGTGTCTTTGGCTTCGAGAGTGCGCAGGTCATAGGCCACCGGGCCATACTGCCACCCGGAAGGGGAGAGATAATGGCGGGGTGCTGACCTTCGATATCCGCCGGGCCACAGATCCGGCCGAGATTCTCGCCGCGGAAGAGCATTTCGATAATCCCGCCCGCCACGAGTGGGCCGCCACGTTCCTGGCCAGCCACGGGCACCACCTGCTCATAGCCTATGTGGACGATGCTCCAGCCGGCTTCATCAGTGGTGTCGAAATGACCCATCCCGACAAAGGAACCGAGATGTTCCTCTACGAGCTAGGGGTAGGGGAGAAGTACCGCCGCAACGGGATCGGCCGTGCCCTGACCAACGCACTGGCACAGATCGCTAAGGACAACGGCTGCTATGGCATGTGGGTGGGCGTCGACCCGGACAACGAGGTCGCGCTGGCTACGTACCGCTCAGCTGGGTCTGCGGAAAGTTCCGAGACGGTGACGCTGTCGTGGGAGTTTCCGTCCAGCTAAGCGAATAGAGCAGGTCCATGACTTGCGCCAAACTGCCTGAACACCAAACCCGGTGGGCCGCGGTCGCCGTTTCCCACCGGGCCTCATAACCCTCGTTTGACTTCGAAACCCTCACTGAGTACCCCCTGAGCCTGATCCTGGCGATCGACGGCAGTGGGCTAAACCCCAAGCCTGACACCGAATGCAGCTGAAGGGTTTTCCCGGACGGATGCCGGAACTCGGCGAACCACTGCGCGTCAGTCACGACGCGGGTGCCCGGAACTTCAGCCCACTGCGTGGGAAGCGCCGGCAGTTGGCGGGCGAGCACGGGCACTGGCGCGGCCTGGGCGAAAAGCGGCAGGTCAGCGCAGCCTACGAGGCGGGGAAGAGCGGTGATGGCAAGCACGGCGAGGCTCCGGGAGGGTGTGACGTGTCATTCCGTAAGCCCGACATTGCGCTCGCCGAACACTGTAAACGCTCACGCCATGTTCGGGAACACCGAACATTCGTCTTACATCGCGCCACTAGCGTTCGGCTTATGCCTGAACGGGAAAAGGCCGCCCATTTGCTGCGGCGCGCCACGTTTGGTCCCACCATGCGAGAAGTCGACGCGGCGGAGCAGCGTGGGTTCGAAGCGACGCTGCAGATGCTGGTGCGACCGTCCAGTCCGGACAATCTGAGCTATCCGCGGCTGGAGCCCGACCCCTACGCGGCGCTCACGAGGCAGTCGACGCGCGAGGAGCGGCAGGCCGCTCAGAAGACGCGCCGGGAGCAGGTGCAGCAGATCACCGGCTGGTGGCTGGACCGGATGGTCACGGCGGAGCGGCAGCTCGCCGAAAAGCTCGTGTTCTTCTGGCACGGGCACTGGGCGACCAGTGTGCAGAAGGTGAACTCGGCACACCTCATGCTGGCGCAGCAACAAATCTTCCGGTCCCGTGCGCACGGCCCGTTCGGCGATTTCGTCAAGGCCATGCTGCGCGATAGCGCGCTGATTCTGTGGCTCGATGGTCAGCGCAACACGCGCAAGGCGCCCAACGAGAATCTGGCGCGCGAGCTGATGGAGCTGTTCACCCTCGGCATCGGCAATTACACGGAGGCTGACGTCAAGGAAGCGGCCCGCGCGCTGACGGGCTGGACCATCGACCGCACGACTGGAGTCGCCTCACTGGAACCCAATAAGTTCGACGACGGGCAAAAGATGATCCTCGGCCGGACCGCCAAGTTCGATGTGGACAGTCTGGCCGATCACCTGGTGTCGCAAGCGGCCGCGCCCAAGTTTGTGGCCAGCCGTTTGTGGTTCCGGTTCGGCTCGGCTGAACCGATTCCATCGAGCGTGCTGGAAAGCATGAGCGCTGCCGGTGATGTGGCTTCGATGATGACCGCGATGCTTCGTTCCGAAGAATTCGGGCGAGCCCAGGGGCAGCTCGTCAAGCAACCGGTGGAATGGCTTGTGGGTGCCGTGCGCCAGCTCGGGATCTCCGGCGACCGGTCGGCGTTCTACAAGGGACTGACCGCTTTGGACCAGGTGCCGTTCCGCCCGCCGAGTGTGGCCGGGTGGCCGTCGGGCAACGCTTGGCTCACCACGTTTTCGGCGCAGACCCGGCTGCGGGTCGCCGAAGCGCTGGCGGCCAAGGCGGTCACCGTCCCTAGCGATACGGACGAAGCCGCCCGCGTGCTGTGCGTGGACGCCTGGACTGACCGCACTCGCAAACTGCTCGAAGGCGTGAAGGATCCGCGCCGCAGGCTCGCTCTGGCCTTGGCCAGCCCGGAATACGCGGTCCACTGAGGAGGATGCGATGGATGCCTTGACGCGACGTAAGTTTCTGATCCGCAGTGGGGTCGTGGGCGCTGGCGCGCTTGCGGCCGGGGCGACCGCCCTTTCCCTGTCAGACGTACTGAAAACCGCTGGCGACAAGCCATCGGGAGCCAAGACACTGGTGGTCGTCACGCTCTATGGCGGCAACGACGGGCTGAACACGGTGATTCCCTTCGCCGACAAGGCTTATCACTCCGCGCGTCCGGAGCTGGCCTATGACGAGCCGGAGGTGCTCAAGCTTGACGCCACGACGGGCCTGAACCCAGCGCTGAAGAACTTGCATGAATTGTTCGGCACGAGGCGGCTCGCCGTCATCCGTGGCATCGGCTACCCCAAGCCCGACCGCAGTCACTTCAAGTCGATGGACATCTGGCACACGGCCGAACCAGAGCGGCCGGGCCCCACGGGCTGGCTAGGCCGGTGGCTCGACGCCGTCGGCGGCGATCCGAGGATGGCGGTCTCGTTCGAGAAGGTGCTGCCACCACTGCTCGCGGGAGCCTCAAGCGCGGGAGCGGTCGTAGGCACGGGTGAAATCAAGCTGCCGCGCGGCGTGACGCGGGAAACCCTTGCCGCTCTTGGGACTTCGGTGTCCGGGGAATCACCGTTCCAAGCGCGTGCCGCAGCGTGCTTCGCTGATCTGGCGCGCGTGGACGAACTCATGACAACGGTGTCGGAAGCCGCCGACGACTCGCCTTCGCCCGACGATGAGGCTCAGGCAACGGGCACGGGTGGGGGAGCCGGGCTCGACGCTCAGCTTTCCCTTGTCGCGCAATGCATTGAGGCACGGGTAGCGACACGGGTGTTCTCGGTGTCCCTTGGCGGCTTCGATACGCACGCCGATGAGAAGCAACCGCACCAAGGGCTGTTGGGCATCCTCGACAAGGCTCTGGGCGCGTTCCTGAAACGGGTGCAGGGCAAAGACGTGGTGGTGCTGGTTTATTCGGAGTTCGGGCGGCGGGTCAAAGCCAACGCCTCCGACGGCACCGACCACGGGACCGCATCTAGCCTGTTCCTGCTGGGGGACGGCGTGACTGGTGGGCTCCACGGCGAGCCACCGAATCTGTCCGATCTGGATAACGGGGATCTCAAGTACACCACCGATTTCCGCGACGTCTACACGACGGTGCTCGAACGCGTGCTGGCCGCCGACGCGGCACGGATCCTCGGGCCGTGGAAGGGCCGCTTGGCCGGTGTTCTATGAAGGCCGCATTAGCCGTGCTGCTCCTAGTGCTCGCTGGGTGTTCCGCCGCGGCTTCCGATGGGCGCTCTGACGAAACCATCGTCTACGTCCCCTCTTCCGTGGTGAAACCGGCGCCGCTGGTCGTGATGCTCCACGGCGGCTTCGGCAGCGCCTCGCAAGCTCGGCGCGCCTACGGCTGGGACGCCGCCGCAGACAAGCACGGCTTCGTGGTCGCCTACCCCAACGGCAAGTCCCGCAGCTGGAACGCCGGACCGGAGTGCTGTGGACCGCAGGAGCACGACGACGCGGCTTTTCTGCACGGCGAGATCACGCGACTGGTTCGCGACGGGTTAGTGGATGCCCGGCGGGTTTATGTGACGGGCATGTCGAACGGGGCGATGATGTCGTACGCCGTGGCGTGTGCGTTTCCTGACGACGTGGCAGCGATCGGGCCGGTCGCGGGTGCGCGGATCGCCGACTGTGACAAGGCTAAGCCGACGCCCGTTTTCGCGATCCACGGCACCGCCGACCGCAATGTGCCGATTGAGGGCGGTGTAGGACCGGCCGGAGTCACCAAAGTGGACTACCGTTCCCTGGACGAATCGCTAGACCCGTTCCTCCGAACGGCCCAATGTCCGAGCGCGAGCGTCAGCTCACCGTCCGGAAAGTACACGCAGAACCGTTGGCAGTGTTCAGGAAACGTTGAGGTTGCCACGATCATCGTCGATGGTGGCGGTCATGAATGGCCCGACGGGGCCACCGAGTGGCTGTGGGCACGGTTTTCCCGGCATGCGCGAGATCAGTAGTTCTTGTAAAGTCCCGCCGCGTGACAGTCCAACCACCTCAAAACCCTTACCCGTCACCGTTTGCTGACCCAACGCAATCGGCTCCTCCGCAGCCGTATGGCGTTGCGCAGCCAGGTGCTCCCGCACAACCCGTGCCGCCGCAGGCGTATCCGCAGCAGGTTCAGCCCCAGCAGGCATACCCACAACAGGCGTATTCGCAGCAGGCATATGCGCCGCAGCACGGGACGCCACCGTGCGTGATGTGTGGGGCCGGGCCGACCGCCGACGCGACGTTCCGTGGCCACCGTGGGCTCATCATCGTGATGCAGTTCCTCAAGCAAAAGGGACCGTTCTGCCGCGACTGTGGCATCTCCACGTTCCGCACGATGACCAGCCGCACGCTCGTGCAGGGCTGGTGGGGCTACGGATCGTTCATCGTCACCCCGTTCGTGCTGCTCATCAACCTGTTCCAGCGCGGCAAGGTGGCCAAGCTCCCGGCCCGTCAGCCCGACGCCAACTCGGGTCAGCCGCTGCCGCTGGGCAAGCCGGTCTACCTGCGCCCGACCATGATTGGCCTGGGGGTTCCCCTCGCGCTCGTCGGTGTCATCGCCGCCGTCGCGATCGGGGCGCCGAAGTCCGGCGTCGGCGGCTGTGTCGCCATCACGGGCACGGACAGCTGGAAGTGGGTCGCCTGCGAACAGACCCACGACGGCAAGGTGATTTCGGAAGCCAACTCCGAAAACGGTTGTGGCGACCTCGATGTCTACATGGAAGAGCGCACCCGCAAGGGACGTGTCACGGGCACGGACTACTACTGCGTGGACAGCAGCCTTTAGCGCAGTCGCGTTATCCGGACCTCGACGCCTTGGTTCGCGCTCGGTGGGCCGGAGTAAACCCCTTTGAGGGGCGGGACATCGCCATATTCCCGCCCCCGGCCAACGGCCACATGGCGCGGCTGGATCGGGGCCCCATTCGTGGGGTCATAACCGGTCCAGCCGGTGCCAGACCACCACTCGACCCAGGCATGGCTTTGCCCGGCCACGTCTTCGCCGACGGGACCGTCGGGATGCGGGTGCATATACCCAGAGACATACTTCGCGGGCGTACCCATTCCGCGCAGCAACCCCACGACAAGGTGACTGATGTCCTGGCAGACACCGCTGCGCTGGCGCCACGCGTGCACCGCGTCGGTCTGCACACCGGTGCTGCCGGGCTGATACTCCACTTCGGACTGGACGAGCTCGCACGCGGCTAGCGCCGCCGCTTGCGGTCCGTCGTGTGCGCCTTTGATTTCCAGTGCCAGGGCGGTCAGTTCCTCGTCGAGCGCTGTGCGCGGGGTCGGCAGCAGATATTCGTGCCACCTGTCTTCGTTTTCGAGATCGTTCCACGACGGGCCGTCCGGCGTGACCGGTGCCGAGGGCATTGTCTCCACGAGAGCGGACGCGACCACGGTCAGCGACTCGTGCGCCTCCTGCAAGTCAAACGCGGTGACGACACTGCCCCAGTAGTCCTCGTACTTGTACAGCCAAGCCGCGGGCTGAATCTCCACGCGCGCGTCTAGCACCGACTGGCGTCCCTCGGAACGAGGCGACATCCGTGCTTCGTTGTAGGACGTGGCGGCCTTGCCGTCGTATTGGAACCACGTGCGGTGAGTGATGCGCATGCGCCAGCCCTGGTTCATGCGACGGCCCACGTCACCGCGGCGGTCGCCCGGAAGTAGCGGCCGGTGATGGCGGTGTTGGCGCGTGAGCACGCACGCTCCACTGTGGACAGCACGCTGCTCAGATTCGACAGCAGTTCGTCGACACCACGGAACTCCAGATCGGTGCGGGCACGCCCGATGATGCGGTGAGCGTCCGTCGCGACTCCGGCCCGTGGGCCGGTCGCCTGCTCCAGCTCGTCCAAACATGACTCCGCGGCGCTGAGGGCCGCGAACGCGGACCGGGGAAACAGTCTGTCCAGTAAGAGAAACTCAGCCGCATGACGGTCCGTCAGAGCGCCGCGATAGGTGCGCAGGAACGTCTCCCAAGCCCCGCACGAGCGCAGCAGCGAAAGCCACGACTGGATGCTGCCGCCCGCGTCAGCGTGCGTCGACAACAGCCGTGCCGTCATGTCAGCCCGCTCGATGCTGCGGCCCAGCATGAGGAACAGCCACCCGTCATCACGGCTCATCGTCGCCTCGGTCAGCCCGTTGAGCAGCGAGCAGCGTTCCCTGACCCACCCGAAGAACGCGTGCATGCCTTGCTGCTCAATCCGAATGCGCGCGGCCGGCAGGCCGAGCCAAGTCGCGTTGAGACACTCCCACATTTCCGTCGAGATGGTTTCCCTTGCGCCACGGGCGTTTTCGCGTGCGGCCGCGAGCGCTCCGACCACCGAGCTCGGGCTGGCCTGCTCGAGTCCGAGCAGGCTGACCACTTGCAGCGTTGAGACCTGTGTGGCATCGGTCGTCACGCCCATCACCTTGAGCAGTGAACGGCACGCCTCTTCCTGATCGACCCACGGGTCCTGAAGCATGCCGTGGACGTGCACATCGAGGATGCGCGCGGTTCCCTCAGCGCGTTCTGCGTAACGGCCGATCCAGTAGAGCGACTCGGCTATCCGGCTCAGCATGGCGCCTCCCCGACGGTCTGCTGTTGCTGTTGTTGTTGCTGGGCGACGACTTCTCCAGTACCAGGGCCAGGGTCTGGTTTTCTGGGTTGTGGAATCGCGGCCCCGCGCGGGTGTTGTGGGCTGGGCTCGGACGGGTCGGTCGCTTCGGCGAGCACCCAGGTGTCCTTGGAACCGCCACCCTGGCTGGAGTTGACGACCAGTTCGCCTTCAGGCAGCGCGACGCGGGTCAACCCGCCCGGCAGAACTTTGACAGCGACGCCATCGTTGACGGCGAACGGGCGCAGGTCGACGTGACGGCCGCGCAGCCGGTTGCCGATCAGCGTCGGCACCATCGACAGGGCGACTTCCTCCTGGGCGATCCAGCCGCGTGGGTCAACGGTTATCCGGGCTCGCAACTTCTCCAGTACCTCTTCCGAGGCCCGTGACCCGATCACGATGCCTGCCCCGCCCGATCCGTCGACCGGTTTGAACACGAGCGAATCCATGCGGCCCAAGGCGTATTCGAGCACATCAGGGTTGTCCTCGAGCCGGTAGGCGGTGACGTTGGGCAGGATCGGCTCCTGCGCCAGGTAGTAGCGGATCAGGTCGGGGACATAGGTGTAGAGCAGCTTGTCGTCGGCCACACCGTTGCCGACCGCGTTGGCGATGGTGACCTTGCCGCAGCGGGCGGCGTTGAGTAAGCCAGCGACGCCGATCATTGAGTCAGCTCTAAAGTGGACCGGATCGAGGAAGTCGTCGTCGATGCGGCGGTAGATGACGTCGACCCGCTTCTCACCGGCGGTGGTGCGCATCGAGACCTCGTTGGCCGCGCACAGCAGGTCGCGGCCTTCGACGAGTTCCACGCCCATTTCGCGGGCCAGCAGCGTGTGCTCGAAGTAGGCCGAGTTGTGCACGCCCGGCGTCAGCACGACGACCGTCGGATCGCTTACCCCGGCTGGAGCGGCTGCCCGCAGCGCGGCAAGCAACTGAGCGGGATAGGAGTCCACCGGCCGGATCCGGGTCGAGGCAAGCACTTCCGGCAGCACATGCGAGATCGCGCGGCGGTTCTCGATGACATAGCTGACGCCTGACGGCGTGCGCACGTTGTCTTCCAGGACGCGGAACGCTCCCTGCTCGTCGCGTATGAGGTCGACGCCAGCGACGTGGATGCGCACGCCGTTGGCCGGGTTGATCCCCGCGGCCTCCCGGTGAAAGTGGGCACTGGTCACGACGACTCGCCTGGGCACGATGCCGTCACTGAGCACGGTGGCCGGGCCGTAAACGTCGGCGAGGAACATCTCCAAGGCCTGGATGCGTTGCGCCACACCGGCTTCCACATGTGCCCACTCGGCGGCGGTGATGACCCGCGGCACGATGTCGAGCGGGAACGGCCGTTCCACACCTTTGAGGGCGAACGTGATGCCCTGATCCAGGAAGGCGCGCTGGAGCACCTCTGAGCGCAGGCCTAAGTCCGCACTGGACAGTGCCTGAAGCGTCGCGTAAAGGGTCTCGTAGCTGGGCCTAGGCACGGCGGGCTCGGCGAACATCTCATCCCAGCCCGGGCCAAGGCGGTAGTCCTCGAAGAGATCCGCCATTGGCCCACGTTATGTGAGGAACATTGCAAAAGTGTTACGAACCGAAGGTGTTGCACTGGCGCGGGTCGCCGGTCGTGAACCCCTGGTTGAACCATTGCTGCCGCTGCTGGGCTGATCCGTGCGTGAAGCCAGACTCGTTGATCGTGCCGGTCGCTCGCTTTTGGATGGTGTCGTCGCCGACCGCCGCTGCGGCTTGCAGTGCCTCGTCGATGTCCTTTTGCGTGATGCTCGTGAAAAGAGGCTGTCCCGTGGCGTCCGTCGTGCGGGAGGCGGCGTTGGCCCAGGTCCCGGCGAAACAGTCCGCCTGAAGTTCCATGGCGACGGAGTAACGGTTCGCGTTGGCCGGGTCGCGCTGCTGTGCCCTTCTAACTTCGGCTTCCGTGCCGAGCAGCGTCTGCACGTGGTGCCCGTACTCGTGGGCCAGAACATAAGCCTGAGCGAACTGCCCCGAAGCCCCAAACCGTCTCGCGAGCTCGTCGTAGAAGGCCAGGTCGATGTAGACGTGATTGTCACCCGGGCAGTAGAACGGCCCCATGCCGGAGCTGGCACTGCCACATGCCGTGTTCACGCCGCCGCTGAAGTAACGCGTGGTCGCCTTCTGATACGGGGTGCCGAAGTATTGCGGCATGGCCTGCTGCCAGTACGCCTGAACTGAGTTGATGTAGAGCAGATTGCGGCAGTCGGTGCGCTGGAACCGCTCAGGGTTACTGACATCACATGCCTTTTGCAGGTCGGTGTTGTCGCCGGGCTGGGGAGCCGTGCCGCCACCGCCCAGGCCACCGACGTTGCCCAGGTTGCCGAGCTGTCCACCGCCACCGAAACAGAGAAAGCCACCGATGCATAGCGCGAGGATGATGACGATCGCGCAGCCAAGTTTGGGGTTCTTCTTGAACATCGGCAGGAAAGCACTCAGACAGCCTGCCCCGGCGCCGAGACCGCCCATGCCTCCGCCGCCTCCGCCACCACCCCCGCCGGAACCCAGGCCGGGGAAGTTGAAGCCGCCCCCGCCGCCGCCACCTGTCTGGCCGCGCATGTCCTCGACCTGTGAGGGGTCGACGTTGGCATTTTCGTTGATGCTCACGTTCATGACTGTAAGCCGGATTTAAACCATTTTTAGCCTGATTCGCCAACGAGTAAGCTTGGTCGGTTTGCTGTCGCGGTGGAGGAAGTCATGATTTCGGCCAATGGCCTTGAGTTGCGCGCGGGCGCACGCATCCTGCTCGAGGGTGCGAACTTGCGCGTGCAGCCGGGTGACCGAATCGGTCTCGTCGGCCGCAACGGCGCGGGCAAGACGACGACGCTCAAGGTGCTCGCCGGGGAAGGCTCGCCCTACGCGGGCCAGGTCGACCGCCGGGGTGCCGTGGGCTATCTCCCGCAGGATCCGCGCACGGGCGATCTCGATGTCACGGCCGCTGACCGTGTGCTGTCCGCCCGCGGGCTCGACCGGCTCCTCGCGCAGATGAAGGAACTCGAGCCTCAGCTCGGCACCGACGACGCACTGCTGCGTAAATATGGCCAGCTCGAAGACCAATTCGCCGCGCTCGGCGGGTACGGGGCGGAAGCCGAAGCCGCACGCATCTGCTCCAACCTCGGCCTGCCCGACCGTGTGCTCGCGCAAACCATCGGCACCCTGTCCGGCGGCCAGCGCCGCCGCATCGAACTAGCCCGCATCCTGTTCCGCGACGCGGGCGAAAACGGCGGCGGCATCCTGCTCCTCGACGAGCCCACGAACCACCTCGACTCCGACTCCATCACCTGGCTACGCGGGTTCCTGTCCGGGCACAAGGGCGGGCTCATCGTCATCTCCCACGACGCCTCGCTCCTGGAAGCCGTGGTCAACAAGGTCTGGTACCTCGACGCCAACCGTTCCACTGTGGACACGTACAACGTCGGCTGGAAGACCTACCTCGAACAGCGCGAAACCGACGAGCGCCGCCGCAAACGGGAGCGGGCCAACGCGGAGAAGAAGGCCGGAGCCCTGATGGCACAGGCCGACAAACTGCGGGCCAAGGCCACCAAGACGATCGCGGCGCAGAACATGGCCAAGCGCGCCGAGAAGATGCTCTCCGGCCTCGACGAGGTGCGTGCCAGTGACCGGGTCGCCAAAGTGCGTTTCCCCACGCCCGCCGCGTGCGGCAAGACCCCACTGACCGCGTCGGAACTGTCCAAGTCCTACGGTTCCCTCGAAATCTTCACCGACGTCAACGTTGCCGTGGACCGTGGTTCCCGCGTCGTCATCCTCGGCCTCAACGGTGCGGGCAAGACCACCCTGCTGCGCATGCTCGCCGGTCTGCTCACGCCCGACACCGGTTCCGTGAACGCAGGTCACGGCTTGCGCCTCGGCTACTACGCCCAGGAGCACGAAACGCTCGAGGTCGACCGTTCCATCCTCGACCACATGCGCTCGGCCGCCCCTGAACAGACCGACACCGAGCTGCGCCGCATCCTTGGCGCCTTCCTGTTCAGTGGCGACGACGTCGACAAGCCGGCCGGCGTACTATCCGGCGGCGAGAAGACCCGTCTCGCCCTCGCGACCCTCGTCTGCTCGGGCGCGAACGTCCTCCTGCTCGACGAGCCCACCAACAACCTCGACCCGGTCAGCCGCGAACAGGTCCTCGACGCCATCGCCCGCTACCCCGGCGCGATCGTCCTCGTCACCCACGACCCCGGCGCCGTGGCCGCGCTCAAACCCGACCGCGCCATCCTTCTGCCCGACGGTGACGAGGACGCCTGGTCCGACGACCTCCTCGACCTCGTCGAACTCGCCTGACGCCGCAACCCCTTCAACCCCTTTGGTCCGACGCCCGCCGTGGTCCAGACCGTCCCTCCCGCGAGGCCTCCACCTCCGCGCACCCCGGCCTCTTTCACCCACCCCGCTTCACGGGGAGCCGTCCTGCTTTCGCGTCGCGTCCGAGCCTCGCCATCCGCATCCCGTGACGCCGGCGGCACGGGTCTCCTCGCCCCACTCGGCGGCTTCCTCGGCGCATCCCGGCCCCGCGCTGCCCGCTGCCTTCGCGTGCTCCGGGTTCCATGCCCCACTCCGCTTCACCTGTCATCGCCATGTCGGCCCTGAGGTATGCCGTTGCGACGAAAGGATGTGGTGAGCGGTCGCTGGAGACATGGGCCTCGGCGGCATGAGCAGCTTGGGCTACTTGGGCTTGATCCACAGCCAAGAGTGAGATCCACAGCCACTGGGACGTGATCGACAGGGCATTTGATCACGTCTGGTGGGATGTGGATCTCGGTTTGGGGCCAGGATGATCTTTGAGCATGATCCGGATTCCGAAAAGGGTGATCCACAGGCGATTTGATCACTCCTTTTAGGATGTGGATCACGACTCAAGATTCACATCCCGAGACGGTCCAATGGTCTTTTCCACCGATCGGTCCAATATGGACACCGCGACGCTCGGCGCTGAGGCGGCAGGGTAAAACGTCCGAAATGGACGGTGTAACCGTGACCACGGATTACCGGGAAAAACGGAAAGCGAATCCGGACCGGGCGCAAGCGAAACGCAGTGGAGGATTTGGCCGGCGGAGGCAAACGGGGACGCGCGAACATCGCGGGGAGCGGGCAAAAGCGAAACGGGGAGGACTGACCAGCGGAAGCGAAAACGTGGAGGCGAAACGGGAAAGCGGGAGCATTGCGGGCGACCGGGCGCAAGCGAAACGTGGAAGCGCGAGCATTGCGGGGGAAGGGCGATGCGGAAAGAGGCCGCGGGGGGAGAGCGAAGCGAACGCGGCGGCGGAAAAGGGCGATGGTGGGATGAGAACGCGCGGCGTTGAGGCCCTGGCGAAGGGAACCCAAAGCGAGTTGCGAGGCCGGGATACGAAGCGAAAGCGGGACGGCGGCAAGATCAGGCGGGTGGGTGGGCGTGACCCGGGCATGCGAAAGGCTGATGGCGGCAGGGTAGGCCGAGTGAGTGAAAACGGTGGGCGTGACCTAGGGCGTGCGACCGCAGGGGGGCGCGAAGGCAGGCCGGGTGGGTGAAAAGAGGCCGGGGCGCGCGGAGGTGGCGGCCTCGCGGGAGGGACGGCCGGGACCACGGCGGGCGTCGGAAAGCGGGCTCTTAAAGGGTTTTCACCATGGCGTGAGGAGCACGGCCTCGATGACGATGGCGGTGAGAGCTCCGGCGGCGACGAGGAGCAAGGGTGGGGGAGCTGGTTCGCCGCCTTGGATTTCGGGGGCGATGACGGCGATGGTTAGCCACGGGAAGTAAGGCAGCCAAGCGTGTTCGATGCCGCCGCGGGCGAGTCCGGCTAGGACGGAGAAGACGACGGCCGCGGCGCCGCCGAGGAGGAAGGGCCAGCCGGGAGTGTTGCGTAGCTTGCGGATGCTGGCGACCAAAGGTGGGCCGGCGGCGATGAGGAGGGCGCACATGCTGATAAGGCCCCACCACAAAGCGGAACGGTCGGGCTCGATGTGGGTGGCGAAATCCTCATACGCGGCAAGGAGTCCGTCGGTCCAGGTGAAGCCGAGCAGGGAGGCGCCCATGACGGGCACCAGAGCGCCGATGCCGCTGAAGACGTTTAGCGCGGCGCGGCGGCGGGCGAAGTAAATGCCCACAATGGACAGTCCGAGCCAGGCTGCGGCATAGGAGAAAAGTGCCGCGACGCCGAGCAGGAGACCGGCCCCGAGGGCCCAGAGCGCGGCCTGCCAGCCTTTGTGGCGCGTGGCTTTGAGGCCCGCGACGGTCATCGCCGCGGCGATGGTTAGGACGACGGCGTCCATGGATACGGCGAGCCAAACGGCGTAAGGCGCGAGGATGATGACAGGAGCGAAATGGCGTGCGGCCGTTTCACCGCTGGCGTCGCGGATCGCTGCCAGGACAAGCGGAGCGGCCATGGCGCCGATGATGGTAACCACCATCGCGAAGCCGAAGTGCTCGGTGATTCCGGCGCGCTGCAGCAACCACAGGAACAGCACGGGCGCCGGCGGATGTCCGCGAGTGGCGATCGTGTGCTCGGCATTGCGAGTAGTAAACGATTTCAGATAGCCAATCGGATCGTCTCCGACGTCATCGAGATCGCCGAGATAGCTATCTGGCGTGAGTGAACGCGTGAGTCCTGCGGTTCCGTCCACAAGGGCCAGTGCGACAGACCAGGTCAGCAGGCCGAGCGCCGACCCGGCGGAGATGGCCCACCACGGCAATCGGTCCATGAGCCCGCGCCGGGTAAACGCAAGCACCGCAACGGCCACGGCCGGAGCAGCCAGTGATAGCGGTGAAACTTCAAATCGATAGCTGCCGAGGAATGGCGCACTCGCGGTGCCTAGCCGCGCGCCGCCGCGCACCGCTAGCCACGTCACGAGCAACCCCACGCTGACCAGCAACAACCAGCCGGCCAGATCCCTTTGCTCACGAGTCCTCACGGCGGAACACGCTATCGGGTACCCGACAGGAGCGCGCGTGTCGGTTGGCATGAAATTGATATCTAGCGCATGATCGTCGAAGGCGGTCTAATAGATGAGACCGCAAAGTCCGTATCGTCACTAGGACGTGAGGGAATCAGGATGGCAGCCACCGGCACAGCTAGCACGACGGAGAAGGGACGCCGGATCGTCGGCACCGAACGTCAAACGCTCGCTAAAGACCTCGTGAAGCGCTACACCTCGGGTGAGAGCATCCGTGCGCTGGCCGCCTCGACCGGTCGCTCGTATGGGTTCATCCACCGAGTGCTTACCGAGTCGGGTGTCCAGCTTCGCCAGCGCGGCGGCGCCCGTCGGCGCAAAAAAGCATGACTCAGATGGCTGGCGCTAGCCGCGCCCTTGCTAGCGCGAGCCTGAAGGAAGCCGGCCGGGGATGACCGCGACCGGCTTCCGTGTTTCTATCGACGGTCCTGTCGCGACAGTGACATTGGACCGGCCGGAGGTGCGCAACGCGCAGACCCCGGCGATGTGGCTAGGCCTGCGCGATTTCGCACACTCGTTGTCCGGGGAAACCCGGGTCGTGGTGCTTAAAGGCGCAGGTAGTTCGTTTTCCGCAGGCCTCGACAGATCGACGATGGGCGAATCGCTTGCCCAAATAGCGGGACTCAGCCCGGCTGAAGCGGCCGACCTTATCGGCACATATCAATCCGGTTTCTCCTGGTTGCGCCGTCCCGATCTGCTGACTATCGCTGCGGTGCAAGGACATGCGATCGGCGCTGGATTCCAGTTGTCGCTCGCGTGCGATTTCCGCGTCGCCGCAGAAGATGTGTCATTTTCGATGGCTGAGGTGACGCTGGGGCTCGTGCCCGACCTGACTGGAACCAAGCGCCTTGTCGAGCTGGTTGGCTACGGCCGGGCGCTGGAGTTGTGCGCGACGGGACGCCGGGTCAACGCCGCCGAGGCGGAACGGATCGGTCTGGTGAACCTGGTAGTGCCGCAGGCTGACCTTGATGGCGCTGTCTCCGACCTGTGCGCGGCGCTCCTGGCGGGCAACCGCGACGCGGTCGTGGAGATTAAGGCCCTGCTGTCCGGTGCCGCGGGACGTTCTTTTGACGATCAGCAGCGCTTCGAGCGGGAGGCGCAGGTGCGCCGCATCCGCGACCTAGCGGGTCTTGGGGAGTAGGACCAAAGTCCTAGCGGCGTTGTCACAGCGCGGCGCTAGGTTTGGACCGTGACTTTTCCTGGGGGACCCGGCGGTGGCATGGAGATGCTTATGCGCTCCATGCGTCGTGGCCAAAGTGTTGAGAACCGCAAAATCGGCCGGGCGACCGCGCTCAGGATCCTGGCGTTCGCCAAGCCCTACCGCCGCGAAATCACCTACTTCCTGGCCGTCATCGTGGCGTCGGCCATCATCGGCGTGGTCACGCCAGTGCTCGCCGGTGACGTCGTGCGGACCATTACCCGCGGCGGCGCTGACGCGGGAGCGATGGTTGTCCGGCTGGCACTGTTCATCGCCGGGCTGGCCGTGGTGAGTGCCGGGCTGTCCCTGGTCGAGCGTTGGTTCTCCGCACGCATCGGCGAAGGTCTCATCTTCGATCTGCGGACCCAGGTCTATGACCACGTGCAGCGGATGCCGGTGCAGTTCTTCACGCGCACGCAGACCGGCGCGCTGGTGAGCCGGCTCAACAACGACGTGCTTGGCGCCCAGCGGGCGTTCACTTCGACGCTGTCCGGAGTGGTCAGCAACATCGTGCGGCTCGTGCTGACAGCCGCGGTGATGCTGACCCTGTCGTGGCAGATCACGTTGCTGTCGCTGACCCTGCTGCCATTGTTCATCCTTCCCGCGCGGCGCATCGGGCATCAGCTGGCCGCGATCACGAAGGAGTCCTATGAGCTGAACGCCAAGATGAACGCGACGATGACGGAACGCTTCGGGGTCGCCGGGGCGCTACTGGTCAAACTGTTCGGCTATCCGTCCGAGGAGTCGGGCAGGTTCTCTAAGCGGGCCGCCCGTGTGCGTGACATCGGTGTTCAGTCAGCGATGTATTCCCGTGTCTTCTTCGCGGCCATGATGCTTGTCGCCGCGCTGGCGCAGGCTCTGGTTTATGGCCTGGGCGGCTGGTATGCCGTGTCCGGCTCGCTTGACGCCGGTGATGTGGTGGCGCTGGCGATGCTGCTGACCTCGCTCTACGGTCCGATCACGGCACTGTCCAATGTGCGCATCGACGTCATGGGCGCCCTCGTGTCGTTTGACCGGGTGTTCGAGGTGCTCGATCTGGCTCCCGCGATCGCGGAGCGTCCAGACGCGGTGAGCATCCCGAAGGGGGCGTCCACTGTGGAGTTCCAGGACGTCCACTTCCGTTATCCGGCCGCGTCGGAGATTTCCCTTGCGTCGCTTGAAGATGTCGCGACCCTCGACCGCACCGTCACCGAGCCCGTGCTGCGCGGCGTCACGTTCAAGGTCGAGCCGGGCCAGCTTGTCGCCTTGGTTGGGCCATCGGGTGCGGGCAAGTCGACCACCTCGATGCTGGTGAGCCGGATCTACGACGTGACGTCTGGTTCCGTGACCGTTGGTGGCATCGATGTGCGCGAGGCGACGCTGGCGAGTTTGCGCGACACCATTGGCGTGGTGACTCAGGACGCGCACTTGTTCCACGAGACCATCGCGGAGAACCTGCGCTATGCCAAGCCTGACGCTTCCGATGACGAGCTGTGGGAGGCACTGCGCGGGGCACAGATCGACCACGTGATCCGTGCCCTGCCGGACGGTTTGGACACTGTCGTGGGCGAGCGCGGTTACCGCTTCTCCGGTGGGGAGAAGCAGCGCATCGCGATCGCGCGCCTGCTGCTGAAAGCGCCATCGATTGTCATCTTGGATGAGGCGACCGCACACCTTGACTCAGAAAGCGAAGCAGCCGTTCAGCAAGCATTGACCTCGGCACTGACCGGGCGGACCGCGCTCGTGATCGCGCACCGCCTGTCCACGGTCCGTGCCGCTGACCAGATCCTTGTCCTGGATGGAGGGACGATCGTCCAGCGTGGAACGCATGAGCAACTGCTCGAGGCCGGCGGACTGTATGCGGACCTTTACAAGACTCAGTTCGCCATCACTGATTCCCCTTCGATGGCAAATCGGTAACGTGTCGGCATCATGACGGTGGCCTGAGCCACCTTCGGGGGAAATACGTCATAGAGCTTGTTTAAGCTGCCCGAGTACTTCAAACCCTCGATTGAAGCGAAGGATCCCTCGATGCGACGCATTCTCGCCGTGGCCACTCTCGGCCTGGCGCTTTCGGTTGTTTCGGCTTGCGCCGACCCGGTTCAGGAAACGCCGGGCGCGAGCACGAGCCCGTCGGCCGCCCAGACCAAGACCTTGGCCGACAAGAAGACCACCTGCGACGCGTACAAGGCATTGCAGACCGAATTCGAAGCGAAGGCGATGGCTTTCGCCCCGCAGCTGATGGCTGCTTCAGCCGACCCGAGCAAGGCCCCGGCGCTCATCGTGGCCGCGGCGCCTGTGTTCGCCGAATATGAAACCAAGCTCGGCCCGATCGTGGCCGACGCTGGTGACGCGACGGTCAAGACGGCACTCGACGCCGAGCTGACCGCTTTCAAGAAGCTCAACGCCGACATCAAGGCCGCTGGCACTGACCCGACCAAGGCGCAGGCTGTCTACCAGACGATCATCAACGACAGCTCTGACCCGTCTGAGAAGGCCAAGCAGGCCTGCGGCATCGAAGACAAATAGCCTCTACCAGCCGCGCAGCGCGCCGCCGTCGACCGGGATGCTGATCCCGGTCAGGTAGCTAGCCGCCGGTGACAAGGCAAACGCGGCGACCCGGCCAAACTCGGCCGGGTCGCCGAGCCGTCCTAAGGGGATGCTCGCTTCGGCCTCCGCACGGGCCTTGGCCGCGTCTCCCGTCGCCGCGAACAGCTCGATGTTGCGGTCGGTCAGGATGCGGTGCGGCAGCAGGCTCAGCACCCGGATGCCGCGTGGGCCCAGCTCGTCAGCCATGTCTTTAGCGGCACCCGCCAGCCCGGGCCGCAGGCCGTTGGATAGGCCGAGTCCCTTGACGGGTTCCTTGGCAGAAGATGACAAGACCAGGGCGATCGCCCCGCCATAAGGCAGCTGGGCGGCGATGGTGCGGGCCGCGCGGATCGCTCCAAGGAAGACGGTCTCGAACGCGTCGCGCCACTGCTCGTCAGTGGCGCCCGCGGCGGTGGTGCGGGGCGGGCCGCCAACGGAAAGCAATGCACCGTCGAGACGGCCAAACGTGTCGTGCGCCGCCTCCGCGAGGCGAGCTGCCGTGGCTGGGTCTCGGAGATCGGCGGCCAAGCCGACCGCGGCAGAACCTAGGGCGTCTACCGCCGCGTCCACCCGCGCCTGGTCACGCGCGGAAATCACCACCCGTGCCCCGTCGGCGACCAGGCATTGCGCCGTCGCGAACCCCAGCCCACGGGACGCTCCGGTCAGCACATACGTCTTGCCACTCAGTCCGAGATCCATGCACCGATCTTATTTGTCGACGGCGCGCTGCAATTCCGCCTTGGTCATCGACGAGCGGCCCTTGATGTTGCGGTCCTTGGCCTCTTCGTATAGCTGATCGCGGGTGCGGCCCTGCGCGCCCTTGTGCGAGCGCAGGCCACCACGGCGCGACGAGGAGATGTCCTCTTTGGACAGACGGCTGGACTCCTTCGCCTCACCAGCGCGGGCACGCTCCTTGTTCACCGTGCGTGCGGCGATCTCTTCGGCGACATCCTCAGACTCGCCGCGCTCCAGCACACCTTCCTTGATGTGCTCGTATTGTCGCTCTCGCTTAGCGTTCCAGGCTTTCTGTGGCATAACCTCGCTACTTCCCGCTGGTCGGGCGCTTTAAACGGCTTCCAGCGGGGTAGGACAAAGGGATGTCGAACACCGATGTGCGCGATGACCTGCTGCTGACGATGAAGCGCGTGACGAGCGTGCTGAAGCAAAACCAAATCCCCTTCGTTCTGGCGGGAAGTTTCGCCGTGTATGCGCGCGGAGGTACTTCGAGCGAACATGATGTCGATTTCCTCATCCGCCACGAAGACGCCGAACGTGCCCTTGAACTGCTCAGTGAGCAGGGCTTCACCCCTGAGCATCCGCCCGAGGACTGGCTCGTCAAGGTCTACGATGAGGGCAGGCTCGTCGACTTGATCTTCCGGCCGGTCGACCGCCCCGTGACCGAGGAAATCCTGCGTGACTCCGAGATCCTCCAGGTCAACGCCATCCGCCTGCCGGTCCTGTCGGCGACCACGCTGATGATCCATAAGCTGCTCGCGTTCAGCCAGCATCACTGCGACTTCTCCAAGGCGCTGCCGGTGGCCCGTTCCCTGCGCGAGCAGATCGACTGGGGCCGGGTGCGCGCGGAGACCAGTCAGTCCCCTTACGCCAAAGCGTTTTTCGTCCTGCTAGAAGAGCTGCAAGTGCTGTCCAAAGTGGAGGCTTAGATGAAACTCGACCACGACGAGTACGCTGAGGCTTCCGCGCAGCGCGAACTCGCCGAAGACCTATCGGAGCAGGGAATTGACATCGTCCGCCGCGACGGTGTCGTCGTCCTGCGGGGACACGTGGAAAACGAGGAACGGCGCGACAAAGTCGCCAGCAGAGTCAGCGCCCACTTCCCGAACGCCAAGGTGCAGAACGACATTACGGTGGTGCGGGCAACGCCACCATCGGATGCGGAGGAATTGCGATGATCCGGGTAGCCGCGGTTGGGGATGTTCACATGGACGCCGACCTGCTAGGCCGTTACCGCCCTGCGCTGCAGGAGCTACCTGGCCGGGCCGATTTCCTGTTGCTCGCGGGCGACCTGACCCGGCACGGCACCGTGGCCGAAGCCCGGTGTGTGGTGAAGGAATTTAGCGGGATCGGCGTTCCCGTCATCGCTGTGCTGGGCAACCACGACCACCACAGCGACGAGGCCGATGCCGTAGTGCAGACTTTGACCGAAGGCGAGATTTCGGTACTAGAGGGAGCGTCGATCGTGGTGGATACCCCGGGCGGGCGGGCCGGGATAGCTGGCGTCAAGGGATTTGGCGGCGGTTTCGCGGGCCGGTGTGCGAGTGCTTTCGGCGAGAGTGAGATGAAAGCCTTCGTGCGCACGACCGAAGCGAGCGCCGACGCCCTCTGCGAGGCGCTGACCGGGCTCGACACGGACATCCGCATAGCGCTCACGCATTACGCACCCGTGCCGGACACTCTCGCGGGTGAACCACCGGAGATCTACCCGTTCCTCGGCTCCTACCTGCTCGGTGAGGCGATCGACGCGGCCCCCGCCACGCTGGCCATTCACGGGCACGCTCACGCGGGCACGGAACGCGGCATGACGCCTGGCGGCGTAAGGGTCCGCAATGTCGCTCACCCGGTCATCAAACAGGCATACAGTGTGTTCAATGTCGAATGCTGATTGGGTCGCCCGGGTTCGCAAGCTGGAAGAGGAAGTAGCGGGCCTGCGGCGCGCGCTGCGCAGCAGAGGGCTCATCGAACAAGCCAAAGGCATCCTGGCACGCGAGCACGAGATCGACCCGGAGCAGGCGTTCAAGCGGATGTCGCTGGAGTCGCAGAAACGCAACGTGGCGGTCGCCGATCTCGCCGCCGACATCGTCGCCGGGCTCAAAATGCCGGCGCCGCCCCGTCGCGGACGCGGCACGCCACCTGGTTTCGCCCGGCACCTGCAGCGTGCCGTCAGCAGCGCGGCATCGACCGTCTCCCTTCCCGAACTGGCCGCCACGCTGTGGCAGGACGGACTGGTTGAAGCGGGCGCCGATGGCGTGGCCGTCATGGCCGTCTATGACACGGAGCAGCGCCTCGTCGCGTCCGCGGGTAACCCCGGTCCTGACCCGTTGGTCTATCCACTGGAGACCGCTAACGGCCGGATCCTGCTGCAGCTATCGTTTTCGGGACCCTTGGCCGACGATGAGCAGGCCGCCGTGAGCGCGCTCGCCGGTGCGGTGGGCGGCATTGCCAGCCGGATGTGGTGTCCGCCAGCGATCGCCTGGGATCAGTTGCAGTGGATGCGAGAGGTCCTCGGCACGGTTTATGGGCAAGGCAAACTGCTTTCGCCGGTACGCGATGACAATGGCCAGATCACGGATTTCACGGTCGACTACGCCACGAAGGAAGTGACCACCCTGTTTGGACGGTCGCTAGCCGACTTGACCGGTGCGCGACTGCTCGATCTGGAGCCACATCTGGCCAGCAACGGGGTGTTCGACGGATACGTCGAGGCATACGAGAAGGGTGTCGCCTTCGAGCGGCCCGCTTCCTATGAGACGGTGCTATTCCGGGGCCGCCCGCGGCGGCTGCTGTTGCGGCGCAGGGCTTTCCGGGTCGCCGATCACCTGCTCGTGTCGCAGCAGCATCTCGATGCGGCGCAACGGCAAAACGAATACGTCGCGCGCATGGAAGTCCTTGGCAGCCTTGGCTTCGCCGAGTGGGACCTGGCGTCGGGTGAAATCAGCTGGTCTCCCGGGTTCTACCGCTTGTTTGGCCGTGATCTGGGCGAAGGCCCGTCGGCGTGGGATCGCCTGCCCGTTGACAGCGAAGAGTTGCGGCAATTGCGTTCCGTCGCGGGGACAGCCGATGTGGTGCTTCAGCTAACGCACGCCGACGGCACGCTGCACTGGCTGCGCATGCTCGCCGAGTCGAAAGCCATTGATTCGGGCGAGGTTCACCTCATCCAGGCGGTCGCCACCGACATCACCGAGGAGAAGGTCGCCGAGGAAACGTTGCGGCGCACCGAAGCGGCGCTTGCCGGGCAGCGCTTGCGGGTCGCGACCGAGCGTGAGCTGACCCGCCAGATGCGCGAGATGTGGTACCCAGCGTCCACTTTGGACTTGGAGGTGCCCGGCTTGCATGTGCGCGGGGTGCACTGGGTGCCGCCGGAACATGAACGCGTGCAAGCGGATTT
The DNA here is from genome assembly GCF_000379685.1 of Catelliglobosispora koreensis DSM 44566. Taxonomy (GTDB): domain Bacteria; phylum Actinomycetota; class Actinomycetes; order Mycobacteriales; family Micromonosporaceae; genus Catelliglobosispora; species Catelliglobosispora koreensis. The sequence goes on along the minus strand of NZ_KB903252.1, from coordinate 49,013 downwards.
CCTCGACGCGATCGCCGATCCCGACGGCAGTGTGCTGATGTGCGTCGGCGACATCATCGGCAGCGGGCTCATGGCTGCGGCGACGATGACGCGCTTGATGTACCCAGCGCGTGTCATGGCCCGCGATGGTGCCGAGCCAGCCGAGATCCTGGCCGCCCTCAACACGGAACTGCTGCTCGATCCGAAGGCGCCGATGGCGAGCATGGTTATCGCGCGGTTCTCGCCCGATCGCGGCACGCTCACGTGGGCCCAGGCCGGTCACCTCGCCCCGGTGCTCGTGCGCAGTGGCAAGGCCAACCAGCTCACCCCGCCCCGGGGTGTTCTGCTCGGCCTGACCGAGTCTGATTTCGAATCAGAAGAGCTCGATTGGGTACCAGGTGATTTGCTGATCCTATTCACCGATGGCATCGCATCTGGCTATCGCTCGCAGCGCAACCCGATGGGCCCGTTGCTGAAGGAGATGCAGCGCCATGCGCTTGACGGCGGCCCGGGCGCCCTCGTGGAGCGGTTTATGGCGGCGGCCGACAGCGAGGCGTGCATCCTCACGGCGCAAGCCGTTTGACCTGTTCCGCGCGTGGGTATGCCCGAATCATGACCAAACGCGACGAGGCAGCCGAGGAAGCAACCAGGCACCTGCAGGAGATAGCCGAGCGCGACCGCGCCCGCCGCCGGGAGGACACCAGCAAGGGCGGTGCCGAGCACGATCCCAGAGAGACGACCGAGCCGCCGCAGCCGTTTTCCGGGTCAGAACACTGAGCCAATCACCCTGCAGCGCCCGCCGGCTTGAATGACGGCTGCGAGACGGCGGTGCGCTCGGACTAGCCGCACCACTGGCAGCTTTCGCCGCCGTGGTGCGGTTGTCCCGTCGTAGGCGAACGTGGCCTCGCGTAACGCGAGTTCGAGGCGTGCTTGCGCGGTCTGTGGCGGATGGTCGCGGGCGAAGTCCCACCCGTCGCGCAACGAACCCAGTGGCGCCCGTTGACCGGCCCACGCGCCGAATGCCTCCAGCCATCGTCCGTTGTGGCTTTCCGCTAGACGCGGCCACACCTGGGCCACCTCCGCGCCGCGTTTGCGCATCAGCGCGCTTCTGGTGGCCGTTAACGCGGGTGCTGCGAAGCCGGGCGGGATCTCCGCGCCCGTCACAAGGGCTCGTACGAGAGCGGCCTGCCGTTCCGCGAGCGTCATGAGGTGATCACGGGGTGGCCGCAGGCGTGTGAGATGGCGTCCAATTCGGACTTCAGTACCTCGGCGGCCGGGTAGGCTCCGTCGCGCTCCAGCAGGGCCGGCGGTGCACCAGGGATCGCCTTAAGCAGGTCAAGCACTTCGCGCGGGACAGGATCGGTATGCGTGTCGTGGTAATAGCCATCCGCGCTCCGCCCACCCGCCACGTGCATGTAGGCGATCCGCTCCAGCGGCAGTCGCTCCACACTGGACAGTGGATCTTCGCCGCGGTTGAGGGCGTTGGCGTAGCAGTTGGCCACGTCGAGCAACAGCCAAGCACCCGTACGGTCGAGAATGTCGGTGAGGAACTCTGCCTCGGTCAGCTCATCGCCGGGCCAGCTGAACAGGGCCGCGATCGGCTCAAGGGCGATCGGCACGGACACGGATTCCTTGACACGCAAGACATTGCGGACGATCACATCAGCCTGCTCCCGTGTGCGGGGGACAGGCAGCAGATGCCCCGCCTCTAGCCCGCCCGCTCGCACGAAAGCGATGTGCTCACTGATCAGCGGAGCGCCGAGAACCTCGGCACACCAGGCCAAGTGGCTGACGCGTCCCGGATCGGGCTCATCGGTGCCGCCCAGCGACAGTTTCACGCCGTGCGGCACGACCGCGACCCCACGCTCCGCAAGCGCCGAAAGAGCCGGCGGCACACCGCTATGCAGCGATTCCGCGATCACCTCGGTGAACCGCAGGCCGGGCAGATCCGCGGCAACGCCAGCGATTTCGGGCCGCCAGCCGATGCCGGTGCCCCGTCCTGCCAGCGGGCTGCTCATCCGCCGCAGCCTCCGCCGCCGCACCCTCCGCCGCCGCCACCGTCTCCGCCACCGCTGCCGCCGGAATCTCCGCCCACGCTGCATCCCGTGGTGCTCGAACTCGCGGCCACGGCACGCTGGTTGATCGCGGCGGTGTGCGCGGCCAGCAGGGGATCGGCCTCCCACAGCAGCGCGGTGCCAAACAGCCCCACGGCCACAGCGGTCATCGCTGGATCGTAGGTGTTCCACGACGGCCGGTAGGAGGGCTTCAAGTGCTCAAATTCCCGGGTTTTCGCCGCGATAAGCTCGTGTCCCGCGCGGGTCAGCCGGGGCCGGTGCGCCAGCATGACGATGGTGATGACAGCCAGTGCCGTCAGCGTCAGGAAAAGGTAGAGCACCGGTTTGTCGTTGCTGACGCCGGCGATGAAGCGCCAGGTGCCCAAGCCGAGCAGCAGCAACAAGACCCAGACGCCCTTGCGGGCTGACTCACGGTCGTCTTGGGTCAGCAGCAGCCCGCGGTTTTCGAGGTCGCGTTGCACACGCTCCAGCGCCGCGCGCACGCCGGTATCGCGCTGGATCTGTATGACAGTCCGGTCTGAGCCCACGGCCATCAGGACCGCACTGTCCACATCGGACGCACCTACCGGGGCGCCACCGCGGCGGCTGAACCGGCCGAGTTCGCCAATCGAGATCGCCTCGTTTCGGCGCAGCCAGGTCAGAGAGGTCTGGATCGCCCGCACCGGGCCGTCGCGCAGGAAGCCGAGCTGGGCTGGTGGCAGATCGGTCTGGGCGCCAGGCTTGTCACCTTTGAAGATCCGCCGCCGGTGGCTAAGCGTGAACAGCAGCACCACCACGACGGTGGTGATATAGAACGCCAGGAATAGCGGCCCAGAAATGCCCCAGGTGTCTGGCATGACGCCTCATTTCTTCCGCATGACGACGACCATCACGGCGGCGATCATCGCGGTGACGGAAACGCACAGGCACATCAGCAAAATCAAGTGCCAGGGTTTGACGGATCCCATGCCCGGCAGGGTAACGGAGACGCGCTAGCGGCGCCGGACCGTCTCCTCGATGAGGTCGAGCACCGGGCCGAGCTCGCCCGCGTCGCCGCCCATGGCCAGCCGCTTGACCAGGCCGTCGTAGGCCAGCTCAAGGAAATGGGTCAGCACTTCAAGCGGGACATCATCGCGCAAGGTTCCGGCGCTCGACTGCCGCTGCAGCCGTTGCTGGGTCGCGCCAGAAATGGCCGCGTCGTGTGCGGCCCATCGCTGGGCGAAATCTGGGTCGGTGCGCAATCTCCGGGCGACTTCCAATTGGGTACCAAGCCAGCCCGCCGAGTCCGGATCAGACGCCCTAGCCAGCAGATCGCGCATCACTTGCACCAGGCCGTGCTCGGCGACCGTGGCCGTCATCTCGACCGCGTCGTCCTCGGCGACCGCGAGGAACAGTGACTCTTTGTCACGGAAGTGGTGAAAGATCGCCCCACGGGACAGGCCGGTGGCCTCTTCGAGACGGCGGACAGTGGCGCCCTCGTAGCCGTATTGCGCGAAGCAGGCTCTGGCCGCGGCAAGGATCTCCTGGCGGCGGGCGTCGAGCTGATCCTGGCTGACCCTGGGCACGTGCTGATCTTCCCAGGTCAGGGGAGGCTGTGCAATCCGTACGTACGGAATGGACCCGACGCGGTGTGCCAGGTCGACGAGGCCGGCCTAGGCCAGCGAGTGAATGCACACCGTGACCGGCACAAACACGGGATGGCACACGTGTACGTGTGGCCGCGCGCGCAATGTCATCCGCGCATGGAAGAATCCCTCGGCGTCACGTATAGGAAGGATGCACAGTGGACCTGTCCGATTTGACAGCGACCAACGTACCGACCTGGGTGATGGTGCTAGTGGTGGCCATCTTGAGCGTCTCCCTGGTGATCGGCGTGCCGCTGGCCCGTGCGGCGGGCAAACGCCGTGGGCACCGCTTGGCACATCCCGAGGCTTTCGCCAGCCGCAAGGAGAAAGTCAAAGACACCGCCCTTTTCCTTGCTGCCCTGATCCCGTCCTTGCTGGTGTGGCTCGCCGTTATGGGCGTGTCCTTCATCGGCCTCACCGGCTTCGCCAAGGATGTGATGGGCTGGAATCACTGGACTAACATGCTTGTTCCGCTGAGCCTCGACGGCATCAGCGTCTCTTTTGGAGCTTGGGCCTTCGTGGCCGTCAAGCGCGGCAGGCACCCTGGCCGCGCCTACAAGATCGTGTTCGCCGCCGCGACGATGTCGGCGGTGCTCAACTTCGTGCACGGCCGCGACGAGTATTCGATTTGGGCCGGTGCCTACTTGGCGTTCCTTTCCATGGCTGGCATGGCGATGTTCCACGAGCTGCTCGATCAGTTCATGGCCGGTTACGACGACGAAGTCGCGCTCAAGACGCGTTACCCGCGTTTTGGCCAGCGCTGGGTTTACGCACCCATGTCGACCTTCGCCGCGCGGCGTGCGTGGATCGTGCACCCGCCAGACGAGGGCATCAGGCCGAGCGTTCGCAACGCACTCGACCATCTCGAAGCGGTCCGTGACGCCAAGCGCCAGCGCCGTCTCGACGGTGCGCTGCGCGTCCGCGAGGAGCAGCAGGCCAAACTCGTTGAGGTGCACGCGAAAGCGGAAGTCAGGCGCGCCAAGGCCACCGCTGGCCGGCGTCCCGAGGTCGCGCACCGGCCTTACCCTTCCGTGCCACAGCAGCAATCACCGCAGCACGCTCAGCCTCCGGCGCTGCGCGACCCGGATCAGAACCACGCCGACGCCCTGCGCACGCCCACGGGCTCGCAGCCGGTGCTCGATCCGGTGCAGCGCGCCGAACTCGAGTCGATTTTCCCGCTCCAGAACGGCCGTGAGCCGATGGGAAAACACCCGCTGTGGGACAACCGGCGCGACGAAACACAGCGGATGATCGCCGAGGCGCTCGCCATGGGCGAACCGGTCATGCCGGGTCAAGTTCGCGACTGGGCGCATCAGCAATTCGGCTTCAGGCCCTCGGATCAATGGGCCCGGGACCAGATCAAGGCTGCTCGCAGCAGAGACATCGTGGGAATGGACGCTGATCTCATGTGAAGTTTCATGTTCTGGGCCGGTGGGGGCTTCACCAGCGTGTCTTGAGTCACGTATCGTGCCCGCGTGCCCCTGTTGCTGCTGGACCTAGATAACACCCTCGTGGACCGGGACGCCGCGTTCCGGGCCTGGGGTGCCCTGTTCCTCGCAGATCTCGGTGCACCGGCCTATGACTTGGACTGGCTGGTGGATGCCGATGCCGATGGCATGACTTCCCGCTGGGATCTGGCCGATGCGATCAAGGAGAGGTACCGGCTACGCACCTCTGTAGTCGACATTGTTGACGAGTTACACGAAGGGCAGATCGCGAGCACGAAGTTCGATCCCATGGTCGGTGCCGCGCTGCGGATCGCCGCCGACGCTGGCTGGGTTCCCGTGATCGTTACCAACGGTGAAACCCGCCAGCAGGAGGCGAAGATCCGCCACACCGGCCTGGACCGGTTCGTGGCCGACTGGGTGATCTCGCAAGAGGTTGACTGCCGCAAGCCGAACCCGCGGATATTCGAGATCGCGGCGGAGCGGGTGCGCATGCGGCTGCGCGGTGCATGGATGATCGGCGATGGCCCGGAAGCCGATATCGGTGGGGCCACGACGATCGGCATCCCGAGCGTGTGGATCCACCGGGGCAGAAGGTGGGTTGAGCCACGTTTTGGGCCAACTCGCGTGGCAGACGGCGCGATCCAAGCGGTCGCCGAGGTTCTCGCCGCGGATCCGCAGTACCGCATGCGCTGATCGTTTGTTAGGCTAACCAGCGTTGTGTTCGCTCTGGCGAAGAGGAAGGAGCTGATTCCTGTGATGACTGTCGTTGTTGTGCGCTGCACCCCGGTCTCGAATCTTCTTCTTTCTTCTCTCAATGGAGCCCAAAGTTGCGTAAGCAATCCCGTCGTTTCGATGACGACGATCTAGACACAACCTACGAAAAATACTTCTCTGAAGATCCCGAGTGGGACGAGACACCGGATAAGCCTGAACACGGCGACCGTTGGTCCACATGGGATCTATCCAGCCCAACCGAGCGCGGTCCGGTGCCTTACCCGGAGTGGCTCGTCACCGATCTTGCCGCGGTCGACACTGAGCATGGCGTGCTGAAAACCGGCAAAGAAGCCGACGCCTGCTTGGTTACCCGCGCGATTCCGGGGACAAATCGCAGCTGCATGCTCGTGGCGAAGCGGTATCGCAGCCACGATCACCGCATGTTCCACCGCGACTCTGGTTACCTGGAAGGCCGGCGGGTCAAGGAATCCCGCGTCAACCGGGCGATGGCAAGCCGCAGCGCGTTTGGCAAGGAAGCCATCGCGGGGCAGTGGGCGGTCGCCGAATTTGGTGCCCTGTGCCATTTGTGGAACATCTGCGAGCAGCTCGGCGTCAAGCCGTTCGTTCCGTACCCGGTGCAAATCCTGGGCACGGAAGTCCTTATGGAATACCTCGGCACACCCGACGGCACGGCCGCGCCGCGCCTGGCCAACGTTCGCGGGACGGATGCTGAGCTGCACGACCTGTGGGAACAAATGTTGCTAGCGCTGACCGTCATGGCACGGGCTGGCTACACCCACGGCGACCTGTCGCCCTACAACATCCTCGTCCACGAGGGACGGCTGATGATTATCGACCTGCCGCAAATCGTTGACCTTGTGGCGAATCCACAGGGCAAGCGGTTCCTCGAGCGGGACGTGCACAACGTTGTGACGTGGTTCGCCGCGCGGGGCATCGAAGGCCTCGACGAGGCATCGATCACGGCAGAACTACTGGCGGAGGCTGGGGTACGGTAACCCCATGACTGAGGCCACTTCGCTGGCGGTCAGGACCGATACCGCGTCCATGGCGCGGGTCCTGACCGTCTTGCAGACGCTGCTCTGGGGCATCTATCTCTGGGCCCTCGTCCTGTTGCTTCTGGCGGCCGCTGACTATGGCGGCCTTGGCTTCTGGCCCTTCGCTAGTGGCGGCGACATGCGCGACCCCAAGGACGTTCTGCCTCTAGGCGATGGTGCGGGCCAGATTCTTCACCTGCCGGTGTTGCTGACTGTCCTTTTCGGACTGTTGCCGGGCGCCCTGTTGCTTCTCGCCGCGATTCCTTTGCTGATCGCGCAGGCGAAGTCGGGCCGCATGCACCGGATGCTGCTCGTGAGCACCGTCATGATGGGTGCCGTCGTCGCTGTGCAGATGACCCCGTTCGGTGCGCTCGTGCGTGAGTGGATGCTGGACTAAGACGAAAGAGGGGGCCGGATAACCAGCCCCCTCGTCCTACTGTCGTAATTAGACCATCTTGCGCAGCACGTAGTGCAGGATGCCGCCGTGGCGGTAGTAGTCAGCCTCACCGGGAGTGTCGATGCGCACAACCGCGTCGAACTCCACGTTGTCGGCCTTGACCCGCACCGTGCGTGGCGTCTGGCCATCGTTGAGCGCGGTGACGCCGGTGATCTCAAACGTCTCCGAGCCAGTCAGGCCAAGCGAATCGGCGGTCTGCCCAGCCGGGTATTGCAGCGGCAGCACGCCCATGCCGATCAGGTTAGAGCGGTGGATCCGTTCGTAGGACTCGGCGATGACGGCCTTCACACCAAGCAATGCCGTTCCCTTGGCGGCCCAGTCCCGTGACGAACCAGAGCCGTATTCCTTGCCAGCGAGGATCACCAGTGGTACCCCTGCGGCTTGGTAGGCCTGTGAAGCGTCGTAAATGGACTCTTGCGCCCCGGTGAGGTGGTTGCGCGTGAAGCCGCCTTCCACCCCCGGCACCAGCTGATTGCGCAGCCGGATGTTGGCGAAGGTGCCGCGGATCATCACCTCGTGGTTACCCCGGCGGGAACCGTAGGAGTTGAAGTCCTTGCGGTCGATGCCGTGATCGGTGAGGTAACGCCCAGCGGGGGAGTCCGCCTTGATCGAGCCAGCCGGCGAGATGTGGTCGGTCGTGACCGAGTCACCAAGCTTGGCCAGCACCCGCGCGACGTGAATGTCGGTGACCGGTGCCGGTTGCGGGGCCATGCCCTCGAAGTACGGGGGCTTGCGCACATATGTCGACGAGGTATCCCACGCGAACGTGTTGCCGGTCGGCGTCGACAGGTTCTTCCACCGGTCGTCGCCCGCGAACACGTCAACGTAGCCCTTGGCGAACATTTCGGCGTTCACCGCACCGTTGATGGTTTCCTGGATCTCCTGCGGCGTCGGCCAGATGTCGCCGAGGTAGACCGCGTTGCCGTTCGGGTCAACGCCCAGCGGTTCACGGGTCAGGTCGAGGTCCATCGTGCCGGCGATCGCGTAGGCGACGACCAGCGGGGGCGACGCCAGGTAGTTCATCTTGACGTCAGGCTGAATGCGGCCTTCGAAGTTGCGGTTTCCACTCAGGACAGACACCACCGCGAGGTCGTTCTGGTTGATCGCGGTACTGATCTCGTCGTTGAGCGGGCCCGAGTTTCCGATGCAGGTCACGCAGCCATAACCGACAAGATGGAAACCCAATTTTTCGAGGTACGGCGTGAGCCCGGCCCGCGCGTAGTAATCGGTGACCACTTTGGACCCTGGGGCGAGTGTCGTCTTGACCCACGGCTTCGCGGTCAGGCCGCGTTCGACGGCCTTCTTGGCGAGCAGGGCCGCACCGATCATGACCTGCGGGTTGGAAGTGTTGGTGCAGCTCGTGATCGAGGCGATCACCACGGCACCGTGATCGAGGTGGTAAACCGTCCCATCCGGCGCGGTGACCGGGGTCGGGTTGGTCGCCCGCATCTCCGTGTGCGTTGGTGAGTCCGAGGCGGGGAAGCTTTCCAGCCCAGACTCGTCCACGCCATCGTCCTTGACGTAGTCAGGGAGCGAGGCGCGGAAGGCGGTCTTGGCATCGGTCAGCGAAACCCGGTCTTGTGGGCGCTTAGGCCCGGCGATGCTCGGCACCACCGTGGACAGGTCCAGCTCGAGGTATTCCGAATAGGACGCTTCCACCGACGGGTCATGCCACAGGCCCTGCTGCTTGGCGTAAGCCTCGACCAGGGCTAGCTGCGCTTCACTACGTCCCGTGAGCTTGAGGTAGGTGATGGTTTCCTGGTCGATCGGGAAGATCGCGCAAGTCGAGCCGAACTCAGGGCTCATGTTGCCGATCGTGGCCCGGTTTGCCAGGGCGACGCTGGGGACACCCGTGCCGTAGAACTCGACGAACTTGCCCACCACACCGTGCTTACGCAACTGCTCGGTGATGGTCAGCACGAGGTCGGTCGCGGTCGCGCCGGGGGGCAGTTCGCCGTGCAGCTTGAAGCCGACCACTTTGGGGATCAGCATGCTGACGGGCTGTCCGAGCATCGCGGCTTCGGCCTCGATGCCACCGACACCCCAGCCGAGTACGCCCAAGCCATTGACCATGGTGGTGTGCGAGTCCGTTCCCACGACCGTGTCGGGGTAGGCCTGGCCGTCGCGCGGCATGATCACGCGAGCGAGGTGCTCGATGTTGACCTGGTGCACGATGCCGGTGCCCGGCGGCACGACCTTGAACTCGTTGAAGGCGGTCTGACCCCAGCGCAGGAACTGATAGCGCTCCTGGTTGCGGCCGTATTCGATCTCAACGTTGCGCTCGAAGGCGTCGGGGCGGCCGAACACGTCCGCGATCACGGAGTGGTCGATCACGAGCTCAGCAGGCGCGAGCGGGTTCACTTTGGACGGATCTCCGCCCAGGTCCCGCACGGCTTCACGCATGGTGGCCAGGTCAACGACGCAAGGCACACCGGTGAAGTCCTGCATGAGCACACGGGCCGGCGTGAACTGAATCTCAACGCTTGGCTCCGCCTTGGGATCCCACGATCCGAGGGCGCGAATGTGATCAGCCGTAATGTTCGCACCGTCCTCGGTGCGCAAAAGGTTTTCCAGCAGGATCTTCAAGCTGAAGGGGAGCCGGTCGTGCCCCTCCACTTTGGAGACCTCAAAGATCTCGTAACTCGCGTCACCGACGCTGAGCTGGCTCTTGGCACCGAAGGTGTCGAGGCTCGCCACGGCCTACTCCTAACGCTGTTGCCCGATTTTTCTAAACCGTACGTCCGTCTTGTTAAAATCGCAACCTGCATGACAGACTTCCCACATGTTGCACCACGTACAGATTGCCTGCCCGGCCGGGACCGAGGATGCACTTCGCGAGTTCTACGTCGGTGTTCTCGGAATGACGGAAAAACCCAAGCCGCCCGTCCTTGCCGTTCGTGGCGGGTGCTGGTTCACCGATGAGTACGGAAGTGAGCTGCACCTAGGCGTCGAGGAAGACTTCCGCCCGGCTCGCAAGGCTCATCCCGCCCTGGGCCGTCCCGACTTGGATTCCCTGGCTTCCCGCCTGGAAACCGCTGGATATCCAGTAGTTTGGGCAAATGACGAGATCGGTATGCGCCGGTTTCACACGAATGATTGCCATGGCAACCGCATAGAGTTTGTGGAATGTTGAATCTTCAACTATAGTAGGCCGTATGCCAGCAGTAACCGTGGACAACCCGCTGATCCTGCCGCGTCTGCCTGAGCCAGGGGAGGCCGCGCGTGATCGCGCCGTCACGTCCGTGACGACCGCACCCACGGGTTTCGAGGGCGAAGGTTTCCCTGTCCGGCGGGCGTTCGCCGGGGTGGACCTGCGTGATCTGGACCCGTTCATTCACATGGACCAGATGGGCGAAGTTGACTACGCGCCGGGCGAGCCCAAGGGCACGCCATGGCACCCGCACCGTGGGTTCGAAACCGTGACCTACCTGATCGACGGGACTTTCCGTCATCAGGACTCCAATGGCGGCGGTGGGCTGATCACCAACGGCGACACGCAATGGATGACCGCTGGCAGCGGCCTGCTGCACATCGAGGCTCCGCCGGAGGAGCTGGTCATGTCGGGCGGGCTCTTCCATGGCTTCCAGATCTGGGTGAACCTGCCCGCTCGCCTGAAGATGACCGACCCGCGCTACCAGGACATCCGGGCGGGCCAGGTCTCGCTACTGTCCTCTCCGGACGGTGGGGCACTGTTGCGCGTGATCGCCGGTGACGTTGCGGGCTTTGAAGGTCCGGGCGTTACACACACGCCAATCGCCTTGGTGCACGCGACTTTGTCGCCCGGTGCGCAGTTGCGGCTGCCTTGGAACCCCGGCTTCAACGCTCTCGTTTACACGCTCGCCGGCAGCGGCACCGTGGGGCCACGCAAGGTGGACGTCCGGCTGGGACAGCTAGCCATGTTCGGCACCGGTGACGTGATCACGGTTCAGGCGTCGGCGAAGGAGCCGATTGACGTGCTCATCCTGGGCGGTCAGCCGATCCGTGAGCCCGTCATGGCCTATGGCCCGTTCGTCATGAACACGCGCGCGGAACTTGTGCAGGCTTACGAGGACTTCCAGGCCGGCCGGCTGGGTGTTATCCCAGCAGAACCGCACCCGGGGCACGACGTTCTCTGATCGTTCACTTATCAGGGCATGGACAAAACGGACTTAAGACTCATAGCATCGGGATAGTGTCGCAATCCCCCGCGACCCCTTCCCGGAGGTGAGTTCCGTGGACCTGCTCGGTGGCTTACTAGGCCTTGTCGGTGACCTGCTCGGAACAGTGCTTGACCTAATCTTCGGCGGCTTGCCGCTGCCTGAGCTGCCAGGTGTTCCAGGCGCACCAGGGGTTCCCGGACTGCCTGGAGTTCCCGGATTGCCTGGCGTGCCAGGGGTTCCGGGCCTGCCTGAACTCCCTGGTGTGCCGGGGCTGCCAGGTGTTCCTGGACTGCCCGGCGTGCCCAGCCTGCCGCCGGTCGTCCCCAGTCTTCCGGTGCCCGGCTTGCCCGTGCCCAGCCTGCCTGTTCCTGGCCTCCCGGTCCCCGGGTTGCCGGAACTACCACTCCCGCCCCTTCCTCCTGGCGGCTGATCGTTCCTCCATCTCGGGGCTAACCTGCTGTCGCGGCACCGGTTAGCCCCGTCTCCTATGCTCTGGCGCTAGGCGGCCGGGCACTGTCCGCCGGTGTCCGCCCGCCCGCCGGTGTCCGTCCGTCCGCCCGCCGGTGTCCGTCCGTCCGCCCGCCGGTGTCCGTCCGTCCGCCCGCCGGGCGCTGCCCGCCCGCCCGCCCGCCGGGCGCTGCCCGCTGCCCGCCGGTGTCCGCCCGCCGGGCGCTGCCCGCCGGCCGGTGTCCACATTGGACTCCAAGTGATCCACATCCCGCCCGACGTGATCAAATCGCCTTTCGATCACGTCCCAGCGGATGTGGATCACGGATAGGGATGTGGATCAACACCAAGTCAACACCGTCCAACCCGGGGCGCTGCCCGGCCAGTACCGTGGGCGTGTGCAGGTTGGAGTGGTGTTCCCGCAGACGGAAATCGGCGCCGATCCCGTGGTCATCCGCGCCTACGCGGCGGCTGCTGAGGAGCTGGGCTACCAGCACATCCTCGCCTACGATCACGTGCTCGGCGCTGATCCAGAGCATCATCCCGGCTGGGACGGGCCCTATGACGTGGACAGCACGTTCCACGAACCGTTTGTCCTGTTTGGATACTTGGCCGCGATCACGGGACTGGAGCTGGTCACGAGCGTGATCGTGGCACCGCAGCGGCAGACAGCCCTGCTGGCCAAGCAAGCCGCGCAAGTCGACATTCTCACGGGCGGGAACTTCCGGCTCGGCGTGGGGCTCGGCTGGAACAAGGTGGAATATGACGCGCTGGGCAAGGATTTCACCAACCGCGGCAGGCGCCTGACGGAGCAAGTCGAGTTGATGCGCCAGCTCTGGACGCAGCGGACTGTCACGTTCACGGGACGATACGAACAGGTGACCGGTGCGGGACTGGCGCCGCTTCCGGTGCAGCGCCCGATTCCGGTGTGGATTGGCGGAGGTTCCGAACCGGCTCTCAAACGCATCGCCAAAATCGCCGACGGATGGTTCCCGCCCTATCAGCCGGGGCCCAAGCTCAGTCACGCCAAAGAGGTGCTCGAAGCAGCTGGCCGTGATCCTAAAACCCTTGGCATGGAAGGCCGCGTGGGCGTGACCCGGGGCGCCGAAGCGGCCGCGGAGGCGGTCACGAATTGGGGCCTCGCCGGTGCCACTCACGTCACGGTCAACACCATGGGCTTTGGAGCGGTGGGTGTGGACTCCCACATCGCCGCTCTCGCGGAGGTCGCTCACCTCATCGGCCTGCCGACCCGCGAGATCAGCTGAGTGCCTCTATGTAAGCAGAGCAAAGGCGTCCCGCGAAGCAGTTAACGCTGCGCGCAAAGCGGAAGACGCAAAGGCCCGCACCGGGCGAACCGGGCGCGGGCCTTTGGCGCTAACGGTCAGCCGGGCAAGCGGAGACCGAGCGAACGCTGAGTGCCAAGCCAGGTCTCGACATCGTCTGCCTTACGGGGCAAGCCGTCTGACAGGATCTTGCAGCCGTCAGCGGTCACAAGGACGTCGTCCTCGATGCGAACGCCGACGCCGCGCAGCTCCGCCGGGACCAGTTCATCCTCGGGCTGGAAGTAGAGCCCGGGCTCGTTGGTCAGGACATAGCCCTCTTCGAGGGTGCCGTCGCGGTATTTCTCCGGGCGGGCGCCAGCGCAGTCGTGAACATCGATGCCGAGCATGTGCCCGAAGCCGTGCAAGGTCCACCGCCGGTAAAGGACGGAGTCCTTCTCCATGGCTTCGTCCACGCTGACCGGCAGGATGCCAAGGCCGTGCAGGCCTTCGGCCAGGACACGCATGCAAACCTGGTGCACATCAAGGAACTTGACGCCCGGTTTGATGTAGTCCATTCCGGCCTCCTGCGAGGCGTACACGATGTCATAAATATCGCGCTGAGCTTTGGTGAAACGGCCGGAAACCGGCAGGGTGCGGGTGACGTCGGCGGTGTAGAGATTGCGTCCCTCAACGCCCATGTCGGCCAGGAGCAGGTCGCCCGGGGTGATCTGGCCGTCGTTGCGGATCCAGTGCAGGATGGCCGCGTGCGATCCGGCGCCAACGATGGAGCTGTAGCCCACGCCATTGCCGTCGTGCCGTGCGCGCAAACCGAAGATGCCTTCGACGAGCCGTTCTGAAACAGCCCGGTCGGCGGGCAGGATTCGCGCGACGTCCTCGAAGCCGCGCACCGTGGCGTCAATCGCGTCCTGGAGCTGGGCGATTTCCCACGCGTCCTTGACGAGCTTGAGTTCCGAGATCACCGCGGCCAGTTCGTCATCGCGCTCCGCCGTGACCTGGCGGACCGCCTGGTCGACGCGCTTGTCGAAGCCACGCAGGACCCGGGCCCTAGCTGGGGCAAGGTCATCGAGGATGGCCCACAGCTCGTCGAGGTGCGCGCACTCGATGCCCAGCTCAGCAGATTTCTCCTTGAGCGTGTGCCGGCGGCCGATCCACAGCTCGCCGTAGACCCGGTCCTTGAAGAACTCGTCAGTGTCACGCGGGGAGCGCGGCCGCATGTAGAGCGTGGCCGCGCCGCCGGGGCGCAGGACCAGCACACTTTCGGGTTCGTGCTCGCCGGTCAGGTAGACGAAGTCGCTGCCCGGGCGGAAAGGAAAGGCGGTGTCGTTGGCCCGCACCATTTCATGACCACTCGGGATGATCAGGGTTTCGCCCGGGAACGCGGCAGCCACCGCGGCCCGCCGCTGAGCGTAGTTGGACGCCTCGGGTGCGAGCGTTACCGCAAGCTCGGTATCGCGCCACCCAGTGCGCATGAACTCTAGGAACTTGGCCGGGTAGGCCGGGTCGTGTGACTCAGTTCCCTCACTGCCGGAATTTTGTCCCGGCTGACTTGCAACCGCCATGACTCCTCCACCGTTTTAAGAAAGAGCTTACTGCGGCGTTATTTGTGGGAGGATGGGCCAGTGTGCGGCATCTTAGCGTTTTTCAGTAGTACTGGGACGGTTGGCGGCTTTCCGGCGAGGATTGCGGAAGCCCTTGAGCAGCTGCATCATCGGGGTCCGGATGACACCGGGGTCCAAGTTGTCGATGAGGATGTCGTCTTCGCGCACAAGCGGCTGTCGATCATTGACGTCGATTTATCCAAGGAACCCTTGCCTTACCTGGACAGATACCTGCTCACGTTTAATGGCGAAATATACAACTATCTCGAATTAAGAGAGGAGTTGATCCGCGACTTCGGCGCGGAGTTCGCTACCAACGGCGACGGTGAGGTTGTTGTCGCCGGATTCCACCACTGGGGCGAGGCCGTTCTGGATCGCCTGCGGGGCATGTTCGCGTTCGTGATCTGGGACCGGCAGCAGCGGAGGGCTTTCGGGGCGCGGGATCACTTCGGTATCAAGCCCATGCACTACCTGCAGACTGCTGACGGTCTGTTCCTCGCCAGCGAGAAGAAGGCACTGCTGCCTTTCTGCGACGGCGAAATCGACCCGGTGCAGCTGTCGCACCTGCTGACGTTCCAATACGTTCCGGAACCGGCGACCCTCCACAGTGGAATCAAGCGCATCGGCGCCGGTGAGTCCCTCACCTGGGAACCCGGTGGCACGATGGCGATCCGGCGCTACTTCCGGCCGATCTTCCACCCGACCCCGATGGAAGACCACCAGCGGATCTTCCACGAGATCAAGGAAACACTGCGCGAGAGCGTCAAGATGCACATGCGCTCTGACGTGCCCGTCGGTGCTTTCCTGTCCAGCGGGATCGACTCAACTTCCGTTGTCGCGCTGGCCCGTGAGTTCAACCCGGACATCCTGACGTTCACGGTCGGGTTCGATGTGGACGGTTACTCCGAGATCGATATCGCGCAGGAATCAGCCCGCCACCTGGGCGTCACGACGATCCCGACGAAAATCAACGCGTACGACATGATGGAAGCCCTGCCCCGCATCGTCTGGCACCTTGACGATCCGGTCGCGGACCCCTCGCTGGTTCCGCTCTATTACGTCGCCAAGACGGCGGCAGAGCACGTGACGGTGGTGCTCAGTGGCGAAGGCGCCGACGAGTTCTTCGGTGGCTATCTGATCTACCGCGAGCCGTTGTCCCTGGCCATGCTCACGCGACTGCCGAGCCCGATGCAGCGGGGTTTAAGAGCCGTTTCAAAAGCCATTCCCCAGGGTGTACGAGGTAAGTCGTTCCTGGAACGGGGAACCACCCCGATCGAGGAGCGGTTCAGCGGCAACGCGCGCATCTTCGCCGCCGATGACGAGATCCGCCGTCTGCTCAAGCGCAACTCCGGTGGAGCGCGCTACACCGACATCACCCGCCCCTACTACGCCGAGGCCGCGGCTGACGGTCTCGATGACGTGACGAAGATGCAATACGTCGACATGAGCACGTGGCTGCGCGGGGACATTCTCGTCAAGGCCGACCGCATGTCGATGGCGCACTCGCTTGAACTGCGCGTGCCGTTCCTCGACCGTGAGGTGTGGGCGGTGGCGTCGAAACTGCCGCAGGCGCTGAAGGTGCCGCCGGGTTCACGCACGACCAAGTGGGCGATGCGCCAGGCGATGGCACAGGTCGTTCCGCCAGCGATCGTGAACCGGCCCAAACTCGGGTTCCCGGTGCCGACGCGGGTGTGGCTGGCGGGGGAGATGTACCAGTGGGCACGCGACATCCTGCACAACTCGGGTGCCGGTGACCTGCTCGATCTGTCCTATGTGGACGAGTTGCTGCGCGATCACAAGGCTGGCCGTGCCGACAACTCCCGCAAGATCTGGACCGTGCTGGTGTTTTGCGTGTGGCACGCGATCTTCGTCACGAAGACGCTCGACCCAGGCATCACCCGCAACGCCTCAGCCTTGCTCACTAAACCGCCAGTGAACCGTCCAGCTGAGCAAACCCTCGCCTAACAGCGATCTCCGAAGCGAACGGCGCGGCGGCGGCGATCCGGGCAACCGGGGCGCCGTCGGCGTGCCCTTCGCGGATGAGCCAGTCGAGCCGGGTCAGGTCGTCGTGCTGTCGCTTGACGAACTCCCTATCGCTCACGGAACCGTGGCCGGGCACGACGACGGTCTCGTTGGTGCAGAAGGAAAGCAGCGCGGCGAGAGTGTCCGGCCAGTCCAGCGGGTAGGCGTCCTCAAAAGACGGTGGGGCGTCCTGCTCCGTGAGGTCGCCGGTGATGAGCACGTTGCCCGTGCGGACGACCAGGTCGCCCGCTGTGTGGCCACGCCCGTGATAGCTGAGCGTCACGTCGCGGCCGCCCAAATCCAGCACCTGTGCCGTGCGCACGAGCCGATCCGGCGGGCGGATCACGACGCCTCCGAGATCGATGCCGTATTCGGCCTCCCACTTGAGCCGCCAGTGCTCACCACGATCGGTCAACTCGGTGGCGCAGGATGGGTGTCCCCAGATCGCCGTGGCAGGCATGGTCGCGTTGCCAAAGGTGTGGTCGAAGTGAAAGTGCGTATTGACAACGGAAAGCGGAGCCGACGTGATGTCGCGGACTTCGGCCAGCAGATCGGCCGCTTGTTCCGGAGTGGACAGTGTGTCCACGAGCAGTGCCGCTTCCGTGCCCGTGATCAGAGTGACATTGATGTTGAACTGCGGGTGCGCGAGCACGTACACCCCATCGGCGATCTCGCTGAAGGCGGTCATAGCCGGTCCAGGAACTTCTGCCGGTCGACGACGACCCTGTGCACGACACCTTGGGCGGCAAGGGTTTCACCGTCGGTGAGACTGACCTCGAAGGTCAGCTTGCGGCCGTCGGCTTCGGTCAGGGTCGCGGTCGCCAGGACGGTGCGCCCGACCGGGGTCGCCGCTTTGTGGTCCAGCTCGACGCGCGTCCCGACGCTCGTCTGGCCATCCTGCAACGCGGGAGCGATGGCGGCGACCGTCGCCTCCTCGGTGAGCGCGACCACGCGTGGTGTCGCCAGCACGGGAACGTCGCCTGAGCCTAGCTCGATCGCGGTGTCGGCGCTGGTCACGGCTAGCGCGACGGTGGCGGTCAGGCCCGGGGCGAGCGGTGAAGTCATGCCATTCAGCCTAATGGAGCGGCTGTTCGGAAGTGTTCGAGGTTGTCCGGATGCCTTGCCGAACAGGGCTTGTGCCGCGACATTCGTAATACGGCTCTGCCAGCCGGCCAGCCTATCCGACCGCCCGCACCACGGGGGATACGCAGGCGCTCGGGGGTAGCCGCGGCTCCGGTCCAACCTCTTCCTGCCTGGCTGGACCGGAGCCGCTCTAGCTTGCCGCCGAACGAGCGGTGAAGGTGCGGCGTTCGAGTTCGTCGACCCAGGCATAGGCCTGTTCGAGCGTCCGGTGTGGAGCACTGACCGGGGTTCCGCCCGCGACATCGGCGTGCACGGTCGCCAGGCCAAGCCGCCGTTGCAGAGGTCCCTGCGTGATGCGGATGCTCTGGATGCGTTCGTAGGGAACCATCGTCAGGGTGCGGGTCACCCGGCCGTCGACACTGCCGAACACGTGCTCGGTCAGGCCAGCGGCCAGGACGCGGGAGCGGAACGGGGCGATCCACTTGGCGCGGGGCACCACCGTCGTGAAAGGAAGGTTCGAAGGGTCGGCGCCAGGCACCGCTAGCGGAACGATCTCGTGCGCTTGAGCCAGCGTGGCGACGGGCAGCAGGCGGTCCGTTTCGGCTTTGCGGCCTTCTTCAGCGGACGAACTCTGCCCAGCGACCGCCATCGTCACGCGCAGCCAGCCCTTGAGGCGCCACAGGAACGGCCAGGTCACCGTGACCGATTGAATGCGGCGAATGGGTACCGTCTGGCTCCGTGTCGTGAGCAGGCCATGCTTGATACGCAACTTGCCGTCAGGCGTACGCCCGAGGCGGAAGTCCCAGAAGTTCAGCGTCCGCATGATCGGCGTGAAGATAGTGGCCGCGGCCGCAGTGATCATCGAGGCGATGGAGAAGAAGCTGAAGTCCTCGTTGAAGACCAGCTGGCCGACGATGTAGAGCACCGCGATCGGCGTGAGCAGCACCGGAGGCGTCAGCAGCTGGCTGATCACGACATCGTTGTTGTCCACGCGAAGCACCGGCTCGGCCGCCGGCTCCTCTGGAGCCTGCGTGGCGCCGCCGGCCCCGGCGGACAGGGCTAGCAGCTGCGCTCTTAGCGCCCGGGCTTGCGCCAGCGGAAGGTAAGCCAAGGGCGCCTCGGCCTTCTGCGTCCCCGCGACGTCCAGTTTCAGCTCAGCGAGCCCGAATGGCTTGGCCTGAAACGGCTGCACGACTTCGATCGCCTGCAATCGCTCCAACGGCACCGTGCGCACGCGCCGCGACAGCACGCCTTC
The DNA here is from genome assembly GCF_000379685.1 of Catelliglobosispora koreensis DSM 44566. GTDB lineage: Bacteria > Actinomycetota > Actinomycetes > Mycobacteriales > Micromonosporaceae > Catelliglobosispora > Catelliglobosispora koreensis. The sequence goes on along the minus strand of NZ_KB903252.1, from coordinate 29,854 downwards.
GTAGATCCGCAACTCGCGCCGCGCGACCTCATATCCCGTGAAGCGCCACGCCACAGCCGAGTAGGCCAGCAGCACGACCATCAACCCGGCCACGAGCAGCAGCCAGCGGCCAAAGTCGAGCTGTTCCAGCGTGCGCCACGACATGGCGACGACAGCCAGGATCAGCAGCCGGAGTCCTTTGAGGACAGGGCTGATCGGGTGCAGCCGTTGCCGGCCCGCCCCATTCGCCGGCACCTCCCCGCCAGGCCCAGTGCCGCCCGGACCTTGCGTGGCAAGCGTTCCCGGAACCGCACCAGCCGCAGTTGCGCCACTTGCCGAGGACGGCGGGCTGAAGGCCGCTGGCTCCGAAGTGGACGGCTGTTCGCTGGAAGCCGGTAGCCGCGCGCCGGTCGCCGTCGCTGGGCTTGTGCCGGAGGCTGACGGGGTGCCCGGAGCTGACGGGCTTCCCGCGTTTGGCGGCTGCGTGCTGGAGGTGGGTGGGGCGTCCTCAGCCGACGGGGTGCCCGGTGCCGGCGGGGGTTCGGTGGTCATAGGCCCTCGCCGATGTCGTCGCCTAGGGCGGCGAGGCGGTCACGCAAGCGGGTCGCCTCGGCTGGTTCCAGGCCCGGGATCGTGGCGTCGCTGGCGGCCGCGGCGGTGTGCAGGCGGACCGTGGCGATGCCGAAGGCCCGCTCAAGCGGTCCAGCTGTCACGTCGACGAACTGCATGCGGGCGTAAGGAACGATGGACAGCCGCCTGATCATCCGGCCGTGGCGGACGAGCAGGTCACGCTCGCGTTCGGCGTAGCCGTAGGCGCGGACCGCCCGCACATCGACGACAGCGCCGATGATGTTGAGTACCAGAACCGCGGCACCGGCCGCTAGTGACCACCACGATTCCCAGATCAACCAGGTCGTTAATGCCACCCCGAGCAGGATCACGAGCCAAATTGCTCGCTGGGTCAGCTCAGAGGCGATAAGCCGGGAGGAGACAGGCCGCCATTGGACGGTTTGTGGCCACGGGTCGAGCGCGCTGAGCGAAGGTGAATCCACAACCTCGACTGTAGAGGATCAGGTCCGCGCGACCGTCTCGCGCAGGAACCCCCGCGCCTCAAGAAATGCTGAAAGGCTCGCGCGGTGCTCGTCGCAGGCCAGCCAGATCTTGCGCCGCTCCGGGGTGTGCAGCTTGGGGTTGTTCCAGTGCAGTTCCCAGGTCGCGTCGTTGCGGCAGCCCTTGCTCGAACAGATCGGATCCACGACGGTCAGCCTAGGGCAACAAAAAACCGAGCCGGCCGGCTCGGTAAAGGTGTGGCGTGCCGGGCGGCCACGGGGGAAGCCGCCCGGCAACGCGGAAATATTAACCACGGGTCCGCCGGAAACGAAAGGGGGGTGAGCCCCTCCGTTTGGCTGATTTTGTGTAACTGATCCATTTCTGAGAGTAGCGACTGGAGCGAATCGCCTCATTTCAGGACGTACTATGCGAGGCTGGTTATCAACTGTCCGCTGTGGAGGACGTTCTGGAGGACTTGATGACCACTCTCGCGGAAAACCCCCTGCCCGCACCGGCGGCTGACGCGACAGTGCTCGAAAAGGCGATCTTCGAGACGAAGAAGGTCATCGTCGGCCAGGACCGGTTGGTGGAGCGGATGTTCACCGCGCTGCTCGCCAGAGGGCACTGCCTTTTGGAAGGTGTGCCGGGAGTCGCGAAAACCCTTGCCGTGCAAACGGTCGCTGAGGTTTCGGGGGGATCGTTCGCCCGCATCCAGTTCACGCCCGATCTCGTGCCGTCGGACATCGTCGGAACGCGTCTGTACAGGGATGGTCAATTTGATGTCGAGCTCGGCCCGGTCTTCGTCAACTTCCTGCTCGCCGATGAGATCAACCGCGCCCCGGCGAAAGTGCAGTCGGCGCTGCTTGAGGTGATGGCCGAGCGGCAGGTATCGCTCGGTGGGCGCACCCACCCGCTGCCCGACCCGTTCCTGGTGATGGCGACCCAGAACCCGATCGAGCAGGAGGGCGTCTATCCCTTGCCGGAAGCCCAGCGCGATCGCTTTCTTTTGAAAGTGCTCGTTGGGTACCCAACAAGCAGTGAAGAACGAGAAATCGTATACCGGATGGGAAGTTCGGCACCGCGCGCCACCCCGGTCCTGACTTCGCCCGAGCTCGCGGCGCTGCAGCAACGCGCCGACAACGTGTTCGTGCACAACGCTCTCGTCGACTACGCGGTGCGGGTGGTGCTGGCGACACGGGAGCCGGCGGAAAACGGCCTGGCCGATGTGGCCCCGCTGATCCAATACGGCGCTAGCCCACGGGCGTCGCTCGGTCTCGTGCGCGCGACTAGAGCACTAGCGTTGTTGCGCGGCCGCGATTACGCGCTGCCGCAAGACGTCCTCGACATCGCGCCCGATGTGCTGCGGCACCGGCTCGTCCTGAGCTACGACGCGCTCGCCGACGACATCGCCCCGGACGCCATCGTCGAACGCATCCTCGCCGAAGTCCCGCTGCCCGCGGTCACTCCCCGCCAGCAATCATGACTTCCGCAGTCCTAAACCGGTTGCAGCTCAAGGTTTCCCGGCGGCTTGACGGACTCTTGCAAGGGGACTACCTCGGGTTGCTTCCCGGGCCGGGCAGTGAGGCGGGGGAGTCGCGTGCCTACGTGCCCGGAGACGACGTGCGCCGGATGGACTGGCCGGTCACGGCACGCACGACCGTGCCACATGTGCGCCTGACCGTCGCCGACCGGGAACTGGAGACCTGGCTAGCCGTGGATCTGTCGCCCAGTCTGGCTTTTGGCACCGCGAAGATGCTCAAGCGGGACCTCGCGCTGATCGCGGTGTCAGCGATGACGCAACTGACGATCCGTGGCGGGAACAGGGTGGGCGCCGTGATCGGTTCGTCGTGCGTTCCGGCCAGGGGAGGGCGCGGTGCATCGTTGCGCATCTTGAAGACGGCCGCGGGTTATGACGGACCGTTTCCGGAGCTGGCGGTTCTCGTGGACGCGCTGAACCGCCCGCCGCGCAGGCGCGGTCTTGCCGTTGTCATCTCGGACTTTCTTGACCAGGACTGGGAACGCCCGCTGCGCAAGCTATCGGCCCGCCACGACGTGCTCGCGATCGAGCTGACCGACCCGCGTGAGCTAGACCTGCCTGACGTTGGGGTGCTGGAACTTGTCGATCCCGAGACGGGGAGCGTCCATTGTGTCCAGACGACCCCCTCGTTGCGTGAGCGTTATGCCGTGGCTGCCCGCGCGCAGCGAGCGGCTATCGCGGAACGTATTCGGGGGTCGGGCGCACGGCACCTGAGGCTTGGCACGGATGGGGACTGGCTGGCCAGCATGGTGAAATTCGTTGCCGCGCAACGGCACCGGCGGAGGCAAAGATGATGCGATTTCTTGAGCCGCAGTGGCTGGCCGCGCTGGTGCCCGTCGCGGGACTGGCCGCAGGCTATGCGTGGCGTCAGCGGACCAGACTCAAGACAGCGGTCCGTTTCTCCAATGTGGAGCTGCTGAAAAGCTTGGTACCAAAGGGAATTGGCTGGCGGCGTTACCTTGCCGCGGGAGTGTTCCTGACCGGGCTCGTCTCGCTCGTGTTCAGTCTCGCCAAGCCCGCTGTGGACATGGAACGGCAGCTGGAGCAGGCGACCGTCGTGCTCGCTATCGACGTGTCACTGTCGATGCAGGCGGCTGACGTCGCGCCGAGCCGCATCGAGGCGGCGCAGCTGGCGGCTAAACAGTTTGTCGCTGAGCTGCCCGCCAAGTACAACCTCGGTCTGGTGACCTTCGCACGGACTGCTCAGGTCTTGGTGTCGCCCGGGTCGGACCGGCAGGCGGTGCTGGACGCCCTCGACACGCTGGAGCTCCAGGAGGCGACCGCGACCGGGGAAGCGGTGTTCACGTCACTCGACGCGATCAGAGCCGTGGAAGACGGTGTGCCAGCACGGATTCTGTTGCTGTCAGACGGATACCGCACCTATGGCCGTGAGGTTGAGGAAGCGGCGGCGGCCGCGTCGGAGGCCGGCGTGCCGGTGTCGACCGTCGCCTTTGGGACGGATGAGGGAGTGGTCGACATCGCCGGGCAGATGCAGCGGGTGCCGGTGGACCGGATGGCCCTCGCCGGACTGGCCGAGACGACGGGCGGGTTCTTCTACGAGGCGGCGACCGCTGATGAACTCAAGCAGGTCTACAAAGACATGGGATCGTCACTGGGCAAGCGCCTTGTGCCAGTCGAGCTGACAGCCTGGTTCGCGGCGGCGGCACTGCTGCTGACGTTGCTATCCGGCGTGTTCAGTCTGCTTTGGACCCCACGAATCGTTTGATCCACACCGGCTAGTGGATGTGGATCAAACGGTTCGCTGTCTATGTGAAGGCATAGCTGGCTCCTCAGCGCGTGCTGACGAGCATGAAGATCGCGACGACCCAGGTGGCCGCGAGGGTGAAGCCCAAGGGGGCAACGTAACGGTTCATGGCACACACTCCAGTGGCGTTCTGTCAGACACCGCCGCTACGGGCGGAAATAGGCAGGGTGGCGCGTGTCAGAAGAAGACGCACCGACTTCGCACACTTGAAGTCACGACCAGGCGGCTGTCGCCAAGAAACGGTTACTCAGCGCAGCGGACTAGATGCCCGGCCATGACTAGGAGGATCGCTATCTCGCATAGCGACTCACCTCCTTGGGCCGGGTTGGCTGAAACCTGTTGGATGTTACCTTACCGGACTCTAGTGTCCACTTCGCCTGTTCGGGCATATCCACAACTACGCCCGGTTACCAAGGTGGCGCCGGCTTGTAGGACCTCTACAACTTCTTTAGGCGGTTTTCGGTAAAGGGCGGTGGCGTGCGGCGGCCGGCGGGAGTCATAGGGTGAGCGGGTATCCCATGACGGAACGCGACAGGAGCTTAAAAGTGGCCCGTACCGTGCTCGTGACCGGTGGCAACAGGGGCATCGGCCTGGCTATCGCCCAGGCCTTCGTCAAGCAGGGCGACCGGGTGGCGATCACCCATCGCGGCACCTTCGATCAGAGCGCGGCCCCGGAGGTCTTCGGGGTCACCTGTGACATCACGGATAGCGCGGCGGTCGATGCCGCGTTCACCACGGTCGAAAATGAGCTGGGCCCGGTCGAGGTGCTCGTGGCCAATGCCGGGATCACCGACGACACCTTGCTGCTGCGCATGTCAGAAGACCAATTCACCCGCGTACTGGACACGAACCTCACCGGCGCCTTCAGGTGCGCCAAGCGGGCGAGTTCCAAGATGCTGCGGGCGAAGTGGGGTCGCATGATCTTCATTTCGTCCGTGGTGGGCCTGTCTGGCGGGGCAGGACAGGTCAACTACGCGGCGAGCAAGGCCGGCCTCGTCGGGATAGCGCGGTCGATCACGCGGGAGCTGGGGTCCCGCAACATCACCGCCAACGTGGTCGCTCCCGGATTCATCCAGACCGATATGACGCATGTCCTGTCGGACGACCGCAAGGCCGAGATCCTCAAGAGCATTCCGGCTGGCCGCATGGCCACGACCGACGAAGTGGCCGCCGCGGTGACGTGGCTGGCCAGTGACGCCAGCGCCTACATCAGCGGCGCGGTAATTCCCGTCGATGGCGGCTTGGGCATGGGTCACTGAAAACCGAACGCTTACAGGAGAAAAAGTGCTGTTAGAAGGTAAGAGCGTCCTGGTCACAGGCGTGATCACAGAGCAGTCGATCGCGTTCAACGTCGCGAAGCTCGCGCAGGAGCAAGGCGCGAAGGTCGTGCTGACCGGCTTCCCGCGAATGTCGTTAGTGGAACGGATCGCCAAGCGCCTGCCGCAGGAAGCCGCTGTCCTCGAACTCGACGCCACGAACCCCGAGCAGCTTGGCTCGCTGGCCGACCGGGTGCGCGGTGTCGGGTTCGACTCGCTTGACGGTGTCGTGCACGCGATCGCGTTCGGGCCGCAGTCCGTGCTCGGCGGCGGTTTCCTTGACGCACCGTGGGAGGACGTTTCGAAGGCGGTTCAGGCGTCGACCTACTCCTACAAGGCGCTGGCCATGGCCACGCTGCCGCTCATGGAGAAGGGCGGCTCGATCGTCGGGCTGACTTTCGACGCGAGCATCGCCTGGCCTGTTTATGACTGGATGGGTGTGGCGAAGGCGGGCCTCGAGTCGACGTCGCGCTATCTCGCTCGTTACCTGGGCCCCAAGGGCATTCGCAGCAACCTCGTTTCGGCCGGCCCGCTGCGCACCATGGCAGCCAAGTCGATCCCCGGTTTCGAGAAGTTCGAGGAGTCGTGGGTGGAACGCGCCCCGCTCGGCTGGGCGCTCACGGACACTGAGCCGACCGCTAAAGCCGTAGTCGCCCTGCTGTCGTCCTGGTTCCCGGCGACGACCGGCGAGATCATTCACGTCGACGGGGGCTACCACGCCGTAGGTGCGTAGTCTGGCAACTATGTATGACGCGTTCCTGCTGCTTTCTTTTGGCGGGCCGGAGCACCCCGATGAGGTGCTCCCGTTCTTGCGGAACGTGACCAGAGGACGAGGTGTCCCGCCGGAGCGGCTGGCCGAAGTGGCCGAGCATTACATGCGCTTCGGCGGGGTGTCACCCATCAACCAGCAGTGTCGTGAGCTGGTCACGGCCATTCGCGCCGACTTCGTCGCCCACGGCCTGGAGCTGCCCGTCTACTGGGGCAACCGCAACTGGAAGCCGATGGTGGAAGACACCCTGGCGCAGATGCGTGATCACGGTGTGCAGCGGGCACTGGCGTTCGCCACGAGCGCGTATGGCTCGTACTCCTCGTGCCGGCAGTATTGGGAAGACCTCGACCGTGCGCGGCGGGCCGTCGGCGAAGGTGCCCCGGTCGTGCACAAACTGCGGCACTTCCACGATCACCCGGGCTTTGTGGAGCCGTTCGCTGACGCTGTTCGCACGGCTTTCCGCACCCTGGACCCCGACGCCCCCACCCGGCTCGTGTTCACGGCACACTCCATTCCGCAATCCATGGACTCCTCGAGCGGACCGGACCACAACCACCGCTACTCCCGGCAGCTGACCGAAACCGCGGGGCTGGTCGCGAGCAGGGCGATGTCGCATGTGGACTGGGATCTGGTGTGGCAGAGCCGCTCGGGCGCCCCGGGCACGCCGTGGCTGGAGCCCGACATCAACGACCACTTGAACCAGCTGGCCAAGGAAGGTGTCGCGCAGGTGGTGGTGTGCCCGATCGGGTTCGTGTCCGACCACCTGGAAGTCATTTGGGATCTCGACGAGGAAGCCGCGGCGACGGCCCGCCAGCTGGGCATGGGGTTCGCGCGGGCGAAGACTCCAGGCACGGATGCGAGGTTCGTCACGATGGTGCGCGAGCTGGTGCAGGAACGGGTCCAGCCGACTGATGCGGGGCGGCGTCAGCTGGGTACCCTCGATCATTGGGATTTTTGCGCCAGCCAATGCTGCCCGGCGCCGGCTCGCAGAGGAGTGGTCGCGCAATGACCAGGCAAATCGAAGCATGGCTGACCGATATGGACGGTGTGCTCATGCACGAGGGAGTGCCGGTTCCTGGCGCGCCCGAGTTCATCAACCGGCTGCGGGCGACCGGCAAACCGTTTCTGGTCCTGACGAACAACTCGATCTACACACCGCGCGACTTGCACGCGCGACTGACGCGGATCGGCTTTGACCTGCCGGAAACAGCGATCTGGACCTCGGCGCTCGCGACCGCGCAGTTCCTGGCCGATCAGCGCCCCGGCGGAAGTGCTTACGTCATTGGTGAAGCCGGCCTGACCACGGCATTGCACGGCGCTGGCTACATCATGACGGACTTCGATCCTGACTATGTCGTGCTGGGGGAGACCCGCAACTACAGCTTCGAAGCGATCACGACGGCGATCCGGCTCATCTCCAAGGGAGCCCGTTTCATCTGCACGAACCCTGACGTGACCGGCCCATCAAACGAGGGTCTGCTGCCTGCGGCCGGCTCTGTCGCGGCGATGATTACCAAGGCCACGGGCATCGAACCGTATTTTGTTGGCAAGCCCAATCCGATGATGATGCGCTCGGCGCTGGACCGCATCGGCGCGCACTCGCGCACCGCGGCCATGATCGGCGACCGCATGGACACGGATGTCCTGTGTGGACTGGAAGCGGGCCTGCACACCATCTTGGTGCTCACCGGAATCGCGACCAAGGCCGACGTGGAACGCTTCCCCTATCGCCCGTCCCGGGTGATCTCGTCGGTGGCGGATCTTCTCGACGAGGTCTAGCCGTTATTCGAGCGGCGAGTTGCAGGCCGCGACGATCGCCTCACGGCACGCCGTCGCGAGTGGACGGAGGGCTTCTTCACGCTGGCGCATCTCCAGTGTGTTGAGCGCTCCGCCGGGCGCGGCCTGATTGGCCAGCGACAGCACGCGGTCAAGCACGCACGCCCGCGCGTAAAGCCGGCGGGCCCGGGGCGCGAATCCAGCGGGCAGATCGCTTTCCGCCGTGGGCTTGCGGATCGCTTGCAGCGCCCCGGCCAGCTCAGGCCGCCACTGCGCCACATCAAGGCGAACCAGGGCCGCGGTGGCTTCAGCCAGTGCCAGGCTGAGAGCACCGTCGGCTTCATTCACCGCCGGGGGTACGCCGTGAGGCGCCTGTGGCAGCTCGAACGCATGCCATTGGACAGTCGTGAACGTGTCGCCCGATCCAGACGTGTGCACACGCTCTTCTGGGACGAAGCCCAGGCGGCTGGCGACGACGGCTTCACCGGACAGGAGGGCCCGTTCGGTGAACGGGCCGGGGCCGGGAAGACCACGCGGATCGCCTGGCACGGGCAGCACGAGACGGATCTCGTCGGGGTGGAGTTTGGCCAGGCTGGGCAGGGCTTTCCGCAATTCGGTCTCGCGCCAGGTGCCGGGAAGGCCTTCGACATGCTGTTCCGGCTCGGCAGCGGTTAGCGCGTCGACAGCTTCGTCGAACGACACCTGCCCGGCGCGCCAAGCCCTTGCCCAGCTCACCAGCCGGGCCGACCTGCGCGCGGTCAGGGTCACCGCGTGCGCTGTGGGGGACATGCCAGCAAGAGTACGTGCCGCGCAACCACTTGTCGCCTATCCTACGGCGATGCGTTACAAGATTCCCGTGATAGAAGCCGAAATGGGCCTTGTCGTGGAGTGCGCGGAAAGCGGATTCTGCGGTGCGGTAGCGGGTTTCGAGCAAGGTGCCGTAACGTTGGAAGACAGGTTCGGCAAGCTTCGCCACTTTCCCTTAACACCAGCCGCGTTCTTGCTTGACGGGCAAGTCGTTACGCTCGTTAAACCTGTTGTTACCCGCCAGTTGCAGCGCACTGCTTCCGGATCGATCGCCGCGCCGTCATCGCGTGCGCAGGTCGCGAAAGCCAGCCGAATCTGGGTCGAGGGAATTCACGACGCCGAGCTGATCGAGAAGATTTGGGGACACGACCTGCGGGCCGAAGCCATTGTGGTGCAACCCTTGCACGGTGCTGACGAGCTGCGCGAAGCGGTGCTGGCTTTCGATCCTGGGCCTGATCGCCGGCTTGGCATTTTGCTCGACCATCTGGTGGCGGGGACCAAAGAAGCACGCCTGGCGTCCACAGTGGATAGTGAGCATGTGCTCATCGCGGGCCACCCCTATGTTGACGTTTGGCAGGCTGTCAAGCCGGCTCGTCTCGGATTGCGGGAATGGCCGGTGATCCCGCGTGGCCGCCCGTGGAAAGAGGGGATCTGCGCGGCCCTTGGTGTCGCAGATCCCCGTGAGTTCTGGCCGCGGTTGCTGTCGCGAGTGGACAGTTACCACGATGTGGAAACGCCGCTGGTCAACTCGGTGGAGCGGCTGATCGACTTTGCCGCATCGCCTCAATAGCCTGCGTTGTCCAGTCCTCAATAGCTTGTTTGGTGACGCCGAGATGCGTCAGGATGATCGCTCCCTGCTCCTCTGACGCCTCCAGCAGCGCGAGCAAGATGTGTTCCGTGCCAACATAATTGTGCCCAAGACGCAACGCTTCCCGGACGGTCAGCTCGTAGACTTTCTTCAGCCCGTTGCTGTATGGCAGGTGATAGAGCTTGGGTTCGCCACTTTGTGGCAGTGAAGCCGATACCGCGTCGCTCACTGTCTTCTTGGTGACCCCCGTGGCCTCGATCGCTTGTCCCGCAAGGCCTTCCCACTCCGCCATCAGTCCCGTGAGCAAGTGCAAACTGGTGACCTCTTCGTGCCCGAGGTTGCGTGCTTCGTTCTGGGCTTTGAGCACGACGACCTTGGCCCGGTCGGTAAAGCGCTCCAGGTTCGTCTCGCCCGCCACAAACCGCTTCTGTGCGGCCTGCTTGGTGACGCCCATGCTCTGCCCGATGACCGTCCACGACGCACCGGACCGCCTTGCCTGGTCAACGAAGTGCCCGACGAGGTGATCGGCCAGATCCCCGAGGTGTTCGGCAACTTGCACCGCGTCGGAGAGATAGGCGAGCGGATCTCCGTCGGGATGACGCCGCTTGACCTCTTGGATAAGTTCATCGAGTGTCATGGCGTCAACCATAGGTTGACGATTCCGCCATCGTCAACCCGGGGTTGACGGTCAGTTTTTCCGGCTCCGGTTGGCTAGCCTGCGGTCATGCGCTGGCGGACCGTGCGGAGAACCGGTTATGTCGCGGCGGCGATCATGCTGGCGATCGTGGCCGCGAGCGTCCTGTGGACGCGGATCGTCTCGGCCGGGCACACATTCGAGGCGGCTGACGCGCCGAAAGCCGACGTCATCGTGGTGTTCGGAACGCAGGTCAGCCCGGGTGTGCGGTATCCGTATCCCGTGTTGCGCAACCGTCTCGAGGTCGCGTTGCGGCTTTTCCGCGACGGTAAGGCACCACGCATCCTCGTCTCCGGTGACGCGAACGGAGCCTCCGGCAACGAGACGGCCACCATGTCGGGCTACTTGGCCGACCGTGGAGTTCCGCGTGAAGCCATCCTGGTTGATCCGTCGGGATTGGACAGCTTCCAGACCTGCACCCGAGCCCGGGACAAGTTCGGTTTGCACGACGTATTGCTTGTCACGCAACCGTTTCACCTCTACCGTGCGCTCGCCCTCTGCCGGTCCGCCGGCCTTGACGCCAAAGGTGTCTTCGCCACCTGTCACGAATGCACCGCGGCCCGCCAGACCCGCAACACGGTGCGTGACTGGTTCGCTGCACCGAAAGCCGTCTTCGAAGTGTTGTTTAGCTGAGTGTTGTGCCTGGTTAAGGACGTGATCACGGCGGTTTTGGGCTCCGCACAGGTGGAGGCTCGTGGAAACGTGGGGTAGCGTCGGCCAGCGTGAGAGCTACGGCGTTCCCCCGGCGCCGGTGGTACACGCCGGTTGTGACTCTGATCGCGATCACCGCCGCACTCGTGGCGGTGACGGGCCCGGCTGTGGCCGAGCCCAACCCCAACGAAGGTGGCACCCCTAACTTCACCACCTTGCGAGCCAACCTTGCGGCAGCGGCCGAAGGTTTCATCAAAGCCGAAGCCGACCTCGAAGTTTCCGTCGCCAAGCAGGCTGACCTCGAAAAGCAGCTGGCCACCGCGGAGACCGACATCGTGCGGGTTAAGGGCCGGGTCGCGTCCTACGCGGCTGAGGCCTACCGAACGGGGCGCATCACGCCCGTCAGCATGCTGCTGCAGGCGACCAGCACCGAAGACTTCCTCGGCAGAGCGCAGGCACTCGACAAGGTGAGCCGCTCTGACCTGGCGAAACTCGACGATCTCGCCAACGCCAAAGCCCGTGCGGCAGAAGCTAAAGCGGGCATCGACGCGGAGGTGACCACGCAGCGAGCCGCACGCGACGAGATGGCCAAGCGCAAGCAGGCGGCCGAGAAGGCGCTCGCGGCGGCCAGCACGACGCGCAGCCAGGTCGACATGTCTGGCGTGCCCATCGCGGCGGCCGCGCCACGCAACTCCGATGGCAGCTGGCCGAGTGAGTCGTGTTCACTGGACGATCCAACGACTTCGGGGTGCATCACTCCACGCACGCTGCACTCACTTAGCGAAGCCAAGCGAGCCGGATTCGGCTGGTACGTCTCGTGTTACCGCCCCGGTGACAAATACGAGCACCCGAAGGGCCGTGCCTGTGACTTCGCCGCGTTCCCAGGCGGTTTCGAGAACAGATCGGCCGGTGGGGACAACAAGAACTACGGCGACCGGCTCGCTGCCTTCTACGTGAAGAACGCCAAGGCCCTGGGCGTGATGTATGTCGTTTGGTACTGCCAGATCTGGCAAGTGAGCACGGGCTGGCACCGCTACAACTCGGCCGGGTCCAACTGTGGCGACGCGCCGGCCGGCGACCACACCAACCACGTGCACTTGTCTGTCTACTAAGGACTGGGAACGAATCTGACCGCGTCGGCGACCACGAAACCGTTGGTGTTCTCGGTGCGGACTAACACGCTGCCCGCTGTCCCGCCCGTGAACGTATAGGTGCCAACGGAAACCCACTGACCGCCATTGCTCTGCTGATTGACGGTACGGTTCGTGATGCCCCCACTGTGAACGATGTCGACCGGAACATTGGTTGCCCGGTTGGCGTGTGCTGTCCACCGCAAGTAAACGGTGTAGCTTCCAGCGGCGGGCAGTGAAGGCGTGAACCGCAGCCGGTTAACACCTTTGGCCGTGTTGTTGTCGTGCTCATAGTCGGGGCCGTAGAAGCCGGCGATCGAGGTGCTGCGCATCCAGGTGCCGGCCCGGGTAACGCCGGCTGCCGCGGCGTTGTCGAGGATGACCTCGCCCGGATTCACTGGCGGCCACTGCAAAATCTGCCCGTCTTGACGCAAGCGCGCGGCAAGCGTGGCATAGCTGAGCTGCTGGACTGGTACCCCCTGGGCGGTTGCAAGAATCGCGGCGGTGGCCGCTGACTGCGCCAGGATCATGAACACCGGCTCCATCCGGATCGAGCCGTAGGCGATGTGACTGGCCGAAAGGCAAACGGGCACAAGAAGATTCGTGCACTGGTTGCCCGACGGAACGATCGACCGGTAACTGATCGGATAGGGCCCCGGCACACCGATCTGCACGTCGCCTTCATTCTTGACCAGCCCGTTGACCACCACACGCTGACAGTTATGCGAATCCATCGTGTAGCTAGCCAGGCCAACCGGATCGGCGGCTTTGACCGTGCCGCGGCAATCGCGTTCGGCCATCACGTAGGCCGACACCATGCGCCGTGCTTCGCGGATGTACAGCTGCGGTGGCCAGCCGCCGGTGGAGGTGAATTCGTCAGCGGCCAGGCCCCACGACGCCGTGTTCGCGCGAATCGTGGCCGGAAGCCGGGAGTCGTTGGCCAGGAACCACATCAGGCCCTGCTGATAGCGGCGGTGCTCGGCGGCGATCACGTCACGGGTGGCATAACTGGCCGTGGGATAGGAGTAATTCGCTCCAATGTGGTCGGTCGAGAAGGCGCCGTTGTTGTTAGAGTCGGTCTTTCCGCCGCCCACGCTGTGAGTCGTGAAAAACGGTCCGTTGTAGCCGGCTTGGATGTAGCGCAACAGAAGTTCATAGTCGGCCGCGTTGTAGCCACTTGGCTGCGGGAACGGGATCTTGCTGGTCGCCTGGGTCAGGCACATCCGGAAGTTGTAGGCCTGGATGCGGCTGTCGGCGGTGCCGTTGGGAGCGACCGTCGCCGAAATCCCGGGCAGCAGACCCGATGCCGGGTCACCGGCCACCCGATAAGGCGACACCGGCAGCGTGAACTGATGCTTGTCGCGCAGCTGCACGCCGTTGATGGTTTCGCCATAGGCCGCATTGCTTTCCCGGCCAGCGGTCCAGCTGACCCCCGCCCGGTCCATCAAATCGCCTTCATAGCTGGCGTCGATGAACATGGGCGCGCGGAAAACCTGGCCATTTTCCGTGACAATCTCGGTGATGGTCTGCCCGTTGCGCAGCACCTGACTGAGGCGCATTCCAAAATAGAGGGGTACTGCGGCCTCGGCGATCAAATCATCAAAGACAGCCCGGGCGACATGTGGCTCGAAGGTGAACCGGCCGGGAGACGTTGGCGTGACCGGGGTTCCGGCATACTTCGCGTGCACCCGGCGATAGAACTCACCGGCGATCCCGCCGATCGACTCCTTCGTGCCGCTGTCGGTGGCGCCAAGGCCACCCGTCGTCAGGCCGCCCACGTGACTGCCTGGCTCGATGACGACCGCGGTGCGGCCCATCCGGCGAGCCTGGACCGCGGCCACGATCCCGGCCGACGTCGCTCCATAAACGACAATGTCGGCCTGGACGATGGCCGCGGCGAACGCGGCTGCCGGAGCACCAGCGAGAACGAGTGTGGCACCACCGAGTTTGATGACTTGGCGGCGGGAAAGTGCGTGCGACATCGGGCGGCCCTTCGTGGATGGGGCTTGGGGTGGCGCGCGCCGCCGCTGCCAGTTATCAGACCTTGGCCCAAACATTCACCGCTGTCAAGACCGTCACGACCTTCTCGATAGGTGCATGAGATATTCCTTGCGGTTGAGCGGATTGTGATCCGTTCTGGCCCGCACCGGTGGCGTTCCGTGCACTTTCCGATAGCGGCTGAACTGGCTCTCCAGGACTCCTTCGCCACGCGTCAGGCCTGGCACCCGTTGCTGGAGCTGGTGTATCAGCCCGGCGGAGATCTCACCTTCGACGACGTAGGTTGTCTTGGTGAGCACCGGCGTCTGCGGCACGGCGTTTAGCTGGGCCAGTGCACGCAACGCAGGGCCCAGCAAGTCCGACGGGCCGTCGAGCCGGAAGTGGTGCACCGGCTCACCGACCGTGGTGCCGGCCTGCCGCAGGGCCGCCATCAATACCAGCGGAACCAGTTTGCGGTAGTCGCCGGGTGTGGTTCCCGGTGACTGATAACCGCTGTGAGTGAGGGTTACCAGGCAATCGCTGACCTGCCAGCCGTAAAGCCCCTGCGCTAGTGTCTCGCGGACCGTCTCCTCAAGCGCCAGCCGGAACTCGTCGGTGGTGCGGAAGAGGAACAGCGGCATGTGCTCTACTGGGACGTCCAGCTTCACGTGGATGCCGTGGTGCTTCTTGGAAGGCTCGACGCGCAGCCCAACCGTGGCGAGGAACGGATTCGGGTCCTTGTAGATCAGTTCGAGTGCTTCGCCAGTACCCACCAAATGTTCTTGGCAAATGGTGGTGGTTTCGCGGAATGTCACGTCGACGCCGAAGTCGCAAGCAAGAGTCGCTTGAATGACCTCCTTCTGGACCTCGCCGTAAAGCGAGACGGACAGCTGGTCGCCGTCCTGGCGCAGATTGATCAGCGGGTCCTGCTCAGCGAGCTGTGTCATGGCCGTGTGCAACGCATTGCTGTCGCTGGCCTGGATGACCGTTTCGAGCGTTGGCGGGGCGAAATGGTGCCGCTGTTGAGCTTTGGGCATCCCGATCGAGTCGCCGATCCTGATTCCGCTTAGGCCCCAGAGCTTTCCGATCTGCCCCGCGCTGAGACCATCCGGACTCATGCGGGTCACCTTGCCGAAGTCACCAAGCCGGTCCCTGACCCTGATCGTGCCTGCGAACATCCTGACGTAGGCGATCTTTTCGCCATTTTGGCCCCGCTCCACTTTGAACACGGTGCCTTGGGCTGGTGCGCCTGGATCGCCTGCTTCGGCTGGCAGCAACGTAGCGATGGCTTCTTCGAGCTCGGTGATACCTTCGCCCGTGATCGCTGAACCGGTGTATACGGGATGGATTCTCGCTTGCTTCGTCAGCGTGGCAAGGCTTTGGCTGATGTCTAGCGGCTGTCCGCTGAGGTAGTTTTTCGTTAGCTGATCGTCGTGATAGGACAATACGTTGAGGAGTTCTTCCTGGTTTTGCGTGGTGGCGACGTCGGGCGTGAGGCGTTCTTTGATGGCTTTGAGCGTCCCGCTGACGTCCGCTCCAGCGCGGTCGATCTTATTGATGAAGATAAGCGTGGGGATGTTCAGCCTTTTCAGCGTGCGCATCAGAATGCGTGTCTGGGCCTGAACTCCTTCAACCGCCGAAATGACAAGCACCGCGCCATCGAGCACGGTGAGGACCCGCTCCACCTCGGCGATAAAGTCCGGGTGCCCGGGGGTATCGATCAGGTTGACTGTCGTGTCCTTGATGTGAAACGTGGCGACGGCAGCCTTGATCGTGATGCCACGCTGTCGTTCCAGCGCAAGAGAATCGGTCTGGGTGTTGCCAGCATCGACGCTACCGATCTCCCGGATAACGCCGGCGTTGAAGAGCAGCCGTTCCGTCAGGCTCGTCTTACCTGCGTCGACATGCGCCAAAATCCCCAGATTGAGCGTGCGTTCCAAACGTCATGTCCTTTGAATAGGAGTCAATACCCTTCCGTGGTGACATGAACGCTTGGCGCATCGGTGTTCTCCTCGCATCTGTGGACAGTCCTCGGTGAGCAGACCAGGAAGCCCAGCCATCCGCAACCCATTTACCACCCACTCATCCGCTCTCCCTCCCACCTCCCTCCCGTTCTGCCCTTCCGCGCCTTTCCCGCTTCCGATGACCACCCCACCCCGCCGCTTCGCCGCCCGCCCCCTCCGTGCCTCGCCTGCTTCGCCGCTTACCCGGCCCTTCCCACTCGCCCTTTGCTACCCGGCCCTGCACGCTTCCTTCGTTGCGCGCTTCCTGGCACCTTCCGTCGCCTGCCCGCTCCCTTGCGCCCCCTTTCCTTCCGCCGCCCCGCCTGCTCCCTTCGGCCGCCTTACTTGTGATCCACATCCCTTGGGACGTGATCAAATGGCCTGTTGATCACGTCTGCCGGGCTGTGGATCACGCTTTTGGATGTCGATCAAGACTTGGTGGAGGGTGTCGTGATCGGACTCTTCGGCCTTCCTGACGCAGCAGCTTCGTTGCGTAGGCGGTCTTGCACCGATAGTTCCGCGAATGGGTGATCGCGGGTTTCCCGATCTTGAGGCGTGATCCACGTCCCGAAAAGGGTGATCAACAGGCCATTCGATCACCTGAATCGGGCTGTGGATCACGCCTCAAGATTCACAGCCGAATTCACCCGGCCTTTAGCGCATTGGATGCGGCAGTAAGTGGCGAGGACGCGTGCACCGATGAGGAGCGGCACGAGCCGCGCGAGTGGCGGTCAGGCGGCGCGACGAGGGTCAAGCGCGAGCGGCGAGGAAGCGAGCGGGGCGGCAGGGGGGATGGCGGGGTGGCGGGGGTTAACGGGGAGTGGGTGTGGGCGCCGGGCCCGGTTGGGGACGGGCTGGGGCGCGGTGGGCGGTTTGCCACGCGAGGGTTGCCAGGGCGGCGGTGGCGATCCCGAGCATGGGTCCAGACGGGGAGCCAGCGAGGGTAAGTGCTGTCGCGAGAAGGCCGGCGGGCAGCCAGGTCCACATGGGAATCTTGCGGTGCGGGTGGCCCCGGCGGCGTCGCCAGCCCTCTACAGCCATCGGGATGATCAGCGGTGGCAAGGTGGCCGCGAGCAGGGTCAGCCACTGGATCAAGGCACGGTCGAAGCGGAAAGCGGCGAGCACCGCACCGGGCACGGCAACGATCAGCATGCCAGCGCGAGTAGACAACTGTGGCCACACGGACCGCAGAGCGAGCGCGCCGGAAAACGTTGTCGTCAACGCGGGTGCGAACACGGCAGCCGTCACGAAAACGTTGCCGTATAAGGCGACTCCGGCGAGAGCCGAAACGACGTCAGTCGAGCCGGTACGCAGCCACACGCCCGCCCCGGCGGCGATGACGACAGCGGCCGGAAGGACAAGCAGCGCAACGCATTTGGCCAGATCCAAGCGCGACGATAGCCCACGGCTAAAGTCAGGCGCACGCAACGCGAACACGGAGATGTAACCGCCCATCGCCACGACGTCACCGGCTGAAAGCCAGGAAACTGAACGCGATACAGGCGATGCCGGCGGCGGTAGCTGAAGCACGCAGATGGCGACCAGTGCCAGCGCCGCAAGTGTGGTGGCGACGGCGATCCGGTTGTTCCACTTTGGCGGGAGGAACGAGGCGGCGAGGACGACCGCGGCGAGCGTTAGGGCGGCGAACGGTCCGGGCAGTCCGCTGACTTTGGCTAGGGACGCGCCTCCGAGTCCGACGTTGAAGCCGTTCCAGCCGATCATCGCGACGGAGAGGATGGCGCCCAGCGGAGCCACCACCCAAGGCGGCAAGTAGCGCGGAGCGAGCTCGGTAAGGGCGGCGTCCTCGCCGTGCGGGGCGCGTAGGCCGAGCGAACCCTGTCCAAACAGGAGCAAAGCCATTAGGGCGGTGCCGCCAGCGACAGCGAGGAGCGGGATCGCTCCGCCGTGGCGGTGTGCCATGGCTGCGCCAAGGATCAGGGCAGCGGGCGCGGCACCGAGGCCGAGCCAGGCGCCTGCGGCAGAGGTCCAGCGCACGGCATCCTCCCGGGGAGTGGGCAAACGCTTTCCAAAGTGGACCATAGCATTACGTCGATCATTGACAAGGCTAGATTGATCTATCTATCATGCTTCCAGTCGGCGAACGGAAAGCGCTTTCTCAACTCACGCTCACTGAGGAGTGAAGCATGAAACGGCTTCTGCTTGCCCTCGCCGCGGTGGTGTTCGTCTCCGTAACGACGGCGGTTCCCGCCCAGGCGGCACCACGGTTCCGGGTGCTGGTCTTTTCCAAGGTCACCAACTTCTATCACGACTCGATCCCGGCCGGCATCGCGGCGATCCAGCAAATGGGTGCCGCGAACAACTTCGAGGTCGAGGCCACTGTGGACGCTGGCGCGTTCACTGACGCCAACCTGGCGCGTTTCGACGTGCTGGTCTTCAACAACACCAACTCTCTGCCCACGAGCGGCGATCTGCTCAACGCCTCGCAACGGGTCGCGCTGCAGAACTTCATCCGCGGCGGGGGAGGCTGGGCGGGCCTGCACGCGGCGTCGGCCAGCGAACGGGACTGGGCCTGGTACGACGGCCTGGTTGGCACGATTTTCGACTTCCACCCCGACTTCTCCTCGACGGGCGGCGTGTTCCCGGGCCGCATCAAGGTGCTCGACCGGGCGCACCCGTCCACCCGCAACCTTCCTGAGCTGTGGGAGCGCAGTGAAGAATGGTACAACTGGAAAACCAACCCGACCGGGCGCGTGCACACACTCGCGCAGATCAAAGTGCGCGATGGCATCAACGGCTTGGACGAGGGCGTTGACCACGCGTACTCGTGGTGCCAGAAGTATGACGGCGGCCGCTCCTGGTTCACCGCGGGTGGGCACAGCAGTTCGTCGTTCAGCGAGCCGTTCTTCCTGGAGCACCTGCGTTACGGTATCGAGTGGGCGGCAGGAGCCGTCGCGGGTGATTGCAGCGCAACGAAAACAGGCAACTTCCAGCGGGTGCCACTCGTGTCGCAGGACTTGGCTGACCCGTTCGAACTGGCCGTCGCTCCGGACCGCCGCGTGTTCTACATTCAGCGCACGGGAGCGGTCAAAGTCATCAACCAGACGACACTCGCGGTCACGACACTCATCGATTTCGCTTACACCCCAGAGCAAACGAGTCAGTCCGACGGGTTGCTCGGCTTGACGCTCGACAACAACTTCGCGACCAATAACTGGCTCTATCTGCTTTGGTCGGACAAGACGTTAAATCAACTGAACCTGTCACGTTTCACCGTGTCGGGTTCGACTATCGCGCTGAGTTCTGAGAAGCGGCTGCTGGCCATCCCGACGTTGCGTGGCGAAGCCAGGGCGAATTCGCACATGGGCGGATCGCTCACCATGGACAAGGCCGGCAATCTCTACGCGGCGATTGGTGACAACACCGATCCCTTTGAGTCCAGCGGTTTCACGCCGATCGACGAGCGGGCCGGGCGCAGGGCCTTTGACGCTCAGATGACGGCTGGCAACACCAACGACCTGCGCGGCAAGGTGTTGCGGATCCGCCCGAACACCGATGGCACCTATAGCGTCCCTTCGGGAAACCTTTTCGCTCCTGGCACGGCGAAGACCCGCCCCGAAATCTACGCCATGGGCATGCGCAATCCGTTCCGCATCAGTGTCGACCCCATCACCAACGCGCTTCTAGTTGCTGACTACGGCCCTGATGCCACGGCAGCCAACCCGAACCGTGGCCCGGAAGGCACGGTCGAGTTCAACCGCATCACCAGCGCGGGCAACTATGGCTGGCCCTATTGCATTGGCAACAACATCGCGTTCAATGACTACAACTTCGCGACCTCGACGTCGGGCCCGAAGTTCAACTGCGCGGCACCGGTGAACAACTCGCCCAACAACACCGGTCTCACGACTCTGCCGGCAGCACGCTCGGCTCTTGTCTGGTATGCCTATTCGGCTTCAACTCAGTTCCCCGAGCTGGGCACCGGCGGGGGAGGGCCAATGAGTGGCCCGGTCTACGACTACGACCCGGCTAACACCCGTCTGTCGAAGTTCCCTGAATACTATGAAGGCAAGTGGATCGTCTACGAACTGACCCGCAAGTGGTGGAAGACGCTGTCGATTCACAAGACGGCGCAGACGTTCAACGATCCGCGCTTCGGTGCGACGACTGTCGGCTCACTGCAGTCCATCAACGGCATTCTCGCGGGCATGTCGTGGATTCAGCCCATCGAAGCCGAGTTCGGCCCGGACGGTTCGCTCTATGCCATCGACTTTGGCGCCGGGACGGGCAGTGGACGCGGCGGCACCAACGATGGGGCGGGCATCTATCGCATCGATTACGTCGCCAACGGCGTGCCACCCGTGGCCGCGATGACGGTCAGCCGCGATAACGGGCCGTCTCCGCTGACGGTCAATTTCTCCAGCGCTGGCACGACTCCGGGTGTTAGCTATGCGTGGGACTTCGACGGCAACGGAACCGTTGACTCGACCGCGGCGAACCCGTCCTACACCTATTCCACCCGCGGGCGATTCACGGCCCGGCTCAACGTGTCGAACAGCGTCGGCAGTGCCGTCACCACGCGGGATATCACGGTCGGCAACACCCGGCCGGCGGTGACGCTCAACATCCCGAACGGTGGATTCTTCGATTTCGGTGACCAGATTCCTTACACGGTCACGGTCACGGATCCTGAAGACACCACGATCGATTGCTCACGGGTGGTCGTGCAGACGTTGCTCGGCCACGACAGTCACGCGCATCCGATGGACAACTACACCGGCTGCAGCGGGACTTTGCTCACCGACGCCAACGCCGGAGACGGACACGGGCCGGGGCAGAACCTCTACACCCTGATCAGTGCGCAATATACGGACGCGGGCGCGACGGGAGGCGTACCCCCGCTGATTGGTTCTGTGCAGATCGAACTGCAGACCAAGAGCAAAGAAGCCGAACACTATGACGGTTCCAGCGGGATCACGGTGCTCACGCGGCCCACCGCCCAGGCGGGCAAGCGCATTGGCGAAGTGGACAACGGAGACTGGATAAACTACGGCCCGGTCAACCTGTCCAACATTCCAACCGTGACCGTTGGCGTCACGTCCGGCGGAACGGGCGGCGACATCGAGTTCAGGGCCGGATCACCGACGGGCACGTTGCTGGGCAAGGCGACAATCCCGGTGACGGGCGGATGGGACAACGTCATCTCACCGACGGTGAGTCTCACGAACCCGGGCGGAACCTTCACCCTGTATCTCGTTTTCGTCAAGGCAGGCCATACTGGTACCCCCGATATCTTGTCTCTTGACTGGCTGCGCTTCAACGGGCGTGGGGTCAAGGCGGAAAGTGGTGCGGTGCTTAGCGCTTCGGGAACTCCGGTCACCGGAGTGGCGCCGTTGACGGTGAACTTCACCGGCACGGTCACCGCGCCACCGGGGCGCACGATCGTGGACCAGGAATGGAACTTCGGTGATAACACCGCTGTCGTGCACAGTCTGACGACGTCGCATTCCTATCCCCGCAAGGGAACCTACACAGCACGGTTGACGGTCACCGATAGCGCAGGAGCTACCCAATCGGTGAACGTTACCGTGACGGTCACTTAAGCGGGTGGTGCGGTGCTTTCGCGCCGCACCACCTCACAACTGATTTCGACGATCCGCGGTGGACGGTCACGCTGACCGCTCTCCAGGGCGAGCTTCATGGCCGTCGCCCCGATGTCGGACAGGGGCAAACGAATCGTTGTCAGTGCGGGTGTGACGTCGCGGGCGATGGGCATGTCATCAAAGCCGATGACACTGACTCGTTGCGGGACGCTGATCCCGCGCTGGCGCAGCAATGCCATGGCACCGATGGCCATCGAGTCATTGAGCGCCGCGATGGCGGTGAGGTTGGGATAACTGTCCATCAACTCAGCAGCAGCCTCGGCGCCGCTGTCGCGGTCGAACTCGGCGTAGACCGTCCTCATCAGACGGCGCCCAGAGTCCTTCGCCGCGCGGCGAAGGCCCGCTAGCCGGTCTGTGGTGGTCGTCAGCGCCTTCGGTCCGGCGATCACACCGACGTGCTTGTGCCCCAGGCGAAACAGCTCTGACGCGGCCAGGTAGCCGCCGGATTCGTTGGCGGGCATGACGGCGTCGGTGGCGTGCTGATGGCGGCCGATCACGGTCACCCGGCCGCCGGAGCGCTCGTAAACGTCCAGTTTCTGGCTCAGCGACTTGGCGAACTGGTTGTCGTGATAACCCGATCCGGCCAGGATGATGGCCGCAGCTTGGTGTGCCCGGAGCAGCTCGACATATTCAAGCTCCCGCTCAGGGTCGCGATAACTGTTGCAGATGATGACCAAACGCCCGTTCTCGGTCGCGATCCGTTGCAGTCCACGGGTTATTTCGGCGAAGTAGGGGTCAGACACGTCATGCACGATCACGCCGATCGCGCTGCGCTGCATGCGCGCCAGCGATTGTGCGTTGGCGTTAGGCACATATTGCAGCTCCTCGACCGCCGCGAGCACGCGTGCCCGCAGCTGATCGGTCACACGCTTATTGCTGCCACTGATGATGCGCGACGCGGTCGCTGGGGACACCCGCGCCTTCTTAGCGACATCGGCAAGCGTTGCCATGGTGCCCTCCCCTTCATCGCTGCTAGCGTCTGAGTATCTAAGGGAAAGCCCTTTCCGTCCATCTTGGAGGGCACCGAAAATGACCGGCCTCTCTGCCGTCACCCAGCTCGAACAGATCGAGCCCAAGCGATGCTCATGCGGGGTGACCAGGCGCGCCTTCGTCGAAGAATCCGGCGGCGTAGCCAGTGTGCATCTGCTGCATGTGGACAAAGCGGTGACGCACTATCACAAAGTTACGACCGAGATCTATGTCATCCTCGCCGGTGAGGGTGAAATCGAGCTCGATGGTGTGCGGCACCCCGCTAAACCCAAGTCGGCGTTCCTCATCAAGCCGGGTTGCCGCCACCGCGCGATCGGCGAGCTGGAGGCGCTGATCATTTGTGTTCCGGCAGCTAACGACGCAGACGAGTATTTCGATGAGTGATCTTCCGGGCGGCGTTGGCCTGTCACACCTGACCGTCTATCCCGCAAGTGGTTCGCCGCATATGCATCTGGCGTGCACCGAGGCCTATGTGGTCATCTCCGGCTCTGGCATGGTGCAAACCCTAACTCTCAGGGGGTACCAGGAAACGCCGCTCCAAACCGGAGCAGTGGTGTGGTTCCCACCGGGCACGATCCACCGCCTCGTCAACGAGGGCGAGCTGAAACTGGTCGTGCTCATGCAAAACAGCGGCCTACCCGAAGCCGGTGACGCTGTGCTGACCTTCCCACCGGAGCACTTGGCCACAACCGAAGCTTACGCCAAGGCAGCTGCCCTGCCTCCGGCCACGCTTGGGCGCTGGCCGGGCCCGGAGGGGCAGGCCGAGCGCGATCAGTTGCCAGGCACGGGTTCTGCTGTGGGAGCGTGCCCGCTCGATGACTATCTCGCGCCAGCGTTGGTGCGCCGGGAATTAGCCGTGCAGGGTTTCGAGCGCTTGCGTGATTCCGCAGTGGACGGTGACTTCGCACCGCTGCGCCAGTTCCACGCGGCCGCGGTGAAACTGGTCGCCCCACAGATCGACGTGTGGCGTGATCGTTGGCAGCAGGGCGCGCTTCGGGCTGCTCGGGCGACGGGAAGCCACATAGACGACCTTGCTGCTGGCCGGGCACCACATCTTTCCGAAGCTGACGTGTTTGAGCTGCTAGAGCCTACGGAGACGAATCGCCGCGGCATGTGTGGCCTTCTGAACACGTACTTGATAGATCGTTTCCTGTCTGTTTCCAATTAGGTCTTGTCATGGCAGTCAGCACGCCCTACTGTGCCGGGAAAGCGCTTGCCTCGGTCGATCTCACGTTCAGTACGTTCTGGAGGATCAACGCGGTGATTGTCCAATGAAGAAACTTGAGGCTTGGTGGCGGCCCGTCCTGGTGCTGGCCATCGTGTTCGCGGGGTGGTGGTTCGTCGCCGCCCAGGAATACGTGCCCAACTATCTCGTCCCCACGCCTTCCCAGGTCTGGGAAACCATGACCGGGCAATGGGATTTCCTGATGCGCAATAGTCTGGTCACGCTGTGGGAAACCGTCGTCGGTTTCGTCCTCGCGGGGCTCATCGGGCTCGGCACAGCGGTGCTCATCGCCTACTCCCGCACGATGGAGAAGGCGCTTTACCCGATTGTGCTTTTCGCTCAGGTGATTCCGAAGATAGCGATCGCACCGCTGCTGATCGTGTGGTTCGGATTCGGGCTCACGCCAAAAATCATTCTGGCCGTGCTGATCGCTTTCTTCCCCGTCGTCATCTCAGGTGTCGCGGGGCTGCGGTCAACCGATCCGGAGCTGCTGGACCTGTCGTCAACGATGGGAGCCAGCCCCTGGCAAACCTTCCGCAAAATTCGCTTCCCGAATGCCTTGCCACATCTGATGGCTGGGCTCAAGGTCGCGGTCACCCTCGCCGTAGTCGGCGCGGTCGTGGGTGAATTCGTCGGCGCCACCGAAGGACTCGGTTACGTCCTTCTGGTCGCCAACGGAAACCTCGATGCACCAATGCTTTTCGCGGACCTATTTCTTATGTCGGCGATTGGCATCGTCTTGTTCATCCTCGTGGAGGTGGCCGAGGCACTGCTCATTCCCTGGCATGCCAGCAGGCGTTCCGGGGTTCCTCTCACGACGTCCTAAATGGAGTGAATGTGCGACGGATACTAGCTCTCGCCTTGGTATTGGGGTCGCTCGCCGCTTGCGGTGACACCGCCGAACCAACCGCGCCAGGCGAAAAGAAGAGCGTTACGCTGACCCTCAACTGGGTGCCCTATGGTGAGCATGCCCCGTTTTACTACGGGCTGCAGAAGGGTTTCTTCTCAGACGAGGGAATCGACCTGAAGATTCAGCCCGGCGGTGGGTCGGGCAAGACGATCCAAGCTGTGGCACAGAGCCAAACCGACTTCGGCTGGGCCGACACGCCGCCTCTGCTCAAAGGCATCGCGTCAGGCATGAAGGTCAAGAGCCTGGGCGTGTTCCTGCAGAAGGGCCCGGCTTCTATCGAGTTCCTTGCCGACAAAGGCATCACCAAACCCGAAGACCTCAAAGGCAAAACCGTTGGGGGTACTCCGGGAGACGCTATGTACGCGACATTCCCCGCCTGGCTGAAAGCCAATGGCATGCAGCCAAGCGACGTCCGGGTCGTGAACGTGGACGCGGCCGGAAAGATCGCCGCGCTCACCGAAGGCAAAGTGGACGCCATCATGGGCTTCTTCCACGACCAGGCACCAACGATCGAGAACACGACCGGCAAGAAGGTCAGTTACCTGCTTTTCGCCGACCACGGCATGAACATGCTCGGCACCGGTCTCGTGGTCAACGACGCCACGCTGGCGAAGGACCCCGAGATGGTGAAGGCATTCGTCCGGGCCACACAGAAGTCGTGGGCAGAGGCGTCCAAGAACATCGACGCCGCCGCTGACGCGATGGTCGCCTTGGCCGAGCAAGAGCCGCCGAAGAACGTGCTCGTCAAGCAACTCACGCTCGCCGTACCACTATTGCAAGGCAGCCCTGGCGTGAACACCGAAGCCAAGTGGACGGAAACCATCGGTTTGATGTCGCAGTACGCCGAGCTGAAAGACGCTGGTGCGCCAGCGAAATACTGGGACAGCAGCTACGCGGGTAAAGGGTAACCAAGCATGAGCACTGCCGTTGAGGTCAATGACCTGGTCGTCCGGTTTCAGTCCAAGCGGTCGGCGGTCGTGGCGGTCACTGATGTCACCATTTCCGTTGAGCCCGGTGAACTCGTCACGATCGTTGGCCCGTCTGGCTGTGGCAAGTCCACGCTACTGAAGATCGTCGCGGGCCTGGTCAAACCGACCAGCGGCACGGTTTCCCTGATGGGCCAAGCGGTTTCTGGCCCGCAGAAGGAAATCGGGTTCGTCTTTCAGCGCGCCGCGCTGCTCGAATGGCGCGGCGTGCTGAAAAACATCATGCTGCAAGCCGAAATCCGCAAGATGGATCGTGCCGCGGCCACACGCCGCGCCCGTGATCTGATCGAGCTCACGGGACTCACCGGCTTCGAAGACGCTTTGCCCCACGAGCTTTCCGGTGGCATGCAGCAACGCGTGGCGTTGTGCCGTGCGCTGCTGCACTCGCCACGGGTGTTGCTGATGGACGAACCGTTCGGTGCCCTCGACGCCCTAACGCGTGAAGGCCTGAACGAAGAACTCAACCGCATCTGGCGCGAAACCGGCACCACGATCATGCTCGTTACCCACTCGATCGCCGAGGCCGTCTTCCTCGGCACGCGGGTAGAGGTGATGAGCCCGCGCCCAGGCCGCATCATCCGCACCTTCGACGTGAATCTGCCCAAGGAACGGCACTACGCGCAGATCATGTCCGACCCACACTTTGATCAGCTGGCCAGTGAGATTCGATCTTTGCTGGGCTCAAACGCGAGTCATTAGGTGGTGTTCCGCCGCTGGCTCTTTGGCCGGCGGCGGATATTTCGTCCAAAGTAGAGTGCTGGCGTGAGCGTCTTCATCAGCTACAGCCGCCAGGACGCGGACTACGTCAGAGAGCTGGTGCTGTTCCTGCGCGGCCATGACTTGGTCGTATGGGTTGACGATGCCATCGCCACCGGCGATCGCTTCGCCGAAGTCCTGGAAACTCAGATTTCACAGTGCTCCGCGTTCGTGCCTGTGCTCACGCCAGCCTCTGCCGGATCGAAATGGGTTCGGCGCGAAATCAGTTTCGCCGACGAACTCGCCAAGCCGATCCTCCCGCTGCTGCTTGCTCCCTGCCGGCGGCCGATCATCGTGCACGACCTGGACTATGAAGACGTGACCGGCGGCGGCCTACCCTCGGCCAAGTTCGTGACAAGCCTGCGCCTGCGCCTGGCCACACCTGCCAGCCCCGGATCTGAGCTGCGCCGCCTCATGGCCCGGATTGAGGAAGCCGCCCGCGACCTGGGCAACGTCGAAGCCCTGGAGGCCCTAGCCGCTGGCACAGCCGGCGCGGCACGTTTGCGTGAGATCGTCTCGCGCTTGCGGGCGTCCAGCCTTGCTCGCCCCGCTGAACCGCAGCTCGCATGGCAAGCGCAGTTGAGCCTGGCCGAGGACGAGGCGCGCCAGGAAATCACCGCCTATCTCCGCGAGGCTCCGGAGATGCTGCACCAATGGGTTGCCGGCGACCTGAACCTGGTAACCGGCACACGAGCCGGTGTGCTGATGGCATATGACGACGATGTGCGGCAATGGGAAACGAATTACCTGCGGCCACTGGCGTCCCGTTGGCTTTCGCTCTATCTACCCTCGCCGTCGGAGGAGGCCGCAGAACAGGTCGCACACGGCCTGGGCAGTGCCGTAAACCGCGAGATCACGAAGGCAATGCCTTTGTTTCCTCGTTCCTTCGTCACGAAAGCCGCGGCCTTAGCCGAGGAGTATCGGCTGCCGCCCTCCACCGGATGGCCCAGGCGTGCCCGGATCCTTGCTCAGATCCTGGCCACTTTGGACAGTCTCAATGCCAGACACGGAGACCGTCTCGCGGGCGTCTTCGTCTCGGCTCTCGTGGACGTGCTCATCAACACTCACGTCGCACTGCCCGACGCGTCAGAAGCGCTAGCCGAGCTAGACCGAATCGAACATGAAGTTAACGCGCTGCCGTCGTGAACCGACAGTGCTCGATGTGCGTGCCGTAGAACATGCCTCTCTCCGTCAAAGTCGTTGCTGCGGCGACCCTATTAGTACTGGTTTCGGCTAGCCAGGCAGTGGCGAAACCGCCGGTACCGCCGCGTGACACGCAGCCACCGACCATCCCTGGTAATCTGCGCACCACCAACGTGACGCAGACAAGCGTGAGCCTCGCGTGGAACACGTCCACAGACAACCGTCAGGTCGTGTTCTATGGCGTCTGGGCACCCGGACTGTCAGTGATCTACGTGAATCACCCGGGCACCACCGCCACCTACAACAACCTGCACCCGGGCACCACGTACGCCTTCCGCGTTCAGGCGTGGGACGGCATGAACTGGTCGTTGCCCAGCAACATCCTCAACGTCACGACACAACCCGACGTCGTGGCCCCAGGCGCGCCCGCCAACCTCGCCTTAACGGACAGCCTCCACGGCTTTCCCGTAGACGGTGTCACCGCCTCAAAGGTGCTCATCACCTGGGTCAACTCCACCGATGACTTCGGCCCCTTGCGTTACGAGGTCCTTGTCAACGGCGTCGTGAACCCCAACGTGGACGACACCCGACCGCAGGGACTCCCGATAACGTCACCGCACAAGGTGTGGGTTCGCCAGCTCGATCCAGCTACGACCTACACCATCGCGGTCCGTGCCATAGACGGCGGCGGCAACATATCCGCCCTCAGCAACACGGTCACCGTCACCACCGACGCGTCCTCCGACACAGCCGGCCCCACCACGCCCGTGATCACCCGCCTGCACGACGGCGGCACCGGGGCTTGCCCCGAAGAAATCTGGCTGTGGTGGACCCCATCGACCGACAGCAACACCCCGCAAAACTCCATCGAGTACGAAGTGCGCGTCAACGGAGTCATCAACGAGGTGTTCACCGGCGGCTTCAACGCCATCGCCTACACCGAAGTCCCCGGTGTCAACGTCGTCACTCTCGTGGCCGTAGACCCCGCAGGCAACGCAAGCGCCCCAAGCAATTCGTTCACCATCGTCAACAGCTGGACAACTAGCTGCGTCTAGTAGTCTGCCGCGCGCCCGGCTGGGCTGAACTCACAGCCCAGCCGGGCATCTGGCATGCTGAGGCAATGAAGAGCGTGTATGAAGCGGCGGGCGGCAAGGACGGTTTGACTCGCCTGGCGGAGGCATGGCATGAACGAGTGATGGACGATCCGGTGGTCAGTCACGCGTTCAGCCAAGGGTTTGATCCGGAGCACACTGAACGGCTCGCGGCATATCTGGCAGAGGCGCTCGGTGGACCCGCTGAATACACAGCCAAGTACGGAGATGAGACCTCGGTCGTCCGGATGCACAGCGGCAACGGGCAGGACGACGACATGGATCAGAGGGCGATCAACTGCTTTGAGCAGGCATTGGAGGATGTCGGGCTAACGCAGGAACCGCTGCGGCAGGTGCTCTACGACTACTTCGCTTGGGCCACAACGGAAACCATGGGGCGTTATCCCGATTCCGAAGATGACGTTCCAGACAGGCTAGCTATTCCACACTGGTCGTGGGACGGACTCCAGACCGCATAACCGTGGTGCGCGCGAGGCAATGATCACGTTCTTCGGTGGTAGAGGTTGCGTTGTGGGGTTTGGCTGGGGTCGGGCCATGCCGGTGGGGTGAATTCGGGGTGGCCGTTGTTGGTGATGGTGACGTGCCATTCGTTGTGGTGTAGGAGTCGGTGGTGGAAGCCGCAGATGAGGACGCTGTTGTTTAGGNTNGTNNNNCCGCCGTCGATCCAGTGGTTGATGTGGTGTGCGTGGCACCATTTGGGTGGGCGGTCGCAGCCGGGGAAGGCGCATCCTTTGTCGCGCAGGGTGAGGGCGCGGCGTAGTGGGCCGGTGATGAGGCGGCGTTCGCGGCCGAGGTCGAGTGGGACGCTGTTGGTGTCCAGGATGGACGGGATGATCCCGGCGTCGCAGG
>NZ_KB903251.1 GCF_000379685.1 Catelliglobosispora koreensis DSM 44566 | reverse complement strand
TCCCAAAGACCAGGGCAGGTTACTCACGTGTTACTCACCCGTTCGCCACTCGAGCACCCCGAAGGGCCTTTCCGTTCGACTTGCATGTGTTAAGCACGCCGCCAGCGTTCGTCCTGAGCCAGGATCAAACTCTCCAAAAAAGAATCCAATCAACTGGCATATCAAATATGCCACTCGGCAACCAGGCCATCCGACGAGGAAAGACCCTGGCCACCACCAAAACAATGGCACCAACAAAAACAACACACCCTGTTGAATTCTCAAAAAACAAACACACACCGAGAGACACAGCAATTTCTTGCTGAATCATCCGGGGAACTTGTTTAGGTTACCGGATCGGTTTCGCCGGCTCCCATCGGGGGCCCGCACCGCTCTTCGAACCTGTCACCCGCTATCCCGCGGGCAGAGAGAACATTACGCGATCGCAAACAGCAAGTGCAAATCGGGGTCGGTTGTTCCGAGTCACACCTGTGCTCAGCTGCGCTTACGGACTATCCATTGTGGACGGACAGCTCCGCTCCACGCAGGCGCCGAGCGCTCAGGGCGACCACCGCTATGAGCGCGGTCACAAGGACGAAGGAGAGCGGAAGTGATGTCAGCTGAGCGATTCCGCCGATGATTCCGGGCGCGGCAAGGCCCGCTCCATATGAGACAGTCGCGACGCCCGCGATGGCGTTGGCTGGGTGTGCGCCCGTGTGGCCTGCCGCACTGAACGCTAGGGGGACGACGACGGCCACGCCCAGACCGATGAGCGAAAAGCCAATGATGACAAGCAAAGATGAGAGTTTTGTCAGCACGAGCAGTCCGCCCACGACACCTATGGCGCCCGAAACACGGACCGTGTTGACCGCGCCGTACTTCGCCACGATCCAGTCCCCCGCTAGCCTTCCCGCCGCCATGGACGATGCGAACAGCGTGTACGCGATAGCGGCTCCGCCTTCGCCTTCTCCCATCACACGGCGCAGGTAGACCGCCGACCAGTCAGCCGCGGCGACTTCGGCGAACACGGCACACAGGCCGATAAGGCCAATGATGAGCACAGCACCGCGCGGAAAGGAGAAACGCGGGCCTTTCTCGCCTGCCGGTGCTGGATCACTTTCCAATAGCCATCGGCCCGCAAACGCCCCAAAGATGAGGAGCAGGACACTCACGACGGCGAGGTTCACCGGGGCGGAGATCTTCAGATACGCCGCAGCCGTGCCGATTCCCCCGCCGATGAGACCGCCCACACTCCACATGCCGTGCAGACTCGACATGACGGAACGGCCAAGGCGCTTTTCGACTGTCACGCCTTCGGCGTTCATCGCCATGTCTGACGTTCCGGCAGCGGCACCGGCCAAGAGCAAGATCCCCATGAGTACCAGCAGATTCGGCGCAAGAGGAATGAGCGCCAGGGCGACTGTCCAGAGCGCGATGAGAAGGCGGGTCGCCGCCCGCCCACCGAACCTCGCCACGATCCCACCCGCGAACGGCATCGTGCTCAGCGAGCCAATGGCCGGCATCACTAGGGCGAGCCCGAGCTGTCCTTCGCTCATGTTCAGGTTGTCAGCGATCCAGGGCAGCCGTGCGGCGAAGCTTCCGCTGACAGTTCCGTGGATGGCGAACATCGCGGCAACGGCCCAGCGCGCCTGGGTTACCGAGGGGGTGATCACCGGCCCGACATTACGCGTGGGAGCGCTCTCTTGCCCACCTGCTATCTCAAGATGCGGCCAGCACCAGGGACGCGGCGGCTAGGCCCAGGCCAACCATCTGCACTGAGCGCAGACGTTCCTTGTTTACCAATAGCGCCAGGATGACCGTTGTCGCCGGATACAGGGACGCGACCGGAGCGACCACACTGACCGCACCATCTTGCGCCGCAAGGAGATAGAACCCGTTGGCGAGCGTGTCCAATAGCCCGGCGAAGATGGTGAACCGCCAGACTTCCCGGCTCGGCAACAGCTTCGCGCCGACCGGCAGGAAAATCATGATGGTCAGCCCGAGCGGGATGGCCGAGGCGCGAGCGGCAGCGAGCGGCCACAGGCCGGCGCCAGCGTCGGCCGCCGCGTACTTGAGGAAGATGAAATAAAGTCCGAAGAGGGCACCTGAGGCGAGCGCTATCCAAAGTGGACCAAGCGTCAGCGGTCCCTTGCGCATCGAGCCCATGGTCAGCAAAAGAATGGCCACAATGGCGATCGCGACACCGGTGAGGGCGGCTGGGCCGGGCCGCTCACCGAGCAGTAATCCGCCCGTTAACGGAACCACCGCCGCGGTGACGGCGGTGGTGGGCGCGACAACGGCCATATGGCCGCTCGATAACGCTCTGTAAAGCAATACGATGCCGAATAGGTCGGCGATACCCGCGACTGCCCCTAAACCGAGCGCCGACACGCCGGGATGACCGGGGGCGAGCACGAGAAGTAGTGCGATCATGGGGACAGCGCAAAGCTGGGATAAGACCGTGACGGATAGTGCCTGCCGGTGACTGGGTTCGCCTTCCTGAACGGCTTTGCCGCCACAAAAGTCGGCAATTCCCCACACCAGGGCGGATGCCCCAGCGAGCACTATGGATATCACGGAGATAGTCCTATCACGACATAGACCACAAAGGACAGTGCGTGAGTGAGACGACTGAGCGGCGCACGACGGCAGACGAGATCACCGCTGCGGTGGCACTGCACGTCCGGGCGCTGCGGACCGGGCGGGGCTGGTCGCTGGACGAATTATCGGGCCGCTCCAGCGTCAGCAAGGGCATGCTCGTGCAAATCGAAGCGGCTCGCACCAACCCAAGTATTGGGACGCTCGCCCGCATAGCGGAAGCCTTCGGCGTGACCGTCGCCCGCTTGCTTCAGCCTGCCGCCGACCGGACCGTGCACTTGAGCGATATCCAGGACGCGCCGATCCTGTGGCAGGGCGGACGCGGCGGAGCGGGCCGCCTGCTGCGCAATGTCAATGACCCCAACGTGGTCGAGCTCTGGGACTGGCGCTTCGCGCCCAACGAGCGCTACGAATCAGAAGAACATCAGCCTGGTACCAGGGAAATGGCCCATGTGCTCGTCGGGGAAATCCTGATCACGGTCGATGGCGAGAGCTATCCCGTCAAGGCCGGCCAGACACTGGATTTCCGTAGCGACCGGTTCCACACCTACCGCAACACCACTGACGCACCCGCTCGCCTCATCATGGTGGTCACGGTGCCGCCGGGCGACGACCGCCGGATGCCCCGCCAGCGCTAGTGATCAGGCCGTTTCGCGGTGGTGCCGGGCCCGCCGCGTTGGCATCTGCGCACGCGACACGATCGTCGGGTAGACCTTTTCCAGCACGGTTTCCCGCGTGATCTGAACCCGCTCAGCGTTGGGGTCGCTCGGGATCTCATACATCACTGACAGCAGGACTTCTTCCATGATGGCGCGCAGACCACGGGCTCCCGTGTTGCGCAGCATGGCCTGGTCAGCGATCGCTTCGAGAGCCGCTGGCTCAAACTCCAGCACGACATTGTCGAGCTCGAACAACCGCTGGTATTGCTTCACCAGCGCGTTGCGGGGCTCGGTGAGGATCTTCACGAGCGCTTCGCGGTCAAGGCTGCGGACCGTCGTGATGACGGGCAGACGGCCGATGAACTCGGGGATGATCCCGAACTTCAGCATGTCTTCCGGCATGACCTTGGCGAGCACTTCGTCGGTCGTGCGCTCGGAGACCGCGCGCAGGTGACCGCCGAAACCGAGACCGGAGCGAGCTGTCCGCTGCTCGACGATCTGCTCCAGGCCGGCGAAGGCACCACCGCAAATGAACAGGATGTTGGTCGTGTCGATCTCAACGAAATCCTGGTGCGGGTGTTTGCGGCCGCCCTGTGGCGGGACGTTTGCCCTCGTACCCTCAAGGATTTTCAAAAGGGCTTGTTGGACTCCTTCGCCCGACACGTCGCGCGTGATGGACGGACTGTCTGACTTGCGCGCGATCTTGTCGATCTCGTCAATGTAGACAATGCCGGTCTCGGCGCGCTTGATATCCCAGTCGGCCGCTTGGATCAGCTTGAGCAGGATGTTTTCGACGTCTTCGCCGACATAACCAGCCTCGGTCAGCGCGGTCGCGTCAGCGATGGCGAACGGAACGTTCAGCATGCGCGCGAGGGTCTGGGCGAGGTGGGTCTTGCCCGTGCCGGTCGGGCCGATCAGCAGGATGTTGCTCTTGGCGACTTCGACAGTCTCACCGGTGCGGCTGTGGTTGGCCGACTCGTGCTGCAAGCGCTTGTAGTGGTTGTAGACGGCGACGGCCAGGGCCTTCTTCGCTCCATCTTGACCGACCACATAGGAGTCGAGGAACTGGCAGATCTCCATCGGCTTGGGAAGCTCTTCCCAGCGGACCTGCTCTTCGCCCGACAGCTCCTCTTCGATGATCTCGTTGCAGAGGTCAATGCATTCGTCGCAGATATACACACCGGGGCCGGCGATGAGTTTCTTTACCTGCCGCTGCGATTTACCGCAGAAGGAGCACTTCAGCAGATCACCGCCGTCGATCCGTGCCACCCGCCACTCCCCTGCCCTCGTGCCCGATCTCTATTGCCGACGTTACTCGCTTCGCG
This sequence comes from Catelliglobosispora koreensis DSM 44566, assembly GCF_000379685.1. Lineage (GTDB taxonomy): Bacteria > Actinomycetota > Actinomycetes > Mycobacteriales > Micromonosporaceae > Catelliglobosispora > Catelliglobosispora koreensis. The sequence continues at coordinate 342,482 of NZ_KB903251.1, read as the reverse complement.
CCGGTTTCTGGCTTCCCGACATGCCAGCGTCAGTGATTCTGACACGCGCTTACGACACGATTGTGGCGCCGCCCGGTTGCCGGACGGCGCCACCCAAATCGTTATCTTGCCGGCACGGCAAACGGGGTCTTCTTGCGGTAGCCCATCACCGTGTCGACCACGCCGTATTCCACAGCTTCCTCGGCCGTGAGGATCTTGTCACGGTCGATGTCCTTCTTCACCTTGTCGAGTGACTGACCGGTGTGCTTCGCGATCATGTCCTCGAGCTGGTGCCGCATGCGCATGATCTCGCGCGCCTGGATCTCGATGTCGGAACCCTGACCGTAGCCGCCCTCGGTGGCCGGCTGGTGCATGATGATCCGCGAGTTCGGCAGGGCGAGACGCTTGCCCGGCGTTCCTGCCGCGAGCAGCACGGCCGCGGCACTGGCTGCCTGTCCAAGACAGACGGTCATGATGTCCGGGCGAACGAACTGCATCGTGTCGTAGATGGCCGTCATCGCCGTGAAGGAGCCACCCGGCGAGTTGATGTACATCGTGATGTCACGGTCCGGATCGGAGGCCTCAAGCACCAGCAGCTGGGCCATCACGTCGTTAGCCGACGCGTCATCGACCTGCACACCCAGGAAGATGATCCGGTCTTCGAACATTTTGTTGTACGGGTTGGATTCCTTCATCCCATAGGAGGTGCGCTCCACAAAGGACGGAAGGATGTAACGGTTCGTTACCTCAGCGAAGTTGGGCTTCATCCCTAACGCTCCTTCAGTTCCCCACCGGCACCTGGGAGGTGGCGGTGATCACGTGGTCAATGAAGCCGTATTCCTTAGCCTGTTCGGCGGTGAACCACCGGTCACGGTCGCCGTCGGCTTCGATCTGCTCAACGGACTGACCGGTGTGCTTCGCGATGAGCTCCTGCATCAGCCGCTTGGTGTAAATCATCTGCTCGGCCTGGATAGCGATGTCGGCCGCGGTGCCGCCGATGCCGCCGGAAGCCTGGTGCATCATGATGCGCGCGTGCGGCAGCGCGTATCGCTTGCCCTTGGCGCCCGCGCACAGCAGCATCTGGCCCATGGAAGCGGCCATGCCAAGCGCGATCGTGGACACGTCGTTCGGGATGAACTGCATCGTGTCGTAGATGGCCATGCCGTCATAGACGGAACCACCGGGCGAGTTGATGTAGAGGCTGATGTCGCGATCCGGGTCTTCCGCGGAAAGCAGCAGCAGCTGCGCGCAGATCCGGTTCGCGATCACGGTGTTCACATCGCTGCCGAGGAAGACGATGCGCTCCTTCAGCAGCCGGTTGTAGACAGAATCATCGAGGCCGCCTGCGATCGGATCGGAACCCCTAAGTTCGGGAACATGCAAAGCACTCATGTGGTGGCAGCCCTTCTACGTCAAAGCCTTATGCCGACCCTAACCGCTGATTAACAGCGGAGCTTCCCCAGTTACGGCGTGTTCGCCAATAGCAGAGGGACCCGGCAAGCGCGGGTCCCTCAAACGTGATTCTCAGTGGTCGTGACCTTCGTGGTCACCGTGGTCATGCCCGTCGTGGTCGCCGGGAGCGCGAAGCGCGTCCAGCGTAAGCACCTCGCCGTTGGTGTCCGTCATGATGACTCGCTCCATGACCAGGGCAAGAGCCTTGCCGCGACGCACGTCACCATAGACAGCTCCGGCCGCGCCGGCCCGGACGAGCTCGTCGTAGTACTGCTGCGGAGCCATGCCGGCCCGCTGCGCGCGGTGCACGACCTCGTGACCGAACTCGTCGTCGGACACCTCGACGTTTTCCGCCTCGGCGATCGAGTCGAGCAGGAGCTGGATCCGGACGCCTTCGGATGCCGCCTCGGCAAGGTCGGCGTCGATCTGCTCTTCGGTCTTCTCCTCAACGCTCAGGTACTCAGCCAGGCTGGCACCCATGCGCTCGAGCTGCTCCACCATGGACTGCTTGCGCTGCGCGACCTCGTCGGCCACGACACCCTCGGGCGCGGGCACGGAGGCGCGCTCAACAAGCTCCTTGAGGGCCTTGTCGCGAGCGGCGTAGAGCTGCTCGACCTTCTTGACCCGGGTGATCTGCTCCTTGAGGTCGTTCTTCAGCTCGTCGAGCGTGTCGAACTCGCTCGCCAGCTGGGCGAAGTCGTCGTCGAGCTCGGGGAGCTCGCGCTCCTTGACGGTCCGCACGGTGACGGCGACGTCAGCGTCACTGCCGGCGTGATCCCCGCCAACGAGCTGGGTCACGAACGTGGCGGACTCGCCGGCCGACAGGCCGACCACGGTCTCGTCGAGGCCCTTGAGCAGGGTGCCCGAGCCGACCTGGTGGGAAAGGTTGGTGGCGCTGCCACCCTCGACCTCGGCACCGTTCACGGTGGCGTTCAGGTCGATCTGCACGAAGTCACCTTCGGCCGCGGCGCGCTCGACGGTCTTGAGCGTCACGAACTTTTCCCGCAGCCCGTTGAGGCGCTCGTCCACTTCACTGTCGCCAACCTCGAGCGGGTCGACCTCGACCTTGATGCTGCTCAGCTCGGGGAGCACCAGCTCGGGACGGATGTCCACCTCAGCGGTGAACTTCAGCGGCTGGCCGTCGGAGAACTCCAGGTTGTCCACGGCCGGACGGCCGAGCAGCTTGACGTCGTGCTCACGCACGGCGGCGAAGATCTGCTGCGGGATCATGTCCTCGATCGCTTCCTGCAACACCGCTCCACGGCCGACTCGCTGGTCGATGACCTGCGCGGGCACCTTGCCCTTGCGGAAGCCGGGAATGTTGACCTGGGCGCCGATCTCGCGGTACGCCTTCTTGAGACTTGGCTCAAGCTCGGCGAACGGCACCTCGATGGCGAGCCGCACGCGCGTCGGGCTCAGAGTCTCGACGGTGCTCTTCACTGGCGTACTCCTAAAGACTTTTTCGCTTCAACTGATGGCGGGACGTAAATCAAGCCCGGTCGAGTGTAGGCGAATCAGCTCCGGGTCACCCGCATCGGGCACCCTTTCCCTGCGGATGTCACATCATCGCGGGAGTGGCGATGCCACCATAAGGGTACAAAGCCTCCAGAATGGGGCGAGTATCTCAATGAGAGGTGGTCCCATGCTGGGTCCCGCGGCTCACACGCTCTTCGCCATGCTCGCTTACGCCGGTGGCCCGCTCATGGGCGTGACCGACCGCCCCGCCGAAACTTTCCCTCCCGCGGTCAACATCGCCATCGCCGATGAGGCCCGGTCTGTCGCTAAAGGACAGCTCACTGAGTACACCCTGAGGGTGGAAAACAACAGCGGCTCGGAACTGCCGGTGACCATCCGGCTCACCCTCCCAGCTGGCGTCTTCTCCACGGTCGACGCGACCGATGCGACCGTGGTGGCCAATGCCGCGGCGTGGCGCACGACACTGGCCGCTGGCGAGACCCGCACCCTGACCATCAGTGGAACCGTCGACGCGCACGCCTCCCGTTCCGACATCCCGGCCACGGCTTGCGTGCACACTTCCGCCGGCGTTCCGGCTTGCGCTACGGACCTCAACCAAGTTCAAGACAATGAGGGGGTACGCCGTTACGCGTGGCTGGTGGCCATCATGCTCGGCTTCGCGGCGGTGCTGCTGTCGCTGTGGCTGCAGCGCATCGTGCGCCCTGAGTTCCTGACCCCCGAGGTCGCCCGCCGCGAATACGGCCCCAGACAGCCCGGTGGAGCCCCATCCGCCTGATCGGACAAAGCCCCACCGGGGGTCTGCCGTCGGCTCCGGACACTCCCCGTCCCAGCCCAACCGTATCCACGTTTGCCCAGGTTCGCACCCATATACGGAAAAACCTCGCGAACGGTCTGTAATCTCGTTGAAGGGTCGCCCGGGGGTCTGTGTACACTGCTTTCCGGCACACCATCGGGGTGTGGCGCAGCTTGGTAGCGCGTCCGCTTTGGGAGCGGAAGGCCGTCGGTTCGAATCCGGCCACCCCGACTGACCCTGGTGTTTGGGATTCCGCAGAGTCCCGATATCCTAGGTTTCGCACTGCTCCGGCAGCGCAACGCGGGCGTAGCTCAATGGTAGAGTCTCAGTCTTCCAAACTGATTGCGCGGGTTCGATTCCCGTCGCCCGCTCTCTATCTTTTCACTTCAGGGCACTGATCAACGATCTATCTGATCGATTGGCTCTGATATTTGAGCCTGAACTTCAATAGTCTTGGTTCCGCCGGCCCTTGCTAAGTCTTCTTCGCCTGTCCGATCGCCGATGGACGGCATGTGGTTAGTAGATCTTCGCCAGCGCTTTCTATGGCACCCCAAGGTGGTCGTCGCGTCGAGGCTCCGCAGTAGAGAGCTAGTCTTCCTCTTCTGCAGAGCCTGGTGCTTAGCGTTCTCGCTGCTTGATCTGCTCTTGCCGAAGCCGCCCTAGTACGGCAGCAAGGTTCATGCCGTGACGTGCACTGATTCGATCGTCTTCAGGGTGCCAATCATGCGGTAATGATCTGGCGACCGGTGACACAAGTACAGGTATGACGACTGTCCAAGAACACAGGAGAGCCTATGGGCCCGCCCGGAAACCATGACGAGGGCTGGTTCACCGACATTTACGCCACGCTCTACCCCTACCTCGTGAACTACGGCCGGCGCCGTCTCGGTGATGCCGATGCGGCGGCCGAACTGGCCCAGGAGGTGTTCGTGGTGGCCTGGCGGCGCCGCGACGAGGTGCCCGAGCATTGTCTGCCTTGGCTTTATGGGGTGGCCCGGCGCTTGCTGGCCAACCATTGGCGGGGCCAGCACGGTGGGCCGGGCCTGCTTCCGCTCGAGGCGTGGCAAGCGCACGGTCCGGGGTCGGATACCGGGATCGGCATCGCCGATATCCGGGCGGCTCTTGCGGGTCTATCCGAGCTCGATCAGGAGATTCTGCGCCTGGTTGGCTGGGAGGAGCTGACAGTGGCCGAGGCAGCGGTGGTCCTCGATTGTGGCCGCGCTACGGCCGCGGTGCGGCTGCACCGGGCCCGTAAGCGCCTGGCCGCCGCACTGTCGCGTCAGGACGAAAGCTCCGCGGCTCGACCGCGCCAGAAGGAAAACGGCGCTGCTCTGTCGCATCAGGACACAAATCCACCTGTACTTGCCCGTACCCAAAGGATTCAATGATGTTTGGTGAAAAGCGAACCCGAACGCTTCTCGGCCCGGCCGATCCGGCAGCGGGCACGGCCGTGCTCGCGCCGCGGCGCAATGCGCATGACCTGATTGTTGAGGCAGAATCGCGCGGCGGACCGGCCAAGCGCCGGATTCCCCGGCATACCAGGCGGCTCGTGCTGACTGCCGGTGTCGTTGTCCTGTCTGCCACGGCAACGGCTGTGGCATTGGGGCCAGAGAAGTACCCGCCTGGCAAAGGCAACGTGATCGTCCCGATCGCGTATCAGTTCGAAGAAAACGCACCGCCAGCGGCTTCCTTCTTGCTGGAGCTGGCTGGGCGGCTGACGAATGCGCCCTACGACGGAAAGCCGGGCATTTACGCCTATCACGAGACGAGAACCTGGGGCGATCCGACCATCGTGGACGCGAGTAATCGCTACTTCATCGGGCACGGCAGCGAAAGCAAGATCTGGGAAGCCCCCGATGGGACGGGCATCCAGATCTCGGTGCGGCAGCAGCCGGAGTTCCCGGACGAGGAATCCCGTGACTACTGGGCGGCCGTTTCCGGACCGGAACACATCCCAACCGATCCCATCACCACCCGCCTGTACCCGCATGCCGTGCCGCCGTTGCCGGCTAGCCGGGCGGGGCTGGAGGAGTTCCTCAATGTCTCGGAGGGGCCGGGTCACGTTGCCAATTCGGTATTCAAGGCTTATGACAAGTACGCCATTGACCGGCCGGTACGGACCGAGATCCTGCGAATCCTTGCTGGCACGAATGGTTTCCTGTGGCGGGGTGAGGTGACCGACCGGTCGGGCCGCGACGGTGTAGCCATCACGATTGACGATCCCGGTAACGATCAACAGCAATTGTTAATTTTCGATACACAGACGGGTGAGCTGCTCGCCTACGAAATAGTGAACCTGAAGCCCAAACGGGTCAGTACTTACTTTGTCATCGGCAAGACCGACCGCGTAAACAGCCTTCCGGCGACGACGCCGGTAAATCCGGATACGACACCGAGCCCGTAGCCGCAAACAGCCAATAGACCGATCCGTGCAGCACATGCAGATGTTTGGATGGGCGGCATGTACGACGCGATCGTCATCGGCGGGCGATGTGCAGGTTACCAACGGCAAGCGCCGTCCAGCCTTCTCCCCCAGCCCGGACGGTCCACAAACGACCGTCCGGGCTAGCTCAACGTGATTAGGCCCGGCTCGGGCGTTGTCCCAACGGGGTTTTCCGGCTCGCCTGCCGCAGCCGGGCGCGCGGCGTGATGGGCGGGGCGCGGGAATCCAGTCAGGGCTTTCGTTTCCCCAGCCGCTACCCGAGCTGCTTCAGGTTTTCTTTGCACAGCTGTATCGCAGGATGGTGTTCATCATGGACCTGCAGCAATAGTGCGAGAGTGTCTTGTAGTAGCGGCAGATTCCACAAACTTTGAACGCGGGCCTCGGCAGGCGGGGCCTCTGGCTGAGCCGTGGCCCGGGCGATAAATGGAAATGTAGTGTAATCCTCAGCCGGGTACTAGCAGGTGGGTGCCCCGTTTGGACAGACGATGCGCCATTGCTGGGAGCCGGTGGCGTTCGCTGGCCGGGTGACGGCGCGGTAGTCCAGAGCACTGGAGTTGTGCCAATCCAGGTAACGGCCACTGCTAACTTGCTGGATCGTGTGATAGTCGCCGCCGATGTTCTGCACTCGCCAGAGCTGTGTGCTGTTGTTCTGCTGTGGACGCGTGACGACGCGGTAGTCGAGACTCGCGATCTCGTGCGCGTCGAGGTAGCGGCCGCTGCTCCACTGGACGAGGGTGTACAGGCCGGAACCTTTGTCGGTGAGCACCCAGAGTTGGGTGGTGTCGGTCTGGTGCGGTCTGGTCACCACGTTGTAGTCCATGGACGAGATTTCATGCGCGTCAAGGAAACGGGCGCCCCAGTCGTGGAAGATGCGCATCACGCGTGGAGCCTGCAGCGCGGCGGGTGACAGCTCACGGGACTCTGACGGGCTGGCGGACGCCACACCGGCCGAAGCGAACATGACCGCGGCTGCCACAGCGAGTGTGGTCAGCAACCGCCCTCTGACTTTGTGTCGCACGTTCATGCTGATCGCCTCCAGGAGGTAGGGGTTGTCCCCGGAGTTTAAATAGGCGTGCTGAAATCCTTCACTGTCAGTCTGGGTTGAGACACCGGCTAGGCTCCAGACTTGACCTTGAAGCAAGCTAGGAGAAGTTCATGCGCAAGCTCGTGTACTACATAGCCACCACCGTGGATGGCTTCATCGCCGGCCCGGATGGCGCTGACCCGACCGGGCCTGGCGGGTTCTGGCCGATCCCGGAGGACTACCTGCGGCACCTCATCGCCGAGTACCCGGAGACGCTGCCAGGCCCAGCGCGGCAAGCGTTCGGCATCGACGGCGAGGGGGCACGGTTCGACACCATGCTGGAGGGACGGCACACCTACGAGATTGGGCTAAAGGCCGGGCTGACCGACGCCTACCCGCACTTGCGTCACCTGGTGTTCTCACGCACGATGCGCGAGAGCCCGGACCCCGCCGTCGAGCTCGTGTCCACAGACCCGGTCGCCACGGCACGTGAGCTCAAACGCCACGACGGCAAGGACATCTGGGTGATCGGCGGCGGTGCTCTGGCCGGTGCGCTCTACGACGAGATCGATCAGCTGATCGTTAAGCTGGCTCCGCTGACGATAGGCACGGGGATTCCACTGTTCGGCCGCGAGGCGGTTTTCGCGCCGCGGACCTGGAACCTGGTCAGCCACACCGTCCTGGACAGCGGCGCGATATTCCTTACCTACGACCGTTCGGCATGACCGGTTCAGCGGGCGGCTAGGGCGACCGTGTCCGGGCGGATCGGGGACGGGAGAACCGACGAGCCGGTCAGATAGGCATCCACTGACGCTGCCGCGGCCCTGCCTTCGGCGATGGCCCACACGATCAGTGACTGTCCGCGTCCGGCGTCTCCGGCGATGAAAACACTGTCCGCTGTGGACTTCCAGGCGGCGTCCCGGACCGCACGGCCACGCGAGTCGACCTCGACGCCGAGCGTGTCCAGGAAGCCGCCCTTGGCCGCGTCGCCAACGGACACGAAGCCCATCGCCAGGAACACGAGGTCGGCTGGGATCTCACGTTCCGTACCCTCGATTTTGGCGAATCGTCCTTCGGACATCTGGACTTCATGCAGCGCAAGGGCTCGCACGTTGCCGTTGTCGTCGCCGACGAACCGCTCGGTGTTGACGGCGAACAGACGCTCGCCGCCCTCCTCGTGTGCGCTGGAGGTGCGGTAGATGAGGGGCCAAGTCGGCCACGGGGTGAAGCCGGGCCGCTCGTCATCTGGCCGCGGCATGATTTCCAGCTGTGTAACGCTCAGGGCGCCTTGGCGGTGGGCGGTGCCGAGACAGTCAGCTCCGGTATCGCCGCCGCCAATGATGACGACATGCTTTCCGGCCGCGTCGATGGGCGAGGATTCAAAATCACCAAGTTGTACGCGGTTAGCCGGCACCAAATACTCCATCGCGGAGTAGATGCCCGCCAGCTCACGCCCCGGCGCGGGAAGGTCCCGGGGAACCGTTGCGCCCGTAGCGATCACGACCGCGTCGAAGTCAGCACGCAACTGCGAGGCGGTCAGATCGGTGCCGACGTGCACACCGGTGACGAACCGCGTGCCTTCGGCCTCCATCTGCGCCAGCCGCCGGTCGATGTGCCGCTTCTCCATCTTGAACTCGGGGATGCCATAACGCAGCAGCCCGCCGATGCGGTCAGCGGATTCGTAAACGGTCACCTCGTGGCCAGCACGGGTGAGCTGCTGTGCGGCGGCCAGCCCGGCTGGGCCGGAGCCGATGACGGCGACCTTCTTTCCGCTCAGGCGCGACGGAATCTGCGGTGCTATCCAGCCCTCTGCCCAAGCCCGGTCGATGATTTCGACTTCGACCTGCTTGATGGTGACCGGATCGGAGCCGATGCCGAGCACGCAAGCGGCCTCACACGGAGCGGGACAGAGCCGCCCGGTGAACTCCGGGAAGTTGTTCGTGGCGTGCAGCCGGTCGATCGCGGCACGCCAACCGTTGGTGCGCACCAGATCGTTCCACTCCGGAATGAGGTTTCCGAGCGGACAGCCGTTGTGGCAGAACGGGATTCCGCAGTCCATGCAGCGGCTCGCCTGTGTCTGAATCTGGCCGGGCGCGAAGGGCTGATAGACCTCGCGCCAGTCTGAGATCCGGACAGCTACAGGGCGGCGCTTGGGCAGCTCCCGGTTGTACCTCATGAACCCAGTTGGATCAGCCACGAGCCGCCTCCATAATTGCTTCATCCACATCACGACCGGCCAGTTCGGCCAGCCGGCTTGCTTGCAGCACACGTTTGTAGTCACGCGGCATGATCGTCGAAAACGCGGCCACCTGCCCCGGCCAGTCGGCGAGGATGGCCTCGGCCACCACCGAACCCGTCTCGGCGTAATGGCGTTGCACCATCGACCGCAACTCGACCGCGTCTTCGGCGGACAGTGGCTCGATGTCGGCCATCTCGGTATTGACCAAGGAATGGTCCAGATTCAGAACGTGAGCCACACCGCCGGACATTCCAGCGGCGAAGTTGCGTCCGGTTGGCCCAAGCACCGCAACACGTCCGCCGGTCATATATTCACAACCGTGGTCGCCGACGCCTTCGACGACCGCGACGGCACCGGAGTTGCGCACGCAGAACCGCTCGCCGACCCGGCCGCGAAGGAATAGCTCCCCCGCCGTCGCTCCATAAAGGATGGTGTTGCCGGCGATGATGTTTTCCTCGGCCGCGAACGTCGCGCTCTCATGTGGGCGGACGATGATTCGCCCACCGGACAAGCCTTTGCCCACATAGTCATTGGCATCGCCGAACAGCCGCAACGTGACTCCCGGCGGAAGGAACGCGCCGAACGACTGGCCCGCGGTGCCGGTGAGCACGACCTCGATGGTGTCGGTGGGCAAACCCTTGCCACCAAACGCACGCGTCACCCGTGAGCCGAGCATCGTGCCGACGGTCCGGTTGACGTTGCGCACCGGCAGCTCGATTCGGACTGGCTGCCTGTCGTTAAGCGCATCCTCGGCAAGCTCAATTAGCTTGTTGTCCAACGCTTTGTCCAGACCGTGGTCCTGAGTCACGACGTTACGCGGCGTGCCCTCAACCGTCGCCAGGATCGGGGACAGATCAAGGCCGCTTGCCTTCCAGTGATCGATAGCCGGGCGGGCGTCCAGCATCTCGGCGTGCCCGATCGCCTCATCGAGACTGCGGAACCCGAGTTCAGCCAGGTATTGCCGCACCTCTTCGGCGATGTATTGGAAGAACGTGACCACGAATTCCGGCTTGCCGTTGAACTTCTTCCTTAGCTCCGGGTTCTGTGTGGCCACGCCGACCGGGCAGGTGTCCAGGTGACACACGCGCATCATGATGCAGCCCGACACCACCAGTGGCGCGGTCGCGAAGCCGAACTCTTCCGCGCCAAGGAGTGCGGCGACAACGACATCACGGCCCGTCTTGAGCTGACCGTCGACCTGCACGACGATGCGATCGCGCAATCCGTTGAGCAGCAAGGTTTGCTGCGTCTCGGCGAGGCCCAGCTCCCACGGCGCTCCGGCGTGCTTGAGTGACGTCAACGGTGAGGCTCCGGTGCCGCCGTCGTGCCCGGAGATGAGGACCACGTCGGCTTTCGCCTTGCTAACGCCCGCCGCGATGGTTCCCACGCCGACCTCGGCGACGAGCTTGACGTGGACCCGGGCCTGATCGTTGGCGTTCTTCAGATCGTGGATCAGCTGAGCCAGATCCTCGATCGAGTAGATGTCGTGGTGCGGCGGCGGGGAAATGAGTCCGACGCCCGGTGTGGAGTGCCGTGTGCGGGCGACCCACGGATACACCTTGTGCGCGGGCAACTGTCCGCCCTCACCGGGCTTGGCCCCTTGCGCCATCTTGATTTGGACGTCGGCGGCGTTGACCAGATACTCGCTCGTGACGCCGAACCGTCCACTGGCGACCTGTTTGACGGCGCTGCGCCTAGCCGGGTCGTAGAGCCGGTCGACGTCTTCGCCACCTTCGCCGGTGTTGGACTTGGCGCCGATCGAGTTCATCGCGATCGCCAGCGTCTCGTGTGCCTCAGCGGAAATCGAGCCGTAAGACATCGCGCCGGTGGAGAACCGCCTGACGATGCTTTCCACGGATTCGACTTCATCGAGCGGAATCGGTGTGCCGGGCTTGAGTTCGAAGAGGCCGCGCAACGTGGCCGCCTTGCGGGACATAGCGTCCACGGCGGCGGTGTACTTCTTGAAGACCTCGAACTGGCCGGTGCGGGTGGAATGCTGCAGCAGGAAGACGGTCTCAGGGTTGAACAGGTGCACTTCGCCGTCACGCCGCCACTGGTATTCCCCGCCGGTCTCCAGTCTCGTATTTTCGCGCCAGGCACGGGAGTGGCGGGCGGCGACCTCCGTGTGAATCTCCGCGAGCCCGATCCCGCCGAGTTTGCTCGGTGTGCCGGTGAAGTAACGCTTGACGAGTTCTTGAGACAGGCCAACGGCTTCGAAGACCTGGGCACCGATATAGGAGGCCATCGTGGAGATGCCCATCTTGGACATCACCTTGAGGACACCCTTACCCATGGCTTTGACGTAATTCCGCACGGCTTTGTAGGGCTCGATGCCGGTGATCGCACCCGTGGCGATCATGTCCTCAATGGATTCAAAGGCCAGGTAAGGGTTCACCGCGGAGGCGCCGTAGCCCAGCAGCAGCGCCATGTGGTGCACTTCGCGAGCGTCGCCGGCCTCAGCGACCAGCCCCACCATGGTGCGGGTCTGTTCGCGGATGAGGTGATGGTGCACGCATGCGGTGAGCAACAACGACGGGATCGGCGCCAGGTCGGCCGTGGAGTCGCGATCGGACAGCACGATCAGCCGCGCGCCATCTTCGATGGCATCGGAAATGTGGCGGCAGATTTCGATCAGCCGCGCCTTGAGGCCCGCATCGCCATCGCGTACCGGGTACAGGCCGGAAACGGTGACAGCTTTGAAGGCGGGCAGATCGTTGTGGATCAGCTTGGCGAGCTCGTCGTTGTCCAGCACGGGAAACGGCAGCACGATCTGACGGCACGACTCCGCTGATGGTGCCAGCAGATTGGGCTCCGACCCGATCGTGTGAGCGACCGAGGTGACGATCTCTTCGCGGATCGCGTCCAGCGGCGGGTTGGTCACCTGCGCGAACAGCTGGCTGAAGTAGTCGAACAGGAGCCGTGGGCGCTCGGACAGCACCGCGATGGGAGTGTCCGTGCCCATCGAGCCAATCGGTTCGGCACCATCACGGGCCGCCGGGGTGACCAGGACCCGGAGCTCTTCCTCGGTGTAACCAAACGTGAGCTGGCGGCGCAGCACCGCTTCGTGGCCATAAGTGATGTGCTCGCGGTCGGGCAGGTCGGATAGCCGCATCAGGCCGGCGCGCAGCCAGTCGGCATAGGGGTGCTCGGCGGCGAGTTCAGATTTGATTTCCTCGTCGTCGACGATGCGCCCCGCGGCGGTATCCACGAGGAACATCCGGCCGGGCTGCAACCGTCCTTTCGCGACGATGGTGGCCGGATCGAAGTCAAGGACACCAGCCTCGCTGGCGAACACGACGATGTCGTCATTGGTGCGCCACCACCTGGCCGGACGCAGGCCGTTGCGGTCGAGCACGGCGCCGATCTGGGTGCCATCGGTGAAAGCGATACAGGCCGGACCGTCCCAAGGTTCCATCACCGAGGCGTGGAACTCATAGAACGCACGCCTCGCCGGGTCCATGGTGGCGTTGTTCTCCCAGGCCTCCGGGATCATCATCAGCACCGCGTGTGGCAGCGAACGGCCACCTAGGTGCAACAGCTCCAGGACCTCGTCGAAGCTCGCGGAGTCGCTCGCCGCCGGGGTACAGATCGGGAACAGGCGCCTGAGATCACCTGGGATCAGGTCACTTTCCAGTAGCGCTTCGCGGGCGCGCATCCAGTTGCGGTTGCCATTGACCGTGTTGATTTCGCCGTTGTGCGCGACGTAGCGATAAGGATGCGCCAGCGGCCAGCTCGGGAACGTGTTGGTGGAGAACCGGCTGTGTACCAACGCTATCGAGCTCACCAGGCGCGCGTCAGACAGGTCGGGGAAGAACGCCGGGAGCTGATCGGTGGTCAGCATCCCCTTGTAGACCACCGTGCGAGCGGACAGTGAAGGGAAGTAAACCTCGACACCGCGCTCGCGGGTCTCCCGCTCAATCCGGCGCCGCACCACGAAGGCCAGCCGTTCGAGGGCCAGGCCCGATTCACCGCCGATGAACAGCTGGGCGAAATGCGGTTGTACCGAGCGGGCAGTCGCCCCAAGATCGGCAGCCTCCGCGTCAATGGGCAGGTCACGCCAGCCCAGGAGCTTCACGTCCTCCTCGGCGACGATCCGCTCGATCACCTCGATGGCACGGGCCCGCTGACTCACGTCAGCAGGAAGGAAGGCGTTGCCCACGGCGTAGGCGGGCTCGCCGGAGGCGGTGGGCTCCGGCAACGGGAAGTCGGTGACCGCGCGAAGGAACTCGTGCGGCACCTGAACCAGGATTCCCGCGCCGTCACCGGAGTTGACCTCGCAGCCCGCGGCACCACGATGTTCGAGGTTACGCAGGGCGGTCAGGCCCGCCTCGACGATGGCGTGCGAGCGCCGGCCGCGTGCGTCCACGACGAAGGCGACACCGCAGGCGTCGTGTTCGTTGGCTGGGTCGTAGAGGCCCTGAGCGTAGGGTGCAGCAGAGAATGTCACGTGTCGGCCTCCCGAAACGTCATGCGCCAGAAAGGCTCTGATCATGAGTTTGGAGGGACGGCATCGGCCCAGAAGAATTCACTGGAGCGTACACAATGACCGGCGGTTACGTAAGACGACAACCATGCCTACGGAGAGCGAAAAACATCACTCGGCTCGACCGGACCCCACGGGTCGTGTCAGTCTGTTGCCTTGATGCGACGCCCGCTGATCAGGTCTCACAGACGCCGATCGTGGCACTCACACCCGGCCGCGAGGCTAGTCGCGGTCGCTCTCCTTGGACTCGCCCTGACGGCGGGAGCCTTCTTGGCGCTGCGGGACAACTCCCAGCCAGCGCCGGTTTCCCAGCCTGCTGTTAAGCCCACGCTGCTGGCCTCCGCGGCACCGGTGACCTGTGCGGGACGCACCGTGGCGGCGCCTCGCCAGCTGCGTGGCATGTGGCTCACGACCGTCCGCAACAGTGACTGGCCGAGCAAGCCTGGGCTCGATGAACAGGCGATCAAAGCCGAGTACCGCTCGTGGCTCGATCTCGCTCAGCGGATGAACCACAACGCCATCTTCGTCCACGTGCGACCGAGCGGCGACGCCTTCTGGCCTTCCTCTTATGCTCCGTGGGCGCACTGGCTGACCGGCCGCACCGACGGGCAGTCACCCGGCTGGGACCCGATGGCCTTCATCGTCGCGGAGACTCATGCCCGCGGTTTGGAATTCCACGCCTGGTTCAACCCCTATAAGGCGGCACAGACCGGCACCATGGCGAGCCTGCCGCCCAACCATCCGCTGCATAAGCATCCTGAGTGGGCGGTGGTCTACCCGTCGCCCGCTGAATCAAGCTCGGCCCGGCTCTACTACAACCCCGGCATTCCTGAGGCCCGGCGCTTCGTTGAAGACTCCATTTTGGACGCCGCCGCCAAGTATGACCTCGACGGCATCCACTTCGATGACTTCTTTTACCCGTATCCCGTTGGCAAGCATGACTTTCCCGACGATGCGGCCTACGCCCGCTACGGCGGCGGAGCCAGCAAAGCCGACTGGCGCAGAGAAAACGTCAACGTGTTCATCCAGGAGCTGCACACACGAATCAAGCAGCTCAAGCCCTGGGTGAAATTTGGGATCAGCCCGTTTGGCATTTGGCGCAACGCGCAGACCGACCCCTCCGGCTCGGCGACACGTGGGCTGCAAAGCTTTGACGACATCTACACCGACACGCGACTGTGGATTACCAAGGGCTGGCTCGACTATGTGGTGCCACAGCTCTACTGGCACATCGGATTCGACGTCGCCAACTATGAGGTGTTGCTGCCGTGGTGGTCCAAGGCAATCGCGGGCACCCAAGTGCAGCTCTACATTGGGCAGGCCGATTACCGCATCGGGCAGGCGGGTCCTTGGAGTGACCCGGGCGAGATCGACCGCCAGCTCGCTCTCAACCGCAAGTATCCGGTTAGCGGCAGCATTCACTTCAGCGCTAGCCAAGTACGCGATGATGCTCTTGGTGGGGTGACTCGGTACCGCGAGGCGCATTACCGGCAGCCGGCACTGGTGCCTGCCATGCCGCTTCTTCCTGGTGTCCGCCCACTGGCGCCTATTAATGCGCATGCCCGTCGCGCGGACAACGGCACGGTCACGCTGACCTGGCAGGCCGGTGAGGACCTTCCCCTGCGCCGCCACGCCATCTACCGCGCTGACCTTTCCAGCCAGGATCCGGCGCAGCTGATCGGTGTCGTGATGGGAGCGACCAGTTGGACCGACGCGACCGCGACATCCGGGCGGCGAAACGCCTACTGCGTCACGACACTCGATCGCCTCTGGAACGAAAGCCCAGCCGTTGAGCTCACTTGACGGTGCTTGAGATGACCCTAGGTTTGCCGGAGCCAATGAAGAAGATGCCGGGGCTGTTCTGGAATCCTTCGCTCGGATTACGTTGCAGCGTTGACGAGTCAATGGTCAGGGTGCCGCTGCGGTCGTTGCTAACCATGAAAATGGCGCCACCGCCTTCTTTCGCGCGATTGTCGGCGATGACGCTGCCGTAAATGCCGACGGTGAAAGTGTTCCCATCGGTGTAGATCGCGCCGCCGCTCCCGCCTCCAGCTGTGCCCGGCCGGGCCGGGTTAGCTCCTTTACCGACCGCGTTGTTGTGGGTCAGCAGGCTGTTGTATATCGCGAGCGAGGCGTGCAGCCCGCTGATCGCACCGCCGTTGGAACACGAGCCGCCCTGCCCGGCCGCACCACCGAACGTGCTGCCCACGATGTAATTGGGCTTGCGGTGATATTGGATGGTGATCCGGATGGCGGCTCCGCCGAGATCGGGGCCGGCCTGGTCGCAGCGATTGCGCACGAAACGGGAGTTGACCACCTTGAGCAGGCCGCCCCGCACAAGGATGGCCCCGCCACCGCCGCCTTCGGTCATCTCACCGGTCGAGTTGCCGTCGGCGAACGTTAGGTTCTGGACGATCAGCTGGGTATTCGTCTGTTGCAGACAGTCCGTTCCGCTGCGCCCCAGCGAACTATCGCAGGTGTTCTGGTAAAGGATCCGCCGCGCGTTACCGCCGCTGAGCGTCACCTTGCCTCCGCCATCGAGGACCGTTCGGCCGTTGTTGTTGCGCACCTTGGCCGTCGCGGTCATGACGATCGTGACCGGATCGGCACCGCAGTCGAAGGTGCTGATCCCACCAGCCGCCACCGCGCTAACGACCGCCGCTGAGGTGCAGCTGGCCGCCGTTCCGGTGCCGATCACGCGGTCGGGACGCGAGGTGTCGACCGCTTGCCCTTCGGCCGGCACTGGCACCCGAGCGCCCGGATTGCCGTTGACCACGGCGGGCGTGGGAGAAGCCGCCGGAGCCGGTGAGCTGGATGCGGGCTGCGCAGACGGCGCCGAACTGCCCGCCGGAGCTGCCCGCCAGACCGCCGAGTCCTGGGCACACCCCGCCAATAGCAGGACGGCCAACGTGAGCACAGTGATCGACACGCGTCTACTGAACACTCAGGCATGCTAGACCAAACGTTTAGCTAGCACCTGGCTTAGTTGCGCTTGAGGCTCTCCACGGCCCCCATAATGTGGGTATGACCGCACCTCTATTGCTGCGGGTTCGGGAGTCCGTCATCGGGGACGACCAGGTGATGTGGGGACCTTATGGCCCACGCCGGGTCACTTATGCCGATTACACCGCCTCGGGGCGAGCGCTGACCTTCATCGAGGACTTCATCCGCACCGAGGTACTGCCCCGGTACGCGAACACGCACACCGAAGCCTCCGGCACGGGCCTGCAGACCACACGGCTAAGAGAGGACGCCCGGTCACTTATCCGTGAAGCGGTGGGTGGCGACGACCAGACGCTCGTGATCTTCACCGGCTCTGGCTCCACCGGCGCCATCGACAAGCTCGTGCACATCCTCGGCCTGCGCATCCCCGACGTGCTCGATGACCAGCACGGGTTCAGCGATCAGATTCCGCCGCACGAGCGGCCGGTGGTGTTCATCGGCCCGTTTGAGCATCACTCCAACGAGCTGTCCTGGCGCGAAACCGTCGCCGACGTCGTCGTGATCCCGGAAGACCCCAGCGGCCACATCGATCTGCTGGCGCTCGAAGCCGAACTCGTGAAGTATGCCGACCGTTCGCTCAAGGTCGGGTCGTTCTCCGCCGCCTCCAACGTGACCGGGATTCTCACCGACACCGACGCGATCTCGGATCTGCTGCACAAGCATGGCGCACTGTCCTTTTGGGACTATGCGGCGGCGGCGCCGTACACCCGAATCTGGATGTATGGCCAATCGGCGCGGTATCCGGACGCGTACAAGGACGCGGTTTTCTTGTCCCCGCACAAGTTCGTTGGCGGTCCGGGCACTCCAGGCGTCCTCATCGTGCGGCGGGACCTGGTCCGCAACCGGGTGCCCGCCGTCCCGGGCGGGGGCACAGTCGACTATGTGAGTTCCGTGGAGCACCACTATCTGTCCAATTTGGAGCATCGCGAAGAAGGCGGAACTCCCGCCATCGTGGAGTCGATTCGGGCCGGCTTGGTCTTCCAGCTCAAAGAAGCGGTCGGAGTTGAGGTGATTAAGGTCGAGGAGGAGCGCTTCCTCAATCAGGCCATCGCCTCCTGGCGGGAGAATCCCAACCTCGAACTGCTTGGCAACCTCGACGCCGACCGGCTCTCGATAATCTCCTTTGTGGTACGGCGTTCCGGCGGCAAATATCTGCATCACAACTTCGTCGTGGCGCTGCTCAACGATCTGTTTGGCATCCAGGCCCGTGGCGGCTGTTCGTGTGCCGGGCCGTACGGGCACCGTCTGCTGGGCATCGACGCCGCCCGGTCGCACCGGTTCGAGGAGGAAATCATCACCGGCTGCGAGGGCATCAAGCCCGGCTGGACCCGGGTCAGCTTCAACTACTTCATTTCTGACGCCACGTTCCGGTACATCGTTGACGCCGTGCACCTGGTGGCGTCTCAGGGGTGGGAGCTGCTTCCTGACTATCGCTTCAACCCGGTGACCGGATTGTGGCGCCATCGCCTGGGCGTCGTCGAACCACCGCTGCGGCTCACCCAGCTGCGCTACGACGCCGCGGGGCAGCTGCGATGGCCAGCACACCACGAGACCGCTGGCGAGGAAGCGTTCGACAGCTACCTCGCGCAAGCCCGGGACCTGTTCGCTACCTATGCCTTCAGGCCATGCGTTGACGGAACCAGTCCCCGTGTGTCAGCCCGGTTCGAAGAACTGCGCTGGTTTGAACTGCCGGACGAATGCTTGCAGTAGATGGCCGCCGCACCAACGGCACGGCGGCCACGCTATCAGGGCCCGTAGAAGCAAAGCGGGGTGCTGATGTGCTTGTAGCACTTCACTTGACGCGTCGTGGTGCCCGGCTGGCCTTTGCTGTCCGTCACGGTCAGGCGAACCGTATAGGTGGCGCCGACGTTGGGGTAGCTGTGGCTAGCCGTCTTGCCGGCGGCGGTGCCGCGGCAGCGACCAGCCAGGGCACCCCGCTGGTGAAGGCAGCTCGATCCGGGTGACTGTCAGCGCAATGGACTCCAGCTGCCAGGCCCAGGGCAGCCCGCCAGGTGAGCAGGTCACGACGAGGGGTGCACCGGACGGCAGATCAGCGAGAAGCCGCCGCTGTCGTCGTCATCTACGACGTGACAGGTGGCCCAGCGAGCGCACAATCGGGTTCCTCATCGAACCATGGGGCTAAGGCGCCGCTAACAACGTGGGCGACGCTGATGTTCGGCTTTCCGGTGCAGCTGGGCGCGGGTCTTCTACTCACCGCAGGGGCCTGGGCGCTGGTGCTAAAGCGCCGCCGGACCCGCGCCCGTGCTGCCGTAGCCGTGTCGTAAGGCGTTACTTTCGGTGTGCCTCATAGGTTGTCAGCGTCGCGCCGTAGTAGGTCAGCGACGTAGCGATCGGGACGTAGTAGATGTCCCAGCCGCAAATCGAGTCGGGCAGGAACATGGGGCCGCAGTCGTCGACCAGGCCACCGCCGGCGGTTATCGTGCCGGCCGCCCGGACCAGGTCCGGGTGCTGCGTCGTCACGATTACCGGGCCACCGCTATCGCCTTGGGCGGCGGCGATTTCGTGGTCGTACTCCTGCGCGCGTACCAGGGGATAGATGGTGAAGGTGCCCTCACTTGTCGGCAGCGAAATGGTCTGGTTGACGTATTTGACTTTGATATTGCAGTGATCGCCTGAGTTCGCCCCTGAGGTGCAGACCCACATCCCGGCCATGCTCGCCATGGCGCCGATGATTTTGTCGGACACCCCCGAGGAGTACGAGCCGACGAAGGCTTTTCCGGCTGCTGGGGCGTCGATGAGGATGATGTCGTTGGTGTTGTTGTCGCCCTCGAAGGTGCCCATTACCTGCCCGCCGCCGTCTTTGACGGCCTGGCCGTTGACGCCGCAGTGAGCCGCGCTCAAAATCTTCGATTCCGTGCCGACCTTCACCGCGAAACCGGTGCTGCAGAAGCTTGTGCCGCCCTGGACCTGGTAGTGATACATCGCCCCGCCGTAGTACGGCGCCTTGTCGTCCTGCCGGTCATAAAACGGCTTCGGCGCTGGCGTATGGGGCTCGACGACGACCCGGGCACCGGAAGCCTCGACTTGGGCGACCGCCGCGCCAGTAGCCGCCGCACCTGTAACGGACACCATGATGCCGCTGCCGTCGGGAAGCGGTCCTGTGGCGACGACCTCTGGGCCACGAACAGTCGTCGCCAGTGCCAGCAACTCCTTCTCGCTAAAGGGGGCTGGCAGCACTCGCACTCCTTCCTGGTCGCGGACCGCCGCGATCACTCCTAACGGAGGTGTGCCTTTCCAGTAGACGTAAAGTTCACGTGACCGCAGCCTGAGTTCGAAACCGGCGAAGCCGTCAGTGCTTGCGGCGCTTATCTTCTCGGCCGCCGCCAAGAGCCTGTCCTGAACGGTCAGCAGCTCCGTCCAAGTAGTGAAGCCGTCCGGCACTTTGTCCAAAGTGGAGTTCGCTTTCGCCGGAGCCGCACCCGCCAACGCCACAGCGAGCACGAGCGTGACCATCATTGATTTGCGTCTCACTGTTCCTCCCAACCGTCTGAGCCGACCAGCCGTGGCGGCCGATGGCACCACGCACGTTAGGAAGGACGATCAGGGTTGACTCAAAGCAGCGTCAGCGTGCTTAGGGCTGATTGAGTACAAGCACGGATGTCCCGCAGCCGGATCCGGGGTCCTGTTTTGCCTCTTCGACCAATTCGGGCCCACGCTCTATTAGAAGCAGACCTTGAAGACGCCTTGAGCCGACTGTGATGCCAGTTAGCAGCATCTAAGCATGACCGTTAATATCCGCAAGCTCGCGCTCAGTCTCGC
The DNA here is from genome assembly GCF_000379685.1 of Catelliglobosispora koreensis DSM 44566. Taxonomy (GTDB): domain Bacteria; phylum Actinomycetota; class Actinomycetes; order Mycobacteriales; family Micromonosporaceae; genus Catelliglobosispora; species Catelliglobosispora koreensis. The sequence continues at coordinate 321,810 of NZ_KB903251.1, read as the reverse complement.
ACTGACCGGACTCGCCGTCGGCACCAGCCTCATCCTCGCCTCCCCCGCTCAGGCCGCCTATCCGGCCCTGCGCGTCCTCGCGGTGCACTGCGTTGAGGAGACTTCGGAAAACGGCGACGACAGCCCGTATTACCTGGTGTTCGCCGCATCCCCCACGAATCCCAACGCCACGGCGTTTGGCAAGTGGGGTCCGGGTTACCTCGACAACAATGTTTCCACGGATGAGATCCACTATCCCAACGCGACCATCATCAGCAACGTCCCGAGCAACTGGTTCCTCATCAGCATCATGCTGGAAGAGGATGACGGCAATGACCTGTCCGCTTTGGAGCTTCAGAACATCAGCAACAACATGTACAACACCTACCAGGCTTGGTTCGGCAACCCGTTCGTGACGACCCAGTTGCGGGCGACGCTGTGGTCGATGGCCGACGACTACACGTACAACGACGATCGCGTCGCTACCGCCTATCACTCCCCCGGATCGACAGTCACGTACACCGGCGACGGCGGTCAGTACCGGGTTCGTTTCGGCTACTAGAGAACGGCTCCCGGGGAGGGCCGCCGGTCGTCCCCGGGACGAGCCACATAACCGGAATTGGCCGTCGGCAAGATGAGATTGGCGATGCAGGCTGGAGTCATGATCAGTCTTTCCGCCGCCTTGGGCATCGCCTTAGTCGCCCTTGGCATGGTGCTCACACCCGGTCCGAACATGATTTACCTCGTCTCACGGACCCTGGCTCAAGGGCGCGCCGCGGGACTGATCTCGCTCGCGGGAGTCGGCGTGGGCTTTGTGCTCTACATCGCCGCGACCGCACTGGGACTGGTCGCCATCTTCACCGCGGTGCCACTGCTCTACGACGTGATCAGGGTGGCCGGAGCGGTATACCTGCTTTGGCTTGCCTACCAAGCATTTCGCTCACCGGGCGGCGGTCCGTTCACGACACGGGAGCTGCCCGCTCATCCGGCCCGCAAGCTTTTCACCATGGGACTGCTGACGAATCTGCTCAACCCCAAGGTGGCCATCATCTACGTTTCGCTGCTGCCGCAGTTCATCGACCCGTCCCGGGGAAACATCGCGGTGCAGGGGTTCTTGCTTGGCCTGGTGCAGTGCGCGGTCGCTTTGACCTTCAACTCACTATGGGTCATAACCGCCGGCGGCATCGCGAAGTGGCTTGCCGCGAGGCCGCGTTGGGTTGCGCTGCAACGATATTTCATGGGTACTGTGCTGGGCGCGCTCGGATTGAAGATGCTCTTCGAGCGCGCCCGCCCAGCGGTCAGTGCTTAGCGCACGGTGGCGAAGAACTTCTTGACGTCTTCGACCAGCAGGTCAGGGGTTTCCAGCGCGGCGAAGTGGCCACCGGCGTCAAACTCTGACCAGTGCACGATGTTGTAAAGCTGCTCCGCGGCGAACCGCTGCGACACGTCCTCAGCGAAGACCGCGACGCCCGTCGGCACGGGCGACTGCCGCGGCCATTCGCCAGAGTGCATGTTCTCGTAGTAGATCTGCGACGAAGAGTTCGCCGTGTCTGTCAGCCAGTAGAGCATTACGTTGGTCAGCAAGTGGTCCCGCCCGACCGCGTCCTCCGGTGTCTCGGAGCTGGCGTTGGTCCACTCCTTGAACTTCTCGGCGATCCACGCGAGCTGACCGATGGGTGAGTCGGCCAGTCCAAACGCGAGGCTCTGCGGCCGCGTGCCCATCAGCTGGAAGTAGCCGTTGCCTTCCTCCATGAACCAGCCGAGCTTGGCCAAGCGCGCCTTCTCCGCCTCGGAAAGCTTCGCGGTCACCTCGTCATCCACCGGCCCGAACGGGATGAAGCCCACGCTCGCGGCATTCACGTGCACGCCAACGATGTGGTTGGCGTCGCGGGCGCCTAGCTCGGGAGCGATCACGGCACCCCAGTCGCCGCCCTGCACGCCATAGCGCTCGAAGCCCAGACGGCTCATCAGCTCCTTCATCGCGTCGGCCACCCGGCCGGTGTTCCAGCCGAGGCTCTTGACCGGACCCGAGAGACCAAACCCGGGCAGCGAGGGAATCACCAGTTCAAAACCAGCTTCCGTCAGGGGCCCGATCACCTTGGTGAACTCCACAATGGACCCCGGCCAGCCGTGCAGCAGCAAGAGCGGGAAAGCATCGCCGACCGGCGACTTGATGTGCATGAAGTGGAGGTTCTCCCCTTCGATCTCGGTCGTGAACTGCGGGTAGGCGTTCAGCGCCGCCTCCTGCGCACGCCAGTCGTATTCATTCAGCCAGTAATCGGCGAGACCTTTGAGGTAGGAGATGTCCGTGCCCCGCTCCCAGCCGATCCCGGGGAGCTCTTTGGGCCACCTGGTACCCCGGAGCCTGTCGTTGAGGTCATCGAGGTCAGCCTGCGGAATGTCGATACGGAATGGCTTGATCATGACTGCTCCCCATTTTCTATCGGAACGGAACGCTCCGTTTCAGTTTAGCGGAATGGAGCGCTCCGTTCAAGTGCTAATCTCAGCTCATGCAGACATCACCACTGAGCGGGCGCAAGGCACAGGCGGCTCGCAATGATGAGGTCATCCTGACCGCGGCGAAGGCGGTGTTCACCGCGACGCCAGACGCGCCCATCTCCGCCGTCGCCGAGAAGGCCGGCGTGGGCATCGGTGCTCTCTACCGCCGCTATCGCAGCAAAGATGAGTTGCTGCAACGGCTTTCACTCGACACCATGGCGCGCTACCACGAGCTGGCCGAGGCCGCCGCGGCTGCCGAAGGCGATCGCTGGCAGGCCTTCGCCGCGTTCATGAGTGGCTGTGTAGAGGCGGGCTCCGGCGCCCTGTCGATCAGGCTGGCTGGCGGCTTTACCATTACGCCCGAGATCGTGGCCGCCGCGACGGAGGCACACCGGCTCACCCAGCGCCTGCTTGACCTGACGAAGGCGGCCGGCGTCCTGCGGCAAGACATCGAGGTCGGGGACATCTCGCTGTTGCTTGAGCAGCTTCAGGCCGTGCGCATTAGTGACGCGGCCCGCACAGCGGTGCTACGCCAGCGTTATCTGACCGTCATGCTCGACGGCCTCCGGGACCAGAAGGCCTCGCCGCTGCCGGGACCCGCGCCCGACTGGACGGAAATCGGCCGCCGCTACGCGGATTGAGCCTGCCTCAGCAGGGCACCGCGAAGTCAACGCCTATGCCGCGCCGGACCTCAACTCCTTCCCCACCACGGCCAGGCTTATCGCTGCGCACGAGGCGGTCGGAACGCTTCTTCAGCTCCTTGAGCAACGGCAGACGCGGGATCTCGGGCCAGAAATCGATCTCGTGCACCGAAGTCGCTGCGCCCCAGAGCTTGTCGGCCTCCGGGAGCACCTCTTCCACGAAGTCGATGGGAGTCGAGTTGTGGCTGCCGTGGTGGCCCACCTTGTAGAAGGTGGTGCGCGCCATCAGTTCCCGGGCGTCCGAATCGCTTAGTGCGGCGTTCCAAGTACCCCATTGGGCATCTCCTGGAAAGAGCAGGAACGCTTCACCGAACTCGAACATCAGCATCAGGCTCGTTCCGTTGACCGCCTTGTCGAGGGAGACCGCGACCGTGAGATCGTCATCGCGCATCATCGACGCCGCCGCCTCCTTGATCTCGTCGGAAACCCTTGCCTCGTAAGAGGCCTCGTAGTCCGCCGGAGACAGCGTGAAGCTCCTCGTGAACGGCCTGTTGAGCACCGAGTCGACGACCGCGTTGACCGAAGTGCGGTAGCGAAGGTAGGACTGACCGGCCGGAGGATCCATGTCCCGGATCACCTCTGGATCACGCGACGGGCCCAGCACATGGACCGTCAGATCCGGGCATCCTCTAGGGACAATCTTGCGCGAGTTGACGCTGCTGAGGAAGCGCCGCTTCGGCTTTCCCCGGAACCCGTGATGCAGCGTGTTCATGGCGGTCTCGTTCTTGCGCGAGTTGGCCGCGAGCGCACGTAACGCGTTCATTTGGGCCTGGCCCTCTTTCGCTGGCAGCCAGCGCTGGTTGAAGGCCGGCTGCTGAAACGCCAACTCCAGGCCCATCGCGAGCTTATTTTGGCGGTCGCGGATCACCTTCGCCTCTTCATCCTTGGGATTTTCCGTCCACGGCAGCCAGACTTCGCCCACGGTGACGTCGTCCCACGCTGGGGCACCGAATCCACTCACGTGATCCTGGTGGGCGTGGCTCGCGACGATGACGTCAAGCGCGGGGTCCTGACCGGGCTCGGTGATGTCTTCGATGATCTGGGCGACCGCCTCGGCTGGTTTCCACCCCGGCCTCGGATAGCCCGAGGTGTGCGCACCGCAGTCGACGAGAACCCGGAACGGTGTCTCGTTCGCACGCGGGAACTCAAGCAGGAAGCAGTCACCGAAGCCGACGTTGTACATCCGAATCCGCACGTGCTCAGACATTGGATCTCCTCCAGGACGGGCGCGCCAAGTGGGCGGCGGACAGCTTCGCCCGGCGGCGCATGCGTGTGGCGTCATAGCCCTCGCTACTCCACGGTTGCAGGGCGTCGCGTTCGTCGAGGGCGCCAACGTAGCGCTTGAACTCCTCAACACGTTGCTCCGCAACAGCTTTTTGTGTCTCGTAGGTCAGGTGTGGTCCGGGCAAGGGCCGCGCGGCGATATAGCGAACCTTGCCGTCGCTATCGAAAACCGCTGTGGTGCCAGCGCGAAGCACTACCCCGCCGATCTCCACTCGCCGAGGGTCGCCCTCGGGCGGGGTCTGCATCCACTGCGCCACGAGTTCGATGCGAAGCTGCCCGTTCTCGTCGGTGTGGAAGCTCGGATGGAACCCGGCTAGGTGCAGATTCTTCGACAGGTCCGGATCGAGTTGGAGCGCCGCGGCGTTGGCCATCGCGAACTCGTGCAGCCGCAACTGCACCACCGCTTCACGTTCCGGCTGATCGTAATCGTCATAGATCTTGAATTGACTGGCCAGCGCCTCGGTGACGAGTTCCGGCGGAATCCTGACATCCTCCAGCTCGCGTGGCCGGTCCAGCCGCAAGGCTTCCTCGGCCAGCGATGAGACAGCCGGGGCATAGATTCCGCGCGCCCGGAAGGCATCGATGAACGAGACGCGCCGCTCGAACTCGTCGCGCGGGTTGAGTTCGAAGTCGGCCGTCACGATAGCCCGCAGGTAGTCGCCGAAAGTCACGTCGACCGGTGGCAAATACTCGAAGGCCCGCAAGCACATCGTCAAGACATCCTGGGCGGCGTTGGAAGCCTCACGCGTGGCTAGCGTTACCAGATCGGCCTGCAGTTCGCCCTCGGGCAGGATGCCGGAACCACCCGTGACCGCGCGCACGAGACCAGCGGTTCGGTTGCGGTAGATGCGGAAGAACGCGTCGAAGACCGCGGCGACCAAAATGGACCCTCGGTCGTGCGGTTCGAGCACCTCGGCATATTGCCGTGGATCAGGCGCGGCCTGGTCGAGTCCGGTCGCCGAGCGCAACGCCTGGCCCGAACCGGTCGCGTAGCCGAACTGGCGCGCGAGCTCCAATAGCCGTCCCGGTTTCGACAAGTCCGCCCTAGTGGCCCGGATCTGGTCGTGCAGCACCTCCGGGAAGCTGAAGTGCTGGAAGATCGCGACGATGTCGGCGATCGCCTCGTGGAAAGCGAGCACATCGCGATTCGTCGGCCAGTTGAACTGGTCGCGAAGCCGGTCAACGATCGCGTGCGTGGTCTCGTGCGCCACGATGTCGTGCGACAGACATGTGAACACCGTCTGCCCCGGCAGGTTCGGGCCCGGATCCTCGAGATCGGCGGTGAAGTAACCGAAATGCAGCGACATGGTCACCGGGTCGTAGAAGGCGTTCTCCCCCTCGAAGGAATGCGGGAGGACGACGAGCTTTTGCTGACGGCGGAAGGCGAACGGCCGGCCTAGTGCCCGCTCGAAGTTCTCAATCACCTTCATCACCACCGCATAGACCATCTGCTGGTGGAAACGCGGGTCGGAATCCGACGGGTCGAGACCCCGCTGGATCAGCACATCGGGTTCGTCGAGATCGACCGGTGGGTAGTAGACGTCCTCGGTGGCGTTGTAATCAATGACTTGCACGAGTCTGCCGTCCGGCCCGGGACCGACTTGTTCGTTGACGACATTGACGACCGCTAGATTGCCAGCTGACCGGCGAAGGCTCGGGTCAAAGGCGAATATCTTCAGCGGACGTGTCGCTGGTGGCTGTATCCCTGGTACATATCCCTCCAAGGATTCACGCCCATACACTGCCTGTTTCTGCTCCACCGGAAGGCTCCTTTCACCGGGTCACATCAGACTCTTCGAGATAGTCGGGCGCGGAAAGCAAGGCGTGCAGCTCCTGGTGGATATCTAGCTGGAGGAAGCCGCGGAGCTGTGTGGCCACGTCAAGGGGACCGGTGTCGTCGGGGTAGCTGAAGTACTTTGAGTGCGCTAATCCGGGTGTGCGCCGGCCCGGCAGGTTGCCCTCGATCGGGCGGTCAAGAACGCCTTTGCCGAACAAGGGACGAAGACGTCCACCGAACCAGTCCCCATTCCAGCTCCGCTCGGCTGGGAAGAAAAGGTTGGTCCAGCGCACGACGGCGAAGGCAGCCCCGTGAGCTAATACTTCGCGCCCCAAATTATTGAAGCCATAATTACCAGCTGGTTTGTCGGGGCCATCGACCGTCTGCGTTTCCGAGCGCGGCGGGCACACCGGCAGCTCGGCCTTCTTAACCAGCGTGTCGAACGCCTGGCGATTCTTGGTGTACAGGAGATCGGCGAAGTACATCGGCGTGCCCACGGAAATGAAGTCCGTTATCAGCCAAGGGTTGCCCTGCTGCCGCATCCCCTGCCAGAGCCGGAACTGCTTGGCACGGAAGTCATCCAGCTCCCCTTGCTGCTCTGGTGTCAGCTCAGTGAGCGGGTGGGCGTCAATGGTGACAGCTGCCTTTTCCAGGTCCTTGAGACCTGCCAAGCGCTGCACGGGACCGTCGGAAAGCGGACCGCAGTGCAGCTTGCACATCTGTGGCCACAGATAGGTGATCGCGTCGTAGGCGATGTAGGCACCGAGGCTGTGCGCGACGATAATGACGCGGGAGTAACGTTTCTTGGCGTGCAGGGCGGTGAGGAGGTCCACCATTCCTTTGCGGATCGCGCGGCGCACCTCGTATGACCGTGGCGACCGGTCGAGATAACGGACAACGTCGACGAAAGACCGTGTCACGACATTGCTCGCCCGGTTGAAAAGCTGCAGCGCGATCGTGACGACTATCCCTTGCCCCACAAGCAAAGTGGCCAGCCCGGCGGCGGTCTTGCCACGGGAGATGATGACTACCGCGACGGCGAGCACAAGCACGATCAGCGCCCACACGATCCACCACAGCACCTTGATGCCGTACGGAACGGTTGAGGGCTTGCGCCACAACAAGCGGCGCAGCGTTGGCAACAGGTCACCGAGCTTGTTGCCAGTCATCAGGTAGGACCAGTGATACTCCAGGAACTCCGTCTGTCCATAAACGATCCCGCTGCCTTCTGGTTTGCGTTGCAGATAAGCCAAATGACGACGCGCCTCGTAAGAATCAGTGATTCTTTCGGGCCGGGAAAAGTAAACCCGCTCCCCGTTGACCCTCGGCAACGCGGTGTGAACGAACCCGTTGAGAGTGTCAAGTGGCAGCTGTTCACCCATACCGTGGACGATTACCACCGCGGTCCGGACAGCCTTCTTGGCCTGCTCCTCCGGCTCCATCGCAGCCCCCCGGGTCTATACCATCAGTATGGCCCCGCCCGAAGCTCGATGGACTGAATCCGGCGGAATGATCACCTTTGCGCGTCGAGGAACTTGCGGGCCGCCTCCGTACGCGTCGAAGCTCCCAGCTTCGTGAGAATGCGAGAGACGTGCACTCCAGCGGTGTTGCCACTGATGAAAAGTTCCTGGGCGATCTGACGGTTGCTCTTGCCTTCGGCCACGAGACGTAGGACGTCCAGTTCACGGGCAGTCAGGCCCATTGCCCCCGAGCGGGCGCGAGTGCCGGCAGAGGGCCGCGTCTGACCCAGCGCCTCAGCACGGTAAGCAGCGTCGACGGGGCCAATCACGGGAAGATCGGGCAACGGATGCGGTTTAACCGCCGCCACCAAAGCCCATGCCTCATGCGGATGTTCCGCGAGACCGTCCTCGATGGCGGCGGCATAGAGCGCGGCCGCACGCTCGGGGGTCAGCCGCGCTTGAGCGGTCCGAAGCCGAAGGCGATAGGACCGCACCCAGGGTTCCGGGCCGAGCAGGGCTTGCGCACTGTCCACAGCGGACTGTGCCGCGTCAGCACTCCCCAGCGCTAGCAACGCATCAGCGCGGCTGATCAGGAGAGCGGCATTGCTCAGTGACGGCAAGTCTTGTCCGCCTTGGGTTTCGTCGATCAACTCCAAAGCTTCCTCAAACCGGCCCAAGCCAATGAGCGACTGGACCCACTTGACGAGCAGGATCGGGCCGTGCCTGCTGAACTCATACGTTTGGTGAGCGGCACCCAAACCCTGCTGAATGACGTCGATCGCGGTGTCGTATTCCCCGATAGCGGTCAGCAAGGCGGATTCCCATGTGGCGACGGTGACCAGGGCATGCGGGTCAGCGACAGCACGTGCACGGGCGAAGTGTTCCTTGGCGACAACCGGATCGCTTGAGGACGCTAGACCCAGGAAGGTGTGCGCGTGAGCTAGGAGACTGGACAGTCCCAGCCTCTCGGCGATCTCGTGTGCCGCGGTGGCATCCGCCAAAGCGCCTGCCGTGTCACCCCGAAAGACCTTCAGCGAAGCCAATTCCGCGAGCACTTCGCCCCGCAGCGGATCCGGTGGCGACAGCAGCAGAGCCTGCCGCAGATCCTCGTCACCGCTCGCATTGGTCAGATTCTTCAGACGGGCCTGATGAAGGTAACGCTGTACTGACGGCTCAAGTGCCAGAGCTTCGGCACACAGCCGCAGTCCCACGGGTGCCGAACTTGTCTCCACACTCGCTTTGATCGCATGGTCCAAGACGGTGAGGCGGTCCACACCCACGATCGCCGCGGCATCGTCCACTTCGGACCATAGCTCGAGTACGCGCTGCAGGAAATGAAGTCGCGCAGCCTCGGCGAAGGTAACCGTCGCGGCTGCCTGCCATGAGGTTTCGAGGGCGAGAGCGTGATCCCCGGCCGCGGAGGCATGCGCGGAACGTTGCCCCGGATCGGACGCCGCCTCGGCCAGCGCCGCATGCAAGGACCTGCGCTGCGCGGGCAGGAGTGAGTCATAGACGGCGTCGCGGATGAGGGCATGCCGAAACGCGTAACCCGGTCCGCTAACGACGAGGAGGTGTTCGCCGACGAGCTGCCGAAGAGCTTGATGCAGTTCGTTTTCCGGGAGTCCACCGACGGTCTGCAGGACCTGATGTTCAGCGAGCACGCCCGCGGCCGCCGCGACTTCGAGCAGGTGCTTCGCCGCGGCGGCTAGCTCGGGCAGGCGGGCGAGCAAGAGTTCGCGTAGCTCGGCTGGGGTATCGTCGGGAGACTGGCTCAGAGCCTCCACGAACAGTGGATTGCCTTGACTGCGTTCAAAAACTTTGGTGACCGTCACCGGATCTGGTTCGCGTTGGCGCAAGCCGGCCAGCTGACGGCCGACCTCGTGACGCGTGAGTGGGGCGGGGGTCAGCCGGACTACCGACGCGGAGCGGCCCAACTCCAGTAAGAACTGCCCTGCGGGCGGCCTGTGCGTGGCAATCATGAAAACGCCGGGATCCATCACGTTCGCGACGAGGAACGACAGCAGCTCACGACTCGCACCGTCGGCCCAGTGCAGATCTTCGAGCACCAGCATCACCGGGCGGTCCGCCGCGGAACGTTCCAAAGTGGACAGAAGCTCACTGAACAATTCCGCCCTGCTGGCAGAAACTTGAGGCAGGGTGCGCATCAACGGCAGGAACGGCGCGTACGCGAGACCGTCGTTGCCGAACTCGAGACACCGTCCCGTGAGCACGAGCGGATGCGAGCCCAGCCGGCGGGTGAACTCGTGCACAAGGCGAGATTTACCCAGGCCGGCTTCGCCACTGATCAGTACTGTATGGACGCTTTCATCCTGGTACGCGCGCTCTAAAGTGGATATTTCAGCTGCCCTGCCGACGAACGCCCTGCTGATCATGCCCAAAGATAACGAGATCTCTAGATTCGGGCTGCCCCTCTTTACGGCCAGCCTTAATGGCATGACGAACACAGCCTCTGAAATCCGCCCCTTCCGCGTCGAGATCCCCCAGGCCGACCTTGATTACCTCAACGACAGGCTGCGCCACGCTCGCTGGACCGACTCGCTTCCGGGCGTTGGCTGGGAGCGGGGTGTTCCGGTGGCTGACCTCAAGGAACTTGCCGCCTACTGGGCAGATGAGTTCGACTGGCGCGCCACCGAACGGCAACTAAACGCGTTGCCCCAGTTCACGACAATCGTCGAAGACCAGAAGCTCCACTTCGTACACGTGAAATCTGAAAATGCTGATGCCACCGCACTCCTGTTGCTGCACGGCTGGCCTGGCACCGTCCTGGACTTTCTCGAGCTCATCGAAGAGCTGAAAAGCGACTTCCACCTGGTCGTTCCGTCCCTGCCGGGGTTCGGCTTCTCGGGACCGGTTACGGAAGCGGGCTGGACCGATGGCAAGGTCGCGGCGGCACTGGCCGAGCTGATGGCGCGCCTTGGCTATGAGCGCTATGGAGTGCACGGCGGAGACGTTGGTGCTTTCCTCGGCCCGCTAATCGGCCGCGTCGACGCCGATCACGTCGTCGGGGTCCACGCCAACGCCCTGGTCACTTTTCCAGCCGGCGACCCGGCCGACATGGCCGCGCTCACCGAGTCAGAGCAGGCCCGGCTCAAAGCGATGAAGCAGTTCCAGGACGATGGATCGGCCTACATGCAGATCGTGGGAACCCGGCCGCAAACCATCGCGCACGCACTCGCCGACTCCCCGGTTGGCCAGCTCGCCTGGATCGCCGAGAAGTACCAGGAGTGGGCCGAACAGCCCATCGAGCGGGACCGGCTCCTGGCGACGGTGAGTGTCTACTGGTTCACCGGTACAGCGCGCAGTGTCGCCAACTCCTACTACGAACGCTTCCACGACGCGAGCATGTGGATGCCCAAGGCCCCTTCGCCAACCCCGCTCGGCGTCGCGGTGTTCACCACTGCTGATTTCGCGATTCGCCGCTTCGCCGAGAAGGCACACAACGTGGTGCACTGGTCAGAGTTCTACCGCGGCGGCCATTTCCCCGCGCTCGAAGTCCCCGATCTGCTTAGCGCCGATATCCGGGAGTTCTTTGCCACGCTTTAAGAACAGGCATTCACCTCCCCCGTGCGCACGGGGGAGGCGAATTGGCGTACGCCTACCGATAGGGCACCTCGTCACCGGAGATCTCATGCATGGCCGACTCTTCGGCGGACTGGCCTTCGATCTCGCCCGTGTCAAAGGCGATCGACTCGGCTTCGGTGTCGTTGAGTCCGTCGTAGTCAGCATCAATCAAGCGTCCGACGGGACGGGGCTCGTAGACGTCAGTGACAGAGTCGTCGTTGAGCACATCGGCGTCCAGGGAGGCCTGAGCCCAGTCTTCTTCCGTGGTCGCTTCCTCGGCGATCATCCGGTCGCGGGGTGTCTCGGGGTCGTCCGGTGAGATGTCTTTTTCCTCGCGCCACAGCCGCCGGTTCATCGGAGCATCGTGAGAACTCTCCTCCGCGGTGACCCCGTATTCATCCACTCCCATCGGGTCATCACCAGACGTGGTGGCAGAAGAGTCGAAGCGTGGCCGGTCATGCTCGTCATATGCGGATGACTCATCGTCCGCACTGTCCGGCAGGCCCTCGGATTCTGGGTCTATCGGCAAGGTCATATCTATCCGTTACCCCGTTTGCGGCGGATTAGACACGCTTGGGCCGGGGTATGCGTCCACCATGCCGGAGGCCAGGGAAATGACGCTGCCCTACGCACAGTCCTATGGCGTGGTACCCGAACTGGTGTACGCCACGCTCACCGAGCCGGAGCAGGTCACCAGATGGCTGCCCCGGCCACTGAAGTTGGACGATCAAGGACCAGGCACCATCCGGGTACGCCTAATGGAGCAGCCAGGCGACCAGACTTACCTCAGCGTCGACGGGCGTGACGGCCCGTGGCAGGTCGAGGTGCTCGTCGTCGCGGAGGGGTCTGGCGCCCGTGCTGACATCACGGTGACGACGCACCGCTGCGACGCCCTTGAACTCGAGCGCTTCATCGCTGAAGCGCACGAGAGCATCAAGGACCTTATAGCGGAACGTTTCCAGCCTGGCTAAACGCGCGTTATCCGCACCGCGTCAGCGATGACGTAGCCCGTGCCTGACGTCCAGCGGCTGACGCCCACTTTGTCGCTGTCGCCAGCGGCAAGCGTGAACACGCCCAGGGAAACCCATCTCCCGCCGTTCGTGCGCTGATTGACGCGTACCGTCTGATTGCCTGTGGTGGTGACGACTATGTACGGCGTGGAGTCGTTATAGCCAGCGTTAGCGGGATACCAGACCGACACCTCATAGCTGCCCGTCGCCGGCACATTCGCCTTGTACCAAGCTGGATCGCTAGCAGCGACAGGGTTGGCGAAACGATAGTCGGTGCCAAAGCGCTGCGACGAGAACGACGACGTGCCCCAGTTCGCGCTGGCCGTGAAGCGGCCGGCCGTCGTGTTGTCGATGGTCGTGCTCCACGGCTGCGCCGTCGACACGAAGCCGATCCCGTTGGGAATCAAGCGTTGTGTCCCATCCGACGGCGTGTTGCGCACGGACACGGAAGTCGCGCCCGGCATGCGAGCCACCAAAGTGCTCGAGCCGCCACCGTCGAGGTTGATGGCGTCGTCGGCGCCAAGCGACTTCATGTAGTTGGCCAGCTCAACATAGGTCATACCCACGCTCGCGGTTGACCGGCCGTCCACGACAACCATCCACATCTTCAGCCCGTCAGCGGAGAAACCGACGGCGGTGCGCGGGTTCTTAGGGTGCGACACGGTCGTGACCACGCCATCCTTGACGAGCACGAGGTTTCCGCCGATCGCCGCCGTTGCGGCTCCGTCTCCGCCGCGCGGCGCATAGCTGACTGTCACCGTGTTGCCTACGGCAAGACCTGCCAGCGCATCCGCGCCGGCGTCAACACCAAGCACCGCAACGGTTCCCGCCGCGACCTTGCCACCCGCACTGGTGCTGACCTTGCTCACCCGGCCAGCGGTGACTTCAATTTCGCGAACTCGGGCCGCGCCGTCAACAGCCTGGCTGCGCGCCTCGTCACCCCACAACTCGTTGTAGACACCAATGCCGTTGGCGGTGATGTTCGGTGAATTGAGGTTGGTCGCGGTGAGGCTGGTGCCACTGGGCAAGGTCACCGAAGCGTCGAGGAAGATCGTGGCCAGGCCGCCTCGACCGGGATAGAACGCGGCCACGTTGTTCCAGCCGGAAGACGGTCCGTGCAGGAGCGCGCTGTTGTCGATGCCAACGCCCCGTGGGGCACCCGTCACGCCGATATCGAAGAAGTCGCCGTTGACGGCCGCGACCGCGCCGACCCGGTTGGCCATCGTGGTCAGGGTCGCTGTGGCCCCAACGGTTCCCGGGTTCAGGTATTTCGGCTTCAACGTGGGCTCAGCCAGATTGGCGGTGAGAATGTTGATTTGATTAGGACCGCTGCCAGACGTGTTCGTCAGCGTCAGACCGGGCGCGATCGGTGTGACGGCCAGCGCACCGACGTCAGCCGACGCTGGCGGGGCGCCGGTGAACGCGACAAGAATGGCCAGCACAAAGACCGGGGCGACTCGTCTCATGACGTCTCCGGAGGTCGAGATAGGACGACGTAAATTATTGTCAATCAGAGATGCATCCTTGGCAACAATTTACGAAACCGGTAGTGTCTGGCGCGTGAAGAGACGTGCTGTGCTGTCCATCGTCCCTGCTGCCGCCCTCCTCGCCTTGGCTCAGCCGCTGCGTGCGCGCGCGAACACGTCGCAAGCCAGCGCCACCGATCACGCGGTCCTCCTCGCGAACATGGTGGCGATGTTCGCCGGGACGCCCACGTCCAACGCCCGGCCCGAAGTCGCCGCCAAGCTGCTAGCTCTCGAGACGAATGCGCGAAATTGGCTGTCCGCCATGGATTCCGCGCGGCCGGGCGAGCTCTTCAACGGGGTGCCACTGGGCACCAACGATCCCAACCTGACGACATCGTTTCGCTATCTCTACGAGATCGCGCTCGCGACGAAGGCACCAGGCTCTTCGCTGAAAGAAGACGCGACCGTCCAAAGACGAGTGATTGACGGTATGTTGTGGTTGCACCACAACTACTATGGCGATCAGTCCAAAGGCTACTACGGCAACTGGCACAACTGGGAAATCGGCATCTCGACTCAGGTCAGCAAAACCCTTGTCCTGCTTAAGGACTTGCTGCCCGACGGTCTGGCTGCTCGTTATGTCGCGTCCATGGACGCCTATCTGCGCAGCGGCAAGAACGGCGACGTCGACCTCGACTCCCGGTTCCACACCGGTGCCAACTTGGCTGACATCACGGGAAACCGGATTCTGCAAGGCGCTGTCCTGGCCGACGACGCGCGCGTGAGCAAGGCGATCGCCGATCAGCTCACCGTTTTCGCCACGGTGGACCCCCATAACTTGCAGCACGGGGTCACCGATGGCTACTACACCGACGGCTCGTTCATTCAGCACTCCTCGGTCGCCTACACCGGTTCCTATGGCAAAGCCCTGCTCACGCGCGTCGTGCAGTCCATCAAACTCCTTGATGGCACTAGCTATGCCCAGGGCGGAAGCTTGCCTGGCGTGGTCCAGGGCTGGGTGGTCAACGGGTTCGCCCCTCTCATCTTCGAGGGCTGGATGATGGAAATCGTCAAGGGGCGGGCGGTTTCGCGCACCACCACCGGCTATGCCGATGTCGCCATCATCATCGAAGCCGTGGTTGACCTGTCCGGCTATGCCACTGCACCGGATGCCCTGGCGCTCAAGGGTTACGTCAAGCACGTGCGTGAGGTGTCCAAGACTCCGCTCAACCCCACCAGCTTCGTGTCGCCGGTGAGCATCGCCCGGTACGCCGATATCCTCGCTGACGCCAGCGCCCCCGCCGCTGACTTGAACCCCAGCGCACGTCACGTCGCGTTCAACGCCATGGACAAGACCGTGCATCGCCGCCCGGGTTACGCCTTCGCATTGGCGCGCAGTTCCAGCCGGATCAGCAAGTACGAATACATGAGTGGCGAGAACCTGATGCCCTGGTTCCAAGGCGATGGCGCTTTCTACCTCTACCTTTCCGGGCAGGATCAGACCCAGGCCTACGGTGTTGACTACTACACGGCCGTTTCGCCCTACCGCCTGGCTGGTGTGACGGCACCCCCGGAAACCCGGCTGACCGTGCCCGAGAGCTATGGCACATTGTGGTACGAGAACCCGGCACAAGGCTTCACCTCGTCGTCGGAGAAGCAGAACACTTACGTCTACTTTCCCCGTGGTACACACGAATTCTCGGGCGGAGTCTCGCTCGGCGCTTATGGCGCGGCCGGTCTCGTGCAGTCCGACGACGCCGCCTACGCGGCCAAGCAACTCGGGCAGCTGCCGGATGACTTCGTGGTCTACCGCAACGCCGAGGCCACCAAGTCGTGGTTCATGCTTGACGACGAGATCGTCGCGCTGGCCGCTGGCGTCAGCAACGGCACGACGACGCTCGATAGCCGTATCGCCGCACCCGCCGACGACGTGACCGTCGCCAATGGACCCGGCTGGATCCGTTACGCCAACAACACTCAGGGCACTGCCGTCGGTTACCTGTTGCTCGATGGCAGTTTGCCAACCGCTGCGGTAACCGAAGTGACGCGCAGCCGCCGTGTCGTGCGAACATCCAATCCAGACACCCGCGTCACCAAGAAAGTGTTCACGGCGACTCACGATGGCTCACATCTCGCCTACGCGCTCGTGCCCAACGCTTCTGATGCTCAGTTGGCTTCTTACGCTGACGGGCGGCTGCGGGTTTTGGAGAACTCAACCCGCGTTCAGGCGATCGAGCACGATGGGCTGCGTCTGCTGGGCGCCAACACCTTCACCGACGGCTTGCATCACGCCGGACGGCTCTGGATCCACGGTCAGGCTTCCGTTCTGTTGCACGGCAACCGGATCGCCGTTTCCGATCCGACCATGCTGCGTGACACCGTCGTCCTCGTCGTGCGTGGAAGGCCGATGCGTGCTCAGCAGGCCGATCCTGGAGTACGCGTAGTGCCCATCCCCGGCGGCACCCTCATCACCGTCGCCACTCGCCACGCCTACGGCAAGAGCTTCACCGCGACACTGCACTAACCACCGGCAGCCGATCCAGAACAAAGCCAAATATCCGCTGGTACGCAGTAAGCACGCCCTCATCATCGAGCACCTGCTCCTGGCGGCCCGCAGCGTCCGTCGTCGTGATCAAGGTGTGCCCGCTAAGCGTGATCCGGCCTTCGTCAGTGAGCAGCGAGCACGTCAGCGACCGGGTGAAGTGCGACTTCGGTGACGTCTGGTGCCACCAGCACGTCGGCTCGAAGTCGCTCATCGGCCGCGGCCGGGTCTCCACGACATATTCGTGCTGACCGTTCAGGGTCACTTCGACGTCACCGTCAGCGGTCCGTGTCAGCACGAACTTGCCGGCAGGATCGTCTTGCGGCTCAGCCGTGTCCAGCCGTAACGGGTAATGACTGAACCGTCCAAACCCGACATCCACCAGCCACGGCTCGTCCAGATCGACGCGCAGGGCGAGATGGTCAAACAACGGACCGCCATTGACCTTCGCCGCGAGATACGTGACCTGATACCCGAGTTCCGTGAGCAGACCGCCAAACAGCCCGTTGAGTTCGTAACAGAATCCGCCACGCTTGCGCTCAACCACTTTGCGGTACAAGGCTTCTTGTTCCAGCACGATCGGCTCGCCCAAGTGGATACTCAGGTTCTCAAACGGCACCGTCTTCAGGTGCCTCAACTGCAACTCCCGCAACGCGCCGAGGTCCGCTTTTTCTGGCCTTCCGGCCCCGATCCGCTCCAGATACTTGTCCGCGTCCACGCCTTGCAGGCTACCTCGCTGGACAATATCCCTTACCGTGGCAGCCATGAGGGATTCCCGTGAGCACCGCGTCTTGCTGATACCGCAAACAGACGAGGACGGGATCTACTTGGTCGCCGAGTGCCAGAAGTGCGACTGGACCGAGACGTCCAGCTTCGAATCCCGCACGCAGCAAGCACGCGACCTTCGTGCCATCGCCTCCGCCCACGCCAACCTCGAAGCCATGGACCTCGGCTGGCGCGAGATCTCCCCCGCCATGCGCCGCTGGTCCTCCCGCACCCGCCCGTGGATGTAACGCTTCCCTGCGCCTAGCCGATTTGGGCGGCGAACATCCAGCGTTGTTTCTCGAGGTCGTGGGCGGCCGCGATCAGGAGGTCCTGTGAGACCGGGTCTGGGTCGGCCGTGTCGTTGATGCCTTCGCGCAGGCGGTGACTGACGGCTTCGAGCAGGGCCGTGATACCCGCGACTACGGCGGTGTCCTTGACGGGGCCGGCGCCGAACTTGTCGGGCTGTCCTTCGCGCGCGACGGTTTCCGGACGGCCGTCCGGGGCGAAGCCGATGGCGACAGCGCGCTCGGCGATCGTATCAGCGTGCTCGCGGGCCAAGTCCACGAGTTCATCAAGCTGTAGGTGTATGGGCCGGAAGTGTGGGCCGGTCAGGTTCCAGTGCGCTTGTTTGCTCTGGAGACCGAGGTTGATGAGGTCTGCGAGCGCTGTCTGGAGCGCCTCCCCGACGGCTTTCTTGTCATCGCTCATGACCGCAACATACCCAGGTGCGGGGCTGTCAGTCCTCGGTTTCGGCCGAGCTGGCTTCTTTGTCTTTAGCTTGCTCTTGTTCCTTCTCGGCCGGGTCCACGAGGTCCGGGTCGGTGGCGGCGGGCCAATCGGTCTCGTCGAGGCTGCCGGGCGAGCTCCAGAACCGTTCAGATCCAATTTTGCTCATGCCAGACTCATTCCCCACCTTCGCCTGGCGTACACCTGCGTGCCAGCGACAGGGTCCGTTCAGCGGCGGCGATCATCGCCCGGTCGGCGAACCGGCCGTCGGGGAGCACCACGGTGCCTGTTTCCGTAGCGGCGGCTCCTGCCACCGCGGCCAGCAACGCGGCAGCCGCTGCCACTTCTCCTTCGTGAGGCCGGAACCCCTCGACAATCGCTGGCAGCTGTTTAGGGTGCAGCGCGGCACGGCCCACGAAGCCGAGTGCGCGGCCTTCGGCACAGCTAGCCCGCAGACCGTCCACATCAGACAGATTTGAGTAGACGGACATCATCGGCGGTTCGAGTCCGGACGCCCGTGCCGCGACGACGATCCGGCTGCGCGCATAGAGCAGGCCTGCTTCGCTGGTGACGCCAAGGTCCGACCGCAGGTCCGCTTCACCCAAGCCGATGCCGGCGACCGACGCGTGCGCTGACGCTATAGTGTAAGCGGCTTCTAGTCCTAAGGCCGACTCGATGAGACAGTGCAACGGTTTCGCTGTCAGCCCGGCCGTTCTGGTGACCTGTGCGGGACTGTCCACTTTGGGCAGACGGAGTCCGGCGGTGCCAGGCAATGCCCCGACAGCTGAAAGATCCGCGAAGTAACCCAGGCTGCCAAACTCGTTGACACGTACGAAGACAGGCACCTCGTGTGGCGCGGACAGGAACTCCGCGACGGCCGACCGCGCGTAGTCCTTGCGGGACAAGGCGACCGCGTCCTCAAGGTCGATGATGACCGCGTCCGCGCCCGATGACAGTGCCTTGGCGAACCGCTCCGGGCGGTCTCCCGGCACATAGAGCCACGTGAGCAGCATCAGATCACGCCCTTGCCCCGCAAGGCAGACAGCTCCTCAGCGGTCAGCCCAAGTTCCGCGAGCACCGCTTCGGTGTCCTGGCCGTGCGCACGGCCGGTGTGCTTGATCTGGCCTGGTGTGTCCGACATCCGGAACAGGACGTTTTGCATGCGCACCGAGCCGAAGTCCTCGTCCGGCACCGAAACCGCTGTCTCCAGAGCCGCGAACTGCGGATCGGCCAGCACATCGCGCACGTCATAAACCGGTGCTACGGCCGCCTGTGCCTTCTCGAACTCGGCGATGACCTCGGCCCGGCTGCGCTTGCCGATCCACGCCGACACGGCATCGTCGAGCACATCGGCATGGGCCGCGCGGCCCGATCCGGTAGCAAACCACGGCTCCGTCATCAGATCCGCCCGGCCGACCAGGGTCATCACCCGCTCGGCGATGCTCAGGGCGCTTGTGGACACGGCAACCCAACTGCCGTCCACGCAACGGTAGGTGTTGCGGGGAGCGTTGTTGCCCGACCGGTTCCCTTGGCGCGGCTGCACATATCCCACTTGGTCAAACCAGGTGATCTGCGGACCTAGCATCGCCATGATCGGCTCGATGATCGCCAAATCAATAACCTGTCCGCGGGTACTGTGTGAGCGTCCCAAAAGAGCCAGACTCACCGCATATGCCGTCGCGAGCGCTGTCACCGAGTCGGCGAGCCCGAAGGGCGGCAACGTGGGCGGACCGTCAGGTTCTCCCGTGGCCGCGGCGAACCCGCTCATGGCTTCCGCCAATGTCCCGAACCCGGGGCGCGCTGAGTATGGCCCCTTCTGCCCAAACCCCGTGATCCGCGCGATGACGAGCCGTGGATTGATGTCGTGCAGAACCGACGGCCCGATACCCCACCGCTCTAGCGTGCCGGGCCGGAAGTTCTCCACGACGACATCCGCGTCAGCGATGAGCCGCTTGAGCACGGCGGCACCGTCGGGTGCGGACAGATCCAAGGTCATGGTGCGTTTGTTGCGCCCCAGCACCTTCCACCACAGCCCGGTTCCGTCTCGAGACGGGCCGTGCCCACGCGACGGGTCGGGTTTGCGGGGGTGTTCGACTTTCACCACGTCGGCACCAAAGTCACCGAGGAACGCGGTGGCCAGCGGGCCGGCGAACAACGTGGCTAGTTCTATTACCTTGATTCCGTTCAGCGCGGGAATCATGGCAGTCCCGTCGCCGGATCGATGGTGGCGAGGAAGACGTCGTCGTTAGTCAGTCCCGTGACGAGAATCCGGCCACCCGCCAGCGTCGCGTAGACATTCTCTTCACTGAACGCGTCAGCGCCATCGTCGCGCGCCGAGCCGAACTGTGCGGCCGACACCTGATTGCCGCGCCTGTCCAAGCGCACGGTGAGGACATCACGGCCACCGGCCGGGAGAGTCCAGATGCCATCGGTGAACCCGACGACGGTCACGTCGCCACCGGGCAGCGCGATGACCTCCGCCCCAGCATCGTTGCCAGGGTTGGGCAGAATCGTGCGCCACGAAGGAGTACCAGCTGAGGTGTAGGCGACAGCAAGCACATCACCGCCGGCGGCGCCCGTCGCGACCCCGCGCCCCGCGGCATCGATAGCGACGCCTGCCAGCAAAGTCCCGTCCTGCTTGAGCCATTCCTGCGAACCTGAAGCGGTGAAGCGGGCGATCCAGCCACCCCCGCCGGCCGAGCCAACAACGTAGGCGCCGCTGGCGTTCGCGGCTACGGCGAAGGCCTTGTCCTCGGTCGCCGCGCCGAACTGCTTCGTCCACAGTGGATCGCCGTCGGCGGAAATCCTGATCAGGACGGCATCTTTGTCGCCAGCGCTCGGGCCGGCGAAGGTCCCGCTCGTGTAGCCGGTCAGGTAGGCGCCGCCATCGGGAGCGGGTGCGATGCCGTAAATGCGGTCCGCCTTGGCCACGTCGCCGAATTGGCGTAGCCATAACGTTTCTCCCGAGGCGGACAAGCGAACCGCGAACATGTCGTCGGCCGGGCTGCCCGGGTGCGAGCCGTCGAGGTTGCCGCGGGTGTACCCGGCCGCGATGACGCCGCCGTCAGGCAACCCGATGACACCATAGAGACGGTCGTTTGATGGTGTCGAGAACTGCTTGCGCCACAACGGTGTCCCGTTGCTCAGTTTCGTCACGACAGCGTCCAGCCCCGAGGTGGCACCGGTTTCGGACAGCCCGAGGGTGATCGTTCCGTCGGCGTGCGCGGCGACTCCGCCTGCCCGGTCGACAGTCGCGCCGCCGTACAACGGCGTTGGCAGGCCAACGGGAAGCTTGGCGCTCAGGGTTTTGCTCAGGTGTTTGAGCCCGTCCACGAAACCGGCGCGCCAGACCGCCCACTCGTGTCCGCCATCGAGCACACGGAACTGGGCCGAGACGGCTTCGCTGCGACGGATCGTGTTGTAGAGCTTGGCGGCTTCGAAGTCGAGGTCGTGGTCTGGTTCCGGTCCAGCCCACTCATCGTCGCCGACCGCGATGAACATGCGGACCGGCAATTCTTCGTTCAAGCCAGACAACAGAGCGGGATAGTTGAGCCGCTCGTAGACCGATTCGTCAAACCGCGACGTTCCGTTGCCGTACGCGCCGAATTCTCGGGCAGACGAATCATCCGGCGGCTGCGGGGTGTAGACAGCGGGGCTGAGCACGAGCGCGTGAGCGAAAAGGTCCTGATGCGCCAAGGCATAGCGCAACGCGCCCGCGCCACCCATCGAATAGCCGCCGACAAGGCGTGCACCGCGATGCGCTGCCGTGCGGTAGGTGGCGTCGATGTGGCCGATCAGGTCACGGGTCAACGCGGTCTCGACGGGACGGCCCGGATCGTCGGCGCCGGTGTAAGCCGAGTCCACGTAATAGTTTCCGCGACTGCTCCAGGAAGCGTCCGGCATGACGGCGATAACCGGTTGCACGGCACCGGATTCGATGAGGCCGTCGAGTTCGGACTTGACCTGTGCCCACGCGGTCATCGTGTCGCCACGGCCGTGGAGCAAATACAGCACGGGATAGCGGGCGTTTCCGGCCGTGTAGCCGTAGGGCAAGTAGACGGTGTAGTCGATAGCTGACCCGAGCGCCGCTGACGGTGCACTGGCCGTTTGCAAGGTGCCTAGGCGGGGCTTGTTGGCGGGAGCGGCGCTGGCTGACACCGCGACCAGGGTGAGAGCTAACGCGAGGGACGTCAGCGTGCGTTTCATGGACACACCTCAGTGGGGTAAGTCGGCCGCGCAACGGAAGCCGATGGAGGCGGAACGGGTCATGCCCGCGCCGAGGAGCAGCAGCTTCGCCGAGACACTGGCTGAGCGAAGTCCGCCGTCGAAATACCAGTCGGAGCCAGCGGCCTGGAAGGCGGCTCCGCCCTTGAGCACACAAAAGCGGGTACGCCCGTCCGTGTGCTCGCTTTCGGTAAAGTTCCACACGGCGGGGCCGCGGCGTTCCAAAAGCCCTGCGGCAGCGGCGACTTGCCATTCGTCTTCCGTCGGCAGCCGCAACCCGGCCCACCGCGCGTAAGCACGAGCGTCGTCGAGGTCGATGTGCGTCACCGGAGCGTCATCGAGACCGTGGCCGGCCAGGAAACGTTCCTCCCTCGCAGGCCGATAGGAGGTGGCGTTTAGAAAAGCTCGGAACTCGGCGTTGCTCACCTCGTGCGTCGCGATGGCGAACCGTCCCAAGTGGACACTGCGCGCCACGGTCGCCAGGTGGTGCAAGCGTGGCGGCAACGGCTTCCACTCGTTGACATACGGCGTCTCGCCGTAAAGCCCGGTCTCCCGCTGGCGATAGCGCACCGTGAGCTCATATCGGCCACCATCGACGGCAACCATCCCCAGCGGCACGTTAGGCACGAAAGCTCGTGCGACGGGAACCCGCTCGGCGCACCGCGCCGGGAACGACGGATCGCCCTCGCTCAGGCGGGAAACTTCCTCTGGCACGGGTGAGGCGAACACCGCCGCGATCCCGCCCGGCGGCAGGAGGCCGCCAATCTCGATGAGCCCGCCGCCAATAGGCGTGACCGTGAGCGGAATCCCGCTGGCGGGATCGAACCAGTGGCAGCCCTCAAGTTCCTCAGTGATCAGCCACGGGCCGTCATACGTATCTCCGCGGTTCACGACTGTCCACAGTGGCTGCCCGTTGTGGACCCACCGCGAGCTGTAAACGCCGTTGGCGGCCGACGCTAAGGGCGTCCAGTCCTCGGAACGCAGCCATTCTGGATAGCGCTTCTGCACCCTGCGCATCGCTTTGAGGACATTACGATCGCGTTCGCTCCAGCCGACCCAGACGCCAAACACACTTTCCCAGAGGAGCACTCCGCAGCCGTTGAGCCAGGCTGACTGAAGCTCCTCAAGATGATCCCGGTGCCAGCGGCGCGTGTGGTGCAGCATGTGCCGGCGTTCAAACCACTTGGCCCGCAAGACACCTGGCACTTCCGAGTCGGCGAACCACTGTGCCCACGACATCGCGTGATCGCCAATGCGGACGAGCGGCACCCGCGACTCGCCTTCGAGCACGATTCCGGGACGCACGGCGTCGAGTTCACGGCGCAGTTCTCCAGCGCCTTCCTTGAGAGTGTCGAGGAAGATGCCGTCAACGCCATATTCCCGTGCGAGTTCGGCCATGAGTTCGGCGTCGGTCGCGGTCTCCCGGCGGGTTCCCGTGTCCCACGGGTTGTAGTCCAGGAACACACGCACACCACGAGCTTGAAACGCTTGCACCACAGCCGAAAGCTCGGAAATATCGCGGTAGAAGTCAAACTGGTTCCGGTCGTCGATCCCGATGACGGGATAGGCGTGCCAGAGCACCACGCCATCGATGCCGCCGAAGTCACGCTCGGCCGCGTCGACAAACGTGTCAACGGTGAAGACACCGCGATCGTGGTCATAGAGCGTCTCGTCCCACAGCCACGCCAGGCTGATGGTGAAGCAATCGCCATCTACCTCGTCGTAGTGGCTGCCGTCGTAGGCGATCCGGTCCCGGGCTTCGGCACGCCACCGGCCAAGCTGCTCGCGCCACAAGGGCAGCAGCCTCAAGTCATCCGGGCCGGCAAAGATCTTCGCTTCGTCTATCGCCGACAGATCGGCTCCCGGCACGAGCGGCAGCGAGGTCGGCAGGTCGATGGGTCTGGGCACGTACGGGTTCATGAGCTGGCCTCGAATAGCTGATCGATCTCCGCTGCGGTTGGCAGCACGGCTCCCCGTTTTGTCGCGCACACCGCCCCGGCCGCGCACGCCCAGCGCAGCGCGGTTTCCACCGGACGGCCCTGTCCTAACGCGACGGTGAGCGCGCCGGTGAAGGCGTCTCCCGCCGCGGTCGTGTCCACGGCAGTCACCCGTGGCGCCGGAACCGTCAGGAATTCCCCATCCCGCGAGGCGTATTCGGCACCGGCCGCCCCGAGCGTCAGCACCACCCTGGGCACGAGCCGCAGCAGATCCTGGACTGTCGCCAGCGGTCCGCCAATGGCAGCGGCTTCCGTCTGGTTCACGATGAGCAGATCCACCGCGCCGAGCAGTTCGGCGGGCAGTTGCCGCGCTGGAGCCGCGTTAAGCACCACGAACGTGCCCGCTGATTTCGCGGCGGCGGCGGCTTGGGCGACGGCGGGAAGCGGAATCTCCAGCTGGCACAACAGCGAGTCGGCCTCTTCAATCGTGAGCCGGTCCTGGACTTCCAGTTTCGTCACGGTCGCGTTGGCGCCTGGGGCCACGACAATGCTGTTCTCACCGGCTTTGTCGACGGCGATGAGCGCCACGCCTGACGGTCCGGGCACCGTGCGCAGCCTCGAGATACCAACGCCAGACGACTCAAGGTTGCCACGCAACGTGGGTCCAAACGTGTCGGTGCCCACGGCCCCGATGAACGTGCACCGCCCGCCAGCGAGTGCCACCGCGATCGCCTGGTTGGCGCCTTTGCCACCCGGGATGGTCACGAAAGACTCGCCCAGCACGGTTTCCCCCGGCTTGGGCAGGGCGACCGTGCTCACGACCAGATCCATGTTCACGCTGCCGACGACGGCGACCTTGGTCATACTGCTGCCACCCGCGCTGCTAGTTCGGAGAACGTCACGCCGTCGAATCCGGAGATGCTGCTGCGTAACGTGTCTTTCAACGGATCTGTCCACTGTGGAGCGATCGAACCGCTCAGTGCGCCAACGATGGAGCCGACGGTAGCCCCGTTGGAGTCCGTGTCCCAGCCGCCGCTGACGACAGCCGTGATGGACGCGCTAAAGTCGCCCCGCCCATATGCCAAGGCTGCGGCCACGAGCGAGGCGTTGTTGCGCACGTGCACCCAATGCAAATGCCCGTGTTCACGGTAGATCTCGTCCACGCGCGATTCCCAGTCGCCCGTGAGCCGCCGCGCTTTGCGGACGGCCGCCCCGAGCCGGGAGTCCTGTGGAAGCACCGCTTCCCCGGCGTCGAGCACTTCGTCCACGGTGGACGCGACGACAGCCGTCGCGGTCATGGCCGCCACCCATCTCGCCCCGTGGATGCCATCGCCCACATGACTGACCGCCGCGTCGCGCGCGGCCATCGCGGCGGCAAGAATGGGCTGTCCCGGGCTAGCCCAACCGTAAACGTCAGCCCTGATCTGCGCTCCGATCCACTCCCGGAACGGGTTGTGGTGCCGTGCCGTTTGCGGTGGCGTTAGACCCAAGAGCAGATTGCGGTACGCGATGCGCTCAGCCGTGAACACCCGCCCCGCCGGAAGCAGATCGAGCCACGCCTGCGCGACGTGCGCGGAAGTGAACTCGCGGCCGTGAGTCTCCAGGAGATGCAACGCTAGCAACGCGTAGTTGAGGTCGTCGTCCTCGGGCATCCCATCAATGTTTTCCGCCAGTGACGTGGGCGCACTGCGCCGGTTCCACGGCCACCGCCGCAGAACTTCCGTGGGCACACCGTTGGCTGTGAAGTACCCACTGAGCGGCCAACGCCCGCTCGACTCCAGAATCTCGCGAATCCCTTGGCGCGGAATCTTTTCCACGGGCTTACCGAGCAGGCACCCAGCAGCCCGCCCGGCCCACGCCCGGTGCACCCGCTCCACGTCGAGCCCCGCCGCGTGCGTCGTCGCCTGCAGCGTTTCATTAATGACCGGAACGGGTCCCGCCACCGCGTCGAGCTCGTCCAGCAGTTCGACGGCTAGCGCACGGAGCAACGGATCAGCCGCCACGCCCGACGCGCCGGACACGGGAGCAACGACTGAGCCTCCGGCAGACACCCAGCGCCGCTGCACCTCGGACACGTCACGGCCCTCGTCCCGGCAGGCCGCAAGCTCGTGCGGCAACAAGTCTTCGGGCTGCACCCACGTCAAGCGCATCTAGAATCTCACCCCCGCAGCGCCAGAAACCGTTGCGAGCGCAGAGCAAACCGCGTCTGGTCCCGGTCGAAGACCTCGGCTGCCACTTCAGCTAGCACCCGGCCCGGCGAGGCGAGATCGGTCTGCGAAGCACGGGACACCGACTCGGCCCAGGCGGAGGGGACCTCTCCACCTAGCGCGCCAGCGATGGCTCCCGCCATGGTCGCGGTTGAGTCGGCGTCCCGGCCGTAATTGACCGCGCCCAGGACGGAGCCTCGGTAGTCGCCTTTGGACACCAGCAGCATGCCCAGGGCAACGGGCAGCTCTTCGATGGAGTGCAGCCGGCTGGGCCGTCGTGCTCCCAGTCCCGGATTGCGGTAGTCCTCCCCGACGGTGTCAAACGGCGCGATCGCCTGACGCAACGGCACGATCGCCGAACGCCAGTCACCCGTTTTCATAGCTGCCTGCCGCACCGCCGCGATCGCCTGATACGTCCCGTCTTTGGCCAGCGAAAGGCAAGCGTCCACGACGTCTTCGACCGTGGCGCCCGGCGACATCGCCGCCGCCACCGCGGCCGCGAAAACAGCGGCCGCTTCGCGCCCAAAGCTGTGCTGATGTGCGCCGGCGATGTCGGCCGCCTCGGCATAGGCCCCGGCCGGATCGCCCGCGTTCACCACACCCACCGGAGCCATGTACATCGCCGCACCGCAGTTGCAGATGTTGCCCACGCCGGCCTCACGCGGATCGGCGTGAGCGTGCCGAAGCCGCGTGATCAGCCAGCGTTCCGCGGCCGCGAGGCGGTGAAAGGCCACCGCCTCGCGTTCCATGTCCGGAATGTAGACCACCTGCTCGACCAGATCTGGCACCAGCAGCGCATCCACGTCGAACGCGTCGAGGTGATCGCGCTTGCGCGCATACACCCGCACGAGGGCGTGGGTGAGCAGGGTGTCGTCGGTGATATGCCCGTCGCCTTTGTGATACGGCGCGAGTGGACGGCCCGTCGCCCAGTTCTCATAGAACGGGGCCACGATGCCCTCTACCCATCCGCCGTACCGGGCGCGGATCTCTTCAGGCAACGCCGTCTCGGTGGCACCGCCGAGGGCATCGCCCACCGCGGCGCCAACGAGGCAGCCCACCGACCTGTCGAGCAGGGTGCTCATTACTTCAACACCGCCTTGCCTCCGTCGGTCAGCTGGGTTTTCAGCTGATCGAGCGTGATTTTGTTCGCGAAGTACTGCTGCAGCGCCGGGGTGGCGTATTTCGTCTTCCACTCCGGGTAGCCGGGAACCTTCTGGAACGCCGAGACGGTCAGGTCCTTGGCACTGTCGGCGGCCACATCCCAGCCCTGCTTGCCCTGGGTGAGCTTGACGAGTTCCTCGTTGGCCTTGGTG
Organism: Catelliglobosispora koreensis DSM 44566; assembly: GCF_000379685.1. GTDB lineage: Bacteria > Actinomycetota > Actinomycetes > Mycobacteriales > Micromonosporaceae > Catelliglobosispora > Catelliglobosispora koreensis. The sequence goes on along the minus strand of NZ_KB903251.1, from coordinate 294,338 downwards.
CCCGTGGGCACGAGCCAGTCGCCCTTGGCCAGCGTGGCCATGTTGGCCGGGTTGAGGAAGTACTCAAGGAATTGCATGGCCTGCTTCTTGGCCTTCGAGTCCTCCGAAATGGACAGTGTCTGCGGGTTGGCGGCGTGGTTCGACGAAACCCCCTTCAGCGGCGGGATGGTGACCCACTCGAACCCGGCGGGAGCCTGCTCGACCATCTGCTGACGCAACGACACCGATCCGGGGAGCATCGCGTACTTTCCGGCGAAGAAGCCCGGCAGACTGTCCGCTCCGGACATTCCCAGTGCCGCGGGCGAGGCCGACTTGGCCGTGTAGAGCATGTCGTGAATCCGCTTCGGGACAGCGGTTTCGGCGTCGCCGATCTTCACGACGTTTTTGCCGCCCTCGTTGTAGAAGAACTTGCCGTCGAAGTTCAGCGACAGGTTCATGACGCGGTTCGTCGGCGACTTGAGTGCCCACGCCACGCCGTAGTTCTCGCCAGCGGTCAGTTTCTGCGCGTTGGCCTGGAACTCGTCCCAGGTCCAGCCGCCCGTCGCCGGGGGAACAGCGACGCCCGCCGCGTCCAGCAGCTTCTTGTTGGCGATGATGACCTGTGACTCCAGCAGGAACGGAATTCCGGCGACCTTGTTATCGAAGGTCACGGTGTCCCAGATGCCGGGGCTGATCTGGCCTTTGAGTTCACTGGACATCAGGCTCGACAGGTCGGCCAGGTAGCCCTGCTTGCTGAACTCGCCGATAGCGGCCGACTCGTACTGGAAGATGTCGGGGGCGTCGCCGCCTTCGAACGAGGTCAGCAGCTGGTCGTGAACGGAGTTCCAGTCTCCCTGAACATATTCAATCTGAATGTTGGGGTTTTCGGCGTTCCACTTCGCCACCAGATCCTTGTTGGCCTGGAGCGATTCCTTCTGCCACGCAAGGGAAAGAAAGCGCAGCTTGACGGGGCCGGTGGTGTCATCGCCAGGGTCGCTTCCGCTGCACCCGGCGAGGACGCCTAAACCGACGACGGCCGCCGCCGTGACGGCAGCGAGTCGACGGAACATAATTGAACCTCCTTGTTGAAGGGAACTGGCTGACGGCGTGTGAGAGACGCCGTCAGCCTTTTACTGCTCCGGCTAGGGATCCTGAGGAAAGCCGGCGTTGCATGAAGGCGAAGAACAGCAGGCTGGGGATGGTGGCGAGCAGGGAACCCGCCGCCAGCGGACCGAGCCGGGCTGTGCCCTCGATCCCGACGAACCTGGCCAGGGTCACTGGCAACGTCGCGAGATCAGGGCTCTTGAGGAGCACGAGGGCGAAGAAGAATTCATTCCACGCCGAGATGAAGGCGAACAGTGCGGTGGCCACCACCCCTGGTGCGAGCAACGGGAAGACCACCTTCCGCAACACTTGCAGGCGAGTCGCCCCGTCAACCGACGCGGCTTCCTCCAGCTCCCGTGGGATGTTGCGAACGAATCCCTGCAGCATCCACAGCGCGAACGGCAAGGCCCACACGACGTAGATCAGGATCAGCCCGGTGTGCGTGTTGGCGAGCTGAACCTCCCGCAGGATGAGGAAGATCGGAATGATCAGCAGCACGAACGGGAACAGCTGGGACAGCAGCACCCAGCCCAGCGCGAGCGTGCCGAGTCTCGTTTTGAACCGGGCCAGGGCGTAGGAAGCTGGCAGGGCCACGAGCACCGTCAGCAACGCCGACGCGAGCGAGACCTGAAGGCTGTTGAACGCGGCCCTGCCGAGCTCCTGCTCCGTGAACGCCTGCACGTAGTTGTTCACGGTGGGCGCATCCGGGATCAGCGACGGATGCAACTGGACGAGTTCACGAGGTGGCTTGAACGACGTCGACAACATCCAAACCAAGGGAAAACCCAGGAAGATGAGGTACGCCGTGAGCGCCACATATTGCAGGAAACGTTTCACTGGTTCGCCTCCCGGAGCCGGCGCCGCAAGTAGATAGCCAGGAGTGCCACGATGATCAGCACCATCACGTTGCCCAGAGCGGCCGCGTAACCGTAGTTGCCGTAACGGAACGCCTCCTCATAGGCGAAGAGCATGGGCAGCATGGTCTTTCCGCCCGGACCGCCTTGCGTGAGCACGTAGACAAGGCCGAAGGAGTTGAAGTTCCAGATGAAGTCCAGCGACGTGATCGCCACGATGACCGGCATGAGCGAGGGCAGCGTGACGTTGCGGAACCGTTGCCACGGGCTGGCGCCGTCAGTCTCGGCGGCTTCGTGCAGCTCCTTTGGCACGCCTTGCAATCCAGCCAAGAGCACGACGGTCGTCTGTGGCATGCCCGCCCAGACTCCGACCAGAATCACCGCGGGCAGTGCGGTCGAGAAATCACCCAACCAGTTGGTACGCAAGCCGTCTGCCCCCACGCGATAGAGCACTTCGTTGAGCAGTCCGGCGTCGGGGTGATACACGAGCCGCCACAGGATGCCTACCACGACGGGCGGCATCGCCCACGGGACCAGTGCCAGCACCCGGGCCAGGCCACGGAACCGCAACGGCTGGTTGAGCAACAGCGCCAGGCCAAGAGAGGCGAAGAACTGCAGCACGGTCACGCCGAACGCCCAGATCAGGCCGACCTTGAACGCGCTCCAGAACAGATCGTCCTGCAACAGCTCCTGATAGTTGGCCAGTCCCGTGAACGTCACGTCAACGTTGCGGCCCGCCCTGGCGTCGGTGAACCCGAGGTACATGCCGCGCAGCAAGGGAAACAGCGACAGCAGCACGATCGGCATCAGCGACGGCAGCAGCAGGAAGTAGATAGTCGCGCGATCGGACCGCTTCACCGCGCCACCTCGCTTGACGCCCGGATCACCAGATGCGGTGCGACTTGTTCCCGGCGGGCAGGCAGGGCAGGGTCCTTGATGCGCTCCAGCAGCAGCCTGGCCGCCATGCCCCCGCGGGCCGCCGAACCCAGCGACACACTGGAGATCTGCGGGAACGACATCCGCCCCAACTCGGTGTCGTCCATGCCCACGAGGGCGACGTCTTGTGGCACGCGCAGTCCCGCGACCAGGAGAGCGTGCAAGGCCCCAACCGCGATCAGGTCGTTAGCGCAGAACAGGGCGTCAGGCACGGTCCGGGACAGCATTCTTTCGGCGGCGGCACGGCCGGCGGCGTACTGAAACTCGCCTATCTCAATCAAATCCTCGTCAATCGTCATGCCATGCGCGGCCAGGGCGGCCCGGAATCCAGCGTCACGAGCGGCGCCCGGAACGGTGTCGAGCGGGCCGTTGATCAGGCCGATGCGCTTGCGCCCTTGTGCCGCAAGGTGTTCGACGGCCATCGCGACACCGGTGCGTGAGTCTGTGCGCACGTTGTCCACGGGAACCGCGTCTGGCAACTGTCCAATGACGACAACGGGCGCGGGGCTATCTGAGATCGCCGCGACGTGGGCGTCGGTGACACGGATCGGCGAGATAATCATCCCGTCGACATACCGGTGTGCCAGACGGCGCAGCAAAGCCGTCTCTGAAGCCACATTTCCCCCGGTCGCGTGCACGACCAGCTGACGGCCCGACTCGGCCACCACTGCCTCGATGGCACGCATCATTTCGACGTAAACCGGGTTGCCGATGTCCTCAACCGCGAAGGCGATTAGGTCGGTGCGCTGGGATTGCAGCGAGCGTGCGATTGCATTCGGGACATACCCCACCTCTGCCGCCGCGGCCCGCACTTTACGGACCGTTTCGGGGCTGGCTCCGAGTCCATTGAGGACCCGCGATGCGGACGCGATCGAAACTCCAGCGAGCGCGGCGACCGTGTGCACTGTCGGCCGTCCATCCGCAGGTTGTAAACGTTTACGATCCACGATCCGCACCTCCGCTTCTCATCTTGTAAACGTTTACGGGAGTCTGCACCCGTAAGGTCCACGGCGTCAAGAGCTTGTTACGGACTTGTTTCCTTGCACCCCGCCTGTGCGACGATGGCCGGCATGCTTGAGGGACTCGACTCAATCGACTGGGCTCGCCTTGGTCACGCCTACGGCACCGCCGACGATGTGCCAGGCCAGTTGCGGGCACTCGCGTCCGATGACGCCGGCCTGCGCGGCAAAGCCCTATACGACCTCTACGGCAACATCTTCCACCAGGGCACGCGTTATGAGGCCACGGCTTACGCCGTCCCGTTTTTGCTTGAGCTGCTTGGCAATCCGGCCGCACCGAACCGGGCGGACATCCTGGGTCTTCTCACCTCAATCGCGATCGGCTATGACGAGCAGTGGCTGCCGTTCCCGCTGCCGATCGCCGCACATCGCGAAGAGTCGGCCGGTGGTGCGGAACTGGTCGCGCAGTCACACGACTACGCGCCTGACGACTTGGAAGAAGACGAAGAAGTAGAGGAGTATGCGTTCCTTGAGGAACTGTCCGATGAGGACCAGAACCGCTACTTCGCTTATATCGCCGTCGCCGCTTACGACGCGGTGAAGGCCGGCGTTGCGTTCCTGCGGACCCTTCTGTCCGATCCAGACCTCGCCGTGGCGACCCGTGCCGCCTACGCCCTGGCTTGGTTCCCCGAAGAAGCAGCGGACAGCATCCCGGTGCTCTCCGCCGCCACGGCCAGCGACCCGGTCTTGTCGGCCACTTCCGTTGCCGCTCTTGGTCTTCTCGGCAGTGACATCAGTGAGGCGTTCCTCACCGACGCGCAACCACTGACCCGCTGGGGCGCCGCGGTCGCACTCGCCCAAACGCACCGCGACACCACTCCCCCTCTCGCCGTGACCGAACTCCTCCACTGGACGGCCAGCCCCGACGCCGCTGACGAGCGCATCCCTTTCCTCAACGGCGATCTGTCTGGCTACGCCGCGATGGCTGCGGTGCAAACAGGTCCCGCCAACGCGGATGCCGCCTTCGCCGCCATGCTGGCCCGCTTCGGCTCCATGTCCGGCACCGCCTCACTCCCCGTCACGGCAGCCGCCCTCCAGCTCGCGTTCCCCAACGGCGCCATCGCTCCCGGCACCCCGTTCTCCGCCTTGGACTCCCGCCAGCGGCAGTTCACCAGCCGCCTAGCCGAATGCCCGAACGCGTGGCTCTACAACGGTTCCACCTTCGGCAACTTCAGCATGATGATGAGCGCCTACTCTCTGCCCAACTCCCGCGAAGCCATGCAATCTTTCACGACCACCTGACGTTCTCCATCACAACCGCCCCCAGGTTGCGCCATCGCCGCCAGCGCCTGCGGGTCAACGGCCGCCGCCCACGTGGGGTCACCCTGCCGCCCCCTACGCGTGGTCCACTGCCGCCGGCCTCATGCGGTGACGCCATGGCCGGTAGGTAGTCGCAGAGTGCGTATGGTTTCTGCCCGCATACACGCGGGCTAACATCCGATCCGTTGGCTTAGTCATTCGCACAGGTCAGGAGTCTGCACCAGCGGAAGCGGGCAACACCGCCAGGTGACGGCCTTGCCCGCTTCCAGCTCAGCCGCATTGGGCGTTCGCCGCTGTTGCCCGTGTGCACTAGTGCAGAGTCCTGACCAGCAGCTCCGCGCGCAATCCCCATCCGATGTAAGTCCCCCTATACGCGGGCAGCGAGCGTACGCGTTTTCCGCACCCATGTAAGGCGGGGCACGCCCCTTCGCCCACTGCAGCGCCGTGGCGCCGCAGTGGGTGAAGGGGCGCAAGGACTTACCAGCGGATGGTGCCGAGGCGGACGTGGCCGCCGTCGGGTTGACGATCGCCAGGTGAGTACCACGAGTACACATAGGACGTTGCTGAGCTGAGCTCTGGATGCCCGACAAACGCGTAGCAGCCGAAGCCGCCACCCTGGCAGTGGTCCGGAACCCGTCCGGCCGGTCCCGCGGTCCACGGCCCGAGCGGCGAATCAGCTGTGTAGAGCCGGAAATGCGGGCTGTCGAAGAAACTGTCCTTGACCATCATGGCGAGCTTCTTGCCGCCGCCCACGCCACTGAAATCCGCGACGTGAATGCTCCACGGCTGGATACCCGTGACCACCGACGTCACCGAGGCGTAGTCGGTTGTCCACTGTGCGGCGGCGCCACCAGGACGGCCCCACCAACGATAGTTTGCCGCGTTGCCCCACATCGCGGGGTCGGCGCTGACTCGTGCGACGAAGACGGTGTCCGGGTTCTGCTTGCTGCCAAACAGATAAAGGTAGCCGTCGTTACCGAACACGGGGTTGGACATCGTCAGCTCGGGCGGCAGCCCGGCCGACATCGGGTTGGAGACGAAGGGTGTGAAGAACCGAAGGAACCGGTTCGTCGCCGGGTCGTATTCGGCCATGCGCCAGCGTTGCACCGGCCAGCCGCGGCCATCTCCAATGGCGACACAGATCTCCGCCCAGAACAGAAGCACGCGGTTGGTGCCCGGGATGCGGGCGCCGCCCGATTCCCAAGCGGCGGCATAACTGTCGCTGCCGGAGCTGCCGCACGCGACCGGTGGATCGTCTGGCGTCACGAGCCCGGTCACCGTCGGGAAGAAATTTGCCGGTGAGGTGAGCCCAGGCATGGGAGCGGCCGGTGGACGGGGCAGTTCGTTCAGGGTGGTTGGCGCGACCCCGGGAACGAAGGGCCCTGCCGCGGCCGTGCCCAGCGCCAGGAACGCCGGGCCGTTGCGCTGCACGGTGTCACCGAACAGCCACAGCGACTGGTTCGGCGAGTAGGCGATGCTGTGCCCGCCATCGCGGCCAATCGGCTTGGCCGTCGTGTCCGCGCCAGACAGAACACGTCCAATGTCGACGGTCCCGCCCGTGCTGGCCGAGGCCGTGCGGAAGTTCTGCGTGGCACTGTAATCCGAGGCGGCGGGCTGAGTGCCCGGCTGCGTCACGACTCCGCCGAAGGAGCCCACACACAAGCCCGGCTGGGCGACATTGGTGTCACCGTAACCGCAGAACTGGTACCGGTAGAACGTGTCCGGTGTCAGCCCGGTTACCGTTTGCTTGAAGTCAATCATCCCGCCGGTGCTGGCGTTGACGGTGACTTTTGGCGTGGTGAGGACAGTCGTGCTGCCGTCAGCCCAATACTGGAACCAGCCGGTGCACGGGTTGTTCATGGTGTCGGCGACACATTCCGTCTGCGCGTGCAGGATCGCCGTCGTGGCGGTGATGTCAGTCGGCGCGGTCGCCCGCCCCTTACAGGCCGCCATCAGCGCTGCGGTCACGGCAAGTGCTAGACAGGCCGCGACCCCCCGTCTCTGCTTAGGACGGTTCATAAACAAATTTCGGGCCATGGCACCGATTGTCAGCCGCCTATGTCTACGGCTCCAGTTTCCGCTCCCCCACTTAGCACAAACTTAGGTTAACGGTCCGGCCAGTACCACAAGGGAGAATCGAGTCTTCCTTGTCCCTCAACGGTTGTCTCGCCTAGTTCCTTGACGAGCTGGGTCATCTGAACGTCCACGGGCTGCTTCTCCAGCACGTCGGCCAGTGCTGAGGCGTGGGTGACAACGATGAGCTGAGCGTTGCGGGCGGCTGAGCCGATCAGTTTGCCCAAGGCGGGCAACAGGTCTGGGTGCAGACTGGTCTCGGGTTCGTTTAGCACCAGCAACTCCGGCGGTCTTGGAGTCAGCAACGCAGCCACCCACAGCAGATAGCGCAACGTTCCGTCGGACAGCTCGGCGGCGGTCAGTGGACGTAACATGCCGGGCTGGCGTAACAGGAGTTCAAAGCGCCCGTTGTCGTTGCGCACCGATAAGCGGCTGCCCTCGAAGGCCAGATCGATGGCTTCCTCTAACGCGGCGGCGTCGCCGATCTCGGCGATCGTTTGCAGAGCGGCGGCAAGGTCGGCTCCGTCGTGACTCAGAACCGGAGTCCGCGTGCCGATCTGGGCGGCGCGTGCGGGGGCGAAGGCGTCGGTGCGCAGGTGGTCATAGAACCGCCAGGAGCGGATGCGCTCTCGCATGCGCATGAGTTCGGGCGCGCGCACGGGATCGGCGAGTTCACTGAGCATGCTGTCAAAGGGACGCAGCGCTTCGCGGATCGTGTGCCAGCGTCCATCAGCGTCACGCACCTTGGCCGTTGGCCCGCCACGAGACGCGATGATGCCGGATGTCCTGAGCACCGGCCCCGCCCACAAACACTCCACTTTGATCTCAGGATCAAGACCAAAAGCCGTGTCAGCTGGTACTGGTAAGCCAAGGTCAGCCGCATAGCCAAAGTCATCCCCGGCGAACCCCAGTTTCAGGCTCACCGGCCCGGTGCGCACCGTCCCCTGAACGGCCTGTTTGCCTTGCTTCATGGCCTTAGTGACGTGCTGCGGGCCGGCCCACATGGTCGAGGGCAGCCCGCCTTCGTGTGCCAGGGCGGACACCGCGCCATTGTTGGCGAAGTTAGCCAGCAACCGCAACGCACGGTAGAGATTGGACTTTCCGCTGCCGTTGGCTCCTGTGATCACGTTAAGGCGGCGCAACGGCAGCACGAGCCGGCGCAGTGACCGGTAGTTCTCGACAGCGAGCGTGTGCAGCACGCCGTCAGCCTATGACCTTGCACTGACGATCCACTCCAGAACTTTTATTAGGAAGCTTTCTTAATAGCTGTTACGGTGTTTTGACATCGATACATGTACACCGAAAGGAGTACACATGTGGAGACTGCGCACCATCGCGACAGCGGCCACCATGATGGTGGTCGGCACCCTGGCCGTGGTTTTGCCCATGACCCAGGCGTCAGCCGTTGACTGTGCCGCCGCATGGAATTCGTCGGCCGTCTACACCGGAGGGATGCCCGCCTCCCACAACAGCCACAACTGGCGGGCCAAGTGGTGGACGCAAGGCGAAGCGCCTCCCGGCACCACGGGCGTCTGGGAAGACCAGGGCATGTGCGGCGGGACGGCACCGCCTCCGGGCGGCAGCTGCACCTATCCCAACTGGGCAGCGGGAACGTGGTACAACGCTGGTGCCATCGTCCGCTACACCAACGGCTTGTACTACATCGCTGAGCACGGGAACCCGGGTTACGATCCCACCATCAGCACCTGGTACTGGGACCCCTTCACCTGCAGCGGAACGCCACCGACGACACCGCCGCCCCATCCCGGCGGCTTCATCGTGACCGAAGATCAGTTCAACCAGATGTTCCCGGGGCGCAATCCGTTTTACACCTACCAAGGCCTGGTCGCCGCTTTGAGCGCCTATCCGGCGTTCACCACGACAGGCACGGACACGGTGCGCCGGCGCGAAGCGGCGGCCTTCCTGGCCAACGTGAATCACGAGACCGGCGGCCTGGTCCACATCGTGGAGCAGAACACGGCTAACTACCCGCACTACTGCGACTGGGGTCAGTCCTACGGGTGTCCGGCTGGCCAGGCCGCCTACTACGGCCGTGGTCCGATCCAGCTCAGCTGGAACTTCAACTACAAGGCCGCCGGTGACGCGCTCGGACTGCCGTTGCTGACCAACCCGTGGCTCGTGCAAAACGACGCGGCCGTGGCCTGGAAGACCGCCTTGTGGTACTGGAATACGCAAAGTGGCCCGGGCACGATGACCCCACACAACGCGATGGTCAACGGCGCTGGCTTCGGTGAGACGATCCGCAGCATCAACGGCTCGATCGAATGCAACGGCGGCAACCCGGCGCAGGTTCAGAGCCGGGTCAACGCCTACCAGCAGTTCGTCTCGATCCTCGGCACGACGGCCGGTAACAACCTCTACTGCTGAACATGAAAGTGTCCACGACGGACAGTCACTGTCCGTCGTGGACACACTCGTTCGGGGGAACGCTCCCGCGCAGGCATTACGCTTGAGTGGTGTTCGATGTGGCCATCGCCGGAGCAGGGCCGGCTGGCGCCGCTGCGGCGATCGCCGCCGCTCACGCCGGCGCGCGCGTGCTGCTCCTCGATCGCTACGACTTCCCCCGGGACAAGGCTTGCGGCGACGGCATCGCTCCACATGCGATTGATGTCGTGCGGGAGCTAGGGATCACGGGCGTGCTCGATGGGTACCCCGAAATCAATGTCCTGCATTTAGAAAGCCCGAATGGGACACAGGCCAAGCGGCCCATGCGACGGCCCGCCCATGTGATCCCGCGAACGGTCTTCGATGCCCGCCTCGTCAGTGCCGCGATCGAGGCGGGCGCTGAGTTCCGGCGGCACGTGGTGCGGCAGATCCGCCGCGACGGCGATCATGTTGAGGTGGATGGGATTCGGGCCCGCACGCTGATCGGAGCCGACGGGGCGAATTCGGTAGTCCGCAAGTTCCTTGGCGTCAAACAGAATCCGCCGGGCCATATCGCGATAGCCATTCGCGGGTACGCCGCACAGCCAGCGGCCGCGGAACTAAGCCAGCGCCTGGTTTTGGCCAAACGGCACTGGCCCGCCTACGCGTGGTCGTTTCCGATCGGCGACGGCAGGCGCAATGTTGGCTACGGAGAATTGATCCAGGGCGAGCCAACGTCACGGGCGCATCTGCTCGACCGGCTCACGACCTTGTTGCCCGGTCTCGGTGAGATCGATGGGCTGCGCGCGCATTTGCTGCCGTTGTCGACGTGGCGGCCGCGTCCCGGGCGGGGCCAGATTCTCCTCGCGGGCGACGCCCTGTCGCTCATCAATCCGTTTACCGGCGAGGGCATCTACTACGCGCTCGTGTCCGGAGCCTTCGCCGGGGAGGCGGCCGCGATGGCCGGTCCGCTCGCCGCGCACTACTACAGCAGGCGGCTGCGAGCCCAGCTGGCGCGGCACCTGCGGCACACGACGCTGACCGCCAAGCTCGCGGCGGCACCGTGGATCGCCGACGCGGGGATTCGCGCGGCAGCCGACGATCAGGCGGTCTTCGATACGTTCGTGGAGTTGGGTCTAGGAAACGGACTGCTCAGCGGCCGCTTGCTGGCCGGTGTCACGCGCCGGGCGATGGGTGTACCATTTGGTACATGGAGTACGCCGAAAGCATCGTGAGCACAGCTCCCCGCGACACCTGCTGGAGCGCCCTGTCTGAGGTGGCGACGTGGCCACAGTGGACCACCTCCATGACGGAGGTGGCTGGACTGGACGGGCCAAACCTCAAGCCGGGCAACCGGTTTCGTGTGACGCAGCCCGGGCTGCCGAAGGCCGTCTGGGAGGTGACCGAAGTCAAGGAGGGCGAGTCGTTCGTGTGGGTCAACCGCGCACCTGGCGTGCATACCGTGGCGTTCCACCGGCTCACCTCCCGCCCTGACGGCACGGAGATCGCCATTGGCATCACGCAAACCGGCCCGCTCGCTTGGCTCGTGGGCGCGCTGACCGCGGGCAAGACGCGGCGTTATCTGAAGCTGGAAGCGGCCGGGCTCAAGGCGGCAAGCGAATCCCATCGTGTCTGAGGCGGGGCAAGCCCTGCTCACCAGATGCGTCGAAGTGCTGCAGCGCAACGGCTTCAGTCAGCTCAGCCTACGCGAGCTGGCGGCAGCCGTTGGCACGAGTCACCGCATGCTCATTTATCACTTCGGCAGCTGGGAAGGTTTGCTGGCCCAAGTCGTGGCACGGGTTGAAGCCGAGCAACGGGAAGCGCTCGCGAGCCTGGCCGCGCACGAGAGCGATCTTGCCGAGGTCGGAAGGCTGTTCTGGCAACGGGTCAGCGATCCCGCGCTGGCTCCGGCTGAACGCCTGTTCTTCGAGATCTATGCACAGGCGCTCTACGGTCGTGATTGGACGCACGAGTTCCGGCGGTCCGTTATCACGGCTTGGGAAGCTCCCGTGAGCGAACTGTTACAGCGCAACGGCTTTAGCGCCGCTGACGCCCGGCGGCGCACCCGCCTCGGCATCGCGGCGACACGTGGGCTGCTGCTCGACTTGCTGCTGACCGGTGACCGGGAGGTGCTCAACGACGCGGCCGAGTTGCTCGGTGAAATCCTGCCCGCTAAGCCGCCGAAGGCGGGCCGGGCAAAGAGCGCGTCAGCAAAGTGATCGCGGCGAAGGCGTCCGGGAAACTCGTGCCTGACGGATATTGCGTGAGCACGGCGACGATGTAGCGGTCGCCTTCGCCAACGGTGCCGCTCGTGTGCAGCACCCGCCCGTCCATCAACGCCGGCTTGGCGCCCTTGAAGACCGGTGCCGTCGCCGGGACGGACAGCGGCGGTGTCTGTGCCGTGCACACGATCGGCGGCTTGTCGCCAAAACCCCACCAGCCTTGTTTGGCCGTCCACGGGCGGCCAAACGCGACCGGAATGCCGAACGTCTGGTGGTATTGGTCGGTGCCGCATGGCGTTGACTGCCGCAAGTGGCCCATCATCAGATCCCGAAGTCCGGCAGGGCTCTTGTCGAGCAGATGCTGATAGACCCGCACGATGTCGTTGGCGCTCAAGGTGGTTGAGCCCCAGCCCTTGAGCCCAACCGCTGACGGAGGCTTGGTGTCCTGCAGCCCGAGCCGGGAAATCATCCGGTTGATCGCGGGCTCACCGCCGATGCGCTGCCAGAAATAGGTCGCGGCGTTGTCGTCGCTACCGCGCAGCATGATCTCCAGCTGACGTTGATCCTCACTCGACAGTGCGTAGCCTGGCCCCCTGTCCCACAGGTAGTCCATGGCGATCAAAAGCTTCACCAGTGACGCGGACCGAAACCGGGTGGCGGCATTGACCTGCACTGTGAACGTCGCGCTCTGCCGGTCGAAGACGGCGACTCCGGCGTGCACCCCTTGCGGGACAACGAGTGTCTTTGGCGCCGGCAGAGACAGTGACGGAACCGGGGCGACGCTGTCGGAAGACGCCGGCGTGGGCACGGGCGGCGACATCGCCGGAGGTGCCGTGCCGCACCCGGCTGCCAGTAGGAGAACCGCGGCGAGCGGCATTGCCCGGACCATGAGCAGATCCTGCCCTAGCGCTTGATGCCCTTCAAGTGGCGGCCAAACTCCCGGGCGATCTCAGCCTTGGCGTCGCGCTCCGCGATCGCCTGGCGCTTGTCGTAGTCGGTCTTTCCACGGGCGAGGCCGAGCTCGATCTTCGCCCAGCCGTTCTCGAAATACATCGACAATGGAATCAGCGTGACACCGCGATCGCGTACCTTGTCGAGGATCTTGTTGATCTCAATGCGGTGCAGGAGCAGCTTCCTGATGCGCCTTGGCGAGTGATTGAGCCGGTTGCCGTAGGCGTATTCGCCGATGTAGAGCCCGTGCAGCATCAGCTCGCCGTCACGTTCCTGAGCGAACGCCTCCACGATGGAGACCTTGCCTGCCCGTGCCGACTTCACTTCGGTGCCCAGCAGCGCGATCCCAGCCTCATAGGTCTTGATGATCGTGTAGTCATGCCGCGCCTTCTTGTTGGAGGCGATCAGCTTACGGCTGCCGGTCTTTTGCATCCGCCCATGCTAAGACCCACCTCAGCCGTCCCGCGCGTGAGTTTCTAGGGAAGCGCTAGAAGACCTGCGTGAAGTATTCGCGGCTGACCGTCGCCTGGAAGCAGTGCCAAGGGCACATCGGTGACCGGGCCGTTTCACCGGCCCGGTCACGATCACTTGCTGGTTAAACGCTGCACGGCTTGTTTTCGAGGTTCACCTTCGACTCGCCGATGATCACATCGGTCAGCAGGGTGTCGAGCACGACAGCCTGCCGAGTCAGGACGCCTGGTGAACTGGTGGTGCTATTGAGGCGTAGCGACCCGATCACGAGCGGAATGGTCAACGGCTGACTGCCCACGGTGATGGACACTCCGTTGATCTTCAGTCCCGCGACGTTCGACGCGCTCGCGAACTGCGGAGTCAACTCGCCCTGCGGTCCGACGACACAGGTCACCGAAGCGCTGGACGAGATGACGCCAATCTCGATCGTCACCAGGGTCGCGGTGATCTTGGTCCAGTCGACCCGTGCTGAAGCGGTCGCTCCGTCACCGGCGGCTGGCGGGTTGATGATGAGGTTGTCCGGCGTGACCGTGGTGTGCGCTTCGAGCGCCTTCGCCTGCACGTTGAGAATGCCGGCGTTCAGGTTGACCTGAGCCACGATCTCGTCGTCGTCCACGCACGGAATGTCCTGCGGGTTGGCCCGCGCGACGATGATCCCGGCGAGGTTCAAAGCCGTTGCCTGACAAGAGAATCCACCCTTGCGCACGAGAGCTTCGATGCGAAGGTCGGACAGCACCGGGCTCGCGCCCGCAGGACTTGCCGTGAGTGTCGCCCGTACTTCGATGTACCGTCCCGTTTTCAAGAACGGCACCCCGTTGCTGACCGTCGTCCACGGGGCGGCGGGCAGTCCCGCTTCTGTGTCCGCGGTCCTGGCTTCCACGGTGATCGACGTGCCAGGCGGGACAGAGCCTTGGGCTTCGGTGTTCCACGTGACCTTGCCCCACGGCCTGCCGTTGAGACCGCCGTCCTGCACGACCGACCAGGTGCCCACGGGTGCCGTGATTTCCCCAAGGACCGCGCCGGTCATGTCGCTGTAGTTGTAAGGCCCGGCGCCAGCGCCCAAATCGACCGTCAAGTCAACGGCGCCCACGGGGAACCCGCCTCCGCCGATGGGTCCCGCGGCCGGGTCGATGCGCTGCGCGTTGTTCGTGTTGATGTTCGCTACCCAAACTTTTCCGTTGCTGTCAACGGAAACTCCGGTCGGGCCGTTGCCACCCGGCAGCGTCACGTTGCCGACGTAGGTGCCGTCGGTGCGCAGGTGCCCCACGGTGGTGGCACCGTTGAGGGAGTGTGCGACCCACACGTTGCCGCTGCTATCGACCGCGACACCCTGGGCATAAGGGAATCCATGCGTGTAGTTCGCGAGGACTGTCCCGTTTGGAGCCAGCTTGACGATCCGGTCGCAGCACAGGCTTGTGTGCCAGATCTCGCCCGTGATCGGGTCCATGCCAAGGCCATAGTCGCCGTGCGAGGTGTCAAGACAGGCACCGGCCCCGCCCGGGACGTAGCGCAATAGGTTCGCCCCATAGCGCGCCGACCATAGCGTCCCGGCTTTGTCGATCAGACCGCCGTAGCCACCGCATCCGAAGTTCACCAGCGTGCCCGGGATGACTTGCCCGGTCATGCCGTCGACCTTCTCGTGCTCGGTGTCCGCTCCACCCGTCCACACGTCGTTGTTGCCATCAACGGCAACGGTTCGCGTGTTGGTGCCGGCGACCCGCGTGTAGTTGACGATGCATTCGTCCGCGGCTGTCGTGACGCCGCCGTTGTTGTCGGCTCCACCGGTGTTCGTCCACGGGCGGATGTCGCCCAGGCCACGGGACGTGGCGTACAAGCCGTCGAGGTTGCGGTCCTGGCAGGTGTTGTAGAAGAACGGGCCCTTGAGGTAATCCCCTGTTGGATTCGGCGTTCCGTCCGCGTTGGACCGGGTGCCCCCGGTGATGACCCCGACGCGGGTCATCGAGCCGCGCCCGCCTTCGTTCTCGTTGCGGTTTGACAGCCACGTGTTGCCGCGGCGGTCAACCGTTGTGCGGGAAGGGTTGCGCCCACGTCCATCCGGTGCCGACAGCCATTCCCCGACGATCGCGCCGGTGTTGACGTCGATGCGCACCATCGTGCCGCGGGCGGAAGCCGCGACGTTGACGTACGGGAAGAACGCTTCTTCCCGGTCGAGCTGTAACTGATTGTTGTTGGGGGCGTCGTGGTTGACGTCGGTGAGCACGCCCTGGTCGAAGTCGGCGTCCGTCGTGTACAGGACGTTGAGGCCGGCGACCGGTGCCGCGTTGACCGGGGTGCCGGCCGCGACGCTGGTGAAGAGCAGGCAGCTTGCGATGAAAGCCGCTCTGCCGCGTTTGGACAGTGCCATGTCCATCCTCCCTGATGGGCATCCCGGGCGGGTGCCACCAGGGCAACATAGAACATATAGATAGTCATGAGGATGAATCACGCGGAAGGTGAAGATGCATGAGTGATCGGTCTACTGATTTGACCGGCACGCCCTGGGGTAAAGCCAGGATGTGCCGGAACCTGGAACCTTGCTAAGTGACCGCTACCAGCTCGGCCACCTGCTCGGGGCAGGCGGCATGGGCGACGTGTGGCAGGCGAAAGACGTCCTGCTCAACAGGGAGGTGGCGGTCAAGATTCTGCGCCCGGCCCTGGCCGCCGACGACAGCTTCACAGCCCGTTTCCTGACCGAAGCCCGCATTATGGCTGTCCTGCACCATCCCGGCATCGTGAGCATCTACGACTACGGCACTGAAGACCCGCAAACCGTCTATCTGGTCATGGAATGTGTCGAGGGCGTTCCGTTATCGGATATTATCGACACTGAAGGACGAATTGGCGTATCCCGCACCCTCGACATCATCGGCCAAACGGCTAAAGCCCTGGCGGCAGCGCACGCGGCGGGGATCATTCACCGGGACATCAAACCCGCGAACCTCCTGCTGACCGCTGACGGGACGGTGAAGCTCGCTGACTTCGGGATCGCCCGGTCCGCGGACAGCACCCAGGCGACGCAGACGCAGGGCGTCTTTGGCACCGCCCGCTATATGGCGCCGGAGCAGGCACTAGGGCACAAAGTAACGCCAGCGGCCGACATCTACGCCCTCGGCGCGGTCGCATATCACTGCCTGGCCGGTCAGCCGCCCTTCGATGGCGAAACACCGGTGGAGGTCGCGCTCCACCACGTGCAGGACGCACCGGCTCCGCTGCCCGCCGACATCCCGGCTGGAGTGGCCGAGCTGGTCGCGATCGCCATGGCGAAGGATGCCGCCCAAAGGTTTCCGACCGCGCAGGCGTTCGCGGACGCGATAGCCACGGTTAACACGAACAACGATGCGACACAACGGCTCGCGTCGTTCGCGGGGGTCGCCGCCGTACCGCCGCCGCGTGATCCAGCGTCGGACACGCTCACCGAAATGGCACCCGTGTCCAGCAAGACACCCCGGCTCGCCATCGCGACCGGGCTGATTCTGCTCCTGGCCGGCCTCGGGGCGTTTGTCGCGTGGGGTTTATCCAACAGCCCCGACACCGTGATTCCCGCGCCGGATATCAGCGGCACGGCTGTCGTTAGTGGACAGCCGTCAGCCGGGCCAACCCGGACCAGCACCCCTGGGACCCGGCCGCCGTCCACCGCGCCCACGACCCAGGCGCCCACGCCAAGCCCCACGCCTCCGGTCACCACCAGCCCGCCCGCGACCACGGCGGCTCCGACCACACCGGCCGTGACGACCAGTCCCCCAGCGGCGTCGGTCGCACCGGACTAACCGTTAAGCGGTTCGGCCTGCTTCCAGCACCATTCGCTTAGCTCACGGTCCTTTGCCGACAGTCCAGCATGCGTCCAGCCTCCCGCGTTAGCGGTCGCGATCTGGCCGTCTGGCAGCTCCGCGCATTCACCAACACTTGGCACACGCCGCATCAGCTCACCCAAAAACGCGAGCACGATGTCGTTAGCCGTATAGCCACGGTCGTCGAGCACGTCATAACTGTTGCCATCATTGGAAACGCTGGCAACCGGGCGAGTGCCATCGAGCACGGAGCGGGTGGTCAGCACCCACGCGTCAGGGCCGACCGGAAACGGGAAGCCGGGCGCCATCTCGCCAACGAGTTTCCAGCCACCTTCAGGATGCCCGGAGACGGGCAGCCACGCGAACGCCTGTCTCGTGCGGCTGCTTGGCGTGGCGTCCGGCTCCCACGGCCAGGTGCCGTTGCGATCGGGCCACACGAGTTGCTGTACCGGCATAAAGGTGCGATAGAACCGGTGGATGGTGCCAAAGAGACTGTCGTTCCACGACTCGTGCACCGGCCGCAGCTGGGTTTCAAAGCCGCCCAGAACGCCGGGGAAAGGCACGAGCGGTTCAGGCCAGCCCTGGTCACGGCCCAGGTAGACGAAATCGTTGAGCCAATGCTGCATGTTCTCGCCCTGGAGCCCGAACATCACGATTTCGGGACGGCGGAAGGTGTGCCAAAGTCCCACGGTATAGGCGAAATCGAGGGTGCCCACCACGCGCAGTGAGCACCAGCCATGGTCACGCACGGTTTGGACGATGCCGGCATCGCGTCCGGGATCATCGTCAAGACAGATCACGCAGAAACAGGCTTCCATCCGCGCGACGATACGTCACCTTGCGGTCGGCTCGTCATCCCCGTGCGGTTCGGCCACCTCGGTGGTATCCGGGTCAAACGGGCCTTCGTCGGAAGGCTGGCGCAGCAGGGCATCATCTTCCCCCGCAAGGGTTTCGTTGTTGCTGCGTGGGTCATACGGGTTCGGAACGGTTGTCATGCCCCTTGTCATACCCCGCTGCGCGAAAACTACTACCAATCGCCGAGCTGGACATCCAGCGTCTTGCGGCGTCCCGTCAGCCACATGACCATCTGCCGGGCCTGTTCTGCGTCGAGCCGGCCGGGCAGGTTGGCCAGGCACTGGGCCAGTTCCCAGGCGGTGTATTCGCTGGACCACTGCTCCGCTGAGTACCCCAAACCAAGGTCCATATGATGGATTTCGACTTCCCGCAGCCGGCGCACAGGGCTTTCGGTGATTCCCCAATAGTCGCCGGCCATCAGATGCGCGTTCGGCCAGCCCGCTTCCTCGCACTGGCGCCACATGTCTTCCAGCTCACGGTTGGACCGCGCCACGTCGGCGATGAGTTCTTCGGCCGGGCGCGTCGCGCCGGCCTCGATGTCGGCGTCTCGCTGCGGCCCGCCTCCGGGGTAGCGCTTGACTTCCTCGCCGCGCAACGCGCCAGCGAGCCGCATCGTGTGCCCATCGGCGTTGCGGGCCAGGTGCGTGAGCACGTGCCCGACTGTCCAATCCGGAAGCAGACTCGGCTGCTGAGCCTGCTCGTCTGTCAGTGTCTTGATCTGATCGGTTAAACGTTGATGCGCCTCAATGGAAAGCGCTATGGCCTGACTCGGGGAGAGTTCCATGACCCGATCATGCCACTACGCTTTCCGGGGCGGCCATGGGATAAAGCCGCTGGTTCGGCGGATGTAGTCCGCGTATCCCGGCCGGCGTTCTTCCATGCCCTTTTCCAGCAACGGTTTTCCGGTCTTGCCAGCCAGGAAATAGGTCATGACAAGCGGCGAGAGGATGGTCGCCGCCCCGGCCCAGGAACCGCACGCGATGAGGTAGAGCCCCCACCAGACGCACGCGTCGCCGAAATAGTTCGGATGACGGGTGAAGCGCCACAGCCCGGTGTCGAGCACCTTGCGCTTGTTGGCAGGGTCGCGGCTGAACCGGGCCAGCTGATAGTCGCCCACCGCTTCGAAGAAGAAACCGGCCGCCCATACGGCCACCCCGGCAGCTAGCCACCACGATGGACGGCCGGGGTCATACTGCGCCACCTGCACCGGCAGCGAGACAAACCACATAATCGCCGCTTGAAGGAGATAAACCATTCTCAGCGCGTACGCGTTGCGGCTCCCTTTGGCCTTAGACAGCAACTGTTCGTAACGTGGGTCTTCGCCGTGCCCACGGGAGCGAAGGTAGATGTGGGCGGACAGCCGGACACCCCAGATGACGGTCAGCAGGGTGACGATGCCGCGTTGCCACGGATGGCCGTGCCCTGACGACAGCACGAACGTGGTCACGGCGATGGCGGAAAAGCCGAGTCCCCACGCGATGTCGATAACGCGGTGCAGTTGACGCGACGCCCCGACGGCGAAAGCGATGAGCACCACGGCCACGGCGGCCAGTGCCGTGACCCAGAAGTTCGTCACCATGGATTCTCCCAGTAGCCGCTCTTGCCGTTAGCGTATGGCCGCACAGCGAGGAACTGGTCCACGCCCATCCGCCCGGCGGCGAACGCGAGCCCGCCTCCGGCCAGGTAGAGCCGCCAGATCCGGGCGCCCGGTTGACCAATGAGTTCAACGGCGTCATCCCACTTGCGTTCCAAAGTGGATAGCCATGCTGCCGCTGTCAAAGCGTAGTGTTCCCGCATCGCCTGCACGTCGCGCACTTCGAGGCCGCCTTGCTCCAGCAGGCTGACCGTCTGACCGGCTGGCCGCATGTGCATGTCGGGCGCGATGTATGACTCGATGAACGCACCGCCGCCAGGAGCGTTGGCGCCCCGCGACATTTGCTGCACGAGCAGCCGCCCGCCCGGTTTCAGTAACGCGTGCAGCTTCGACACGAACGCCGGATAGGCGTCGTCGCCCACGTGCTCGCCCATTTCGACGGTCGCCACGGCGTCAAACGGCTCTGACGAGATCTCACGGTAGTCCCGGTGCAGGACCTCGACGTATTCTGTGAGCCCGCGTTCGGCGATCCGTTTGCTGACATAGGTGTGCTGCTGAGCGGAGAGCGTGACAGCCGTGACCTGAGCACCGAAAGCCGATGCGGCGTAAAGGGAAAGCGATCCCCAGCCGCAGCCGACGTCGAGCAAACGCATGCCCGGGCGCAGGCCCAGCTTGCGGCAGATGAGGGCGAGCTTGGCTTCTTGCGCGGCTTCCAGTGTCATCGACGGCTTGGACCAGTAGGCACAC
The DNA here is from genome assembly GCF_000379685.1 of Catelliglobosispora koreensis DSM 44566. Classification (GTDB taxonomy): domain Bacteria; phylum Actinomycetota; class Actinomycetes; order Mycobacteriales; family Micromonosporaceae; genus Catelliglobosispora; species Catelliglobosispora koreensis. The sequence continues at coordinate 274,100 of NZ_KB903251.1, read as the reverse complement.
GAGTAGGCCAGGTGCGGGTCGAGGATCAGCTCGTAGAACTCGTTGGACAAGTCGTAGTGATAGCTGATCGCCGCCCGGTCGCGGTCCTTGCTGTGCACCTGACCCTCAAGGCGCGCTTGCCGTGTGGGCGCGGGCGGTTTGGGGCCGAGGATCCCGTGCCGTGCCGCCGATCGCAGCGCGCTAGCCAGCACCGCCGGGCGCAAGGTGACCTTGCCGCGCGGCATGAGGCTCAGCGCCTGCCCCAAGTCACCGATCACGTCGAGTTCACCGTTAACGTAAGCCTGCGCCAGGCCAAGTTCGTTTGGCTGCCAGAGCAACCTGCGCAAGGCAATGCGGTCCGCTATCACGAGGGCAGGCCCCTCTGACGGACCGTCCTGGCTGCCGTCCCAGGCGATGATCTGCAGCGGGAACGGATAGCCGAGAATCCGCCCGGCCAGCCCGGTTAGCTCCTGAGCGATCGTCGTCATGCCGCCACCTTTAGTCTCGCGTGCGCGCCGAGCAGAAACTGGTGCACGTTCAGGTAACCGGAGGCGAACCCGGCTTCGGAATAGGCAAGGTAAAGCTCCCACGTGCGCCGGAACCGCTCGTCGAACCCGATGCTGTCCACATAGGACGCTTGCGCCAGGAACCGCTCGCGCCACAGTCGCAGCGTCTCGGCATAGTCGGAACCGAAAGCGTGCTTGCCGAGGACGGGCAGTCCACTGAGCCGCTCGATCGCCTCGACGGACGGAATGAGACCGCCGGGGAAGATGTATTTCTGGATCCACGTGTAGGTGTTACGTGTGGCCAGCATCCGGTGGTGGGCCATCGTGATGGCTTGCAGCCCAATCCTTCCGCCGGGTGCGAGCAGCCGGCGCAACGCGGCGAAGTAGTCCGGCCAGTAGCGCTCTCCCACCGCCTCGATCATCTCGACGCTGACGATCACGTCATACGCCTGCTCGCCCGGGATCAGGCGGTAGTCACACAGGCGCACGTCGACTCTTTCGGCCACGCCTTCGCTTTCGGCGTACGTCCTGGCGTAGGCCCTTTGTTCTTCGGAAAGCGTGACCGTGTGCACGATGGCGCCACGTTTGGCGGCCCTGACCGCGAGCTCGCCCCAGCCGGTGCCGATTTCGAGGAGCCGCGTTCCCGGCCCCGTGCTCGTCAGGTCGAGCAGCCGGTCGATTTTGCGGCGCTGCGCGTCAGCCAAGCCCTCCCACGTCGCTGGCGATTCGCCGAAAAGCGCCGAGGAGTAAGTCATCGTCTCGTCCAGAAAGGAGGCGAACAACTGATTGGACAAGTCGTAGTGCCGGGCGATGTTGTGCTGGGCGTTAGCCAGCGTGCTGGCTTCACTGCGCGGAAGCGCGGCGGCATAGAACCGGCGAATCCATTGCAGTCCGCGGGGAACGATGGTCTCCACGTGCGCGGCGAGCACCGCCAGCGCTTGGGGCAGCTCGTCGCAGTCCCAGTCACCGTCCTGATAGGACTCCCCGAAGCCGATCAGCCCATGGCGGCCCAGCTTGGCATAGAACGCCTCCGGCCGGTTGAGCCGCAGCACAGGATCGCCCTGTGCCCCACCGCGCAGCGTCCCGTCAGGCAACGCGAGGCGCAGCGGCAGCCGCTCGACAGTCCGTTGCACCAGTGCCTTGGCGATCGCCGCCCTCATGCCGCCTTCCTCCTTGGCCTGGGGACGACCGGCAAACCACGTAGATACAGCCGCACGCCGTGATATCTGATCCGTGCCGCCACGAGCATCGCTGACACCATGAACCGCAACACTTTTGGCGCGGTCATTGGGACGGCATGTCCTGTTAGGCTGGCGCGAAACGGCCTGCCGCCCGCGCGGGTGAGGCTAATGCGCAAGCGCAGCAACTCTTCCGGCAACGGCAAGCGCATCTGGTACTCACCGTCGACTTCAAAGAACGGAGAAACATAAAAGCTTTTGCTGGTACGCAATAAGCCGTCCTCTTTCGGCGTCAGCCAATACCGGTGCTGACCGCCATACGTGTTGTGCACCTCGGCGACGACGTTTTCCAGCGTCTGATCGGCCTTGAAGCACCAGTAGATGCTGATCGGATTGAAGACGTGGCCGAACACTTTCGCCTGAGTCAGCAGGAATACCCGGTCGCTGGTCAGGCCGAGCTGTGCGCGCAGGTCGCGGGGAAAGCTGATCACCGGCCGCATCCACCACCGCAGCCTTGGCAAGTTGTCGATGTCGACCAGCCAGTAGTAGGTGCGGTGGGCGAACCCGTACTTGAACGGGACAGTCCGGTTGTGCCGCACCGTGCTTTCGTAGAGGACGGCTACCACACCGCCCCCAAGCGCCAGGCCGCCTGAACGCCGGAACGGCAGCCGTCTTCGTGGAATCCCCAGCCGTGATACGCACCGGCGAAGGCCAGCTCACGCGTGCTCAAGCCGGGCAGGTCGCGCTGCGCCGCAAGGGTTTCCGGAGTATAGAGCGGGTGGCGGTAGGTCATGGTGGCGTGCACGCGCCGCACGTTTTCAGCGCCACCAAGGGTCACCACGAAGGGTGTGTCAGAGTCCAGGCGCTGCAAGCGGTTCATGTCATAGCTGACGCGCACGGCGCCTGGCCCCGGATCGCAGGAGGGAAGCAGATAGTTCCAGCTCGCTCGCGCCGCCCGTGCGCGCGGCAGCACCCGCTCGTCAGAGTGCAGCACTGTTTCGTTCTGGGAATACTGAAACGCCCCCAGAACGGACCGCTCCGCCCGGGTCGGGTTCACCAGCAAACGCAGCGCGTCGTCGGCGTGGGTGGCGATGACGGCAGCGGCGAAGTCTTTGGTAGTCCCGGAATCGTCCGTTATCTCCACGCCCGCTGGATGCCGCCGCACCGCGCGCACGGGAGTCATCGAATGCACGGCGGTGAGGCGTTTGGCGATGCGTTCCACATAGGACCGCGAGCCGCCCACGACTGTCCGCCATTGGGGCGAGCCTTTGACCGAGAGCATGCCGTGGTTGGCCAGGAACGTGAACAGATAGCGCGCCGGATATTCCAGCGCCAGCCTTGGTTCGCAAGACCAGACGGCTGACACCAGCGGCACGGCGAAGTGCTGGATGAAATAGGCGCTATACCGCCCTTGGCGCAGGAACTCGCCCAGCGTGGGGCTGTCGTCTCCGGCGTCGAGCAGCGCCTGGGCCTGCCGGTGAAACACGGGCACCTGGGTCAGCATGCGCAAGTAGCGTGCGGTGACAGCGTTGGCGGGCCGGGCGAACAGGCCGCTAAAGCCCCGTGCCCCGGCGTATTCCAGTCCGCACCCGCGGCACGAGATGGACATGCTCATCTCGGTGTCCTGCGTGGACACTCCCAGCTCACGAAAGAGCCGCAGCAAGTGCGGGTAGGTGCGTTCATTGTGGACGATGAACCCCGAGTCGACCGCCCAGGTCTTCGCGCCCACTGGCACATCGTGCGTGTGCGCGTGCCCACCGAGCCGCGCCTCCGCTTCGAAGAGGGTGACGTCAGCCGTGTGCTGTAGGACGTAGGCCGCGGTGAGCCCGGACACGCCGGACCCGATCACCGCGACTTGCCTTCTGGCTCTCATAACCGTCCTTCGTTGACACCCCCACCACGGATGGGTGCGAAATATTGCGTCGTTTTCTGCGTCGATTATTGCTCGCACTTTGGCCAGCTGCAAGACCCGGGAGAGTCAGATGACGGGAGTGATGAGCGCGAGAGCGTCAGCCAGCGAGCTGGGCGTGAGCACTCCAGCAGGCAACCGAGCGGGCCAGCCGGGCCCAGCGGCGAGAACCAGAACCGGGCGCGGCCGCGTGGTGAGCAGCGCCTCCAGCTGCGCCGGGTCGCCCGTGCTGTGCGCGTGCGACCAAAGCACCACTACCGCTGGCCCGGTCCGGCGTACCGCGGCGAGCAAAGCGCTCGTAGGCACGCGCGCCCCGAGCATGCGGCAGGCCATGCCGCGCTCAGCGAGCGCCGCGGCCAGCGCTTCGAGGGCGAGGCTGTGCTGCTCCTCGTCGGCACAGGCGAGCAGGACCGTCGCCTGCGCCGGTGGCTGCGACACCGACCCGAGGACATCGCCGATGCTGCGCGAGAGCAGGTGCTCCACTTCGACTAGCTCGTTGGTGGCCGCGTGCCGTTTGCCGATCCCGATGAGCACCGGGCACAACACCTCGGCCCAGGCACCGGACACCCCGTGCGTATCGACCGCTTCCTGCACGAGATGACGCACCATGGCCTGATCCAGCCGCATCGCCGCGTTGGCCAGCCCGCGGGCCGCCGAGCCAGCCTGCCCGACCGGGATGGCATGCCCACCGCCGGCCCGGGCCTGGAACAGCGGCAGCGATTCGTCTCGCGGAGACGTCACGACACGGGCGGCTTCAGCGGCGGGAACGCCTTGCGCGGTCAGCTGGCGCATCCACTCCAGACGCTCCACATCGGACTCGGTATAGCGGCGGTGACTGCCCGCCTCGTGCCCGCTGGGACCGAGCCCATAACGCTGGTGCCACGTGCGCAAGGTGGTCACGGCGATGCCCAGGCGCCGCGACACCGCGCCCGCGCTCAGCCCCACGGTCTCCACATCTGCGAGCGTACCGCTACGAAATCACGCTTCCGTTTGGCGTTCGGCGGCCCGGGCCATGTTGCGTGCCATGCCACCAAAGACGATCGAGTGGAAGGGTGCGACCGCCCACCAGTAGAGGTGACCCGCCAGTCCCCGCGGCACGAAGATCGCCCGCTGCTCGTAATACGAACCGGCCGGGCCGTCGCCGATCCTCATTTCCAGCCAGGCCTGTCCGGGCAGTTTCATCTCCGCGCGCAGGCGCAGAAGTTCAAAGCGCTCGATCTCTTCAACACGCCAGAAGTCAAGTGCCTCACCGGCATACAGCTCATCGGCATCACGCCGTCCGCGTCGCAGCCCGACCCCGCCCACGAGCCGGTCCAGCCAGCCTCGAATCGCCCACGCCAGCGGGAAGGAGTACCAGCCGGTCTCGCCACCGATGCGTGTGACCACTCGCCACAACGCCTCGGGTGAGGCACTAACTTCGCGCGTGCGGATATCGCGATAGACCGTCCCGCCCGACCACTGCGGGTCGGTGGGCAGAGGATCGGCGGGCGCTCCGATCCAGGTCGCGTTGGCCCAGCGGGTTTCGACCTCGTCATCGCGCACCTTGGCGAGCGCGAGGCGGACCGCTTCGTCAAAGCCTTTGAGCCCACCGGGCGGATCAGGCACGAAAGCGGCGATGTCGTGCTCACGGCACACGGCCTCGTGAATCAGGCTTAGTACCAACGGTTTCGCGATCCGCCCCGGCACTGGCGTAACCAGGCCAACCCATTGCGAACTCAGCCAAGGCGACAGTGTCCGCACGGGAATGATGATGCGGGGCGGGAGCTGAGCCACCCGCGCATAGCGGCGCATCATGTCGGCGTAGGTGAGCACGTCCGTGCCGCCGATGTCGAAGTCCCGGTTGACTTCTTCGGTGACAGACGCCCACGCGACGAGATAGTGCAGCACGTCGCGGACCGCGATCGGCTGAATCCTGTTATGCACCCAGCGCGGAGTCACCATGACGGGCAGCCGCTCGGTCAGATAACGCAACATCTCAAACGAGGCTGACCCGGAGCCAATGATGACCGCGGCACGAAGCGTCACCGTTGGCACGCCTGAAGCGGTGAGAATCTCGCTGACTTCGTCCCGTGAACGTAAGTGCGCGGAAGCGTGTGTCCCTTCGGGTTCCGGTCCACCAAGGTAGACAATCCGGCTAACGCCAGCGCTTAACGCCGCCTCGGCGAAAATCTCGGCCGCACGGCGGTCTTTGTCGGCGAAGTCAGGTGAGCCCAGCGAGTGGGCGAGGAAGTAGGCGACGTCGATGCCCTCTAACGCCTGGCGCACCTCCGCGGGCTCAAGCAAATCGCCCTGCACCACTTCGGCACGGTCAGCCCACGGGACGTCGCGCAGCCGCAGCGCGGAACGCGTCAAGCAGCGGACAGTGTGGCCCGCCTCGATCAGGCGCGGCGCTAGCCGGCCGCCGATATAACCGGTGGCCCCGGTGACCAGGCAACGCACGCCCATGCCCCGATCATGCCAGAGCGCAGGGACTTCCGTTCAGGGTAAAGCTGGCTGGCAGGGGATTGCCGCCCGACCACACGCCCTCAAAGCCCAGCTTGACGCTCTGTTTGGGCTCGATGCGCCCGTTGCTTCCCGCGTTGATCGCGGTGACGCTCGCCCCGGTCTGCGTCATGGTCGCGTTCCAATGGTTGCGGACTTCCTGCGCCGCGCTGAAGGTCCACATGAGACGCCAGCCCTCGACGGGGACAGCCGAGGTGTTCGTGATGATGACGTCGGCGACGAAACCCGGATTCCATTGCGAGCGAACAACATACTCGACCGTGCAACCGCTGGCGGGTTTGGCCGGGCTGACGCTCGCGGAAGGACTGGGCGGGGCGGAAAGGAGCGGCAACACCGACGGCGTGGGGCTCGGGACGGTCACGGGAGACGTTGTGGGAGAAGGCGTGAGCGACGGTTCGGTCAGGATGGGCCTAGCTGCGGTCGGGCGCAGGAAGAGGGCGACGACGACGATCAGCCCTGCGACCACTGCCGCGGCGACGACCCAGGGCAGCCGGCTGCGCCGGGCTGGCGGGGGCGGCGGCGGAGCCGGCAGCGCCACCGGAATGCGGACCGTAATGCTCGTGCCATTTTCCGGCCACGTGCGCACTTCCAGCGTTCCGCCTTGCAGCCGGGCCCGCTCGTCCATCCCGGCGAGCCCCTGACGGCCGTCGGACCACAGCGCGGTCAGCCCGCCTTCGAACGAAAATCCTTGTCCATCATCGGTTATGGTGAACCGCAGCTGACCGTCCTGATAGGACAGAATGAGCAAGACCTGCTGGGCGTGCGCGTGTGCCGCGATGTTGTGCAGCGCCTCGCGCGCGATCCAGAGCAGATCCGCTCGCACCTCGCTCGGGACGGCCGGGACCTTCGGGCTGATGTCAAACGTCACCGGCAGCCGCGTGGCGGCCGACCAGTCACGGCCCAGGGAGGTCAGTGCGTCAGGCAACGAGGGGTCAGGCACCCGAAGATTGTGACGGTTCAGCTACCACCCGCGCTACTTGGCGTCGGTTAGAAGGCAGCTCCGGCGAGAAGTGACTCCGCCACCGCGGTCCGGGTGTTCAGCACGGCGTGCCCGGAACGGTGTGCCGTCACCAGGCCGGCCGCCCGCAGGGCGTTGAGCTGCTGCGACACTCCCCCAGCGGACAGTCCTGTGCGACGGGCCAGGTCTGTGGTGGACACCGGCGCGTCAAGGGCGGCAAGCAGTTGTGCCCGCGTCTTGCCGATGACCGCGACCAGGGCGTCGGGAGCCTCAGCCGGGCACTCCCATAGCGTGGCCACTCCCCTTGCGGGATAAGCCAATTGGGGCTGCTCCGCCTTTGAAACGCTCAGCACCGACGGCCAGACGAAAGCCGATGGCACGAGCAGCAGCCCGGCGCCTTCTAACGCGGTCGTTCCCGAGCAGTATCGGTGGGCGATCGACAGGGTGCCTTCCTCCCAGCGCACGCGCTGGTGCAGATCATTGAGCAGTCCCTCGGCGCCGTCTTCGGCGAGGCGGCGGGCGCGGTAGAACACCTCGGCCTCGAGCAGAGCCCGGATCCGCGGCCAGTGCGCAGCGATCGCCAGCTGCCAATACGTCTTGATCTCCGCGGCCACCTGAGCCAGCCCCGCGCGCGGATCGTCGAGGAAGATCTGCGGAATCGGACGGCCCATGTGTTCGAGATCGGCCTTGACCAACTCCTCGGGTGTGTTCAGCAACACGTCGAGTTCATCGTCGAGATCGGGGACCAGCGTCAGCGGGGCAGGAGTCAGGAAATCAGGCATGTAGGTCTTGCCGCTGGAAATCAACACGTCAAGTAAGGGCAGGTCCTGGCCGTCGAGTTGCTGGCGCGCCCGTGTCACCCACGGCAAATGCACCGCGTGATCGCCCGGATCGCGAAGCACCCGGATGCTCGCCGCGACCTCCCACAGGCACGAGAACCCGAACCTGATCCGTGCCACGTCACCTGCGGAAAAGGCGATTGTCAGCACCTGGCGCCCCCTAAGATTCGGCTGGAGCTAAAACAATACCGCCGGAGATCACGGCCAGCCAGATTGATCGCATGGTTACGCAAGATCTTCGGGTACCGGCCGGGTTCATCGCCCAGCGCTTCGGCGGACTGCCGCGGGCGTTCTGGATCGTCTTCAGCGGCACGATCGCCAACCGCGTCGGGGACATGGTCGTCCCTTTCCTCGTCTTCTTCCTCGGTTCGCGTGGGATCACCGCGGCGCAAACAGGCACAGTCGTCGTCGCTCTCGGTGTCGGTGGATTCGCCGGCCCGGCACTCGGAGGTTTCCTAGCGGACCGCATCGGCCGCAAGCCCGCGCTGCTCATCGGTCTCGTCGCGACCCCAGCTAGCCTGGGACTCCTCTTCGCCGCGCCGTCGCTGCCCACGCTGATGGCCGCGGCTGTCCTATTAGGACTGACGAGCAAACTGTTCTTGCCCGCCGCCAACGCCCTCATCGCTGACTCAGTCACGTTTGAGCAGCGCCCCAAGGCGTTCAGCCTCATCCACTGGGCTATCAACATCGGCACCGCCGTGGCCGCCGCGACGGCGGGATTCCTTGCCGGGCGCGGGTTTGGGCTGTTGTTCTTCATCGACGCCGTGACGTGCCTCGTGTTCGCGGGCATCGTCGCCTTTGGCATCAAGGGCGGGGCCAGGCCCGTCGCCACCAAGACATCCAGTGGGTACTCCGTAGTGCTGCGCGACCGCTTGATGCTCGCCGTCATCGCCCTGACGCTGGCCGCCACCACCGTCTACAGCATGACCGAGTTCGCGATCCCACTGTCGATCCGCCTGGATGGCTTGCCGCCCACCGTCTTTGGTCTCGTCGCGGTGGTGAACGCGATTGGTGTCATCGTCTTGCAGCCCGTGCTCTACACGAAGCTAGCCGCCATGGGCCGCACCAAGGTCCTGGCCGCTTCCTACCTGCTCGTCGGCATCGGTGTCGCCGCAACGGGTTTCGCGCACACTCCCCTGGCCTACGTCGCCGCCGCTCTCATTTGGACCTCAGGTGAAGTCGCGGGCGGCATCGTCGCTGGAGGCATCGTGGCCGACCTCGCCCCCGAAGAAGCCCGCGGCCGTTACCAGGGCGCGATCCTGTGGTCCTGGGGCGTCGCCCGTCTCGTCGGCCCCGCCATGGCGACCGTCCTGATCACGACGGCCGGCCCGGCGGTGCTGTGGTGGACCTGTGCTGCCCTTGGCATCGCCGGCACCTTCGGTGCTCTCCGCCTCACCAGTGCCCTAGCCACCCGCACCGGCCGCCCGTGACCGGCGATGCTATTTGGTGCGGCGGAGGGTGAGGTAGGCGGACGTTTCGCCGTCGGGGACGTAACGGTCGATCTCGTCGGTGAAGCCGTGGGCGGTCGCGAAACGCAGACCGTCCACATTGGGCTCCCAGACGATGGTCGCGACGCCTTCGCCGCCGGACTCGGCCGCCTGGCCCAGGGCGCGTTCGAGCAGGGTGGCGCCGATGCCCTGCCGGCGATAGTCAGGCAGGACACGCACGATGACGATCGGCTCGGCTAAGTCAGGCGATGGAGGGCGGACCGTCGTGCACGCGACCAGGGCCTCGCCCAGGTAGGCCACATCGAGATGGTTGCGCTGCAAGCGTTCCCGGACGTCGTCAAAGCCGAGCTCGTCGGGGATGATGGCGTTGTGGACCTGCCGCCAGTCCTCGATGTCGGTGTCGGTCACCACCATGTGAACGCGAAGATCAGACATGCACGCTACCGTAGCGCCTCGCCATGGCGAGCAGGTGAGCGTGGGCGTATTCACAGATCAGCGCGTGCTCATAGACCGCCCGGGGCACGTCCAAGCTGGAGTCGACCCGGATCACGTTGGTGCCTGGGCGCCAGCGAAGGAACGTCTCGTCGCCCGTCATCCCGGCGAGAAGCGCCAGCAACGACTCGTCGAGCCGTAGCGAGTGGACGGCCCGCTCGTATTCCGAGCGCGTCAGGCAAAAAGCGAACGGGATGTTCATCAAGCACAGAGCGGTTTGGATGTCGAGGTTCAGCCAACGGCGCACCCCCTGGCCTGGGTTTATCTCATCGACGGCGAGCATGGAGTAGTCGAGATCGGCTTGCTGCCCCACGGGTTTCAGCGCCGCGAGAACGTCGTAGACATTGAGGTCGTGCTGGATGACCGCGCTGTCACCCAATTCCGTCAAGGTGGTGGGCCGCAACGTCACCTCGGGCAACGCCGAACCCGAGTTGCGGATGAGGAAGTTCAGCAAGTTCGTCTCGACCTGAAAGTGCCGGATGAGCAAGGCGCCCGCGGTCGGCGAGACGAAACGGTGCAGGAACCAGACGCACAGCCGGTCCATGGTGGTGTGCAACCGGAACGATACGAAGGTCTTCAGGAAACGGATCGCCCAGACAGCCACTTTGGAGACCACCCGTGCCGTTGGGTAGAGCCAGCGGCGGCTCCACCCCCGCTGGTCGTGCACCACCATGCGCAACGTTTGCCGGTCAACCTCGATCGTGGGATCGAGCATGATGGCGGTCCACACGTTCATGCCCGCATCTCCTCAAGCTGGAAGGCGTAGAGCCGGGCGACGACCTCGGCGGTCCGCACGATCCGCGGCACATCCTCGGGCCGCACCAGGCTGAGCAGGTGGTTGAGTTCGCCGATGTGCTCCTCGTCGGCCTCCCCGTGGTAGCGCAGGAAACTCACCTGATTGTCGGCGAGGTCCAGCTGTTGCTGCAGTTGTCTTGCCCAGCCCAGAGCGAGCCTGTTGCCGAGTCCTTCGATGATGAACATAGCTCCCAGAAGGTCAACCGGATCTGGCTGGCTGGCTTGCTGGAAGATGAACGCGGATAGTGCTTCTGAACCAATGTTCTTGCGCCCCTTACGAATCGCGGCCAAGTCCCCACCCGCCGCGGCAAAATCTTGTTCCAGTAAACGGAAATCCCGGTGTTCGTCGGCCGCGTGCTTGATGGCCGCGCTGCGGAACTCAAACATCTCAGGCGAGAAGTTCGACGCCGCCCGGGAAATCCAGCGCCCACCCTCGATGACCTGCTGACGCAGGTGCAGCAGGAGCAGACGGTAGTCGTCGATGGTAGCCGTGCCGCCCTCGATGCGCCGCACGATCCTGGTGCCGCGCAACGTTTCCTCGAACCCGTTCCACACCCGGGCGAGTTCGGTGAGCAGTTCCCCTTGCGGGGCAACGCAGGTCAGGTGCGCGAAGGCGAAGGTGAACCGGCCCGACTCCGGCACGGCCAGCAAAATCCGGTCCCCGGGCGCGAAGCGTCCCGTGCGCATGGCCTCTTCGAGCATGATGAAGATGCTTGCCGCGCCCGTGTTTCCGCTCGTGTGCAGGTTAGTGAACCACTTGCTTTCGTCTATGACCAAAGAAGCTTCTTCGAGCAGCTTGAACACGTCGCCCCGGAACCGCTCGGCGCTGTAGTGACACAGCAGGTGATCGATCTCCCCCGCCTGGACCCGTCCCGCGTGCACAAGCTCGCGGAATTCTTGTACCCCCGTGCGGAACAGGTCAGGCAGCATGGACACGTCTTGGCGCAGCTGAACGAGCCCAATGTCGGGAGTGGACGGATCGAGCCAGGTGCTGCCCGCTGAGGGGACGCCGCCGGCTGACATGCAGACCGCTCTTTCGTGCGCATACGACACCGAGTGCGTCCAGTCCAGCCGCAAGCTCAAACCGTCAGGCCGCGGCTGGTTCTCCAGCACCAGGGCACCGGCACCGTCGGAAAGTGTCCAGCGCAGGAACTCGGTGTCCATGGACCGGGTCCGCTGACCGCGCAGTGAGCGGCTCACGAGCTCGGATCCGACGACGACCGCCCGCTGATGGTCACCGGCCTGGATCGCCCGGGAAGCGGCCGCCAGGGCCGCCATGCTGGAGGCGCACACTCCGCCCGCGGACAGGAGTTCCAGCTTGTCGCCCCCGAGCCGGCCGTGCACCATCGACGCGAAGCCTGGTACCAGCAAATCAGCCTGCGTCGTCCCCGTCGCCAGCATGCCGATGTCTTCGAGCGCCAGACCGCGCTCCTTGAGTGCCGCTTGCACGGCATGCGCGGCCAGTTCCTCGTTGAGCATCGTGACCTGGCCCTGCTCGTCGAGGGCGAAGTGGCGCTGGCGAATCCCGTTCGCCGCCATAATCCGGTGCCGGACCGCCCCTGACCCAGAGTCACCAAGGCGGCGGGCGGCTTCCTCGTTGTCCAGAGCCTCACCGGGGAGATACGTCCCAGCGGCGGTCACATAAACGGTCATGCCCTCAATTGACGCAGTCCAGCGCGCTGGCGCCCTGAGTTCCCGTACTCAGATCACGCTGAGTAATACAACTTCTCTTAACGTGAGCAAGACTTGAATGTGAGCCTAGGTCACCTTCACACTGTCCAAATGCAACTGAGCCAAGACGTGATGACCGCGAATCCTCACGCCGTTTTCGCCGCGATGCGCCAGCAGACAGCTGTCGCTGAAATCCCTCTCGGCGACAGCGGTATCAACGGATACCTCATCACCCGCTATGAAGATGCCAAACGTGCCCTGACCGACCCCCGCCTGGCGAAGGGGCCGACCAACCTCATCATGCCGCCAGAGATGGTCAAGGCCGGGCTCAGCAAGCACATGCTCAGCGCCGACGCCCCTGAGCACTCACGCCTGCGCAAGCTCGTGTCGCTGGAATTCACGCCCCGGCGCATCGAGGCCCTGCGCCCACGCATTCAGCAGATCTCCGACGACCTGATCGCCGCGATGGCTGCAAAGGAATCCGCCGACCTCGTCGACGACTACGCCTTCCCGCTGCCGTTCCAGGTCATCTGTGAACTCATCGGCGTCCCCATGATCGACCGCGATGACTTCCGCTCGTGGTCCAACATCCTGCTCGACGAATTCATGGTTGGCACGCCCGAGTCCGTCGCGGCCGCCGAGTCCATGGAGAGCTACATCCAGTCGCTCGTGGCACGCAAGCGGTCCGAGCCCGACGATGCCCTGCTCAGTGGACTGATTCAGGCCAGTGACGCGGGCGACAAGCTCGACGAGGATGAGCTGACCTCCCTGGTCTTCCTGCTTCTCGTGGCCGGTCACGAAACCACGGTCAACCTCATCGGCAACGCGATGTTCCTGCTGCTGCAGCGCCCCGAGGTCGCCGACTCGCTGCGCGAGAACCCCGATCTGATCCCGAACGCGATCGAGGAGTTCCTGCGTTACGAAAGCCCGGTCAAGACCGCCACCCTGCGCATGGCGGTGGAGGAAGTCGAGTATGGCGGTGTCTCGATCCCGGCCGGAAACCTTGTCTTCATTGGACTGATGTCGCCGAACCGGGACGAGTCAGTGTTCCCGGAGCCGGATGCTTTCGACATCTCCCGCACCGAAGCCGCCCAGCACCTGGCTTTCGGTCACGGCATGCACTTCTGCCTGGGCGCCCCCCTCGCCCGGATGGAAGCCCGCATCGCCATCGGTGGCCTGCTCAGCGCCTTCCCCAAGTTGCGGTTCGCGGCCGCTGAATCCGAGTTGGCCTGGCGCCCGGGAATGCTTCTGCGGGGCCTGCAACACCTGCCGGTTCAGCTTTCCTAGCAACGGTTTCACCGCTAACGGCTCCTGAGGAACCCCCGATCTCAGGAGCCGTTCGCGTTCCTGGAAAACGTACGATCGTAGTTTGAAGCGACGGATACCGTGCTAGCCTCTCAGTTAGGCACTTAGAAAGTACGATCGTAGGTTGAAGAGGGCTAAGCATGGTCCGTCCACGAAAATTGCAGCTTCCAAACGACGAACGTACGTCGAAGCTGGCGGCTTTGGCGCAAGCCGTGCGCTCGCGACGAGAAACACTGGGGCTGCGTCAGGATGAACTGGCCGCACTCGCTGGTTGCTCGACGAGCTTCGTCTCCTTCGTCGAGCGGGCGAAGCCCACCATTCAAGTGGGCAAACTCCTCGATGTGCTGGCTGTGCTCGGGCTAGACCTAAGCGTGGTGCCAGGCACGGGACGGATAGCGCATGACGATTGAGCTCCCACGCCTCGTCGATGTCGAGATCGCCGATGTCTACAAACAAGGCAGGCTGGCCGCCACCCTGACGCGCACAGCCGAAGGTCTGACGTTTCGCTATCTCGACGATTACCTTGCAGGAGAAGGCTTTCCGGTCGCGACGACGTTACCCAAGACCGAAGCGGTGGTCCGGACTCCAGCCGGAGCCGCACCGCCTTTCTTCGCTGGCTTGCTGCCTGAAGGCCGCCGCCTGACCGCCCTTCGGCGCAACATCAAGACATCTGCCGATGACGACCTGTCGATCCTGCTCGCCGTGGGCTCCGACCTCATCGGCGATGTGCAAGTGTTTCCGCACGGCGAAATGCCCGCCGCAGCCGCCCCCGTTCTGCTGGGCGACTTCGCGGAGATCTCGTTCAAGGAAGTCTTCGCGCAGGTCGTTGGCAGCGAACCAGACCGCGTCGGACTTCCGGGAGTCCAAGAGAAAGTCTCGGCCCACATGATCTCGGTGCCTCTGACAAGCCAATCGCAACACTTCATTCTGAAGCTCAACCCACCCGAGTTCCACCACCTGGTCGAGAATGAAGCTTTCTTCCTTCGTGCCGCCAGGTTATGCGGGCTGAACGTCGTTGAGGCCACTCTAGTGTCCGATAAGGATGGTGAGCCTGGTTTGCTCATCAGCCGCTTTGACAGGCCGCCAACTGGACGGCGGTTAGCGGTGGAAGACGGTTGCCAGGTGCTCGGCCGGTATCCCGCGGACAAATACGCCATTCCCACGGCCACCCTCATCCGGGCGCTCAGCGAGCTGTGCCGTGCGCGACCTGTTGCGGCCCGAGACTTGTTGCGCCAGTGCATCTTCGCCTACCTCAGTGGCAATGGCGACGCCCATGCGAAGAACTTCGCCATACTTCAGCTTCCTGACGGTGAATGGCGTGTGACAGCCGCTTACGACTTGCCGTCTTCTCAGCCCTACCCCAGCGTGGACGCGACAATGGCACTGTCCGTCAACAGCAAGCGTGGCGATGAGCTGAGCGGCAAGGACTTCGTCACGGTCGGCGAAGGTGCCGGTGTCCCGGCGAAGGCCACCAGGCAAGTGATTGGCGAAGTCTGCGAACGGGCCGACCTGTGGCTTGCGGACGTGATGGATCTGCCCTATGACAGCGGCAGACTCCGCAAACTCCGCCGGTTCATCGACATGCGCCGCTCGAGGCTACTTCGCTTCTGAGGCGGGGGTTTCGTCTAGCCAGTATGCGATCTGATAGGTCTTACGGTTAGCCCACAGGCGCAGTTCCCGTCCGTGATAGGCGAAACCGAAGGCGGCCAGCAGCAGCACGACCATCGCCACCGCGGCCAGCACGCGATGTGGGCCGAAACCAATCTCAGCCAGCGCGGCAAACGCGAAAAGCGCCGTAGGCACAGCCGAACTGCGCAGCATCAGCCCCGTTGCCCGCAGCCGCGAGACCTCAACGGCCACTTCACGATTACGCAGCTCCGCCCGCGCCAGCAACAGCATCGGGTCGACGAACTTGAACTCCCGCTCGCTGACCTTAGCCGCGTCCTCAGCGATGCCGGTCCAAGCCACGTGAGCGTCCTTGCGCGGGCGGTACAGACCGTCCACAACGGACCCCGCGACGAGGAACACGAGCTGTCCCAGCAGATAGCTCACCACCGCGATGCCAACGGCGAGCGCCCATCCCGGAATCGCCGCGAACGCCGACAGCTCCACCAGATTCAGCCGCACCGCCAGATAGGTGAAGAAGGCCAGCTGCAGCGAGCCCGGTATGGCGTAGGTAAACAGATCGAAAATGCCCAGGGTGAATGTCACGGGTCACAGTGTCGGTAATTCAGGCGAGTTCTGCTAGATGGCTGTCATAGTCTCGCCACCATGACCCTTGCCTTTGATCATGCCGGAACCGGCTCCGCCATCGTCCTGCTCCACTCCTCCGTGTGCGACCGGCGCATGTGGGACAAGCAGTGGCAATCGCTCCTGGGCGCCGGTTACCAGGTCGTGAGGTGCGATTTCCGGGGTCATGGAGACACACCCGCGCCCATCGAGCCTTATAACGCGGCCGAGGATGTCGTCGAGGTCCTCGACCAGCTGGGGCTCGGCGCGGTCACGCTCGTGGGCGCGTCTTATGGCGGGCGCGTCGCGCAAGAGATCGCCTCCCGCTGGCCGCATCGCGTCACGAAACTTGGCCTCGTTTGCGCCGCGGCCGACTTTCCGCCCACGGATGCCATCAAAGCCTTTGGCAGCAAGGAAGATGAGCTCCTCGAAGCGGGCGACGTGCTGGCCGCGACACAGCTCAACGTGGACACCTTCGCCGGGCCGCGCGCCAGCGACGAGACCCGGGCGTTCATCGCCGAGATGCAACAGCACGCTTTTGAACTTCAGCTCGCCGTGGCGGACTATCCGCCGTCGCGCAAGGCTGACTTCTCGCTCAAGGCGATCACGGCCAAGACAACCGTCGTGAAGGGGCTGCTGGACGTTGACTACTTCCAGCTCATCGCCGACATGCTGGTCACGGAAATCCCGGACGCGCAACTGGTGACATTGCCGTGGGCCGGTCACCTGCCCTCGCTGGAAGACCCCGAGCAGTTCGCCCCGGTGCTTCAGCGTCTCGTCAGCGAGGGCTAAGGCGTCCGGTCACATCTGCAGCGACTCTTCGATGTTTTTCAGCTTGTGCCTGGCCATCGCCAAATTCGCGCGCGACTTGGCCAGCACCAGATAGAGGAACAATCCGTGGGTCTTGTGACTCGTCAGCGGCCGGATCACGTGGTATTGCGTACCCAAGGTGATCAATATGTCTTCGATGGAATCCTTCAACCGCAACATTTCGAGGGTACGCAGCTTGGCCCGCACAACGTCGGTGTTGCCGGCCGCGGCGATCGAAAGGTCGAAATCTGAACTGGATCCGATGGTGCCCAAAGCCATCCCGCTGGTGTAGTCGACTAGCGCCGCCCCAATGGCGCCTTCGATCTGCATCGCCTCTTTGAGCGAACTTTCCATGTCGGTCATGTTTCTCCTCTTCGGTTTGACGGGTGTCCACTTAGGCCGGTGGTGCGATCAGCGCCGCGACGTTGGCCGCCGCCGGGCGGGCTTCGTGGTGCAGACGGCCGACGTTGAGTTCAGGCCCGGCGACGATCGCCAGCAGTGCCCGGTCACCAGCGGCGAACGTCGCCACATAGCCGCTTGTCGCCGCGGTCACGCACTCACGAAAGTCGCCCGGGGGCAGGACTCCCGCCATTTGCTGACCGAGGCCCAGTTGCGCGGCTGACATGGCCGCGAAAGTGTCCGGGTCGAAACCGCTGACGTCGTGGGCGATGACCAGCCCATCGATGCTGGCCACCAGCACGCCGTGGACATGCGGCAGCCGGCTGCGCAGCTGTTTGATCTCTTCGAGCACGGCGCTCTCGATTGCCAAGAAGGCGCTCCTTTTCTTGCTCCGCAGGGAAAACTTCATCACCACGCCCCCAGCCCGGCGAGCAACCGGGTCAGCACCTCTTCGGAAACCGGAGGCGTCACGGGTCCCTGGGCGGCGACACCGTTTCGCGACGGTTCCCGGCGCGGTAAAGGAATGCGTACACCGGACAGGGCCGGCTCTTGTGAAACAGGCTTTGCCGCAGGCGTTCCGCGTTCCTGCCTTGGGCTGCTGACCGGTTCCCGCCGCCGCCAGACGGCAAAGGCGCGGTTCGCTGATGAGGTTCCGGGAGCTCCGGGTTCAACCAGCCCGGCCCGGATCATGCGCCGAACCTCCAGCAAGACGCTGTAGGTGTCCCGGCCCAAGACCCGAGCCAGATCGACAGCCGTGCGCTGACTGTCCGAATGGGACAGGATTTCCCACTGCAGAGCGGTCAGCGCGACGCTGTGGCCGTTGAGCCGCTTGCAAGGCCGCACGGCCATCGTGTCCACGGCCGGGTCCGGCCACGCGTCGGCGAGCAGTCGTTTGCGGCGGTCAACTTCATGGCCCACGACCGCGACGTCGAGGGCGTGGCTGTGCCCGAGATAGCTGCGCGTCCCGGGCTCGAAACCTCGGGTCTCCGTCAGGTCGAACAGGAAGAAGGCCGCGTCGAAGACAGCGGTTAGGACCGTCGCCTCAAGCTCAAAGCGGGTCAGGTGACCGGTGTCCACGAGTTGCTGGCCCACTTGCGAGGTCTCCCGCCCGGCCGCGACAGCCTGCCGCCAGGTGCCGAGTTTGAGCCGGCCAGGTCTCGTGAGCAGACGCTTGACCCCACCGGCCAGCGGGCACTCCGCGTATTCCAGCTTGCCGTCGTGCACATAGACGGCTCCGCCGGGCGGGAACGGCACCCGCAGCACCCCGCTCACTCCGGCCGCGCACCAGGGTTCCAGAACCTCGCGAAGCAACATGCTCAGCGTGCGGTCAGATCGGCGGCGATCTCACGAACCAGGCGCTGGGCAACAGCCAGGTTGCCCGTAGCGCGGTCGAGGCAGACATAGAGCAAGTGGGACTGTGTCGTCGGCCGCAACAAGAAGTAGGCGTCTGTGGTCGTTATGACGACGTCGTCCACCTGCTGCGGCTTCCCCTGCGCGGACAGTGCCGCCGCGCGCATCGCCGCCTGGGTGAGCACGGAGATCTCCGCGCCCAATGGCCGCTCCGCGGGCACGAATCCTTCCGCCGCGAGCATCGACCCGGTCGTGAAATCGATGACACTGGCTCCGAGCGCGCCGTTGAGCGCCATCGATCGCTGGAGACATCCATCGACACTGATCACCACAGCCTCCGGGGAAACAACTGAGCAGCTAGGGCAACTGCCTGTAGTTTCCGCCGCACGCTATGTGCAATATGCAAATTGCAATCGCACACGGTGTCCGTCGTACTTAAAACTCCGAGTCGAAGAAAGCTAGCCTCGACGCGGCGTGCACAGCTTCTCCGCCTTCGTGCCCGTTGAACGCGTAGCTTTCGATACTTTTCGGGCCACGGTAGGCGTTGTAAGCCGCGTAGACGGTCGACGGTGGGCACGTAGTGTCCATCAACGCCACGCTAAACAACGCGGGCGCGCTCGCCATGGCCGCGAAGTGCACACCGTCGAAATAGGACAGCGTGTCGAACACCTGCTTCGTACGGCCACGGTGCACTTTCAGATAGGCCACGATCTCCGGGTACGGCCCGGCGAGCGAGATCTCCGCACCGCGGCGGAAGTCGCACAGGAAGGGCACGTCGGAAGCGGCAGCGACGACGTCACCGGAGAGCGCCGCCGCCGCGAGCGTCAGCCCGCCGCCCTGGCTGATACCCGTGACGGCCACCCGGGATTCGTCCACGAGCGGATGAGCGCGCGCGGCCTCAACCGCCCGCACCGCATCCGTGATCACACGCCGGTAGTAATAAGTCTCCGGTGATTGGATGCCGCGGGTCATGAAACCGGGATGCTGCGGGTCGCCGTCATTTCCCAGGTCCGGGGTGTCTCCAGCCCGCCATCCGCTGCCCTGCCCGCGGATATCAACAAACAGGTGGGCGTACCCGGCTGCCGCGTACAAAAGACATTCGTGAGGCAACCCTCGCCCGCCGCCATAACCCGGGAACTCCACCACACACGGCAGCCGGTCGACCGCGCCGTGTGGCACGGCCAGCCAGGCCTTGATGCGCTGCCCGCCATAGCCGCTGAACGTGACGTCGTGCACGGCGATCGCTCGCTGCCAGACCGGTTCAAACACCGGGTCCAGGTCGAACGACCGTGCTTCGGCGAGCGTCGTTGCCCAGAAGCTATCGAAATCGTCAGGGCGGGTCAGGTTCGGCTGATACTTCTCGGGGCTGGTTTCGGCGAGGGGCATCTGCACTATCCCTTCAGGCCCGTATGTGCCAGGCCTTCGATGAACTGACGTTGCGCGATAACGAAAACTACCAGCACGGGTATCGCCGTCAAGGAGGCAGCGGAGAGCTGGATGTTCCACATCGGCCCGCCATAGGCGTCCACGAACTGGGTTAGCGCTTGCGGCAACGTGAATTTCTCCGAAGAGGACAGGAAGACAATCGGCTCCAGGTAAAGGTTCCAGCTGTGCAAGAAGGTGAAGATGGCGACGGCGCCAAGAGCCGGCCGCGCCAGCGGCAGGGCGATCTGGCGGAACATGGCGAACCGTCCCAGCCCGTCCATGCGAGCCGCTTCTTCAAGCTCGTTGGGCAGAGCGAGAAAGAACTGGCGCATGATGAAGGTGGCTAGCACGCTTGGCGCGCCGAAGATGGGTACCCAGATCAAGGGCCAATGGGTGTCAATGAGGCCCCAGCTGTTGAACATCTGAAACAGCGGGACGATCGTCACCTCGCTCGGAATGAGCAGTCCCGTGAGGATAACCAGGAACAGAGCGTTAGCGCCCGGAAACTTAATGCGAGCGAACGCGTAGCCCGCCATCGACGCGACACACAATGTTCCGATCGTCACGACGATGGCGATATACATACTGTTCCAGTACTGCTGCGCGAACGGTTGCAGCGTAAAGACATCCCTGTACGCGTCGAAGCTGATCGCCGAGGGAATGATCGAAGGCGGGAAGGCGAAGATGTCGCTAACCGGCTTCACCGACGACGTCACCATCCACCAAGTCGGGAAGATGAAAGGGATCGCCAGCACGCACAACAGCCCATACATCGCTGTCTTAGCTCTAAGACTCATGGAACACCCACCTCTTGCGCATTTGCCACTGCACCACGGTCAGCGTGAGCACGATGGCGAACAGCAGCACGGAAAGCGTTGCGCCATAACCGAAGTGGTGGAACTGGAACGCCTGCTGATACAGGTAGTAAACGAGCACCGTCGTTGACGTGCCCGGTCCACCCTGGGTCAGCACAGCGATCTGGGCGAACACTTGCAACGATCCGACGACCGTGATGATGGACGTGAGCAGAATCGTCGGGCTGATCATCGGGACAGTGATGCTGCGGAACTGGCGCCACCGTGAGGCACCGTCCATGCGCGCCGCCTCGTAAAGGTTGGCGGGCACACCTTGCAACGCCGCAAGGAACAGAATCATGTTGAGCCCGACGTTTTTGACCACCTGCACCACGATCACGGAGATCATGGCCGTGCCCTCACCGCGCAGCCAGTTCGGCCCGGCGATCCCCAGCCACGACAGCACACCGTTGATGCCGCCGTTGTCCTGCAACAGGAATCCCCACACGATCGTCCAGGCCACCAGCGAGACGACGACCGGTGAGAAGAAAACGGTGCGGAAGAAGATGGTGCCACGCAACTTCTGGTTCAGCAGCACAGCCAGCAGGAGCGCCAGTGTCAGGTTGAGCACGACCAGCCCGGCCGAGAAAAGCCCTGTCGCCGCAAGCACTCCGGGCAGCCGTGGATCGCTGGCCAACTGCTCATAGTTAGCGCCGCCCGTGAACTCAAACGTCCCGGCGAGCACGTTCCACTCGTGCAGGCTGTACCAGACGACCAGTGCCAGCGGCACGAAGACGAACAGGATCGAGCCCGCCAGCTGTGGAGCGATGAACAGGTAGCCGGCGAGGTTGTCCCGCCGGCGTCCTGTCCAGAAACGCTGGTTCACTTGGCCAGCAGTGGGTTGATGGAACCGCACACGCCATCGAGCACGGCCTTGACGTTGGCGTCCGGCTTCCACAGCGGGTCAAGCGCCGATCGCACGGCTTGCGCGATCTCGGCCTGTCCCTTGTGGCTTGGCTTGACAACGCCCGTGGAGATGCCGTCAACCACGACCGACTGCAGCTGGTCTGGCTTGAGCAACGGGTTGGTCTTCGCCAGGGTGTCAGCGGTCAGCTGCGACTTGCGCGGCGGCGGGAAGTAGGCGGCCAGTTTGGCGGAGTTCTCCGCGTTGGTGAAGAAGGAAAGGAAGTCAGCGGCGACGCTGGGGTTCTTGCCCTTCTTCAGCGCGCCCAGGCCTGCCTGCCCGATCACGGAATACTTGCCCTTCGGGCCACTTGGCAGCGGCACCAGGTCCCAGCCGAACTTGCCGTCTTTCAACAACGACGCCCGTGAGATCTGAGTGATCGTCATCCCCGCCTCACCGGCGAAGAAGTCGGCGGTCGTGCCCGGGCCGGGAAACGCCTTTTCGATGAAGATTCCCTTGTGCAGGAACGTCATCGCGTCCACCATCGGCTGCTGGTTGAAGCCACAGGTCTTGCCGTCCTCGCTCCAGGCCTGCGCGCCCCAGCCCTGCCACACCGTCGACAGG
Source organism: Catelliglobosispora koreensis DSM 44566 (assembly GCF_000379685.1). Lineage (GTDB taxonomy): Bacteria > Actinomycetota > Actinomycetes > Mycobacteriales > Micromonosporaceae > Catelliglobosispora > Catelliglobosispora koreensis. The sequence continues at coordinate 251,983 of NZ_KB903251.1, read as the reverse complement.
TTGTCCCACGACTTGTAGTCGAAGTCGCGCACCACGATGCCGGCCTTGCCCGTCTCGGCATTGACCGCGGCTGCCGAAGCGATGACGTTGTCCCAGCTCCACTTGCCTTGGGCGATAAGGTCATCCGGCAACGGCTGTCCCGCCGCCTTGAGCAGGTCGGTGTTCACGAACACGCCGAACGGTGAGGTCGAGAACGGGTAGGCGATGAGCTTGCCGTTTTGCTGCCACAGCTTTGTGGCCGCCGGGCTCAGGTCGCTGGTGTCGTAACCGTCCAAAGCCACCAGTGCGCCGGAGCTGACGAAGTCAGGTGCCGCGTTCTCCAGAATCCAGGCTAGGTCTGGGCCGTTGCCGCCCGCGATCTGCGTCGTGAGCGTGGTGGTGTAGCTCTCGAACGGGATCGGGTCGAACTTGACCTCGGTGACGCGTGGATTCTTGGCTTTGTAGGCGGCGGCAATGTCGTTGAAGAGCTTCAAATGTGCTTCGTTGGACGTCCAGACGGTCATCCGCAGGGACACCGGGCCGGTGCTTTCCGCGGCCGGAGTGTTCGTGCCACAAGCCGTTAAGGCTAAAGCGGCCGCGCAAGCCAGGGCTAGCTTCCTCATGTATGACTCCACTTTAGTAACCGGAAATGTCGGGCCAGCGCAGCTCAATGCCTGCCCTCGTTAGGTGCGCCTGATAGTCGCTGAGCAAACCAGGCGAGTTACGGACCGCACGCGGCGTTGTCTTGTGGGACAAGCAGAACGCGGCTAGTGCCCCCGCGGCTTCGCCAACATTCCACTCGACCGGGTGCAGCCGGTAGGAACCGTTGGTGATGTGAGTGGTGCCGATGTTCTTACCGGCCGGCAGGAGATTCTCCATACGGCGCGGGATAAGCGCCCCCAACGGGATTTCGAAGGGGCAGGAGGCGACATCGATATAGTTGTCGCCGCCGGTGGACGGATGCAGGTCTATCCGGTACATGCCCACGCCGACAGAGTCCGGATAGGACACCGCACCCTTGTCGCCTCGCACCGCCAGGGACAGATCCTGTTCCACGACGGTGTATTCGGCTTTGATCCTTCTTGACTCGCGGATGTAGGGCGCTTGAGCTAGCCCGTCCGCGCTGCCGGTGACGTCACCGCGCAGGCGCAATCCTTTGAACCCAGCCTCTGTTTGCAGCCAGTAAAGAACCGACCGGCTCAGGTCACGTGCTTTCGCCAGGTGCTCATTAGCGTCAGGCACGTCGATAACAGGGCTCTCGAAGTAGTCGATCATCGGCCAGTTCACCAGGCAGATGTCGCTCTCATAGGCGCCTTCGCGGAACAGTTTGCGTGCCGCGATCCGGCGGAACGTCCACAGGTTCCCGTCGCCGGGGCTCAGTCGCTGATCGGCGACAACGCTCAACGGGTCGTCATCGGGGTTGGGGGTGAACGATCTGACGGAGGTGCCCAGCGTCCGTGGGTCTGGCGAGACGAAGGACAGCATCTTGTCGCCCCAGAACGCGGGCTGGTAATCACGCCAGAAGTCATAGGCGGCAGGCTTGTCGATGGTGTGGTCGCCGTCGACGTGATCGACGGCGAAACAGACCGAGACGGCTTGCATATTCATCGGCTGTGCCTGCGATGGCGCGCTTGGTTCGCCGGTCTCGAACTGGGACTCGAATCCGGTGACATATTCGGTGCCGGTGAGTGGCAGCAGCTCGCCTGTCTCAGTGGCGTCCAAGGTATACAGAGCTTCGACCGTGATGCCGTTGTCGAAAGTCACGCTCGTGACCCGGTCGCCGTCTGTCGTCGCGCTGACGGGCCTGCACGGCTGCAACACCGTTAGCTGGCCGGAGCCGCGATAGGGGGCGAGCATCGCCTCGATGATGGCAAGCGCGACCCGTGGCTCGTGACACAGCCGGCTCACGTGACCGCCGCCCGGGTTCAGCTCACGCCAAGCCCTCGCCTCATCGGTCAGCGGATAATAGCGGCGGTAGTAATCACGGATGCCGTCACGCAAAGCGCGGTAGCTTGCCGTGATGCCAAACTGTTCGACCCAGCTGTGCTCGTCGGGTGGCACGGCCTGGCTGGTGAGCTGACCGCCGAGCCAGTCGTACTCCTCCGTGAGCACAACGCGGCGCCCCGCCCGCAGAGCGGCCAAGGCGGCGGCCACGCCACCCAATCCGCCCCCCGTCACCAGGATCTCGGTCTGCACGCTTAAGCCCTCTCCTTCAGTGTTTCGCCCGTCACGACATCGCACGGCAGCAGCCGCTGAATCTCGGTGCGGGTTCCTTCGATCAGTGCGGTGAGCACCTCCACCGCTTGTGCGCCCATGTCCTGGCGCGGGATGCGCAGCCCGGAAAACTCCACTCGCGACGGTGGGGCGTCTCGCGTCGGCTCCCCGAGTGTCGCGACGGACAGTTCGATCCCGGCAGCTTCAGCCGCCAGCCACAGCGCGACCCCGTCAGCGTGCTCTTCAGCGAACACCGCCGTAATCCCCTGCGCCACAACGGCTTCCAAGACCGCCGACACCCCCGCACCCGCCGTGCCTCCCACACTGGCCACGTTTCCCGCACCCGAAGCGTTTCCCACGCCCGCCGTGCCTCCCGTAACCGCCGCGTTTCCCGTGACCGCCACCGTGACCGGCGCGTTTCCCGCGCCCGCCGCGCCTCCCGTAACCGCCGCGTGTCCTGTGCCGGCCCGTGCGGAGCCGCCGGAAGGTGTTGCCGTGCCGTCGAGCGCGAACCGGCTCCCGGTCACGCCGGCCGTTTCGACCGCCGCCGTAAAGCCGGCGTAACGGTCCGCCCAGGATTCAGGCCCCGCTCCGGCGCCGAGATAGGCGAGCTTCGTGTGGCCGAGCGAGACGGCCCTGGCCACCAGGGACGCCACTGCCGGGCCGTAGGCCGCGCCCACGTAGGGCACCGGCCCCCCGGCGGCGTCACGGCGGCCGATCGACACGAACGGCAGTCCGTCGGCCACGAGCCGGGTCAGCTCATCACGATCCAGCGATCGTCCTAACAGGACACAGCCGTCGGCGAGCCGGATGCGGTTGTCCTGGTGGAAGATGCGCCGCCGTCCCTCGACCACCGGCGAGCTCGTTAGCAGCAGCAGATCACAGCCGAGGGACTCGGCCCGCTGCTCGATGCCGACGAGGAACGGGTGGTAGAAGTCGCTATTGGCTGACGGGAACACCGGCTCGTACGTGAACACGCCAATGATCTTGTTATGACGGGCCGCCAAGCGGCGCGCCACCGGATCGGCCACGTAGCCGGTCTCGGCGATCGCCCGCAGGACCTTTTCCCTTGTCTCGGGGGCGATTTTCACCTCCGAGTCGGACCGTCCATTCAGGACAACGGACACGGTCGCCTGGCTGACGCCGGTCATCTTGGCGATGTCCTGCTGGGTTACCCGCCGGCGGGCTCCTGTCACGGTCAGTGTCCAATCTTGAGAACTAATGCGCATTAGCTTGTTCCGGTGAGATGACATCCTGATGACAGTCCGCCGCCTTGTCAACCCCAGATCCTTTTACTAATTCGTATTAGCCCCTTGACTCGGGCATCAGCGCGCAACAGACTTCCGGTTACTTTGAGTCAGATGGGAGGCCCAACCCATGATCAATCGCCGAGCCGTCCTTCTCGGCACCGCCGCGGCCACCGCGGGCGCACTTCTGCCCGCGAGTGCCGCGATGTCAGCGCCAGCCGGATTCCCGGACTACCAGTACATCGGGACCGCGTTCAACAAGGCGAACCTGCGCTACAACCCGACCGGTGAGCTGATCTTCCCGTGCGTCCGGGGCGTGTACGACAAGATCAGCAGCCCGCTCGGCCGGTACTACCTCTACTACGCTCCCCACGACGCCCCCGGCGGCATCTGCCTCGCCTACGGCAACTCACTCGGTGGGCAATTCACTGAGTACGCGGCGAATCCCATCGTTCCCCGGGTGTGGTCGCCGCATTACTCCGTCAGCCACGTGTCCTCGCCGCACGTCATCTGGAACGCGTCGAACAGCAAGTTCTACATGTACTTCCACGGCGAGAACAACACGACCCGGATGGCCTGGTCGACCAACGGCGTCAACTTCACCTACTTCGGCGTCGTGCTGCACACAGGGGTGATCCCCCGAACCACGGAGACGTCGTACGCCCGGGTTTTCGAGCACACGATTCCGGGACTGGGCAACAAGTACGTCATGTTGTTCATGGGCATGCAGGACGGGGTGCGGCGCATCTTCTGGGGCTGGTCAGCCGACGGCAAGACGTTCAGTTTCGACCCCACGCCGTTGATCTGGCCCTCCGATGACGGACAGGTCAGCATCAGCGCCCCGCACCTACTCAAGCGCAACAACACGTGTTACGTGGTCTATCACGGCGACAGTGGCGACATGTTCATCACCGAGGTCGGCAACAGCTTCGACCGCGCTGTGCACCTTGGTGTCTTCCACTCCGCGCTCAGCGGCGCACCAGACAACAACCGCAGCGCGGCGCCATCTTTCGGCACCGACGGTGGCGTGCAATACATGTTCTACGAGGCCGGGCAACGCGGTTCGTCGACGATCGCTGTCGCTCGGGCCGTTTAGACGTGCCGGATGAGCGGTAACGTTAAGCGAAGTTACCGCTCACCCAGGAGGCTTGATGCGCGCCATCGTTCAGGACACTCTTGGCGGCCCAGAAGTTCTGCGGCTGGCCGAGGTTCCGGTGCCGGAGCCCGGCCCGACCGAGGTGCTCGTCAGGGTGCACGCGGCTGGCGTCAACCCGGTCGACTGGAAGGTCCGGCGTAGCGGCGGTTTCCTTGGCTCGCCACCGTTCACGGTGGGGTGGGATGTCTCGGGCACCGTGACGGCCGTGGGCCGTGGCGTCACGCGTTTCGCCGTCGGTGACGAAGTCTTTGGCATGCCCCGGTTTCCGCACGAGGCGGCCGCCTACGCGGAATACGTCACCGCTCCCGCAAGGCATTTCGCTCCGAAGCCGGTCACGTTGTCGCACACGGAGGCCGGCGCCTTGCCGCTCGCGGGACTGACTGCGTGGCAGGTGTTGCACGACACCGCACTCCTGGAACCAGACCAGCGTGTGCTCGTGCCAGCCGCCGCGGGCGGAGTCGGTCACGTGGCCGTGCAGATCGCGAAAGCCCTTGGTGCCTATGTCATCGCGACCGCGAGCCCGGCCAAGCACGACTTCGTCCATTCCCTGGGGGCTGACGAGATCCTGGACTACACGTCCGCCGACGTGCCGTCCGCGGCCACGGACATGGATCTGGTGCTGGGCTTGGTCGGCACGCAAGCCAAAGATCTGCTCACCTGCCTGCGTCCTGGCGGCTTGATGGTCACGCTCACGAGCGACACCGACCCCGGCATCGTCAACGCTGGCGATTCTCTGGGCGTCCGTGTCGTTGATTTCCTCGCCGAGCCAGATCACGCTGGGCTGGCGCACCTGTCCACATTGGTCACCCAGGGCGCGCTGAAAGTGCATGTCTCGCACACCTTCCCGCTAGCCGAAGCCTCTCTCGCGCACGCGGAACTCGAATCCGGCCACACCACGGGCAAAATCGTTTTGCTGCCGTAGCTACCAGACGTCCCCCCTGCGCCAGTCGCACGTGATCGGCTCGGTCAGGTCTAGGTCTGGCGGGCCAAGCACCATGACACCACCGTCTTCGTCTGCGGTGCGCTCGCGGCCACCTGGCGCGTCCACGAAAGTGGGCCCCAGCCAGACGCGCCAGCCAAGCTTTCGGTAAACGCGCTGTGCGCGTTCGCCTGCGCTCAGTGCACCTAGCTCGAAATGCTTCGCGATAAGGTCGCCGATCAGGACCATGGCCGCGTGGCCGAGGCCGCGTCCCTGGAATTGTGGCTGCACCATAACGTTTTCCACGTAACCGGCCTTCACCTGCCGTGAGCCGATGTGAAGTGTCCGGGCGACAACAGCAGCGTGAACGATCACTTGTGCGTCCACATAGGACATCACGTGGTAACCGCCCAGACCATGCTCGAAGTCGTTGTCGTCGAACCTGCCTTGGAAGGCGTCGTCCATCAGGGCGCGAATGTCGTCCAGCTCAATCTGGTCCAGCCGGTCTGTGGGCACTATCCGGAATTCCCCCATGGGCGAATGATTCCATAACCGCGTGATTCGTGCGGGGTACCAATTCGTTTGCCATCAAGCGCGTTGCGGCCTAGGGTTCTGCGGTCAGGAGGAATAGTCAGACATGGCAAAGCTTAATCAGATCATCGCCGTCGAAAAGGGCGTCAAGAGCAAGTCGTTTCAGGAGCTAACCGAGGCGCACCACGCGGTGCAGAAGGTCGCTTTGCTGACCGGTCTCGCACGCACCTATCAGCCGAAGGACGAAGAGGGCGAGCAGCTGCCGCCAGAGTCCACCAAGGTGCAGGTGCGCTCCGAAGAGGTGCTGCGTGACATCGCGGCCAGCCTCACCAAGCTCTTCGACGTCACCGCGACGAAGGACGCCACCAACTGCGTGGCCAAGGCCAACGTCGTTGTCGACGACCAGCCGCTGCTTTCGGATGTGCCGGTGAGCTACCTGCTCTTCCTGGAAAAGCAGCTCACGGATCTGCACACCTTCGTCAAGAAGCTGCCGGTGCTCGACGCCGCCGAGTCGTGGGTCTACAACGACTCCGCCAACTGCTGGTCGACCGAGCCGGTGCGCACCCTGCGCACCAAGAAGGTCCCGCGTAACCACGTGAAGGCCGAGGCGACCGAGAAGCACCCCGCGCAGGTCGAGGTCTATCACGAGGACGTGACCGTCGGGTACTGGACGACGGTGAAGTTCTCGGGTGCCCTGCCGGCCAAGCGGGTCGCCGAGCTGCTCGGCCGGATCGAGAAGGTGCAGCACGCGGTCAAGTTCGCCCGCGAGGAAGCGAACAACACGCAGGCTGTCGACACGAAGACCGGCGAGAAAGTGTTCGGATACCTGTTCCAGTAACGAAACCAGACTCCCCCGCGCGAGAGCGCGGGGGTGCGCATGAGCGCAAGCTGAAGCTGAAGCTCAAGCTGACCAACGTGGCGACAAGTGCGGGTTCGAGTCCCGCCCTCCGCACCTCATGCGGAGGTAGCCCAACTGGCAGAGGCAACCACGATGAAACTCAGACTCTTGCTCCAGACTCAGCATTCGCCACCGATCGTCAGATCAACCGCATGTGCGGCAGCCTTGGGATTGCGGGTTCGACTCCCGTCAGCCCCGCTCATGGGGCTGTGGCTTAATGGCAGAGCACTAGGTTACAAATTAATCCACATGCTTAAATGTCGCTGACGTGCGCAAATGGGTGGCATCCCGAAGCCCAGGGCTAGGCTACAGCCCTGGGCTTCCCTAATGTCCGTGTGATACGAGTAGTTGCCCCCATCCCCGGGTAAAGTCCGCGTATGGCACGCCTTGTACTAGATCAGGCCTTCGATCGTGGGAGCCTGGCGGAGATGCGTGCGGCCGTGGCGAGGTCCGCCAACGGCCTCGGGGCGTCAGCGGCTCAATCTGATCATCTGGTACTCGTGGCGAGTGAGCTGGTCACCAACGCGATCGCCTACGCGGGAGGCAGCGGGCGCGTGCGCGTGTGGAGCAACGGAACAGCGCTTTACTGCCGCGTCAGCGACGAAGGCCCAGGCATCCCCGACGCGGAATCCAAGGGCATCGTCCGGCCGTCTCCCGATTCGGTCAGTGGCCGTGGGATCTGGGTGGCGCGGTCGCTCGCCGAGAGCATCGATATCGATACCGGGCCGGGCGGCACGTCGATCACGGTGATGATGCGGCTTACGCCACCGTAACCGCGACCGTGTGCCATCCCGTTGCGCCGTCAGGAAACGGTGGCTGCCGGTCAGGCGTTTGCACGTCACCGCGTGCGTCCGTGGCGCGAACGCGCAGCGAGTGTCCGCCAGCCGTGGCGTTCCACGCGAACGTCCACTGGACCCAGGTGTCGGCGGACGGAACGGGCATCAGCGTGGCCTGCGCCCACGGGCCGTCATCGACCTGGATTTCCACCTTCGCGATGCCCCGTTGCTGAGCCCACGCCACGCCAGCGACGGCGACCTGACCCGGCGCTAGCTTGGCGAACGGTGCTGGACGGTCAATGCGGGAAGCGGTCTTGACCGGGGCACGGGCCGCCCAGCCCCGCCGCACCCAGTAGGCGTCGAACGTGTCGAATGTGGACAGTTCCAGTTCAGCGATCCACTTGCACGCTCCCGCGTAACCGTAGAGCCCAGGCGTCAGCATCCGGGCCGGGAAGCCGTGCTCAGGTGGCAGTGGTTCACCATTCATGCCAATGGCGATCATGGCGTCGCGTCCATCAAGGACAGTTTCGACCGGTGTGCCGATCGTCATGCCTTCCGTTGAGCGGGCGACGATCTGGTCAGCGCCAGCCGGAATTCCGGCTTGCTTGAGCAGTGACGCCAGCGGGACGCCGAGCCAGCGGGCTGTTCCGATGTACGGTCCGCCCACTTCGTTCGACACACAGTTGAGCGTGATGTCACGTTCGATGAGCGGCAGCCTGATGAGGTCTTCGAAACTGAGTGTCAGCGGCACGTTTCCCCGGATCGTCAACTGCCAGCGATCGACGGCGACCCGCGGCACCGTGAGCGCGGTATCCACGCGGTAGAAGTCCTTGTTGGCGGTGTAGAACCCGGGAGTGGTGATCCTGGTTTTCGCCGGGTCCGCCGCCACCGGCAGCGTTACCGCACTGCTAACGGACCGCCCCTTCCAGGTCCCGATTCCCTTACCCAGCAAAGCAATCCCAGCGACCCCCGCCCCCGCGATCAGCACCTCCCTGCGCCTGACCGCCGCCCGCGCACCCGTCCCACCACCGGCACCCACACCACCATCAGCACCAGCGCCAGCACCGGCACCCAGCGCGGCCCGCCCCATCGCATCATGCGGCCCAGCCGATCCCGCTTTCCCCACCGCCACAAGCGCCTCCAGATCCGTGGCCCGACTCGCTTCCGGGTGCTGGCCCGCCGCCGGAGGATCCGCGTGAAGCACCTCCGCATCCGCGTCAGAAAGCGCATGCGGGCTGGCGTGAAGCGCCTCGGGATCCGCCGCGGAAAGCGCGCCAGGCTCTGGAAGCGCAGGCGGAAGCTCGGCGGTTCGGTGGCGGGTGAGGAAGGCGAGGAGGGCGGCAGCGACGGCACCGGCGAGCAGGGCGGGGACGATGTCGAAGGGCGCGGATGCGGGACGGGTAAGGGCGGCTAGTGCGCCGATGAGGCCGAAGCCGGCCATCGCCACAATCGCTAGTTTGCGACGGCGGCGGGCAAGGAGACCGATGATGGCGGCCGCGGCGATGACCCCGGCCACGATTGCGCTGAGGAGTAACGGTTTGTCTGCTGTCCCGAAGGTGCGGACCGCGAATTCCTTTACGGGCGTTGGGGTCGCGTCGATGACCGACCCGCCGATGGTGACTAGTGGTGAGGCTTCGGGCCTGGTCAAGGCGGCGGCAAGTTCTGCCGCCGCCAGACCACCAGCCGCAGCAATCACACCAGTGACCGCATAGCGAAGGCGCATCGAAATCACATCGGCATGAGCACGGTGTCGATGATGTAGACGGTCGCGTTGGACGTCTGCACGTTGCCGCAGATCACGGCGGCCGTGTCGTTCACCTTGAAGTCCGTGCCGCTTCCGGTCACGGTCAGCTCTCCACCTTGGAGAGTCTTGTGCGTTCCGGCGAGGTCCTCGGGCGCGAGCCGCTCAGGCACGACGTGGTAAGTCAGGATCTTGGTGAGCTGAGCGTTGTCGGCAAGCACCGCGTTCAGGTCCGCCGCCGGAATCTTGGCGAAGGCGTCGTTGTAGGGCGCGAAGACAGTGATGTCCTGCGCGCTGTTCAGTGAGTCGCCGAGGTTGGCCTGGCCGACCGCGGTGACCAAAGTGGACAGCACGGGGTTTCCGGACGCTGCTGTCGCGACCGGGACCTTGGCCATCGCCTCTAGGCTTCCGGGATTGGATGGATCGGTAGGTATCGCGGAACACGCGGGCCCGAACTCCCCATCGGCCACCATGGCCGATCCCGAAGGCGTGGGCTGTGCCGTGGCTGCACCCATCGCGGAGCATCCCGCGAGCGCGAATACGGCCACCCCGGCAACAAGCAGTTTCTTTGACGCGATCATGGCAAAACTTCCCTTCCAGTGGGCTGTCACTGAAGGATTCGTGCGCCAGTTCGCTGCGGATTGCCCGAGTTGCGAAAAAAGTCAGTTAACGTACGCCGCGCAGGTAGCCAACCGCCGTGATGACCCAGCTGACCTGCGTCAGCAGCTTGATGCCCACGATGCTCAGAAAGAGCCCGATCGCCATGTGCGATAGCACCGCGCTGCGGCGCGTGCGGCTGAAGATCTTCTCCAGGATGACCCCGCCGGCGAGCCGTGAGATGGCGAAAAGGCCCAGGCTCACCAGGAAAATCAGGACCAGCATGAGTCCTTCGGTCGCGAGGTCACCGCCACTGTCCGAAGCCCACAGTCCCCAGCAGACAAGCAGGACGATCGCCCCGGTCGCGGTCCAGCGGCCACCGGAGCGCAGGAGGCGCAGCCTTTCCCGCAGCGGTTTGGCAGGACGCTTGAGCTGTCCTTGGGTGACGATCCGGCCGGGCGGGAGCGTCGGCTCGAAGCTCATGGTGGAATCGATGCGTTTGGGGGGAACAGTCGCCTTTCCCGGCTGAAAGTCCGGTTTCCGCGGCTTAGGCGGGGTAAAGCGCACCGGCTCGGTGGGAATCTCCTGCGTGCGGTCCAGCCTCTCGTTCACGCCGAAAAGAGTAACCGGGTTGCTCCACACATAGCAGCACGATATGAAAAGGTTTATGCCATTTACCGTCAGGACGGCCACTGCGGCTGACTTCGACCCGATCCTCCAAATGCTGTTCGTGGCGTTTCACGACGTGCCTGACGAAGAACTGTCCGATATCGATCGTCAGGTGTTTGAACCAGACCGTTCTCTCGTCGCCGTGGACGCTGGTGAGATCGTGGGTCACACGGGCACCTTCTCCCGTGAGCTGACCGTCCCAGGCGGTGTTATCCCTGCTGGCTACGTGACTATGGTCGGCGTCGCGAGCACGCACCGCCGTCAGGGCATCGCCTCGGCGATCCTGACGAAACAGCTGGCTGACATCCGCGAGCGCGGTGAGCCGGCGGCCGTGCTTTGGGCCAGCGAAGGGCGCATTTATCAGCGTTTCGGCTACGGGCTTGGATCGCGCCGCACGACCCTGTTAGCCGATACGCGTGAGATTCGCCTCAACCGTCCGCCAGCGGGAGGAACGATCAAGGCCGGCCGGCCAGACGACTTCCGCAAAGACTTAGCCGCCATCTATGAGTCGGTACGCCGTGAGCGCCCCGGCTACGCCAGCCGCGACGAGAAATGGTGGGACTTTCTGCTCAGCGATCCGAAGGTGCGCCGGCATGGCGCTGGCCCACTGCGCGTGGCTGTCTACTCCGGATCCTCCGGAGCGGAAAGTTATGCCCTGTTCCGGGTGCGGCAAGACTGGGAAACCGCCGGGCCAACCGGCGAGGTCATGGTGCGGCATCTCGTGGCGAGCACCCCGGCCGGATACCTGGAAATGTGGCGCTACCTGCTCAACATCGACCTAACACGGAAAGTCAGCGTCGATTTCGCCGCCGTCGACGAGCCCGTTTTCGACCTGGTGAACGAGCCCAGAAGGCTTGGTGCGCAACTGTTTGACGGACTATGGCTGCGCATCGTGGACATCCCGTCAGCACTGGCGGCCCGCTCCTACTCAGGTGACGACGACGTCGTGCTCGACGTCAGCGATCACCTGTTCCCGGAAAACAATGGCCGCTTCCGGCTCGACGGCTCACCGACGCAGGACGCTGCGGACCTGTCGCTGGATATCGCCACGTTGAGTGGGCTTTACCTCGGCGGCGGTTCGGCTGGCGCGCTAGCAGCCGCTGGGCGGATCGAGGAGCGGCGGCCAGGCGCGCTCGCCGCCGCTCACCGCGCGTTCACTTGGCCGGTCACGCCCGTGGGCCTGGAGATGTTCTAGCGCAACGGATCGCGCGGCTGCCAGCCCCGGCGGACGATTTCCAGCTCGGCTTCAGCACGAGCCAGATCCTCGTCCGTCGGGCGGGCCGCGTCGCGTGCGCGCATCGCCGCCGAGATGCTGACCTGCGAGGCGCCCGGCCCAATCAGGCCGCGCAGCCCACGCTCAATGTCGTGATCGTCGCCATGCCGCTCGTGCATGCCGAACACGCTACCGGACCGCCGTGGACTTCATCGTGATCCACAGCCCGCACACTGATCCACATCCCACCAGACGTGATCAACAGGCGGTTTGATCACGCCCCGAAGGATGTGGATCACGAAAGGCGCGCGAGCAGGCGCGCGCACAGGATCATTGAAGCCCTGCTACGGCAAGTCAGGCAGGGTGTGCGTGTCCTCGTAGAACGTGACCTGGCTAATCCGCCTGGCGTGGCGGGGATTGCCTGAGAATGGCGTGTTGAGGAACGTCAGCACGATCTCGGTCGCTTCTTCCGTCGAGTGCTGCCGGGCGCCGATGCCGACCACGTTGGCGTCGTTGTGTTCACGGGCCAGGGTCGCGGTGTTCAGGTTCCAAGCCAGGGCGGCCCGCACTCCGGGCACCTTGTTGGCCGCGATCTGCTCGCCGTTGCCGGACCCTCCGATCACGACACCGAGGCTGCCCGAGTCGGCCACGACCCGCGCCCCCGTGTGGAAGCAGAAGACCGGGTAGTCATCGTCGGCGTCGTAGGCCGCCGGCCCCACGTCCACAACGTCGAAACCCTTGCTGGACAACGCTTCCACGAGGTGATTCTTCAGCTCGAAACCTGCGTGGTCGGCGCCAAGATATACGCGCATGATCGTTAGCCTATCTCCGCTAGGACCAGTCCGGCCCGGGCTTTCGGGGTGAACCAGGTGCTCTTGCGCGGCATCTTCTGCCGGGCGAGGTTGACTTCCACGAAGTCGGGCACGGTCACCGGATCGATGAGGACAGCGAGGTCGGCCCGGCCAGCGTCCACCTCACCAATCAGCCACGACTCGGGATAATCCCCGCCGACGTAAGTGATGCGCTTGTCGCCTGGGTCCAAGTCCAGCTGTTCTTTGAACAGGACGCGTTCGACGAGCGCGTGATCCATGTTGTCCACGAACCCCAGTCCTGGGTCTGGTTCCAGTGCGATCGCACGCAACCCGTGCTCACGGGTGTATACCCGGATGTGGCCGCCTGACTGCGTACCAGCGAAAGAAACGTCGCGGACCAGGCGGTTGTAGGGCTGGATGGTGACCGACGCGGGTGTGGTCACGACGGCCAGGAAGCGCGGCAGCCCACCGGTTTGCGCGGCCAGGCTGCGGTGGTTGCCATCGGCGACGACCAGCTCTCCACCGCCGGCGATCTCCAACAGCGAGGAAGCATCCGTGAGCGGCCAGATCGAGTGGACACGGCCCGAGGGGTCCATGTCGGTGGCGAACGGCTCACCAGCTTCCGCGCAGGCCTTGGCAAGAGCGGCATGCAGTTCATCGCCGCGGCCGGTCTGCATCAAGAGCACCGGCGACAGCAGCGTTCCCAGCGCCTGGAACAGGGCTACCCGTTCGCGGACCTTCTCGATGAAGACGTCCTCGTTGCGGATGATCAGGCCCGGCTCGTCGGCACTGGTCGAGATCTCCGAGGTATCGGCCATGCACCACAGACCGTAGGCGTCCTGTCCGCCCGCACTGATGCGGTAAAGCACCGCGACGTCGGTAAAGGACTGATACGCGCCACTGTCGCGAGCATCGGAAAGACGCCGCACCGCGTCTGGAAGCGATTGCGTGAACGACTTGCCGAGGCTGTCTGGTGCCCTGTGTGGCATCTCGACGGCCAGCGCGCTCAGCGGGTTGGCGGCGATGATTTCGGTGATCTCGGCATCGTCGGCGAACTCGTCATAGTTCTGCGCGCCGGTGCGGCCGGTGGTGAGCCAAGCGGAGGCGATCGGGTGCACGACTGTCACGCCCGGTAACGCTACTGGGCCCCCACGAGTTCGGGCATGGCGGGCTCGACCACGACAGCTTCGTCGTCAAACCAGACATAAAAGGCGCTTAGGTTCTCCGCGACCACCTCGGCGGGGACTTCCATCCGCCACGGGGCCTCATTGTTTTCTGCCACGCACACCCAACTCCACAGGGGTTCGTGAAGTGACGCGAGGATGTGAAAGGATTGCTTCTTGTGACCGGAATACACAACCTCACCCAGGCGGAGGCCACCCAGCGCTCCGCCCTGATCGAGGTGACGGCTTATGACATTGCCCTCGACCTGACTGATGGCTCAGGCAATCCCGGGGTCAATGCATTCAGGAGCGTCACTACAGTCAGCTTCCGTTCCCGCCAGCCGGGAACGTCGACCTTCATAGAGCTCGCCGCCCAGTCCGTGCAGAGAGCCGTGCTCAATGGCACCGAGCTGGACGTGAGCACCTGGTCGGCAGACGATGGCTTGCCGCTGCCCGATCTCGCGGCCGACAACACCCTTGTCGTCGAGGCCACCTTCCCGTTTTCTTCCTCCGGTCAGGGCCTGCACCGTGCGGTCGACCCGGCTGACAAAGAGGTTTACCTCTACAGCCAGTTCGAGACCAACGATGCCCAGCGGGTGTTCGCCTGTTTCGACCAGCCTGACCTCAAGGCGGTCTACACGTGGCACGCCCGGGTCCCGAATAATTGGAAGGTCGTCTCCAACGCCGTCGTGGACACCACCGACGACGGTGTCATCGACAAGACCGTCCACTTCGCACCATCGGTGCGGATGTCAACTTACGTGACAGCGCTATGCGCGGGCCCCTATCACGAGGTGCGCCGGGTGCACGACGGCATCGATCTCGGCCTGTTCTGCCGGGCCTCGAACGCGCCGCACCTCGACAGCGACGAGCTGTTCGAGATCACGTCGCAGGCGTTCGACTTCTTCCACGATCAGTTCGGGGTGCGTTATCCGCTCCCCAAGTACGACCAGCTTTGGGTCCCGGAGTTCAACTCCGGCGCGATGGAGAACTTCGGCTGTGTGACCCACGCTGACGCTTCCTACATCTTCCGCTCGGCCGTGACCGACTTCGAGCGCGAGCAGCGGGCCAACACGATTACACACGAGCTGGCGCACATGTGGTTCGGCGACCTCGTCACCATGCGGTGGTGGGATGACCTGTGGCTCAACGAGTCCTTCGCCGAGTGGGCCTCGCACTGGTGCAACGCCGAGGCGACCCGCTTCTCCGACGCGTGGACGACATTCCTGTCGCTGCGCAAGAACTGGGGCTACGGCCAGGATCAGCTGTCGAGCACGCACCCGGTCTACTGCGAGATGCCCGACGTGGGCGCGGTGGAAGTCAACTTCGACGGCATCACCTATGCCAAGGGTGCCAGTGTCATCAAGCAACTGGTCGCCTATGTCGGGCTAGAGCCGTTCCTCGTTGGCTTGCGGCAATACTTCGCCGATCACGCCTGGGGCAACGCCACCTTCACGGATCTGCTCAACGCTCTGGAGGCCGCCTCTGGCCGCAAGCTCGACGCGTTCGCCGCGGCGTGGCTGGAGACCGCTCAGGTCAACACACTGCGCCCTGACGTCACGGTCGGCCCGGACGGGACGTACACCGAAGTTGAAGTGCTGCAGGAGGCGCCGGAGGAATACCCCACGCTAAGGCCACACCGCATCGGGATCGGGCTCTATGACCTTGTTGACGGCACGCTGAAGTTGCGTGACCGGATCGAGGCCGACGTCGCGGGGCCGTCGACGACGATCCACGCCCTCGCCGGCGTACGCGCGCCGGACGTGCTGCTGCTCAACGACGAAGACCTGAGCTATGCCAAGCTGCGTCTCGACGACCGGTCACTGTCCACTGTGGTGGGTCACCTCGCGACTTTCGAGTCGTCGCTGACCCGTGCGCTGTGCTGGGCCGCCGCCTGGGACATGGTGCGCGACGCGGAGATGGCCGGCCGTGACTATGTCACGCTGGTGTCGAAGTCGCTGCCGAAGGAAACCGACATCAACCTGGTGACGACGACCTTGCGGCAGGCTTCGCTGGTGCTCGCGCAATATGCCGATCCCGCTTGGACACCGACGGGCTGGGCACTGCTGAACAGCACCGCCCGCGGCGCCATGGACGCGGCCGAGCCGGGCAGTGGTTTCCAGCTCCAGTGGGCCCGCACCTACATCGCGTCAGCCCGGTCGGCCGAGGACCTGGCACGCATGAAGGACTGGCTGTCCGGAGTGGACGTTCCGGCCGGCCTGACCATCGAAGGTGAGCTGCGCTGGCAGCTGGTGCAGGCGCTGACCGCGCTCGGCCAGTTGGGCAAGGACGACATCGACGCCGAGTATGCCGCCGACCAGACGGCCGCTGGGCAGATCGGGTCGACCATGGCCACGGCACTCATTCCGACGCCGGAAGCCAAGGAGTTTGCGTGGCAGGAGATGACGACCAACGCTGAGCTGGTCAACTCGCTCAACCGCGCTTACATCTTCGGCTTCCAGCACCCGGCCCAGGTCGAGCTGACCAAGCCGTACATGCCGCGGTTCTTCGCCGATGTGGCCAGCGTGTGGAAGTTGCGCGACAGCGAGCCCGCGCAGGAGTTCGTGTCTTACAACTACCCCGTGTACCAGGTGTCGCAGGAGACGTTGGACGCTGGCGAGGCCTGGCTGGCCGAAGAGGGTCACCCCGGCCCGCTGCGGCGCCTTGTCGCCGAGGGCAACGACCGCGTCAAGCGTGCGCTCAAGGCCCGGTTGAAAGACGCCTCGGCGTAATAGCGAACTGATCAAGCGGCCCACTATCCGGTGGGCCGCTTGACACTTGTTAAGAAACTTTGCCATTGTCGTGCCCATGGCTGGGGCCTTCGTATATTTCAATGGATCACGGGATGGTCAGGCTCCGCTCAGCTGGGGCCAGCGAGCGATCTGGGGTGCCATCCAACGGCTCGTGCCCCGGGACAACGCGCTCAACATGGGCTGGATCACCGCGATCGAAGACGAGGGCATCGGGGTCAACACCACGATCGACCGTCTGATCGAGACAGTCCACAGCATCGTGACGCGGCACGAATCACTGCGTACGGTCGTGGGTTTTGACGACGCGGGTGAGCCCTATCAAGTGCTGCGGCGCTCCGGTGAAGTCGCGATCGACATCGTTGATGTGCCAAGGGAAAACGCCGCCGAAGCGGCCGCCGCGCTGAAGGAACGGTTGCTGGAACCAGGTTTCAGCTACGCCACCGAGTTGCCATTGCGTGTGGGAGCGGTGCGCTGCGGTGGCTACATCACGCATGCCGTGTTCATCGTCTGTCATCTGGCCACCGACCGCGGCGGCCTCAACCCGCTCGTGCGCGACGTGCTGCTCGCCCTGGCCGGAAAACCGTTGCCGCCCTTGGATGCCGCGCAGCCACTGGACCAGGCGGCCTATCAGGGCTCGGCAGCGGGGCTCCGGCAAAGCGAGAAAGCTTTGCGGTACTGGGAACGTCAGCTCCAAGACGTGCCCACGCAACGGTTCGGCTCGGTCGTGGCGGCGCAAGAGCCCCGCTATTGGAACGCGATCCTGAACTCACCCGCTATGGACAAGGCGGTCAGCCTGATCGCCGCCCGGCAACGGGTTAGCAGCGCGGCCGTCTTGCTGGCCGCCGCGAGCTTCGTGCTCACCAAGCTGACGGACCGCGCGGAAAGTGTCGTGCAAGTCATTGTGGGCAACCGGTTCCGCAGCGGATATGCCGACGCGGTTTGCCCGGCCGCGCAGGACGGGCTGTGTGTCGTACACGTTGGGGAGAGCAGTTTTCCCGAAGTCGTGAGCCGGGCGATGCGTGCGTCGATGAACGCCTATGTGCATTCGCAGTATGATCCGTCGGCTTTAGACAGTCTGATCGACCGGCTAGGCGTGGACTTGTCGTGCTCTTACAACGACCGCCGCTTTGACAGCCAAAGTCCTGTGACCGAAACGTCGCCGCAAGAGGTGCGAGACGCCTTGCCCGCCACCACATTTCACTGGGACCCGCCGCTAGAGAAATATGGCGCGCGCTACTTCTTGCACATCAACGCCGCGCCCCAGGCGATCGAATTGTGTCTCTTCGCGGACACCGAAGTCCTGGCGCCAGAGGCGATGGAGCGCTACTTGCGCGGCATGGAGACCGTAACCGTTCAAGCCGCACTCGAACTCGACGGTCTCCTCACCGGTTCTTAGAAAACGGCCGCCAATTGGTCATCTGGCAAGGCGCACCGGTCCTCCGTGTACGCACTTGGTACACAAGGACCGGAGCAACGCAGCCAGGGGCCAATTGGCGGCCGTCTTTTAGCTTCGGCCCGCGTGGTCGGCTAGCTGAGCCAGCCCGCTGACGATGCCGCCGGCTAGGTCGCCACCGCTGAAAGCGGCTGCCATGGACAGCGCCGCGAGCTTGCAGTCACGGTCGGCCAGGCGCTTGCGGGCGACGGAGCCGGTAACGATCTCCAGCTGACGCCGGTCCGGGTCGATCGCGAGCAGCACCGACTTGGCCGGGTCGGCCAGCTGAGCGTGCAGCTTCTCGGCGTTTTCCCGCAGCGGGTCGTCGATCGTGCCGACGAAGACGCTGAAGGTCAGGCCAGTGTTGCTGTCCGCCGCGCGTAGTGCCTCATCGATGCGCAGGAGCTGGCGAGTCGTAAACGGACCGTCCAGCACCTCGGCGTTGGCCGTCGTCGGCAACAGATCACCAGCGGTCACTTGCGCCTCCTGTCAGACCCGGGTGTTGCACCCCGGCTGCGGCTTCGATCTCGCGACCGGCCTGCGGGCCATCGGTGCCCGGCTTAGCCAGGAACCAGACCGGCGCGTAGGCGTAGTTGCGGCCCGGCCGGTACCTCTTGGCGTCGCGCGCGCCCGCCGCGTAAACAAGCGCGAAGATGATCGCGATCACCGCGAGTGGAATCCCCGCGAAGATCAGCCAATCTTGAGGTTCTTCAAACACGTCTTCACGCTAGCAGCCGGTTGAGTTCGTCGATCACGACGGGCCAAGCTTCCGAGTGCGGATCGATAAGAGCAAAATGCCCAGCCGCTGGTACACGGATGAGCCGGCCCTCGACATGACGGCTCAAATACCGTTCCGACACGCTGACCGGCACGATGACGTCATCGTCGCCATGGATGATCGTCGCGCGGGAAACGGCCGGCTGATAGGGCTCGGGGCTGTGGTCGCCGAGAAAGTCCTGCACAGCGCCCTCGTCGAGATTCAGCTCACGGGCCAGCTCAAGATCGGCCACCGGCGCCAGCGCGATCACCGGCACCTGCGGTCCTTCGGACTGCCTCGCCATCGCCTCACGGCCCGCCGCCGTTTGCGCAGCACCCGATCCCGCTTCGCCGCTTGCCTCATTCCCGGCCGCCGAGGCGCCCATCGCGTGACCGCCCGCCATTCCCGCTGCACCAGTCGCAACCGCTTCACCGGCTGCCGCACTGCCGCCCGGCGGGCCGCTCGTCACAGTGCCGGCCGCCGAGCCGTCTGTCGCCGGGCCGCTGGTGTTGTCGCCGTGCAGGCCGGCGCGGTAACCGGCGGCCCACAGCGCAAGGTGGCCGCCGGCGGAGTGTCCCATCACGATGATGTCGTCGGGCAGGCTGTCCATGGCGCGCTTGATGTCGGCCACCATGAGGTCGGGCCGTCCCGGGATGCGGGTGTATTCGAGCAGCGCCACCGGCCAGCCGAGATCAGCCAGGGCTGAGGCCATCGGCCGCAGGTGTGTCAGGTCGTATTCGGGGCGCCAGAACCCACCGTGGATGAGGGCGATCACGGGCCGCCGGGGGTCGCCGAAATACATCTCAGCGTCCGCTGGCCGGGCGGCGCGTTCGAGCACAGAGCGGTCTTCCATCACAGTCCTAAGAACGTTGTCGCGTTGCCGCCGAGCAGTTTCTCGCGCTGGGCCTCGCTGAGGAAACCCGCGTCCCGGACGACTTTCCCGGCGGGCCGCTCGCCCAGCGGGTAGGGGTAGTCGCTGCCGAGCATGACCCGGTCTTCGCCCATGACGTCGGTCAGCAGCCGCAGCGACGGTTCGGTGAACACGACACTGTCCACATAGAACCGGTCCACGTAATGGCTTGGCGGGTTCTCAGACTTACCGCGTACCACATCGTTGCGCATGTGCCAGGCGTTGTCGGCGCGGCCGAGCCAGAACGGGAAGCTGCCGCCCCCGTGAGCGAAGCAGATCTTCAGGTCACTTGGCAGCCGGTCGAACGCGCCGCCAAGGATCAGCGCCAGGATCGACAGGTGCGTCTCCCCCGGCATGCCGGTCAGCCACTGGGCCATCCAGCGATTGAGGCGCGGGCCGGTCTGCATGTCCCACGGGTGCACGAAAACCGGCGTATTCGTTGCCGCGCAATGCTGGAGGAACTGCACGACGCCGGCATCGTCGAGATCGCGGTCACCCACATGGTTGCCGATCTCGACCCCCACGTGACCGTTGGCTCGGCACCGGTCGAGCTCCTCGCACGCCAGATCGGCGTCCTGCAAGGGCACTTGGCAGAACGGGATGAACTGCTCCGGCGCACCTTGCGTGATCGACAGCGTCAGGTCATTGAAGATCGCCGCTACGTTGGCGGCGGCCCTGGCTGGCTTGTCGTAGCCGAAGAACACCGGCGTGGGTGAGACGACCTGCACGTCGACCGCGTCGTCTCTCATGTCTGTGACACGCGTATAGGCGTCCCAGCACTGCGCGGTGATCGCCCGGAACTCGGTCTCGCCCACCATGATCATGGCTTCGCGTTCCGAGTCGATCCGCAACCACGGCACACCGTCCATGCGGGGCCAGCCCTTGGGCACGATGTGCGTGTGAACGTCGATGACTTTCGGCATCAGCCTTTGCCCGGGTGCAGATGGCCGCAGTTGGCGCAGGTGCGGGCGTTCTCGTCGTCATAGAACGCCTGAAACAGCGGCGGAAGGTCATCCACAATGGAGCGCACTTGCAGCTCAACCTCGTGGACGAGGGCGTTGCATTCCGGGCAGTACCACTGGAATTTCTCCAGCGTCCCCTCGGCCCGTACGCGCTCCACGACCAGGCCGACCGATCCGGCCTCGGGGCGCTGTGGCGAGTGAGGGGTGTTGCGGGGCAGCACCCACATGGAACCTTCGTTGATGTGCACGTCTTGCGGGCCATCCGGCGTCATCACCTTGACGTGCATGTTGCCTTTGATTTGGTAGAAGTATTCCTCGTAGGGGTCAACGTGATAGTCGGTGCGCGCGTTGGGCCCGCCTACGATCATCACGATGAAGTCATCACCGGTCGGGAACATTTGCTTATTGCCCACCGGCGGCTTGAGCAAATGCTGGTTCTCGCCAAGCCATTGCGGGAAATTGATCGGGTTGTCCATCAGTTCTCCCTCACTACGGCCACCGCCTGCATCTCGATCAGCAGATGCGGGTGCGGCAGCTGGTGGACGGCGACCGTGGTCCGGGTCGGCCCGGTCTCGTCGAAGTATTCCCCATATACCTCGTTGTAGCCGCCAAAATCGTTCATGTTCACCAGGTAGGTGGTGACCTGAACGAGGTCCTGCAGGCCCAGCCCCACGGTGGCGAGGATGGTGCCGATGTTTTCGATGACTTCGCGTGTCTGCACGCGAATGTCCAAAGTGGTGGTTCCCATCGCGTCGGCGCTCGCGCCGGCGATGGTGTTGTCCACGCGCCGGCTCGACGTCCCGCTGACGAAGGCGAACCCGTTGGCCACCTTCACATGCGGGAACCGTCCCCGCGGCGTTACTAACTGCTGGCTCATGCCGTCTCCCTTCGGTCGCCGCCATGAGTTACCACTGCGATCCCGATTCGCTCGGGCAAGCCCTCGCTCATGAGCGCAGGGACGCTGTCCCGAGTCCTTCCACGACGGCCTTGACGTAGGCACCCTTGGGCAACGGCACAGCGGCGGTGGCGGCGCCAGCGAGCAAGATGCCGTCGAACGTGACGCCGTAACGGGCCGCTAGCTCGGCGCCATCGGTGAACGCACGGCGCGGATCGCCGAGGATCGCCGCCGTTGACCCGACCTGAACCACTTCACCGTTGATTTCCAGCAGCACGCCGAGGTTGTCCACTGTGGACGGAACGTCTTGCCAGGCTCCGATGACGAAGGACGCTCCAGACGTGTTGTCGGCCACGACATCCGGCAGCGTGAACTCGAAGTTGGCGTAACGCGAGTCGATCAGCTCCAGCGCCGGCGCCACAGCCGCGATCTCGCCGTCTTCGATCCAGAACGCGACTTCGGGCTCCACGCGCGGGTGGATGTACTGGGCGAGGTCAACCATGGCACCGTCAGGCACCTGCATCGCGTCCGTCAAGCGCCCGAAGATCACCTCGTTCACGCCGACCTGTGCCATCTTCGCGCGGCTGGTGAGCCCCATCTTGTAGCCAACAAGCCGTTCCCCGCGCTCCAGCCGCCGCTTGACCAGCTCGTCCTGCACGGCGTAGCCGTCGGCGACCTCGGCGAGCCGCAACTGCGGCATCGCCTGCGCGTTGCGTGCCGCGTAGTCCAGCAGTTCCGCTGCGTTAGCCATTCTTCAGGTCCAATGCCACATCGACGATCATATCTTCTTGGCCGCCGACCATCCGGCGCTTGCCTAGTTCCACCAGGATCGACCGGGCGTCAACACCATATTTGGCTGACGCGCGCTCGGCATGGCGCAGGAAGCTGCCGTAAACGCCCGCGTAGCCGAGCGTCAGCGTCTCGCGGTCGACCTGCACCGGCCGGTCCTGCAGCGGGCGGACGAGCTCGTCAGCGGCGTCCATGAGCGCGAACACATCGCAGCCGTGCTTCCAGCCCATCAGGTCGGCCACCGCCGCGAACACCTCCAGTGGCGCGTTGCCGGCCCCGGCACCCATGCCCGCGAGCGACGCGTCGACCCGGTAGGTCCCGCGCTCGACCGCGACCACGCTATTGGCCACACCTAGCGACAGGTTGTGATGCGCGTGAATGCCGATCTGGGTGTCATCGTCCAGCGTGGACCGGTACGCGTCGATGCGCTCGGCCACGTCGCCCATCGTCAGCCGCCCGGCCGAGTCGGTGACGTAAACACAATGCGCCCCATAGGATTCCATCAGCTTGGCCTGCTGAGCCAGTGACGCGGGATCGTTCATGTGCGACATCATGAGGAAGCCGCTGACGTCCATCCCGTTCTCGCGTGCCCAGCCGATGTGCTGTGCCGAGATGTCGGCCTCGGTGCAATGCGTTGCCACGCGGACACTTTCCACGCCGAGGTCACGGGCCGCGCGCAGATCGTCGATCGTCGCGATGCCGGGCAGAATGAGCGTCGTCAGCTTGGCGTTCTTGATGACACTCGCCGCGGCTGAAATCCACTCGTGATCGGTCGCTTTGCCGATGCCGTAATTCAAGCTCGACCCGGCGAGCCCGTCGCCGTGAGCGACCTCGATCGCCGCTACCCCAGCCGCGTCAAGGGCGGCCGCGATCTGGCGCACCTGCTCCACCGTGTACTGGTGCCGGATGGCGTGCATGCCATCGCGCAACGTCACGTCCTGAACGTAAATCTCAACACTCATGCCGAGGCCTCCCTTCGGTCAGCCTCGTCACGAGGCACGCGACACCCTGTCATCCGATTCGCTCGGGGCTTGCCCTCACTCATTTCGACAGCTCCCACAAACGCTCACCGGTGCGCAGCGCAGCCGAGGTCATGATGTCAAGATTGCCGGCGTAGGCGGGCAGATAGTGCCCAGCACCGGAAACCTCAAGGAACACGCTCACTTGAAGCCCATCCTCGCGCTGGTCGAACTGGACTTCCTGCTTGAGTTTGTAGCCAGGGACATATTCCTGCACCCCGGAAACCATGTCCTGCACCGATTTCGCGATCGCGGCCTGATCGGCGTTGACGTCAGGGCACAGGCAGTAAACGGTGTCGCGCATAATCATCGGCGGCTCGGCCGGGTTGAGCACGATGATGGCCTTGCCTTTCTGGGCGCCGCCAACGACTTCGATGGCACGTGATGTCGTCACCGTGAACTCATCAATATTCTGCCTGGTACCAGGTCCAGCTGACTTTGACGAAATGGACGCCACGATCTCGCCGTAGGACACGGGTGTCACCCGTCCCACAGCCGCCACGATCGGCACGGTCGCCTGCCCACCGCAACTGACCATGTTCACGTTGCGCGCGTTCATATGTTCGTCGAGGTTGACCGGAGGGATCACATACGGACCGATCGCGGCCGGCGTCATATCGACAACGATCTTATCCTTGAGCAGCTCCGCGTTGCGGTGGTGCGCCTTGGCCGACGTCGCGTCGAACACGACTTCCACTTCGGCGAACTCCGGCATCGCCAGCAGCCCGTCGACACCGTCTGACGTGATCGCCACGCCCATCCGCTTCGCCCGTGCCAAACCGTCAGACTCGGGATCGATGCCGACCATCGCCACCATGCGCAGCGTCTCCGACAGCCGCATCACCTTGAACATCAGATCGGTCCCAATGTTGCCCGACCCAATGATCGCCACACCGGCCCTCATGCGCTCTCCTCATCCCACATCTGCGCCACGCCCTTCATCCCGTCCCGTCCTGCAAACCTCGACCGTCTCCAGCGGCGGCCTCTACTTGGTGGCCCTAGTCGTGATCCACATCCCCAACACTGATCCACATCCCCACCGACGTGATCAAACCGCCTGTTGATCACGTCTCCAGGGATGTCGTTCAACCCGGGGTGCCGCCGGTGCCTGCAGCCGGGCGGTCGCTGAAGCCGACGCGCACCGAGCCGAGGCCGCTGATGCGGGCCTCGTAACGGGCTCCCGGTGTCACGGAAACCATGGGGCCCAAGGCACCTGACAGCACGACATCGCCCGCGCGCAACGGCGTGCCCATGCGCGCCATCGTTGAGGCCAGCCAGGTCACCGCGTTCAGCGGGTTACCCAGGCACGCGGCACCGGCGCCGACGGACACTGGCTCACCCATGTGCTCCAGCACCATGCCGCACATGCGCAGGTCCACATCGCTCAGCTTGACCGGCTGCGTCCCCAGCACGAAAAGTCCACTGGACGCGTTGTCCGCGACAGTGTCCACAATGGAGATATCCCAGTTGATGATCCGCGAGTCGACGATCTCGATGGACGGCAACAGGTATTCCGTCGCCCGGATGACGTCAACCGCCGTGACTTCCTTGTACGGTAGGTCCGCGCCCATGACGAAAGCGATCTCCGCTTCGACCCGGGGCTGAATCAGGCGCCCGAGGTCCACGACGTCACCGTCGTTGACCGCCATGTCGGCGAGCAGCACACCGAAGTCGGGCTGGAAAACCCCGAACACCGATTGCACCGCCTTGTTCGTCAGGCCGATCTTCGCCCCGACGAGCCGCCGCCCCTGCGTCAGCCAGTGTGCGGTTACCTCCTTCTGCACGGCATAGGCGGCGTCGATGTCGCCCACCGGCAGCAGGTGCTCACGCAGTGGCGGGATCGGGACCCCGGTCGCGTAAGCGCCCAACAGCTCATTCATGAAAGCTCCACACAAACATTGGTGAGTTCGGAGTAAAACTCGAGCGAATGGACGCCGCCTTCGCGGCCGATCCCGGAGGCCTTGACGCCACCAAACGGCGTGCGTAAGTCGCGCAAGAACCACGTGTTGACCCAGACGATGCCCGCGTCGAGCCGCAGGCCCGCCCGGTGCGCTCGGCCCACGTCACGGGTCCAAACCGTTGCGGCCAGCCCGTAGTCGCTGTCGTTGGCGAGGGCGAACGCTTCGTCTTCGGTGTCAAACGGCATGAGCGAGACGACAGGACCGAAGATCTCCTCGCGGTTGCAGCGCGCGTCTTGCGACAGTCCGGTTAGGACGGTCGGCTCAACCCACGCGCCGTTATCCCGGTCGTCGCCGAAGTGCGGCACGCCGCCCCCGGTCAGCACAGTGGCGCCCTCTTGGCGCGCCAAGTCGTAGTAGGACAGCACCTTTTCCCGGTGAGAAGCGGAAATCAGCGGCATGTTGACCGTCGCCTCGTCGGTAGGCCACCCGTAGCGCAGGTTTCCCGCCTCCTTGGCCAGTCGCGTAGCGAACTCGTCAAAGATCGGCCGCTCGACGTAAAGCCGTTCCGTGCAAAGGCAAACCTGCCCGCCATTGGTGAAGCTCGACCGCACCGACCCGGCCACGGCGGCGTCCAGATCCGCGTCGGCGAAGACGATCCCGGCGTTCTTTCCGCCGAGCTCAAACGACACCGCCTTCACCCCATCGGCGGCCACTTTCATGATGGCGCTTCCGGTCGCGGATTCCCCGGTGAACGTGATCGCGTCTACGCCGGGGTGCCGGGTGAGGAATTCGCCCGCGGAGTCAGGCCCAAACCCATGAACAAGATTGAACACCCCATCTGGTACGCCGGCGGCCTTCATGATTTCAGCCAGAACCGTCGCCGAACCCGGTGTCTCCTCCGATGGCTTGACCACCACCGTGTTTCCGCACGCGAGTGCCGGCGCGACTTTCCACGTCAGCAACAGCAGCGGCAGATTCCACGGCACGATGATCGCCACGACGCCAGCGGGCTTGCGCACGGCATAGTTCAGCGCCTTGCGCCCGTCAGCGGTCGTGGTGAGAAAACTCTCGGTCGGCGTCGTCGCCACAATGTCGGCGAACGCCCGGAAGTTGGCCGCCCCACGCGGGATGTCGAGCGTGCGGGCCTGCGAGATGGACTTGCCGGTGTCGGCGACCTCAGCCTCGACCAGGTCATCGAAACGCCGCTCGATCTCGTTGGCGACCGTGCGCATCAGCCCGGCCCGCTCCTGATCGGACATGCGTCCCCAGGGCCCGCGCAACGCGGCTCGCGCCGCTTTCACCGCGGCGTCAACGGTCTCCTTGGAGGCCTCGTCGACCTCGGCGATCTGCTCCCCCGTCACGGGAGAGAATTTCGCGAAGTGCTTGCCAGAGTCCACAAACGACCCGTTCACGAAACTGTTCAGCCGCTTCACCGGACCCGTCCTTTCGCGAACAGTCTGTGCGGCGTCGCGAACCAGACCCGCGCTTTCGCGAACAGTCTGTGCGGCGCCGCGAACCGGACCCGCGCTTTCCCCGGCCCTGCCGAGCCGGCCCGCTCCACGCTCATGACGCTCTCCGGCTGGCCCGCAGGAGTGCGGCCGCGGCCAGGCCTGCCAGCGCTAGCACGGTGCCGCCGAGCACCCCGCCCAGCACCCGCTGCTGGCGGCGAACCCGCTCGCGCACCTGTGCGTAGGGGACGGTGGAAAACGACACCAGCTCATACCGCGAAACATACCGGCCCGGGAGGGCTCTTTCTAGAACGTGTTCTAACTTTTTCTGCGCTTGGAACACGGGCGAAGCGACCTTGTCGCGCATCTCGACGAAGTTCTCCAGCGCCATCTGGGCGATGGCCTCGGCGTTTTCCTGCCGCCGCTCCTGGAACAAGGGCAGCGCTGCGGCCCAGTCGTCCCCGGTCTCTTCTAGACACCGGTCCAGCTCGACCACGTCTTCGAAGGCGCTGTTGGCACCCTGCCCATAGAACGGGACGATCGCGTGCGCGGCGTCGCCAAGGAGGGCGACCCTGCCGTGCGCCTGCCACGGCGTGCAGCGCACGGTGCCGAGCAGGCCGACCGGGTTGTGCTGATAGTCCTCGACGAGGTTGGGTGCCATCGGCGGAACGTCAGGGTAGTGCTCCTCGAAGTGACGCATGATCGCTGCCGGGCTGGTGAGCGAGGCGAAGCTCGACGTGCCACCGTTGGGCCAGAAAAGGGTGCAGGTAAAGGACTTGTCGGGGTTGGGCAGCGCGATCATCATCGAGCTGCCGCGCGGCCAGATGTGCAGCGCGCCCGGATCAAGCGCCCAGTCGCCGTCCTTCGCCGGGATCGACAGTTCCTTGTATCCGTAGTCCAGGAAGTCGAGGCTCTCGTCAAGCAAGCCAGCCTTGAGCAGTTGCCCTCTGACAGCGGAGCCAGCACCATCTGTGCCGAGCACGATATCGGCCTGTGCGCTCAGCCCACGCTCGAAGGTCATCTCTCCCGTGAGCGGGTTCAGCCCGGTCAGGCGCCGGTCGAAGTAGGCCCGAACGTCGTGGTTGGACAGTGCCGCGTCCAGCAGCGCGGCGTTGAGCGCCCCACGGCTGATCGAGTTAATGGCCCGGTCGCCATGCACGCTGTATTGCTGGAAGTCCAGCTCGCCGTCGATCGGGTGAATCATGCGCCCCGTCATCGGCAGCGCGTCCTTCATCACGAGCTGGTCTAGGTTGATGCGGCGCAACGCGTCTAGCCCACGCTCCGACAGCGCGAGGTTGATCGAGCGGCCCCGCTCGACCTTGCCCGTGCGCGGATCCGGCCGGCGCTCGTAAAGGTCGACGGTGTAGCCGCGCTTGGCCAGGTAGCTCGCGAGCAGACACCCGGCCAGCCCGGCTCCAACGATGGCGACCCGTTGCTTCATCGCGCCGCTCCTTCGCCCGAGGCCATGGTGTCGCGAGCGAGACAAGGCAAGACGTTGATTCGCGCCGCTCCTTCGCCCGAGGCCGTGGTGTCGCGAGCGAGACGAGATGGGGCGCTCATAGCTGTGCTCCGTAGATTGAGGCGAGGGCGGCGACAGCGCGCCAGCAGTCGTGATAGGACGAATAGAGTGCCGTGGGCGCCAGGCGGAGCACGTCGGGTTCGCGTGCGTCAGCGACGACACCGTGCTCGTGACGCAGCCGGCGGGCCAGGTCACCCGCACCCTTGCCGCCCGGAATCCGCAGCGACAGTTGCGATCCCCGGCGCTCTGGATCCCGCGGCGTCACGATCACCGGATAGGGGCTGACCGGCATCGCCTGCTGGCTCGGCGGGACTTGCACTGTCGGCGCCACGAACGGCACGCTGGACGCGAACGGGTCCTTCGGATCGCGGGATCCGGTGCGGTGCAACCCTTCCGGCTGATCCGGCACGAAGGCGGCAGTGGTGCCGAAGGGGTCCCGCTTGAGCCGCTCGGTCTCAAACGGCGGGTCGAAGGACGGCCAAGCCGGCGTGACGGGTCGCGGGAACGCCTTGTCCAGAAGGGATTCCAGATAGCCGGTCAGCTTGACGGACCGCTGGCGCAGCGTTTCCATGCCCACGCGATCGAATAGTTCGAGTGACGTGCGCACCGGCCCCATCGCGAAGATGGGCGGATTCGACACCTGCCATGCGTCCACTTTGGGCAGTGGAGTCGCGACCGGCGCCATCTTGAACCGGGTGGCCGGATCAGTGCTCCACCAGCCCTCAAACCGTTGCAGCGTCTCGTCAGCCAAGTGCCGCTCGTGCACGAACGCTCCGGCGAGGGCACCCGGCCCGGAGTTCAGGTACTTATACGAACACCAGGCCGCGAAGTCGACGCCCCAGTCGTGCAGCCGCAGCGGAACGTTGCCCGCCGCGTGCGCGAGATCCCAGCCGGCGATGGCGCCCTTGCGCTGGGCCAGTTCCGTGATGCCGGGGATGTCCATCAGCTCGCCGGTCAGGTAGTTCACGCCACCGAGCAGCACCAGGGCGACGGTTTCGCCTTCAGCCTCGAGATAGCTCACGACGTCGGCGGGCTCAAGGCGTACCACCACTTGGTCTGGATCGAGGCCATGGAAACGGGCCTGGCTGCGGACCGCGTAGCTGTCGGACGGAAAAGCCGAATCCTCAATGACGATGCGGTCGCGCCCCGGGCGTGGCCGGTAGAAAGACACCATCAGGAAGTGCAGGTTGACCGTCAGCGAGTTCATGATGACGGTCTCTTCCGGCAGACCGCCGACAAGCCGCGCCGCTGGTCCCGTGAGCAATTCGTGATACGGCAGCCAGGGGCGCTTGGCGTCCAAGTGGCCCTCAACCCCGAGCTGGGCCCAGGCGTCGAGGTCTTCTAGCAGCTCGGCACGAGTGGCCTTGGGCTGCAAACCGAGCGAGTTGCCTGCCATATAAGCAGCTTCGGCGTAGTTGCCACCGTCGGCAGGCGGGATCAGAAAAAGATCACGGAGACCCGGGTCGGCCTGGTCAAGCCGCCTGGCGCCGTCTTCATTGAGCGACACAGGCCGACGATATCTCATCTACTTTTCACGTTTCCCAGCTCACATCCGTGCCGCAATGAGATGCTTTGGTCACTAGAAGTCCTTTTCGAGGGGGAATGATGCGGTCTGTACTACGGGCCTTCGCCGTGACAGCCGGTGCCGCCGCCCTATTGGCAGCACCTGTCCCGGCGTACGCCGACGGGGAGTACCTCCGGATCACGCCGAGCACCATCCAGGCTGGTTATCAGGTCGAGATCGAAGCTAACTGCGGCGACAACGTCAACCCCGCCACGGTCAGCTCCGACGCTTTCGGGGTCGTGACCATTACCCCCACTCCTGACCGCAACGGCAAATACCTGCATCGTGGACGGGCCACCGTCCCGGGCAACACCGCGGCCGGGGCGTACAAGGTGCGGCTGACCTGCCCAAGCCAGCAGACCGCCACGACAACGCTGAACGTCGTCAACAACGACTTCAAGTCGCGCGGTCCCAAGACGGGCGGCGGTTATCTGGCCAGCGGCGGCACCGGCACCACCAACATGATGATCGGCGCGGGTGGCGTGATCGCCTTGGCTGGTGGCCTGATGTTGTTTGTGGCGCGCAGGCGCCGCGAGTCCGCCTCGTCGTGAAGCTCAAGCCGCTCGCGGCGCTGCTAGTGGTCGCCGGCCTGTTCAGTGTCGGCATTGGAATCGGCCGCCAGCATGGCTTTAGCCTCAAGAGCTTCTTCCAGGCTGACAGCAAGGCGCCGCCGCATGACTTTCCGGTCCTGGACCCTAGCCCGCCCTCCAAAATCCGCATCCCCGCGATCGGTGTAGCGGCACCCGTGCACGGCGTTGGCAAGGACAAGGACGGGACGATCGCGACCCCGTCGCTGAACCTGCGCAACGAGGCCGGGTGGTATCGCGAAGGACCGACGCCGGGCCAATTCGGCCCTGCGGTCATCGTGGGACACGTTGATACCAAAGACAAACCGGCCGTGTTCCACCGGCTCAAGGAGCTGACGCCCGGCGCGAAAATCGAAATCGTGCGCCGGGACAGGCAAGTGGCTGTGTTCGAGGTGAATTCCGTCGAGCAGTTCAACAAGGACCACGTGCCAGTTCCCCGGGTGTACCAAGACTTCAGCCGGCCTTCGCTGCGGCTCATCACGTGTGGCGGCGCATGGGTCGGCGGTGAAACCGGCTACGCCGACAACGTCATCGTTTTCGCGAGCCTGGTCAGCTCGCACAAGGCCTAGGCGCTTAAAGGCTTAGCGCGGGCTCTAGCCAGTTGGCCCAACGCGGATCGGGCACGCGGTGCCCGAGGATCCGCCAGGCGTTGCCATGCGGC
Source organism: Catelliglobosispora koreensis DSM 44566 (assembly GCF_000379685.1). GTDB lineage: Bacteria > Actinomycetota > Actinomycetes > Mycobacteriales > Micromonosporaceae > Catelliglobosispora > Catelliglobosispora koreensis. The sequence goes on along the minus strand of NZ_KB903251.1, from coordinate 220,871 downwards.
ACGGTGGGCTTAACGGCGAGACGCCAGCCGAGTTCGGCTAGCGTCTTGTCACCTTTGTGGTGGTTACATTTGGCGCAGGCGGCCACCACGTTGTCCCACGCGTGCTCACCGCCCTTGGATCGGGGGTGTACATGGTCTATCGTTTCCGCCGACCCTTGGCAGTAAACGCATCGCCCGCCATCACGGGCGAAAATGGCTCTGCGCGAAAGGCCCACGTGAGCGCGGTAGGGCACGCGCACGTAACGGGAAAGCCGGATCACGAGCGGCACCGGCACCTCGCGCCGGGCACTGTGCAGCACACCATCACCATCGGCGACACAGACGGCTTTTCCCGATAGGACAAGGATCGCGGCTCTTCGCACTGACACGACACACAGCGGCTCGTAGGTGGCATTTAATAGCAGCGCTACCGAGCTCGGTATGGGTCGTATGTCAGGCATCAGCTTTAACCTTCCGCTCGAACCTGTGACCATCGTCCCTGATTGATGCCACTATTGCACCAACAAATTCGCAGACCGCCGATGAATATGGCATTTGCCGAAAATGTCCGGGGGGCCAACTAACCCTTAAGGCGGCCGATGCGGTACCACAGTAGGTATGCGCCTGGAGCCCGTGCCGAGTACTTCCCCGTCTTCCGCTTGCCGCCCCGATGACAAGGTATGTCAGCAGATCTATAACTGGGTCGGCGACAACTGGCTGACCGACGGCGGCTACTACCTCGTGGTCCAGCCTGTGCGGATCCTGCTCATCCTCCTGTTCGCGATGATCGTGCGGGCCCTGCTCAACCACTCCATCAACAAAATCGTGGAGCGCACCGCGGCCGGGCGTGTTCCAGCGTTCCTGCGTCCCCTGCGTGAAAAGATGCCGGCCCCGGCTCCGGGACTCGTGCCGGAGCGCCGGCGCCAGCGGGCCGAGGCGATCGGCTCGGTGCTCAAAAGCGTCGTCACGGTCATCGTCTTCTCGATCGCGTTCTTGATGGTGCTCGACCTGTTCGGGTTCAACTTGGCGCCGCTTCTGACGAGCCTCGGCATCGCCGGTGTCGCACTGGGCTTTGGGGCGCAGACACTCGTGAAGGACATGATCGCCGGGCTGTTCATGCTGCTGGAGGATCAATACGGGGTCGGCGACGTCATCGACACCGGCGAGGCGATCGGTGTCGTCGAGTCCGTGGGCCTGCGGACGGTCACGCTGCGCGACGCCCGGGGCGTGCTGTGGTACGTCCGCAATGGAGAGATCATCCGGATCGGCAACAAGAGCCAGGGCTGGGCCCAGCTGCTCATCGATGTTCCGATCGGCTTCGCCTCGGTCGAGGAAGCGTCGGTCGTGCTGCGCCAGGCCATCGACACCTATGCCGCCGACCCGGTCCACGCCAACGACTTCATCGAGCCGCCCTACCTGGCCGGAGTCGAGCAGATCACCATCGATGGCACGATCATGCGGGTCATCTGCAAGACTCCCTCCGAGCGCCAGATCGACGTTCAGCGGGAGCTGAGATTGCGTCTCACCGAGGCCCTGAACTCCTCCGGAATCACGGCACAAATGCAGGCAGGCCGGGTCATTAGGCCGTCCTCCCCCGATGAGTCACCTCGTCAGCCATAGGGGCTAGCGCATCATCGGCCAATCGGGCAGAATCACGGCAGTCAAGGGGCGCAAGGGTGCGTCACGATGACTCATCCCCAGGTGCAGTGTGCTCATCATGATCAATGGAGGATAGCCGGTGCCACACCCCGTAAGCACCAGCTCTGCACCCAGCGAACCACCGAACCCGGAGCGTCAGGCAACCTTTCGTGAAGTGTTCGCGATCCGCGAGTATCGTGCGCTCTTTTCGGCGACCGTCCTGTCGTGGGTCGGTGACTATCTCGCCAAGATCGCGGTCGCGGCGCTGATCTTCCACCAGACCCAGTCACCCGTGGTGACCGCAGCGGCGTTCGCGATCAGTTACGCACCCTGGATCGTCATCGGGCCGGTGCTCACGGCCGTCGCCGAGCGGCTGCCCCGGCGCAGTGTGATGATCTTCAGTGACTTCGCGCGCATGGTCACGATCGCGTTGGTGGCTCTGCCCGGTTTGCCGGTGTGGGCGATGATCGGGCTCCTTTTCCTTACCGCCCTTGGCAATCCGCCCTACGAAGCGTCGCGGTCGGCTCTCGTGGCCACGCTGCTGACCGGCGACCGGCTCGTCGTTGGCGTGTCCGTGCAGGCGAGCATGGCGCAGGCGGCCCAGATCGCCGGATACAGCGCCGGTGGCGTGCTCGCGGCGATCGATCCGCGGATGGCCTTGCTCATCAATGCCGCCACATTCGGGGTCTCCGGCATCCTGATCATGATGTTCATCAAACGACGGCCCGCGGTGGCCGCCGGGGACGAACGGCGCAACATCCTGCGTGAGACGGGCGATGGATTCCGGGTCGTCTTTGGCACGCCAGCGCTGCGCGCGATCACGCTGCTGGTGTTTTCCCTCATGCTCGTCGCCGCCGTGCAAGAAGGCATGGCCGTGGTGTGGGCTGACAGCCTGGAACCGTCAAGCCAGAGCCAGCACAGCCTCTATCAGACTTTGATCACTGTTTCGCACGGCGCCGGGTTCATCGTCGGCGGTCTGCTCATCGGCCGTCTGGTCCCTCCGGCGGCACGCCAGCGGCTGGTGCGCCCGTTGGCGCTCATCGCCCCGCTGACGCTCATTCCAGCGTTGCTCAGCCCCTCTCTGCCAGTCGTGTGCCTGATCGGTGCCTCCACCGGCATCGCTGTCGCCGGAGTGCTGCCGACCGCCAACGGCATGTTCGTGCAAGCACTCCCGTCGACTCACCGCGCACGGGCGTTTGGGGTGGTGCAGAGCGGGCTTCAGGTGATCCAGGGCGCTTCGGTGCTCGCGATCGGCAGCCTGGCCATGCCCGCTTCGGTCCTCCCGGTGGTCGTCGGCTGGTGGGGACTAGCCGCCTTTGGCGTGGTGCTGCTCACTGCCGTCATCTTCTGGCCGAGCAAAGACCTCTTCACGGCCGCCATCGAGCGTGCCCGGCGGCTGAACCAGGCCACAGCGGCCGGATAACCTTGGGGCGTGACCGCTGATGCCACCCCTGCTGACTACTACACCGCCCTAGGCGGTGAAGACACGTTCCGGCTGCTCGTCGACGAGTTCTACGCCGGGGTGGCCGACGATCCCCTGCTGCGCCCGATGTATCCCGAGGAAGACCTCGGCCCGGCCAAGGACCGCCTGCGGCTGTTCCTCATGCAGTACTGGGGCGGCCCCAAGACGTATTCCGAAGAGCGAGGCCATCCCCGGCTGCGCCAGCGTCACATGCCCTTCGTCGTGGACGCGGCGGCCCGTGACGCGTGGCTCAAGCACATGCGCCATGCGGTCAGCGTGCTGGAGCTGTCCCCCGAACTCGACAAGATGCTCTGGGACTACTTGGAGCGCGCGGCTTTCTTCATGGTGAACACGGAGTAGGACCCTCGTTCGTTAAGCCGTTTATGCGGCGGATTGTGCTTGCCCTCAGTGTCCTGCTCCTAGCTTTCGCTGTGCCAGCGACAGCCACTCCGGGATGGACCGTTGGCGAAGATCCCGTGGACTGGACGCCGCACGTCATGGACGGGCAGGTCCGTGCGATCACGACGGTCGGCGACACCGTCGTCGTGGGCGGGGACTTCACCGGGGTCACGGAAAGCGACGGCGGTCCGGTCCGCGAACTTTGGTATTTGTTCGCGTTCTCCCTGAGTACCGGGCGGATTCTGAGTTTTGAGCCCTGGCTGGACGGCTCCGTGATGTCGCTTGAACCGGGACCAGGCAACACGGTTTACGTCGGCGGCAGGTTTCACCGCGTCGGCGACCGCGATCAGCGTGGGATCACGCAACTCGACCTAGCGACGGGGCAGCCGGTGGCGGAGTTCACGGCCGCGGTGGACTGGGGCGATGTGCGGGGCATCGAGTACACCAATGGCTCGCTCTACGTTGGTGGCACCTTCTCGGCTATCAACGGGGTCAAACGCAGCGGCCTGGCGAAGCTGGATCCACGCACGGGCGCCGTGGACGCCTTCGACGCGCGACTGTCCGCTCCGGAGATCGGGCGGGTCAAAGTGGAAGACATCGCCGTATCGCCTCAGGGCGACCGTCTGATCGCGATCGGGGCGATGACGGAGGCCGGTGGGGATTTCCGCGTTCAGGCCGCCATGTTCGATCTGACGGGGCGCGAGCCGGTGCTCGCTCCTTGGTGGACGGACGCTTTCAACCGCCCGTGCCGTGCGGGCTTCGACACCTACATGCGGGCCGTTGATTTCGCGCCTGACGGCAGTTACTTCGTCATCGTGACGACCGGCCGGCAAAACAGCGTGCTGAAGCTCTGCGACACCGCGTCGCGCTTTGAGACCTACGCCGACGATGAAGTCAAACCCACGTGGGTCAACCACACCGGCGGCGACTCGCTTTACGCCGTTGAGATCTCGGACTCAGCGGTTTACGTCGGTGGCCACCAGCGCTGGATGGACAACCCGTATGGGCACGAGTCGGCCGGGCCCGGCGCGGTGGACCGGCCGGGTCTGGCTGCTTTGGACCCGGTCTCGGGCAAGGCCCTGGACTGGAATCCAACGCGCAGCCGGGGTGTCGGCGTACGCGCGTTCGCGTTGACGAGCAAGGGATTGCTCGCCGGTTCTGACACCGACGAGCTCGCCCGCGAGTATCACGGCCGAATCGGGCTCTTCCCCGGCGCCGGCTGAGAATCAGCTTCGGCGCCGCACGATGGGAAGTGCGCAGCGCCGCTTTCCTCGGGTGCATAGCACCTTCGAGCGGCACGATCCGGCAAAGTGCGAAGCCCCAATTCTTCGCACTAGAACAACAGGCCACCGTCGCCGTGCAGCCAGTCGACGAACGTCGTCGAGACTGATTTGGCGGTGTCCACGATTTCGAGCAGCAACGCGTCGTGGATGCCTGAGCGCATGGGCACTTGCCACTCCGCGAAGATAGGCAGCTGACCGCGCTCGGTCGGGTCGCCAACATATGCCTTGGCGAACCGGCGGGCATGGTTCCACTCGTTTACGGCGCGATAGGCCAATTCGGACAGTTCAGGTGGGACAGTCGCGTGTGGCCGGGCCCGGATGACGAGGATCTCGTCGTCTGGTCCCTCGATGCCGAATAGCAGCGCGTGCCGTTCCCACAACGCCAGCAAGCTAGATTCACCGTCGGACAAATGGCGAACGTCTAGCAGGTCCAGTGTGCAGGCGACCCGCCGCAAACTGACCGGCGGGTTGATATCGTTCTCCATAGGAATAGATGGCAATCCATCAAGACTCGATAGATCATCTGGACAATAGATCGATTCGCGTCGCGGTGGGACCACCCGTTCACGCGCAACCTCGGTCCGCCCCGGCTGGTCTGACCATCGCCACGACCACCATGCCATCGTTCACGCCCCCTTCTCCCAGCAAATGCAAAGAAGCCGCCTCCCCCCGTGAACAACAAATTCAGGTATGCAAATCGGACCGCTTCATCAGCTGAGTGGAGCCGCCTGCCTACCCTCAGTAGATCCCGAGGCGTGAGGCTACCCGTTGGGCCCCGCTTTCGTCAGCCCCTTACCGACGGGTGGTGTCCAAAGGTATGAGCCCTACCGGCCGAACGCTTGATTAACTATCGGCCGAACAGACAATGGATTACCGAGGCGGTAAAACGCCAAGCCAAGTTCGGAGGTTAGGCCGGTCCAGGGGCCGCTCACGCGCACGGTCACCGCCGCGGAGCCGAGCAGATCCATCCGGACCATGGCTTGCACAAGCCGTTGCGGCACAGCGAAAGGCGTGCCGTCCACATCGGACTCTCCGCGTACCACGATGTGGTCCAGCAGGGCGTCACGAATCGCCCGTTCTCCGGCCCGCCCGGTCATCTCACGGAGCGTTTTAGCGGCCGCGGCAGCGGCGCTCTTCAATGCGGACGCCGGAATGGACTCCACCGCCGGGGCGGAGACAGGAGGCAGTGCCCCGCGCCATTGGCCGTCCGCAGCGGAACCATCGACCGCTGAGATGACCCCTTCTGGGGCATCGCAGGCAACGCCGACGAACACGTCCCAGGGCAGCTTCGCCCACGCCAGACCGTCTTGCACGCGCACCAGCGCCGCCGGGTCGAAGCGCAGCAACTGGGCGCGGAAGACGGCTAGATCTGCCATGGCTTGAGGAAAGTCTGCTCTTCGTCTGTGAGCCGCCGTGGGCGCTGTCTGTCCAAGTCGAATGGAACGCACACGGAACGGGCTCTGCTGGCGAGCAGGTCGCCGTCAAACAGCTCGTAGGCGACCGTGAACCGCGACGGGCGAATCTCGTCGATCCACAGCTCGATGCGCACCGGATCGCCGTAGTCCACGGGACGCAGGTAATCCACTTCGTGCCGGGCGATGACGATGCCCTCTTCAAAGGACGTCAGCCCAGCTTCCCGCGCCCCGATGAACATCATGGCAACGCGCGCCTCCTCATAAAGGGTGAGGAAGCGCGCGTTGTTCACGTGCCCGTAGGCGTCCAGATCGGACCAGCGCAGCGCGCAGTGGTACGTATAGCGCACGGGGATCAGTCGCGAGTCAGCTTGCGGTGGGTGACGCGGTGTGGGCGGGCCGCCTCAGCACCCAGACGGTCGATCTTGTTCTTCTCGTAGGCGTCGAAGTTTCCTTCGAACCAGAACCACTTGGCCTCGTTCTCGTCATCGCCTTCCCACGCGAGGATGTGCGTGGCGACCCGGTCGAGGAACATCCGGTCGTGGGAGATGACCACAGCGCAACCGGGGAATTCCAGGAGCGCGTTCTCCAAAGAGGACAGTGTTTCCACGTCGAGGTCGTTTGTCGGCTCGTCGAGCAGCAGCACGTTGCCGCCCTGCTTGAGCGTCAGCGCGAGGTTCAGGCGGTTGCGCTCACCACCGGAGAGCACGTTGACCGGCTTCTGCTGATCCGGTCCCTTGAAGCCGAACGCGGCGACGTAGGCACGGGAAGGCATTTCCACCTTGCCGACCATCAGGAAGTCCAGGCCGTCGGAGACGACCTCCCAGAGGGTCTTCTTGCCCTCAAGACCGGCGCGGGTCTGGTCCACATAGGACAGTGAAACCGTCTCGCCGACCTTGACCTCGCCCGAGTCTGGCTTTTCCAGCCCGACGATCGTCTTGAACAGCGTGGTCTTACCGACACCGTTGGGGCCGATGATGCCGACGATGCCGTTGCGCGGCAGCGAGAACGACAGGTTCTCGATGAGCACCCGGTCGCCGAAGCCCTTGGTCAGGTTCTTGGCCTCGATCACGGTGCTGCCAAGACGCGGCCCGGCCGGGATCTGGATCTCGTCGAAGTCGAGCTTGCGGGTCTTTTCCGCCTCGGCCGCCATCTCTTCGTAGCGGTCAAGACGCGCACGGGACTTGGTCTGGCGCGCCTTGGCGTTGGACCGCACCCACTCGAGTTCCTCGGTGAGGCGCTTTTTCATCTTGACGTCCTTGCGGCCCTCAACCGAGAGGCGCTGCGCCTTCTTCTCCAAGTAGGTGGAGTAGTTGCCCTCGTAGGGGTAGGCGCGGCCACGGTCGAGTTCGAGGATCCACTGGGCGACGTTGTCCAGGAAGTACCGGTCGTGGGTGATCGCGATGACCGTCCCCGGGTACTTGGCGAGGTGCTGCTCTAGCCACAGCACGCTCTCGGCGTCGAGGTGGTTCGTGGGCTCGTCGAGCAGCAGCAGGTCAGGCTGCTCCAGCAGCACCTTGCACAGCGCCACACGGCGCTTCTCGCCACCGGACAGCGGCGCGACAAGCGCGTCACCGGGCGGGCAGCGCAGCGCGTCCATCGCCTGCTCAAGCTTCGAGTCGAGGTCCCAGGCGTCGGCGTGGTCGAGTTCCTCCTGCAGGCGCCCCATCTCGTCCATGAGCGCGTCGGAGTAGTCGGTCGCCATCAGTTCAGCGATCTCGTTGAAGCGATTTAGTTTCGCCTTGGTGTCAGCCACGGCGAGCTCGATGTTCTCAAGAACGGTCAGTGACTCGTCGAGCTTCGGCTCCTGCGCCACCATGCCGACGGTGTAGCCCGGCATGAGACGTGCCTCACCGTTGGACGGGTGATCGTCGCCCGCCATGATCCGCAGCAGGCTGGACTTACCCGCGCCGTTAGGGCCAACCACGCCGATTTTGGCGCCAGGCAAGAAGTTGAGGGTCACGTTGTCGAGCACGACTTTGTCGCCATGCGCCCGGCGTGCCTTTTCAAGCGTGTAAATGAACTGAGCCACGGTAGAAATCTTCCCAGATGCTCTTAGTAGGCTGAATGGATGGTCCAAGGTAGTCCGTTTGTCGTGGTCGCTAACCGTCTCCCAGTCGATGAGGTGACCGACGACACACCTTCTTCCCGAACCAGCGGCGGCAGGCGATGGCGCCCGAGCCCCGGCGGTCTTGTAACCGCCCTTCATCCCGTGCTCGCTGAGCACAAGGGGACTTGGATCGGCTGGTCCGGAACACCGGGCCCGGCCCCCGACCCGTTTGAGGTCGACGGGATCAAGCTGGTGCCAATGTCCCTTTCCGAAGACGAAGTCGAACGGTACTACGAAGGACAGTCAAACGCGACTATCTGGCCGCTTTACCACGATAACGTGGAGCCGCCGATCTTCCGCCGGCGATGGAGGGACACCTACCGCGAGGTGAACCGCCGGTACGCCGCCGCGGCAGCCAAGGTCGCCGCGCCCGGTGCCACCGTCTGGGTGCAGGACTATCAGCTTCAGCTCGTTCCGGCGATGTTGCGGGAACAGCGGCCCGATCTGCTCATTGGCTTCTTCCTGCACATCCCGTTTCCCCCGATCGAGTTGTTCATGCAACTGCCGCAACGGGCCGAAGTGTTGCGCGGCCTGCTGGGCGCCGACCTCGTCGGGTTCCAGCAACGCTTGGGGGCACAGAACTTTTTGCGCCTGTCCAAGCACTTACTTGGTACCCCCTATTCTGGTAGCACCCTCGAATATGAAGGCCGCAAGGTAAAAGCTGAGGCCTTTCCGATCTCCATCGATTTCGCGGAAATGCAGCGCCTGGCCGACAATCCGCTCGTGCGCGAGCGGGCCAAGCAGATCCGGGCCGAGCTCGGCGACCCGAAGACGGTCATCCTCGGCGTGGACCGGCTTGACTACACCAAGGGCATCGAACACCGGCTCAAAGCGTTCCGCGAACTTCTAGCCGACGGCAAACTGTCCGTTCCGGAGTCAGTGATGGTCCAAGTGGCTACTCCGAGCCGGGAGCGGGTAGAGCACTATCAAGCGCTTAGGGTCAAAGTGGAACGTGAAGTCGGCCGCATCAATGGCGACTTTGGGAAAGTCGGCGTGCCGGCGGTGCATTACTTGCATCAGTCGTACAGTCGTAGCGAACTGGCCGCGCTCTATTGCGCGGCCGACGTAATGATGGTGACACCTCTGCGGGACGGCATGAATTTGGTAGCCAAGGAATACGTGGCGGCCCGGGCTGAAAACGGCGGAGCACTTGTGCTCAGCGAGTTCGCCGGTGCGGCAGGGGAATTGCGCCAGGCGTTTCTGTGTAACCCTCACGATCTCGATGGCGTCAAGGACGCGCTCATGCGTGCCGTGACGGTCGACGAGGGTGAAGCGCGGCGCCGGATGTCCATCATGCAGAGACATTTGCGTAAACATGACGTGGCAGCCTGGGCATCTGAATTCTTGGATTCCCTGGCCGAGATCGGTGGCACGGAGAAGAACCGCTTATGACGATTGACTTGGATCGTGATGGGTTCGAGGCACAACTGCGCTCGGCCATCACCCAGTTAGCCCGCATCCCGCAGCTCCTCGTGGCCTGTGACTACGACGGCACGCTCGCGCCGATTGTGGAAGATCCTTCGGCGGCAGCGCCGCTGCCGGAGGCGGTGGCGGCCTTGCGGTCGCTGGCCGCACTTCCACAAACGACGGTCGCCGTGGTCTCGGGGCGCGCCCTGCGCGATTTGGCCGCCATGTCACGGCTGCCCAGCGAGGTGCATCTCGTTGGCAGCCATGGCTCCGAATTCGACGTCGGCTTCGTAGCCCGGCTTGAGCCGGAACTAACAGAGCTACGGCGACGTCTCCTAGAAACGCTTGAAGATCTTGCGAAAGGCCACCCGGGGGTACGCCTTGAGCCCAAACCCGCGTCGATAGCCGTTCACACCCGGACCGCTACGCCCACGGTCACCGAGTCCATGGTGGACGCTGTGAGCACGGGCCCGGCGCAATGGGCGGGTGTGCACACCAAGCTCGGCAAGGAAGTGATCGAGCTCGCGGTGCTGGCGACACACAAAGGCACCGCGATCGAGGAACTGCGCCGGCAGGTGTCGGCGGGTGGCGTGTTGTTCATCGGTGACGACGTGACCGATGAGGACGCCTTCCGCGCACTGTCCGGAAAGGACATTGGCATCAAGGTCGGCAACGGCGAGTCCGCGGCGCATTACCGCGTCGTTGACCCGCTCGAGGCGGTCCGCGTGCTGGCCCTGTTGCTCGAGACGCGGCGCAATTGGCTCTATGGCGAGCGCGCGGTGCCCATTGAGCGGCACTCGATGCTGGCCGACGGCAACACCGTGGCTCTGGTGACGCCGGATGCCCGCATCAGCTGGCTGTGTCACCCACGGCCTGATTCGGCGGCACTGTTCGCCGATCTGCTAGGTGGTGCCCCGGCCGGGCACTTCACGGTCTCCTCGCAACGCGGAGGTCACCCTCTCGGGCAGCGGTACCGCCCGGGCACCATGACGGTGGAAACCAGGTGGCCCGGGCTGAGCGTGACGGACTGGCTCGACGGTGATCACCTGCTGCGCCGGATCACGGGCAACACCGTGGCGGTCGTGGAGTTCGCTCCGCGCCCGGAATTCGGCCAGGTGCCCGTGCGCTTGCAGGAGCTCGGAGACGGGCTGCTGGTTCTGGGCACGAGCGATCACATGACGCTCTACTCTCCCGGTGTCGACTGGGAGGTGTCGCTCGACGCGGGGCACGATGTCGCGCGGGCGACGATCGACGTGGGCAAGCTTGGCGGTGAAGTGCTGCTGGATCTGCGGATGCGCACGCACGACCTGTCGCCACCGGCACTGTCCACAGAGGAGCGTCTGGAGACCTCCGAACGTGGCTGGCGCGAGTGGGCCAGTTCGCTTGACCTTCCGTCGAGGGAACGTGAACTCGTGTTGCGAAGTGCGCTCACCCTGCGCGGGCTGTGCCACTTCGAAGGCGGTGGGGTGCTGGCCGCGGCCACCACGTCACTGCCGGAAACCCTTGGCGGCATTAGGAACTGGGACTACCGGTTCTGCTGGCTGCGCGATGGGGCGATGACGGTCAAGGCGCTGACGGATCTCGGGTCGGTGCAGGAGGCGGAAAACTTCCTGCGCTGGGTGGGGGTCTGCCTGGAGCACACCGATGGGCACCCGGAGCGGCTGCACCCGCTCTACACCGTGGACGGACACGAGCTCGGCCCGGAGGCCGTGATCGAGACGCTCCCCGGCTACGCGGGTTCCCGGCCGGTGCGCGTGGGCAACGCCGCGAACAAGCAACTGCAACTCGACGTATTCGGCCCGGTGGCGGATGTGCTGATGGCAGTGGCGGACAAGCGCGGCAAGGTCAAAGACGAAGAGTGGCGGGTGCTGGAGGCCATGGTCTACGCCGTGGCGCAGCGCTGGCACGAGCCCGATCACGGCCTGTGGGAGGCGCGGCTCCCACCGCGGCATCACGTTTACTCCAAGGTGATGTGCTGGATGACGGTCGACCGCGCGATCAAGGTGATGGCGCGGCACACGAGCGACACCAACCCAGACTGGGAACAGTTGCGTGACCGGATCGCCGAGAACGTGCTCAACCAGGGCTGGAACGACACCACCCAGGCTTACACGGTCGCTTACGGCTCAACGGAAATGGACGCGTCCAGTCTCTGGATTGGACTGTCCGGTCTGCTGCCCAATGACGACCCGCGATTCCTGGAAACGGTCCTTCGTGTTGAGTCGGAACTGCGCAGTGGCCCGACCGTCTACCGCTATCACTGGGACGACGGCATGCCGGGCAAGGAGGGTGGCTTCCACATCTGCACGGCGTGGCTCATCGAGGCTTACCTGCGCACGGGACGGCGGGCCGATGCCGAGGAGCTGTTCGAGCAGTTGCTCGCCACGGCCGGGCCAACCGGGCTGCTGCCAGAGCAATACGATCCCGACCTTGAGCGTGGGCTCGGCAACCATCCACAGGCCTACTCCCACTTGGGTTTGATCCGCTGCGCACAGCTGTTATCCGCTTGACACCGCTGCTAGACAGAACGCGTGCATATCCGAGATACCACCATTGACGATGTTCGCGCGTTCTGTGAGATCCGCAAGGAACTGTTCCCCTGGCTCGTGGCTTCGCTCGCGGCACAGGAGAACTGGTACCGCACACAAAAGCCGAAGGCCCAGGCCAAACGCATAGCCGCTGAGATCGATGGCGAGATCGTCGCCTTCGCTCTTGGCGGCCTTAATGTCGCTACCTCCGAAGAGGGCGCCGCTTGGGCGGGTGTGGCCGTGCGGCCCAGCTTCCAAGGCCAGGGAATCGGCTCGGCGCTGTGGACGCAACTGGAGGCGCATCTGCGGGCCATTGGCGCTCGGCGCACCCAGACCTGGGCCGCTGAGGGCTCTACCGCTTTCGCCGAGCGGCGCGGGTTCAGCCAAGGTGCTTCGCTGCGCTACTCGTTCGTTGAACCGGGGAGTCTGCCACCGGTTCCGGCCATTGCCGAGGGCGTCACCTTCGTCACGGCCGCTGAGGTCGGCCCAGACGTGCTTTACGAACTCGACACAACCGCCTCGGCCGATGAGCCTTCCGACATCCCCTACGACCGGCTGCCCAAACAGGACTGGCTCGACCGCGTCTGGAACAGTCCCGACCTGTCACACGATCTGAGCATCGTGGCACTGGTCGACGGAGTGCCCGCTGCCGCGACCTTCCTTGAGGTAAATGGGGAACGCGCGTGGGCGGCGGGAACCGTGACCCTGCGGGAGTTCCGGGGACGTGGGCTGTCGAAGATCGCCAAGTCGCTGTCGTTGCGTGAAGCCGCAAAACAAGGCGTGACCCACGCCTTCACGTCGAACGATTACACCAACGCTCCTATGCTCGCGATCAACGATTGGCTGGGCTATAAGGTCGTCGGCACCCAGTGGTCCTACCTGAAGGATGTGTCGTGCTGATCAGGGAAATGACGGTCGAGGATCTGCCGGGGGTAAGCGCGCTTAAGTACGCGCTCACGTCGTGGATGGTGGCCTCGGTGCAGGCGCAGGAAGTGCGGTTCCGCAACCAGCCCGCCGGGTCGCACGCGCTGCAACTGGTCGCCGAGGTCGACGGGGTCATCGCCGGGGTCGGCCTGGCGGCGCTCAACCTCATGACGACGGAACCCAACGCCGGCGGCGGTTTCGTCCAGGTGCATCCGGACTACCAGGGCCGCGGCATCGGCACCGCATTGTGGGAGCCGCTGTCGGCGCACTACCGGTCGCTGGGCGTCAAGCGCGCCATGGGCTGGGGCCGCGATGACGAACACACGCAAGCGTGGATGGCTAAGCGCGGCATCGCTCGTGGCGCCTCGTCACGCTTCTCCGCCGTCGACCCGCGCGAGCTGCCCCCGATGCCCGAGATTCCGCCCGGCGTCACGCTGCACAGCGCGGCCGAAGTCGGGCCAGGCCCGTTCTACACGGTCGACCTTGAGGCGGCCCGCGACGTTCCCGGGGACATGCCGTTTGAGGCGGCACCCAAAGAAGAATGGCTCGTGCGGCACTTCAACGCACCCGACTACAGTCACGAAGCGAGCACGGTGGCCTTTGTGGACGGTAAGCCCGCGTGCGTCACCGAGTTTGATATCAACCCGCTGCTCGGCCGGGGCTGGACCGGGGCCACGGGAACGCTTCGCGAGTTCCGGGGACGGGGCCTGGCCAAGCTGGTCAAGTCGGTGTGCCTGCGCAAGGCCGCTGAACTCGGCGTCACGCAGGCCATCACCGCCAACGATTACACCAACGCCCCGATGCTCGCCGTCAACGACTGGCTCGGGTACAAGGTGATCGCCACGTCCTACACCTATCTAGCCACTTTCGGTGACGCCTAAGACGTTCACGACGTCACCGATCACGACGATCGCCGGAGGCCGCAGGCCGGCGCTCATCTGTGCCAGGGTGGCTAGCTCACCGCGTACCCGCCGCTCATGAGGGGTTGTTCCTTCCTGAATGACCGCGGCGGGCGTCGCGGGATCGCGGCCCTCGCGGATCAGGGTGTCCACAATGGAGGGGAGGTTCTTGAGCCCCATCATGATGACGAGGGTCCCCCGCATCTTGGCCAGGGCCGCCCAGTTGACCAGTGACCCGGGGTCATCCGGGGCCAGATGTCCACTCACGACGGTGAACTCGTGCGTCACACCCCGGTGCGTCACGGGAATCCCAGCGATAGCGGGCACCGAGACCGGGCTGCTGACGCCGGGCACCACGATCACCTTGACGCCGGCTTCGGCGCAGGCGAGCACTTCTTCGCTGCCCCGGCCGAACACGAACGGATCTCCGCCTTTGAGGCGCACCACGCGTTTTCCTTGCTGAGCACGGTCCACAAGGATGCGGTTGATTTCCTCCTGTTGCGCGGCCGGGCCGTAAGGCAGCTTCGCCACATCGATCAGTTCGACCTCTGGCCGCAACTCATCGAGCAGCAACATCGGCCCGAGCCGGTCGGCCACCACGACGTCAGCCTTGCTGAGCAGCCGGCGCCCCTTGACCGTAATGAGTTCAGGATCGCCCGGGCCACCACCGACCAGCGCGACCGTCCCCTTTTCCATCTCGACCGTGTCCTGCTCGACGCTGAGCGTCTCGGAGATGCGGTCACGCACCCGCATGGCTTTGCGTGGATCGCCACCGGCCAGCACCGCGACCGTCACCGTGCCTTGCCTTGTCACGGCAGGAGTCCAGGCGCTCGCCGCGAACCGGTCGTCCGCACGCACGCAGAAGATGCGTCTCGCGTCGGCTTCCGCTGAGATCGCTGACGCGGCTTGCGCATCGTCGATCGCGACCTGGACGAGCCACACTCCGTCAAGGTCTTCAGGCTGGACCGTGCGCTCTATCCACTCCAGACGGCCCGCTTCCGCGAGGCCTTGCAGCGCAGGGGTGATACGCGGCGAAACCAGTTTTATCTTCGCCCCGGCGCTGAGCAGAGCCGGAACCCGGCGCGTGGCAACGGATCCGCCGCCCGCGACGAGCACCAGCTTCTGATCGAGCCTGAGCCCCAGCGGATATAAATCGCTCACTTTTCTGACACTCCGGCATCGTCGAACGTGGCCATCTCATGCAAGACCCGGACCGAGGCGGCGACGATGGGATAAGCCAGGACGGCTCCGGTGCCCTCGCCCAAACGCATGCCCAGCTCCAGCAGGGGCGCCAGGTCGAGTTTGCCCAGGGCTATCGTCGCGCCCGGCTCCACGGAACGATGTCCAGCGATCATCGCGTGCCGGCACTCAGGGGCGAGCGCATAAGCCGCCAGCGCCGAAGAAACAGCGATAACCCCATCAAGAATTACTGGTACCCGGTGAGCCGCGCCCCCGAGGATAAAGCCGGCCAGGGCGGCATGTTCAAACCCGCCGACCGACGACAGCACCCCGATCGGGTCCTCTTTGGACGGCTTGTGCCGTGCGAGCGCGGCCTTGATTACTTCGATCTTGCGAGCATGGGTCGCGTTGTCGATACCCGTGCCATAGCCGGTCACCATGCCCGGCTCGCGTCCGCAGAAGGCGGAGATGAGCGCCGCCGAGGCGGTCGTGTTCGTGATCCCCATGTCTCCCGTGAGCAGAACGTCAGCGCCGTCCTCGATGAGATCCTGAGCCACCTTGATGCCGGCTTCGATCGCCGCTTCGGCTTCGCCTCGCGTCATCGCCGCCGTTTCCGTCATGTCATGCGTGCCCCGGCGCACCTTCGCGTGCACGAGACCTAGGTCTTGCGGAAGGTCACCGTTGACGCCGACGTCGACGACAGTCACCCCCACCCGGACTTCGTGGGCGAACGCGTTGACGGCCGCTCCACCGTGCAGGAAGTTCGCCACCATCTGGGCTGTGACTTCCTGGGGCCAGGGAGTGACCCCCTGGGCGTGCACACCGTGATCCCCGGCGAAGATGGCGAGACTGGCTTTGCGTAGCAACGGCGGCGGGCACTCCCCCGCCAGCCCGGCCAGCCGGATCGACAATTCTTCAAGCTCACCAAGCGAACCAGCGGGTTTCGTCAGACGTCCATGCAGGTGACGGGCTTCTTCCATGGAGCCCTGATCGAGCGGCATGATCTGCTCGATCGTTGATCTAATGAGTTCGCTTGTCACACTGCCTACTTCACCACGTGGCATGTCGCCTTGCCGACTCAGGGGCGTTTCTCCTGCGCGTCGTTCAAGGCGTATGTGTACTTTGTCCTACCTTGAAGTGGTGATCCTGCGTCGCTTGTTTGGTGGCACCAGCCGTCTGAAACCGATCGCCCGGGCCGGCCTTCTCGCCGGGATCGTGGTCGCCGCCGTTACCTACCCCTTGGCCGCGGTTGGGGGGCTAACCATCAAGGCTGGATCGGACTTCTACCAAGCGCTTCCCTCGGAACTCAGTGTCCAGCCCCCGGCCCAGACGACCTACGTTTACGCCTCCGATGGCACCACGCCACTGACGTTGTTCTACGACGAATACCGCAAGTACACGCCAATCGCCGGCATCTCCACGCTGATGCAGCAAGCCATCGTCGCCAGCGAAGACGGCCGCTTCTATGAGCACCGTGGAGTTGACGCCAAAGGCATCGCGCGCGCGTTCGTCGCCAACCAGACCGCCGGTCAGGTGTCCCAGGGCGCGTCCACGCTGACTATGCAATATGTACGGATGGCTCTGCGCGACGGAGCACAGTCCGCCGAAGAAGTCATGGCCGCCACCGAACAGACCAGTGGCCGCAAAATCCGCGAGATGCGGCTGGCCGTGCGCGTCGAGCAGGAACTCAGCAAAACCGAGATCCTGGAACGCTATTTGAACGTCGCCTACTTCGGGCACCGCGCCTACGGCATCTACGCGGCCGCGCAGATCTTCTTCTCCAAAGCACCGTCTGACTTGACGGTCGCGGAAGCCGCGACGCTGGCCGGGCTCGTCAAAGCACCGTCGGCATACGACCCCGCGGGCGCGGATCCGTCCGCCGCGACGGAACGCCGCAACTACGTCATCGACCGCATGACGGAACTGACCTACATCACTCCTGCTGAGGCTTCCGCGACGAAAGACTCGCCGATCGTCTTGAACGTGACGGAGCCACCGAACGACTGCGTGTCCGTCGCACCGTCCACGAACGACTATGGCTTCTTCTGCGACTTCTTCAAGAACTGGTGGCTATCGCAAGAGGCGTTCGGTCCCACACCAGCGCAACGGCTCGACAACTTGCGCCGCGGCGGATACCGGATCACGACATCGCTAGACCCGTCAGTGCAGGCCGCCGCTTTGAAACACGTGACGTCCCGTGAGCGGATCGGCAGCTCCTACGCCCTAGGCCAGGTCGTCGTACAACCTGGGACGGGACGCGTGCGGGCGATGGCCGTCAACCGGAACTACTCGCTGGACAAGTCCAACAACGGCAACCACACCGGCTCCTCCGACGGGCCGGGCAACTACCCGAACACCGTCAACCCGTTGCTCGGTGGGGGCGATCTTCCCGGGTACCAGGCGGGGTCGACCTTCAAGATGTTCACGATGCTCGCCGCGCTCGATGCGGGCATGCCCATGCACACCTGGTTCTATGCGCCCGGCACCCTGAAGTCCATCTACTTCGCCGGGTGGGGTGAGCCGGCCAGTTGCGGCAACGGCTACTGGTGCCCACGTAACGCCAGCGGCTCGATGACCGGAAACCACGCCATGTGGTCGGGCTTTGGCAAGTCGGTTAACACCTACTTCGTGCAGCTGGAGCAAAAGGTCGGCGCCGACAAGGTCGTGCAGATGGCCGAACGTCTCGGCTTGCGGTGGCGGACCGACATCGACAAGCTGCAGGCCTCACCGGCGAAAGCCAAGGGCTGGGGCGCTTTCACGCTCGGCGTCGCTGACACCACACCGCTGGAGATGGCTAACGCCTACGCCACGGTCGCCGCGGACGGAAAGTATTGCGCCGCCACACCGGTCGTGTCCATCGTCCGGCCTGACGGTTCGGTGCACCCGGCCTCGGAACCTCAATGCGTGCAAGCGTTTTCGCCCGAGGTCGCTCGTGCGGCCGCTGATGCGGCACGGTGCGTGACCGGATATGGCGCGGCTGCCTCGACCTGCGGTGGCTGGTCCACAGCGCCCGGTGTCTACCGCTCGGTCGGGCGTCCCGTGGCCGGCAAGACCGGAACCACCGACGACAACCGGGCCGCTTGGTTCGTCGGGTTCACGCCCGACCTGGCCAGCGCCGCGTTCATGGCCGATCCGGACAACCCGTTCCACGGCGTTGGCGGCGGCAACGCCTATAAGCCAATCGAAGCGGTGTCCCAGACCCTGCGGGATGCTCTCGCCGGCCAGCCGGTCGCTTACTTCACCGCACCGTCGGGCGAGATCCTCGGCAAGGCTCCGCCGCCACCACCGGCGCCCAAGAAGTCGGCCACCGCGACCGCGGCACGGCCCTAACGACGCTCGTTAACGGAGGTCGGCGGCGACCATCGACCACACTTCAAGGTCGACGCGGCCTCCGTGCACGAAACCGGCGTTGCGCAAAAGTCCCTCGTAGGTGAAGCCGGCCTTCTCCGTCACGCGACGGGAGGCCAGGTTGCCCGGTGCCACGCGCACTTCTACCCGCTGAAAGCCGTGCTCAAGCACGAGCGCCAGCGTGATCGCGTCGACCGCTTCGGGCGCGAGGCCGAAACCGCGCACGTCAGAGGCGACCGCATAAGAGATCTCGGTCGCGCGGGCACCCCAGTCGGTGCGGCGGGTCCACAGGCACCCGACCAGGCGGTTGTCTTCGCGGCGAATGATGCCGTAGTGATCGCCGTTGCCGCTGTCGCGGCGCTCGGCAGCCATCTCGGTGCACCAAGCCTTGCCCTCGATCGGGCCGAACTCCTGCGGAAACGGGAGCCAGCGCTGCGTTTGCTTGTCGGCGAAGATCTGCGCCACAGGCTCCGCGTCAGCCGCCGTCAGGGGGCGAACATCTAGCCGTGGCGTCTGAACGGTAAGCGTCGGAAAACGGCGAACCGTGACGTAGCCGGTCATGCTTCTCCCAAACCGTGAGGGGCAACCGGTTCAACCTACCCCGGAAACCCGCGCCGTGACTGAGTGACCGTTTAGGCCAGCCTGAGTGATAGGAATCACAACCGTAGACTGTCTGGCGTGCGTTCGCTACTCACCCCACGCTGGCTCGGGATCGTCGCTCTGACGGCCGTGGCCTCATACGTCATGGTTCTGCTCGGCCAGTGGCAGTGGGGGCGCTACGAACAGCGCAGCAGCATCAACGCACGCATCGACGCCAGCCAAACGGCAGCGCCCGTCCCGTTGGAGCCGGGCACTCCGGAGTGGACCCGCGCGACGGTCACCGGAGAGTACGACCAAGAGCTACAAGTCTTGGTACGCAACAGAACCGTGAACGGCCGCGTCGGCTATGAGGTGCTGACACCGTTGATCCTCGCTGACGGGTCGGCTGTCCTGATCGACCGCGGCTGGGTGGCACCTGACCCGGCCGGACCGACCGTCACCCCACCGATCCCGGCACCACCCAAGGGACAGGTGACCATCAATGGCCGGGTGCGGTTCACCGAATCCGACCCGCGGCTGGAGTTGCGCGAAGGGCTCTGGGAAGCACGCCGGATCGGCCTGCCCGAGATCGCTTCGAAGGTGCCCTACCGGCTGGCCCAGACCTACCTGCTGGCCGACGACGAAGTGACCGATCTTGTTCCGGTGCCTTCGGAACGGGAGAACGACTGGCTCAACCTGGGCTACGCGGTGCAATGGTGGATCTTCGCGGCGGGCGCGTTCGTGGCCTTGGCTTGGCTCGCGCGAAAAGAAGTTCGCGCGAGCCAAGCGCCACCAGCCAGCTCAGGCGAGGGCGACGTTGCGGAGCAGGAGCGTCTCAGCGAGGCAGACTCGCTCAAACTCTCCTAGGTGCAGGCTCTCGTTGGGGCCGTGCGCACCTGACATCGGGTCTTCCACGCCGGTGACCATGATCGAGGCGTTGGGGAACATCTCCTGGAACGTGGCGATGAACGGGATCGAACCACCGATGCCAACTTCGACCGTGTCGGCACCGTTGTAGGCGACCTTGAAGGCGTCCCGGACCGCGTCGAAGTACTTGCCGGTCGCGTCGATCACGCAAGCGTTGCCGTCGTGCTCGAACTCGAACGAGATCTTCGCGTTCCACGGGACGAACTTCGTCAAGTGGGCCTTCAGCGCTTCGTAAGCCGACTTCGGGTCGTCACCGGGCGCCAGCCGCATGCTCAGCTTCGCCTTCGCCTTGGGAATCAAGGCGTTTGGCGCGCCCTCAGTCCCGGGCGCGTCGATGCCAAGGATCGAAATCGCTGGCCTGGTCCAAATCCGGTCGACAATGCGGCCGGTGCCGATCAGGTCGACGCCATCAAGGATGCCGGCCTCCGAACGGAACCTGTCCTCGGGGTAGTCCAGCGGCGAAGCGGGCTTGCTCACGAGCCCGGCCACGGCGACGTCACCGCGCTCGTCGTGCAGCGTGGCCAGCAGCCGGCTCATCACCATCAGCGCGTCCGGCACGGCTCCGCCGTACATTCCACTGTGGACAGCCGATTGCAGCACCTCGACCGTAACGAAACTGTTGACGATGCCGCGAAGCGACGTCGTCAGCGCGGGCACACCGATATCCCAGTTCGCCGAGTCGGCGATGACGATCACGTCAGCGGTCAGCTCGGATTGGTGCTTCTTCAGCAGATCTTCCAGCGATGCCGACCCGAACTCTTCTTCTCCCTCGATGAACAAAACCACCCCAACGGGCAGCTGGTCACCAAACGCACGCAGCGCCGCGATGTGCGCCATAACGCCAGCCTTGTCATCAGCCGCACCACGACCGTAAAGGCGGCCGTCGATCTCCGTCGGCTCGAACGGATCCGTGCGCCACTGGCTCATGTCTCCGGGTGGCTGAACGTCATGGTGTGCGTAAAGCAGAACAGTCGGGGCGCCCGCCGGAGCCGCCTTCTTCCCGATGACCGCCGGGTGCCCTTCGCCGATCCGGCTAATCTGCACCTCAAGCCCCTCCGCGCGCAGCAGCTCGGCCACAGCTTCCGCGGAACGCTCAAGCGGGGTGAAGTCGAAGCCGTCGAAAGCGATGCCAGGAATGCGGACCAAGCGCTCCAGATCGGCTCGCACACCGGGCAGTTCACGCGCGACGGCGGCACGCAACTCATCAACACTGAGGGTTGTCATGCCCCCGATCCTATGACCAAGCTCCGGGCCGTGCGCCCAATGCCCTACCTGGACCTCTTCCGTCGACGGTGGTCATTGTTGGTCAGCGTTCGGCACCCTCAGACGGCCCGAGACGGCCCAGCAACCGAGACCGAATCAGCGCACCTGGACCACATGTGGCCCGGTCATTCCGTCGTGCAGGTTTCCCCGACCGGGCCGCGGGCGCAAACACGCTCCACCGTTTGCGCCCGCGGACGTGGTCTGGTGGCCTTCGGCGCTCGGCGGACGCGCCCAGCAACGGCCGTCCAGTCATTCCAGAGCTGCCCCGGGTCCAGCGCGGGAACGCTGGCCGCCGGAGGCTTTCACCGGGTGCAGGGCCGGGAGGTCCTGCCCGCCGGAGGCTCACTAAACCTCGATCCAAGCGGAACAACTCGTAGCAATGCACTGCTGACCAGCCCTCGCGGCCGAACCTGCCCAGCGTTCTCTTGCCGGTGCGCTGGGCTTTCGTCGTTGGTAGCTAAGGGTTTGGAATCGCCCGGGCCGCCGCGCCGTCGCCGAAGGCGTTGAGGCGCGAGCGTGCCCGGGGGCGGGTTTTAGCAGCCCGTAGGGATCCGTAACGCATCAATCCGAGCCGGACATCAAGTGGACCTAGGTGTCCTGTCTCGGGTGATGCTTAACCTCTGTGTCCCAGTAGACGTTCAACCGTACGCGGTCTCATGAACAGTGAGAGTCTGCGCCAACCGTCAACGGATAGCTGTGCGCATGACTTCTCTGCCGGAGTGGCCAGCGTGTCTCCTACCGCTGGTGCATTTTCCTTAAGCCGTACCACCACACCAACGTGACCGGCATGGTGCAGCAACCGGTGGCGAACTGTTGGCCATTGATGAAGCTGTTGGCGCCCCGGGCGAAACTGGGGTTGAACCGGTCGACGGTCACAAAAACCGTGTCACCTGGCTTCGGCGCCCCGTTCCAGGTCCAAAGGTCCACTTGCTGGTTCCACGGCTGCGGCAAGTCAACTTTGACGTAGGACTGCTGAACCCACCCGCCGCCTTCTGGGCGTTTCTCGTAGTTGACCGCCGCGACGGTTCCCCTTACCTCCTGACCGGCGATACTGAGCCAAATCGCTTGGCCAAGGGTCAATAGTGACAGTCCGATCTCGACGGCAAGCATCGCGGAAATGAACCAATATCCATATGGCGGCGCTTCATTGGCCATGATCGGTCCCACCCATACCAGGCAGGATGCCATGCGCGCGCAACCGCTGCTTGGCTCTGGGTCACCAGGTAGAGATCACCTGGGACGGAAAAGTTAAGCATCCTCTTCACCTGATGTTCCACGACAGTGCCGAGGTCTTCGTCACCCCCGACCCAACGTTTGAGTCCTGGCATCTGGCCGGACACGGCGTTGAATGCATCACTGTCGGTCCCCGCAGTGAGACCAGCTGGAACCGACAGCCAGCACAATGAACCATGACCCAGATTTCGAGCGTGAGCGTCTAGCTAGAAGCTTCCCGGCTGCGGGCAGCTGGAAAGGCGGGGAGAACACACATCAATCCAAGCCTGGCATTTCGCCATCTGCCGTCGCAGGTCTCGGGTACTGCTTTACGCCGGCGTCCCACCTGATGCTTGACGGCTATTCCGCTGCAAGCCAAGCGTCTCGGATGCAGCCCTCTTCGTACTCCCACCACCGGATGTCTCGCCGTTCGCTAACGGCCTTTGAGCCGCAGCGTACGGGGCCGTCTCAGTCCGCGGCGTATTTGGACTTGTGGCAAGATCGCCGAATGCTGCGACTCACCGATTTCATCATCGACTGCCCGGACACGATGAAGCTGGCGGCTTTCTACTCGGAGGTGACGGGCCGCCCGGTCAAGGAGGGCAGCACCGAGCACTGGGCCGGCATCCAGTTCGGCGAGATCGAGCTGGCTTTTACCCCCGTGGAGGACTACCGCGCGCCGCAGTGGCCCGACAGCGAGCGCCCTAAACAGTTTCACCTCGACTTCGAAGTCGACGACATCGAGGCCGAACACAGCCGTGTCCTGGCCCTCGGCGCGACCCTGATGCGCGACTACGTCGGCCCTGAGGGCTACGGCCACCGCGTTTACACCGACCCCGTCGGGCACCCCTTCTGCCTGTGCCGTAACAAGGGCGTCACGTGGACCGACCAGGGTCCCGTCTGGCCCAAGCGCGGCTAGTCACGCGGAGATAATGACGTCGGCGCACCAGGCGGTGGCGTCGGCGGCGAAGTGGAGTTCTTCCCTGGCGCGCCAGGCTTTTAGCTGTGTTTGCATGGCTTCGCCGTCGCGCTCAAGGGAACGCGCTTCGCGGACGCTCAGGGGCGCGTCGACGAAGAGGGTCAGGCTCGCCCAAGGGCGTGCTTCTTCTCTCGCCGCGCCAACGCCTTCGACGATGAGGATTCCGCCGGGCTCGACTTCGTGCCATGGGCCGGTGAAACGTTCGGCGTGCCAGTCGTAAGCCTGGTAGCGACCCGCACGGTCCTGGAACAACGGGCCTAACACGAGTTCCTTCAAGCGATCCCAGTAAGTGAACTGGTCATCCCAGCCATTCAAAAGATCATCAGTGTGTACTACCTGAGCCGCCAAGTGCTCACCGAGCAGCTCAGCGAGAGTCGTCTTCCCCGCTCCACTAGGCCCGTCAATGAGCACCAGGCGCGTCCGCCCGAGCCGTGGCTCGCGAAGGCGCGCTTCTAACGTAGCGACATAGGTCACGGCGCACCGGGAGCCAGGAACGGAAGTCCTTGTGGCGCACCGCTTTCCACGACACGCCAGAGCGCCTCCGTGTCGCAGTGCTCCTCGATCAGGTCGGCGAGGCGGTCCACGGTCGCCGTGCGCAGTGAGGCGAACGAGGTGCCCGGCGCGACGGTGAATCCACGGCGCCCGGCTAGCCCGGCGACGAGGGTCAGGAACCGTCGCCGGAATTCGTCTGATTCAAACGCGCCGTGCCAATGAGTACCCCATATGGATCCTGAAGCTGCCCCCTCGCCGGCACCGGAGGGCAGCGTGAGCAGGGGTGGCAAATGGTCTTCGCGCCACACGACCTGGCCGTGATGGATCTCGTATCCGCTCACGTCAGCGCCGAGCCCTTCACCTGTTGGCCGGGCAAGGGTTTTCGTCTTCTGGAACCCGATTTCGACGGGCAGCAAACCGAGCCCTTCGACCTCGCCGCGCTTGCTCTCCACCTCGTCGTGGATGCGCCGTGACAGCATCTGGAACCCGCCGCAGATCCCGAGCAGCGGACGGCCACTGTTCGCGTGGGCAACGATGGCGTCGGCTAAACCGGTGCGGCGCAACCACTCCAGATCCTCCACTGTGGACTTTGTCCCTGGGATCACGATGAGATCGGCGTCGGCGAGTTCAGCGGGCTCTACCGTTAAGCGGACGGCCACTCCCGGCTCGGTCGCGAGTGCTTCGGCGTCAGTCGCGTTCGAGATGTGCGGCAGCCGGATGACCGCGACCCGAAGCCATTGCGTGCCCACCGGTGCGGCGGGACGCCCGAGCACTTTGCCGTAGGCGAGCGAATCTTCCGCGTCGAGCCACAGGTCGACGTCAAACGGAAGCACGCCAAAGGTCTGCCGGCCGGTCAGTCGCGTCAGCATGTCGATTCCCGGTTGCAGCAACGAGCGGCTACCGCGGAACTTGTTGACGAGGAACCCGGCCACGAGATCCTGATCCGCCTTGTCCAGCAAGGCGACCGTGCCGTAGAACGCGGCGAAGACTCCCCCGCGATCGATGTCGCCCACGATGACGGTGGGGAGCTTTCCGTGCCTCGCCAGTCCCATATTCACGTAGTCATGTGCACGCAGGTTGATCTCCGCTGGGCTGCCCGCCCCTTCACACACCACGACATCGAACTCGCGCGCTAGTTCGTCATAGGTCGCGAAGGCGGTGGTGGACATGGTTTCCTTCAGGCTGCGGAAGTTATCCGCGTCCACGTTGCCGATGGCCTCGCCGAGCAGCACGACCTGACTCGACCGGTCGCTGCCCGGCTTGAGGAGCACCGGGTTGAAGCGGACCTCGGGCTCGAGTCCACAGGCGACAGCCTGCAACGCTTGTGCCCGCCCGATTTCGCCGCCCCGCCCGTGCCGGTCGACCACCACAGCGGAGTTGTTCGACATGTTCTGCGCCTTGAAGGGCGCGACCTTGACCCCGCGCCGCCACAGCCACCGGCAAACGCCAGCGGCGACAACGCTCTTGCCTGCATCCGAGGTCGTGCCCGCGATCAAGATCCCGCCCATCATCCGAGCCTATCCGTGCCGGGGTGGCCGGTGCCCCCCTCTCCCCAGAGCGCCCTCACCGGCCACCCCTGTCCCCAGCAGCGGTCAGACTCCGGCCAGCTCACGCTCGTCTTCGAACGCGTCATCGTCGGCCTCACCCGGCGGAACCACGCCCGGGTGATAAGGCTCCGAATCCTCGCCACCGACGCGGCGCTCCGCTTCCTCGTCTTCGATCGTGCTCGTGCTGACCGCCGACGAGTGCCGCTGGAACGTCGACGTCCCGCGAGCGAGGTCGTGCCCGATCGCGCCCGCGTCGAGCTCGTAAAGCACGCGCCGCACGCCCGCCTCGTCGATCCAGTCGCGCGTGTAGAGCCGCCCGACAACGATGACCGGGTCGCCAACTTTCAGCGACTGGACAGCGCCTTCGGCCAGCCGGCGCCAGGCCGTCACCCGAACCCGCAAGCTATGCCCGTCAACCCATTCGCTCGTCCCCTTATCGAAGCGCCGCGCGGTCGACGCGACCCGGAAGCTCGCGACCACCTGGTTGGACTGGCTGGTCTTGCGAAACTCGGGCGCCGTCAAGACATTGCCCACGATCGTCAGAGGTGTATCGAACATCCCCCATCCCTCCTTCTCCATCTGCGAACCTGAAAAGGAGCGTGCGCCAGCACCCCAACCCCGAGCGAACCTCACGACCCGTCCGCTGTGGATAACCCCAGCCTGTGGATAACTAGCCCCAGGTAATCTTTGGTGGTGGGCACGGACGCACTGCAGATCGACGTTCTCGGCGAGCCATATCACCAGCGGGTGATCGAGCTTCCCGACGATGACGAGGGTCCCGTCATCGCGACGCTGGTCAGCCGCAAGGCACCTCAGCCGACGCCGAAAGCGGCGCTATACCTGCACGGCTACAACGACTATTTCTTCCAGACGCATATCGCTGACTTCTTCATCGAGCGCGGTTATGACTTCTACGCACTCGACCTGCGTAAGTACGGCCGGAGTCTGCAGCCCCATCAAACCGCGAACTATGTCAGCAGCCTGGCGGACTATTTCCCCGAGCTCGACGAGGCGGCCCGCATCATCAGGGCCGACGATGAGCACGACACGATGGTCATCTTCGCTCACTCGACCGGTGGCCTGATCTCGTCGCTGTGGGCGCATTCGCGTTCGCACACCGGGGCCGTGGACGGGCTCGTGCTCAACAGTCCGTTCTTTGACTTCAACACCAGCTGGATGGTCCGCCGGCCGCTTGCCGCCGTGATCGGCCGCGTCGCCGGGCGGCTGCCTAAGCGCCCGTTCGGCTCGCGTGGTGTATCGCTTTACGGCCAGAGCCTGCACCAGGACTACAACGGCGAGTGGGTCTATGACCTGTCGTGGAAACCGGTGTCGTCGTTCCCGGCCCGGCTGGGCTGGCTGCACGCGGTCCGCTTAGGACAGCAGCGCCTGCGGGCGGGCCTGGACATCACGGCGCCGATCCTGGTCGCGCACTCCAGCGCCTCGTTTCATGCCCCGGTTTGGGACGATGCCGCCCACGAGGCTGACGCCGTGCTGAACGTCGAGCACATCTCCCGCTGGGCACCAGCGCTCGGCCGCCACGTCACGGTGGTGCGCATCGATGGCGGCAAACACGACCTGACCTTGTCCCGGGAGCCTGCCAGGCAGCGGTTCTTCAGCGAGACCCAGAAGTGGCTGGGCGCCTACATCTAGAATCGATCAAGATGGATTGTTAACCTGACGAACTATTAATGGAAAGGTTTCCAACCGTCGAATCGAGACGACTATGCGTCCCGTCCGGACCTGGGCGGCATTCGCCGCGCTCGTCATGCTCAGCTTTGTCATCAGTCCCGCCGCCAGCGCCGCCCCGGTCCGTTACGAAGCCGAACAGGCCACGATCATCAACGGTGTCGTCGAGAGCAATCACGCGGGCTTCACCGGCACCGGATTCGTCAACAGCGCCAACGCTATCGGGGCAGCCATCGAGTTCAGCGTCCCGATGACGGCGGCCGCCAGCCGGACCCTCGTCTTCCGGCACGCCAACGGAACCACGTCGAACCGTCCCGCGACGCTCACCATCAACGGCACCGCCCACTCCAGCCCGCTCTTTCCGCCCACGGGCGCGTGGACATCGTGGTCCACCATGAGCGCGACCGCCACATTGGCCGCTGGCACCAACACCATCCGTATCAGCGCGACGACGTCCAACGGACTGTCCAATATCGACTCCCTCACCGTTGACGATGGCCAGGGCGGAGGCGGCGATCCCGCGCCGGTCGAGGACCCGATCCCCAACGATCCGGTCACGTCAGGGCTCGGTCTCGTGCTCACGGAGTTCGCGACGTTTCCGCAGTCAAACCCGGTGCCCGCGCCGACGGACTCCCGCCTCGTGCGCCGGGCCCGCATCAACCACCTAGGTGAGGTGCCGGGCATACCCGGGCGCAAGTTCGTTCCCGACCTCAACGGCAAGCTCTACCTAGTACCAGCCAGTGGTGGAACCCCAACCACCTATCTAGATGTTCGCGCCACGGTTGGCGGCAATTTCTTCTCAGGCCGCGGCCTTGGCAGTGGTTTTGGGTTCGTCACGTTCCACCCGCAGTACGTCACGAACGGCAAGTTCTACACCGTCCACAGTGAATCGCCCAACCAGCAAGCGGACTGGACGCAATCCAGCGCCGTGGTGCACAGCGTCGTCACCGAATGGACCGCCAGCAACCCCATGGCGACAACATTTACTGGTACTCGGCGGCAGCTGCTGCGCCTCGGTTTTGGCACCTACATTCACGCTATTCAGCAGATCGACTTCAATCCGAACACGACAGACGGCTTGCTGTATATCGCGGTTGGCGATGGCGGCCGCGGCGCGTCGAGCACGATCCCGCAGCAGCGCAATGTCCCGTTCGGCAAGCTCCTGCGGATCAACCCGGCGGGCACGAACAGCGCGAACGGCCGCTACGGCATCCCGCCGAACAATCCATTCGTTGGCGTGCCCGGAACGCTCGGTGAGATCTACTCGATCGGCTACCGCGACCCGCACCGCTTCAGCTGGGACCGCGGCGGCACGAACCGCATGTTCCTCGGCCACATCGGCGAACACACCATTGAGGGCGTCTATGACGTACGCGCCGGTGACAACATGGGCTGGAGCGACCGCGAAGGCGCCTGGATCTACAACAAATCCGATCCCTGCAACGTTTACAGCCTGCCGTCCAACGACTCGACGTTTGGCTATACCTATCCGGTCGCGGCCTACGACCACGATCCCCCGCCTGGCTGGAACTGCAGCAGCGACCTCGGCCGCGCCATCGCCGGCGGCTTCGTCTACCGCGGCAACGCCATCCCCGCGCTACGGGGCAAATACATCTTCGGCGATCTGGTGCAGGGCTGGGTCTTCTACACCAACGAATCGTCCATGGTCCGCGGCGGTCCCCTACCCCAGGTCTATCAATTCAAGATATTCAATTCATCTGGTACGCAGACAAGCATGCCGTCTTTAGCCGGAGACTCCCGAGTCGACCTCCGATTCGGCCTCGACGCGGCGGGAGAGCTCTACATCCTCGCCAAAGCCAACGGCCGGATCTGGAAAGTTACGTCCACCAATGGATCAGCGCCGTAGTTAATCGAGATGCCCGACGCGCCCGGGGAGCGGTACCGTGTCCGCGGTACCCTTTTCTCCGGGCGTCACGGTCCGTCACCTATGCTGGCCGGCGACCCTTACGGATGCGCTCGTAGCTCAGCTGGATAGAGCAGCGGACTTCTAATCCGCCGGTCGCAGGTTCGAATCCTGCCGGGCGCACTCTCACTCTTCCCCACCTGCGCATGTTGGATTCTTAGCCAGGCAGGTGAGCGGTGGTGCGGCTGGCTGCCTGCGACGCTCACCGCCACGAGCACGAGGCGGACAGCCGCACCCGCAGGGCACCTACTCCGCGGTGCGCGGCCGGGGCAGGTGCGTCCTGATATCGAGGCGGAGCTTTTCCATGCGCTGGATCATTAGAGCGAGTTCGCCCGCCTGCAAACGAGCGCGGCGAATCAGCTCAGCCAGGCTGGCGTCAAAGCGTTCAAGATCTGTGGCCGGGGCCGGCCCGCCTGTGTCTTCTATCAGGCGGGCGTTATTTATCAGCTGCATGAAACTGTCGGCCATGAACCGCTGGTTGCCCCTAAAGGCCGGCCGCTAAACAGGCATTCACCGGAAAGCGTGGTCTTTAGTTGACGCAGAATTCGTTGCCTTCCGGGTCTTGCATGACAAGCCAGAACCGTCCGTCGTCTACGCGGCGCAGGATCGATCCACCGGCGGCGATTAGCTGGGCGCCAACCGCCTCGATCCGTGCGCGGCGCTGGCCATCGTCTGGCCCGCCGGCTTTCACGTCGAGGTGGACGCGGTTCTTTGTGCTCTTGGGTTCAGGAACGCGGAGGAAGAAGATGTCGGGACGGTGGCCTTTCTTGTCGACCAAGGTGCGGCCGGCGTTGCGCTGATCTTCCGGAATCTCGTTGGCGTCCGCCCATTCCTCCCAGGTGGCGTAGCCGTCGGGTGGGCCGTGCGGGAAGTCGTAGCCAGGTAGCGCCACCATCCAGAAACGAGCGAGGAGGTCCGGATCGCCGCAGTCGAACACGATATGAATGTCGGGGACCATGTGCAGACCGTAATCGGGATCGCGAACCGTCGCAGTACCAAACTTTGTTGTCCGGGCCCCAGACCGCTTTCGCTGCCGAGGGCCCGGACGGCGGTCAACTGCGCAGGCTCCATCGCTGGTTCGAGCCACCGCTACACGACCAGAGAATGATCTTTGTTCCGTTCGCCGGTGAGTTGCCGGAGGCGTCTAGGCAAAGCCCGGACTGCACACCGGTGATGGTGCCGTTGGAGTTCACGTTCCATTGCTGATTGGACTGGCCGCTGCAGTCCCAGATGATCACTGCGGTGCCGTTGGTGGTTCCCCGGTTCGAGGCGTCCAGGCACTTGTTGCCGTAAACCACGAGCTGCCTGTTGGCGGTGTAAGTCCAGCGCTGCTGGGTGCCGCTCCAGCAGTCGTATAGCTGCACTTGGGTGCCGTTGGCTGTCGAAGCGCCTGGAACGTCAACGCACCGGCCAGACTGCCCACCCACGATCTGCTGGCCACTGCCGCCAGGCGGATTCGAGGTAGTTGGCGTTGGCGTTGGGTTCCCGCCCGGTCCTTCGCTGACGGTGATGCTGGAGCTACCGCTGCTCTGGTAGCCCTCCGTGGCGAGGATCTGGTAGTTGTGTGTGCCCAGGTTCAGGCCAAGGCTGGCCCACGCGTTGAAGTGGTTGGCGGTGGTGATGGTGCCGCCGGTCCGGTGCTGCTGGCGGACACTCCAGTACTGGTAGAACGTCGCGTTCCCGATGATGGAGGGCTGGTTGACGCGCAGGGTGCGATAGATGTCGTACGTGCTGCCGTCGGTGTTCACCGACCCCAGCCGGGTCGCGCCCGTGCTCGGGTTGTAGCTGCCGAACCTCTCCACGACGTAGTACTCGATGAGCGGGTTGGTCGTCCAGCCGTAGAGCGCGAGATAACCGTTCCCGTTCGGGCTGAAGCTGCCCGAGTAGTTCACTGTGTGGTTGGAGCCTGGGTTCCAGCCCTTGCCCACGACGGTGTTGTTGATGCCGTTCCACTGGACGCTGTACTGGCCGCCGGCACCAAGGTTCATGGTGACGTTGCCACTGTCCTTCCAGTACGAGTAGAAGAACCCGTTGTGGTACCCGGTCGAGTTCGAGGTGATGGTGCGGTCGGCCTCGGCATGGGCGGCGCTGCCCAGCGTGATCGAGGCCGCGGCTAGCACGACGGCGCTCACGGCGACAGCGAGCAGCTTGATGCGGCGTTTGGGATGGGAGCGGATGTCGAACATGTGCAGGTGTCCTTAGGTGAGGGCAGCCCTAGGGACCAGGCTGCGTGACACGACTCGGCACTGTCGTGGGGCCGTCGGGCACGGCCACCGTCATCAGCGCCGGATCACGCCGGGATGTCTCGATCGTTGAGGTTCATCGATGCTCGAATCATCAGCCGGCCCAATTTGGACTGTCAATAACTTCCGGGAAACTTCCGGAAGCGATGGCACTCTCGCGTGCTCCCTTTTAGTGCCTTTGCACGGCTTTAGCTGCCGCCGAAGATAGCCTGTCTACTTTGGAGATCACTAAATCTTCGGCGTGAGAATGCCGAAAGTTTCGGTACCCATGCGACAGCGGGTCAGACGACGGGTGGCCACGGGAGGACGCCGTCGTTGTCTTCCTCGGCACGGCGTCTGCTGATGGCTAGTTGCAAGGCCTGAATCACGTGAAGCAGATGAGCACGGTTGGCCTTATGCGTGTCTTGCACGAGCGCGCAGGCGTCACGTTGCCGGTTGATTTGATCCAGCAGGTTTTCCGCACGCCGCCTGACCGCGCACAGATGTTCTTCGGCCATCGCTGCAGCCGATTGGCCGCAAGACTCTCTCACCTCAGCTAAGCGATCCTTCGCTGTGTCCACATCGGACAGTGCCTCGGTCAGCTGCTTGAGAAGCGCGTTTTGGTGCTGCTCGCGGATCACGGACTCGGCTTGCTCGATGACGTCGATTTCGTAAAGCTGCCGCCAGTGCACATCCAGCTGCTCGCACATAATCCGCAGACACTCTGACGTCATTGGAGCCTCCATCCGCCGACCGGAACGCTTATCTACTAAGCGGTGCTCACGGCTGAGACGTTACATTCCTGACGCACCAATCAGTCTCCGTGCCGTCGGTAAAGCGCCTTTGGATCACAACTTGAGCTCAATCCCCGCGGGAATGGCTCCAAAGGCCGAGACCAATGACTACAGCAAACCCTGCGATGAGACTGAAGAGGCCGACATTCCACGTCAGGTCTTCGAGCAGGGTTGGCTCCATCTTGTCGTGGCCGTGTTCGCGGCTGATCTGTGCCACCAGTTGCTGCACAGCGTCTCGGTCCGCATCGCTAAAGCCACCTTCTGAGGCGAGCGAACGCGACAGTTGAGTGATGCGTCCAACCTCCTCAGCCGAAAACGCCCCGCTAGCAAGAGGACCGCCGGTCACACCCATCGGAGGCAGGACACTGCAATACAGAACCTCGCCCGTGTCCTGATCAAGGACGAGCGCAGAGTCTCCCGGATCATCCTTTGTGCACGCCTTCCCGGACGCGGAGAACTCCACTTGATAAGGCGACACGGGGGATTCGATGGCGTAGTGGACCAGCAGGCTTCCAGCTCCTACGAGTACAGCGAGCAGAGGAACCAAACACCCGAGGACAAGGAGCTTGTTGCTGGGCTGTCTCGCGTTGCCGGACATAGATCCTCCACATTGGAGACTGCTGAAGCAGCCCAGGGGACATGGTGCTGAATTCTGTCACTAGACGAGCCTATGTGGCGCACAGTACTGTGTGGCGCATGGTAAGCGAGAAGCTGGAGCTTGAACTGCGGCGAGGGGTGGTCGTGCTGGCTGTCCTGTCGCAGTTGCGGTCCTACCGCTACGGCTACGAGCTGCGGCAGTCGCTGTCCAGCAAAGGGCTCCCCATCGAAGAGGGCACGCTCTATCCGCTGTTGCGGCGGCTGGAGTCGCAGGGCGTGCTCACCAGCGAGTGGCGGGCCAATGAAGGGTCACCGCGGCGCTATTACCAGCTCAGCGACACCGGGGTGAAGCTCTGCGAGCAGCTGACGGCCTCATGGCGCGGGCTGAACGAGGTTATGGACCGGCTCCTGGAAGGTGATGAAGGATGATGATGACCGCGCCTGAACTAATTGACGCCTACGTGGCCGATGTGGCCAGATTGCTGCCACGCAAGGATCGGGCCGACGTTTCGATGGAGCTGCGCGAGCTGTTGCGCGACGAGCTTGGGGACGGCTCGGCTGACGAGGCGCTCGAACTGTTGCGGGGCTTCGGCCGTCCCGCGGAAGTGGCCGCACGGTACGGAAAACCGCTGACAGTGATCGATCAGGGTGACACGCGCCCGTTCCTCAGGCTCAGCGTTGTCGGCGTCATCGTCATCTGGTCGCTGGGGCTGATCGAGGCCATCGAGGCGGGCAGCGGCGCGATGATGGTGCTTCAGGTGTGGTACTTCAAATATGTCCTGCAGTCCTTCTGGTGGCCCGGCCTTCTCGTCGTGTGCTTTGGCATCGCGGGCTGGGTGCGCAGGCGCTGGCCTAGCAGTGCGGCCTGGAAACCCAAGCCGTCACGGACCGATCACGTGAACAGGGCCGGCCGGATCGCGGCGATAGTGTTCTTCGTCGCCGGGACGCTGGTGCTGGTCAACGCCAGCTGGCTCATCAAGAAGGTGACCTCGGCACCTGACGCGATCGCGGCGTTCTCCTTCGACGAGGAGTTCCTGCGCCTGCGGGGCCCCTTGGTGCTCGCGCTCATGGTGCTCGCGATAGTGCACTTCGCCATGGTCACCGTCCAGGGGCGATGGTCGCCCTTCACACGCAAATTGGAGCTTGTCTTGGACCTCGCGATGGGCGCGGTGATGACGTGGGTGGTGTTCGCCGGCCCGGTTTACCAGAGTCCCCCGTCGGACCGTCTCGTCAAGTTTGTGCTGGTGCTCACCGTCGCTGGAATCCTCATTGACCTCGCCATCAAGGCCCGGCGGAAGTACGCCAGCCGCGCCAAGGCTATCAACCTGGTTAGCTGAGCTAACTGATCTCTCTCCACATAGGACTAAGCATTTCGGATAAAGATTGGCGTACTGGGTTTGTCAGGGACGTGTGGCAATCGGTAGTTTTCTGTTCGTGACGGGCCACGTGTTTATCAGCTACAGCCATGCCAGCGACTCGGATTATGTTGAGCAACTGGCAGAACACCTGAGCCAGCAAGGCATACCTGTCTGGTTCGACCGCGACATCATCAGTGGTGATCGGTGGGCGGCTGTGATCCGAAAACAGCTTGATTCATGCGTGGCCTTTATCGTCGTGATGAGTCCAGCCGCCGAAGAATCCGTGTGGGTGAACCGGGAAATCAACCAGGCGGAGGAGATGGGCAAGCCGATCTACCCGCTGCTGATTTCCGGCCGGAGGTTCTTCCGGCTCAGTGATGTTCAGTTCGAGGATGTGACCGGCGGCCGGATGCCACCGTCACGGTTTGTTGACCGCTTGCGGGGCTCGAAGGCCGCGGCGCCGGTGGCACCACCGCCACCAAAGCCGGTGAGCACGCTGTTGTCCATCCCGCCGACCAGTCCGCTGCCCGATGCCGCGACGTTGACCCGTCAATACAACGACGCCCTAACGCTGGCTGGCCGTGGCGACTACAACGGTGCCGTTCAGTTGCTGCGGCACGTGGCCGTCGACCGTGCGCACGTCATTGGTGCCGAGCACCCCGACACTCTGTGGACGCGTTATCAGCTTGGCTTCAACCTCGGCGAATCAGGCGACCGCCGCCAAGCGGTTCTGATCTTCCGGGAGCTGCTGCCAGACGACGTGCTGTTCCTTGGTTCTGACCATGGCGACACGATGTGGACCCGCCACCAGCTCGCCTTCAACCTCGGTGAGACCGGCGAGCCGGCCGAGGCTGTAAAGCTGTTCCAGGATCTCGTCAACGACCGCAGCCGCATCCTCGGCCCGGAGCATTCCGACACCCTCAAGACGCGGTACCGCGCGGCCTATTAC
The DNA here is from genome assembly GCF_000379685.1 of Catelliglobosispora koreensis DSM 44566. Classification (GTDB taxonomy): domain Bacteria; phylum Actinomycetota; class Actinomycetes; order Mycobacteriales; family Micromonosporaceae; genus Catelliglobosispora; species Catelliglobosispora koreensis. The sequence goes on along the minus strand of NZ_KB903251.1, from coordinate 185,774 downwards.
ACCGGCGAAACCGGTGACCGCCGCCAGGCCGCCGTCATGTTCCGCGAGCTGCTCGACGACCGCGTCCGCATCCTGGGCGCCGATCACACTGACACCCTCCTAACGCGACACCACTTGGCTTTCAACCTCGGTGAGAGCGGCAACCGCCCAGAAGCGATCGAAATCTTCCGGGAGCTGTCCAAGGATCGCGCCAGGGTGCTCGGCGCTGACAATGCCGACACGCTCTGGACTCGTTACCAGCTCGCCTACAACACGGGTGAGTCCGGCAACCGCGCGCAAGCGGTGACGCTCTTGCGGGAACTACTCACCGACCGCATTCGCGCGATCGGCCCGAACCACATCGACACCCTCTGGACCCGGCACCAGCTCGCGTTCAACATCGGCGAGACCGGCGACCGCAGGGAAGCGCTCCGGCTGTTCGTGGAGTTGGAGCCCGATCACATCCGCTACGCCGGCCCCGATCACAACGACACGTTGTGGACACGGCACCAAGTCGCCTACAACACCGGCGAGACAGGCAACAAGAAAAAGGGCGCGGAACTGTTCAAGGAACTGGCCGACGACCGCGCACGGGTCCTTGGGCCCGACCATGTGGACACGCTCAAGACCCGCTACCGGTGGGCTTACTACCTCGGTGAGTCTGGAGACCGCCAGCAAGCCATCCGGCTCTACCGCGAGCTGATCACCGACCGCATCCGCGTCATCGGGCCAGATCACACCGACACGCTCTGGACGCGGCACCAGCTCGCCTTCAACGTCGGCGAGACCGGCGACCGGCAGCAGGCCGTCCGCCTGTACCAGGACCTGCTCAAAGACAACATCCGCATCCTCGGCGAAGAGCACGCGGACACGCTGTGGACCCGTTACCAGCTGGCCTACAACATCAGTGAGTCCGGCAACCGCGCGCAAGCGGTGATGCTCTTCCGGGACTTGGTCGCTGACCGCACGCGCATCATCGGCCCGTATCACACCGACACGCTGTGGGCGCGGCACCAGCTGGCGTTCAACATCGGTGAAACCGGAGACCGGCCGCAAGCACTGCGCTTGTTCCAGGAGCTGCTTCCTGACTACGTCAGGTTCCTCGGGCTCGATCACCCCGACACGTTGTGGACGCGGCACCAGGTCGCCTACAACCTCGGTGAGACCGGTGACCGGGCGGGCTCGGCGAAGATGTTCCGCGATCTCGTGCTCGACCGCACGCGCGTGCTCGGCCCCGATCACCTCGACACCTTGAAGGCCCGGCACCGCCTGGCTTACAACGTCGGGGAATCAGGCGACCGGCAGCAGGCGGTGGAGTTGTTCCAGCAGCTCGTCGAGGACCGCACACGCATCCTCGGCCCGGATCACCCGGACACCAAGGAATCCATCCGCCTCATGAACACCTTCAAGTGACGCCAGTCTATTGCGGGTCGTAGCGGCAGGAAAGTCCGGTTCGGACGGTCCGCGATAGGTGGGTGGCTAACTCGGGGAACGATTCGCCGATGCGGGTGATGGCATCACGGATGCGAGCGGTCACGGCTTTGCGGGAACGTTCCGCGACGGTAACGGCGAGGTCGCGTGACGATCCGTCTGGCTTGGTGGCACGGCGCAGTTCCGCGAGCAGAGCCTCGCGCTCGGCTGCCGCCCGGTCACGATGGACAACGTCAGCCGACGCCAGCTCCTCGTCGAGGTCACGCAACCGTTGCCGGTAGGCGGCGAGTGCTTGGCGGTCGAGAGCTGGTTCCGTTGAGTCGACGACGCCCGCGCCCGCGAGATCCAGGGCGGAGATGTCCACGCCGGGACGGCTGACCAGCGTCGCGAGATCGCGCAATCCCTTGGTGTCACGCACAATCGCGGTCCGTCCCTGGAACGTCAAGTGCCACAACGATCCGTCGCGTACGAATTGGGGACGCGCGTTGTTGAGGACGCTGTCGGAGACGGCCTCCCACGCGCGGGCACCGAGCGCGTGATGTGTCGCGAGCGCCTTCTCCCACCACTTGCGTGCGTCCTCCGGCTTGCCGAGGACGGCGTAGAGCTGCCCGGCCCGGTGCGCCTGTGCTCCAGCGAAGGCCACGAGCGCGCCGTTGACCGCGCAACTGTCCGCCGCTGGCAACAGCTCAGCGAGCAGCTCTGTGCAAAATGGACGGTCCTCAAGCCGGACCGCGGCTTCGGTCATCTCACCGATGAACACAGACCACAGATAAGACCGGTCGAGTTTCCAGTCATCGAGGGAACGGGCTAGGTCCAGCTCGCGTTTGGCGGCGTCGAGATCGCCTGCACGGGCGAGGAATCCGGCGGCGACAGCGTGCGCGTGGGCGGGAACACCGACCCACCACTGGATGGCCTGTTCCGCGAACTGGCGCAACAGCACCGGGTCTTCGCTAAGGCGCGCCAGTTCCAGCCGTTGCGACATCCTGACGTTGCCCGCGTCGGGGTCGCCGATAGCCTCGCCCATGACTTCGGCTTCCCGGCTCAGCCGCTCGCCGGCGACGGCATCTCCGTCCAAAATGGCCAGTGCCGCCTCACGTGTGCGCAACACATATTGGTTGCGCGGCTGACGTGATTGGCGGGCGTGATGGAAGTAGTCGGCCAGCGCGGGCCTGAAGGCTGGTGAACCGCTCTCCAGTAAAGCGTTAGCGATGAGCAGCAGAGCCTGGACGTGACGTTCCGTGTCGCCGGCTTGCTGTGCCAGGGCGGCGATCTCGCGGGCGATGGGCAACCGTTGCGCAGCTAGACCAGGGCGCCACAAGCTGTCGTGTTCCGCGAGCAGACAGTCGGCCAGGGTGCGTGGGTCGCCGAGGGAGCGGGCGATCGCTACCGCTTGCCGCGCCAGCGGATGCGCTCGCGGCCGGTCTGACGGGACGGAGTGCTGCAGTTGGCGCGACAGCTCCGCGGTGACCTGAGCTTCGGTGGCCGTCGCGGTGCCCTTCAGGGATTCGTGCGCTTTACCTAGTACCCCCAAGAGGTTTTGCCTTGGCATAGCGAACCGCGCACCGATTTGCGCGAAACCTAGCGCGACCGCCCCTTGCCGTTGCGGATCCGCGGCCAGCGACCACGCTTGCGTGAGCAAATCCTGTGCGGCCGTGGGATCTCCGGCCCGCAGCCGGTCTCCCGACTCGGCGGTGAGCAGGTCGACAAGGTCCGGTTTGGACAGCGCGAAACCAGCGGTGGCAATGGCTTCACGCGCCCGGGCCAAGTGCGCGGCGGACTCGGCGAAGGCGAACCGGGCGCGGTCAGCGGACGCGGCCGCTATGGCCCACCGCGCCACCGGATCCGGACCGCAAAGCGTTACGGCGAGGGTGAAATGGCGGGCCACTTCGGCGGCGTGCACCTGAGCACCGCGCTCGTGCCGGCGCACCAGCGCTTGCGCGGCGCGGTGATGCAGCTCGGCGCGCTGGCTGGCCGATAGCGAGCTGTAGATGGATTCGCGATAGAGGTCATGCGTGAAACCGCCCGCGCCAAGCACTCCCACGGCCTCATCGAGCAGCTCGGCGACCTGTGTCGCGGAGACGCCGAGCATGCCGGCCAGCACATCCGGCGACGGCGAGGGACCGGCGACCGCGGCCGCCTCCAGCAGCCGCACACAACCATCGGAAAGCCGGGCGAGCCGCCGGGAGACCACTTCCCTGATCGCGTGCGGCACCCCGGCGACCGCTCCGCCGGACGAGACGACCTGACTCAGCTCCCGCAGGAAGAACGGATTGCCGCCGCTGCGCTCGTAGATGGAATCCGCCCACGACTGGGCACTGGCATCGATGAGTTCCGCTGCCTCCGAGCGGCTCAGCCCCCGCAGCGGAAGGCGAAGGGCCGCGGAGCTGAGCGCGGCGAGGCCGGGATGGGCCTCGTCATCACGATAGGCGCCCACGATAAGCAACCGGTCAATATGTGCGGCACCGAGCAGAAACCGCACCAGGGCAAGGCTTGACGGGTCGCTCCACTGGAGATCGTCAAGAATCACGATGGGCTTGGTGATGCGGTGACTGATCGCCTCGAAGAGTTCCAGCTGATCTTCGATCTGGGCCAGTTCGCGAATCTCGGGCAAGGCTTGCGTCCAAGGCCACAGCGCTGGGGCGTCGGGCGCCCAGCAGGTGCCCCAGAGCGCATCATGATCTTGAGCGAACCGGGTGAGCAAGGCGGTCTTGCCCATGCCGGCGGGACCCGTCACCAGGACGAGGTTTCTGCCTGGACCTGCCGCCTCGTGCAAGGCGGCGAGCGCCTCGGGGCGCCCAACGAATGGCACCCGTCCATTATCGCTAGACCGGATCTGGCGGAACGCGCGGTGCTTCTAGCGCGTACAGGGTATGACGACGACATTCGACCCAGCGGTCTACAAGAGCACCACGCGGCAGCAGTGGCAAGACGCCGCCGAAGCGTGGCACCGCTGGGGGCCAACTATCGAAGACTGGCTCGGCGCGGCGACCAGCCAGATGCTCGACGCGGCGAAGATCGGGGCGGGCAGCCGGGTGCTCGATGTCGCGGCGGGCGCGGGTGGGCAGTCCATCGCGGCGGCTCACCGGGCCGGCCCGTCAGGTCACGTCCTGGCGACCGACATCTCGCCGGAGATCCTCCACTACGCGATGGCTGCCGCGGCTAACGCGGGCGTACGGAACCTCGCCGTTCAGGAGGCCGATGGCGAGGCGCTACAGGTGCCAGAGGAGAGTTTCGACGCGGCGATCTCACGGGTCGGGCTGATCTACTTCCCCGACCAGCAAGCGGCGCTCGGCTGCATTCGTGACGCGCTGCGGCCAGGTGGGCGGTTCGCCGCCGTGGTCTACTCGACGGCTGACCGCAATAAGTTCTTCTCCACGCCGGTGGGCATCATCCGCCGCCGGGCAGAGCTTCCGCCGCCGGCCCCGGGACAGCCTGGCCCGTTCAGCCTCGGCAACCCAGGCGTCGCCGAGGAAACCTTGGCCCGCGCCGGATTCCGGGACATCACGGTGGACACCGTGCCGTCACCGGTGCGGTTGCCGTCAGCTGCCGAGTGCGTGCGGTTCGAACGTGAATCGTTTGGGGCGCTGCACCAAATGCTTTCAGGGCTGCCCGCTCACGAACGCGAAGCGGCGTGGGACGAGATCGCGACAGCGCTCTCAGAATTCGAAGGGCCACAAGGGTTTTCCGGGCCCTGCGAAATGCTGGTGGTCTCAGGGGCTCGCTGACAACGAGTCGAGACGGTGCTGGAGGAAGCGGCGCTCGGGATCTGTTGGGGCCAAAGCGATGGCTGCCCGATAGCTCTCGGCCGCTTCCTCCGCCCGGCCCGCGCGGCGGAGCATGTCGGCTCGCGTGGCTGGCAGCAAGTAGTAACCGTTGAGCTCGCTGTCAAGCTCATCGAGCAAGGGCAACGCTTGTGCGGGTCCCTGCGCGAAGCCGACGGCGACGGCACGGTTGAGGCGCACCACCGCACTGGGAACGAACTTTCCAGCTGTCCGTAAAGGTCAGCGATGCGGGCCCAGTCGGTGACCGCTGACGTGTGGCACGCCGCGATCGCCGCCTGAAGCTGAAACGGTCCCGCCGCAGAACGCAACAGGGCCAAGCCTTCCGCGATATCGGCCTGATTCCACTTGGTACGGTCCTGCTCGTCCAGCGGCACGAGATCGCCATCGGGGCCGACACGGGCGGTCCGCCGGGAGTCGTGCAGCAACATGAGGGCGAGCATGCCGTTGGCTTCCGGCTCGTCAGGCATCAAAGCCACCAGCACCCGGCCCAGGCGGATCGCCTCATCGGTCAGCCGCCGCTTGGACGCGTCGCCATAGCCCTCGTTGAAGAGCAAGTAGATGACGTGCAGCACGGCCGGAAGCCGTTCTGGCAACAGGTGTGCCGGCGGCACCCGAAACGGGATGCCCGCGTGGACAATCTTTTCCTTCGCCCGGAACAGTCGTTGCCCCATAGTGCGCTCGGAAACGAGAAACGCCCGGGCGATCTCGGCCGTCGTCATGCCCGCGAGGCTGCGCAACGTCAAAGCGACCTGTGCCTGAAGGTTCAGCGACGGATGGCAGCACGTGAACATCAGTTCCAGGCGCTCATCGGGGATCTCGGAGTCGTGCTGCGGCGCGGGCGGGGGTTCCATCTGCGCCACCTCCTGCATCTTCTGCGCCTCACGCGAGGCACGGCGCATCCGGTCGATCGCCTTGTTGCGGGCAGTCGTCGTCAGCCAGGCCAGTGGCTGGCCGGGAATGCCGGTGGCATCCCATTTTTGCCATGCCTGGGTGTACGCGTCCTGAGCACACTCTTCGGCGAGATCCCAGTCGCCGGTCAGCCGGATCATGGTGGCCACGATCCGGCTCCAGCCATCGGCGTAGATCCGCGCGAAACGTTCCGCGTCCGTGACTACTCCTCGTCGTCCGGCCAGAACGGACGGATCTCGATCATTCCCGCCCACGCCATCGGATGCTTGGACGCGACTTCGATCGCCTCGTCGAGGTCCCGGCACTCAAGGATGTCGAAGCCTGCCATCTGTTCCTTGGTCTCAGCGAACGGACCGTCCGTCAGCAGCACCTCTCCCCCGCGCACCCGGATCGTCGTCGCCTCGCTCGCGGGACGGGTCCGGTTGCCCATGAGACGCACGCCGCGACTGTCCATTTCGGACACCCATGCCTCGATATCGGGAATGTTGGCGGCGTCCGCCTCGCTGACTTCGTAGCCCGGGTCGGTGCACACCTGCATCAGATACTTCACTTTGCGCTCCTGCTCGCTCGTCGGCCTTTACCTGCTCACCTGGATGACGAACGGCTGCGGCGCTCCACTACGTTACCGGCTCAAGATTTTTTCAGCCATTCTTCGCGGGTGACGGCGTATTCGACTTCGCCCTGCTCAGAGCCTTCTATCTGCTCCGGCCAGTCCTGCTTGAACGTGCGCACGTAACTCAGGCCGGACTTCTCCATCACACGCCGTGAGGCCGTGTTCACGGCCATGGTTTCGGCGTAGACCCGCCGCACGCCAAGCTCGCGGAAGCCCTTTTCGATCAGGGCTCTCGTGCCTTCGGTTCCGTAGCCCTTGCCCCAGGCCTTCTTGAGCAGGCGATAACCAACCTCGATTCCCTCACGCTCGGGCGCTCCAGCGGGGCCACCTTCGCTGGGGTGCTCCCTGAAGTGAAACCAGCCGAGGAACTCACCTGTGCTCTTTTCGATCACGGCCCAGTAACCGAACGCGTCACCCTGCTCGTAGTACTCAAGCATGTAAGGCAGCACCACCTCGCGAATCCGCTGAGGTGATGTGGGCTCGCCACCGCTCAGGTAGCGCATCACCTCAGGGTCGCTGTCCAGCTCGATGAGGTTGTCCGCGTCATCAGCCGTCAGGTAGCGCAGGACAAGGCGGTCAGTTTCCAGGTAGACCCGCATAGAGCCAAACTACTAAACGGTGACGCCGAGTTCAGCCATCGCCCCGGCGTAGCGTTCCCTCGCCCGCCGGACCTCACCGTGGCGGCCCGCTTTGGCATAGGACTCAATGAGGTCGAGATGCGTTTGCTCGTCATAACCGTCGACGGCCAGGATGCGCAGCAGATAGTGGATCGCCTCGTCGGTGTCGCACCGGCGCAATGCGGCTTCGGCGAGCACCCGCCCGACCCTGAGATAGGTCGCGCGAGCGAGTTCGCGCGGAACCCTCGTCCACGCCTCGTAGGGTTCGTCCTCCATGAAATCCCCGGTATACCGGCGTTCTGCCCCGATGAGCACGGCCAGGCCATCGTCGGTCTTGCCCGCGCGATGCAATCGCAGCCCGTGTTCTGCTTGCCGGATAAAGGTTTCCAGGTCGATGTTCATCCGGCTGGTGTCCAGGGCGATGCTTGAGCCGTCGGCGAGCACCACACTGTCCGATGAGGACTGTCGCGGGCCATCCACGACACCGCGCACGATGGAAAGTGCCACAGCGAGCCGGTGCAGGCGCTTTTCCGTGCTCACGCCTTGCTCGTCGGCCCACAGCAGGTCGACGAGTTCCTCCCGGGCGATCGGCCGGCCTCGCCGCCCGACAAGCAACCGCAACAGATCCCGGGCTTTGCGTGATTGCCACGCCGAGGGCGGCAGCGGCTTACCGCCAACGCTAACCTCAAATCGCCCCAGCGTTCTGATAGCGACCGGTCCGACAGCTAGCGGACTGTGGTCTCCTAAAACGACAGTGACGCGCTCGGCGTCAAACGCTGAGCCAAGGTCGATCCAAATTCCCCGGGCCTCGGCCAGATAACGGCCGGCTCGTTCCCAGTCAGCGCACACCTGTGCCTGAAGCTCCAGCGCGCGAGCGATGGAAGCCCGGTCGCGGTGGGCCCGCGCCGACCGCTGGGCCTCGATGGCCAACTGCCCGGCACGTTCCACATCTCCGCTCGCCAGTGTGGCCTTGGCCAGAGCCAAAAGCGCGACTGTCGTGAAAGGACCTACCGCCTCCTTGTGCGCCCGGGAGGCAAGCTGTAGTCCCGTTTCCGGGTCGGCTTCGCAGACAGTCTCGGCAAGTCCCGCAAGCGCCGCGACGAGCACCTGGGTATGGCCGTGCGCCTCCGCTAGCGGAATCGTTTCCTCATAAGCGGCTTGCGCCAACGCGAGCTGCCCGCGACGGCGCTGAACGTCACCCAAACTGAGCAGGGAGAAGGACACCTTGCCCGAGCCCGCTTGCTGAAACAGCTGTGTCGCCTGGTGAAAACGGCTAACGGCTTCACCGAGCTGGCCCATGGCGCTGAACGTGTCACCTTCGTTGGTGAGAGCCACGCCCAGCAGCACCGGGTTTCCGATCTCGGTCGCGAGCTTGACCGCTTCGGCCAAGTCGTCCAGCGCTTCGCGATAGTTGCCTTCATCTCCGAAGTGCGCGGCACGGTTCATGCGTACCCGGATGATCTGAAGGCTGTCCGCGGCGGCGGAGGCATAACGAAGGGCTTTGGCATAGTGGGCCGCGTTGCCCACCCGGTCGCCCGCGAGCATCGCCCGCAATCCGAGGCTCACCTGCGCGGCGGCCTTGGCCTGACACGAGCCAGACGCTTGCGCGGCAAGGAAAGCCCGCTCGGCATCACGCGTGCATGCCTCGAGATCACCCAGCGCCCAGTGCACCGAGGCCAGCCAGCCCAGGAGAATCGCCTCATCGGCGGTCTTCTCCGCACCGACGTCCCCTTTGGACAGTTCACGTAGCGCGTCTCGCGGGGAACCACGAAGCAGGTAGTGCGTGAGCCCGACTCTCCACGCCATCCCGGCCGGTAGCCGGTCGCCGAGGTCAGCGAACTCGTCAAGCAGACCATCGATATCGCCCGATAGCAGCAAAGCGTCAATGGTACTGAAATCGGGTTTGGACTCCAACACCCTCATTCGCCCACCTTGCCACCGTGAACCGGCCCAGAACAGGCCTTGAAGCAGCCGTGATCCCGACAGAGACGCTGGTGGCCTCCGATAGGAAAGGTGATGTGATGAAGCGATTCACCGGCTTCGCTGCGACGATCCTGGCAGCGGTCGTGGCTACCACGCTCGTTCAGGCTCCGGCCCAGGCCGTGCCGAGGCTCGAGAAGTACTACGTCATCAGTCAGGTTGGCGACAAACTGCAGAAGTGGTTCTGGATCGACCAGATCGACGGCATCATCGGCTGTGAGCGGTGCTTCTGGGAGATCGACCTCGGCACGTCGGTGTCGCTGCCCGCGGCCGTGGACAAGGCGTTCCACGAGCAGCTCACGGCCGGGCTGGCCAAGATGAGTGACGCGCACATCCAGCGCGATCCGGCAGCCGCCGCGAAGCTGCAGCAGGAAGCCATGAGCGCGTTCAGCTCCGCCGCGCGCAGTCTCGGGTCGGCTAGTGTCCGCCCCGGTGTCGTTGGCTACTACGACGAGCTCAAGCAGACCACCGTTCCCGCGCACCGGGCGTGGCTGGCGGCCGCGGACCAGGATCTGTCCGATGGGCTCACCCTTTTGCAGCGCTCCTTCGCCGAGCCTGACCCCCACCCTTGGCGTGCCGCCGCGCTGCGCGAGTTCACCAAGGCGTACGCCGAAATAGCCGCCAAGCGAGCACTGTAATCCCAGCGGAACTAAAGCGGGCCATGCCGGTGACGGCATGGCCCGCTTAGTCCTATCTGGACAGGTCAGTCGCAGCGCGCCGCGGCGACGCCACGGAACAGAATCATTCCCGACTGGATCGTCTGCCCCCAATAGCGGAACCTGTCGCCGTTGTTGTACCGGCTGCCGAGGTAGGTATAGCTGTCGTCGCCGACGGTGTAGCTCGTCGTGCCGCATTTGGGATGGTCGCTGGCCGTCAGCGTTTCGCGGGTCAGGTCAGTCCAGCTGAGCTGGTGGCCAGACGCGTCGCACCGGGCCGCGCCAGCTCCGTTGTAGATATTCCCGGAGCCGTAGTTGGACGTGAAGTGCCAGACGCGCCACGTCCCGCCAAGGGTCCAGTAGCTGCCAACGTAGCTGGCCGTGTGGGTGCCGTTGAACGGGTCGGGGATGGTGTAGGTGCTGGTGGTGCAGTTCAGCTCGACCGCGGCCGCCGCGGGCGCCGCACCAACGAGAACCGCGGCTGCTGTCGCGGTTAGGACAGTGGCTAGTAACGCGAGACGTTTCATACGGGCAAACCTATGGATGCGCTTCATGGTGGCTTCAAAGCCGACTCAAAGGCAGGTCACAAAACCTGTTGCCACGTCACCGGCCTGGGCGCTAGCTTGCCGCAGTGGATCTAGCGCGGCAACACACCATCCGGGAGAGTCATCACCGGATTCTCAACCCTTACACCCCAGAGAAGCTGACGACCCTTGGCGCCGCCTTACGGCTGCGGCCCGGCGACATCATGCTGGACCTATGCTGTGGCAAAGGCGAAATGCTCAGCACGTGGGCACGTGAGCATGCCATCACGGGAACCGGGGTGGACATCAGCACGGTGTTCCTAGCCGCCGCTCGCGAACGCGCCGCCGCCCTCGACGTCGCCGCTCAAGTCTCGTTCGTGCATGGCGACGCTTCGTCCTATATAGCCGACAGTCCCGTGGACGTCGCCGCCTGCGTCGGGGCGACCTGGATCGGTGGCGGTGTCACCGGAACCGTTGGCCTGCTTGAACGCAGCCTGCGCCCGGGTGGCCTGATGCTCATCGGCGAACCGTTCTGGCGGGCCGAGCCTCCCAGCCAGGAGGCGGTGGAAGGCTGCTTCGCCCAGTCCCCCCAGCGACTTTCGGGCTTTGCCGGGCCTCATCTCCCACTTCCAGGAGCTGAATTACGACGTCGTCGAAATGGTGCTGGCCGACGAGGACAGCTGGGATCGCTACGTGGCCGCGCAATGGCTGAACGTCAGAACCTGGCTCGACGCCAACCCCGATGATGAACTCGCGCCCGAGATGCGGGCCGAGCTGGATCGGGAACCGTTGCGCTACACCATGTTCCAGCGCCCGTTGCTGGGCTGGGGCCTTTTCGCGCTGATGAAGCGGTAGAAAGCACGAACGGCCCGCGCGTGCGGGCCGTTCGTTTGTGACGGGGACTAGAAGCCGCTATTGAGCCAGCTGTAGGTGTTCGTAGGCGCGGCCGTAATCGTGGCCCAGCCGTCGATGCCGCAGATGTAGGTGCCGATGCTGTTGTTGACGCACATGTTCTCTAGCGAGTTCGAGTTGGCGTCGTAGAACTCAACGTAGGACCACGCCATGCTGTAGGGCCCGCTGGCGGCGCTCCAGATCCCGTTGTTCTGCCACCGGTAGGTCGCCCGGAAGCCGGGCTGGGTCGCGTGGAAGTTGACCCGGAACAACCCGTTGGCGTTACAGGTGCCTGCCACCGGAATCGCTTCGGCATAGGTGGTGCCGTTGACGGTCAGATAGAGCGTCTCCGACGTTGCGCCGTTACAGCGGGCCTGTGCCGCCGACGGAATCGCCTGCACGGCGATCAGCGAGCCCAGCAACCCGAGCGTCGCGACCGCTGCCCGCAGTCCCTTTCGCATTGTGATCATTTCTTACTCCCTCTGGTGAGTGCCCTAGTGGCAAGGCCAGCAAAGAGGGCTAGGGTTGTGCCACGGTTGCCACGCGGTTGCGGCACTGTCCACAACCGAGCTGCAACCGGCGTGCTCTACACAGGTAGGCATGACTACGCGGGCAAAACAGAGGAAGCGCTGGGTCATCGGCCGGATCCTTCTCCCGGCGATACTGGTTCCCCTCGCCGTATTCGCTTCGGGCGCCCCCTCGGCTGCCGTTGAAGACGCCTGTCGCGCACGAGAGGTCACTGTCACGGAGGCTTCGCGGGCCGAAGGCGACACGTTCGGCTTGCGATTGGCGTTCCAGATCACAGCCAATGGCTGTGCGGCAGGATCGCTGTCCTACCGCACCGTCCCGGGGACACCAGGCCCAGCGTCGGCCACGACCGATGACTATGTGACCACCACGTCAACCCTGTCCTGGCAGATCAATGAGGCGGCTCTCAAGACCGTTTACGTCGAGATCAGAAGCGACGTGGACATCGAAAGCGACGAAGCGCTTGTCCTTGAGCTATTTAACCTCTCTGGCCTAAGTGCCAGGGACACGTCCGCCACAGGGTGGATTCGCAATGATGACGGTGGCAACTACACCATCGACAGCGAGCCCGATTGCCTCGGGCAGCTGGGCCAGGTCTGCGAGGCTGTGGTCATTATGTCGCCGCCCTCGGTCAAGGGTGTGACGCTCACCTTTGAGACGTTCGACGGGACAGGCACGAGCGTCGCCGAATACCATCCGGTCATCGCCGGTCAGGTGACCTTCCCCGCAGGGACGACCGTCGCGAAGGTGAAGGTGCTGCTGCGCACGGACCGCGACTTCGGGGTCTCACGCTACTTCGGCATCAGGATCTCTCAGCCATCCGCTGGTGTTATCACCAAAGCGGTCACCAAAGCGGTCATTCCCGCAAGCTGAACCCGTTGCGACACAAGCTGATCGGCCTGTTTCCCGGCTCCGGCCGCGCGAAACAGGCCGGCCGCCTTTTCCCAATGTTCGCGCGCATGGCTAACAGAGCCTTCCAGCAGGCAAACTTCACCGAAGGTCCGGTGCCACCGCGCCTGCTCATAACTGTCCGGAATGGACTGACGCAGGACCGCGCTGGCGGAAAGAAACCTCCGCGCTATGCCAGGCTCGTGGTGACGCACGTGAGCTTCGGCGATGTCGTGCAGGATGCGGGCCTCCGCGTGTCTGTGACCCAGCTCGCGGCTTAACGCCAGCGCAGCGGCGAACGATTCGAGCGCACAGCTGATGGCACCACTGCCCAGGTGAGCTAGGCCGATGTTGGCCAGGGCGTCCATCTCGTACCGGCGGTTGCCGATCGCACGGCTGACCGAGAGGGCCTGCTGAAAGCACTCCAGGGCGTTGCCAAACTGCTCCAGCTGCAGGTAGGCCTCGCCCAGACTGTCGAGGGTGCCGGCTTCCACCCGCTGATGGCCGATGGCACGACTCGTGTCGAGCACCTCGGCCAGGCAGCTCAAAGCCAGGTCGGCCCGCTCCATCCGGATATAGGTGTAGCCGAGGTTGCGCCGCGCCACCGCGGCCCCGTGCTGGTTGCCGGCTTTCAGATGCAGCCGAGATGACAACTGGTACGCCGCGACCGCTTCGTCGAACTGGCGCAACTCGACCCGTGCCCCGCCAATGTTGTTGTATACGTAGGCCAAGCCCTTGTCGTCACCGGTGTCTCGCATCAACTCCAAAGCCCGCAGGTGGCTGTCTAAGGCCGGCCGCAGCTGATAGGTGAAGCGATAAGCGGCCCCGAGCGCACGGTGCATCTCCGCTTCGACCCTGACATCCGCGAGTTCTTGCGCCGCGGCGACCGCGAGCTGGCACATCTCGATGCGGTCGAGCCAGCTTCCGCGTGCGTCGAAGTAGCTCGCCAGCAGATAGGTCAGCTCACAGACCATGCGGAAGTGGCCGTTAGCGGAAGCGAACGACGCCACGGCCTGAAGATTGTCACGCTCAGTGTCCAGAAAGGACAGAGCCGCTTCCCGGGCTGGTGCGAAAGGACGCGGTGCGGGCGCGAAACGCAATGTCGGCACGATCAAGTCGTGACTGTTGTCCAGCAGCTGACTGCCCGCCTGTGCGGCGGTGAGATACCACTCCAAGCCGCGCTGAATGGCCTCGTCACGGGCGGCCGGTGCCTCGTCTCGCAGCGCACACTCGTAGGCGAAGATCCGGATGAGGTCGTGAAAGCGAAACTGCCCGGGCTGGACTTCGGCGATCAGATGGGCGGCCACCAGTTCTTCCATAGCCGATGGGGTCGCCGTTAAAGCGGCCGCCAGGCCGAGGCTTAGGTGGGGGCCAGGGTGCAACCCCAGCCGGCGAAACAGGCGCTGTCCCGTCGGCGACAACGCGCTGTAGGCACTCGCGAATACGGCTTCTACCGAACGGGTTCCGTTTTCGATCCCCAGCTGCGCGAGCCGGTCCCCGGCCGACAGCTCAGCGACGAAGGCACTGATCGCGCGGGCCGGCTGAGCCGCGAGTTTGGCCGCGGCGATCCGCAGGGCCAAGGGCATCCGTGAGCACAGCTCGGCGAGGTGTTGCGACGCAAGCACTTCATGAGCGATGCGCTCCGGGCCGATCACCTTGGCCAGCAGGTTTCCGGCCTCTGCCGCTGACATGGCTTCCAGCGCGACGTACCGCACTTCCGCGTGCGTGACGAGCGCGGCAAGACTAGCCCGGCTCGTGACCACGAGCTGGCTGGCCGCCGATCCGGGAATCAGTGGGGCGATCTGCTCGGTGTTGCAGGCGTTGTCGATGACGATCAGCATTCGCTTACCCGCGAGCAAACTGCGGTAGAGACCTACGCGTTCACTCAAGTCCGGCGGCAGGCGGTCTTCGGCGACTCCCAGGCAGCGCAGCAGCACGCCGGTTAACTGCACAGCCGTCATGGCGCTGGCCTTATCGTGCCCGCGAGCGTCCACGAACAACTGTCCGTCAGGGAACCTTGCCGCGACGCGATGCGCCCACTGCACCGCCAGCGCGGTCTTGCCAAACCCGCCCGGCCCGCAAATCAGCGCGACCACAGGGGAATCGCTAGTCAGGACTTCTTCCAGGGCACCCAGCTCCCGTGCCCGTCCCGTGAAGTAGCCCACCGGCGCGGGCAGTTGCGCCGGGCGCAGCGCGGGAGCCACTTGCACCGGCGGCCGGCGTGCACCCACGACACTTCCCGGTGCCCGCAGCTCGCCGGCCGCGACACCGCGCAACATGGACGTGTGCAAGCCCTGAAGCTCCTGTGAGGGATCAACGCCGAGTTCCTCGGCCAAGTCCTGGCGCAGCCGCTGATAGGCGTCCAGCGCCTCAGCGGGCCGGCCACAGCCCCACAGCGCGATCATGTGCAGCCCGGTGAGGCGTTCCCGCAACGGGTCGGTCGCCAGCAACCGCTCGACCTCGCTCAGGGCGGGACCGTAATGCCCGAGGCTAAGCATCGCCTCACACCGGTCGGCCAATGCCGCCGACCGCAGCCCGTCCAGCCGTGCCGCCTCAGCCGCCATCCACCCGGTCGGCTCGGCGTCGGCGAGCGCCTCTCCACGCCACAGCCCCAGCGCGTGCGCCAGGGCGTCAAGCGCTTCTTCCACCTCGCCTTTGGACAGTCCTTTTCGGATAGACTGCAGCTGCTGCTCGAAGCGGCCGGCGTCAACCGAAACCGGGTCAACGCACAGGGCATAGTCCTGCCCACGCGTTTGCAGGACACCGCCAGCGCCACACTTCTCCAGCACAATGCGAAGCCTGGCGACGTGGCTGTGTAATGATTTCACGGCAGTCCGTGGCGGGTCCTCGCCCCACAGCGCCTCGACGAGACGCCGGCGGGGCACGGTCTGCCCTGGCCGCAAGGCGAAGGCGGCGATCAGAGCCCGGTGCCGGGCACCGAGCGGGTCTGCGGGGCCTTGCGGCCCAGCGACTTCGACACATCCAAGGATGCCGAACTCACTTCGCGAAGGCACCGCCCCACCATAAGAGCAGTGCCCGCTGGCCGCTGGCGGCAAGCCGACAGCGGCAACTTTCTGCTACTGCGAGCCGGGCAGATCGGTGGACAGCAGCTGATGCATCGCGTGGTCTTGCCACTGTCCCGCGATTTTCAGGTAACCCGGTGACATCCCGAAGCGAGTGAACCCGTTGCGCAGCAGCACTTTCTGCGATGCCTCGTTGTGCAAGAGGGTGTTGGCTTCGATCCGGTGCAGGCCCAGATCACGGAAGGCGACGCGCGCCATGAGCCCCACGGCGGCCGTCGCGACTCCGCGGCCGTTGTCGGTCGGGGCGACCCAATAGCCCAGGCGGCAGGACAAGAACGCGCCGCGCACGATCTCGCTTAGCGTGATCCGGCCGACGACCCGCTCGTCGTTGAGGATGAGATGGGGCAGCGTATGTCCCTGAACATGTTGCTCAAGCACCCCTTCAATGACCGCTCGCTGCCCTTGAACGGTGAAGTACTCCTCTGGCCGGGTCGGCTCCCACGGGGCGAGGAAGGCGCGGTGCGTGCGGTGCAACTCCGCGAGAACAGGGGCATCGTCAAGGCTGACAAGACGGGTGGAAACGCTCACGCCACCATGATCGCATCATGGTGGCGTGAGCCGTGACTTACCTTCCTTGCAGCGCCTTCACGTTGTCACCAAACGTCCAGTTCTTCGACCCGTCCCAGTTGATCGACCAGGTCATAAGTCCCTTGAGCTGACCGTTGTACGTGTTCCATGCCTGCGCGACCAGTGACGGTGACATGTAGCCGCCACCGGCGCCCGGCTGGGCCGGAAGCCCCGGGACCTGCTTGTCGAACGGCACGCGAATGGTGACGCCCTGGATGACCAGACCCGTGTTGAGACAATTGGTCTGGGCCACGAAACCCTGCACGGTGCCGGCCGAATAAGAGTCACCCGCGCAGCCGTACATGCTGCCGTTGTAGTACTGCATGTTCAGCCACCACAGACGCCCGTTATCGGCGTACTTCTTGATGATCGGGAGATACGCGCCCCAGATCGATCCATAGACGACACTGCCGCCGGTGACATAAGCGGTTTCCGGAGCCATCGTGAGACCGAAGTTGGAGGGCATCTGCGCTAGTACCCCATCAATGATCCTGATCAGGTTGGCTTGAGAAGCGGAGAGCTGGTTGATGTTGCCACTGCCGGTGAGGCCGGTTTCGATGTCAATGTCGATGCCGTCGAAGTTGTACTTCTTGAGAATCGGCACGACCGTGGCGATGAACCGGTCCGCGACAGCGCTTGAGCTCAGGTCGATCCCGGCCGTAGCACCGCCGATCGACAGCAAGATCGTCAGGCCGGCCGCCTTGGCAGCACACATTTCGGCCGGAGTGGCGACCTTTACCGTGGCGTCCATGCCGTCCTGCCAAAGGACTGTGCCGTCAGACAGGATGACCGGGAAAGCCGCGTTAATGACGTTGTAACCGTGCTGGCGAATGCGCGAGTCCGTGATCGGCGTCCAGCCAAAGGGCGGATGCACGCCGTTGGACGAACCGTCCCAGTTCTCCCAGTAGCCGTGCAGCACCTTGCCTGACGGACGCGACTTCACCGCACACGTCGGCGAGCCCGTGGGAGTGGGCGTCGGCGAGGAGGTCGGAGATGCCGTCGGAGACGTCGTTGGCGAGGCGGTGGGCGACGAAGTGGGTGAACTAGTGGGTGACGTGGTGGGAGAGGTAGTGGGCGACGAGGTCGGCGTGCCGGTGCACGCGCCCAGGTCCCGCCACAGCGATGGCGTCGCGGCGGGGTTCCAGCCTGCGCCAACATGCGCCGTGTGGGTCACGAGCGCCTGGTAGAGCCGGCCGTTGTAGGTCACTTGGGTGCCTGCTGTGTAGGTTCTGCCTTCGGCCCAGGCCGGGGCGTTGCAGACCACCATGATGACCGCGTTTGCCGAACCGTTAGCGGCCTGGCCGCTGGGCACCAGAACCAGTCCGGTTAGGACCGTCATCGTGACGGTGGCGGTGGCCAGGGCCGCTGCCATCCGCCGGGATCTTGCTGGAATCGGTATGTTCAGCATGCCGTAATTATTAGGAAAGCTTATTGTCAATGTCTATGCCAAAGGATTAGCAAAACCTTAATAACGCCACAGCCGCTATCGTGTGGCGCGTGATGGCGACGGCCCGCGCGTTTCTCAGCTTGGTCATGCTGACCGGCTTCTATTTCGTCGCGTTCGTACAGTTCGCCATCGTCGTGACCATCAACTGGTTCTTGTCCAAGTGGCTTCCGGGTCCACTTGGCCTCATCCTTTCCTTGCCGCTATATGCCGTCGCCGCTGGCTCGGTGCTCAGCGCCTGGTGGGCGGCGATCCGGGCACGGCACCTTCCCATGCCGGGAGTCACCGTCTCGCGGGCTCAGGCCGCTCCTCTGTGGACGATGGTCGACGAACTGGCT
Organism: Catelliglobosispora koreensis DSM 44566; assembly: GCF_000379685.1. GTDB lineage: Bacteria > Actinomycetota > Actinomycetes > Mycobacteriales > Micromonosporaceae > Catelliglobosispora > Catelliglobosispora koreensis. Next base: position 167,544 of record NZ_KB903251.1, on the reverse strand, counting down.
CGCCGCGCCCAGACCCGGCCGCCTGACGAGATCCGGATCGTCGCTGAGGTCAACGCCGCCGTCTCGGAGGCCAGCCGTTTACTCGGGCTATGGCGCGGCAGGCGTTATCTCTACCTCGGGCTGCCCTTGCTGCGAGTGCTTACTGGGCCACAGCTTCAGGCGATCATCTCGCACGAATTGGGCCACTACTCGCACGCGCACACCCGGCTCGGCGCGATCGTGTACCGCGGCCGTGCGGCCATCTCGGGCACGGTCGGGCGCATCCACCCGAGGAACCCGCTTGGGGCTGGATTCCGGGCCTACTACCGCCTTTATCTCTTCGTTGACCGGGCTGCCTCACGCGTGCAGGAACTGCAAGCTGACGCGCAGGCGGTGCGCAGTTCTGGGCGGGCCGCGACGGTCAGCTCACTGGTCGAGATTCACACGCTGGCGTCGGCCTTCACCCATTTCGTGAACACTCAAATCGCTCCGCGCGCCGAATATGGCTATCTGCCCGCCGATCTTTACGACGGCTTCGCCCTCTTCCTTAGCGAACGGCAAGACGAGCTAGGCCAGTTGCGGCAGTCTGTTTTGGACAGTCCGGCGAGTGTCTGGGACACGCATCCGCCGGTCCGTGAACGGATCCATGCGATCGAGCGACTGCCCGAGCCAGCGGTGCTCACTGAAGCTCCGGCGCGACTCGTTGGCGGGCTTGAGGAATTGGCCGCTGTGATGATCCCGCACGTGCTGCCACGCGCCGATTGCCAGTTCCTGCCCTGGGACGAGTTCGTCGCCGCGGCATCTTCGGCACGACTGGAAGCCGAGGCCGACGCCGTCCTGCGCGAAGCACGCCGGATCCTCGGAACGCGCACGGTCACGCTGGCACAAATCTTGGAGCTAGCGCGGCGAGACACCGCGCAAGGGTCAGGCCACACCGCTGCGGAGTCAGGCGACGGGAAGCAGGGTGCGAAGGATTCCGCGGGGGAAGCTGCGGGCGATCTCGCGGCGAAGTTGCCGTTGGTGTTGGCGCTGGCCATTTTGCGCAGTGGATCGGCCGACTGGCGTCCGTCCTGGAGCGGCCCGGCGATGCTCGTGGACCCCGACGGGCAACCGCTGCCCTTGGCAGATATGGCGCGCGCGGCGCTCAAGCCCGACGGCGACGCTCTCCTAACGCGACGGTTGCGGCGGCTGGGCATCACGCTCGATCCGGCCGCGCTGGACGAGCTCAAAGCGCCAGACCTTAGCCCACGCTTGGTCGCTGGCTTCGGCAACGTCAACGTGGGTACTGGATCCGTCTGGTCCTGCCCGCAAGCCGATCTGATCGTGCTCAACACCGGTCTCGTGCTCATGCAGACCAGCCGTGACACCAACGAGGGCAACAAACGCCTGCGTGAGGTCCTTGGCCGCATGACGCTAAGCGAGCTGATGGTCAGCTATCCGTTCACCCCGTTCGCCGAGGTCAGCCAGGCGGTCGTGAAGTGGCCGAGCCCGTTTCACGTCGAGCTCACGCTTTATGACGGCAAGCAGATCGTCCTGCGGGAAGCGATCACCGGTGACAGGCTGACCGACGACAGCGCCGACGCACTAACTGGGCTGCTCAAGGCGTACACATAAAAATCTTGAAAAGTGTGCAACCGGTGGCCCTGAGGCTGCGTGTCTTGTGCGCTTCACGACCGGGCGGAGGGCTTTATGACACAGGCGAGAGATTTCGAGGCGTTCTATGCCGAGAACTTCCGCGTGCTCACCATGCAGCTCTACGCCTATTGCGGCAACCTGACCGACGCGCAAGATGTCGTGCAGGAGGCTTGCTGCCGGGCGCTGGCACGGTGGCCGAAACTGTCGCAATACGACGATCCGGCGGGCTGGGTGCGCCGCGTCGCGTGGAACTTGGCGACAAGCCAGTGGCGCCGTTCGCGGCGGCTGTCGGCTTGGACTCCGGAAGACGCGGAAGGGTCAACTTCTGGCCCCACGCCAGACCGGGTCGACCTCGTTTCCGCGCTGGCGAAACTGCCTGCCCGGCAACGGCAAGTGGTCGTGATGCATTACCTGGGCGACCTCTCGGTGAGTGAAATCGCCGAGCTGTCACAGGTGCCAGCCGGAACGGTCAAGTCGTGGATGTCGCGGGCACGCACCGTGCTTTCCGCTCAACTGTCTGTTTCGGACACGATTCAGCTCGCTGGCACGGGAGGGCGCACTCGCGGCGGCGACGTGGAGTCCTTTACTGGCATCGAGTCCTGGCCGGGATCAGCGCACCTCGATCTCGGCATCTCGCTCACCGATCCGCTGGCCGAGCTGTTCGAGGCGTGGATCCCGCCGCCGATCACGATGCCTGGATCGCTTGCGGCACATCGCACCGTCGCCACCTGGCGCCGGGCTGGCCGCCGCTGACATCACCCCCGTTCACCACACTTTTTCGAGGTAACGACATGCGACGCTTCATGCTGCCCCTTTTCGCCGGGCTGACCCTCGCCACGGCATTGACGGCCTGCAATTCCAGCGACACTCCCACGGCACCGCAAAGCTCCGCCCCCGCGGCCAGTTCCCAAGCGGCGCCGAAGGGCGACGACAAAGCGGCCTGCGCCACGTTCAAGGCAGCGCGTTTGGCGGCGGTCAACGACGTGCTGATGGCCGCGATGACGGTCACCGACGCCAGCTCGACAACCACCGAAATCACCGAAGCCGCAACGGATCTGAAGACCGCCTTCACCAAGCTCAAGGACGAGATGGCCAAGGCTTCTAGCCAGGCGGAAACGGCCAAGCTCAAGGAAAGTCTCAAGGCCTATTCCGACGGCGCGGCCAAAGCCGTGGCCAACGTTCAGGCGGCGGGCACGGATCGCTCGAAGCTAGAAGCCGCGACGGAGATTCCCGAGATGGACGCGGCTGAGAAAACAGCGATGGCGATGTGCGCCTGACGGGGGTGAGGGGCCAGTCACGGGGCTGGCCCCTTGTTTCGTGCCAGGCTTCCTGCCTTTACGACGGCTACGCCCGGCGTGACCTTGTCGCCCGGCTGATGGCTCAGCGAACTTGCCAAAACGGCAACAACCATTGCCGTTGCGGGGTCCCCCAGCGCACCGTTATGGCATGAATGAAAGGTACGACGTCATCATCATCGGCGGCGGTGCCGCCGGGCTCAGCGGAGCGTTAACCCTCGCCCGTGCCCGGTGGTCCGTCCTCGTCATTGACTCGGGCGCGCCACGCAACAAGCCCGCCAGCCACGTGCACAACTTCCTCACCCGCGATGGCACCCCGCCAGCGGAGCTGCTCGCCCTCGCCCGCGCGGAAGTGGCATCCTACGGCGTGGACATCGTCGACGGCACGGTCGTTTCAGCCCAGCCCGGATTCGTCATCGAGCTAAGCGACGGCCGGACCGTACGCGCACGCCGTCTTCTCGTCACCACCGGTCTCGTGGACGAACTGCCGGAGATTCCCGGTGTCGCGGAACGCTTTGGCGGCACCGTCATCCACTGCCCGTATTGCCACGGCTGGGAAGTCAGGGACCAGGCCATCGGCGTCATCGCGGCCAGCCCGGAAGGCGCTATGCACCAAGCGTTGCTGTTCCGCCAGCTCAGCGACGACGTCATCGTGTTCCAGCACACCGTGAGCGAGATTACCGCGGCGCAGCTTGAAGAACTGGCCGCCCGCGGGATTAGAGTCGTCACCGGTGAGGTCGCCGCGGTTGAGGACAAGGGCGTTCGGCTCGTGTCTGGCGACTTCGTTGAGCGGCAAGCGGTCGTTGTCGCGACCCGCATGACGGCACGCTCGCAAGTGCTTGCGGGCCTTGGGTTGCAGACCGCCGAACAGATGTTCGGCGATCACGTGATCGGAACCTATGTGCCGTCTGACCCGATGGGCGCCACTTCCGTGCCCGGGGTCTGGGTCGCGGGCAACGTGACCAACCTCGCGGCCCAGGTCATCGTGGCCGCGGGCGCAGGCCTCAACGCCGCCGCCGCCATCAACTTTGACCTAGTGACCGAAGACACGCGCCTCGCTGTCGCCGCCCACCGCGAGGAATGATTCACTCCCGGGCGGTGGGGGTAAGGGCAGTGCTTATGGCGTACCCGCAGATGGTTTGGACAATCCTGGGAATGCTGCTGGCCGCGGCTTTCGCGCTTGGCCTGGTCGAGATCGTGCATCGCGCGATCGTCCGGATGGCCCGGCGCTCAGCGGCCTTTAGCGAGCTGGCCGCGCACTCCCACCGTCCCTTCCAGATTTTCAGCGCGCTGTTCGCCATGCGCACTGTCCTTGCCCTGTCGCCTCTGCGCTTCGATTGGCGCGCCGGCGTTTTGCACCTGTCGGCTATCGCGCTGATCGGCGTGGGCGCGTGGCTCCTGGCGACCATGCTCATCGCGATGGAAGACGCGGCTGAGTCCCGTTTTCGCATCGATGTGCCCGATAACCGCCGGGCACGGCGGGTCCGCACGCAGGTCGCCATGATGCGCCGGGTCACCATCGCCGCCGTTGTCGTGCTGGCGCTCGGGCTGAGCCTCATGACGTTTCCGCAAGTGCGGGCGCTCGGCGCGAGCCTGCTCGCCTCAGCCGGTGTGATCGGCATCGTGGCGGCCGTCGCCGCGCAGAGCACGCTGAGCAATGTGTTCGCCGGCATGCAATTGGCGTTCAGCGACGCGATCCGCATCGACGATGTCGTGGTGATGGAAGGCGAGTGGGCGCGGGTCGAGGAAATCACGCTGACCCATGTCGTGCTGCACATCTGGGACGAACGCCGGCTCATCCTTCCGACGGCTTACTTCGTCACCAAGCCGTTTCAGAACTGGACGCGTACGCAATCGAGGGTGCTCGGGACGGTCGAGTTCGATCTGGATTGGACAGTCCAGGTGCCCCGGTTGCGCGACGAGCTAAGGAAAGTGACCGAAAGCAGCGACCTGTGGGATGGCCGCGTCTGCGTGCTGCAGGTTACCGACGCGGTTCGGGGCACGGTCCGCCTCCGCGCGCTCGTCAGTGCCGCCGACGGACCCTCCCTGTGGGACTTGCGCTGTCTGGTGCGCGAACACCTCGTCGCGTGGATCCGCGATCAGCAGCCACTCGCGATCCCCCGCACGAGGGCCGAGCTTTCCGGCCCCGACGACGAACGCCCCAAACGGCCAGTGCGCCCCACGCCCGGCTCGGAAGAAAACTCCCGCCTATACAGCGGCAGCGACGACGCGGATGCTCGTGCGCAAACTTTTCATGGTCCAACCATTGCATAGGCAAGTAGTTACTTGCCTATGATGGAGCCGTGGGAGACATCTTCAAGGCTCTGGCGGATCCAACTCGCCGCAAGATCCTTGACGAGCTGACCGACCGCAACGGGCAGACGCTGTTTGAAATCTGCTCGCGGCTGGCCATGAAGCACCAGCTGGCCTCCTCTCGCCAGGCGATCTCGCAACACCTTGACCTGCTTGAAGGGGCCGGGCTGATCGAGACGCGCCGCGAGGGGCGGTTCAAATTCCACTACATCAACGCTGAGCCGCTAGAGCGCATCGCCGATCGCTGGCGGCGGCGCACAGATGAGGAGACATCGTGATTATCAACGTGTGCAGTGTTTACGTCGACGACCAGGCCAAAGCGCTGCGTTTCTACACCGACGTGCTCGGCTTCGTGAAGAAGACCGACGTGCCGGTGGGCAACGGGGCCAGCTGGCTCACCGTCGTGTCACCCGAGCACCCCGACGGTGTCGAGCTGCTGCTGGAGCCCACGGGACACCCGGCCGCGAAGGTATACAAGGAAGCCCTGGTCGCCGATGGCATTCCGTTCACCCAGTTCCAGGTGGACAACGCGCAGGACGAATACGAGCGGCTGACAAAGCTGGGCGTGACGTTCACGCAACCGCCGACGCCGATGGGGCCGGTCATCACCGCCGTTTTCGACGACACGTGCGGCAACCTCATCCAGATCGTTCAGATGGGTTAAACCGCAGCTCACGGTGGGTAAGTTGGCGCTGTGACCAGGTCAGGCGTCAAATCCGCGATCGTGAGCACCGTCAAGGAATTCAAGCGGGACAAGCTCACCGTTTGGGCGGCGGCACTCACCTACTACAGCGTGCTTTCGGTGTTCCCCGGGCTCCTCGTGCTCGTGGCGGTGCTCGGGCTTATCGATGACTCCCTGACCCAGTCGCTATTGGACGCTCTGGCTCCGGTGATGCCTGAGCCCGTGCGGGAGATCCTGGCCACCGCGATCGGCAGCGTGCAGGAGAGCGGAAGCGGGGCCGGGCTGGCCGCCCTCATCGGCCTCGCCGTCGCGTTTTGGTCCGCTTCCGGCTACGTCGGAGGGTTCATCCAAGCGGCAAACATGATCCACGGCGTACCCGAGGACCGTCCCTTGTGGAAGACGCTGCCCCTGCGGCTAGGAGTCACGCTGGTCACCGGCGTCCTGCTCGTGGCAAGCATTCTTATCGTCGTCCTCAGTGGAGGGCTGGCCGAGCGCGTGGGCGCCTGGCTCGGCATCACGTCGGCCACGGTAACTGTCTGGAACATCGCCAAGTGGCCAGTGCTGATCCTTCTCGTCAGCTTGATGTTCGCCCTGCTCTATTGGGCGTCACCGAGTTCGCGTCAAGGCGGGTTTCGCTGGATTACCCCCGGCGGGCTGCTCGCGGTGCTGCTGTGGATCGTCGTGTCGTTTGGGTTCGCTGTCTACGCGGCGAACTTTGGCTCCTACAACAAGACCTACGGCACCCTCGCCGGGGTGATCGTCTTTCTGATCTGGCTTTGGCTGAGCAATCTTGCCGTGTTGCTCGGGGCGGAATTCGACCGTCATCTTCACTTGCGTGACGGCGAGCGCAGCTCCTGAGGCTTACGCCGCTTACGCAGCAAACCGGTGAGGACCGCCAAAGCAGCCGCAAGAACTCCCATATCGTCCAAATAGATGGGATCGGGCAGCAGGTCCAGCGGGAAGAACGTGTAGATCAGCGCGCCGTAGAACGCGACCTTGCCGCCCGTGCCCAGCTCACCGAGCATTCGCTTGGTGCGGAAAAGCTTACGCACCAAGCGAATCGCTCCAATTAACGTGACTATGCCGATGACGGCGACGATGACGCCAACGACGATCCAGCCCTCACGACTCATGGGCGGATTGTTACCCCCGCATCGGAGAATTTAAAGCCGTCGCCACAACGCCGGGGTGTTCGGCGGTTCCCAGCCGGGCTGCGCGGTGTGCGCGATCTGGCACTGGTAGCGCAAGCCGCCATAGGTCACCTGGGCGCCGACGGCGTAGTACTGGCCGGCCTGCCAGGTTCCGCCGGGCTGCGTTGGTGTCGAGGTAGGCGTCGTTGTCGGTGACGGGCTCGACGTGCCCGCAACGTTCAACACGAAGTCGAACGTGCCTTCGCGCCCACTCGGTACGGTTCGGACCGTCATCAGGAGCACAGGATTGAAGAGCGAATCGGTCGCGTTGCGCGGCTCGTTCGGGAAGTAGAGCTGCGTGGTCAGGATCGGGCGTCCCGGCGCCTGCACCTTGACGTGAATGTGTCGGGTCCGTCCCGGATAGAGCCCGGGCACGATCGTCGTAAGCGAGAAAGCACCCTGCGCGTTGGTGAACTGGTGCCCACGGAACCGGTAGCCCGAGTTGTCATAGGCACCGGCGTTGTCAGCTTGCCAGAAGTCGAGCAGCGCGTTGGCGATCGGCTGGCAGGCGAGCCCGAAGACGTATCCGCTCACGGTGAGGCGGGTTCCGGCACCGTCCAGCATGGACGTGCGGCGCGGCGAGTTCGGCTTGAAATACGGTCCTTCCATCTGTGGTGGCGTCGGATCGTCCCCGTCGTCGCAGAACGGGGTCGGCGTGAGCGGCTCGGTATTGGCAAGAGCGGGAACGGTTCCCGCGAGCAGGGCTGACGGAATCGCAGCTGCCGCAGCGGCTTTCAGCAGATTCTTGCGGCTGATGCCGGTGGGTTCTGTGGTCATGTCTTTGAAACTAAAGAGGTTCAATGCTGACCGTCGATGGAGTGCGGCGGGTGAAGATGGTGAATTCCATCAGCGGTACGCCGGAACTCCCCCGGCGACTGTTCCGTTTCCCGCCGGAAGAACCGGCAGAAGTAAGCCGGATCGGGAAAGCCAAGTTCCCTGGCGATCTGCGCGACCGTCAGCCCTGTGCGTGTGAGCAGTCGTTTGGCCTCAAGCACTTCCGCCTGACGGATCATCTGGGCTGGCGTGTGCCCGGTAACGGCACGCACCACCTCGTTGAGATACGTCTGGGAGACCCGCAAGTGCCGGGCACACCGCTGGACGGTCAGCCGGGTGCCGGTCCATTCCGTTAGCAGGACGGAGAATTCGCGTGCCACCAAAGCGGCGCGGTGTGGCGGGATGTAGGCCATCGGGCACGCGGGCAACCGGGCCGCCCGCAGAATCAGGATGTGCAGATAGGCCTGAAGAACCGGCACGAAATCAGCCGACCGCTGCTCATACTCCTGCCGCATCGCCGTCACGACAGCTGACAGGTCGTCATCGTCGCCTGGGGACAACTGGCCCAGTGGACGGTCAGCCAAGCGCCGTAACACTTCCCGGTCGCCGGGATAGGCGGAAAGAAACTCGCCGGTAAACAGGATGACATAGCCGTCGAGCCCAGCTGTCCGTTGCCAGAAGTGCACCTGCCCGGGAAAGACGACATGCATTTGCGGCGGCTGCAGCGGCCGTGCGGACAGGTCGATGACGTGACCGCCCGCTCCTGAAGTCACGTAGACGATTTCGTAGAACGTGTGCCGGTGTGGGAAATCCGCGCGCGACAACGGCCCGATCCCGTCAAAGCTGCCGATCGCGAAGGGCAGGTCAGCTTCGAGGTTATGCAGAGGGAGCGGCCCGGTGTGACCGGGCCGCTCCACGCTCTCCGGTTTCAGCATGCCCCCTGGTCAGACCAGACGGCCCACGATCCGGGAGCACCGGGCTCGGCGCCCGTTGACCACCAAGTGGACTTCCACTTGCGGCTGCTATGTGTCACCAGATCGTTGGGTGCGTATGCCGTGGAAGCACTCCAAGCCGGGAGCCCACCGCAGCCTCCGCCGCTGCTCGTGACGGTCAGCGTGAAGGTGGCGGTGTGGGTCGCCGAGGGGCCGGCCCCGGTGACCGTCAGGGTGTATGTCCCGGCCGCCGCGGTGGCGGCGACCGCTATCGAAAGTGTCGCGCTGCCACCGGAAGTTACCGAGGCCGGGGTGACCGACGCGGTGACTCCTGTGGGCGCGCCACTAACCGTCAGGCCAACCGTTTGCGGGCTGCCTGAGGTTGTCGCGGTGTTGACGGCGGCCGATGTGGACGATCCGGCCGCGACAGTCGCCGAGGCAGGCGACAGCGAGACCGAGAAGTCGTCTCCCCCGGGCGCCGTGGTCACGGTCACCGTGTAGGTCGCCGTGTGGGTGGCACTGGTCCCCGTGCCGGTGATGGTGACCGCTGACGAGCCGGTCGCCGCGCCAGCCGACGCGGTGAGAGTCAGCGTGCTTGAGCCACCTGAGGTCACCGAGGACGGGCTGAAGGCAGCGGTCACACCCGAGGGCAGGCCGCTGGCCGTTAGGGCCACGTTTTGTGCGGTACCAGACGTTGTCGCGGTGGAGATGGTCGCCGAAACCGACGATCCTCTTTGGACAGATCCGCTTGTGGGGCTGACCGCGAGGGAGAAGTCGTTGCCCGGCCCGGTGGTGCACTGTGCCTCACCGCTTTGCGCCGGAACGCTAACGGCATCCCACGCCGCCTTGACCGTGCGGCATTCCGCCGACGAGGCGCCGAACAGGTTCACGGCTGCCCGCAGCGCGGCCGTGCGCACATTGGGATAACGCCACGTTGAGGTCTTCAGGTTGAGCGCGGCCATATAGATCTGGCCGGCTTTCTGGATACCGATACCGCTGACCGTCGAGCCGTTGCACGTCGGTGACGACGGCTGCCCGCCACCACCGGCAGAGCCGACAGCGGTTAGATAGAACGCGTGGTTGCCCGGCCCGGCCGAGGCGTGCACCGAGGAGGGCAAACTGGTCGACCAGCAGTTCGGGTGGCCCTTTTCCGAAGGGTTGGCCATGTTGCGGATCGGGCCCGATCCCGCGAGGTTGACCTCTTCACCGACGAGGTAGTCCGGCGGATCGTTGGGGTTATTGGCGAAAAACTCCGTGAGCGCACCGAAGATGTCGCCGGTGGATTCGTTGATGCCACCGTTTTCGTTGCCCGAGCCCGCGCCGCCCGGCGTGGTCTGGAAGATGGCGTGCCCATACTCGTGTGCCACCACGTCAATCGGCGTGGCCTGCTGCGTGCCGGCCGAGTTCCGGCCAAAGTTGGTGAAGCTGCCGTTCCAGTAGGCGTTGGCTTCGTTTAACCCGACCCGTGCGGGGAAGCCGCCGCCGTTGCCGTTGATGCCGTTGCGGCCCAGCCACGAGCTGAGCATGTCCCACTGCTTCTGCACGCCATAAAGCACGTCCACGCAAGCGGTTTCGAGGTTGGTCCCCTGGCCGTTGCCCCATGTGTCATCCGTGCCGGTGAAGGCCGAGCCGTTCTGCCCGCCACACCGGATCCCCGGACGCGAGGTGTCGGTCATCGACCACGACGTGCCCGAACCGCTGGTGGCGATGCTGACCTGACCGTTGTAGAAGCCGCTGCCGGTGCCGAAGCGCACGTCATCGCGAGTGTCCACGATGGAGCCGGTTTGAGCATCGACGTAAACGTGCAGCCGGCTGGGGAGGCCTTCCCGCGTGCCGGCGAGCACCTGTGTGTAAACGAGCTTGTCGCCGGTTTCGCTGGCGTGAACCGCCAAACTCGGTGCCGACGCTTCGGTCACCTGGCTCATTTGCTTGCGCGCCAAGGCGTCTGCCTGCAGAGCAGACAGCCGCGGACTCACCGAACCCAGACGGACCGGCCGGCCGATCGCCGACGCGGTGCCCCGAATCGCCCCGCGACTGTCCGTCGTGACCACGGCGTCGCCGCCAATCACTGGCAGGCCACGGAACGTCCGGTCGTAGGAAACGTAGTGGAACCCGCCGGAACCCGCGACCGCGTCGCGGCGCACGAACGATTCGCCCGGACCTTTGGCCAGGGCGTCAAATCCGCTGTCGGCAGCGCGGTCGGCTGCTGCCACGATGTTCACCGGCCGCAGGGGCGTCACTGGTCGTGCCGTGACCGCACCGGGTAACAGGGCCAGTCCCACGGCCGCGGCGGTGACCGCGACCATGGCTCTCATAACGGCTGACTTCACCGTTGCTCCTTAAGGGATAGGGGTGGGTGGCCTGGGCGACGGCCCCCTTCTAGACACGCGCCCAGGCCACACCTGCAGGGGAGGAATGCTTAGCAGGAACCGCGGTCAGCCCAGACCGCCCAGGAACCGGGTGCTCCAGGCACGGCACCGGTGGACCACCAGGTCGACTCATAGCGCCGGGCGTTGTGGGACACGAGGTTCCCCGGCACATAAGCGGTCGTCGAACTCCACGCCTGCAACCCGCCGCAACCTGGGGGCTGCGTGGTTGGCGTAGAAGTCGGCGTCGACGTTGGAGGCGTTGTCGTAGGTGGCGTTCCCCCGCTGACGGTCAGCGTGAGGCCGTAGGTTTGCAGGATCTCGTTGACCGGCTGGAAGTACGTCGTACCACCGGAACTGCAGTTGCCCGATCCGCCGGAGGTGACGCCCTGGGCTTGGTTGCCGGCGAGCAGCGAGCCACCGGAGTCGCCGGGCTCGGCGCAAACGTTGGTGCGGATGAGACCGCTGACCGTCCCTTGTGGATAGGTCACTGAGCTGTTGAGGGCGTTGATGGTGCCGCAGTGCCAGCCTGTGGTCGAGCCGGAGCGGCAGACCGACGCGCCCACGCCAGCGGCCTGTGAGCCCGCGACGGAGACGGAGCCGGGGTAGCGGTTGACCGTCGGTTGTGGGGTGTTTCCAGCGGCGGCCCGCACCCAGGCGTAGTCGTTGCCCGGGAAGCTAGACCCGGCAAAGCTTCCGCTCGGCTGCGTCGTCGAAGCGCCGGTGTTGCCGCAGTGCCCGGCTGTCACGAAACCGCCGGTGACGGCGAAGCCCACGGAACAGCGCGTGCCGCTGCCGATGTAGTAGGCGTTGCCGCCGACGATGTCGATCAGTGGACGTGGGTCTTCAGCGGTCGCCTCATAGCGGACGGCCTCCGTCGACGCACCGCTCGACTTGACCCACGACTGAGCCGCGGCGAGCGCCTCAGCGCGGTGAAGCACGACTACCGCGTTGGTGCGCACGTCGGTGTACCAACCAGGCACCTGTTTGGGCGCCTGGGCGGCGACACGGTCAAGCAGCAATGAGGCCCGCAAGAGCTGGGCTTCGCTGTGCCGCACCACAACCGGCGTGGCACCGGCTGCCTTCACTCGCGTCTGCTGAGACACGCTCGTGACCGCGACGGTAAGGGTGGTCGCGTCGCCATTGAGATAGGCGCCGCCGAACTCGCTGCCGAGGGAGGACCGCAGCCGGTCTTCGGCCTTGGCGAAGGCTGCTTCACGTCCGACGCGAGCGAGTGCCTCACTTGGGGTGATCTTCAGCGTGCGAGCCAGTTCGGTCACCATGCCCTGGTCGAGCCCGGTGACCTCAAGAGGTGCGGGTGCGGGTTGCGCACCGGCAAAGGGGGTTATCGCCATGGCAGCCGCGACAGCTACCGTGGTGAGTGCTGTAGCGATCCATGTAGATCTGTTAGCCATTCATGGAATCTAAGGAGATAACAGTTAACAAGGTACTACTGAATAGGCCATATTGTTAACAGTATGACCTAAGGGAATGCCCCTAGCGGGACTTGGGTGGCCGCCACCGATGTTTCTGGGGTGAGGCCAGCGGCAGGCTGGCGTTCATGCACGAGATCACCGCCTGGCTGCAAGACGCCCTCGGATCCCCCTGGGGATACCTTGCGCTGTTCGCGGTTTCTGTCATCGACGGCTTCTTCCCTATCGTTCCGAGCGAGACCTCAGTCATCACCGCGGGCGTCTTCGCGGCCTCAGGCCGGCCCAATATCTTCGGCGTCATCGCGGTCGCCGCCGCCGGTGCCTGGATCGGCGACCACATTTCCTACTTCCTTGGCCGCAAGTTCGGCGCCCGCATCCTCGCCCGGTTCAATCAGAAGGCGGTCGCCTGGGCCCGTGACGCCATCACTGTCCGGGGTGGACTCATCCTCGTCGTGGCCCGCTACATTCCCGGTGGCCGCACAGCGGTCACGCTCACGCTCGGCTCGATGGCGTACCCGCTAAAGAAATTTAGCTTCTTCACCACGATCGCGGCGGTGTCCTGGGCGCTCTACTCAGCCCTCATCGGCTATTTCGGGGGCGTCGCCTTCGACCATCACCCGGTCAAGGGCTTGCTCTTCGGCCTCGGTTTGGCCTTGTCCATCACCGTCGTCGTCGAAGTCATCCGCGCCTGGCGCCGCAAGGCGGCGAATTCCGCACTGAGCCGTGAAAGCGTGTAGTGGGCGTTAAGCCCGCTCGGATTCGGCAGCACCCATACCCGGGTCTGGCCAATGCGCAAATCTTGTTCCCCCACAACCGCTTTCGGCTGCCCGAACGCACCCCGGAACGCGACAATTCCCAGAATCGCGAGCCAGGCGGGCTGATACCGCTTCACCTTGCGCACCAGGATCTTCCCGCCCTCAACCAGCTCATCGCGCGAAAGCTCATCGGCTCGCGCACTGGCCCGCGCCACCACATTCGTGATTCCCAGCTGGTACTCCGTGAGCCGCCCCTGATCCGTTGGGTGCAACCGCACCGGCGTGAACCCACTCTGGTGCAGCGCTGGCCAGAACCGGTTACCCGGCCGGGCGAAATGATGCCCGGTCGCCTCCGACATGAGCCCTGGGTTGATCCCACAGAACAACACGTCCAGCCCGGTCCCGATCACATCTGGCAGCACCTAACGGACGGTAGCCGCCCCCGGGTGGGAGCGGCTACTCGTGGTTGGGCTGGTGTTACTTGAACGTCGCCAGCGCGGCCTTCAAGTGCGGGCGCATCATCTCAGCCATGCTGGCCTGAACCGCCGGCCACATGGCCGCCGACTCCTGCGAGCAGTCCTTGTCGGCACCCGTGCCGCAGTCGAAGACCCCGTCGATGAAGGCGCCGTAGACGAACTTCTTCTCCGAGATCCGGCCCGTGATGCCCTTGACCGGGATCGAGAGCATGCCACCACCGGTGCTGCGCATCAGCAGTTCGGTGCAGCCGGTGGCGTCGCACACCGCGGTCGGGGTGCCGTTGGCGTAGCCCCCGGGCTTGAACGCGCCCCACATCTGTGTCGCGAATTCGTCGCGCTGCGCGATGGTTAGACCGAGCGCCGCCGCTTCCTCCTTCATGACGGCGGAGAAGATCGAGGTGCCGTCGCTGGCCAGCTCGGTAAATTTGGTGCGCGCTTCTCCTGTACCAAGGTAAGGGTTTGAGGCCCGGTAGACCGACTCGTAAAGCTTGCCGGCGTCAACGAGGGTGAGTTCGTTGCTGGCCTTGACCTGACCGGCCGCCTCCCACGTGCAGCCGATGCGGTGGTTGAGTTGCGTGTTGGTCATGCCCAGCGCGTCCGCGGTCGTGTTCAAAGCGTTGGGGCCGTAAAGGTTGTAGATGGCGTCGGTCTTGCGGTTGTCCGACTGCTCCATCATGCCTTTGAGCGTGTTCTCCAGCGTGTCGTTGACCGGCAGCGTGGTGATGGGGTCGCCGTCGTCCTCGTAAGCGCACCAGCCACCGTTGTTCGGCCCGGCCGGGTTCTTGTACCAGGTCACGCCGTCGGCGAGGGAGTCATTGCCCAGGTAGACCTGACGCATCGCGTGGATGTGGTGCAGCGCCTTGAGCATGCTGGCCGGCTCGAATTTGGTGTCGCCACCGAGCCAGTTGTAGACGCCACCATCGACGGCCTTGAGGTAGAAGCCCCGCGTCGCGCTGCTGTGGCCGACGCCGTCTTCGATGGCGTCACGCGCCTTGATGGACACGGTGTCCAGGTTGTCGACAAAGATGACCGAATAGCGCGTCTCTCCATTTTGGACGAACGACTTGAGGTGGATCGGGCGCAGGCCCTTGTCAGCCTGCATATCGAGCACCTGCTGCCCGCTGAGGTTCGGGTGCCAGGACCAGTAGGCCTGGTCGTTCTTGACGAGCACGGCCGACCACTTGCCGTCAGCGTGGCGTTCGATGTCGACGACGCGGTAGTCCAGCGCGATGATGTTGCCGATCTCCACCATCGTCTTGCCGAAGACCACCTTGGAGTCCTTGTAATCCACCCCGGTGTTGGGCACCATCACCACGTCATAGCGGTCCGCCGAGACATGGTCGATGTCGATGATCCGGCCGTTGAAGTCGGCCTGCTTCTGGTTGATGAAGCTTTCGGTGCTGTTGATGTACCAGCGGTAGTCGTGCCAGTTCCCCGCCGGGTTGTCGACCCAGGCGGCGGCGAAGCGGGTCTGTCCGTTCACGACATACCGCTCCAGGTCGAGCAGGCGCTTGCCAGCGAGCTTGGCCAGCATCGTGTCCACGGTCTCATCGGTGGTCCAGGAGGACGATCCGCTAAGCCCGCGCTGGTAGACGCCGGAGTTGTGCACGAGCGTGGCCGTGAAGTTGTCCGGGCCGTTGACCTCTATGTTGGTGATGCGCATGTTGTACTGGTTCGCCCAGCTGTTGATCGTCGCCTTGGAGGCGGAGAAATACCAGCCGAAGCCCGTCGGGGTCGCCGAGTAACGCTCCGGGTCGGTAACCGTCGCGGCCGAAGCCGAGGTGGCTGTACCGGCAACGATGCCGGCGGTGAGGGCCAGGGTCAGGCCCGCGTTGATGAGTTTGTTCAATCGCATGGGACAAGGTTCGCGATGAACCCTCAAGGTGCCTCAAACTGTTCTCAAAGTCGGGTGTTGAGGAGCGGACAGGTGTTCTCACGCAGGTGCACGGTCGTGACGGCCGCGGCGGGGTTCGGCAAGAGCACCACCGTGCGCACACGGCTGCGTGGCGTCAAGGTCCGCTGGGCTGACGGAAAGAACCTCGAAGAGCAGCTCAAGGCCGCGACGCCAGCACCGGGCACGGTGCTTGTCTTCGATGGCGTACGCAGTCTCGCCGCCCCCGAAATCGAATCCGTCATGGAGCACGCGGCGGCCCTGCCCGACGACTCGCGCCTGGTCTTGATAGGACGCACGCCACACTCGGCGTCTCTTGCCAAGTGGCGTGCCCGCGGCCTGCTAGCCGAGCTCGGCCCCGTTGACCTGGCGCTAACGCAGCCGCAGGCTGACGCGCTGTTGCGGGGCGAATATGGCGTGACCGACGGCGAGCTGGTCTGGCAGCTCACGGGCGGCTGGCCCGCGCTCGTGCACCTACTCGGGCAGGCACTGTCGCAACCAGACCGTCCCGGTTCGCCGGCCGCGGTGCAAACGTGGCTCACGTCGAGCGACAGTCCCGTGGCCGACTTCCTGGCGCACGAGGTCTTCGACAGCCTCGACCCGTCGGCGCTCGCCTTGCTGACCGCTTCGGCCTATATCGACGTCATCACGACCGGCCTCGCTAGCGACCTCGGCTTTCCCGACGCGGGTGCGGCCGTGGACACGTTGCGCCGCACCGGTTTGCTCCGCCCGGCGGGCCAGCCCGGTCATTACCGCATCGTGCCCCTCATCTCGGCTTACCTCCGCTCCCCAGTCACCTCGCCTTCCTCACCCTTCGCCGCTGTGCCACCGTTGGCCGCCTTGGCTGCCGACGACCCGCAAGGCAGCGCCAAGGCGAAGGCCAGCGCTGCCTCAACGGTCGCCGGCGGGCAGGAAGCGCCGGACAGCAGCGGGGTTAGGGACATGCGCGTCCGGGCGGCGCGGTGGTATGCCAGCAACGCGCTGCCGGTGGCGGGAGTGCGCACCTACCACGACGCCGGGTTGCTCGGCGATGCCGCCGAACTCGTTGTGGCCCAAGGGGAACAAATCCTGGCCAGCGGCGGGGCTCCGGCCATCATCCGGCTCGCGGGCGAGCTGAAAGAGCGGCCAGCGCGGCTGGAAATGCTGCACGCCCAAGCGCTTTACACGACCGGTGAAGCCCCGGCCGCGCTGCGGTTGCTGAAGGCGATGGACGCGAAAGACCCTGCGGTCTCCTGGCGCCTGGGCAGTTTGCTTTATCTGGCCGGCGACCCGCGAGCGGCACTGTCCGTTTTGGAGCAGGCAGACGGCGGGGGCACAGCGTTCGACCGGGCGCGGCTGCACTCGTGGAGCGCCACGGTGCACTGGCTGCTGGGCAACCTCGGCGACTGTGCGGGGCACGCTGAGAAGGCGATGGAGTCCGCTTTGGACAGTGGTGAACCCGGGCCGATGGCCGCGGCTCACGTCGCCAGAGCGTTGCACGCGAAGCTCGCCGGTGACCCGCAGGGCAACGGCGAGCATTATGAGCGGGCGCTGGCGTTCGCCGAACAAGCACGCGACACGGTTCAGGTCACCAGGATCCGGTCGAACAGGGCTTCGCGTTTGATTGACGACGCCAGGTTCGCTGAGGCGCTGGCGGAGGTTAAGCCGGCCGTCCGGCTCGCTGAGGAGATCGGGCACGTGCCCATGCACGCCCTCGCGCTTGTGAACGAAGGCGAAGCCCTCACCGGACTGGGCCGCCTGGACGAAGCACTGGCGGCGTTTGAGAAATCTGTTTGGCTGTATCGGCGTACGGGCTCGCGGATGGTCGCCTATCCCCTGCTCGGTGTCGCTGGGATCCACCGGCGCCAAGGGCAGGTGACGCAAGCGATTACGGCCTACTCCGAAACGATCGAGATCACCGAGGCGGCCGGTGACCGGCAAGGACTCGTGCCCGCGCTCGCTGGGCTCGCCCGCGTCATGTCAGGCACCGACCCGCAAGCGGCACTGTCCTATGCGGAGCGTGCCGTGGCAGCCGACCCGGAGTCAACTGTGGCCCGCTTGGCGGTCGGCTGGGCGAAGCTCGCGGCGGGCGAGTCCAAAGCGGCCGCTGAGATCGCGGCGCAGTCCGCTCAGGCGGCGCGGCGGTTGCAGGAACGGGCTTTGCTGCCCGAGGCACTGGAACTCATGGGCGACGCGGCGGACAGCCCGTCGTTGGCGCGCAAGGCATGGCGGGAAGCCCTGGAACTTTGGCTGGCGGCTGGCGCCGTGCTCGACGCCGACCGGCTCGCTGTCGGCCTCGGTGCCCTGCCGGGCGCCCCGGCCGACGACCGCATCGCCGGAAAGCTAGCCGCCGCAAGGCTTGCCGCCGCTGGCGTGGACTGGGCTCCGGCCGGGGCACCGCCCTACCGGGTGTCGGTGCGCACGTTCGGCCGGTTCGAAGTCATCGTCAAAGCGGGCGAACCCGTGACGTGGCAATCGCGCAAAGCCCGCGACCTGTTGCGGATTCTCATCGCGCGCCGTGGACGTCCCGTCCCCCGCGAGGAACTCGGCGAACTCCTTTGGCCTGAAGAAGACCCGGCCAAAGTCCCGCACCGGCTGTCGGTCGCGCTGTCGACCGTGCGCGGTGCGCTCGACCCGGACAAGCGTATGCCCGCCGATCACTTCATCCAGCCGGGCCAGGGCAGTGTCAGCCTCGATAACGTGCGCATAGACATTGACCTGGAAGACTTTCTCCTTGCCGCCGAGCACGGTTTGCGTCTCGTGCGCGAAGGTGAGCACAGCCAGGCGCGGTCCGTGCTCGGTGACGCGCAACGGCTCTACGGCGGCGAATTCCTCGGCGACGAGCCCTATGACGACTGGGCCGTCCCAGCGCGGGAAGAGGCACGGTCTGTCTACTTGCGTGTTGTGCGCACGCTCGCCGAGCTGTGCCAGGACGCGGGCGAGACCGCTGAAGCCATCGGTTACCTGTACCAAATCCTTCAGCTCGACCCCTATGACGAGAGCGCGCACAAGACACTGATCGACTTGCTGTCCGGGCACGGCTGGCACGGAGAAGCTCAGCGAGCGCAAGCCCGCTACCGCGAGGCGATGGGCACCCTAAGCTGAGTCGCTAGCGGGCATCTCCTCCTTTTGTGCACTGCTGCCCAGGGTCGGCTGCCGCGTAACATGCGCTCCCATGAGCAACTCCGCGCGGCTGACGACCGGCACCAAGGCGGGTTATGCCCTGGGCTCGCTGGCCACGGGCGCTTTTGGCACGGTACCGGGCCTGCTCTTGCTGCCCTATTTGACCGATTCTTTGGGCATCGTGGCGGGTCTCGCGGGATTGCTCGTGCTCCTGCCCAAAGCCTGGGACGTCCTGATCAACCCGCTGGCCGGGCGCTTGTCCGACAAGACCGTGACGCGCTGGGGTGCCCGCCGCCCCTACCTGCTCGCTGGCGGGATCGCGATGGCCGTCCTGTTCGCGGGCATGTTCGCCGCGCCCTTTGGCCCGGGTTCTGACGGTGCGCTCTACGTCGCCCTCATGTTCCTGCTCACCGCGACCGCGTTCGCGTTCTTCCAGGTGCCCTACGTCGCGATGCCCGCGGAAATGACCGACGGCTATGAAGAGCGCACTCGCTTGATGACGTGGCGCATAGCCGTCCTCGCGATCGCGATTCTGGTCTCCGGCGCGGTGGCACCCCTCGTGGTCAAGGCCGCCGGCAATGGCATTCCCGGCCACCGCGCGATGGGCCTGTTCGTCGGGGCCCTCATTCTCATCGGGGCTTTAGGAGCCTTCGCTGGTACCAGAAAAGCCCCCACCGGTCACGCCACCGAGAGTGAGCCGACGCTACGCGCCCAGTTCAGCGTCGCGCGGCGCAACAAACCGTTCGTGGCCTTGCTGATCGTGTTCGTGATTCAGTCCGTCGGCATCGCCACGATGCTGGCCGGGGTCAAGTACATGGCCGATCACGTATTGAAACGTCCTGATGACGGCCCGACCCTGCTGTTCGCCGCCTTCGTGGCTCCCGCTCTGCTCGTGATGCCGTTGTGGCTCAAGGCGGGAGCACGCTGGGGCAAGAAGCGTTCCCTGATCGTGTCCTCGCTCCTGTTCGCTGGCGGTGCTTTGGCGCTGACGAGTTCGGGTGCTGTTCCGCCCGCGGTCACCTACGCCATCACCGCGCTGATCGGCTGTGGTTATGCCGGTCAGCAAGTCTTCGCGCTCGCCATGCTGCCTGACTGCATCGCGTGGGACGAACGGCGTACCGGCAAACGGCAGGCCGGTGTGTTCACGGGACTGTGGACGGCGGGCGAAACGCTCGGATTGGCTTTGGGCCCAGGCATTTTCGGCCTCATCATCGCGGTCGCCGGCTACCGGTCCTCCGACACCGGTGTTGCCGTGGCTCAGTCTTCCGGGGCACGCCTGGGCATTCTGCTCGCCTTCACGGTGGTGCCGGCCCTGCTCGTGGGGATCGCGACGCTTCTTCTGAGCCGCTACACCCTGACGGAAGCCGACTTGGCTCAATAGTCTTGGCGCATGCCTCGCATCCTTGTCGCCGAAGATGACCCGAAGCAGGCCGGCCTCATCCGGATGTACCTCGAACGTGAGGGTCACAGCCTGCAGATCGTCGGCGATGGGCGTTCGGCGCTGGACCGCTGCCGGGCATACCGCCCCGATCTGGCCATCTTGGACATCATGTTGCCCGAGGTCGACGGGCTCGACGTGTGCCGCATCCTGCGAGCCGAGTCCGAGATCCCGATTCTGCTGCTGACCGCGCGCACCACGACCAACGACATGCTGCTCGGCTTGGACATCGGTGCTGACGACTACATGACCAAGCCTTACAACCCACGGGAACTGGCCGCTCGCGTGCGCGTCTTGCTCAGGCGCGGCAAGGCTGTGCCGCCGTCGCTCATCAGCGCCGGCCAGCTAGAGCTCGACACGGCCCGCTTCGAAGTGCGCGTCGCTGGTGAGCCGGTTGTCTTGACCGCCAAGGAGTTCGACATCCTGCGGGCACTGGCGAGCCCGCCCGGGCACGTGCTCACGCGAGCCCAGCTGATCGAGCGGGCATTCGGCTTCGACCGCTTCGTCGAGGAACGGACCGTCGACGCGCACATCATGAATATCCGGCGCAAAATCGAGGTCAATCCCGCCGAACCGGTTTACGTGCAAACGGTCTACGGCCGGGGCTACCGCTTGGCGGTGTCATGAGTTTCCGCGTACGGGTGCTCGCCCTGATCATGCTCGTGACCGTACTCGCGACCGGAGCGACCGCCTGGCTCACTTGGCGCACCGCTACGCAGCAGGTGCAGCGGACCGTGACGGCCGGTGCCCAGGACATTCAGCACATCGCCACCTCGCTCGTGCAGCACGGCCGTGATCACGAGACGTGGCAAGGCATCGAGCCGGTGGTCAGCGATCTGGCCACCCAGACCGGCCAGCGCATCCGGCTCGTCACCGAGTCGGGCAGCACGATCGCTGATTCCGATGAGCTAGCTGGACGGCCCGCGAGGGCGGTCACCGGAGCGCCTTTGGTCATCGATCCACGGCCGGTGCTGCAACTGCCCGCGGTGCTCGAGCCCGGCGGCGTCGCGAGCATGCACCCGCGCAGTGGCATCAAAATCACCGCGTCGGCCATCTCCAGCTTTCTGCAAAACCACCGGCTCAAGCAATGCCTCCTCAATGCCGGGGCAGCCATGACGACCGCGTCTGGGCCCTATGGCATGGAGGTGGTGCAGGCTTCGGTCCCGTCGGTGGCGTCAAGAATGTGCGACCGGAACACCGAAACCTCGGCCGGCGACTTTTCGGCCTACATCACCGCCGCCACGCCCTGCGAAACCTTGGCCGACAAGGCTTTGCGGGACTGTCTTCAGCAGGCGTTCCTAACGCAGATCGCGACCGTGACGCCGGAGCCATTACGGGTCTACATTGGTGCTTCGGAGGATCGCCCGGCCGCTGTTCCCGTGGCACCGATCGCGGCCGCTGCCTCCGGTGTCGCTCTCATCGCCTTGCTGGGCATGCTGTTGCTGAGCCGCCGGGTGCTGCAGCCCGTCAGGGCCCTCACGAGCGCGGCCAACCAGCTCGGGCAGGGACGCCTGGGCGACCGCGTTCCGGTCAACGGACGAGACGAATTAGCGCAGCTGAGCCAGGCCTTCAACCGGATGGCACAAGCCTTGCAGGACAGCGAAGAGCGGCAACGGCGAATGACCGCCGACATCGCTCACGAACTGCGCACCCCGCTGACGAATCTGCGCGGCTACCTCGAAGCGCTCACCGACGGCACAGCCGCCCCTAGCAAGGAGCTGTTCCTGTCCCTGCGCGAAGAAGCCCTGCTGCAGCAACGCATTATCGACGATCTGCAGGACCTGGCGCTCGCCGAAGCGGGACAGTTGCGCTACCGC
Source organism: Catelliglobosispora koreensis DSM 44566 (assembly GCF_000379685.1). GTDB lineage: Bacteria > Actinomycetota > Actinomycetes > Mycobacteriales > Micromonosporaceae > Catelliglobosispora > Catelliglobosispora koreensis. Next base: position 145,466 of record NZ_KB903251.1, on the reverse strand, counting down.
CACGAGCGCATCGACCTCGCTGAGCTCGCCGAAACCTATCCGCCACAACACTTCGCGCCCGGAATCAGCATCGTGGCCAGGAGCAACGGACCGGCCTATGTGGACGGTGACCTCGACCGGCTGCGGCAAGCGATCGGCAACCTCGTGCGCAACGCTGTCGCGGCGTGCGGCGCCAGAGGGCGGATCGTCTTGACGGTCAGCAACCGGGGCGATGGCGTCGAGTTAACGGTTTCTGACACGGGTTCCGGCATCGCCGAAGCTGACCTGCCTCACGTCTTCGACCGGTTCTGGCGGGCCAACCGCGCCCGGCCCCGCGGGTCAGGCTCCGGGCTGGGGCTCGCGATCGTGCGCCAGATCGTGTCCGATCACGGTGGCACGGTTGACGTCTCCAGTGCGCTGGGCCAGGGCACGACGTTTAGATTGCGGCTGCCGTCGCGTCAGCGGATCCACCGTCCCTCGTAGCGTTTGCCGTCAAGGTAAGGCCACGGATAGGCGGTGCAGCCCTTGAGCCCCAGCGTTTGCGTCTGCATCACGGGCGCTGGTTTCCCCGGGCCCAGGCACTGCTCGTGCCCACGGCCAAGTTCGTGTCCGGTCTCGTGATTGATGACGTACTCGCGATAGGTCTGCAGCGGTGTACCACCGTTGACATAATCCGGGACGGACAGCCGCCATCGATCCAGGTTGATGATGACTTTCTTCCACTGCCGGCACGAGGTGTAGGGCACCCCATTTTGCCGGATGTCGACACCGTTGACCTTGCACATCTTGTACGCCGTATCGCGGGTCACGAGATAGGCCGTGAAGTCGTAGGGCTCGCCCTCCGCGACGCGCTGGAACCGGTGCTGCCCACTGGCTGTCCAGCTGCGCGGGTCACCGAGCACCTGCTCGAGGGTGGCGCCAAACTCGGTAAGTTCACTGGCCAGGTTGGACTCGACCGCCACGCGGAATCGCTTGACGACACCGCTGTTGCCGAGCACAGGCCCGCTAATGCTGCCGTAGACGAACGTTTCTGGCCCTGAAGCGGGAAGGTCACCGGGCTTCTGCAACACCGGCGAGGGCGAGACGCTAGGAGACGGCTTCACCGGCGGGCTCACACTGGCCGGCGTGCTGGGCTGAGCTTGCGGTTCACCGCTGCCCACCCGCCACACCACGCCCGCGATCACGAGTGCTAACCCGCCTGCCAGGATCCCGATCCACCAACGCACGTCGAGAAGCTACCCAAACGCCGATGAAGAACCTATGAAGAAGCTGTCCGGATCTTGCTTAACCACCCTCGCCGGGCCAGACCAGCTCGGCCGTCCATCGGCCTTAACGATCATCCCCTGGTACTCATTGATGCTGCTCAGCCATGATGCGGCACCCTCGCCCCGGGCGACGGCGGCCGTGGCGTAGACATCGGCCCACAACGGCGATGGCCCGATGACAGTGACCGAACACACAGCCATCGCCGGCTGGCCGTCATGCGGGTTGACGATGTGCGCGCCGCGGCGCGCTGTTCCCGACGTGGCGACCGCACCATCGGCGACGCTGAAGACACGCGCGATCCTGGCCCGGTCGAACGGGTCCTCGATGCCCACGCGCCAGGCCGGGTGCCCGTCAGCCGTGCGCACCAGCACATCGCCACCCGCGTTGAGACACCAGCTGTGCGCGGTCAGCTCAGCGAGGTGCCCGGCAGCGCGCTCGACGGCCCAGCCCTTCACCAGTCCGGACGGGTCGTAGTGCCGTCCCGCGCCGGACACGCGCGGCAGCGAGCGCGCGTCGAAGTAGCCCCCGGTGCGGTGTCGCGCCTCTTCGCACAGCTCAAACACTTCCGCCAGAGCTGGATCGGCATCGGCGAGGGCTAGCTCACCACGCTCCCATCGACTGAGCTGACTGTCCTCGCGATAGGTGCTGAACAAGGCATCGGCGTCACACAGACTCGCGAACACCTGCTCCACTTGGTGCTCGATGGATAGTTCCGCGCCACGCACGTGCAAGCTGATGGGCATGCCCATGATCTGCCGCGTCCACGCTCGCCGGGGAATCGTGGTCATGCCCGGTGCGCCGCGTCGATGGCAGCTTGCAGCGACTCAAGGTAGCCAAAGCTGGTGTCCGTAGCGCCGGAAACCGTGTCGATCTCAGCACTTTGCGCGTTTAGCACGGCTTCCCGCAGGCTGGGCAAGGCATAACTGCTGACCTGCTGATGGCGGACGCTGTCGTTAGGGAACACGATCGCGTTCACGTCAACGATGCGTCCATTGGCGACAGTGATCCGCACCTGAACGGGCCCTTGAGTCGTCTGCACCAGCGTCCCGTCAAACGTCCCGTTGTCCAGAGTGGTGCCCTGACTTGTCGTAGGAGCCGGTGCCGTGGCCACGATCGCCGGTGGCGGACTGGGCGCCGTGACCGTAGTGGCCGGCGGACGGTAGCTAAACAGCAGCACCAGACCGGCCACCGTGGACACGAGCCACAACGCGATACGTCGCATGCGAACTAGTCCCTTCCTCTTACCAGGCGAATCGTTCGGTACGCAGCCGTTTGCCGGGGACTCCGGCTTCCTTGGCCGCCTTCTGGACTAGCTGTGTCCACAGCTCTGGCCCGCAAACGTAAATGTGATGCTCGGCGATGTCTGGCGCGATCTGCCTTAGCGCTTCCACATCGGTCACCTCGGCAAAACCCGCGGGCAGCCACGACGCACGGTCGGCCCGGCGCCCCGCCAGGACGATCAGCCGCAGGCCGCGCTGCTCGGCGAGATAGTCCAATTCGGAGCGGAAAGCCAGGTCCTGCGAGTAGCGGATCCGGTAAACCAGCGTGGCCTCACCCTCTTGGTAGGGCAACTCCCACAGCAGCGCCAGTAGAGGCGTGATGCCAATGCCACAGGCGAACATCGTGACCGGCCCGCCCGTGTAGGTCTCGCCGGTGAGCTTGCCGAACGGGCCTTCGGCCAGGACCCGTGTGCCCGGCCGCAGCGAGGCGACCCGGTCGCTGCCATCGCCCTGTGCCTTGACCGTGATCCGCAACATGTCCTCACGAGGCGACGCGGATAGCGAAAAGGGATGTGCGCGTGACCAGCCCGGGCCGTCACGGAAGCGCCACAGGAAGAACTGGCCGGCGCGGGCCGGAAGCCGTCCCAGCTGACGCCCGCGAAGGTAAACCGAAGTGAGGCCGGGACCTTCGCTCACCACGTCGGCGATCTCCAAGCGGTGCTTGGCATTGCGCCACAACGGCAGCAGCACCCGGAACACGATCACCGCTGTGACAGCGGTTGCGTAGAGCCCCCACCAGTAGACCGTCGCGGCCGGCGAGTGAAGGAAGTCAGCGCCGTTCCAGAGCTGATGCGGCAAGGCCAGGCCAACGCCGAGATAGGCGTAAAGGTGCAGCAGATGCCACGACTCGTAACGCAGCCGCCGTCGAGCGGCCCGGATCGAGATGACCACCACCATCACGAGCAGTGCACTGCCAGCCGCCGCCAGAAGCATGCCCGGATAGGTGAGCACGAGGTCGAAAAAGGTGCTAAAAGCGTTGGTGCGAAAGGGAAGGGCGTAGCCAACGGTGATGAGCACGAGATGTGCCAGCATCAAGTGAAATGACGTGAACCCGGTCCACCGGTGCCAGCGCGCGAGCCGGTCCTGCCCGAAGGACCGCTCCACGAACGGAATCCGGGCCATCAGCAGGACCTGCAGCAGCAAGAGGTTTGAGGCGATGAGGCCACCGAGCCGTCCGCCCGCGACGATGGCTTGCGCGCCACCACTGGCCAGCTCGCCGATCCCGCCGTTGCTCGCCCAAAGTGCTACCGCAGCAAGCAGGCTGAACAGGGCACCGGCGATCGCTGCCCGCCCCCACCAGCGCGGGGCGGCACGTCTGCCCGCCACCGGAGCCGAGCTCAGAAAAGTGCGGAGTGGCTCTGCCGTCATGGTCATGCCCTAACGATTCACAGCCAGCGTTGGCGGTTCCTTTGCTTTGGCTATGAACCAGCTGTGTCTGGTGGAGCCTGCTGTCAGCAACTAGACATCGCAAACGCGGCGCCACCTGCATGATGTTGCCTTCCAGTCCCCTTTTCTCTGGAGGAACAACGTAATGCGCACCAAACGGTTTGGCCTGAGCGCCGCCGCGGTGGCCGTGCTCGTGGCTGTGCTCGCCACCCCGGCGCAGGCCGACCCCGCTTTGCCGATCGACATCAACGACGCCCACCTGGGCGCCACCGCCGCCGGTTTCGGCAGTCAGGACTGCAGTGGGCCGTTCGCGAATCTGCCCGACGGCAAGGATGGCTGGCACTTCATCGTGCCCGACTCCGCGGGCGAAGGTTTCGTCTCGCTCACGGTCATTTACGAAAAGAGCGACGACACCAAGGTGACCGTCGTGCTACCCGATAGCCCGGCTGGCACCGTCCACAACGGAGCGGGCTGGTCCGGCTGGTTCGCCGAGGCTGGTGGCAAGAAGAAGCACGCCTACGTCATCACCGACGAGGGCTGGACCCTGGACGCGGCTGCCGCGTTCCTCCTCAATGTGCAGACGGGCGCCTTCTTCAACCTGAGCCACACCTGTGCCAGCGACGACCCGGGCACGTCGCCCTCGCCGTCGCCGTCAGCTTCGGCATCTGCGTCCACCTCGGCGTCGGCTTCGGCCTCAACGCCACCGGGTGGCACCTTGCCGAGGACGGGCGCGTCCATCGGCGCGATCCTGGCGGTGGGCGCTGGTCTCATCGCCGCCGGTGCCGCGCTGCTCGCGCTGCGCCGCCGCCGGGACCTGACCGAGTCCGTATAACCCCAGCGAAGCGAGAGCGGGTGCCCTAGGTGCGCGGGGCACCCGCTCTCTGCTGTCCGGGAAGGTGCGCCTTTCGCCGGCAGCGGGAAACATCTTGGTCACGAGGTTCAAGGTGGGATCAAAGAAATCTCAAAGCCCACAGTCAACCTCCTGACACCCGCCTCGGCTCCGGTAGGTTGGAGGCATGATCGAGGCGTTGCCGAGCCGGGGTGTGCCCGCCGAACAGGTGCTCACGGAACTAAAAGCGCTGCGGGACAAGGACCTGCCGACGCATGGTGGGCGGTTGTTCGCTTACGTCTACGACCCGGCGGTCGCCGGGCTCGACGATCTGGCGATGTCGGCATATGCGTTGTCAGCTCACGTGAATGGACTCGATCCGACGGCCTTCCCCTCTCTTCTCGCGACCGAGAACGCCTTGGTGGCCGCTGCCGCCCGCGTGCTGGGCGCCGGCCCGCGAACTTCCGCCCCGGAGGTCGTGGGCAGCGTGACGAGCGGCGGCACGGAGTCGCTCATCCTGGCGGTCAAGGCGGCCCGGGATGCCCGGCCCGGCATCGAGCACCCGCGCATGGTCCTGCCGGTGACAGCGCATCCGGCTTTCTTCAAGGCCGCGCATTATCTTCAAGTTCAGGCTGATGGCGTACCAGTCGATGGTCAAACTTTTCAGGCAGACCCCGAAGCTATCGCCAGGGCGATCACCCCGGACACCGTGCTTGTGGTTTGTTCGGCCCCCTCCTACGCGCATGGCGTGGTCGATCCGGTCACTGAGATCGCGGCGATCGCGTTGCGGCACAACATTCGCTGTCATGTGGACGCGTGTTTTGGCGGCTGGGCGCTGCCGTTCCTCAAGCGGCTAGGCGTTGACCTGCCCGCGTTCGATTTCAGTGTGCCTGGCGTGACGAGCATGTCGGTCGATCTGCACAAATACGCGTATTGCCCCAAGGGCGTTTCCGTGTTGCTGCACCGCGATGCGGAGTTGAGGAAGCCGCAGTTCTTCGCGTTCGCTGACTGGCCCGGCTACACGATGATTAATCCCGTGATTTCCTCGACGCGTTCCGGCGGGCCGATCGCGGCGGCGTTCGCGACATTGCGCCATATCGGGGACGAGGGATATCTAAAGCTGGCCGGGCAAACGCGTGACGCGGTGCAGGGTTTGGCCAAGGCGGTGTCCGATGTGGACGGTCTGCGGCTGCTCGCGCCAGCCGAGACGACCGTCGTGTGCTTCACCTCAGACGATCCGCGGCTTGACCTGTTCGTGCTCGCAGACGAGCTGTCCAGCCGGGGCTGGCACACACAGCCCCAGTTGCCTTATGCCGCAATGCCAGCGAGCATCCACCTGACCGTCACGGCGGCTGTCGCGCCACAGGTCCCGGCGTTCGGGCCGGCGCTTGCCGAAGCGGTGGAGGCCGCCCGTGCCCACGGCCCGGTGCGGTTGCCTGATGAGCTGCTCGCGATGGCAGCAGCCCTGACGCCGGACCAGCTCACGCCAGATCTGGTCGCCGGCCTGGCCGAGACGTTTGGCTTGACGGGCGAGGCCGGGGCGGGCGGCCGGATGGCTGAGGTCAACACCATCCTGGCGGCCGCGCCACCCCGGTTGCGTGAGCGGATGCTCATCGAGTTCGTCAGCTTGCTGCAGCGCCCAGCTTTTAGCTGACCGTGATTATCCCGTTGGACCGGACACAAGCGACGGTCCGGTTCACCGTGGCCGCCGCGCCTGCCAGACACTGACCGAGCACGGCATGGCCGGAGGCGTTGGGGTGCCACGACTCCTGGCACGTCTGGAAATACGTGATGCAGGTGTCGGCGTACCGCTTGATCGCGATTTTGTCCTTGCCCGCCAGGCTGGTGAGGTGCACCCCGGACGGTCCGTCCATCACGCGCACCGGCGTCGCCAGCGCGGTGGCCGGATTGGCCGAGACCTCGCACAGACGGGCGCCATTGAAGGCCTGCTGCACGTTGAGGTAAACCAGATCCCGGCCGGGGAACTCAGCCGACATCGTCGTGTGCACGGAACGCACGAGCGTGCCGAGGTTGGTGGAGAAGCCGTGTCCAGGGCTCAGGCTCGCGCGGTGGATCGGGCAGCCAGCGGCATATCGCTCGGCGCCGAGATCGCGGAACTTGTCGCGGTCGTCCTCCCGGCCATCCTCACTGATGAGTGACGCGAGCACGTCAAACGGCAGTGGGTTGGTGTAATCCTGGAACACGACGCGGTGCTGTCCGTCCACATCGATCTGAGCCAGGGTGGTGAGGATCTGCCTGACCGCGCTGGCGGTCTCGGCGGTGGCCGCGGTCACCTCGGCCGGAGTGGCCAAATCGTTGGCGGTGCATGGGTTCTGGTTGATCGGGCCGTTGATGTAGGCCCAGAACTCCCACCAGCCGGTCCACGCGTCGGCGATGAACCGGTTGGCGCACTCGGCGGCGACATCACCAAAGGTGAACGAACTGTTGTTGGAACCCAGCCCGATCAGGACGAGATCGATGTCGTGCGTCTGGGCCACGGCACGCAACTGGTCGAGCTGCGACTTCACCTGGCGGCCTTTGGCACGGCTAGCTGAGGCACTCGCGATGTCGAACGGCTGGCCGCCGGAACACGCCAAGTTGAACCGGGCCGAGATGCCGGGCAGGCTGGCCTGGTTGATCGAGGCGTTCCCTGAGCGGTGGCAGAAGAACGGATTGCTGTTAGGGGCCGACCAGCCGGGGAAGCCTTGGGCCACCCCGTTGAGGTCGGGAACGGGCTGATAGGCGCCAGCACCTTCACCGCTGATGAAGCTGTCGCCGAGGGCGACCGCCGCGGTCGGGAGGCTGGCTGCCGCGGGAGTGCTGACGGCCAGCGCACCGAAGGTGGTGACCAGCAGCGCCGCGGCGAGCAAGGGACGGAGTTTACGCATTCGCCCAGCCTGGTCGCGTGTCCAAAGCGGACACAAGAGCAAACCCGCCAGGCGTGAAAAATACTTGCGTTTACCCCTCGGCTAAGATCACTGCGTTACGGAAACGGAAGAGATCGTTAAGACACTTCGCACCGCGGGCTGTGTGTTCGCGGAGGATGAAGCACAGCTGATTCTGGAAGCCGCGCGCACGCCAGCCGAACTCGACGACATGGTCGCGCGCCGCGTGAGCGGGCTGCCGCTGGAGCACATCGTTGGCTGGGCCGAGTTTTGCGGGCTGCGGATCGCTGTCGACCCCGGAGTGTTCATACCGCGCCGGCGCACCGAAGCGCTCGCGCGCGAAGCCCTGAAGCGGCTGCGCCCCAACACGACTGTCTTCGACCTTGGCTGCGGTTCCGGTGCCGTGGGTGCGGTGCTGAGGGCGGCTCACGCGATCCAGTTGTTCGCCGTCGACATCGATCCCGCGGCGGTGGCCTGCGCCCGGCGCAACCTCGGTGATGGCGTCTACCTTGGCGATCTCTACGACCCGTTGCCCAAAGGGCTGAAAGCTGACCTCATCGTGGCCAACATTCCTTATGTGCCAACAGAAGCGATCGAGCTGATGCCGGCCGAAGCCCGTTTGCATGAGAACCGGGTCGCGCTCGACGGCGGTCCTGACGGGCTTGACGTGCTGCGCCGCGTCGCCGAGGGCGCGCCGCGATGGCTTGCGCCGCAAGGCTTCCTACTCACCGAGACGTCCCGTGATCAGGCTTGCGCCGCCCGGGACGAGCTGACCCGCCACGGCTTGACCGTAAAGGTCTCGCACCGCGACGGGTCAGCCGTCGTGATCGGACAGTCGCTCTAGCAGGCGATCGGCTTGACCCAGCTGCATTCGATATTGGCTGGCGGTCCAGCCACCTCAGGAACAGCGGGCGGAGCCATCCGTGCGCTGGCCCCCGGGTTGCGGGTAAAGCTCGCCAGCGCGACGGCGATGCGGTCCTCGATGTTCTTGACACTCGACGCCAGGTAGTTGTTGAGCAGAATCGAGAACACGAGTTCATGACCGTCAGCGTCGGTGACGTAGCCCGAAAGCGCGGACACCGAGGTCAGTGAGCCGGTCTTGGCCCGCACGTTGTTGGCGGCCGGGGTGTTGCGCATCCGGCTGCGCAACGTGCCGCCGGTGAACCGGTCAGCGTTGCCAGCGACCGGCAGCGAGTTGTACCAGGCGGCGAACCAGGGCTTGCCCTTGATCGCGAGCAGGAGATCCGTGAACTCGCCCGCTGGAATCATGTTCCAGCGCGACAGGCCAGACCCGTCTGACTGACGCTGCCCGGCGGTGTCCATGCCAGCGTTACCAACGAAGTTCTTGATGGCGGCCAGTCCAGCCGACCACGTGCCCTGGCCGGAAACCTTGCGGCCAATGGCTTTCGTGAGCACTTCGGCGTGGCCGTTGTTGGACAGCTTCATGAACGGGACGAGCAGTTGCTCCAGCGGCATCGACTCGTGTGAGGCGACCGTCGCCGCGCCATCGGGCGTAGCCACACTGATCTTGTTGCCACCGAGAACGTGCACCCCGTGCCTTTGCAGCGCGCGGCGGAACACGTCAGCCGCGTAACCGGCTGGCTCCCACACCGACATCCAGTCGACGGTCGGGTTCGCCCCCACGGGAATCTGCCCGGTGATGACGATGCGGTTCGTTCCGTGCTCGCGCTCGAAGGTGAGCGTGTCGCTCTCACCGGCCGCGACCGTGGTGGCGCGGTTGTCGAACGTGACATAACCATTGGCCGGAGTCATCGTGACCACCGGCTTGGCTCCCGCGGCCGTGCCAGGACCGACCGAGACGATCACGTTTCCGGCGTCGTAGTCGGTGTCCGGCCCGACGCTCAGAGCCGAAATCTGTGCCGCGTAGTAGAAGGACTCATCGTCCCAGCCCCACTCCGGGCCCAGGCGCACATTGTCGAACCACGTGTCGTCGGCGACCAGGTTTCCGGTCACGAGCCGGATCCCCTTAGCCGCGACGGCTTGCGCCAGCTTGTCGTAGTCGGCTTCCAGCATGGTCGGGTCGCCGGTGCCCTTGATATAGAGGTCACCGGTGATGACCGGCCCGCGCTGGGCAACCGCTGTTTTCACGTCAGTGCTGAACCGGTACCCACTGCCAAGGATCTCCATGGCGGCGGCCGAGGTGAGCAGCTTCGTGTTGGAAGCGGGGATCAGCCGCTGGTTTCCGTTGCGGTCATACAGCTTTTCGCCGGTGGCCGCGTCACGAACGACCACGGCCGGAGCCGCGCCGTTGAGCCGGGCGTCGGCCAGAATGTTGTCGAGCGTTTGAGTCAGCTGCACGATGGCTGGATCTTGTGCTTGGGCGATTCCGCTGGTGGGAGCGCCAGCCGCGAACGCGGCCACGGTGAGCAGGCCCGCCGCGGCAAGGCGGGCAACGTGACGTCGATGCATGGCTGCATGCTGTCACGAAAATTTGTTTCCCTCTAGATGCCACGTCCGGAAATTAATCACGCGAAAGGGCTCGAATATCCAAAGTGGATCGATTGTTTGGGCATGCCACATGGGGAAATACCGTCGCAACAGATACAGAGCCCTTCAACATTTTGCGCTACGGTCGTAGGCTCGCACGACAGAGGCACTAAGAAGCGGAGGCGAGGCGTAGTGAGCTACGGCCAGGATTACGGCGGCTACTACGACGATGGACGCTACCCGCAGCAGGGTGGCCAGCAGCAGTGGCCGCAACAGCAGCAACCGCAATACGGGCAATATGGTCAGCAGCAACCGGATCAGTGGCAGCAGCAACCGCAATATGGTCAGCCGCAATATGGGCAACAGCCGCAATACGGTCAGCAAACCTATGGCCAGCAACAATACGGCCAGGACTACGGCACCTATTACGGGCACCAAGGCTATGACCCGCAGCAATACGAGCAGTTCGCCCCGCAGCCACAATATGGCCAGCAACCGCAACGGCCCGTTGGCAAGACCGCGCCGAAGAAGAAAAAGCGCAAGAAGAAGCGCAATCCCTTCCTCGCCGCGCTGGTTACCCTACTTATCCTGACTGGCATTGGTTTCGGCGGTTATTACGGCCTTAGTGAGTTTGGTTTCCTAGGCCCCTCCGACTACAGCGGTTCCGGCAACGGCCAGGAGGCCATTGTCGAGGTCAAGAAAGGCCAGTCCGGCGGCGAGATAGCCGAAACCCTGGTCTCCGCAGGAGTCATCAAGAGCGCGGCGGCTTTCCTGGAAGCTTCGCTGAAGAATCCTGACTCCAAAACCATTCAGGCCGGGTTCTATAAGCTCCAAAAGGAAATGAGCGCGGAAGCCGCGATCATAGCGTTGCTGGACAAGAAGAATCGTTACGTCAAGACCGTGCTCGTCACCGAGGGCATGGCGACGCCTGAGATTTATAAGAAGCTGTCGACCGAGTTGGGGCGCCCGGTGGAAGAGTTCACCAACGCCGCCAAGGATCCGGTCGCGCTCGGCGTCGCCGAGACCTGGTTCACCCGCAAAGACGGCAAGCCCGTCACCAAGTCGATCGAAGGCTTCCTCTTCCCGGCGACCTACGAGTTCACCCCCAGCACCACTCCCGAGCAGGCACTCAAGGCGATGGTGTCCCGCTTCAACGAGGTCGCCAAGGAAATCAAGTTCGTCGAGACGCTCGCCTCTAATAAGACCTATTCCGCCTACGAAGCGCTTATCGCGGCGTCGATCGCGCAAAACGAACTGCGCAAAGACGAGGACATGTCCAAGGGAACGCAGGCCCTTTACTTCCGCGCCTATTCGAAGAAGTTCCCATGCAACTGCCTCAAGGCCGATAGCGCACTGAACTACTACTTCAAGCTCAACGGGGCGCCGGCCAAGCCGTCCAAGGACATCACCGCCGCTGAGCTCGCGGACAAGAACAACCCGTACAACACCTACGTCAACGCGGGCATGCCACCGACCCCGATCGGAAACCCCGGCAAAGTCGCCCTGAGCGCGGCGATGAGCCCGTCGAGTTCGAGCTTCCAATACTGGGTGATCGTCGACGACAAGGGCACCGCGGCGTTCGCCTCGAGTTTGTCATCGCACTGTTCCAACGTGCAGAAGGCGATCAAAGCCAACGTTCCGGTCAGGCCCTGCTAGGCGGCCCGGGTCGCGAAGGCGGTCACGACGCCTTCGAGCAACGCGGTCGGGAAAGGCAGCTCACGGCAGCTCGCTAAAGCCTCGCTGAGGTGCGTCTGCATGAGCTGGCTCGCCCGGTCGAGGCCATACACGCGCACCAGGTTGACCTTGCCGACATCGAGATCGCTGTCCTTGCCTGTGCGCAGGCTATGCGCGGTCGCGTCGAGGATGTCGTCGCGGATCTGGAACACCACACCGGCGTGATAGGCGTAGCGCTTGATCAGCTCTACCTCGGGCGGCGGGCGGCCTTCGAGCACCATCAACGGCACTAGAGCCGCCTCGATCATGGTGGACGTCTTGAGGTTGTACATCTCCAGGATCGCCGGGGCGGTGACCTGCCCGCCGTCGCGGCCAAGCTGCAAGTCCAGGTATTGCCCGCGGCACAGCCGCTCCGGCCCGAGCACCGTGCCGACGTAGCTGAGCACCTCGGTGATCCGGGCCGGTGGGTAGTCAAGCCCGCCAAGCAAACCGAACCCGGACGAAATCATGGAGATGGCGGCGAGCTGGACACTGCTCTCTTCGAAGACGGTGTGCGCTGTCGGCCGCCCACGCCGCAACGTCGCATTGTCCTGAGCGGGCAGATCGTCGAAGACGAGGCTGGACGTGTGGAACAGCTCGACAGCGGCCAGCAGTGGCTCGGTCTTCTCATATGGCGTGCCCAGCGACTCGGCGAGCATCAGCGTCAGCGCTGGCCGCAAGCGCTTGCCGGCACCGTCCATCGTGTACTGAACGATCTCGCCCAGTTCGTTGTGGTGGTAGTGCCGCTTGATGACGTCATCGAGATAAACACGGCGGTCGGACACGAAGGTGCGGGCGTCCATCTTGGACCGGTCCCGTGAGCGCAACGCTTTGCTGATCCCGTTTTGAAACCGTACGTCAGCCGGGTCTAGACGGCGGACAGCCCGCGGCGGCAGCCCGGAGGCGGTGTCGAGGAAACTGTCGATCTCGCTCGTGGTCTCGTAGCGCTGCCTGAGCTCACGGGCGTTGTGCTCGCCCGCGGTCAGGTGCACGGCGAGTTTGAGCGCGCCAAAGTAGGTGAAGGCGTTGCGGGCCGCTTCGTCGCCCCGGAACACTTCTTCCACGACGTAGGCGTCGTAGGCGAACGTGTCGTAGAGCGGGTTCACATCAGCGTCAGCGGCCGGAAAGGTGAACGGTGTCAGGCGATTGGCCTGAGCGTCCTCCGCGCGGTCAGCGAGGTCGTCCTTGAGCTGGCTGAGGAAGATCGTGTTGAAGCACTTGGCGTAGAACTCGTCGTGCAGTTCCCTGCGGCCCAAGATGTTAGCCACGATCCGGCTCATGCCCGACTTGACGAAGATGTCGGGATACATGGCTGACAGTTGCCCGGCCGGCCCTGAAGCGTCGCGGTGCTGGGCGGCGTACATGGCTTCGGCCGCGTGGTAGAGATGCCGGTAGGTGCCGAACGGAAAGGCCGCTAGCACCAGGTTGTAGAGGTCGTAAAGTTCCTCGGCGAGCGGATGATCCGGGAAGTGCCCCGAGTCCAGCGGCTGACCGGTGGACAGCCCGCGCTGAATCATCTCGTGGTAACGCTGTCTGTCCGCTTCGGACAGATAGTTTGGCATGTCGTGCAAGGTGTCGTCGATGATCGCGTAGGTAGCGCCGTAGGCGTAGGCGGCCGGAAGAATCCGCGCGAGATGCGCCCTGGTCGCGGCCCGGCCCGCGTCTAGCGTGTCAAAGGCCCCGATCGCGAGAATCCCGGCGACGGTCCGGCACACCTTTCCCATGCCGCCGTTGACAATCACGGCCTCCGGCAGGATCCGGTAAAGCCGCTCCAGCCGTCCCGCGAGCCACCGCATTTCGTCCATCTGACGCAACGCCGGCACCTGAGCTTGCAGTGTGGCGATGACACCGCCGACGCTCTTGCTCCGGTCGACTTCCCGCATGCGGCGCACGCGGCCTAGCCCGCGCTCAGCGAACCGCTGCAGCGACTGGCCCGGCAAGATCTCGGCGAGGTTGTAGACGGCGAAGTAGTTGAGCTCTCGCGACAGCCGCTCCTGGACGCGACGGCGCCGGCCCGGCAGGAACCCGCTAAACCGGTGCCGGGGTTTCATGCCGCGCGCTTGTGCCGTGTATTGGTTGACGTGATCAGCGATGACGCCTGGATGGGTGTCGCGCCACCGGCAGAAGTCGCGCAGGGTGTGTGCCACGCCTGGGTTCAGGCGCGAGATGTGCAGGTCTTGCTGGCGAAACGGATACGGGCCCTGACCTAATCGGGTCATCTCACCATTGAAGCGTGCTCGCGCCACCCCTGCGATCGGGTAACTCCCGTAGGTAAGAGCCCGTAGCCTACGATTTCGCCAGTTCCTTTTCCTCCACCTTGACCGGCGCGGGTGGAGGGGGTGCTGGAACGCTCGCGGTCGCCTTCGCGGGCGCTGGTGTCTGCCGGAAAGCCCGGCGCGAACGCCGCCGCAGTCCATTTAGGATCAACGCGAAGCTCAGAATGACCATCGCCCCAGCGATGGCTCCCGCTCCGAAGACCTGACCGGCTGACGGTTCAACGGTGTAGCCCAGGAACTCGATCGTCCCGGCTGATGCCAGGAACACCTCCTGGTTGGACCAGATGAGCGCGGCCGAGATCCCAGCCGTGCCAAGTAGTAGCAGCCATCCCAAGGTAACCATCTCATGCTCCGTTTCTCCCAGGCGCCTGCAATTACCCGGAGGGCGCGAGGGGAAAACACGGGCTAGCTCAGTGCTGCCGCCGCCTCGATCAGCTGCCGTACGCGAGGGTCCGTGAGCTGCTCAGTTGCGCTGATCTTGATGTGCCGGGCCTTCTTTCCCGTTCCTTCGAGCAAACCCGTGCAGTCTCCGGCGCGTAGGTGAAGGCGAGCAGTTTCGCCGTCACATCGGTTTCCTGCGACGCGTCCTTGAGCACACTGCCGAGCAGCTCCTGCGCGCCGAGGGCGAGCGAGCGCACCTGCGGGGGTCACGGCCTGCAGCACGCCCGTCCATCCCGCCTGTGTCATAGGCTCAGGCTAGCCTGGGGCCGTCGCCGTGAAAGGGGAAACATGCACTACAGCCACCTCTCCAAAGTGGTGATCGACCTGCCCTCCGACGTGCACGACGAGGGTCTGGAGTTCTGGCAAGGCGCGCTTGGCCTGCCGATGGAACAGTTCGCTAAATACCCGGAGTTTCACGGCGCCCATTTGCACCACAAAGAGTTCGGTGTGCTGGTGCAAGAGCTGACCGAAGGTCAAAGCCGGGTGCACCTAGACATCCACACCGACGACCTCGACGCCGAAGTCGCACGCCTGCAAGCCCTTGGCGCGACAGTGGCGCAGGAGGCGGGTCACTGGAAGATCATGCGTGACCCGGCGGGCCTGTTGTTCTGTGTCATCCCGGTGCCGCAGGGCACGCTCAACGACGCTAACGCTGCTCGCTGGGACTGAGGTCGAGCCGCCAGTCGTGAGCCTTCTTCCAGTGCCCCTTGGGGTATTCGAAGTCTGACACTCCCATGTGGACAAAGCCCGCCTTGCGGCAGATCCCGTTGGAGCCGGCATGTTCGGTGTCAGGAAACGCGTGCAGATAGCGGTGCGCACCGGCGAGGCGGGCGTGCTCGGCGACCGCCAGTGCCGCGGCGACCCCGATTCCCTTGCCCTGAAAGGCGGGAAGGATGCCCCAGCCGCATTCGTAGACCTTGTTGTCCTGCCACTCGCGCTCCCAGAAGCCAACGCTGCCAGCGGTCTCGCCGCTTTCTTCGAGCACGACCCGGTACATGCAGCCGGGGCCGGTGCGGGTCAGCCGCACGTAACGTTCGTGACGCAGGCGCAGCTGCCCGTCACTTTCCGGCCCGCCGAGAAACCGGGTCATGTCCGGCGAGTTAGTGGCCTCGAGCAGCCAGAAGTCACCGGCTGCCCACGGCTCAAGGATGATCATTCGGCAAGCATAGTGTTAACAAAAGTGTTGCGCAGCTTGCCTTTAGGGTCATATGCCCTGATGAGCGCCGCAAAATCGGCAAGTTTGGGATACAGCCCGCTAATCGGCATCGTGAACACTTTGCCCCAGTGTGGGCGTGGCGCGAACGGCCGCAGCACGTCCTGCACCAGCGTGATCGCTTCCAGCACCGCGGCTGTGTCCTGGGTCCAGGTGAAGTGAATCGCGAGGCAGTCGCGTTCATAAGCCGGGCTCAGCCACAGCCGGTCGGCGAGAACCGTGCGCAACTCGGAGATCAGCAGCACCGGCCGGAG
The DNA here is from genome assembly GCF_000379685.1 of Catelliglobosispora koreensis DSM 44566. Classification (GTDB taxonomy): domain Bacteria; phylum Actinomycetota; class Actinomycetes; order Mycobacteriales; family Micromonosporaceae; genus Catelliglobosispora; species Catelliglobosispora koreensis. The sequence goes on along the minus strand of NZ_KB903251.1, from coordinate 129,496 downwards.
GCGCTCGCCGATGCTCGCCATCGCCTCGATCGCGGCCTCGGCGTCCGCGAGCGGCACGAAGAACTCTGACTGAAGCTCCGCTCCAGCGCTCGGTGTATGCGAGAGCCGGAAGTGCGGCAGCCGCTCGTGCCACGGCCCGGGCACGCCTGCCTGCGCTGTGCACGCCTGCGCGGATACGCCCCGGATCGGATGCCGCTCACCGTCGGCCAGGCGCCAGGACGCTGGAGCCTGAAAGTCGTCGCGGGCCTTCACCCACGCTTGGTAACGGCCATCCCAAGCGGTGAAAACGCTGACGCTGTAAGCGGCTGAGAGCACGTCGCGCCACGGGCCGGCGACATCGTCATAGACAAACTGGCGCACCTCATAGGCTGGTTCGAGCTTTAGCGTCAGCGCGGTAACGGCGCCCAGGAGCCCCAGCGACACCGGCACCCCAGCACCGGAAAGCTCGATGACTTCACCGAGCGCTGTGACCACCTCCAAACTGGACACGGCGGTGGCCAGATTGGCTGTGCCGGAGCCGTGTGTGGCGGTCGCTACCGCCCCTGCGACCGACAGATGTGGCAAGGATCCCAAGTTGTGCAGCCCGTAACCCGCGCCGTGCAAATGTTCAGCCAGCTCGCCATAACGCATGCCGCCCGGCACCCTGGCCGCCATGGCCACGGAGTCGATTTCCACCACCGACGTCAGCCCGGCCAGCGAGATCAAGTCGCCGTCGGTGTCGGCAAGACCATTGAAACTATGGCGGGTACCAAGGAACCGCGCCCGATCGCTGCTAGCCAGCACCGATTGCACCTGTGCCACGGTCGTTGGCTCGTGAAACGCACGAGCGCTGTAGGTGACATTGCCAGCCCAGTTTTTCCGCACGCCGTAAAGGCTAGTGAAAGCCCGCGATCTAGGCTCATCGCCATGGAACAGCTCGTTGGACTGATCGCGATCGTCGTGGCCGTCTCGGCGGTGGCCGGGAAGCTTCGGCTGCTTAGCCCGATCCTGCTGGTGCTCGCTGGCATCGTGCTGGCGCTGGTCCCCGGGTTCCCCGTTCCTTCGCTTGACCCGCATCTGGTGCTCGTCGGTGTGCTGCCGCCCCTGCTTTATGTGGCGGCGATCGAGACGTCCGTGCCGGACTTCCGGTTCAACTTGCGTCCCATCCTCTTCCTCGCCATCGGGCTCGTGATCTTTACAGCGGTTGCCGTCGGCTATGTCGTGGCCGCGATGGTGCCTGGCGTGCCGCTCGCGATCTGCCTGGCCCTAGGAGCAGCGGTCGCCCCCACCGACGCGGTCGCGGCGACCGCGATCGCCCGGCGCATCGGCTTACCCAATCGCCTGGTGACCGTGCTGGAAGGCGAGAGTCTCGTCAACGACGCCACGGCCTTGGTCATCTTCCGGGTCGCGCTTTTGGCGGCGGCTGGATCAGCCGTGAGCGCGGGCGAAATCGTGTCCGAGGTGGCCTTGGCCGCTGGCGGCGGTATAGCCATTGGCGTGCTCGGCGCCATCGTGTTCGGGTTCTTGCACCGCAAGACGACGAATCCGTTGCTGGACAACACTATTTCCCTGCTGACCCCGTTCGCCGTGATGCTGTTCGCGGAACGCCTGCACGCCTCCGGCCTGGTGGCCGTTGTGGTCACCGGACTCGCCCTCGGGCACAAGTGGCCGACGCTGATGTCCGCGGCCTCCCGGTTGCAAATGGGCGCGTTCTGGAAGATGACCACGTTCCTTCTCGAAGGTGTCATCTTCCTCGTGCTCGGCCTTCAGCTGCGCAGTGTCATCAAAGAACTGGACACTCCAATATGGAGGGTCGTCACCCTCACGGCAGCGGTCTTGGGGACGGTCATCCTGACCCGCTTCATCTGGGTCTTCGTGACCGCATGGAAGCAGAAACGAGTGGCCGCCGTCGCTTCCTGGGCCGGCATGCGGGGAGTGATCACCCTGGCGACCGCGCTTGCCTTACCCAATGACGTGGGCGGGATGGAGTACCCCCGGGAGCTCTTTATCTGGCTTGCCTTCGCCGTCATCGTGGGAACCTTTGTCGGGCAAGGACTGACGCTGCCTGCCTTCGCCCGGCTCGTGAAGCCGCCCATGGATGACCCGATGCAGGAGGTGCTGGCCGAAGCGGCGGTTCAGCACCAGGCCAGCGCCGCCGCCCGGCAAGCGCTCGAAAAACTCGCCGCGACCGCGCCAGCGGACGTGGTCGAACGCTTGAGCAGTCTGACCCAGCAGCGCACGAATATGGCCTGGGAGCGCCTTGGCGGCAACCGCGAGACTCCCTCTCAAGCCTATGTAAGGTTGCGGCGGGCGATGCTCGAAGCCGAGCGTGAAGTATTCCGGATCGCCCGCGATGAGGGACGCATCACAGAACGTGTCCTAGTTCGGGCACAACGGGACATGGATCTGGAAGAGTCGCTCCTGGAAAGGAGTTGAGTACGCACATGACCTGTCAGCACACCATGGTGGCCACCGAGCCCGACCCCGCTAGCACCGAGGGCTGCGTTCAGTGCCTGGCCATCGGCAACACCAATTGGGTCCATCTGCGCCTTTGCCTGACCTGTGGCAATGTGGGCTGTTGCGATTCATCGCCCTACCAGCACGCGACCAAGCACTTCAACGAAACCAGCCACCCTGTTATCCGCTCTTTTGAGCCGGGCGAGAGCTGGCGCTGGTGCTACGTCGACGAAACCATTGGCTAGCTAGCGTTTGCGGCCACGCGGCATCAAGGTAGTCCCGGGCATCGGCGGTGCCGCAAGCCGGCTTTGGCCGCTGCCCTGGACTTCGCCGAAGCGGTCACCGTCCATCCACGACTCTCGCATGGCGACGATGTCGTCGTGGGTGCGGCCAATGAAGTTCCACCACATGACGATCTTCTCGTGGAACGGAACGCCTCCGAGCACCAGAAACCTTGCCCGGCCGGTCAGTTCGATCTCCGCCCGGCCCGCCCCGAGGTAGAGCAGCGGCCCGCGCTCGACGCCGTCGACCTCCCCGTCGAGTACCAGCAGGGCATTTTCAAAGTCTTCCCGCAACGGCAACGTGAACTGGCCATCAGCGGTGATCTCGGCTAGGACGAGCGGCGAATACGTTGCCGCCGCTGAGGTTTGACCGGCGAACTGTCCCATCACGACAGTGGCCCGCCATCCGTGCCCTTCGGCCGCTGGCAGATCGGCATGGTGCTCAAAATGGGGCTCGGTGTCGCGGTGCTCGCCAGGCAGCGCCACCCAAAGTTGCACCCCATGCAAAACATCATCATGGGGTATTGGTGAGTGTTCCGAGTGAGCGATGCCGCGCCCCGCGGTCATGAGGTTGAGCGTGCCCGGCCTGGCCGTCGCGACGTGCCCGAGGCTGTCGCGGTGCAGCACCTGCCCCGCCACCAGCCAGCTCACCGTTTGCAGACCGGCGTGCGGGTGCGGGGCCACGCTCATCCCCGGGCTGTCGCTGACGTCTGTCGGGCCGTAGTGGTCGGCGAAGCACCAGGCGCCCACCATCCGGCGGTCCTTGTTGGGCAGGGTCCGGCTGACCGTGGTTCCGTCGCGGGTGCCGAGCACGACGTCTCGTGGGTAAAGCAGTTCCCGCACCGGACCGTCAGCCGGAGTCCCCTCGCACAGAGCCTCCTGTGGGCTCGCCTCAAGGTTGCTCACGCACCCATGCTAGGCCCGAACGATGTTCTCGCCGTCTTTCTTGACGCTTACTGGCGTCAGCCCGCTCATGGCCGGACCGTCGATCCTGGAGCCATCAGCGGCCTTGAAATGCGACATATGCCCGAGGCAGGTGATGACCCCGGTGCTGTCCGGCGGCTGAACCTTGAAGTTCTGATGCGGGCAGACAGCGCTGAAGGCGGTGAAGTTGCCTTCCGTGAGCTGTAAGACGACCACATCTCCGGCGACTATCCCGCTCCCTACAGGCACGGAAGACGCCTTGACGGGCAGCCCCGTGCCAGCGGTGCTCTGGTCTTGTGGTGTCTGCTCGCTTCCGCTTCCGCAAGCGCCGAGGAGGGCGAGGGCAACGCAGCCCGCACCAGCGGCGAACACGGCCCGGCGGCTCAGATCAGTTTCCGGCATGCCGTGAAGAGTCTCAGTGCGGGCTAGGAGTTCCCTGTGATCGTGCTTTGTCTCACATATGAGACGGGCATTATGAGTGTTATGTCCACTGCTGCCCGCCGCGAAGGGTCGGCGGCCCTGTTCTGGCTGCTGATCATTGGGTTGCTCGTGGCCGGCGCGTGGTGGTACTGGAAGCAGCAGCCGCCCGAGGACGCGCCGGAGATGACCGGTCCGCCTGAGGGCTCGCAGGAAGTCATCGTCAACTTTCTCCAGGACGGAGACTCGCTCCAAGTGACCGCGCTCGCGGCCGGGCCGGTCATCGGGGTCACCGAGCCGGTCCAGTTGCGCCTGCTCGGCATCGACGCCCCTGAGATGCACACCGACAACGGGCAGCCACAGTGCTGGGCGGACACCGCGAAGGCCGAACTCAACCAGCTCGCCCCCTCCGGCGGCAGACTCTGGCTGCGCGGTGACACCCAGCCGCAGGATGTCTACGGGCGCTATCTCGTCTACGCCTGGACGAAGACCGGAATCTTCGTCAACGAAAGACTGGCCTCACTCGGGGCCGTCCGCGAGCTGTCCATCCCGCCGAACTATGCCTATGAACAGCAGCTCCACAACAAAATCGCCGAGGCGCGAACAGAGAAACGCGGCCTCTGGGGCGCTTGCATAAATTGAATTTAATGTGATGGATATGGCCTCAAGCTAGTTCTTGGGGCAGAATCTGTCGCCGTGGAGATAGCGCTCGGCACCACCCTCGCCGGCCGCTACGTGCTGACGGAAACCCTTGCCAGAGGAGGGGTTTCCACGGTGTACAAAGCGGTGGATGTCCAGTCACCCCGGCGCCTGGCGGTGAAGGTTGTTGACGACTACTACGCAGGCCTGATCCGTCACGAAGCGGAGATGACCCGGCTGCTGCACCATCCGCACGTGCCGAGAGTCTATGACGTCGGTGTCGTGTCACTGAACCGCACCGGCCAGAAGGCTGGATACCTAGCGCTGGAACTGCTTCGCGGCGCCTCACTCACGCACACGCTCACCAACGGCCCGCTCCCCTGGCGCACAGCGCTGCAGGTCGCGGGCACGGCGGCAGACGTGCTCGCGGTCGCACACCGCCGCGGTGTCGCCCATCGCGACCTCAGCCCCGCCAACGTCATGCTCACGTCACACGGCACCAAGGTCGTCGACTTTGGACTCGCCGAACTCCTTGGCCCCACGACGAAAGCGTGTGATGACGTTTACGCCCTCGGGGCGCTGTTGTTCCAAATGCTGACCGGCCGGTCGCGGGAACCGCGCACCATGGGCCCGGCACCGGTCCTAGCGTTACCCGGCCTGCCCTCGGCCGTGGCCGAGCTGTGCCGGGCATGCCTCGCTAAGAACGCCACCGGCCGCCCCAGTGCCCGCGAGGCCGCCCTTCGCATGTGGACGTTACTTGGGTAACAGCTCACCCGAGACGATGCCAGCGCAGAAGTTGCGCCACTCATCAGTGGTGAACGTGAGCACGGGACCACTGGGGTCCCGTGAACTTCTTACTAAGACGTCGTCGCCGTCGTAGCAGACCTCAACACAACTGCCCGCTTCGCCGCATGCGCTACGCCATCCTTGCGTGTGCGCCTCATCTACCATTGGCCACCCCGCCTGTCGGTCCGTTGTTCAACTTCAGGGTGCCATAGAGATGCGAAAATGTTACGCGAGTGAATACGGGCTCACGTTGGCTAGCGGTCGAGCTCGCCGTTCTTGATCCGGCTCACGAGATCCTGAAACGCCGGAATGGACAGCTCCATCGTCTGATGTGGACGCGTCGAGTTGCGCAAACCCACGCTATGGCCCAAATACGCAACCTCCACGCAGTGGCTCGATTCGCCACAGCGCGTGCTTTTGCGCCAGGACCCGGCAACTCGACCTGTCATAGGTGCTCCAAATGCGAATAATGATCGGAAATGGCGGATAGGCCAACGTCCTGTTGTACACTACGCATCTAATTAAGAGCAAGGAGCTAGAAGCGAGCCGGAGAGGCGCGTGTCAAGTCCCGATGTCTAGCCAGGCCAAGGGCCCGACCGTAGCGAGACGCCGCTTGCGAATAGCTTTGCGTGCTGCCCGTGAGGAATCGGGCTTAACCCAGGAACAAGCTGCGGAACTCCTCGAGTGGTCACTGTCCAAAGTGATCCGAATCGAAGCGGGAACTGTCGGAATATCTTCTACGGATTTACGCGCGACACTTCAGCTTTACAACGTCGGAAATCCGGCAGAAGTCCACCGGCTCCTCGCCCTCGCCCGCATCGCGCGCCAGCGCGATTGGCTGGCGCCCTATAAAGAACATCTGCCCACCGCCTACGCTGCCTACATTGGACTGGAACGCGAGGCGAGCGCGCTTTACTTCTATCAGCCAATGATCGTGCCGGGCATTATGCAGACCGATGCCTATGCCACGGCGGTCATTCCGAGCACGGCGCCGTCCGTGCCGCCCGAGGAGCTGAGCCAAATCAGCAAACGCGTTCGCTTTGAGCGCCAGCGTGATTTGCTCAACCGCCCCGACGCTCCGGTCATCGACGCGATCCTTGACGAATCGGTGCTGCACCGCGTTTTTGGCGGCGAGGAAACCATGCACGAACAGCTGCTGCACCTGATCGCGCTCGGCGACTCGCCCCGGATCACGTTGCGGGTCTTACCGTTTGGCGCCGGCATCAACACCGTGAGCGGACCCTTCGTCGTGCTTGAGTTCCCCGACCAGTCCGACACCGACGCGGTCTACCTTGAGAATGCCGTTGCGACATCACACGTTCTCGACCGCGCCGATGGCATCACCAAGCACCGTCAGGTTTTCGACCGGTTGTCAGCGGCCGCGCTTAGCCCGGCGGAATCCTTGGCTTACATCGCTTCCTTCGCCGGGCGATACAACTAATTACGTCACCGGATACATCTTCGACGGATGCACGAGTGACGGGTGCGGAACGGCGGGCAACGGGGTGACCGGGCGGGGCACCGTCGTGCTGCCGAGCCTGCTTTCTGTCATCGACCGGCGCAGCTGGCGGTCGACGGCGCCGAAGAGCCAGTTGTCGTCGCTGCTGAACAACTGGATGTCGTGTCCTTTGTAGACGGCCCACAGCTGCTGATGCCGCGGTCTGCGGTGAGCGCTGGTGAGAGCGACGACGGCGAGTCCACACAGGACAGCGCCAGTGGCGGCGATGCCGGCCGGGTGCATGTACCTGGCGAGCAGCGCGAGACCGAGCAGCCCCACGGCGGCGAGGATCGCCGACTGCCGCGTGAGCGGATCGTGAGCGGACTGCCGGGTTTCCAGGTTGCGTAGCGAGTGGAGTTCATAGTGACGCCCCCCGACCCGGAAACAGGTCGGCGTGATGTGGAGCCCGGGACGAACAGTCACAAGGATGGGCTCTGCGTCTGTGTGGGTTATGGCGGTTACGGGGTCGCGGTGATCCATCGATCATCCCCTTTTCGCACCAATGGTGCCGGTGCCCGGTGGCACCCAGGCACCGGCAGTGGGGCACGTGCTTACGAGAGCGTGCGAGATTTAGTGTGACGTAGAGATGTCATAAGGGGAAGGCGTCAGATAGCCACCTGTCAGGTTGGCATATGCATAGTCCAAACGGCTGACCCTTGTGCGGAATCTTCTTCCTTTTTCCCTTCATAAGCGGATATCTGGTTCAACGAGCGCTGGCCTGCCCGCGTTTTGCCTGGCTAGGGTGACCAACACTGTGCCGGTCCCCCGCCGTTCACCCCCGTTCGGCACCGGACAGGGCCGCCTTGGCTTAGCGAGAGGCGGCAGAGGAAGGGCTCACCCCCATGTTCAAGACCCTCCGAATGCTCTTACCGGTGGGCGTCATATGCGCGACCATCCTCGGCTCAGCGGCGGTGGCTCATGCCGAGCCGACCGTGGCCGAAGTCGAAAAGCAGATCTCGGCGAAGTCTGAGGAACTCGAAAAAGTCGTCGAGCAATACAACATGATCAACGAACAGCTGGCCGCGACCCGGGCCGAGATCGCGAAGCTGCAAGAGACACTGGGCCCGCTGGAGCAGCAAGCCGGGCAGGCCCGTGGCCGCGTCACAGAAATCGCCCAAACGGCTTACCGCGGAGCGGGGGTCAGCGGAGTCGGGGCGGTCCTGTCCAGTGGCGACGCCCACACGGCCCTTCAGCGCTTGGGCGCCCTGAACCAGCTCGCTTCCGCTCAAAACGAGCACATTTACGCCGCACAAGCAGCGGCCAGCAAGTTCGCGGGCACGCGCAAGGCGCTTGAGGAGCAGCAGTCCATCGAGGACGGCCGCGCCAAGACCCTCGAAGCCCAGAAGCAGGGCATCGAAGCCGAGCTGTCCAAACTAAATGAGCTGAAGATCAAGGTCCGGGGGTCCGCCACGACGAGCGGCAGCTCCTACAACGGACCGATTCCCAGCATCCCGGGGTCGGCCGGGGTCGCGGTGACCTTCGCCTACAACGCGATCGGCACACCTTATGTCTGGGCCGCTTCGGGTCCTAATGGCTATGACTGCTCGGGGCTGACCCTTGCCGCTTGGCGGGCCGCTGGCGTCTCGCTGTCGCATAACGCGGCGCAGCAATGGAATCAGACCGCCCACATTGGACGCTCTGACCTAGCGCCCGGCGATCTGGTGTTCTACTCCGGCCTTGGCCACGTCGGGCTCTACGTCGGCGACGGCAAAGTCATTCACGCGCCAACGTTCGGCGACGTGGTGAAGATCTCCAATGTGGACATGATGACGCCGTACGGCTACGGGCGCGTGCGCACGTAACGACGATCGCATCTACGAAAGCCCCGCATCGCCAGCCGGCGGTGCGGGGCTTTTCCCATCCCCCAACAATGTCTACTTACGCTGCCGCAAGGCCTTCGGCCCGGGCCAGCTCGCGCAGGCGCCCCAACGCCTGGATCTCGAGCTGGCGGATGCGCTCGCGGGAAAGCGAGAAGCGCGAGGCGACCTCGGTGAGCGAGTGCTCACGGCCGTCTTCGAGCCCGTAACGCGCCCGCATGATGCCGGCCGACCGGTCATCCAGGTGGTTGAGCAGGCCCTCGATGCGCTGGCGCTCAAGCGCGGAGAGAACGATCTCTTCCGGGCTCGGGGAGTCGCTGTCGGCAACGAGGTCACCGAGGTTGGTGTCGCCGTCATCGCCGACGGGGGTGTCGAGCGACACGGTGTCCTGTGACCACCGGATGAGCTCGGTAACCCGCTCCAGCGGCACCCCGAGGGCTACCGCGATCTGCTCGGGCTCTGGCTCGGCGCCCAGCTCACGAGTGAGCTGACGGGCGACATTACGCATCCGGTTGACGTCTTCTACAAGATGCACTGGCAGCCGGACCGTCCGCTCTTGCTGCGCGATAGCGCGGCTGATCGCCTGACGAATCCACCAGGTGGCATAAGTCGAGAACTTGAATCCCTTGACGTAGTCGAACTTCTCGACGGCGCGCACGAGGCCGGTGTTGCCCTCCTGGATCAGGTCCAGCATGGGCATTCCGGAACGTACGTAACGGCGAGCGATCGACACCACTAGGCGGAGGTTGGCCCGGATGAATAGGTCCTTGGCTCGCGCACCCTCTTCCATCAGCAGCTCGAGTTCCTCGCGCGAGACACCCTGGGGAAGGGTGTTCTCCTCGAGGAGGCTCTCCGCGTAGAGTCCCGCTTCGATAGCCTTGGCTAGGTCTACCTCAGTTTGGGCGTCCAGCAGAGGAGTGCGTGAGATTTCGTGCAGGTACACGCCGACGAGATCGCGCTCCTCGGCTACCTGATCGGTGCGCAGCATGGTCATGTTCTCCACGTTCGGGTCCTCCCCCGTAATCGCCGCAGGGGCCTGCGGTGCTGACACCTGCACAACAGATGACGCTCGGAGATGATTCCGCGTTGCCCCTGAAAGTGTCACGAAGAGCTGTGAACTTCCTGTATTGGGAGTTAAATTGCCCGATTTATGACACCAAGATCCGGGCCATGGTCACAGCGATGCAGGTCACGAAAGGCCTGTGAGCTGCATCGCTATTCCTGGCGACAGAAGATCGAACGCGCTATGACGCCTTTTTGCGTCCCGTCCCCCGCCTGGTGGCTGGCTGTTCAGCCGTAAGTGTCTGCTTTCCGCGCGTGCGGGCGGCCAGGGCGACGAAGATGCAATCGAGCACGGTCAGCTGGGCCAAGCGTGAGGCGAGCGCTCCAGCACGGTAGGTCGTCTCACGGGCAGCGGTGGTGACAACGAGATCGGCGGCCTCACTGATGGCCGACCGGGGGAAATTCGTTAGCGCAACGGTGGTCGCGCCCGCTTTTCGGGCACGAGAGAGCATCTCAATGGTGTCCCAGGTGGTCCCGGTGTGCGAAATGCCGATGGCGACGTCGCCCGGGCCGAGCATCGACGCCGAGGCGAGCGCCCCGTGAACGTCGGGCCAGAAGTAGGCCACCCGGCCGAGCCGGTGCAGCTTGGCCTGGAAGTCGGCGGCGATGAAGCTGCTTCCGCCCGCGCCGAAGACCTCGATTCTGGAGGCCTTGAGCAGCGCGTGGACGATCTGTTCGCACGTCTCGGGGTCAAGTTGCTGCGCGGTCTCTTCGACCGCCCTGGCGTCATTGAAGGCCACTGTGGCGATGATCTGCGACAGCCCGGCCCCGGGCTGAATCGCTCCGCCAGCGACGTGAGCGTCGACAGTCGGGTCCTTGCGAGCCGCTTCAGCCGCGAGCCTGATCCGCAACTGGGGGTAACCGGTTAGCCCGATGGAGCGGCAGAACCGCACCACGCTCGCCTCTGACGTCTGTGCCGCGGCAGCAAGGTCGGTGATGGTGCGCTCGGCGGCCCCGGCGGGGTCAGCCAGCACGATCCTGGCGACACGTTGCTCCGCCGGCGACAGCGCCGGGAGCAAGCCGTTGATTTGGACCATTAGGCCGGCCAAGCCTTCATCGGATTCAGGCACCTTTGTTGTCCTTGCCACGATCGGACCTTACCCGGTCGCTTTCGCACACCGCGTTCCAGACTGCTTGGGCGACCTCGTCGGGCGAGCCGCTCGCGTCAACGTGAATCGCCGTCGCAGCAAGCTCCTGATAAGCATCGCTCGCCGAAGCGAGGAACGCTAACTCCTCATGGTCAGTTCCGCGCCGTTCGATCCGGTCGAACGCGACCGCTGGCGGGATATCAAGCAGGACAAGGACATCGGGCGCCGGAAAGACACGATAAGCCGCATTGACCACTTTGGTCAGCCACGGCCCGCCTCCATGCACCCGCAAACTGACGCTCTGGCACACGGCGTAGCGGTCCATGATCGCCGTCTTGCGGGTGAGGGCCGCGATCGTCAGCGACCGTGCGATCGCCAGCCATCGCAGGAGGGATTCGGCCATAAGCATTCCGCGCCGGCCGAGCCAGTCGGCGGCGTCCTCGCGGCCGAACCGCTGCGCCGCCCGGCTAAGCCAGCGACGGCCTCCAGGGTTGGGTCCGTAGCGGGCAGGCCGGCCGGCCTCGTTGAGCGTTGAGGTGAGCCGCACCGCCTGCGTTGTTTTGCCGGAGCCATCGATTCCGACTATGGCGATGCAGGTAACCACAGCAAAACGCTACCGCGCACGCACAAACGGCGGATGTTGGCTATAAAGATTGCCATGAGATCCCCGGCTCTATTGCGAACCATGCCCCTGCACGCGATCACCGAGGTGTACGGGGAAGAGGGGTTACGGGAACGGTTCGCTCTCGAGATCTCAGACCTGCCCCCGCACGACCAGGCGACGTTGCTCGATGCGCTGAAGCTAGCGACCACCCTGCACGATGGACAGCGCCGCGTGCGCGAGCCGTACATCAACCATCTGCTGCGGGTAACCCTGCGGATCCTGTGCTACTACCGCGTGCGGGACGCTGAGGTGCTCACGGCGGCCCTGTTGCACGACGCGGTCGAGGATCAGCCGTGGCGGCTCACCGGCGCCGATGACGAGACCGGCCCTCCACCCACGACAGAGGCGCTCCTGGTGTTGGCACAGCGATACAGCCATCGCGTCGCCCGCCTCGTGGACGCGGTGACGAACCCCGACTATGACCCGGCACGGGACAAGAACGAGCAGTACCGCAATCACGTCGCCGAGGCGCTTGAGTTTGAGCCATGGGCCCGCGTGATCAAGATTTCCGACTTCACCGACAACGGCGTGGGCATCATCCACACGACGGGCGACAAGCTCGTGAAGGCGTCCACCAAATACGCGCCGCTGGTGCCGATTCTGCGCGCGCTCGTGTCCAGACCGGACACTCCGCTCGATGGCGAGGTCAAGCAGCACATCTACGGCCAGCTCGACCTCGCCACCCAGCGATTCGAAGCAATACTTCAGCAGAGCTCACCGCTTCTGATCGCAAGCGATCAGAAGTCTTCGTCGAGTGAAACAGAACCGCCAACAGCCACTTGATAGGCCGTGACCCGGCGCTCGAAGAAGTTCGCTAGCTCCTGAACGTCTTGCAGTGCCATGAACGGGAACGGGTTTCGCGATCCGAAGCGGGCGGGCAGCCCGAGCCGGGCCAGCCGCTGATCCGCTACGTATTGCAGGTATTCGCGCATGTCGGCCGTCGTCATCCCGGGCAGGCCTTCGCCGCACAGGTCTTCGGCGAAGGCGAGCTCCGCGTCCACGGCTTCCTCGATCATGAGCGTGACGTCTTTGCCCATCTGCTCATCGAACAGATCCGGCTCCTCGGCGCGAACGGTGTCCACGACAGCGAACGCGAAATCCATGTGCATCGACTCGTCGCGGAACACCCAGTTCGTGCCCGTGGCCAGACCGTCGAGCAGACCGCGCGACCGAAGCCAGTAGACATAAGCGAACGCGCCGTAGAAGAACAGGCCCTCGATGCACGCCGCGAAGCAGATCAGGTTCAGCAGGAACTTGCGTCTATCTTGGACAGTCTCCAGCGACGGAAGGTCGAACACGGAGTCGATCCAGCGGAAGCAGAACTGTGCCTTGCGGGAAATCGACGGGATGTTCTCGACCGCGTCAAAGGCCTCCCGGCGCGACTCGTCGTCAGGCAGGTACGTGTCGAGCAACGTCAAGTAGAACTGGACGTGCACGGCTTCTTCGAAGAGCTGGCGACTCAGATAGAGCCGTGCCTCCGGAGCGTTGATGTGCCGGTAGAGGTTGAGCACGAGGTTGTTCGACACGATCGTGTCGCCGGTGGCGAAGAACGCCACCAGCCGGTTGATCAGGTGCCGTTCCCCGGGCGAGAACGTGGCCAGGTCGGGCAGATCATTGCCAAGGTCCACCTCTTCGACCGTCCACGTGTTGCGGATAGCCGCGCGGTAGCGCTCGTAGAAATCCGGGTACCGCATGGGCCGCAACGTCAGATCCAGCCCGGGGTTGAGCAACATCTTCGTCACTGGCAAGCCTCGCAAATCTCAGGGTTCTCAACATCAAGCTGGATCATCGACGGCGCGGCGACCGTCGTTTTGGCGATGGCCGTCGCCGGGCGCGAGCGCAAGTAGTAGGTCGTCTTGAGACCCTTGCGCCAGGCATAGGCATACATCGACGACAGCTTGCCGATCTCCGGCGCGGCCATGAACAGGTTCAGCGACTGCGACTGGTCGATGTAGGGCGCCCGTGCCGCGGCGAGGTCGATCAGGGACCGCTGCGGCAGCTCCCACGCCGTGCGGAACCGCTTCTGCAGCTCGGCCGGAATCTCAGCGATGCCAACGATTGAGCCTTCGGCCCGGATGATGCGGTCACGCAACTGTGCCGTCCACAGGCCGCGGGATTTGAGTTCCTCGACCAGGTACCGGTTGACTTGAAGGAACTCACCCGAGAGCGTCTCGCGCTTGAACACGTTGGCCACGGGCGGCTCGATGCACTCGGCACAGCCGGCGATCGAGGCGATCGTCGCGGTGGGAGCGATCGCGATGAGCAGCGAGTTGCGCAATCCCGTGCGGGCCACCTTCTCCCGCAGCGACGCCCACTCGGCTGGCTTCGTCATTTCCGCCGAGGCCCAGTGGTCCACGTGCAGCACGCCTTGGGCGGCACGAGTGTCGGCATAGGACGGATGCGAGCCCAGCTCGGCAGCCAGTGTCGCGCTGGTGTCGTAGGCCGCGAGCGAGATCTCCTCGGCGATACGCGTCGAGAGCGCCAGTGCTTCCGGGGAGTCGAAGTCGAGCTTGAGCGTGAAGAACACGTCGGCCAGGCCCATGACGCCAAGCCCGATCGGGCGCCATTTGTTGTTGGCACCACTGGCTTGCGATGTCGGGTAGTAAGACAGGTCGATCGTGCGGTCCAGCACCCGGACCGCCACACGGACCGTCTCGCGCAACGTGTCCCAGTCGACACCGTCAGCCGTGACATGCGCCGCAAGGTTGACCGAGCCGAGGTTGCACACCGCGGTCTCTTCGTCGCTCGTGACTTCGAGGATCTCGGTGCACAGGTTGGACAGGTGGATCACGTTTTCCGGGCGGGCCGTCTGGTTCGACGTGCGGTTGGACGCGTCCTTGAAGGTCATCCAGCCGTTGCCGGTCTGCGCGAGGGTCCGCATCATGCGGCCGTAAAGCTCACGCGCCTGGACCGTCTTGATCGCCAGGCCAGCCGCCTCAGCCGCACGGTAAGCCTCATCAAACGAGGGTCCCCACAGGTCCACTAGCGACGGCACATCTTTGGGGTCGAACAGAGACCAGGATGAGTCGGTCTCGACCCGCCGCATGAACTCGTCGGGAACCCAGTTGGCCAGGTGCAGGTTGTGCGTGCGCTGGGCTTCGTCGCCCGTGGAATCCCGCAGCTGCAAGAAGGAGTCGATGTCGGCGTGCCAGGTCTCCAGGTAGACACAGGCCGCACCCTTGCGCCGGCCACCCTGGTTGACCGCCGCGACGGAAGAGTCCAGGGTGCGCAGCCACGGCACGATGCCGTTGGACAGCCCGTTAGTGCCCCGGATCAGCGAACCCCGCGAACGGATGCGCGACCAGGACACCCCGATCCCACCGGCGTACTTGGACAGTCGCGCGATCTGAGCGTACCGCTCGTAGATCGAGTCGAGTTCGTCGCGGGGTGAGTCGAGCAGGAAGCATGACGACAGCTGTGGCCTTTTCGCGCCGGCGTTGAACAGGGTCGGCGAGCTGGGCAGATAGGCAAGCTTGCTCAGGCGCTCGTAGAGCTCAGCGATGTCGGCGACGCTGCCAGCCAGCGTGCGCCCGGCCGTGGAAGCGCTGCCGACGGCACCCATCAGTCCACACGCGACGCGCAGCAGGAAGAACTGCGGCGTCTCGATGACCTGGCGGTTCGTTGGGTGGCGCAGCAAATAGCGGTCATAGACGGTACGCAGGCCGAAGTATTCGAAGCGGTCATCCGCGTCCTGATCGATCAGGTCGCCGAGTTCCGGGTGCACGGCCACGAACTTGGCCAGGTCATCGGCCAGCAGCCCCAGATCGTGCCCAGCCCTGATGGCGTCGGCAAAGGACATGACGCCCTGCGTAGCGGCTTCCTCGCTGATGTGCGCGGACAGCAACCGCGCGGCCAGCCGGCTGTACGACGGCTCCTGCGCCACCATCGCCGCTGCTGTTTCAACGGCCCGCAATCGCAGCTCAGCCTCGGTCGCGCCGGGCCAAATGCCTGCGGCTACCGGGCCGCTCACGAGTTCTGGCTCTACCCCAGCCAGCCCTAGCGCCGCCTCTTGCACCGCTTTAACCAGCGAATCCACCGTTGTTGTCAACCTACGCTCCCCCAAACTTATCCGGGCACGGCAAAGCAGCGCTCCCCAGAGCGCGCTTTCCTCCACCTTGGACGCTTTCCCCGCCATCGAGACACTACATGTAGTGGCTCGCGCGTAAAAGTGACCCCACATCGTCTGGCGTGTCGCGCAAATCAGCGTCTATAGAACTCAAAATGGACCATCAATAAACGAACGCTCAGGACAAGGGCAATCCGCGTCACTAGGCCGGCAAGTGGACGACGAAGCGGCAGCCGCCGGCGATATTTTCCACCGTCGCCCGGCCGCCGTGTGCTTCGGCGAGGCCGCGCACGATGGCGAGCCCGAAGCCGCCACCTTCGCCCGGTGTGCGGGCCGATGATCCCCGGTACGCGACGTCGAAAACCCTTGGCAGGTCAGTCTCGGCGATCCCGCCACACGTGTCGGACACGGCGAGCCAGCTGCCCGCGCCATCACTGCCACCCGTAACGGTGACCGTGCCGTCCGATGGCGTGTACCGGATCGCGTTCAGCAGCAAATTGGCGACGATCCGCGAGAGTTCGGGGGCTGATGCGGTGACGTGGGGCCATTGCTGGGTCGGCGAAACGAGCCGGATCCCCCGGGAGGCCGCTATTGGTGACGCCGAGGCGACCGCGTCAGAAACCACATCGCCCAGCGAAACCTGAGACAGCCGTAGCCGCAACGCTCCAGAACTGATGCGCGACAACTCAAACAGGTCGTCCACAAGAGACGCCATGCGATCGGTTTCGGTGCGCATGCGGCGGTGATATTCCTGCACGGTCACCGGATCGCTGACGACGCCATCCTCTAGCGCTTCGGCCATCGCGCGCAGCCCGGCCAGCGGCGAGCGTAAGTCGTGCGACACCCACGCGACGAGGTCGCGCCGCGACGCTTCGGCTTGGGCGGCCCACATCGCGGCACGGGCCAGCCGCCGCCCGAGCCACCAGCCGATGCCAAGGCTCACGAGACCCGCCATAGGCACCACGATCAGCAGGACATTGCGGTCGTGCGGGGAAATGAACATCTCCTCGGCGACGGCGACAACCCCGGCCACGACAGCTAGAACGGTGATCGCGAGCAACACCACGATGTTGACCGTGATCGAGCGCCGGTGCAGTGCCCGCAGGACGAAAGCGCCTGGTACGCAAACGATCAGCGCCCCGATGACGGTCGCGAGCAGCATCAGCAGGAGATCACGAACCATAGCGGTAGCCCACTCCCCACACGGTCTGGATCCGCGCTGGATTGGCGGGATCAGGCTCGATCTTCTCGCGCAACCGTCGCACGTGGACAGTCACCGTGGACTGGTCGCCGAAAGTCCAGCCCCACACCGCTTCGAGAAGATCCGACCGGCGTAAGGCGACGCCCGGGCGCGACATGAAGTAGTGCAACAGGTCGAACTCCCGGACGGTCAGTTCCAAAGGCGCACCAGACAACAGCACGGTCCGCGAGACGGGATCGAGCGAGAGGTCGCCGTCGGTCAAGACCGCCGACGACGCGGGTGGGGCACTGCGCCGCAACACCGACTGCACCCTGAGCACGAGTTCCCGCGGCGAGAACGGCTTGGTCACGTAGTCGTCGGCGCCCAGCTGCAGTCCGGCGATCCGGTCGACTTCTTCGCCGAGTGCCGTGAGCATGATGATGGGCACGGTGTCGCCGGAGGCACGCAGGCGCCGGCACACCTCCAGGCCGTCGATCCCGGGCAGCATGAGATCCAGGACCACCAGGTCGGGCCGCGACTTCCCATACGCGGCAAGCGCTTCGGCGCCAGTGGCGGCCAGCGTCACGGCGATCCCGGCGTGCTCCAAATACCGCCGGACCACGTCGCTCACCGTCGCGTCGTCGTCGACCACCAGCACGTTTGTCCCCATGAGCCAAAGCCTAGTGCGCAGAACCTTACGGCGGTCTTACGGAACGACAGCGATCAGTGCAAATGCCCTTAGGCTTAAGCCATGCGCAGGAAAACAGTTTGGATAACGGCCGCCCTTGTCGCTTCGGTGCTGGCCGGGTTCGGGCTCTACTGGTTCCAGCCGTGGAAATTGTTCACGTCCAAGACGGTCAACGACGCGGCTCCGATCGTGGCTAGCGTCGCGCCGAGTGGCGCGCCGAGCAACGCGCCCCAGGCGGTGGCCATGCTGGTATCCCACGGAAGCCTGATCACCCACGAGCACGAGACGTCAGGCACGGCCGAGATCGTCCGGCTCCCGGACGGCAAGCATCAACTGGTGCTCCGGGATCTGTCCACAAGCGACGGCCCAGATCTGCGCGTGTGGCTCACCGATCAGCCCGTCGTCGAAGGACAGGCCGGCTGGCGACTGTTCGACGATGGCAAATACTTCGAAGCCGGCCGGCTCAAGGGCACCCACGGCACGCTGGTCTATGACCTTCCTGCTGATGTGAACCCCGCCGAGTACACGTCGGTCTCGATCTGGTGCAAGCGGTTCTCCGTTTCCTTTGGCGCTGCCCCACTGGCGCAAGTCTGACCTGCCAGGTATGGTTCCCCTCCGGTAGTAAACGGTTACTTCCGGAGGAGACATCATGGGCACGTTCGAGGTCAACGGGGGCGGATTCGTGCGTGATGGCCGGGAGCACCGGGTGCTTTCGGGTGCCCTGCACTACTTCCGGGTGCGCCCGCAGCAGTGGCGGCACCGTCTCGGCATGCTGCGGGCCATGGGCCTCAACACGGTGGAGACCTACGTCCCGTGGAACCTGCATGAACCGAAGCCGGGCGAATTCGCCCTGCTAAACGACCTGCCAGCGTTCCTGGAAGCCGCGGCCCAGGGGGGGCTCGACGCGATCGTGCGGCCCGGTCCCTACATCTGTGCCGAGTGGGACAACGGCGGCCTGCCGTCGTGGCTGACCGGCCAGCCGGGCATCCGCATCCGCTGCCTCGACGAGCGCTATCTCAGCGCGGTGGACTCATGGTTTGACCAGCTCATCCCCCTGGTCGCCGAGCATCAAGTGACCCGTGGCGGCAACGTCATCATGGTTCAGGTCGAGAACGAATACGGTTCCTATGGGTCCGACCAGGCCTACTTGCGGCATCTCGCCGACGGGCTGACCCGGCGCGGCATCGACGTTCCGCTATTCACCTCGGATGGTCCCGAGGACTTCATGCTCACGGGCGGGACGATCCCGGGTGTCCTGGCCACCGTCAACTTCGGCTCCGAGCCAGAACAGGCTTTCAAGACCTTCCGGGGGTACCGCGAAAGCGATCCCTTGTTCTGCATGGAGTTCTGGTGCGGATGGTTCGACCACTGGGGCAATGAGCACGTGACCCGTGACCCGGCGGACGCCGCGGACACCCTGAAGCGCATGCTCGACGCGGGCGCGTCCGTCAACATCTACATGGCGCACGGTGGCACGAACTTCGGCCTGTGGGCGGGCGCCAACCGCCCTGGCGCCGACCACCTCGGCGTGCTGAAGGCAGATGTCACGTCCTATGACTACGACGCCCCGATCGATGAGCGCGGCGGGCCGACGGAGAAATACTGGAAATTCCGTGAGGTGCTGCAAACCTATGCGGCGCAACCGTTGCCGGACGTCCCCGAGTTGCCCCCGTTGCTGCCCGAACAGACCGTCACGTTAACGGAAACGCTCCCGCTGCTGACCGTCCTACAGCAAGTTCCCGCGACAGCGTCGGGCATGCCACTGTCCTTTGAGGACCTGGGCGTGCATCACGGCGTCGTGCTTTACCGCACCGCCGTTCCCGGTCCCCGCGCCAGCTATCCCCTGACAGCGGACGGTCTCGACGGGATCGCGCACGTCTTCTCCGACGGGCACAAGCTGGCCACGCTGGACGAAACCGCTCCCACGCTCCCGTTCGACGTGCCAGCGCAGGAGCGGGAAGTCAGCCTGCTCGTGGAGTCGATGGGCCGCGTGAATTACGGACCGCTGACCGGTGAGTCCAAGGGACTCAAGGGTTTGCGCCACGGACAGCAGTTCGTGCACGGGTTCACCGCGCATCCCCTTGCCCTGGAAGACATCTCGGCCCTGCCCTGGGAGCTCGCGGCCGAAACCGAGGGCGCCGCGTTTAGCCGGGGCACGATCGAGCTGACCGAACCACGCGACACCTTCGTCGAGATTCCCCACGGCACCAAGGGCTACGTGTGGGTCAACGGCTTCGCCCTAGGCCGGTACTGGAACATTGGCCCCCAGCAACGGCTCTACCTCCCGTGGCCACTGCTGTGCCAGGGCCGCAACGAGATCGTCGTGCTCGACCTGACCCACCCCGTGCGCGATCTCGCTTTCAAGCGCGAAGCTCAGTAGTCACGCCTCGCCCGTGCGGCATAAAGCAGCACCAGCAACACGATGACGGCAATGGCGATCAGCGCGATGGCGCCGTAACGCACCAACTCCAGCCCTGTCCGGCCACCCTCGGCGGCCAGCGGCTGCTGGCTCGCGGCCGCACTGGTCGTGATCGGGCGAACAGAAGGCTCGGCTGACGCCTCACCAAAGTCGGCGAGCACGTTGCCCGGCACCTGCAGTGCCAGCTCATCCGGTGTCGTGCTGTCAAAGCCCTGCGGCTGGTTCTGCACGATCGTGTAGTCGCCCGCCGAGGTCACGAAGAACTCGTAGCGTCCCTCCGCGTCCGTCTGCGCGGTGTCCACAGTGGACGGACCCTTGCGCAGCGTGACGGTGACACCGGCGAGCCCTTTCTCACCGTCGTCGAGCGTTCCGTTGCTATCGATGTCCTCAAACACGCGTCCCCGGACGTAGGTCCCGACGGTGTAGGCACGGCAGGTGGAGAACGCCTCAGCGAGCGTTTCCGTGCCGCGATAGGCGGCGCGCAGCGAGTGGTTGCCCAAGGCGTCGTCGGTCACGGGACCGGCCGGAACCACCCGTGGCGTGCCCGTACAATCTGCCGCGGCGAACCGCTCCAGCTCGACAACGCCCTCGTGCGACGCGGTGATCTGGGGCTCAAGCTTCGCCGGAGTGTCGAATCGGTTGCGTGGCAAATGAATCTCAACGGTCGTACGCTGCTGTCGCAGGTATTTCACGCAAGCACTGGTCTGATCGGTGTTGACGGTGGTGTTCGAGCTGTCGAAAAAGACGGTCATCCCAAAGTCGCCCAGCGCACCCGACTGCAAGTTAGGGCTGTTGTATTCGCGGTTGCCCGAAACGCCAATCCCGCCGAGCATTTCGAACCCTCCGGTGCACGCGGCGGTGGCGTAGCGCCGGAAGTAGAGCACCCCGGTCACGTTGCTTGTCGCGCCCGCCAGCACGGCTATGGCACTGAAGTTCCCTTGGTCGCTGTAGTACCTCGGCTCGATCTTGAGGGTCAGCGAAGGGACCAGGGGCGCGGCCGCCGCCGGCACCGCAATCAGCACCGCGGCGATGAGGCCCACCATTGCGGCACGCAAGATACGCATGATGGCACTACAGCTCTAGGAAGGCTCCGGCAGCAGTGGCCGCTCGGGCGGAATCGCCTGCCCGGATAGCTGCTACCAGCTCGGAGTGGTCCACATAGGAGTCGGGTGTTAGCTCTTCGCCAATTTGCTGGCTCAGGCTCGCGATCAGCGCACCGTGAAAGGACGCGTAGAGCTCCGCGAGCATGGCGTTATGCGCCGCTTTCACGATGAGGGTGTGCAGCTCGGCATCGGCCTTGACAAAATCCAGCGCGATGCCCGAGGCCCAGGCGGCTTCGCGGGCAGCCAGCGCCTCGTCGAGCGCCTCAACATCCTTGGGGGTACGCCGTAAGGCCGCCAGCCGGGCGGCCTCCACCTCGAAGGCTCGCCGCACCTCGATCGCGTCCGTGATCTCGGCACCCTCCAGGCGGCGGGTAATGACACCGGTCAGCTCGTGGCGAGCGGTCACAAAGGTGCCCGACCCCTGCCGGCGCTCCAGCACACCCGAGTGAACCAGCGCCCGGACCGCCTCGCGGACCGTGTTGCGGCCCACTCCCAGTGCCGCGACCAGGTCAGGTTCGGTGGGAATCCGGGTGCCGACGGGCCATTCACCCATGCTGATCTGAGCCCGCAGTTGCTCGATCACTTGCGGGACCAGTGCCTCGCGTTTGGGAGCACGCAGTGTCACTCGTTACAACCCCTCGACTCAATTCGTCCCATGATTCTACGATGGGACCATGCCGCCGACCGCAGTCATCGAGCTGCCCACTTCCGCCGTCGCGCGCCCTCGGCTCAGGGTCGGCGCTGCTGGGTTCGTGCTGCTCGGCATCCTGCTGGTCGCGCTTAATCTACGCGCTGCCATCACGAGCCTGGGTGCGCTCCTGCCGGAAGTCAGCGCCGGTTTGTCGCTATCGCCCACGGTCGCTGGGCTGATCACGACACTGCCCGCGCTGAGCTTCGCCTTCTTCGGCGCGTTCACGCCCAAGCTGACCCGCCGCTTCTCGTCGGGACAGATCCTGACCGGCGCGATGATCGTGCTCGCCCTGGGTCAGGCCGCTCGCGTGCTCACGGATTCGGCCGTCATCTTCTTGATCACGAGCGCGCTAGCGATGGCTGGCATCGCCGTGGCCAACGTGCTCCTGCCCGCTCTCGTGCGCGAACACTTCCCGCAAAAGGCCGGCCTGGTCACCGGTGTCTACACGATGACGATGATTACCGGCACCACGGTCGCCTCGGCGGCTTCGGTCCCGGTCGCCAACGCCTTCGGCTCCTGGCGAGCCGGCCTTGGCGTGTGGGCACTGGTCGCCGTCGTGGCCGCGCTGCCCTGGCTATCACAGCGAGGAAAGCCCGCCGCTCGCACCGAGGCCCACTCGCGCATCCGCGCTGGGCGCACCAGGCTCGGGTGGGCGATGGCAATCTACTTTGGAGCGCAGTCGCTCAGCGGCTACGCGACGATGGGGTGGCTGGCCCAGATCTTCCGCGACGCGTCTTTCACTCCCGCTAACGCCGGCCTGTTACTGGCCGGGGTGACGGCTTTCGGCGTACCCATAGCGCTTTTGATGCCTTCGATCGCGACCCGGCGGCCAAACCTGAAGCCGCTCGTCCTCATGCTTTCCACCGCCATGATCCTGTCCTATGTGGGCATCATGATCGCGCCTCACAGCGGTGCCATTCTGTGGGTCGCTTTGCTGGCTCTAGGACAGGGCGCTTTCCCCATGGTGCTTGCCATGATTGGGATGCGGGCCCGCACTCCTGACGGCATCGTCGCCCTGTCAGCGTTCGCTCAAAGCACGGGTTACGTGATCGGCGCTCTCGGTCCGCTGCTGGTTGGCATCCTGCACGAAGTCACGGGTGGCTGGACAATGCCGCTCGGGTTCCTCATCGCCGCCGCGGTCGTGCAAGCCTTCGCCGGCCTGATCGTGGCCCGCCCGCGTTACCTCGAAGACGAGCTTCGCTAGACGTCGCGGTAAGCCCAGACAGTCACTTCGATCAGCCATTGGTCGCCGGTTTCCTTGAACACGAGCAGGGCATAACGCCCCTCATCGGTGTAGGCGCATATCTTGCTGCCCGGATCAATCGGGATCTGCTCGCTGGTCGACCGCTTGGACAGGTAGGTCGCACAGTCCGATGCCGACGGTGTGCTGTCAGCGTTCCATAGGAAAAGGGTGCCGAAGGCCGTCTTGCGCATGGTCAGGTAGATGTCGCCGGTATAGGTGTCACGGTCGGGCGGCTGCTTGTCGAGGTCGATGCTCCCGGAGTCGTCAAGACTGATCTCGTCTGGTCCCCAAAACAGCTTGTTCGATATTTCGATGTGTGAGGGCGCGTCGCCGGGCGGTTTGGCGGTGCCGCCGAACCAGTCCTGGCTGACGATAAACGTCGCTAGCGCAACGAATCCCGCCAGCAGCGTGCCAATCGCGGTCAATATCGTCGCCGTCGATGTCCAGAACGAGCCCTTCTCCGCCACCGGCACATTATGCGCTAGTCCTGTGACAAGAATCGATATCCCATTCCTGGCTCGGTGAGCAATTGCCGTGGGCGCGCGGGATCGGCTTCCAGCTTGCGGCGCAGTTGTGCCATGTATTGGCGCAGGTAGTTGGTCTCGGACTGGTACTGCGGCCCCCACACCTCGCGCAGAAGCTGACGCTGGCTGACAAGTTTTCCCGGATTGCGCACGAGCAGGCTGAGCAGTCCCCACTCCGTGGGCGTCAGCCGGACCTCGCTGCCGTCGGTGCCGTGCACCGAGTGGCTCGCGATGTCCACACTGAACTGTCCAATCCGGACTATCGGCGTCACCTCGGCGACGCTCGAGTGCCGGCGGGTGACCGCACGCATCCGCGCGAGCAGCTCATCGACGCCAAACGGCTTGGTGACGTAATCATCAGCGCCCGCGTCGAGCGCCTCGACCTTGTCCTCGCTGCCCGCGCGGCCGGACAGCACGATGATCGGCGTCTCGGTCCAGCCCCTGACGCCGCGGATGACGTCGACGCCGTCCATGTCTGGAAGACCTAGGTCCAAAACAATGAGATCCGGGTGGTACGCCGCTGCCGCTTTCAAAGCCGACGTCCCATCGGGCACGACTTCGACGTCATAACCCCGGGCACGCAGATTGATCCGCAACGCACGCAAGATCTGCGGCTCGTCATCCACGATGAGGACCTTGGTCACGCTTCCTCCACCTGCCTAAGCGACAACACCATCGTCAGCCCACCGCCCGGCGTCGCCTCGGGCCGCAGGGTGCCGCCCATCGCTTCGGTCAGACCACGGGCCAATGCCAGGCCGAGCCCGACGCCACTGGTGTTGTCACGGTCGCCAAAACGCTGAAACGGCAAGAAAACCCGCTCCCAGTCTTCCTCTGGAATCCCCGGGCCCTGGTCGCTGACGCGCAGTTCCACCCAGCCACCGTGTTCACTGGCTTTGAGCAAGGGTGGTTTTTCCGGTGGGCTGAACCTGAGCGCGTTGCCGACAATGTTCACGAGCACGCGCTCCAGCAGGCCAGGGTCAGCGCTGACCGCCGGCAGGTCGACGGGGATCCGCATGCGGACCGCCCGCGCGGCCCCGCCCAGCTCATCAAGCGCGTGCGGGACCGCTTCCTCGAAGCCTACGGGCTGTAATGACACGCCAAGGACACCGGCTTGTAAACGGCTCATGTCGAGCAGATTCACCACGAGGCGGTTCAGCTTGTCCAAGGATTCGTCGGCCGTCGCCAGCAGTTCTTCCCGGTCGTCCTCGGTGAAACGCACTTCAGTGCTGCGCAGGCTGGTGACCGCCGCCTTCGCGCTCGCCAAAGGCGTACGCAAGTCGTGGCTGACCGCCGCGAGCAGTGCCGTGCGCATCTTGTCGGCGGCGGCCAGCGGCTTGGCTTTGGCCGCTTCCAAGGCGAGCCGTTCCTGACGCAGTGCCGTGGCCGCCTGCGCCGCGAAGGCTTCCAGGATGCGCCGGTCGCCCGCACCCAGCGAAGGTCCTTTGAGGACCATCGCGAGCTGGCTGTCTATCGTCACTTCGGTGTCACCCTCAGCGGGAGTCTTAGCCGCGCTAGTCCCGACCGATTCGGCGATCTGCCATTTGCCGTCACTGTCTCGTTCCAGGAGCGACACAGCGGTCAGCTGGAAGGTTTCTTGCAGGCGCTCCAGTAGCGCGATCAGCGGACGGCCGCCGCGCAGGACGCCACCGGCCACGGTGGACAGTGTCTGAGCGTCGGCTGACGCTCGGGCGGCCTCGCGCGTGCGTTTGGCGGCGAGATCGACGACAACACTCACGGAGATGCCAACTCCCAAGAACACCAACAGCGACAGCAGGTTTTCCGTCTCCGCGATGGTCCACTCGCGCACGGGCGGCGTGAAGTAGTAGTTCAGTAAGAGGAATCCGCCAAGCGCGGCGAGCACCGCGGGCCACAGGCCGCCCACGAGCGCGACGATGACCACGGCGAGCAGGAAGAGCAGCACGTCGCTGGTGAGGTTGAGTTCCCCGGCCGCGAGCAGGCCGAGGGTCAGCAAAGGTAAGCCGGCCGCCGCGAGGGCGAACCCGGCGGCCCGCCGCCGCAGCGACAGCGCGGAGCGCCCGATGGACAACCTGTTGCCCCGGCTGACTTCTTCGTGGGTGACGAGATGGACGTCGATAGAGCCCGATTCGGCCGTCGTCGTTACTCCGACGCCCCGGGACAGGATCTGGGCGAAGCGGCCACGTCTGCTCGCCCCGAGCACGAGCTGTGTCGCGTTCACCCCGCGAGCGAATTCCAGCAGGGCCTGGGGAATGTCGGTGCCGACGACCTCGTGATAGCTCCCGCCCATGCTTTCGATGAGGACCCTTTGCTTGGCTAACAGCGCCGGGTCGGCGCCCGCGAGCCCGTCGCTTCTGGCGACGTGCACCGCGAGCAGTGCCGCTCCCCGGGCACGGTCAGCGATCCGGGCGGCCCGCCGGATCAGCGTTTCGCCCTCCGGTCCGCCGGTTAGCGCGACGACGACGCGCTCACGGGCCTCCCAGGTCTTGTCGATATTGTGCTCGGCGCGATAGCGGTCGAGTTGCTCATCGACCTTGTCCGCGAGCCAGATCAGGGCCAGCTCCCTCAGCGCCGTGAGGTTGCCGACCCGGAAGTAGTTGCCGAGCGCGGCATCGATCTTCTCGGGCTGATAAACGTTGCCGTGCACCATGCGCCGGCGCAACGCCTCAGGAGTCATGTCCACGAGCTCAACCTGCTCGGCCCGGCGCACGACCTGATCTGGCACGGTCTCCCGTTGCGGCACACCGGTTATCGTCTGCACCACATCGTTGAGCGACTCCAGGTGCTGAATGTTCAAAGTGGACAGTACGGTGATACCCGCGTCCACCAGCTCTTGAATGTCCTGCCAGCGCTTGGCGTTGCGGGAGCCCGGCACGTTCGTGTGGGCTAGTTCGTCGACGAGCACGACATCTGGCTTGCGCGCGATGACGGCGTCCACATCCATCTCGGTAAAGGTGGCGCCGCGATACTCAATCGCCCGCCGCGGCAGCGTCTCCAGGTCGCCGATCAGTTCCATCGTGTGCCGGCGCCCATGGGTCTCCACGAAGCCGATGACGATGTCGGTGCCCCGGCCCTTGCGCCGGTGCGCTTCCTCGAGCATGGCGTAGGTCTTGCCGACACCCGGCGCGGCACCGAGATAGATCCGCAACTGTCCGCGTGACATGCCTAAATCCTCCCAGGGCCGCGCTCGTGGTCGTCACTCGCGGTCGAGTGCCAGGTTGAGCTCCAACACGCTCACCGCTGGCTCGCCCATGAAACCAAGGAACCTGGCGGTGGTGTGAGCGCCGACAAGCTTGAGCACCCTGTCGAGCGGCAGCCCACGCTCGCGCGCGACCCGTGGCGCTTGCAGCTTCGCGTAGGCGACGCTGATGTGCGGGTCGAGCCCACTGCCGCTTGCCGTTACCGCGTCAGCGGGCACGGCGGGTGACTCCGCAGCGTCCCCACGGACCGGCACCAACACGCCACCCGCGTAGTCACCGCCTGGTTGAGCGCACTCGACGGTGACCCCCTCGTGCGCGGCGAGGAAGGGCGTCGCCGGGCAGAGTTCGTTGACGCTGACCGCCCGCTGTACCTTGCCTTTCAGTCCTTCGCTGTAAAAGACCCGCAGGACCGCGCCGACGCCACCCTTGGTGCAATACGGCCGGGCTCCGTCCACGCCTTCCAGCTCCCCAACGGCTTTGCTGCGCGCGCAAACCGTCGTGAGGAGCGCTTCGTTGCCCTCAATGGACTCTGGGCCGAGATTGCTAGCCGCGGTGCCATCGGTGTTGTATTCGAACTCATACGTCGCCGAGGGCCGGCTCTGGAAGTATTTCTTGACTGGATTTCCTTGCGCGTCAAGGAACGACTGCCCGATCAGGCTGCTGCCCACCGGCTGGCCATTCGCTTCGACGATCGATCCGCCCGCTTTGTCGCTGAGCCCGGGAAGCTGAGCGATGCCGAGGATGACGGCGGGATAAAGCAAACCCGTTATCACGGTGAAGACGAGCACCGCACGGACCGCGGCCCCGTGCTGGCTGATCCAGCTTGGTATGCGCATTACGAGATCCCTGGAATAAATGACACGACAATGTCGATCAATTTGATGCCAATGAATGGTGCGATGAGGCCGCCGAGCCCATAGATCCAGAGGTTGCGGGCCAGCAGCTGACTCGCGCTCCCCGGCCGGTACCGGACCCCGCGCAAGGCGAGCGGAATGAGTGCCACGATGACGAGCGCGTTGAAGACGATCGCCGAGATGATGGCGCTCTCAGGCGAACTCAGCCGCATGACGTTGAGCGCGTCGAGAGCCGGATAGACCCCGGCGAACATGGCCGGGATGATCGCGAAGTACTTGGCTACATCATTGGCGATCGAGAAGGTCGTCAGCGCCCCGCGCGTGATGAGCAACTGCTTGCCGATCGCCACGATCTCGATCAGCTTCGTCGGATCAGAGTCGAGGTCCACCATGTTCCCAGCCTCTTTGGCGGCGGAGGTTCCGGTGTTCATCGCTACGCCGACGTCGGCCTGAGCGAGCGCGGGGGCGTCATTCGTGCCGTCGCCGGTCATCGCGACCAAACGGCCGCCCTCTTGCTCCTTCTTGATGAGCGCGAGTTTGTCCTCAGGCGTCGCCTCGGCGAGGAAGTCGTCGACCCCGGCCTCTTGCGCGATCGCCTTGGCTGTCAACGGATTGTCGCCCGTGATCATCACGGTCCGGATGCCCATGCGCCGCATCTCGTCGAACCGCTCACGCATGCCCTGCTTGACGACATCCTTGAGGTGAATGACGCCCAGAGCGCGGGCTGGCCTCCCTGCGGCGATTTCAGCGACCACGAGCGGTGTCCCGCCCCCGGCGCTGATGGCATCGACAGCGGAGCCAACGTCGTCGGTGGGGTGACCGCCGTTTTCGCGTACCCACTTCATCACCGCGGTCGCCGCACCTTTGCGGATCTGGCGGTCCTTCATGTCCACGCCAGACATGCGTGTCTGCGCGGTGAAGGCCACGAAGTGAAGGTCCTTGCTTTCCCGCTCACGCAGATTGAATTGCTCCTTGGCGAGAACGACGATCGACCGTCCCTCGGGCGTTTCATCGGCCAAACTGGACAGTTGCGCGGCATCCGCCAGCTCCAGAGCCGTGGTTCCCTTCACCGGCAAGAATTCCGACGCCTGCCGGTTTCCCAGCGTGATCGTCCCGGTCTTGTCCAGCAAAAGCGTGGTCACGTCACCCGCTGCTTCCACGGCGCGGCCCGACATGGCAAGGACATTGCGCCGCACCAGCCGGTCCATCCCCGCGATGCCGATAGCGGACAGCAAGGCACCGATGGTGGTGGGGATCAAGGCGACTAGCAATGAGATGAGCACGATCCCGGATAGGCCGTCCTTGCTGAGCGCGATGGTGTCCGGTGCGGCCAGCTGCCATCCCTTGGCGTAGACCGCCATCGGCTGCAACGTGGCGACGGTCAGCAGGAAGATGATGGTCAAGCTGGCTAGCAAGATGTTGAGGGCGATCTCGTTCGGGGTCTTCTGCCGGCTGGCGCCTTCAACCAGTGCGATCATCCGGTCGATGAACGACTCACCGGGCTTCTGCGTGATCCGCACGACGATCCGGTCGGAAAGCACCTTGGTGCCACCGGTTACCGCGCTGCGGTCACCGCCCGACTCCCGGATCACGGGAGCCGACTCGCCGGTGATCGCTGACTCGTCAACGCTCGCGATACCTTCGATGACGTCGCCATCGCCGGGGATGATATCGCCCGCTTCACAGACGACCACGTCACCTTGTCGCAGGGCAACCGCTTCCGTGGCGACCTCGCCGAGCGCGGGCCATCGCGGCAGCTTCCTGGCGATGGTGTCCTTCTTGGCCCTGCGCAACGTCGCGGCTTGCGCCTTGCCCCGGCCTTCGGCCACCGCCTCGGCCAGGTTCGCGAACACCACGGTCAGCCAGAGCCACCCCACGATGGTCCAGGCGAAGGCAGACGGTTCGATCATAGCCAAAACCGTGGTGCACACAGCCCCGATCCAGACCACGAACATCACCGGGTTGCGCCACAGCGTCATCGGGTTGAGCTTGGCCAGAGCGTCCGGAAGGGAGCGCCAAAGTTGTTCTGTCATCACAAACCTTCAGCCAACGGCCCGAGCGCGAGCGCCGGGAGGAAAGTCAACGCCACAAGAATCAGCACGACGCCCACGACCATGCCGATGAACAACGGCCTGTGGGTGGGCAGTGTGCCCGCTGATACCGGAACCGGCTTCTGCCGTGCCAGCGAGCCGGCCAGCCTGAGCACCAGGATGATCGGCAGGAAGCGCCCGAGAAACATCGCTAAGCCCAAAGCGGTGTCCCACCAAGGCGTGTTCACGGTAAGGCCGGCGAACGCGGAACCGTTGTTGTTCGCCGCCGAGGTGAAGGCATAGAGCACTTCGGAGAACCCATGCGGGCCAGCGTTGGCTTGCGTGCTCCAGTTTCCCGTCGCTAGAGCGGCCGCGGTGCCGCTCAAGACCAGCACTGGCGTCACGAGGAAGTAGAGCGAGGCGAACTTGATTTCCCGCGCGCCGATCTTCTTACCGAGGTATTCCGGCGTCCGGCCAACCATGAGTCCCGCGATGAAAACGGTCAGCACCGCGATCACCAGCATGCCGTAAAGCCCCGCGCCCACACCGCCCGGCGCGACTTCGCCCAGCATCATGTTGACCATCGGCATCATGCCGCCGAGTGCGGTGTATGAGTCGTGAAAGGAATTAACGGCTCCCGTCGACGTCAGTGTTGTCGCCGCCGCGAAGGTGGCCGAGTTGGAGACGCCGAAGCGGATCTCCTTACCTTCCAGTGCGGCCCCGACGGCCGACGGCACGGTGCCGCTCGCGTTGAGTTCAAAGACATTCGTGAGCGCGACGCTGGCGAGCGCCAGAGTGGCCATGACGGCCACTATCGCGTACCCCTGCCGGTTGTCACCGATCATCCGCCCGAACACCCGGGGCATCGCGATCGGCAGGCACAACAGCAGGAAGATCTCCAGCCAGTTGGTCCACGACGCCGGGTTCTCAAACGGGTGGGCCGAGTTCACGTTGTAGAACCCGCCACCGTTGGTGCCCAGCTCCTTGATGGCTTCCTGTGAGGCCACGAGCCCACCCGTGAGGTGTTGCTGCCCACCGGTCAACGTGGACACCACCGTGCCATCGGAGAAGTTCTGCACCACCCCGCCAGCGATCAGCAGCACGGCCGCGATAGCGCTCAGCGGCAACAGAAGGCGCAACGTGATGCGCGTGAGGTCAACCCAGAAGTTGCCGAGTTTGTCGGTGCGGGAACGGGCGAAGCCCCGGACCAGCGTGATGGCGACGGCGATGCCGACCGCGGCGGAAACGAAGTTCTGCACCGCCAAGCCCGCCGCTTGAACGAAGTGAGTCATGGTCGCCTCACCCGAATACGCCTGCCAGTTCGTGTTCGTCACGAAGCTGACCGCGGTATTCCACGCGAGATGAGCGAAGACCCGCTCGTTGATTCCCGCCGCGAACTGAGGCGTCGTCAGGAGATGGTCCTGCAACCGCAGGAACCCATACAGGGCAAGCATCGAGACGGCCGAGAACGCTAGGAGGCTGCGGGCATAGGTGCCCCAGGACTGTTCCGCCGCTGGGTTCACTCCCATCACCTTGTAGAGCCCACGCTCCACGGCGGAGTGACGGGTGCCCGAGACGACCTTGAACACGTAGTCGCCGAGATAGCGGTAAGCCACCGCCAGCGCGACGATGAGCGAGAGGATGAAGAGCACTCCCGCGAAAGCGGTAGTCATCAGAACCTTTCTGGGAAAAGCAGAGCCGCGACCATGAACATGGCCAGCCCCGCGGCGATGGCCAGGCCAACGAGGTCGATCGCGGTCACAGCCGCTCAGCTCCCCGGATCGTCAGGGCGAGCAGAGCGAACAGGCCGATGGTGAGCAGGACGAAGGTCAGGTCGTTTATCACCTCCCGAGCGAACCGCGCTAGACCCCGAGTTGCCAGCGGCTCTGACGCCTCCCATACGCCTGAACAGGCATTCTTGACGCGATCTTGACGAGGGGCTACGCTCTCGCGCAAAGTGAAAAGGCAGCTGACCACTTTTGGAGATGTCTATGCGTACGCTCGCGACCTTCGCCGCCGACGCGGCTCATGCGCACCGTGACGCAGTCGCGCTGAAGTTTCCCGGTGGCCAGCTGTCCTATGCGGAGCTGGCAGACCGGGTCCAGCAAACGGCCGGTGCACTTGCGGCGATGGGGATGACGAAGAGCGACAAGGTGGCTCTGCTGGCCGACACGAGTCCGGAGTGGACGGTGTGTGATCTGGCGGTCGCCGCCTTGGGAGCGGTATGCGTGCCGGTCTATCCCACGAACTCGGCCGAGGAAAACGCTTGGGTACTCAGCGATTCGGGCACGAAACTGGCCGTATGTGGCAACGAAACGCAGCGCACCCGCACCGGGGACGTGCCGACGGTGATGCTTGGCGAGCTGTCCGGCGGGGGCACTTTCGCGGCACCCGCCGTTGGCCCTGATGACGTGAACACCATCATCTACACGTCCGGAACCACGGGTCCACCCAAGGGCTGTCTCATCACGCACGCCAACTGGTTCGCCACGATCGACGCCATCACCTCGCTGAGCGCGATGACGGTGGGCTCAACGATGTATCTCTACCTGCCGCTGGCGCACATGTTCGCGCGCACGGTGCAGTTCGCTACGCTCGCCACGGGGGCGACGCTGGTGTTCTGGGGTGGTGACGTCACCCGGATCGTCGACGATCTCGGCG
This sequence comes from Catelliglobosispora koreensis DSM 44566, assembly GCF_000379685.1. GTDB lineage: Bacteria > Actinomycetota > Actinomycetes > Mycobacteriales > Micromonosporaceae > Catelliglobosispora > Catelliglobosispora koreensis. The sequence goes on along the minus strand of NZ_KB903251.1, from coordinate 97,249 downwards.
AGCTCAAGCCCACGCATGTGCCAAGCGTGCCAAGGCTTTTCGAGAAGGCCTACGCCCGTGTCGCGTCGATGCTCGACGAGGAGCAGCGCGCCGAATACGGCCCCGCGATCGTGCAGGGCATCTTTGGCGGCAACGTCGTCGAGGCGCTGACCGGTGGTGCCCCGATCGCCAAAGAGATTCTTGAGTTCTTCGGCGCTTGCGGCGTACCCATATATGAGGCTTATGGGTTGACCGAGGCGACGGCACTGATCTCTTCGAATTCTCCTGGAGCCACGAAGCATGGCACCGTTGGCAAGGCTCTGGCGGGAGTTGAGGTCCGCATCGCCGAGGACGGGGAGATTCTGACGCGGGGCAAGCACGTGTTCCCGGGCTATCACAACAATCCACAAGCGACGGCTGAGACGATCCGCGATGGCTGGCTGCACACGGGTGATCTGGGCGAGCTCGACGACGAGGGCTATCTAACCATCACTGGCCGCAAGAAAGATCTCATCATCACGAGCGCCGGCAAGAACCTCAGCCCCGCGAACATGGAAAACGATCTGCGCCAGTGCCGCTGGATCTCGCAAGCGGTGATGTATGGCGATCGCCGGCCCTATGCCGTGGCGTTGCTGACGCTGGACCGCGAAGAGGTTGACCGCGCGGGCATCAGCGAGCAAGAGGCTCGCGATCTGGTGGACCAGTTCGTCTATGAGGTCAACCAGCGCTACGCACCGCCGGAGCAGGTGCGCCGTCACACGATCCTCGATCACGACTTCACGCCGGAGACCGGTGACCTGACCCCCTCCCTGAAAGTGCGGCGGAAAGTGGTTTTTGAGCGTTATGCAGGCCTATTCGAATCGCTCTACGGCAACTAACATACAGTCGTGACTGTTTCTTCACGCGTGTTTGTCATCGGGGTCGGCATGACTCCCTTCCGCAAACCTGGCCGCGACGACATTGACTACCCCGAGATGGTGCGTGAGGCGGGAAAGAAGGCGCTCGACGACGCCGGCGTTGCCTACAGCACCATCGAGCAGGCGGTCGTGGGTTACGTCTACGGCGATTCCACCTGTGGCCAGCGCGGTCTTTACGAGCTGGGGCTGACCGGCATCCCGATCAGCAATGTGAACAACAACTGCTCCACCGGCTCGACCGCGCTTTTCCTTGGGCGGCAACTGGTTCAGGGCGGTCTGGCCGACTGCGTGCTGGCTCTCGGCTTCGAGAAGATGCAGCCCGGCTCGCTGACCGCGCAGTTTGGCGACCGGGAACAGCCGTTGATGCGCCACCTGATGGCACTGTCCGAACTCTACGAACTCACCGCGGCACCGATGGCGGCGCAGATGTTCGCCGACGCCGGCCGCGAGCACATGACGAAATATGGGACCACGCCAGAACAGTTCGCGCGCATCGCCGAGAAGAACCACCGGCACTCCGCCAACAACCCCTACGCTCAATTCCAGACCGTTTACACGCTGGAGGAGATCCTGGGCGCGACGATGATTCACGAACCGCTCACGAAACTGCAGTGTTCGCCGACTTCCGATGGCTCGGCTGCCGCGGTGTTGGCTTCTGAGCGTTTCGTGGAGCAGCACAACCTATGGGATCGGGCCATCGAGATCGCGGCACAGGAGATGGTGACCGACACGCCATCGACATTCGAGGACCGCAGTGCCATCAGCATCGTGGGCGCCGAGATGTCCCGCCTGGCCGCGCAGCGTGTCTATGACCGCGCAGGCCTTGGCCCGCAAGACGTTCAGGTCATCGAGCTGCACGACTGCTTCTCTGTCAACGAACTGCTCACCTATGAAGCGCTGGGGCTGTGCGAGCCCGGTCAAGGTGGGTCGCTCATCGACGGCGGGGCGACAACCTATGGCGGCAAGTGGGTCGTGAACCCGTCCGGAGGGCTTATCTCCAAAGGACACCCGCTCGGCGCGACCGGTCTGGCCCAGTGCACCGAGCTGACCTGGCAACTGCGCGGCCAGGCCGAGGCACGGCAGGTCGAGGGTGCCCGAGTCGCCTTGCAGCACAACATTGGCCTAGGCGGCGCCGCCGTCGTCACGATGTACAAGAAGCCCTAATGGGACCGCTGAAGGGACTGCGGGTCGTTGAGCTGGCGGGGATCGGCCCGGGTCCCTTCTGCGCGATGTTCCTCGCCGACCTCGGCGCCGACGTCGTGCGGATCGACCGTCCCGCAGGCGGGATCGTAGCGACGGAGTACAAGAAGGATCTCCTGAATCGCGGCAAGCGGTCGGTCTCGCTGGATCTGAAGACGCAAGCGGCGGAAGCGTTGCGGCTCATCGAAAAAGCCGACGTGCTCATCGAGGGCTTCCGGCCCGGGGTGGCTGAGCGGCTCGGGGTCGGGCCGCAGGACTGCTTCGCGGTAAACCCGAAGCTCGTTTATGGGCGGATGACGGGCTGGGGCCAGAGCGGCCCCCGCGCGCACACGGCCGGGCACGATATCGCCTACATCGCGGTCAGTGGCGTCTTGCACACGATCGGGCCGGCTGACGGTCCGCCGTCGGTGCCGCTGAACCTGATCGGCGATTTCGGCGGCGGTGCCATGTATCTGGCCGCGGGAATCCTTGCCGCCCTTTGGGAGACGCGTACCAGCGGAAAAGGCCAAGTGGTCGACGCCGCCATTGTGGACGGTGCGGCGCACCTGCTCACCCTGCAGTGGTCCATGTTGCAGGGCGGCACGTGGGCGGACCGTCGCGGGGTCAATCTGCTTGACGGGGGCGCACCCTTCTACGGCGTCTACGAAACGTCAGACGGTAAGCACATGGCGGTCGGCCCGCTGGAGCCGCAGTTCTTCGCCGAGATGATGACACGTCTCGGGCTGGCCGGTGAGACCGATGACTACTTCTCCCGCGAGCGGTGGCCAGCGTTGCGCTCGCTGATCGCGGACGTGTTCCGGTCCAGGACGCAAGGCGAGTGGGCCGAGGTGTTCGCCGGCTCAGACGGCTGTGTGGCACCGGTGCTCTCGCTCTGGGACGCCGCCGCTGACGAGCACCTGCAGGCACGCGGGACCTATGTGGTGCACGAAGGGGCGACCCAGCCCGCACCCGCGCCCCGCTTTTCGCGCACGCCGCCAGAGCTGGGCCGCAGACCTCCGCACCCAGGTGAGGACGCTCTCGACGACGTCCTGTCCAGCTGGACCTAGTGCTATGGCCCCGCTCGCCGCGATCGAGCGAGGGCCATCACTACGTCAGAGTGGCTCAACCATAGACTGCCGTTGTGCCACGCCTCTCAGGTTTGATCATTGCGATTGCCGCCATCGTGCTCGCTGGCTGTGACCAGGCGCCACCGCCTCCTGGCCCGCTGCCTGACCTGCCGACGGCCCTGCCTTCACGGCCTAGCCCGTCGCCGTCGACCGCTAACGAGCTGACCCTCGCCTTCGCTGGGGATGTGCATTTCGTCGATCACACGTTGCCGCTGCTCAACGATCCGAAGACCACGTTCGGGCCGTTCGCCAAGCAGCTGTCCGCCGCTGACTGGTCGATGGTGAACCTGGAAACGGCCATCACCGAACGCGGCGAGAAGCAGCCCAAGAACTTCCACTTCCGGGCGCCTGCATCGGCGTACCAAGCGATTCAAGCCGCAGGCGTCGACCTGGTGAGCATCGCCAACAACCACACCCTCGACTATGGGCAGATCGGTCTCCTCGACACGCTTGACGGGGCCAAAGCCGCCAACATGCCGGTCGTTGGCGCAGGCCGCAACGTGACGGAGGCCTACGAGCCCTACATCACGACGGTTAAGGGCGTGAAGCTCGGAGTCGTTGCCCTGTCTCAGGTTTGGGAACTGGCCGGGCCATGGAAGGCGACGGCCGCCAAGCCCGGCATCGCGATGGCGCACGACCGCAAGCTTTCCGTCGCCGCGGTGAAGAAGGCCCGTTCGCTGGCCGATGTCGTCATCGTCTACCTGCACTGGGGCACCGAGGATGTGAACTGTCCCAACACGGATCAGAAGAGCATCGCCAAGGAACTGGCAGTCGCGGGGGCCGACATTATCGTCGGGACGCATTCCCATGTGCCGCAAGGCGACGGATTCAGTGGTAAGACCTATGTCCACTACGGGCTGGGCAACTTTCTGTGGGCCCGCTCAGGCAGCAAGGACACCGGGTTGTTGCTCGTGACGGTCCGCCGGGACGGCCGGGTCACGGGACGGGAGTTCGTCGTCGGGACGGTCAGTGAGACCGGTCAGCCCATTCCCGTCTTCGGCACGCAGAAGGACGCCATACAAAAGCGCCTCGACGAGTCGGCCAAGTGCACCGGGCTCGCCGAGGCGCCATCGTCTTAGCCCAGCTTGGCCGCGACCGACTCCAGCGTCCACGGCCCCGTGGTTTCGTAAGCGCCACCGGCCTTCCAGCCTTCCAGCTCCTGGATCAGGCCGCCCTGCACCGAGAACACTTTGCCGGTGATGGTGCAGTCCGCGGTGGACAGATAGGCCACCAACGGCGAGACGTGCGACGGGTGGTAGGCGTCAAAAGCGCCTTCCTCCGATGGCGCGGCAACGAGATCGCCCACCATCGGCACGTCCTCGGTCAGACGGGTCCGCGCGACCGGGGCGATGCCATTGACGCGTACGCCATAGCGGCCCAGTTCCTGAGCCGCCACCAGGCTCATCGCCGCGATGCCAGCCTTTGCCGCGCCGTAGTTGATCTGGCCCGGGTTCGGCAGGAACGTGCCGCTGGCCGACGCTGTGTTAACCACCGCACCGTTGACCGGTCCGCTCGCCTTAGCCGTGGCCTTCCAATAACGGGCCGCCTGCTGTAGTGGAGCGAAGTGGCCCTTGAGGTGAACCTTGATGACGGCGTCCCACTCGTCTTCGGTCATGTCAGCAAGGAACCGGTCCCGCAAAATGCCCGCGTTGTTGATGAGCACATCGAGCTTGCCGTAGTGGCTGATCGCCCGCTCCACCATCGCCGCCGCCACGCCGAAGTCGGAAACGTCGCCAGGAACAGCGACACCGCCGATCTCCTTGGCGATCTCTTCGGCCACGTCGGGGTCGAAGTCGTTGACGACGACGCTGGCTCCTTCTCGCGCGAACAGCAGAGCGTGCTCACGCCCGATGCCCCGGCCGCCGCCGGTGATGATGGCGACCCTGCCATCGAGTGCACCCATGTTCAAACCCTCTCGATGAGACCATTCTTAATCACGACCGCGCCCGAGTCGGACGAGGTTTCAAAGCTGTTCCCCCAAAAACGGGTGGTGATTTCCTGCCCCGGCAACACCGGCTGGCTGAAGCGGACAGCGATCCGCTTGAGCCGGCGCGGGTCACCGTCGCACAAGGTCGTGATGGCCGCCCACGACGTGAAAGCCATGGTGCACAAGCCATGCACGATGATCCCGGGCAGGCCGACGGCCCGGGCGACCTCATCGTCGAGATGGATCGTCATCGGATCGCCCGACGCCTCGGCATAACGGAACGTCTGATCCGCGTCGATGCGCGTGATGACTTCGTGGTCCCGCTGGGTTTCAGGCACGCTGAACGCGTGATCCGGTGCGGCTTGTCCCCACGACTCCTCGGCCTGCCACGACCGGATGAACGTCACGAGATACTGCTCGTTCACGGGTTCACCGTCCACAGTGGACGTTACCGAGTGCGTCGTGACCGTCGTGCCAGACGACTTGACCTGGACCCCGATCACCTTCGCTGCGGTGGTGACATTCATACCTGGTACCAGCGGCTGGTGTATATGAATGTCCTGCTCCCCATGCACCAGCAACGGCAGCATCTCGGGCGGCGCGACATTGGCCATCGCCATCACCAGCGCGTCCCACGCGGGGACGACGGCGAACACCGGCGGAGCCAGTTCCCCGTTGAGATGCTCGGCGATCGGGTCGTTCGTGGCCTTCGCATAGGCGATGGTCCGCGCCGCCTCAACCAGAAATGACATGGGTAACCACCTTCTCGCCCGCGCCAGCCTGACCACCAAGCAGCAGGCGGGTCAGCTGCGCCCGGCGGAAATAGAGATGAGCATCGTGTTCCCAGGTGGCTCCGATTCCACCATGGATCGCGATACACCGCTGGGTCACGACGCCGATCGCCTGGTCAGCGGCGAATCTGGCGGCGTTGGCGGCCAGTTCGAACTCCGCCGACCCAGCCGCGTAGCACGCGTAGTAGAGCAGTGATCGCGCGTTCTCGTTGAGCCGCAGCCCGTCGGTCAGCTGGTGTTTGATCGCCTGGAACGAGCCGATCGCACGCCCAAAAGCCTTGCGCTGCTTGGCATAGCCCACGGCCATGGCAAGTGCCGCTTCGGACGCGCCGAGCGTTTCCGCGGCGAGCAGGGTCTGCGCGACGTTCCACGCGTGGCGGGCGTCGCCGTCGACCGGCGTTCCACTATGGACGGTCACGTTGCCCAGCGGCCGCGAGGCGTCATAGTTACCAACCGCCTCCACTTCGGCTTGACCGACCAGCAGCAGGCCGCCGTCGGGTGTTTCGGCGACCAAGACTTCGGCTTCCGCGGCGTCGGGAACGTACTTCCCGTCCAGCGGGACATAGGCGGTGCGCTTGGAGGCATCGAGATTTGGTACGGCGAAACGGGCCGTCAGATGACCGAGCAGTCCCGTTGGCGCCAGCACCCGGCCGCACTCGATGAGCACGAGCGCGCCATAGAGCAGCTCGGGCAGATCGTTCCAGCCGCCCTTGACCGCTTCGGGCCACAGGTCGGCGCGCTGCCCGCCATCGAGCGCGTCCCGGGCCGCTGACAGCGTCGCGGTGCGCCCCAATGCCTGGCGCACGCTATTGATCAGGGCTATCTCGTCGGTGCCCAGCTCGAAGTTCACGACATCACCTCCGAGAACGGCATGCCTTTGTCGACTCGCGGCTCACCCGGCAGGCCCAAGACGCGCTCCCCGATCGTGTTCAGGAGAATCTCATCGGTGCCACCGCCACTGCGCAAACCCTGCATCTCGGCGAGCACTTGGCCCCACTGACCGTCCAATGCCGACGGTCCGTCCACTTCGGCGATGATCTGCGCGCCACGGATCGCCGCGTCGACAAGGGTGATCTTTCCTAGCCCCGCTTCAGGCCCGGGCAACTCGCCATGAGCCACCTTGCTGAGCGCACGATGGCCGCTATAGCGGACCGCCAGCAGATCCACCAGAACGGAAGCCAGCGGTTGCACATGCTGCGGTTTTATCTTGTCCCGCAACGGTTGCACGAACACCGAAGGCTGCCAGCCGATCTGGTCCAGCATCGTGAGCAGGTTGAACCGTTCATACATCAGGCAGGTCAGCGCGACAGCCCAGCCGTCGTTGACCTCACCAACGATCGCCGTCTCGGGCAGCTCAACGTTGTCGAAGAAGACCTCGTTGAAAGCGGCCATCCCGGTCAGCTGACGCAGCGGCCGCACCTGAACCCCGGGCGCCTTCATATCCACTATGAACATGGAAAGCCCTTGGTGCTTAGGCAACGACGGGTCGGTGCGGGCCAGCAGCAGGCCGAAGGCCGCGTGCTGAGCGTTGGTGGTCCAGACCTTCTGCCCGTTGAGGAGCCAGCCCTCGTCCGTCTTAACGGCACGGGTTCTGATCCCGGCGAGGTCGGAGCCGGCGGAAGGTTCCGAGAAGAACTGGCACCAGATCTCGTCACCGGTCAGCAAAGGCTTGAGATGACGCTCTTTTTGCCCGGCGGTGCCGTGCACGATGATGGTCGGCCCGAGGTTGCCCAGCCCGATGAGGTCGAGCGCGCCCGGCAAACCCAGCCGGTAAAGCTCGCTGTTGATGACCGCTTGCTCGATCATGCCGAGCCCTTGCCCGCCAAACTCCACCGGCCAGGTCACCCCGACCAGTCCGGCTTCGGCTAGCTGCCGTTGCCACGCACGAAACGGCTCGATGTCCTTGATGTGCAGGCCGGTCTTCTCCGTGGGCGCATCGCTTTGGTGCGCTTGCAGCCAAGAGCGGACGCGCTGGCGGAACGTGGCCAGCTGAGGGGAGTCCGTGAGGTCCACGCCAGAAACATACAGTCAGAATTGTATGTTTGTATAGCCGGCCGTTAGAGTAGGCGCTATGGCAGCCACGGCTACAACGAGGAGAACCCAAGCGCAGCGGGCGTCCGCGATGCGGCACCGCCTGCTTGAGGCGACCATCGAGTGCCTGGTGGATTACGGCTACGCGGGCACTTCGACGACAAAAGTCGTCGAGCGCGCGGGAGTCACGCGCGGTGCGCAGGTGCACCACTTCCCCACCAAAGCCGCCCTTGTCGCCGCGGCGCTTCGGCACCTTGCCGCCAAACGGGCCGAGGCGGCCTTCGCTGAACTAGACCGCATCCGCAGTTCGCCCGACCCCATCGACGCGGCACTCGACCTGATGTGGGAGATGCACCAAGGACCGGTTTTCCACGCGACCGTTGAGCTTTGGGTCGCGGCCCGCACCGACCCGGAACTCAACAGCCAGTTGGCTCTCGTCGAGCCCGCGACCACAGCGTCCGTTGTGGAGGTCGCGCGCTCGCTGTTCCCGGCCCACGCCGACCAGCAGGCCTACGCGCATTGCGTTTACACGGCGATGGATACCGTCCGCGGCATTTTGCTCACGTCGTTTGTGCACGCTGACCCAGTACCACGGCTAGAAGCAAGATGGCACCGCGCGAAGCAGCACCTGCGGATGGCTTTTGACGCCGCGCTTAAGGCACCGTTAGCAAAGCCATGATCAGGCGGGTCAACTCCGCGGTCACGGTTTCCCTTGACGCGTCAGTGCGTTTCGTCGACCAGTGGTAAACGAGTTCGTTGACCGCGCCCATGATGGCGACCGTGCTCAAGTGAAAGTCGCGGGTAACCGCCTCGCCCCGGCTCGCGGCACGCGCCGCTTCGGCCTCCATGAGCGCTGACCACTTCGCCCGCCACGAAAGACGGTGCTCCTCAACGGTTTGCGACACTCCCACGAGCTCGACATAGGCCACCCGCGCCACACGCGGATCACCCGCTGTCAGCCGGACGTATTCCGTGACCGCCTTGGAAATCCGCACCGCGAGCGGGGCATTCTCCAAGCTGGACAACAGTTCCGCGATCCCGGCGACCGCCCGTTCTGTGATCTGGCCGTGCACGGCGAGCAGAAGGTCTTCGCGCCCCGAGAACTCTTGGTAGAAGTTGCGTGTGGACACTCCGGCTGTCGCGCACAGCTTCTCGATCGAGGTCGCCGCATAGCCTTCTGTGCCGAAGAGTTCGAGCGCCGCTTCGATCAGTTTTTCTCTGCGTTCCGTGCGCCGCTCCTCCGCACTGCGGCCCGCATACGAACGCATGGGTCTCCTTAAATCTGAAAAGCCGTCTTGTCAGTTTGCGTCGCTGGTATTACCGTCTAGTAACCAATTCAGGAAAGACTGGTTACCACATTACAGGTAGGTGCATTGTGTCCGTCCTGCGCAAGACTGCACTGCTCATCCTGGCCATGGTCCTGGTGGCTCCCGCGGCTCCGGCCTCGGCCGCGACGGTTCTTCCGCCGCAGCTAGACCCGTTCTACGCCGCACCGTCCCCGATGCCGGCCGGCTCCCCCGGCAGCATCATCCGCTCCCGTCCTGTCCTGGCCCAGGCACTTCCGCTCCTCCCGGTGCCAGTGCGGGCCACGCAAGTCATCTACAAGTCCACTTTGGTCAATGGCCAAGACGTCGCCGTGTCCGGCATCGTGCTGGAGCCCTTGACCGCCTGGTCCGGCGGCGCCCGTCCGATCGTGTCCTACACGACCGGCACAGCGGGCATCGCCCCGTTCTGCGCCACGTCTTACCAACTGGCCAACGGCGTCGAATACGAGACGGCCATCTTCAGCCTCGCGCTCCTCAAAGGCTGGGCCGTGGCCATCACCGACTTCGTCGGCCGGGGTGTCGGCCCAGGCCCGCAGCATTACATCGTCGGCCCGGAAGCCGGCCGGGCGGCCATCGACATGGCCCGCGCCGCGCAACGCCTTGGGGGCACCTCCATGTCCACGTCCTCCAAGGTCGGTTTTTGGGGGTACTCCGAAGGAGGTCACGCCGCCGCCTGGGCTTCCGAGCTAGCAGGCACCTACGGTTCCGGCCTCGCCGTCGTGGGCGCAGCGGCTGGCGGTGTCCCTGGTGACATCAACGGTGTGGCCCGAAACCTCGACGGCAGCCCGTTTTCCGGCATCATGATTCTCGCCGCGATCGGTGCTGACACCAGTTATGACGTCCCGTTCGAGGAGATCCTCAACGACACCGGCCGGGCCGCGGTCGCGTTGGCGAAGAACTCCTGTGTCGAGCTGACGTCAGGGTTCTTGCCGTTTCGCCGGATGAGAGATTTCGTGAACGGACCGGACCCGCTGACCCTTCCGTCGTGGCAGGCAGCCCTAAGCTCAATGTCCACCGGGCACTATAAGCCGGCTAATCCCATCCTTATGTACCACGGGACGTGGGACGAACTGATCCCGTTCAGCAACGCCCGTGCGCTGAAAGACAAGTACTGCTCGATGGGCGCACACGTCACGTGGAAGCCCATGTATTTCGTCGCCCACATCGGCGGCGTCCCCATCGGCGCACCGTCTGCCGTTTCGTGGCTCGACGATCGCTTCCGTGGCCGTTCCGTCAGCAACTCCTGCTAGTTGTTTCCGCTTCGGGGCCGGCGTCGTCACTTCGCGCCGGCTCCGAGCCGTTGTGCTACAAACGATTCTCAGGTGTGAGTCCCGACGGTGGCACCGCTGCGCGTCAAGTTGGCTGCGTCGCGATAGGCGCGGCCCGGCATACCCATCGGCACGGATACATGCCGCTTTCCTTGTGCCGCAACGCGGTCCCACGATTTCTGCCGCCCGCCCGGCTGGCTTTCCTTGCGCCAGCTCAGCAAGGCGCTTCGCGACATCACGAGCGTCGACCGGCTGAAACCGGAGTCCCTTCACGACAGGCACGATCGGCATCTTGGCAAGCTTCGACACGACGGTGTAAACGAGATCGTGGAACTGCGCCGCCCGCACGATCGTCCCCGGCACGCCATTGTCGTGAACCACTTGCTGTTCATCTTGAAGTAGCCGACCGGCACCTGCCCGGCACCCGCAACACTGACGTAGACCGCGTGCCCCACCCCGGCGACTTTGGCGGCCCGCACGAGATTCGCCGTGGCGATCTCGTGCGATCGTGTCCACGCCCGCGACCGCCACGTCGATGCCATCATCTTTGAGCAGATGCGCGCTGCACTACATCGTGCACGCCCAGCCTGACGCGGTTTGTTGCGCGCTCGGCTTGGCACCGCTCTGCACCCAAAGAGGAGTCAGCGCTCGCGGCCGGCTCAAGCCATGAACCGCAGGTGATACCCCTTCATCTCAGTGCATTTGCTTTCCACCCACGGGGGCACGACCCATTGCATATTCGAGCCCCTATAGGTGGAAAGCAAATGCACCGCACGCACACACCATGACCTGCAAAGGCCCGAGCCTAAGACCCAAAATCGGCGCAGTCTCTATGGGTGCAGAGCGAAAGCAAACCAGCCTGTGGACAACGCCATCGGTTGTCCACATAAGACGCATGAAGGCTTGCGGCCCAAACGGCACGGCGGCAGATTCAGGGCATGCCCAAACGCACCAGTGATGAACTGCCGTTCCCCGCGCCAGGGTTGCTCAGGGCAGCGCGACGCAAAGCCGACTTTAGCCAAGCCGAGTTGGGAAAGGCAGCAGGTGTTCATCCGTCGATGATTGGCCGGATCGAGACCGGTGAAAGGCTGCCAAGTTTGGCGGTCTTTCTGAAGCTCCTCGCGGCAACGGAGCACTACCTTGTCGTCACTGACGAGAAGGGACGCATGCTCATGCCGATGCTTGACCGGGAGGATCTCACAGACGGTGCCGGGCGCCGCTATCCTTCCCACTTGGACACCATCGTTGACCCCGTGAGCGATGACTGGTGGGGAGGCGTCTACGGGCTGGCCTATCCGCCTGAGACCTTCTGGCGCAACCGAAAGCGGCGCGATGAACGGCGAAAGGTTAGCCAGTGGGAGGTAAGGGCGGCGCAACACCGTGGTGTTCCGCCGCCCCCGGGAGCCTATCGCTAGAGCCGCAAGGTCCAGCTGTCGATGAAGCCGACGTTATTGGCCCGGCGGTCGCGCACGCGCAGATGCCAGGTGCCGTTGCGGGTTTCGGAGGAAACGTTCACGACATAGGTGGAGTGGATGTCGTCGCCGCTGTCCGCATCGCGGCTCTTGAGGCGATAGGCCGTTCCGTCCGGGGCGACGAGGTCGATCTGAAGGTCGCCGCGGAACGGGTGAATGATGTGGACCTCGGCGCTAGAAGTCGCCGAAGCGTTGCCGCTGCAGCCACTTACCACAACCGACGAGTTAACGGCCGCGGCTGGATAGTCCGGGATGGACACGTTGCCGCCGTTGGAGAAGACACAAGGTAACGGGCCACCGGCGTTGGAGACGTAGAGCAGCAGGTTCGGTGAACCTGTGCCAGGGTTCGTCACCACGCCTGGAGTGGCGTCAGCGACTAACTGGTCGCGCACTTGGGCGGGGGTCCACGTGGGATGGGCGGCAAGGATCAGCGCTGCCGCACCGCCCGCGTGAGCGGTGGCAAACGAGGTGCCCGAGATGGTGATCGTCGCGGTGTCCGACGTCCAGGCCGTGGTCGTGACTCCAACGCCGGGGGCGAACAGGTCCAGGCATGTCCCGAAGTTCGATGCCGTGTGCCGGGCGTCCAGGTTCGTCGTCCCCGCAACGGTTATCGCCTCCGTGACACTGGCGGGCGAGAAGTTGCAGGCGTTACTGCTCGACGATCCGGCGATGACCGTATACGTGACGCCAGAAAGGATCGAGTTGCGCACCGCGTTGTTGATGGTCGCGTCCAGGGAGGCACCGACAACCATCACGGCCACGGCTGGCTTGACGGCATTGGCGCTCACCCAGTCGACGCCCGCGATGACCTGAGCGAAAGACGCGCTGCCCTGGCAGTTGACGACCCGCATGGCCACCAGCGTCACGCCTTTGGCCACGCCGTGCGCGGCGCCACCAACGATCCCGGCCACGTTGGTGCCGTGACCGTTACAGTCGGACGCGTCGTTGTCGTTGTCGATCGTGTCCCGGCCGTGCACCACGCGGCCGCCAAAGTCCGTGTGCGTCGTGCGAATGCCACTACTCAGGATGTAAGCGCGGACCCCGGCTCCCGTGTTCGGGTAGCTGTAGGAAGCGTCCAGCGGCAGGTTGCGCTGGTCTATGCGGTCGAGCCCCCACGATGGCGGAGATGGCTGCGTATCAAGGATTCCCGGGTCGAGCGACACGGTCCCGTTCTGCTGTACATAATCAACTGCTGGATGAGCGGCCAGTTTTCGGGCAGCCTTGGCTTCCAGCCTGACTTCAAAGCCGTGCAGCGCATGCTTAAAGACCCTTTCCGGCTGGTACGCCGAAAGCATGTCCCCCAAAGACGAAGCGTCCTTGAGCACCACCAAATACGATCCGTCCACAGGATTCGACGCTGGCCTGATCGTGCCCTCAGGCGCAACGGGCGCCATTGGCGACCCGAACGCGAGAACGGCGGCTAGCAGGAGTTTCATGGGTTCACCGTCCAGGAGTTGATGTATCCGGTGTCGGCGCGGGCGTGGTCACGCACTCGCAGGCGCCACACGCCGTTGCGGCCCTCACCCGACAGGTCCACGATGTAGGTCTGGTTGATGTTGTCGGCGCTGCCGCCGGTGCGGTTGTGCAGGAGGAACGTTGACCCGTCAGGGGAAACCAGTTCGACCGTCAGGTCGCCCTTCCACGTGTGCACGATGTTGACCGTGACAGGTGCCGCCGCCGAGCCAGTGCCCGCGCACGGAACGTTGATGTCGCTGTAGACGGCCGCTCCGGGATAGTCGGGGATCGGCACATCGGTCCCGTTGGTGTAAAGGCAAGGCGTGGTGCCGCCGTTGTCCACGTATAGCAACAGGTTTGCCGTGCCCGGCGGCACGCCTGTCAGCACTCCCGGTGTCGCGTCGGCGGTGATTTCGTTGTGCACCTGGATGGCCGACCACGTGGGATGCGCGAACAGAATCAGCGCCGCCGCTCCCGCGACATGTGCTGAAGCCGGTGTCGTGCCGGAGATCGTGGCCACAGCGGTGTCAGTGGTGTACCAGGTCGAGGTGATCCCGACCCCCGGCGCGTAAAGGTCAACACACGGGCCAAAGCCGGACGATCCGCTGACCGTGTCGGTATTGGACGATGCCGCGACGGTCAGGGCGTCTGTGACGCGGCCAGGCGAGAAGTTACACGCGTCGGAGCCACTGCCGCCGGCGACCACGGAATAGGAGATGCCGGAGGCGATAGAAGCCTTGACGGCATTGTCGACCACCGTATTGGCCGCGCTGCCCACCGCCAGCACCGCGACCGCCGGGCGCACCGCGTTGTTGGTCACCCAGTCGATTCCCGCGACGACCTGCGCTATGGTTCCGGCGCCCGTGCAGTTGACGATCCGCATAGCGACGAGTGTCGCGCCTTTGGCGACACCATAGTTAGCGCCACCAACGATTCCGGCTAGGTGCGTTCCGCTGCCCTGACAGTCGGTGGCGATGAAGTCGTTGTCAACAGAGTCGTAGCCGTGGATCGCCCGGCCACCGAAATCGGTGTGTGTGACGCGGATGCCCGTGCTCAGGATGTAGGCGCGAACGCCGGCACCGTTGTTCGGGAACGTATAGGAAGCGTCCAGTGGCAGGTTGCGCTGATCGATGCGGTCTAGTCCCCACGACGGTGGATTCGGTTGCGTGCCAAGGATGCCGGCATCTAGCTGAATGACCGCGTTCTGCTCCACATAGCCCGAGGCCGCCACCCGGCGGGCCTGCGAGGCGTTCATGTGCACTTCAAAACCGTTGAAGCTCTTAAACTCGCGCACTATCCTGCCGCCGTGACGCTCCACTTGGGACCGTTCGGCGACGACGATGTAGGAGTCAGGGATCACCTGACCTGACGGGGCGGCAGCTACATTTCCGTAGGCGGCTGACGGCGTACCAGCTAAAGAAGCAAGGACCACCGCGGCCGTTAGCAAAGTCTTCAAAGAAAGTCTCCCCACGCAGACGGGGTTCCGGCGCCCGTGAGCGCCGGAACCCTTGCAGCAGAACTAGGACTGAGCGATCTTTACGTTGTCGACGCCGCACTCGACGAGGCTGGCCGTTGACGCGTCAGCACATTCGACGAGGATGCGCACCGACTGCCCGGCGTAGGCCGACAGCGCGTTGCTGCCCGTGGCCCAGGCGCCGGCCCGGTTCGACGCCGCACCAGCTTGCGTGAACAGGACCGTAGTCCCTCCACTGTGGACGACACTGACCCGGAAGAAGTCAGCACTGCTGGAATTGTTGAGATGCGCTAGGTACCAGGAATAGCTCAAAGTGAGCGTCCCAGTGCCCGGCAACGTGACCGCGGGCGAACGTGCACTCGTCACGCCACCGTCAACGTCGAAGTCACCAGCGCCAGTGCCAGCCGCGGCCCCGGTCACGAGGTCGAAGGTGCCGCTGACCGTGGTGCCGAGTTGCAGCGCGATGCCGCTTGAGGTCGCGGCTGGATCGCCGCGCTGCCAAGCGCCCGTGGTCGCCGTGTCGGTGCCGTTCGGGTTGGTGGTCCAGCCCGTCGCGGTCTCAAAGGTGTCTTCCCAGACCGTTTGGCCGGGTGGCGTGCCACCGTTGTTCACGAACAGCAGCAGGTTCGGCGAGCCCGTGCCCGGCGAAGTGATGACGCCGGGGGTGGCGTCGGCGACCATGCGGTCGCGAACCTGTTGCGGTGTAAACGAAGGGTTGGCCGCCTTGATGAGAGCGGCGGCACCCGCGGCGTGAGGCGAGGCCATGGAGGTGCCGCTGATCGTGTTGGTGGCTGAGTCGCTCGTGTTCCACGCCGCGGTGATACTGCTGCCGGGGGCGAACAGGTCGAGGCAGGTTCCCCAGTTCGAGAACGAGGACCGCGCGTCGGTGTTCGTCGACGACCCGAGCGTGATGGCTGCTGGAGTGGAAGCGGGCGAGTAGTTGCACGCGTTGGCGTTGGAGTTGCCGGCCGCGATGGCGTAGGTGACACCGTCGTTGATGGACGCGGTCACCGCGTCGTTCTGCGACTGGCTGAAACCGCCGCCGAGGCTCATGTTGGCCACGGCCGCGCCGGTGGTGTGGTGACTGGTCACCCAGTTGATGCCGTTGTTGACGCCGGCGGTCGAGCCGCTGCCGGAGCAGTTGAGCACCTTGACGGCGATCAGGCTGACGCCTTTGGCGACACCATAAGTCGTGCCTCCGGTAGTGCTGGCAACATGCGTGCCGTGGCCATGGCAGTCGGTGTTGTTGCCATCGCCAGTGGTGTTGGTGCCCCAGGTCGCACGGCCACCGAAGTCGCTGTGCGTGACCCTGATGCCGGTGTCGATGATGTACGCGGTGACGCCGGAACCGGTGTTGGGGTATGTGTAGGAGTTGTTGAGCGGCAGGTTCCGCTGGTCGATGCGGTCAAGGCCCCACGACGGGGTCGGTGACTGCGTGCCCACGAGCGTGACAACCTGGTCCTGCTCAACGTATTTGACGGCTGGGTCGGCGGCCAGCCTGCGCGCTGCCGCCGGCGACATGTTGGCGTGGAAGCCTTTGAGAGCGTCCTGCCACGTGGTGACGACCGTGCCGCCGTAGCGCGAGGCGAGGCTGGCCGAGGTCGCCGCGATGCCCACGTTGTCCTTGAGCACCACGATGTAAGAGCCGCTGATGGCACGGGGGCTGTCCGCGGCGAGAATGAAACCTTGCGCTGGCGGTGCCGCGCCTGCCTGTGCGCCTATGGCCGCCGTGGCGGTAACCACTGCGGCACCCAGCGCGAATAGCCGGAACTTCACGTAGAGTTCCTCCCCTTGCTGGTTGGCCGATTGACCGATGCTAAAGGGAGAAGCACATCGATTTATAGATATTCACTTATCTAGATCAGGGGCGTAAGCTGGACCGATTATTAATTCAGCGTGTACGCGAAGAGCGGCCCCCAAACGGCGAAGCGCTCCCAGCGCGGCGGCGTTTTCCGGGCTCGTGTCCGCGACGATCGACGAAAAGCCTAGCGCCGCAGCTATCGTCAGCAATTCCTTCAGCGCCTCAGTCGCGAGCCCTTTGCCCCGCCACGACCGCCCGAGCCAGATCCCCGTTTCGGCCACACCGTCACGGTTCGTGCGGGCAAGCCGGATAAACCCGGCGATGACCCCATCGACCGTTATCGCATAGATAAGTGTCGCTCTCGGACCGTCCAGTCCTGCCAGCATCGGCCGGAAGAACTCCAGAAACTTCTCGCGCCGCTCGGTCGTCCACCCCGGGTTACCCGGCATCGGTGGCATCGTCTCATCCGGATCGGCATCGCTCACCGCGACTTCCAGCAGTGCCTTAAGCGACTCTTCATCCAACTGCCGCAACATCACGTGATCCATCATCTCGTCTCCCACAGAAAGGGCCGCCCCTGGGAACCATAAGGTCCCGGGGCGGCCCGTGACAGCGAGTTATGCCTTACGGAATGCCAGCGGTGCATCCGCCGTTGGTGCGAGGTTGACCGGCACAGGAATCAGCCGCTGTATCCCTCGGTGAGCCATAAGGGACTCCGCGGGCGGTGTCCAGATGTAGAACGAACCCACGACATCGATCACCACGTCGGTTTGCCCGGCGTTGTTGTAGACGTTGAACTTGCGTGCGGCGTCTATACCCGTGATCACTGCGTTGGGCACGATCTGGCCCTGCGCGGGATTGAGGTTTGACACCGTCGGCTTAGGAATCCCGTTCTCCCAGACGATCATGTGTGTCGTCTGGCTCGGGTGAACGCCGGTGACATTCAGTGCGAGCGCCTGTCCCGTCGCTCCGGCCAGATTCTGTGGCGTCGTCACCGTCGCCGTTTGACCTTGGCCAACCTTGCCAGCCACGCCGAGCCCGATCCGGGTGTCGACAATCCGGCTTGGAGTGTTGGGCTGAAAACGCAGACCGCCTTCGAGCGTCGAATCGTCATAGAACCCAACGACATCAACGAGGACGTGCGTGGTCCCGTTGGTGTAGATACCGATTTGCGGAAGGTCTTCCCAGCCCTCACCACAGTCGGCGCCACAGGGCGAGACCGGCACGATCGCCAAGTTAGGCACGATGCTCTTGGGGGTGTAGTTCAGAATCGACGTGTCAGGAATGCTTCCATGACCCGTATCGACGCCGTTCCACGCCCGCAGGTGCCCGGCTCCGTCTGGATCAACCGCGGTCACGTTGACCACGACCGCCTTGATGTGCTGGCGGATCTCCTTCGCGTAACCAAAGCGAACCAAGGCGTACGAGAACGCGTCCAGCTTGCCCCACGGCCAGTCCGCGGGATCCCGGGTGTCCAGCAGCCGCACCGGCTCGTGGGTGTGCAACTGCCCACCCGCTCCATACCCGGCCCAGTTAAGGACACTGTTGTCCTTGGCGTACCAGCCCATGATGTCCACAAGGATGTGGGTCTGCCCGGCTGAGTTGAACATTTCGATCTCACCGTTGGCGCCAACGGCCACGGTCACCGAATTGGCAATGGTCTGACCAGCGCTAAAGTTCAGCGACGATGCCGTTGGCCGAGTCACGCCCGCAGGGTAGACCGTCAGGTGACCGGGAGACGTCGTCTCCGTAGCGGTCACATTCAGCACGACAGCCGAGGCTTGCTCGGGGATGTCGTTTCTCCCCACGACCTTCAGCCGCGTTGTCGCGCCTGGCCCAAGCTTGCTGCCATTGTTGGTGCCGTTGCTCCAGATAGACCTCGTATCGAGGAACCTCATCGGCCTGACCGGATAATACGTTCCCGTTGCCCCATGCACGCCTCGAACCGTCAGCTGCACATATTGATGGCCACCGGACGTGTTGTCAGGCAGGAGCAGCAGCCCCTCCTGGGTCGCCACGGCCGTGGGCCTGCCGCGCACCTTCAGCTCACAGGACTGTCCGTATTGGAGCGTCTTGCCCGAGCAGGCGTCGGCAGTTATCTCAAAGGCTGCTGGCACGGCTCCACCGAGGTAGGCACTGCCCAGCACAAGTGGCGTCGGCCCATGCCCAGTGACCGTCACCGTCTTCTCGGCGGCAGTAGCGTTGACATCGATCCAGCCGAAGTCAATCCAGCCAGTGCTGGTCGTCACCCCGACATAGGGCACAGTGGAATTCCAGCGAAGTTCCTTGCCAATCGAGACGTCGCCGCAGTTCTCCTTAATCGACCCGGCAAACGCCGTAATTGCTTGCGTCTCAGCTGTTCGGGCCACCTCTAGGACCGTTACGGTGCCAGAATAGTTTGCGTCGACGCACGACAGTGAAGTCCAATTCCCCCAGAGCCGCACTGCGCCGGTTTGGTACCCGTGGCTCAGCTGGTAGGTCTGGCCCTGCTGGAACCGCCCAGAGTAAGTCCCATCAAGCCCAATTGTCCGGTAAATGTTGTGGTCTGAGGTGAAGGCTGTAACGGTTACCGCGTCCGAGCTGTCGGGGTATGATCCGCTCTCGCCTTCCATAGTCATGCCGTTGGAGCCGTCTAGCACAAAGCTTCCCGGGCCCCTGAAGTAAGGGTCGATAGGACCCATGGTGCCGGCGATGGCGGTGTATGGGGCGGTTGGGGCTGCCGCGGTAGCGGGGCTGACGGCGAAGCCAACCGTGGCGGCCAGGGTTACGGCGCATACGAGCGCGCGAAGGGTGCGCAAATTTACCCCCGTGTGGAGCGCGAACATGAACGTGAGCAGGTATTCAACCACACGAAATTCGGTCGCCGGGACGATGGGCGCGCGACAGGATAGAGGGATGCCAACTCTTCCGCCGGGTTACTCCGTTCGCCGGCCCACGCTGGACGACGGGCCTAACGTTTTCGCGGTGGTCGCCGCACAGAACATTGACGCCATCGGCGCGGCCGACTACACCGAGCAAGATGCCAGTGATGAGCTGGATGAGCCCACGTTTGACCGCGATCGTGACGGCTGGCTGGTGCTGACCGAGGCGGGTGAGCCGGCTGGCTGGGCCTGGGCGGTCATCAAGACCGGCAGCGACAACACGGAGATGCAGGTCTATGCACTTCCGGGGCACGATGAGCTTTACGGCTGGCTCTGGGAAACGGCCGAAGAACGTGCTCGTGAGAAGGCGCGGGAGGCGGGCTACTCCACCACTCGGCTAGACATCAACATGTACCCGCAAGAAAAGCGCACGCGCCGGACCGCGGAGGCCAAGGGCTACCAGGCGGCCGCCCGCTTCGTGCGGATGCGGATCGATCACCCCCAGCTGGTACCACCTCCGTCGTTGCCTGAAGGAACAACGCTGCGCCACGGGACGTCGGAGGAAAAAGTGCGGCGGGACGCGTTGGACGTACGGAACAAAGCCTTCCACGACCACTACGGCTTCGTGCCCAAGGATTACGACGAGTGGGTGCAGGAGCGCGAAGGCAGCGCCGCGCATGACTGGAGTCTTGTTCACGTGCTCTATGACGGCGAGGAACCAGCAGCGGTTCTGGTGCGCACCAACCACTTCGTGCCGGATGAGAACCTCGGCTATGTGCTCACGTTGGGAACCGTGCCTGGGAATCAGGGCCGTGGGCTCGCCGGGTTCTTGCTGCGTTACGCGTTCGCCGAAGATGCCGCGATCGGCCGTGCCGGAACGGTTTTGCACGTCGACTCAAACCCGCAACGTCCCGCGCTCGGGCTCTACACGCGGGCAGGCATGCGCGAGGTGCTCGTGATCGACAGCTGGCGCAAGCTATTGGACGTCTGAGACAACCATCGAAAACTGTCCGGCCCACGTTTGGCCGGCTTCGATGACACGCACTTCTTCGAAGGCCCACGCGGCACAGAGGCCGGGATAGATCCCGGTGCGCACGAACCAGCGGTCCGCTCCAGTGACGGTGACCTCGAACTGGGCGGACCGCCACACCACAGTGGGCTCAGAACACCCGTTGACTTCGGCTTCACCGCTTAGCGAGCCTGCGGTGACGTGAGCCGGGCCGGGGGCCAGGCGCAGGAAGCATCCGCCATAGCCCGCGCCATCGGGACGGCCATTGGTCGCCGGGCTACCCAGCACGACCCGCTCCCCTGGCGCCGTCAGTTCCCAGCCCAGGCTCAGTTGCCAGGACCGGCTGTCCACAAGCGACGTCGTGATCGTGCGCCGTTCGTCAAGCAGGACCTTGCCGTCACTGTCGCGCCAGGAAAGCCGCTGCACGCCCGGAGATTCGAACCCCTCATGCGTGATCGTCCCGTGATCGTCCAGCCAGGTGTAGCCCTGGCCACGCACATACGTCCGGCCGCCCCACAGGTTAGTGCCGTTAACGTCTTGCATGGCCAGGGATAGCCCCAGATGCCACCGGTGGTCTTCGGGTTCGGCATCGGTGATGATGACTCCGCCGAATGTCCTAACCGGATGGAGGTATGGCCGCGGGGATAGGGTGTGATCGAGCGTTGGCGTTAACACATATTCCGCTACGGGCACCCCGCCCACGGTCAGCTCCATTGGCTACTTCCTGATCGATCCGGTGAGCTTGCCGTCGGTCTTCTCGGCGAAGCAGGACACGGTGCGGTCGCCCCGGGCCCAGGTTTCCTTGCTCGGGTAGAGGAAGTAGATGTCGATCGACTCATCCTCGACGAACTTAGCGGCGACAGCGGTCTCGAAGCGGTCGCTGCAGCCCTCTTCGGCGTCGGTCTCTACTTTGGTGTCACCGGGATAGGTGCTGCCGGTGAGGCTGAACTCGGCGTAGACCTCGGCGTCGTGCGGCTGCGAGCAGGGCACCGCGGCCACGGAGGTAACACTGCCTTCCTCAAGGTCGTTCACGCAGTCGCCGAGCTTGATCGCCTTGGCGTCCACGTTTCCACTGTCAGTGATGGTGCCCTTGTCATCGCGGTCGGCAGACGCGTTGATGCCGCCAATGGCACCCGCCGCGATCAGGCCACCACAGACCAGGAGCCACACCCCGGAAAGGACAAGGCCGGCGATGGCCATGCCCTTGCCCTTTTCGTTGCGCTTCTTGATTTGCGAGAGCGCGACGAAACCGAAGATGGCCGAAAGCAGAACGCCACCGATGATGCCCAGGATGAGCGACGCGATGGCGAAGCCATTGGTTTTGCCCGAGGGCGCGGGTGCGCCGTATTGCTGGTAGGGCGCGGCCGGGTAGGGGCTGCCCTGAGCCGGTGGCTGGTAGTAGCCAGGCTGTGCCGACGTCGGCGCCTCATAGGGCGAGCCACTTACCGGCGGCTGCCCATACTGCGGCTGCTGAGCCTCATACGGTGACTGCCCGTATTGCGGCTGCTGGCCGTAGGCCGGCTGTTGCGGTTGACCGTAAGCCGGCTGCTGCGGTTGTTGCCCATATCCAGGCTGCTGCCCATATTGGGGCTGCTGGCCGTACTGCGGTTGCTGGCCATACTCCGGCTGCGCCGGAGGATACGGGGTGTTCTGTGGATCCTGAGGGGGATATGTCACAGCAGGTGAACCTACCAGGTTGGTGTGCTCCGGGCAGGTCGGATACCTGCCCGGAGCGGCATTTGTTACAGCTTTCCGACGCCCGCTGACGCGGATACGACAGAGGGCACGGAGGCTGCCGGGGTCAGGGTGTAGGAGTAGTAGCTTCCCGGCTCGGCGACGTTTCCGCCGGCCTCGCAGACACCCGAGTTGCTGAAAATGTTGTTGCGCTGCACCAGTCTTCCGGGACCACTGTCGGCATAGCCGCTGACCGAATAGCACGGGTGCGCGACGTTTTCGAAGTAGTTCCCTTCGACGACGACGCCGGCGTTTTGCACCGAGACGACTCCGTAGAGTCCGATATTGCGGTAGTAGTTATTGTAGACGTGAACTGGCTCACCAAACCTGACCCGTGGCAGCCGCTGGTTCGCGCCATCGAAGTAGTTGTGGTGGTAGCTGACCTTTAGATAGCCGATGTCAGCGGTGAAATCGTCCGAGTGACCGAGCAGCATCGACTTGTCGGTCCCGCTGAACTTGTTCCACGACACCGTTACGTTGGTGGACTGCCGCTTGACGTCCACTGACCCGTCGTAGCCGGGTAGGAACTCATTGTGGTCAATCCAGACGTGATGTGCTCCGTTGGTGACACTGATGGAGTCGTCATCGGCGTTGCTGAACTTAATGTTGCGGATGATGACGTTGTTGCCTGGCCTGGTCGTCGAGCCCGTCTGCAGTCCACCGCCGGTGATGTGCGCGGTGGAGCCGGCGCCGATGATGCTCTTGTCGGCGACAACCGTGAGCATGCCGTCAATCGCGATCGTCCCCTGCACCATGATGATCAGCGGACCTGCTTGTCCCACATAGGCTTCCAGCTGCGCGGCCGTGGTGGCCACGACTATTGGCCCGCCCGCGCCACCCGTTGTCCCGCTGGCGAAGCCGTCGGCCTGCCCAGCCGGAGGCTGCGGCGATGGTGACGTGGAAGGGGAAGCGGAAGCCGAAGCTGTCGGTGAAGAGGTCGGCCCGGGACCGGCCGTGTCGGTGGCCAAAACGTCATCAAACGAAGCCGCCGCGTATTTGGCGATGAAGCCGATGCGCCCGGCCGCGAAGTTGCTGTCCGTCGCGGTGACCACTTGGGTGCCGTTGACAAAGCCCCGCAGCGTGCTGCCAAAAACCTCTAGCCGCAGGGTGTACCAAGTCCCTGTCGCCACGCCGAAAGACGCCGACGACAGCACGTTGGATCCCCGTCGCAGCTCCACCGAACTCGGCGTGAGCGCGAGTGCGTAGGAGTCCGCTGAACTGCGTGCCCGTGCCGTGATGCCAGCCGCCCGGGACGCGTTGCTGCCAAAGAAGTTCACGCGCACCCGTGCCTGCATGCTGGTGTTCGTCCAGGCAAGGTTGCCTGCCTGTGACTTAGCGTCAGCGCTGGTGCCGGTCTGGGAGTAGGTCCCTGAGGCGACTGACCAGCTGCCACCGGAGGTCGACCAGCCACTAGCGTTGCCGTCATTGAAGTCATCGCTGAACAGAGTCGCGGCATCCGCCCGGCTGACGAGCAGGCCCAGCATCACCACGACCGCCGCGAGAGCGGCAGCTCCGATCCGCTTCATATCTTCCCCGTTCCCGCGCCGCTCGTGACCGAGGCTTTGACCGAGTTCGGGTCGTCGAGCGTGTAGGAGTAGTAGCCCGACGGTTCCTGCACTGAACCGGAACAGTCAGGGGCACCGGATTCACCCACGAACACGTTGTTGCGGGCGACGCACCGGCCGGCCGGCCCGGCGTACGAGTTGGAAACGGGCTCTTCGACGTTTTCGAAGTAGTTGCCTTCGACCATGCAACCCGCGTTGGCTTGGCAGGCCACGCCAACATCGGTGTTGTAGAAGTAGTAGTTGTTGTAGATGTGCACGGGCTCGCCGAAGCGAACGCGTGGATTGCGTTGCGGTGTCGCGTTTAGCCAGTTGTGGTGATAGGTCACCTTGAGCCGGCCGATGTCCTGGGCACCATTGCTGTCATCGTGACCGAGCAGCATGTTCTTGCTGTGGTTGTGCAGGTGGTTCCACGAGACGGTGATGTAGGACGATCCACGCTTGATGTCGATGAGACCGTCATAGCCCTGCGCGAGATCGTTGTGGTCGAGCCAGATGTGATGCGAGAACATCTGCACGTTGATGGAGTCATCGTTGGCGTTGCGGAAGTTCAGGTTCCGGATGATGACGTTGTGCACCGCGTTCGCGGGCGGCTCCAAAATCGCGTCACTGAGCGGCAAGCCGATGTTGAGGCCGCCTCCCGTGATGCCAGAGCTGGCGCCGATGCCCACGATGGTCTTGTCCGACGAAACGTCATACATTCCCGCGGGCACCGTGATCATGCCGCGGACACAGACGTTCAGCGGCCCATTTTGGGCGATCGCCGAGATGAGTTCGGCCGCGGTGTCGACTTCCACCGTTGGCCCGCCAGCTCCACCGGTCGTCCCGTTCTGCCCCCAAGCGTTAACGGAAGCGAATCCTGTTGGCGCACCAGAGGTGTTGCACGTCCCCGGCGGCGGCGAGGAGGGAGGAGGTGAGGACGGCGGCTGTGATGTCGGCGGTTGCGAGGTCGGTGGCGTTCCGGGAGCGTCACTCACGACGACGTCATCAAACGCCGCAGAGGCATAAGACGTGATGAGGCCAGCCCGGCCGCTGGCGAGGGTGGAGTCAGTGGCCGAGACGAGTGACACGCCGTTGACCGAGCCGGATAGCGCACTGCCCGAAGCGTTGAGCTGCAGGGTGTACCACGTGCCCGGCACCACAGAAACAGCCGCGCTAGCGAGCGTCGCCGTGCCGCCTCCAGACGTACGGCGCAGTTGCACCGAGCCGCTGCCGGTGAGCACGAGTGAGTAGAAGTTGGTCATGTTCTGTGCCCGGGCCTGTACGCCCACCGACCGGCTGGAGTTGCCGAAGGCGAGGGGCTTTACCCTGGCGCTGACCGACTGTGCGGTCCATGAGGTTGACCCGGCTTGAGCCTTGGCGTCGGCTCCGGTGCCCGACTGCTGATAGGCACCACCGGTGACGGTCCAGCTGCCACCGGATTTGGACCATCCGTTGGCGTTGCCGTCGTTGAAATCGTCGGAGAACAGGGTGGCCGCGCTAGCCGAAGTCACCATGACCGCGACGAGAACTGTGGCGGCGGCGGCACTTACGGCGGCCGCTAGCTTGGGACGGAATTTCATCTGTCGTTCCTCCAGATTCCCGCAGCCGGTGAGATTCGGTGCCGGGTGCACCGAGGCGCGGCTCACCGGCTGCGGAAGCTTTAGACCGGCAGCCTCCCGGCACCGGCGAACAGCGTGGTGACGATGGGCACCACGATGGTGGGTAGCGGTTTGTGTGCCCGCAGCTCCGGCGTCCAGCCCGCGTCGGGGGCGAAGTCTGGGTCCTTCACGGCGTTGTAGGCGTCGATAAGGCTGACCGGGCCGTGGTTGACCCAGGTGCCTTTCTCGGTCAGTTTCGTTCCCTTCCAGTCCTTCAGGAGGCGATCGAGCGGGATCCCGCCGGAGACGTGGAAGAAGTTGTTCTCCAGAACGATGGCTGACTGGATGCCCAGCCCGACGCTGTAGTCGAAGGGCTCGCGCACTTTGAAGTAGTTGTTGTAGACGTCGACCTGACCGAACCGCACGCGCGGAGCGCGCTGGATCGACCCGTCAAACACGTTGTGGTGCAAGGTCACGCGCAACTTTCCGACATCGGGGCCGACGGTGTCGCTGGAGCCGATGAGAACGGTCTTGTCGTGGTTGGTGAAAACGTTCCACGACACGGTCACCAGGTCGGCCGTGTGCGTGATGTCGAGAGCGCCGTCGTGCATCTGCCATGGCCGTCCAAAGTAGACAGGCTGCGCTGAGTCGGGGTTGTCGCCATCGGTGAACGTGCAGTGATCGATCCAGACGTTGGTGGAGCGCCGGACCGACACGAGGTCGTATTCGGAGTTCCAGTTACCTTCGGCCCCATCGGTCGGGCGCCACCTCGGGAAGCAGTCGGCGGCGTCCTCTAGGCGCAGGTTGCGCACGATGACGTTGGGCGCGTTGTCAATCATGAGGGTCAGCTTCTTCAGCGTCGCCCCATGCTTGCCAAGGATCGTGGTGTTCGGGCCCACCTTGATTTCGGTGAGCGCCTTCTGCTTCGCGACCGACCGCACGCGGGCCTGCTCTAACGGTCCGCTCGGGTCGGTGGCTCGTCCCCACACCGCGGGGTCATAGGCGGCCAGATAGGCCTCAAGGCTGTACTCAGGATCGGCTAGGCCGGCGCACGAGGGGCCTTCAATCGTTCCGTCCACCAGGACGATCTTCGGAGCGCTGCCCAGGACGGCGGCAGCTAACTCGTCGCGGGTGTGGACGGTGACCACGGTCCCGCCGTGTCCACCCGTCGTGCCGGGGCCGGCCGAGCCCCAGCCGTCACTGGGCGGCAGAACCGGCGCTCCTAAAGCGACGGTCAATAACAAAGAAATGGCGCGCATAAACGAAAACTAGAAACGCATTACAGCGAAGTCAATGGATTCGATATGCAGGAATGTTGCAGTGAATTGGGAACACTTTTCCCTGCTCCGGGTGCCGAGACCGGGCTACCTGGTGCTATTGAATTCGCCATTCGAGCGGCCTACCCGATAGTTGCAGCGCCTCCCGTAACCTTTGCAGCCCACGGATTGCTGATCTCGTTTAGCAAAGCGAATTCCCGGCCACATTCCCGCAATATGGCCGCTATTCCGGGCAGTGTCCGCGTGCCGCCGCTGATCTCAGACGCGACAAGCGCAGGCTCCGGCATGGTGCTCAGCACTTGCACGATCGCGGTGAAATCACGTGTCTTCGCCAATGGCGCCAGCAGAGGCTCGCCACTGATCCGATGCGCGATGAGGTTGGCTAGCAACGAAACGCCGTTGTCGTGCCGGAAGTTTCCCTGAAACGGCCCGGCCGACAGCCAGCCGTCGGCGAACTCGTCTCCGGCGAGCGTGACGGCAATGAGAACGCGGTGCCCGTTGGCTAGTGTCAGCCGCAGGGTCGCGGTGTCGTCGACTTCAAGCTGTTCCCTGGTGCGGCACCAGGCGACTTCTACGCTAGCCAGCGGACTGTCGTTAACGGACAGTGCCTGCATGATCGCGTGGGCGAACGGGTTGCGCAACGCTCCGTCCAACGGCAGCCGCCCGGCCCAGGACGACCGGCTCCAGTACGCGTCGTCGCGCTGCCACGAGCTGACCACCGAGACGTCGCAGGGGGCGTGCCTTCGAAGCTCCGGCAGCTGAGGTGAACCGAGCGCCTGGAACCCGACTTGCACGAACCGTCCCGTCTCACCCTCCACCCTGGACAGTTCGTCATGCTCGGCCAGATTCAGCACCGGAGGCTTCTCCAGCAACACATCGGCCCCGGCCCGCAATGCCGCTGACGCGATGGGCAGATGGGTGGCCGGCGGTGTGCACACGATCACGACGTCGGGCTTGATGGCGGACAGCATGGCGTGGTGGTCACGGAACAAGGGCACGCCAGGTGGCGCGCCCTCGATGTCGGCGGGGTCGCACAACGCGACCAGATCAGGCACGTTGCGCCGGTGGTGCGCCCCGTGCCCGTTCGCGCCAACAAGTGCCACCCTCACGCCAAGCCCTCCGATCGCACCACTTCCGCTGCCCCGTGCCGGGCGAGCTCGCCCCGCCAAGTGGCGATCATGGCACGATGTGCCTCGCTGGGAACAGCCAGCACCCCGGATTCGCCGAACAGCGCTTCCGTGCTCAGATCCGCGCGCACCTTCTCGGCGAGCGGATCGTCCAGATCCGGTGTCATGGCGGCATATTCCGCCCACGCGGCCGCGATCAGCGTGGCCACCCGAGGCTCGGAAACCGCGTTCAGCACCGAGAGCAATCGTTGCGGCAATTTCTGCGTGCCGTCCATGGCGACCTGGCGGGTGCGATGCCCGAGGTCCGCGTTGGCGAAACGCTCCAGCGCCGATCGCCCATAAGCCACAACATCAACCCCCTCAGGGGGCACGAGGCAAGCACGCACCTCGGTTTCGACATACCGGTGCAGCAGCCCCGTCATGCCCGGCATGCGCAGCGCCTCAGCGATGGTGTCGCGGCCAGCGAGCGCCCCGAGATAGGCCAGCGCACTGTGCACACCGTTAAGGGCACGCAGTTTCAAGTGTTCCCACGGTGCGACATCTGACGTGAACTGGGCTCCAGCGGCGGCCCAGTCGGGACGTTCCGCGGCGAAGGAGTCCTCGATGACCCACTGGGAGAACGGCTCCGCCGCGACCGCGGCACGGTCCTCGCACCCGAGACCCGCTCGGACTTTCTCCAATATGGACGGTGTCGTCGCAGGGACGATCCGGTCCACCATGCTGCTCGGGAACGTGACGGCGGTCAGCTCGGGCGCCAGCCCGAGCACGACGCTGGCCAGGGTTGTCCCGTTGGACGGGAGGTTGTCGCAACTGAGCAGCGTTATGGGGGCTCCGCCTCGTACGCGTAGGCCGGTCACCAGGAGCCGCATGATGGCTGAATCGGCGTTGTAGGCCTTCTCCGTGACGGTCAGAGTCACGATTTTGTTCGCTGGGTCGGCCAGCTGCTTGATAACGGCGGCCGGGTCGGAGGCGGCGTGCAGCCCGTCGGACAGGACCGAAAGCACCTGCGCCTTAGGCGCTCCCCCGCCGACGGTGACGACGCTGAACAGCAAGTCCTGCTGTATCAGCGCGTCCAGCACACCATGCGACCGGGGCGCCACCGCGGTGATTCCCCAGTCGCCGCCACTGGCCGCCATCGCGGCCTCGGTGTAGACAGCTTGGTGGGCACGGAAAAACGCCCCGATTCCAAAATGGACGATGCCGCTCCCAAAGGACCCCGGCTCCACCAGCGGACCGCTGCCAGGTGGCAGGACCGCCGCACGGCTCAGTTTCGTGCCCATACCGGCCCGTCCGGGAAGGAGTAGTCCGCGATGGATTCGGGCTTGAGCGTCACGGAGTAGCCGGGCCGCACCGGAAGCTGATAACGCCCGCCGACGACGGTGATCGGGTCTTCGAAGTGCTCGTGCAGGTGATCGACGTATTCCACCATCCGGCCCTCCAGTGACGTGCCCACGCGCAGGTAGTCGAAAATCGACAGGTGCTGAACGTATTCGCATAGCCCGACGCCGCCCGCGTGTGGGCAGATCGGCACGCCGAACTTGGCCGCCAGCAAGATGATGCTCAGCACCTCGTTGACCCCGCCGACCCGGCAAGCGTCGACCTGGCACACGCCGATCGCGTTAGCTTGCAACAGCTGCTTGAAGATGACCCGGTTGGCGGCCACTTCACCGGTCGCGACCCGAACCGGCGACACGGCTCTAGCGATGGCGGCGTGCCCGAGCACATCGTCGGCGTGCGTTGGCTCCTCGATCCAGTAGGGCCGGAACTCGGCCAGCCGGGCCATGTTCTCGATTGCCTCTGGCACGTCCCACACCTGGTTGGCGTCCATCATCAGGAGCGCGTCGTCGCCGATGACCTCACGGATGAGCCGTGCTCTGCGCACATCGTCCTCGATCGGACCGCCGACCTTCATCTTCATGGCCCGCCAGCCCTTGGCGTAAGCCTCCTGGGTGAGAGCGCGAACCTGCTCGTCCGGGTAACCAAGCCACCCGACGGACGTGGTGTAGGACGGGAACCCGTCGCGCTCAAGCACTGTGAGCCGCTCGGCGTACCCGGCGCGGCGTTCCTCCAAAAGCGACAGTGCCTCCTCGGGAGTCAGGGCATCGGTGATGTGGTGGAAATCGATGTTGCGCACGAGTTCTTCTGACGGCATCTCGGCGAGCAAGCGCCACATGGGCTTGCCTTCAGCCTTGGCCCGCAAGTCCCACACCGCGTTGACGATCGCGCCAGCCGCCATGTGAATGACGCCCTTTTCCGGTCCCAGCCAGCGCAACTGAACGTCGGCGGTCAGTGAGCGCCAGAAGGTGACCGGCTCACCGAAGAACTCTTCTAGGGACCGGCCAACGACGTGATGCATGAGCGCTTCGATAGCGGCACAGGCGATCTCGTTACCCCGGCCGTTGGTGAAGGTGAACCCAGCACCGGTGACACCTTCGTCGGTCGACAACGCGACGTAGGCGGCGGAGTAGTCACCGCGGTTGATGGCATCCGAGCCATCCCCGGCGGCGGCGGTCGGGAAGCGGACGTCGTGCACGCGGTAAGCGGTGATTTTCAAAGCTTGAACACCTTCTTAGGCAAGTTGTAGGCAAGATCGGCGATCGTCTCAAGGGCTTCATCAAGCGACAGGCGGTGCTCGGCGACCAGGCGCGCCAGGAACCCGGCGTCCACGCGCCGGGAAACCTCGTGTCGCACCGGGATCGAGCAATAGGCACGGGTGTCATCGACGAATCCGGCGGTGTTGTAGAACCCAGCCGTCTCCGTGACGGCTTCGCGCCAGCGCCGCAAAGCCTCTGGCGCGTCAAGGAACCACCACGGTGCCCCGAGGAAAAGGGCCGGGTAGCCGCCGGCCAGGGGTGCCATTTCCCGGGTATACGTGTACTCATCAAGCGTGTAGATGACGACCCGCAACCGTGGATCGTGGCCATAGGCGTCGAGCAACGGCTTGAGCGCGAACGTGTATTCCGTCGCCTGCGGGATGTCGCCGCCGGTGTCGCGCCCGTAAGCGCGGTGCAGGTAACGGTTGTGGTTGCGTGACGATCCCGGGTGCAGCTGCATCACCAGGCCGTCGTCAAGCGACATCCGGGCGAACTCCATGAGCATGTGCGCACGGAACGCTTCGGCCTCACCGGGGCTGGCCATCCCGCGCAGGCCACGCTGATAGATGGCGGCCACGTCATCGGCGATGGCCACCTGTGCGGTGGGATGACCGTGGTCGGAGCACGTCGCACCGAACTCAATGAAGACCTCGCGCCGTTGCCGAAGCGCCTCAAGGAATCCCTCGAACGTCGAAGTGTCGCAACCGGAGATCTCACCGAGCCGTGCGACACGGTCGGGCCAGCCGGCCCAGTCCATGTCGACGACGTCATCGGGACGGAAAGTCGTGATGACTTTGCCCAGCCACCCGTCGGCCCTGAGCTTCGCGTGCCGCGACAGATCGTCCAAAGGCGACTCGGTCGTCGCGAGCACTTCGAGGTTGAACTTGGCGAACAAGGCACGGGGCCGAAACTCTGGCTGCCCCAGCTTTTCGGCGAGCTGATCGTAGGTTTCATAGGTCAGTGGGGGCTCGATGCCGAAGACTTGCCGCAACGTTTGCTCTAACCACAATTTCGAGGGGGTACCACGAAAGAGGTGCCAGTTGTCGGCGAAGGTACGCCAGATCCGCCGTGGATCGGTCTGTGTCTGGCCACCGTCGACGCGCCGCACCCCGAGCTCCGACGGCGGAATCCCCTGGCTCAGCAGCATTCTGGTCAGGTAGTGATCGGGAGTGATGATGAGCTGAGCCGGATCCGGAAACGCGGCGTCATCGGCGAGGATTCCCGGATCCACATGCCCGTGTGGACTGATCAGCGGCAGCTCCCGCACGTGCGCGAAAAGCTCACGGGCGATCTCCCTCGTGCGCTGATCAGCCGGGAACAGCAGGTCTTCCATGCGGTTCAGCTCTCCCATTCAGTTAGGTCAAGAAGGTCGCTGGCCCGCACGGACCGTTGCGTCCTCATAGATTCGTTCGCGGCCAGCCCGGTCAGCAGCGCCCAGGCACCGTCGGTCGCCGTCGGGGCGCTGGCCGCGGAGAAGATGGCCGCCACCATGCGGCTGTCGGCTCCACCGTGCCCTGTCTTTTCATAGGTCGCCACGGGAAGGTCCTGTGGTGGCTGCCAGAAGTGGCGCAGGCGCAGCGATACGCCTCCCTGCTCGGCAGCGGCTTCGGCGCCGTGCAGGGCAGCGGAATGTCCTTTGACCGCACCGGAAACACCCGGCGCGACGTGGTCTGATTCGGTGAGGTCGAGTTCCAGGCGCCCTTGGCTGCCATTGAACGCGATGCGCAAACCCTCCCAGGGCGAGAAGGCCGTCAGGTGATAGGACATCGTGGCCCCGCTGGCATAACGCACGAGCACCGCGAGGTCGTCCTCAATGGACACTCCCGGGGCGAAAACATTGAGGTCACGCTGGTAGCCGTCGTGCTCCTCGGCATCGAGATAGAGCGCCTTCATCGCGGGGTTGTCCTGCAACGACAAGGCAAACGGATCGCCCACCGCTTCAGCCGTCCCGTGCGCACGGGCATAGCCGCGGTCATAGCCGTGCCTGCGGCCCGCTTCCCCGTAGAAGAACAGCTTGCCCTGAGCGGAAACTTGCTCCGGCGTGGTGCCCAGCCACCAGTTGATGAGGTCGAAATGGTGCGTCGCCTTGTGCACGAGCAGCCCGCCTGACTGGGCCTTGTCGCGATGCCACCGGCGGAAGTAATCCGCGCCGTGCCGCACGTCCAGCAACCATTCAAAGTGGACGGAGCTGATCTCCCCGATGCGGGGCAAGACCTGCTTCACCTGGGCGTAAACCGGGTGATAGCGGTAGTTGAAGGCGACCGTGACCAAGCCGGCGGTCCGCTTCTGAGCGTCCAGAATGCGGCGAGCCTTTGCGGCGTCAGTTGTCATCGGCTTTTCTGTGATGACGTGCGCGCCAGCGTCGAGGCCCGCGACGATGTGCTCATCGTGCGTGGCGTCAGGACTGCACACGACCAGGACGTCGGCCCTCTCCGCGGCCAGCATCCTTGCCACGTCAGCCGATTGCGCGATCACCCAGCTCGCTGGAGCGGCATGGCCGGATACCGCTTCACCAGCCGGAGCCGGCTGCGAACGGTTGCCGGCGATGAGGCGCTGGAAAGCGGCTAGCCGGGCCGGATTGGTGTCGGCAAGAGCGACGAGATCGCCGTGCTGGCGCAGCTCATGCGCCCACATTTGGGCCCTGGCCCCGGTTCCCACGATTGCTGCCCGCACTGCGGGTGCTCCCCTCTCTGGCGGTGAGCGACTACAAACGTTTGCAGTGGAACTAACCATCGCGCCTCAGAAACGTCAATAGGCCGCCCCCTAATGCCCGATTTTGTGGTAGTTAAAGCACCCCCAAGGTCCACCGTCGTCATCAGAACGAAACCTGGGAGCGTTGACAGACCCGCAACCGTTTGCATTAATGACACCGTGCCAGCCACTATCCGAGATGTCGCCCGAGTGAGCGGCGTGCACGTGTCCACCGTGTCGCGCACGTTCAGTGCGCCGCATTTGGTTAACCCGTCCACACGGGCTCGTGTGCTGGAGTTCGCCGAACAACTCGGCTACCGGCCCAACCGGGCCGCACGGGCGCTGATCACCGGCCGCACGCACAACATCGGCCTGATCGTCGCCGACATTGCTAACCCCTTCTTCCCGCCACTGATCAAAGCGGCGGAAAGCCATGCCAGGGCAAGGGATTACCACGTTTTCGTCGCTGACACCAATGAAGACGCTGGTGTCGAAGAAGAACTCGTGCTCGCTCTGGCCAAGCAGGTGGATGGGGTGCTGCTGTGCAGTCCCCGCATGAGCAATACCCAGATCGAGCGGCTCTCGCGCGACGTTCCGCTAGTCGTGGTCAACCGTCCCGTTCCGGGTCTGCCTGCCGTGGTGATGGATGTGGCCCAGGGTGCCCGGCTCGCTATAGAGCACCTGATAACGCTGGGCCACCGGGAGATCGCACTTTTGGGCGGGCCCCGTGGTTCGTGGACGAACCGCGAGATTCGCCGCTCCGCTACGCTCGCGGCTCGCGCCGCTGGCAGCGGGCTTACCGTGCTCGGCCCCAATCCGCCCACCGAAGACAGTGGCGCGGCACAGGCCGAGGCTGTTTTGCGCACCGGCGCCACGGCGGTGCTGGCTTACAACGATCTGATGGCGGTTGGCCTGATCGATGGGCTCGACCGTCTTGGGGTGAGTGTTCCGGGCCAGATAAGCGTTGTCGGCATTGACGACACCGCGCTGAGCCGCCGCACCCGCCCGACTTTGACCACGGTGGCCACCCCAACCGCGGCCGCCGGACGGGCGGCCGTCGACATGCTCTTGCAGCACGGCGACGACCGTCGAACCACAGCTTTGGTCACGCTTCAGACCGAGCTCGTCATCCGCGACTCCTCTGGGGTCCGCGCGAGCTAGGAACCCGGGCAGGCATCGCACTGCCCGCCCGGGCAGCGGAGCGATCGGAAAACTACATCAAGGAGTGATGCATGCACCGCGCCGCAACATCACACGTTACAACCAGGCGCAGCCTGCTGTTGGCTGCCCTGGCCGCTCCAGTCCTCGCCGCGTGCGGCACGGAAGGGAGCCAAGCCGAGCCCGAATCGACGGCCCCGGTTGAGCTATCCGTTTTCTGGTGGGGTGCCGAGGCCCGGGCGAAGGCGACTGAAGAAGCGCTCAAGCTCTACACGGCTAAGTACCCATTCGTGACGTTCAAGACCACGTGGCAGGGTAATCAGGGCTACTACGACAAGCTCGCCACCATGGCCGCGGGCGGCAACGCACCGGATATCTTCCAGATCGATGACGGCGCGCTCAGCGAATACGGCGAGCGCGGTGTGACCTTGGACCTGACGCCGTATAAGGCCAACGGCAAGCTCGACGTCTCGAAGTTCCCGGAAAGCCTCTGGAAATACGGCGAGGTTGACGGGAAGCTCGCGGGAGTGCCAACGGGTGAGAACACGCCCGGCATGATCTACAACAAGCAGCTCTGCGCCGACCTGGGCGTGCCGGAACCAACGACCGGCATGAGCTGGGATGCCCTGATCAGCTGGGGCGAACAGATTTACACCAAGTCGGGCGGCAAGGTCTTTGGCACCATGGACCCCAGCGCCGACTACAAGGCGCTGTGGATGTGGCTGCGCCAGCAGGGCAAGGAGCTCTACAAGGGCAAGGCCATCGGGGCGAGCAAGGAAGATCTCGTCGCGTGGTTCAAGCTGTGGCAAGGCGCCCGTGATCGCAAGGCCGCCCCGAGCGCCGACATCATCCACGAGGCCAACGGTGGCGACGTCACCAAGCAGCTCGTGGTGACCGGCAAAGCGGCCACCTCGTTCCTGTGGGCCAACCAGATCACCGAGGTGCAGAAGCTGTCCAAGCAAGCCCTCGGCGTCGTGGCCTACCCCGGCAACCCCAGCGCGCAATGGGCTCGTGCGGCGCTCTACTTCTCGATCGCCCGCAGCAGCACCAAGCGCGACCGGGCGGTCGACGTCGTTAACTTCCTGGTTAACTCCCCGGAAGTGGGCAAGCTGTGGGGTGCCGACCGTGGCCTGTCGGCCAACCTCGACGTCCGTAAGGCCGTCGCGGACGGGCTGACCGACGCGACACAGAAGACGGCCTTCGCCTTCGAAACCGATCTGGCGCCCAAGTTCGGCCAGGCACCGCCTGTGCCGCCGAAGGGACACGTCAAGGCTCGCGCTCTGCTCATCACCCACGCGGAGAGCGTCCAATATGGAAAGGCGACGCCTGAGGCGGCCGCCGAGGCCTACCTCAAGGAAGCGAACGCGGCGATAGCCAGCTAGTCCCCCTCACCTGGGCGGCCGCAAACCCTTGCGCGGCCGCCCTTTCCCTTAAGGAGAGTGCAATGGCGGTGCGCCGCCGTGAGGGGATAGCGGGCTACACGTTCCTTTCCCCTTGGTTACTTGGGCTGTTCGGGATCACCGCGATTCCGATGATCGGCTCCCTGATCCTGAGCTTCACCAACTATGACCTGCTTTCGCCATGGTCGGAGCTGGAGTGGGTGGGTGTGCGCAACTACGCGCGCATGTTCGCCGACGATCCGCACTATGTCGAAGCGGTCATCGTGACGGTCGTCTTCGCCCTTGTCGCGGTGCCCCTCAAGCTCGGAGCGGCACTCGGTGTCGCCTTGCTGCTCAACCGGAACAGCCGCGCGAACGGACTGTTCCGTGGGCTGTTCTATCTACCCTCTCTCCTTGGCGGCAGTGTCGCGCTAGCGCTCGTGTGGCGGGCGATGTGGTCCAAAGACGGTGCCGTTAATGGCTTCCTGGGCCTTTTCGGGATCGAGGGAATGAACTGGATCAACGAGCCCGACTGGGCTCTGTCCACTTTGGTGGTTCTGGCGGTCTGGCAGTTCGGTGCGCCGATGGTGATTTTCCTGGCTGGGCTCAAACAGATTCCTGCCGAGCTCTACGAAGCCGCCTCGGTGGACGGAGCGTCCCGTGCCCGGTTGTTCTGGCACATCACGCTTCCGGGCCTGTCCCCCGTCATCTTCTTCAACCTCGTGCTGGAAACCATCAACGGGTTCCAGGGCTTCACTTCGGCCTACGTGGTGTCAGGTGGCACCGGTGGCCCGGTGGACTCGACCCTGATGTACACGCTTTACCTGTATCAGGCGGGCTTCACCGACTACGAGATGGGCTACGCCTCCGCGATGGCCTGGGTGTTCCTGATCGCGATCGCCGTCATCACCGCGATCGTCTTCTCCACTGGAAAATTCTGGGTTCATTACGGAGATCAGTCATGAGGAAGGTCCTGATCATCGCCCTGCTGGCGATCGTGGTTTACCCGATCGTCTGGATGCTGGGCACCTCGTTCAAACCGAACGACGAAATCGTCGCCTCGATCAACCTGTGGCCGCAGGACCCGACACTCGGCAACTATCCCGAAGGCTGGTCCAGCATGGACGTTGGCTTCGGGACGTTCTTCGCCAACAGCGCGCTGATCGCCGGGCTGACCGTGGTGGCCAACTGCGTATCCTGTCTGCTGGCCGCCTATGCGTTCGCCCGCTTGCGGTTTCGCGCCCGCAAGCTGTGGTTCGCCTTGATGATCGGCACGCTGCTGCTACCCGGGCACGTGCTGATCGTGCCGCAGTACATCTTGTTCAAGCAGTTTGACTGGATCAATACGCCGCTGCCTTTGATCATTCCGAAACTCCTTGCCACGGAGGCGTTCTTCATCTTCCTCATGGTGCAGTTCATGCGGGGCATCCCCAAGGAGCTAGACGAGGCTGCTGTCATTGACGGCTGCGGTCCGTTCCAAGTGTTCCTTCAGGTCATCTTGCCGCTGTCCAAGCCAGCACTCGTGACCACGGCGATCTTCTCATTCATCTGGACGTGGAATGACTTCCTCACCCAGCTGATCTATCTGAACGATCTGGAGAACATCACGGTTCCAGTGGCGTTGCGCAACTTCCTCGACTCGACGGGTCAAACGTCGCTCGGGCCCATGTTCGCGATGTCAGTGCTTTCGCTCGTTCCCGTGTTCCTGTTCTTCGTCGTGTTCCAGCGCATGCTGGTTCAGGGCATCAACACCACGGGCCTCAAGGGCTAGAGTTAGGTCGCTGGTGCGGTTTGGAGGCCGCACCAGCACCTACTTTTACGGATAGGCGAAGTCGGCCCAGGGCAAGCTTTCCGAAGCCTCCCGCAGCACATTCGACACCGACTGCACCGGTTTCCAGGAGTTGCCGTCACCGGCGACGTGGAACGGGTAGTCCGGGTCGGCGATGAAAGACGCGGCCGCGAGCTGTGGTGTGTAGCCGACAAACCAGGCGGCACGCGTGTCGTCGGTAGTGCCGGTCTTGCCCGCGACGGGACGGCCGACCGCTCCATAAACAGCACCGGCTGTGGACCAATCGCCGCACGGTCCGCCGACGGCGCCGTAGCCGGTCACGCAACGGGCGGCATCGGTGGCCGCGCGGGCGACCCAGGGCTCCACGGCTTGATGACAACCCGGGTCGACCTTCTCCCCGTTGATGGCCGCAACCGGCGTCGGCGGACAGTAAAGTCCCTCCGCCGCAACGGTCGCGAACGCGTTAGCCATCTCCAGCGGTGTCGTGTCAGCGGTCCCTAGCGTGAACGAGCCCCACAAGTGTGCTCTCCGCGGGTCGCTGGCGATCGCGGCGTCGACCTCTGAGCGCCACCGCAAGCCGAGCCGTTCCGCCATTTTGACGGCGTTCTCAGCTCCGATCGTTTGTTCCAGCTGCACGAAGTAGGTGTTCACCGACTTGCCGAAGCCCGACCACATGGTTTGGCGGCCAGTCATAGCCTCGTTGGCGTTGCTGGGGCACCAGCGGTCTCCGCAACTGCTCGGGTGGCCAATCTCGCCCGGGTACATCGAGGTGTACCTCATCGGTGCGTCGTAACTTGTCGTGAGCGGATGCCCTTGTTCGATCGCGGCGAGCATCGTGAAAATCTTGAAGGTCGAGCCAGCTTGGTATCCGGGCAGATCGCCGCCGCCGAGCAGCGGGTTGACGGTGTTCGGGTAGTTACCCGGCACGTCCCGCTTGTTCGGGTCCGTGTTCGGGCCGTTGCCACTCTGGTCGATCGAATAGACCCGGTTGACCGCCATCGCCTTGACCAAACCGGTGCCCGGTTCGATCACGACCACACCGTGAGCATAGGAGCTGTTCGCCGACTCCTTCTCGTTGATCTGAGCCATCGCGGAGGCTTGGATATTCGGGTCTATGGACGTCGTTATCGCGTACCCACCTCGTCTGAGATTGGCGAGGCGCTGCGGTGGCGTGGCGCCGAACGACGGCTGCTGGGCCCACCAGGTTTTGAACAGGTCGCAGAAGAAGCCCCAGTCGCTGTGCTCAGAGGGCACCGAGATGCAGTCGTTTGGTGGCTCAAACACATTGAGCCGCAACGGTTCTGCCGCTGCCGCCTCGGCTTCGGCCGCCGAGACATAGTTGTTGGCGGCCATCTGGCGCAACACCCAGTTGCGCCGCTCGACGGCGAGTTTCGGGTCCTGTGACGCCGGGTCGAAGTCGGTCGGCGCCTTGACCAGACCGGCGAGGAGGGCGGCCTCGGAAAGCGCCAGATCCTTGGGCTCCTTGGAGAAGTAGATCTGAGCGGCGGCCAGCGCACCGTAGGCACGGTGACCGAAGTAGGCGCCGTTGAGATAGCGCTCGAGAATCTCCGGCTTTGACAGCTGCTTTTCCAGCGCCGTAGCCAGGCGGACCTCGCGCAGCTTGCGCTCATTGGTCTGCTCGGTCGCCTCAAGCACTTCTTCAGCGTTCACGGCACTGTCTCGCAAAGCCATGCGCACGTATTGCATAGTCAGCGTCGAGCCGCCCTGCGAGACTTCGCCGGCTTGCTGGTTGGCCACGAACGCACGGGCCAGGCCCTTCACATCAACGCCGTTGTGTTCGTAGAAGCGGGCATCTTCGGCGGATACCACCGCGTCGCGCAGGTACGGGCTGATCTCGCCCAGGGGCACGTAGCGGCGGTACTCCTCGTAGAACGTTGTCAGAAGCGTCTTGCCATCATTGGCGTAGATATAGCTTGTCTGACCGGTTTTTGGCTGTTTGAGCTCAGAAGACAATGCCAGGAACATGTCCGATCCTGCTTTGACTGTCCGGCCGGCGACGATGGCGACAGGAGTGGCGAGCAGGGCTACCACCAGCCCAGCTATAAGGCCCCAGCGCAGCAGGCGTGGAATGCTCCCCCAAAAGCGAACCACCCTTCGACGCTACCGAAGCCCAGCTCAGACGGTATCGATTATGGCGAATCATCGATGTCTACAGTGGACCAGGTCTGGCCGGACAGACAATTTTTTGACACCGCTTGGCAAGGTGCCGAGAAAGGCTGTAGGCTCGCCCGCAGTGCTCGTCCCGACGGTTCCCCCCGTGATCGCCGGGACGGGCCTCTTCTTTTATTCAGTCCTGATGACGGTGAAGGCTTCAGCTAGCCTCCCGGCGGGCAGCCCCAGCGCACCGGCCACATCGGACAGACGCTGCCGCAACATCTCCTCCAGGCCCGTCATGTGCGATGTCTGCGAAACGTGCTCTCGCAGCGCCGCGAGCTTGCGGCCAAACGTTTCGGTCACGTCGACCGGGTGATCCGGTGACGGACCGCCGGAGTACCAGATCTCCCGCACTGTCCAAGCCGGAAGGCCGAGATCCATGTGGGCGAACGGGTTGCGTGCGTCGGGGTAGACCGCACAGGTGACGGCTTCGCCGACCGCCAGGTGATCGGGGTGGCTCGGCCCAGCGATCCGGTCCCAGCGGCGCAACGGCGCGCTCGTCAGGAGGCGATCGGGACGGTAGCGCCGGATCGCGGCCGTCAGATCGCGCCGCAACTCAAGCGACGGCGTGACCGACCCATCGCGGTATCCCTCAAGGAACTCGACGTCCTTCACACCGACCGCGGCGGCCGCGGCCCGCTGCTCCGCTTCACGCAGCAACGGCATTTGCTCGCGGGGAGTGTCATCGAACCCGCCCGCGTCCCCACGCGTGACGAGCAGGTAGCTGACTTCTAGACCTGCATCAACCCAGGAGGCGACGGTTCCGGCCGAACCAAAATCGACGTCGTCGGGATGAGCGAAAACGCAGAGGACCCGCTGCACGTCCGGCAGCGGGTCCGCAGATGGAGCAAAACTCATGGGCAAAACTCTAAAGAGCGCAGAGTTTTGCCCATGCGGCACTAGGCACCCTGCAATTCCGATTCGCTCCGCAAGCGTCGCTCATGCTGAAAGCTTAAGAGCTTAGCCGTGGTGGGCTGGGTGGGCTTTCGTTCCAGAGCCGGTCGAGCGCGGTGGCCACGTAGAGGTACCGCTTGCCAGCTTCGGCGGTGGTGTCGACGAAGGTGGTCTCCTTGCCGCTCCGGCGGACGGTGCCCAAAAGGTTGCGAGCGTCGTCGCAGCCGATCTCCGAATCCTGGTCGACCCGGTAGATGGCGTAGGACTTGATGTCACCCCAGATGTGGCGGATGGTCAGGGTGACGCCACTCGCGTCGCGGGTGTCCTTGACGATCACCGGGAACAACATCGGCCCGGCAGGAAGGTGTGGCATCCGCGGGACGAGGGCTGGCCGGGAGTAGTGGTCGGCGATGAACTGAGTCGACGAACCGATCGGGTCGGCCATGACGATCTTCGCCCGGAAGTGGATGTCACCGTCCACATTGGGGTATGCCTGGTTGAACGTCAGGTGCTTGCTGATCTCCGCCGGGTCGAACCAGGCGGCGGGCTGCCCGGCAAGGGCCACCTTGTAGTTGGCCTGGCCGATGTAGAGGTGCACGCGGGTGCCCTCCATGACGTCGTTCCACCACGGCACGAGTTTGGCGTAGTCAGCCACGGCGAGCCCGATGTGCCAGTAGATCTGCGGCACGATGTAGTCGATCCACTGCTCCTTGACCCACTTGCGGGTGTCGGCGAAGTTAGCGTCGTAGGACTGGGTGCCGTTGGTCTCCGAGCCGAGCGGATCGGAACCCACGTTGCGCCAGATGCCGAACGGGCTAACGCCGAACTTGACCCACGGCTTGACCGCCTTGATCTTCTCGTTCATTTCCTTGATGAGCAGATCGATGTTGTTGCGGCGCCAGTCGGCCTTGTTCGCCCAGCCAGCACCGTGTTCGGCGAAGGTCGTCGCGTCCCCGAAGTCCTGCCCGGCGGCCGGGTAGGGGTAGAAGTAGTCGTCGAAGTGCACACCATCGATGTCGTACTTCTGCACCGCGTCGAGGACCGCGTTCTGCACGAACTCGCGCACGGCCGGGATGCCGGGGTTGTAGTAAAGCCGGGCGCCCGCGGCGGCGACCGGGTAGGGCACCGTCCATTCCGGATGGTTGCGCACCGGGTGGTCGGCCGGCAGCTTCGTGAGGTCGACACCGGCTTCGGTGGCCGAGGCCGGCATGCTGATCCGGTAGGGGTTGAACCACGCGTGGAACTCGAGGTTGCGGGCGTGCGCCTCCGAAAGCAGGAAGGCCAGCGGATCCCAGCCCGGGTCCTGACCCGCGGTGCCGCTGAGATAACGCGACCACGGCTCCAGCGCGCCCGGCCAGAACGAGTCTGCCGTTGGCCGGACCTGCACGATGACCGCGTTCATCTTCGCGGCGACCGCGTATTCCAGGCACTGGAGATATTCGGCTTTCATCGTTTCGATGTCGCCCGGGGACGGCCAGTCGAGCCGCTGCACGGTCGCGATCCACATCGCACGGAACTGACGCTTCGGTGTGAACGGGTTCGGCTCACACTCCGGCGCCGTCGTGGGCTCCGCGCTCACGGGAGCGGAAAACCCAAGCGGCACAACAAAAGCGGCTGAACCAGCCGCGAGGAGGACGTTTCTGCGGGTGGCTTTCATGGTGGAAAGCTTCAACACCCCGCCGCCCGATGTCAATAGTTAACGATCACCTCTAAGAGGAAGTGAATTGTTCACAAGGAGTGTTTGGCGGCAGATTGCCCGTCCTCGCCGCGACCGCTAGCAGACGCGCACCGTCCACACTGGACCCTAGGGCGGGCCGTAACGTGGCGTCAGCGGCCGCCAGAGCGGTCTGAAACGGCTCTGTCAGCGCGGGGCCGGCTTGGAACAGATTTCCCGTCAGGGCGATGTGCCGCGGCGAGCCTGGAACGATCGCCGCCACTGCCGTGTCGGCTAGGTGGCGTCCCGCTTCGGCCAGAATTTCCCCCGCGACCGGGTCGCCGTCGTCCGCGGCTTGCTTCACCGCCGGGACGAAGCCTGCCATGACACCCGCCCGGTCCGGCCGGTCCCGCAGCAGGGCCACCAACGCGGCCGGCTCGCCAAAGCGCTCCTTCAGCGCTTGCAGCAACGGCTCAGACCCGCCGGGGCGCGCGTCGGCGAAGCGGAGCGCGGCCGACAGCGCCGTGCGCCCGATCCAGCTCCCGCCGCCGAAGTCGCCCACGAGATAACCCCAGCCATCCACCCGCGACCAGGTGCCCTTCAAATCCGTCCCGAGAGCGACGGCGCCGGTGCCCGCGGCGAGAACCACACCAGGTGCCAGACCGAGCGCCCCGGCATAACTGGAAACCATGTCAGAGCACAGCAGCAGATGCGGCGCATGCGTCAAAAGCTTGTGCGGCAAGCGTTCCCGCAATTCAGCGCCGGTGAGCACGAAACCGGTCGCGCCGACCGCGATCGCGT
Organism: Catelliglobosispora koreensis DSM 44566; assembly: GCF_000379685.1. Classification (GTDB taxonomy): domain Bacteria; phylum Actinomycetota; class Actinomycetes; order Mycobacteriales; family Micromonosporaceae; genus Catelliglobosispora; species Catelliglobosispora koreensis. Next base: position 54,218 of record NZ_KB903251.1, on the reverse strand, counting down.
CCACGCTGCTCAAATGGGTTCGTGCCAGCAATTCCGTGACCAAATCGATAACAGTCTGCGCACGATCTGTCACGCCAAGTAGCTCAGATTGCGCCAGGAGATGACCACCATCAGCCAACGCCGCCCGCGCGCCGGTTCCGCCCAGGTCGACTCCGATAACCAGCATGCGCCGTACCTTAGCAGTGATCCGAAAATCATTAACTGCTCGATCACGATTCACGTTAACTATTGACACCAGCCGGGTTCTGAGGGAACTATCGGGCTCACATTCGTTCAACGAAGGAACGGAACCCCTTTAATGAGTGCAGAAAAAATCCGCCGCCGCACGGTGCTCGGCACCGCGGCTGCGGCGTCGCTGGCCCCGGCTGGCCTGCTTACGGGCTGCGCGCTTGGCTCGGATGAAGGCAACAACCAGGCCGAGGGCGAGAAGAACACGAAGAACCCATTGGGTGTCAAGGAAGATGCGCCGCTTGACGTGGTCATCTTCAATGGCGGCTTCGGCGAAGACTACGCCAAGGCACACCAGGTTATGTACAAGGAGAGCTTCCCCAAGGCCGAGGTCAAACACACGGCGGTCGTTGAGATCGGGAAGACCCTGCAGCCGCGATTCATCGAGGGCAACCCTCCAGACTTCATTAACAACTCCGGCTCCAACGCGATGGACGCGGGCAAGCTGGTCGCCGAGGAACAGCTCACAGACCTCAAGGAGCTGCTAGACGTGCCGAGCCTGGACCAGCCAGGCAAAACGGTCCGCCAGACGCTGCTTCCGGGTGCGGTCGAGACGGGCATGTTCGACGGCAAGATGTTCATCCTGAACTACGCCTACACCGTGTATGGCATCTGGTATTCCAAGAAGCTCTTCGCTGACAAGGGCTGGGAATACGGCAAGACCTGGGACGACCACATCGCCCTGTGCAAGAAGATCAAGGCCTCGGGTATGGCGCCGTGGACTTACGCCGGTGTGCACCCGCGCTACATGAGCTGGCCGGTCATCTCGACCGCCGTCAAGTTCGCCGGCAAGCAGGTCGCGCTCGACATCGACAACCTGGTGCCGAACGCGTGGCAGTCCGAGGGCATGAAGATGGCAGCCGACGCCTGGTACCAGATCGTCAAGGACAAGTACATCCTCGACGGCTCGCCTGGCTTGGACCACAAGCAGTCGCAGACCGAGTGGTGCAAGGGCAACGCGGCGTTCATCTCCTGCGGTTCGTGGCTGGAAAACGAGCAAGCCGCGGTGACACCGCAAGGTTTCAACATGACCGTCGCTCCGACGCCGAGCCTCGGCGCGGGTGACAAGCTTCCGTTCGCCGCGATCCGTGGCACGGCAGGCGAGCCCTACATCGTTCCGGCCAAGGCGAAGAACCCGCGCGGTGGCATGGAACTGATGCGGCACATGCTTTCCATGAAGGGCGCCAAGGACTTCACCGGCAAGGTCAAGAGCCTGACCATCGTGGCGGGCGCGGCCGACGGCCTGTCCTTCACGCCGGGTCTGGCATCGTGTGTCGAGGCCATCAAGGCCTCTGGTGACAACGGCTTCAACTGGATTTACCAGATTTACTACCGCAAGCTCGAGCGCAACCTCGTTGACGCGGCTTGTGGCGAGTTCTTCTCCGGCCGGTCGACCCCGGCGGAGTTCCTCGCGGCGTGCCAAAAGGGTGCCGACGAGATCGCCAAGGACGCCAGCTTCAAGAAGTACAAGCGGTCATAACCGTGAAACACGGCAAATACCCGTTGCTGGCAGCATTCTTGCTGCCAGCACTCGGGCTGTATGGGGTCTTTGTCCTCGCGCCTTACGCGCAGGCCTTCCTGATCGCGATGACCGACGCCAGCGGGCTGTCCAACCGCTACAAGTTCGTTGGGCTGGACAACTTCGTCGCACTGTTCAAAGACGAGTACTTCCGCAATGCCCTGTGGCACAACGCTTTGCTGCTCGTGCTGTTGCCAGCCATCACGATCCTGCTCGGTCTGTTCCTGGCCTCGCTGCTCAACGTCGGCGGCACCTCGAAGCGAGCGGTCAGTGGCCTGCGCGGTTCTGGCTTCTACAAAATCATCTACTTCGTGCCGCAGGTGCTGTCAGTCGCCGTGATTGGCGTGCTGTGGAAAGAAATCTACAACCCGCGCAGCGGCATCCTGAACAGTGGCCTGCGGGCTGTCGGGCTCGACAGTTTCGCCGGCGACAACCTCGGCAACCCCGACATGGCGTTCTGGCTGGTGCTCGCGGTGATGGTCTGGGCGAACGTCGGCTTCTACGTTGTCCTGTTTGGAGCGGCGATGTCGTCGATTCCACGCGACATCTACGAAGCTGCCGCCCTCGACGGCACGTCCCGCTGGACCACCCTGTTTCGCATCACGCTGCCGCTGGTGTGGGACACGGTTCAGGTCGCCTGGGTTTACCTGGCGGTGATCGCCCTGGACGGATTCGCCATCGTGCAGATCATGACCCGCGGCGGTCCCAACTTCTCCACCGACGTGGCGGGCCAGCGCATGTATGACACCGCGTTCACCGACAGCCGCTTCGGCATGGCCTCGGCCATGGGTGTGGTCCTGTTCTTCTTCACGCTGTCGGTCACCTTGGTGGCCCTTCGCCTTACCAAGCGGGAAAGGATTGAGCTGGCATGAAGTTCAAGCTGCACAACCCTTTCTCCCAGGGCTTCCTGGTCATTTGGGGCCTAATGACGGCGTTGCCCCTGCTGTGGGTCATCGCCAGCGCGTTCAAGGACGACAACGAGATCCTGAGCGACCCGTGGGGGCTGCCCGGCGCACTGCGCTTTGGCAACTTCGCCCGCGCGTGGACGCACGCGAGCATCGGCGAATACTTCCTCAACAGCGTCATCGTGCTGTCGGTGTCACTGACCTTGACGATGTTCCTCGGCGCCACGGCGGCATACGCCCTCGCCAGGTACGACTTCTGGGGTAACCGTTTCATCTACTACCTGTTCGTCGGTGGGATGATGTTCCCCGTCTTCTTGGCTCTGGTGCCGCTGTTCCTCGTTGTGCGCCAGCTCGGCCTGCTGAACTCGCTGCCTGGGCTAATGCTGGTCTACACGGCGTATTCGCTGCCGTTCACCGTGTTCTTCTTATCCGCCTTTTTCCGCACTTTGCCGACACAAGTAGCGGAGGCGGCGATGATCGACGGGGCAGGGCCGTTCCGGCTCTTCTTCCGGGTCATGCTGCCGATGGCCAAACCTGGCCTCATCAGCGTCGGAATCTTCAACCTGCTCGGCCAGTGGAACCAGTACATCATTCCGGTAGTCCTGGTCAGCAGCGACGAAGACAAATACACGCTGGCACAAGGGCTGGCGGCGCTAGCGATTAGCGAAGGCTACCGGGGTGACTATTCACGGCTGTTCGCCGGCCTGACCCTGGCCATGCTTCCGGTGCTTATCGTTTACGCCGTCTTCCAGCGTCAGGTCCAATCCGGACTTACCGCGGGCCAGTTGAAGTAGGAGATAAACGATGACGACCGAAACCACTGCCGAAAGCAGCGCCGAAACCCTGCTCGTCCGCCTGCGCGGGCTCCTGCCGACGCTGGCCGAATCCGAGCGGGCCGTTGGGCGCCTCGTCCTCGACCAGCCCGCTGAGATCGCCCGGGTGGGGATCTCGGAACTGGCTCGCAGGGCAGGCACCTCCGCCACTACTGTCACCCGCTTCTGCCGCAGCATCGGGCTCAACGGGTACCAGGAACTGCGGTTGCTGCTGGCCGTCGCCGGATACAAGCAGGAGGCGGCGGGCCGCCAGCTCCCGATCGGGGCCGAGGCCGAGATCGCGGCGGATGACCCGCTGCCCGCGATAACCCGCAAAATCGCCATCGCGTCACAGCAGGCCATCCAGGACACCCTGGAGACCTTCGACATCAGTGCCCTTGCCGGTGCCGTGGAGGTTCTTGCCACGGCCCGCAAAGTCGACATCTACGGCGTTGGCTCCTCCGACGTCGTGGTCGCCGACTTGCACCACAAGCTGTCCCATCTCGGGCTGATCGCGGTCGCGTACTCAGACGTGCACCGTTCTATCGCCTCTGCCGCGCATCTGGGCGAGGGCGACGTCGCGATCGGGGTTTCCCACTCCGGGCGCACGACCGAGGTGCTCGACCCGATGCGTGTCGCGGCGGAACGCGGCGCGAAGACCATCGCGGTCACGAACTACCCCCACTCCCCACTCGCTTCCCAAGTGGACATTGTGCTCGCCAGCGCTGGCCAGGAAGACGTGCTCTTCCGGACCGGTGCCACCGTCAGCCGCATTGCCCAGCTGTATGTCACGGACTGCTTGTTCGTCGCGCTGGCCCAGCATCGAGGTGAGCAGACGTGGGCGGCGTTTGAGCAAGTCCATCAGGCAGTCTCCTCGAGGACAGGTGAACGTGCACGTAGCCGCCGTACCAACTGAGGACCGTAATCCCGCCTCGATGGATTTGGATTCCTTACCTTTATCCGACGTACTGCGACTGATCAACCAGGAGGACCAGACCGTCCCCTTAGCGGTCTCGAAGGTACTGCCGCAGATCGAACTGGCCGTCCACGCCGGAGTACGAGCGCTGCGCTCGGGAGGGCGCATCCACTACTTCGGCGCGGGCACGTCAGGCCGGGCCGCGTTCGCCGATGCCGCCGAGCTGCGCCCGACGTTCAGCCTCGCCTCAGATCAGGTTGTCGCGCACGTCGCGGGTGGCCTGGAGGCGTTGTGGAACGCGGTCGAGCAGGCCGAAGATGACGCTGAGGCCGGTGCGCGCGATGCGCGAGATGTCACGGCGAACGACCTCGTCATAGGCGTAGCGGCTTCCGGCGCGACCCCTTATGTGGCTGGCGCTCTCAAACACGCCCGCTCCGTGGGAGCGACAACAGCGCTCATTTCCTCGAACCCGCAAGCTCCGCTGCATGAGTTCTCGGATATCGCGATCGCTGTCGAAACCGGGCCGGAAGTGATCACTGGCTCGACCCGGATGAAGGCCGGCACGGCGGCAAAACTAGTGCTGACAACGTTTTCGACCGCAGTTATGGTCCGCATTGGACGGACGTGGTCCAACCTGATGGTGTGCGCGGTGCCGACCAACGCCAAGCTGCGCCAGCGAGCCGTGCGCACGCTCGTCAGCGCGACGGGGCTGCCGGCCGAAACGGCACAGGCCGCGATCGCTCAAGCCGACGAGGAACTGCCGGTGGCCTTGGTCATGCTGCTGTCCTCCGTCGACGCGGCGACCGCGCGGTCGGCTCTGGTCGCGAGCCAGGGCATGGTGGCTGACGCTGTGCGGCGATTAAGCTGAACCGGCGCTAAGCTGGCGCCATGACTGCCAGTTCCGGCTCGGGTAACGCCATTGAAAAGGCGCTTACCGTGCTGGAAGCACTGTCAGAGCACGAGCGCATCACCGATTTAGCGGCGAAGACCGGGCTGCCGAAGTCGACCGTCCACCGCATCCTGCAATCCCTTACCGGATATGGGTTCGCGGTGCCGGATGGCATCGGGGGCTACCTGCCCGGTCCGCGCATTCTCACGCTGGCCGGCAAGGTGATGCACCGCTTTGACCCGGCCCGGCAAGCCGATCCCGCCCTGCGCGCGCTGCGCGACCACACCGGTCACACGGTTCATTTCGCGCTGCGCAACGGCGATGAGGCGGTTTATGTCGAGAAGCTGTCCGGGCACAGGCCTTATCAGATGACTTCACGCATTGGCCAAAGCCTGCCGCTGCACAGCACCGCCATCGGCAAGGCCATCCTCGCGACCCTGGCCGACGATGAGGTCACCGGCATCTGCGCCCGCGCGGGGCTCGCCTCCCGCACGCCGTCCACGCTCACCTCATCGTCGGCTTTGCTCGCCCACTTGACCGCCGTGCGCCAGGCCGGCTTCGCGATCGATGACGAGGAAAACGAGCCCGGTCTGCGCTGCGTCGGCGCCGCCGTGACCGGGCACCACGGACAGATCCTTGGCGCCATAAGCGTTTCCACGCTCGCGCACGAACTATCCTTAAAGGACGCCCAAGCCCTCGGCCCGCTGGTCGTCAAGACCGCGCAGGAAGTGTCCGCCGCTCTAGGTGGGCACGAGACTGGGTCAGGGAAGGGATAAAGCCCGTGCCGCCTTGGCCGCCGAGCGAGAGCGAGGCGGCTGCCATCGCTACGCCGGCTGCTTCCGGGAGGGTGTCGCCTAGGGCTAGCCGAGCCGTGAGGGTACCAGCGAAGCAGTCCCCCGCCCCGGTGGAGTCGATGACGGCTGGCGCCGGGATGACCGGCAGCGCGGTGTGACCGTCCGCGGTGGACAGCAGCAAGCCATCGGTGCCACAGGTGACGACAGCGACCGGCGTGCCCGCGTCATGGCAGTGCCGTGCTGCCGCCACGGGATCGGTGACGCCGAACAGCGGGGCCGTGTCGCCAGGCGAGGAAGGCAGCGCGACGGACAGATGCGGTGCGATGGTGCCGAAGAAGGCACGCGCCGCCGAAGCGGAAGTCAAGCGGGGGCGGAAATTCGGGTCGTAGACGACTGTCCCGCCGGCCGAGTGCACAAGTTTTGCCGAGTGCAGAACCGTTGCCGCGCATGATGCGGACAGCGCGGCGGTGATGCCGCTGAGCAAGACCGAGCGGGCGTTCACGACACCGGCTGCGTCCACATCAGACGGTTGCAGGCGGGTCGCGGCGGAGCCGGCGCGCAGGTAGGCGAATTCCCTAGTACCCCCTGGGTCTGCCCCTAAGACATAGGCACCGGTTTGGCCGGGGTCGCGCACGATGAGGCAGGTGTCAACACCTGCCGTGGCAAGGAATCCGATGAGACGATCGGATAGTTCGTCGCCGCCAAGGCGTGTTAGCAGAGCCACGTGTGCCCCGGCAGCGGCCGCGGCGACGGCGGCGTTGAGGGCGTCGCCAGAGAAGGAAAGCGTGAAGGTGCCTGCCGAAGTCAGCGGCCCGTCAGCGGAGAACTCCAGCAACGGTTCCCCGATCACGACAACGTCATAAGTCACGGAGCACCACCGGAATCTGGGCGAGGTCACTGCCGATACCAACGGCGATAGCGCCAGCGGCGAGCCATTGCGCGGCGTCGGCTGGTTTGATGCCGCCTGTGGGCATCACGCGGGCACCGGGCAGCACGGCGAGGAGGGACTTGAGATAGGCCGGGCCGAGCGCGGAGGCGGGAAAGAGCTTGGCGACACCGTGCGCACAAGCGGAGGCGATCTCGCCTGGCGTGAAACCGCCTTCCAGGAACGGGATCTCAGCCACAGCACGCACTTCGGGAGCGGGGAACGGGCTCACCAGGAAGGCCGCCCCGCTCGCGGTGGCCTCGCGCGCGTCGGCCGCAGTGACGATCGTTCCGGCGCCCAGCACAGCATCAGGGAACTCGGCTCGCAGTTTCCGTAGCACCGAGGGCCAGCCCGGCGTGGTCGCGGTCAGTTCCACGACGGACAGTCCAGAGTGGAGTAAGCCTGCGGCGGCCACGTAGGCACTGTCGGCGTCGGCAGTGCGGATGACCGGGACGATCCGTGCACGTTCCAGAATTGCAGCAATGCGTTCCATCAGACGGAACGATAGAACGCCCACCCCGTCCTGTCCAGCCGGAGTGGGCGTCCCGTTGGGGGATTTAGCAGTGTTCGAATGGTGAGGTGTACGAGACACCGCCGGCGCTGCCGCCCCACTTCACACAGCTCGGTGCGGTACGGATAACCGGGCCGGCATAGTAGGAGAAGCTGCCCGAGTCGGTAGTTCGCGACGAACCTTGTGGCTCAAGGAAAGCCGAGGTCGCCGTCGGCGTGCCGACGCTGGCCATCTTCAGGGTGATGGCGCAGTTCTGGCTCGTCGAGCCCTTCCACAGCAGGTTCACCGTGCCAGCCGAGCCGAGCTTGACCGAGTCGGTCATCTCGAAGCCCGCGCCACACTCGGCGGCGGGGTCGTAAGAGGTCGCGCAGTTGCGGCTGGTGACGTTCGCAGAGCCGTAACCAAACGTCGAGCCGTTGAACACCGCCTTAATGATGTCCGACTGCGAACGGGTCGGGTAACGAACCTCGTAGTGCAGGTGCGGTGAGATGCCGTTGCCCGGCCTGCTTGTGTTGCCAAGCGATCCGATCGCCTGGCCGCGCAGCACCGACTGGCCAGCCGAGACCGCGCGCTTGTTCAGGTGCGCGTAATAGGTGTAGTACCCGCCACCGTGGTTGATGACGATCAGGTTGCCGTATCCGTTGACCGATCCCTGATGTGCGGATACCTCAATGGTTCCGGCAGCGGCGGCCACGACCGTATCGCCGAGATCGGCCGTCGCTGTTGACCCGCGGTTGAAGTCGATCTCCCACGAGACATGGGCACTGCTGTTGGTGCTGTTTCCGTTCCAGGTCTGCCCGCAGGGGAAGGGGAGCTGGAAGGCTGGCGCCGCTGATGCCGGTGCGGCCACGAGGGTCGTCCCCGCGAACGCCATAGCCACGATAGCCGTCGCACGCAGGAGGGATAGTCGCATACGGATGTCCCTTCGAAGGGTTGTGAAGAATTTGTTGCTACGCGGCACGCGTCAGAGTCAGCTATTCAGCTTCACGTTCTCTACAAACGGGCTACAACCGCCTAGGCTGACCGGTATGGCGGATGGGCTTGAACTGCGGGTATTAGGCCCGCTTGAGCTGATCCGAAAGGGAGACGCGGTCAGCCTCGGCGGCATCAAACCGCGCCTGCTGCTTGGCACCCTTGCCCTGCACCACGGCCGGGTCGTTTCCACTGGTCAGCTCGCCGACATCCTGTGGCCCAAGGGACAGCCCAGGTCAGCGGTCGCCAACGTGCAGACCTACGTCAGTGGCCTGCGTTCTCTCTTTGGGTCACAACGTCTTCACACCAGCTCCGGCGGCTACCGGCTCGTGCTCGGCGACGATGAACTCGACCTGCGCCGCTTCGAGAAGCTGTGCGCCAGCGACGCTCTGTCCGATCTGGAGGAAGCGGTTGCCCTGTGGCGCGGCGATCCGCTGGAGGATCTGCCTGTCGCAGGCGTATGGAGTACCCACATCACGGGTTTGAAAGAGAAGTGGCGCGCGGCCCGGCAGGCGCGGGCTCGCCAGCTGATCGACACGGATCGTGCGCGCCTTGTCCTTTCTGATCTGCGCGACCTCGTGGCCGATGATCCCTTGCGGGAAGAGGGATGGCTCTTGCTGGTCCGGGCGCTGGCCGCGGCCGGGCAGCGAGCCGAGGCCCTGGCCGCCTACGCCGATGCGCGCCGCACCCTGGCCGCTGAGCTTGGCATCGAGCCGGGCGAACCGTTGCGGCGCTTGCACCGCGAGCTGCTCGTGGAGCAGCCCATCGACGCGGCTCCGCTCGACGGCGCGGCCGGTGTGGTGCTGCGCGGGCTGGCCCGTCTCGCCCTGGGCACCGCTCCGGCCTGGACCGCCGCGGCGCTGGCCGATTGCCGGGACCCGGCACCGGTGCTGCGATCGCTGGTGACGGCGAGGCTGTTGCGCGAGGCGGAAAATGACCGCTTCGCGGTGCCCGCGCTGGTGAACCTACTGGCCCCGGACTTGCCCGGCGATAGCGGCGACGCTCCGCTGTTGCGGGTGCTCGGTGGCTACCTGCACTTGGCCGATCAGGCCGTGAAAGCGTTGCCAGTTCAGGTCTTTGGGCCCGGGGTCAAGGTGGCCCCGCGCTGGCCGACGCCCGAGTCCGTGCCTGACGCCACCGCCTGGTTCACCGAGGAGCAGCCGTCCATCGAGCGTGCCGTCGAGGCGGCCGCGGAGTTGCGGCGGGCTGATTTCGCCTGGGAGCTGGCACACGCGCTCGTCCCCTGGTGCGATCTCGGTGGGCACACCTCGGGCTGGGAACGCACCCACAACACGGCTTTGGAGGCGTGCCGCCAGGCCGGTGATCAGCTCGGCGAGGCCGTCACGTTGCGTGGGCTCGGGCAGCTGCATGTCTACCGGGACAACTATGAGGCCGCGGCTGAGGCGTTTGGCCGCTCCCGGTTGCTGTTCGCCAGATTGGGCAACGACTGCGGCGAAGCCGGTGCCCTGGCCGGCCTGGGCACCGTCCTGCGGATCAGGGGCGAGATCGACCAGGCGTACGGCTGTTTTCGTCAAGTGCTGGCGTCCTATGTGCAGGCTGGTGACTTGCACGGGCAAGCGTTCGCTCAGGGTTCGCTTGGGCAGAGCCTGCTCGCGCGTGGTGATCTGCCGGAAGCCGCGCAGGCTCTGCGGCAGGGCATGGCGATCGCGACCGAGATCGGCGATGAGCACCGGCTGGCCCACCTGACCCAGATTCTCGGCGTCGTCTTCCTGCGGCAAGGGGAAACCGAAGCGGCACACGGCAAACTGACCGAGGCGATGAAGCAGTTCGAAGCCATCGGAGACGCCCACGGCGAGGCCTATTGCCTCACGCATCTGTCCGATTTGGAGCCGGTGGAGTCCGCCATCGTGCGGCTCACCCAAGCACTGGACATCTTCGAGCGCATCGGCGACCGGCAGGCTCAAGCCAAATGCGCCCGGCGGCTCGGCGAACTGCACCGTGACGCCGGGCGCGGCAACCTTGGTGGCGCGTTCCTCGACGAGGCCGCGCGCCTTCAAGCCGCGGTTACACCTTGGTGATCCGCATCGCGTCGGCGATGACATAAGCGGTACCGCTGGTCCAGCGGCTGACCGCGGCGAAGTCTTGCGCACCAGCGGCGAAGGCGAACGTGCCCAGATTGCGCCACACGCCACCGCTCACGGTTTGGTTGACGGTCACGGTCTGGTTGCCCGCCGAACTGAAGATGACCACCGGCGTCGCGGCGTTGTAGCCCGTGTTAGCCGGATGCCACATCTCGACTTTGTAGTTTCCCGCGCTAGGCAGGGTCGCCGAGTAGTACGCCCCGTCGGAGCCCGAGAACGGTGCCGCGTAACGGTAATCGACGCCGAAGCGCTGCGACGAATACGTTGACACGCCCCAGTTAGCGGAGGCCCGGAACCCGCTGGACGTGTTGTCGACGGTCGCGGAGAAGGACACGAGTTTGGCTTGCACCGCTGCCTTGAGCGCTGGCAGCTGGGCATAGAACGCGTCACCCGGGCAAGCGGTCGCGACGAAGTCGCGGTGGCCATAGATCTGCGACGAGGAGATGCCGTATCGCTGGCAGATGTAGACGCACAGGTCAACCAGCTTGTCCCACAACACGGTTGGTGGTGTGAGCGAGGTGTAGGTGCCCTCGTTCTCGATGCCCACGCCGGTCGTGTTCTGCCCCGGGCAGTGTGCACTGGTCACAAACCCACTGCCAGCGGTCAGTTTCGACAGACTGTAGTGGCGGCCTTCCATGATGTAGCCACCTCGGCTGACCGTGAAGTTCTGGCCGGTGTCGGACCAGCCGTTGTTGTCCATGTGATGGTTCTGGATCGACCGTGCCAGCGCATAGGCGTGTGCCTGCGAATAGTCCGTGGAGTTGGGCGTCGCGGTGTGGTGGATGATGATTTTGTTGGGGTTAGTGGCTAACTGAGTCAGCGTGGATGACGGATTACGGGCGCCCCAGGTCGCGCAACTCGCGATCACTGGGGCGGCCAGGGCGGGCTCAGTTAGCAGGGGCGGCAGAACCGTCCCGGCTCCAATGACGACAGCACCACGAAAGACGTTGCGGCGGGAAAGGTGCATGGCTCACTCCGAAATGGGGTGTGGGAGATGAAGCCGCGCAGCGTTTCATCTTCTTACCACCTTTCACGCCCCCAGGCGATAGGTCAGCCGCCGCTGCCCTGCGCCGTAATGCTTCTCGATGATCCCGTTGACGATCCTCGTCTCCCTGACGGCCAGCAATCCATGCCGCTCAAGCATGTTGAGGTGGTAGTACAGGTTGGTCGGCAGCACACCCATGTGGGCCGCGAGATCCTTGGCGGTGAACGTCTTGTCCGGAGCCGCCATCGCGAAGTCAAGCAGGCCTAAGCGGACCGGGTCGGCTAAGGCCTTCAAAGTCGACACGTCATCAATGACGCGTTCGGTGAGTATCTCCGTCACATCTCCCCCGAGCTCAGCAACGCTGAAATCGCGGATGGTTCGCCACGGCGCCGAGCAACATTGCCCCAAGGCCGGCCTGCCGGAAATCTTCCGCGACGATGGTAAGAACCCGTGCGAAACCTACCAAGTGGTCAGATGATCTGTCCAACCTGACCTGCAGCATCGACCTCGTTCCCTAACGCGAAACCAGCGTCCGTCAGGTAGAAAGAATGCCGTGTCCATCGAGATCGTTTTTGAGACCCACTCCTGGAGCGAGGACAACGACCGTGGCCACGCCACTGGCTGGCTGCCTGGCAAACTGTCCGAACGCGGGCGGTTACTCGCGGCTGAACTTGGCCTGCGCCGGCGCGATGACGGAATCGTCGCCGTCTTCACCTCAGACTTGCGCCGTGCCGTCGAGACCGCCGAGATCGCGTTCGGGACGTCCAAGATGCCGTTGCTGCACGACTGGCGCTTGCGCGAGTGCGACTACGGCTGGCATAACGGGCAGCAACCGGTCCCGGACAAGCTGCAGTTCCTCGATCAGCCTTATCCCGGCGGCGAAAGCTGGCGGCAGGCGGTGCACCGGGCTGGCGGTTTCCTCAAGGACCTGCCGTCGCGGTGGGAGGGTCAGCGGGTGCTCGTGATTGGACACGTCGCGACGCGGTGGGCGCTGGATCACTTCATCAATCAAACGCCGCTTGAGAATCTTATGAAGACTGATTTCGCCTGGCGCGAAGGGTGGGAATACCGGCTAGGCTGAACCGCATGCTCGTGCCTGCACGCGGATTCGAATTCTCCGTTTTCACCGATGGGCCGCGCGACGGCACTCCCGTCGTCTTATTGCATGGCTTTCCCCAGCACAGCGGACAGTGGAATAAGGTCACGGGTCCGTTGCACGAAGCCGGTTTGCGGACCATCGCCATCGACCAGCGCGGCTACTCCCCCGGCGCTCGCCCGCTCGATCCAGCGAGCTATGCGGTCACGGAATGCGTCGCCGACGTTCTGTCCATAGTGGACACCTTCGGGCTCAGCGACTTCCACGTCGTCGGGCACGACTGGGGCGCGGCCATCGCGTGGGGCTTGGCAGCGAACTTTCCCAGCCAGGTGCGCAGCCTGGTCGCCATTAGTGTTCCGCATCCGGCGGCCCTGGCCAAGGCACTGCGCGACGACCCCGATCAGCAGCAGCGTTCGACCTACATGGGTGTTTTCGCCAACCTCGACCGGTCAGAACCCATGTTGCTGGCCGACGACGCGCAGGCGCTGCGCTCACTTTTCAGCGGAAGCGGCATGACAGAGTCCGAAGTGGACGCTTACGTCAAGCCCATGCGGGAGCCCGGTGCCCTGCGAGCCGCGCTCAGCTGGTACACAGCCTTGGCCCAAGGGGGTTTGGGCGGCATCGCACCAGTCACCGTCCCGACCACTTACCTCTGGAGTGACGAGGACATCGCTTTGGGAAAAACCGCGGCCGAGGCCACGCGAGACTATGTCGCGGCCGGCTACCGGTTCGTTTCCCTGTCTGGGATCTCTCATTGGGTACCAGATCAGGCGCCCGAAGTCGTCGCGGCCGAGATCGTGGCACGCGTCGGCGGTTAGCTCTCCGCATACGCAAAGACGCGTACGCATGGGTGCTGACGCCAGCGGGCGCCACACTGCGTACCCTCACGTTTGTGCACCTCATAGCCTGGTTCAGCCGGCGTCCCCTGCTGACCGACACCGTGTTGGCGGTGTCGCTCGGCATCTTGGTCACGGTCGGCACCTACGCGGCGGGCATCGACCAGACCGACATGGCGAAGCTGGACGCGCGGGCCTACGCGCTCCTTTGGCTGTGCGCGGCGGGACTGATCCTGCGGCGCAAGTGGCCGCTCGTCGCGGTCCTCGTGTCGTTTGGGTTCACGATGCTCTATGTGGTGCTGCGCTACCCCTATGGCCCGATCTTCCTTTACGCCATGGTGGCCATCTATTCGATCGCCGCTTGGCGCAGCGCCAAGATCGCCACGGGTGCCCTGATCTTCTGCCTGCTGGCACACATCCCGTGGTCGCTATGGGTGGAAAACGAGCCTGACGGCCTCCTGTTCACCAGCCTCACCACGTCTTTTTGGCTAGCCGCCCCGTTCGCGGCCGGCACGGCGGTGCGCATCCACCGCGAAGCCCAGGCCAGTCTGCGGGGCGAGGAAAAGCACCGGCACATCTATGAGGAACGGCTGCGGATCGCCCAAGAAGTGCACGACGTGGTCGGGCACAGTCTCGCCGTTATCAGCATGAACGCGGGTGCCGCGCTCCATGTGCTGTCCAAGCAACCGGGCCCGGCATCGGTCGAGGAGTCCTTGAAGGCCATTCGCCAGTCGAGCACCGGTGCCCTAGATGAGCTCCGGTCCACGCTCGCCACCTTCACCGGCACGCTGTCCGACGCCCCCAACCCCGGCCTTGAGCTGGTGCCCAGTCTTGTCGCGGCGAGCGAGGTTGGCGGGCTCACGGTGCGGTTGTCCGAGCACGGAACCCGCGGCCACCTGCCGTCCACGGTGGACTTGGCCGGGTACCGCATCGCTCAGGAAGCCCTGGCGAATGTGGTCAGGCACGCCGAAGCGAGCCTCGCCACGGTCACCATCGCGTATTCGCCGGGCCGGGTCGAGATCACGGTGAGCGACAACGGCGTCGGCGGGGCGATCCGCCCTGGTGGGTCTGGGCTTGAGAGCATGGGTGAACGGGCTCGTTCCCTCGGCGGAACGTTTCAGGCCGGCCCGTGCGACGGGGGTGGTTTCAAAGTGCATGCGGTGCTGCCATTCGAGGCCGGGAAACAATGATCCGGGTCGGGATCGCCGACGATCAGGCCTTGGTACGCCTGGGCATCCGCACCCTCATCGAGGTCGAAGAAGACTTGCGGCTGGTCGGGGAAGCCGAAGACGGGCAGGCGGCGCTGGACCTCATCGAAGCCCAGCATCCTGACGTGCTCCTGCTCGACGTGCGCATGCCGCGGATGGATGGACTGGAAGTCTTACGGCGCAACACGTCCAGCACCCGGATCATAATCCTGACGACGTTCGAGCTCGACGAATACGTGTTTGAGGCGCTGCGCGCGGGAGCGTCCGGTTTCCTAACCAAGGACGCCGAGCCCGACGAGATCCTGCGGGCGATCAGAGTCGTGGCGGGCGGGGAATCGCTGCTGTCCCCGGCGATCACCCGGCGTGTGATCGAGCGGTTCACCGCGGCCTCGCCCAGCACACCATTGCGCAAACATCCCGATCTGCACCTGCTGACGGACCGTGAACTGGAGATCGTCGGCTGGGTGGCGACCGGGCTGTCCAATGACGAGATAGCCGCCGCTCTCGTGGTGAGCCCAGCGACAGTGCGCACGCACGTTAGCCGGGTGCTCATCAAACTGGGCGCGCGTGACCGGGCGCAGCTCGTCGTCATCGCTTACCAGTCGGGCGTACGCATTCCGCAGTAGGGCCAGTTGCGTTGACACGCTGACGCGCGCGACACGGCTAGAGCGGGAGTGTGGCGCGCATGAAGAAACTGAAGTGGGCCTTCACGGGTACGTGGGTGCTCGCGGTCATGATGATCACCCTTTTCGCGGGCAGCGTCAACGACGTCGAGTCCGAAGACTTGCGCAGCTGGCTGCCCGCTAACGCGGAGTCAACGCGCGCACTGGACTTGGCCGAAGCTCAGTTCCCGTCAAACGATCCGGAGGATCTGCTCCTCATCTACGCCCGAGACAGTGGGCTCACCGAAGCTGACAAGGCCGCGGTGACAGCGGATGCCGCCGCACTGGGCGTCAGAATTCCGCCGCAGCCCAGTGACGACGGCAAGGCGATGTTGCTCATCATGCCGTTTGAACCGGCCAAGAGCACTCTCGAAGCGGTCCGCTCGGTGGTGGCCGATGCTCAGCCGAGCGGTCTGACCGCCAGGCTGACCGGTGCTCCCGCCGCTGAGGCTGACTTTGACCAAGCCTTTGATTCCCTTGACACCACCCTGCTCGTCGTCACCGTCGGCGTCGTGGCCGTGTTGCTGCTGGTGACCTATCGCAGCCCGGTGCTGCTGTTCATTCCGTTGCTGTGCGCGGGAATCGCCAGCCTCACGGCAGGCGGGCTCGTCTACTGGGCGGCGAAGAACTTCGGTCTCGTGGTCGATCCGCAAAGCGCGGGAATCCTTACCGTGCTGGTGTTTGGAGCCGCGACCGACTACGCCATGCTGCTGATCGCCCGCTATCGCGAGGAACTGCACCTGCACGCTGACCGTCATCGGGCGATGGGTTTGGCACTACGGCGCAGCCTGCCCGCGATCGCCGCTTCCGCCGCGACAGTGGTGCTCGCGTTGCTGACGTTGTTGTTCGCTGACTTGAACTCGACGCGAGGGCTCGGTCCCGTTGCCGCGATTGGCATCGTGTCCGCCCTTGCCGTTATGACCACGCTGCTGCCCGCATTGCTGGTCGTTTGTGGACGGTGGGCGTTCTGGCCGGTGATTCCCCGGTACACGCCGGATGTTCAGCCTGAAAGCGCACCGGCCGGTTTCTGGAACCGGCTGGCGGGCTTTGTGTCACGGCACCCGCGCGCGATCTGGATGAGCACCGCGGCCGCATTGCTGGCCGTTGCTTTTGGGGCGACGTCGCTCACGGCCGGGCTGCGCCAGGCGGATTCGTTTACCACCAAGCCGGAGTCGGTGGCCGGCTTCGAGCTGCTCGCTAAGCATTACCCGGCTGGCTCGGCCGAACCGGTGGACGTGTTCGTTCCAGCCACCTCCGGTCAGGCGGCCGCGGCGAAACTGTCCGCTGTGGCAGGGGTGCATCATGTCGAGGAGACCGAAGTGCGCGGGCAGTGGGCCCGGATTCCCGTTGTCCTCAGCGTTGATCCGGACGGCACGGAAGCCGAGCAGACCGTCGCGCACTTGCGGGAAACGGTCCATTCCCTGGACGCGCAAGGTCTCGTGGGCGGCAGCATCGCCCAGCGGCTGGATCAGAGCACCACCATGGACCGCGATTTGCGGATCGTCCTCCCGCTCATCCTGCTCGTGGTGCTGATCGTCCTCATCGTCTTGCTGCGTTCCTTGATCGCCCCTGTGCTGTTGCTAGCCAGCGTCGTGCTTTCCTTTGGCGCGGCCCTAGGTCTCAGCGCTGGCGTCTATCACCTCATGGGCTTTCCAGCGATCGACAAAACGGTGCTACTGAACGGTTTCTTGTTCCTCGTCGCCTTGGGAGTGGACTACACCATCTTCCTGATGACGCGGGCGCGCGAAGAGATCGCCAGCGTCGGTCACCGGGAGGGCATCACGAAGGCCCTTGGCGTCACCGGTGGCGTGATCACGAGTGCCGGAATCGTCCTAGCCGCAACGTTCTCAGTGCTCGCGGTGCTGCCGATCGTGTTCATGGTGCAACTCGGCGTCCTCGTCGCCGTGGGCGTGCTGCTAGACACCTTCGTGGTGCGTTCGCTTCTCGTCCCTGCCCTGCTCCTGCACGTTGGCCCGCGCTCCTGGTGGCCCAGCAAACTGGCGAGTTGATGTTATGCCGCAAATGCTATGACCCGTAAAGTATTGACAGAAAGTTAAGAATTTGAATGTATGGTCCTGCCCCCGAACTGAAAGGACCATACATGCGACTAAGAGTTACTCTGGCCGCCGCCACGCTGGCGCTGGGCAGCGTGTTCGTCAACGCTGCCCCAGCGCAGGCGGACGTCGAACCCACCATCATCGGCGGCGGCACGGTGTCGTCGGCACCTTGGGCGGCCGCGGTGTTCCGTAATGGATCGTTCACCTGCTCCGGCACGATCATCGCGGCTCAGTGGGTGCTCACGGCACGCCACTGCACCGGAAGCGCGATGTCGGTGCGGGTCGGCAGCGTCAACCGCACGTCCGGCGGAACGGTCGCCAACGTGACGAGCTACTCCGTGCGTTATGACCTCGCTCTGCTGCGCCTCGACCGGTCGATCAGCACGACCTACATGCGTTTGGCGAGCACGAATCCTCCGGTCAACAGCACCAACAACATCTACGGCTGGGGCATGACCTGCTACTCCGGCTGTGGCGCGTCGACCGTGCTCAAGACGGCGACCGTCCGGGTCACGTCGACCTCAGCGACGGACTACTACGGCGGTCCAGCCATCGCGAGCACCCGGATCAACGGCAACGCGTGGAAAGGTGACTCCGGCGGACCGGAGACCTACAACGGCCTGCAGGTCGGCGTAGCTTCCACCGCGGACGGTTCGAGCCGCCAGTGGTATGGCAGTGTCCCGGCCAGCCGCGCCTGGATCACCAGCGTTTCTGGCGTCTGATCCCGGTTTAGCACCCAACAACAGCAGCCTCGCCCGCGTCGTAGGTGTCCCCTACGATGCGGGCGTGGATCTGAAAACGGCAGTGATGGAGCACCAGGAATTGTTCAACGATTCCGTGCGTGCGGGTGATTTTGAGGCGTTCGCGGCCAGTTTCGCCGAAGACGCCGTGATGACCTTTGACGGCGTACCAGTGGGGCCTTTCAAGGGCCGGCACAAGATAGCCACGGCTTATGCCGCGCAGCCGCCCACCGACACCATGAGCATCTGGTCGGTGGAAGAGATCGGCCCCGACACGGTGATCGCCCGGTTCGACTGGGACAACGGCGGTTCCGGGTCGATGCAGGTGCAGTGGCGCGATGGCGAGGTTCTCAACCTCACCATCTCCTACGAGACCTAGGCTGCACCCATGGGCATCGTTCCTGATGACAAAGACTGGACCTGGGTCCTGCGGCGCCCCTGCCCGGAGTGCGGCTTTGACACCCGCGCGATCGAGCGTGCCGAGGTGCCGAAGCTGATCCGGGAAAACGCGAGCGGCTGGCAGGAGATCTTCTCCACTCATCCAGACGTGCGCAGCCGTCCGCGGCCCGACGTCTGGTCGCCGCTGGAATACGCGTGTCACGTCCGCGATGTGTTCCGGCTCTACGAATACCGGCTGGGCCTGATGCTGAGCGAGGACGAACCGCACTATCCCAACTGGGATCAGGACGCGACGGCGATCGAGCAGCGCTATGCCGAGCAAGACCCGGACCGGGTCATCATCGAGCTAAGGCTCGCCGCCGAGTCGATCGCGGCCGCGTTCGCCAAGGTTGACGGTGATCAGTGGGACCGGACCGGCATTCGCAGTGACGGCGCGAAGTTCACGGTGGACACGTTCGCCCGCTACTTCGTGCACGATCCGGTGCACCACCTCAACGACGTGCTGACGCCCCGTTAGGACAGTCGCTCAATAACCATGGCCATGCCCTGGCCACCGCCCACGCACATGGTCTCCAGGCCAAACTGCTTGTCGTGGAACTGGAGCGAGTTGATGAGCGTAGTGGTGATCCGGGCACCGGTCATGCCAAACGGGTGGCCGATGGCGATCGCGCCACCGTTGACGTTGACCTTGTCCATCGGGATGCCCAGATCCTGATAGGACGGGATGACCTGTGCGGCGAAGGCCTCGTTGATTTCCACGAGGTCGATGTCGCTCGCGGAAAGCCCGGCGCGCGCCAGCGCTTGCTTCGAGGCCACAACCGGCCCGAGGCCCATGATCTCCGGCGATAGGCCCGAGACTCCCGTGGAGACAACGCGTGCCAGCGGGGTGAGACCAAGCTCGTTGGCCTTGCGGTCCGACATGATGACCACCGCGGCGGCACCATCGTTGAGCGGGCAGCAGTTTCCGGCGGTCACCCGGCCGTCGGGGCGGAAGACGGGCTTGAGCCCGGAAACACCTTCATAGGTCGTGCCCGCTCGTGGTCCGTCGTCTTTGGACACCACGGTGCCGTCGTTGAGCGTCACCGGCGTGATCTCGCGATCCCAGAAACCGTTGGCGATAGAGGCTTCGGCGAGGTTCTGTGAGCGGACACCGAATTCGTCCATCTGCTGACGGCTGATTCCCTTAGCCAGAGCCAAGTTTTCCGCTGTCTGGCCCATCGTGATGTAGATGTCGGGCAGCAGCCCGTCCTTGCGCGGGTCGACCCACTCCGGCGCACCGTTTTGTGCCGCGTGCAGCGTGCGTGCCTGAGCCTCGCTGAAGAGCGGGTTTGGCTCCCATTCCACGCGCGGATAGCGCGAAACGGTTTCGACGCCAGCCGAGATGAACACTTCACCTTCGCCTGCTTTGATCGCGTGCAAGGCCATCCGTGTCGTTTGCAGACTTGAGGAGCAGAAGCGGTTGACCGTCACGCCCGACAGGTGGTCGTAGCCCAGCATGACCGTGACGACCCGGGCGAGGTTGTGTCCCTGCTCGCCATAGGGCTCAGCGCAGCCGAGCATGAGGTCGTCGATCTCGCCTGCGTCCAGTTGCGGGACCTTGGCGAGCGCGGCACGAACCATTTGCGCGGCCAGGTCGTCCGGGCGCATGGACACCAGCGAGCCCTTGCCCGCCCTGCCGATGGGTGAGCGGGCAGTCGCGACGATGACGGCTTCAGGCATTGCTTAGCTCCTTCGTGTTTTTCAGCCACCGCACGATCTCTTCGGCGACCAGTTCAGGGGTTTCCATCTGCGGGATGTGTCCCGCGTCAAGCTCGGTGTAAGTCCAGTGGGGAAGCCGTTTCGCGGCGGCCCGTGCCGATGAGATGGGCACGAGACGATCGTGTGTGCCGTGCAGCAGCAACACGGGCTGCTTGATGGCCGCCATCCGCCGCCAGTAGGTGCTCGGCCGGGCCAGTCCATAAACGATGGAACGGCTGGCGGCGAGCTGGGCGGCGGCATGCCCGCGCTGCAGGGTCAGCTCCTCCTCCAGCGCGACCATCTCGTCGACCATGGACGCGGGGATGCGGCTCGGGTCAGCGCAACACCGCTGCAGCACCTCGGCGATGCGCACCTTCGCCGGAACGCGAAGATAGCGGCGCTGTAACGCCCACTCGCCAATGAGCGGAAGGCCGTTGATGAGGAAGCGGTTGCGCACCGCGGGATCGATCTGAAGCCGTTCCGCGAGCGGAAGTGTCGGGTCGACGAGCACGAGGCCGCGCACGAGCGAAGGATGACTGTTCGCCACATAGGTGGAGATCAGTCCGCCCATGGAGTTGCCGATGAGCAGGAACGGTCCGTCCCCGAGCCGCTCCAGGAACCGGCCCAGGAGCACAGCATTCGCCGCGACGGTCGTCTTGCGGCCCGCCGCGGGCGTCAGGCCGAATCCGGCGAGATCGACGGCGTGGGCGCGGACGTGCTCAGTGAGCAAGGGCGCCAAGGCGTTCCAGTTGTGGTGCGAGCCGCCCAGGCCATGCACGTAAACGACTTTTGGAGCGTCCTGCGGGCCACCGTGGTCCACGTAGTGCACCGGGCCAGCGATATCCATCCTCATCCGCGCAGCTCCCTCTTCAGCAGTTTCCCCGCGGCCGTCTTAGGCAGGGCTTGCATGACCCGGACCTCCCGTGGGCACTTGTATAACGCCAGCCGCTCCCGGCAGAACGCGATCACGTGCTCAGGATCGATCACCGCACCCGGTTTCGGCGCGACAACGGCGACGATCTCCTCGCCGAGCCGGTCATCGGGCCGGCCGATCACGGCCGCTTCAGCGATGGCGGGGTGCCCATAGAGGACCTCTTCGACCTCGCGGGGGTAAACGTTGTAACCGCCGCGGATGATGAGGTCCTTGATGCGGTCGACGAGATAGAGGTAGCCGTCTTCGTCTTTGTAGGCCAGGTCGCCGGTGCGCAGCCAGCCGTCTTGGATGGCTTCCGCGGTCGCGGCCGGGTTACCCCAGTACCCCTTCATGATGTTGTGGCCCCTCAGCCAGATCTCGCCCACCTCTCGTGGTTTTAGCGAGACCCCGTTGGGTCCCACGATTTTCGCCGTGACACCCCAGATCGGTTTGCCGATCGACAGGATCCGGCGGTCCTGCACGCTGTAGTTCATCGTGGCCGAGCTGCCGGTCTCCGACATCCCATAGCCTTCAAGGATCGTGATACCGAACTTGTCCTCAAACGCGGTCATCACGGCCTCTGGCAGTGATGCGCCGCCGCTGGCCCCGATGCGCAGGGCGGACAGATCACGGTCGCCGATGTCGGTGTGCAACAGGGCGTGATACATCGTGGGCACGCCGACCATGACCGTGATGCGGTGCTCGTGCATCGCGTCGAGCACGGCTGGCGGGTCGAAGCGGGGCATCGACACAACCGTTGACCCATAACGGATCGCGACGTTCAGGATGCCGGATAGCCCATAGATGTGAAAGAACGGAAGCACCGCGATCGACACGTCCTCGGGACGCGTGCCAAACGTCTCGCCCGCGATCGTGCAGTTGAGGTAGAGCTGAAAGTGCGTCAGCTCAGCGCCTTTGGGTTTGCCGGTGGTGCCGCTCGTGTAGATGATGAGCGCGGTGTCGTCGGCGTTCGTCGCGGCGGCCGCGTCCAGTGGCGCAGGCGAGCCGAGGTAGTCCGCGGCGTCCACATTGAACCGGACGTAGTCTCCGTCGAGCACCCCGCTGACAGCCTCGCTGTGCACGACAGCCGTCACCGCGCTGTCCGTGAAGATGTGCCGCACCTCGTCGGCTTTGAACAGTGGATTGACGGGCACCATCACCAGACCCGCCTTGAGAATCCCGAAGTAACACTCCAGGAACTCAAGCCTGTTCGGCAACATGACACCGACCCGGTCGCCGGGCTGACAGTGCGCTAACAATGCTGTGGCGAAACGGCTTGAGGCAACGTCGAGTTCGGCGTAGGTCATCCGGCGGTCACCCGCGATGGCGACCGCCTTATCGGGATACAGTTTCGCGGCCTCCTCCAAGATGACCGCCAGATTGAAGCTCACGTCATCACTTGTGTTTCTTGAGTTCCTGGCGGGCCAGCGACATCTTGTGCACTTCGTCCGGTCCGTCGGCCAGGCGCAGCGAACGGGCCGCCGCCCACATCATGGTCAGCGGGAAGTCCTGGCTCACGCCACCACCGCCGTGCACCTGGATCGCCTTGTCCAGTACCCATTCCGCCATCGTGGGCACCGCGATCTTGATGGCCTGGATCTCGGTGTGCGCGCCCTTGTTGCCCACCGTGTCCATGAGCCACGCCGTTTTGAGCACGAGCAAGCGCGCCTGCTCGATGCGCACGCGAGCCTCGGCGATCCACTCGCCGACGACACCCTGATCGGCGATGGACTTGCCAAAAGCGGTGCGGGACAGGGCGCGCTGGCACATCAACTCCAGCGCGCGCTCGGCCATGCCGATGAGGCGCATGCAGTGGTGAATGCGGCCGGGGCCCAGGCGTGCCTGCGCGATGGCGAAACCGCCGCCCACTTCACCGATGATGTTGGAGGCGGGGACGCGTACGCCTTCGAACACGACCTCCGCGTGGCCACCATGCGACTCGTCGGCGAAGCCGAAGACCTGCATGCTCCGCTTGACGGTGACTCCTGGCGTGTCGCGTGGCACGAGAATCATGCTCTGCTGACGGTGCCGGTCGCCTTCAAATGACGTCTTACCCATGACGATGAAGATCTTGCAGTTGGGGTTCATCGCGCCCGACGAGAACCACTTGCGCCCGTCGATGACGAAGTCGTCGCCGTCGCGGCGGATCGCTGTCTGGACGTTGGCCGCGTCAGAGGACGCGACGTCGGGCTCGGTCATGCAGAACGCCGACCGAATCTCGCCTGCCAGCAACGGTTTGAGCCACTGCTCCTTTTGCTCCGGCGTGCCGAAGTGCGACAGCACCTCCATGTTGCCGGTGTCGGGGGCGCTGCAGTTCATCGCCTCCGGCGCTAGCTCGGGGCTGCGCCCGGATATCTCAGCGATGCGGGCGTATTGCAGGTTTGGCAAGTCACGGAACAGATTCCAGAGTCCGCGCGAGCGGGCCTCGGCTTTGAGTTCCTCCATCACAGGAGCCGTCGTCCACCGCTCGATCGTCGCCAGCTGCTGGTGCAGCACCGGTTCGGCCGGGTAGACGTGCGACACCATGAAGTTGTTGAGCTCATTGAGCAACGGGAAGTCTTCGAATTCAAAGTTCATCAGAATTCTCCTCTCAGTGCCGCATGTCCTTGCGTGACAAGCAAAGGCACCATGGCGCCCAGCGTGGCGAAGCCGTCGCCCACGGTTTGCCCGGCCTGGTACCGGAAGTGGATGCCTTCGGCGATCACGGCGAGTTTGTAGTTGGCGAACGCCAGATACCAGTCGAGGGAAGCGAGGTCGATCCCCCGCTTGCTGGCATACATCGCCGCGAGATCCGCCCCCGTCGGCGCACCTGGCAGCGGTGTCGCGTTGCCAAACGCTTCCACGCCACCCATTTCGATGTTGAGCCGCCAGTACATGAGCAGCAGGCCAACATCCGTGAGCGGATCGCCCAGGGTCGCCATCTCCCAGTCGAGAACCGCCGCGATGCCGTCGTCAGCGGTCGCGATGCAGTTATCGATGCGGTAGTCGCCATGGATGATGGCCGGGTTGCCGGACACGGGAAGCTGTTTGACCAGAAGATCGTGCAGCTCGTCGATGCCCTCAAGCTCCCGGGAACGGGAAGAGTCCAGCTGCTTTTGCCAACGGCGCAACTGGCGTTCCAAGTACCCCTCGGGCCTGCCAAAGTCTTGCAGTCCAATGGAAGCGGGGTCGATGGCATGCAGTTCCACCAGCACGCCGACCAGTGCTGTCATCAGCTTCTGGATTCGGTCGCCCCCGAGTGGCTCCAGCTCCTGTGGGCGGCGGTAAATCGGTCCGTCCACAAACGACATGAGATAGAATGACGGATCGTCACTCAGGGCGATCGCTTGCGGCACCGGCACTTTGGTCGAGGCCAGCGCACTGATGACGCGGAACTCGCGGGCCATGTCGTGCGCGGTGCTGAGCACGTGTCCCAGGGGCGGGCGCCGCACGATGTATTCGCCTTCGGCCGACCAAACGCGATACGTCAGGTTTGACTTGCCGCCCACGATCAGCTGACCGCCCAGCAACTCCTGCCCGAGCAGTGCGCTCGCCGCTTTTAGGTCAAGGCCTTTCGGCACCTCGATCATGGGGTCACCACGATGCGGCCGGTCGTTTCACCCGCGCCCAGCTTCGTCAAACCGCTCGGCGCCTCCTCCAGCGGAAGCTTTTCGCTGACCAGTGGACTGATCAGTCCTTGCGCTGCAAGGCCTGTCAGCACCTCGTGGCAGTCGCGAATGGACGCCGGGTTGTGCTGACGGTAAAGCCCCCAGTGCAGGCCAACGATGGAGTAGTTCTTGACGAGAGCGTGATTCAGCGCCGGCGCGGGAACATCGCCACTAGCGAACCCGACGATCAGGATGCGCCCTTCGAATGCCACGCACTTGGCCGATCCCGCATAGGCCGCGCCACCGACCGGGTCGTAGATGACATCCGCGCCACGGCCGCCCGTGACCTCCTTGACGACCTTGATGAAGTCCTGCTCGCGCCGGTCGATGACCACATCGGCGCCCAGTTGCCTGGCGACCTCCGCTTTGGACGGTCCGCCCACGACGGCGATAACCGTTGCCCCAGCGGCTTTCCCGAGTTGCACGGCGGCCGCGCCGACCCCACCGGCAGCCGCGTGGACCAACAGCGTCTCGCCGGCCTTCAGGTTCGCGCGCCGATGAAGACCAAACCATCCCGTCTGGTACGCGATGAGCAGTCCACTGGCAGCCGCATCATCAAGCGACTCGGGTGCGGCGAACAGCTCCGCTTCCTCCATCACCGCGTAGTCGGCCAGGGCACCGTATGGCAGCACCGGCGTCCCGATGACACGCTGTCCGGTCCCCTCCACCACGCCGCACAGTTCCACGCCCGGCGTGAACGGCATCGGCGGGCGGATCTGGTACTGCCCACGGCACAACAGCACATCCGGGAAGTTGAGCGCGGCCGCTTTGACACGCACGAGCACCTGACCGGGGCCGGGCTGTGGCACCTCGACGTCGTTTAGCTTGAGCACATCGCCCGGCTCACCGGGCTCGAAAACCTGCCAGGCCCTCATAGGTACATCCTTGAGACGGTCTCGGCGACGCACACGGGCTTCTCGCCGCCTTCGCGTTCGATCGTCGCCTGGGTCACCATTTGCACGCCGCCTTCGATGTCCTCAACGGACAGCAGCTTGAAGTGCGCCCGCACCTTCGATCCGGCTGGAAGCGGTGCGGGGAACCGGACTTTGTTCAGCCCGTAGTTCACGCCCATCTTCACCCCGTCGACCTTCGTGACCCCGGCTGACAGGAACGGCAGCAGTGACAGCGTGAGGAATCCGTGCGCGATGGTGGTGCCAAACGGCCCGGCCGCGGCTTTCTCCGGGTCGAGGTGGATCCACTGGTGGTCGTCGGTCGCATCGGCGAACAGGTTGATGCGATCCTGGTCGACCAGCACCCAGTCACTGGTGCCCACCTCGGTTCCCACCGCGGCGCGCAGCTCCTCCAGCGTCGAAAAGCTCATGACAAAACCTCTCCTGCTTTGATGATGTGGCGCATGTGCCTTCCGGGGTCGGTCAGCACACTGACGTTTTGGGCCGGGTTACCTTCCAGGACAAGTAGATCGGCGTGGGCGCCCACAGCTAGCGTGCCTAGCTCGCCTTCGTAGCCAAGCAACCGGGCCGCGTTGACAGTGGCGGCGCGGATGATGTCGATCGGCTGTTGCACCTGGGCGCGCAACGTGAATTCCTGGAGCTGAGCTTCCTGCATGTCGCCAAGCAGGTCTGAGCCGTAGACGAGATTTACCCCCGCGCGGTGCGCTCTGTCCAATGCCGACAGTCCCGCCTCACTGACCTGGGCGAGCTTTTCCGGGTTGACGCCTGCTTCCGCGAGACGGTCGTAGGTGATGAGTGTCGGCACCAGGAAGGCGTCCTTCTCGACGAGAAGGCTGATCGCCTCGTCGTCGATGAGGTTGCCGTGCTCGATACACCGCACGCCGGCGTTTAGCGCCCGGACGATCGCGCGCGGGTGATAGGCGTGCGCGGTCACGTATTTGCCGTGGTTGGCCGCTTCCTCAACGGCTGCCCGCAGTTCGTCTTCGCTGTACTGCACCGCCGCGATGTCGTCATGCGGTGAGGCGACCCCGCCGGACACCAGCATCTTCAAGTGCTGCGCCCCTTTGCGGAACTCGTCGCGGGCCGCTGCCCTGACCGCGTCTGTCCCGTCGGCGATCCGCGCGAAGCCGGGCCGGGACTGGCAGCACACGTGACTGTCGTCGCTCAGGGCACGGAAGTCGCCGTGACCACCGGTTTGGCTAAGCGCCTTGCCACCCATGACGATCCGGGGACCGAGCGCCAGGCCTTCCTCGATCGCGCGCACCATGCCGTAATCGGCCCCGCCGACATCACGCACGGTGGTGAACCCGCGCCGAAGCATGCGCTCCGCCTCACGCATCGCACGGAGCGTGGCGTATCCCGGGGTCCAGGTCTTCGCGTCCGCACCGTCAATGCTAGTGAGCACAACGTGCACGTGCCCGTCGATGAGGCCCGGCATGACCGTCGCCCCGCCCACGTCCAGCGTGCGCACACCGCCGGGCTGGGCCGGCGGGCGGCCGGTTCCCGTGCCGGAGATCCGGCCAGCGGCGATCTCCAGCCAGGCGGCTTCGGTGATCTCCCCGGTGCTCGGTTCGAGCAGAGAGGCGTTCGTGATCAGCAGGCTCACTTCAACGGACCTCCATCCGGCACACTGTCGAGCAGAAGGCGGGTGTAGTCGTGGCGCGGGGCGTCAAAGACGTCGTCGCGCTTTCCATACTCGACGATGCGGCCCTGATAGAGCACGGCGATCTCATCACAAACGTGCCGCACGACGGCCAGATCGTGAGAGATGAAGAGCATGCTGAGCTTCAGCCTGGTACGCAATTCCCGCAGCACGCCCAGCACCTCGGCCTGAACGGAGCAGTCCAGGGCCGACGTGATCTCATCGGCGATGATGATTTCCGGCTGGACGGCCAGCGCACGGGCGATCGCCACGCGCTGGCGCTGACCGCCGGAGAACTCATGCGGATAGCGCTGTGACGCGTCGGCGTCCATCGCGACCAGCGCGAGCAGCTCGGTGATCTTGCCCGCGTGGGCCCGCACGCTCGCCCGGCGCGGGTCGATCGCCTCGGCGAGGGTTTCCCCGACGGTCATCCGTGGGTTCAGTGACGCGTAGGGGTCCTGCGGGATCATCTGCACCCGGCGGCGCAAGGCGTTCAGCGCACGGCCTCGGGCACCGGCGATGTTCGCCCCGTTGACAAGCACCGTCCCCGCCGCGGACCGCACGACGCCGACGATCGCCTTGGCCGTCGTTGACTTGCCCGACCCTGATTCGCCCACGAGTCCCAAGGTCGTTCCGGCCTTCACCGCGAAGCTGACCTGTTGCAGCACGTGCGCACGGCTACGGCCGTGACCAAAGTAGACGTCGAGGTTGTCCACCTGAAGCACCGTCGTCATTGGACACCTACCGGTTGCCACGTGAGGGCATGGCACGCCGCTGCCCCTGTGCCAATTCTCATGAGCGCTGGCCGCTCCTCCACGCATACGTCCTGAGCGAGCGGACACCTTGGGGCGAACGCACAACCGGACGGCCGCTGCGCGGGCTGTGGTGGCCTGCCCGGGATCGGCGCTAGTTCCCCCGAGGTCTCGGTCACCTTGGGCGTCGCCGCGAGCAGAGCCCGTGTGTACGGATGCCGCGCGTTACCCGCGCGAAGATCCTCAACTGACAGCTCTTCAGCGATACGTCCCGCATACATCACGAGCACGCGGTCGCAGATCGCCGAGACGACGCCAATGTCGTGTGAGATGAGCAGAATCGTTACCCCATCACGGGTGTTGGCTTCCCGCAGCAGGCGCAGCACATCAGCTTGAACGGTGACGTCCAAAGCGGTGGTCGGCTCGTCTGCGATGAGCAACTTCGGTGACGTGAGCAAAGCTGACGCGATCATCGCCCGCTGGCGCATCCCGCCGGACAGCTCGTGCGGATGCTGCTTTATCCGGAGTTCCGGCCGGCTCACGCGGGCGAGCGTGAGCTGTTCGATCGCTCGCGCCGCGGCCTTACCCCGGCTGACCCCACCGTGCACCCGCAACGTTTCCGTGAGCTGCGATCCGACCTTCATCGTCGGGTTGAACGACGAAGCCGGGTCCTGGTAGACGATGCCAATGTCCTTGGCGAGCTTTTCGCGCGGCGGTCTGCCCAGCAGGTTGTGCCCGGCCACACTGAGCTGATTTGCTTCCGCGCGCAGCCCTTCGGCGAGCAGCCGCGCCAGCGCCATAGCCGTCAGGCTCTTACCCGAGCCGGACTCTCCCACGACACCAACGATCTCCCCTTCACCGACCGTGAACGACACCTCGTCCACCAGCCGCGTCCCGTCCGCCATCACCACACTCAGTCCCCGAACCGCCACGACCCCGACGTCTTCCGCGGGAACGACCTCATCCCCACGAAGCAATGGCGGCGCGCCAGGAACGCTGGCCGAAGCGGCGGCAAGGGCGGCTTTCATGGTGCGCTTGGGAACGCGGCGGCTGGAAGCGGGGTTCGCCGCGGCGGCGAGGCCGTCGCCGATGAACCCGCCGGCCAGGCCAGCGACGACGATCGCGATAGACGGCCCAAGAGCCGGCCACGCGTTGACATAGATGCCCTCCAGGCCTTTAGCCAGAAGCGATCCCCAGTCATAGGCGGGCGCTTGCAAGCCGACGCCCAGGACTGACAGTCCGGTCAACGCCTTCAGCGAGATGGTGAACGCCACTGACATCAGCACCAGCAACGGTTCGGCGATGTTGGGCAGGATGTGCCGGCGCAGCAAGCGCAACGGCCCCACGCCGAGCAAACGTGACGTGCTGACGAAGTCCCGCGTGGCCACCGATGCCGCGAGGTTTGTCGTCAGCCGGGCGAACGCGGGGCACGTCGCCAGTCCAATCGCGACAACGGAAGTGACCGCTCCGGGTTGCAGGATCGCGGCGATGACAAGAGCGAAGAGGACGCTCGGGTACGAGATCAGAATGTCGATGACACGCTGGCCGATTTCCCGCACGCGCGGGCCGGACACCCAGATGACCGAGCCAGCGATGATGCCGCCCACGGAAGCGATCAGCATGGCGGCGAAGGCCATGAGCAGCGTCGGCCTGGTGGCCACCATCGTGCGGGCGAAGACATCCCGCCCGAACAGGTCAGTGCCGAACCAATGTGCCGCCGAGGCACTCTGATGCGTCGCGGAGTAATCGGTTTGCTCGGCTCGCTCGCCCCACACCCAGGGCGCGATGATGGCGATCACGATGAGCACAGCCGTGGCGGTCAGGCCCAGGATGAGCGGGGCGTTCCAGCGGACTCTTCTCATCGCGTGCCCGCCTTTCCGGATAGGGTGCGCGCATCGGTGAGGCCCAGCACGACGTCGACCAAGAGGTTGATGACCGCGGCGAGCAGGCCTACGACGAGTACCACCCCTTGAATGACCGGATAGTCACGGCTGACGATCGCGCTGATGATCCGCGTCCCGAGACCCGGCCAGTTGAAGATGAACTCGACGATGATCGTTCCGCCGAGCAGGCTCGCGAGAATCAGCCCACCGAGCGTCAGCGTGCTCGTGAGCAGATTCGGCAAGGCGTGACGGGTGTAGAGCCGCAACGGGCGCAGCCGCCGGCCTCGCGCGGTGCGCATGTAGTCCTGCGCGAGCACGACTGTCGTTTCCCGGCGCACGATGCGGGCCAATGTGCACACCGGGCCGACGCTCACGGCGGCGACGGGAAGAATCATCGCGGAGACCGTTGCCGCCCCCGAGTTGGGAAGCAGCCCAAGGGAAACGGCGAAGATAAAGATGAGGAGCACCCCGAAGACGTACTCGGGAATGGCTCCAAAGAATGAGGTGGCGCCCGTGAACGCGCTGTCGAGCCAGCGCCGGCGCCCGCCTTGGCACGCCACGGCGATGGCCATGCCGAGCGGCACGCTGATGAGCAGCACCAGCACGATCGAGGCGAAGGCGAGCTGAGCGGTGAACGGCAGCCGGCTGGCGATGACTTTGCTCACCGGTTCGCCTGTGGCGAAAGAGTTTCCGAGGTCCGCGCTAAGGATGCCGCGCGTGTAGTCAGTGAACTGATTCCACAGTGGCTGGTCGAGACCCAGCGTTTCACGCACGTGCGTGACCTGTTCGGGCGCGGCGTTCGGCCCGGCCACCAGCTGGGCTGGATCGCCGGGAATGAGCTGCACCATCAGGAACGTGCCAGCCACGAGCACTATCAGGACTCCGGCTAGCCCGATCAGACGGCGCACGATGAACCGAAACCAAGGGGATCTCATGCCGCCTCCTCTCTGTCGGGATAGGACGGTGCCGGAAACCCGGCACCGTCCTGCCGGTGTGATTAGCCCACGACCCGCATGGTCGTCGGGTCGAAGATGCCATCGGGGTCAGATCCGGTGGCACGCTTGGTGGTCACGTAGTTCACGTTGATCGCCGCGAGCGGGATCACGTTTACCTGTTCCAGCAACGCTTTCTGGGCCTCGCCCCACGCCGCGCACTGTGCGGTCGGGTCGGGTGCGGCCATCGCCATGCCGAAGGCCCGAGCGAAGGCCGGGTTCTGGATGGCGCCAAAGTTGCGGCCTGGCGGCGTACCCTCCGGGGCACTTCCAATTAGCAGCGCCGCTGGCGGCGTCAGCATGTTGGTGAGGTTGAGGTTCGTCAGCACCGTGACGTCCCAGTCGCCCTTGTTGGAGAACACGTCGTTGGTCCATGTGGCCAAGTCGACGTTGCGCAGTTCCGCGTCGGCTCCCGCCGCCTTGAGCGCGGTGAGGGCATACTCCGCGGGTGCGCCTGCGGCGACCGCCGTGTGCCCAACGATCTTGACCTTCTTGCCCGTGAGTCCTGCCTTGGCCGCCGCGGCGTCGGGCTTGACGAGCAGCGACTCATCCTTGTTCGCACAGGGCACGGCCGGATCGGTGATGCCGGCCATCAGCGTTCCGGTGCCACGGGTGACCGCCTGGTTGAACGCGGTGCGGTCGATCGCCTGCGCGAACGCTTTGCGGAACGCCGGGTCAGCACCGGGACGGCCCGGACGCTGGTTGAACACCACGAAGGCCCGGATGAGCGGAGCCGGCTTGATGTTGAAGTCCTTGGCCGGGAGCCGTGCGATGTCCGGTCCCGTGATGCCGCCGTAGTCGAGGTTGTTGGCCAGCAGCTCGTTAGCCATGACGTCTTCTTTGAGGATGACCTTCATGACGACGGTGGTCGGCACCTTGCCCGAGGGCATCCGGGCGTAGACCGGTGCCCACTTGTACTCAGGGCGGCCAGTCAGCGTGTAGCTAACGCCCTTTTGCACAGCGCTGTCACCGGCCAGGAAATACGGTCCCGTGCCCACGCCTTTGGTTCCGGCCTTGAGGGCGGCTTCGTCGGTCAGGCCCTTGTCACAGATGACGCCGGCCTGAGGGAGCGACAGGCCGAAGATCAAGTCTGCCCAGGGCTGATCGAGTTTGACGGTCAGCTTGCTGGCGGCATCGTCACCGGTGAAGGTGGCTTTGCCCAGGTTCGCGGTGCCGAAGACCTGTCCGGCCGCGGTCGCGCCCGTCTTCGGGTCAGCGAAGCGGGTCATCGACTTAGCGACGGTCGTGGCGGTCAGCTTGGTGCCGTCAGCACAGGTGACGTCGTCGCGCAGGACGAATTCGCCCGACGTTGGCGTCACCGTCCAGCTTTTGGCCAGCCCAGCGATCATCTTGCCGCCATCGTCACGGCGAACGAGCGTGTCAAACATCATCCGCGCCATCATCAGCTCGTGAGCTGGGGTGGACTTGTGCGGATCCAAAGTGGAAGGATCGCCGACCATCGCGATGGACACTTTCGCCTCGGTCGGTGATTCGGTCTCGTTGCCACCGGTCGTACAGGCAGCCATCGCCATACTGGTGAGGACTACCAGCGCGCCGGTCTTAGCACGCACACTTACCATGTAAATTGCTCTCCTTATTTAAGGGGTGCAGTGGATGGTCGTGAGGCCGTTATGCCGGGAAGCTGACCGGCCTCACGATCACCGGTTTTAAGGCGACGGCCACCGGTCTTTCCAGGGTTTTGCCCGCTCAAGCTGTGCGCACAGCGAGAGCAGCTGGGCTTCCCCTGCCGGGCGCCCGGAAACCATCGACCCGATCGGCAATCCGTCGGGGGTCCAATAGAGCGGAAGGCTCGCTGACGGCTGACCCGTCAGGTTGGCTCCGCCGGCGAACGGGCTGAACCGCGTTTGCCGCTGAATCTCGTCAGCTGGATCGCCGGTTTCGCTGAACCAGCCCGGCGCCACGGGAGGCATCGCCAGGGTCGGGGTCAGCACGGCGTCAAACCGGGCGAGCTCGGTGACGATCTTGCGTGCGAGCAGTTGCGCGTCGTACATCGCGTCGATGACCGCTCCACCTTGGAGGGTGCGGCCCCGCTCACGCCACCACCGCGTGATGGGACGCAATTCGTCCTCATTCGCGACCCGGAACCGCAGCGATTGTGCCGCCCAGAGCGTTTGGAAGATCCCGATAACCTCTTGGGGGTACGGGTCTTTGATGTCCTCAACGTCATGGCCAAGGTCAACGAGCAGTCGCCTCGTCTCCTCGAAGGCTTTGACGCACTCCGGATCGGCGGTCACACTGTCGAAGCCGGACTCGGTATAAGCCGCTATCCGCAGTTTGCCCGGTTCTCTTTGCGCCGCTTGGAGAAACGTCTCGCCCGCCGGAAGCGGCGGAGCCCAGTGCGGATCGCCCGGCATCGGCACGGCCATGACATCCAGCAGAGCCGCCGCGTCGGCCACCGTGCGCGAAATCGCCCCCTGAACGGTCAGCCCGAACAGGTCGACGCCGAGCGGACCCGGGCTGACGCGCCCACGTGACGTCTTCAGCCCGAAGACACCGCAAGCGCTCGCGGGAATCCGGACCGAGCCGCCTCCGTCGTTAGCGTGCGCCACCGGCACGAGACCGGCCGCCACCGCTGCTGCCGCGCCGCCGCTTGACCCGCCCGCGCTCCTGGAAGGATCCCAGGGGGTTCGCGACGACCGGGCGACGTCGTTGTCGGAGTAGACCGACAGAGCGAACTCAGGTGTGTTCGTCTTACCCAGGCTCACGAGGCCCGCGTTGCGGATGAGCGTCACTAAGTGACCGTCAACCTCGGGCACGAAGTGCTCCAGTGCCCTGGAACCAAACGTGGTTCGCAAGCCGGCCGTGGGGATGTTGTCCTTGATGGCCGTTGGCACCCCGTTGAGCGGGCTCCACGGATTGTCCACGTGCGTGTCTTGGCGCACGGTGACGAAGGCGCCGACCTGTGGGTCGATCCGCTCGATCCGCTTGAGGTAGTGCTCAGCGAGCTCTTGCGGGGTGACCTCTCCGTTGTGGATGAGGTCGCCCTGCTCCAGCGCACTGAGGTGGTGCAGGGCACTCATGCGCTCCACCACCACACCGATGGTCCTTCGCCGAAGGGTGCTCCCTCGCTCATAGCCGGTAGCCACCGTCGACGTAAATGTTTTGCCCCGTGATGAACGACGAGTCCGGTCCGCACAGGAACGACACGACTCCGGCGATGTCTTCGGGAGTCCCCGTACGCCGCAGATGAAGTCCTTGTGCCGCACCGGCTTTGAAGTCCTCAAGCGACACGCCCATGCGCTCGGCGGTCTGCTCGATCATCGGCGTCATGATGAAGCCGGGCGCGATCGAGTTGACGTTGATGCCATACGGGCCAAGCTCAATCGCCAGTGTCTTGGTGAAGCCCTGAATGCCCGCTTTAGCGGCGGCGTAGTTCGCCTGACCACGGTTGCCGACGGCCGAGGTGGAGCTGAGGTTGACGATCCGGCCGGACTTCTGGCCCACCATGTGCTTTTGCGCGGCACGGGAGCACAGGAAAGCGCCCCGCAGGTGGACGGCCATCACCAGGTCCCAGTCGTCTTCAGACATCTTGAAAAGCATGTTGTCGCGGATGATCCCGGCGTTGTTGACGAGGAAGTCCAGGCGGCCAAACTCTTGCACGGTGCGCTCGACCGCAGCCTCGACCTGATCAGCCTTGGACACGTCACAGCCGATGCCGATGGCTTTGCCGCCACGTTCCTCAATCGCCGCAACGGTTTCCGTCGTGTCTTCCACGCGCAGGTCGACGACTGCGACGGCGTTTCCGTCGTCAGCCAGCCGTTTGGCCGTCGCGGCCCCGATCCCACGGCCTGCTCCGGTGACGATTGCGGCTCTCATGCTTGCTCCTTTGCCATGAGTCCATTGAGGACGAAATCGGTCAGCTCTTTAGCGATGACGGCAGGCGGCTTGGGACCGTCCGGCCGGTACCACGTGTGCAAGTCGTTGGTGAAGCCGAAGATGGCCCACGAGATGACCTCAGGTGAGGCGGCGGAGGTGAACTCACCGCTGAGCTGAGCGTCGCGAATCACCTTGCGGACCGTGTCCTGATAGCGCCGCCATTCGGTCTGGAGCGTCAGGAACCTTTCCTTGCCAAGGAAACGTGAGCCTTCGCGGCCGAAGATGGTGACCGCTCTGGTGCGCGCCGCCGTCGTGATGACAAGGTCGTCGATGATCTCGCGGATCGTGGTCACTGGATCGGTCTGCTGGGCCACGATCCGGTCGAGCCCGGCGAGCTGCTCGACGAAAAGCTCGTGATACAGATCGAAGAGCAGGTCTTCTTTGGACGAGAAGTAGTGATACATCGCGCCCTTGGTTACGCCAGCCCGGTCCACGACCTGTTGCACGGAAGTCGCGTCATATCCCTGTTCCGCGAACAGTTCTTCGGCGGCGGCGAGGACCTTTTGCTTCGCGTTCACAGGACGTCGTCCATCAGGGCGTTATCGGTGCGTTCCAGGATCGCCCGCCGGACCGTGATTTCCGGCAGCACCGTGTCAGCGAAGAACTTCGCGGCCGCGATCTTGCCACGGTAGAACTCGTCCTGCTCCTTGCCTTCAGCGATCGCCGCGCTCTTGAGCAGCAGCCAGCCGATCACCAGGTCGCCCACGCTCATCAGCAAACGGGTCGTGTTCTGCCCGACCTTGTAAAGCTCTTCAGCCTGCTCGGCCGAGGCTTTGGTCCAGCCGAGCATGGTGTCGACCATCTCGCGCACGTCGGCCAGCGCCGCTTGCAGCCGCTCGTCTTGCACCTTCTCGATCTCGGCGAACAACCGGTTGAGCACCTCGGCGTTGTCTCGTGAGACCTTACGGAAGAAGAAGTCCTGGCCCTGAATGCCGGTCGTGCCTTCGTAGAGCGTGTCGATTTTGGTGTCGCGCAGATACTGCTCCATCGGGTAGTCCTGCAGGAAGCCAGAGCCACCAAGGGTTTGCAGCGACAGCGTCAGCATTTCCCACGACCGCTCGGAGCCGACGCCCTTGACGATCGGGAGCAGCAGATCGTTCATGCCCGCGTCACCCTGGTCCAGAACGCTTGCCGTGTAAAGGTAAACCGAGCGCAGCCCCTCGGTGTATGCCTTCTGCAGCATCAGCATCCGGCGCACATCAGGGTGGTTGTCGATCGTGACGCGGGGCGCTGTCTTGTCGGTAAACCGCGTCAGATCCGGTCCCTGCACGCGGATCTTCGCGTAGTCGAGCGCGTTGAGGTAACCGCTCGACAACGTCGCGATGGCCTTCACACCGACCTGCATCCGTGCGCCCTCAATGACTTTGAACATCTGGGCGATGCCGTCGTGCACGTCGCCGACGAGCCATCCCTGAGCGGGTTCGTTCGCCCCTAGCGTCAGCTCACAGGTCGTGGACACCTTGATGCCCATCTTCTTCTCGACGTTGGTGGCATAGACCCCGTTGCGGCCAGTGATCTCCCCGGTCTCGTGATCGAAGAGGTATTTTGGCACCACGAACATCGACAGCCCCTTCGTCCCGGGGCCAGCGCCTTCGGGGCGCGCGAGGACAAAGTGGACGATGTTCTCCTCGAGGTCGTGCTCGCCCGAGGTGATGAAGCGCTTGACGCCCTCGATGTGCCAGGAGCCGTCGGCCTGCTGCTTGGCAACGGTCCGCCCGGCGCCCACGTCTGAGCCGGCATCGGGTTCCGTGAGCACCATGCTGGCGGCCCACCCCCGCTCGATCATGATCTGAGCCAGGCGCTGCTGTGCGGGAGTACCAATGCGGTAAAGCAGAGTGGCAAACGACGGCCCGCCGCCGAACATGAACACCGGAGCCTGGGCACCTTGCACCAGTTCGACGACCGCCCACCACAGCGACCGGGGCGCTGGCTGCCCGCCGAGTTCTGTCGCGGCGTCGAGGCGCCACCACTCGGCGTCCATCCAGGCGCGGTAGGACCGCTTGAAGCCCTCGGGCATTTGCACGCTGTAGGTGGCCGGGTCATAGACCGGCGGATGACGGTCGGCGTCGGCGAAACTGGCCGCGATCGGGCCCGTCGCCAGCCGGTCGACTTCCGTGAGCATGTCGTTGACCGTGTCGGCGTCCAGCTCGAACCGCGCTAGATCATCGCCGAGGCCGAGCAGTTCAAACAGGTTGAACCGCAGGTCACGCACGTTGCTCCGGTAGTGGGTCATCCGCTTCTCCTCCGTCAGTGACGCCGCCAGGACGTGCCAGGAATCACACCCGGTCAGGCTCGGATTGTCAATACCGACCGGTCGGTATGTGGCTCGCGGATTGACACATATGTGGACGCCATATTAAGACGCGGATAACTATTGACGGGCTGGAATGCGCTCAGCAAACTGAACGGCGCAACCTCCTTCCGTCCCGGAGGCATATATGCGCCTTGTTCTAGGCCTTAGCGCCGCGCTCGCCGTGGTCGCCGGACTGGCTTCATTGCCAGCTCAGGCCGCTGCGCCCGCACTAACCGTCCAAGTTGTCCAGACGTCGGTGTGGAGCAGTGGCTACGGCGCCGATGTCATTCTGTCCAATCAGGGCACCACCACCACAACGTCGTGGGTGGTGGAATTCGATCTGCCCGCCGGAACGACCGTTTCCAGTTCGTGGAGTTCCGTGCGCACCCAGTCCGGCCAGCACTACAAGTTCACGAATGTGTCCTGGAACGGCGACATCGCTCCTGGCGCATCTGAAGAGTTTGGCTTCAACGCCAACGGGCTGGGCATGCCGTTCAACTGCACCGTCAACGGTTTGCCCTGCGGCGGCGGCACTCCCCCGTCACCAACCGCCTCGCCCAGTTCAAGCGTGAGCCCCTCACCGTCTCCTTCCGCGTCTCCCACTCCGTCGCAACCGCCTGGACCGATCGTCGACGTGTCGACCTCAGCCCAGCTGAGCGCCGCGTTGGCCAATGCCGTTGCGGGGCAGACGATCCGTCTCGCCGCGGGTGACTATCGCGGTGCGTTCCTCACCCAGCGGTCCGGCACCGCGAGCCAGCGGATCACGCTGACCGGGCCACGGTCTGCCGTGCTCATCAACGATGGGCCATCAGGCACCGCGCCCTCGTGCCCGGCTCCCACGGCGGGCTGGGATTCCGGCTACGGGCTGTGGCTGTTCAACGCGTCCTACTGGAACCTCAATGGCTTCACGGTCAAGGAGTCCAAGAAGGGCATCGTGCTGGACAACTCGCGCTTCGTCACGGTCGATGGCGTACACGTCCATCACGTCGACGAAGAGGCGGTGCACTTCCGGCGTTCGTCGGCCGATGGCATCATCCGCAATTCCGTCATCGAGCACACTGGCCTGGTACAGGCTGGGTATGGCGAGGGCGTCTACATTGGATCGGCGGGTTCCAACTGGGGTTGCCACGGCAACAGTTCCGGCGCTGACCGCTCAGATCGCGTGCAGGTGCTCAGCAACCGCATCGGGCCCAACGTCGCCGCGGAACACATTGACGTCAAGGAAGGCACGTTCAACGGTGTCATTCGTGGCAACACGTTCGACGGCCGTGGCCTGAGCGGCCAGAACTCTGCTGACTCCTGGGTCGACGTCAAGGGCGCCGGCTATGTGATCGAGGACAACACCGGCACGTTCGCGTCGCCGGGGACGTTCGCCAACGGTTACGAGACGCACAATCCGACGACCACGCCAGCGTTCCAAAATGGATGCGGCAACGTGTGGCGGCGCAACCGTTCTGACCTTGGTGGCGTGGGCAACTACGCCATCTACGTCACGTCAACGTCGAAGTGCTCCGGCAACCTCAACGTCGTCTACTCAACCAACACAGTCACTAACGCGCGCACGGGTTTAACAAATATCGCCGTAACGCCGTAAGTCCAGTTAGGGCGGTCCGGCTAGCCCCACCGGCTAGCCGGAACCCTAAGCCCAGCATAAGCCCCATTGACATACACCGCTTTATAGGGTTCATTGTGCGATCAGATAGTTAGTTAGTTTAACTTTCGAACAGGAGTGAAAATGACCAGCCGTTCCAGTTCGTTAACAAGATTTCTCGGCAGGCGCCCTGCCGTGAAACTCGGCGCCGCCGTGGGCGCAGCTGTCTTCGCGGCCACCGCGCTGGTGATGACCAGCCAGAGCTGGGCTGCCGAGACGCTGCTGTCTCAGGGCAAGCCAGCCACAGCGTCCTCTGTGGAGGATGCCACCTTCGGCGCGGAGAAGGCCTTTGATGGCAACTCCGGCACCCGCTGGGCCAGCGTCGAGGGCGTCGATCCCCAGTGGATCCGCGTCGACCTCGGCAGCAGCTATGCCATCAGCCGCGTGAAGCTCACGTGGGAAGCCGCCTACGGCAAGTCCTACCGCGTCGAAACCTCAGCCGACGGCAACACCTGGACGAGCATCTTCAGCACCACCACCGGAAACGGCGCCACCGACGACCTCACCGGACTGTCCGGCACAGGACGTTACGTGCGCGTCTACGGCACGCAACGCGGCACCGCTTACGGCTACTCACTGTTCGAGGTCGAGGTCTACGGCGACACGGGCACCCCGCCGACCACGCCACCGGCCTCAGGCTTGCTGTCCCAAGGCAAGCCGGCCACAGCGTCATCTACCGAAGACAGCACTTTCGGCCCGGAGAAGGCCTTTGACGGCAACTCCGGCAGCCGCTGGGCCAGCGTCGAGGCTGTCGATCCACAGTGGATTCGCGTCGACCTCGGTGTCACCGCCTCGATCAGCCGCGTCAAGCTGACGTGGGAAGCCGCTTATGGCAAGGCTTACCGGATCGAGACGTCCAATGACGGCAGCAACTGGGCGAGCATCTTCAGCACCACCACCGGAAACGGCGCCACCGACGACCTGACCGGACTGTCCGGCACAGGACGTTACGTGCGCGTCTACGGCACCCAGCGCGGCACCGCTTACGGCTACTCACTGTTCGAGGTCGAGGTCTACGGCACGGCTGGAACCCCGTCACCGACCACCTCGCCGACCACCTCGCCCACGACCTCACCGACTCCGCCCACCGGCACCCCGGTCTCCATCAACGGACAGTTGCACGTGTGTGGTGTCAAGCTCTGCAACCGCTTCAACCAGCCGATCCAGCTGCGCGGTATGTCAACGCACGGCATCCAGTGGTTCCCGCAGTGCGTCAACACCGCTTCCGTCGGCGCCCTCGCCGACGACTGGAAGGCCGACGTCATGCGCCTTTCCATGTACATCCAGGAAGAGGGTTACGAAACCAACCCCCGCCTGTTCACCGACCGCATGCACAGCTTCATCGACCTCGTGGTCGCGAAGGGCATGTATGCCATCGTCGACTGGCACATGCTGACCCCCGGCGACCCCAACTACAACCTCGCCCGCGCCAAGACGTTCTTCACTGAGATCGCGCAACGGCACGGCAACAAGCCGAACATCATCTACGAAATCGCGAACGAGCCCAACGGCGTCAGCTGGTCGGCTGTCAAGAGCTACGCGGAGCAGCTCATCCCCGTGATCCGCGCCCAAGACCCCGACGGCGTCGTGCTCGTGGGCACCCGGGCTTGGTCCTCACTGGGCGTCTCCGACGGCTCCAGCGAAACCGAGGTCATCAACAGCCCGGTCAACGCCACGAACATCATGTACACCTTCCACTTCTACGCGGCCTCGCACGGCAGCAACTACTTGAACACGCTGTCTCGTGCGGCTGACCGCATCCCGATGTTCGTCACCGAGTTCGGCACCCAGAACTCCGCCGGCGAAGGCTCGAACAACTTCACCCAGTCACAGGCCTACCTGGACCTGATGGCTACCAAGAAAATCAGCTGGGTCAACTGGAACTACTCCGACGACGGCCGCAGCGGCGCCGTCTTCACCCCGGGCACCTGCCCCGGCGGCTCCTTCTCCGGCACGTCCCGCCTGAAGGAAGCCGGCGTCTGGATCCGCGACCGCATCCGCACCGCGGACAACTTCCCCACCAGCTGATCCCGTCCCCCTAACGTCCGGTCGTTGCGCTCCCGTCCCAGCGCAACGACCGGACTTTCTCTTTAATACCAACCTATTTCCGATGCCCGCCGTGGTCCCGGCCGTCCCTCCCGCGAGGCCGCCACCTCCGCGCATCCCCATCTCTTCCCCACTCACCCTCCCCTTTCCTTACCACTAACCTCGATCCCCTCCCTCCCGGCTCACCTGCACCCCGCCCTCTTCCCTCCCCCGCTTGCCCTCCCATTCGCCCGCGAAATCCTCAACCTTCGTGCCTTGCCTTCTCTTGTCCTTGCCGCTTGCCTGTCCCGGGTTCCGCTCTCTTCGCCTCGCAGCCCCGAACTGCCGGGCTCGCACCTGTTTCCTTCCCTGGCCGTCCCCCTTTCCACCGCCGTCCCCTTCCATCCCGCCGCTTGCCCACGCCCGCGGCCTGATGGCTCTCCCCAACCGGGTCTCCTTTCGCTTCCGGCCGCACTCCTCCCGTCCGACCGCGCGTCTCGCATCTCGTCGGCTTTCACTTCGCGCCGATCGTCGTTTCAGGACCCATTGCTGAAGTGGTGAGGACCGTCCAAAAGGGATCTCGAACCCGCCACACTTGATCGACATCTCTTGGGACGTGATCCACAGGCGGTTTGATCACGTCCCAAGGGATGCCGATCAGCTAAATGGATGTGGATCACGATCAAGTGCCCGCCACCAAACAGCCCAAAGCGGGCAAGGCCTGCGGCCAACACCTCCTGGGAACCAGCAAAGGGACAGTGGACGGCCGGAGAAGCGGTTCGCAACAGCGAAAGCAGGCAGCCGGGAAGGCGGGCGTCACGGAGCTGCGCTTGCGAAAGAGTGCAAGGCTGCGCCGACCGGGTCCGCGAGTAAGGCGCGCGGCATGGAAAGGGGAACAAAGACAGGCGGCGCTGTGCGAAAGCGCGCGAAAGCCAAGCGGAAGGCGGGCGCGGCAGGCAGATGGAGGGCGGGCACGGAGGCAATCGCAGCGGGGAAAGCAGGCGGCGCCGGGGAGGTGGGAGGTGGAGGGAAGGCGGGCGGGGGAAGCCCGGCTAGAAGGTGGCGTTGAGGATGGCGGCGGCGGCGCAGCCTGCGAGGGCGACGAGGACGACGTGGCGGAAGCGGGCGGGGTCGATGCGCAGGAAGACGCGGTGCCCGGCTAGGCCGCCGATGCCGGTGGCGACGAGGCTGAGTGCGCTGAGCAGCACGGCTTCGCGGGTGACCACTCCGGACACGGCGAATCCGGTGATGGCGAACGCACCGCCGACGCAGAAGGTCGCGGCCAAGGTGGCCCGGAACTGACGCGGGTCGAGGCCTAGCGCCTGAAGCGCGGCGACCAACGGCGGGCCATTCGTGCCTGTCGCTGTTTGCAGCACGCCCGAGACGGCCCCGGCGACGCCAACGCGCCAGATCCCGGGACGCAACTGCCAGCGCCGCCAGACTAAGAACAGGCAGGCCACAACAACGACGGCGATCACGGCACGAAGGACCGAAGCGGGCAACAAGGTCAAGCAAAGCAGCCCAAACGGCATGCCGAGCACGGAGGTGAGGGTCAGCGTCCAGGACGAACGCCAATCGATGTGAGCACGGTCAGCGACAGCGGTGATCAAGCACAACAGCACGCTCCCCAGCGTCGCCGTCACTACCGCCGTGACCGGATCGATCACGAGCGACAGCAAAGGCACGGCGGCCAGAGCGAATCCGAATCCCGAAACGGTTTGCGCAAACGCCGCAAGCGTGAGAATCAGGAAGCAGATCAGGTATGTACTCAAACGCTCCGCGCCCCTATCGTGATGCAAACCGACCGGACGGTATGCCGGCGTGGGAGGGAAGGTAGCGCATCATGCGGATCGCTGGGAAGACGGTCGTCATCACAGGTGCGGCGGGTGGCATTGGCTCCGCGCTCGCGAGACGGTTCCACGCCGAGGGCGCCGCGAAAATGGTGCTTTCGGACATTACAGCTCCCGAGCAACTAGCCAGCGAACTGAATGCCATAGCCGTCGCGACTGATGTGTCCAATGAGGACGATGTCAAAGCGCTGGTGCAAACAGCGGAACAAGAACTTGGTCACGTCGACCTGTTCTGCGCTAACGCTGGCATCGCGACCGGCAAAGGGCTCGACGCGACTCCTGAGCAGTGGGCGAAGTCCTGGGAGATCAACGTGCTCGCGCACGTGCACTCGGCCAAAGCCGCGCTGCCCCAGATGCTCGAACGCGGCGAAGGCTATTTGCTGCACACGGCGAGCGCGGCTGGCCTGCTCATCTCGCTGGGCGACGCTCCATACAACGTCACCAAACATGGGGCCGTCGCGTTCGCGGAGTGGCTCGCGGCCATGTATGGCGGGCGTGGCATCAACGTCAGCGTCCTGTGCCCACAGGGCGTACGGACGCCGATGCTCATGGACGGCATCAACGCGGGTGATCCAGCGGCGCTGGCCGTCGCGAACGCGGGAAAGATCCTAGAGCCGGAAGAGGTCGCCGAGTCCGTCATCGAAGGCCTTGCCGCGCAACGGTTCCTCATCCTGCCGCACCCGGAAGTGGCGACGTTCCAGCAGCGTAAGGCCGCTAACCCGGACCGCTGGCTGCACGGCGTGCGCAAGCTTATGCAGGCTGGGTGACGATGACCGTGACGTTGTCGGGAGCGCCGGCCTGAAGGGCGAGCTTGACGAGCCGCTCAGCTGCCGCGTGGGGATCGGTGACGGTCCGCAGGACATTCTCGATCGCTTCGTCCGTCACGATGTCGGACAGTCCGTCACTGCACAGCAGGAACACGTCGCCAGGCGAGATAGCGACCGTGGAGTACCGAGCGGAGAATGTGCGTCCCTGCAACGACTGGGTGATGACTGACTTGTGCGGGTGATGCCGTGCCTGGTCGGCGGTGATCAGACCATCGTCGACAAGGTTCTGGACATAGGTGTCATCACGGGTGATTTGGTGTAGCGAACTGTCGCGAAACAGATAGGCCCGCGAGTCTCCAATGTGGACCATCGAGGCCACCGCACCGGCCAGCACGATCGCGGTGAGCGTCGTCCCCATGCCCTCGGCTGCCGGATCCGCCTCTACGGCCTCTTTGATCAGGCGGTTGGCGGTTTCCACGGCTCGCCTCAATGCGGGCAA
This sequence comes from Catelliglobosispora koreensis DSM 44566, assembly GCF_000379685.1. Classification (GTDB taxonomy): domain Bacteria; phylum Actinomycetota; class Actinomycetes; order Mycobacteriales; family Micromonosporaceae; genus Catelliglobosispora; species Catelliglobosispora koreensis. Next base: position 10,203 of record NZ_KB903251.1, on the reverse strand, counting down.
GGGATCGATCTCAGGGTCGTCGGCTGCCTCGATCGCCCGGATGACGATCTGGCTGGCCACCTCGCCAGCTGGCCCGCCTCCGATGCCGTCGGCGACCGCGATGACCCGGCTGCCAGCGAATGCCGCATCCTCATTGTTTGGACGGAGCATCCCTAGGTCGCTGACGACCGCCGCGTTCAGGGTCACGCTCATCCCTCCAGCCTGCCGAAACCGCATGTCTGAGTCACTAAGCATTAATGCGTATTCTGGTGCCCGTGTTGCCGGTGCCCATGGTCGGACGAGCCGGCGAGCTTGCGGAGATCGTAGGGGTCTGGTCGCAGCTCGCGAAAGCACCGTGCACGGTAGTTATTACCGGCGCTCCCGGCCTCGGCAAATCCCGCCTGATCGCAGCGGCCCTCGAAGCTCTGGATCCGGTGCCCGCCACGGTGATCCTAGGCACCGCCCGGCTGCACACGCCAGCACCCTATGACTGGCTAGCCTCCGCGCTCACTAATGCGCAGGCCGGAGACCTTGCGATCCCTAAGGACGCGCTGGCCTGGCTGGCGCAGGACCCAGATGTCCCCAAAGAGCGTTATGCGCCTTCAGCCTTGCTGCGTATCGCCACAAAAGCCGTGCACGAGCTCGTCAAGGAAGGCCCAGCCGTCATCGTCGCGGACGACCTGCACGCGCTCGACCCGGCGAGCCTCAATCTGCTGGGCGAGCTAGCCACGGCCGCCGAGCTGCCCGCGCTGCTGCTGGTCGCGAGCAGGCAGCCGGAAACCGAACTCGTCGCCCGCACCGTCGCACGGCTCTCCGGAACCCCCAGGGCCGTGCGGCAACATCTAGGACCTTTGCCCGAGCCCGAGGTCGCCACGATCCTTTTCAGCCGGTACGCCGAAAGCATGCCGGCCGATGTCGTGAATGGAGTGTGGGAGCGGACCCAGGGCAATCCCTACTGGCTGTCTGAGCTCCTCGCCGCGACCGCTGGCGCACCACCAACCGCGTTGCTCAGCGAGCCCATGCCCGGTCATCTTCAGCTCCTGTCCCAGGAGCCGTCCACCCTGACCGCCCGCGAGCAGGAGGTCCTGGCGTTTCTCGCGGCAGGGCTGTCCAACAAGCAGATGGCCCGTTCGATGGGCATCTCTATCCGGACGGTCGCGGTGCATGTGTCCAATCTGCTCAGAAAGACGGGCCTGGCCTCACGCACCGAGGCGGCTCTATGGGCTGCCCGCCGCTCCTAGAAGGCCGCTCAAGCCGTAGGCCCGGATCGCCGTGCCGCTGAAGATTTGCTCACGCTCGGCCGCGCTGAGCTGAGCCAGCGTCTCGTCAACGGACGCTTTGACGTCCCTATAGGACGCTGCGAGCAAACAGACCGGCCAGTCGGACCCAAACATCAGGCGGTCAGCTCCGAAGAGCCCTAGGGCCGCGTCAACGGGCGGCACGAGGTCGGCGACGGTCCAGCTGTCCCACGCGGCCTCAGTTACCAGACCCGACAGTTTGGCATAGACGTTGGGCTGCAACGCCAGCCGCTCCAAAGCGGACCGCCATGGCCCCAAGTCACCGGAGCGAAGAGGCGGCTTGCCCAAGTGGTCGAGCACGAAAGTGAGCTCTGGGATCGCCCTGGCCGCGGCAGCGGCCGCAGGCAATTGGTCGGGCCGGATCACCAGATCGAAGACGAGACCTCGCTCGGCCAGGGTGCGCAGGCCGGAGTGAACGTCTTGGCGCGCAAGGAAATCGGGGTCGGGCTGACCCTGGATCTGGTCACGGGCGCCTACAAGCAATGGCGACGACGGCAAGCGGGGCGAGGTCACGTCGCACCACCCGACCACGGCCGCGATTTCCGGAGTGCCCCCGGCTATGTTTAGGAATTCTTCGACCTCAGCCGGAGCGCATCTTCCGGCCTCCACGAGGATCGTGTAATCGACGCCGTTAGCGGACAGTTCCGCGCGCAGGTCAGTGACGGAAAAACTGCGGCGCAGCGGAGCTAGGGCCGGATCGTCAAGCCACGCATAGCCTTTGCTGACATCCCAGAGATGATGGTGGGCGTCGATGAGCACGCCCACCACCCTAGCCCAGTCGCTAAACCTTGGTAATCCTCACGGCATCGGCAATAACGTAGCCCGTACCGGTAGTCCACCTGCTGACGCCCACGATGTTGTGGTCGCCGGCGGTGAGGCTGAACGTGCCGAGATTGCGCCACGCGCCACCGTTGACGCGCTGGTTGACGTTGATGGTCTGGTTGCCCCCACTGGCCGCGATGATGTGCGGTGTCAGGTTGTTGTAGCCGGAGTTCGCCGGGTACCAGATCTCAATCTTGTAGTTGCCCGCCGCCGGGATGTTCGCCCGGAACCACGCGGCGTCGCTTACGGAGGCGGGATTGGCGAAGCGATAGTCCGCCCCATAACGCTGCGAGGAGAACGACGATGAGCCCCAGTTGGAGGAGGCGGTTGTCGGCCCATCGATGATCACCTGGAAAGGGCCGGCCGGCACCTCTGTCCGCCCCGCGCTGACGGGGCTTTCCTTGTGGTACCGGTTGAGAGCGCTGATGTAGTAGGTGTAGGTCGTGCCCACCGCGGCTGTCGTGTCGGTGTATGAAGTGCCGCGGACCGTCTTGATGAGGTTCGCCGCGTCCACAAACGAGCATTCGCCCGCGGGCGCGGTTAGGCGGTAGATGGCGTACTCGGTGCCGCTGCCCGTCCATGTCAGTGAAACCCCGTTGGCGCCTCGCACCGCAGAGGTGATGACTGGCGCCGCGGGCGCGGAACCGGAACCGTGAGCGGGCACAAGGGCGGGCTTGGTGTAGTGAGCGTTGACGAGTGTGCTGATCGAGTTGATCCGGTTGTCGCGAACATCCTTGGCGCTGAAGTAGATGTCGCCCTTCACCTCGAGATAGCCGCGGTTAACCGTCAAGTGATCGGACAGTTCCGTGGTGTTCTGCCAAGCCGGATCCTGCCCGGAGGCACCGGCCCGGTAGGCCGCTTGCCCCACATACAACTGCACGTTCGTTGGCGCTACGACGGTTGACCACCAGCGCACCAATTCCGTGTAGTCAGCGGTGGCGAAGCCGATGTGCCAATAGATCTGCGGCGTGATGTAGTCGATCCAGCCCTGCTGCACCCACTTGCGGCTGTCGGCATAGATGGCGTCATAGGACTGCAACCCTGTGGTGGCCGAACCGTTCGGGTCGGTGGAAGCGTTGCGCCAGATGCCAAACGGGCTTACGCCAAATTTCACCCAGGGCTTGGCGGCGTGGATCCGCTGGCCCATCTCCTGCACGAGCAAGTCGACGTTGTTGCGCCGCCAGTCGTGGATGTTGCTGAATCCAGCGCCATATTGGGCAAACGTGGCACTGTCCGGAATGGACTCTCCCGCTGCCGGATAGGGGTAGAAATAGTCGTCCCAGTGCACGCCGTCGATGTCATAGCGGGTGACCGCGTCCATCATGGCGTCCTCGACGAAGTCGCGGACCGCTGGGATGCCGGGGTTGTAGTAGAGCTTGCCGCCATAAGGGAACCGCCAGCTTGGGTTCTGCCGCGCTGGATGACTGGACACCAAAGTGGACGCGTCCTCGGTCATCGCGATCCGGTAGGGGTTGAACCAGGCGTGGAATTCGAGGTTGCGAGCATGCGCCTCGTTAACCATGAAGGCCAAGGGATCGTAGCCCGGGCTGACGCCTTGCGTGCCGGTCAAGTACTGCGACCACGGCTCAAGAGCGTTGGGCCAGAAGGCATCCGCGGTGGGGCGAATCTGCACCACGACGGCGTTCATCTTCTTCGACACCGCCAGGTCCAGCCACGACCGGTACTCGGCCTGCTGCGCCGCGGCGGAGAGCCCGGTCTGACTCGGCCAGTCGATATTGACGACACTGGCGATCCACATTGCCCTAAATTGCTGCTTTGGCGTGGCCGCGGCTGGCGTGCAGACAGCGGCCTGGGCTGGGGAAATCGTTGGTATTGCTATAAATCCGGCTAGGAGAACAGCCGTCATCGCTAACCTTCGCATTTGCATGAAGGAAAGTTTGAGCCTTGAGTGATTCTTTGACAATAGTTAACATCCAAGCGTGAAGATTTCACGAATCGCCGCGACGATCATGGCCCTGGCCGTCGTGGCCACCCCAGCACCGGCCCTGGCAACACCGCCGGTGCAACACGATGAACAAATCACGTTCCAGGAGTGGGATTCCTACTCGGACTGGCGTGGCGGCACGCATGAGGGCACGTTCGCTATCCCCGGGGTGCGCACGGGGATAACGATGCTGCGGCCGCAGGGCACGACCGACTACACCGACCCGCACACGGGCCTCACGAAGCCATGGAACTACGCGACCTGGACCTCACCGGTCAAGGCAGTGGGCTTCCTCGCCAGTGAGCAGGTCGTGTCGTGGAACGCCTACACCCCCGCGGGCACCTGGATTCAGGTGGAAATGCAGGGTACCTACAACACCGGCAACTTGACGCCTTGGTACGTCATGGGCCGCTGGGCGTCAGGCGATCAGGACATCATGCGGACCAGTAAGAATCGCCAGGGTGACCCCTGGTCGACCATCTTCACTGACACGTTCTCGATCGACGATGTCGCCAATGGCGTGATGCTGGAGAAATACCAGCTGCGCCTAACGCTCTACCGCGCACCGGAGCAGTGGCGCTCGCCGCGAGTGTGGATGCTCGGGGCGATGAGTTCCTATGTCCCAGACCGCTTTACGGTCACGCCCAGCACTGGCGGGATCGCCTGGGGCACGGAGCTGAAGGTTCCGCGCTACTCGCAGAACGTCCACGCCGGACACTACCCGGAATACGACGGTGGCGGCGCGGCCTGGTGCTCGCCGACCTCAACGGAGATGGTCATCGAGTACTACGGCCGTAAACCGTCCGAAGCCGACACGGCGTGGGTGAACCCGCAATACCCGGACCACACCGTGAACCACGCGGCCCGGATGGTCTACGACTACCAGTACGACGGCGCCGGCAACTGGCCGTTCAACACCGCTTACGCGGCCACGTTCCCCGGCCTCGACGCTAAAGTCACCCGGCTGCACTCGCTTGATGAGGCGGAACACTTCATCAAGGCGGGCATCCCGGTCGTGGTGAGCATCTCGTTCCTGTCGTCCGAACTGGACGGTGCGAACTACAGCACGTCAGGCCACCTGTTCGTCATCGTTGGCTTCACCTCGACCGGCGACGTCATCATCAACGATCCCGCGTCCTCGTCCAACGATGTGGTCCGCAATGTCTACAAACGAGACCAGGTCGAGACAGCCTGGCAGCGGACCAAGCGCATCAACGCCAGCGGCGGCACATCCGGAGGCCCCGGCGGCGTGGCATATCTGATCAAGCCATGGTGGAAGCCATGGCCGCACCTCCCCGGCTCCACGAACTGGTAAGCCGGTCTCCCAGGGCCGTCCGCTCTCCGCACCAGGTGGGCGGGCGGCCTTTATGCTGCCGGGACGAGTTTGCGGCGGGAGATTCCGATGGCGCCGACGGCGGCGGCGATCGCTCCGGCCGGCATCAGAAGGTAGGGCGCCGACGTCTCGTCGGCGTAATGCACCGCGGTGACCGAGCCCGAACTGCCGACCTGGCAGAGGTCGCCGGGCTTGGCGAGTTCACCACATGCCGGGCCGGTGGCCAATAAGAGGAACCCGGCCGCGAACAGGCCAACTCCCGTCACGAGAAGGGAAGTCCAAACCAAATGCAAGGCTTTGCCCGGCTTCGTCACGGCAAGAAGCGGGACTCCTGCTATCTGTTCGCTGGTCATGGGGCGTTTCCTTCTCGAAATGGTGACACGATTATGCGCTCGCTAAAGCTCTTGGTAATCAGCCGAACAGCGGAGTGCGACCATCGACATTCTTTGATGGGGTCGTGAATCATTTACGCAGACTTGTAACTCTGCGTGAAGCATTGACAGAACGTGCTGGAAGCGTGAGGGTGACCGGGGTAAGCGTTCTATTTGGAGGTTCGATGGCCCGACGTATCGGCATCGCACTCAGCATTGCCCTCGTGCTGAGTCCCTTGCCTGCTCAAGCACAGGAACCGGATTCTCGGCAAGCTGAGTTCAGTGCCGCGGCCGCGGAATTCGGCGTACCCGAAAGTATTCTGCTTGGTGTTTCTTATCTGGAGTCGCGCTGGGATTACAACGCCGGGACACCCAGCACCGGCGGTGGTTTCGGGCCGATGCACCTGACGGATGCGGCTTATGTTGGTTCGCTGCCGGTTCCGCAAGAGGAACATGAGCCGGTCGGTGAAGACCGCCGCGGGGACGACTCCCGGGCCGAGTTGCCCGGTGGTCACGGTGCTTCCGAGCCTGCCCCCAGCCTCGAAGCTCTGCAAACGATGGACAAGGCCGCCGAGTTAACCGGTGCCAGCAAAGAAGAATTGCGTACCGAGACCGGCGAGAACATCCGTGGTGGTGCCGCGATCCTGTCGTCCTACCAAGCTCAGCTTGGTGCGCCAACGGGTCTCAACAGCGACCCGGCCGCCTGGTACGGCGCGGTGGCGAAGTATTCCGGCGCCGACACCGAAGACGGTGCGGCGGCTTTCGCCGACGAGGTGTTCGCGACGATCCGCGATGGTGTCGCCCGGCGGACCGACGACGGCAGCCAGGTTTCCCTTGCCCCGCAAGCGATCACGCCGGACAAGTCCTGGCTTGGCTTGTGGCGCCTGCGGAAGCTGGAGCGTCCCGACGGGCTGGAGTGCCCACTGGACATCGCGTGTGAGTGGTTCCCCGCCGCGTACGCGTTGCGTGGCAACGGAACCGACAAGACCTTCTACGGGCAGTACGACAAGGCCAACCGCCCGCAGGAGCAGCGCATCGAATACATCGTGATTCACGATGCCGAGGGCTACTACGCCAGCACCGTTCGCGCCGGCCAGAACAAGGACTGGGGAGCGAGCTGGCATTACACGATGCGTTCCGTGGACGGCCAGACGGCACAGCACATCAAGGCCAAGGACGTCGGCTGGCACGCGGGCAACTGGTATGTCAACGGCAAGGCGATCGGCATCGAGCACGAGGGCTTCGCCGCGCAGGGCACGTGGTACACCGAAACGATGTACCGCACGTCGGCGAAACTCGTGCGGCACATCGCCTTCGCACTCGGCATCCCGCTGGACCGGCAGCACATCGTCGGTCACGACAACATCCCCGGCATCACGCCGTCGCGTGTCCCGGCCATGCACTGGGACCCGGGACCGTACTGGGACTGGGGTCACTACTTCGATTTGCTGAAGCGGCCGTTCTGGGGCACGGGCACCTCGCGGACCGGGATGGTCACCATCAACCCGGACTTCGCCAGCAACAAGCCCGCGTTCACGAACTGCCCGCCGTTGTCCAACCCGAGCGGACCGGCCCTTCCCGGGCCATGCCCCGTGCGCGGTTCGACCTCGGTGATGCTGCGCCAGGCACCGTCGCACGACGCTCCGCTCGTCAACGACAAGGGCTTGCGGCCTGACGGCACGCCAAACACGATGCGCGTTTCCGACATGGGAGCACGCGTTGACGCTGGGCAGCAGTTCGCCATCGCCGAAGTCAGCGGGGACTGGACGGCTATCTGGTACCTGGGCAACAAGGCCTGGTTCCACAACCCGTCAAGTGCGCGCAATGCGTTGTGGTCGTTCGGTTTCGTGGCCAAGCCTAAAGCGGGCAAGACCTCCATCCCGGTCTACGGCCGGGCCTACCCGGAGGAGGCCGCGTACCCGGCTGGCGTTCCCTACCAGACCATCACGCCGTTGCAGTACAGCTTGCCCGCGGGACAGAAGTACGTCGTGGGCAACCTGATGAAGGGCGAGTACTACCGGGCGGTGACCTATGACTGGTCGTCACCGGGCGATGGCACCGTCATCCAAGGCGACATGACCTATGTCCAGATTCAGTTCGGGCACCGGTTCATGTTCGTGAACCTCGCCGACGTCGACATCGTCCCGTCGGTGTTCTAACCGAATAACGAAGAAGCAAAAGAGGGAAGATCCTATGAATCCTCCCTCTTTTGCCATCAAGCCCGGCGAGCTACCCTCACTTCGATACAGATTGATCCGATGTTTTCGAACGCATTCTGTAGCGGAGGTGCGACATGGTGTCGCGACGAACCGTCCTGGGCGCGACTGCGCTGGTAGCAGGTGCCATCGGGCTTGATGCCCTTCCCTCGGCAGCGGCCGTCCCACTCGACAATCAGATGACCACCGATGCCCAGTGGGCTGCCTTCCTTCGCGGACAGGACCTGCTGTGGCGGCGCTTGCCACCGTCGTGGAAGGAGGGTCCGTTCCTGGGTGATGGGCGCCTTGGCGTCATGGTCTACAAGGAACCGGGCAAGAACCAAGTGCGCTTCAGCACTCAGCACGCCGAATCACAAGACCACCGCCCGCAGTACGGGAGTCTGTTTGGGCTGGCCCGGCTGCCCGTGGGTTACCTGACCCTAGAGCCCATCGGCACGATCACCTCCGTCGACTGGCGGCAGTCGCTATGGGACGCCGAACTGACCGGAACCATCACCACCGCTAGCGGGACGCTGAGTATTCAGGCACTGGTCCACGACCAAGTGCTGGCGGTCCGCGTCACAGCGAGCGGCAGCGAGCAGGTCAGGTGGAACTTTCATCCGCAGGAGGCGATCAGCCCACGGGCCGCTTCGGAGACGCCGCCCGCGGGGTACACGGGCAATCCCGCCCCGGCCGTGAAACAGACCGGGAGCACGAAACAGGTCACCCAGCCGCTGCTCGGTGGCGGTCAAACCGCCACGGCATATCGCGAATCCAGCGGATGGCTCTACCTGACGATCGCGCACACGTTCCCCGGCACGGGCGCCGAGGCCACCGCGCTGAACCGGGTCAACGCGGCCACACCGTCGCTTGTGGACGGCCACCGGGCCTGGTGGCACGGCTACTACCGCAAGAGCTTCGTATCCATTCCTGATCAGCGGTTGCAGGCGTTTCACTGGATTCAGCTCTACAAGGTCGCCGCTGGAAGCCGTGCGGGAGGGCCTATCATGGCCACCACCGGCCCATGGCTGGAGCCAACGCCATGGCCGGGCGTGTGGTGGAACCTCAACGTGCAGCTGGAGTACTGGCTCATCCATGGCTCCAACCACCTTGAACTAGATGCCGTCACGAGCACGATCCGCGACAATCAAGCGCAGCTCATCGCCAACGTCCCGAGTGCTTACCGTTCCGACTCCTCCGGGCTGGGCCGCAGTTCCGACATGTTCTGCCAGCGCAGTGTCGGCACGCCAGGCAGCGGTGCCGAAGTCGGCGACCTCACCTGGACACTGCACAACATCTGGCTGTCCTACCGCCACACCATGGACGACAACCTGTTGCGGGACCTGCTCTTTCCTGTGCTCAAGCGTGCCATCAACTACTACCGCCACTTCCTGACCACCGGCAGCGACGGCAAACTTCACCTGGGGACAACGCTTTCGCCTGAGTACCCGACGGTGGCGCCCGATTGCAACTACGACCTGTCACTCATTCGCTGGGGGTGCCAGACGTTGCTTGAGGCGTCCACGCGGCTCGGGATCAACGATCCGCTGCGGCCGGCCTGGCAAAGCATTTTGAACAACCTCACGGCGTACCCCATAGATAGCAATGGTTTTATGATTGGCGCCGGAGTCCCCTATAGCCAATCGCACCGGCATTACTCGCACCTGCTAATGGTCTACCCGTTGTATCTGGTGAACTGGGATCAGCCGGCGGACCAGGCCCTGATCGAAAAGAGCATCGTGCGCTGGCATGCGCTCACCGGGGCACACCGTGGGTACAGCTACACAGGCGCCGCCTCGATGTACGCGATGATGGGCCGTGGTGACACGGCGCTGAACTACTTGCTGCGGTTCTTCGACCAGACAACGAGCTATCCGTGCCTGCCGAACACGATGTATACCGAAGCCGGGCCGGTCGTCGAGACACCACTGTCGGCGTCACAGTCCTTGCACGACATGCTGTGCCAGAGCTGGGGCGGTATTGTCCGCGTCTTCCCGGCGGTCCCGGCGGCGTGGCAAAGCGCGACGCTGCATGATTTCCTGGCCCAGGGCGCGTTCCTCGTGAGCGCATCGCGCAGCGGGGGCGCGACTAAATTTGTCCGCGTGCGGAGCCTCGCTGGGGAGCCGTTGCGGCTCAAGCACGGCATTGGCACGGCCGCGTATCAGGCGGAGAACGCCACGATTAGCCGGGGTCTCGTGGAATCCAACCACGCAGGCTTCACCGGCACCGGATTCGTCAACCTCGACAACACTACTGGGTC
>NZ_KB903250.1 GCF_000379685.1 Catelliglobosispora koreensis DSM 44566 | reverse complement strand
CTGGGTAGATAGGCCAGAACTGTAAGCCCAGCAATGGGTTCAGGTGACTGGTACTAACCGGCCGAGGACTTCAACACACCACAGCAGAAAACATATGCCCTGCACGCGTCCACTTTGCACATCACAACTTGCAAACAACCCCCGCAAAAGGGAAACAGCAAGTTCATAGAGTTTCGGCGGTTATAGCGGCAGGGAAACGCCCAGCCACATTCCGAACCTGGAAGCTAAGCCTGCCAGCGCCGATGGTACTGCACTAGCGATGGTGTGGGAGAGTAGGACACCGCCGGACAATACTTCAAATATGGCCAGCCCACACGGGCTGGCCATATTTGTATTTCCCTGCCAATTCGAATTGCTTAGCTAATAGCGATAAGGACGGGCCGGTGAGTGAAGTAATAAGCATCGTCGGTCGAATCTTCCTCGATGACGTCCGGGTTGATTCGCTCTATGACGACATATTGGTTTGTCGCGTAAGTGATGCGGGCTTCGTATGGGGTTTCCGGCTCGTGCAAGAGGTTGATGCCTGAGCGGGCCATATCGCTGCCGTCGAGTCCGTTGACGGTGGCCAGGACGCGGCCGCTCACGAGCACGATGACGCGTTCGCCACTTGTCGCGAGCAGTGTTGACGGTGCTGGTGCGGTCCAGTGCCAGATGACGTTGCCGGTTCTCGGGTCTTGTCCCGTTAGCTCGGTGAGCTTCTTCGGGTCGTTGGGCACGATGGCGACGTCGCGGGCTAGCAGAGCTCCGGGTTGTGCCAAGGGGGCTGACTCGATCGGTTGAGATTCCGTCAGGAGCCAGCCGGTGTGGGTGCCGTCCGTGGAGGTTAAGCGCACGGCACGGCACAGTGAGGTGACGGTCGCGCAGGAGATGGGCTCTACTGACTTCACTGATGTGCCAAGGGGTGTTTGCGCGTTGCCACTGTGGGTGTCGATGCGCCGGACCGTCTGCGTGCACGTGTCGAGGAGGTAGATCTGCTCAGAGGTCGCGAACTCTTCACCGCGGCACTGGGCGTTGACCGGGTTGTCGATCTGCCACAGGCGTGTGCCTTCGGTCGAGTAGGCACGGATCGTTTCAGCGCCAACCGTGATGATGCTCGTGTCTGTCGTGAATAGACCGGGCGGGCTATAAACGGTGTCAGCACCCGTGCGGCGGCCGGTGTATTCGTCAGCGAGCACTTCGCCTTCGACCCGCCAGACAACCTTGCCAGTCTTGGCATCGATGCCCACGAGCACACCGTCAGACCATGACGTGACAACGATGGAGCGTGGTGACTCGGCCACGACGACGCCGGTGAGTTGAGCCGGCCAGCGACGGTAAGCCCAGTAGGCGCTTCGTTCGTAGTGATAGGACGGTGGACCGTCAGCCCACACCTCGCGCTTCTTGGCGAAGATGCGGATGCGGTCGTCGACGATAAGTGGTGCGGCGACAAAGACTCCGCGCTTACCCGGCCCGACAGTGTCTGTTTCGGACTGTGGATAGGGCGTGATGGCTGGAGTGGACACGTCTGCCGGGCGCAGGACTCGCCAGACCGTGACGCCAACCGCAGCAAGCAAAGCCCCGGTGACGACTCCGGCTAGGGCGACTCGGACCCGGCGGGATAGACCGCGTTCTGTCATCAGCTCGAGTGACTTTGGTCGGCTTCAGGGCCGAGATACCTCTCGGCCGCTGCGAGGAAAGCATCGTTTTCTTCAGGCGTGCCAATCGTGACGCGCACGCCGTCGCCCGCGAACGGCCGCACGATCACACCGTGGCTCTCACAAGCCTGGCCGAACTCAACGGCCCGTGCGCCCAGGGGCAGCCAGATGAAGTTGGCTTGGCTGGCCGGAACGTCAGGGAGCCACTTGGTCACGATGGACTGCACGCGCTCACGTTCGCTGATGATGATGTCGCAACGGCGGCGCATCTCCGCTTCGGCGTCAAGCGCCGCCATAGCGGCGCTTTGAGCCAGGGCGTTGGTCGAGAACGGTGTCACGACTTTGCGGATCGCGTCGGCGACGTCAGGCTGTGCCACGAGGTATCCGATGCGCAGCCCTGCCAGGCCCCAGGCCTTGCTGAGGGTCCGCAGGACGACGACGTTGGGGCGGTCTCCGTAGGTCTCAAGCCCGTCGGTGACCTCGGGATCAGTGACGAACTCCCGGTAGGCCTCGTCGAGCACCACGATGATGTCGTCAGGCACCGCTGCCAGGAACTCATCGAGCTCGGCGCGGCGGACACTCGTACCCGTCGGATTATTGGGGTTGCACACCAGAATCATGCGGGTATGCGGGGTGATCGCCGCGGCCATGGCCTTGAGGTCGTGCTCGTGCGATGCCGTGTTGGGCACCTTGATCGAGGTGGCGCCGGTGGTCGAGGCGATGATCGGGTAGGCCTCAAACGAACGCCAGGAGTAGAGCAGGTGGTCGCCAGGCACGCAGGCCGTCCGCACGAGGTGCTCAGCCAGCGCGACCGAGCCGCAACCGGTGACGACGCGGTTAGCCGCGACGCCCAGGCGATCGGCGATCTTGTCGCGCAGGGCGGCGACGCCCATGTCGGGGTAGCGGTGGACACCGTTGGCGGCTTCCGTCAGGGCTTCGACCACGCCAGGCAGCGGACCGAATGGCACCTCGTTACTTGCCAGCTTGATCGCGCCGGGCACGGACCGCCCAGGCACGTAGTTGGGTAACGCGGCCAGGTCGGGACGGGTGAGGCTCCTGGTTCCCATGGTTCTAGTGTCCTTTCTTGCCGGGCGAGCCCGGAAGTTGCACCACGAAGGTGCCCGCGGATCGATCGTGCCAGGCCATCCGCTGGGTGGAGTCGATGGCAACGAACATCACATCAAGTATCTGGGCTATGAAAACGAACGGTCCACAGAAAAACAGGAAAAGCAGCGGCAATGCCATCGGATTCCATCGGCGCCAGGACCGGAGCATGCCAATGGGCTCAAGGCTTTCCGCTCGTACCACCTTAATGCGCATCAACCGTTTACCCAATGTCTGTCCAGATTGGGCAGTTGAGGGCACTTCGTAGGCAAACCAGAGGGCCAGTCCAAGCAGCGTAATGATGATGGACAGGGTGTCGAGTTCGCCTGTGCGGGCCTCGGGCAGCGGGTCGCCGGTCGTGAGAACGGTGCGCATGAGCGGGATCAGCGTCTGGAACCACTTGTAGATGAACCAGCCGTTGATCAGGGCGTTCAGCAGCACCACGACGCCAATATCGATCAGCCGTGCGAGCATGCGGGCGCCTGGTGACGCCAGCGCCAGACCGTGCGGGCGGATCGGTGGGCCAGCCGGAAGACGGGTGGGCGGCCGCTGCCCGGGGCGAGGCGGACCGCCCGGGCTAGCGATGATTTGCGGCGGTGGCCCCGGGGGTGGTGGCACATCCTTGGGGATGGGTGCGCCAATCCAGCCGGCCCCGTCCCAGTAGCGCTGGGTATTTGGCTCGGCCGGATCCTGGTACCACCCGGGGCTGATCGTCATGGAGATATTTAACCGGCCTTCACCACGACGGTGCCGGCCGCCTTGTCATGTAGGCATTGCTGCAAGGGCTTATCCCACAGTTGCCAAAGACCATCGATCCATATCAGGAACGGTACGAAGGAAGCGGCGACCCACTCGACAGCCCACCGTTTGACCAGGTGAGCGCGAGTCAACGTGGCGTTGGGGTCGACCGGGATGATGCGCGAGCCCATGACCCGTTTGCCGATCGTCTGTCCCTTACGCAGCTGGTATTCCACGAAGTAGAGATACGTGAAGCCCAGTGAGACAAGGATGGAGGCCGCGAAGTAGGCGAGGAACGGAAGCCAGAACCGCGAGAAATCAAACGGGAAGGCCGCCGAGTCAACGTGAGTCTTCGCGGCTGCCGCGTTCATCTCCTCGAACATGACGAACATCCACCAGATGAGGAACGGCAGCGTCAGCACGAGGTAGACCCCGTAATAGATCGCGTAATCGATGATGAACGCGAGCGCACGGTTGCCAAAGTCGGCCAAGGGCTGGCCGTTGGGGGCGGCCGGCGGGGGTGCCGGCCGCCAGGGTGACGTAGGCGGAGGGGATGGGTAGCTCACGGGCGTCATCTTTCCATGAGCCAGCAATGATCAGAGGTTCCCGCGGATGTCCTGCTCGCGCTCGATCGCCTCGAACAATGCCTTGAAGTTCCCCTTGCCGAAGCCAAGTGACCCGTGCCTTTCGATGAGCTCGAAGAAGACGGTCGGGCGGTCCTGGACCGGCTTGGTGAAGATCTGCAGGAGGTAGCCGTCTTCGTCACGGTCGACGAGGATCCGCCGCTTCTTGAGCTCTACGATCTCGGTGCGGACCGTTCCAATGCGCCCACGGAGCACCGGGTCGTCGTAGTAGGAGTCCGGCACAGCCAGGAACTCCACGCCCGCGGCACGCATCGCGTCAACGGTCGCCAGGATGTCGTTGGTCGCCAGTGCTATGTGCTGCACGCCAGGGCCACCGTAGAACTCGAGGTATTCGTCGATCTGCGACTTCTTCTTGGCCACGGCTGGCTCGTTGAGCGGGAACTTCACCTTGCGGGTGCCGTTGGCGACCACTTTGCTCATCAGAGCGGAGTAGTCGGTCGCGATGTCGTCGCCCACGAATTCGGCCATGTTCGTGAAGCCCATGACGCGGTGGTAGAACTCCACCCACTCGTCCATCTTGCCGAGCTCAACGTTGCCGACGATGTGGTCGATGGCCTGGAAGAACCGCTTTGGTCCGCCCGCGGGACGTTCGATGATTGGGTCGGCGGCGACAAAGCCGGGGCGGAACGGTCCGTTGTAGGAAGTCCGCTCGATCAGGGTGTGGAGCGTTTCGCCATAGGTCGCGATCGCGGCGACGCGAATGGTGCCGTGCTCGTCGGTCTCGCTGGCAGGAGCATGCACTCCACGAGCGCCGTGCGCGATGGCGTATTCATAAGCGGCGTCCACGTCGGGGACCTCAAGAGCGATCTCGGTGACCCCGTCACCGTGCTTGGCGTGGTGCTCAGCACCGGGCGCGGCGGCGTGGACGGCACCGCGCAGGACGAACCGCGCCGAGCCTGATTCGAGGACGTATTCCGAGAAATCACGGAAGCCCTGTTCGGGGCCGCGGTAGGCGACAAGCTTCATGCCGAAGGCCGCCGAGTAGTAGTAGGCCGCCTGCTTGGCGTTGCCGACGAGGAAGGTGACGTGATCGACGCCCTTTACCGGGAACGGATCGTGAGCCTGTTTGGCCCGTGCTTCAGCGACAGCGGTCATGTGGTGATGGTGGTCACCTGGATTGATGATGCGCAAATGGTCCCGTGAACCCTGGGCAACGTGCGCAGAATTGTGCAACGATTCCGCCAGGAGGTGTACAACTTGTCCAGTGCAGTGGACGCCATCGATGTAATGATCATTGAGCTGCTGGCCGCTGAGCCGCGCATCGGCGTGCTGGAGCTATCGAGACGGCTCAAGGTCGCCCGCGGCACGGTGCAGGCCCGGCTCGACCGGCTGCAGGTGCGCGGGATCATCACGGGCTACGGTCCAGATCTCGATCCGGCCGCACTTGGGTTTGCCGTGATGGCGTTCGTGACTTTGGAGATTCGTCAGCACGAGGGACATGACATCGTCGCGGTGCATCTGTCGACGATCCCGGAAGTCCTTGAGGCACATACGATTACGGGAAGTGGCGATATTTTGTGCCGCATTGTGGCACGGTCCAATGCGGACCTTCAGCGGGTGATCGACGAAATTGTTGCCTACCAAGGGATCTTGCGAGCGTCCACTTTGATAGCACTTGCGGAACAAGTCCGTTTTCGTACGCTTCCCTTGGTGCGTAAGGCTTCTGGGGGATGAGCGCTATCCTGCTTGGATGGTTCAGGCCAAGGCGGGCACAGGCTGGCTCGTAGCCGTCGTCGCGGCCATGACCCTGCTTGTCACCACCGGACTCTGGAATCCGTTCCCGGGACTTTGGGATTGGATGACCAGGAGCCGTCCGCTCGCCGAACCCGCGGTGCATTGGCAGGAGCGCCTCGGGGGAGTACCAACGACGGTCACCCTGCTCGATCGCTTTGTTGTCGTTGAGCAACGTGAGTCAGTTGAGGTGCGCCAGCGTGCGAGCGGGCGGCGGGTGTGGGAGACGAAGGCCGATTGGGCGGCGATAGCGGGCCCTCCAGGCCGGACGGTTGTCGTCTCGGGAACCCTGCTCAAGAAGGGTTACGAGGTGCGCGACGCGGCCACGGGAATGGTGCTGCGCAAGGACGACAAGGCATCCGCGGTCTGGAGTTTCACCAACGCCATGCTCGACGTGTCCTGCCGGTCGTCACAGGACTGTGAAGTGCAGGCACGCGAGCCAGCCAGTGGTGATGTTCTCTGGCGTGCCGGGCTGCCCGGCATTGGCTTCGTGCTCTTCGCCGACAATCCGAAACTTGGCCTCGGCGCGACGTTTTCGCCCGAGCGCATTGAGCTCAACAGCCAGCTGCAGCCCATGCCACCTCTGCTCGCCTTTCCCATCGACGGGCGGCTGCACCTCGTGGAAACCAGCGAAGGCAGAGTGACCGCGGCGGTCGAGCCCGGAAAGCTCACGTCAGTCACGGTGCTCGGGGGACGGGTGGTCCACAGCATCGCGACGCGCAGTGAAGGCACCTGTCTGATCGCGTTGACGGGACGTGACGGGGTCTCGGGAGCGGAGGTCTGGCGCAGGCCGGGCTATCAGCTCAGGACACTTTCGGGTGCCGGGTGTGATCAGCCCAAGGAACCGGTCTCTGGCGGCAACGCCGTGCTCGCCGTGCGCCCGGACGGGCGGGAAGCGCTGCTCGACGCCGGCGACGGCCGCGAAGTCCTGACGTGTGAGACGGGCGAGAAAGTGCTCGCCACGAACGGCGTTTACGCCGTCGTCCTGAGCGCGGACAAGAGTAAGGTCAGCGCGTTTCAGCTCGGCAAGGCCAAAGCGCTGTGGAGCCGTAAGGCGGGAGC
The DNA here is from genome assembly GCF_000379685.1 of Catelliglobosispora koreensis DSM 44566. Taxonomy (GTDB): domain Bacteria; phylum Actinomycetota; class Actinomycetes; order Mycobacteriales; family Micromonosporaceae; genus Catelliglobosispora; species Catelliglobosispora koreensis. The sequence goes on along the minus strand of NZ_KB903250.1, from coordinate 706,573 downwards.
CGATGTCTCGGCTGTCATCGGCCCGAAGACTGTGATCATCTCTGAGCACACCCCGGACCGGATCACCATGCTCGACGCCGTGACCGGGCGCGTGCGCACGGAACTGCGCAGCGAGGCGACCGTCTCGGCCTTCGACGGAACCGGCGTGCTGCTAAGTGATCGGCGTGAACTCGGTTACGTTGCGCTCGTGGACTAGCGGGGGCCCAGCGAGAAGATTTACAACGGCGTTACGCTTGCTCCTCGTGACTGACTTCTCCTATTCACCGCTGCTGCCCATCGGGGCGGACACCACCGAATACCGCCTTGTCACTGACGAAGGCGTGGACGTCGTCACGGGACCGGGTGGGCGCCAATTCCTGACCGTCGAGCCGGAGATCCTGACCCAGCTCACGGCCGAGGCGATGCACGACATCGCCCATTTCCTGCGGCCAGCTCACCTGTCACAGCTCCGGTCGATCATCGATGACACCCTGTCGTCACCCAACGACCGTTACGTGGCCCTAGACCTCTTGCGCAACGCGAACATCGCGGCCGGAGGCGTTCTGCCGATGTGCCAGGACACGGGAACAGCCATCGTCATGGGCAAGCGCGGCCGGCACGTGCTCACGGATGGGCACGACGAGGCGGCCATCGCCCGCGGTGTCTACGAGGCCTACACGAACCTGAACCTGCGCTATTCGCAGCTCGCTCCGCTGACGACGTGGGAAGAAAAGAACACCGGCACCAACCTGCCCGCTCAGGTCGAGCTTTACGCCGAGGACCCGGACGGTCATCCCAACGCTTACAAGTTCCTGTTCATGGCCAAGGGCGGCGGCAGCGCCAACAAGTCCTACCTGTACCAGGAAACCAAGGCCCTGCTAAATCCCAAGGCGTTCATGCGGTTCCTCGATGAGAAGCTGCGCCTGATCGGCACGAGTGCCTGCCCGCCCTATCACCTGGCGATCGTCATCGGGGGAACGTCGGCCGAGCACGCGCTGAAGACCGCGAAGCTCGCGTCAGCTAAGTACCTCGATCACTTGCCGCGCCAGGGTTCGATGCTCGCGCACGGGTTCCGTGACGTTGAGCTCGAAGAGGAAGTGCTTGAGCTGACGCGCAACTTCGGCATCGGCGCACAGTTTGGCGGCCGGTACTTCTGCCACGACGTGCGCGTGATCCGCCTGCCCCGGCACGGGGCTTCGTGTCCAGTGGCGATCGCCGTGTCATGTAGTGCGGACCGTCAGGCGCTCGCCAAGATCACGCCAAGTGGTGTTTGGCTGGAGCGCCTGGAGACCGACCCGGCCCGGTTCCTGCCCGACTACGTGCCGGCGAGCGACGACGTCGTGAAGGTTGACCTGAACCGGCCGATGGCCGAAATCCGCAATCAGCTCTCGCAGCTGCCCGTGAAGACGCGGCTGTCGCTGAGCGGGCCGCTGGTTGTCGCCCGGGACATCGCCCACGCGAAGATCGCGTCCCTTTTGGACGATGGGCAGCCGATGCCCCAGTACATGAAGGATCACGCGGTCTACTACGCCGGCCCGGCCAAGACGCCCGAGGGTTATGCCTCAGGCAGTTTCGGGCCCACGACCGCTGGCCGCATGGACTCCTATGTGGAGCGATTCCAGCAGGCCGGTGGCTCGATGGTGATGCTCGCCAAGGGAAACCGTTCGGCACAGGTCACCAAGGCTTGCCAGGCTTACGGCGGCTTCTATCTCGGCTCGATCGGCGGCCCTGCGGCACGTTTGGCGCAGGATTGCATCAAGAAGGTCGAAGTCCTGGAGTACCCAGAATTGGGTATGGAAGCGGTTTGGAAGATTGAGGTGGAAGACTTCCCCGCGTTCATCGTGGTTGATGACAAGGGAAATGACTTCTTCGCCGAAACGTCCAAGCCCGTCCTGAGCATTAGTTCAGCGCGTTAGCGATCGCGGCGGCGGCCTGCTGGACCAGTGGGCCGACCGTCGGAGCGTCCAAACGCGACAATGCGATAACGCCGACGCTCGCCACCAGACCTGGAACGCCGAGCACGGGTGCGGCCAAGCCGTGGGCGCCTGACTGCAATTCGCCTTCGCTGATCTCCCAGCCTTCGGTGAGCGACAGCGCGCGGCCAGCGGCGCCCCGGTCAACAGGGTGCCGCGAGCCCACGCGATAGGCGACGTGGAACATCGTCGAACTCGGCTCGACGACTGCGACGGCCACGGCGTCGAGGCCATCGGCCAGGGTCAGGTGCGCTGTGGCGCCCACGCGTTCGGCCAGGCGCCGCAGGGGCGGAAGCGCCGCTTCGGCCAGCAGAGGCTGAGCGCGGCGGGCAAGGTGGAACAAACCGAGGCCGGTCCGCAGCCGCCCTTCGGGGTCGCGCCGCACGAGCGCGTGCTCGGTCAAGGTCGCCGCCAGCCGGTAGATCACCGCGCGTCCCACGCCCAGCCGGGATGCGGCCTCCGTCACAGTCACCCCGCCAGGCGTATCGGTGACCAGCGTCAAGAGCTTCAACCCGCGATCAAGGGTCTGGGCTGTGTCCATGCGGCAAAGGTATCGTGCGGAGCGTGATCACGACCGTTGCCTTCGATGCTGATGAAACCCTGGTTGCTACGTCGGCGGCGGTGAAGCTGGCGATCGAGGCCGTGGTTCAGCACGTGAATGACCCCGCGCTGACCTTTGAGGTGTTCCGCGAGGATGGCCGTCATTACTGGAAGATCATGCCGGAGAAGCACGCTCGCGTGATCCGGACCCATGCCCTCAGGCACTCCCTCGCTCGCGCGGGCCGGGAGCACCAGATCGATGAGGTCGCCGAGCTTTTCTTCAGCGTGCGGCTGGGCAGCACCAAGCCTTTCCCCGGTGTCGTCGAGACGCTCACCTCGCTGAAGGCTGACTATCAGCTGGGTTACGCCACCAACGGCAATAGCCTGAGCCACCTGTGCGGGCTGGAGGGCTACTTCGCCTTCGAGATCTACGCCCACGACGAAGGTGTTGTGCCAAAGAAGCCCAGTCCGCTGTTCTACAAGGGTCTGCTTGAGGCGGCCGGGGCGACTCCAGAGCAGGTCGTCTATGTCGGAGACGACTACGAAAATGACGTCGTGGGGCCCAAAGCCGCAGGCATGCGCGGGGTCTGGCTCAATCCAGGAAATCAGCTGGTACCGGGTGAAACGCGGCCAGACGCGGTCATCGAAAACTTAATAGAGCTCCCGCGTATCCTTGCAGGGTGGCGCTGAGACTCTATGACACGCTGTCCCGGCAGGTGCGCGACTTTGAACCGCGCGTAGCGGGCAAGGCCTCGCTGTACCTGTGTGGGCTCACCGTGCAGTCCGGCCCTCACATCGGTCATCTTCGGTCCGGCATTAACTACGACGTTTTGCGGCGCTGGCTTGTCCACCTTGGATACGAGGTCACCTTCGTCCGCAACATCACCGACATCGACGACAAGATCCTCGCCAAGTCGCTTGAGCAGAACCGCCCGTTCTGGTCGATCGCCTATGAGAACGAGGTGAAGCTCGGTGCGGCTTACCGCGCGCTGAACGTTCAGTCGCCGACCTATGAGCCGCGCGCGACACAGTGCATCCCAGAGATGCACGAGCTCATCGGTGAACTGATCGAGCGCGGTCACGCCTACGTGGCCAACGACGATAGCGGCGACGTCTACTTCAGCGTGCTGTCCTATCCCGACTATGGCCAGCTGACGAACCGGCGCGTGGAGGACATGCTCGCCGCTCCTGACGGCCCGGAGCGTGCCAAGCGCGACCCGCGTGACTTCGCGCTTTGGAAGGGTGTGAAGCCGAGCGAGCCGCAGGACGCGTACTGGCCGTCGCCGTGGGGACGTGGCCGTCCCGGGTGGCACATCGAGTGCTCCGCGATGACCTACCGCTATCTCGGTCCGGCTTTTGACATTCACGGTGGGGGGACGGATATCGCCTTCCCACACCACGAAAACGAGCTGACACAATCGCGTTCGGTCGGGCATCCGTTCGCGGGCTTCTGGGTCCACAATGGAATGCTCGACCTCGCGGGCGAGAAGATGGCGAAGTCCGTCGGCAACGTCATCGACGTGGGATCTGTTGTGGCGCGCGGCATCCGGCCGGTGGAGTTGCGCTACTACATGATCTCAGCGCACTACCGCGGCCGGATCGAGTTCAGCTGGGGTGCGCTGGAAGAAGCGGCGCTCGGCTATCAGCGCCTCGAAGGGTTCGTGCAGCGGGCGACCGAGCTGACCGGGCACTCCGATCCGACCATCATCTGCGCGGACTTCGAAGAGGCGATGAACGACGACCTGAACACGTCGGCCGCGGTGGCCGCGATTCACGAGGTCGTCCGGGAAGGCAACACGGCACTTGCTTCTGGCGACATGAAGGCGGCGCACGGCGCGCTCGGCAGTGTGCGGGCGATGCTCGGCCTGCTCGGGGTCGACCCGTTCGACCCGGCCTTCGCCGCCACGGAAGACAAGGGCCTGTACGAGACGGTCGACGCACTGGTGGCCCTCGCGCTACAGCAGCGGACAGCCGCACGCGAACGTAAGGACTGGGCCGCCGCGGATGCCGTGCGCGACCAGTTAAAACAAGCAGGCGTAGCCATTGAGGACACGCCCCACGGACCAAGATGGACACGCCATGCCGGGTAATTCGCAACGCCGCAACATTCGCAAAGTAGCCAAGAAGACGGCGGTGAAAGGCACCGGCGGCAAGAACAAAGACACGCTCACCGGGCGCGGCAAGACGCTGCCCGCTGACGAACGCCCGTGGCACAAGGGCTACTCCGGCACGGAGAAGCTGCCCTCCAAGACCGCGTGGAAGCAGGACAAGGAACGCAAGGCGGCGGCCGCCGAAGGCCGTGCCCCGAAGATCGGCAAGCCGGGAACCAAGGACACCACTTGGGGCCGGGGCGGCACGGGCCGGGGAACGCCACGCAAAGCCGCCGCTCCCACGCGCACGGGACCGCGGGTCGCTGCGGGACGCAAGAGCGCCACGCCCAAGGACGCCCCGGAACTGCTCGTCGGGCGTAACCCTGTCGTGGAAGCAATGCGCGCTCACGTTCCGGGCACGGCACTCTATGTGGCGCAAGGCATTGAGATCGACGAGCGGATCAACGAGGCTGTCCGCACGGCGGGCGACCGCGGTATCGCGATCCTCGAAGTCAGCCGCACCGAACTCGACCGGCTGACCGGAGGCGTGCTGCACCAAGGCATTGGGCTTCAGGTGCCGCCCTTCTCGTACGAGAACTTCGACGATCTGCTCATGAGTTCACTGGAGCACCCGTCACCACTGCTCGTCGCGCTCGACGGCGTGACCGACCCGCGTAACCTCGGTGCGGTCATCCGGTCGGCGGCAGCCTTTGGCGCGCAAGGGATTTTCCTGCCCGAGCGCCGGTCGGCAGGCATGACAGCGACAGCCTGGCGCACGAGCGCCGGAGCCGCCGCCCGCATGCCGGTCGCTCAGGTGACGAACCTGACCCGTGCGCTGAAGCAGGCACAGCAAGAAGGCTTCATCGTCGCCGGGCTCGACGCCGACGGCGAAACCTCCTTGTATGACTTGGAAGCCGCCATCGGCCCCATCATCGTCGTGGTCGGCTCCGAAGGCCGGGGACTGTCGCGTTTGGTCGGCACTACGTGTGACCTGCGTGTCAACATCCCGATCGGGTCGGAAGTCGAGTCTCTCAACGCCTCCGTCGCCGCCGCCATCACCCTCGCCGAAGTCGCCCGCCGCCGCTCGCTCTAGCCGCAGTCGCCCTAACCGAGGTCGGGGCGGGTCATGGCGAGGACGTCGAGGATCTGGTCGAGGTTGCCGATGTCGTGTCCGCGTTCGAGGACAACGTCCTTAATGGACTTGTTCTCGGCGAGGGCTTGTTTGGCGATGGCGGCCGCTTCTTCGTAGCCCACGTATTTGTTCAAGGGCGTCACGATCGAGGGGCTGCCTTCGGCGTACCCGCGGAGGATGTCCTCATTGGGACGCAGGCCCGCCACGCACTTCTCGGCCAGGAGAACCGCGGCCCGGCTCAAAAGGGTGATGGATTCGAGCAGGTTGCGCGCGATGACGGGCAACATGGTGTTGAGTTCGAAGTCGCCCTGTGAGCCGGCGAAGGTGACGGCGGTGTCGTTGCCGAAGACTTGGGCGCAGACTTGGCGGACCGACTCGCAGATGACCGGGTTGATTTTGCCCGGCATGATCGAGGAGCCGGGTTGCAGGTCGGGCAGCTGAAGTTCGCGAAGGCCGGCGCGGGGGCCGGAGCCCATCCAGCGGATGTCGTTGGCAATCTTGAACATCGAGACGGCGACGGTCTTGAGCTGACCGGACAGTTCGACCAAGGCGTCGCGGGCGCCGTGTGCTTCGAAGTGGTTCGCGGCCTCCACTGTGGACGGTAGGTAGGTGTAAACGGACCGCCGGAAGGAGGCTGTCGCGTTGATGCCGGTCCCTACCGCCGTGCCGCCTAAGGGGATTTCGCGCACGCGGGGAAGGACGGCCTCGACGCGTTCGGTGCCGCGGCGGATCTGCTGGGCATAACCCGAGAACTCCTGGCCGAGGGTCACGGGTGTGGCGTCCATGAGGTGCGTGCGGCCCGCTTTGACGATCTGCGTGAACTCAACCGCTTTGGTATCAAGGGTTTGCACGAGCAGCTTCAAGGATGGGAGCAGCTCATCGGTGACGAGGTTGAGCGCGGCTAGGTGGATCGCCGAGGGGAACACGTCATTGCTCGACTGGGACGCGTTGACGTGATCGTTGGGGTGGACCTTGTTGCCGATCTCCACGCCCGCGAGCGCTGCCAGCACCTCATTCATGTTCATGTTGGTCGAGGTGCCCGAGCCCGTCTGGAACACGTCGAGCGGGAAGTGCTCGTCGAGTTCTCCCGTTTGGACCCGCCGGGCCGCACTGGCGATGGCGTTGGCGACGGCCTGGTCCAGGACGCCGGTGTCCGCGTTGGCCTTCGCGCAAGCCTCCTTGATCTGTGCCAAGGCCTTAATGAGCGCCGGGGGCATGACCTGCCCCGAGACCGGGAAGTTGGCGATGGCCCGCTGGGTTTGCGCGCCCCAAAGCGCGTTGACCGGGACCTGAACCTCGCCCATCGTGTCGTGCTCAACGCGGTACTCCGTCATACGAGAATCCTATTTCCTCACCCTCGCGCGGAAGTAGAACTGCGTGCTACCTTGCTGCATAGCTTCCACATAAACAGATAGCGTCCACATATGTAGACAGGACATGTTGACGATGCGGCTGCAAGGACTCCTTTCCTTCCCCTTGACCCCTTTCACCGCTGAGGGTTCCGTCGACCTGCCGGCGTTCGCTGAGCATGTTGAGACCCAGATCAGCCACGATCCAACGGCGATCTTCGTGGCTTGCGGCACGGGTGAGTTCACGGCCTTATCTCTTGCCGAGTTCCGGGACGTGGTCTCGGCCGCGGTGGCTGTCGCTAAAGGACGGCTCCCCGTCGTCGCGGGATGCGGCGGCGGTCCTCAGGTGGCAAGCGAGTTCGCCCGCGCCGCCGCTGACTGCGGGGCTGACGGTCTGCTGCTCCTGCCGCCTTATCTCGTTTCGGCACCGCCGGCTGGCATTCTGCGCTACATCTCTTTTGTGGCCGCCGCGACACCGCTTCCGTTGGTCGTTTATCAGCGCTCCAACGCCAAGCTCGACCCTGCTACCGCCGTCGCGTTGCTCGATCTGCCCACGGTGGTGGGAATCAAGGACGGCCTAGGCGACGTCGATGCCATGCTGCGGATCGTGACGGCCATCCGCACGAGTGGGCACCCACGGGCGGCGTCCTTTGGTTTCCTCAACGGGCTGCCCACCGCTGAGCTCACGGTGCAGGCGTATCAAGCGATCGGTGTCGACAGCTATTCATCAGCCGTGCTCTGCTTCGCGCCCGACATCGCGAAGGCCTTCTATAAGGCCTACGTCTCCGGTGATGCTTCCATGGTCGAGCGGCTGCTGAGCAACTTCTATCTCCCGTTCGCCGCCTTGCGCGACAAAGTGCCTGGTTATGCGGTCAGTCTCGTGAAGGCGGGAGCTGGTCTTGGCGACGTGCGGCCGCCGCTGATAAATGTCACACCCGAGCACCAAGATGAACTCCACGACATCATCGCTCGCGGAAGGGCAGCGCTGTGATCGCCAAAGTCGTCATCACACCCGTCGCCTTCGCTGACGCGCCCTTGCTCAATGCCTCGGGCGTGCACCAGCCGTGGGCGCTGCGGTCCATTGTGGAGGTTCACTGTGATGAGTTCGTTGGGCTGGGCGAAACCTACGGGGACGCGCAGCACCTTGATCTGCTGCGCAAGGCTGGAGCGACGCTCGCCGGGCTAGATCCCTTTGACCTCAACGGCTTGGCCCGCCGGGTCAGTGCCGCCATCGGCGACGTGGACGCCCCGGATAAGCACGGTTTGACCGGGCCGTCCACCGCCGAGAAGACCACCCTGCGGGTGCTCAGCCCGTTTGAGGTGGCGTTCCTTGACTTGCAAGGCCAGATGACGGGCCGTCCCCTCGTCGACCTGCTCGGCGGAAAGGTCCGCGATCGGGTTCCGTTCTCGGCCTATCTGTTTTACAAGTGGGAGGGCGACGATCCTTATGGCGAGGCTGTCTCCCCCGAGGGCATCGTCGCGCAGGCGGGGCAGCTAATCGAGCGCTATGGGTTTACGTCCATCAAGCTCAAGGGCGGCGTGTTTAGCCCTGATGAGGAAGTCGAGGCGATCAGGGCGCTGCGCGAGGCGTACCCCCTGATGCCTTTGCGGTTGGATCCCAACGCGGTCTGGACCGTGCCGACGGCCGTGCGTATCGCGAAGGAAACCGAAGGCCTGCTTGAGTATTTGGAAGACCCGACCCGCGGCATAGCGGGAATGGCCGAGGTGGCGCGCACGGCACCGATGCCGTTGGCCACCAACATGTGTGTCGTCAAGCCCGATGACATCGAACCGGCCTTCACACAGAAGGCGGTCGGCGTGGTGCTCTCCGATCACCACTATTGGGGTGGACTGCGGCGCAGTGCCGAGCTGGCCGCGATCTGCCGCACCTGGGGCATCGGCGTCTCCATGCACTCCAACAGTCATCTGGGCATCAGCCTTGCCGCCATGACCCACCTGGGCGGAGCGTTGCCCGAGCTGACCTATGCGGCTGACACCCACACGCCTTGGCAGCTTGGGGTTGATGTGCTCGCTTCGCCTCTGCCGATTGTTGATGGTGCGGTGACCGTGCCTTCCGGTCCGGGACTTGGTGTTTCGCTAGACCGTGATGTGCTGGCCCGGATGCATGAGGACTATTTGTCTTGCGGCATCAGAGAACGTGACGACACCGGTTACATGCGCACGTTCCAGCCGGATTGGCAGCGGCCCACATGGTGATCTCGGCCCACGCCTATCCCTGGGATGTGCTGGGGGATAAGGCTTTCGTCGAGCGCGTGCAAGCGTCCGAAGTGGACAGTGTGACGCTCGCGGCTTCGTATCACACCACACGGGCTGCCACACCAAACCATCCGTCGCGCCGGGTCGTCGATGTGCCCTACGCGGCGCTTTACCGTCCGGTGCGGGATCTGCCGTGGGGACGTCTGGCACCGCTGTCTTTCGGTGAGGGGGACAGTTTTGGTGAGGCCTGCGGTGTCCTGGCCGATGCGGGGATCAAGGTCAACGCGTGGATCGTGCTGGCACACAACACACGGCTCGGTCTGCTCAACCCTGATGTGACGGTGGTGAACTGCTACGGCGAGCGGTATCCGTACGCGCTGTGCCCATCGTGGGCTGAAGTGCGCGATCACTGCACGCTGCTTGCCGCCGAGGCCGCACGAGATGTGCCGATCGCGTCAGTGTCGCTGGAGTCATGTGGGCAGATGGGTGTGACGCATCTCGGCTGCCATGACAAGACCTACTTCACGCCCTATGAAGCGCGCCTGTTGTCGATTTGCTGCTGTGCCGCATGCGGGGTTTCTGCCTCTTTGGTGCGGTCCCTGCTGGAGTCCGGCGATCCGCCTCCCGCTGACTTGCTTGAGCCGCGCGTCAAAGCGACTGATTTGCTCCGGCGGCAGGTGCTTTCCGCTCTGCCGTCCGGTGTCGCGGTGACGTTGCATGCCTCGGCCGACCCCTGGGCCACCGGACCGTCGCCCGGGCTGACGCCGACGGCACGCTCCGATGTGGACGAAATACTACTCCCGTGCTGGGCTGCGGACGCGTCAATATTGCCTGGTGCACACGCATATGTGTCCATCCTGCCGCCGTTTAGCGCCGACCACGTGGCTAGGCTCATCGCAGAAGGAGCAGGTGGGCTGGCGCTCTATCACCTCGGCCTGGCCCGCTCGCCGTCGTCAGCTTTTGCCGAGCTAGCCCGGATGTGGAGGAGTTCCCGTGTCGCTCTATGAGTGCGCTTCCCTGCTCGAGGACAGGGGCGCCGAAGTCATCGCGGTCGCCATGGAGGAGACCGGGCTAAGCGAGGCCCGGCTGCAGGGCGAACTCGCCCGCACCACCGGGCAATTGCGGCTACTGGCCGACGTCAAGCCGTGGCGGCGCGAAGCCGGGGGCATCGTGACCGTTCCCGTGCCGGTTGGCCGGGTCGCGGTCTTCGCCGCGTCCAACTTTCCGCTCGCGTTCGGGGTTTTGGGCGGGGACACGGCTTCGGCAACCGCGGCGGGTTGCCCGGTCACCGTTAAGGCTCACCCGGCGCAGCCCGCGCTGAGCTCGCTATTGGCGGGCATCGGTTCGCAGACGCTGCCCGGGTTCGAGATCGTCTACGGTGGGCCGGCCACATCCATTGCCCTGGTTCAGGATCCGCGCATCAAGGCGGTCGGGTTCACCGGCTCACTCGCCGGAGGCCGGGCGCTCATGGACGCGGCCGCGGCGCGGCCCGACCCGATCCCGGTCTACGCCGAGATGGGCTCGCTTAACCCCGTTTTCGTCCTGCCTGGCTATGACGGTGACGTCGCGGCGCTGGCCGCTTCGGTGACGGGCTCGTCGGGGCAGCTGTGCACGAAACCCGGCCTTGTAGTAACGCCATCGGCATCCTTTGCCCGGTCGCTGGCTGACGCCGTGGCCGCCTCACCCACGCACCGGATGCTGACACCGCACATGGCTTCCGCTCACGCTGACTGGCTTTCCTCCGCTCGTGCGCACGGAGAAGTCGTTGCGGGACAGGGAGATCCGGCGCCGTTCGCGGTCATTGTCGACTCACTGGCAGCGGCAGAGCTTCGCGAAGAACACTTCGGGCCGTCCGTCGTGATTTATGTCGGCTCCGAGGTGCCCGCGCTTGAGGGCTCTTTGACGGCAACGATTCTCGCCGGACCATCCGATTTGGACAGTGCGCGATCGATGCTGCCCTCACTGATGTCGCTCGCGGGACGGGTCGTATGGAACGGTGTGCCCACGGGAGTGCTCGTCAACGAAGCACAGCAGCACGGCGGGCCCTGGCCGGCCACGTCGGCGTCGTGGTCAACCTCCGTTGGCACAGAAAGCATTGAGCGCTTTAGGCGGCCGGTCGCGCTGCAAGGAGTACCAGCCGAGTTGCTCTGATGCTTTAGTTTTAGCCCCATGACGTACATGCCACCGCCGCCGCCTGCGAAGCCACGTAACAACCTGCGCACCATTCTCATCGTCGTGGGGATCGTGCTCGTGCTCTGCTGCGGTGGCGCTGTGGCGGGCGGGTTCTTTCTGTTCCGTACCGTCAGCGACGCCATGGGGCCGGCTCAAGCCAGCGCCAAGGCGTACACCGACGCCATCGTGGCCGAAAACTACCCGGCGGCCTACGGGCATCTGTGTGCGAAGGTGCGCAACGAGATGTCACAAGCGGCATTCGCGGACGCGATCAAGAAGACCTTTGACGTCGAGTCGTACTCGGTGACGGGGACGAACGTGACCACGATGAACGGGCGCACCACCGCGACCGTGACCCTGCGGGCCACCTTGAGCGATGGCACCACCCGCACGCAGATCTACCCGATGGTCCAGGAAGACGGCTCCTGGAAGGTATGCCAGTAGAGAGCCCAGTAAGGGACTCGAACCCTTAACCTCCTGTTTACAAGACAGGTGCTCTGCCAATTGAGCTAACCGGGCGTGCCGCTCGATGATACGTGGGAGACGATAACAGGGAGAAATCGGCCCTGACGACCGGTTTAGCGGCACGCCAGTACCAAATAGTGATCCTCAGGCTTGTTAACGGCGTCACTAGGCGGATACTTTGGCGAACGCACCAACCACCTTTTACTCGGATCGTCCGGCACGTTCCTGCCGGTGAAAGGAAACACCCCTAATGGCAACTGTTACCTACGCTGGGGCGACCCGGCACTACCCGGGCACTGACCGTCCCGCGGTCGACAAGCTCGATCTCGAGATTCGTGACGGGGAGTTCCTCGTCCTGGTCGGCCCGTCGGGTTGTGGAAAGTCCACCAGCCTGCGGATGCTGGCCGGTCTGGAAGACGTTGACGGCGGCAAGATCCTGATCAACGACAAAGACGTGACCAACCTCCCGCCGAAGTCGCGCGACATCGCGATGGTCTTCCAGAACTACGCTCTCTACCCGCACATGACGGTCTACGAGAACATGGCTTTCGCGCTCAAGCTGCGCAAGACGCCTAAGTCGGAGATCGACGTGAGGGTCAAGAAGGCTGCTGACATGCTGCAGCTCGGTGACTACCTCAACCGCAAGCCAAAGGCGCTCTCCGGCGGTCAGCGCCAGCGCGTCGCCATGGGCCGGGCCATCGTGCGTGAGCCGCAGGTCTTCCTCATGGACGAGCCGCTGTCCAACCTCGACGCCAAGCTGCGGGTGCAGACCCGTTCGCAGATCGCCACGCTGCAGTCGCAGCTGGGCATCACGACGGTCTACGTCACCCACGACCAGATCGAGGCCATGACCATGGGCCACCGGGTGGCCGTGCTCCTCGACGGTGTGCTGCAGCAGTGCGACACGCCGCGGGCGCTCTACGACACCCCGGCCAACGTGTTCGTCGCTGGCTTCATTGGCTCGCCGGCCATGAACATCAAGACGGTTGCCCTGACCGACGAAGGTGGAGTCTTCGGTCAGATGATCCTGCCGCTGACGCGTGAGCAGGTCGCCGCGGCTCGCGCCGGTGGCGACGGCAAGGTCACGGTTGGCTTCCGCCCCGAGGACTGCCAGCTGGTGTCGGCAACCGAGGGCGGCATGCCGGTCGTCGTGGACCTCGTTGAGGACCTCGGCTCCGGTGCCAACGTCTACGGCCACGCCGCGATCAACGGCGGTGACGAGCGGTTCGTCGTCTCGACGGAGCGCCGCTCGATGCCAAACCTTGGTGAGACCGTGTTCGTGAAGCCGCGGACCGACCACCACCACGCGTTCCACGCGACGAGTGGTATCCGGCTCGCTTAAGGGCTCAATGAAAAGGGGGACCCGATCTCGGGTCCCCCTTTTTCATTTCCTGCCGAGAGTGATCAGGCAGCGTGGCCACTCTCGATCGGGAGGATGCCGACGACGCCACCAACGAGCGGCAGGCTCTTGAGCACCTGCATCGGCGTGGAGAGCTGGCCAACCAGCGGCAGCTCACTTGCCAGCGGCAGCTGACGCACGAGCGTGCTCAGCGGCAGGCCACCGCCGCCGGTGAGAGCACCGAGCAAAGGCAGGCTCTCCTCGGCGTACTCGGGGTCGTTGACCATCGGGCGAACCGTGTCGGTCGGTGCACGGTGCTTGCCAACCGTGGGCTCCTGCGCCGGGCGCTGAATGCCTGCCCGGGCCGGTGCCTGCGGCTGGTTGACCGCGACCGGCTGAGCAACGGCGCGCGGGGCACCGCTAACCGGGGCCGGTGCGGGAGCACCGGTCAGGGCACCGAGCGGGCCGGCTCCCTGTCCACCGGTCAGTGCGCCCAGCGGGCTGGTGAGCGCGCCGAGGGCGTTCAGTGGGCTGGCGCCCTGGCCGCCGCCGGTCAACGGGTCGGTGAGCTTGCCCAGGAACGGGATGCTTCCGACCACTGGCAGCGACGGGCCGTCGCTTTGCAGCAGTCCCTGGCTCAGCACCTTGCTGACCACGGGCAGCTTGTCGAGGGCGGCAAGGTCAAGGCCACCATCACTGGTCAGGCTGCCGACGACGGGAAGCTTGTCGAAGATGTCGCCGACCACCAGGAACTGGCTGAGCGGGCCAGCCGGCCCAAGCAGGTCGCCGACAACCGGCAGGCCACCGACGATCGGCAGCGCTTCTTCGTGGGTCAGGGACTCGTCGTTCGGGTCTGGCATCAGGTCGGGCGAGCCGAACTGAGACGCGACCGCGTCGGCGATGAGAGCCGACACCATGGGCGAGGTGGCGTCATTGACCTGGCGAGCGATGTCCGGGTGCAGCTGCACCGGACGCTGGTCCGCCGTGTCCAGGGCGGTTCCACGCAGAGCCGGGTCCACAATGTCCGTGCTAAGTGGACCTGGCGTGCCGAGGTCACTGACCGGAAGGTCGCTCAGACCCAGGTCATCATTGTCCTCGCCACCGCCGAGCATGCCGCCGATGCCACTGAGCGGTCCGCCAGAGTTGGCCAGGCCGCTGGTTAGGGGAGCGGTGAGACTGCCCAGCGGGCCGTCTCCGCCAGTGAGCCCGCCAGTCAGGCCGCCCAGGGGACCGTCTCCCCCGGTCAGTCCACCGGTGAGGCCGCCCAGCGGGCCGCCGCCCTTGGTGAGACCGCCGAGCAGTCCGCCGCTGTCGCCACCGGTGAGACCACCGAGCAGACCGGCGCCTCCACCACCGGTCAAGCCACCGGTAAGCCCACCGAGCAGGCCACTGCCGCCACCTCCGGTGAGGCCACCCGTGAGCCCGCCGACCAGGCCGGAGCCACCGCCGGCCGCGCCGGTCAGGCCGCCCAGGAGGCCGCCGTTGCCACCGGCACCACTGGTCAGGCCAAGGCCTGGCAGCAGTTCCGGCTGACGGGTGCTCTCCGGGGCGATGCCGACCTTCGCCAGGTCGGGCATCGTGCCCGCGACGAAGGTGTCCTTGGCGACGCGCGACTGCGGGAACGTTCCGGGAATGTCGATTTGTAGGCCGAGGTGGTGCTGGCCGCCGGTCGGCGTGAAGAGGTCAGCCAGTAGCCCGCGCATCGCCTGCGGGTCGACTGTGCGATCTGCCTCGTTCACCGACCCGGCGTGCGCGACGCCTCCACCCAGCATCAAGGCGCCGCTCGCCACGCCAACGGCACGGTACAACCACTTGTTCATGTCCATCCATTCGATTGCTGACCGGTGCAATTCACCAGCTCTTTGAATCGCTGGCGGGTGCATTCGTCCGATGGTGCAACGAACAAATAGGGCATATCGTCGCGCTCGGGAAAGATCCGGCGGGGTGGTGCGGTGTGGCGCCCATCGATAGCATCCTGAGGTGTCTACGCCCCCTCAAGCGCGGCGCAACCGCAGCGGCCATTTCATTATCAATGGATCCGATGGGTTGGCCTACCGCCTCGCCGACCAGCTCACGCAGCGTTATGGCGCTGATGTTGTGGTCCTCATGACCCGCGATCAGCACCGGTCGGGGCGCGACTTCACTGAACTCAGCCGCGTGCGACTGGTCATTGTGGACCGCGTCGACGAAAAAGCGTTGCTCCAGGCGGAAATTCAGGAAGCCTCCGGCATCGCCCTCACGGTGCAAGACGATGTGGGCAACATCCACATTGCTTTGCAAGCACGTGACTTGCTGCCCAACCTTCGCGTCGTGGTCCGGATGTACAACACCCACCTCGGGCAGGCGATCGAACGTCTACTGGGCGATTGCCGGGTGCTGTCCGATGCGGAGATCGCCGCTCCGGCGCTGGTCGCCACGGCACTCGGCGAGGTCGCGGCGACGCCGGTGACGGTCGCGGGACGTACGCTCATTGTCGCCAAGCGAAACGACGTCCCTGAGCGCGACATCGTTTGTGGACTGGCCGACACCTCAACCCTGGGTGATCCGCGGTTGCTGCCAGCTGGCGAGTCGGATCTGGTGCTGGCGGAGGCACGCAGTGCCGAGGCGGTGGAACTGATCAATACGGTTCGTGTCCCGGGACCGGCGCCTAAGCACCGTTGGTGGCGGCTTCGCGCGGCACGGGCGATGGTGCGGGCACTCGTGTCGCGCAAGCTCGGCATCGCCTTCATCACGGTCATCTTGACGCTGCTCGTTTCCGGGGCGCTGCTGGCGTTCGCCAACGAGAGCATCGGCGGCTGGGACGGGTTCTACCTGACGCTCGTGAACGCGTTTGGCGGTCCGCAGGAGCACGCTGACTTCAGCCGGTTCGAGCAGGTCCTGCAAATCCTCATCGGCATCGCTGGGCTCGCGGTCGTTCCGCTCGTCACCGCGCTCATCGTGGAAGGCATGGTCAACGCGCGGATTGCGGTGACCCAAGGCAAGCTGGTGCAGCCGTTAGTTGATCATGTTGTCGTGGTGGGGCTTGGTGGCGTTGGCACGCGCGTGATCCGGCTCCTGTCTGACCGTGGCATGCGCGTGGTCGCGATCGACAACAATCCGCAAGCCCGTGGTGTCCCGCTGGCCAACGAGCTTGGCATTCCCGTGATCGTGGGCGACGCGAGTCGCGAAACGACACTGCGGTCCGCCGGAGTGGACCGTTGTCGCGCCCTGATGGCGGTCGCCAGCACCGATGTCATCAACCTGGAGGCAGCGCTGCACGGGCGAAATCTTCAGCCCAGTCTGCGTGTGCTGGTCCGGTTGTTCGACGGTGACCTCTCGCGCCGGGTGCGCACGGCCTTCAACCTCAAGTTCACCCGAAGCGTGTCCTACGTTGCCGCTCCAGCATTCGCGGAAGCGTTGATGGATCGCGATGTCATCGGCACCATCTCAGTCGAGCGCCGTGTGCTGCTGCTCGCCCAGATCGTCGTGGCACCGGGGTCACGCCTGGCAGGCAAGAAGGTGTCCGATGCCGACGAGGCTGGCGAGGCACGGGTGATCGCGCTGACCGAGCTCGGGGAACCGCGTCCGATGTGGAATCCCGCCGAGCACCGCGAAATCCAGGCGCGCGATTTGCTGACGGTCGTCTGCACACGCGATGGATTGAGCCGCCTGATCCGGCGCGCGGCCGCGCCACAACCGGTCGCTTAACGCGGAAACGGTGCGGCCGAGGCGCGCAGTCCTTGGCGGCGGCGGACCGTTGAGCCGAGTTGGGCGGCTAGGCCGGTGACCGCTCCGGAGCGGCGCCCGAAGCGAGATGCGGAAAGCGGCCTGCCAGGAGACGGAGTGGGGAAGAGCGAGCGCCGGCGCAGGCTTAGAGTCGCACTCGACAGGCCGAGGCCACCGAGCAGGATCAGGCCAGCCGTGCGCGTCAGGCCTGACTGGTCGACCGGTGGGCCGTCGAGTTGGCGCCACGAGTTAAACGCGACCCCGGCCTGGAAGACGGCGACCGTGGCCTCGCAGGTGAGGCTGGCGGCGCTGCACTGCACGTGCAGGTCTTTACTGAGCTGAGCGTCGATCTGGGCGCGCGCTGTTCCTGGCAGCTCGATGTTCTTCTTCCCGGCGTACCGCAAAAGGTCGTAGCCGTAATCGTGGGCCTGGCACGCGACGGTGAAGTCAAAAGGCTTGCCCTCGCCCGGTACCGAGCACGACCCCCGCGGGTTGATCAAGCGGGTCGTCCCGTCGGCGAGCTGACCGGCGACCGGCGTGTACCCCATGACGGCCGCGAAATCCGAAGGCACCTGTGAGACGTCAAGCGAAACGGCGGCGCCACTGGACGGCACGGCGACCGTGAGCGCGGCGGCGATGCCCAGAGTGAGCACAGCCAGCCGAGGCAGCCATCGCATCGTCGCGACCTCCACTTTTGGGGGAAAGGGGCTGCCCAGAGTACCTGACGTTTAGTCCTCGGGATCGAAGCCGAGGATCGCCTGTTCATCCGGACGGTGGATCAGCACATCCGCGAGGAACGATTGCACGGCTGGAGCGAGACCTACGTCACGTCCGGCTTGTTCGCTGAGCTTGTACCGGTGCTCGATGACCTGGACGAAAAGTTCCGGCGGCTCAAGCTTTCCCCGTAGGGCCGGGGGCACAGCCCGGTTGACCGGTTCGAACACTTCGGTCAGCCACCTGTGCGCGGCTTGCGCTTCGTCGGGCACGTCGGATTCAGCGCGGTACGCGTCGAGGTCGTTGAGCAGGGCCCTAGCTTGGTTCTCCTCGGCGTCGAGGCCTGTCAGGCGCATGAGACGGCGGGTGTGGTGTCCCGCGTCGACGACCTTGGGACGCATCGTCACGCGGCGCTCGCCGTGGTCCTCAACGACTGACATCGATACCTCTTCGACGTCGAACCCGAGTTCGTTGAGACGCCGGATGCGCCGGTCCATCTGCCGCCGGGCGTCGGATTCGACAGCCTGCTCAAACGTCAGCTCGTGCCACAGGGTCTCGTAGCGCCGGACAACTTCGTCGGAAACCTGCTCTGGATCGACGGTCTCGTGCAGCAGACCGGCGGCTTGCAGGTCGAGCGCTTCGCCAAAGATGTTGGTGCGCGCGATTTCCAGATCCTCGTCCCGCTGTCCGTTGGACAAGCGTGGGTGCAGCGCGCCGGTCTCGGCGTCCACGAGGTACGCCGCGAAGGCGCCCGCGTCCCGGCGAAACAGCGTGTTCGACAGCGAGCAGTCGCCCCAGAAGAAGCCGAGCAAATGCAGGCGGACCAGCAGGGCGGCGAGCGCGTCGAGAAGCCGCTCAAGCGTTTGCGGCCGCAGCGTGTGGGAGAACAGCGCACGGTAGGGCAAGGAGAACTGGAGGTGACGCGTCACCAGAACGGGTTCGAGGTCGCCGGCCCGGTCAGCGACGATGGCGATCGCCTCGACTGCTGGAGCGTCAAGGCGTTCCAGCGCACGCAACAGGTCGTACTCCCGCTCGGCGATCCGTTCCCGGGTCTCCTTCACGGCATAGACGGAACCGTGGAGTTTGACGAACCGCACGACGTGCCGCGAGATGCCCTGTGGCAAGGCGACGAGGTGGTCGGCCGGCCACTCCTCAAGCGGAGTGGACCACGGCAGGTCGATGAGGGCGGGGTCGACCAGGGCGGAGGTGATGCGCACGCCCTATAGCATGACCGTTTGGCCGAGCCACTGCATCAGGGCGTGTCTCGTTACACATGCGTGCGACGGACTATCACCTGGATCATCGGCACATTGACCGTCTTCGCCCTGGCCACGGCCGCGGGCGCCGGAACGGGCGGCGGCCCAGACTTTGAAATACCGCGACCCGCCGAATCAGGACGGGTAGAGCGGGTCAACACGGTGGTCGGCTATCTCGATGGCCAGAGCACCGCGACGTTTCGCTACCCCGGGGCTGAGTACCTGAAAATCCACGTGGGCAGTCTGCTTGTGCTGCCTGGCGACTATCTGACGGTCAGCAACGCTGATGGCACGGAGGAGCACCGGATCACGGGCACCGGCTGGGCCATGTCTGTCAGCGGCGACACGGCGAAGGTCAGGCTGCACCAGTCGACCGTCCTGAGTGCCACCGTGGGGCAGCTGACCACCGTCATCGACAAGGTCGCGCGGGGGTTCACCGAGCCCGAACGCCAAACCAAGGCGCAGGAAAGCCGGGACCGCAAGCGCGGCCGCGAAGAATCCGTGTGCGGGGGCAACGATCAGCGGGACGCGGTTTGCTACAAGTCCACTGACCCGACCATCTACCGCAAGACCAAAGCGGTCGCGCGTTTGCTGATTCGGGGCGTGGAGCTATGTACGGCATTTCGGGTCGGGACCTCGAACCGGCTCATCACGAACCACCATTGCGTCGGCAACGCCGAGGATGCCGCTGACACGGAAGTGTGGTTCAACTACCAGTGCGCCGAGTGCGGGGGCTACGACGTGTTCCGGCCGACCAAGGTCTGGCTCGATCAGGTGCTCGCGACCGACAAGACCCTCGACTACACCTTGTTCACGGTGACGAGTTTTGACCTCGTGCAGAAGTTCGGCTTCCTGGAGCTGGACCTGCGCCGGCCGGACAAGGGCGAGGAGCTTTACATTCCGCAGCACGCCACGGGTGCTCCGGGGACGGTCGCGATGACCAGCGATCAGGACCGGGCCGGGGTGTGCGCGGTGTCCGACAACGCTTATGACGGCTACGCCGCCGACACCGACGTGGGGTACTACTGCGACACCGAGGGCGGCTCCTCCGGATCGCCAGTGCTATCGAGGAACACGAATAAAGTCGTGGCTCTGCACCACTTCGGCGGCTGCCCCAACTCGGGCGTGCGGATGGAGCTGATCTACGAGCACCTCAAGGGCCTGCTCTAACCTTGGCCTCGTGCTCTGGAAATTCCGGGCGGAGGCCGCGTACGCGGCGGCCTTCGCCCTGATCACGGTCAGCGCGGCTAAGGGATGGACGGCCAGCGCGGATCTCGCGGTCGCCGATTGGTGTGCGCAGCATCAGCAGATCGTGATCGAGTGGATCGCCATCGTGCTCAACAAGCTCGGCCAGGGCTGGCTGGTGATGGTGCTCCTGAGCGGGGGGCTGACCGCGTGGCTGCTCTATAAGACCCGCAAGCTGATCGTCGCCGCCCCGATGGCGCTCGCGTTCGCGTTGACCTACTTCACCACCGGGCCGCTCAAACTCTGGTCCGAGCGCGACGCTCCTAGCTCGACACTGCCTAACCGCGTGGAATTCTTCAATGACGCCGCCGCCTATAGCCTGAGTTACCCGAGCGGGCACGTGGTCAATGCGATCGTTTGGTGGGGCGTCATCGAGATTTTGCTCAATCGCCAACTGACCTGGCTAAGGATCGCCGCACCGGCCATTGTCCTTTGCACCACAACGTATTTGGGCCACCACTGGCTTACCGATGGGCTTGGCGCGCTCACCCTGGGACTGCTGCTCGACCGTATTATCCATCGAGTGAAATGGGATGCGGTGCTTCCCCGATGACCACCCTAGCCAGGCGGCTTGGCCTGGCCGATGCGGTCGTCATTGGACTGGGCGCGATGCTGGGCGCCGGTGTATTCGTCGTGTGGGGGCCAGCGGCCAGGGCTGCCGGGAGCGCCACCGGCCTGATGATCGCGCTACTGCTCGCCGCCACGGTGGCGGCGTGTAACGCCACGAGTTCAGGGCGCCTCGCGGCTCGTTATCCGGAGTCGGGCGGGACCTATGTCTACGGGCGCGAACGCTTGGGGCCATTCGCTGGGTACCTAGCTGGCTGGGGTTTTGTGGTCGGTAAGACCGCGAGTTGCGCGGCGATGGCCCTGACGATCGGGTCTTATCTATGGCCGCAACAGGAACGCCTTGTCGCGGTGCTCGCCGTCGTGGTCATGACCGCGGTCAATCTGCGCGGTATCACCAAGACCGCGGGCGCCACCAAAGCCCTCGTCGTGGTCACCCTCGGGGTCCTTAGCCTGGTCGTGGTCCTAGGCCTTTCTTCATCTGGTACGCCGAAAGCACTCCCCGAGACAACGGCAACCCCTTTGGCGGCGGCAGGGCTGTTGTTCTTCGCGTTCGCCGGCTACGCCCGCATCGCGACACTTGGCGAAGAGGTCACCGATCCACATAGGACGATCCCACGCGCGGTCCCGATCGCGCTGGGCATCGTGCTCGTCGTCTACGTCGTGGTCGCGCTCACGTGTCTGGAAGTCCTTGGAGTGACAAGGCTAGGGTCCTCGAGTGCGCCACTCGCCGAAGTCGTTTCCGCTGCCGGTTTCCCAGAACTGTCCACAGTGGTCAGAATCGGCGCCGGAGTCGCGGTTTGCGGTGTGTTGCTGAGCTTGGTCGCGGGTGTGGGACGAACCGTTCTGGCGATGGCGCGCCGAGCGGATCTGCCCCGGCCCCTGGCAGCGGTGCACGAGCACTGGAAGACGCCCTGGATCGCTGAGCTGACCGTCGCCACTATCGTCATCGCGGTCGTCCTGGCCGCTGACATCCGTGCGGCCATTGGCTTTTCCTCGCTGACCGTGCTGGTTTACTACGCCATAACGAATCTAGCCGCGTGGACCCTAGGTGGCCCTTGGGTCCCGCGGCTAGTCGCTGGTGCTGGCTTGCTCGGCTGTGTGCTGCTCGCCGTGACGTTGCCGTTGTCTTCTGTCCTCGCCGGAACAGCCGTGCTGGCGGCCGGCGCTATCGCTTACGCGTTAAAGCCTCGGCACCGGCGGCAGTGACGGCGGTGTGCCCGTCGGTCTCGGCACCGGCACCGGAACCGGAGCTGGTTCTTCAACGCGCGGTGGGCTGGTGGTCCCCGCGGCGAACGTGATCGTGGCCGGTCCCGTGATGGGGACGGCTGTCGCGTCGCCGAAGGAATTGCCGCCATGCCAAGTGTTCACGTAGGACGCCATGGGCTCCGGCTCGTAGTACAGGTGGAGTTTGACGCTCTGGCCGTCCACGACGTTGAAGTGCAGTGGGCTTGCGTTGCACGGGTAGGCGTCCGCCTGCCCGGCCCGGTCACCACTCGCGGTGACCAGCTCCAGCCGGCAGCCGGAATTGCCGATAGGCACCACTACATCGATCGGGGCGCCTGCCCGGAACTGGAAGTTGTAAATCTTCACCGTGTTGGCGGCGACCTGAACCCGGGTGGCCTCGTGGCGGTTTCCCTTGCCGCCGCTGAATTGCGTGGCCTGGGTGTGGTGATAGAACCGCAGCGGCCAGGCATAGGGTCCGAGATTGTCAATCGAGTAGTTGCCCTCAGCGTCGGCGTAGATGTCGCCGTAGCCGCCGTCCCACGTGTCCACAAGCGACACTTGCGCGTTTGGCACCGGGGCACCATCGGGCGCGGTGATTTTGCCGCTAATGGTTCCGGCCTTGTCGAGCTTGACGACGGGCGCTTGCGCGGCTTCGCCCTTCTGGACGTAAATCGACACGGCTTCTAGCTGACTGCCCTTGCCTCCGGTCGTGCCAACCCATTGCCCGCCATAACCGTTGGCGCTCTCATCGACCGGCATCGCGAAGAGCTGATAGCGACCCGGAGTCTCGTCGTAGATTTCGAACATCGTCTTGCCGTCCGCGCCACTGCGGTAACAGGGATAGTCCCCGCCCATCGAGAAGCGCTCCAGGGTTCCCCCGAAGACACAAACACCAGCGACAGGCTGGCCGGTCTGGGCGTCAACGACGGTCGTCTCGATCCGCGACTTGGGCTCCAGCAGCACTTCGAAGTTCGTCTGCTGACCGGCAACGATCGTCACCTGCCCGGCGGTGAAGTTTTGGTGGTAGCCATAGGCGAAGGCGCTCAGCGAGTAGGTGCCGACAGGAATGCTGGCGAAAAACTCGACGCCGTCATCCGGATTGCCGTCTGGTACATGCGGAAGGTTACCGACATCGAACCTCGCGATGGGCCGCCCCGTGCGCTTGTCTCGCGCGGTCACCCGAAGCGAACCGCTAGCCAGCTGCGTGTCGTTGACCGTCGTGGTCTGTCCATCAAGGACGGTGAACTCATCGGCAGCGTCGGCGTCAACCGTGCCGTACGCATACTGCGAAATGTTGAGCGGGAAGCTGTGGAAGCGGACTTGGACCACGCGGCCAGCCTTCATTCGCTGGCGCCATGTTCCATCCGCACCCGTGGTGGTGTTGTGCTGGGTCGGTGTCGGACTGCTCGCGGTGATGCTGACTCCGACATCCTTCAGAGGGGCTCCAGCAGCATTGCGGAACGTGCCGCCGATGTGGCCGGTTGCCATGACGGTGTCGTTGACCTGCATCGTCTGGCCACCAGCGATGGTGAACACTTGCGCGTCGAGGGCACTGTCCTTGCCCGGGATGTGCTGGTAAAGAAAGTCCTGCGGTGTGCCGTCGCCGCGCAGCGTGAACCGGAACTGATAGCTGCCCGGACGCACTCGCACCAGATAGTCACCGTTGGCGTCGGTGTTGTGCCAAACGGTGGCGGTGCCCCAGAGGAATAGTTCGGTCTCGCCGGCTCCGGTCAGCCGGCCGGTGAAGGTGCCGTAAGGCATGATCTGTTCGTTGACCTCGATGCTCCCGCCCATGCTCACGGTCACCTTGAGCGCGTCCGCGGTTTCGACGGCCTGCGGTGCGTATTGGGACGGATAGCCCGCCGGGGCGAACCAGAGGAGATAGTTGCCTGTCGGCACGGCCTCGAAACTGTACTGCCCGCTGGCGTTGGTCGTGCCGGAAGCGGCAATATCCCAGGGCGTCTCCCACTTCTTCAGGTGAACGCTGACGCCGCCCATCCCGGAGCCGTCAAGCCCGGTGAACGTTCCGCTTACGGTGCCGGTTTCGGCCGCGGTGGCAGACCCGGACAGGCCAGCCGCGGCAAGAGTGGTGGCTAAAAGTAGCGCGGCGGAGCGCGCCCAGATGACTCGTCGCATGCTTCCTCATGAGGGTGGAGGGTTAAGGAGCACACGGGTGCTAGATATCCCCGTAGCGAGCACACTAGCGGGGATCGAGTCAGCTATGTGGTCACAATCTTGAGGAAATGCGCCACTGTCGCGGCCATCGCATCGCGAGCCGGGGCAACGTACTTACGCGGGTCGACCACCTTTTCGTCACGATCCAGAACAGACCGGACAGCTCCGGTAAACGCGATATTTAGCGCTGTACCAATGTTTATCTTGACGAGTCCACCCGCGACGGCGAGGCGAAGTTCGTCGTCGCCAACACCCGAGGAGCCGTGCAGCACGAGCGGGACGGGCACGGCGGCTTTCAGCTGTGCGATCAGCGAATGGTCCAGCGCGGCGTCACGCGATGTCATGGCGTGTGAGGAGCCGACCGCGACGGCCAACGCGTCCACACCCGTCGCCTCAACGTAAGCGGCTGCCTCCTGCGGGTTGGTCCGGGCGCCCGGTGCGTGTGCGCCGTCCTTGCCGCCGACTTCGCCGAGTTCACTTTCGAGCCACAGTCCGTGCGCGTGCGCGAATTCGGCCGCGGCACGGGTCGCCTGAACGTTGCCTTCATAGTCCAGTTTGGACGCGTCGAACATGGCTGAGGAGAAACCGTGCAGGGGAGCTTGCTGAAGCAGGTCATAGGATTCGACGTGATCCAGGTGCAGCGCGCAGTCGGCGCTGGAGGCCTTGGCCACGGCGACGGTCGCGGCGGCGATCGCGTCTACGCGCCCGCCGTGGAACTTCACCGCGTTCTCGCTGATCTGCAAAATCACGGGCACGCCCGCGGCCTCGGCTCCGGCAGCGATCGCCTCGGCGTGCTCCAGGGAGATGACGTTGAAGGCACAGACACCCGGGCCGGTGCGGCTGACGAGGCTACTGGTCGGCACGAGCGGCATTACGACTCCTCCATCACAATTTGCGGCAAAAGTTCCTGGTACACCGTGAGATCGACGTGACCGGCCACGGGGGAGGCGACAGCGGCCGCTGACAACGCCGCCGCGTCACGCAGCAGCTGCGGCCACGGGGTGCCGTGCAGCAGACCGCGGGCGAGGGCGGCCACGCACGCGTCGCCCGCGCCGGTCGGGTTTCCTTGCACGACAGGCGGTTTCGCGCGCCAGCCCGCGGCGGTCAGCCCATGGGGCCCATCCGAGGCCACGATGGTCGTTCCCTCCGGAATGCCCTTCGGAGCGGCCTTCGAAGTGGCGCCGGACTCGGTCGCGTCGTGGGCGGTGAGGAGGTCAGCCAGCTCGGTGGCGTTGGGTTTAACCACCGTCGGAGCGGCCATGAGGCCGGCGGCGAGGGCGGGACCGGACGTGTCCAAGATGGTCAGACAGCGCGCGTCCCGGGCGAGGCCAATCAGCGAAGCGTAGGCGTGCTCTGGCAAACCGCCCGGCAAGCTGCCAGAGAGCACGACGACTTTGGCTTCTTTGGCGAGCCGTGCGAACGAGACCGTGAAAGCGGCCCATTCCTCAGGCGTGACAACCGGTCCCGGCTCCCAAAAACCTGTAGCGTCAACGGCATCAGTCACCACGACGGTCCGTCGTGGGGCGGCGGCGATGGGGGAGAACGTGGGCGGTCCGTCGCGCAGCAGTCCCGTCGCCGTCACGGGGATGCCGAGCTGTGCCAGCACACCGGCAACGTTCACGCCTTTGCCGCCCAGTCGCTCGCTGACGCGCGACACCCGGTGCGTAGCGCCGGGGGTGAGCGCGTCCACGTGATACGTGATGTCGAGCGCTGGGTTCAGCGTGACCGTCAGGATCACTGAACTGATCCGGGGGAGTGCACCTGGAGTACCCTCAAGTGCTCATCGAGAATGACCACGTCGGCGTCGCACCCGGGCGCGAGCCTCTTGTCCAGCCCCAGAATCCGGGCTGGTGTGGTTGACGCCATGGTCGCCGCATCCACCATGGACAGTCCGGCCCCCACGGCCTGGCGGAACGCCGCATCCATGGTCAGCGTGCTGCCAGCGATCGATCCGCTGGCGAGACGGGCGACGCGGTCGCTGACGATGACGGCCTGGCCGCCCAATTCGTATGTGCCATCGGGCATTCCAGCGGCCGACATCGCGTCCGTGATCAGCGCGGCGCGATCTGTTCCCGCCGTGTGCGCCGCGAACGCGAGCGTCCCGTCATGCAGGTGCACGCCATCGGCGATCAGCTCGACCGTGATTTGCGGTGAGTCAAGGAGCGCGACGATCGGCCCGGGTTCACGGTGGGCTAGCGGGCGCATGCCGTTGAACAGGTGCGTCGCGACAGTCGCACCGGCGGCGATTCCAGCCAGCACCTGCTCGTAACTCGCGTCGGTGTGGCCGATCGCGGCCACGCAACCGTTGGCGCTCAACAGTTTTATCGCGTCAAGGGCACCGTCGCGTTCAGGCGCGATGGTCATCATGCGCACCGCGGTGCTCTTGGTCAGCTCACCGATCTCATCCATCGACGGGTCGCGCAGGAACTCGGGATTCTGCGCACCGCAACGGGCATGTGATAGGTACGGGCCCTCGAAGTGGATGCCGGCGATAACTCCCTCGGCGACCAGCGGCTCGAACGCGGCGACAGCGGAGCGCATCAGCTCGAACGGTGATGAGACAAGACTCGCCAAAAGCGTTGTGGTGCCGTGCTTGCGGTGGAAGGCCGCCGCTTCCCGCCCCGAATCCGCATCACCGGTCGTGAACGTGTGCCCGCCGCCGCCATGGTTGTGGATATCGACGAATCCGGGCACGATCCACTGATCGGCGGCCTTACCCTTGCGGATAGAGGCGATCTTTCCGTCCTCAATGGACAGAGAGCCCTCGACGATCCCTTTCGGGGTAACGATTCTTCCGCTGAGTTTCATGTCAGCTCCAGGGCCATCAGCGCCGCGCCAAGGCATCCGGCCTCATCGCCAAGCTTCGCCTTCATTATTTCTGGTACGCGGTGGAAGGTGACCTTTTTAGCCAAGGATTCCCGAAGCGGCCCAAGAAGCGTCTCGCCAGACTCTGCCAGCCCGCCACCGATAATGATCAGCTCGGTGTCGTAAAGCGCTTGTCCCGTAAGCAATCCATCGGACAGCGCGTCCACGACTTCGTCCCACACCTGCGCGGCCCTCTTGTCCCGCTTGAGCGTCGCGGAAACCTGAGCGGCGGTTTTCGTCTTGCCGCTCAGCTCGGTATAGCGGCGTTGCAAAGACGCGGCCGAGGCGACGCTCTCCAGACAGCCGCGCTGACCGCAGCCGCACTGGGGTCCGTTGGGCCGCACCACGATGTGCCCGATCTCGCCAGCGGCACCATGCGCACCGGTCGCGACAATGCCGTTGACGACGTGGGCGGCGGCGATGCCGGTGCCGATGGGCACGAACAGGACCTGTGAGCGCCCGGCGCCCGCGCCGAGCTTCGCTTCGGCTAGCCCGCCGGCCCGCACGTCATGGCCGATCGCGACCGGCATCCCCAGCGCTTGCGTGACCGTGTCGCGCAACGGAAAGTCCCGTGCGCCAAGGTTCGCGGAGAATCTCAGAATGCCGTTCGTCTCATCCACGATGCCGGGAACGACAACGCCGATCGCACTAACGTCGGCCCGTTTCGCAAGTCCTTTAGCGACGTCGATGATGGTCCCGACAACGGCCTCAAACCCACGCTCACGGCCCGTCGCATGCCGTTCGGTGTGCAGCACGCGGTGCTTGCTATCCACGAGCGCACACTTCATCCCGGTGCCCCCGACATCAATCGAGATCACCGTCTGCGTCTTCACCCGCGTCTTAGCCCCACCAGCCGCTTTAACCGAGCCGGCCGCCTTCGCAGGTTGCGCTTTAACCTTCGCTGGGGCGGCTTTGACTTTCGCGGTTTGCACCTTCTCCCCCGGCGAGGCGGCCTTGGCGGCAGCGCGAGCGCGTTTCGCCGACGGCACGGGTTTCGCCGGCGTCGCTTTGACTTTCGCGGTTTGCACCTTCGTTGTCGCGGAAGCGGCCTTGGCTGCAGCGCGGGCTGGCTTGACGCCGGAAGCGGTGGCGATGCGTTTGCCTGCCGCTGCGGTCGCCGGTGTGCCGTTGATTATTGGGGTCACCGCAGCACGACCGAGCGGGTGAGGTTGCGTGGTTCGTCGGGGTTGATTCCCTTCGCTTCAGCGATGGCGATCGCCTGGCGCTGAGCCAGGATCAGTTCGGCGAGCGGGTCACGGTCGTGGTGGACGAACGTCGCGCCGGTGGCCTCGACCTGGGCGGGCAGTCCGTCTGGCACCAAGCCAAAGGCCCACACGCCACGGCCGGGAGCGGCGATCGAGACCGGGCCGTGCCGGTAATCCATGGCCGGATAGGACTCGGCCCAGAACACGGCGGCCTCACGGCACTTGAGGGCGGCCTCGTGGGCGAGACCCACGGTCCAGCCCCGGCCGAGGAAGGTGATCTGCTCGGGGTCTCGCAGCGGCAGCTCGGCGGTCAAAGCGGCCGAAGCGTCGGCGATGGCCTGGGTCAGGTCTTCGCCAAGGGATGCGCGCAGCAGGGTCAGCGCGGTGGTCGCGAAGCGGGTCTGCACGACCGACTGCTCGTCAGCCCAGGGCAGCCCGATGACCCGCTTGAACGAGGCGGCAGGGCTGTCGATGTCGCCCAGGATGACCGTGTCCGGCTCCAGGTCGAGCACCTCTGTCGTGGTGCCGGAGCGGGTGATAGCGACCACACGGTCATAGCGGCGGCCTGCCGGGAACTCCGAGGCGGCGAAGGCGTCCGTTTCGCCGTGACCAGCCGCTTCGCGCAGGCTGGCATAGGCCATGGCCATGAACCATGACGTGCCACAGCCGACGACCGCGACGCGCTCGCCACGTTGCGGCAGAAGGTGTTCCACCTCAGGTACCAGGGCAACGGCACGGCGCCAGCAGTCAGGCTGGCTCTGTATTTCCGCGGCGACAAAGGTCATGACCGTTGCTCTCTCCTGGTGTCGTGCCTGCGCGTATTAGCTCGAAACTCAGTGGTTTCGCGCGTCATTCTGCTTGGCCGGATTCTGGTGCGGCAACCTTCGAGCAGCACCTTGCTTTGCACACGTGCGTTTCGAGCATTATTGTGCAGCAAACGAGCAGGAGTTGACACTTATGGACCGGTACACGAGGTGGAACTCGCTGCTGGAGCTGCTAACAGACTCCGGCCGGGTGACGGTCGAGGAGGCCGCGGAGCGGCTAGACGTCTCTCAGGCAACCATCCGACGCGATTTCGATCAGCTGGCTCAGCAGCAAATGATCACGCGCACCCGAGGTGGTGCGGTGGCCAACGGCGTGTCCTATGACTTGCCGTTGCGGTACAAGACGGCGAAGCACTCGGCGGAAAAGCAGCGCATCGGCACCATCGCCGCTTCACTGGTCAGTCCAGGGATGGTGGTCGGGCTCAACGGTGGCACCACGACCACCGAAGTCGCGCGGGCACTTGCCGTGCGGCCCGAGCTCAATTCGACGTCAGACGACGCTCAGCTGACCGTCGTCACCAACGCGCTGAACATCGCCAACGAGTTGCTCGTGCGCTCGCGCATGAAGATTGTCGTCACCGGCGGGGTGGTCCGGCCGCAGTCGTTCGAGCTCGTCGGCCCGCTTGGTGGCGGCATCCTGCGTGAGATCACGTTGGACCTGGCGCTGCTCGGTGTGGACGCGATCGACGTCTCGCTGGGAGCGGCAGCGCATCACGAGGGTGAAGCCGCGATGAATTCGCTGATGGTGGCACGGGCGAAACGGGTCGTCATCATCGCTGACTCGTCCAAATTAGGCAGTCATGCCTTCGCTCGCATCTGTCCCGTCGAGCGGGTTGAGACGCTGGTGACAGATGCTGGCGCGGCTCCTGAGACCGTGGCGGCGTTCCGTGCGGCGGGCCTCAAAGTCATAGTTGCGTAAGTCGTTTAAGGGATTTTTTCAGGGTTTCCCCGGGGCTGCTCAGCGCTTGTATACCGAGTATGGTCTGGCCATGACTTCCTCCGTGTTGGAGATCAAGGGCCTCAAGAAGACGTACCGTTCGCGCGGTGGCCCTCGCCGCGCGCTCGACGGTTTCGACATGCATGTCGAAGCTGGCCAGGTGCACGGCTTCCTCGGGCCTAACGGATCCGGCAAGACCACCACCCTGCGCACGCTGCTCGGCCTGATCAAATCTGACGGCGGCGAGATGCGCATTCTTGGGTCTGAGCTTCCCGAGGCGCTGCCGAAGGTCGTTTCCCAGGTCGGCGCCATCGTCGAGAGTCCGCAGTTCTTCGCCAACTTCACCGCGCGCGACACGTTGTCCCTACTGGCTGACGCTGGGGACCTGCCGCAGTCGCGAGTGGACTGGGCCTTTGAATTGGTGGGGTTGCGCGACCGCGCGAACGAGCGGGTCAAGACGTACTCCCTAGGCATGAAACAGCGCCTCGCGGTCGCTTCCGCGCTGCTCAAGCAACCACGGCTGCTCATCCTCGACGAGCCGGCCAACGGTCTGGACCCGGGCGGCATCCGGGAAATGCGCGAGATGATGGCGACGCTGTCGGCGGGCGGCATGACCGTCGTGCTGTCGAGTCACATCCTCAGCGAGATCCAGGTGATCTGTGACCAGGTGACCATCATTTCGCTGGGCCGCCGCGTCGCCTACGGCCCGGTTTCTGAGGTGCTGGCCGCTCACTCCACCGGGCAGGTCAAGGTCGTGCTCGAGTCTGCCGTTGACCTCGGGCTCGCCGCGTCGGTGCTGATGAACGCCGGGCTGGCCGCGACGGTCAACGGTGATCATTTGCTGGTGTCCGGAGTGGACAAGCCCGCTTCGATCAGCAGAGCCCTTGCCGCGCAACAGCTTTACGTCGCTGAGCTGACCCCACAGCACGCCGACCTGGAAAGTGTCTTCCTTGAACTGACCGGCACGGCCCCCGTGCCAGGACAGCACCGTTCCGTTGACGACAGCGTCAGAGTTGAGAGTGGCCAATGAGTCTCGTCAAGGCGGAACGCCGCCGGTTCTTCAAACGCCGCATGACGGTCTGGATGCTGGTGATCGGTTTGGCGATCCTCGGCGCGATCGGGGCCGGGTTTGTCGCGACCCACTCCAAGCACACTCCCGAGGCCGTGGCGGCTGGCGAGGCGAAAGCCAAAGCCGCCTATGCCAAGGAAGTGCGCGAGTTCGAGGACAAGTGGAAGAAAGAGTGTGAAGCCACATCGAAGGACCCGGCTGCCTGCCAGGGGCCACCCGCTGAGTACTTCACCGCCGAGCACTACATGAAGCCCGAGTTCGACTTCAAGCTGTTCTACGGCGAAATCCTCATCATCTGGGCCGCCATCATGGCGATGATCGCGTTCGTCCTCGGCGCGACCTACATCGGAGCCGAGTGGAGTTCCGGCGCGATGATGAACCTGCTCACCTGGCGCCCGAAGCGCATTAGTGTGCTCGGCACCAAGCTCGGTGTCCTCTTAGGGTCCATGGCCGCCATCGGCACCGCGACCCTTCTGCTGTGGACGGGCATGCTCTGGGGCATCGCCAAAGTCGCGGGGCACACCAACGGGATGACCGGCAGTGCGTGGGGCTCGTTCGGGCTGGCCGGCCTGCGCGGGGTCGCGATGATTATGGCCTTCGCGGCGCTGGGCTTCGGTCTGGCCTCGCTGGGCCGGCATACAGCGCTCGCCTTAGGTGTGGCGATTGGTGTCGTCATCGTGGGCCAGATCGGTTTGTCCATCGTTTTGGCGATGGCCGACGTGCCGTTCTTTGAGCGCTATCTGATCCCGGTTCACATGGACGCGTGGCTGAAGAAGTCGGTCGAACTCGAAGGCGGTGGCTACACCTGTGGCCCCAGCGGCTGTATCCCGGAGGCGGTGAGTGAACTGACCTACAAGACGTCAGGGCTGATCGGGCTCGCTGTCGTCGTCGCCGTCACCGCACTCGCTTTCTGGTCGATCAAGCGTCGCGACGTGGCATAACGTCGTTAGGCCACATAGACTCAAGGTTCTCGCCGGTTTGGCCCTGTGCCAGGCCGGCGAGAAAACCGGTTGAGCGAAATGGCCGAGAGGATCGCGATGCGGGATGACACGCACGAAGACGTGAAGGTGGATTCCCCGCTCCGCATTCCCGGTCAGCAGCGCCGCGTCGTCGATGACGAAGTCGACACCGATTTCGAGGCCACCGAGGTCCTAGAAGCACAACTTGAGGACACGGCGGCACTGTCCGAACGCGACCTGAGCATTCTCGCCTTCGAGAAGCAGGCTTGGCGTCACGCCGGCGCGAAGGAACAGGCCATCAAGGAGAAGTTCGGGCTGTCCGGCACCCGCTATTACCAACTGCTGAACGCTCTGCTCGACAATCCGGCCGCTCTGGAGCACGATCCGGTGCTCGTGGGGCGGTTGCGCCGCATCCGGGGTTCTCGCGCCCGGCAGCGCTCCAGGTAATTCTCGGGGTTCCCCGTAAGGGAAACCCCGAGCTTCGCACCCACCGTCCGCCAGAATCACAGGCTCCTTGCAGGAACGTGGGTCGAAACTTTCAGCAATCTTTCGCACTACCGCACGTAGTCTGGCTCCCATGCGTAAACGCTGGGTATCCATCGGTGTGGCAGCCGCCGTCCTGATCGGGCTCGTGACCTGGGCGATTCTGCCCGCTCCGGTCACCTATGACGAGATCGATGAGCGGATCACCGCTGGCGATGTCACTTTGGACGCCCGGCTCTACCGGCCCAAGGATGGCGACAAGGTTCCCGCGATCCTGCTGGCCCATGGCTTTGGCGGCACCAAGCTGAGCGTCGCCGAAGACGCCAAAGAGCTTGCCGCCCAAGGATATGCGGTCCTGACATGGACCGCCCGTGGCTTCGGGCAGAGCACCGGCCAGATTCATTTGAACTCCCGTGACCACGAGGTCAAGGACGCCCAGGCCCTGCTCGACTGGCTGGCGGCCCGCGACGACATTGAGCTCGACGCGGCCGGTGACCCCAGGGCGGGCGTGGTCGGCGGTTCCTACGGTGGAGCGCTGGCGCTGATGCTGGCGGGTCAAGACACGCGCGTTGACGCGATCGTTCCGATGATCACCTGGAATGACCTGAACGAGTCGCTTTTCCCGGGCGGAGTGTTCAAGCAGAGCTGGGCGGGGCTCTTCTTTACCGCTGGCATGTCGCGCAACCCGCTCGCCGGGGGCAGCCCGCAGTGCGGCCGCTGGGCTGATGACGTCTGCCAGACCTATCTGCGCATCGCCGAGACCGGCGTGCTCGACGCGGATGCCAAGGCGCTGAACCTGACCCGCAGCCCGTCCACGACACTGAACCAGATCAAGGCTCCGACCCTGCTCATCCAAGGTGAAGCTGACTCGCTGTTCCCGCTGTCCGAAGCGGACGCCAACGCGCGCGGCATCACCAACGCCAAGGTGCGGCTCGCTTGGTACACGGGTGGCCATGACGGCGGTTCCGGGCCACAGTCAGATCAGAACCGGGTCAAATTCCTTACGCTGCAATGGCTTGACCACTATGTGAAGAAGACCGGAGCCGAGCCGTCAGGCACCTTCACCTATTCGCGCATCGCTGGCCTTGACCCCGTTGAGCAAGGGCGCCTGGCCACGGGGTTCCAGCTCGGCACCTATCCCGGTCTGGCCGGCACCGAGGCGGTGACCATCCCCGTGAACGGATCGTCGCAGCAGATCGCCAACCCGCCCAACGGCAATCCCGCCGCGATCACGGCTTTGCCACAGGCGGGCGCACTGTCGTCTTTGGCGGGGCTGGCGGGAGGTGCTGGCTTCGCCGCGGATCTGCCTGGGCAGCATGGCAATTGGCTGTCTGAACCGCTCACGGAATCACTGAATGTCGTTGGCAGCCCGACGGTTTCCATCAAGGCGGCGTCACAGACCGGGGAAGCGGTGCTGTTCGTCAAGCTCTACGACGTCGATCAAAACGGACAGTCGAGCTTGAGCAACGGCCTGATAGCACCGATCCGGCTCACGGGGCTTCCGGCCAGCCTGGATCAAGCCCAGCCGATTAAGGTCACGCTGCCCGCGATCGTGCGCAACTTCGAAGACGGGCACCGCATTCGCATCACCATCGCGACCGCCGACCAGGCCTACCTCGGGCCGGTCGCGCCAATGCTCTACAGCGTCGATGTCGCCAGCGCGGTCGCGATCCCGGTAGTCCCAGCCACTGCCATCGCGACGGCTGACACGCTTTGGATCTACGTGCTGGGCGGTCTGGTCGCGCTTTTGGTCATCGGGCTCGTGGTGGGCATCATCCTGGCCCGCCGCCGGCACAGCCGTCGCGATAAGACAATCATCGACGGGTACGCCGATGTGCCCCTCCACGTTCGTGGACTGCGCAAGACATACGGCGATTTCGTGGCCGTCGAGAGCATCGACTTCACCGTGAAACGCGGCCAGGTCGTGGGTCTTCTGGGACCCAACGGTGCTGGCAAGACGACCAGCCTGCGGGTGCTGATGGGGCTAACGCAGGCGACCGAGGGCGAGGTGCTCATCTTCGGTCACCCGCTCGCGCCCGGAACCCCTGTCCTGTCAAGGATCGGGGCGCTCGTGGAGGGTCCGGGCTTCCAGCCGCACCTGACCGGACGCCAGAATCTGCACTCCTATTGGAAGGCCACCGGCCGTCCTACTGAGGACGCGAAGTTCCCTGAGGCGCTGGAGATCGCGGGCTTGGGCGACGCGATCGATCGCCGCGTCAAGGACTACAGCCACGGCATGAAGCAACGGCTCGCCGTCGCCCAGGCGATGCTAGGCCTGCCTGAGCTTCTCGTCCTCGACGAGCCCACGGACGGCCTTGACCCGCCACAGATCGCCGAAATGCGGCGGGTGCTGCAGCGCTACGCCACCGATGGCCGGGCGGTGCTGGTGTCCAGCCACCTGCTCGCTGAAGTGGAGCAAACCTGTACGCACGTTGTCGTCATGCATAAGGGCGTGGTCGTCGCGTCCGGCAAGGTCGACGAGATCGTGGGCGACTCACCGACCACGGTATTCGATGTGTCCGATGTGGACTTGGCACAGAAGACGCTCGACAAACTGTCCGTCACGTATGCCTTGGACGGCAACGGTTCTCTCGTCGTCGATCTCGGTGAGCACACCCGCGCAGAGACGGTGGCCGCTCTCGTCGCCGCGGGCGTCGGGGTCGACCGGGTCACGCCACGGCGCCGCCTAGAAGACGCCTTCCTTGCCCTGGTGGGCACCTCGACGGCTGGGAGTGGAGACCGATGAGCACGACTGTCACTAACGGAGCGGCTGCGGGTTATCGTCCAACCGCGACACTGACGTTCGCTTCTGAGTTCATGCGGCAGTGGCGCCGGCGGCGTACCCAATGGGCGTTGGGGTTTATGGTTTTGCTCCCGGTCATCATCTTGATCGCCTTCGAGATCGGCGGCGAGGGTGATGATGACAATGGCCGGGGCACCTTCGCCTCGATCATCGACGTCGCGCTAGCGGGCGGGCTGAACTTCGCCCTGTTCTGCCTGTTCGTGTCCTCGTCGTTCCTGCTCGTCGTCGTCTTCGCGTTGTTCCACGGCGACACGGTCGCGTCCGAGGCGAGCTGGGGAAGCTTGCGTTATCTCCTGGCGGTGCCGGTCCCACGTGGGCGGTTGCTCGGCATCAAACTCGCTGTGGCGCTTACCTATTCGCTCATGGCGGTCGCGGTGCTCGTGGCGACCGGGCTTCTGCTCGGCACCTTGCGCTACGGCTGGCATCCGCTCGCCTCAGGCATTTCGGCCGATGTTCCGCCTGGTGAAGGCTTGCTGCGCCTGCTCGGCATCGCGGGCTACTTCTGCATTTCGCTGCTGGTCGTTGCCGGGATCGCGTTCCTGCTCTCAGTGCTGACCGACGCACCCCTGGGCGCGGTCGGCGGAGCGGTGCTGTTGTTTATCGTGTCGAGCATCCTCGATCAGATCACCGCGCTCGGCGAGATCCGCAACTTCCTCCCGACGCACTTCGCGCGCAGTTACTTAGGCTTGCTCACGTCACCGGTGCAGTTCGATGGCATGGTCAAGGGGACGATCTCGGCCCTGTGTTATGCCGCCCTGTTCTGGGGTCTGGCCTTCTGGCGCTTCACCCGCAAAGACGTGACGAGCTAACGAGGTTTACCTAATTCTTACATTGGGCATGCAAAAGCCTTACTCGCTGAGATCATTGTCGGCGGGCGAGTCGTAACAACAGGCAGGGATCTTCGACTGGCCGCCCCTGAAGAAGATTTCTGCACTGCCCTCCCCAAATATCCCGCAATGCCTTGAGCCGGGCTCTCCCTGAGAGCCCGGCTCAAGACCTGTTACAGTGGGCGCGCAACGCCATAACTGAAAAGACCTCATCCAGAGGAGCAGAGGGACACGGCCCGATGAAGCTCCGGCAACCGGCCAGGTCGCAGGCAGTAACGGTAGAGGGACACGGCACAGTGATCCCCACCGAAGCTCCGATGACCCACGTTCGCTGAAGAACGGTTTGGTGCCAACTCCGTCCGGGATAACCCGGAAAGATGAGAGGAAAATCCTCATGACTCTTGCTGCACCCACATCCGTCCTCGGCGCCGCTTCGCCCGCTCGTGGCCTGGAATGCCGCGGCTGTGGAGCCCGCTTCCCCCTCGCCGCGCAGCACGCGTGTTACGAGTGTTTTGGCCCGCTTGAGGTGTGGTACGACGCCGAAGCGCTCGCCACGGTCACGCGGGAACAAATCGAGGCAGGTCCCCAGAACATCTGGCGTTATGCCGGGCTGTTGCCCGCTGGCCAGGACGCCGCTGCCCGCGTCACGCTCGATCCCGGCTTCACCCCGCTCGTGCGCGCTGACCATCTCGCGGCCGAGCTGGGCATCACCGGCAAGCTGTGGGTCAAGGACGACTCGGCCAACCCGACACACTCGTTCAAGGACAGGGTCGTGTCGGTGGCCCTGACGGCGGCCAAAGCGCTGGGCTTCACCCGCTTCGCCTGTGCTTCCACGGGCAACCTCGCCAACTCGGTCGCCGCTCACGCGGCCCGCGCGGGCGCGCCCTCGATCGTGTTCATCCCCTATGACCTCGAGCTCGGAAAGGTCATCACGACGGCGGTTTACGGCGGTGACCTGGTCGCGATCGAAGGCTCCTACGACGACGTCAACCGCCTGTGCTCCGAGCTGGTGGAGACCGACGACTTCGAAGACACCGCTTTCGTCAACGTCAACGTCCGCCCGTTCTACGCCGAGGGCTCCAAGACGCTGGGCTACGAGGTGGCTGAACAGCTCGGCTGGCGGATTCCGGCGCAGGTGGTCATCCCGATGGCCTCGGGCGAGCTGTTGACCAAGGTGGACAAGGCGTTCGAGGAACTGGTCGCGGCCGGTCTCGCCGTCGCACCTCAAGGGTGGCGTGTCTTCGGCGCTCAGTCGGCCGGGTGTAACCCGATCGCGACCGCGCTGCACGGCGGCGGCACGGAGATCGTGCCGGTAAAGCCGACTGGCATCGCGAAGTCCCTCAACATCGGTGACCCCGCGGCCGGGATCTACGCGCTCGAATCGGTCCGGCGCACGGGCGGCTGGATGGACTACGTGAACGACGACGAGATCCGCGACGGCATCCGGTTGCTGGCCCGCACGACCGGCATCTTCGCCGAGACCGCTGGGGGCGTGACCACCGCGGTGACGTCCAAGCTCGTCGCGAGCGGGAAACTTGACCCAACGCTCGAAACGGTGATCTACAACACCGGCGAGGGCCTCAAGACGATCGACGCCGTCGCAGGTCAGGTCGGCCCGACCTATCAGGTCAAGCCGTCACTGCGGGCCGCCCGGGAGGTCGGCCTCATCCAGTAATTCGGGTGCGCGCCAGCCGAGCAGTGCGCGAGGCTGGCGGTATGGCCATCGTTATCAAGCCGGCGGTTCCCGCTGATGCCGCCTCGATCGAGGCGTTTGTCGAGGCGGGCAACGCCGTCCGCGAGGTGAGCTTCCCAAAGTGGCGGCATTACACGCCACGCATGGCGGAGCTGATGCTTTCCGTGCCGATGCCCGCGGTCCGGCACGAGTTCTTCGTCGCCTGGCAGGACGGGCAGCCGGTCGGCCGCATCATGGCCGATATCCCGACTAAGGAGAACCTCGACGTTCTGGCCGCCGACGTCTGGGTGATCCCCTCCGCCCGGCGCAAGGGCATTGGCACCAAGCTCTTCGAGTTCACCAAGAGCCTGGCTGACTCCTATGACCGCAAGCGCCTGTTCGCTTCGTCGCTGTGGCCTGCGGAAGGGTTCGAGTATCCGGACTCTTCCGGGGCCGCCTTCGCCGAGCACCTGGGCTATAAGCCGTCGATGGTGGACATGAGCCGGCGTCTCGACGTGACAGCGGCCGATGATGCCGCCCACGAGGGAATGCTGCAGCGCGCCAAGGCCAAAGCCACCGATTACACGGTGGTTCAGTGGAAAGGGCTGCCGCCCAGCCAGTACGCCGAAGATCTCGCCTACCTGGATTCCCGTTTGGGAACCGATGCCCCCCAAGGCGAGCTGAACATCGAAGCCCCGAAGATCGACGCTGACCGGATGCGTGCCTTCCAAAAGGCCAACCTCGCCCGGGAAAAGATCGGCTATCACACCGCCGCGGTGCACGCGCAGACCGGGCGGCTCGTTGCCTGGACCACCATTACCAAGGAGCAATCCCTTGCCTGGCATGGCTTCCAGCAGATCACCATCGTCGATCCTGATCACCGGGGAAACCGTCTGGGCGCACTGGTCAAAGTGGAGAATCTGCGCTTCCTCCGAGCCGAGGAGCCGACCGTCACCTCGATCGATACGTTCAACGCGGCGGACAACTCTTACATGATCGCGATCAACGAATCGATGGGCTTTAAGCCGCTCTATGCCTTCCAGAACTGGCAACGCGAAATCTAAGGATTACCAATGACTTTCAGGATCACCTCAGACCTTGACGCCGCGTCAGCTGCCGTATGGGCACGCCTGCACGGTCAGGTCGCCGATCACGACCGCCCGGGCTGGCAGCATATGGACCCCGAAGCCGTGCTGCGACAGTGGAAATATCAGTGGGTCGGCAGGCAAACCGAGTACTACATCGCCTGGGAGGGCGAAGAACCCATTGCCATCATGGAGATTTCGGTTGGCACCCGGGAAAACCTCGACAAGGCTCAGGTCAGCATCGACGTCATGCCGCAGTGGCGTCGCCGGGGCGTTGGGCGCCAGCTGTTCGATCTCGCGGTTGAGCGATCGAAAGCCTTGGGCCGCAACAAAATATTGTCGCACACGGCGTGGTCGCTCCCCGGCATCCTCGCCCACGACGGCGGTGCCGGACCAGCGTTCGCACAGACGATGGGTTTCGAGAGCGCCAACCTGCCCGAGGTCATGCGGCGCCTCGATCTATCCACAGTGGACAATGACGTGCTCGATGGCTTGCTTTCCAAGGCCAAGGACAAATCCAGTGGGTACGCGGTGCGGCAGTGGATCGACACGGCACCGGATGATCTCGTCGATGACGTCGCCTACCTTGACGGCCGCCTGTCCACAGACGCACCCATGGGCGATCTCGACATGGACGCTGATCAGGTTGACGCGGCACGGATTCGCGAAGTCGAGCAGACGATGAAAAAGCGCGGCCGCAAGAACTATCACACCGGTGCGGTGCACGTGGAAACTGGCCGTCTTGTGGCCTGGACCACCATCAACACCGGTCCAGACACCCCGGAACACGCCTGGCAGTTCATCACGATCGTCGACCCCGACCACCGTGGCCACCGGCTGGGCGCTCTGGTCAAAGTGGAGAACCTGCGCTTCTTCCAGGCCAATGAACCTGCGGTGGAACGGATCGACACGTTCAACGCGGCGGAGAACAGCTACATGATCTCGATTAACGAGGACATGGGCTTCCGCGCCAAGTTCGCGTTCGCGAACTGGAAGCGTGACGTTTAGTGGTAGGGATTGAGCAGCTTTATCAGGCCTAGAGCACGGGTTGTCATGGCACGAAACACTTTGTGCCGTGACAACCCGATGAGGTCCTCCAGATAGGGCACGGCCAGCTCCATGACTTTGGTCGTGCGCTGCTGGTTGGGCGACTGGTCGTGCACCCAGTAGGCGACCAGGCCCAGTTGCGCCAGGAAGAGAAAGTCCGGCAGCTGTTCGCGCAGCTGTGCGTCCATTTTCAGCGTCGTCCCGGCAACGAACCGCCGGTAGACGTCCATCGCCATCTCCCGCGACTGCGCCGACTCGGGCGAGAACGGGCTCAGCGGCGATCCGGGGACGGCGGCGAGCCCGATGAACTTGCCGCCAAACTCGTGATGCGGGCGCCAAACCTCGATCCCGGCCCGCAAGATCCCCATCAGCTGCTCGGAAAACGATCCGCCTTTGGCGAGCACTTCGTTGACGCCGGCCAGATGTTCCTTCTGCAGCTGCAGATAGAACTCTTGCACCAGCACCTCTTTGGAGGCGAAGTAGTAATAGGCGTTGCCGACCGAGACCCCAGCGGCGCTAGCTATCGCACGCATCGTCGTCTTCTCATAGCCCAGTTCACTGAACAAGCGCAGTGCTGTGTCCACGATCAGCTTGCGGGTCTGCTCACCCCGGCCGGATTCGGTAGTCGTCATCGATTCACCAGCCTAACGATTCCCCAGACGATCGCCCCCGCCGCGGCCAGAACGGCGAACAGCCCGGCGAAGAACGGGGCGAGCGGAACCGCCCACAGTCCCAGCGCGAGAGTCAGTGTCCACAGCAGATAGCAGACGGTGGCCAGACCCCAGAGGTACCAAAGGATGCCGCTGTTAGCTGGTCTGTCCCGCCGGAGGCGGCGTGCTGACGCGACGCTCATCAGGACTCCGGGAAGCTGTGCCGCCGCGATGAACACCGCGATGAGGACGACGACACCCCAGCGCTCACGCGTGTGCTGCCAAGCCTCCGCGCTCGTGTATCGCACGTAGTTCGTGTGTATGAACACCGTCACGCCAGCCACCGACAGCAGCAGGCCGGTGATCCATACGCCTGCGTACCAGAGGGCGGTTTTCGCGTACCACGTCATCGGTTTCATAGCCGCGCAGCCTTGCACAGATTGACCGGGGTCATGACCCCGCGCTTGCGGACGACCCGGATCGCGTCTGCCAGAGCGAGCAGGGCCAGCCCGCCAATCACAGGAAACGCGGCGAACATGCTGACGTAGATGGCGCCAATGAACCAGCCGTATGGTCCGGCAAGCCAGCCGAAGGCGATCATCGCGGCCAGGGTGCCGGCGAAGGCCACCCAGAGGAGCCAAAGCATCGCCTGGCGGGGCCAAGCCAGAGCTCGCGCGGCTGGCTGGCGCAGCTGCACGAGCCCAAGGCCGGCCGCGTAAGCAAGAGGCACCAGAAGGTGGGCGAGCACGACCGCCGCGCCGAGGATGACGAGAGTCTCGGCGAATCCGACACCCGGCGTGGTCGTGCGGGCGATGAGGTTCAGGTGACCGATGATGCTGAGCACCCAGGCCGTGACCCAGACGGGCACGCACCAGAGCAGAACCAGAACGTGCCGGTTCATAGGACTGTCCTTTCGTGAGTTTTGAGGTGGTGGCCCGCCAGACACGAGCCACCACCTCCCCCGTTTGGTGCCGAGTTACTGCGGAGCGGTCAGGCCGCCCTGGGTGGGTGCGAACCGGGGCGCGCGCGGCGCGGGCGGCTCAAGCTGGCCGACGTGCTGGCGCTGGAAGCGCTTGCGGTAGCTGCCCAGCACGATGATGTTGAACAGGTGCATCAGGCCGAGCGCCAGCAAAATGACGCCGAGCTTCCACGCGCCGGTTTCGATGGCGCCGGTCGCGTCCGTGATGACGTCGTTGGTCTTCATGAACAGAGCGACGTAGCCGAGGTTGATCAGATAGAACCCGACTTGCAGCAGCCGGTTGACGGCTGTGGCCAGTTCTTCGCTGGCGAGCGCGTCGCGCAGGAACACCTGGCCGTTGCGGAACAGGGTGCGGGCGACCCAGATGGTCAGCCCGACGGTGATGACGAGGTACCCGAGGTACATGGCGAGCTTGGGGGTCATGTCGCACTCCTTTTTGAACGTGTTCAACTCTCATCACTCACGCTAGAGCACAAGTTGAACGCGTTCAAGTGTGTTGGCGGTCACGGGTGCGGCATGATGGAGCGCATGGATTTCTTCGCCACCCATGAGGAGCTTCTGACCACCGCTCTGCGGGCAATCTCCGAGCGCGGGTACTGGTCGGCCTACCCCGAATCGCCGAGCCCCAAGGTGTACGGCGAAACCGCCGCCGCCGACGGAAAGGCCGCCTTCGAAGCGGCACTCGGCAAGGACTACGCCCTGGGACAGTCCGCTAAGGAGACGATCGCGCCCGAGATCTCCCCGCTCGGCATCGAGCTGGGGGTCCGTTATCCACTGATGTCTGTGGACACGCTGATCACTAACGCACAGGGCGCCTGGCGCGGTTGGCGTGAGGCCAGCCCGCAAGTGCGTGCCGGGGTGAGCCTGGAAATCCTGTCCCGTTTGCACAAGCGGGTTTTTGAGCTAGCTAACGCGGTCCACGCGACCACCGGGCAAGCCTTCGTCATGGCGTTTCAGGCCGGTGGGCCGCACGCGCTCGACCGTGCGCTCGAAGCCGTCGCCTATGGCTATGCCGAGCAGACGCGCCAGGTGCCGTCGGTGACGTGGACGAAGAAGGCCGACTCGCTGGAGAAGACCTATCACGTCGCCCCGCGCGGCATCGGCCTGGTGATCGGCTGCAACACCTTCCCGACGTGGAATTCGTGGCCAGGCCTGTTCGCCTCGCTCGTGACCGGTAACCCGGTGATCGTCAAGCCGCACCCGCGCGCCGTCCTGCCCCTGGCCATGACCGTTCAGGTCGCCCGCGAAGTGCTGTCCGAAGCCGGTTTCGACCACAACGTGGTCCAGCTCGCGGCCGACACTCGCGAAGCCCCGATCACGAAAGACCTCGCGCTGCGGCCGGAGGTCAAGCTCATCGACTTCACCGGCTCGACCGCCTTTGGTGACTGGCTTGAGCAAAACGCCAAGCAGGCGCTGGTCTACACGGAGAAGGCCGGCGTGAACACGGTCATCATCGACTCCACCAACGACTTCGCGGGCATGACCCGCAACCTGGCCTTCTCGCTCATCCTCTACAGCGGCCAGATGTGCACGACACCGCAGAACCTCCTGATTCCGCAGGGCGGCATCGAGACCGAGGCCGGGCACAAGAGCTTCGACGAAGTGGTGCAGGGCATCGCCGGTGCCGTGTCCGCGCTGACCGCCGACCCGGCCAAGGCCGTCGAGCTGACCGGTGCCATCGTGAACGACGAGATCCCGGAGCGCATCGACGCGGCTCGCAAGATGGGCGAGGTCGTGCTCGACTCCGTTGAGGTGACCCACCCCGCGTACCCGGGGGCGGTCGTGCGCACGCCACTGATCGTCAAGGTGACCGACGGCTATGCCACCGAGTGCTTCGGCCCGGTGAGTTTCGCGATCCCGACCGAGTCCACATCGGACAGCATCCGCATCTTCCGCGAAACGGTCGGTGCCAAGGGTGCGCTCACGGCTGGCGTCTACAGCACCTCTGACGCCGTGCTCGACGACGTCGAGGATGCCGCTGTCGAAGTCGGCGTGCACCTGTCGCAGAACCTGACCGGTGGCGTGTTCGTCAACCAGTCAGCCGCGTTCTCCGACTTCCACGCCTCCGGGGCCAACCCGGCGGCCAACGCCTCGCTGACCGACGGCGCTTTCGTGGCCGGACGGTTCCGCATCGTCCAATCACGACGGCCCGTTACGGCGCCTGCTGCCTGAGATAAGGCATCAGTTGGGCACCGGCCGATTCACAGAGGCTGGTGCCCAACTCCATGCCTTCCTCAGCGGGGTAACGCACAAGCACACCCAGGCTCCACGTCGCGCCGATCGCCAGGCACGAGACGTGCCACAGGCCGTCTTCCTCCCGTGCGTACCAGCCGTTCTTGATCGCGATGTCCCGTGCCTCAGCGGCGGGAAACGCTTTTCTCGGACCAAAGTCGCCGTCACCGCGTACCCCCCTCATCTGGGTTAAAAGCCAAGCGGTCCAAGGCCCGGCGGCCCGCCCGTCAGCCACGCACCCACCCAGCCGGGCGGTGTCCCGCGCCGAAATAACGGTGTCGGACCAGCGATAC
This sequence comes from Catelliglobosispora koreensis DSM 44566, assembly GCF_000379685.1. Classification (GTDB taxonomy): domain Bacteria; phylum Actinomycetota; class Actinomycetes; order Mycobacteriales; family Micromonosporaceae; genus Catelliglobosispora; species Catelliglobosispora koreensis. The sequence continues at coordinate 662,501 of NZ_KB903250.1, read as the reverse complement.
TCGACCGTTCCCGCGTGCGCGTCGGTCAAACCGCAGACGCGGACCATCCGCTCGATGCTGGCCTTGGTCGCGTTGCGGTTGTGGAATTCCGTGGCGATGTCGTTATCGGAGTCGCGAATCATCTCCGAGAGCCGCTCTAGCGTTTCCCTGTCTGGCTTGGAGCGCGCCCGGGACAGAAAGTCGGCGGCGATCCACACCTTGACCAGGGACATCGTGTCTCCGGGTGCGGCCAGGTTGGCCGAGCCAATGAGTTCACCGGTCTTCAAGTCGAGCATGGCCCAGCTGGCGAATGAAGCTCCGTCAAGGGCGACGCGGGGGAAGCGCCGCGAACCCGAAGGGCTGGATCCCACCGCCGGCTGCTGACCCGCGTGCGATCGAGCAAAGAAGATCAATGTAATCCCGGATCCCGTGAGCACGATGGCGATTACGGTTGCCAATGCGTTCAGCCAGCTTCTTCGCATAAATACCCAACGAATCGCAGCCCCTGGGAGTGTCAGCTATCTGTTTTGGGTCTGTCCGAAGGGCTACTGCTTCGTGTAGCGTGCGAGGACGGCTGTTTTCCAGCCGGGGGCGCGGGGAGCACGAACCCGAACCCAGCTAAACAGAGTGAGGAAGTGCACAGTGGCACAGGGCAGCGTCAAATGGTTCAACAGCGAGAAGGGCTACGGCTTCATCGCGGTCGACGGTGGACAGGATGTTTTCGTCCACTTCTCCGCGATCCAGGCCGATGGCTACAAGTCGCTTGAGGACGGACAGCGCGTCGAGTTCGAGATCGCGCAGGGCCAAAAGGGCCCGCAGGCGGAGATGGTCCGGGTCATCGGCTAAACCGCAAGACAAAGACTTCTGACGCGAGCGAGGGGCTCGGCTGCCCAAAAAGGTAGCCCGGCTCCTCGCTCTTTTGTGTATCGTCCGCCTTCATGTTCGCCCTGCTCGCCGCCACGTGGAAACGTCTGCTGCTCCTCGGTTTGCTGGCACAGCTTCCTTTTGCCGTCATCTTCGGCGTCGCGTTCGCCGCTGTCCACGCGGGACTTGTCAGCCCGCTCGCGTTAACCCCCGTCAGCGTGGTTCTCGGCGAGTTCCTCGCGGCATGGATTTGGGCGGCCAGCCTGATTGTCTTGCAGGCAAGGGCATCCGGCGAACAGATGGCGGTTTGGGCCACCGTGCGCGCGGCTCTGCGGGACTGGCGGCAGGTGCTCAAACTGTGGGCGCTGTTCGTGATGCTGTCCTCGCCCTACCTCGCGTATACGGTCTATTTCGCGATGACGCTGGACATCAGCGCGGCACCGCTTCTCGGCCACCCCGTGGCCGAATTGGTTTTCCACTACCTGTCATTCGCTTTCATCCTGCTGCCGCTGGCGGTGCTCGTTGAGCGGCGCGGGCTGGCCCGTGCTTTCAGGCTGTCCCATTTTTCCGTCCGGACGGCCGCGGTCCTCATCGTCTGGCTCGTGGCCGGGATCGCCGTGGACAGGGCGCTGGACTTCGCGGAGGCCGTGGTGCCGTCGGCTGGAGCCACGGTCGCGCTGAGTTTCCTGATCGACATAGCCATGGGCGTGATCGGCTCGGTAGTGATCTACGCGATCTTCCTGCGCATCCGCACTGCTGAGAAAGCGCGGGAAATAGCCACTCCAGCGCAGGCTGCCGTGCTCTGAAGACTCACTTCGCTTGCACTCGGCGGGTGAGAGTGCTAAACAAGTGATTGGCACTCACCGCGTGTGAGTGCCAAAAACAAGACCAGAAGTCGGAGCGGTGGGGCTGCTGAATGGTGGCAGCCGGTCGTCGCGGGCTAACCGTCCGACCTCGGATTTGTCCAGGAGGACAACGCCGTTATGGCCAAGATGATCGCGTTCGACGAGGAAGCTCGCCGCGGCCTAGAGCGGGGCATGAACATCCTCGCCGACGCCGTTAAGGTGACCCTCGGCCCCAAGGGCCGCAACGTCGTGCTCGAGAAGAAGTGGGGAGCCCCCACCATCACCAACGATGGTGTGAGCATCGCCAAGGAAATCGAGCTCGAAGACCCGTACGAGAAGATCGGCGCAGAGCTGGTCAAAGAGGTCGCCAAGAAGACCGACGACGTTGCCGGTGATGGCACGACGACGGCGACCGTTTTGGCCCAGGCGCTGGTCCGCGAGGGCCTGCGCAACGTCGCAGCCGGCGCGAACCCGATGTCCCTGAAGCGGGGCATTGAGGCCGCTGTCGCGTCTGTGGCTGACGAGCTGGCCAAGCTCGCGAAGGATGTCGAGACCAAGGAGCAGATCGCTTCGACCGCCTCGATCTCCGCTGCTGACACCACCGTCGGCGAGATCATCGCCGAGGCGATGGACAAGGTCGGCAAGGAAGGCGTCATCACCGTCGAGGAGAGCAACACCTTCGGCCTCGAGCTGGAGCTCACCGAGGGTATGCGCTTCGACAAGGGCTTCAACTCGGCCTACTTCATCACCGACACCGAGCGCATGGAGACGGTCCTCGAGGACCCGTACCTGCTCATCGTCAACAACAAGATCTCCAACGTTAAGGACATGCTGCCGATCCTTGAGAAGGTCATGCAGTCCGGCAAGCCGTTGATGATCATTGCTGAGGACGTCGAGGGTGAGGCTCTGGCCACCCTGATCGTTAACAAGATCCGTGGCACCTTCAAGTCCGTCGCCGTTAAGGCTCCGGGCTTTGGTGACCGGCGCAAGGCCATGCTGCAGGACATCGCGATCCTGACCGGTGGCCAGGTTGTTTCCGAGGAAGTCGGCCTCAAGCTCGACTCCGTCGGTCTCGACATGCTGGGCCGCGCCCGCAAGGTCGTGGTGACCAAGGACGAGACGACCATCGTCGAGGGCGCTGGCGACCCGGAGCAGATCAACGGCCGGGTGAACCAGATCCGTTCCGAGATCGAGAAGTCGGACTCCGACTACGACCGTGAGAAGCTGCAGGAGCGCCTGGCCAAGCTGGCCGGCGGTGTCGCGGTCATCAAGGTTGGTGCTGCCACCGAGGTTGAGCTCAAGGAGCGCAAGCACCGCATCGAGGACGCCGTTCGCAACGCGAAGGCTGCCGTCGAAGAGGGCATCGTCGCTGGTGGTGGTGTGGCGCTGGTTCAGGCCGGCAAGACCGCCTTCGACAAGCTCGACCTGTCGGGTGACGAGGCCACCGGTGCGAACATCGTTCGCGTCGCCCTCGACGCCCCGCTGCGTCAGATCGCCGTCAACGCTGGCCTCGAAGGTGGCGTTGTGTCTGAGAAGGTTCGCAACCTCGAGATCGGCTGGGGCCTCAACGCCGCCACCGGCGAGTACGTGGACATGCTCAAGGCTGGCATCATCGACCCGGCCAAGGTGACCCGTTCGGCTCTGCAGAACGCTGCCTCGATCGCCGGTCTCTTCCTCACCACCGAGGCTGTGGTGGCGGACAAGCCTGAGAAGGCTTCCGCTCCTGCCGCTCCGGGTGGCGGAGACATGGACTTCTAATAGTCCGAGCTTTAACGAAGCTGGCCCCGTCCCTTGTGGACGGGGCCAGCTTTCTATGTGCCACTCTCGTCAGGCACGCGTGACATTGGCGAGTTGGGCCTCGAGATCAGCGAGCCGCGACTCCCAGTAGCGGACATAGGCGGCCGCTTGAAGATTGACTGGGCAAGGCCACACACGCATGCACCGGCACATGTCTCCGCTGGTTTCCCGCTGATGGAGCAGCACGGTATCGACGGCGGTGGTTAGCTCGTCGCGGCCATGGTTCACGATCTCTATGAGGTTGAGTGCAGCCATGTCACACCCCTCAGCGCGGCATCGAAGCGGGCAAGGGTGCGTCCTGTGCCCGCCTCAATGCACTCGCGGCGGGCCACCGGCGGAGGCATGGTGGCCCAGCTCGGCAACGACGATCCAGACTTTTCGTGTTCTGAACTGTCGCGTTTGGAACTGTTCACAGAATGACAGTCGCGCACCATGGTCACAAGGGTGAAGCCCGGCGTGTCGCTGAATAGTGAGAGCCGCACCGCCAATCGCGGTACGGCTCTGACCTCGAGCGAAAGGATCTATCGAAAGCTAGGCTCGTTCGAACTCACCCTTCAAGATGCCATCCTTGAAGCACGCGAACTCGTGATCAGTGAACTCAAGGACCGGGCTGGCGCCACCGAGCTTGCTGTCGCGGACCGCGACAACCCCCGGCACGTCGAAGCAAATCTCGAAGCAGCCGTTCGCGTCACCGGATTTCGTGGCCTTCTGCCACACGGTGAACTTGCCTGTTGCCATTGGGCCTTCCTTAACTATCTGGCCACCAGCTTGGCGGCCGCCTGTGCAATGAATGCCGCTGTGTCCACTTGGGACAGAGCGGCATCGCGCAGCCTGTCCCACAGGTGCACGTATGGTTCGACCTCGGCGGCTTCGGTCACCAATACGTCGTCGTTGATGGTAGGGATCATCATCGCGGTGCCGTCACCCGGATCTTCGTAGGTGAATAGATCAAACGGCATGAGGGGAGTGCTGTGCCGGCCGAATTGCGCGTCGACGGGCAACAGCCGCAGGTCAATACGCGGATTCGTCTCGGTGGTCTCGGCTAGGTGCCGTAGCTGCCTTGCCATGACCGGGCGATCCACCAGGGGACGGCGGATTACCTGTTCCTCGATCACGATGGAGATCTGTGGTCCGGCCTCGCCAGTGACTTCTGCCTGCCGGCGAAGCCGCGAGATGCCTTGGATGGGGTCGATCTGTGCGCCTTCCTCGCGCCAGGCGTGGTCGCGAGCCTCTATGTACTCACGTGTCTGCAACATCCAGGGAATGAGGGAGTTGTGGTAGTGGCGGATCGTGACGGCTCCACATTCGACATCGGCGCATCGCTTCTGCCGCTCTGATATCCCACTGAACTCAGCTTTCTCCCACCAGACGCCTTTCTTGCCCCCGTCGCGCGCCATGCGGACGATCTCGTGCCAGCGGGCTGAGCCTTCGTCGACTCCGGCTGCTTCCAAACAGGCCATGACCTTGCCCAGGTCTGGCCGCCGCAGGGCGGCTGTCTCCAGCCGTGTCACGTCGAGCCGGGTCAGTGACTGCGACCGTTTGGCGAAGGCTTCCGCGGTGAGGCTGAGGTCGTCGCGAAGTGTCCTAATCGCATAGCCAAGGCGAATCCTGCGCACGAGTGGGCTGGGCACCGGATCACCTTCCTCTGTTCACGACGGGAACTGTTCAAGACGGCAATGAGAGTAGCGTCTGCACAGCGCATGGGGCGAGTGGTATGCGGAGCTTGCGCTGAGGTGTCCGCATCTGCGCAGGCAGAGGCCACAATGGAAGATCTGCGCCCGAGCGTGTCCTACATGGACTCGAGTTCACGTCCCTTGGTTTCTTTGACGAACTTGAGCACGAAGAGCAGGGCAAGCAACGCGAACATCGCGTAAAGGCCGTAGGCGAAGCTGAGCCCTATGTTGGAAAGCGCCGGGAACGTGGCGGTGATCAGCCAGTTCGCGATCCACTGTGCCGAGGCCGCGACGGCCAGGGCGGTCACCCGGATCACGTTGTTGAACATCTCGCCTAGGAGCACCCAGACCACGGGACCCCAGCTCATGCCGAACGAGACGACGTAAAGGTTGGCTGCCACCAAGGCGATCTTGCCGTACGCACCGGGGAGGCTCGTGACGGTCTCTCCTGCCGCGTCAACGGATTGGATGGCGTTGCTGAAGCAGAACGCCATGAGACCCAGCGTGATCACCATGCCGGTCGCACCGATGATGAGCAGCGGCTTGCGCCCGATCTTGTCCACGAGCGCGATCGCGATGAGGGTGGTCACGATGTTGGTGACGCTGGTGATCACGGTGATCAGCAACGAGTTCGACTGGCTGAAACCGACCGAGGCCCACAGCGAGGAGGAGTAGTAGAAGATCACGTTGATGCCGACGAACTGCTGGAAGACCGAGAGCAGGATGCCGACCCACACGATGGGCTTGAGCCCGAGGGCGCTGCCCTTGAGCGCGGATAGCTTAATCTGATCGCTCGCCCCGGCCAGCGACTGCTTGATCTCGATGACCTTCTGGTCCACGTTGCCGCCGAGCACCCGGGTCAGCACTTCCTTGGCCTGCTGGATCATGCCACGGCGGACGAGATAGCGCGGTGACTCCGGAATCTGCAGGGCGAGGATCGCGTAAATGGCCGCCGGGATGACAGCCGTGGCAAACATCCAGCGCCAGGCGGCACCGCCCCACGGGACGCTCGCGTTGGGATCTCCGCCCGCGGCTTCGGCGAGCAGATAGTCGGTGAGCAGGGCGACGAAGATGCCCAGGACGATGGCGAGTTGTTGCAGCGAGCCCAGCCGGCCTCGCATCTTGGCCGGCGCGATCTCGGCGATATAGGCGGGTGCTATGACGCTTGCCGCTCCAACGCCGAAACCACCGATGACGCGCCAGATCGTCAGGTCCCAGGCGGCGAACGCCAGTGCCGAACCGATGGCGCTGATGATGAACAGGGCGGCGGCGAGCAGCATGACTTTGACGCGGCCGAGACGGTCAGCCAGCGGGCCGGCGAACCACGCGCCCACGGCACAGCCGAGCAGCGCGGAGGATACGACGAATCCGAGCACGACCTTGCTCAGGCCGAACGTTATTTCCAGGGCGTCCACGGTGCCGTTGATGACTGAGGTGTCGTAGCCGAAGAGGAAGCCACCAACAGCCGCGGCGGCCGAAATCATGATGGCTGCGCCGGGATTGTACTGAGCTACCGTTTCATCCTGTTTCACCACAGTTTCATCTTGCGGCAGGCAACGACCTCATTTGAGCGGTTTGGCGAACAGGAAGAAGACTCGCTCAATGAAGGCGCCGCAGGCTGATGAGTAGAACGGCACCGGGCCGACCCAGCCGATCTGTGCTTTAGACAAGCCAAGGGCAGCCTGATCATCGAGGCACCGGCGCAGGAGAATGCTGCCCAGCCCGAGCCCACCGGCACTGGGCAACGTGCCCATCGGGCCGAAATAACTGGGATGGCACCCGCCCCAGGCGGCGAACGCCACCGGCTCGTTGCCGCGGATCGCTAGGTGAACGCCGCCAGCTCCCAGAACGGAGCGCTCGATCTCGGTGACCCAGGCCTGTCCCCACTCGCCCAGCACGACGGGCAGCAGTGCGCTGAGGTCCTCTTTCGCGGCGCGTCTGACCACTATGTCCGGCGGGAGTGGACGGTCCTTGGCGGCCACGGGAACGGGCAGCGGAGCGCTCATGTTCCAAGCCGTGGTGTCGTGCACGTAGCCGAGCTTTTGCAGCGTGCAGATCGCCGGGGTGTAGCGCACATCGACGCCCGGCCAGGCGTAGTCGGGAGCGTTGCCCCTGACGACGATCTTCGCGTAGCCGGTGACCTTCGTTTCGAGTTCTTCGAGCATCGACGTCGCGATGCCCTGCCGCTGGTGGGCCGGGTCGACGAGCAGCAGGTCGAGGTGGGCCGCGGTGGCGTCTTTGTGCCCAGAGCTGGCCACGGCCGCGCCGATGAGGGTGTCGCCGTCGAATCGGGTGATCACCGCGATCGGGTCGCGGGTAAGAGCATCGACGATTGCCGAAGCTTCGGCGGCATCGTCAGGGAGCAGGCATTTCTGGGCTAGCGAGACAAGCGCGGCGCGGTCCACGCCGAGCGAGACTACTCGCCGCCGACGAAGACGGCGCGAGGCGCGTCGACCAATCCCGCTCCTTGAGTTTCCTCATCGCCGCAGGTAAAGACGCCTGTCACTGGGTTGGCGTTCTCTTTGATCCGCGAGTACGTAGCAGGAAGATCGCCGACCAAGGCTGGCTCGGCCGACCACATCAGCGCGATCACGCCCGCGATATGCGGCGTCGCCATCGACGTGCCGGTGTTGAGGCCGTAGGTGCCGCCGGGCATGGCCGACAGGATGTCCTGTCCCGGTGCGGCGATGTCGGGCTTACCTGACCCCGGCTTGCCCCGGCTGGAGAAGACGGTGATCTCGGCGTTTTCGTTGACCGCGGCGACCGTGAAGGCGGCTGGGTCGGTCGCTGGTGGATCGTCGATCGAACCGCAACGGTCGCCCTCATTGCCGGCGGCGGCGACGAACGCGATCCCTGCCGCCGCAAGGGCGTTGGTCGCTGGCCGGGTCAGCTCGACGTCGCAGCCCTCCTGAGCCGGGCAGCCCCACGAGTTCGTCAGCACGTGCGGAGCGCGGGCCGGGTTGCCATCCCGGAACGGGTCGCCACCGTGCGGGAACGGGGCGAGCATGAACTGCAAGCAGTCGAGGTACAGCGATGGGCTGGCCATGTTGCGGTCCAGGTTGACGCAGGCGATCCATTGCGCGTCCGGTGCCACCCCAACGTTTTTCTTGCCGACAGCGGTGGCCAGGGTGTGCGTCCCATGCCCGCCATTGTCCACAGGAGACGTCGTGCCGTTCCACGGGTCAAACCACGAGTCACTTCCGCCTCGGTAGCCCGGTGCGAGTGCTGGATGCGTTCCCTCAGCACCTGAATCGGAGCTGCCGACCACGATGCCGCTGCCGCGGGCACCGAGGCGCCACACGTCTGGCGCGCCGACCATCTCGATGTTCCAAAGTGGAGTGGACGGTGCTTCGCGGATGTCGCCCGTGGTCTGCGGCAGGTCGCGGGGCAGCGGGCGCACCCGCTGATCGACCAGGATGCGGTCGACGTCGCCGCGCAGTTCAAGCCACGCCCTGACCTCTGGGCCGCCGGACACCATGATGCCGTTGACCAGGTAATAGGGCTGATAACTGAGGTTGAGGCGATCGAGGTCGGCGCGCAACGGCGCCTGGGTCCGGTCGGCATGCTCGACAAGCCGCTGATAGACCTGCCGAACACGCTCGTCGCGCTGCGGCCCGACGCCGGTCGTGAGGGGAAGCCCGGTGAGCGATGCCTGATCCTTGAGCACGACGAAGAGCTGATCGCCGAAGAAGCCTGGCTGGCCGCCGACGAGATAGACGGCACCGGCTCCTAACGCGACGGCTGTGGCGACTCCGGCCGCGACCGGGCGCTTTACCCGTGACAGCAACGGTTCTGCCAGGCCGTAGGCCAGGCCGAGCACGGCGGCGATCAGCCAGGCCAAGGCGGCGGAAACGAACGCCCAGAACGGAACGTCTTCGAACCCGAGGAAGATGTTGATTTCCACCGGATCGAAGAAGGCGAGGGGGCCGAGCGCGGCGAGGGCCACGAGCCAGCGCACGTGACGCAGCGCCGCCGCGGCGAAGCCAAGCGGCGGAAGCACTAGGAGCATCAGCAACTGCGCGCCATTGGCCCCGGCACCACCGGCGATCAGGGCGAGGGTGACGCCTGCGATGAGTCCGCCGAGCAGGACCCGCTTAACGCGACTCGACTCGAAGGCCGCCCAGAACCGGCTGTCCATCGTGGACGCCGCGAGCGATCCGACAGCGATCGCGGCAGCGATAGCCAGCAGCGTCTCGAGCCAGCCGCCGAGGGCACCAAACCACAGGAACGGGACGAGCACGATCAGGCCGGCGACGGCGGCCCAGGCGGCGTTGACACTGGCCGTGTTGCCTTGGCGCCGCAGCACGAACGCGGCAACGCCCGCCGACAGAGCCAAAGCTATGAGATACCAAGCGTTTTGCAGCTCCGGCAAAGCACGCAACCCCGTGCCCAGGGCGAGGGCACCCGCACCGATCGCCCAGGCGCGCCCGGTCTCGCGAACCGGAATGCTCTTGGGGATCAAGGCGAGCAGTAATGCGGGGCCGCCTCCGAACAGGAGGATCACCACGCCAGTGATAGGCCACACATAGCCTGGCAGCTCCAAGCCGACCGCGAGCAGCAGCTGACTGGCGAACCAGCTGATGAGCTGGGTCATCACGGCCAGCAAAACCAGCCATATACCGAGGAAAACCGCGCCCACGATCGCGCCCGTGGACGTCTTTTCCCCGCGCGCCTCCGGCGCTGTCCACACGGGCTGTCCGGTCCAGGCCCAGTCGGGTTCTGATGCATGCCCGGGCTGTGTCACTCTCGCAAGGTACCGTGGTCGGGTGCGAGACCGCAGCGAGTCCCGCTTTGCAGCCGGTGCCCTGTCGCCAGAGCGGCGTGAGGCTGACCTGCAACGCTTGCGGGAAGAAACGTTCGACGTGCTGGTCGTGGGTGGTGGGGTCACCGGGGCCGGCGCGGCGCTGGATGCCGCGTCACGCGGGCTCAAGGTCGCCTTGATCGAAGCACGAGACCTCGCGGTCGGCACCTCATCGCGATCGTCCAAACTCATCCATGGCGGCCTGCGCTACCTGGAGCAGTTTGAGTTTCCCCTGGTCCACGAGGCGTTGCGAGAGCGTGGGCTGTTAGCGACCCTGCTCGCTCCGCATCTCGTGCGCCCGCTGCCGTTCCTGGTGCCGTTGCCGCATCACGGGTGGCTCAGCCGCGCTTGGCACCGGTTCTATTACGGCGCCGGCGTCGCGCTCTACGACGTGTTCGCGGGAGTGGTGGGGCACGGGCGCGGCATGCCTATGCACCGTCATTTGACCGCCTCAAGTGCCCGCAAGCTGTTCCCGTCCTTGCGGGAGTCCGCGGTCGCTGGGGCGATTCGCTACTACGACGGGCAGGTCGATGACGCGCGCTTCGTCGTGACGCTCGCCCGCACGGCGGCCAGCCTGGGTGCGGCTGTCGTGACTGGACTGCGGGCACGCGGCGTGGTCAGGGACGCCCGCGAGGTCACCGGAGTGACGGTGAGTGACGGTGAGTCAGAGTTCGTCATTCGGGCTAGGACGGTCATCGCGGCGACCGGGGTGTGGAGCGATGACGTTTCGACATGGCTGCCTGACGCGAAAATCGGGCTGCGGGTGCGTGCCTCCAAGGGCGTGCACCTCGTCGTGCCCCGGTCGGCGATCACGGGCGAAGTCGGGCTCATTTTGCGTACACCCAAGAGCGTTTTGTTTGTCATCCCCTGGGGCGGGCACTGGATCATCGGCACCACCGACACGGAATGGACCTTCGACCGGGCGCACCCGGCCGCATCGGCGCAGGATATCGCCTATCTGCTGGGCATGGTGAACGAAGTGCTCGAACGTCCACTCACGACGGACGATATCGAGGGTGTCTACGCCGGCCTGCGGCCGCTGCTGTCAGGCGAGTCCGACTCCACGTCGTCGTTGTCACGTGAGCACGCCGTCGTGGAACCGTTGCTGGGCTTGCTTCTGGTCGCCGGCGGGAAGTTCACGACCTACCGCGTGATGGCCGAAGATGTCGTCGACCGGGCGGCCCGCAGGCTGCCGGGCACACGGCACAGCGGGACAGCCGGGCTGCCGCTGCTCGGTGCGGATGGCTATAACGCGCTGTGGCGTGACCGCGCCGACCTGGCGCGCCGCCACGATCTCAGCCTCGGCGCCGTTGAGCACCTGCTCGAACGCTACGGATCCCTCGTCACCGAGATCATCGCCATCATCGAAGCTGACCGTTCCTTGGCGGAGCCGTTGCCGGGAGCGCCGGAATACCTTGGCGCGGAAGTGGTTTACGCCGTGCGCGCCGAAGGTGCCCGGCACGCCGTGGACATTCTCGCCCGCCGCACGCGGATCTCCATGGAGACGACCCATCGCGGTGTGCTGAGTGTGCGGCGCGTGGCCGAGCTGATGGCACTCGAGCTCGGGTGGGATGAAGCCGCGATGGAAGCCGAGGTGCAGGCTTATCTGTCGCGAGTGGAAGCCGAGCGCGAGTCGCAGCGCATGCCCGACGATCTGAGCGCTGACGCGGCTCGCCTCAGCTCGGGAGCACCTTTCCCGGGTTCAGGATCTGTCCGGGATCGAGCGCGTTCTTGATCCTGCGCTGAATGTCAAGGCCGACCTCGCCCAGCTCGCTGGCGAGCCAGTCCCGCTTCAGCAGGCCGACTCCGTGCTCGCCGGTGCATGTGCCGCCGAGGGCCAGCCCGAATTCCATGATCTCGTCAAAGACCTTGCGGCCCTTGGCAATGCTCTGTTCCGAGCCGCGATCGACAACGATGTTGGGGTGCAGGTTGCCGTCGCCCGCGTGACCGACGACGCCGACCGTGATCTCGTGTTTTGCCGCGATGGCTTCGATTTCGTCGAGCAGCTCAGCCAGACGTGTTCGTGGCACGGCGATGTCGTCGATGATGAGGCCGCCGTGTTCATGCATGCTCAGCGCCAGCTTTTCCATCGCGGGGTGTGCTCTTCTGCGTGCTTGCAACAGTTCCGCGGCTTCAACGGCATCGGTCGCTTGCCAGATCTCGGAAGCTCCTGCCGCGGTTGCCAGTTCAGCGATCCGGTCCAACCCCGTGTCGGCTGCGGCCAGGAGCACCGCTTTCGCTTCAACATTCAAACCCATTGGCTGGTACGCCTCAATCGCGCGCAAATGCACCTGGTCAATGAGCTCCAGCAAGGACGGGGCGAGCCCAGCGGTGAAGATCCGGTTGACCGCGTCCCCGGCCGCGCTCGTGGACGGAAACACCGCCACCAACGTCAGTGGTTCTGGCGTCAAAGGTTTGAGGCTCAATGTGATCTCGGTGATGATGCCCAGGGTGCCTTCTGACCCGACGAACAAACGCGTTAAGTCATATCCCGCAACACCCTTCGGGGTTTTGCGCCCGGTCTTGAGCACCCGCCCGTCAGCGAGCACGACCTCAAGTCCCAGAACGTATTCGGTGGTGACACCGTATTTGACACAGCACATGCCACCGGCGTTCGTCGCGACGTTGCCACCGATGGTGCTGGTCTCCCACGAGCCGGGGTCGGGCGGGTAGAACAGCCCTTCCTTGATGACGGCCCGGCTTAGATCAGCGTTGATGACGCCCGGCTGCACGACGGCGATCCGGTTCGACCGGTCGACTTCCAGGATCTGGTTCATGTTGACCATCGAGATGACCAGGCAGCCGTCAATCGCGTTGGCCCCACCGGCGAGCCCGGTGCGTGCGCCCTGTGGCACGATCTTGACGTTGTTGGCGTTGGCCCACTTGACCGCCTCGACCACCTGCTCGGTCGACTCCGGCCGGATAACCGCCAGTGGTGTGCCAGCCTCGCAGAGGTCGGCCTCATCGCGGCGGTAAGACTTAAGCAGATCCGGGTCGGTGATAACGCCCGGCAGGTCGATCGTCACCTTTGCACGCTAGCTTAGAGCCATGATTCTGTGCGACCGACCGGTCTGGCCGGGCCACGGGCGGTACTGGGCGCACCTCGTCAGTGACGTCTCGTTCGTGGAACTGCACGTGTTCGCCGAACTGCTCGGGGTGCCCAAGCGTGGGTTCGACCGCGACCACTACGACATCCCCGCGGAGCGGGTGCCTGCCGCCATTTGGCTGGGGGCGACGCAGGTGTCGACGAAGGAAATCGCCATCCGCCTGCAAGAGTCCGGCCTGCGCCGCCCCAAGCACCGTCCAGTGGGCTAGCTCAGCACAAGCCTTCCGCCGTGGTTGTGGAAACCGTTGCGCAGGAAGGCTTTTGCCATGGGCTCATTGGGCAGGTCGGTGTCGCCGCCGATAGCCTTTTCGCCTTGCTCGATAAGGAAATGCATGAGCTCGATCAGCATGTCGCTGACATAACCCTTGCCGCGCTGGCCTTCGGCGACCGTGATGTAGCCAACGACGGCGATCGCGCGGTTCTTGGCCGGCATGACGGCACCGGCGAGTTGACCGTCAGCCGTGTACGCGACGCGCCACCACTCGCGTGGAGACGGGAAGCCCGCTAGGTCTTCGACGATCTCGCGAGCCGCGGCCTCATCACCGTGAGCCTTGATGTTGGCGATCGAGTCGCCATCGAGCGTGCCCGGCAAGCCGAGCCGGACGGCCTCGATCATCTCGGCATCGTCAGCCGGGCGGAACGTCAGGCGACCGGTGCGCTCGGGGAGCGGATCGCCTTCGAACCAGCGGAAGCCAAGGCGCTCAAGCGAAATGGCCAGACCGGCACCTTCCGCGGCGGCCACCCGGTCCTCGATTTCCTGGCGGACGTCAGAGTCACGCCAGTTGGCTGGGACAAACAAGTGATATTCCGGGCGTACCGAGTAGTGGTCGTAGGCGGCTTTGAGCAGCGCTGTGCCTACGTCGACACGGTCAGCCGAGGTGCCGAGCTGAAACCAGTCGAGGCTGAACGGCTGTTCGTGGTCGGGTGGTCCCCAGAACGAGGCCCGGGCGAGCACCTTGCCGTCGCGCAAGGCGACCCAAGTCCACTCCGGACGGTATTCCCGTTTGGCGAGAAACTCCTGGTAGTCGCGGTGCTCCGCGCCCACTCCCGGTGTCGGCTCGCCGTCGTAGGACAGGAAAAGCGGGATGTCATCGGCACTGAGGTACTTAATTTCTAGATCATTCATCGCGGGCCAGCTTGCCACAGGATTTCGCGAGATGCCCGTTCATTTATTGACTCGGATAGTTAACTTTCCTAAACTTTCGGATGCATCGATCCCACTGCGCGTATCGGCGACGCGCCACACGAGGCAGGGGAAATTCATGTCCCTTTGGCGTACACGGCTGGCCGGAGCCAGCCTCGCGATAGCCAGCGTTGTCGCTGGCACCGCGTTCGCTACCAGTGCTGAAGCAGTGATTTTGCCCAACGGTTTCAAGAGCGTCGGCTACATGCCGTCGTGGGCGGGCAACGTCAACACGGTTCAGTACAACAAACTCACGCACATCAACTACGCCTTCGTGTTGCCGAACTCCAACGGCACACTGCAGGCACTGCCCAACCCGTCGAAACTGCAATCGCTCGTTTCGCTGGCACACGCCAACAGCGTGCGGGTGTCAATCGCGGTCGGCGGCTGGAACGACGGCAACGACTCCGCGTTTGAGGCACTGGCAGCAAACGCGGGCAGCCGCACCACGTTTGTCAACGCGCTCGTCAACCTCGTCACGCAGTACAACCTCGACGGTGTTGACATGGACTGGGAGTACCCAGACCCGGGCACGTCAGGCAACAACTACACCGCGCTCATGTCCCAGCTCAGCAGCGCGATGCACTCCCGCGGCAAGCTGCTGACCGCGGCGGTCGTCTCCGAAGGCACCACCGCCAACGGCGTTCAGCCAGCCGTGTTCGGTTACGTGGACTGGCTCAACATCATGGCCTATGACGGCGGCAGCCCACACGCCAACTACAACTGGGCGATCAACAGTGTGAACTTCTGGAAGGGCAGGGGTCTCCCGGCTTCGAAGGCAGTTCTTGGGGTTCCGTTCTACAGCCGCCCGACGTACTACACCTACTCCCAGTTGGTCGCGATGGATCCCGCCAACGCCAACCGGGACTGCACCACCGTCAGTGGCGTGCAGCAGTGCTACAACGGGCTGCCGACGATCCGCAGCAAGACGCAATGGGCTCTCGCTAACGCTGGCGGGATGATGAACTGGGAGCTGTCGCAAGACACCGCCGGGTCAACGTCGCTGGTCAGTGCGATCTACGAGACCGTCATGGGCGGCACCCCACCCGGACGCACGGGTCAGATCGTTGGCCAGGCTTCCGCGAAGTGTGTCGACATCGCCGGCGGGGCCACCGCCAATGGCACGGCGATTCAGCTCTACACCTGCAACGGCACCACCGCGCAGCGGTGGACCATTGGCACCGACGGCACGATCAGGGGTCTGGGCAAGTGCATGGACATCTCTGGCGGCTCGACGGCTAATGGTGCCCTCGTTCAGCTCTGGGACTGCAACGGCACCGGAGCACAGGTCTGGCAGCCACAGGCCAACGGCAATCTGCGCAACCCACAGTCGGCCAAGTGCTTGGACGCCAAGGACTTGGGCACGGCTAACGGCACGCGTCTGCAGATCTGGTCGTGCGCGGCCAGCGGCAACCAAATCTGGGCGCTGCCGTAACGCTTTCATGAGGTGGCCGCAGCAATCGCTGCTGCGGCCACCCTTTCGGCAGCCGTGCCGCAGGCTATCCGCGGCGGCGGGCGACGAGGTCTCTCACGGAGATGAGCGGAATGCCGTGCTGTCGCGACAGCGCGACAAGGTCGTCGAATCGCGCCATACTCCAATCTGGACGGACGACCTCGCAAATCGTTGTCACGCCAGAAAGTCCGGCGAGCAACGACAGGTCCACGCCGGCTTCGGTGTGGCCGTCACGGTCCAGCACCCCTCCGGGCACCGCCCGGATCGGGAAGATGTGCCCGGGTCGCCCGAGGTCGGCCGGCCGCGTCGAAGGATCAGCCAGCGCACGGATCGTGCGAGCCCGCTCAAACGCGGAAATGCCTGTCGTGCCATCCACGTGATCCACCGAAACCGTGAACGCCGTGTCGTGCAGGCCGGTGTTCGGCTCGATCATCTGATTGAGGTGGAGCGCCTCGATCCGCTCGTCTGACATCGCGACGCACACCACGCCGCAGGTGTGATCGAGGAGAAACCGCATCGCGGCCTCGTCAGTGAACTCCGCGGCGATCATCAAGTCGCCTTCGTTCTCTCGCGACTCCGCGTCGAACACGATCACGAACTGGCCGCGCGCGAACGCGGCGATCGCCTGGTCGACAGAGCTGCTCAGAGCTGTCGTCATCATCCCCTCCTGGTAATAGGCCAGGCCGGGGAACCGTTCCCCGGGCCTGGACTTACGGCTTCCGGGGACACGAGAAGAAGCACCTTCGTGAAGACAGGTGCGATCTGCTCGCCGCGTACTTCTCCCATCCGGACTTTCACCGTCGGTGCCGGAATTTCACCGGCTCAACCGTTAGCTGGCTGCCAACGGGTCGCGGACTATCACCGCCGGTTCGGAATTACACCGACCCCGGAGTACGCAAGCGTTACGGGCTGAGTGTAGCCAGCTCGCGGGCAAGATTGGCGCGTGCTGTGGCTTCCCTCTCAGGGTGCAGGCGGAACAGGGCCGGAAGGTCCAGCAGCGACTGGAGAACAGCTGCCCGCCCGATACGCCATAGCTCGTCTGGCACGTGGGCGTATTCGGCGCGCACAGCGTCCACATAGGACTGATAGCCGGGCCAGGGCCGGGTTAACACGGCCAAATCCGCGTCGGCTAACAGCGCTCCCCGGTGATCGTCAGCTTTCACGGCGTGGCCTGCCGTGAGGCGTACCAGACGGAGGGTTTCAGAAAGAACGGGAAGCGGAACGGCGCAGCGCTGGAGCAACCCCGCCATGAGCTGGGCGCTGCGCTCTTCATTGGCGTTCGACCGGGGATCGTAGATCGCGTCGTGACCCCAGGCCGCCAGTGCCGCGATGGGGTCGGCCTCGGTCTCCTCAAGCACGGCCTCAAGGTGATCAAGGTTGTGATAGCTGCGGTGCGGCTCGGACCAGCGGGCGATCAACTCGGCTTCGACGGCGTCGAGCGTGGACGCCAAAGCCGTGGCTCCAGCGGCCCGGGCCGATGCGCAGAAACGCCCTTCCAGCGGCATGAGCTGAGCATAAGTTGACCCCATGGACGCCGGCGAGATGGCCGCGCGGTCGCGTGCGTCACTGAAAGACCGCGTGAACCGCGTGCGCGGCGCGCTCGCGCTGGCCCTTCAAGTCGGTGTCGCGGCCGGGCTCGCGTGGTATGTCTCGCACCATCTGCTCGGCCACCACCAGCCGTTCTTCGCCCCGATCGCCGCCGTCGTGGTGCTCGCGGTCAGCGTCGGTGAGCGGATGCGCCGCGCGGCCGAGATCGTCGCCGGAAACGCGGTCGGCATCCTGCTCGGTGAGGCACTGATCCTCGTCATTGGCCGAGGCGCTTGGCAGGTCGGTCTGGCCGTGCTGCTCGCCGTGCTAATCGCGATCTTCGCGGGCGGATCGGCACCGCTGGTTACCCAGGCCGCGTCATCGGCTTCACTGGTCGCGACCCTGATCCCTCCGCAAAACGACTACTACTTCAGCCGTTTCGTGGACGCTGTCGTTGGCGGGGCGGTCGGGCTGGGCGTGATGGCGTTGCTGCTGCCGCTCAATCCGCTGACCGTCGTGGGGCGCGCGGCGACACCGATGCTGAACTCGCTGGCCGAAGGCCTGGCAGACACCGCCATAGCGCTGTCGAAAAAGGACCAGGCGATGGCCGACGCCGCGCTCGACCGGTTGCGGGACGCCGAGGCACAACTGCGCGCCTACAACGACGCCATCAACGCGGGACGCGAGATCTCTACCGTGGCACCGTTGCGGTGGCGCAAGAAGCTGGCTCTAGCGCAGTATGTCGAGTCTTCCGACTACGTCGCCCGCGCGTTACGCAACACCCGTGTGCTCGTGCGGCGTTCGCTGTCCATGCTCCAAGACGGGGAGCCGATTCCGCCTTCGCTTTCGGCCGCTATCCAGGCGCTGTCCGAAGCGGTTACCTGGCTGCGCCGCGAACTAGGCGAGGGCACTGAACCGCTGGCCGCCCGCGCCGCCGCCGTGCGAGCAGTGCGGGCTTGTGCTGAGGCCTATCAAGCGGGCCTCGGCTTTTCCGGCAGTGTCGTCGTCGCCCAGATTCGTTCCACGGCAACCGATCTCATCACCGCATCGGGGCCGACGCCAGAAGAAGCCAACCGCCTGGTGCGTAAGTCGGCTAAAGCTCCGTCGATAGCGCAGCCAGCAGAGCGTCCACATCAGATTCCGTAGTGCCCAGGCCAATACTCGCCCGCAGGGCCGTTGCCGGAACCCCAGCCCAGCCTCCGCGCACACTGGCCTCACCGAGCAGCCTGCGGGCCAAGGGATGCGCACAAAACAATCCATCGCGTACGCCGATGTGGTGCTTTCGCGCGAGCGCCTCAGCGATCTCGGCTGAGTCACGGCCCTTGACAGCAAAGGAAACCACGCCGATGCGGGGTGCGTTCGGCTCGAAGGTGCGCAGCTCTTCCACACCATCCAGTTTGGACAGGCCCTCCCGCAGCCGGTTCAGGAGCTGTTGCTCCCGGGCGTGCAGGGCTTGCCGGTCAGCGGCTTCGAGCGTCGCGCAAACCTTGGCCAAAGCGACCGCTCCGAGCAGGTTTGGCGTGCCAGCTTCATGCCGGGCCGGGCCGGTCGTCCACTGAATGTCGTGTGTCGCGTCACCCACGCGGGCCGTCGCGCCGCCGCCCTTGATGGCTGGCGGTGCGGCATCGAGCCAGTCGCCACGGCCCACGAGCACACCAGCGCCGAACGGGGCATAAAGCTTGTGGCCCGACAACGCCAAGTAGTCAAGGTCCAATGCCGACATGTCCACGGGCACATGCGGGGCGAGCTGAGCGGCGTCCACCGCGATGCGGGCACCGTGACGATGCGCGATGTGGGCCAGCTCAGCGATCGGCCACAGCTCACCGGTCACATTGCTGGCACCGGTCACGCTCACCAGCACGTCGGTCTGGAAGTTAACGCTGAGCGCTTTCGCCAGGCTCCGCAAAGCTTCCGTGCGCGAAGAGGGCACAGGCAGGCGTACCGGGTGGTGCCAGGGCAGCAGATTCGCGTGGTGCTCACTGCCGAAAGTGATGACTGTCGTGCCCCGGGGCAGACAGTGCGCCAGCAGGTTGAGCGCATCGGTCGTGTTGCGGGTGAAGATGACGTGGTCGTCGGCACGGGCGCCGGCGAAGTCGCCGACCGTCTGCCTCGACCGTTCGTATTCGAGCGTGCAGCGCTGGGAAAGGGCGCCCGCGCCACGGTGCACCGAGCCGTACCAAGGCAACAGCTCCGTTACCGCGTCAGCGGCCGCCTTGAGACAGGGTGCCGTAGCGGCGTAATCGAGGTTGATTTGCCCAGGAACACCAAGGACTTCAAGGCTTCCCGGGGTCACCGGTGTCGTGGACACGGGGACGTCAACGGGCGTACAGACGATAGTCAC
Source organism: Catelliglobosispora koreensis DSM 44566 (assembly GCF_000379685.1). Classification (GTDB taxonomy): domain Bacteria; phylum Actinomycetota; class Actinomycetes; order Mycobacteriales; family Micromonosporaceae; genus Catelliglobosispora; species Catelliglobosispora koreensis. The sequence goes on along the minus strand of NZ_KB903250.1, from coordinate 642,932 downwards.
AGAGCACCTCCGCACTTGCGCCCGGCGCGGCCATCGCGCCTGGGGCCCGGTCATCACCCGGGGCACCCCACCGCGGAGGAGGGTTGCCGGCCAGCAAGCCGGGGCTTTTCTGCTGGCACTCGTGACCTGTTGGACAGTTTAAGTCTGTAGCCTGTCGCCATGGCAATAGTCCCAGGACCTGAGACCGGGATCTCACCTCCTCCGGCACCGGCCTTCGCAGCGAAGCGCCGCGGGCGGATGCCCAGGTGGGCGCTGCTGACCATCGTGATCGTGCTGATCGTGGCCGGCATGGCGAACATGGGCGTCGTCTTGAGTTTCGGGCTAGGCCCGCTGGGCATCGCGATCGGTCTCGCCGCCGCGGTTTTGCCAGTGCCTGTCCTGGTTGCCTGCTTCATGTGGCTCGACCGGTTCGAGCCAGAACCCAAGCACTACCTGGTGCTCACGTTCCTGTGGGGCGCGTTCGTCGCGACATCCGTCGCCTACTGGACGAACACGGGCGCCTCGAACCTGCTGCCAGACGCGCTCGTCGGCGTGCTGGTCGCACCGTTCATCGAAGAAATCATGAAGGCGGCGTTCCCGCTCGCGGTGCTGTGGTTCCGGCGGGAGAAGATCTCCGGGTTCACCGACGCGATTGTCTACTGTGGACTTTCCGCCGTCGGGTTCGCCATGGTGGAAAACATCCTTTACCTGGGCGGCCACGGCTTCGCCTCAAGCTACGAGCAATATGGCCCGGCTTCCGGTGTGGCGTCGGTCTTCGCCCTGTTCCTCGCCCGCATCTTCATGTCCGGGTTCGCCCACCCGCTGTTCACGGCGATGACGGGCATCGGCATTGGTTTCGCCGCTCGCGCCTCACAAACCTGGGTGCGTGTGCTGGCACCGCTGCCCGGCCTGATTCTGGCGATGATGCTGCACGGCGCGTGGAACCTCATGGCACTGCTCAGTGCCGACCGTGGGCCCTACGTCTTCCTCTACGGCTACGTGGCCGTCATGGTGCCCATCTTCCTCGGCATGGCGGGGCTCGCGCTCTGGCTGCGTGCCCACGAAGGCCGGCTCGCCGTCAGGATGCTGCCTGTCTACGCCGCGGCCGGCTGGATGAGCCCGCCAGAAGTGGCCGCCATGGCCACCCTCAGCGGACGGCACGCCGCGCGCACCTGGGCCCGTCGCGTCGCCGGTGAGCCCGGCCGTCGCGCCATGAAGGAGTTCCAGGCCGCGGCGACCCGTCTGGCGATAGTGCGCGACAACCTCGACCGTGGGCTTGACACCTACACAGCGGCAGACGAACACCAGATGCTGCAACGGATAGTGAACGCCCGCAATGTCTACGCCGCCCGCGACCCGCAGATGCCACAGGCGTTCTGGGACGGAAACGCCTATCACATCACGTTCCCCGATGGACAAACCCGCGTTGTCGGACCGCCAGCGGAGCCAGTCGTGCCCCTGCCGATCCAGCTGTCACCCGTAGGTGTTCACTACTAGGGTGGGTTTGTCGTAACCAGGGGAGGCTCAGTGGGCCGGTTTGAACAGGCGCGTGCCAATATCCGCCGTGCTTATGAGGCGGTGCGCGCCGCCCGGGTGGCCGAAGACCAGCGCACCGAACACGACGCTCTCGAGGCCGCCGAAACGGCCGTCACGGAACTCAACCACAGCACCACTATCAGCCGCGATGATGTTCACGTGGCGCCCGGCGTGCGCATCGCGGGGGCCTGGGCCTGGCGCCTGATCGCCATCGCTGTTGTGGGCTGGGGCGTGTTCTGGCTGATGGGCCGGCTCAGCATCGTCATCATTCCGCTCACCATCGCGATGCTGCTCACCGCGCTGCTGTCACCGGCCGTCGGCTGGCTGCGCCGCGCGCGTGTGCACCCTTCGCTCGCCACGACGATCGTCGTGATCGGAGGGATCGCGGCCATCGTGGGCACGCTCACCCTGGTCGTGAATTCGTTCGTCGAGGGCCTGCCGGAGCTGACGACCAAGGCCGAAGCCGGCCTCACCGAGGTGCAGAACTGGTTGCGCAACGGGCCGTTGCACCTCAACGATTTCCAGCTGCAGAACCTGATTAAGCAAGCCCAGGAAATGCTCAACGCCAACAAGGACTCGCTGACCTCGGGTGCCATCCACACCGCGACGACCGCGATCGAAGTGCTCAGCGGCACGTTCCTGGCGATCTTCGCGCTGTTCTTCTTCCTGCGTGACGGCCGCAAGATCTGGAAGTTCAGTCTCTTCCTCGTGCCCGCGCGCGCTCGCGAGCCCATGGACCGCGCCGCTGTGGCGGCCTGGCGCTCGCTGGTCTCTTACGTCCGGGCGACCGTGCTCGTGGCCTTCATCGACGCCGTGGGCATTGGAACAGCGCTGTTGCTGGTCAAGATTCCGCCAGCGCTCGCGCTGCCACTAGCCGCGCTGGTGTTCCTCACCGCGTTCATCCCGATCATCGGTGCCACGCTGTCTGGCGCGGTCGCGGTGCTCGTCGCCCTCGTCATCAGGGGACCGGTCGTCGCCCTGATCGTGCTCGGTGCCGTGATCGCGGTGCAGCAGATCGAAGGGCACCTGCTTCAGCCCCTCATCATGGGCCGGGCAGTGGCGATTCACCCACTGGCCGTGATCGTCGGCATCGCGGCGGGCCTCGTGCTCGGTGGCATCATCGGCGCCCTGATCGCGGTGCCGCTGATCGCCATGCTGAACACCGGCATCCGCGTGCTCGCCGAACGACCACGTCCAGAAGTGGAAAAATCGATAGAAGCCGCTGAGGCGACGCCTTAGTTGCGCGCGATGCGCACCACGACCTGGGTGTCAGAGACCTTGTCGAGGTAGACCATCAGGCCGGCCACTTCCGTGCCGGTCTGGCCGGTCGTGAGCGTGATCTGCTCGCCGGCGACTTCTAGCGTGACGTTGTCACCTTCGGCGCTGACCAGCTTCGCCTCGACGCCGAGCACCGAAGCGCTCGCCGACACGCCACGGTCAAACGTCACCTTGCACTCGTCGATGCCGCAGCTCACGTTGTCGCTGCTGCAACCAGCGAGCAGGGTCAGACTGAGCAGGGCGGCCGCGATGAATCGAGTCATGCAGCCGAGCGTACGTCGTTAGGGCAACGCGCTATCGTGTGGCCGTGACGAAAGCCCACTCCGACGCCGGTTTGCCAATCCGCCTGCTGCACGACCGAGTGCTGGTGCGGACCGAAGCCGCCGAAGGCGAGCGCCGCTCGTCAGCCGGTTTGGTGATTCCCGCCACGGCCTCCGTCGGGACGCGGCTCAGCTGGGCCACGGCGGTCGGTGTCGGCCCGCACGTGCGCTCCATCCAAACCGGAGACCGGGTGCTCTTCGACCCCGATGACAGATCCGAAGTGGAACTGCACGGTGAGTCATTTGTCCTGCTACGTGAACGGGACGTGCACGCTGTCGCGGCGTCGCGAGTGGAGGACAACGCCACCGGGCTTTATCTCTAGCCTTTCAGCTGATTTTGAGCTTTCATTCGGCTCTTTAGGTTCCTTGCGTCTAGTCACCCTTCACGGGAGGAACCCCTGCAATGCGAGAATTGACCAACTATTTCGTCGGCGATGGATTTCTGATCTACGTCGGTGTCCTTTTTCTGAGCGCGGTATTGCTGCTCGTCAACTTCTTCATGGGCATCGGAAGCAAGGCGGCCAACGGCATCCTCGGTGTCGTGGCTCTTGGGTATTCGGTATACCTGGTCTACCTGTACTTCTTCGGCGAAGAAGGCAGCACGGTATTCGTCTCGATCTACGCCTTCATCCTGCCGATCTTCGCTATTTACGAACTGGTCAAGGGCATCAAGGCACGCAACGCGGCGGCTTCGCAGCCGGCCCCGCCTGCGGCGTGAGCTAGCGGATTATGTAGCGGCAAGGCGCTTCAGGGCACCTTGCACCACTTCTGGCTTAGTCGTGTACCAGAACGGCGGCAGGCTCGCCCGAAGGAAAGAGCCGTAGCCTCGCGCCGACTCCAGCCGCGAATCGAGGACTGCCACGACACCACGGTCGTTTGTGGACCGGATCAAACGGCCCACGCCCTGGGCTAGCCGGATCGCGGCGATGGGAACGCTGACCGCGGCGAAGCCGGAACCGCCGGAAGCGTCGACGGCCGCGGAACGGGCCGCCGCGAGCGGCTCATCGGGCCGCGGGAACGGCAAGCGGTCGATCACGACCAGCTGACACGCGTCGCCAGGCACGTCAACGCCTTGCCACAGCGACATCACGCCGAACAAACAACTGTTGCGGTCCTCGCGGAATTTGCGCACCAGGATTGGCAGCGTCTCGTCGCCTTGCAGCAGGACGGTCAGGTCGGTCTGCGCTCGCACCAGGTCCGCGGCTTGCTGCGCCGCCCGCCTGGAGGAGAACAAGCCGAGGGTACGCCCGCCGAGTGCATTGATAAGCGTCAAAAGTTCTTTACCCGCGGCGTCGGACAGCCCTGACGTGGTCGGCCGGGGCAAATGCGCGGCGACATAGAGGATGCCTTGCTTCTGATAGTCAAACGGCGAGCCGACGTCGAGCGTGCGGTAACCGTCGGTCTGGCCTAGTGCCTGTGCGATGGTGTCGAACTTTCCGCCCAGAGCAAGAGTGGCCGACGTCGCGATGACGGTGCGTTCGTCATAGAGCTTCTCGCGCAACAGCCCCGCGACGGACAGCGGCGCGACGACCAGCGCGCGGCGTGGCTCGGCGTCGACCCAGGCCACGTCTTGTGCCGAGTCGGCCAGGAGCCGTTGCGCCGTCTTGGACGCATCGTCGAGCAGCGCCCGCGCCTGTTGTTTGCGGACCGGATCCGGATCGTCAGCCTTAACCTCGCCGATCGCGGTCAGAGCCTGGCGCGTTCCCGCGTCGATGAGCGTGCACGCTTCGAGAAGGCCCGGTGGCAGACCCTCGGTCAGGCGCCCGGGCTGGATGTCGGCCAGGCCAACCGTGAGGGCGTCGGCACTCTCCTGAAGCGACAGGAATAGTTCTGGCTCCACGAACGGGCGAGCCGCCCGCGCCGTGGCGTCCATTGCCGACGGTGTCAGCTCGGCCTGCGCCGCGCTGGAAACGCGGTCGGCCAGCTCGTGGGCCTCATCAATGACGAGAAGTTTGTGTGGCGGCACGATGTGCCGGCCGGCCAGCATGTCGACCGACAGCAGGGAGTGGTTGGTCACCACGATGTCGGCCTCGCGCGCGCGGGCCCGGGACAGCTCGGCGAAACAGTCTGGGCCGTAAGGACACCGTGTCGCGCCAACACACTCGCGCGCTGGAGTGGACACCGCGCGCCATGCCGTGTCGTCAACGCCGGGATCGAGCTCGTCGCGGTCACCCGTCAGTGTCTTGTCGGCCCATTCGCGAATGCGAACGATCTGCTTGCCTAGCTTGCCGGCCTCGCCGAGCCACTTGGTGCGCTCGAACAGCGCGTCCTGCGGGTCTTCCTCGTCGGCGTGCTCCATTTTGGCCAGACAGAGGTAGTGATGCCGCCCCTTGAGCAGGGCATAGACCGGTTCGCGGCCGAGCAGCGGCTTGACCGCGGCACTGAGCCGGGGAAGATCCTTTTCGACCAGTTGGGACTGCAGCGCCAGGGTCGCTGTCGAAATGACGACTGGACCGTCCACGGTCAGCGCGGGAGCGAGGTAGGCCAAGGACTTCCCGGTGCCGGTGCCCGCCTGGACCAGGAGGTGTTCCCTAGCCTCAACGGCATCGGCGATCGCGGCGGCCATGGCCTGCTGGCCAGGGCGAGTGTCTCCGCCCGATACCGAAGCGACGGCTGCGGCGAGCAACTCGAGGGCGTCGGGCATGTCCGAGACGCTACCCGCCCCCGCAGACATTCCTTCGACCGCCATCGTGGCGCGCCGCCCTACACTAGATCGCATGACCGAGGTCCGGATGGAGATCCGGAAGTACGACGGCAGCCCGCACCGGGGCATCACGACCCGGTTGCTGGGCCGGGACAGGTATGGGACCTGGCTGGCTATCCCACCAGGCACGGTCGCAGACTCGGGCAAAGTCTGGGAAATCCCCTGTGTGCTGCTCGTGCCACACGTCGGCTGGTACACAGCGATGTTCAACGCGGCACCCCGCAACACCTCGGTCTACTGCGACATCACCACCCCGGCGGCGTGGACGAGCAACCGCATCGTCGTGACCGACCTCGACCTTGACGTTCGCAAGATCCGGGAGACCGGTGAAGTCCAGCTCGTTGACGAAGATGAGTTCACCGCGCATTCCCGCAAGTTCGAGTACCCCGAGGAGGTCATCCAGCAGGCGAGGTCAGCCGCCGCGTGGCTGCTCGACGCGCTGCACACCGGCGCAGAGCCATTCGCGGGCCATTTCCACCGGTGGCTTGCGCTATTCCAGGACAAAGCAGCGATAGCTGTTAGATGATCCTTCTGTGTCCCAAGTGTCCGGGTTACTGCGTGTCGGTCCCAAGCTGACGCTGGCTGATATCGATCCGGCCAGCACGCCCGGTTTGCCCGGCCGCAAGGTGGTGCGCCGCGACCCCAAGGCGTGGGCCCGGGCCGAGCTAGCCGAGCTGGGCGCTGAACTGGCCAGGCAGCAGGAGATGCTGTTCGCCAACGCCAAGAAGGACAGGACCTTCCGTCATCGGGTGCTGCTCGTGTTGCAGGCCATGGACTGCGGCGGCAAAGACGGGACGATCAAGAAGGTCGCCGGCACGATGAACCCGCAAGGGCTGCACATCGTCGGCTTTGGGCCGCCGACGCCACTGGAGCTCAAGCACGACTTCCTTTGGCGCATCCGCAAAGCGGTGCCGTCAGCCGGGCTGGTCGGCGTCTTCAACCGCTCGCACTACGAGGACGTTCTGGTCGTCCGTGTGCGCAAGCTGGTGACGAAGAGGGTTTGGCTCACCCGGTACCCCCAGATAAATGATTTTGAATTGGAGCTGTTTGAGAGCGGCGTCACGCTGGTAAAGGTGATGTTGCACATCTCATATGAGGAGCAACGGCAACGCCTTTTGGCGCGGCTCGACGACCCGACGAAGCACTGGAAATACAACCCAGATGACGTGGATAACCGGGCTTATTGGCCGGCCTATCAGGAGGCTTACCAGGACGCGCTGGCACGGTGCAGCACTGATCACGCCCCCTGGTACGTTGTGCCAGCTGATCGCAAGTGGTACCGGGACTGGGCCGTCGCTCACCTGTTGCTCGACGCGATGAGCGGCCTAAATTTGCGTTACCCGGCAGCTGATTTCGACCCCCAGCGGGAACGGGCCCGGCTCGAGGAAGGTACGAGATGAAGTTTTCGCTGCGGCCCAGCGAGGGCGCCTTTTATGAGATGTTCAGCCGGGCGGCCCAAAACCTGGTCAAGGGCGCCGATCTGCTGACTGAGCTGGCCCTTCCGGGCGCGGACGTGCAGTCGGTCAGCGAGCGCCTGATCGAGGTCGAGCATGACAGCGACCAGATCACCCATGAGCTTTACAACAAAATCAACTCCACCTTCATCACCCCGTTTGACCGCGAGGACATCTACCGCCTCGGGTCCGGGCTCGACGATGTCATGGATCACATCGAAGCCGTGGGCAGCCTCGTCTACCTCTACGGCCTGACGAAACTGCCGGCGCTGCCACGCGAAATGCACGAACTCGTTGACGTGCTGAACAAGCAGGCCGCGATCACGGCTGACGCGATGGAGCGGCTGCGCACTGGCGCGCCAGGGGTCAAGCGGCCCAAGGGTGTGCCGAAGATGAAGGATCTGCACAGCCTCAAGGACTACTGGGTCGAGTGCAACCGGCTGGAAAACGACGGTGACCGGGCTTACCGCATGCTGCTGGTGCGCCTGTTCAGCGGCGAATACGACGCGCTGACCGTGCTGAAGATGAAGGAGGTCGCCGACGAGCTCGAAGCCGCCTGCGACGCCTTCGAGCACGTTGCCAACGTTGTGGAAACCATCGCGGTCAAGGAGTCCTGAGTGGACTCGCTGTTGATCGGAGCGATCGCGGTCATCGCGGTCGCGCTGATATTTGACTACACCAATGGCTTTCACGACGCCGCGAACGCCATCGCCACCAGTGTTTCCACCCGTGCGCTGACCCCACGCATCGCGCTGGGCATGGCCGCGGTCGGTAACTTCGTCGGCGCGCACCTCGGCGCCAAGGTCGCCAAGACTGTCGGCAGTGGAGTCGTTTCGCTGCCGACCGGCCTCGCCGCGCTGGGAGTCGTGTTCGCGGGCGTGCTTGGCGCGATCTGCTGGAACCTCATCACGTGGTATTTCGGGCTGCCGTCCTCCTCTTCCCACGCGCTCATCGGCGGTCTCGTCGGCTCGACCCTTTGCGCCATCGCGTTCGGCATCGACGGCGATATTCTGTGGAGTGGCATCCTCAAGAGCGTTGTCATCCCGATGGTGCTGTCACCGATCGCCGGCTTCATCCTGGGTGCGATCGTCATGCTGCTCGTGATGTGGATCTTCCGTAAGGGTCACCCGGGCAAGATGAACCGCGGTTTCCGCTGGGCTCAGTCGGCGTCGGCCGCGGCGATGTCGGTCGGGCACGGCATGCAGGACGCCGCGAAAACCATGGGCATCGTGGTGCTGGCGCTCTACACTGCCGGGATCCAGGACGACAAGACGCACATCCCCGAGTGGGTTTTCTGGGCGTCAGCAACGGTTCTAGCCCTCGGCACCTATGCCGGAGGCTGGCGCATCATCCGTACCCTGGGCCGGCGTGTCATCCACCTTGACCCGCCAGCGGGTTTCGCGGCCGAAACCGTTGCCGCGTCGGTGCTTTTCACCGCCTCGAACCTGGGCTGGCCGATCTCGACCACGCACACGATCACGTCAGCGATCATGGGTGTTGGTGCGACGAAGAAACTGTCAGCGGTGCGCTGGGGCGTCGCCGGGAACATCGTGATGGCTTGGGTTCTGACGTTCCCGGGCGCCGCCTTGATCGCTGGACTCGCTTATTTGATCTCCCGCCCCATATTCGGGTAGACCACGCCGATCTGGGAGCGGATGGCGTCTAGGGTCGCCATGACGTCCAAGGTGGACTGAAGGGGCACCATCGGTGACTCCAGCAAACCCGCTTGCAGGCACCGGCCCGCCTCCGCGGCCTGGAAGTGCAGGCTGGACGGCGCGGCGGTGAACTCCTCTTTGCCGCCATCGCGATGAAGCGTGAAAGACGACGCGTTGTGGAAGCCGTAGTCGAACTCGATGCGCCCCTTCGTGCCGACCACGGACGCCGATCGCACATCGCTGCCCGCGCCGCAGTAAAGCGACGCCACCGCACCGTCTTCGTAACCGAGCACGATGCCCGTACGCTCGTCGGTGCCTTCCGGATACAGATGCGCCCAAGCACGTGTGAACCTCGGCGGGCCGAGCAGCAGATGGGCGAAGTGGACCGGATAGACCCCCAGGTCCAGCAAGGCACCGCCGCCCAGGAGCGGATTGCGCAACCGGTGATCAGCCTCGAAGCGGGCCGCTAGCCCAAAGGAAGCGTCAACAAGCGTCACGTCCCCGATCGCCCCGTCGGCGACAAGGTCCAGCATCTTGTGAATCGCCGGAAGCGTGCGTGTCCACATGGCTTCCATGAGGAACAACTGCCGTTCACGGGCGACCGAGACCAAGTCCTGCGCCTGTGCGAGATCCAGCGTGAACGCCTTTTCCACCAACAGCGGCTTGCCACTTCTTAGGCAAAGCAACGCGGCTTCATGGTGATGTGAATGCGGAGTCGCGACATAGATGATGTCGACCTCCGGGTCGTTGGCGAGATCGGCCCATGACCCGTGCGCTTTGGGGATGTCGTGCTTAGCGGCAAAGGCTTCCGCCGTGTCCCGTGAGCGCGATCCAACCGCTGTCACCACGCCGTTTCCCGCTTGCGGCAGCTCTGTCACAAAGCGGGTCGCGATGCCACCGGTGGCGAGAATGCCCCACCTAACCGCCGACACGGAGCAACCTCGCACTCAAATGTGGCGTGAGCGGCTGCCCCACGGCGGCCATCTCGTGTGCGTAAAGCAAAGCGCCCTCCACAATCCCGAACAGACGGTGCGCGCCGTTGACTTCTTTGGCAGTTGGCGTGCGCAGGACATAGTCCGTCGCCATCTCGATCTTTAGACCGTCAATGCGTCCAAAGTAGAGCTCCATGATGCCCGTGGGCGTCGACAGCAGCACCTCGATCTCATCGCCCTGACCGTCGCCCACGGGACGCCACCAGCCCGACTCACGGCCAGCGGGACGGATCGGCTGAGACTGCTCATCGATGAGCCAGGAACGTGATTCGTAGTACAGGAAGGGCCGGCCATCGTGGCTGATGGTGATCTCTTGCCCGTAGTCGAAGTCTTCCTCGATCGTCGGATAGCCACCTCGGCCGCGGCCGCGCCACTTGCCGACATAAGGCAGCAGGCCAAGCAGCGACGGATGCAGATCAGGCCCGTGCCGAAGGTCGAAGGTTTCTTCGAAGGGGTAAGGATCCAATGGCGGGGCATTTAGCCACGGCGGTGCTTCCAGCGGATTTTGACTTTCGGCGCTCACCAGCGACCCCTTGCGATTCTCAGTGCTAAATAGACAAAGCCTCCGGCCAGCAGCCCAAAGCCGGCGACGAGCAGGCTAACGAACCCGATCTCCGTGACCACACCAGACATCTTAGGCTGACGACATGAGCGAGCTTGTCGAGCGAATCAATATTGCAGCCTTCGTTGGTGCCTCATGCCGAAACTCCGCTCTCTTTGGAGTTTCGGCATGAGTACCAGTCTTGTTGTCAAGGTGACGGCGGGAGCCGACGCGCCCGAACGCTGCGCACAGGCCTTCACCGTAGCCGCGACCGCGCTCGCGGCCGGCGCGCCCGTTTCGCTTTGGCTAACCGGCGAGGCGTCCTGGTTCGCCCTGCCAGGCCGGGCGGATTCGTTCGACCTGCCGCACTCGGCACCGCTCAAGGATCTTCTCGCCGCGGTGCTCGCCGGGGGCACGATCACCCTGTGCACACAGTGCGCCGCCCGCCGCGGCCTGGCTGGAGATGACGTCATCGAGGGCATCCGGATCGCCGGGGCGGCCGTCTTCGTCGAGGAGTGCCTGGCCGAAGGAGCGCAAGCCCTTGTCTACTAACGCGAAACTGTGGTGGGTCATCGGTGCCGCCTGGGGACTGCTGCTGCTCGGCCTCGGCGCGTGGTCCGCGTTCAGCAGCCCGCCGACCGTGCGTGATCAGTCGCCCCTCGCCTCGGCCAAAGAAACGACCGAGACCGTCGTGGGCCAGATCCGCGCCACTGTCCCGACCGAGGCGTTTTTCCAAGACAGTGGGTACTCCGAGAGCACGTGCTCGCTAACGCCAGTGCGCAGTGGCACTTCCGCCGTGCGGACCCTCACCGTGACGGGTCTAACCGGGATGGAGGCGGCGACTTTGCGTTCCCTGCACGGCGCCTTGAAAGGTTCCGTGTTGCAGCCCGGCGACGGCATCCCAACCGGATTCTTCTACGACGCGAGCAACTTCATCGTCGTCCGGGGCGAAATCACCGAGCCCGGAAAACTGACCGTCGAACTCAAAACCGGTTGCCGCCCAAACGAATAGGGCCCGTCCACGTGGGACGCGCCCTATTCGCTGGGAGATGGGTTTAGTTACTGACGATGACGGCCAGTTGGTTGACCCCACGGTCAGCCGTAACCTGAGCGTCTCCGTTGCCAAAGCGCGACAGGGCACGCAAGGTCCAGGTGCCAGGAGCGGCGAAGAAGCGGAACTGACCGGCCGGTGACGTGACGACCTCGGCGGTGAACTCACCGCTGCGGTCAAGCAGGCGCACGTAGGCACCGGCAACCGGGTCTCCGCCTTCGGCCTGCACGATGCCGGTGATGACGGTTTCCTTCTCCAGGTCAACGCTCAGCGGCAGCGGGGCGGCCTGATCGGGGGCCGCGCAACCGGCGGCGGCGGTAGCAGCAGGTGTGGTCATGGAAATCACGCCTTTCCGGGCTCGTCGCCCAAAGCCACCGGCACGCCAACTAGCGAGCCGTATTCGGTCCAGGATCCGTCGTAGTTCTTCACGTTCTTCTTGCCGAGAATCTCCTGCAGCACAAACCAGGTGTGCGAAGAGCGCTCGCCGATGCGGCAGTACGCGATCGTGTCCTTGCTGTCGTCGAGACCGGCCTCGCCGTAAAGCTTGGCGAGCTCCTCATCGGACTTGAACGTGCCGTCTTCGTTGGCGGCCTTGGACCACGGAACGCTCAGCGCGGTCGGGATGTGACCGGCGCGCTGCGCCTGCTCCTGGGGGAGGTGAGCGGGGGCGAGGAGGCGTCCCGCGTATTCATCGGGGGAACGGACGTCGATCAGGTTCTGCACGCCGATCGCCTTCACCGCGTCGTCACGGAACGCGCGGATGGACAGGTCCTGCTCCTTGGCGGTGTATTGCGTCGCGGGCCGGGAAACGGCGTCCTTCACCAGCGGACGGGCGTCGAGCTCCCACTTCTTGCGGCCACCGTCGAGGAGCTTGATGTCGCCGTGGCCGTAAAGCTTGAAGTACCAGTACGCGTAGGCGGCGAACCAGTTGTTGTTTCCTCCATAGAGGACAACCGTGTCGTCGTTGCTGATGCCCCGGCTGGACAGGAGCGCTTCGAATTGCGCCTTGTTAACGAAATCCCGGCGTACCGGGTCTTGAAGGTCCTGGCGCCAGTCGATTTTGACCGCACCGGCGATGTGGCCGCCGTCGTAAGCGGTGGTGTCCTCGTCGACCTCGACGAACACGACTCCTGGCGTGTTGAGGTTCTTTTCGGCCCAGTCGGCTGAGACGAGGGCTGAGTCGCGGCTCATGGATGATTCTCCCTAGATTGATGTCTGCTTGGGGAGGATCCATGTACGACAAGAAGTCGCACACAGATCCACAGTGGGATGTGTATGCGACGGCGGCTTTAGCTCAACGGTGAGAAAGCTGGAAAGAGTGCGCGCTTTATTGGGCCGCCGTCAGATGACGGGGCAACACAGGCAGGTGGCCACGCGGCACAGGTCGACCGCGCGCCGCTTGGTAAGCAGCGGACTCATGACGCAGACCATATCAGCGAATTGGCGATTTCGGGAATGTGTCGTCCATCATCCGGGACTAGCCGAGTTCGACTTCGGTCGCCGAGACCTCGGCGATCACGCCACCCGGTGTCGGCCGGACGTTTTCGAGCTTGAGCCCAAACGGCAGCGGGGGAAGGGCGAAACTGCGATTCAGCAGACTGCGATAGTCATTGACGATCTTGTTTGCCTGCGCGGTCAGATTACTTGCTGACAGCGACATCACTTCCAGGTGCACCTGACCACTGACCACGGTCACCCGAGCGGACCCCTTAACTTCACCCGCTAGCGGGACCATGCCGCTGACCTGAAGCAGCTCGCCATCGCCGCCGAGCGAAACGTCCTTGAGCCCACTGGCTTTCGCCAAGTCCGCATAGGACAGGGTCCCGGTGCCGGTCATCCTCGTGGCGACCGGCTTCTCCGTGCCGTCGCGCAGCCCATCCAGTGACGCGCGCACGTCGTAGGCGTGCACCTCCAGCACCGGCAACGGCAGCACACCGCCGCGCAGATCCCGCAGGTTCAGCACGATCTCGTCGTAGTTGCCCGCCATCACCTGCGTCAGAAAGGGTATTCCAACGATCTCGACGTCTGGCGGAGCGGCGGTGATATTGCGCGAAGCGAGGTTGGCCGACACCTGCTTGGCGATTTGCTCCTCGGCATAACTGGCGGCTAGACGGTCACCGATGCCCAGGGCTACGCCCACGACGATGACCAGGACACCGACGGTGACCAGGAGTTTTCTCATGAACCCGTCCACATCCAGGCGTTGAGGAGGTAGGCGACCGGTGCCACGATGGCGAACCCGGCCAGCGGACCTTGCATGTGCCTTGCGAGCCACATCGTGGGCGGGTCGCCCTCGAGCTCGCGGCCAGCCTCGGCGAAGCCAATGGTGAGGTCGACGGCGATGGCCACGATCGCGGCTAGCCCGCCGACGAGAGCGGCATTCTCCGGCTTATAGCCAGCCAGGTAGCTGCCGATGTAAGTCGTGGTGAGCGTGCCAAGCATGGCGCCCAGCACCACGCCAACGGCACCACGCGGGACTTGTGGTGCCATGCGGGGCAGGGGAATGACCGTGTCGGCGAAACGCGCCACGCTCAGCGCCACCGCGGCACCGGACAGGCAGATCACGATGGTCTGCCCTCCCAGCGGGTAGCGCACGAGCACGAGGAAGACCGAATAGGCGGCTGTGCCCAAGACCACGACGGCAGTGGCGCCGAACGACTCGCTGATGCGAACCCGGCCCTCACGCCACATGAGCTGGCCCAGCGCGCCGACACCAAAGCCTGCGGCGGAGACCAGCGCGATGCGGGTAAGACCCGCGATGCCAGTCGCCGACTCGGTGGCGAAATAAGCCCCCGCGACCGCGCAAGCGATCGCGACCGCGGCCACAAGCTTCCCGTTGGGCGGGCGCAGGGCCATGGAGGTCGCGAGGACATAGAGCACCTGTGCCCCGAACACGACGATGGCAAACGGCAGGCGCTGTGCCACACCGGAGGTCTGAGCGCCCATGATGAGGCCCACACCGAGCAGCGCGGCGAAGCCGCCAATCGTCAGCGCCAGCAGCCGCCGCACCGGGACGAAAGGAATCTCCTCCTCGAGCTCCTCAGGCGAGGGCTCGGGCGCGCGCCCGCCACGCCGTGGCGGGCGCTCACGTGCGGTTTTAGGTGCGGGAGGCAGATCCCGAACCGAGGGGGCAGGGGGAGCGGGCTTCGCGCCCGCACCGGGTGCGAAGGGTGAAGTGGACCTGCGCCCGCTTCTGGGTGCGCCGCCGGGAGGGGAAGAGCCGAACACGAACCGATCCTGCCATTCATGTGACGCGGTTAGCCAGTTGTGCTCTATTAATTAGGCTGAACTGGGTTATGCTCTTGCATTAACCGTCAACGTGGCCGGCGCCTTGTGGGTGGTCGCGGTGTGGCGGGCCGAAGGCCCGACATCTCCGAGCATCCATTGGGCGGACGAGGAAATAACCTGCCCACGGACGGAGGCCATCTGTGGAGATCCTGTTATTGGTCAGTGGCCGGGCTGGCGAGCCGTCAGCCGTTCTTCCCTCGCTAGACCTCCTGCCCCACACGGTCCGCACCGCGCCGCGTGATGTGCGCACTCTCGTGTCCGCTCCGAGCCCCGACGCCGTTCTTGTCGACGCGCGCACCGAACTTTCCGAAGCCCGCTCGACCTGCCGCATGCTTAACGCCACCGGCATTGGCGTGCCGCTGATCGCCATCGTGACCGAGGCCGGTCTCGTGGCGATCAACGCCGACTGGGGCGTCGATGACGTGATCCTGGCTGGCGCCGGGCCCGCTGAGGTGGAAGCCCGCCTGCGCATGGCGGTCGGCCGGCTTAATTCCGCCACCGCGGCCGCGGGTGGTCTCATCCGGGCCGGCGAGCTGACGATCGACCCCGACACCTATGCGGCCAAGCTAAAGGGACGCCCACTCGACTTGACCTACAAGGAGTTTGAGCTGCTCAAGTTCCTGGCGCAGCACCCGGGCCGCGTGTTCACGCGCGACCAGCTGCTGCGTGAGGTCTGGGGCTATGACTACTTCGGCGGCACCCGCACGGTTGACGTGCACGTGCGGCGGCTGCGCGCCAAGCTCGGTTCGGAGTACGAATCGATGATTGGCACTGTGCGCCAGGTGGGTTACAAGTTCGTCGTGCCGTCGTCACGCCAGCTAGCCGACCGTGATTCGGGGATGCTTGAGGCCAGGTTTCCCGACTCCCTCGAAGCGCTCGCCTGACGATACAGTTAGAGAGTGATTGTCACCGCTGAGCGTTTTGACCGGCTTACCCCGGCTGAGGTTCAGTCCATATTGGAGCTCGCAGGCGCCGCCAGTGACACTGACGGCGCCTTTCCCTTGTCTGAACACGTCGTCCTCCACCTGCGCCACGGCGGCGACGAGCCGTCGGTGCACCTCGTGGTGCGCGATGACGGTCAGCTCGTGGGCTATGCGCATGTGGACGTGACCGACCCGGTTGACGGGCCCTCGGCGGAACTGGTTGTCCATCCCCAGCACCGGCGCCACGGGCTGGGCCGCAGCCTGGTCAAGGCCGCCGTGCAGGTGGCCACCGAGGCTGACCCGGCGGGCCGGCTGCGGCTGTGGGCGCACGGCGATCACCCCTCGGCCAGTGCTTTGGCTCTGGGACTGGGTTTTAGCCGCAGCCGGGTGCTGTGGCAGATGCGCCGCTCGCTATTCGCCGACGTGCCGGAGCCCGTGCTCAAGGACGGCGTGACGCTGCGGCCGTTCGTTCCCGGTCAAGACGAGGAAGCCTGGCTTCGGGTCAACTCGCGTGCCTTCAAGGACCACCCGGAACAGGGCAAGTGGGAGCTGCGTGACCTGCTGCTGCGCATGAAGGAGCCGTGGTTTGACCCGCAGGGCTTCCTCCTGGCGGAACGCGCGAGTGAGCTGGTTGGCTTCCACTGGACGAAGGTGCACGGCACCCTCGACGGCGAGCACCACCATGACCCGATCGGCGAGGTTTATGTGCTTGGTGTCGATCCGTCGGCGCATGGTCTCGGGTTGGGTAAAGCTCTGACAGCGGCCGGTCTGCGCTATTTGCGCAGCCGATGCCTGGATCAGGTCATGCTCTATGTCGATGAGTCCAATGTGGCCGCACGCTCGCTTTACACCTCTATGGGCTTCTCGCGATGGTCAACTGACGTTCTTTTCGTCCGCGCACAGTATTGATGCCACCAGTGATGAGCGTCACTATCAGTGCATGACCGATACCCCTGCGGTACCACCGGACTTTGTGTCCTATGTAGAGCGACGGCTGCCCGCGCTCGAGGGTGCGGCTTTGCGGTTGACCGGTCAGGAAGCACAAGCGGAACGGTTAGCCCGCGAAATGCTGGGTTTGGTGGCCCTGCGGTGGTCCCGGCTGACGAGAGCTGATGTCAAACGCGGGCTGGAGCCCACGGCGTCGGCCGACGCCTACCTCCTGCGGCTGTTTCGCCAGGAGGCCGAGGAGCTGGCTTTCCCGCAAACGGAGCTGAGGCTCGACGGGACCGGGATCAGGCGCCGGGCGACCGCTTTACCGCGCATGCGTACCAGCGATGAAGCCGAAGTCATCTGGGGCGGCGCTCGCCGCACGATCAAACGCCGGTGGATCCTGGCCGCCATCGCCGCAGGCACGGCCGGTGTGCTGGCGCTGTGCCAAGGGCGCGATCGCGAGCCCGAAGCGTCCAGTGAGCCGGAGCCCGTTTCGAGCACGCTGCCAACCGGGGCAGACCGTTTGCCCGCCGCCGTGAGTGCCGGCGAGGCGATCCCTGGACTGCCAGAAGAACTGACCGTGCCCGGGAGCAACGTCGCCGCGTTGACCGCGCTGCCCGTGATGCGGGCGCTCGCGATGCTCACCTCGGCGCGCACTGACACGAGCCCGATCTATGTGCTGGGCACGGATATGGTCTGGCGCCGGGTGGACAACGCGCCCGAGTTCGGGGCGATGTGGCTGCACACGGGCTCACTGTCGCCCGATGGCCACTACGCCGCCTTCGGCACCAGCAATTCGACCGTTGTCGTCGACCTGCGCACGGGCCAGTCCAAGGCCTATCCGCCCGCGCGGCCGTCTAACCGGCCGGTTTGGCTGACGTCACAGCACTTGATCCTCGCCAAGGACCAGATGATTGATGTCGTCTCCGGAGCTAATGTCGCGATCCCGGTCGGGCCCGAAGATGTTCTGCTGCCCCAGAATCCGCCCGGAGCACCGGCCCAGCCGTTCGCGCGGTTGTCCCAACTGCTCTCGGTGGGTGAGCCGGTCACGGCTCCGGCACGGGCCCAGCGCTGGGCGACGAGCGCGGTGAGCACGGCACTCACGCCGGTGAACCAGCAGTTGCGTGGCCCGATAGGTGACCTGGTCGGACCGTGGCGCGGTCAGGGTTTCGTGTCTGGCAACGGTTTCGCGGTACGGGCCTGTGCTCCGGCGGCGGTTCCCAGCCTGAACGGTGCCACCGGGGTCGCCATCGCCGCACGTTTGGACGGTCAGCTCGTCCGCGCGCTAGTCATTGGCCGGCCGGTCAGCCTGAGGGTGCTCGGCTGGCTGGACGGGACCCGTGCGCTACTCGGCCTAGTTTCCGGTCGGCAGCAACAGATTGCCAGCTGGGACGTGGTGCAGGGGACCCTCGTGGTGGTGTCGCGGGTGAACAGTGACGGCATTCTTTCGTTGCCGGACCTGACCAGCGCAGGGTGACCTTATTCACCTTTTGGCCACGCGCTGCTGTCGTGACTGACATCGCGCGAACCGATGTTGTTCACCTTGCGTTCACTTGAGACGGAAGAACCGGCCACCTACGAGGGGCAACCTCGGGTTTGTCAGGCCATAAGGCCAGTCACCCCTTCTAGGAAGGCATCCCTCCTGTGAACCGAAACGTGCTTTCGCGGCGCGGCGTCGCCGGTATCGCGCTCGCTGCAGCGGCCGCGATCGCCCTGGCCGGTTGTGGCACCGACACACCCAGCAACACGCCAACGTCCGGCGCAGCCAGTGGTCTCGCCACACTCTCTGGTGAAATCAAGGCCTCCGGCGCGAGCTTTCCTTCAGCGTTTTACCAGGAAGTCATAGCCGAAGCTAAGACACTGGCGCCGAATCTCAAGATCACCTATAACTCGGTGGGCTCAGGCACCGGCAAGAAGGAGTTCGCTAGCGGGCTCAACGATTTCGCCGGCACCGACAGCCTGGTTAAAGACACCGAGGTTGACAAGACTAAGCTTCCTTTCTTCTATATCCCGACTGTCGCCGCCCCGATCACGGTTTCTTACAACCTCAAGGGTGTCGACAAGCTGCAATTGAGCGCGGACACCATCGCGAAGATCTTCCAGCGCGACATCAAGACCTGGAATGACCCGGCGATCGCCGCTGACAACCCAGGGGTCACGTTGCCCGCCACCGCGATCACGGTGGCCCACCGCTCAGACGCATCGGGCACGACGAGCAACTTCACCAAGTATCTGGTCGCCGCCAGCCCGGCGTGGAAGCTTGGCAGCGGTGACACAGTGCCGTGGCCAGCCGACACTATTGGCGGCCCGCAGAACACCGGTGTTGCCACCGCCATCAAGCAGACTGACGGCACGATCGGCTATGTGGACCTGTCCGACGCCAAGTCGTCCGGACTGGCCTTCGCTGCGATCAAGAACAAGAACGGCAAGTATGTGCTGCCGTCACTCGAAGGCACCACCGCAGCCCTGGCCGGCGCGGAGGTTAAGGAAGACCTGACCTACAACCCGCTCAACGCCGCAGGTGACGCCTCCTACCCGATCGCGGCTCCAACCTTCATCCTCGTGAAGCAGAAGTACGACGACCCGGCCAAGGCCAAGCTGGTCAAGGAGTTCATTAAGTATCTCCTGACCGATGGCTCAGCTCTAGCCAAGGAAGTTGACTTCGCCCCGCTGCCCGACTCACTCAAGGCGAAGGCTCTGGCCCAGCTCGACAAGATCAGCTGACAGTAGATTTACGCGACGCGTGGAGGCGGTTCGCCGTCTCCACGCTCCACGTAGGACAGAGATAGGTTAATGACACAGTCGAGGACACTGACCCAGAAGGACCGCGGCCGCATAAACGACCGGGCCTTCTGGCTGTTGTGCGTTACGGCAGGTGTCGCGGTCCTGGGCATCCTTGCCGCGATCCTGGTGAGCACCATCCAGCAATCGTGGCCTGCCCTTTCAAACGCAGGCGCGAACGGATTCTTTACCAGCACAGGGTGGGATCCAAACGTTGGGAAATACGGGATCCTGGCGTTCATGTTCGGCACCGTTGTGGTGTCGCTGATCGCGGTCCTTTTCGCGGTGCCAGTCTCGATCGGTATCGCCTTGTTCCTGACCGAGTTGGCGCATCGTCGCGTTAAGGCTGTTGTTGTAACGCTTATCGATCTACTCGCTTCGGTGCCTTCGGTCGTGTTCGGGCTCTGGGGACTTTATGTTTTCTCATCCTGGACGAAGCCTTTGTATGAGTGGCTACATGACACGCTGGGTGGCATTCCAGTCATCGGCGCCCTGTTCGGCTCAGTGACCGGCCTGAACTTCATGACAGCGGGACTGATCCTTGCGGTCATGATCATCCCTATCATCACGTCGATCACTCGAGAGGTTTTCGATACGGTGCCCGCCGCGGATAAGCAAGCGGCTTGGGCACTCGGAGCCACCAAATGGGAGATGATCCGTGGCGCTGTGTTACCGCACAGCTTCGGTGGCATCGTCGGGGCGGTGATGCTCGGTCTGGGCCGAGCGATGGGTGAGACCGTCGCGGTTGCGCTCGTCATCGGCGCGGCGATTCAGGTCACTCCAAACCTTTTCGCCCCGGGCTACACCATTCCTGCGGCGATCGTGAACCTGTTTGGTGAGTCGAGCGGCGAGTTCACCGCTGCACTTATTGGCATGGGCGTAGTGCTATTTGTCTTGACTATCGCGATCAACCTGCTTGCCCAGGTGGTCGTGCGGCGCGCCGAGATCCGTATGAAGGGGGCCGTGGCATGACGACGATGCAAAGCGCCGTCGCAACAAACGGGCATGCTGCTGTCACGCGGGCTAGTCTGCGCCGGGGAGCGCTTCCGTTGCGCCGCCGTGCGATGGACATCCTTAGCAAGGTCCTGATGTCGATCTCGCTATTGGTCGCGATCGTTCCCCTAATCTTGGTGATTTTCTATGTCATTCAGAAGGGTGCCGGCCTGCTGAGCTGGGACTTCTTGACTGAGGACATCGTGGCCTCACCACGCCGAACTGGCGGTGGCATGGGCCCAGCCGTGGCGGGCACACTCTTGATTACCGGCATCGCGTCACTCATCGCGATCCCCCTTGGTCTCCTCGGGGCGATCTACCTCAACGAATATGGCCGCAACAACGCGCTCGCCCGGTTCATCCGGGTCATGGCTGATGTCATGACGGGTGTCCCGTCGATCGTGATGGCGCTCTTCATCTATATCGCCGTCGTGCTGACTATGCGCGAGAAGACCGGCCTGGCAGCATCGCTCGCGCTGGCGGCGTTGATGCTCCCAGTGGTTCTGCGGAGCTCGGAAGAGATGCTCAAGCTGGTGCCTGATGAGCTACGCCAGGCCAGCGCCGCGCTCGGATCGCGCCGATGGAAGACAACGCTTTCTGTCGTGCTGCCTGCCGCCATCTCAGGGATAACGTCCGGGGTGATGCTGGCGATCGCGCGTGCTGCGGGCGAGACGACACCGATTGTCGTGTGCGCGGGCATCGCCTACGGGATCAGCTGGGATCCGATGGTTGAGCAGACCGCATTGCCTGCGCAGATCTTCGTTAATGCGGCACTGCCCTTCGCTCCCGCAGTCGAGCGGGCGTGGGGCGCCGCCCTGACGCTAATGATCATCGTGCTCGTTTTCACTATCGCCGCACGCGTCGTCGCTAGCCGATTCGCCATCAAGAACCGCTGAGGTGCGCTATGACTACAACGATTACTCCTCTGATCCCTGGAGCAGTGCCAACTATGCCAACTGCCTCAGCAAAACCCGTTATGCAGCTTGAGAATGTGAGCGTCTTCTACGGCGGTTACGAGGCTGTTCGCGGCACCACCATGCCGGTTCGCGAGCACCAGATCACCGCGATGATCGGGCCTTCGGGCTGCGGCAAGAGCACGGTGCTGCGTTCGCTGAACCGCATGAACGATCTGATCCCCGGTGCCAAGGTCGCCGGAAAGATCAGCTTCCACGGCGAGGACCTCTACGCGCCCGACGTCGACCCGATCCAGGTGCGCCGCCGCATTGGCATGGTGTTCCAGAAGCCGAACCCGTTCCCGAAGTCCATTTTCGACAACGTCGCCTACGGCCTGAAGATCAACGGTATCCGGGACAACATCCCCGGCCGGGTGGAGAAGGCGCTGCGCGACGCGGCTCTGTGGGACGAGGTCAAGGACAAGCTGAAGTCCAGTGGCCTGTCACTTTCCGGCGGTCAGCAGCAGCGGCTTTGCATCGCGCGCGCGATCGCGGTGGAGCCTGAGGTGATCCTCATGGACGAGCCTTGCTCCGCTTTGGACCCGATCGCGACTGGCAAGATCGAAGACCTGATGCACGAGCTGAGCCGCAAGTTCACGATCGTCATCGTTACGCACAACATGCAGCAGGCGGCCCGGGTCAGCCACTACACCGCGTTCTTTACCGCGGAGGTGGACGAGCAGCAGGTACGCCACGGCCGCCTGGTGGAGTTCAACGACACCGGCCGCATCTTCACCAACCCGTCCGACAAGCGCACCGAGGACTACATCACCGGCCGCTTCGGCTGAGCCAGGCCCATGATCAGCGGTGCTAGCTGTGGCAAGCGTCATGCTTGCTACAGCTAGCACTTGTTAGCGCTCCGAATTAGCCTTGAGCGCATGCAGAGCTCAGACATCGGCGCTTTTATCAAGGGTTTGCGGGAAAACGCCCGCATCTCCCTGCGTCAGCTGGCTGAGCAGGCCAACATCAGCAATCCCTATCTGAGCCAGATCGAGCGTGGGCTGCGCAAGCCCTCTGCCGAGGTGCTCGCTTCCATCGCCGCCGCGCTGCGGGTGTCCACCCCGGCCATGTACCTCAAGGCGGGACTGCTCGGCTCTGATGACGGTGAAGGGACGCTGGTGGCCATCGCTGGCGACCCTCTTCTCACAGTCGCGCAGAAGCAGTCATTGACACAGATCTACGAAACGTTCGTGCGCGAAAACAGCAGGGAGAAAGACAATGACTGAGACCAAGACGAAGTACCCGAAGGCCGTTTACGCCGCCGCTGGCGTTGGCGACATCGTCGTCGAGCAGCTGCGTAAGCTGAGCGACAAGGCCGCCACCATCGACACGGCTAAGGTCCGCGAGCAGGTCATCGCCGGCACCGCGGTCGCGACGGCCAAGGCCGAAGAGGTCTTCACGACGCTGGTGACCCGTGGCGAGCGTGCTTTCGCTTCCAAGGGTGACGTTCCCCCGGCCCCGAAGCCGCAGGAGCCCGAGGCTGCCGCCAAGAAGGCCGCTCCGCGTAAGAAGACCACCGCCGCTGCCTAACAGCGCGACTTTCGGATAGACAAAATTCAAGGCGCACCGGCTGGGGATCTCCCGCCCGGTGCGCCTTAAGCTGTGATACATGCTCGCCGCGCCGTTGTTCTATGGATCAGTCTTGACCTTCCTCAACTGGGGGATCATCGCGGTCTACCTGGTCTTGATGCTCTGGGCGATCATCCATGTGCTGACGCAACGCCCGGATAAGTTCGCCGCGCTCGGCGGTTTCCAGAAGAACCACTGGTTGCTTCTGCTGGGCGGTCTGCTCATCGGCACCCCGCTCGTGATCTTCTTCGGGCGGTTCTACTTCTTCATCGGCATCGGTGCGGCCGCCTACTACCTGCTAGAGACCAGGCGTGGATTGAAGGATGTGTCCGAGGGGCACTGGTGAACGGCGGCACCCCGGATCTGCGCTGGCCACCGCCGCCGGACGGGTTTCCCCGCCGGTACGGCAAGCCGCGTAACTCGGCTCCGGCCACAGGACGGCCCGCCCCGCCGAGTCTTCCCACCGAGATCGTGACCACGTCGCACGGGGTTCGCCTGGAGCGGCTTGTGACGGGCGTGGGTCAGCCGGTGACGGTCTTCGCGCACGGTCTGGGTCACGGGATCGCCGAGACCCGTCCACTGGCCAGTGGAGTGGCCGGCAAACGGGTGTTCTTTCAGTTCCGGGGACACGGCGACAGCGATTCCCCCGAGGGGGGCTGGGATTACGGCGACTTGGCCCGGGATTTGCGGGCCATCGCCGATCAGGCTGGGGCGACGCGTGCGCTGGGGGTCAGCCTCGGTGCCGGGGCGTTGTGCCGCCTGCTTGCCGAGACTCCCGACCGGTTCGAGAAGGTCGTTTTCTTTCTTCCCGCTGTGCTCGACAAACCGCGTCCCGCAGCCGCGAGGGCGCGACTGTCCGCTTTGCTCGACGCGATCGGCAGCGGCGATGTGGCGGCCGTGGCCAACGCGGTGGTCGAGGAGATCCCGCCAACGTTGCGGCACGGCAGCGGCGGCTGGGCCTATGTGCGCCAGCGAATCAGCAATCTCATGAACAGCGGGCTCAGCGAGGGTCTGCTCAGCCTGCCGGACCAGATCGCGGTGCCTAGTGCCAATCTGCTGCGCGACGTGACCGCCAAGGCGCTCGTGATCGGCTGCATCGGCGACGAGCTGCACCCGAGTTCGGTGGCGATGGAGTTGGCCGAAGTGCTTCCGCACGCCAGCCTGCACATCTACAACCGCCCATCGGTCTTGTGGCACGAACGACTTGACCTCCGCGAGCGCGTGAGTACCTTTCTCAATCAATGAGGAATTTCTTTGCGGGCATAGGTTTCCTGTTTCGCGGGATCAAAGCGGTAGCCCGCCGCCCCAAGCTGTTGCTGCTCGGCTTCATCCCCGCGGTGATCAGCCTGGCTCTGTTCGTCGGTGCGTTTATCGCGCTGTTCTACAACATCGACTCGCTGTCTGAGCTGTCCACGAACTGGTTCGCCCAGGACTGGAATGAAGATCTGCGCGTGGCGGTCCGGCTCGCGGCCGGGGCGGCCATCATCGGGGTTTCCGGGTTGCTGGCGATTGTGAGTTTCACCGGCATCACGCTGCTCATTGGCGATCCGTTCTATGAGGCGATCGCGGAGTCGGTGGAAAACGAGCTCGGCGGTGTGCCTAACGAGGTTGAGGTGTCGTGGCACAAGTCGCTGCGCCGCAGTCTCGGGGACTCCTTGCGGCTGGTGATGGTCACGTTGCTCATCAGCATTCCGTTGTTCTTCCTCGGCTTGATCCCGGTGGTGGGCCAGACGGTCATTCCTGTCGTGGCCGCCTTCATCGGTGGCTGGTTCCTCACGCAGGAACTCGTTGGCATCCCGTTCCAGCGTCGTGGCCTGCGCCTGACCGACCGCCGAAAGTTGTTGCGGCAGAACAAAGCTATGTCGGTCGGCTTTGGTGTCGCGGTTTTCGCCTGCTTTCTGATTCCGCTGGGAGCGGTGCTCATCATGCCGGCCGCGGTGGCCGGGGGAGCGCTGCTAACCCGGCAGGTGTTCGGGCTGAACACGCGATGAGCGGCAAACCCCTAGCCCTTGTCGCGCTTCTGTTCGCTGGCACGGTTGAGTTGTTGCGGGCTGCCGGGCCGTTGCTCGATGCGGTGGCGGGCGGCATCGGCATCATTCCCGCCGCGGGCGTCGCGATTGGACTTTTCGTGCTGCCGGGTGCGGTGCTGGGCACGCTGCGGCGGCTTTCGGCACCGGTGATCGTGGTGTTCCTTTTCCTGGCCAGAGCGGTGGCCCAGTTCGTGCCCAACATCGCCATCGTCGGCGCCGGTGCCGTACTAGGCATGATCGCGCTAGCGGTCGCCGTGCGCCGGGCTGGCAGTGGCGCGGTGACCGGCCTGCTGGCTGGCGGCGTGCTCGACTTGGTGATCCGTTCGATGACGGTGACCTGGGATCCGATTTGGACCTTCTGGTGGGGCCTGCCGATGGTGGCTTTGTTTGCCGTCGCCGCTTGGCTGGCTCTCTCGTCTCCACCCCCTGACCCAGACGCGCCCGTTAACGGCCGCATTTGGGTGCTGGGCTGTTATCTAGCCCTGTGGACAACCACCATCGGCAGCCCGTCTTTCGCGGCCTCACAGTCGGGGCTGGCGCTCGGCTGGGTGATCCCGGTCATGCTCGCCGGGCTAGCGGTGTCAGCTGAGCTGAGCAGAAGACCCGGCATCCCGGGCTGGGCGGGCTTGCTGATGCTGTTGGCTGGCGTCGCGGCGGCGTGGTGGAGCATCGAAACGGCGATTGTCCTCGGCGGACTCGTGCTGGCCCAAGCCGGTGCGGCGCTCGCGTTGCGGTCAGCTTTGGCGAAGCAGAGTAATCGCGGAACGTGGGTCTATGGGCTGGTATGGGTGCTGCCCGTGCTGCTCTTCCAGCTGAACTACGACATGCCGCTGCCGTTCGACAACCGGCTGCTGATCCTTGGCACGGCCGCGATTCTGGGCCTGGCTGCCGTGTCCAGCAAGGCGTACAAAACGCTCCACGCAAGGCAGCTGAAGGCGAAGCCAGCCGCGAGGACCGAGCCCAAGGGACCGCTGTCAGGCAGTTCGCTCACCGGACGGCCGGCCAGCGATGGTCCGCTGGCCGCGGCGAGGGGCACGATGACCGGCCCGATCAGCGGCAAGACGGGCAATGCCGGTCCGTTGCAGAGCAGCGGGACGGGCCGCGTGCGCAAGATCATGATGGCGACCGCTCAAGGGAGTTTGCTGATTCTGGTGGCTTTCTCCATGCTCGTGCCTGCGGCGGTTTGGGCCACGGCACCGGACAGCCGGGCGAAACAGCCAGAAGCCAACGGTTTCCGGCTCATGTCCTGGAACATCAAATACGGCCGCGACGACGCCAGCGGGACGGTCAACCCGCAACAGCTCGCTGACGCCATCAGAGCCGCTGACCCCGATGTTGTTGTGCTGCAAGAGGTTAGCCGCGGCTGGACCATCGGTGGCGGCGTCGACGTCGCTGAATACCTCGCCCGTGACCTGGGCATGACGTTCCACTGGGGGCCGGCCGCTGACGGCCAGTTCGGCAATCTGCTGCTGAGCCGCATCCCGGTGACGAATGTCCAAACAGGACAGTTGCCCTTCGGGCAGGGCCCGATGATGCGTTCCTATCTCAAGGCGACCGTTGGTGGCGTGGACTTGCTGACCACACACTTGACGCACAAGAAGCAGAACACCCCGACCCGCCTCGATCAGATCGAAACGGTGCTGACGCAAGAGCCCGACGTGGTGGCCGGTGACCT
Organism: Catelliglobosispora koreensis DSM 44566; assembly: GCF_000379685.1. Classification (GTDB taxonomy): domain Bacteria; phylum Actinomycetota; class Actinomycetes; order Mycobacteriales; family Micromonosporaceae; genus Catelliglobosispora; species Catelliglobosispora koreensis. The sequence goes on along the minus strand of NZ_KB903250.1, from coordinate 616,280 downwards.
GAACTTCTGGCCGACCTGGAGCGAACCGCTGGCGTTCGCCAGGGGCGGCATGTTCTCGGCGCAGGACGCGGCTGGGTACCCTCCGGTTTGGACCTCGCCGGGCGCCCCCGCGACCAACCGCGTGGACTGGATTTTCGGCACCCCCAAGGTGGTCTTCTCGCAGTTTGAGGTGCTGAGCAAGGTGACCGCCTCAGATCACCTTCCGCTCGTCACGACCGTTTCGCTGCGCTGGCCGAGCGCGTAAAGCTCACCACAGCGAGTGGACAGCGCCGACTGGCTTGCCGCGCCCGAGTAGCGGAGCGGCAAGCCCGGGGATGTCGGCTTGGATTCCCAAGCGCCGCAACGCGGAAAGCATCACTGGGCCACGAGCGCGGGAGGATCCGTCATCGATCTTCATGGCGATCGCGCCAACGCCTGGGATGGCGGCGGCCCAGATGCCTTCGGCGCCCACTTTGGACACTAGACCGGGGACGGCGCGCATGAGCAGATCGTCATCACGGTCCGTCCCGCTGACGAGGTCAGGAAAAGCTCGCATGGCGTCGGCCACGTTCTCACCGGACACACGCAGGAATCCGCCAGCCAGACCGAGCAGCGAGATCGCGACGGCCGGGGCGCCGCAGCCGTCAATCCCTGTGGCCGCAACGGATTCCCCAGCGTACTCCTCGATGGTCGCGGTCAAGGCGACCTGCAGCGGATGGGTGGGCTCGTAGTAGTCGTCTGTCGTCCATCCCTTGACGACACAAGTCATCAGCATGCCGGCGTGCTTGCCGGAGCAGTTCATAAAGATCGGAAGCTTGAGCGTTCCGGCCGGGTAGGTCAGCCGCCAGTCGGGCGGCGTCCGCAAGTCGCCTTCGGAAAGCCCAGCCTTCGCGAGCAACGCGCGTACCCGTTGAAGATGTTTCTCTTCCCCGAAATGCGACGCTGAGATCAGCGCGAGGTCGGCCGGATCGGTGGTGGGAAGACCCAGCCGGAGCATGCCCGTGGTCTGGAACGGTTTGTTGGCCGAGCGCGGCATGACCGGGCCGCGGACGTCACCAGCCGAGTCGATCATGTCGCCTGACGCGGAAAGCACGACGACCGAGCCGTGATGCCATCCCTCCACGAAACCGCTGCGCTCGATCGATGCCAGGGCCACGCCGCCCGAGTAGGTCTTCACACCTGTATGCCTAGCAGATCGGGAAACCAGGGAACGCCAACGGGGTGGCCTGCGTGTACGAGGCATGGTTACGATCGCCGTTCCCGTGACGGCAGCCACCAAAGCGGACGAGGCCATGCAGTTCGAGGATTTCTACCGGTCTCAGGCAGACCGGGTGTACCGGGCGCTGGCCATCACGCTCACCAACCACGACCTCGCCCGGGAGGCTGCGGACGAGGCGACGACCAGGGCCTACATGCATTGGGCGAAGGTGTCGCGGCACGACAATCCCGGCGGCTGGGCGACTTCCCGCTGGCGCCGGGCTTCTGGCGGCTGAGTTGCTGGCGTGGCTGCCGTGGCCGCAACGGTCCGTCGTGGTGTGCCGGATCTTTTTGGAACTGTCAAAAGCCGTTTGTCGCGAGCGCTTTCCATGCTGCGCGCCGCACTGACCGGGGCCAATCATGAATGAAGATTTCGGCGACATCGGGTCCATCGTTTCGGCTGCGGCCCGCGCGGTGCCTCCCGCTCCTCAAGACCTTTTGGGGGTACGCCGTAAGGCCGTCACCCGCAAAAGAAGGCGCTTCTACGGCGGTTCGCTGGGCATCGCTCTCGTGACCGCGGCTGCGATCGTGGTGCCGGTGGCACTGCCGCATCCCCCGCCCGCGCCAGGTGCCGAGATCGCTTCTCCCGCACCGGTTTCCCCGTCGGTCAAACCGCGCCCGGTCACGATGGAGCAGCGGTTGTTCCTGACTGGCGGCGGCTATCTCAGCGGACCGAATCTGACCGACGAGTCGGTAGTCAACAAACCCGAGGATGCCCCGCCGGGCACGATCGGTGTGCTCGCGCAACAGCTCGAAGTGCTCGCCGATGGCACAACGCGCCCGATGCCAGCGGTCAAAGGCGTGACGTTCGTTGAGGCGATGGTGCCGGCGGCTGGGTCGTGCTGGGGTTCAAGGACCTCAGGCCAGGGGAACGGCGCGAAGACGGCGATTGTGTCGCTGACGTGGAGAAGCCACTGATCGTGATCGGCCCGCAGTGTATGCAGTCGGTGCTGCGCAATGTCCATAAGCGTTGCCATCCACCGGAACTAGCGGGTGTCCACAATGGACGGGCGCTGTTGGTTCGCGATGACAAGCTGATCGCGCACGATCTGCGCTCCGGTAAGGAAACCTTGCTCCTCGACCTAGGCCCGGTGGGTTCGAGCAGAGCCACCGGAATCGACGGCAAGATCTAGGTCAGCATCACCCACGCCGATCTGAACGGATGCCACGACTTCGTCATCACGACGGTCGACTTGGCGAGCGGGGCGATCGTGGCCAACCATGACTTCGCTCTTCCGCCGGGACAGGACAACGACGTCATGATCGGGGGACTGGCGTGGATCGACAACACCTCGGTGCGCCAGAGGCAGGCGTCCACTACTACCGCGACATCATGCAGGCGGTCGAAATCAGCGTGAGCTAATGCCGAGCATGTCCCGGGCTTCGGCCGTCGTGAGCGGTGGCCGCTGGGCTAGCCGAGCGAAGGCCGCGGCCCGGGCAACGAGCTGCATGTTCGACTCGACGGGCTGGCCCTTGGCGTAGGTGACCGTGTCTTCCATGCCCACGCGCAAGTGGCCGCCAGCGCTCAAAGAGCCCAGCAGCACCGGCAGCGTGAACCGGCCAATGCCGGTCGCCGAGAAGGTCGCGCCGTCAGGCAGAGCCGCGACGCAAGCGGCCAGCGACTTGAGATCGCCCGGCATGCCACCCGGAACGCCCATCACGAAGTCGACGTGAACGTGCCCTCCAGCCGGAAGTCCGTGCTTGTTCAGCAGCCGCTCCAGCGACCATAACTGTCCGACATCGAAGATTTCGTATTCGGGGACGATGCCCCGGTCTTGCATGCGCGTGTGCAGCTCGACGATGAACTCCCAGCGATTCATGAACACGTCGTCGCCGAAGTTCACGGTGCCCATGGTGCAGCTAGCCATGTCGGGCGCCGCGTCGAGCACGGCAAGACGCGAGGATTCCGGGTCGTGCACGGAACCGCCGCTCGACAGCTGGACGATCAGGCTCGTCGCGTCGCGCAGGGCGGCGACGGTGTCCTTGAGCCGGGCCGGATCGAGCGACGGCTGAGCGTCATCGTCACGGATATGAACGTGGATCACGCTGGCCCCGAGCGCTTCGCACTCCTTGGCGGTGGAGACCAGCTCCGCCAGCGTGACCGGCAGGGCTGGCACATCAGCCTTGGCAGATTCGGCCCCGGTTGGCGCGACGGTGATCAACGTTCCGTTAGTCATTGCTCGATTCAACCGCAACCGTGGATTCTCCGGCAACTAGGGGGGTGTCACCGGAAATTCTCTGCTTCAGGACGCCTAACGCAATAGGACCTTCCTCAAAGTGCCGCACGGCCGTGCCGATGAAGCCGACGGTTCGGTCCCCTGACGTGATCGGCGTGCCCTGCGCGGGAAGGTTGTCGGACATGACGCCATCGAGGTGGAGCAGCCTCAGCGAGCGCGGCGGCCGGCCCAGGTGGTGCACGCGAGCGACCGTCTCCTGCCCGCGATAGCAACCCTTCTCCAGATGGACAGCCACGGCGGTCAGTCCCGCTTCGCTTGGCAACGTCTTGTGATCGGTCTCAAACCCCAGCCGGGGCACGCCCGCCGCCACCCGCAACGCCTCATATGCCCAGATCCCGGCTCGCTGCACGCCGCTTTCGCCAGCCGCCGCGGACAGGTCCGGTTTGCCAGCGGTAAGGGACGCGGCGCCGGAAGAAGATCGGCCGGCCAAGAGGGCGGCTGTGACGGCCAGAGGGTCGGCGTCCGGTGGAAGGAGGAGATCGGTGCCCAGCGCGGTGCGGCGGGCGAAACCGCCGCCTGGCAACGCTTTGACCGGGTAAGTGCTCGTCGCGCGGTTTGGCACGGCGCCGGTCGCGAACTTGGCGGGCGGCACGTCGCCTATCCACGGCTCAGGGAGGTCCAAAGTGGACCCGAGCAACGAGTAAACGTTAAGCCCGCCAAGGGAAATCTCGACCTGCGTGAAGAAACGCATCTTCAGCAGGAACTCTTCGAGCCCCTGGACGTATCCAGGCTCGGTGTCGAGCCACAGCTCATCGCCGATGGACGTGACCCAGAAATGGTGCTCGATGTGCCCATGCGGCGACAGGATCAGCGACTGAGTGGCCGTCAGATCAGGGAAATCAAGCAGGTACTGCGTCGTGATGTTGTGCAGGAACGTTAGCCGCTCCGGTCCGGTCAGCCGGAGCACGCCGCGATGCGTGCGGTCAACGAGAGCGCCGGTGAGACGCTGCTCGCGCAACGGGTCGCCGAAATGGGCCGCGACCGGGGCGTCAGGTGACGCCGGGTCGAGTGAACCAACAGTGATCATGTGCACCTCCCACACAAGCCGAATAGTGCAACGTGCGAGATATCCATCTGAAATCCCCGCTGCTCCAGCAGTTGCTTAGCCAGCCCGTCGAGGGTGGCCGGATCGAGCTCCTGAACCGCGTTGCAAGATCGGCAGACCAGGTGGATGTGCTGTTCCTCGTTGACATCGTGGTAGGTCGGCGCGCCGTGGGACAGGTGGACGTGCGTCACCAGATCAAGCTCTTCGAGCAGCTCCAGGGTGCGGTAGATAGTGGTGATGTTCACCCCCGCCGCGTGCTCGACGACCGCCGCGTGCACCTGTTCAGGGGTGGCGTGACCCAGTCTGCGCACCGCGTCCAGCACGAGCTGGCGTTGCGGAGTCAGTCGCAGGCCGCGATCACGCAGCAGGTTAGCAAGCTCCGACACGCTTGCGATGATAATGCGGGGTGTGTCTGTGTTAGCTGTGCTGGGCCGGGGCGTGCTGCCGGCCGGAACTCCCTTCATCCGCGCCGACGACCTGGGCCTGTCTCGGGGCGATGGCATTTTCGAGACCATGCACGTGCGTCAGGGTCAGCCGTGGCTGCTCGCTGAGCATCTGAAACGGCTCTTCCTCTCGGCCGACCGCATGGATCTGACTCCTCCAACGGAAGAACAACTGACGCAGCTCGCCCACGAGGCTTGTGCCGTGTGGGACGCCCAGACAGAGGGCGCGCTGAAACTGGTTGTCACGAGAGGGCCCGACGGGGAGAACGAACCGACCTGTTTCGCCACCATCGTCCCGATCTCCGAGGTAACCAAGGCTGCCCGCGACACCGGTGTGCACGTGACGACGCTGGCCTATGGCTATCCGGCCAGCGCCCGCGAAGACGCGCCCTGGCTGCTTGGTGGCGTGAAGTCGCTGTCTTACGCCATCAACATGGCAACGCTTCGCTGGGCGGCAGCCCGGGGTTACGGCGATGCGCTGTGGCTGTCGTCGGACAACTTCTTGCTGGAAGCTCCGACGGCTTCGCTCGTTTGGCTCGAAGACGATGTCCTGTTCACGGTGCCGCCCACGGGCAGTGGGATCCTCGCCGGAGTGACCGTGCAGCACGCCTTTGAGCGCGCCGGGGAACTCGGGCTGTCCGCTGACTATCGGATGATCAACTTGGACGAGATCTTCGAGGTGGATGGCGCCTGGCTGCTGTCCAGCGGCCGGGGCGTCGCGCCGATCCGCAGTGTTAACGGAATCACCCTGCGCTCCAGCGACATCCAGCTCCGCGAACTCCTAGGGTTCTGACTATGGCGGCCTACCTCATCGACGCGGCGCGGACCCCGTTTGGCAAACACAAGGGCGGCCTGGCGGGCGTCCGCACGGATGATTTGGCGGCGGCACCCATTGTCGAGCTGCTTAAGCGCCATCCCGGGCTGGTGCCCGACGACGTGATCCTGGGCGATGCCAATCAGGCTGGCGAGGACAACCGAAACGTCGCCCGCATGGCGGCTTTGCTCGCAGGGCTGCCCGTGAGCGTGCCGGGCGTGACGGTGAACCGGTTGTGTGCCTCGGGTGCCGAAGCGATTGTGCAAGCCGCGCGGGCGGTTGACACCGGCGATGCGAATCTCATTGTCGCCGGGGGAGTCGAAAGCATGACCCGTGCTCCCTTCGTGATGCTCAAACCAGACGGACCGTTTCCCGCCGACGTGAAGCTGTGGAACACCCAGCTCGGCTGGCGCATGGTCAATCCGCAGTTCAGTCCGGAGTGGACAATTCCGCTGGGGACGGCGGCCGAACAAGTCGCTAAGGAAAAGGGAATCAGCCGTGAAGCGCAGGACGAGTGGGCCCTTCGATCGCATGAAAGAGCGGCGAAAGCGCCACAGGATGGCATCTTTGCGTTTGGCGAATTGACGCGTGACGAAAGCGTCCGCCCGGGCACCAGTCTGGAAAAGTTAGCAAGTCTGAAACCCGCGTTCACTAAAGACGGCACGGTCACGGCCGGAAACTCCTCGCCCATCAACGATGGTGCCGCGGCGGTGCTCGTCGGATCGGCGGCCGCTGTCGAGCAGCTTGGCGTGAAACCATTGGCCCGCATCGTTTCTAGCGCTGTCGCGGGAGTCGCGCCGAACCGGTTCGCCCTGGGCCCGGTGCCCGCTATCCAGAAGGCATTGGAGAAGGCGCGTCTGTCCTTTTCGGACATTGCACTCTGGGAGCTGAACGAGGCGTTCGCCGCGATGGTTCTCAGCTGCCTCGACGAACTTCCTGGAATTGATCGAGATCTACTTAACGTCAACGGTGGTGCCATCGCCGTCGGGCATCCGCTCGGGGCTTCCGCGCCGCGCGTCATCATTGACCTGTGCCGTGAACTGCGGCGCCGGGGCGGTGGCTACGGAGTAGCCGCGGCATGTATCGGGGTTGGCCAGGGGCAGGCGGTGGTCGTTCATGTGGAATGACGCGATTTCTCAGCGACTTAAAGAAATGGCGCGTGAGTTCGCCGCTTCTGGCCGCGAGCCGGCGGTTCCGCGCTCGGCCGCGACGGTGGTGCTGTTGCGCCCCGACCGCAGTGTCTTCCTCATCCGGCGCTTGCGCGCCATGGCTTTCGGCGGCATGTGGGCCTTCCCCGGTGGCGCCTTCGAGCCCGGCGAGACGCCCGTGCAGGCCGCGGTTCGCGAGCTTTTCGAAGAAACGGGAGTACCAGTTGAGCCGGCCGACTTGGTGCCTTGGCACCGTTGGCTAACCCCGGTGTTCGAGCCGAAGCGATTTGACACTTGGTTTTATCTAGCCGCATTGCCGCAGGGACATGAACCGATTCTGCCCGAGGGAGAAGCCGACCGGGTGCAATGGCTGACACCAGAGCAAGCGATGGCGGAACATATGGCGGGAAACCTGCCGATGTTGCCGCCAACTCTCGTCACGTTGACTGAATTGTCCAGCTACGACAACGTGGATGCCATGCTTGCCCAAGTACGGGATATTTCAGAGCCTTTCATGCCTGAATTTCCCGTAGATTGAATGACTTTGCGCTGACGGACCATAGACATCGCAATGACAACTCTGTCATCGTGACGAAGCGGTGAGTCACAGCAAACCCCCGTTAGTTTCTTTCTCGTCAATTGACTGCGGCCACCGCTCGTAGTTCATGTGGCGCACCACCGGCATGCCGCTGCATGGCTAAATTCCCTGTCCACAGAGGAATGGAGTGGCATGAAGCACGCCATCCGCCGCAGACGGCAGGTTATAGCTGCCGCTTCTGCATTGACGCTTGCTGTTGCGGGGCTTACCGCCGCCGGAAGCAGCGTAGTCGTCGCCCGTCCTGTGGCTGATATCCAGCCGTGGGAGACGTATATCAACTATGCGGAGCCCGCTGTCCAAGCGGACAACGCTCCCGGCCAAGAGCAACTCAGTGGCTCTAAGTCGAAACTCTCCGGTCTTAGCCGGGCGAAGGAGTTCGACCGCAAGCACGGGAAAGGCAACCCGCTCACGGCCAACCAGCTTGCCAAGGTAGAAGGTAAGGCGCTCAAGACAAACCTGCCTCCTTCCTTGATCAAGAAGGCTCCGCAAGCACAGGTCGCGAAGCTGCTCACGATCCTGGTCGAGTTCAACAACCAGGCGAATGACGACTTCACGGGGACCATGGTGCCGAACTCGGTGTTCACCGAGCCGCGCACTTGTATTCCCGGCACGGTCCAGAATGGGCCGCTGCACAACCAGATCCCGAATCCGGCTAGCTATCCCCACAAGGACAACAACTCCATGTGGGTGCCGGACTTCTCGCCGGAGTACTTCAACAAGATCCTGTACACCGACAAGGGTCTGACCGAGCGCGTGCGTACGGACCTGACCGGGCCTGACGGAAAGCCAGGCATCAACCTGTCCGGTTACACGATGCGCAACATGTACCTTGAAATGTCCAAGGGCAAGTACACCGTGGATGGACAGGCCACGCCTTGGGTCAAGGTGCCGCATTCCGAGGGCTGGTACGGCGCTTCGCGTTGTTTCCAGGACGCGGAAGGCAACTGGCAGCCCCCAGCGGCCGTTCAGTCAATGAACGGGCACCCGAACAACCCGCTGGGCGCGGGCAAGCTCGCCACGGACGCCGTTGACACCTTGGCGGCCATGAACCCGAACTTCCCGTGGGCTGATTACGACATCGAGGACCAGGGCGACCGCGACGGCGACGGAAACTTCTTCGAGCCGGACGGCGTTGTTGACCACTTGGTGCTCGTGCACGCTGGAGAAGACAAGTCCGGTGGCGGCGGTGCCGAAGGCACTTACGCTATCTGGGCGCACTCCTCCGCGGTCGCTGGTGGATATGAGATCCCCGGCGAGGGTGGGCTCAAGATCTCGAACTACATCGTTCAGCCGGAAGACTCGGGCGTCGGCGTTTTCGCGCACGAGTACGGTCACGACCTTGGCCTGCCGGACCTCTACGACACCTCTGGTGCTGGCTCGGACTCCGATGTGGACTTCTGGGACCTCATGTCCTCGGGTTCGCACGCGGGACCGATCTTCCAGGGAACGCCGACCCACATGGGCCTTTGGGACAAGTGGGTTCTCGGCTGGGCTGACCCGCTCGTCGTGGAGCCAAATGCCAAGGACCAGCTAGTCATGCTGGGCCAAACCTCCAACACTCCAAAGTGGACAGAGGATGGCATCAAGATCAACCTGCCCAACAAGGTCATCACGCTGGCTGAGCCCCACAGTGGAAGCAACATGTGGTACTCAGGTGCTGACCAGGACTGGGCCGACGTCAAGATCGCTCGCTCGGTGAATGTCCCCGCTGGAAGCGATGTTCGCTTCTGGATGTGGAACAACTACATCATCGAGGCCGACTGGGACTACGGTTTCGTCGAGGTTTCCACCGACGGTGGCGCGACCTGGATCGACACCAAGGTCTACGCCGAGGGCGGCACTGAGGTGTCCACGCCGGACAACTACCCGGACCCGAACGGAAGGCTCGCGGACTTCGCGAACAAGAAGTACGGCCTCACCGGGGACACGCACGGCTGGCGTCACGATTACATCGACCTCACGCCTTACGCCGGCACCACCGTCCAGGTTCGTTTGCGTCAGGCGACTGACGCCGGCTTCCTGGAGCGCGGCTGGTTCTCCGACGACTTCTCGGTTGTCGCTGACGGTTCCACCGTCTGGAGTGACGACGTCGAAGGTGGCGCCAATGGCTGGACCGCCACTGGTGGCACGTGGACCGACACGTCGGGTGCCGGCTGGCACACCGACTCTGGCACGCAGGTTAAGGGCCAGTACTACCTCGCCGAGTGGCGTAACTTCGATGGCTTTGACGAGGGCCTGAAGTACGCCTACGACACCACGTACTCAAACGGTCCGTGGAAGGTCGAGAAGATCAAGTACAACGCCCCCGGCATGCTGGTGTGGTACCGCGACACCACGTACGGCAACGTCAACCACGTCACCGCCAACTCGACGGCGCTCCCGAGCTACGGCTCGAAGGGCGGCCTGTTGATCGTGGACGCGAACTTCGACCCGCTGCGCCGTACTGGCGACGCGGCCGCGAACGACCCGACCACGCTCAAGAACCTCCCGAGCCGGCCGCAGTCTTCCAACGCGGCGTTCTCGACGCACAGCACCTACCCCTTCAAGGAATGTGTTGAAGGAATAGGCCAGCCGTTCACCGAGTTCTGCAGCAACCACGCTGCACTGCCAGGGAAGTCCACCTTCACCGACGCCCAGGGCTGGTATCCGGGTCTGGAGTTCCGCAATGGCGGACTCTGGAACCGCGATATCGACGCCTCGGTCGTCCTGCCGTCGAAGGGCAACGCTCCGTACACCACGCGGATCGTCAACCCGGACGGCTCTCCGGCTACCGACCTGTATGGCGAGGACCTCGGTTTCACCATTCTGGGCTCCGGTAACCCGGGTGACGCGGGTGTCGCCTATGGCGTCAAGATTCAAATCTTGTTCGCCTTCCCGGGCAACTCCTTCGCCATCGTGAAGGTTTCTTCGGCCAAGCCGTAAGTAACACATCCAGGGATGGGGCCGGCGTTATCGCCGGCCCCATTTCTCTTGCTCGATATCGGAGATCGCTCTCTTCCTTGACATGTGTGTTAAAGCGCGGTTACTTTCTTGCTTGTGAGAGCGCTCTCTCGCAACTAACCGTCCCTATTGGAGGCACCCCGATGCGCTCCTCCGCACTGTTAAGAACCGTGGCCGCGCTCGCGGTCGCGGCAGGAACCTTCCTAGTCCTCGCCCCGATGTCGGCCAACGCCGCCGTTGTCTCTGTTGGGGCGGGCAGTTACCGCAACGATCGTCCCGCTGGGACGGTAGGTCCGTCCAACAGCGACGGTGCCGCGGTAACGCCAAAGGTCACCGCTGCCATGGCGGGCCGTCCAGTCCCGACAAACGACTGGTGGTCGTCACTGGTCTGGCAGCGATACGCGGGCAACCCCTACTCAGAGAACATGTACGGGCACCCACTGAGCTACCACGCCTACGCCGAAGGCCTGGGCGTCGGCTATCCCACAACGCCGGTCATCACGCCAGACCAGCGCATGTACGAATTCGTGCACCAGAACGACCTGCGGGTTGGTGTGTCCGGGCTGAACGCACCGCGCACCGAGGTCGACGGCTGGGGCGACTGGCACGTCAATCCACGTTGGACAGACGGGGTCAGGACGCTAAGGGCGACCATCGCGCACGGGAGCCCGTTTGTTTACGCGAGTGTCAGCGGTGGCAGCGGCCGCGTTGACTTCCTCGGTGCGGCAACGGTCTTCTCGAACACGGGCAACACGGTTGGTGTCACCATCAACGGCCACCACTACGGCCTGTTCTCCACCTCGGCCTGGACCGTGAGCGGTGGTTTCGCCACCACGACAGCCGGCTCCTACTCGGTCGCGATCCTGCCGGCCACGGCTCAACTGTCGGCCTATGCCGCGGTGGGGCAAAACGTCATCACCGGCACCACTGTCAGCTGGGGTTACAACGCCGCCAACGGTGACGTGACCACGACTTACAACGTGGCGACCACCGGCACGGGCGGGACGTTCACGGCACTTTACCGGCACCAGTGGCTGACCACGACTAGCCCGCTGACCGCCTACACCTACGTCTCGCCGCGCGGGCAGATGAAGGTGCGCCAAGGATCGTCATTCACCACCGTTAGCAAGTTCAATGGAGTGTTGCCAGCGCTGCCTATCGCCACCGACGCGGACCGCAACCGGCTGCGCGCCGACATCGACGCCGTGCTCGCCGAGCCCGACAAGTTCCAGGGAGCGGTCGACACTTACTGGACGGGCAAAGCACTTTGGCGTCTCGCGGCGCTCATTCCGGTGGCCAACCAGATCGGGCACAACGCCGCGCGGGACACCCTCATCAGTCTCGTCAAGGGACGGTTGCAGGAATGGCTCACCAGCGGAGGGTCCGGGCAGTTCTACTACGACTCAACGTGGGACGTGCTCACTGGATACCCAGCGTCCTATGGTTCTGATGCCGAGCTCAACGACCACCACTTCCATTACGGTTACTACATTCTCGCCGCGGCCATGGTGGCTCAGCACGACAGCACCTGGATCAGCAGCGGGCAGTGGGGTGGCATGGTCAAGTTGCTGGTGAAGGACCCGGGCAACTACGACCGCAACGACACGATGTTCCCGCTGTTCCGCAACTTCGACCCCTATGCGGGGCACTCTTGGGCGGCCGGGCACGCGGGCTTCGGTCACGGCAACAACCAGGAATCCTCAAGCGAGGCCATGCTTTTCGCCCACGCGATGGTGTTGTTTGGGCAGGCGACCGGCGACACGGCTTTGCGTAATGCCGGTGTCTACCTCTACACCACCGAACGTGACGCGATCGGCCAGTACTGGTTCGACAAGGACAACGCGGTGTTCCCGGCCGCGTATCCGCACGACACGCTAGGCATCCTGTGGGCCGCCGGTGGTGCGTATGCCACGTGGTGGACCGCGAATGCCGAGGAGATTCACGGCATCAACATGCTGCCGATCACGGGCGGCTCGCTTTACAACGGAGCGTGGAAGGCCGACATCACGCAGAACATCAACGAACTGCGGGCGTCCAACGGTGGCACCGAGACGGAATGGCGCGACATCATCTGGGAATTCCAGGCGATGTCAGACCCTGTCGCGGCGCACAACGCGTGGATCGCGGCTAACCCGGCCCCGGAAGCTGGTGATACGAGAGCCCATGCGTACCACTGGATTTCGTCACTGCGTAACTGGGGCACCCCGAACCATGGCATTGTCGGCAACACCCCGACGTCCGCGGTTTTGGGCACGGGCACCTATGTCGCCTACAACCCCAGTGGTTCGGCCATCACGGTGACGTTCACCAACGGCCAAACCCTCGCCGTTCCGGCTCGTGCCATGGCCTGGCGCGGACCGGCGGGCAGTGGTGTCGAATACGGCGGCGGCACGGGTCCGTCCCCATCTCCCACAGCTTCGCCAACGTCTTCACCCACGACGTCACCAACGTCGTCACCCCCGGCATGCTCGAACCCGTTGAGCGGCAACACGTTGTCGCTTGGCACCAGCGGTTCGGCGACGATCAGTTCAGCTGGCGGGGGCAACTGGGACGGCAATCCGCACAACCCGCTGGTCTACACCGCTTGCGGGCTCAACGGTTCAGGAGCCGGGGCGACCAGTTTCGACCTGTTCCTCGACGCTGGATCGATTGTCGCCAACGGAAGCCAGATCCGGGTTTCGTATGACCTGACCGGCAACGGAAGCTGGGATCGAGTGGAGACGTTTAACTACTTCGCGACAGATCCGGTTTCCGGGTGGGAGCACTACACCCAAGGCGCAGGACTGAAATCGGCTACTGGTGCGTTAGGAACGTTTACCAATGGAAAAGTGCAAATCGAAATCTGGAACGCCATCGGCAATGGAGCCACAACTCTAGGCACGGCAAACCAGTCCTTCGTTCGAATGCCCTATTAAGCACCATTCATTAAGGGGCAGCACCCGTTGGTGCTGCCCCTTTTGTTGCCAATACAAAAGCCGTAACCGGATCGTTATACAGTGACGATGACCGCAAATATTGAGCGGTCTTAGGCTGCGCGGATGAAGCTCCAATTACCCGCCAGGCGTCTGGTTGTGGGAGCGCTAGCCGTCGCAATGGGAATCGCAGTCACTGCCTCAGCCCCCGGGGCAATTGCCGCAAATCCCGGCGAAACTTCGCTCTACATTGTCCAGACAAAATCTGAACCAGCCGCAGTGCATCCGACAACCAAGCCCGCTGAGGGCGAGAAGCTCAATGCGCGCAGTGTTGGTGTCCGCAACCTCGTCAGCCAGCTGCGCGGCGAGCACAACCGTTCTCTCGCGGCGGCCAAGGTGGACGCCAGCCGCAAGGTCTATGACTACAGCTTGACCTTCAACGGGTACGCAGCGCGCCTCACCGAGGCGGAAGCCGCCCGGCTCAAGGCCAGCAAGGATGTCGTGCGGGTTTGGAAGGACGAAATCGTCCAGGCCGACACGACCACGACACGTGATTTCCTTGGCCTGACCGGAAATAGCGGTGTGTGGAAGAAGCAGTTCCACGGAGACCAGAACGCCGGACTCGGTGTCATTGTTGGCGTCATCGACTCCGGCATCTGGCCCGAGAGCGCGTCGTTCGCGCCGCTGTCGGAGCCTCGCCCGGACCAGGCCATCATCAACGCCAAGTGGAATGGCGTTTGTGACTCGGGACCGGAAAACCCGTTCCCGTGTAACAACAAGCTCATCGGTGCTCGTTCGTTCCAGGCCGGCATCACCCGCACGCCGTTTGAGTTCAACTCGGCGCGTGGCTACAGCGGTCACGGCACGCACACCGCCTCGACAGCGGCCGGTAACTTCAACGTTCCGGCTTCCATCAACGGTTTCGACCTCGGAACCACGTCGGGCATGGCTCCCGCGGCCCGCATCGCTGTCTACAAGGGACTGTGGGCGACCGCGAACCCGGATGGCACGCCGACCGGAAGCTCCAGTGGCAGCACGGCCGACCTGGCCGCCGCGATCGACGCCGCCGTCTCTGACGGTGTGGATGTCATCAACTACTCGATCTCGGGTTCGACGAGCTCCATCATCCGCGCGACCGACATCTCGTTCTTCAACGCGGCCGCGGCTGGCGTGTTCATCTCCGCGTCGGCCGGTAACTCCGGTGACCTCGGCCCGTCTCAGGTGAACCACAACGCGCCGTGGATGACGACGGTGGCGGCTGGCACGCACGACCGGGGCAACCAGAAGACCGTGACCCTCGGCAATGGCACCAGCTACACCGGTGTTGGCGTTGTCCCGCCAGCGGTGCCGTCGTCCCCGCTGGTCGACTCCGCTGCCATCCCGGCCGCCGGTTTCACCAGTGCGCAGTCGACGTTGTGTCTGCTGAACTCGATTGACCCGGCGCAAGCGGCCGGAAAGATCGTCATCTGCACCCGTGGCACCAACGACCGCGTGCAGAAGAGCCTCGTGGTCAAGAACGCCGGCGGTGTCGGCATGATTCACACCAACACCACTGCCGCTCAGTCCATCAACGGTGACTGGCACATCATCCCGACCGTCCACTTCGGACCGACCGAGGGTGCTGCCATCAAGGCTTACGCCGCGACCGCTGGTGCGACCGCGGCTATTTCGGTGACGGACACCAACAAGGTGGTCGCTCCGCTGATGGCCGGGTTCTCCTCGTACGGGCCGGCGATCGCTGGTGGTGGTGACCTTCTGAAGCCAGACATCACCGCTCCAGGTGTCGATGTCATCGCGTCCGTTGCCCCTCCGGGACACGCTGGCAAGAACTTCGATGGCCTGTCGGGCACGTCGATGGCGGCTCCGCACATCGCCGGTATCGCGGCTCTGCTCAAGAGCAAGAACCCGAACTGGTCACCGATGTGGATCAAGTCGGCTCTGATGACGAGCGCCACGGACAAGAACTCCGCGGGCAACCCGATCGGGACTCAGGCAGGGGGAGCGGCGTCGCCGCTCAACTACGGCTCTGGTCACGTGGTGGCTGGCAAGGCGTTCGACCCGGGCTTGGTCTATGACTCGACCCCGCAGGAATGGGTCCAGTACGGTTGCGCGCTCGGACAGTTCCAGCTCGTCACCGCACCGGGCACCTGTGAGGCGGCCGGTGCGATCGACCCGAGCAACCTCAACTACCCGTCGATCGCTGTTGGCGACCTGGCTGGCAAGCAGACCATCACCCGCACCGTCACCAACGTGACCAAGCGGGCTGGCATCTACCAGGTGAAGGTCACCGCACCGGCCGGCTTCACCGCCAAGGCCTCGCCAGAATGGCTCGTCATTCTGCCGGGCAAGAAGGCGAACTACAAGGTGACGCTGACCCGCACGACGGCTGCCTTCGGGCAGTTCACGTTCGGCTCGGTCACGCTCGACGAGGTCGCCACCGGTAACCACCTGGTGAAGAGCCCGATCGCGGTCCGCCCGCTGGCGGTTGCCGCTCCGGTCGAGACCTCTGGCACCGGCGTTTCCGGTTCGGCCAGCCTCACGGTGACCCCGGGTTACACCGGCACCCTCACCGCGTCGGTGGCTGGGCTTACCGCTTCGGCGGCAAGCGACCTCGGCTTCACCGCGGTCAACACGAATTTCAACCCGGCCGCGCCAGCCGTGTCCGACTCGGTCAAGAAGATCACGGTGACGGTGCCCGCGGGCACGTCAGTCGCTCGCTTCGCGACCTACGACGACGAGGCGCCAGCTGACACGGATACAGACATGTATGTCTACCGTGGCGGCACGGCGACACTGCTCGCGCAGAGTGCTGGTGGAACGAACGAAGAAATCGTCACCACAACGGCCGCTGGAACTTACGACATCTACGTCGTGATGTTCGCTCACGCGGGCGCCACCATTCCGCCGATCAAGTTCCACGCTTTCGTGGTTCCCCCGGCGGACGCGGGCAACATGACGCCAGTTCCGGCGAGCCAGTCCGTCACCATCGCCACGGCGGCGACGGTCACGCTCAACTGGTCCGGGCTGACCGCGGGATCGCGTTACCTCGGGGTCGTGTCCTACGGCGACGGTACGGCGGCACACGCCAGCCGCACCATCGTTTACGTGCACTGACCCTTTAAATAAAAGGCGGCACCTCGGGTAAACCGGGGTGCCGCCCTCTTTTGTCTGGGCCGGACTTTTGCTCTAAGCCGAGGCGCGAATGACGAGCTCGGTCGGGAGCACGACCGCGTCGGGAATGGACTCACCGGCGGCCAAATGCAAAAGCTGGCGAGCCATTTCCCGGCCAAGGCCATCCATCGGCTGGCGCACTGTCGTCATTGGAGGGTCGCTGTAGCGGGCCAGCTCGATGTCGTCGAAGCCAACGACGGCGACATCGTCGGGGACGCGCCTGCCTTGTTCCTTAAGGACTTTCATCGCCCCGTTGGCCATGAGGTCGGAGGCGACGAAGACCGCGTCGAGTTGCGGATCGTCTTGCAGGAGCTGGCGCATCGCCACCGCTCCAGAATCACGGGTGAAGTCACCGACGGCGACTATCGAGCGCCTATCGGAATCGCGGAGCTCTTCCCTGTACCCATTAAGTCTGTCAATCCCAGCGACCATGTCCTGCGGCCCGGCGATGGTCGCGATGCGAGTGCGGCCGTTTTCTAGCAGGTGCCGCACGGCCAGGCGGGCGCCGCTGACGTTGTCGACGTCGACATACGGCACCCGGGTGCGGCCGAGCGGCCGGCCACCACAGACCACGGGCACTCCCATGCGCGCGAGCGTTCCCGGGAGCGGATCGGCGCCGTGCATCGACGCGATGAGAACGCCGTCGACGTGGCGGGCAAGGGCATAGCGCTCAATGCGGTCGTGCGACGCGGCTGACCCGGCGAGCATGAGCACCAGTTGCTTGTCGGCGGCTTCCATCTCCTGGCTGACGCCACGGACGATGCCGGGGAACAACTGGTCGTCGGAGAAAACCCTGGTCGCCCACTCGGGCAGGACCAGGGCGAACGAATCGGTGCGCTGCGTGACCAGGCTGCGGGCCGCCTGATTGGGCACATAGCCCAGCTCGCTAATCGCGCGCTCGACCGCTTGCCGAATCGGCTCAGCGACCGTTGGCGACCCATTCACCACCCGCGAAACGGTGGCGCGGGAGACACCGGCATGCTGAGCCACCTGCTCTAGCGTCGGCCTTCCCATCGCCACCGTCCCTGTCATGTCTATAGCCCGTTGCGCTCAATCACCTTGGCATACCACCGGGCACTGTCCTTGGGTGTGCGCGCCTGAGTATCGAAGTCGACGTGCACGATCCCGAAGCGCTTACGGTAGCCCTCGGCCCACTCAAAATTATCTAGCAACGACCATACGAGATAGCCGCGAAGGTCAACTCCCCGGGAGATGGCCTCGTGACAAGCCCTCAGGTGCTCTTCGAGGTACGAGATGCGGTCGGAGTCGGCGACGTTTCCATCACTGTGCACATCGTCGAAGGCGGCACCGTTCTCGGTGATGATGAGCGGCAGCCCGGGATAGTCCCGGTGCAGACGCTCCAGCAGCTCGGTGAGTCCCCAGGGCTCGATCGGCCAGCCCATCGCCGTGGTCTTACCGGGCGCCGGGCGGAAATCGACGCCGTGGCTGCCCGGGTAGACCGGGTTCTCAGGCGCTCCGGGCCGGGCGGTCACCAGATTGGGGTTGTAGTAGTTGACGCCGAGCATGTCGATCGGCTGCCCGATGATGGCTTCGTCGCCGTCAAGCACGACTCCGTCGGAGAACATCTGCTTGGCATATGGCTCATAGGCACCCTTGATGACCGGCTCCAGGAACAGCCGGTTCAGCATGGCGTCGACCCGGTCAGCGGCATCTAGCTCCGCGGGATCCTGAGGGTCGGCAGGCACCACGGGAGCCAGGTTCAGCGTGATGCCGATGGTTTCGGCTCCCGCGTGACGCAGTTCAGCGGTGGCAAGGCCGTGGCCGAGCAACAGGTGGTGCGCGGCCGAAAGCCCTTCCTGAACGTCGGTGTGGCCGGGCGCGAAAACGCCCGCCGCGTAGCCCAGGAACGCCGAACACCACGGTTCGTTCAGCGTTGTCCACAGTTTGATGCGGTCCCCGAGTCGCTTGTGGACCGCCAAGGCGTATTCGGCGAAGTAGTAAGACGTGTCGCGCGACGTCCAGCCGCCGCGGTCTTCCAGTCCCTGCGGCAGATCCCAGTGATAGAGCGTGAGCATGGGCTCGATGCCGTTAGCGAGCAGCTCATTGGTCAGCCGGTCGTAGAAGTCGAGTCCGCGCGGATTGACCGGACCGGTGCCGTCGGGTTTCACCCGTGGCCAGGCCACCGAGAACCGGTAAGTTCCGATGCCGAGTTCGCGCATAATCGCCACGTCTTCGGGGTAACGGTGGTAGTGATCGCAGGCCACGTCCCCCGTGTGGCCTGCGAACACCTTTCCCGGGGTACGTGAGAAGGTGTCCCAAATGGACGGTCCTCGTCCAGCTTCGGTGGCCGCGCCCTCAATCTGGTAGGCCGCCGTAGCCGCTCCCCAGCGGAAGTCCTTCGGAAACTCCATATTCACCCCTTGATCGCCCCTTGCATGATCCCGCCGATGAGCTGTTTGCCCAGGGCGCCGAAAACAATGACCAGTGGAATCGTGGCCAGCATCGTTCCGGTCAGTGCCAGGGAGTAGTCCGTGACGTAGCCGGCGCGAAGCTGGGATAGTGCGACTTGGACGGTCTGGTTCTCTGGTGAAGCCAGCACTACAAGTGGCCAGAGGTAATCATTCCAGCTGGCCAGAAACGTGAGCATGGCGAGCACAGCCATCGCGGGACGGGCGACGGGCAGCACGACATGCCAGAAGAGGCGATGGCTTGCCGCACCGTCCACGCGGCCCGCCTCGATGAGTTCTGTGGGCAGTGCCTCGGACAGGTACTGCGTCATGAAGAAAACGCCAAACGCGTTCACGAGCGCTGGCACGATGACCGCGGTGAGCGTGTCGTGCCATTCAAGTTCCGTGATGAGCATGAACTGCGGGATGATGCCCAGTTGCGTGGGCACCATCATGGTGGCCACGACGGCCAGCAAAAGCCCGGTGCGCCAACGGAAGTGCAGTTTCGCGAACGCGAATCCAGCGAGTGTCGAGAACAGCACCACGCTTGCGGTCACCGCGCTGGAGACGATGAGCGAGTTGATGATCGCCTGGTCGAACGGCACGGTGTCAAACACGCGCTTGATGTTCGAGACCAGGTTCGCCCCCGGAATCAAAGACACATCAGCCAATGCTGAATTGTCCTTTGTGGACACCACGAAGCTGAAATAGAGCGGGAAGGCGGAGAACAGCATGACGCCTAAGAGCGAAAGGTACAGGAGCTTACGCTTCATTTCTTGATCCTCCGCACCAGGCGGTAGTTGATGAACGCGAACACCACGATGACGAGGAACATCACCCACGCCACGCTTGACGCATAGCCAAATTCGAAGCCACGGCTGAAACCGTGCTCGTACAAATAGAGGGTTAAGGTCTGGAACTGCCTGTCCGAGCCACCCGTTAGCGCGGCCCCACCGCCACCCCCGGCGAACAGCTGTGGCTGTGCGAAGACTTGCAGCCCGAAGATGGTCGACACCATGACGACGAAGATGATGGTCGGGCGGATCGACGGGATCGTGATCTGGCGCAGTTGCTGGAACTCGGTGGCACCGTCAAGTGTCGCCGATTCGTAAAGTTCCTTTGGCACAGCTTGCATAGCGGCCAAGAAGATAAGCGCGTTATAGCCAGCCCATTGCCAGATAATCATCGTCGAGATCGCGATATGCGAACTGAGCACACCGGCCTGCCAGTCCACCCTGCCCAGCCCCAGGTGCTCCAACGTCCAGTTGATAAGGCCGAAGTCTCGCCCGAAGAGCTGACTGAAAATCACGGCGACCGCGACAACGGACGTCACGTTCGGCAGGAGCATTCCCAAGCGCCAGAACGTTTTCAGCCGCAGGCGCCGGTTAATCAGGTGCGCCAGCAACAACGACAGCAACAGCTGCGGGATCGTGGACAGCGCCAGAATCGAAACCGTGTTGAACAGAGCGTTCCAGAAGTAGCTGTCCTGGAACATCTCGCCGTAGTTCTGCAAACCGATGAACGTGTGCTCGTCCTTCAGCAGACTCCAGTCGAAAAGGCTGACGTAGGCCGTATAGAACAGTGGCCACAGCCCGAACACGGCGAAGAGTAAGAAGAACGGAGCGATGTAGAGGTAAGGGGACACCCGTGTGTCCACTTTGTACAACCAAGTGCGCATCTCGAGTGTCCCCTCTTCAATCCGGCTCGCCGTTACGCGAGCTTCTTGCAGTCGGCTAGAACCTGGGTCCACGCTTCGGGCGCGGCCTGCTTGCCTTGCTCGATGCGGCCGAGGCCACCACCGATGGCGTTGAAGACATCGCCTTGCTTCGGGCCCTGGTGTTGCGGCTTAACGGCCTGCGCGGAAGCGGTGAAGATCTTTCCGAGGGGCGCGTTGTTGAAGAACGGCTTGCTAAAGCTGGTCAGGTCGGGGTCGGTGTAGAGCGACGGGGTCGACGGGAAATTGCCGGTCGCCTTGAAGACCTTCTTCTGCTGCTCGGGAGCGGTCAGCCACTTGATGAGCTCGAACGCTTCCTTCTGGTTCTTGCCCTGCTTCGGCAGCGCGAGGTGCGAACCACCCATCGAGCCAGCGCCACCGGGAACGGCGGCGATGTCCCACTTACCGGAGGCGTCCTTGGCGTTCGTCTCGATGTAGGACGTCATCCAGGCCGGGCAAACGATGGTGCCGAAGGTGCCCTTGCCGAACGCGGCCGTCCACTCTGGAGTCCACGCGGTCAGCTTGTTGGACAGGCCAGCGCCGATGGCGTCGACCGTCAGGTCCCACGCCTTCTTGACCAGCGGGTTGGTCTCGACGACCAGCTTGTCGTTGTCGTCGTAAACGCCCTGCGGCGCCTGCTCGACGATCGCCCGGAACATGTTGCCGGACGCCTCCATGAAGAACGAGTCGGGCAGCGCGGCCTTGTACTTCTTGCCGGTCGCGACGTACTCCTCCCACGTTGGCCACAGCTTGGAGACCTCATCGCGAGCGGTCGGCAGGCCGGCCTTCTGGAACAGGTCGGTCCGGTAGCACATGGCCATGCCACCGACGTCGGTGCCGAGACCCACGAGCGTCTTCTTGTCGGTCGACAGACCCTGCTCCCACTTCCACGGCAGGTAAGTGCTCTGCAGGTCCTTGGCACCGAGGTCGAGCAGGTTGTGGAACCGGTTCGGGGTCGCGGTGAAGCTCGACAGGTAGCCGATCTCGATCGCCTCGATGTCGGCGGCACCGCTGTTGGTAGCGAGGTGGCTAATCAGGCTTTGGTGGTGTGCGGAATAGTCGGAGATCCGCTCCTGGATCTCGATATTCGGGTGCGTCTTCTTGTACTCCTCGTACAGCGGCTTGAACCCGAAATCACCGAAACCAGCGATCGTCAGCGTGATTTTCTCGTTGCCACTGGGCGTGTCATTGCCGCCGCAAGCGCTGGCAAGCAAGCCAACCGCAAGCAGCGGGATGAGCAGTCGGCGCATCGGCCCTCCTTGGGCTTTGGAATGTCTCAATCTCTCCTCAGGAGAGCGTTCTCTATAAGAGAGCGCTCTCTGGGAGAGAGAATGGTGCCGTGTGGCGGCCGTGTCAATAGGCCGTTACGGGAGCGTTACTGCTGCGATACGCACGGGAACGCTCCCATGGAGAGCGTTCTCTCGTCCGATGAGGACAAACCCAAGATTCCCGGTGCCGGCGAAGCAGCTCGGCGCCGCACGATGGGAAAGTGAGGCGAAGCGCCTTGGTTTTTAGCCCGTGCGGAGGGCCTCGAGGAGCGTTTCGTCGCCTCGGATGTCTAGGACGTCGAAGCCGACGCGGCCATAGAGCGCCAGCTCCAGGTCGCTGGCCGGACCAGCGGCGATGACCTGCTCCTGCGGGTCGGAGTCGTCGAGAATCGTGGCGGTGTCGAGAAGCGCGACGCCTTCACCGCGCAGGCGCAGGAACCACTCCTGCTGGACGTCAGTCGCGACGAGCTGGACGACGCCGAAACGGTCCGTCGGGCCTTTGCGGCGGCCTGCCGGGAGCCAGGTGTCGAGCACTTCACTGACGCCATCGGCGGCTAGGCGGGCCTCGATCGGTTCAGCGAGCCCGTGCAGGGCGAACTGAATGTCCCACCGGTGGATCGCGGTTTCATGCGCCATGCGCCGCGGCCAGAACCCAGCGATCTTGGCTTGGGGTGCCCAGTTCCACGCGGGGGCATTGGGATCGATGGTGGCCAGATAGTCCACGAGCGATTTGCACTGCTCAGACCACCAGACAAGGGAGTCAGACTCCGGCGGGAACTCCTCGGTCAGCAGCTTGCGGCGCACGTCGGGATCGATGCGCTCAGTGGTGTTGCGTGCGACGTTGTAGCGGACATAGCGGTACACACCGCCGAGGTGCTGGACCAGGTCGAGCACACTCCAGCCAGGGCAAGTGGGCACAGGAGAGGAAAAGTCAGCCTCTGCCGCGTTGGCGTGGAACGTGCTCGCCTCGCTGCGCAGAGCTTCCAGCCAGAACTCCTTGGAGCCCGTCGCGCCCATACTCTGTCCTCCCCGCCTAGGGTGGTTGACGTGTCTGACGATACTTTGCTCGCCACGTATACCACCTTGGCCCTTGGTGGTCCTGCCGCGCGAATCGTGCGCGCCACTAACGCTGAA
This sequence comes from Catelliglobosispora koreensis DSM 44566, assembly GCF_000379685.1. Lineage (GTDB taxonomy): Bacteria > Actinomycetota > Actinomycetes > Mycobacteriales > Micromonosporaceae > Catelliglobosispora > Catelliglobosispora koreensis. The sequence goes on along the minus strand of NZ_KB903250.1, from coordinate 593,212 downwards.
GAGATTATTGCTGGGGTTCAGGAGTGCGTGCGAGAGGATAGGCCTCTCCTTCTGCTCGGTGGCGGTAGCAATGTGGTGATTTCAGACGAAGGATTCCCCGGAACGGTGATGCTCATTCGCTCCGAAGGCTGGGCCGTGACGTATGACGACGGCGAGCACGTGCTCGTTCAGGTGCAGGCCGGCCAGGACTGGGAAGAGTTCGTCGCGGCGACCGTCGCGCAAGGATGGTCCGGAGTGGAGTGTCTTTCGGGCATCCCAGGGGCCGCCGGAGCCACCCCGATTCAGAACGTCGGCGCCTACGGGCAGGAAGTCTCGCAGACCATCGAATCGGTGACGGTATATGACCGCGACGAAGGAGCGGTCAGTGTCATGAGCGCGGCGGAGTGCGGCTTTCAGTACCGCAATAGCCGGTTCAAGCACAACGACCGCTGGGTGGTGCTGGACGTGACTTTCCGCCTGCTAGCGGATCCGCTTTCGGGGCCCATCGCCTACACCGAACTCGCGCGCTCGCTCGGGGTGCAAGAAGGCCAGAGGGTACCCCTGGAGCACGCCCGTGACGCGGTGCTGCAACTGCGCCGGGGCAAGGGGATGTTGCTCGATCCGTCCGATCCCGACACGCGGTCAGCCGGGTCGTTCTTTACCAATCCAGTGCTCAGCGCTGCGGCGTACACCCAATTGGAAGTTGAACCGCCGGCCTGGCCGGGCGAAGGCGGGGTGATGAAGGTGTCGGCGGCCTGGTTGATTGAGCGAGCCGGATTCACGAAAGGTTACCGGCGCGGGCCAGCCGCGATCTCGTCGAAGCACACGCTCGCGCTCACCAATCCGGGTGACGGCACGACTAAGGATCTGCTCGGTTTAGCTGCGGAAATACGAGACGGTGTGCACGACAAGTTCGGCGTAACGCTGCACCCGGAACCTGTCCTCGTTAACTGCACCCTGTGATCAATTAGATCGTTGACCAGGTTGTGCAGCTACAACCGTATGTGATCCTCGGTGGATCGATGCTCGCGTTCGGACTGTCTGTCCTGGGATTGGCCTGGATCCTGGGGAAACGGTCGCCAAACGAGTGACTCGCTCGTTGGGCCTTTGTGCGCAATGTCTTATATACGACACTTCTTGGTTCGATAGCAGCCACCGGTTTGGCGACCCCCGCGCTTGCCGCGCCGGCTCCGCCGCCACCGACTAGTCCCTTCCCGACGTGCCCAAACCTCGGGTATCAGATGCAGTCGGAGACTGGGGCAACATCGGACCTCGGCTATTTCGACTTGAGTACTTCGCTGTTCGTGCCGATCAATGGTGTTGGCCAGTCGATTAACGCTTTCGGGTATTCCCGCAGCCAGAAGGTGTTCTGGGGAATGCGCACCAATCCGGCTAACGACACGCTTGTGCGCATTGACAGCCAGGGCAATACGACCGATGTTGGGCCGCTGGAATACACGCCGCCGTTCACGGCCACCCGGACCAATACCGGGACCATTGACGATCAGGACCGCCTGATCATTCACACCCAGCAGCCCGTCAACGAGGTCGTCGTGATTGACGTCGACCCCACCGACGGTGATGTGGGCGAGGTAATTTCGCGCACGCCTTTGTCGCGGGCCACTAACGGCATGACCTTCCTGCGCATCGGTGACTGGGACTTCAACCCCGACGATGGGCTGCTCTACTCCGTTGAGATGGAAGGCGACACGATCCGCCGTCTGGTGTCCATCAACCCGGACACGGGGGTCGTGACCAACGTCCGGGATCTTTCGGCTGACCTGCCTGACGGCAACAACTACGGCGCTGTCTACGTCGAGGACGTCAACGGCGTGATCTATGTGTCCAACAACGACGTCGACGACCTGCTCGCTGATGGTAAGCCGGGCGCGCGTTCACAGACCTTTGGCATCTACACCAAGCAGAACTACCAGGTCATTCCCTACACTCCCGGTGACCCGCTGCTGATCAATGACGGTGCTGACTGTCTGGTCGCGACGGACTTCGGCGACGCGCCTGACACGTACAAAACGCTGAACCCCAACGGCGGACCAGGGCACATCTTCAGCGAGGTCGGCGACCCGAACACCACCGGCGGCTATGACGTCAACCGCAAGCTGCGCATCGGTTCGCTCATCGACTCCGATCTGGACGGCATCCCGTCCGTGGGAGCCGACGGCGACAACCTCAACCTGCCTGTCAACGACGAAGACGGCGTGGGCACGACGATCAACACGGCCGCGCCTTCGCTTACCGTTCCGACGACGAACACGACTGGTGGGGCGGCCGTTCTGGCGGGCTGGGTCGACTTCAACCTCTCCGGCACGTTCGACGCCTCTGAACGGGCCGTCGCCGCGGTCCCTGCCGCCGGCGGCAATGTGGTCCTGAACTGGACGCCCACAACGGCCGCGGGTGCCTCGTCCTACCTGCGCCTGCGGCTCTACTCCGGCACCGACCCGCTTGCGGCCGACCCGCAGCCCACCGGTGCCCAGTTCGCCGTGGGTGGCGAGATCGAAGACCACCGCGTCAATCTCGTCACCGACACGCTTCCAATCACGGGCACCAACATCGGCGACCTCGTGAAAGCAGGCGTTCTGCTCGTCGTGTTCGGCGGTCTCGGCTTCGCCCTGGGCAGCGGTCCCGCCACCGGCCACCGCCGCCGCCCATCACCACGCCCACGCCCGCGCTCCTGCTAACCGCTGCTCTTCCCGATCCGCGCAACTTCTCCGTTTGAGGTTGCGCGGATCTTTCTTGTTGCCCCGCAACAACTTTCGCCACCGCGCCCCTGCGCCACCGCGCCCCTGCGCCACCGCGCCCCTGCGCCAGCGCGTCCCTTCGCGCCACCGCGCTATCGCGTCCGCCGCTTCGCGCGGCCCCTTCGCGCCACCGCGCCCCTTCGCGTCCCTGCGCCGCCCCGCGTCACCGCGTCCCTTCGCGTCACCACGTCCCTTCGCGTCACCACGTCCCTTCGCGCAGGGTCTCTGGCTTCAGAGGTGGTGAGTTCGTGTGGGGGAGGAAATCCTCCACAGTTCGCGACTGTTGTGGAGGATTTCCTCCCTGTCCCGAAGTCGCACCTATGAGTCCCACGCTCCGCTACGCCGCGCTATCGCGTCCGCCGCTTCGCGGATTAGTCGTGATCCACATCCCGAGGCGAGATCCACATCCGTTGGGACGTGATCGAATCGCCTGTTGATCACGTCTGGAGGGATGTGGATCAGGAGTAGGGATGTGGATCACGGAAGGGGCGGGCCGGGAAGGGTGGGCCAGGGGAGGGGTGGCTTGGTTAGGCGGGCCAGGGGAAGGGTGGCTTGGTTAGGCGGGCCAGGGGAAGGTGATTTCGCCGAGTCGCCAACGGGACGGTTGGTAGAGCACGGGTGATCCGGTCTCATGGAGGTGACGGGCGGTGGCGATCCAGCGCTGGCGTGGGCCGAAGACGGTCATGGAAGCCATGTGCTGCCAGGCCTCCGCGAACGACGACAGCAAAGTGTGCACTGGTGAGCCGGGAACGTTGTGGTGGATAAGGGCTTTGGGGAGCCGCTCGGCGAAGGAGAGGGGCGACTCCAAAGTGGACAGTTTCGCCGCCAGTGTCAGCGTCTGCGGCACAACGGATCCGGCGGGCAGGGCGGCCCAGGTGCAGATCCGCCCGAGTTCGTCGCAGGTGCCTTCGATGAGCCAGCCGCCGGGTGCCAGACGGGAGGTCATGGTTTCCCATGCGGACAGGACGGCCGATTCGTCGTACTGGCGAAGGACATTGAAGGCCCGGACCATGACGGGCCGTAAGCCGGCCAGCTCGAAGCCACCGCGCGCGAAGGTCAAAAGCGGTGGTGCCGCGTCACTTTGGGCGCCGGCGACCCGGAGTGGATCGATCTCGAGCCCGACCATGCGCACGTCGGCGCGAATGGCCGCGAGCCGGGACCGTAGCTCCACCGCGGTCACAGGCGTTGCCCCGTAACCGAGGTCCACCACCAAAGGGTCAGCGGCGTCGCGGAGTGAAAGTCCACAGTGCCAGGAAATCCACCGGTCGACGCGGCGCAGGCGGTTGGGATTGGTGGTGCCCCGGGTCACGGAGCCCTGTGGCTTCACGGCACCCGGTGCACCTTGTGTTGCGCGGCTTGTGCCACCGGGCGTACGACCATGCGGTCGATGTTGACGTGCGCGGGGAGCCCGGCACACCACGAGACACATTCGGCGATGTCTTCGGCGACAAGGGGTTCGGCTACGCCCGCGTAGACCGACTCTGCCTTGCTGGAGTCACCGCCGAAGCGGTTCAGCGCGAACTCGTCGGTCTTGACCATGCCGGGATCGATCTCCATCACCCGGATCGGCTTTCCGCACAGCTCCAGCCGCAGCGTCTCAACGAGCGCGGTCTGCGCGTGCTTGGCCGCCGTGTATCCGCCGCCGCCTTCGTAGACGACCAGTCCGGCGGTCGAACTGATGGTGATCACAGCGCCGCCATGGTCCATTTTGGGCAGGAGTGCCTTCGTGACGCGGAGTGTTCCGAGCACGTTCACGTCGAACATCCACTGCCAGTCATCGATCTTCGCGTCGGCGACGTATTCAGAGCCGTGGGCACCGCCAGCATTGTTAACAAGCAGATCGACCCGGTCAACCGAGCTCGCGAACGCCGCGACATCGGTATCGCTCGTGATGTCGCAGGTCACAGCGGTTCCGCCGATCTCCTTGGCCAGCTCGGCGAGCCGGTCGGCCCGGCGTGCCAGTGCGTAGACATGAAAACCATCATTCGCCAGCTTGCGGGCGGTCGCGGCACCGATGCCGCTTGAGGCTCCTGTCACAACAGCACTTTTTTGGGGGTACGCCATAAGCGCTGATCTTATCGACAATGACTTGCGTCACGTTGGGGGCGGGAAGAGGATTTGCTTCCAGAAAGTTAACCGCGCTGTGAGCCTTACTCTGCCCAGGCGCCTGGCGACCCTCTCCGTGCACACGTCACCCCTGCACCAGCCAGGCACGGGTGACGCCGGAGGCATGAACGTCTACATCGTTGAGGTCTCCAAACGGCTCGCCCGCCGGGGCGTAGAGGTCGAGATTTTCACCCGCACGACCTCGAGTTCCCGGACCGGTTGCACCGAGCTGGCGCCGGGCGTGACGGTCCGTCACGTGAACGCGGGGCCGTTTGAAGGGCTCGCCAAGGAAGATCTCCCGGCGCAGATGTGTGCCTTCACCCACGGCGTGCTTCGTGCCGAGGCGGCGATGGCGCCCGGCTACTACGACTTGATCCACTCGCACTACTGGCTCAGCGGTCAAGTGGGCTGGCTGGCCAAGGACCGCTGGGGCGTGCCGCTCGTCCACACCGCGCACACCCTGGCCAAGGTTAAGAACCTGCAGCTCGCCGAAGGTGACCGCAAAGAGCCGCTCGGCCGGGTCGTCGGTGAAGAACAGGTCGTCGAGCAGGCGGACCGTCTGGTCGCCAACACCCCGACCGAAGCCCGTGAACTTGTCGACCTCTACGACGCGTGCATCGACCGTGTCTCGGTCGTCTCGCCCGGCGTCGACCTGGGCCGGTTCTCCCCAGGTGACCAAGCCCTGGCCCGCAAACGGCTCGGCCTGCCGGAGCGCGCGAAGATCGTCGCGTTCGTGGGGCGCATTCAGCCACTTAAAGCCCCCGATGTGTTGATCCAGGCGCTGGCCCAGTGCACCGGTCCCGACACGATCGGACTGATCGTGGGCGGGCCGAGCGGCAGTGGCCTTGACCGTCCGACGGCGCTTATCGAGCTGGCGACCGCCCTGGGCGTGCGCGATCGCATCAGGTTCCTGCCGCCGCAAACGGGCGAAGACCTAGCCGACGTCTACCGGGCCGCTGATGTGGTCGCGGTGCCGTCCTATAACGAATCGTTCGGCCTCGTCGCCCTGGAGGCCCAAGCCTGCGGCACGCCCGTCGTCGCGGCCGCCGTGGGCGGTCTGGTGACTGCCGTGCGCGACAACGTGAGCGGCCTGCTCCTGGACAATCACGATCCGGCGGCTTGGGCTGACGCGCTCGGCCGGCTCCTGTCGTCGCCGGCCTTGCGCGAGGAACTGTCGTGCGGGGCGGTCCGTCACGCCAACGACTTCTCGTGGGACCGCACGGTCGATTCGCTCCTGTCGGTTTACTCTGACGTCATGGTGCAAAACCGGGAACGCTGCCGTCGCGAGCTGGCGAACGCGGCGTGGTAACGGAAGTCATCGAGCGCGTCTGCGACGGGCTGCCCTTAGACCGCACGGGAGAACGCTCCTATGTGGTCACTTTGCCGGGCACTCACAAGCTCAAGACCAACGTCAATCTGATCGTCGGCGAGCACGCGCTGCGCGTGGAGGCCTTCGTGATCCGGCAACCCGATGAGAACCGGGAAGCCGTGTGGGCGTGGCTATTGCGGCGCAACGCCAAGCTCCACGGTGTCGCGTTCACCATCGACACCGAAGGCGATGTGTACTTAACGGGCCGTCTCCCGTTGCCCGCCGTCACCGACGAGACGCTCGATCAAATACTGGGCGCGACGCTTTCAGCCGCCGATGAGTCCTTCGATACCTTGCTGGAACTGGGTTTCAGCAGTGCGATAAGGCGCGAATGGGCGTGGCGGCTGAGCCGGGGCGAATCAACGGAAAACCTGCGAGCCTTCCGTCATCTCGCCCCGGAGTCAGATCACGGGCAGTTGTAGACAAATTTCGTCTCAGCCTGCACGGGCGTTGGTGACAGCACCCGGAGCACGGCGGTCGCGTTGATTTTTCCCTTGCCGCGCAACTGCCACAGCAAAGGAAGCTCAACGACCTGCGTGCCCTTGTCCACATCTTGAGTGAACACTTTGGTGGTCACGTCTTTGGTCTCGTCGACCTGTTGCCAGACGTACTGGATGGTGCCGCGCTCGCCGTTGGTGTTCACCTTGCCGATGACGGTGACGTCGAAATCGCAGCCACGCTCAACGGGTTTCGCGGTCGCGGCTGAGACGGAGACGATCGCCAACGGCGTGCGGTTGCGGTCCCACAACACGTAACCAATCGCGACTACCAATGCCATCGTCAGCACGAACGTGATCGCACCCGCGAGCAGACCGCGCTTGCGGCGCTGTTGCACCGGCATCGCTCGCGTGCCAGTCTGCCACCCAGGCGCGCCAACAGGACTCGGCTGTTGTGGCGCTGACGGAGCCGCTACACCACGTCCAAACCGGACGATGCCATCGGCCTCCTGCCGAGGCGGCGCAACGTAAGCGGGCGGCATCGGATTCAACTGCTGCGGGCCGGCACTTTCGCGGGCGAGTTTGCCCAGCCGGGTAGCAAGTTCCTGCGGCGGCAACGTAACCGCGTGATCGTCGGGGTAGGCCTGGAGAATCGCGGTCGCTTCCTCATGCCCAGCAAAGCCACCCGCGCCTTGCCCGGCAGCATGACCGCCCGCGCCAGCCATTCCAGCGGCCATCCCGCCCGCGGCCGCGGCGCCGCCCGCGCCAGCCATCCCGGCGCCCGAGCCGGCCGAAGCCGCGCCAGCAGATCCCGGCGAACCGGCCACGCCAGCGCCCTGCCCTGCTGAAGGGGAACCGGGCGGAGCAAAACCGGCCGCGCCAGCGGAACCTGGGTAACCTTGCGCGCCAACGGAACCCGGCGCCGTGCCGGGAGCGGGAGCAGAACCCGGAGCGCTGGGAGCGCTCGCGGCGGCGGAGCCAGGGAAGGCGTTCGCTGCTGCGCGTGGGGATTGGGCCGTCATGGCTGTTGCCGCGACAGTGGCGCTGACGAGAGCTAGGGAGCCACGGTCGGCGTAACCTGGTACTCCCGGTGCGGCATCAGTGAGCACCGATAGGCCGGCGGCGAGGCCGGGGCTTCCGCCGGTGGCTTCGGCTTGCATAGCTGCGGAAAGCAGCAGTTGCTTGACCGTGTCATCGGGACGGGGCTGCGCCAGGGAGCGCAGCAATGCCACCCAGCCGTTGACGTCGTGGCCAGGGCCGGGCGAAGTGCCCACGAGAGCGTGCGCGTAGCCGCATTCCACGAGAGTTACCGCACCGGTCGCGTTGAGCACCACGGTGTCGCCGTTCAAGTCTCCGTGCGCGAGACCTGCCTCGTGCAGGCGGCTAAGGGTCTGTCCACAATCGACAGCGATCTGCAGGCTGACCGCCCCAGGGATGGGGTTGCCCGTGTCCAAGGCTTGTTGCACCGTCGGTGAGGCGGGGGTCGCCGAGATCAGCCACAGCACGTTTTCTTCAGCGGCCTGATCGATCAGCGAGAGAATGCCCGGAAGCTGATTGTTAGCACGGATCGTGTCGCTCAGGCGGTGTGCCGCGGCCTCGTCAAGCGCGCTCGGGTCGAGGCTCAGTCCACCGTGCACCTGACCGTCCTGATCGGACAGTGTGTGCCAGGAGCCGAGCCGCCCGTCCCGTCGCCCACCGCGGAGTGTGTACTTCCCGCCTATCATTCCTCATGGCTCCCTAATCGACCGGACACTGGATAGCGCCGATTCTTTGCGGCGCGCTGACCGGACTCTGGACACCAACGGCTTGAACCGTCAGCTTGATGTATTGCCCGCCGCATCCAACTCCGGTCATGTCCGGGGGTGGTGTGACGTCGTATTGCCGATTCGCGGCGCCAGCGGGAACTACCACATCAATAACCAGCGGGGTGCCGAACTCGTGTTCGCCGCCATCCACATATGTCTTGACGAAGCGGAATCGCAAGGTGATCGCCTGGGTCGTGTTCGATCCGAGAGCGACGTGGGCTCGAATCTTGTTGCTCTTGTAATGGCGGGTGCAAGCCACCGTTTCGAGCCAGCAAAACTCGCTAACCGTGATGTTGCTGACCGCCGGAGACGGTGTTGGAGAAGCGGGGCTCTTGGAAGGGGACTTGCTGGGGGACTTCGACGGGCTCAGCGAAGGTGACGGCGATGGTGACTCGCTGGGGGACGGCGAAGGGCTGGGGGACGGCGACGGTGATGCCGTTGCGGTTGTCGTGACCGGGGCCGGTGGTGGGGGCGCGGTTTCGTTGTCGGCCAGCACGGCGTAGCCGCCGACTCCAGCCAGGAGGACGATCGCGGTGCCGGCGATCAGCAGGGCGTTGGTGAACGCCTTCTGTGAGATGCCGAGGATCGTCTTGCCCACGCCGGTGCCGCCAGCGGCCGCGCCCGCGAGCGGGAACAGCAGCAGGAGCAGCGCGGCACGCTTGGCCAGTGAGGCGCGGCCTTCTTCTTCCCAGTTTTCGCCATATCCGGCGCCCGCGACCGCGTCGAGTTCACGGACGAAGGTGGCCGCGTCCTTCGGGCGGTGCTCAGGGTTCTTGGCTAGACCACGGCGCACGAGCCCGCGGACTTCCTCGGGGACCAGGTCGACCGGGATCGGGGCCTGCTCGTGCTGCTTGCGCAAGCCGAGAAGGTCGCCGGGAGCCTGGAACGGTGGCTTGCCGGTTAGGCACTCGAAGAACGTGGCCGTCGCCGCATAGATGTCGGTCGACGGTGATGCGGCACCGCCAGCCCACTGCTCGGGAGCCATATAGGACGGCGTGCCCGCGTGCACTCCCTGGCGCCCAGCACGGGCAGCGATGCCGAAGTCGGCCAGTTTGCTTTGGCCCTGCTGGTTCACGAGCACGTTCTCGGGCTTGTAGTCGCGGTGCACGATCCCGCTCGTGTGCGCTGCCGCCAAGCCGAGCAGGGAACCCTTGAGGACGACGAGCGCTGACTGCGGCTCGGTCGGGCCGTGTTCCTTGAGCATCGCGCGCAGCGCCACACCGTCAACGAGTTCCATGACGATGGCGGCACCCTCGGGTGCCTCAACGTATTCGTAGAGGCGGGCGATCTGCGGATTTTCCACTTCGGACAGAATCCGGGCCTCGGTGCGAAACGCGCTGACGAACTCCTGCTCACGGGCGAGGTGATCGGCAAGGTACTTGATGGCCACGTGCTGGCCGGTGCCGTCGTGCTGGGCGAGGACCACCCGTCCTGAGGCCCCGCGGCCCAGGCTCTTTATCTCGGTGTAACCGGGAACTACCCACGTCATGCCGTCTTCGCCTCCTTCGGCCGGCGCTGGAAGAAGGTCATGACCCGCTTTGCCAGCTTGTACCAGATCGGGAAGAGCACTAGCCCCAGCCCAAGCACCATCACCAGGACGTCGACGCCGGGCGGCAGGTATTGCTCAGCGAGCCCTCCCAGCCTGTCCTTCCACATCAGAATCGCCATGACTAAGAACAACCCCATCCCGGCAATAGCGCTGAAACCATAGATGGCCATACCGGCTTGCCGCCACCCGGGGCGCTTTCCCGACCTGATATCTGACCAGATTCCCTTTTTGAAATAGGCCGTGGCTTGCTCCCGCAATCGGGGCATTCGCAACGCGTCGGCCAATGCCTGGTACCCATCGAGGGGTAAAAGTGGGTTGAGGTTGTAGACCGTGTTGAGGTAGAGGCCGAAGGCAACATGGTAGGCCAAGGCGGAAACCTTGGCGTCGCTAGAGAACGCGGCGATCAGGGCGCAGGCGCCACCGATGCCCGCCGTGGACAGCGGCCCGGAAATCGTCACCACGATCCGCGACCACCGCGAGCCGAACCACATGTCCGAGGTGTCCACGAAAGCCAATGGCAGACCGAGCAGGAGCATGAAGCCGCCGCGCGTGACGGTGCGCCCATACGACTTCACCGCTAACGCGTGCGCGGCTTCGTGGACGACCAGCGCGAGGAAGAACGCACCACCGACGATCAGCGCACCGGGCAGGCCCATCCCCTTGATGTCAAACAACTTCTGCTCGCCCGCCGCGACAACCATGCCGTAGATCCCGGCCACGATCAGCGCCCACAGCAAGACGACGCCGGTGCGCGTGAAGAACCACCAGCCGAACCTGCGGTACATCCAGCCCATCAAGCCGTCGAGGCCAGAAACCGAAACCTCAAAATGCAGCAGGTACTTGAAAATGGTGCGCCCAATGCGTTTTAGCAGCGGTGGACGGACCGTTTCGGGCGGGTCGAAGATGCCACGGATCAGTTCCAGCCGCGCGAAGGAGCGCAACGTCTTCTCAATGCGCGGCAACGCGAGCTCGCCGTATTTTTGGGCGTAGGAGAACAACAGGTCGCGAACCGTGTTCTCACCGTCGAGCTGTTCCCAGATGAACACGTCACGATCGTCAAGCTGGAGATAGCGCATCGTCCGGGTGTTGCGGAGCACCCATTGCTCGACGCCACGGTCATCTGGCGTGCGCTTGAGGGCCCAGCCGCTGCGGCGGCGCGGCCGTGAGTTGAGCGAGCCTTCGGCCCTGGGGGCGACGTCAGGAGTGCCGTCAGGGGCGAGGGCGGTCAGTTCCGGTGTCGCCATAACGGTCTTGCCGCCCACGGCGAGCGATCTCGGCTGGGCGAAAACCACTGGTACATCACCGATGTGGAGCTGTGTCTCATCGTTGAGCAGCGACTCGTCGCTGTGCATCACGCGACCGGCGACGGAAGTTCCATTGAAGGAGCCGAGATCCTCGATGACGTAACCGTGACTGGTCTGGCGCACACGCGCGTGAACACGGGAAACGCTGGGATCGTCGATAACCAGATCGTTTGTAGTCGACCGGCCGATCGTCATTACCGGCTTGGAGAGGGGCAAGACCTTGCTGCCCAAGCGAAGTTCCGGCGCCGAGAACGCTTCGATCTTCGCCCCTTTGCGCGGCACGCCACAGTGCAGGCAGTACGGGTGATCCCGCCGCAAGTGCACGTGACAGGCGTGACACAACATGGGCTGCTTCCCCTTCCGGGCGCTCAGTCGGCATTGGTCATGAGTCGCTTGGATGGTAGGCGGGGTTGTGTTACAGGGCATTCGGGTGACGGGTTTCCGACGCCTCCCCCGGATGGAGGAGGCGCCGGTGCCCGCATCGCTGGATCTAGCTGGTGATTTAAGCCGCTGCCGATGACCCTTCGTCGCCCTTGCCTACCTTGCCGGCCACGGCACCCGCGATACCACCGGCGATGATGCCGGCCGCCAGGCCCGCGCCACCGACCACCAGAATTTCGGTGCCGATGCCGTCGTCCTCGCTTGCCGGAACCAAGGTGGGTCCCTGGTCAGCCGGTGCGGCCACCACGTTGGCGTCCTGGTTCACCGGCAGCGGAACCTGATCGCTGGCAGGCTGCTGGCCAGCGGAGTCGTTGTTGTCGTCGTCATCGTCACCCTCGCTCGATCCGCCACCGTCCGAACCGGACGGTCCGTCATCGGTGGAGTCGCCACCCGGTGCCGGGTCGGCTCCGCCGCCACCATCAGGGCTGAGCAGATCCGGGTCGAGGGGGAGCAACGGCGGGAGCTTGATGATCGGGCCCTTGGGGGTGGGGTCGAGGTTGTCTGGGATGCCGTCACCGTCATCGTCGGTGTCCTGCCAGTTCGGCTTGCCGTCACCGTCGGGGTCGCCCCAGTCGAGGTGCAGGTCGATCGGGCTAACCGGCTGGAGCACGCTGACCTTCAAGTCGAAGTGCTTCGGGTTGGCGTCGACGTTGTCCTTGATGCCGTCGTTGTCGTCGTCATTGTCGAACGCGTCCGGAATGCCGTCGTGGTCGTAGTCAGCAAGGGCGATCACACCGGGGTTGAAGAAGGGGTCCATCTTGGACAGACGGGCGCCGAGAGCCACCGGGCCAGCCGCGTCGCTAGCGTCCGCCAGGCCACGAAGCTGCTCAGCTTCATCATTGGTGAGCCCATATTGCTGGGCGACCAGGTCGGGATGGGCGCGGGCGTGACGGGCGAACTCAGCATCAATCGCCATCCGGGCGATCAGATCACGAAACTGCGACATCGGGTGACTCCTTCCTCACTCTTAGTTGTTCTGTCTGGTGTGAGTTCACCTTAGGTCTGGTCAGGGACAGCGAACATCGTGGTGAGTACGTAACTTTGGCGCAGGTGGACGTCTACGTACAGGTACTTAGAAGGGCGGGGCGTGGATCGGGCAGAAGCCGCTGACCTGCTGCGGCAACACTTTGGCCAGCCGGTACCAGCCCGGCTAGCCGAACAGCTATGGCGCCGCACCGGTGGGGAGCGGGAGTGGCTGACGGCGGTCCTCGATCAGATCGATCCCAGCCATGACGGGCTCCACCGCGTACCAGTGGAGTTTCCGGAGGAACTGACGGCGCCCCTGAAGGCGCGGCTCCTTGCTGTCTCCCCGCAAGCTCGCGCGGTCCTTGAGGCCGCCTCGGTGCTGGGGCGGGAGTTCGATCTGGCTCTGCTGGAGCGGATGCTGTCCAATGTGGACGTCTTGGAGGGACTAGCCGAGGCGCAGCAGGCTGGGCTCATCAAAGCGTTGCCAGCACAGGTTTACCGGTTTGACCAGGCGCCTGTGCGCGAGCTCTGTTACGAATCGCTCGGGCCAAAGCATCGCGCGCAGTTGCACGATGAGGCGGCCGCGGCGCTCGCTGCCCTGGGTGCGATGGGCGGAGCACGAGCGGCCACGATCGCTGAATTGGCTTACCACACCAGCGAAGCGGCCGCACTCGGCGGATCGACACGCCTTGATGCCGCTGCGGCTGCTTCCGTGAGCGCTGGCGTGGCCGCGAGCGAGACAGGCTCCCACGAGCTGGCAGCGGAGTATTTCGCGCAGGCCGCGACAATGGCTGGCCGGGCGGGATGGGCGCCAGCGGCTTCGGGCAGGCTGCTCGTGGCCGCAGGGGAAGCGCGCTTGCGATCGGCCCGTTCGGCACAGCTGCGCGAAGTTGGCCGGGCATCGCTCACGGGAGCACTCCGCTTGGGTTCCCGGGCCCGTGATGCCGGGCTGATGGCGGCCGCGGCACTCGGACTCGGGCCACGCCTCACCCTCGGCCCACTCGCTGCTCGCGGCTTGGGCGTGCCCGCCTCGGGCGGCAAGGGCGCGCCGGCAACGTCTACCGCAGGGCGCGGGGCACGGCGGGAGGGCGGCCAGGCAACTGCTGCGCCGGCCGGCAAAGGCACACCGGGCACGGGAGATGGAGCTGTGTTGGCTCCAGGGGATGAGGTCCGGCGGGAAGCGCTGATGACGGCGCTGCAAGCACAGCCAGAGGAAGCGTCGGTGGTGGCACGGCTCAAGGCGCGGCTGGCGCTGGAAGCCGCCGATGCCGTGCTCGCGGCCAAGGCGCTTGATGAAGCGGGGACAAGTGGCGATCCGCGTGCGCATGCCGAAGCGCTGATCGCCTTGGCCACGCTCAGCGGCGGGACGCAAGACCTGCTCCCGCAAGCGTTCCGGGAGGCCGAAGTGCTCGGCGACCGGGAACTGCTCGTGCGCGTAACGGATTTGCTCGCGACGGCCGCATGGCGAGACGGTCAGCGTGCGGGGGCGATCGAATATCTCGGGGTGCAGGAGCGGCTCAACGGTCCGGGCGCGACGGCACTGCAGCGTTGGTTCGGGCTGCGGGCCGGTGCCGAGGTGGCTCTGATGCGTGGCGAACCCGTGGCACTACAAGAGGTCCTGGACGCGGGTCACGCGGTGGACCCGGCTGGCACGCAGGCCTACGCGAGCGCGCTGACCGCCGCGAAACCTGAACCGGCCGGCGATTTGACCGCTCGTGAGCGCGAAATCCTCACCTGGGCGCTTCGCGGGGCTCCAGCGAGGGAGATCGCGCAGGCGCTAACTGTGGCGGAAAGAACAGTAGAAACCCACTTGGCCAGCATCTATCGCAAGCTCGGGGTGCGAACCAGAGTCGAGTTGATCACGAAATTGACTATGAAAGAAGGTTAACTATTCAACTACTTCTGTGACTGGTGAGAACGGGTGATAACTCAGTCACAAAGAGTGATGAACGAGATTCGCAAATGAGTAGACGCTCCCTTGAGCTGCGGCGTAACGTCGTCCGCAAGCGCAACACTTGATGAGACTCCCGGGAGTCGTGGCTTAACCGAAAGTCGTTTCGGTTGTGGCGCCGAGTGAAGCGTTGGGGATGGGTGGCACTTAGCCGTTGGGGGACGGCGCCACCTAAGACCGGTCGGCTGGCCGGTTCGCTAACGGGGGTGAGCGAACCAGGCCGGCCACCGGCATATCTGGGCCGGTTTTGGGCTACTGAAAAGCTTCTTAACGGAAAGTTAATCAGCCGTTTTCCCTGCCCGCCAAGGTTTGTGAGGGTCCCAGTCCAGTTAGAGGACCTGATTAAGCCGAAAGTACTAGCGGCCCTGGTTCGCGACCGCCGCCGCGGCTTCCTTTGCCGCGTCAGGGTCCAAATAAGCAGACGAAACCGGCTTCAGATCGTCGCTAAGCGTGTAACGCAACGGAATGCCCGTTGGGATGTTCAGCCCAGCGATGTCCTCGTCTGAGATGCCGTCAAGGTGCTTGACCAACGCCCGCAACGAGTTGCCGTGCGCGGCGATCAGCACGGTCTTGCCAGCTAGGAGATCGGGGACGATCGCGTCGTACCAGTACGGAAGCGAGCGTGCGATGACGTCCTTGAGACATTCGGTCCGCGGACGGATCTCATCGGGTAACTGGGCGTATCGCGGGTCATTCAGTTGTGAAAACTCGTCGTCATCAGCGATCGGCGGCGGTGGCACGTCGAAAGAACGGCGCCACAGCATGAACTGCTCCTCGCCGTATTGCTCAAGCGTCTGCTTCTTATTCTTGCCCTGAAGGGCGCCATAGTGGCGTTCGTTGAGCCGCCACGACCGCTTCACCGGGATCCACTGGCGGTCAGCGGCGAGCAACGTCAGCTCCGCCGTGCGGATGGCCCTTTTCTGAAGGCTGGTGTGCACCACATCCGGCAGCAGTCCCGCGTCGCGAAGCAGTTCGCCGCCCCGGCGGGCTTCCGCTTCACCCTTGGACGTCAGGTCAACATCGACCCAGCCGGTGAAGAGGTTCTTGGCGTTCCATTCGCTTTCGCCGTGCCGGATGAGCACGAGAGTTCCGACCATGCTGGCCATCCTGCCATGTGGGGATTTTGTGGTGCGGCCCACGTCTAAAACGCCGTGACTTCTGTCAGACCGCTCTCCTAGGTTGTAAGGGTCGCCTTCGCGAGGCGTTCATTACAGACCGGGGAGTTTGACGTGCGTAACTGGCTCGGCCAGACAGCGGGTGGCCTTCCACGGACCTTCTGGTACCTGTGGACGGGCACTCTGATCAACCGCAGTGGCGCCTTCGTCATGCTCTTCCTGGAAATCCACATGGTGGCGCACTACGGGTTCAGCGCGACCTTCGCGGGGCTAGTGCTGGGGCTCTTCGGCGGCGGGATGGCCATCGGATCGCTCATCGGTGGAGTGCTAGCCGACCGTTGGGGCCGTCGCCGCACCCTTCTCGCGTCAAACGTGTTGCTCGCCATCACGGCGATCCTGCTCGGGTTGTCGATGCAGCCCGTCATCGTGGCCGTCCTCGCGGCGACGTTTGGGCTCTGGAATGGGCTGGGGCGGCCTGCTTTCACCGCGACGATGGTGGACATTCTGGGTCCTGACAAGCGCATGCGCGGCATGAACCTCAACTACTGGGCCATCAACATCGGGTTCTCGGTCGCCGCGATTCTGGCCGGCGTGCTGGCGCATGCCCCGCACATGACCGTCTTCCTGATGAACGCGGTCACGCAGCTTGCCATGGCGGCGCTCGTGTTCACTCTCGTCCCGGAGACGACTCCGGCGGTCAAGGTGGAGGCTCTCCGCGTACCAGGAAATATCTCTGATGTCTTTAAAGACCGGGTGTTCATGGCGTTTGTGCTGTTGAACCTGGGCCTGTGGGTCATCATCGAGACTTGCAAATTAATACCAATCGCGATGCACCAGCGTGGACTCGACCCGGCCGACTACGGCACGGTGATCGCGGTCAACGGCATCATGATCGTGGCGTTCCAGCTCTTCGTGCCCAAGCTCATCAAGGCCCGCAAACGCAACAGTGTGCTGACGATGGCGGCGATCCTGGTCGGTATCGGCATGGGATCCGTTGCGGTGGCAGGGACCGTGCCGCTGCTCATGCTCACGGTCGTGGTGTGGACAGCGGGCGAAATGCTGCACGCACCCGTTAGCGGCGCCCTGATCGCTGATCTGTCGCGGACGGACATGCGCGGCCGCTACCAGGGCGTGGCTTCCATGGGCTTCACCCTGGCCAACTTCGTGTCCCCGGTTCTGGGCGGTATGCTCCTCGACCACGCCCCAGCACCGACGCTGTGGGTCGTCATGGCGGCTCTAGGCGTTGTGGTCGCGATCGGGCAATGGCTGTCTGGGCCGGCCCGCGAGCGCCGGGCCGCGTCCCTTACCCAAAAAGATCACCATGGGGTACGCGTTGAGGCCATTTCTGCGTGATGCGGTAGGCGGATTACCCCGCACGTTCTGGGCCCTGTTTTCGGCATTGCTCGTCAACCGGGTCGGCGCGTTCGGGATGCTGCTGTTGCCCACTTATCTGATCAGCGGCCGGGGCGCTTCGCTCGCCGTGGCCGGCTTGGTGACCGGTGGCTATGGCGCGGGCGGGGCGTTTGGCAGCTTGCTGGGCGGTGTGCTGGCCGACCGCTGGGGACGGCGCCGCACCTACCTGCTCGGCACCGTGGTTAGCGCGATTTTCATGCTGGCCATCGGTTTCGCCCAGCCGATGTGGCTCATCATGGTTTTCGCTGTCCTGATTGGACTGTTCCACATGCTGCCCGGCCCGGCGACCGTGGCCGCGATCGCTGACGTGACACCCGAAGCGGACCGTTCACGGGCGTTCAATCTTCAGTTCTGGGCGTTCAACATGGGCAGTGCCGTGGCCGCCGCGATCGCTGGAATCGTCGCCGAGTTCAGCTTTCTCGCCTTGTTCATCGCTGACGCGACGATGACCGGGCTGACCGCGGTGCTGATTTGGCGATTCGTTCCGGAAACGCTGCCCACTCACGTGCGCGGACAGCGCGGCGGATTGCGAACGGTGCTCGCAGACAAGGCGTTCCTGTCCTTCGTCGGCTTGAGCTTTGTGCTCGCTTTCCTTGGTATGCAAACGAATTCGACCGTTCAGCTGGCGATGGCGCAAGATGGCCTGCGCCCGGCGGTCTACGGGTTCATCGTGTTCCTCGGCGGCGCGATGATCGTGCTGGGCCAGCTGTTCGTCCCGCGACTGATCAAGGCACACAAGCACGCCACCGTGCTCGCGGCCGCGCTCCTGCTCGTGGGCGTGGGCTATGCCGCGCTCTCCGTGGCCGACGTGACATGGCTTTACGTTGGCGCGGCAGTGATTTGGACGTTTGGCCAAATGCTGGCCGCCCCGCCCAACGCGTCGATCATCGCCGAGCTGGCGCCGGTTCACCTGCGCGCGAGCTATCAGTCGGTGTTCTCTCTGGTCTTCCCCGTCGCGCTGTTCGTGGCGCCCGCGATCGGGGGCTGGTCGCTGTCCGGACTCGGTGCTTGGCACTGGGTTCTGTGCGGTCTTCTCGGGGTCGCCGCCGCCCTTGGTCACCTAGCCGCCGCGAGGTCTCGCGAAGATCGGCTCGTTACTGCTTGACGATTAGCCATCATTCTCTCCTCTTTTTGGCCGATTACCTCTCAGCCGAAAAGGGGAGCTTCCTTGTAACAAATTGAAATCTTCGCCGATCCCTGTTGACACGGACGCGGATTCAGTAAGAATTCTTTCCATCATCAGTTAACACTCCTTCCAAATGCGGCGAGGTATCTGTGGATCGAAGTGCGTTCGAGGAGGCAAGCACCGACAGCGTGCTCGTCCGCCTACGCGCACGGCTCCCGGAGTTCACCGGAGCGCTTCGCCGCGTGGCCGAGCAAGTGCTGACGGATCCCGCCGGGGCAGCCCGGGCGACGATCGTTGAGCTGGCGGAACGCTCCGGGACATCACCGGCTACCATCACCCGCTTCTGCCGGGCCGTTGGGTTCGAAGGTTATGCCGACCTGCGCCTCGCGATTGCTGGAGAGACCGGGCGGGCCGCCCGAAGCGCCGGCTGGGCCATCGACATTGGTCGCGAGATCGAGCCAACCGACCCGCTAGAGCGCGTGCTCGGGCAGATAATGGCGGCGGACACGCAGGCGATGCGTGATACAGCAGCTATGACAGACCTGGCAGAAGTCGAGCGGGCAGCTGACGCGATCGCGGCGGCGAACCGGGTCGACATTTACGGCGCCTCGGGCTCCGCCCTGGTCGGCGCCGAGATGCAGTTTTCGCTACACCGCATCGGAGTCGCGGCGTGGTCCTGGCCTGATGTCCACAATGGACTCGCCAGTGCCGCCCTGCTCCGCAAAGGTGATGTGGCGCTTGGTATTTCGCACTCGGGGCAAACCCGCGAGACGATCGAAATGCTCGCCGAGGCGGGCAGTCACGGCGCCACCACCATCGCCCTGACCAGCTTTCCCCGCTCACCCATGGCTGACGTGGCCGACATCGTGTTGCTCACCGCGACACAGGCCACCACCTTTAGGCCGGACGCCCTATCGGCCCGGCATCCCCAGCTCGTGCTGCTGGACCTGCTCTACATCGCGGTCGCCCAGCGCACGCACGACCGATCCCACGCAGCGTTTCAGCGAACCGCCCAGGCAGTTGCCGGACACCGCCTCCGCGAGGTGGCAGCATGATCCGATCTGGTGGGAAATCGGCAAAATCACACAGCTCCAGCACATATGTGCTGGTAGACGCGGCGCCGTCGTACTATGGCGTGCCGCTGCGACTGGTCTTGACAAGCAATGTCAAGGCAGAACAACAAGTCCAGAAGCAGCGACGCGCCGGCGGGCCCGACGCGCCGCATGTATCTCGTACGAGGAGATTGTCATGACCGTATCCCCCGACAGCCCGTCGGACCTCACCCGCCGCACAGTGCTGCGGCGGGCGGCGGCCGCTGGTCTGCTCGCCACTCCAGCCGCCGGCTTCCTTGCCGCTTGCGGCACCGATGACCCGGGCACCACCGAAGGTGGCGGCCAGAAGAGCGACAAGAATCCGTTTGGTATCAAGGACGACTCCACCGTTGAGATCGTGATCTTCGATGGTGGTTACGGCCAGAAGTACGCGACGGACGGCCTTACGCCGAACTTCAAGGCCGCCTTCCCGAAGGCGACCGTCAAGCACACCGCGACCCAGGACATCAAGGCTCTGGTGCAGCCGCGTTTCCAGGGCGGCAACCCGCCAGAGTTCGTCAACAACTCGGGCACCGGTGCGATGGACTTCGGCGCGCTGGTCGCCGATGGACAGCTGGCCGACCTGACCGAGCTGTGGGACGCTCCTTCCGTGGACGACCCGGCCAAGAAGGTGCGCGACACCGTTCTGCCTGGCACGGTTGAGGCTGGTTCCTTCAACGGCAAGCCTTACGTTCTCTACTACGTGTCGACCATGTTCGGCCTTTGGTACAACTCCAAGTTGTTCACCGCGAACAACTGGAAGCCGGCCAAGGACTGGACCGAGTTCCTGGCGCTGTGTGAGGCCATCAAGGCCAAGGGCATCACGCCTTACGCCTACGCTGGCGCGAACGCCGCTTACTACCAGGTTCGCGTGATCCTGACCCACGCCGCGAAGATCGGTGGCCAGGACGTCCTCAAGGACATCGACAACCTCAAGGCTGGCGCCTGGAAGGCCGACGCGGTCGTCAAGGCTGCCGAAGCATGGGGCTCGCTGTTCGCCAAGGGCTACATGAACGCGGCGCACGAGGGTCTGAAGCACACCGAGGTTCAGCTGCAGCAGAACCAGGACAAGGTCGGTATGTACCCGTCAGGTGACTGGCTGGAGGGCGAGCAGAAGGCCGTCACCCCGCCGACCTTCGAGTACTCGGTTGCCGCCGTTCCGTCACTGTCCAGCTCGGACAAGCTCAGCGCCGCCGCCGTTCAGGCTGCCGTCGGTGAGGGTTACTTCGTGTCCGCCAAGGCCGCCAACAAGGCAGCTGGTCTGGAGTTCATGCGCCAGATGCTGTCGAAGGCCGGTGGCACCAAGTTCACCGAGATCACCGAGGCTCACGCCAAGACGGTCGTCAACGGCGCTGCCGCGTCGTTCGCCTTCCCGCCTGGTGCCAAGGCCGCTTCGGCTGCCCTGACCGCCGCCGGCAAGGACGTCATCGGCAACTACTTCTTCGACGGCTGGTACGACGCCATCGAGAAGGAGACCCGCGCCGCGACGAACGAGCTCATGTTCGGCCGGATCAACGCTGCCGCTTGGGCCGACCGGATCCAGAAGAAGGCGGATGAGGTCCAGAAGGACGCCACCGTCAAGAAGTTCACCCGCTAACTAGGAGCAGACGATCATGCGGCACGGCAAGCTTCCCTTTGTCGCGAGCTTCTTGGCGCTGCCAATAGCGCTCTACGTGATCCTCGTGATTTACCCGATGCTTCAGACGTTCTACTTATCGTTGACGTTCTGGCGCGGCTTTGATGTCGACCCGGTCTGGGTTGGCTTCGATAACTTCACGAAGCTCTTCGACGATGAGCGTTTCTGGAAGGCGCTTGGCAACCACGCCAAGTTGCTCGTCGCCTTGCCGCTGATCACCATCGCCATCGCCCTGTTCTTCGCGTTCCTGCTGAACGTGGGCGGTGGCTCCAAAGGTGGCGTTCGGACCGGGGTCTGGGGGTCGAAGTTCTACCGTGTGGTGTTCTTCCTCCCCCAGGTCCTGGCCGTGGTCATCGTGGGTGTGCTGTTCCAGACCGTCTACCGTTCCGACGATTCCGGTCTGATCAACGGCATCCTCACCAAGATTGGGCTAGATCCGGTCTATCTGCTGGTTAATCCAAGCACCGCGCTGTGGGCGATCCTCTTCGTCGCCATCTGGCAGGCCGTCGGCTTCTATGTCGTGCTGTTCTCCGCTGGTATGGCGAGCATCCCGGCCGAGATCTATGAAGCCGCCGAACTCGATGGCGCGTCACGGGTGACCCTCTTCTTCCGGGTCACGTTGCCGCTGCTGTGGGACACCATCCAGGTCGCCTGGGTCTACCTCGGCATCGCCGCGTTCGACTTCTTCGCTCTGATCAACGTGCTGTCGCAGGACAATGGCTACGGCGGGCCAGACGGAGCAACCACCGTGCTTGGCGTCGAGCTCTACAACTCGTTCACCAAGAGCAACATCGGCCGGGCCTCAGCGATAGGCGTAGTCCTGTTCTTCCTCACCCTGACGTTCGCCTTCCTGACTCTTCGCGCTAGCAGGCGCGAAACCGTCGAGTACTAATAGGAACCCGCCATGACAACGAAGACGCAACGTAATCCGCTCCGTTTCCTGTCGGGCCTGTCGCATGCGGCGCTGGCGATCTGGGCACTAGTCATCATTGGCCCGCTGATCTGGGTCTTCCTGTCGTCCTTTAAGGACACCACGGAGATCTTCAGCAGCGCGTGGACCCTGCCAGCCGAGCTGCGCTGGGACAACTGGGCCCGCGCCTGGAGCCAAGCGCACATCGGCCAGTTCATGTTCAACAGCACGATCGTCGTGGCTTTCAGCACCTTCTTCACCATGCTGCTGGGCTCGATGGCCGCCTACGTGCTGGCGCGATACAAGTTCATTGGCAGCCGGTTCCTTTACTTCTTCTTCGTGACCGGCCTCGCGTTCCCCATCTTCCTGTCGCTGGTGCCGCTGTTCTTCGTCCTAAGTGGAAAGACGTTCCCGCCTTTCGAGGTGCTGGGCGATCTTTTGGGCAGCAAGTCCGGGCTGGTCGGGACGCACACGGGTCTGATCATGACCTACGTGGCTTACTCGCTGCCGTTCACCATCTTCTTCCTGGTCGCCTTCTTCCGGACGCTGCCTCACTCGGTTGCGGAAGCGGCGATGATCGATGGTGCCGGGCACTACAAGCTGTTCTTCAAGGTCATGCTTCCGATGGCGAAGCCCGGCCTGATCAGCGTCGGCATCTTCAACGTCATTGGCCAGTGGGCGCAGTACATGATCCCGCTCTATGTCGTGCCGGGCGGTAACGAAGACAAGTTCATGCTGACTCAGGGCATCGCGTCGATCTCTGTCGCAGCCGGGTTCAAGTCGGACTGGCCGGCCCTGTTCGCGGCGATCACGATCGCGATCCTGCCGATGATCATTCTTTACACGCTGTTGCAGCGCCAGATCCAAAACGGTCTCACCGCGGGTGCGGTCAAGTAGGCAGATCCTCTTCCCAACAAGAAACGGCCCGGGCAACCCCCGGGCCGTTTCTTTTGCGGTGCTTAGGCGTCAGCCGACTCACCGGTGACGAGATAGATCACGTGCTGCCCGGCGTTGACGGCGTGATCGGCGAAGCGCTCGTAGAAGCGGGCGAGGAGCGCGACATCAACCGCCGCTTCGACCCCGTGGCCCCAGTCTGGCCCAAGGACCTTGGTGTAGAGCTGACGCTCGAGATCGTCCATAGCGTCGTCGTCGCTTTCCAGCTCGGCCGCACGCTCAATGTCGCGGGACGCCAGAACCAGTGTGATCTTTCCGGCAATGCGGTCGGCGACGTTGGCCATCTGGCCGATCGTGCCGGCGAGGTCGGCGGGCACGGCCACCGCGGGGAAGCGCCGCAGGGCGGACTTCGCCACGTGCTCGGCCAGATCACCCATGCGCTCAAGGTCGGTGCTGATGTGCAGTGCCGTGATCACCATGCGCAGGTCGGAGGCGACCGGGGCCTGCTGTGCCAGGATGCGCAGCACCTTGTCCTCGACCTGGCGGAAGAGCTGATTGATGTCGGCATCGCGGGCGACCACGCGCTCGGCGCCTTCTTTGTCCGCACTCAGCAGCGCGGTTGTGGCGGCGCTCATCGCGGTGCGGGCCGCTTCGGCCATCGAAACCAGTAGACGGCCGATCTCATACAGATCAGCCCGGAATTCCTCGCGCATTGGGCTCACAGTAGGCCCGCCAACCATCCAAACGGTGAACGATGGTGAACGAAACCCGGCAGGAAGATGAACTTCAACCTACGGGCGCCGACGTTCCCGACATTTCACCACAATCTAGGGGAACAGTTGGTGAACGATCTGGCCTACCATCGGCTCGTGAGGTGGGCAAGGCGCAGCGACCCTGCGCCAGCAGCAGTTATCAACCCTGATCCGCTTGCCGGGCTGGGCCGCAAGAGCCTGGACTCGTTGCGCGTGGGGGTGGTGCTGCTCGACGCGAGCGACAACCCGGTGCTGGCGAACCCTTCCGCGCGGGCGATGGGCCTGCTGCGCGCTGGGAGCACGCCAGGTGCCGTCACCGCGCACCCCATCCTTCGTACGCTGGCGGGACAAGTGCGCCACACAGGTGCCCGGCGCGAGGTGGAGCTGGATCTCCCGCGAGCCGGGGGCGAACCGTTAGGGGTCGCCTTGCGTGCCGTCGCGATAGGTGGCGGGATGATCAGCATCGAGGCCGCCGACGTCACCGAGGCTCACCGCGTCGACCGCGTGCGGCGGGACTTCGTGGCCAACGTCAGCCACGAACTCAAGACGCCCATTGGCGCGCTCCAGCTGCTCGCTGAGGGCCTGCTGGACGCGACCGATCCGTCAGCCCCGGGTGCGGACGCGGCCAATGACGTTGCCGCGTCTAGACGGTTCGCCGAACGGATCGTCCGGGAAAGCCAGCGTCTAGGACAGCTCGTGACCGAACTCATGGAGCTGTCCCGGCTTCAGGGCGCCGAGCCATTGCCCGAGCCGGAACCCGTTTCCGTCGACTGGGTCATCGCCGACGCGCTTGACCGCACGCGCACGGCGGCCACGGCCAAGCAGATCGAGCTGGTTGTCGTTGGCACCAAGGGCCTGACCATCTTTGGCAACGGAGCGCAATTCGCGACGGCTGTGGGCAACCTTGTGGAAAACGCGGTCGCGTATTCGCACGAAGGGTCCGCCGTCATCGTCAGCGCTCTCGCGGAAAACGAACGGATCGACATCAGCGTCTCCGACCAGGGCATTGGCATCGGCCCCGCCGACCTTGACCGGGTTTTCGAGCGCTTCTACCGCGCTGATCAGGCCCGGTCCCGGGCAACCGGGGGGACCGGGCTCGGCTTGGCGATCGTGAAACACATCGCCACGAATCATGGCGGCCGCGTCGACGTGCGCAGCCGTCTCGGCGGAGGGTCGACGTTCACCTTGCGTCTGCCCGCAAGACCCCCGGAAGCGATGTTGCCGCTACCGGCATCGTCTGAGATCGGCGCAATAGTTACGTCGGAAAGGGTTGGTCAGTAATGTCCCGGGTGCTGGTAGTCGAGGACGAGGAATCGTTCTCGGACGTGCTTTCTTACATGCTGCGCAAGGAGGGTTTCGAAGTTTCCCTCGCGGCGACTGGTCCCGCGGCCCTGACCGAGTTCGACCGGACCGGTGCCGACATCGTGCTGCTGGATCTGATGCTGCCCGAGATGCCCGGCACAGAGGTGTGCCGTCAGCTGCGGCAGCGGTCGAACGTGCCGATCATCATGGTGACCGCGCGCGACAGCGAGATCGACAAGGTTGTTGGCCTGGAGATTGGCGCCGATGACTATGTCACGAAGCCTTACTCCCCACGCGAATTGGTCGCCCGGATTCGTGCCGTGCTGCGCCGCCAGACCACAGACGTGGTCGAGCACGCGGGCGCCACGCTGACCGCCGGCCCGGTGCGCATGGATGTCGAGCGGCACGTCGTCACCGTTGATGGAGGCGCGGTTCAGTTGCCGCTCAAGGAGTTTGAACTCCTCGAACTGTTGCTGCGCAACGCCGGCCGGGTGCTCACGCGCGGCCAGCTCATCGACCGGGTCTGGGGTGCCGACTACGTCGGGGACACGAAAACCCTTGACGTGCATGTGAAACGGCTTCGCTCCAAGATTGAGCCGGAACCGTCGACACCGCGCTATCTGGTCACGGTGCGTGGACTGGGCTACAAGTTCGAGCCGTAACCTTGACGCTATGACCGAGCACGAAAAGGCCAAAGCCGAGCAGTTGCCCGCCGACGAAGTCGACCTGCATCAGGAGGCGGACGCCGAGAAGGTACGCGAATTCGCCGTGGCCTTCGAGCGGACTCACCGCGACCTGCTCGATCGGCTCGCTCAATGACGGTCTATCTCACGGTCGATCACTTGCTGATCATCGCCGAGGCGATCGGAGTCAAGCCAACGTTGCGCGATTCAGGCTTGCTCGACTCGGCTGCCGCGCGACCGCAAACGATGCTGTTCGGTGCCGAGGCCTATCCGTCGTTGTGGGACAAGGCCGCGAGCTTGATGCACTCGGTGGTGCGCAACCACGCCTTCGTCGACGGCAACAAACGCGTGGGGCTCACGGCCGCGCTGGCTTTCTTACACGTCAACGGCGTACGCACCGAGCCGTTCAACGACGACGAGGCCTACAAGCTGACCGTTGGGGTTGCCGCCGGCGAGTTCGACGATGTCGCCGAAATCGCCGGACGGCTTCGTAAACTGCTGAACGCCTAGCCGTTCACGGTCGCGAACTTCTTGTTGGAGCCAACGGATTGCGTCGCCCCGGTCCACGAAAGCGCCACGACATACCACTCGAAGTGCTCAGCCAGACCCAGCCCGGTGAGCTCCAGTGAAGTGTTTGGCGTGTTGGTGATGTGCACCGTCCACGGTGTGCCTTTCATGGCGTCCCGTTTGTAGACGCGGTAACCGCCCGCTCCGGGAGAGGCCGTCCACGTTAGACGGACCGACGATTCGGTCAGCAGTCTTGCTCCTGTCAGCGTTGGCGCATCCTGTGTCGTGCGCAGACAGTTGGAAGACGCCGACTGCAGCGAACCGTTGGCCGCGATCATGCAGAACTCCTGCTGATCGGCTGGGAACAGCCAGCCGATGTCAGCCCAGGTCCCGGATTTCATGTCCGGGTAGCGGGTGAACGGGCCGCCTTGGCTCCAGTTGCGATTGAGCACGTAGTAACCAGCTGCGCCGGTGGACGCGGTCCACATCAGCCGTGCGTCAGTGGAACTGATCATCCGGGTGCTTTGCAGCGTTGGGGCGGCTGGTCTTCCGTACCCAGGAATGACATTGGGCCCAGCCGCGGGCCAGCCCTCACCGGCGGCATTCACCGACGACACCGCGATGGTGTAGAGATGCCCGTTGGTCAAACCGTTGAGGCGCAGCGACCGGTTGGTGGTCGTGAAGGTCTGAACGAAGGCACCGCTCGCGGTTTGGTCAAAGTAATGGACCTTGTAACTGTGGACGGTAGACGAATACTGATCCACCGGCGGGTCCCAGCTGACATCGACGTATCCACTGCCCGGCAGGACAACGATACTCTGCCCGCCACCTGACGTTTGCGGGTTCGCCTGCACGCTGTCAGACGGCGAAGTGCCGCCGATCGTGTCGCCCTTCATCGGCACCACGTAGTACTCGTAGACGTGTCCATTGAGGACCCAGTTCGCGACCCAGCTATCCGCCCCGATCGGCATGCCAGACCTCTGGAAGCTCTCGCCCAGCGTGACGTTGCGGGAGTAGAGCCAATAGCCCGTCGCCCCAAAGCTGTGCTGCCACGTGATGTGAACGCCGGCAGGCACAGCCATAGCGTCGAGCGTCGCCGGCGCCGCCGGGCGGAAAACCGTGGGAGTCGTTGGGATTGTGGTGGTAAACGTACTTCCCAGATAGAACTTACTGGCGAGCACGTTGGCGAAGTCCTCGGCGATTTTGTATTCGCCTCTGTCGTTCGGGTGCAGGCCGTCGTAGGTGTCGGTGGAGTAGGAGAACCCCGTGTTGATGTCGACCAATTCAACCTTTGACTTCAGCGTCTGCATGCCGGGGATGGCTGCCGCCAGTTTGCTGTTGTAGCTGGAAATGGCGCCATCAAGCCAGCTAGCGCCGGGTATCGGGGAGCGGCGGACGACGTTTGCCAACAAGATCTTGATGTCGGGCTTGGCCGCCCGTGCGTTGGCAACAAGGTCCTTGATGCTGGCCAGTGTTCCGTCTGGGTCGGACACACTCCAGCCCAGATCGTTGAATCCCAACTCAACCAAGAGATATTGCGGGGCGTACGAGGCGACCTCAGATTGGATCGAATACCTTGCCTGTGCTGCTTGCCAGCCCCACCTCGCGAGGTGCTGACTGTCAAACGAAAGCGTGCCGCCCGGACCGTATTTTCCGTCAGTGAACGCTGTCGGTGGGGTCGTCACCGAGAGGTGATGCGTTCCCACCCACGGACCGACAAAGTCGGTGGTGACCCCCTTGGCGTTGAAGTGTTGCTTGAGCCGGTAGCGCCAGGTGTAGTCGCCTTCGTGGCCCTGGCTTATCGAGTCACCAACGACCATGATTCGCGGTGCCGTAGGCAGATAGTGGACATAAAGCATTTTCACCGGAGCGGTGTAGCCGGTTGCCGGATAGTGCTGATTCTCGGTTCCGATGATTTCGACGTTGATATCCCCGGCCCCGCTGATGTTCTGCCACTCGGCTGCGGTAGGTGTGTAGCTGGGAGTGGTCACTATTTTGTCGACCAGGACAGCGCCGGTGTTCTTGTTAGTGATCTTTAGCCCAAACTGGTTATTCGGATGGTTGGGACCGCCGCCAGGCTTCCATTTGAAGGCAACAGGATTTGGGTTTAGCACACCGGAGGCTGGCTCCGTCAGCTCGGGCACGATTCCCTGTGTCTGCAGAATCGCCCGGGCCGATTGAAGTTCACTCGCACTGCGGCCTGCCGTTAGCGCGACATAGGCCTCGTAAAAGGTCGTCGCGCCAGCCGACACGAGCCGGTTGTACATGTCGGTAAAGCTCCACGCGAGGCCGTCGTCGGTTCCGTTGTCAAACCACATGTCCCACAAGACCCGTTGAACGGCGAGCTCGCTATCTTCCCCGGTCGCCTCCGGAGGCGTGCAGTAGTTCTGGGTTTCAAGGCTGTAGACAAGGGAGGAGCCTCCCGTATTGTGCGGCGGCCCAGCGACGTCTCTGTAGACGCCGTATTCCACCAACGGCATGCCCGTGGGGATCGCTACCGATACCTGTGCCACTTCGCCGAAGAAGGTCGCCCATCCTTCGGACCAGGCGAGGGCGAGGGCGTCGTCTTTGTTGACGCTTCCTTGCCAAGCGCCTTGGCAGATGTAGTGTGTCCCGCCCGGTGAGTCCTCGATCCCGGCGAAGTCTCCAACGAGGTGGCCCAGCTCATGCGCCGTCGTGTCCCAGTCGAACGCGTCCTCCGGGCACCAGTCGTTGGCACCCGTCCCACACTTCGTTTCGCCGCCACTGGTGAAGATGAAGCCATCACGGTAGAAACTGCCGTCAGTCCCGTTTGGATACACGGCGCGAAGTTCCGTGGGCCAGCCCGATTGCCGAATCGATTGGTAGAACGTCTGCAATGAATATAGGGAGTCAAGGAGCGCGAGGGCTCGGCCGCTCTCACCCGCGTGGTCGAAATCGATGTTGATCCCTGACACGGTTTGTCCCGGTGTCAGGTTCATGGAAGCGCTGTAGCCAAGGTGGAGCGAATAGAGGTCCAAGTCAGTTTTCGTGACGTAACCCCGGGTGCTGTTGGTGGAGACCCGAACGCGATAAATGCCCGCGGCGAGGTCGGCGACCGCGAGGGTGAAGTTGCCGTTGACGTCGGTGTATCCCTCGGCAACGCCCGCATCGGATTGGTTGACGAGTTCCACGCGAACCTGGCGGTTGGCGAAGGCGACGTCGTTGTGGGCGCGATAGGTGGTGCGGCCGCTCAAGGTCGTAGTGCTGGCCAACGTGGCAAATGTGGACACCGCACCTGAGCTGCCCGGCACTTCATACAGCGCCGCCTTTTGCTGGGCGAAGTCCTGGTCTGACAAGCGTCCTTCGGAGCGGTCAGTTTGCAGGGCGATGTCGGTTAGCTGGGCGAATGATCCGGCGCTGATGAGTTTGCCCCGGTGCCAGGACACGGCAAGGAATTTGCTTCCGAGCGAGGTGCCGTTGGAGGTCACTTCGGCCACGACGCCACTTGTGCCCGCGGGAAGGCTGGCGAATTCGATGTTGTGAGCCGCGCTGGACGCTAGGGTGCCGAGCGCGATCTCGGCGCCCGAAATCCGGTGCTTGTCCTGCCACAGAGCCACCTTGAGGACGGCGTTGGGCAGCGGGCGAGCCGCGGTGGCGGTGACGGTCACGGTCGGCGTCTTTGTCGCCGCCAATGAAACGGTGAGGTCTAGGAGCCGGTTGTGCTTAGGAGCTGCGGGTGGCGCCGCTGGTGCCGCGGCGGGGAGAAAGACCAGCCCTAACTGAAGCAACAGTGCTCCACATAGGACGCCTCCCATACGTCTGAGTTGGCTCGCCATCATGGCCGGAATGATCTATAAGGGGTGCTTGCCCGGCAACAACTATTCGCCTCAAGGAATATGCCCTTCGTAGTGGACGGTTCAAGTTCAGTGTGACTTCCGTTAAGTTTCTTTACTGTTTAACATAGGCGGCCTAACTTAGAGATCATGTCGCTCGCCGCCCCGGCGCGCACGACAGCACCGCTCGATGATGAGCTCTATTGGTATTTCGGCCCGCAAAGACGTTGGGTCCTGTTGTGCGTTTCGGCTTCCTACACGTTCACCGCTGTCACCCTCTTCCTCTTCTCACTACGGCACCCGGCGCTCTGGGTGTTCCTCGCCGTGCTGGCCGTCAACATCGTCGCCTGGTCAATGTCGTTATTGGACGGGCAGAAATCGCGGCGCCTGACCAAGCAGTCGCACGAGATTTTGGTACGGGGCTGGAAACCTGACGCCAAACCGTCCGTTGACGTATTCCTGCCGAGCGCAGGAGAAGACTTCCACATCCTGCGCAACACCTATGAGCACGTGTCCAAACTGGACTGGGACGGGGAACTGACCGTCTGGGTTCTCGATGACGCCGCGTCACCCCTGGTCAAGACACTCGCGTCGACCTACGGTTTCCGTTACCTGAGCCGGCCCGATCGTGGGCACCTCAAGAAAGCTGGCAACCTCAACCACGGATATCAGCACAGCGACGCTGATCTGATCGTCATCTTCGATGCCGACTTCTGCCCACGGCCAGACTTCCTCAGTCACCTGGTGCCGTATTTCGAAGACCCGACCGTCGGCATCGTGCAAAGCCCACAGTGCTTTGACACCAGGCCGGAGATGAACTGGATCGAACGTGCCGCAGGAGCGGCACAGGAGATGTTCTTCCGCTGGTTACAGCCGTCACGTGACGCTGACGACGCGGCCATTTGCTGTGGCACGAACGCGGTCTATCGTCGCGCGGCGCTGGACGCGATCGGTGGCTTCCCGAAGCTGGAACACAGCGAAGACATGTTCACCGGCATCGAGATGCGCAAGGTCGGCTGGCGCACCCAGTACGTCCCCGTGTTGCTAGCCAAAGGACTTTCGCCCGACACGTTGACCGCGTTCGTGAACCAGCAATACCGCTGGTGCATGGGCAACCTGGAACTGATGGTGGACAAGAGCTTCCACCGGACGAAGCTTCCGCTCAGGGTGCGGCTCGCGTTCTGGAACGGGTTCGCGAGCTATTTCGTGAACGCGGTGAACGTGTTCACCATCCCGCTGCCCGCGATCATCATGCTTTGGTTCTATCCCGGGGACATCCGGCCGTGGCACATGCTGCCGTTCCTCGCGCCCGCATGGATTTGGTTCGTGCTGCTGCCAGCCGTGTCTAAGACGCGCTGGCGGTTCGAAGTGACGCGAGCGCAGATGCTTTATGCCCTCGTGCACGCCGTCGCCATCGTGCACCTCATCAAACGCCGTCAGGCCGAGTGGGTCCCCACCGGAGCCAAGGCCAAGAAGAGCCCGCTGGCGCGCACTGTCAGCATCCTCGCGATCGTCTGGTTCACCGCCAGCAACGTGGCCGGCTGGGCTGGCCTGCTCAACGTGGGCTGGCAAAACGGCTGGGCGACAACGTTTTTCCTCGCTGTGAACACCTATCTCGCCGTGCCGCTAGTCAGGGACGCCTGGCGGACACTGCGCCCGCGCAAACCAAGGAGACGTCATGAAGCAATCACTGAGCTGGCCTGACTCGCTAGCGATCACCGTCGCCCTGCTGCTCGCGGGTTTGGCCGCGTCCGGCTTCCTTGATCCGATGCTGCCCTGGATGCAGCAACCATGAGGTTCCGCACTGATATCGAGGGATTGCGGGCCGTCGCGGTTGTTACGGTCCTCGGATTCCACGCTGGCGTACCGTTTTTCACCGGTGGCTATATCGGCGTTGACGTCTTCTTCGTCATCTCCGGGTTTCTGATCACGGGACTTCTGCTGTCACAAGAGAAGATCCGGCTGGGCGAGTTCTATGCCCGGCGAGCGCGACGGATTCTGCCCGCTGCCGCGGTGGTCCTGGTGGGGACCGCATTGGCTAGCTGGATCCTGCTGCCCCCGCTGCGTCAGCGCGATGTCGCGCTCGACGTGGCGGGAGCCGCGCTCAACCTCGCCAACTGGCGGTTCATCGAGGGACAGACCGACTATCTCGCGGCCGGCCAGGCACACAGTCCGCTGCTGCACTACTGGTCGCTCGCGGTGGAGGAGCAGTTCTACCTACTCTGGGCGCCGCTGCTGCTCGTGGTGCGCCGCTTCGCCGTGTGGGCGATGGCGGTGTTCACGGCCGGTTCGTTCGCTCTCAGTCTGCATTGGACAACCATCAGCGAGCCGTTGGCCTACCTCTCTTCGCCGTCTCGCGCCTGGCAATTCGGCCTCGGTGGCCTGCTTGCCTACGCGGCGGTTCGCTTGCGCCGCAACGCTTCCGCATCTGCCCATCCTGAACCGGTCGCGTTAGTGCCCGCGGCCTTGCCTGCTTCGAGTGATTCGGGTGCGCTGGTGACTGCGGGACGCGGCACCCTGGGGCTGCTCGGCATGGCCGCAGTGATTGTCTCGACCACGTTCTTTACCGCTGACACGGCGTTTCCGGGACGGGCCGCTTTACTGCCAACCCTCGGGGCCGTGGCCATCATCGCCGCGGGACCCGCCAGCTTGGTGGGCCGTTTTCTTTCCCTTCCGTGGGTACGCCGTATCGGCCGCCTGAGCTTTGCCTGGTACCTATGGCATTGGCCGGTGCTGGTGCTCACCGAGGCGCAAACCGGTGAACTGCACTGGGGTTACAAGGCCGCTCTCGTGCTCGCCAGTGCGATCCCGGCGTGGCTGACGATGCGGCTCGTCGAGATTCCGTTGCGGCGCAGCAAGTCCCTGAGTGTCAGTCCACGGCCGTCGTTGAGCTTTGGCGCGACGATGATCGTGGTTCCGCTGACGCTGGCGCTTGTATTCGGCAGTGTGGCCACCCGGACCATGGCCGACGCCGCTGTCGCGGCTCCCGCCACCCTCGCCGGTGCCGTGGACGGACCCAATCTGACGGTCACGCCGATTCAAGGCATGTTCCCGTCGCCTTATGAAGCACGCAAGGATCATCCTCACGTGGGTGAGTGCCAGGTGCCGCCAACGGCGGTGACCAGCCCGCCCTGTGTGTTCGGCACTGGCACGCAACGGATCGTCCTGTTTGGAGATTCGCACGCGTCACAATGGTTCCCCGTCGCGCAGCACCTTGCCGCGAGCCGGGGATGGTCGGTGGAGGTGCTGACCAAGTCGGGCTGCCCGGTGCCGGTGTTGCCGGTGACCAATCCGCAACTCGGGCGGGAATACCGCGAGTGCGATGCGTGGCGTGATTATGCCTTGCAGCGCATCGCTTCTGGGGTGCGGCCAAAACTGATCCTCGTGGGTTCGCTCAACCGCTACGCCCAAAATGAACTGGCTTTGAAGAAGGCGTGGGAGGAGCCGCTCGGCAAGCTGAAGGCGGCCGGCGCCCCGATCGTGTATTTCCGGGACACTCCTTTCCCGGGCATGGATATTCCAACTTGTTTGTCGGCAGGCGATCCGTGCACGTTCAGCCGGCAAAGCGCGCTGTGGGCCGATCCTGTCTCCTCGGTGACAGTAGTGAACGTTAACGACATCCTGTGCCCCGGGCTGGAGTGCGCGGCGGTCCGCGAAGGTGTTGTGCTGTATAGGGATGACGCGCATCTGACGAACACGGTAGTCACGTTGCTGGCTCCGCGCGTGGAGAAGATGCTCACTGGGTTCGGGGTGATCTCATGAAACGCTTGCTGGTCTTGGCTTTGCTGCTGGCGGGCTGTTCGCCAGTCGCTGCCGCACCTTCCACGACGGACCGTTGGACACAGGTCTTCCGTGACGATTTCGATCAGCCCGTGGCGGCCAACTGGCGCTATGAGCTGGGGGAGCCGAAGTGGACGGGGGAGATCGCGACCTTCACCGTGCCCAATGTGGCTGTCTCCCAAGGAAAGCTGACGATCACGCCGACGTCGCAAGGTGGCAAGTGGACTTCTGGGCGCATCGAAACGTTGCGTTCTGACTTCGCCTACCCGGCGGGCGGAACGCTGCGAGTGGAAGCATCCTTGAAGCTGCCCGAGGTTTCCACAGCGGACGGAGCCGGGTATTGGCCCGCGTTTTGGATGCTCGGCGCCCCAATCCGCGACAAGGGTGAAGGCTGGCCGCAGTGGGGTGAGCTGGACATCATGGAGCAGGTCAACGGACGGCCCGGCATCTATGCGGCGATGCACGCGACGGGAGTCGATGCCGGATCTGCTGAACTGCCCTGCTGTGTGGGCGGATTCCACGTGTTCGCGATGGAACTGTCAGCGTCGGAAGCGCGGTTTTACGTGGACGGGGAAATGCACCATCGCGTAGCAGCTTCCTCCATGCCATCGGCGGCATGGCAAGACGCCACGGCTCATGGCTTCTACCTGATTCTCAACGTCGCCATCGGCGGACAGTTCCCGCAAGCCCTCGGCGGCGGCCCCAACGCGGCAACCGTGTCCGGCAAACCCCTTACCGCCGACTACGTCGCCGTCTACACCCGCCCTTAGGGCAAGTGGTGCTGTGCCACGCCGCCGCCGCTTAGCGGAGGTTATGCGGACCGCGAGCCAATCACGGATCCGCCGGAACCGAGGGCAAGCGGCGGTGGCCATGAATCATGGCCCGCGCGGCACAGCACCACTTAACGCTTTAGGGCTTTGCGGCGGTGGTGGCGGGGTGGATGGCCAGCAGACCGCGCGAGGCGGAACGTTGCTGGCACAGGTCTTGCAGCATCGCGTAAGCCTTGTCGCCCAGCAGGGCGGTCAGTTCGGGTCCGTAGGAGACGTAGACCGGTTCCTTGCCCACGTGGGCTTCTGGCGACGATGTGCACCACCAGTCGAGGTCGTGGCCGCCGGAGCCCCAGGCGCGGCGGTCGAACTCGCCGATGATCGACACCAGGACCTTGGTCTCATCGGGACGCGTGACCCACTGCTGATCCCGGCGAATGGGCAGTTGCCAGCACACATCGGGCTTGTATTCCAGCGGGTGCACGCCGTCGCGCAGCGCTTGGCCATGCAGGGCACAGCCGCCACCGGCGGGGAAGTCAGGATCGTTCTGGAACACGCATCCCGCGTTTTTCCGGGTTGCCGTGCGGCGCGCGGGCTTGTCGTCGAGCTCGTCCTCATCGGTCCAGTTCTTGAAACCCTTGCGGTAGTACTGCCACGTTTCCGGGGTCAGTCGCTTAACCGCCGCACGCACTCTCTTCACATCGTCTTTGTCAGTGAAGAAGGCGCCATGGGAACAACAGCCTTCAACAGCCCGGCCGGCGATGATGCCTTTGCAGCCTGTGCCATAGATGCAGCTCCAGCGAGACAGCAGCCAGGTGAGGTCGGCCCGGATCAGATGGTCTTCGTCGCCGGGATCGCTGAATTCGATCCACTCACGCGGGAAGCCAAGCAGCACTTCTTTCACGAGCCAAGCGTACGCGGGTGCGAGCGAGCATTACGGTAGGCGCATGCGCTTAGGTGTGCTTGACGTTGGTTCCAACACCGTTCACCTGCTCGTGGTGGACGCGCATCCCGGTGCGCACCCGTGGCCGGCGCATTCGCAGAAGGAACAGCTGCGCCTTGCCGAGCAGCTCCACCAAAACGGCGCGCTCAGTAAGCACGGCTCGGATTCCCTCGTGGCCGCGTGCCGTCAGGCCAAGCTCGCGGCGGAACGGCTTCAAGTGGACGAGTTCATGGCTTTCGCCACCAGTGCCGTCCGCGATGCCAGCAATTCCGCCGAAGTGCTGCGCCGGGTGTGGCTGGAAACGGGCGTCGATCTGAAGGTGCTCTCCGGAGAGGATGAGGCGCGCATGACGTTCCTGGCGGTCCGCCGCTGGTTCGGATGGTCGGCGGGACGGCTCCTAGTGCTGGACATCGGCGGCGGCTCGCTCGAAATCGCGGCAGGCATCGACGAATCGCCCGATGTAGCTATTTCGCTGCCCTTGGGAGCCGGCCGGCTGCGCCGCGAACGGCTCAAGAACGATCCACCGGCGCCTGCCGAACTCGAGTCGCTTGAGTCCTATGTGGACAAGCTGCTGGATCACAAAGAACTCGACAAGGTCGGCGGCTGGGATCTGGCGGCGGCGACCTCCAAGACGTTTCGCACCCTCGCCCGGCTCGCGGGAGCGGCGCCCTCCGCCGCAGGGCTGTGGGCGCCCCGCCAGCTCACGCTCACGGGACTGCACCAAGTCAGTGCGTTCATCCGCCGGATTCCGTCTACCGGACTGGCCGAATTGGACGGCGTCAGTCCTAGCCGCGCCCATCAGCTGCCCGCGGGTGCCATCGTCGCCCAGCGCGCGATGCAGCGCCTGGGGCTCGACGAGCTGCGGATCTGCCCGTGGGCTCTGCGCGAAGGGGTCATTCTGTCGCGTTTAGACCAGCTGACTTAACGGGTTAGGGTGGAGGGCGTGTCTGTTCCAGTGCTGCTATCGACCTCTTCGGTCTTTCCGGAGCCCACAGCAGCTGCCTTCGAGGTAGCGGCGACGCTTGGCTATGACGGGGTAGAGGTGATGGTCTGGACCGACGCCGTTAGCCAGGATCCCAGCGCGCTTAAGGGCTTGGTGCACCATTACGGCGTACCCATCAAATCTATTCATGCTCCTTGTCTTTTGGTGACGCAGCGTGTGTGGAGCAGTGACCCGATGGAGCGGCTCCGGCGTGCGGTGATCCTCGCCGAGGAGCTGGAAGCACCGACGGTCGTCGTGCACCCGCCATTCACCTGGCAGCGTGATTACGCCCGTGGCTTCGCCGATGGCCTGCACAAACTGGCCGGGCGGCATCCGGGCATCAAGATTGCCGTCGAGAACATGTACCCGGTGCGCATGGGCAAGCGGAAGTTCGTGCCCTATTCGCCTGGCTGGGACCCAACCGAGACAGGTTACGAGTCATACACTTTGGACGTTTCGCACTGCGCGGCGTCGCGAGTGGACGCCGTCGAGATGGCCGACACGATGGCCAGCAATCTGGCACACATCCACCTCGGTGACGGCACAGGTGAAGGACGCGACGAACACCTCGTGCCCGGCCGCGGCGCACAGCCGTGTGCCGAGCTGCTCGAATCACTCGCGGGACGGGGTTTCACCGGTTCGGTGGCACTCGAAGTCGCCACCCGGCGTTCGCGCAGCAGGGCCGACCGGGAGCGTGACTTGGCTGAGGCCCTGGCTTTCACCAGGGCACATTTGAGCGTTGCGGTTAGTTAGCCGACCGGCGCCAGCTGCACCGCGTCGAGCCGCATCGCGGTCTCCTCGATCGCGGCGCGCTTGCGGGCACGGTGCGCGGCGACGTGCGACCTGGTGGCGCAGCGCTCCGAGCAGAACCGGCGGCAGTTGTTAGACGACGTGTCGAGGTAGACGTTGCCGCAGCGTTCGTCGGCACACACGCCAAAGCGTGCGCTGCCGAACTCGCACAGCCAGACCGACAGACCCCAGACCGCTCCAGCGAGGTATTCAGCGCTGACCATCGAGCCGCGCGACGTCACGTGAATGTGCCAGTTGCCGGACTCATGTCCGGAGATGCGTGGGTGCACCGGGTGCTGTTCCAGCAGCGAGTTCAGTTCGTCGACCGCGTCGTGCTCGCGGCCGCCCGATCCGTGTTCGAAAACGTCGCGCAGCCTCTTCTGAGCCCGCCGGAAGATCTGGAGATCGCGGTCGGTGGGGTCCTCACACATCCATTCCGGTTCCGGGAACAGGGCTTTGAGGTCGCTGAGATCGTCCAGAGGCGCATTGACTAGGTCAACCGCCATTCGGGCGTACGCATCGAAGTCCACCCGACAAAGGTAGTGCACTTCGCGGCGAATCGGTGTGCCACGGTTGTTACAAGATGTAATGCGGGACGAACCGCGCAGATGAATCGGTGATTAGTCCAGCGCTTTCCCGAATGCCGAGCCCGGCCGCCTCGCCGCCAGCAATCCACGAACCGAGAACCGGGTGATTCCCGTCGAAATCCGGTAAAGGCATCCATTCTTGATAGCAATGTCCCGCGCCGGGCGTTTCGTTGATCGTGATTCCGGCGCCTTCGCGTCCGTGCAGCGGCTTGGCCACATAGGCGCTCAGCTCACGCGGGCCGTCGAGGTAGGCGGGCAGCAGCAGCTCATGGCCCGGATAGAGCTCCCAGAGAATCGCTAGCAGGGCTTTGTTCGACAGCAGGAGTTTCCACGACGGTTCGATCCACGTCGTTGGCGTGCCCGGCTCAAGCGCGAGCCTGCCGTAAGGCTCGGCCAGCATCCACTCCCACGGGTAGAGCTTGAAGCACGTCCGCAGCGGATCGCCGGCGCTGTCGCGGAACTCGCGGCCGTCCCACGCGATGTCCAGCATCGGCGTGACCTTGATCTCCAGACCGGCCTGGTGAGCGGTCTCGGCCAAGTAGCCGACCGTCATCAGGTCTTCGTAGGTCTCTTCGAGATTCGACCAGGCGAAGTGGACCGGGCCGTCGAGAGCGAACTTCTGCCACGTGGCGACCAGCGACTCATGCAGGCTGTTCCACTGGTCGTGCGCCGGATGCGTGTCCTGGAGCCAGAACCACTGGATGATCGCGGCCTCAAGCACAGAGGTCGGGGTGTCGCCGTTGAACTCAAGCAGCTTTGGGTTGCCGGTGCCGTCATAGCGCAAGTCGAACCGGCCGTAGAGGCTAGGCGGCTGTTCCCGCCAGCTGCTCCGGACGGCATCGTGTGCCCAAGCGGGCACACCGAAGTCGGCTAAGCGGTTCGTTTCAATGACGTGACCTGCGGCGGTGAGGCACATCTCATACAGCCGCTCGGTCTGCTCCTCCAGCTGGAGCACCTCAGCCATCGAGAACGCGTAGGCCGCCGTTTCATCCCAGTAGCGGACGTCTTCGGCGTACACCAACCCCTGCGAGCGGACTGTCTCGCGCCAGCCCGCCCGCGGAGTGCTGGCTATCCGCCGCATGACGCCAAATGGGTGCCAAAACCGCCCGTCGCCGGAACGACAGCGCCCTGTTCGCGTGCCGCCGGAGGAGCCGCTTGCACGCCGGAAAACCCAGCCGCGAAGACCTGTTCTCCGTTGGGGGCCATCGAATCGCAGTCGTCGTCGTCAATGTTGCTGCACACGCAGGCACCCACCGCGAGAAGCGCGACGATGCTGCCGAGGACGAGCATCGGCTTTTTCAAGCTGCTTTTCGGAGGCGGCTGGATCGGGCCACCGTTGCGTCCCTGCTGGCCCGCTTGGAAATTGCGCTGTTGGGCCTCCTTGATCAGGTCGCGATCGCGCTTGCGGGGTGGATGTTTCTTCACGCCTGCATTTGTAGCCGAGGCCGACAAGAGACGGGAGAGGTGGAAGCTAGTCTGATCCTTATGCTGCGTTCAGCCATCCTCGCCGCCGCCCGGTCACCCCGAGTGGAGAAGCTGGTCGAGACCGCCCCCGTTAGCCGCGATGTCGTCAAAAGATTCGTGGCTGGAACCACCACCGATGACGCGCTTGCCGCCACCCAGCAGCTAGCCGCCAGCGGGCTGAGCATCACCCTTGATCACCTCGGCGAAGACACCCTCAACGAGGCACAGGCGACCGCGACGACGGACGCCTACCTGGAGTTGTTGAAGGCGCTCGATTCCGCTGGCTTGACGAAGAACGGCCAGTCCGAGGTGAGCCTGAAGCTTTCCGCCCTGGGGCAAGCCTTCGATGAGGCCAAGGCCGAACGCAACGCCCGGGAGATCTGTGCGGCAGCAGCAGCCGCTGGCACGACCGTGACCCTGGACATGGAAGACCACACGACCACGGATTCCACCTTGGACATCCTGGCCCGGCTGCGGCGCGACTACCCCTCGACGGGCGCTGTGCTTCAGGCCTACCTGCGGCGCACCGAAGCCGACTGCCGGGAACTGGCGACCGCTGGCTCCCGGGTGCGGCTGTGCAAGGGCGCTTACAAAGAGCCCGAGCACGTGGCCTACCAGTCAGACCTTGAGGTCGACAAGTCCTACGTGCGGTGCATGAACATCCTCATGGCCGGCGACGGGTACCCGATGCTGGCGACCCACGACCCGCGGCTCATCGCGATCGGGGAAGACCGGGCGCGCTGGTTCGACCGCGAGCACGACCGGTTCGAATTCCAGATGCTCTACGGCATCCGGCCGGAGGAGCAGCTACGGCTGTCGCGGCTGGGCTACACCGTGCGGGTTTATGTGCCTTACGGGACGCAGTGGTACGGCTACCTCATGCGCCGGCTAGCCGAACGGCCCGCCAATCTCGGCTTTTTCGCTCGCGCACTGATGAGCAAGAAGTAGCCGTCTGCGGTAAGTTTGCCGCTCGTGCACCCCCAACACACGCCACACCCGCAGAACCCTCAGTACCCGCAGTACTACCCACACCCTCCGCAGTGGCCCGTTCAGGTGCCACCGCCGCAGCCGAAACGGCGCTGGGGCCGGTGGGTCGCGCTTGGTGCGGCGGTTCTCGTGTTGTGTTGCGCGGGCTCGGTGGCCGCGATTGTGGTGGTGCCGTCGCTGGGCAAGAAGGATCTGTTCACGAGCGCTAAGGCGCAGCCGACCAAGTCGCCTTCGATCGCGCCAGCGAAGAGTCCTTCGGCGGGCGATCCGCAGTCGGTGTTCCAGGCGTGGGCACACGAGAAAGTGCGTGAAGCGCTGGCTAAGCAGCGCACCGCCCTGCTCGCGGGCAACGAATCCGGTTTCCTGGCGGTCATCGACCCGAAGATCCCGGGGACGGAGAAGAACGCGCTCCTACGCACGTTCCGCTCGCTGCGCGCGATGAAGGTCGCCGATTGGCGCGATTCACCTGGTACGGCGGTGGATAAGTCGAATGGTTTGTGGGCCTTTGAGATTTTCAGCACGGCTTGCTTCGTCTCCGCCGAGTGTGAGGACGGCCCGGCTTCCGCTGACACCATTTGGCGAGTTGAGGGAGCCACGGCGACCTTGACATCGTGGAAGGCTTCCGACGAAGCGCACCCGTGGCAATACAGCGAACTGGTCGCCTCGTCCGGCGGGCGAACCGTGGTGGCTACGACCAAGAACTACGAGTCGCGCCTGCCGCAGCTCGTGGCCGAGGCGGAGAAGGCCGCCATCGTCGCGGACCGTTTCGCCCCAGCGGGTAAGACCCCGTCGCGTTATGTCATCTACTTCGCTGGCCAGACCGAGTGGAAGAACTGGTTTGGCTGGGATCCGCCGGAGTGGTCCGGTGGCGTGGCCATTGACGTCAGCGATGACCGCTACGAGCTGGTGCTCAACGGTCAGCTGCACCGCTCGGCCGTCGATGACCTGCTGCGGCACGAACTCACGCATGCCTCGTCGCTAGTCGGCAAGATTGGCGGCTCAAACGCACTGTGGTGGCTGATTGAAGGCATCGCCGAGTACGCCGAGATGCAAGGCGCGCCAGCCTCAACGCATCCGGGCATTTCCGAGGTGAAGAAGCTCGTCGATTCCGGTGATGTCACCAAAATCGATATCTCGGGACCGGGCCGCAAGACGGCTGAAGACGTCGTGGCCGGGCAATATGGCATCGCGTTCCTGGCGACGCGCTGCCTCGCGGAGCGGTTCACCGAGGAGAAGATGGTCGAGTTCTTCCACACCGTCGTGCACGACCAGAAGACGCTGGTGACCGCGTCGACTCAGGTCTTTCAGAGCGACTGGGGTTCGGTGAGCGCTGACTGCTTCAACTATGTGAAGCAAGCGGCCGGCTGATCTTTTCGAAGTCTCGCATTAGTCACTTCTGTCTCGGTAACATCGCAAATATGGTTAGTCCCGTGCATCAAGCGCGCTTGGGGGACGTCAAATTCCTCACCGTCGCTGAGGTGGCCACCCTCATGCGGGTGTCAAAGATGACGGTCTACCGGCTTGTGCATTCCGGTGAACTGACCGCCGTGCGCGTGGGGCGGTCGTTCCGGGTGCCTGAGCAGGCCGTCCACGACTACCTCCGAGGAGCCTTCCAATCGGCGGCTTAGCCCCGGAGGGACCCCCGCGAGCAGCTCCGCTACTCTGGACAGGTTCGGTACACCAACCACCCGTCAATCTGAGAGGGCTGCCGTATGGGCTCCGTGGTCAAGAAGCGCCGCAAGCGCATGGCTAAGAAGAAGCACCGCAAGCTGCTGCGCAAGACCCGCGTCCAACGTCGCAAGCTCGGCAAGTAACGGCCTTCCTGGGGGTTCGGTGGAGAAATCGGACGCACCCAGGGTGGTCGTCGTTACCG
Source organism: Catelliglobosispora koreensis DSM 44566 (assembly GCF_000379685.1). Classification (GTDB taxonomy): domain Bacteria; phylum Actinomycetota; class Actinomycetes; order Mycobacteriales; family Micromonosporaceae; genus Catelliglobosispora; species Catelliglobosispora koreensis. Next base: position 551,154 of record NZ_KB903250.1, on the reverse strand, counting down.
GCGTCAGCCGGTTCCTCGGCGCTCAGATCGCCGCCCAGATCGCTGCTGACCCAAGGGTCGAGCGGGTTATCGGTCTGGATCGCACCGATCCCCCCGGTGAATATCAAGACTTGCTGCGAAACGTTGAGCTACGCAAGTCCGACCTGACCCGGCACAGCGGAAGCACGCTGACGAAGCTTCGTGCTGAGGCAGTGGTGCACCTGGCTGTGGTGTCCTCTCCGGACGCCACCAAGGGCGGTCGTGCTGCGATGAAAGAGCAGAACGTCATCGGCACGATGCACCTGATCGCCGCCTGCCAGCAGACCGAGTCGCTCAAGCGGCTCGTGGTCCGCTCGTCGACGGCGGCCTATGGCGCTTCGTTTCGCGACCCTGCTGTGTTCACCGAGGAGACCGAGGCCCGCGACGTTCCGCGCGGTGGTTACGCGCGCGACATTCTGGATATCGAAGGTTACGTGCGTGGCTTCCGGCGGCGCCGGCCTGACGTGACGGCGACCGTGTTGCGGTTCGCCCCGTTCGCGGGCCCTGCCGCCGAAACGGTGCTGCTGAAGTATTTCGCGCAGCGGGTCGTGCCCACGGTGCTCGGACGCGATCCGCGCCTTCAGTTCGTGCACGTTGACGACGCCTTAGAGGTCTTGCGACGGTCCGTTGTGGAGGATCACCCGGGCACGTTCAATGTCGCTGGGCCGGGTGTCATCACGCTCGCGCAGGCGATCCGGCGGGCTGGGCGGATTTCGCTGCCCGTGCTGGAACCGTTGCTGCAAGCGGCGACCCAGATGGGTGGCGTCTCGCTGGACCAGGTGGACTTGTTCGTGCACGGCCGGGTCGTGGACACCACCCGGCTGGTACGCGAGTTCGGCTTCACCCCGCGCTCGACAGCGCAAGCATTCGAGGACTTCATCAAGTCGCACCAGGAGGGCGCGCTAGTGACTCCGTCGCGAGTGGAGTCCTTCTTGGACATGATCGAGGCGGTGCGGCGTGGACGTGCCTGAGCTTCGGGACGAGTTCGACGCTTCAATCGCCAATGGGCTGGCGTTTTTGCGCCGCCGTCTCACAGGCGACTACGAGGTCGATGACTTCGGCTTCGACGCTGACTTGACCGAGCACGTGTTCCATCCTGTGCTGCGGCAGCTTTACCGGCACTGGTTCCGCACCACTGTGGACGGTTCCAAGAACATTCCGGCCGAGGGCAGCGCGCTCATCGTGGCCAACCACTCCGGCACGGTCGCGCTCGACGCGCTCATGCTCTGCCTCGCGGTGCACGATGAGACCGAACCCCACCGGTTCCTGCGGCTGCTCGCCGCCGACTTCGTGTTCCGGTTGCCGATGGTTTCGGAGCTGGCCCGAAAATCAGGGGCGACCCTGGCCTGCAATCCCGATGTGGACCGGCTGCTGCACGACGGCCATCTGGTGGGTGTCTTCCCCGAAGGCTACAAAGGCGTGGGCAAGCACTACTCCCAGAAGTACAAGCTGCAGCGGTTTGGCCGCGCGGGCTTTGTTTCGGTCGCCTTGCGCAACCGCAAGCCCATCATTCCGGCCGCGATCGTTGGGGCGGAAGAGATTTACCCACTGCTCGGCAACATCAAGCCGCTGGCACGGCTTATCGGTGCACCCTATTTCCCTGTCACCCCAACGTTTCCCTGGCTCGGCCCACTCGGTCTGGTTCCGCTGCCGAGCAAGTGGCTGATCCGGTTCGGCGACCCGATCGACACCACACCGTGGGCCGACCAGGCCGACGATCCGGCCGTGGTCTTCAATCTCGCCGATCAGGTGCGGGAAACCATCCAGGGCATGCTCGGCGAGATGCTCAAGGAAAGACCCGACCCGTTCGAGGACTAGCCGTTACGCGGGAACCAGTTCAGGGGTCCGCAGTTGCGCCATCCGGTGCTCACGCACCCGTGCGGTCAGCACGTAGGCCGCCGCGGCGCCGACTCCCATGACGAGACAAGCGATCCAGAGCAATTCGCCGTGGCTGTGCAGCAGGTATCCGGCGAACAGTGGTGCGGCGAATCGTGAGAGCTGGCTCGCGGAGGAAAACACGCCGAAGTAGCGGCCCCGCAAGTGAATTGGTGCCAGGCCCGCCACGTTGGCGTCGAGCACGGAGAAGTAAGCCATTTCGCCGAGGGTCCAGACCGCGACGGTAACGGCGTAGAACCATGCCACATCGGCCAGTGCGGTCATTCCAAAGCCGACGCCGACGAGCAGCACGCCGAGCGCGAGAACCTTCGAGTGTGCCCGGTCGCGGATCAGGCGCGGCAAAAAGAGTTGTCCAATCACGATTAGCAAAGTGTTGACGACATAGATCCAGCCGTAAGCGGCCGCGTCCAGCCCGTCACGCTGCACGGCCAAAGGCAATCCAGCGTTGTTCTGCTTGAAGATCAGCTGAAACACGAAGAACAGCACCACAAAGGTGAGGAACACCCGGTCGGTGAGCACGTTGCGCAGTGAGCCTGAAGTAACGGAACTGTCCGTCGCGGTCGGCCGGGTTTCCGGAATGAGAAAGAACATGATCACGGCCAGGATCGCGACACCGGCCGCGTCGACCGCGAAGAGCAGAAAGAAATCCGCCCGCATTGCCACGGGCGCAAGCAGTGCGGCGATTGACGTGCCGATGTTGATGGACCAGTAGTTGATGCTGAACGCTCGCGTCCGGTCCGCTTCCGGGACAACGTCGGTCACCAGTGCACTGCTCGCTGTGCCGGCGAAGGAGATGCCAATTCCGTTGGCCAGCATCATGGCGGTGATGACGGGCAGGTCGGACGTCAAACCCGTGCCCAGCAAGGAAACCATGCAGATGAGATAGCCCGTGATCGCGGTGCGGCGCCTGCTCCAGCGATCGGCGAGCACTCCGCCGAGGGTGCTGCCGATGACACTGCCCACGCCCGCCATCGCGAGCACCACGCCGACTTGCACCGCGGTGAAGCCTCGCGCGCTTTGCAGGTAGAAGGTGAGGAAGATCAGCACGAACGAGGCGATGTTGCCGATCAGGGTGATGCTCCACAGGTACCAGAAAACCTTGGGTAAGCCGCGAGTGACGAGGTCCATGAGTCGACCTTGCGGTTCCAGTGGTCCGAAAATAAGCTCCACTTCGATGGAGGAAAACTGGTCCACTTTTCGCGAGCTGCTGCTGCCGGCCAAAACCGGGCCCCGGCGGCTTGAGCGCGCGCTGCGAGAAGCGATCCGTTCCGGCCACTTGCCCGCCGGAGTCCGGCTGCCCTCCACCCGGGATTTGGCCGCGCAGCTGGGCTTGGCTAGAGGGACCGTGACGGCTGCCTACGATCAGCTCATCGCCGAGGGCTACCTCGCCGCTCGGCGCGGCTCAGGCACCCGGGTCGCGCACGCGTCGGTCAGCGCGTCGGCAGCCGTCGCCATCCCCGAGCGGCCAGACCGCTGGGACCACGACTTGCGCAGCGGGATGCCCGCGCTCGGTGCCTTCCCCAGGGCCGCATGGATTTCCGCCTGCCGCAGCGGGCTCGATCTGCTGTCCGATCACGACTTGGGCTATCCGCAGGCACAAGGGCTCGCGGTGCTGCGCCAAGAACTCGCCGGATATCTGGCCCGCGTCAGGGCGATGGCGGTCCGGCCGGACGACCTGGTGATCACGCACGGTTCAGCGGAAGCGCTGGTGCTGTTGGTGCGCTCGTTGCGCGACGCCGGCCACACCGAGATCGCGGTCGAGGACCCGAGTTACCCGGGCCAGCTTGAGCTGATTGTCGAGCACGGCCTGCGCCCTGTGCCGGTCCGCGTTGACGACGAGGGCCTGCGCGTGACAGACCTAGAGCGCACGAATTGCCGCGCGGTCGTGGTGACTTCCGCGCATCAGTACCCGCTGGGCGTGGTGCTTAGCCCACGCCGGCGCCGCGCCTTGGTGCAGTGGGCTGAGGCGGCCGACGGGCTGATCATTGAGGACGATTACGACGCTGAGCACCGCTATGACCGGCCGGCTTTCGGTGCGCTGCAAGCACTTTCGCCCGAACGTGTCGCCTACCTTGGCACCGCGAGCAAGACGCTCGCCCCCGCGCTGCGGCTGGGCTGGCTTGTGCTGGCCGGGCCGCGGCTGGAGCAAGTCGTTGAAAGCAAACGGCTTTACGACCGCGGGGGCGGTGTTCTTGAGCAAGCAGGTTTCGCCGAGTTGCTGCGATCCGGTGGCTATGACAGGCATCTGCGCAAGACCCGACGCCTCTACCGGCAACGACGGGACGCCTTGCTAGCCGAGCTCGGGGCCCGATTCCCAGACTGGCAACCGGTCGGCATCGCCGCCGGGCTGCACGTCGTGTTGCGGCTGCCCGACGGAGTCAACGATCGCGAGGTGGCCAAACGGTTGGCAGACAAGGGAATCAGGCTCGCGCCCTTGTCGGCCTATGCCATGACCGCCGCGCCCTATCCGGGCTTGGTCATTGGCTACGGCAACGTGGGGGCCGACAGACTGCGAGCCGCTGCCGCCGCGATCGCTGGCGCGCTCTTCAAGACTTGATGAGGGTACGCAGATCAAGCACTCGCCACTGCGTCGTCTCGTTGTCTCCGGTTGACCACCACAGCACCGGCCCACGGCTGGCGACCTGGCCGATGTTGGCGGCGATGGTGACTGTCTTGTTCAGTTCGAGGTCATAGAGGGTGAGGTTGCCGCCACCGCGGGAGTAGACCTCAAAGCGATCGAGCAGCGCGACGTCCACGATGGACGCGGCGACGTTGCCGGTCGCGGTACGCAGGCGTTTGCGCCCGTCAGTCGTTAACAGTTCGATGATCGTGGATTCCCCGGTGGTACTGATAATGATCGCCCGGCACCACTTAGGCGAGCAGGCCATGAGTTCGTTGGCCTGCACCCCGATCACGACGCGTTCTTCGGATTCGAGGTTGCGCAGTTCAACCGGGCCGTCCAGGGGAGTGTTGACGGACGATAGCCATGGCCAGCCCACGAAGCTGAACGCGCCTTGCTGCTGGCGTACGTCGACCGGACCGCCCGTGAGCGCCACCGTGCGGACTTCGGTCGTGGGTTCCTCCGTGGGCGCGATGGAGATCCAGCTGAGCTGACCGTCATGGATGACGATGTCATCGCGTTTGTCGAACAGGGCGACATCGCCGGTGTCGCTGGTGATCAGCCGGGGTGCCGCGGCGAAGTTGTCGATCGCCCAGAGTGAGGTCTTGGCCGGTCCGTCCGGGGTGGTGGTGAGTTCCATCCACACCAGAAGGTCGCCGTCGAGGGCGAAGCCGGCGAACTCGGGCGTGTTCACCTTGGGCAGGCGGCGCAGTTCACGTTCACCCGTCTCGGTGACAAGGAGGAAGCGGACCGCTCCGTCTTCGGCGCTCGCCGTCCCGACGAACCGTTTGGCGTCAGCGAAGAACAGCGGCGTGAGGCGGGCGCCATCGTCGGTGGTCTTCTTGACTAGCTCGGCTTTGGCACCGGGATAGGCCTGCTCAAACGTTTCCGTGGTCGACGTCGCCGAAGCCGACGGGCCGTGTGCGGCGGGCCGCAGCATGAGCATCGCCGCCGCCCCGGCCAGGGCAAGAAGCAGCGCCATGGCGCGGGTCAGGCCGACGGTCGCCGGGTGGCGATGACGTCCCGTGTTCACAGCCCCCGCCATTTACGGCGCACCGCCATTCCGCCGATCACAGCACCGGCGACGGCACCGGCTCCGAGCGCGACCGGGATCGCGACCTTGGCGGCCTTGCGCCCGGTGCGGAAATCCCTTATCTCCCAGCCGTTATCCTTGGCCGCTTGCCGAAGCGCGCTGTCGGGGTTGACCGCGACGGCCCGCCCGACGGTGCTCAGCATGGGAACGTCGTTAATGGAGTCGCTGTAGGCCGAGCACTTGGCGAGGTCGAGCCCTTCCGCCGCGGCAAGAGCCTTGATCGCCACCGCTTTGGCCGGCCCGTGCATCATGTCGCCCGCGAGCCGCCCGGTGTAGTGCCCGTCGCGGATCTCGGCCACGGTGCCGATCGCACCGGTCAGCCCGAGCCGGGACGCGATCACGGTGCCTAACTCGACCGGAGCGGCCGTGACCAGCCAAACGCGCTCGCCAGCGGCGAGATGCAGGTCGGCCAGGGCTCGCGTGCCCGACCAAATCTTCTCGGCCATGAGTTCGTCGAAGATCTCCTCGCACAGGCGGGCCATGTCTTCGACTTTCCAGCCCTCGACAAAGGCGAGAGCGGCCTCCCGTGCTTCAGCGACATCGCCGGCGTGTTCGGCGGCCATCAGCCGGAATCGCAGCTGGCGCCAGGCGAACCGGGCGAGGTCGCCGGTGGTGAAGTAGCGCCGCGCGGCCAGGCCACGGGCGAAGTAGTAGATCGACGCGCCTTGCATCATCGTGTTGTCGACGTCGAAGAAGGCCGCCGAATCGGGCTGTGGCGGAACCATCAACGCAGCTTCAAGCTCGGCCGCGGCCCAGCCCGCTGACTCTGCCATGCATCCTCCTGCGGTCAGCTTTAGAGCGTAGCTGGATGGGCAAAGAATGAAGGGACGGCATCACGCCGTCCCTTCGTCCAAATTTGCTGGGGCTTAGCCGAGCAGACCGCCCAAGATCCGGCCAAGCTCGCTGAGCAGGCCGCCCTCTTCCTTCTTCTCTTCTTCGGTCGTGGCGGCAGGCGTGGGCGAACCCGACGATTGCGGAGCGGCGGCCGGGCCGTTGCCTGGCTGCCCGCTCGTCTGCCCAGGTGCCGTGGCCGTCCCGGTGGCCGACCCGCGGGTCTGGCCAAGTGGGGCGCAGTTGCCTGGCACCGGGCCAAGCTCGTCGCTGCCCACCGGCTTTACCCCGCAAGCGAGAGCGGAACGTGCGGCGATCGCGCGCTGCTCAACCTTGCTGAGCAGGGCCAACGACTCGGTGACCTTCTGGCGGCCGTTGCTGCCGCTCAGATCGAGCATGCGGCCAGCCAGCGAGCGCTGAGACGCGACGAACTTGTCCACCGCGTCGAGGGCCGTCGTGTCGTTGAGGGTCAGCGCCGACGTGACCAGCATGCGAATGCCGAGCCGCGTCTCATCGTCCATCTCGCTCAGGGCCGAAACGAAACCATTTTCGTCGCCCTTGATCGCGACCGCTTCGTGCAGACGCGTCCGGGCGAAGTCGAGGTAAAGCTGGCCGCGGCTCAGATCGGAACCGGCCAGCGCGAGCTGGGCTCGTTCCGTCGAGCGCTTCATGCCATAGAGCGCGTCGCCGGGCATCGCCTCGCCACTGGCGACGGACACGCCGGACAGCACCAGGGTGCCGGCGGCTATGCCGACGACCACCGCGCCGCGGGCACGGCTCTTGCCGCTGCCGGCTTGCGCGATGCGGCGCCGTAAGTTCGGCTTCGCCTCGGGCTGGGCGGTCACACCAATGCCATCGCGTTCTGCTGTGGCGATAAGCATCGCTCGCAGGTCACGACGGAACACTGGATCCGGGTCGGCGGCCAGAGGAATCGCTTGCAGCTGCTTGGCCTTGGCCACTAGGCCGGTCACCTCATCGTCACCCTTGGAGCGGGTGTGATGACGGCGGCCGCCGTTGGCCTCTTCCAGGAGCTGTGCGAAGCGCTCGGCGCGCGCACGAGGAAACAGAGACGCGTTCATCGCGAGCACCCCCCTTGGTTCTTGTTCGAGAAAACGGCTCGCACTCGGACAAACGCCAATTGGGTGTGTGTGGTTACGGCGTGACCCGTCACGGCTGGAAGCCTTCCGGTAGCAGTCTGGCCAGCGCGCGCACCGCGCGGTACTGCAGTGCCTTGATGGCACCCTCGTTTTTCCCCATGGCCTGGGCGGTCTCAGCGACCGAGAATCCCTGCAGGAAGCGCAGCACGATGCACTCCTGCTGCTCGGGGTTGAGTTGTTTGACAGCTGTGAGAAGCGCGACATTAGTGATGTGGTCGACGACGGCGGTTTCCGGGCTTCCCTCGGGGCCACGGTCCTCGCGGTCGGCGTCGAGCACGTCGCCGGTCGTGACCTCCAGCCGGTACCTGCCGGACTTGAAGTGGTCGGCGACGAGGTTGCGGGCGATGGTGACGAGCCAGGCGCCGAGGTCACGGCCCTGCCACGTGAAGCTGCTGATGCGCTTGAGCGCACGCAGGAACGTGTCTGACGTCAGGTCCTCGGCCAGCGGGCGGTTGCCCACGCGGAAGTAGATGAACCGGAAGACCGTGTCGACATAGCGGTCGTAGATGAGACCGAATGCCTCGGTGTCGCCCCCCTGGGCGCGCTCGACCAGCGTCCACACCTCGTGCGCGGCGTCGCTGGGGTCGGGCCGGTCGGGGTACCCGGTCGGGCCACCCGTTCCGGTGGTCTCCTCGGGGACAACCGGCAGAACGGTCGTCGGAGCTTCAGCGAGCGTGCCGCCGGGCCCCGTTTGGGTCGGCATGGCTGGACGTCCGTTCACCTTGGTGCTGCTCGGTTTGTGCCGTGCTGAGCCGTCGTTTTGCTGGCGCGTCCGAATCCGCTGCGTCGTCGGCGTCCGGTCGCCGTCGCCGCGCACCGCCGTGGAGAACATCTCGTTGAACGCTGATAGCGCTTGGCGCAGGGCGTCGATTCCCATGGCGCCGCCGCCCGGCATCAGCTCATCGCCATAGAAGACCGTATTCATCCAAACACCTCCGCGTGCCCCGCAATCCCGGCAATCTCCACCATAAGCCGACAAAGGCCCGCTTGGTACAGGTTCCGACTTATATCTGGCACTAAGGTCTCCTCCGGCTGAGAGGTGCAGGTCGTATGAGAGTACGACAAACCACCCATTCGATTCATCTACTCTGCCCGTACGCCGGGGGTAAGTGTTGGCATGTACCACGAAAGGCCCGTCGCACAATGTGTGCGGTTTGGCGCACAGCGTGTGCCAGATTCAAGTGAGTTCACTCATTGGGGTTCACCGAATGGGGTGATGAATACAATTCGCGCGTGAACCTCGCCACGCTGCTGCGCCGGCACGCTGAAGCCAACCCGGACCATCTCGCCTTCCATGCTGGCATTAAGACCTGCACCTGGTCCGAAATGGATCAGCTTGTCGACAAGGCCGCCACGGCGCTGTTGCAGCGAGGCGCCACCCGGGTCGCCATCGCGCTGCCCAACGACATGGACTTCGTCATCACCCTGCTGGGCACGTGGCGAGCTGGGTTAACGGCTGTTCCGGTCAACCCCGGTTTCACCGCGCGCGAAATGCGCCACGTTCTCTGCGATTCAAGAGCAGACCTTTTAGTGGGTACTCAGCAAGCTGTCGAGGCGGCAGCCGGTGAAGTGACCGCGCTGCTCAGCCCACCGCTCGCGGACAAGGCCGGTGACCTGCCGGAAGTTGATCCGCACGGCCTGGCACTGCTGCTCTACACCTCGGGCACCGAGGGCGCTCCCAAAGGGGCGATGCTGACCCACCGGGCGCTGATCGCCAATCACGAGCAGCTGGCGCGTCTGCAGCCCCCGATCATGAGTGCCGATGACGTGGTGCTCCTGGTGCTGCCGATGTTCCATGCCTACGGGCTGAACACGGGTCTCGGGGCGATGCTCTACTACGGCGCGACCGGCATTCTGGAAGCCGAGTTCGATCCCGTTGGCACCGCTGGGCTGATCGCGTTGCACCGCGTGACTGTCGCGGTTGGAGTGCCTGCGATGTATCAAGCTTGGGCGGCCTGTTCCCCTGAGCTGCTGCGTTCCTTGAGACTGGCCGTTTGTGGGGCCGCCCCGCTTGATCCAGAGGTGGCTCAGGCCTTCACCGAGGCGACGGGGCATCCTGTCCACATTGGATACGGCCTGACCGAAACGGCACCGGTCGTGACGTCCACTCTGGCGAGCGCTTCCATTAAGCCAGGCTCGATCGGCCGTCCGATCCCGGGCGTTGAGGTACGGCTGTCGAACGCCTACGGCGTCGCGGCCGAGGACGACGATTTGCTGCCCGCGGCTGAAGACCCAGGTGAGATCGTGGTCCGCGGCGAGAACCTCTTCCTGGGCTACTGGCCCGACAAGCATGGCGGCCCTGCTCACGACGGCTGGTGGCCGACGGGAGACGTCGCCTATGCCGACGCCGATGGCGATCTGTTCATCGTGGACCGCATCGGTGAGCTGATCATCGTTAACGGCTTCAACGTGTACCCGGCTGAAGTCGAACTTGTCATCGCTGGTTACCCGGGCGTGGCGGAAGTGGCGGTGACCGGGCCGTCGGTGACCGCTTACGTCGTGGCCGAGGGCGTCACAGAGGCGGAACTGTCCGCTCACTGTGAGGCAAATCTCGCCCGGTTCAAGAGGCCGTCCACTTATGTGTTCGTGAGCGAATTGCCGCATTCAGCGATCGGCAAGGTCCGCAAGAAAATGTTGCGCGATGAGTGATCTGCATCGCCTCACGCTCTATACGCGGCCGGGTTGCCACCTTTGTGAGACGGCGGTGCAGGTGCTGAAAGACATCGGTGAGCCGTTCACGGAAGTCGATATCAGCACCGATCTCGACCTCGAAATCGAGTACGGCGACCGGATCCCTGTTCTCATGCTCGACGGCAAGGAACACGGCTACTGGCGGGTGGAAAAAGAGCGGCTGCTCAGGGACCTCGCCCGATAATCTTTCGGCCATGCATTTGGTGTGGGACTGGAATGGAACGCTTCTCGACGACTTCCACATAGTCGTCGAATCCACCAACGCTGCCTTCGTGCACGCGGGCGGCCAGCCGATCAGCGCTGACCGGCATCGCCGCAACTTCCGCCGCCCCATCATCGACTTCTATAGCGATGAGCTGGGACGCCGGCTGGACGAGCCAGAGTTCGTGCGGCTGAACGACGTTTTCCACAACCACTACCGGGCCGCCATGATCTCCTGTGCGCTGGCCGCTGACGCGCACGACGCGATGGCCTCGTGGAACGGCACCCAGTCCCTGCTGTCCATGTGGTACCACGACGAGCTGATCGCCGCCGTCGGCCGCTTTGGCCTGTCGTTCGCGCGGGTCGACGGTTCACGAGAGTTCCGTGAGCACAAGGCTGAGGCTCTCGCTGAGCACCTCGACGAGCTGAAGATCAAAGGCGAGGACGCCGTGCTGATCGGCGACTCGATTGACGACGCCCACGCGGCTGAAGCCGCAGGCGCACGCTGCGTTCTCTACGCAGGCGGATTCACCGACCCGGATGTCTTGCGCGGGCACGGCGCTCCCGTGGCCGACACGCTCACTGCGGCGGTATTACTAGCTTTGCGGTGATATGCCCGATTTTGGGTAATACTTCTGGGGCAGCGCCCACTCGTGGCCTCTGCGCGAGAATGGAGGGCACGTGTGCCGCGGGGGCATATCTCGCCAGACAAACCCGTTACCGGGGGTGTAGCTCGGTCACGGTGGGCGCTGCAATCGCCGCCTAGCGGAGGTGAAACGGCCGCAAGCGGGGCCGTGAACCCGGTGGCACCGAGGGCAGGCGGCGATTGCCAGGTGGCACAGGAATCGCCGCCTAGCAGCGCCGGCTCGCATGTGCAATTCGCCTCACACTGTCAAGTCGGCCATTCAAGATCGCGATTTGTGCACGCGTTCACAAGCGCATACTCTGTTACCTCGAACTCCGCTACCACAGCGCCGAATGCGCCTGTGCAGGGGGTCTGTAGGAGTCAGATGAGTCAGGCTGGACTGGATTTACCCGAAGCGACGGTGGCGCGGCTACCTGAATACCTGCGCGCACTTCATCACCTCGCCGACACGGGTCACGACACCGTCTCCAGCGAAGGCCTGGCCAACGCGGCCGGCGTCAACTCCGCCAAGCTCCGCAAAGATCTTTCCCACCTTGGTTCTTACGGCACCCGGGGTGTGGGTTACGACATAGGCCCGCTGATCGGCCAGATCGAATACGTGCTCGGGCTGACCATGCGCCGGGCGGTCGCCCTGGTCGGTGTCGGTAACCTCGGGCACGCCCTCGCGGGCTATGCCGGGTTCACCAGCCGTGGCTTCCGCATCGCCGCCCTATTCGACGCCGACACCACGCGCGTGGGCGAAAAGATCAATGGATTGGCCGTCCTCCATGTGAGTGACATCCCCGTCGTCGTCAAGCGCGAAAGCATCTCCATCGCCGTCTTGGCTACCCCAGCGTCGGCGGCGCAAACCGTTGCCGATCAGCTGATTTCCGCCGGTGTGACCAGCATCCTCAACTTCGCTCCGTGCGTTCTATCCGTGCCGGACCGAGTCGACGTCCGTAAGGTCGATCTCGCCATTGAATTGCAGATCCTGTCCTTCCATGAGCACAGGAAATCTGCCCACGTCAACGGACTCAACGGAGAGGTGCGCAAGTGAACCTCATCGTGGTGGGAGCCTCGCACCGCAACGCACCGGTCACCCTGCTGGAGAAGCTTTCGCTGCTCGCGGGGCCGCAGCCGCTCACGGGAGTGCACGTCGCGGAAGCCGTGCTGCTCAAGACGTGCAACCGGGTCGAGATCTACGCCGCCGTCCCCGCTTTCCACGCTGGCCTGAGCCACCTCGGTGAAGTGCTCGCTCAGGTGACGGGGGTGCCCGCGGAGGAGCTTGCCAAGTCGCTCTATGTGCACCACGGCATTGACGCGGTGCGCCATGTCTTCCGGGTCGCCGCTGGGCTGGAGTCGATGGTCGCGGGCGAGGCGCAAATCCTGGGCCAGCTGCGCGACGCCTATCAGCAAGCGTCCGAAGTGGACACTGTTGGCAAGACCCTGCATGAGCTGATGCAGCAAGCGTTGCGCGTCGGCAAGCGGGCACACGCCGAAACCGGCATCGACAAGGCTCCGCGCAGTCTCGTCTCCGCCGCGCTCGACCAGGCGACACTCGCGCTCACACCCGCATCGCCCGCGCCATCGGCATCGCGTTCGGCTTCGGCGGAAGCTTCCGTTCGGCCGGCCGTGGCGAGCCCGGTCGGCGCTGGCGGCGGGCGCAGCGTGCGCTGGGTCATCGTGGGTGCCGGGGCGATGGGCGCGCTGGCGCGCGTCGAGCTGACCCGTCGCGGTGTCACCGAGATCATTCAGGTCAACCGCAGCGAGCGAGAAGGCACGCGCCCGCTGGAGGATCTGCCCGCGCTGATGGACGAGGCAGACGTCGTCATCTCCGCGACGGCCTCGATCAGCCCCGTGATCACCAAAGCGATGGTGACCAAGCCGATCACGATCATCGACTTGGCGATGCCTCGCGACGTGGAGGTGGGCGTCGGTGACCTCGCCGGCGTGCGGCTGATCGACATTGAGCACCTGGCGGCCGTGCTGCCCGATCACAGCAACGAGCTGGAAGAGGTCGAGCGGATCGTCGCGTCCGAAGTGGACGCTTTCGAGACCTGGCTGCGTGGGGGAGAAGTCGCTCCCACCGTGGCGGCGTTACGTTCCCGGGCCGATGACGTCGTCGGCAACGAACTCAAACGGCTCGCCCAGCGGCTTCCGGAGCTTTCCGCGCAGCAGCGTGACGAAGTGGCCCACGCGCTGCATCGCGTCGTGCAGCGCCTCCTGCACCAGCCGACTGTCCGCGTGCGGCAGCTCGCCGCTGGGCCGGGCGGAGAGACGTACACCCAATTGGTTCGTGATCTTTTTGATCTGCACCCGCATGCGGCGACCGTCGCCGATATCCCGGAGGTGGCTGAATGACGCTCAGACTGGGAACGCGGGGCAGCGCTTTGGCGCTGGCACAGTCACGGCTCGTCGCGAGCGAAATCACGCGGCTGACGGGGCAAGAGGTTGAGCTGGTCGAAATCGTGACCGCCGGCGACACGTCCTCGGCGCCGGTGCAGCAGCTCGGCGTGGGCGTTTTCGTCTCCGCGCTGCGGGATGCCTTGCTGGCCAAGGAAATTGACCTCGCCGTGCACTCCTATAAGGACCTTCCGACCGCGCCAGTTGACGGGCTCGTCATCGCGGCCGTGCCACCGCGAGAAGACCCGCGTGACGCCTTGATCGCCCGCGATGGCCTGACACTGACCGAGCTGCCCGACAACGCGACGATCGGCACCGGTGCCCTGCGGCGCGTCGCGCAGATCGCCGCGCTTGGCCTGCCGCTGCGCACGGTGCCGATTCGCGGCAACGTGGACACGCGCCTGCGCAAGGTCGCCGAGGGTGAGCTCGACGCCGTCGTGCTTGCCCGCGCTGGGCTGGCCCGCCTGGGCCGTGCACACGAGATCACTGAGATTCTTGACCCGATGCTCATGCTGCCCGCTCCCGCCCAGGGCGCGCTCGCGGTAGAGAGCCGGGGAGATTTCGCCGAGCTGCTCGCGCCGCTCGACGACCGGGCCACGCGCGGGGCAGTCGCCGCCGAGCGGGCCCTCCTGGCCACCCTGGAAGCAGGATGCAGCGCGCCCGTCGCCGCGCTGGCCGAAGTGACCGAGGACGACGAGATATACCTGCGCGGTGCGGTCATCAGCACGGATGGGCGCTATGCCCTAAGGCTGTCGCGCACCGGAACGCTCGCCGACGCCGCGGAGGTGGGCCGGCTTCTCGCCGCCGACCTTCTCGAAGAAGGTGCTGATCACGTATTGGGGAAAGCAGCATGACCCGCACTCGCAAGCCCGCTGGCCACATCGCGTTCGTCGGGGCTGGACCCGGCGACCCTGGCCTGTTGACGCGCCGCGCCTATGACGCGCTGCTAGACGCCGATCACGTGGTCTTTGACCAAGCGGTGCCTGCTGTCCTGCTCAATGAGGTCCGCATGGTTGCCCACGAGTCGACCGAGTTCAGCCCGGCCGAGGGCGATCCCGGTGACGTGGCAAAGGTGCTGCTCACCGAGGCCAAGGCGGGCCGCAACGCGGTTCGCCTGGTCGCCGGGGACCCGTTTGGCCACGAAGCCGTCGTCAAAGAGGTTCAGGCCATCGCCCGGACCAACGTTCACTTCGCGGTGGTGCCGGGGGTCGGCACCGCCTCGGGTGTGTCCACTTACTCCGGTGTTCCACTCACGGGCGTTCGGTCATCGGTTGACGTCGATGACGTGACGACGCTGGACTTCGATGGGCTCGCGGCCGCGGTTCGCCACGGCTCCGCCGCTCTGGCGGTCGACGCGGGTGAGCTGGCCACGGTTCGCGACGGACTGCTCGCCGCCGGGGTCGACGGGACGCTTCCCGTCGCGGTGACCGGTGACGGCACAAGCGAAACGCAGTACACCACGATCTCCACTGTGGATAGCTTCGTGGCCGCCGCGCTCGGGTTCTCCGGCCGCGTCGTGGTCATCGTCGGCAACGGCGTGCACCAGGTGGACAAGCTCGGCTGGTGGGAGCGGCGCCCGCTCTACGGCTGGAGGGTGCTCGTCCCGCGCACCAAGGAGCAGGCTGGCGTGATGAGCGCCCGGCTGCGCGCCTATGGTGCGATCCCGTGCGAGGTACCGACGATCGCCGTCGAGCCGCCGCGCACCCCGGCCCAGATGGAACGTGCCATCAAGGGTCTCGTCGACGGCCGCTACGCGTGGGCGATCTTCACCAGTGCCAACGCGGTGCGCGCGGTGTGGGAGAAGTTCGCTGAGCACGGCCTCGACGCCCGTCACTTCGGCGGCGTGAAGATCGCTTGCATCGGTGAGGCGACCGCGGACGCGGTGCGCGCCTTCGGCATTCAGCCGGAGCTGGTGCCCAGTGGCGACCAGTCGAGCGAAGGCCTGCTGGCCGAGTTCGCGCCCTACGACGAGATCTTCGACCCGGTAGGCCGGATTCTCCTTCCCCGGGCCGACATCGCGACCGAGACGCTGGCCGCCGGCCTGACCGAGCGCGGCTGGGAAGTCGACGACGTCACGGCTTACCGGACCGTCCGGGCGGCACCGCCGCCGGAGGAGATCCGCAACGCCATCAAGTCGGGTGGTTTCGACGCGGTTCTGTTCACGTCGTCATCGACGGTTCGCAACCTCGTTGGAATCGCGGGTAAGCCACACCAGCGCACCGTGGTTTCCGTGATCGGCCCGAAGACGGCGGAGACGGCTGTCGAGTTTGGACTGCGCGTTGACGTGCAGCCCGAGCACGCGTCGGTTCCCGATCTCGTGGAGGCGCTCGCCTCGTACGCGGTGGAGTTGCGTGAGCGGCTCGCCGCGATGCCGGCCAAGCAAAGGCGCGGCTCGAAAGTCCAGGGACCAACGGCACTTAGGTTTAGGTGATCGCTATGGAAAGGCCCAGACGGCTAAGGCGCACCGCCGCGATCCGGCGGCTCGTCAGCGAGACCCGCGTGCATCCAGCCGAGCTGGTGCTCCCGATGTTCGTCAAAGAGGGCCTTTCCGAACCACACCCGGTGGCGTCGATGCCGGGCGTGGTGCAGCACTCGCGTGAGTCGCTGCGCAAAGCCGCCGTGGAAGCGGTGGAGGCTGGTGTTGGCGGCATCATGCTGTTCGGCATTCCGTCGCAGAAGGACGCTGGCGGCACGGGCGGGATCGACCCGGGCGGCATCCTGAACGTCGCGATCCGCGATCTCGCCAGCGAGCTGGGCGACTCGACCGTCATCATGAGCGACCTGTGCCTGGATGAGTTCACCGACCACGGTCACTGCGGCGTGTTGCGGGCGGACGGGACGGTCGACAACGACGCGACGCTCGTGTCGTACGCGGAAATGGCCGTCGCGCAGGCGACTGCTGGCGCACACGTGCTCGGCCTGAGCGGAATGATGGACGGACAGGTCGGCGCGGTCCGCAAAGCCTTGGACAGCAACGGTTTCCAGGATGTGTCGCTGTTGGCTTACGCCGTCAAATACGCCAGCGCTTTCTACGGACCGTTCCGGGACGCCGTTGAGTCGTCTTTGGAAGGTGACCGCCGGACCTATCAGCAAGACTCGGCGAACGTGCGCGAGTCCATGCGCGAGGTGCGGCTCGACGTCGCCGAGGGCGCCGACATCGTCCTAGTCAAACCGGCTCTGCCTTACCTCGACATCGTGACCCGCGTGCACGAGACCGTCGACGTGCCGGTGGCGGCGTATCAGGTCAGCGGTGAATACGCGATGGTGGAAGCGGCCGCCGCGAACGGCTGGCTTGACCGGGACCGGGTCATCCTCGAAACCCTGACCTCGATCAAGCGAGCCGGTGCGCAGATCATCCTTACCTACTGGGCCGTCGATGCGGCCCACCTGTTGCGCGCTTAAGCGACGCCGAGACGCGCGGCTAAGTCCGCGACATCGATTTCGTATTCGAGCCAGTCGCGGTCGGGGACGAAGCCGAGCTCGTTGTTGACGCGAATGAGCGGCTCGTTGATCGCCGCGTTCCACGTTTGCACTTCGGCGAGGCCGGGCTCGGCGGAGCGGAGCTCAAAGAGCATGCGCGCCTTGATCGCCCGGACGATGCCATAGCCGCGGTGCCGGGGCACCACGACGGTGTCGTATTGGTCGGCTCGGGTGGGATGTTGTTGCGGGACAACAACTTCGGTCAACCCAGCCACATCGCCGGTGCTTTCGTGGACGGCCACGACGACGTAGAGCTTCAGGCCGCGAGCGGCGAGGGTTTCGATGCTGGCCCGAAGCCGTTGCGGCTCATAGGAACTGGGGCTCAGCTCAAGGTCACCGAGGTCGTATGACTCCCGGACCTCCGCCTTTGCCGCGGCATAGGCGGTGTATAGCTCCTCCGGCGGGCCACCGGCGTAGAAGCCGATGCTGTAACCGGACCCGATCCCGGCAGCCATCTCGCCCAGGCCGAACCAGTCGACGGCAGAAAGCGAGAGCAGGCTGCGAATCTCGGTGAAAGCGCACGTGAAGCCGAACTTGCTGTAGAACTCGACCGCTGGCGTGCCTCCGGGGACTTCGACGCCAAGGGCGCTGAAGCCTTCCTCGCGCGCACAGGACACCACTTGCGTGAGTAGGGCTCGCCCGACGCCGAGGCGGCGGGCTTTGGGATGCACGATGACTTCGACGACGCCGATGTCACCGAGCATGAGAATGTTGGCCTGGCCGAGTGGGGGGATGCCCCGTGAGGCGTCTCCGCTGTTTTCCTCGGCTAGCCACATCTTTTTGCGTTCGCCCGGCATGGTGACGGCTAGATACTCACGCATCGTGTCGTCAAGCCAGAGTGGATCATCCGGCAGATCGGCGGCCATCGCCTCGTTGAGCAGGGCAACTATGGAAGCGATCTCCGTGGCGGGGGCGGTAAGGGGATCCCATTCGCGCACCATCACCCGTCCAGCTTGCACACTTCAGGGCAGAAACGGAAGGGTCGATCCTGTCACGGTACACAATCCATTACTCTGAGTGTCGATTGATCGCCGTCTGGTCAGCGGACGGTAACCTTATTCCTTGCTCTTGGTCCCGTAACTCTGCGCAGTTTCGAAGATCTTGTCGATATGCGGAGCTAGACCGTGATAAGCATTGATGGCCTTCTTCCAATTGGCCACAATGGACAAATCTGCTCCCGTGTCGCACAAGAAATATCCGGCGCTCAGCGCGGCGTCGTCGACATCTTGCGGATCGGCTAGCTCGTCGGAGTCGGCATCGACCCCAAACGCGCGCCACATCGTGGGCGTGAACTGCATCGGCCCGACCGCATGGTCTTTGGCCTGATCGCCGTCAAGAGCCCCACCGTCGGAATCAGAGCCGCTGAGGGCCGGCCCCACCAAACCCGGCTTTGAGCGCCCCTGCGCGTCAATGGTGCCGCCGCCCTGGCGTCCGTGGTCTGAGGTGAGCTTGCCGATCGCGGCGAGGGTGGTCCACTGCAGCTTGCAGGTGCTTCTTGTTTGCTGCAGAACCCATTCGGCGTACCCGTAGGATTCCAGAGCGGTTTTCGGAATGTCCACTTTGCCGGATAGGTTGGAAGCCCACCCCGCGAACGCGCCCGACGGGCGCGGGCTGTTGCTAGCCGAGGGAGTTGGGGAAGGAGAAGCCGAAATGGACGGCTCGGCGGAAGGTTCCGCGGACGGTTCGGCCGTCATAGTCGGCTTTACCGGTGCGGGTCCAGCTAAAGCCGGAATCACTGTCGCGCCAACAGAGGTGGCGGCACCCGTTAACGTGACGATCAGCAGACCGGCAAAGGCTAGCCGCTTCCAGGTCATCTCCCCATCTCGCACGCCCACGAGTATTACTCATGCTTCGGGGGAGTGCAGGGTCTGGCTGAAAGTGCGATATCTGGACCTTGGGAGGAGTCGTTACGCCAGGAGGATCAACCCGTTCCGATGATGTTCCTTTTTTGCGGAGTTGGCACGATGAATCGCGACTTCCAGGGGGCGGAGGTTTAGGTGGGGCAAGCGGTGCAACTGCCGAAAGGTCTGGTGACCTTTCTCTTCACCGACATTGAGGGCTCGACTCGGTTGGCCCAGGTGCTCGGTGACGGTTACTTGCCGGTGTTGAAGAAGCACCGGCAGATTTTGCGCGCCTGCCTCAGCGCCGCCGGTGGCGTCGAGCTATTCACCGAAGGTGATTCCTACTTTTTCGCGTTCGCCAATGCCACGAGCGCCGTCACCGCCTGCGTTAGCGCTCAGCGAGCCCTGGCCGGTCACGAGTGGCCCGACCCACAGGTGCGGCCGTTGGTCCGGATGGGACTGCACACCGGGTACGCCGAACCGCACGGCCGCGAATACGCCAGTGCCGAAGTGCACCGTGCCGCACGGGTCGCCGCGGCCGCGCACGGTGGCCAGATCCTGCTGTCCGCCGCGACCAAAGCTGAAGTGAGCGATGCCGAAACCATCGATCTGGGCTTGCACCGGTTGCGTGGGTTCGATGGCAGGGAGAGGCTCTTCCAGCTGACCGCTTCCGGGCTGGACCTGAACTTCCCGCGTCCCCGCACCGAAGGCCACTCGCCGCATAACCTGCCGTGCCCGGTGACGTCATTTGTCGGCCGCGACAAGGAACGCGCCGAGTTGGAGCGCCTGCTTGAGGCGAACCGTCTGGTGACGGTGGTGGGCACGGGAGGGTCAGGCAAGAGCAGGCTGGCGGCACTGGTCGCGTCCGGTCTGGTGGACCACCCGTCCTATCCCGACGGTGTGTGGCATCTCGACTTGGTGACCGTCTCCGATCCGGGCCTGGTCGCCTTCGCCCTGAGCACGGTGCTGGGACTGCGCCCGGAGCCGGGCCGCCCGATCGCGCAGACGCTCGTCGATCACCTGGCTGACCGCCAGATGCTGCTCATTTTGGACACCTGCGAAGTTCACCTCGAACCAGCCCTGACGCTCGTGACCGAGCTGCTCGCGGGCGCACCGGGAGTGTGCGTCCTGGCGACCAGCCGGGAGCCGCTCGGCAAGCCCGGCGAGCTGGTCTGGCGCATTCCGTCGCTCGGCCTCGCCGAGCCGAGCGAGGCCGTTGCTCTGCTCGCCGAGCGGACAGCTGCCGCGCGCGGGGGAGTGCCCGTTGACGACGCCGAGCTGGAACCGCTGAGCCGCATCGCGCATCGTCTCGATGGGCTGCCGCTGGCCCTTGAACTCGCCGCGGCCCGCCTGCGTGTGCTGTCGGCTCGCGAGCTCGACAACCGGCTCAGTGCCGAACTCGGTGGTACAGACCCGTTGCAGGCCCTCGACGCCGGGCAACGCCCCGCGCGCGCCGACGAGCCCCGCCACGCCACCATGCAGGCCGCGGTCGGCTGGTCTTACCGCACACTTGGCCCGGACGCCGCCAAGCTGCTGCGCTGGCTATCCGTTTTCGCCGGGCCGGTCGATCTGTCCACAGTGGAGTCCCTATTCGGCCAGGACCCGCTCAACGCCCTGACCGTGCTGGTCGACAAATCCCTGGTGCAGGTCGAGCGCACCGGCGGCACCGACAGCGGCATCGGCTATCGCATGCTTCACCCCATCAGGGGGTACGCGGCGCGCAGTCTCGCCGAAGCAGGAGAAGAAAGCGCGGCCCGCAACAGGCACGTCGCCTGGGCGATCCGGGAACTGGAACGCACTCAGCAAGGATCCGACGGCAAGCCGGTCACGTTATCGCTCTACTCGATCGATCCCGTGGCCGCCGAACTGCGTGCCGCGTTGCGCTGGTGCGGCACGGGCGGGAGTGCCCGCGCGGGGTTGCGCATCGCGATCGGACTCGACCAGTGGTGGCGCGAACGCGGCCTAGCCCGTGAAGGGCGGCTCTGGCTCTACCGCCTTTACGCGCGCCAATCCGAGACCGGCGAGACCATCCCTGACAGTGAGCTCGCCCGTGCCTTCCTCACCCACGCTCACCAAGCCGCGGCTGACGGTGAGTTCGCTGAAGAACTCCGGTTCAGCAAACGGGCCGAAGCCGCCGCCCGTCGCACGGGCGAAGCAGGGCTGCTCGTGCGCACCCTCGCCGGACGGTCCGGCGCCCTGCGCGATGCCGGCCGCACCGCCGACGCCGAACGAGTGTGCCGTCAAGTCATCGACTGGGCGCAGGCTCAAGGCGTACCGGCGGAGGCTCTTTTCGCTGTTTTCAATTTGGCTGAGCTGATGTGGCTTCGTGGTGCACACGACGAGGCGGCCGAAATCCTTGCTGCCGCAAGGCCTTTGGAACAGATGCGCCCGGCCGAGCGCGGACGGCGGACCGTCGATCTGCTCCTGGGACTGGTCGCCTTAGGCCGGGGCGATCTCGTTGCGGCACATGAACATTTGATGGTGGCGTTGCGTTCGCGGATCACCTATGGCTTCCACAGCCGCGCTTGCGTTGCGCTCAAAGCGATGGCGGCCCGCTGTGTCGAAGGCGGCGATGTCGCGACCGGCGCGATGCTTTTCGGCGCGGCCGAGTCGGCCAACATCAAGCTCCACTGTGGTCCGGGGATCTTCGGGCCGTATTGGAAGGCGATGCAGCGCTCCGCGCGCTCAGCGCTCGGCGACGCGGCCTTCGACGAGGCTTACGCGCGCGGCACCCGGATGGGGCTGCGCGAAGCGGCGACGCTCGCCTTGGCGGTCGAGCACCCCGACCTCGCGCACGGCTCCGTCCGCTTCGCCGAAGTCGCGTGAGCTAAAACGCCCGCGTCTGCGATGGCGGGTTCACATTGGGTGGGAGCGTCTCGTAGCGGTTCTCCCCGTTGAGGTAAGAATCCACCTGCCGCAACGCTTCCAGGACCAGTTCCTCCTCGGCCCGGATCGCGGCGGCGAGGTTCTCGATCGCGCTGACCATGCTGGCTGAGATCTCGTTGAACCCGCTTCCGGCAACGTTGAAAGCCGCTCCAATAAGGATGTTCCCGCCGGCGCTTAGAGTGTCGCCCACTCCCTTGACGGGATCGGCTTCGCTGGTGGCTACCGAAAACGCAAGCTGCGTAAGGTCTTTGAGAAGCTGATCGTCGGCCTCGGCCCGGGCTTCCCGCGACTTGCCGAGCTTCTCCAAGGTCTGGTCAGCGATCCGGAGAATCCCTTCGCGAGCCGACAGCACGATGTTCTCGTGCATCTGCATGATCATGTCGAGCGATCGGACCACGTCCAAGGTGTAAACCAGCGACCTTGTCAGCTCCGGCATGATCTCGAACCGGACCACCGCGGCGGCACTGCCCGGCGGACCGTCCCAAGTCGCCAGCTTGGCACTGACGATGTCCGTCGGCCGGGAGTCCGCGAACTCCACGCTCGCCACACTTCTGATGGGGCCCAGGACATCCAGGGCGATGGTGTCGCGCACCTTGGCCGTGCCGTCGGTGATGTTCCAGCCGCGGAACTGCTTGTAGAGCGTGCGCCAGTACTCCTTGGAATCCTCGACACCCTCGCGTGGAAGGTTCGGAACGCCGCCCTCCAAAGGGGATTCGCCGAGAAAGAAATCGTGAATCATGCTCCCCAAAGAAGGATCGGGGAATGCTTCGTTGATGAGTTCCTCGACGACCTCATCGACGATCTCGTTCAGGGTGTCCCGGAAGACTTGGTCGTCTCGCATGCGGTAGTCGGTCATGCCGGCTCCTCGCGGATGTTGATGAAGCCCTCCGCCGTGATGTCGTCTGTGGTGGTGATGTTGTCGGCGACGGTGATGAGCGCGTCGGCGAACCGGTCGATGCGCCGGGCGGAGTCATACATGAGGGTGTAGAAGTGATCGCACACGGAACTCCACTTGCGGCGGGAGTCGTCATACATGCTCTCGTTCGGCGTGCGGTCTTCGCGGAACGCCGGATCCCACTGGGATTCTGTGCTCACAAGGCTTTCCGCGACTTGCCTGAGCACTTCGGCGAGATTGGGCAGATCAAGGGTGCCCACTTCGCGAAGCGTCGCTGGATCGGTGACAAAAGCCATGTCTATATCTGAGCATTCGGACAGGTGGATGCCTAGGGGCCGTTGCTCAAGTTCATGTTAAGAAACGCGCGAATGGCGCGGCCTTCCCGGAGACGGATCGGGAAGGCCGGCGTGCCAGGTGTTTAGAAGCGCCCTCCGCCACTTGCGGGCAGGAGTTCAGCGGCGCGATCAATGTCGGCCTGCGTCACCGCGGCGACGGAGCCGAAGTTCTTCACCGCCGTGTAATACGTCCAGGCGAGGCTGTAGCAAGCTGGGCGGACCGCCCAGTTGTACCTGGCGCAACGGCGTTTGAGGTCTTCGTAGAAGGCGGAGTCCAAACGCGACTTGTTCGCGCTGAACTGGCCCATCTCCTTGTAGTTGCGGTAACCGAAGTCGTGCCGGTAACAGGAGAGGGCAAAGTCGAAGCCCAGCGGATTGTCCGGGCTGCTGGAGCAGTAGTCGGTGGACCAGTTGAAGGCATAGTCAGCCCACGAGCCCTGGTTCTGCCGCGCTGAGTTCCAGGAGTCGTAACTGGCCGCGTTGGTTTGCGTGAACGCGGAGAGTTGTCCTAGCTTTTGCTCGAACGTCACCGCGGCCGCGGGGCTGGCAAGCCCAATCACCACGGTGAATGCCACAATCGGGGTGAGGAGCCACTTCAGGGTTCTGGTCATCGCGTCACCTGCCGTCCAAAGTGGTCATATAGCGGGGGTGCGATGACTGTAGCCGTTACCGTCGTGTTAAGGAAGTATGTTGCCCGTGGAACAAGGTTGGAGTGAGCAGCCGTTACTCACGATCACTGGGATCATCATCGGCGGCGCTTTGATAATTGCGGCTATTCGCTGGATGTTCGGCAAGAAGTAACATTCTCCGCATGCCTCGCTATGAGTTTCGTTGCCGTGCCTGCGGAGACACGTTCGTCGTCACCCGTCCGATGAGTGCCTCAAGCGACCCCGCGTCGTGCCCGGCCGGACATGACGACACGGTTAAGTTGCTAACGACGGTCGGGCTCGGTGGCGGCGGCTCCAACATGGGAGCAGCCCCCGCACCAGCTGGTGGCGGCGGAGGCTGCTGCGGTGGAGGTTGCTGTAACTAAGACGCGCCCATTTGCCCCCTGGCGGCGTTGCGGCCCCCCTCATTTGCGATTAGCAAACTTCGGGAGGCCGCGCCTTGCCAGGAGCCAAATGGATCGCGCTTTAGAGAATCGTCCACGTGTCGCCGGAGTTGAGCAGGGCGGTGAGATCAGCCTCTGGGCTGTTGCCTGCCGCCTTCTCCTTCGCCCGCGCGACCTGGCCCCGCACGATCTCGTCGTAAGACGGGCGGGTGATCGAGCGGAAGATGCCGATCGGCGTGTAACGCAGGTCGGGTCCGGCCAAGCGCGACAAGGCGAACGCGTAAGCCGGGTCTTCCTGATGCGCGTCGTGCACCAGAGCTTCGGCGGTCGGCGATTCCTCGACGGTCAGGCCGAAGCTGCCGGCCGGGTGCGTCACCGAGAATTGGCTGTCCTTGCCAAACTTCAGCGGCTCACCGTGCTCTAGCCGGATCAGGTAGTTGTCCCGGGTCTCGTTGTCCTTGAGCACCTCGAACGCGTTGTCGTTGAAGATGTTGCAGTTCTGGTAGATCTCCACGAACGCGGAACCCTGATGCTCGGCCGCGGCACGCAGCACGCTCGTCAGGTGCTTGTTATCCGAGTCGATCGTCCTGGCGACAAAGGACGCCTCCGCGCCGAGCGCCAGTGAGATCGGGTTGAACGGATAGTCAGCCGAACCCGACGGCGTCGACTTGGTGATCTTCCCGACCTCTGACGTTGGCGAGTATTGCCCCTTCGTCAGACCGTAAATCTTGTTGTTAAACAACAGAATCTTGAGGTTGACGTTGCGCCGCAAGGCGTGGATGAGGTGGTTGCCGCCGATGCTCAGCGCGTCGCCGTCACCCGTGATAACCCACGTTTGCAGATCGGGCCGGCTAACCGACAGACCGGTCGCGATCGCCGGCGCGCGGCCGTGGATCGAGTGCATGCCATAGGTGTTGAGGTAGTAAGGGAACCGCGACGAACAGCCGATGCCCGAGATGAAAACGATCTTCTCGCGCGGGATGCCCAGCTCGGGCAGGAACCGCTGCATCGAAGCCAGGATCGAGTAGTCACCGCAGCCAGGGCACCAGCGCACCTCCTGGTCGGACTTGAAGTCCTTCGCCGTGAGCTGCAATGGAGTGCTAGGCATTCTTGATCACTTCCTCGAGCATGGACTCCAGCTGGCTGGAGGTGAAGGGCATTCCACGCACCTGGTTGTAGGCAACGACATCGATCAGGTAGCGCGCCCGGATGACGTGAGCCAACTGGCCCAGGTTCATCTCCGGGATAACCACCTTGTCGTACGACTTGAGCACCTCGCCGAGGTTCTTGGGCAACGGGTTCAGGTGCCGCAGGTGTGCCTGGGCCACGTTGAGCCCACGCTGGCGCAGGGCTCGTGCCGCGGCGCCGATCGGGCCATAGGTCGAACCCCAGCCGAGTACCAAAACGTTGGCTGTTTCTGAGGGGTCCTCGACCTCGATGTCAGGAACATCGATGGCCTCGATGCGGGCCGCCCGGGTGCGGACCATGAAGTCGTGGTTGGCCGGGTCGTAAGAGATGTCGCCCGTCTTGTCCGCCTTCTCCAGACCACCGATGCGGTGCTCCAGGCCCGCCACGCCTGGCACGGCCCACGGCCGCGCGAGGGTCTGCGGGTCGCGCAGGTAGGGGTAGAACTTGCCGTCTTCACCATTGGGACCCTCGGCGAAGGTCGTCTGGAGGTCAGGCAGGTCGCTTACCTCTGGCAGCAGCCACGGCTCGGAGCCGTTGGCGACATAGCCATCGGACAGCAAGATCACGGGAGTCCGGTAGGTGATGGCGATGCGGCAAGCTTCGAGCGCGGCGTAGAAGCAGTCAGCGGGGGACTGCGGCGCGACGATCGCCACCGGAGCCTCACCGTGCCGCCCGAACAGCGCCATGTTGAGGTCGGCCTGCTCGGTCTTGGTAGGTAGCCCGGTGCTTGGCCCGGCCCGCTGCACATCGACGATCACGAGTGGCAGTTCGAGGGCGACCGCGAGCGAGATGGTCTCGCCCTTGAGTGCGACGCCAGGACCGCTCGTCGTGGTCACACCAAGCGCACCACCATAGGCGGCACCAAGCGCGACACCGATCGCGGCGATCTCGTCTTCGGCCTGAACCGTCGTGACGCCAAGCTTCTTGTGCTTGCTGAGTTCGTGCAGGATGTCGCTGGCCGGAGTGATCGGGTAAGCCCCGAGGAACACCGGCAGCTTCGACCGGACACCAGCGGCGACAAGACCTAGCGCGAGCGCGGTGTTACCGGTGATGTTGCGGTAGTTGCCAGGCCGCATGTGAGCCGGGGCGACCTCATAGCGAACGGCGAAACCCTCCGTCGTCTCGCCGAAGCTCCACCCGGCGGAGAACGCTGCCTTGTTGGCGGCGACCAGCTCAGGGCGTGCGGCGAACTTTCGCTCCAGGAACGTCATCGTTGACTCGTAAGGCCTGGAGTAGAGCCAGGAAAGCAGGCCGAGGGCGAACATGTTCTTCGCGCGCTCAGCGTCTTTCTTGCTGACCGGATGCCCTTCGAGGGCGCCGACGGTCATGCTGGTCAAGCCGACCTGGTGCACGTCATAGCCGGCGAGCGAGTCGTCTTCGAGGGGGTTGGTTTCGTAGCCGACCTTCTGCAGGTTCCGCTTCGAGAACTCATCGGTGTTGACGATGATCGTCGCGCCCTTGCGCAGCTCGGCGAGGTTGGCTTTCAGGGCGGCCGGGTTCATCGCGACGAGGACGTTGGGGGCGTCACCCGGGGTGAGGATGTCGTAATCGGCGAACGCGACCTGGAAGCTGGAAACGCCGGGCAGCGTTCCTGCGGGGGCGCGGATCTCCGCGGGGAAATTGGGCAAGGTGGAGATGTCGTTGCCGAGCTGAGCGGTTTCCGAGGTAAACCGGTCGCCGGTTAGCTGCATGCCATCGCCGGAGTCACCCGCGAAGCGGATGACAACCCGATCCAGCTGTTGGACATGCTTCGGGGTGGTCATCGTGGGTACGACCTCCTACCGGGTCTTTGTTGCGCTGAGTATCCAGGGCAAGCCTACGTCGGAGGTAGGGAATCCCTACCTCCGGACCCCAGTGTGGAGCCAGCCGCGTACCCGAGTCCACCCCTGTCGATGGCTACCCGGTCACACGGGTGAATCGTGATAGCTCCCACCGGTATTTCGCGCCGGGGACGTCACCGCCACTGACCGTGATCTCCAGCCCGGTCGCACGGCTTACCCGCAGCTCGCTTCGGGCCGGCCCGGAAATGACGCCGACCGCCTTCCAGCCTCCGGTGACTTGCTCGAACAGCACGATGGAGGTTGACGTCAGCTTGTCAGCCGCGGTGCCGGCTTTGCCGCAGCCGATGGTCAGCAGGAGCAGCGGTTTGACGTCGGTGAAGGCCAGGTAGTGCGGCTCGTCCATATCGTGCGGGATAGCCGACCAGAGCCGGTCGCCATCGCGCCACAGTCCGTCCGCGTCGAACTTCGGCGTCAGGGAAGTGCGCGCTGGCAGCCCATCGCAACTCGTGAGCTGGGACGCGACCGGGTTCAGATCCAGGTTGGCGCCCGCCCTCGTCGGCAGAAGCGCGGGGAAAGTGGCGCTGACATCGACACTGACGAAGGTGGATCCGTTCCAGCGCAGCGCCTGGACCGTGCCGACTTGGTAATCCCAGCCGCGTCCCGCCGCGGGACGTGGCCGCGCGTCGACATAGAGCACGTTGTCGCGGATCCAGGAGTTGAGCGAATAGCCACCGCTCGGGCCGGTCCAGGCCAGCGAATGGAGCGTGCCGTCCGCTCTTCCTTCCACGATGAGGATCGACTTTTCGAGGTTGACATTTTCGGCAATAGGACCGCAACTCACCGGAATCGCCGCCTCGGGATGCCCATCGCCGGTCAGATCGCCCAGCACGACACCGTCGGGCCGGAACCCGATCACTTCTTGTGATCGTGCTGGCCCCTCCGCCCCGTGGAATTCCGTGTCGCGGAACGTGATGGTGCCGCTAGCGCATCCTGTGGGCGAACCGGTGATCGTGATCGTCGCCGTGGCGTAGTTGACGTCCTGCATTGACGGCCGCAGATCTGGAGTCGTGGTCGTGGTCGTGGACGGTGTCGGGGTGGGCGTCGGGCCGCTCGGGCTCGGAATTGGCCCCGGTGTCGGGTGAATGACCGGGTTCTGCTTCGGCAGCCACGTGTTCAGCAGGACCGCCACGCCAGTGAGCACGATCGCGAGCACGGCCGCCGCCTTGAGGTTGCGGTTGCGCTTGTACTTGCGCGCCAAGTCACCCACGGTGGAGACCGGTGGAGTCTTGACGTCGTTGCGAACGTCGATGTCTAGCTCGCGGGCGAGCGCGGTACGGCCGCGGTGCAGCCAGGACTTGACCGTGCCCGCGGGCACCTCCAGCTCATGTGCGACATCCTCAACGGGCAGATCCATGAGGTGGTGCAACACGATCGCCTGCCGCTGCCGGGGTGGCAGCTTACGCAACGCCGCCACGACGGCGACATGATCAGGATTGGGCCCGGGTTCGATCTCGGGACGCTGCCGCAACAAATAACTGCTGGCGTACTTGAGCTGCCGCCACCGGGACCGGGCGAGATTCGTGGCCACCCGTCGGACCCACGCCACCGGGTTGTCGTATGTGGACACCGACCGCCACCGCATCCACGCCCGGGTAAACGCCTCCTGTGCGATCTCCTGGGCCACGCCGAGATCGGCCGTGTAGGCATACGTCATGGCCACGGTGTCGCCGAAGTGAGCGTGATAAAACCCGTCGAAATCGGCGGAGGCGTCAGCAGTCATACGGCAACACACTCTCCACCTTGGATGCTGGTTGCACTAGGGTGAGCGATTGTGGACGCGTATCTCAGCTCGTATGCCACGATCGGTGCGCTAGCGCTCGTCGGCGTCGTCATCATCGGCGGTGCGTTCCTGGTGAACCGGCTGTTGCGTCCGCGCCGGCCCAATGCCGCCGCGGGTAAGCGCGACACGTACGAGTGTGGCCTTGATCCTGTGCCGGGCGGCTGGGCACAAATGCACATTCGCTACTACCTTTACGCATATCTCTACGTTTTGTTCGCGGTCGAAGCGATCTTCCTATTCCCATGGGCGGTTGTCTATCTAGAGGCAGGCCGGGCGGTGATCGTGGAAATGGCGATCTTCGTTGGGGTCCTGGCACTCGGGCTGCTTTACGCGTGGCGCAAACGCGCGCTTACGTGGCAATAGCGGACGGGTTAGAGTGCAGCCCATAGCGGCGAGTTGCGCTCGTCCCGGCCGGCGTTGGAGGCTAAGGCAGTGAATATCGTGCTGATCCTGGTCATTGCGGTGGCCGTCGGTGCAGTGGTGTTCGGGGTCATGACGCTCATCTCCGGCGGCGACCCCGGATTGCGCGCGGTGGATCCTGACAGCCGCGCGCGCCCCCTTCCGGGTGATCGCCCCCTGGCTGAAGGCGACGTTAGCGACGTCTCGTTCGACTTGGCGCTGCGGGGCTACCGCATGGATCAGGTGGACAAGGCGCTACAGCGGCTCGCCTATGACATCGGCTACAAGACTGAGCTGATCAATGTGCTCGACGCGGAAATCGTGGCCCTGCGCGAAGGCCGCCACGAAGACGCGGACACGCTGGCCCAGGCGAGAGCGGCGTCGCTTTCCGGCCGGGCCACGCAGGAAACCAAGATCACCTCGATCCAAACCGTTGACCTGTCGATCGAGCTGTCCAGCGAAGTGCCCCCGGTCGAGGCCGACGAGGCGGACCTCGCCGTCGAGACCGACCTCGCTGAACAGAAGGAAACCGCCCCGGAGAAGAAGAAGTCAGGGGTGGCGTGACCGATCCGAATAGTCCCGGCAGCGGCGAGGTCACCGCGACGGTGATCATTAATGCCCCGGCCGAGCAGGTCTTTGACGCGTTCACCGAGTGGGAGCGGCAAGGCGAGTGGATCCCTTTCACCAAGGTGAAGGTGGTCTCGGGTGACGGTGGCGAGGGCAGCGTCATCGAGGCGGTGACCGCCGTCAGCGGTGCCTCGCTGCGGGACGAGATGCGCGTCGTCAAGCTCGACCGGCCCTACGAGGTGCGGGTCGTCCACTTTGGACGCGTGCTCCGTGGGCCTGGCGTCATGCGGTGCACCCCGATGGGCAACTCCCGCACACAGGTCGTCTGGCACGAATGGTTTCACCTGCCGGGTGGAATGGCTGGACGGCTGGCGTGGCCACTGGTCTGGCCGGGGTCGAAGTTAGCTTTTACTCGCACTCTCAAACGCTTCGCCGCGCTTGTGGAGCAGGGCCGGCTGCCCTGACCAGCCCGGCTTGTTGACGAGATAGCCAAACTTGTAGCGCCACGGCGCTCGCCACATGTCTTTCGCTAGTGCGGCGTACTCGTGGTAGGCGACCTTCAATGGGTTGTACGTTTCGATGTTCTTCGTGAGCCCGTAGACGACCCGGTCGGTCTCCGGCGCGAACGAACCGAACAGCCGGTCCCAGATGATGAAGATGCCGCCGTAGTTGCGGTCGAGGTAGCTGCCCTGTGAGCCGTGGTGCACGCGATGGTGCGATGGGGTGTTGAAGACGAATTCGTACCAGCCCCACATCTTGCCGATGCGTTCGGTGTGAATCCAGAACTGGTAAACGAGGTTGATGCCACCGCAGAAACCGACCACGAGCGGGCTGACGCCAAGGGCGACCATCGGCAAGTAGAACAGGAAGCTGGTGAATCCCGTCCAGGTCTGCCGGAGCGCGGTCGACAGATTGAACATCGTCGACGAGTGGTGTACCACGTGCGACGCCCACAGCAGCCGGATAACGTGGTGGCCGCGATGCGACCAGTAATAGCAAAAGTCCTGTGCGATCAGGAACAGCGGCAGCAAGGCCCAGCTGAACTCGATTCGCCATGGGGTGAGGTTGTAAACGGCGAGGGTGGCTGCGGCGGTGCCGAAGCCCCACAGGATGTCCCAGCCGAGACTGCCCAGGCCCATGCTGAGACTGGTGGCAGTGTCTTTGGCGCCGTAGCCCAGCTCCTCATCGTCGCGGTGGAACAGGTAGGAAACCCGTTCCACGATCATGAGGAGAATGAACAGGGGCACGGAGAACAGCACAACGTCGGGGAACTCCACAACGCGGAGGTTATTCACTTATGGCGGGCGTGACAATAGGCGCCGATGGCCTGGCCAGGTGTTCTTGGGCGGTCGGTGAGCTTTACGAGGCCTATCACGATCAAGAGTGGGGTCAGCCGGTGCGCGGCGACGACAAGCTTTTCGAGCGAATGTCGCTGGAAGCCTTCCAGTCAGGCTTGTCGTGGATCACGATCCTGCGCAAGCGCCCGGCGTTTCGTAAGGCGTTCGCCAACTTCAAGATTCGTAAAGTGGCCGCCTTCGGGGAACCTGACGTCGAGCGACTGCTCGCTGACGCGGGGATCGTGCGTAACCGGTCGAAGATCGAGGCCACTATCGCCAACGCCCGGGTGGCGCTGGAGGTCGATCTGGACGAGCTGCTGTGGTCCTACGCCCCGGCGCGCGGCAAGCGCAAGGCGGACATCCCGGCGACGACACCGGAATCCATCGCGATGTCAAAAGCCTTGAAGAAGAAGGGATTCCGGTTCGTCGGGCCGACCACGTGCTATGCCTTGATGCAGGCGACGGGAATGGTCGACGACCACATCGAAGGGTGCCACATCTCGTGAAGCGGTTTCTGGTAAGCGTCTCGATGCCGATCGAGGCCGAGGACGAAGCCGGGGCGGCAGCTGAATTCTGGCGCTACGTCGGCGAATTGGGGCCGCACGACCTTCCTGTCTTCGTGTCCCCAGTGGACGACGAGCTCGCCATGCTGGCTTACGTCGATGGCGAGCCCGCCGGCCAAGACCCTGAGGAAGACGAGGATTAGCGGCCCTCGAAGACCGCCTTCTCCTTGTTGACGAAAGCGATGGTCGACTTTTTGTGGTCCTGCGTGCCACCGCAGACCATCTGCGCTACCGCTTCGATCGCCAGTGCTTTGGCCAGACCCACCGACGCACCCTTGTGCAGCTCCGCCTTGATCTGTCCGAACGCGATGGTCGGCCCGGCGGCGAGTTTGGCGGCAAGTTCCTGAGCCTGCGGCAGCACCTGCTCGTCTTCCTCGGCCAGCTTCGTCAGCAAGCCCAGGTTCAGGGCGGCATCGGCTTTCACCGGCTCGGCCAGCATCAGCAGCTCCGTGGCCTTCGCGTGCCCGATGAGCCGGGGCAGCGTCCAGGACACGCCCGTGTCGCCAGCTAGGCCCACCCGTGCGAAGGCCATCAAGAAGCTCGTGGACGGTCCGCCGATGCGGAAGTCGGCAAGGAGCGCCAGCGACGCGCCGGCTCCGGCGGCTGCTCCCCGCACCGCGGCGACGACCGGCTTAGGCATCTCCGCCAGGGCGAGCGTGATCGGGTTGTAGTGCTCCGTCACGGTGTTGAGCGGCTCAGCGTTGTCCAGATTGGACACGTGCTCACGCAAGTCCTGGCCAACGCAGAAAGCCCGCCCTGCCCCGGTCAGCACGATCGCCCGTACCGCGCTGTCAGCCGCCAACTCGGGCAGGACCTCCATCAGCGCGAGCTTCAGCGTCGTGTCGAGCGAGTTCAATGAGTCTGGGCGGTTGAGCGTGAGCGTCGCGACGCCCCCGTCGCGCTCCACCAATAACGTGTCGGACATCAGGTCTCCTTGTCGGCGAGGCACTGGTCTACAAAACGGTCCGCCGCGGGGCGCAGGCGGGTCGCGTGACGATCGAAGAATATGGCTGCCGCCTGACCCGGCCACGGATCCGGCAACAGCGAAGGTGGCAATTGGGGATCCCGGAAAAGGAAACCACGCCACTCGTGCACAAGCTGGCTGCGGGCGCGAAACGCCGCCTGGTCATCTTCGGGCACGGAGCGCAGCACCGGTGTCAGGCGTTCGACGAAAGTGGCGTACTCGGCCCCGATCGCGGCCAGATCCCACGCCCGGCCGACCATCACCCGGGCACCCGCCGCGCCACCGGTGTGTGCGGCGGAGAAGCGCTCAAAACGCACCCCGGCCTCGTTGAGCATCTCGTCCGCCTCACCAGCCGGGCGCGCCGCGACCCAGGCCGAGCCGTCCAACCGCCCGTAGCCGAGGAAGGTCAGGTTGGCCGCGAGCCGATCGCGCTCGGCGCGTCCCGTGGGATTCGTCACTACCAGCAGATCGAAGTGGCCATCCCACGAGAGGTTGCCGGTGCGGTAAATGCGGGCCGCCGCGTCCTCCAGCCGCAGCACCGCGCGGGCCGTCAGGCGGTAGCCCGGGCCGCCCGTCGTGCGAGCAGGCGCAAGCCAGCCCTGGCGCACCATGCGCGAGACAGCCGTGCGCACGGCGGGTGCGGCGATGCCGAGCGGAGCCAGCATCCGGATGAGCGCCGAAACCGGTGCTATCCCGCCTCGCTTCCGCAGATGATCGCCATAGAGGTCAAAGAGGGCCGAACGGGCCTGCATGAGGGGAGATTGTGACAGAAGTTAACCCCGCTGGCGAGAAGATGTCACAACGTGACCAGCCCGGTTTGGCCGGCTGGGACTCCATCAGGGAAAATCATTGGTTGGCACCCCTAGTTGCGGCCTACCCAACCGCACGGAGGTTGGCGGTGTCGGAGGCCAAATAAGCAAAAGCTTGGGTGCGAGCGTCGAGGGGAGACATACATGGCGGCGATGAAGCCGCGGACGGGCGACGGTCCGCTGGAGGTCACCAAAGAGGGTCGGGGCATTGTTATGCGGGTCCCGCTCGAGGGCGGTGGACGGCTCGTCGTGGAGATGACTCCGGACGAGGCGACCGCGCTCGGAGAGGCGCTGAAGACCGCGGTCAGCTGAGCTAGACCTGTCCTTTGCCCGGGTTGCTTCGCGCACTCCCGGGCAAAGTAAGGTCAGCTCAGGTACTCCTGACAGGGCGGTTAGATGATCTCGATAAGGCTGGGCTCAACCACGAGCAAGCAATCGCAGGTGCTAGTGGTCCCAGTCCGCAAGGCGGACAGTTCCGCGGCGGTTCCCGTCGCCGCGGTCCCGGCAGAGATCGGGGCCGAGGTGGCCTCGTTTCTGTCCGAGTCCGGGCAATTGGCCAAGCCAGGCCAGGCCGAGAGCTGGAAGCGCCCGCTGCGTACCCCCACCAAGATTGTTTTTGCGGGCGTGGGATCAGGCGACGAAACCGGATGGCGGCTGGCGGGCGCGGCCATCTCACGGCAGGCCGCCAAGGACGCCACAATCGCCATTGTCGTGCCCGAAGACTTGGCACCCGAGGCACTTCGCGGCCTGGCCGAAGGGCTGTGGCTCGCCGAGTACAAATACCGGCTGCGTGAGAACAAGCCCGAAGAGGTGCGTCTGCTCGCCTCAGCCGAAGTGCTGTGCGCGGACACCCCGGAGCGTCAAAGCGTGCTGAAGACGGCCTCAGCGGTCGCCAGCCTGACGAACTTCGCGCGTGACCTGACCAATACGCCTTCGCTCATCAAGACACCGGAGTGGTTCACCGAGCAGGTGGTCAGCCGGGCCGAGGCGATGCCTGGCGTGAGCGCCACGGTCCGCGATCCAAAGCAGCTCGCCGACGACGGCTTCGGCGGCATCCTCGCCGTCGGCGGAGGATCGGCCCACAGCCCGCGCCTTGTTGAGCTGAGCTGGAACCCGCCCAACGCCACGGAACATATCGTGTTCGCGGGCAAGGGCATCACCTATGACACCGGCGGCGTCGACATCAAGCCGCCAGACGCCATGCTGTTGATGCGTAAGGATATGAGCGGTGCGGCCGCCGTGTGTGCGATCGTGCTCGCCGCGGCACAGCTCAATCTGCCGTTCCGGGTCACCGCCTTGGCACCGCTCGCGGAGAACATGGTTTCTGGCAGTTCCTGGCGCTCTGGAGATGTCGTACGCCACTACGGCGGCCTGACCTCAGAGATCCACAACACGGACGCTGAGGGCCGTGTGGTCCTGGCCGACGTGCTCGCCTACGCGTTCGCCAACCTTGAGCCCGATGTGCTGATCGACATCTCGACGTTGACCGGAGCCGGGCGAGTGTCGCTGGGCCCGAAGATCGCGTCGATGTTCACCGCCAGCGACGAGCTAGCCGCGACGCTGTCAGACGCCGCACGCGAAGCCGGGGAGTCGGTCTGGCGCATGCCATTGGCCGACGAATACGCCAAGGACGTCATCGCCGATCTCGGGGACTTCAATAACGCCGCCGGGAACCCGGGCGCGATCACAGCCGCGCTCTACTTGCGCGAGTTCGTCGGGCCGGCGCGGGACAAGTGGGCTCACTTCGATCTGTCCGCGCCGGCGTGGTCGGAAACCGATGACGGCGAACTGGTTCGCGGTGCCACCGGCTGGGGCGTGCGCACCATGGTGCGCTGGCTGCTGGCTAGAGCCGGATAGCCGCCACTAGCCCATCCCCGGACGGAATGACGGCCGGTGCCCACAATCCACTGTCGCGAATGGACGTCGCGCCGTGCGTGCCGCGCAGGATGACGAGACCGCCTTTGCGCAGCAACCGCCCGGCGGCCTCCACGTAGGACTCTCCTTCGGCCCGGTCGCCGTCGATGAAGATCAGGTCGTAGATGCCGTCGGATAGCCGGGGCAGCACCTCCAGTGCCCGGCCGGTGATGATGCGCGTGCGTGCGGATGGAAAGCCTGCCTCGGTGAATAGGCGCCTGGCCATCCGCTGGTATTCGCCTTCGATATCAATCGTGGTGAGGACGCCGTCGCTTCGCATGCCGCGCAGGAGCCATAGGCCACTGACACCGGTGCCGGTGCCGATTTCCACCACGGATTTGGCTGGGCTGGCGGCTGCGAGCAGAGCTAGGAGCGCTCCGGTCGCCTCGCTGACGGGGGTGAGGCCAACTTCGGCGGCCAGGCCCCGGGCGGTTTGCAGGATCAAGTCTTCCTGATGGAAGGATCCGGTCAAATCAGTGTCAATAGCCAATTGACCGCTCTTTCCTCTCTAATGTGAGAAAAACACGCCAGTTGCATGCCATTCTGAAATCCAAGTATGGCGAATATGAACCTGTGGACGGAGGCAGGCACGTGACCGACGGCTGGGCTTATCGACGGCCGGCTGACGGCGGAGAGGA
The DNA here is from genome assembly GCF_000379685.1 of Catelliglobosispora koreensis DSM 44566. Lineage (GTDB taxonomy): Bacteria > Actinomycetota > Actinomycetes > Mycobacteriales > Micromonosporaceae > Catelliglobosispora > Catelliglobosispora koreensis. Next base: position 515,131 of record NZ_KB903250.1, on the reverse strand, counting down.
TCCCAGCGAACCACCGTTGCCCCCGCCGCCATCCCACTGGTGGTCCGATGCTCTTAACGATCCGTGGCGCGATCCGAATTCTCTGGTCGTCCTAACGCGCCCGGCCCCGGCCGGCCCGCCACCAGCATTGCCTCCCGAACCACCGAAACCTAGCCGGGCCTGGTGGCTCGCGGGAATCGTCGGTGTTGTTTCCGCCCTGGTCGCCGGCCTTCTCGGGGCGGCCGTCGGCGTACGGTTTACCGGCACTGACGGCACGAGTGTGCGGGCGCAAATCGCCGGGCCACCACCTGTTCCCGCGCCGGACAGCCTCGCCGCTGTTGCGAGTTTGGTCTTGCCGAGTGTCGTTACGATCCGCATGTCTGTCGATGGCGGAACGGCTTTGGGATCAGGGTTCGTCGCTTCCGAAGACGGTCATGTGATCACCAACGATCACGTCGTCGCGGGCGGGTCGGGTCTGGCGACCATCATCTTCGACAACGGAGCGACTGCTCAGGCCGAAATCGTTGGTGCTGACCCGGAAAGCGATGTGGCCGTGCTGCGGATCATGCAGCCGGGCCAGCTCGTAGCGGCGAAACTGGGCAACTCGGATCTGGTCGCCGTGGGCGATCACGTGATGGCGATCGGATCGCCGCTCGCCTTACGTGGCACCGTAACCGCAGGCATCGTGAGCGCGGTTGACCGTCCGATCGCGACAGGTTCGGGTCAAGGGGACATGCGCTACTACGCCGCGATTCAGACCGACGCCGCCGTCAACCACGGCAACTCGGGCGGCCCGCTGGTCGACGCGGCGGGTCAGGTGATCGGCATCAACGCCGTGATCAAGTCGATGGCTGGCGACGAGGCGAGTGCGGGCAACATCGGCTTGGCGTTCGCGATCCCGATCAATCACGCCGAACGGGTCGCGTCCGAGATCATCCAGAACGGCCGCGCGCGGCGGACCGTCATCGGCGCCGAACTCGAAGATTCCGTCAACGGGGTGCGGTTGCGCGGTGTGGCCACCTCCGGCCCGGCCGACGTGGCGGGCATGAAGGCCGGCGACGTGGTCACGAGTTTCGATGGCAAACCGCTGACCGAGCCAGCTGATCTCATCGCACTTGTGCGGAAAACTGCACCAGGTGAGGTGGTCTCGGTGACCTACAAACGCGGCCCTAGCAGCCATAACGTCGACGTGACACTCGCCGCCGACGCCAAGTGAGGGCTGGTAACGACCGCGGCGGCGGCCTAATCTGGGGACGTGTTCGAGAACCTAAACGCCTGGGAGTTCGCAGGGCTCCTGCTGATCGCCCTGCTGATCTTTGGGGAGCGCCTCCCCAAGGTGATTGGCGATGGCATGCGCATGCTGCGCAGCCTGCGCGCGATGGCTAACAACGCCACCGGCGATCTCAGCCGGGAACTCGGCACCGACATCAAGCTCGAAGACCTCAACCCGAAGAACTTCGTGCGCAAGCACATCCTCAGCGAGGAAGACGAGGCCGCGCTGCGGCGCCCGCTGCAGAACCTTTACGACGACGTCAAAAAGGACGTGGCGCACGTTAAGGACGCAGCCGACCTCAATTCGCCGCTCGCCGGAGCATCGAGTCCGGCGCAGCCCGCCGTCAAGGCGAGCTACGACGACGCGACTTAGCGGCGGGCTGGCGCTAGCCCGAGCGGCTTGCCAGCCAGTGACTCCCGGCGCACGGCCAACTGGTCGGCGATAGCGTTTAGCGCTTTTGCCGCAGGCGAATCCCAGTCCGACAGCACGACAGGCGTGCCATCGTCGCCCCCTTCACGCACGAGCGTGTCGATGGGCACCTGTCCCAGCAGGGGCACCCGGGCGCCAGTGATCTTGGTCAGTGAATCCGCGACCGTCTGTCCGCCGCCGGAACCGAACAGCTCCATCCGCGAACCGTCAGGCATCGGCAGCCAGGACATGTTCTCGACCACGCCAACCAGGCGCTGATGGGTCTGAAGCGAGATCGCTCCCGCGCGCTCGGCGACCTCAGCGGCGGCCATCTGCGGCGTGGTCACCACGATGATTTCGGCGCTGGGCAGCAGCTGGGCTAGGGAGATCGCGACGTCGCCGGTGCCCGGCGGAAGATCGAGGAGCAGCACGTCGAGGTCGCCCCAGTAAACGTCGGCGAGGAACTGCTGCAGTGCCCGGTGAAGCATCGGCCCGCGCCACACGACAGCGGCGTTGCCACTGGTGAACATCCCGATCGAGATGACCTTCACGCCGTGCGACTGCGGCGGCATGATCATGTCTTCGACCTGGGTCGGGAGGCCCTTAACGCCAAGCATGCGCGGCACGGAGTGGCCGTAGATATCGGCGTCGACGACCCCGACGGACAGGCCACGGGCGGCGAGTGCGGCGGCGAGGTTGACGGTGACGCTCGACTTGCCGACGCCACCCTTTCCGGAGGCGATCGCGTAGACACGCGTGCGCGAACCCGGCTGGGCGAACGGAATGACTGGCTCAGCACCACCGCCCTGGCTGCCACCACGCAGCCGCTTTTGCAAGTCCTGCCGCTGGTCTTGGCTCATCACGCCAAAGTCAATCTCCACGACGGAGACGCCCGGGACGGTCAGCCCCGCTTCGGTGATGTCCGAACGCAGTTTGTCGCGCAGCGGGCAACCCGCCACCGTGAGCAGAATGTGCACGCGCGCGGTCGAACCATCGACAATCGCGGACTCAACCATGCCGAGGTCAGTGATGGGCCGGCGGATTTCCGGGTCATTGACCTTGGCAAGGGCGGCAAGGAGCGCTTCGGACATGAGCGCCATGCTACCCCTAATGGTGATCATGAATTAACTCTCGCACTCCGGCGTGAGCCATGGCACCATCGAGGGAACGCACCGCGCTCTGAAGAACCCCTTGCAGAGCGCGGTTATTTTTTGGGCTTGCGCACCTTGTGCAGTTTGAAGGGCATTCGCGTCGCGTTGACCGCCGTTGATGGCCTCGGCTCTGCCCGCTGGTCGTCGGCACCGAGTCCTGCTGGCTCACCGGCCGCTGACATCGCCCACAGAGCGCATTCCTTGGCCCACCGGGCCATCAGGTCCTCGGCTGTCCCGCTGGCATTGAGCCGCTTGGAGGCCATCTGCGGCGCGATGACTTCCCACCGGTCGCTTTCGGGCTTGATGCGCTCGACGGTGACCGGGTAGCTCACGATCGCCCCGCCATGGTCTCCGCGCAGGGTCACGAAAACGGTGCTGGCGACCTCAAGCCCGGGCAGATCCTGCTCGCCCTGGCCGGTCACGACGCATATCGCGCCATCGATCGTCAGGCACCAGACCGCGAAAGCCGGGCCGCCGTCTATGGAAACCCAGGCGATTCCCGCCTTCTTCGCCGCCTCGTCAACCAGAGGCCCAGTCATAGCGAAACTCCAAAGAGCGCGGAGTTTCGCCATGAGGCGCGAGGCACCCTGCAATCCCGATTCGCTCCGCAAGCTTCGCTCATGCCGAAGATACTAAGCTCCTTGCGCATGTATGCCAGATGGGACGCACTAACGATTGCGGCACTAGTGGTCGGGATCGTGGCGGTGTCGTCCTCGGGTGCGTTGATCGCCTATGCCGCCGCGCCCGCGCTGGCGATCGCCTTTTGGCGCAACGCCCTGGCCACAGCGGTTCTTCTGCCCGCCGCCGCGGTCAAGAAGGAGTTCAGCCATCGTGCTGCCCTTGGTTCCTCGGCGCTCGCGGGACTCGCGCTGGCCGTCCACTTTGGCACGTGGGTGCCGAGCGTCAAGCTCACGAGCATCGCGACAGCGACGGCACTTGTGTGCACGCAACCGGTTTGGGCCGGGTTGCTGATGGCGTTGCGCGGAAACCGGCTCGGTGGGTGGACGTGGGCGGGGATGGGACTGGCCGTCGGCGGGGCGGTGCTGGCCACGGGAGTCGATCTGCAAGCGGGCGGCAACGCACTTCTTGGCGACGCGCTGGCGATCTGCGGAGCGATCGCGGGCGCTTTCTACACCCTGCTCGGGCAGCGGGTCCGGGCTCAGCTGAGCACGACGACCTACACGACTGTCTGCTATGGAGTGTGCGCCATCACTTTGGGGCTTGTGTGCGCTCTATCTAGTACCCCCATAACGGGTTTCGCGGCAGGCGCTTGGCTGGCCATCATTGGGCTCACCGTTGGCCCGCAACTGCTCGGGCATTCGATGCTCAACTACGCGGTCAAGCAGGTCCCGGCGGTCACCATCAATGTGATCGTGCTGCTGGAGGTGCCGGGCGCGATTCTGCTGGGCTACCTATGGCTGGGGCAAAAAGTCAGCGCGATCACGCTGGGCGGGATCGCGCTGCTGCTGGCCGGGGTCGCGTTAGTCGTGATCAACCCTGGCGTACGCTTTGGCCCCCGTCCACAACCAGCATCTGACCTGTGACATAGCTAGCGCCGGGGGAGCACAGGAACGTGATCGCCGCGGCGACTTCGTCAGGCGTGCCGGGCCGGGCCATCGGGGTGTCGTAACCCTGCTTGAGCTCGATCAGCGTGGACGCGGATGTGTGGATGATCCCTGGCGCGACAGCGTTCACCGTGACGCCATCGGCGACGAGTTCCATAGCCAAAGCACGCGTCAGACCCAGCACGCCGGCCTTCGCCGCGGCGTAACCGGCTTCGGCTGGCAAGGCGTTGACCGGTCCCGCGGTCGCGGCGAGGTTGACGATGCGGCCCCAGCCGCGTTCGGCCATGCCGCTGAGAAACGCTCTGCTGCAAAGGAAAGCCGTGCTGAGATTACGGTCGATTTCGGCGCGCCATTCGTCGAAGGAAAGCTGCGCGACCGGCCGGATGACCTCGACGCTGGCCCGGCTGGTCAGCCCGGCGTTGTTGACAAGAATGTCAATCTCACCAAGCTGTTCGGTCACCGCGTCGGCGAGCGCGCCAACCTCCGCCTCAAGCGTCAAGTCCGCCACGAAGCCAAGAACACCGAGTTCGCCAGCGCGTTCGTGGATGCGGCGAGTGGTGGAGACGATCGCGACTTTGGCGCCATGGGCGGCTAGATGTTTTGCCGTCGCGAAACCGATGCCATGCGGGCTGCCCGCACCGGTCACGAGAGCCTTCTTGCCGTCTAGGCGGAAGATGTCAGCCATGGGTTGATCCTGCCGGTTTGCCCGGGCTGACGCCAGTAGCCGGCAAGCCCTACTCTTTGCGCCATGACCGACCCTAACCAACAGTTCTCCTCGCAGTGGACCCCGCCACCACCGCAATATGGCTACGGCTATCCGGTGGTTCGCCCCACGAACGGGCTCGCCATCGCGGGCATGGTTTGCGCGATCATCGCCTTGCCAGCGGCCTGTTTTACCTGGGGGGTGGGCGGGATCGTGCTTGGCGCGCTGGGGGCGATCTTTGGTCACGTGGCGCGCCGGAAGATCCGCCAACGTGATGAGCAGGGCGGCGGCATGGCATTGACCGGCGTCATCCTGGGTTGGATCAGTGTGGCGCTCAGCATAGCTTTCTTAGTCTTCATGATCTTGTTCGTGATTTACGGCGAGACTTGGGTGACAAACCTGGAGAACTCCGGGGGCTCCGACTGGGATGACGCCCTGCGAGGCATGCTTATGGGATGGCTTCCCTTGAAGACGCACTGACCGAGATCCGTGCGGCGCTGCTGCGCCCTGGACTGATCCGTGCGGTAGGGAGCGGGCAGCGCCGGGGCGCGACTCCGTCGTGCGAACGGGTGACCCTGCGGCCCGTCGCCGTCAAGGCGGGCGAGCGCTGGCAGGTCGTCACCGAGGACGGTCAGCGCCCCACCACCGTGCTAGTTCCCGTGGGTGACGAGGCGACCGTGGGCAAACTCCTCGCTGAGCCGTTCGGCAGCTGGGTCGTGGAGACGGTCGATGGCACGGTCCGGCTGCAGGCGACGAAGAAGGGCGCGATCGTGCATCGCTCAGGCCCGCCTGCTGCTAGGCCATCACTTGAACACGATCGTGTTAAAGGTCACCTGCTCGATCCGGGCGATCCGCTGTTTGACGTCATCGGGGGCAACGCCGCTAAACGGCGCCAGGTGGACGCCTTCCTCAGGCATTTACCCACCGACATTTCCGCGCCGCTCAAGGTGGCCGACCTCGGCTGCGGCAACGCCTATCTGACCTTCGCCGCCTATGCGTACTTGTCGAGCCTCGGTCTGGACGTCAGTCTCACCGGAGTCGACGTCCGCGAGGACCAGCGCGAGCGCAACACTGCCCTGGCCGAGAAGCTGGGCTGGGGCGACCGGGTGCGGTTCGTCGCCGGGACGATCGCCGACGTGCAGATCGAACCACCCGACATAGTGCTCGCGTTGCATGCCTGCGACACCGCCACCGATGACGCGCTGGCTCGTGCCGTGCGGTGGCAGTCGAAGTGGGTGCTCGCCGCGCCCTGCTGTCACAAGGACATTTCGCGGCAGCTGCGTCAGCACAAGCCCGGATTGCTTACAGCGCACGGGATTTTGCGGGAGCGGTTCGCCGACGTGCTCACTGACGCGCTGCGTGCCGGACTGCTGCGCGAAAACGGCTATGACGTGGAAGTCGTGGAGTTCATCGACTCGGCGCACACCCCACGCAACGCCCTGATCCGGGCAGTGTTGCGGGGCTCTTCGGAAAGTGATCCCGAGCTGGCAGCCCTCATGGAGCAGTGGCAGGTCACTCCGGCACTTTCCCATAAGCTTGCAGCAGTGTCGTGATCTCGCCAGCGGTGTCGGCCAGCAGCGTGTCCTGAGTGAGCGGCTCGCTAGCCAGCACTGACACGAGCGTGGCGAAACCGGGCAAGGGGAAGCCGTCATCGTCCATAATGGACGGTTCGATGCGGCCGAGCGACGTCCTCGTACGATCCCAGGTTTCGAGCAGCTGAGGGATGGAAGGCACCCCGAAGCCATGCCCGACTGGAGCGCTGTGACGCAGCCGCATGATGGCGGAATCGTTGAGCGTCAAGGCAAGCCGGCACCCGTGTGTCGCGATCTCAGCGTCAGCTGGCGAGAGTCGCGTGTAGACAGTGCATTGCCGTTTGCACGCCGAGGCGCACACGCCAAACGCGTGCGAGACATTGGAATGCTGACGGGCCAGGTAGGTGCGCCAGCCCGCGTCGTTTTCCTGCGACACGGTCAGAATCCGTTTAGCGGCAGACTTTTCCGTCTTCGTGTGCGGACACTCACGGTCCTCAAAGTTGCCCCACGCGGAGCCATCTCCGCCGACCGCACTGCCCACCCGGGCCGGGTCAGCGGCGTGGCCCAGCACCCGCTCCCACACCAGCAGTGGCGCGTATTCACTGGCGATGTGCATCGACGAGACGACCGCGTTGGTTTCCCGTCGGCGGAACCGGGCGTCGATCACTTCGAGCAGCAGCCGGTACACGGGCCGAAGGCTGCCCAGGGCGCCACGCTCCCGTTCGCGAGACGACTGCGGTACGCGGCACAGCAGCGCCCGCTCACGCAGGTACTCCGGCACGGCGTCGCCGTGGACCTCCGTGGCGATGGCGTGCTCCACGTTGGCGTCAGCGGCCGCGTCCAGCTCACCGAAGTCTTCCGCGTCGAGGTCGAGCAGCCGTTGCCCCAGCGCACACAACTGCTGCAGCTGCGCTACGTCGCGAGTGGACAGCCGCTCACCCGCGGCGCCCCCGCTCAGAAGGGCCGCGACTTCAGTGAACGCATAGCGCTGAGTGAGCACGAGCAAGGCGTCGAACGCGGTTTCCACGAACGACAGTCTCGCACCCTAATGTGCCTCGGCAGGCGGAAGACCGAGTTCCGCGCGGGCGTCGTGGTACATCCGGGTGACTTCCTCGCGTACTTGCGCGCGTGAGGTCAGCCGTTGCGACCACGGCACGCGGGCGGCGACGTTGCCGCCGCTGACCGTCACGCGAAAGTCGATGCCGTCAGCGTCCATTCCCGACATCACCGCGGCGGTCGCCTCCGGCTGCCCGCCGTAGGCCCGGCAGATGATGAGGGAGTCTTCGGTGTGGTGGCCGTTCATGTGCCGCATGATCTGGCGGACCACGTCTTCGGTGAACGGGTTGACGTGCACCTTGCCGAGGTCGTCGAGCACCCCGAGATTCAGCCGGTATGCCAGCTTCACCTCGTCGATGACACGGCCGCGCTCCAGCTCGTCCCATGGGCTTGAGTCAAGCAGCGAGCGGTAGCGGTCCTTATAGGACGGCAGGCTGCCAAGAGCGCTGAAGTCGTAGAACCGCAAGCCGTCGCCAGACAGCCCGTAAGACTTGGCGATGGCGCTGCCGACGAACTGACCGCCGGACAGGTCGCCCAGGTAACGGTTGTAGTGATGGGCGACGAACCCACCCGGCCAGGTGAACGCGATCTCGCGCAGCCTGGCCAGGTATTCCGTCGTGCTTTCCGTGGGCACCAGCAGGTCGCGCCACTGGGTTCCGGCGAGGAACTCAAGGTCGGCGGCCAGCGCGGGTAACCGGTCGAGCACCGGGTCATGGAACTGACCCGCGATGCTGTCCGTGGCCATCGCCCGTGAAGCCTCTTCCAGCACTTCATAAATCAGGTAGTGCTGAGCGGTCAGCGCGGTGTGCGCGGCGACCGTCAGCCGCCCTTGCGTCAGGTCCGCCAGGAACGTGCTTTGCTCCGCTGAGCTGTGGTCATCCCACGTCGCAGCACGCAGGCGGGCCGAGAAGGGTGTCGTCATGAAGACTGAGCGTACAGCACGAAGGTTAGGTCACCCTAACCTTCGGCTTGCTCGCCGCTCGCGCTCTTGCGGCTCCTCCGGCGGCGGCGCGGCTTTGACTCGGCGGCCTCGGTAACGACTTCCGTCGTGACCTCAGCCGTAACCCGGCGGCGCTGACGCCGTGGCTTGGACTCCGCGTCAACGACCGTTTCGGCGGCCTCAGGCGTGACTTCCGTGAGGCGACGCCGGCGCCGGGGCTGGCGTGCCTCGGCTGGAACGTCAGCGGGAGCGGTCTTGCTGCCACGCTTGGGGCGACGGCGGCCACCACCGAGGTCCTCTTCCACCTCCGCGCCCAGCCCAGCACGCGAACGCTGAGCTGACGGCAGGGTCGAGGTCACCTCCGCTGGAATGTCCAGGTCGGAGTAGACCCACGGCGAGGTGTGATAGGTCTCCGGCGGGTCAGACAGGTCGAGGCCGAGCGTCTTGTCGACCAGGCGCCACCGTGGCATGTCTTCCCAGTCCACGAAAGTCACCGCGACACCGGTGGCCCCGGCACGGCCCGTACGGCCAATGCGGTGCACGTAGGTCTCGGAGTCTTCCGGGCAGTCGTAGTTGATCACGTGCGTCACGCCGGAGACGTCAAGCCCACGGGCTGCCACATCGGTCGCCACGAGCACATCGACCTTGCCAGCGCGGAACGCCCGCAGGGCCCGCTCGCGAGCGCCCTGGCCCAGGTCGCCGTGAACGGCGGCCGAAGCGAAGCCACGGAAGTCGAGATCCTCGCTGACGCGGTCGGCGTTGCGCTTGGTACGCGTGAAGATCATGGTCAGACCGCGGCCGTTGGCCTGCAGGATGCGCGCGAGCAGCTCCAGCTTGTTCAGCTGGTGCGTGCGATAGGCGACCTGCTTGGTCTGCGGGCTAACGCCCGGCTCGGCCGAATGACCCGCGTGCACGGTCACCGGGTTGCGCAGGAACCGGCGCGACAGCGTCACGATCGGGTCCGGCATGGTGGCCGAGAAGAGCATGGTCTGCCGGTCTTCCGGCAGCAAGGTCAAGATCTTCTCGACATCGTCGAGGAAGCCCAGGTCAAGCATGCGGTCAGCCTCATCGAGCACGAGCGCGCGAATGCGGTCGAGCTTGAGGTGCTTCTGCTTGGCGAGGTCGAGCAGCCGCCCGGGCGTGCCAACGAGAATCTCGACGCCCTTCTTGAGCTGGTCAACCTGTGGTTCGTAGGCGACGCCGCCGTAGATCGGCAGCACCCGGATGCCACGGGTGGCCCCGGCGCCCTGTAGGTCTTTGGCGACCTGCAAGCCAAGTTCGCGCGTCGGAACGACGATGAGCGCCTGCGGCGTACCGTCGCCGCCTTCTTCGCGCGATAGCACGCGGTCGATGATGGGGACGCCGAAGCCGAGTGTCTTTCCGGTGCCGGTCGGGGCCTGGCCGACCATGTCGCCGCCCCGAAGGCCGATAGGTAGTGCGTATTCCTGGATGGCGAATGCCCGGTCAATTCCCATCGCGGAAAGCGCGGCCACTGTTTCTGGCCTAGCGCCTAATTCCGAGAAGGTTGGTTTTAGAGTTTCGTTCATGGGGTTATGGGGTGCCCTTGTTAAGTGCGCCCCTTTTTCCACATAAGGGCGCTATCCGTCGTTTTGTGCGGGGCCGCACGTAGCTAATGAGCCACGGGCCACACGCACGCGACATGGGCACGGCCCATGTCAACTCCGCTATCCTACGGGTTCGACATGGGCCGGGTCACCAAAACGTGGTGAGAAATTCATTCACGCCATTAATTGAGGCGCGTTTACCAGGAGCTCAGCGGACGGTGAAGCCCACCTGGCGGCTCGTGGCCTCGGCTATTTCGACATAGGCGAGCTTGTCGACCGGAACGATCACCCGCTTGCCCTTTTCATCGACGAGCGTAATTGTGTTCTTGCCGGACTCGATCGCGTCCGTGACCTGCGCCTCCACCTCGGCAGGCGACTGGGCGCTGTCGATAATCAGCTCCCGGGCGGCGTATTGCACGCCGATTTTGACCTCCACGCGCTTCCCCTTCGTTGCGTCCCAAGCGACTTTAGCTCAGTGCTCGTGATGCAACGGGAAGCTGCCGATGCCTCGCCAAGCCAATGTCGTGATGAGCTGTTCAGCCTCCTCTTGCGACACTTCGCGGCCACCCTCGAGCCAGAATCGCGCGGCGACCTGAGCCGCGCCGCAAAGACCGGCGGCGAGCATCTCGGCGCGGGCGCGGTTGACGCCGGTGTCCGACATGATGGTCTCGGTGATCGCGTCAACGCTGAGGCGCTCCATCCGGTCGACGCGTGCCCGCACGGCTGATTCATTGCGTAGATCGGATTCAAAGACGAGCCGGAACGCTTCGCTCTCGTGGGACACGAAGTCGAAATACGCTCGCATGGCGCCGCGAACGCGAAGCGCGTTATCGGTCGTCGCCGTCATCGCGTCCTTGATCCGCTCGGCGAACGCGTCGCAGTGAGTGTCCAAAAGGGCGAGGTAAAGCTCCAGCTTGCCCGGGAAGTGTTGATATAGGACAGGCTTGGAAACGCCCGCGCGCTCGGCGATGTCGTCCATGGCAGCAGCGTGGTAGCCCTGGGCAACGAAGACATCCTGGGCCGCAGCCAGCAGCTGCTTACGTCGTGCGGAGCGGGGAAGCCTGGTCGGGCGCCCCGTAGCGCTCGATGCCGCGGTCATGAAGATCTCCTCCGTTAGACGGACGTTCGACGGATCTTGTCAACTGGCCCGTCGTTGCAACTTATCGTCATTCACCGTTCACGGTAGCCTCAGCATTGGGCGACCGAGGAGCGCACGGTGGATGGTCTAGGACAAACCGATAATGACCGCAACGACGAGGGTTCAGCCAATGGGCATATGGCACCTTGGGCCAAAGAAGTTTGGTCCAGCGCGGGTGCCGATCGCCGTGGCATCGAAGCCCTCGCTGGCGGCAACGCTCCTGTGTTCCCTCCCGACGATGATCCATTAACGCAGACACTGATCCAACCGCGCTTTAGCCCCTATGTTCCAGCCGAGAGTTCCGAAGATCCCTACGCCGATGAGCTGGCTCAACGGTCAGCCGAGTTCGCCCGGCACGCCGCTCACGACAACGGATCGTTCGACAACGGCAGTTTCGACTTCGACGCGCCGACCCCACAGCAAGGACTGCCGCAGATCGGGGCACCCCCGCCCATTGCCTGGTCGCCACCACCCTTGCCGCCCGCTATGACACCGCCGGTCGCTCCGGCCGAAGAAGAAGATCCGCCGCTGGCCGCGCTGACGCTAGGCCAGCGGTTCGGTATGGCGTTTCCAGATGCTGAGAGCCCGGCCCTGCCGCCCATCGAGGACGCGGAGCCTGAGGATGCCGAAGCCGAGCTGCCGCAACGCATTCCGGCCGAGCCAGATGTGCCGCAAGACGTGCCTGATCCGCCTGTCCAGCCGCTTGAAGACAAGGCTCAGCTGAGCAAGATTCGCGATGTGCTGCGCCGTGACGACGTGCCACCGACCGACCGTCCCGAGGGCTTCGATGTGGAAGCGATTCTCGAAGCGGTCCGCGGGGTGGGCGGGGTCCGGGAAGCGACGATGCGCACGACCACAGCCGGGGCTCATCATCTGCGCCTGGAGCTGGCCGAGGGCGCCGACCCAGCGGTCATCAGCCGCAAGGTCGCGCGCATGCTTCAGGAGCAAATGGGTCTCGACGCCGCGCTGACCGGTGAGGTGCCGAAGATCCCGGGACAGGGCGAGCCCGCGCCACCTCCGGCCGACCCGCCGGTCGTGCCCGGTCCCCGAACGGGTCTGGGTGCCGTGCCGCCTGCTCCGCCCGAGCCATGGCAAACCCCCGCGCCACACGAGCCGTGGGCACAGGAGCGGCGTGAGTCGCGGCGGCGTCATCCCGTCAGCGTGCCGCGCCGGCAGCCTGGCGAGCTTCGTCCCTCGGAGCGCGCGGCGGCCACGTGGCGGACCGCTAATCCAGAGGGTGAGCCGCCCTCGGGAGCACAGTCACCCGCGCTGCCAAACGATCGCGACCAGGGTCCACGCCCGATCATCGAGCACGTTCAGACCACCACCTTTGGCCTCGACGCGACCGTCGAGGTGCGCTTAACGACGGCTGGCAAGACGGCGTCAGGCAACGCGAGCGGTCCTGCGGTCGACGCATACGTATTGCGGCTGTGCGCTGCCGCGACCGCCGCGGCTGTCGACGATCTGCTCAAGGAAGGCACCACGACCGGTGAGCCGGGCCGGTGCTTCGTGGAGCACGCGGCGCTCGTGCCGATGGGCAGTTGCGATGTCGCCGTGGTCGTCGTCCTGCTCGTGTGCGGTGGCTGGGTCGAGCAGCTCGCCGGCTCCGCATTGGTGTCAGGGGATCCCCGACGGGCCGTGGTCCGGGCTACGCTTAGCGCTGTGAACCGCCGCCTAGCTGCTCTTATACCTTGAGTCGCAAGCCTGCTTGGAAAAAGCGGCAAGAGGCTCAGCGCCGCCGGCTTCGCTGGGCGCTGACCGTGGTGGCGCTTGGCGCGATTCTGGTGGCGGCGAGCATGTTCCGTGATTTCCGGGCTTCCAGAGGCACGCTCAATCCGGTTCTGGCCGGTGCGCCGGATGCCGCAGCCGTCTCCGTGCCACCACCCGAGCCCGTGTTGCTCGCCGAGGCCGAACCGCCCGCCTCGGGCCCGGGCACGTTCGTCATCGGCACGACGCGCGGGCAAATCCTGGGCACAGCAGGGACCCTGAAGCGGTTCCGCATCGCGGCCGAGTCCAATGTCGCCGCCGACGACCTGACCGAATTCACGCGGATGGTCGATGCGACCCTCGGCGACCCGCGCAGCTGGATCGCTGGCAAGCAGGTGCGCTTCCAGCGCGTGGCTGACGGTGAGCCCTATGACTTCACGATTCACTTGGCGACCCGCGACACGGCGCACAAGATGTGCAGCCAAAGCGGTCTCGACATTCGGGTAGACGGCATCCCCTACACGTCGTGTCAGCAGTGGAAGAAAGTCATCATTAATCTCGATCGATGGCACAAGTCGATTCCAGATTACGTGGATGGTGGCGTTCCGCTGGAGACCTACCGGCAATACGTCATCAACCACGAAGTCGGTCATGAACTCGGCCGTGGTCACGAGGGTTGCCCGGGCGAGGGCAAGCCCGCCCCGACGATGTACCGCCAAACTCTGGGACTCGACGGCTGCACCGCGAACCCATGGCCATATCTCGATGGGAAGCGATACGCGGGCGAGCCTGTTGCGTAACGTGGGCGGCCGCGTCACAGGAGTGGCGGACGTCGCATAACGTTCCCGACCCGGGAAGAGGAGAATGCAATCATGTCGTTGCCGCCGCTGGTTGAGCCAGCCGAGTCCCTCTCGGTGGACGAGGTCCGCCGCTACAGCCGCCATCTGATCATCCCTGACGTCGGAGTCACCGGGCAGAAACGGCTCAAGAACGCCAAGGTGCTCTGTGTGGGCGCCGGCGGTCTGGGGTCGCCGGCGCTGATGTATCTAGCAGCAGCGGGTGTAGGCACGCTCGGCATCGTCGAATTCGACACCGTCGATGAGTCGAACCTCCAGCGCCAAATCATTCACGGGCAGTCCGACATTGGCCGCTCCAAGGCGGAGTCGGCCGCGAACTCGATCCGCGAAATCAACCCCTACGTGAACGTGGTCATCCACAACACGGCTCTCGACCGCGACAACGTGCGCGAGATCTTCTCGCAGTACGACCTGATCGTTGACGGCACGGACAACTTCGCCACGCGTTATCTGGTCAACGACGCCGCGGTGTTGCTGGGCAAGCCCTACGTGTGGGGCTCGATCTACCGCTTCGACGGCCAGGCCAGCGTGTTCTGGTCCGAGCACGGCCCTTGCTACCGCTGCCTTTACCCCGAGCCGCCGCCGCCCGGCATGGTTCCGAGCTGCGCCGAGGGTGGCGTGCTTGGTGTGCTCTGCGCGAGCATCGGCTCGATTCAGGTCACCGAGGCCATCAAGCTGCTGACCGGCACCGGTGAGCCGCTCGTCGGTTCGCTGATCGTTTACGACGCCCTGGAAATGAGCTACCGCAAGATCCGGGTTCGCAAGGACCCGTCGTGTGTCCTATGTGGAGACAACCCCACCGTCACCGATCTCCTTGAGGACTACGAGGACTTCTGCGGAGCCGTTTCCGACGAGGCCGCCGAGGCGACGATCGGCTCGACCATCACCGCCCGCGAGCTCAAGGACTGGCAGGATGCGGAGAAGGACATCTACCTCGTCGACGTCCGCGAACCAGCCGAATACGAGATCGTCCGCATCCCGGGCAGTGTCCTGATTCCCAAGGGCGACATCCTTTCGGGTGAAGCGCTCGCCAGTCTGCCGCAAGACAAGCAGATCGTGCTGCACTGCAAGTCCGGCATTCGCAGCGCCGAAGCCCTTGCCGCGCTTAAGCAAGCTGGCTTCAAGGACGCCGTTCACGTGCAGGGCGGCGTGCTCGCCTGGATCAAGACAGTCGACTCCTCGTTGCCTGTCTACTAATAGTTGTTGCGCCCCAGCGGTTTCGGCCGCTGGGGCGCATTCTTTTCAAGAGCATTTTATGCGCCGGCCCGCCGTGGCCCAGGCCGCGAGCTCCCGCGCGGCAACGAAGGTCCGCGCGTCCCGGGCTCCTTTCGCGTGGCAATCGCCGTGATTCGCGCGCGGCTAGGCCGGCTCGGGTAGCGGTTCGCCGGTTTCGAGCAGGGTCTTGAGGCTTGATAGCAACGGCAGCCAGCCTTCGCTGACGTCCTTGAGGATTTGGCTGTCGTCGTCGAATCCGTCGTGTGTCACGGTTAGCTTGACCATCTGACCGGCGGGCTCGATCTCGAAGGTGACTTTCGAGCGGCTTTCGGCGGCCAATGTGGACAGTGTCTGCTCGTCCGCGCCGATCTCTTTGCCGAACTCGGGCGTAAAGTCGTGCCACGTAAAGGAAAGCTTGCGGTAGGGCTCGGAGTCGAGCACGACCTGTTCGGGCCCGTCCATCGTCGCGCCGCGGAAATGCCAGGTCACGTGACTGCCTTTGGTCCACTCGGAGTCGAAGGTGACTCCCCAATAGCGGCTGGTGAAGGCGGGATCGGTGAGGGCCTGCCAGAGCTTCTCCGGTGTGGTCTTGATGTAGGTCTTGTAAACGAACTCGTTCATCTCGGACTCCAATGCCTTCTTGAGATCGGCGAGTGCCTGGACCCGTTCGCGCGCGTAGTGCCCGATCCAGCGGTCGGCGATCGCGTTGACCGGCGCCGAGTTGAGGTAGTGCAGCTTTTCCCTGCCGCGCCGAGCGGTGGTCACGAGATCGGCTGCCTCAAGCACGGCGAGGTGCTTGCTCACGGACTGTCTCGCCATGCCCAGCCCGTCGCAAAGCTCCCGCAGGGTCTGCCCATTGCGTGCGTTTAGCCGGTCGAGCAGCTCGCGGCGACTGGGGTCAGCCAGCGCTTTGAAGATCTCATCCACGGCGATTGCCTCCAGACATGCAGCCAATTAGCTGCCTTTTCAAGATAGGCAGCCGAATGGCTGCATGTCAACTTGGCGGGCTATTGGCCCTTCAATAGCGCCTGACCTAGCGGCGTGATCGCGTGCCGGGTGGCGTTGCGCATCCGCACCGATTGGAGCAGTCCCGCGTCGCGCAGGACGGCGAGATGCTTGGTGGCGTTTGGCTGTGAGATGTCGAGCTGTTTGGCGATCTGTGACACGGTGGCTCCGCTGGCCGCCTGTTCCAGCACGGCTGCCCGGCTGCGGCCAATGAGTGCGCTCAGTGCCGTGCGCTGAACGTCAATGGCGACTCTGGTCCCTCGATGGACGGGGTAGACGATCACGGGCGCTAGCTCCGGGTCAGCCAGCACCATGAGCGTCGCCGATTCCTTGAAGTAAGACGGGATCAACGTCAGTCCGCGGCCGTCCAGATGAACGTCGCGGTCCTGGCGGTGGTGCAGCAGCTCCAGCACTTCACCACGAAACCGGCCGAGCGGAGCCAAGTCGCTGAGCATCGCTTCCGGTCCGCCATCGGCTAACTGCTGACCGCGCAGGGTGCGGTCGGCCTCGACGGCAGCACTGATGTTTGTCCACAATGGAGCAAGCATGACGTCGTAGTACCTGCGCAGGGCACCCGCGAGCGACAGCAGTGCCGACGGACGGCCCGACCCGATGTCCTCCACTGTGGACCCGATCGCCGGGTTCGCCTCGCAGACTTGGGAAATCTCCGCCTTAAGTTGCTTCTTTGGCGTCGAGAGCAGGGCTTGCAGCCCGGCGTCTATCCCGGCTGAGGCTCCGGCCGGGGTGAGGAAGTCAGGAAAGTAGCCGAGCGGCGGGTTGAGTATGGAAGCCAGGGCGAGCTGTTCCTTGAGGCCGCTGGTCGCTTGCAGCAGTTGGGAATTGCGCAGTCGCCAGCCTTCGAGGAGCGCGTCCGGTGCGGGTGAGCGGAGCACGTGCATGCTCAACGCGGTTTCCCAAAGCGGATCTGGCTGGGTGACGATGCGGGTGCGAGCCAGATCGCTAGCGGTGAAATGAATCCGCAGCATCCTCTCACTCCCAGCTCGTGACCGAACCAGGACCTTAGCACCCGGCGTGACTATTCCTCCAGGTGAATACAGGTTGCCGTACTTACTAATACTGTCGATCATTTCCACGTCGCTGGGTGAACGCCTCGATATCGCCGGGGGCGAGGCGTTCACCACAGACGTGCCACATCTTTCTCTAGCCGAACGGTGAGTTGACCTTGCGTAACGCGCCTCCGGTAGGCTTTGCCGCTGTGGTAGATCTGGACGCGGCAATCGGTTTCGTGGTGGCAAAAGGGGACCAGGTAGACCGCGCAAGGCTCTCCTACCTGCGCACGGGCGCCTTACCGAGTGAGGACATGCTCGCCGCGGCGGAAATCGGGCAGACCCTGGCTGGCGGTTGGCCGGCCTTTTACAGCGGTCGTGTGCCCTCTATTGACGCCACCTGCTTCAGATTGGCACAACTCGATGACCTTGGTGCCCTGCAACGGCACAAGGCACGCAGCGCACTGCACTGGCTCGCCTCACGGCAGCGCACCGATGGCACGTGGCAAGAAGACGAGTCGCTCGCCCACGACGCCCCGCCGTGGGCGCAGCCGGGTGACCCCGAAGCGACCCTGTACCTGACCGCCTACGCCGCGTTCTGGCTGTCGATCGGCGAGGGTTACGACGAACACGTCGAGCGTGCTGCCGACGTGCTCAAGGCGAGCCTGAACCCCGACGGCACATGGCCCTCGTTCCTTGTCACGGGCTGGCTTGCCGCCTCGGTGCTGCACCGCATGGGTGCCTTCTACGAGTCAGCCCGGATGACGGTGGTGCTCACCGAGCGCGTACCAGGAATGACCGCCAACGACACCGCATGGCTGGGCGCGTCGATGCGCCGCGCCGGTTACGCCGACGACGACTGGACGTTGTCGGCCGCTCGCAAGCGCCTCGCCGAAACGCAGCGCTCCGACGGCGGCTGGCCCTCAGACGACGGCGAACTCTTCGACGTCAACGTCACGTTGCAAGCCATCCGCGCCTGCCGCTTCTGAGAGCCCCGGCACCAAGGCCGTAATTAGGAGCGAGTTTGGCCGGAGCCCGTGATGACGTATTTGGTGCTCGTGAGTTCCGGTAGTCCCATCGGCCCGCGGGCGTGCAGCTTCTGCGTGGAGATGCCGATCTCGGCGCCGAAGCCCAGCTCACCACCGTCAACGAAACGCGTGGAAGCGTTGACCAAAACGGCCGCGGCATCGACACCGGCGGTGAACTTCTGTGCCGCGTCGAGCGACGTCGTGATGATCGCTTCGGAGTGACCCGAGCCGTACCGTCTAATGTGCTCGATCGCGGCTTCCAGCGACGGGGCGACGGCGACGGACAGGTCGAGCGAGAGGTATTCGGTGCCCCAATCCTCTTCCGTGGCAAGGACAACGGCCGGGTCATAGGCGCAGACCGCCGGCGAACCGTGCACGGTCACTCCAGCGTCTGCCATCGCGTCGAGGGCACGGGGGAGGAAGGCATCGGCCACGGACTGGTGCACGAGTAGTGACTCCAGGGCGTTGCAAACCGACGGGCGCTGGACCTTGCCGTTGACCAGAATCTCCAGTGCCATATCGAGATCGGCGCTTTCGTCGACGTAGAGGTGGCAGTTGCCGACACCTGTCTCGATCACGGGAACGCTTGACTCTTCGACAACGGTCTTGATGAGCGACGCGCCACCGCGGGGGATCAGCACATCGACGAGACCGCGAGCGCGCATGAGTTCCTTGACGGTGTCGCGAGTGGACGAATCGACCAGCTGCACCGCGTCGCGAGGAAGGCCGGCCGAATCGAGAGCGTCGCGCAGCACTTCCACGATCGCGAGATTGGACCGGGCGGCCGAGCCAGATCCGCGCAGGAGCACGGCGTTGCCGGATTTGACGGTCAGCCCGGCGGCGTCGGCGGTGACGTTGGGACGGGCCTCGTAAATGATGCCCACGACACCGAAAGGCACCCGGATCTGGCGCACTTGCAAGCCGTTGGCCAGCGTGCCGCCACGCACGACTTCGCCCACGGGATCGGGCAGCCCGGCGATCTCTCGCAGGCCGTCTGCCATGCCGCGAATGCGGGCGTCGGTCAGGATCAGCCTGTCGACGGTTGACTCGGCCGTGCCCGCGAGCCGGGCGTCCACCACGTCAACGCCATTGGCCTCAATGATCTTTTGCGTGTTCTCCTCGAGCGCGGCCGCCATCGCCAGGAGAGCCTTGTCCTTGACCGACCGGGTCAAGGGGGCCAGGGCGATAGCGGCGGCGCGAGCGCGTTCATACATGTTCATAGGAGCACCAAGTCGTCGCGGTGGATAACTTCAGGGTGACCGGACTTGCCCAGCAACGCGGGCAGCTCCAGAGCGTCGTAATTGGACAGTCCACGGGCGACCGTGCGGCCCGAATCGTCAAGCAGGTCAACGGGATCGCCGGCGATGAACGCACCGTCAACGGCGGTCACCCCCGCGGGCAGGAGCGAAGCACGACGGTCGACCACGGCTTTGACCGCACCTTGATCCAGGTGCAGGCGTCCCCGGGCGGTCGTCGCGTAAGCCAGCCAGTGCAGGCGAGCGGCACCTCGTACCCCCGCTGTGAACAGAGTGCCCACGGACTCGCCGCGCAGGGCCCCGGCCGCATGTGGCGCGGAGGTCAGGACGACCGGAATGCCGGCGCCGGTCGCGATGCGTGCCGCCTCCACCTTGGTCACCATGCCACCGGTGCCGACGCCTGCTTTGCCCGTGCCACCCACGGCGATCTCGGACAGCGCGGCGAAGTTGTCCACCACCGGGATGAGTGAAGACGCTGGCAGCGAAGGATCGCCGGTATAGAGAGCGTCCACATCGGACAGCAGGATCAGCAAGTCAGCCTGGACCAGCGCGGCCACCAAAGCGGCCAGGCGGTCGTTGTCACCGAAGCGGATTTCTTCAGTGGCGACGGTGTCGTTCTCGTTGATCACCGGCACGGCCCGAAGGTCGAGCAGCTTGCGCAGCGTGCGGAAGGCGTTGCGGTAATGGGCCCGCCGCGTGACGTCGTCAACGGTCAGGAGCACCTGCCCGACGACCCGGCCGTGCTTGCTGAACTCTTCGGTGTAGGCGTGGATGAGACGACCCTGGCCGACGCTGGCTGCCGCCTGCTGCGTGGCCAGGTCCTGCGGTCGTTTGCGAAGTCCAAGCGGGGCAAGGCCAGCGGCGATCGCGCCACTGGAGACGAGAACGATCTCCCTAGGGTCACCCGCGAGAGCCGTGACGAGATTTGCCAGCCGGGCCGGGTCGAGCCCGCCGGCCGCTGTCGTCAACGATGACGACCCCACCTTCACGACGATGCGTTTTGCGCCCGTGACTTGCACACGCATTGGTGAAGAGTATCGTGTCGCAGCATGCGACGTAGTCGGCGTGGCTTGCTAGCCGATCACGTGAAAATGACCCCGGACGAATACATTGAGGCCGTCTTGGACCTCGTGGAGCGAATCCCTCCCGGCCGGGCGATGACCTATGGTGCTATCGCCGACGCCCTGGCTGACCGGTCGGGCCGCAACTCCGCCCGGCGTGTCGGGACGATCATGGCACTGCACGGCAGTTCGGTCCCTTGGTATCGCGTGTGCGGCGCCAACGGGAAGCTACCCCAGGGTCACGAGAACGAAGCGCGCAGACGGCTGCAAGCCGAGGGAGTGACCTTCAGGGGTGAACGCGTCCCACCGGAGGTGATGCTGTGAGCGAGGGAGCGCCTTTCGGTGCGGGATCACCTCCGAGGTGGCGGATCCTGGGCGCGAAGCGCGTCTCAGGCTTTCCCGGGCGAACCGGGATAGCAGGGTGCCTCGTGCCTCATGGCAGCGACGACCGAAGGAAGCTGACATGAGCACGTCTTTGAACATTGGGGAGCGGCTGCGTCAGGTGCGGCGCGAGGCTGGGCTGAGCCAGCAACAGGTGGCCGAGCCTGACTACCCGCGGTCCTACCTGTCCCAGATCGAGCTGGGCCGCATCGTGCCCGATCCGCAGGCGCTGCGTGTTTTCGCCCAGCGGCTGGGCTTGCCCGCGCGGCTGACGACTCTGCTCTTGCAGGCCCGCAAACGGATGGCGAGCGCCGATGTGGAACGGGCGCTGGCCGATTATGCGACGGTCGCTTCGCAGGCGGCCCTGTTCGCCCTTCCCGAGCTGCGTTACGCGGCGCTTTGCGGCCAAGGTGAGGCGGCCATTCAAAAGGGTCACTACCTGTTCGCGGCCGAGAGTTTCGAGGCCGCTGAGGCAGTCGCGTCGGATGACTTGGCGCGGGCGGAAGCACTGGCGCGCCGGGTGACCAGTTTGGCGTTGTCGGGCGAGCCGGGTCAGGCGGTCAGTCTGGGGAGGGGGCGCTCGGCTCAGCGGGCCGCGATGACCGGATCCACGCGCGGCTGCTCTCCGCGTTGATCATGCCCTATGCCCAGCTCGGGGCCTTTGAGCGAGTGTCGCGCGTCAGCAAACAGGCGTTGTCGCTGGCACCACGGATAAACGATCCCGCCCTGCTGGCTTATCTCTACCGGGCCGTGACGCACATGTTCATCGAGCAGCACCGGTTCGCCGAGGCACTGTCCTATGCCGACAAGGCGATGCGCCTGAGTGAACAGCTCAACGTGGCCGGTGATGTCGGGTTGTGCCGGCTCGCCTCCGGCGCGGCGCTGATGGACGCGGACCGTCTGGCAGAGGCCGCCGACGAATTCGCTGAAGCCGTGAAGATCTTCGAGAGCTGTGGCGCGCCGAGCTATGCCGCCCGCGCGGTCGCGGGTTTGGCCGAAGCTCAACTGCGCCAAGGGAATGCTGCCCAGGCCCGGCAGCTTGCCCGCACGATCGCCGAGATCGATCCGTGGACGACGGCCTACCTCAACCGCATCGCGGCTCAGGCCGCTGCCGAGTGCGGCGACCCGGGCGAAGCCGAGCTGCGGTTTGGCCGGTCTGCCGCGCTCTTCGAAGCGCAAGGCGGCCGTTCGGATCTCATCGAGACCTGTCGTGAGTGGGCGCGCCTGCTGGTGCGGCAGGGACGGCTGGCCGAAGCATGCGAGGTTTACAACCGAGGCCTCATCCTGACCTAATCGTGACCTCCTGGCCGCAAACAAAGCGCGACAATCTGCGTCTTCTACGGCTAGAGGAGGTGAGCATGGGTGACAAAGCCGTGGCCGCGGAATTCACCGCGTTTGTGGAAGAGCGGTCACACGCGTTGATGAAAGCGGCCTACAGCCTGACGGGCAGTCAGCACGCGGCCGAGGATTTGCTGCAGACCGCCTTGACGAAGACCTACCTGAACTGGCGGCGCATCGACGGCTCCGCCGAAGGCTATGCCCGCCGCATCATGTACCACGACTTCGTCTCCAGCTGGCGGCGGTTGCGCAAGCTCAAGGAACTGAGCTTCTCCGAGCTCCCGGAACACGCGCCCGACGCGGGCGCCGAACGCGTGCCGGTGCAGATGTTGCTGCGGGACGCTTTGCTCACCTTGCCGGCCAGGCAGCGGGCCGTTTTGGTCTTGCGTTACTTCGAGGATCTGTCGGTAGAGGAAACGGCCGCCATTCTCGGCTCTCCAAAAGGGACGGTCGCGAGTCTCGCCTCTCGCGGACTGGCCCGGCTCAGAGAACTCGTGCCCGAGTTCGCCGCGGCGCAAGACCAGCCGAGCGAGGTGGTAAAGGCATGAGCGAGGGCTTGCCCGAGCGAATCGGGATTACAGGGTGGCGAGTGCCTCGTGGCGCCGGCGACCGAAGGGAGTCGGCGACATGAGTCAGGAAGCTTTGCTGCGTGAAGCCATAGAAGCGATGACAACCGGGGTGCGGGGTATGGACGGGATAGCTGCCACCGCGATCGCCCGGGGCAGGCGGATCCGCCGGCGCCAGCGGCTGATCGCCGCCGCGGCGGTCGTCTTACTGGCCGCCGCTGGCGCGACGGTGCTTTATCAGGGAAGGCCGGCGAGCGCCCCGACCAACATCGCCGCCGGGGTGCCGAGTCCGGTCAGGACGCTCAGTGAACCGGGGGCGCGGATTCTGGCTGGCTGGGCACTCGTGCCCGGCCCGGCTGTGCAGGAGTTTCCGCAACCGGATCTGCGGGTGCTCAGAGCAGACGGCGGTGACAGCGTGTCGCCCACCGGACGGTTCGTGATGCGGGCGACGGCTGGCTCTGACGGCTTCCGGCTGAGCATCCTGCGCGATGGCAAGGAAGTGCACAACGTCGCGCTTGCGGGCGCCGAAGCCTTCCAGTGGTCACCGGTGTCCGACATCGTGCTCACGACACTGTCCAATGTGGAGGGACAGAAGGGCTTCGCGACCATCGACGCTGAAACCGGTCAGGTGCAGTCGCATTTGCCCGTCAGCATTCCGGCGTCTTTCTGCGGGCCGTGCACTTTTTCCTGGTACCCACGGGGAAATGAAGTTGTTGTCCGTCAGGCCGAAGACTTCACGGATGCCGATGGCAATTTCACCGGCCGGGGCAGCACGTTCCTATTCGACGCGGTGACGGGTAAGGCGACCCGCAATTTGCCCTTGCAGGTCAACGTTAGTGGCCCAGGATCGTGGTCGCCCAACGGCCGCTATGCCTTGTCGGAAACGGAACGGGGGTCGCAGCTCATCGACCTCGAGCTGCGGCAGATGACGCAACAGCTGCCGGGGCGCGCGTGGTTCGCCAACGACGAGACGCTCCTGGTGATCCGGTCGACCCCGGAACGCGGGCGCGAGCTGCTCGTGATGAAGCTCGACGGCACGATCACGGAAGTGATCACTCTCGCGGGCGCCTTCACTAAGGGAAATCTCCCGGTGCTGGTTATCCGGCAGTGACCGGACGCGGTGCCAGCACCGTCGCGCAGGCCTGGTCGAAGCAGCTCACCGCTTCGGCCAGGCGCCCCTGAGCGGACAGGTGCAAGCCAAGCAGCCGAAGGGTTTCCGCCATCTCCAGCGCGTCACTCGACCGGGCGAACGCCGCGGCGCTGTCGCGGAAGAGCTGCTCCGCGGTTTCCGGTGCGGAATCGCCAGCGATCAGTGCCAGGACGCGGCGGACCAGTCCCAGCTGGCTCGGGGTGAAAGCGAGCACAAGTGCTTGCTGCGCATAGTGATTCGCGGCATCGAATCGCTTGACCCGCCTGTGCAAATCGGCCAGCAGGCAAAGCCCAGCGAGCTGGTCGTGTGAGGAAAGCACCCGGGCGCGCTGGGCGTGGTCGATGGCTTCGGCGATCGCGCCGTGCCCGGCCAGCTCCTCGGCGCGAATGAGATGGCAGGTCGCCAGACCTGAGTGCAGCCGGGTGCGGGCGAGCAACTCGACCGCGCGATCGAGCGCCCCGCCTGCTTCGATCAGGTGACCGGACCGGCGTAACGTCGCCGCCAGCTGGTGATAGGTGTCGGCGGCTTTGCGAAAGTCAAGCGCCCCAGCGATGCTGAGCGCCTGCCGGGCTCCGGCAACGCGACGTCGGCGCGGCCAGACTTGGGCTCCAGCGCATGTCAGCCACAGGATCGCGATCTCATCGTCCACTTTAGACAGCGCGTCGTCGCACATGTAGCCGCCATACTCCGGCTCGCCTGAGGCCGCCACGCAGCTGGCACGGCGAGCGATCGCAGGCGCCCTGCTGGTGACGGGCTCGTCGGTGAGCAGCAGCTCGGCCTCGGCGAACCCGCGTGCGCCCTCGGCCGGCAGCTCTTGCAGCTCAGCCAATCCGAAGCGGGCCCAGAACATGTCGGGCAGCGTGGTGAAGATTCGGGCCGCCGCGGCACTCTTGCCGTCGGCGAGCAGCATCCAGGCACGGACGAGCTGCTCCTTGGCGTCCAGCTCGGCATCGATGCCCATGCACGCAAACTCTAGACTAGTAACGCCGCCGCACCATCCCGGCGAGGATCGCCCGCGGCACCCGAAACGCCGATAGCGGAGACGCCGCCGAAGTAGTGGCTCTTTTCCGTCCACTGATTCACGCGGAAACCCGCGGTGCGCAACGCCTCGGCGATCTCCGGCGGGTAGCCCGGCTCCAAGTGCAAAAACCCTTCTGAGGCATGCATTCTGGGCGCTCTGACCGCCTCACTCACGGTCGTCTCGTTGATCAAAGAGCTGAGGAGGGTACTCATCAAAGCCGACCGAATCCGCGCAGCCCCGGCCGAGCCGGCGGCAAGACGCAAGTTGCCCTCGCCATCAAGCGCCACCATCGGGCACATCATCGAGCCGATCCGGTCGCCCGGAGCCAGCTCCCCGATGATCAGGTCGAGCTCGCCGAGCATGGAGTTCAGATGCATGCCATAGCCGGGTAGCCACAGCCCGGCACCCATGCCGAGCGTGGTCGTGATGACGCACGCGTTTCCGTCGCCGTCGACGACCGTGATGTTGGTGGTGTCGCCATAACCCTCGTGCGCACTCGGGCCCAGCACACGTGCCAGCGCGACGGCGGCCTCGGCGCTGTCCATCGTGGACAGATGCGGCGGCAGGGAGGCGATTGTGGCGATGGCCTCGTTGAGGTCTTCGCGGCCGAAAATCGTGTACCCACCCAGCCGGGCCGTGTGCACGGGAATCTGCAGCACGCGGTAGCTCGCGAGGTCCTTCGGCCCGATCGCGCCGCCGTCACCGCGAACGAGATCCACCAGCAGTTCGCCCAGTTTGCCGGTATACATCACTTGCGGACCCTCCTCGGCCAGCGCGCTAAGCGCGTCAGCCAGGCCCGGGTGGAAAAGCCGGTCCCCTTTGCTCAGGAGGTTGCCGCCGGGGGAGTAGGCGACCATGCCCTGATCGGGCAGCATCGCTTCGGCCAGCCAGGGAAGAATCGTCGCGTGCGCTTCAGTCATCGGCACGCCATGACTGGCCATGCCAATGACCGGCTCAAGAACGTCAGCCCACGGCAGCCGTCCCCAGCGCGAGTGAATTTCGCCACAGCCCGCCGCGACGCCCGGCACCGCCACACTCGCACCGCCGATGCCGTAAGGAATGTAGACCTCTCCAAACCGGACGTTGATCGGTTTCATCGGCCCAGACTTGACGTCGCCGTCGGTTCCGGGAGCCGCGCAGAAGAAGTCCAGGCAGGTCACTTCCCTTGTGGCAGCGTCGAAATAGGTCGCGAAGCCACCGCCGCCAAGGCCGGTCAGGATGCTCTCGCAGACGCATGCCGCCAGGGCCGCGGCCACTCCGGCATCGGCGGCCGATCCGCCCATGCGGAGTACCCGAATGCCTACCTCGACGGTGGCCGGATGGCCCGCGGCTACACCGGGTGGCACCACCATTTACCAACCTCCCGTAACATCCGCGCTCATGACATCCAGTGTGGAAGCGAGCGCCGCTCCGGTGACTTTGCTTCCCACCCGTGTGCGGGTCGGATACTCGCTGGGGTCCCTGGTCACCGGTTCGTTCGGAACCGTGCCAGGGCTGCTTTTGCTGCCCTACCTGACTAACACCATGGGAGTGGCCGCGGGTGCTGCCGGTCTCCTGGTGTTTGTCCCCAAGGTCTGGGACGTCATCCTCAACCCCGTCGTTGGCAGGATTTCCGACCGCACGCAAACCCGGTGGGGTGCACGCCGGCCGTATCTCATTTTTGCTGGGATAGCCGTCACTTTGCTATTTATCGGGATGTTCGCCGCCCCCTTTGGGGTGAGCGGCCCGGCCGACATCTATGTCGCCGTGATGTTCCTTTTGACGGCAACGGCCTTTGCCTTCTTCCAAGTGCCGTATGTGGCGATGCCAGCCGAAATGACGGATTCTTACCTCGAACGAACCCGCATGATGACGTGGCGAGTGGCCCTTTTGGCTACTTCTATCCTCATCTCAGGCGCCGGTGCACCGTACATTTTGGACGCTACCGGAGGTGGCATTTCGGGGCATCGCTGGATGGCACTTTTCGTCGGGGCCATCATGATTACCGGTACCCTGGCGGTCTTCTTCGGCACGGCAAGAGCACCCATCGGCGTCATCTCGGCCAGCGAACCGTCCCTGCGAGCGCAACTGAAGGTCGCCGCGTCAAACCGTCCGTTCCGGTTGCTCGTCGCGTGCTTCGTGGCCCAGGCGACCGGCGTGGCCTGCATGCTCGCCGGTGTCAGGTACTTCGCGGCCTACGTCATGCACTCTTCAGCCGCCAACGTGCTGCTGTTCGTCATCGTCGTCGCCCCCGCCTTGTTCACGACACCGATCTGGCGGCGGCTCGGGGAGCGGGTCGGCAAACTGCGCGGCTACGTCTTCGCCTCCATCACGCTGACCGCGGCGACCTTCGCACTGACCGCCGCGCCACTGCTGCCGCACTTCCTGGTTTACGTCATCATCTTCGTCATTGGGTTCGGCTACGCCGGCCAGCAGCTGTTCGGCCTGTCGATGCTGCCGGACTGCATCGCCTACGACACCAAGCGCACCGGCAAACGTCAGGCTGGCGTCTTCACCGGCGTATGGACAGCCGGTGAGACCCTCGGCCTCGCGCTCGGGCCCAGCATCTACGGCTTCGTGCTCGGCATCTTCGGCTACGTGCCCACCATCACCGGCGACTTTCCGGCCCAGTCGGGGCTGGCTGAGACGGGCGTGCTGCTGGGCTTCACCCTCGTGCCGGCATTCATCGTTGGCATCGCTCTGATTCTGCTGCGTGGCTATGACCTCGAAGAGGAAGCCGAAATGGCGTAGTGTCCGACTCATGTCGGTGCTCGGTGACCCCATCAAGTTCGTGCTGAACTGGGGACGTCGCTACTCGCTGTGGGTCTTCAACTTCGGTCTGGCCTGCTGCGCGATCGAATTCATCGCGACGAGCATGGGCCGTCACGACTTCATGCGCCTGGGCGTCATCCCCTTCGCGCACGGTCCGCGCCAGGCCGATCTCATGGTCGTTTCCGGCACCGTGACCGACAAGATGGCCCCGGCGGTCAAGCGCCTCTACGACCAGATGCCCGAGCCTAAGTATGTCATCTCGTTCGGTGCGTGCTCCAACTGCGGTGGCCCCTACTGGGACTCCTACTCGGTGACCAAGGGCGTTGATCAGATCATCCCGGTCGATGTCTATGTGCCCGGCTGCCCGCCCCGGCCAGAGGCCTTGCTGCACGGCATCCTGCGTCTGCAAGAGAAAATCGCGGGTGAGAGTTCCGGCTTCGGCGGCGTTTCGCGGCCGGACCCAGCGGCACTAACTGCCCCGGTAGTCGCACGCCCTAGCTAATAAGCCGTCAGGCGATAGCCTGGGTTGCGGCCGCGAGCTAACCTCGCCGCATGGGTCCGAGCAGGTCAGAGCAGCTCTTAGAGGTATTAGTGACCGAATTCGGGTCACTAATGCTGGCCGAGCCGTTAGCTTTTCGGCGGAAATTCCGCAAGATGGCCTCAAGCGCTTTCGCGTTCTATCGCGGAAGCGCTTGTGTGTTTTATGCCGACATGACCAGCCGGTACGCCGATAGCTCGTTCCTAAACGACAAGACAAGCCGCGTTTGGATCCACGGCGACCTGCACGCGGAGAACTTTGGCACCTACATGAACGCCGAAGGCATTCTCGTGTTCAACGTGAACGACTTCGATGAGGCCTATGTCGGGCCGTTCATGTGGGATCTCAAGCGGTTCGCGGCGAGCATCGCCTTGATCGGATACGCGAAGGCGTTGTCAGACGACCTGATCGGCTACTTGGTGAGCGGGTTCGCGAATTCCTACCTCGCCGAGCTGCGGGCGATCGCGCTCGGTGGCGATGACGCGATTGGCTCACTGACCATCCAGACCACCACGGGACCGCTGCATCGCGTGCTGCAGCAAGCCCGGCTGAACACCCGCGTTGATCTTCTCAAAGCGGAGACAGTGATCGACAACTATGAGCGGCGGTTCGCGCACAACGATGGCGTGTTCATCATCGACGCGCCGGTCCGGGCCATGGTTGAGGAGGCTTTCCTGGGCTACCTGACCACGCTGCCCGCACACGCGCGCAAGGTCGAGCACACGATCAAGGACATCGTGCTGCGCAAGGGCGTTGGCATCGGCTCAGCCGGGCTCCCTTCGTACAACCTCTTACTTGAAGGCCACACGCAAGCGCTAGAAAACGACGTCATCATTTACATGAAGCAGGCGCAGGTGCCGGCCGTGTCGCGGCACATCACCGACGACAAGGTGCGGGGCTACTTCCAGCACCAGGGACACCGGACCGCCGAGTCGCAGCGGGCATTGCAGGCCGCGGCCGATCAGTGGCTTGGCTATACCGAGCTCGGTGGCGTCGGTCAGGTGGTCGCCGAGGTCTCGCCCTACGCCGCCGATCTGGACTGGGCTGACGTGAACGAGCCCGACGAATTGGTCGCCGTGGTCCGCGAGCTGGGCCGGGCGGTGGCCCGAATGCATTCGGTCGCTGACGACGAGTCCAGTCATGACCTGGTGGACTTCTCGACCGAGGAGGCGATCGTCGCCGAGATCGAGCGTGATGAGGCCGGCTTCGTGACCTGCCTGGCCGAGTTCGCCCATGTCTACGGTGCTCAAGCGCGCACAGACCATCAGCTATTCGTCGACCTATTCCGCAACGGACAGTTGCCCGGTGTGTGATCCGTCGTAGGATCAGGCGCTATGACGCCATCTGAACTCGCGGATCTCATCGAGGGTGCCGAGGTGAGCACCTCGGGTGGGGGCGCCTGGGCGCGCGTGACGATCGATGTTCCGCCGGGCGCTTGGCTCGATGCCGCGTTCAAGGCGCGTGATGAGCTGGGATGCGACTTCTTCGACTGGCTGTCCGCAGTGGACGAACTCGACGGCTACTACGTCGTCGTGCACGTTTGGTCCACGGCGCAAAAGCATGGAGTGCTCCTGCGTACCAAGCTGAGCCCCGAAGCGGCCTCCCTGCCCTCGCTGACGGGCGTCTATCCCGGAGCGACGTGGCACGAGCGGGAAACGGCCGAGATGTTCGGCATTGGTTTCCCCGGCCCACTGGCCCCGCTCCTGCTGCCGCCGGAGTTCGAGGGGCATCCGCTGCGCAAGAGTTTCGTGCTGGCGAGCCGGGTAGCCAAGGCCTGGCCTGGTGCCCGTGAGCCGGGGGAGTCACACGACCCGAAGGCGCCCAAGCGCGCCACCATGCGCCCACCGGGCGTACCCGCCCCCGGCGAGTGGGGGCCCACTGAGTCGTGAGGCATCGCTGGGGATCGCAGCGGCTGACCTATCTGTCGTTCGCGCTGATTCTAATGTGGACCGTCTATCTCACCGTGCTGATCAGCTCTCAGCCGCCGCGCGGAGCCGACGACCCGGGAGCGCTCGCCGTGCGGTTCGAAGAGGCGGTCAGCGCGCGGGACAACGCGGAGATAAAACGGCTCGTCTTTGAGGCCGATATGGAGACCCAGAGTGTGGACCGGCTGGTGAGCGACGCCCGCTGCGGAGACAGGATGCGCGCCAGCGATGGGCACATCGCGGTCTACCGTGCCGACGGTTCGCTTTGCGGCAGGCTGGCGATCGCCGAGCACAATGGACGGTGGTTCATCGACCCATGGGCTGATCCATTACTTCTAGGACGCTAACGACGTATGCTGCCGGGCATGCAATGGCTGGAGCTTGCCCTGCGGGTCGGCGCGGTAACTGTCGCGTTCCTCGTGCTTCCGCTGCTGGTCGGGCAGACCGAGCACAAAGTCATGGCACACATGCAGGCCCGGCTCGGGCCGATGTACGCCGGTGGTTTCCACGGCTGGGCACAGCTTGTCGCCGATGGCGTGAAGTTCATTCAGAAGGAAGACATCACGCCCCGCGCCGCTGACTCGCCTGTCTTCAAGCTCGCTCCCGGCGTCGCCCTCATTCCCTATCTGCTGGCGCTCGCCGTCATCCCGCTCGGGCCCGGTGACCTGGTTGGTGAGCCGCTCGACATTGGACTGTTCTTCGTCCTGGCGATCGTCGGCGTCGGCGTGGTCGCGGTGCTGATGGCGGCCTGGTCGTCGGCTAACAAATACTCCTTGCTCGGCGGGCTGCGGGCTGCCGCTCAGCTCATGGGCTATGAACTCCCCTTCGTTTTGGCGGCTGCCAGCGTGGCGATGGCTGCCGGGACGCTGAGTTTGCCCGGCATCGTCGAGGCGTGGGAACCGTGGTGGCTCATCTGGCAGCTGCCAGCCGCGATCGTCTTCTTCATTTCCGGGCTCGCCGAGATCAGGCGGCCCCCGTTTGACATGCCGATCGCTGACTCTGAGCTGGTTTTTGGCTACCTCACTGAGTACACAGGAATGCGTTTCGCGTTCTTCTTGCTGGCTGAATACGTCGGCATCGTCGTCATTTCGGCGCTCACCGCAACATTGTTCCTCGGTGGCTGGCACGGCCCCATGGCCGAGTCGCTGGGCTGGCTGTGGATGCTCCTCAAAACCGCCGCGGTGGCGTTCGTCGTGATCTGGCTGCGGGTCGCCTGGCCGCGCCTGCGCGAGGATCAGCTCCAGCGGCTGTGCTGGCTGGTGCTCGTGCCCGTTTCGCTGCTGCAGTTAGTGCTGACAGCAGCCGTCCGCGTGGCTATGGTGCAGTCATGAGCGAGGGCTCGCCCGAGCGAATCGGGATGGCAGGGTGCCTAGCGCCTCGCGGCGAATGCGACCGAAGGGGGTGTTCGGCGTGAGTGTTCCGGGATCTGGGCTCGGTAAGGGACTGGCCGTCACGATTAAGACGCTGGTTACCAGGTCCACCACGCAGCAATACCCGGATGTGAAGCCGGAGTTGCCGCCGCGCTCGCGTGGGGTTATCGCGCTTCGCGAGGAGAACTGCACGGTCTGCATGCTGTGCGCACGGGAGTGCCCCGATTGGTGCATCTACATTGATTCGCACAAGGAAGAGGTCGTCGTCCCCGGCGCGGCCCGTCCTCGCCAGCGCAACGTGCTCGACCAGTTCGACATTGACTTCTCGTTGTGCATGTACTGCGGAATCTGCATCGAGGTCTGCCCGTTCGACGCGTTGTTCTGGAGCCCCGAGTTCGAATACGCCGAGCACGACATCCGCAACCTTCTGCACAACAAGGACCGGCTCGGCGAGTGGATGGAGACCGTTCCGCCCCCGCAACCGCACGACCACCGGGGCGAACCGTCCAAAGAGGAAGCTAACGCAGCGAAGAAATCCGGAGCGGCATGACGGTGATCACGCTGGCCGACATCATGTTCGGCGCGGTCGGCCTGGTAGCCGTGGGTGCCGCGCTGGCGGTTGTGTCTACGTCTCATCTTGTCCGGGCGGGCCTGTGGCTCGTCGTCACGCTGGGCGCCATCGCGGTCGAATTCTTGTTGCTGCGCGCTGAGTTCGTGGCCTGGGTGCAAGTCCTCATCTATGTCGGCGCCATCGTCGTGCTGCTTTTGTTCGCGGTCATGCTGACGAAAGCGCCGATTGGCCGAAGTACGGACCTGGATCGCCCCATTTGGCCCGCTCTGCTCGTGGGCGCTGGCAGTGGGCTGGGCCTGGCGACACTGTTCGCCTGGGTCTACGCCAGTGACGGCATCTCGGCGCCGCCGGTCGGGTCGGCGGAAAAGCTCGGTCAGAACATTTTCCGCGACTGGGTGCTGCCCTTCGAGGTCCTGTCGGTACTGCTGCTCGCCGCGCTCGTGGGCGCCATCGTGCTGTCTAAAAAGGACGCCAAGTCATGATCAAGCCGGTCATTCCCCTGATCACGGCGGCGCTGCTGTTCGGCATCGGTGTCTACGGCGTGTTGCGCCGCCGCAACGCCGTCCTGGTGCTGATGTCGGTGGAGCTGATGCTCAACGCCGTCAATCTCATCCTGGTGACCGGCGACAGCATCCGTCAGCAGGTCAACGGCCAGGTCTTCGTGCTGTTCATCATCGTGATAGCCGCAGCCGAGGTCGGGATTGGCCTCGCCCTCGTGCTGCGGCTCTTCCGGATCAGAGGTTCCATCAACGTTGATGAAGTCCCGTTGGGGGACAGGCAGTCTTAGGCCACCGGCGGTGGCGGAGGTGTGGCCGGCATGCTGAGCTTGCCACCCAGCGAAGTGAACGCGTTGAACGTGACCCAAGCGGCGAGCGCCGCAAGGACGAGCCGGATGAGGGCTAGCAGAACTCCGGAAAACGCGCCGAAGGAGCTGCGGGCATCGTGGATGCCATCAAACGCCGCCACCATTCCTAACAGGAACGTCAGCAGCCCGAACAGCACGATGAACGCGTATTCGGCCAGCGCGATGAAGGCGAAGAGCTTCGCCGCCGACACGACAGGCCGCACCACGCCAGTGATCAGCACCGCGAGCAGCGGTAGCGCGATCGTCTCCAGACTGGTCACATCGTTGGTCGCCCACCACGACCGGCCGAAGATGGTGCTTCCATCTGAAGGCACCAGCCAGGACAGCAAGGAAAAGAACAGCGAGATGGCCACATAGGCCAGCAACGCCCACGCGAAGAGCGCGCGGTACTGCTTGACGGCGGGTTCTGCATCAGGGGTCGTCATAGACGAACACCTTAGGTACTCGCGCCGGGGCGCGCGACACGGCAGGATGTCGTTCATGTGCGGAGATCGGCCAATGGCGTGAGCGCGGGTCTCAGTGTCGGGCTCATCGGCGTCCCGTTGTTGCTGGGGCTGGTGGGCCTGCTCGTGCCACAGCGCAATCGCCCGGACGCGGCCGCCTTAGGCATCGCCGGAGCGGCCATCGCTGTCGCCATCGCCGCGGTGATGCTGGCGCTGCGAGAGGGCCCGCGTGAGTCCACCTTGGACTGGGTCGCCTTTGGTGACCTCCAGGTGACGCTGGCGACGTTTGTCGATACGCGCGCGGTGCTGATGGCGCTCACGGTGGGGATCGTCGCGCTGTGCGTGCAGGTCTACTCCATCTCGTATTTGCGCGGCGACGAACGCTACGGGCCCTATGCCGCCCAGATCAGCATCTTCACCGCGGCCATGCTGACCGTCGTGCTCTCAGGTGACCTCATCCTGTTGCTGGTCGGCTGGGAATTGATGGGCGCCTGTTCCTACCTGCTGATCGCCCATGACCGCGGCCTTCCCGACGCGCCGAGGGCCGCTGTGAAAGCCTTCCTCGTCACGCGTGTTGGTGATGTGGGCTTCCTGCTCGGCATCGTCTTGCTCGGCACCAAGGTAGGCAGTTTCAAGATCAGCGATGTGCTCGCCGGGGTTGGATCCCTGGACAAGACCACGGTCACCATCGCCGCCTTGCTCCTGCTCGCCGGTGTGGCCGGAAAGAGCGCCCAATTCCCGCTGCACACCTGGTTGCCCGACGCCATGGCCGGCCCGACGCCGATCTCGGCCCTCATCCACGCGGCCACGATGGTCGCCGCCGGTGTTTACGTGGTGGCCCGGCTGTTCCCCGTCTTCGCCGCGTCGCCGGCCGCCATGACCGTGCTAGGCGTCATGGCTGGGATCACGCTGCTGCTGGGAGCACTGGCCGCCATTGCCGCCGATGACATCAAGCGGGTACTAGCCTGGTCCACCGTCTCGCAGCTCGGCTACATGATGGCGGCGCTGTCGGTTGGTGCCGTGGACGCCGCGATGTTCCACCTTTTCACCCATGCGGCCTTCAAAGCCCTGCTGTTCCTGGGAGCGGGCGCGCTCATCCACGTGGTGGGGAGCAACCTGCTCTCGCGGATGGGTGGGATGCGCAAGGGCATGCCGCTGACATTCGTCACGATGACCATCGGGCTGGGAGCGCTCATCGGAGTACCCCCTCTTGCTGGTTTTTGGAGCAAGGAGTCGGTCGTCACCGCACTGGCCGACCGGCCTTGGCTGGGCACGGCGGCGCTGGCCGGAATCGCCATCACCGCTTGGTATTCCACGCGCCTGTGGTTGCGCGCGTTCTTTGGCCAGGTGCCCAAGGGGGTACACCCGCACGACCCGCCCGGCGACATGAAGTTTCCGTTGGTATTGCTGGCGATTCCGGCGGCTGGACTGGGCTGGGGCGCCTACGCGGTGCGTCACGACCTCGTCCACTTTGGACCTGAACTCGTGCTCCCGCTCGCGCTTGCGGGCCTTGGCATCGCCCTCGGTGTGCTGATGTGCCGCCGCTCCGATCCGATCCGCCGCCTTGGCCGCGCTGGACCGTGGATCGCGAGTGGGTTTGGCCTCGACACGGTGCAGCGCTGGCTGGTCGTCGAGCCGGTGCGGGCGCTGGCGAGAATCGCGAAGGCGATCGATACGTCGGTGGTGGACGGTGTCGTGCTCGGCACGGGACAGGCGACGCGAGCCGCGGGCTCCGGCCTGGCGGCCTGGCACCGCGCCGTGCTGCCCCGCGCGCTAGCCGGGGTGCTCGCTGGCGCTATGGTGCTCGCGGCCGCAGGGATAACGCTCAATCTTGTGGGGGTATGGTGAACCTCCTTCTGCTGTGGACGCTGGCGGTGCCGCTGGCGGGAGCCGCGATCGTCGCCGTGCTCCCGGATCGCACTGGCCGCAAACTGGCGTGTTACGTGGCTTTGCTGACGCTTGGCCTGGCCGCGTTGCCAGTCATGTGGCGCAAAGCCGGGATGTGGCTGGAGATGGACTGGGCGTGGGTTCCCGCGTTCGGGCTGCGAATGCATTTGGGTGTCGACGGCATCTCCTACCCGCTTGTCCTGCTGACCGCCCTGTTGACGGTCCTGTGCTGTGGATACACCCTCTGGCACACGCCGGAACCCGGCCGTGGCAACGTGTTGTCCTCGCTGCTGCTGCTCATCGAGGCCGGCATCCTCGCGACTTTCCTCGCCCAGGACCTCGTGCTCTTCTTCATCGCCTTCGAGGTGGTGCTGTTGCCGATGGCCGCGGTGATCGCTGTTTGGGGCGGCCCGGCCAGACGGCGGGCCGCTCTTAAATTCGCGCTCTATACCTTGGCCGGCTCGGTGCTCCTGCTGGTTGGCGTGATCGCGGTGGTTTCGCTAACCGGATCCGGGGACATGACGCGGGTGCCAGCGTTGTCCGCGACCGCGCAGATGTGGATATTCGGCGTCTTCGCGTTCGCGTTCGCCGTGAAGAGCCCGCTGTGGCCACTGCACACCTGGCTGCCCGACGCGCATACCGAGGCTCCCACGGTCGGCAGTGTCATCCTGGCCGGTGTCCTGCTGAAGATGGGCACCTACGGCCTGATCCGGGTGGGCATGGGCCTTACGCCCGACGCCTTCCGTCAGGCCGCGCCAGTTTTGGGCGTACTAGCCGTCTGCGCCATCATCGTCGGATCGCTCGTGTGCCTGGCCCAAACGGAACTCAAGCGGCTTATCGCGTATTCGTCCGTCGGGCACATGGGTTTCATCCTGCTCGGCATCGCGACCGGCAGCACGATCGGGCTGCAGGCCGCACTGGTCGGCAACATCGCCCACGGTGTCCTGACCGGACTCCTGTTCTTCCTCGCCGGAGCGATCAAAGACCGCTCGCACACCGGTCAGCTCACGGAGCTTGGCGGACTTCGAGAACAGGCTCCTTGGCTGGCCGGAATGATCGGCTTCGCCGCGCTTGGCAGCCTCGGCCTGCCCGGCCTGGCTGGGTTCTGGGGTGAGGCCTTCGCCATTGTGGCGGCCTGGTCACGTGGCGGTCCGCTGTGGACAACGCTGGCGATTGTGGCCGCGATCGGTGGCGCTCTTGCCGCGGCCTACCTGCTTCGCTTGCTGCGCAAGGTAAGCCACGGTCCACTAGCGCCCTCGCTGGAAGGTGTGCACGACGCTCGCTGGCCCGAAGTGGTCGCCTGGGTCCCGCTCATCATCCTGGCTGTCTTACTCGGGCTGCTGCCCGTGCTCATCATCGATCCTGCGGCTGGAGCCGCCCTGATCTCCGAGGCGGTGGGCAAGTGATCTGGCCGTTGCTCATCGCGGCGGGGACCGCTGTGGCCGTCCTGCTTTTCGACGTCGTCTTCCCGCGGTGGTATGTGCCGCTGACCGTCGCGGTGGCGGGTTCACTCGCCGTCGCGGGTGTCAGCGCGTGGGCACCTCTGGGCACTTCACGTGTTCTGTGTGCCGCTTCGGGGCAGTGCTCCTTCGTGTACGACCACACCGCCGCCCTGGTGTCCGTCCTGTTTGGACTGTTGACCGCGTTTGCTTTGCTGCTGTTGGTGCCTGCGCTGCGTGAGGGCGACTCTCCGGCGGGGGAGATGTGCTTCCTGCTCGCCTGTGCGATGACCGGTGGTGTCGTGCTGGGCGGAAGCCGTGACCTGGTGACGATCATCATCGCGCTGGAAACGTTGACACTGCCGCTTTACGCCCTTGTCGCCCTGCACAAGCGCCGGGCACCCGGCGGAGCCTCCGGGGCGGTCACGTTCTTCACCACGAGCATCGTCGCCACCGCTGTGACGCTTCTAGGCGCGGCACTAGTGAACCTCGCTAGTGGACAACTCCATCTTCCGGAGGCGTTCGCCCCGTCCGTCGGAAAACCGTTGGTTCTGACGGGACTTGTGCTCATGCTGACCGGGCTCGGGTTCAAAGTCGCGGCGGTTCCGCTGCACGCCTGGGCACCGTCCACTTACGACGGTGCTCCGGTGCCGATAGCGGCGTACTTGTCGACCGCGTCGAAACTGGGCGGCGTCATCGCGATCCTTCTCGTGACCGATGCGGCTGTGAAAGGCGGCCTGGCATACCCGGCTGGCCTCACCCTGGCCGTGCTAGCCACCGCGTCGCTGGTCGTCGGAACGCTCGTGGCCCTGCGCCAAGACCGGACGGTCCGCCTGCTGGCCTGGTCGTCCGTCGCGCAAGCGGGCTTCATCCTCGCTCCGCTCGCCGGCCTGGCCGTGACGGTCCGGCCCGAGCTCTTCGCCGCCTCGCTGGCTTACACGCTGTTCTTCATCGTTCTCGAACTAGGCGCGTTCAGTGGTGTCATGTCCCTGCGGCCCGCGGCCGCCAGCGGCGGCGTGATCGGGGATTTGCGTGGCCTGGGCCGCAGCGCGCCTTGGCGGGGAGCGACGCTGGCGTTCGCGCTCATCGGCCTGGCCGGGCTGCCGCCCGCCCTCGTCGGCCTTTTCGCCAAAATCACGATCCTGCGGGCACTCATCGACGCGGGAACCT
Organism: Catelliglobosispora koreensis DSM 44566; assembly: GCF_000379685.1. GTDB lineage: Bacteria > Actinomycetota > Actinomycetes > Mycobacteriales > Micromonosporaceae > Catelliglobosispora > Catelliglobosispora koreensis. The sequence continues at coordinate 477,270 of NZ_KB903250.1, read as the reverse complement.
TCTGGCTCGCGGTAGTGGTCGCGTTGGTGTCCGTCGTCGGTCTCGCGGTCTACTGGCGCCCGTTGGCACAGCTCTACCGGACCGCACCCGATGACAGGCCAGCTCGCAGTTCCTGGGCGATTTACCTCCCGCTGGCAGTCGCGACGGCCGCCGCCGGTGCCCTGACCGTCCTGCCGCAGCTCGCCCTGGATCTCGCCCGCTGGAGCTGACGCTCAACCGAAGTCAGCGGCCGGCGGCAAACGGGTGGACATAAAAGTGCCCCCGCGATGACTGCGGGGGCACAACTGTCGTGATTAGACGGTGGACGTGGCAGCGTCCGCGCGAGCGATGGCGCCCTGTGGGAGCGCAGCGACCACGGCGCCGAAAGCCGCGCACAGCCCTGCGAACAGGAACGCCGCCTTCACTCCGGGGCCGTCCACGATGAGCCCGGCCATCGAACTGCCGAGCGCACTAGCCGAAACGCCAACCGTCACGATCCACGTGTACGCCTCGTTCAGCATCCTGCCCGGGGCAAGCCGGCCAACGAGAGCGTTCTCGATGGTCAGCGCCGGGGCGATCGTCGCGCCTCCGAGCACCAAGGCGGTGCCCAGCGCGATCGGGCCAGGCATCGCGGGCAGGATCAGCAAGCTGACCGCCACCGCGCTTAGCAGCCAAGCGAACTGACGGCTCAACGCGTGCTTGATGACCCGCGTGCCGAACCACAGTCCGCCAGCGGCACTGCCGAGGCTCCACACCGCGATGAGCACACCGGCGAGCGTCTCCGGCTGCTCACCGCCAAGGGCGGTCGCGTAAGCCGGAATCGCCACGGTCGACGCGCCGAAGGCGGCACCCAAGCCAGCACAGCAGGCGAGCAGCGCGGCGAAGCCGGGCGCGCGCAGCGGCCCCAGCCCCGAGGTTGGTGCTGCCGTTGGATGTGGCTTCTGAGCCCGGATCGCCGGGCTAAGCGCGGTCCAGACCGTGCCTACGAGTGTTGCCAGCGCCGAAAACGCCAGGGCGGCGGCAGGACTCGCCAACGCGACGAAGAACGCCACGAGCAGCGGGCCAACCACGAAGACGAGTTCGAACATGGATGTCTCAGCGGCGAGGGCAGCATTACGAACCCTCGTCCTGGTACGCGTCAGCTCCGTCCACGCGCCACGAATAGCGGCCGTCAGCGGCGGGTAGGTCGCGCCAGCGACCGCGGCGGCGATGAACAGGAAGTGAACCGGCAGCCCTTGCAGTGCAAGGAGAACCCCGAGTGCGATGGGATGCGCGATACCGGATGCCAGCAAAATGCGGGTCGGGCCGAAGCGGTCGGCGAGCCGTCCCCAGACCGGGCCCAACGCGGCGCCGGCCACCGCGTAGGACGCGCTGGCGATAGCGGCCGTCGCGTAGCTGCCGGTGAGGTGATGCACGAGCATCAGCAGCGACAGCGAAATCATGCCGATGCCGACGCGTGCGAAAGTGCCTACGACCAACAGAAGTGGCGCTCCAGGAACTCGCCACACCGCCACATACTGCTTGAATGCCTTCATTCCTGAGCCCCCTTCCGTAACCGAGGCACCCAAAACAGCGCTCACGAAGACGCGAGCGCTGTAAGGAGCCAACTGTGGTTACGACCCTAACACTGGGGCAGGGAAAGCGATATGAGCTGAGTCACCACTCAGGAAAACGGGTCGTTCGCGAAGTCGCGCAAGCGGCCCGCGATGACAAACGCTGGGTCTTTATCGTCGGTCTTCGTCCGGGCGTTGGTAATCGCATTGGCCAACATGGACAGTTGGTCCGACGGCAGAATCGTCGCACCATTGCGCTTCACGGGAATCGACACGCGTTTGTTCGTCTCAGGATCCGTGGCTGACAACGACTGCACGCTAACGGTCACTTGCCCGTCGCCCGCGCCTGTCGCCTGGGTTGTCGATCCAGCGGAAAGGGTGGAGGTCGCGAGATCCGCCGACTTGGTGAGCACAGCCCCGCGCACGAACAGCCGGCTGCCCTCAAGCCAAGCCGCACTGCGCACGACACGCAGAATCAGGAAGATCGCGAGCGCCACGAAAAGCAAGCTGCAGAACATAAAGCTGAGCCCTAAGACGCCCTCGACGCCACCGGCGAACCCTTGCGTCTCACCCGGCCCCGGCACGAGCTTGCCGTTCTCGTCGATGTGGAACTCGCCGTCCACTCCGGACGTGTTGACCACTTGCTGTTCGCCAAAGGCGAGGCCGTAGCCGAGGAGGCTAAAACCCGCACCGCCAAGGACGAGGAACAGGCCGACGATCGAGAAAATTACCTTCATTCCGGTCGGGGCACCGACCGACAGGGGTATGCGAGGGGGCATGGCGGGCAGCTTAACGCCTGCCCGCCATGCTTTTCACTAACGTCGCTGCATCGGGGAGGCCATCGCCTCAAGCCGCCGCACGCGCTCCTCCATCGGCGGGTGGGTCGAGAACAGTTTGGCCAGTCCACCGCCCTTGAGCGGGTTGTCGATCATCAAGTGAGCCGAGCTGGTCAAGCCCGGTTCGGGCGCGAGCGGCCTCATCTGCGTACCCATATGAATCTTTTTGAGGGCACTGGCTAGCGCGAGCGGATCGTTGGTGAGCTGGGCACCCGAGGCATCGGCCTGGTATTCGCGGCTGCGGCTGATCGCGAGCTGGATGATCGACGCGGCCAGCGGGCCCAGGATGATCATCAGGAGCAACGCGCCGGGGTTGACGTCGTCATCGTCGCCGCCGAGCGGCAGGAAGATCGCCAAGTTCGCGAGCATCGTGATGATGGTGGCCAGGCCGGCCGCCACGCTGGAGATCAGGATGTCGCGGTTGTAGACGTGGGACAGTTCGTGCCCGATCACGCCACGCAGCTCTTTGTAGTCAAGGATTTGGGTGATGCCTTCGGTGACGCACACGGCCGCGTTCTTCGGGTTGCGCCCGGTCGCGAAGGCGTTGGGTTGCGCCGTGGGGCTGATGTAGAGCCGGGGCATGGGCTGGTTGGCTTGCGTCGCGAGCTCGCGGACCATCTGGTAGAGCTGCGGGAACTCCGCCTCGGTCACCGGCCGGGCACGCATGGAGCGAAGGGCCAGCTTGTCGGAGAAGAAGTAGCTGACGCCATTCATGATCAGGGAGACGATCACGGCGATCACGAGGCCACTGGTTCCACCGATCCAGTAACCAACCGCCAGGATCATCGCTGACAGCAGCCCGAGGAGGGCCGCTGTCTTCAGGCCGTTGTGACTATGCACTTTGACTCCTTTTTGGGTACCACATACAACGCCACCTCGTACCCACAACGTTCCTGCGGCACGCTGTGAGAAACCTGAGCCTCATCGATTGTCCCTTTTGCCTTGACTTAATCTGATATTTCCTCAGAATCAGAGCATGGCGGTCCGCATGCTTTCCCCACGCGAACTGAAGCTGACCGCTGTGCAAATCAGCGTCGCCGCGGTGCTCGCGACCGCGATCGGACTGCTCGCTGGGCAGCGGTTTCCGCTTTTCGCCCCGCTGACCGCGGTGACCTTGATTCAGGTGCTTTGCGCGCCGCACCGCCGCGGGCTGTGGCTATTTCTCTTCGGCGAGGTGAACGGTGCGCTCGTGTGCACGATGTTCATCCCGGGTTTTTCCACCCGCCACGCGTTTATGAACGCCCTGGTCGGCGCGATCGTCGCAGTGGCTGTCGCCATCGCCACGACGCCACGCAACCCCGTCCGCCTCATCAACGCGGCCATGGAACCCGTGCTGACCCGCCTGGCCAACAACACCCGCGCGGTCGCCGCCGCTTTACGGGGAGGCGATACCCCGGCCGCTGGCGCGGCCGTGTTCTCGCTCAACGATGTCGAGCCCGAGCTCGCGCGTTTGCAGGAAGTGCTGCTGCAAGTCCGCCGCTCATCGCTGCTGACCCGGCTAAGTGGCCGCGACCTCAGCGAATACATCGTCAGCGCACGCGAACTCGGCTTCGCCGTCCGCAACATCCGCACGCTAGCCAGACACGCCTGGTGGGGAGTGCTGCGGACCGGCGAGCCCGTCCCTCCCGCGCTCCCGCAAATGCTTGAAGCGCTCGCCGACGGACTGGCCGTCCTGCGTGATGAAATCCGCAAAGACGGACAGCCCCACGAAGCCCGCCCACTCCTCATCGCCGCCGGCCGCTGGGTCGACGTCATGCGCGCCCAGCCCTTGTCGATCTCAGCGGCCACCGTGGCCGCCAGCGCCGACGCGGCTGTGCTCGACCTGCTCATCGCGACCGGTGTTCCGGTCCAGGACGCCGACCAGATGCTGCGGCGCCCTTCGTACAGCTAGCGGTAGTTGGTGAACTGCAAGGCGACGCCCAAGTCGGCGCCCTTGAGTAGCGCGATGACGGCCTGCAGATCATCTTTCTTCTTGCCGGTCACCCGCAGCTGGTCACCCTGAATCTGGGCTTGCACGCCCTTGGGGCCTTCATCACGGATCTTCTTGGAGATCGCCTTGGCTTTCTCCTGATCGATGCCCTGCACGATGCTGCAGTCGATCTTGTAGATCTTGCCGGACGCCTTCGGCTCCCCGGCATCAAGCGACTTCAGCGAGATGTCCCGCCTGATCAACTTCTCCTTGAATACCTCTAGGGCAGCCTTGGCACGGTCCTCGGTGCTGGCCTGAATCGTGACGGCGGATTCACCTGCCCAGTCGATCTCTGCCCCGGTGCCCCGGAAGTCGAACCTGGTCTCCAGCTCCTTTTGAGCCTGGCGCAGTGCGTTGTCCGCCTCCTGCCGGTCTACTTTGCTGACGATATCGAAGGACGGGTTAGCAGCCATGCGTACCGTTTTAGCAGACTCCCTGTGACCATGGTCCAACCCGGTTGCACGAACCGGGAGGGATACCGCTATTCTTGCGGGGCACCAAACAAGGCGGCTTGCCCGAGCGGTCAATGGGAACGGTCTGTAAAACCGTCGCGAAAGCTACAGTGGTTCGAACCCACTAGCCGCCACCACGTGCAGAAATAGCCCTCAGTTCCGCTAATGCGGCTGGGGGCTGCTTCTTGTTCCGATGTGGTTGATCTGCTGTTGCAGCCGGTTGAGTAAATGTCTGGGCAGTCCCGTGGCGGCGTACCTGTCGGCAAGCGACGGGCTGGTGTCAGCTTCGCTCGGCTCGCGGTTGAGGGGCCACCACTGCTTCTTATTCGATACAGACTTCACCGGGCTGGCGTACCCGTGGGGCGCTCCGGCAAACACGGGAAGTTTTACGATCAGCAGCGATGAACGGGTCTCCGCTGGCACAGGCATGGGATGAAGCCGCTGACGGTTACGAAAGCTACTTCGTGCCGCGGTTCGCGCCGTGGGTCAAGGCGGCCGCGTCAGCGTTAATCTCCCAGCCGCTGCCGGACGGTCCGATCGTGGTGCCTTGTTGCGGAACGTTTCCGGAGCTGACGGAGTTGCGGAAGATCGATCCCCAGCGCGAAATAGTCGGCATAGATCTGTCAGCGGGCATGGTCGCCCTCGCCCGTCAGCGCGCCGCCGGAATGGGGCGCGTAAGCGTCATAGAAGGCGACGCTACGACGTTGGCTCCCGAGTCGTGTGCCGCCGTTGTCTGTGTTTTTGGCCTGCAGCAGCTGCCCGACCCTGAAGCGGCCATCGCGAGCTGGACTGCCGCGGTGCGCAAAGGCGGCCTGCTCTCGGTGGTCTTCTGGCCCGGACAGTCCGAAGTGGAGGGTCCGTTCGCGTTGCTGTACAACGTTTTGGCGGATCGCCGTCCACCAGCCGACATCAGCTGGGAACAACGGCTTGCCACAGCGGTGGGTGCCGTGATCGAGAAAGACGAGCGAGTGGCCTTTCCGATGGAGCACGAGAGCGCGGCTGAGTTCTGGGATGCGATGGCGCATGGCGGTCCGCTGCGTGCGCTGGCCAACGCCCGAGGCGAGGCGTTTATGCGAGTCGTTCGGGAGCAGTTCCTAAACGCTGCCCCCGGCGGACCGTGGCGCCATACGCCTGCGGCAAGATGGCTGGTCGCCCGCCGATGAGGAATAGCGGGTGAACCACGCTAGAGTTTTGGGTGGTTTCGGTTAGTACAAAGTTCTGACTTAGAGCCGACAAAACACCACCGAACGGCTATACTTCCGCAAGTTGCTGGCTTGCCACGCCGCTCGGACTTCCGAATCCGCCGGCCCTTGTGGCACGATCTCCTAAGCACGCTTATCCGATGTCATGATCTTTTCCCGCGGGAGTTAACTATGCGACCGAATAACCTTCGCCGCTGGCTCCTTCGCGGTGCCTTAATCGCCTCCGCTGCCACGGCTTCCTTAGCTGGTGCCGAAGCCGCGCACGCCGGCGACGTGATCTGGCAGAACCTGCCAGAAGCCGCTGTCGCTGAGAGCACTGCGCCGGCAGATGAGGTCCACCTCCTGGAGAACCACGACATCATCTGGCAGTAGGCCCGTTTGACATGACTGTCGTGCGGAAGTAGGTGCTGAGTGGCCGCGGTCAAAAGATCCGCCCGCTCGCCCGAATTGGCCTGGCTCGTTACCGGTCCAGTTGCCTGTCTCGCGCTTGCTGTTGCCGCGATGCTCGGTCTGCAAAGCGACCATCCATGGAGCAGCTGGCCGCTCACAGGACTCTTCTTCCTGTTATTCGTGATGGCCGATGTAACGCCATTGAGCTTCGAGGTTCGCCGCCAAACATTCGCGCAGAACCTCGTGGAAATTCCGCTTTTACTCGGTCTGGTTTATCTCGAGCCGCTAAGTCTCATTACCGCGCGCGTGCTAGCTCTGCTTATCAGTTTGGTGCTACGGAAATCGCAGCCGGTAAAGACCGCATTCAGCCTCGCCCTAGTCGCGCTTAGCACGGCTGCCGCAAGTCTGGTGATGGTCGTTTTTGGACCGCCCGGTGGGCTGACCCCACAAGACATCTCGAAGCCGAGCACCTGGCTGTTGCTTGCCTCCGCGGTGCTAACCACCACGGTGATTTCGCTCGCGGGTGTCATTGGCGTGGTCACGCTGGTGCAGGGCCAGATTCCGCAGGCTCAGCTGGTCGCGATTGGATTCCCGACCATCCTCATGGCGGCCGTTAACACCTCGGTGGCGCTCGCGGTGCTGCTGGCTCTGCAAACGAGCCTCTGGGCGGTCACGGTTCTGGCTGCCCTCCTCTTCTTCTCGATCATGGCGTACCGCAACTATGCGCAATCACTGCGCCAGCACCGGACCATCGCCGAGATTTACAGCCTTACCAAGGCCATTTCCGACACGCCGCATGACGGGACGCTTCCGGACACGCTGCTTGGGCGGGTGAGGCAGCTGCTGCAGGCCGAATACGCCACGTTGTGGCTACCGGCCCAAGGACGCCATTCCGAGGTCATGCTCAGCGCCCGGACCGATGACAAAGGCCTGGTCGACACGTCGGCGGCGCCTGAATCGATTCGGAAACGCGCCTTCGACACGGGCGATACGGTCGCTGTCGGTCCGCAGCTCGGCGACGAGATTCTGCGGGGAGAGCTGCGGGACTCGGGGCTCAAGGACGCGATCGTCGTGCCGCTGCGTGCGGGATCTGCCGTGATCGGGACGCTTGAGGTCGCGGGCAAGCTGGGCGACCTGTCGAACTTTGGTGAAGCTGACGTGCGCCTCCTGGAAGCGGTGGCGGCACACGCGGCGGTGGCTGTGGAAAACAACCGGCTTGTGGACAGGCTGCGCTTCGACGCGTACCACGATCAGCTCACGGGGCTGCCGAACCGCAGGCGGATGATCCAAGCGCTCGAAGAAGCGGTCCGTGTGCGCACGCATGGCGAAGTCGTGGCGATCCTCATGTTCGACATCGACGGGCTCAGAGACGTCAATGACTCACTGGGTCACGCGGCGGGGGACAAGCTCGTCACCGAGGTGGCGAGCAGGCTGCGGGCGACCGCCCCGGCCGCGGCACTCGTGGGCCGGGTGAGCGGGGACGAGTTCGTGGTCACGATCCGGGCCAGCAGTGGTGAGGCGGCGTTGCAGCTCGCCACGAAACTTCGGACGCAGCTTCAGGATCCGCTAACGATCGGCACGCTGACGCTCGACGTCGACGCGGTGGTCGGCATCGCGATCTACCCCGATCACGGGTCGGATCCGGCGATGTTGATCCAGCGGGCAGATGTGGCCACTCATGCGGCTAAGTCGGCGGCTTCGGGAGTACAACTATTTGATCCTGCTCTTGAATCTCGCAGTGTCCGGCGTCTTGGCCTTGCTGGGGACCTGCGCCGGGCGCTTGATACCGGTGATCTCGAGGTCTACTTCCAGCCCAAGGTGAGCCTGCGGGACAGGCGTCTCGTGGGCGTGGAGTGCCTGGCGCGCTGGGATCATCCGACGCATGGCGCGGTGAGCCCCGAGGACTTCGTCGCCGTCGCCGAGCACACGGGCCAGCTAGGGCGGTTGACCGAAACCGTTCTGCGCGAAGGACTTCAGCGGGCACGTCAGTGGGTTGACGCTGGCCGACCACTATCGGTGGCAGTCAATCTCTCGCCCCGCACGCTGCATGACGTTGAATTCCCGCGTCTGGTTGACGAACTCCTGCGGGAGCACGGCGTGTCGCCTGACCGGCTCACGCTGGAGATCACTGAAGACGGCGTGGTCGACGGGATCGACCGGCATCTTCCGACCCTGCGCCACCTCTATGACCTGGGCGTCCGGTTGTCCGTCGACGACTTCGGCACGGGCTATTCCAGTCTTTCTTACCTGCGCAGGCTTCCTGTCCACGAGGTCAAAGTGGACAGATCGTTTGTGCAGGGCATGGCCACCGACGCGGGCGATCTCGCGATCGTGCGGGCTGTGGTGGACATCTCGCGGCACTTTGGACTCGCCGTCGTCGCCGAGGGTGTGGAAAGCGAACTCACGCTTGAGTTGCTCGACGAGATCGGCTGCGACATCGGGCAGGGCTTCCTGTTCAGCCGGCCGCTTCCCTACGAGCGACTTGAAGCCTGGCTAGGTGCGCAGACTGACGCCGAACCCACTCCCGGCGGCGAAGTTCGCAAGCTGCGCGCCGTCGGCTGAGACACGGGTAACCCGATTTCCGGTCCGTGGCGATGTTGTGTACTCTTACCGAGGCACATCGCCCCCTTAGCTCAGTCGGCAGAGCGTCTCCATGGTAAGGAGAAGGTCTACGGTTCGATTCCGTAAGGGGGCTCGGTTCGTGGACGCGAGTCCACCCAACGGCGGTGTAGCTCAGTTGGCAGAGCAAACGACTCATAATCGTTGTGTCGCCGGTTCAAGTCCGGCCATCGCTACGTAGGTCACAGCGAGTGGCCGCGCATGCGTTACTGGGCTAGCCTGGTGCGCCGGGTTTATTTCGCGAAGGATAGAAGGGCAGTCCTGTGGCCAAGGCGACTGATGTACGTCCAAAGATCACCATGGCGTGTGTGGACTGCAAGGAGCGGAACTACATCACCAAGAAGAACCGGCGTAACGACCCGGATCGCATTGAGTTGAAGAAGTTCTGCCCGAAGTGCGGCAAACACACGGCTCACCGCGAGACGCGCTAAGCGTCGTCAGACTTTTTCAAGAAGGGGTACCTCTGATGGGGTACCCCTTCTTGGCTTAAGTTCTTTGTCATGCCGTTGGATCAGTCGTTCCGCGGGCGGGTATATCCGCCCACCGCCCCCTATCAGGTCGGGCGGGAAAAGGTCAGGGAATTCGCTCTCGCGATCGGGGCCACCGATCCGGTGCACTTCGACCTCGAAGCTGCCAAAGCGGCGGGTTACCCCGATCTCGTCGCGCCGGTCACCTTCCCGATCGCGATCACGCTGCCGGCGCTCAAGCCGATCGTGGGCGACCCCGAGCTGGGCATCGACTACGGGCGCGTGGTCCACGGCGATCAGCGGTTCGCCTATACGCGCCTGGTTGTGGCGGGGGACGAGCTGGTCATTATCGCGACCATCGAGGAGATTCTGAGCCGCGGTGGGCACGACTTCCTGACAACGCGGCAGGAAGTCCAGACAAGCGCCGGCGAGCCGGTAGTCACGGTTTGGCACAAGACGGTGGTGAGGGGCGAATGACGCTTTCTGTTGGCGAGGTTCTTCCGGAGCAGGTCTTCCGGATCACACGTGCTGACCTCGTGCGCTATGCCGGGGCGTCGGGCGACTTCAACCCGATTCACTGGAACGAGCGATTCGCGCTCAGCGTAGGGCTGCCCGGAGTCATCGCACACGGCATGTTCACGATGGCGCTCGCGGGCCAGGCCGTCGCCGCTTGGGCTGGCGGTGGCGACAAGGTGCTCGATTTCGGGGTCCGGTTCACCCGTCCGGTGCTCGTGCCCGATGACGACGAAGGCGCTTCGCTGGTTTTCACCGGGCTCGTGAAGTCAGCTGAGGACGGCTTCGCCACCGTCGACATCACCGCGACCTGCAACGGCGAGAAGATTCTGGCCCAAGCCAAAGCCAAGATCAAAAACATTTAGTGGGTACCAGGTTGGCCCGCCCCTGAGTCAACCCGTACACTGGCTCGCCGTGGGGTCCTGCAAAGGACCCCACATAGGGGTGTGGCGCAATTGGCAGCGCAGCGGTCTCCAAAACCGCAGGTTGCAGGTTCGAGTCCTGTCGCCCCTGCTGCGTTTATGACGTGGCTCATCATCCGTTGCCGGATGTAGCCAAGGGTGTCCATCTCCGGGCTTCTGTGCCAGGATTGGCCCCATACCACCCCGCGAGATGGAAGTAGGGCGACGTGGCCGACAAGAACCGGCGCGGCGATGAGGATGCCGCTGATCACGGTCTCGATGACGTGTTCGACGACGCCATCGACGACGATGCCGAGCTTGAGGACGACGACGACACGTCGTCCAGCAAGAGCGGTGGCGGCACGGCGGTCAAGTCACGCAAGTCGGAGAAGACTGAGCGTTCCGGAGGCGGTGGCCCGTTTGGCAAGTTTGGCCGGTTCATCCGCGAGATCATCTCCGAGCTGCGCAAGGTCATCTGGCCGACCCGCAAAGAGCTGCTGACCTATACCGCCGTCGTGGTGGTGTTCGTCGTGGTGATGCTGGCGATCGTGGGCACCCTGGACTTCCTCTACGCTAAAGGTGTCCTTTTCGTCTTCGGTAACCAAACGACGGCGGAATGATAGCCGCGGCTGCGGTTCGTCGCAGCCGCATCATGTGGAAGTGAGACAGTGAGCGTGTCCGACTACGACGAGACGTCTGAGACCGTGGACATCGACGACGCGGGAGGATCAGCCGTCGTCGTTGCCGAGGGGCACGCGGAAGAGGATTTCGACCCTGCGGCTGAACTGCGCCAGAAGCTGCGTTTCGCGCCTGGCGACTGGTATGTCGTGCACTCATACGCCGGTTATGAGAACAAGGTCAAGGCCAACCTCGAGACCCGTATCACGAGCCTCGACATGGAAGAGTTCATCTTCCAGGTCGAAGTGCCGACCCGGGAAGAGATCGAGGTCAAGAACGGCAAGCGCTCGACGGTGCAGAACAAGGTCTTCCCCGGTTACCTGCTGGTGCGGATGGACCTGACGCCGGAGTCCTATTCCTGTGTGCGTAACACCCCGGGGGTCACCGGGTTCGTCGGTTCGACCGACCGTGCTGACCGCCCGGCGCCGCTGAGCCTCGACGAGGTCCTCAAGTGGCTGCTCCCGTCCGTTGAGCAAGCGGCCGGTGCGAAGAAGGCCAAGCCTGAAGTGCGTGTGGTTGACCTTGAGGTCGGCGACTCGGTCACCGTCACCGACGGTGCGTTCGCGTCCCTGCGCGCCACGATCAGTGAGATCAACATCGATCAGCAGAAGCTGAAGGTGCTGGTCTCGATCTTCGGCCGGGACACCCCGGTGGAGCTGAACTTCAATCAGGTTTCCAAGATCTAATTCGCATACGTTACTCTTGTACGTCCGCAGTGGGTTGACCGTGCCCATCGGCGGCTCTTGGAAGTAATTCACCAGCCCAGGAAGTAGACATGCCTCCAAAGAAGAAACTCGTCAAGACCTTCACGCTGCAGTTGAAGGCTGGCCAGGCGACCCCGGCTCCGCCGGTTGGTCCCGCGCTGGGTCAGCACGGCGTGAACATCATGGAATTCTGCAAGGCCTACAACGCCCAGACCGAGTCTCAGCGTGGTGACATCGTCCCGGCACAGATCTCTGTGTACGAAGACCGGACGTTCACCTTCATCCTGAAGACGCCTCCGGCGGCGCGGCTCCTGATCAAGGCAGCCGGTGTGCCTAAGGGATCGGGCGTCCCGCACAAGGAGAAGGTCGGCTCCGTGAGCCGCGAGCAGGTGCGTGAGATCGCCAAGGCGAAGATGTCTGACCTCAACGCCAACGACCTCGACATGGCCGAGCGCATCATCGCTGGAACCGCCCGCTCCATGGGCATCACCGTCCGCGACTAATTAACGACGTGGGAGGGCCCAACGCGGTCCGCCTTTAACCACAGGAGATTTTGAGAACATGCAGCACGGCAAGAACTACAAGAAGAGCGCCGCTCTGGTTGACCGGGACAGTCTTTACGGCCCGGTGGAAGCCATCAAGCTCGCCAAGGAAACGACCACCACGAAGTTCGACGCCACGGTTGAGGTCGCTATGCGCCTCGGTGTCGACCCGCGTAAGGCTGACCAGATGGTCCGCGGCACGGTCAACCTGCCTCACGGCACCGGTAAGACCGCCCGCGTCATCGTCTTCGCCGCGGGTGAGAAGGCTGCCGAGGCGGAAGCCGCCGGCGCTGACGCGGTGGGCACTGACGAGCTCGTCGCCCGGATTCAGGGCGGCTGGCTGGAGTTCGACGCGGCGATCGCCACGCCGGACCAGATGGCCAAGATCGGCCGGATCGCGCGGATCCTGGGCCCGCGCGGCCTGATGCCGAACCCGAAGACCGGCACGGTGACGCAGGACATCACCAAGGCTGTCGGCGACATCAAGGGTGGAAAGATCACCTTCCGGGTGGACAAGCACTCGAACCTTCACCTGATCATCGGCAAGGCCTCGTTCACCGCCGACCAGCTGGTCGACAACTACGCGGCCGTGCTCGACGAGGTGCTCCGCTCCAAGCCCGCAGCGGCCAAGGGCAAGTACCTGAAGAAGGTCTTCGTCACCACGACGATGGGCCCGGGCATCCCGGTCGACCCGAACATCATCAAGAACTTCCGCGGCGAAGCCACGGAGTAATCACGGTCGTAAACAGAAACTGGGACGCAGCCACTTAGGCCGCGTCCCAGTTCTGTTTTACCGCCTCGGCCGCTTGCGTCGCGCTCAGCCCGAGTCGCTTGACGGCCTGAATGTATTGCCGCACAACGGTTTCAACGCGACCGTCTGTCGTGTGTGGACGCACAGGTGCCACGACAGTGCCGGCGGCCCGTCGCGTTAGGACGAGCCCGGCGGTCTCAAGTTCTTTATAAGGGGCGGGCGACCGTGCCCGGGGCGAGCCCGAGGTCGCCGGCCAGTTGCCGGATCGGGGGGGCAGCCGCTGACCGGCGCCGAGCGTGCCTCCGGCGATCAGGTCTGCGAACTGCTGGCGGAGTTGCTCATAGGGCGGAACATGCGACCCCGGGTCGACCGTGATCTCAAGCACGGCTGCTCCACAGGAAGAATCCGCCGCCGTAGGCGATCCAGGTCGGCGCTACCGCGTCGCAGCAGCCCCCATTTGGGGATTGACAAGAGGGCCGTGTACAGTCTGTCGAGTTCCACCCAAAGACCGCTGGTCACTGTGTCTGACACAGTCGAAGGCCCCGCAAAGCGGGCGGCCCGCGCAGGGAAGAACGGATCGCTGAGCGGCTCCTCGCCGCGTAAAGCCCCGTGCGCCCTGCGCCGGGGCGTTTTGTTTTGCCGGGCCCTCGATACCCCGACCGGCAAGGAGCAATGAGAGAGGAGGGGACATGGCGGACAAGATCCGTACCGACAAGGCCAACGCGGTCGCCGAGCTGACCGAGAACTTTCAGAACTCGAGCGCGACGGTGCTCACCGAGTACCGCGGGCTGACCGTGAAGCAGCTCACCGAGCTGCGCCGTTCGATGGGCGGTGCGAGCTACACGGTTGCCAAGAACACGCTCGCGAAGCGTGCCGCGGCTAACGCTGGCCTGGCTGGTCTTGACGATCTGTTCACCGGTCCTACCGCGCTCACCTTCGTCTCCGGTGACGTTGTGGAAGCTGCCAAGGGTCTGCGCGACTTCGCGAAGGCCAACCCGCAGCTTGTCATCAAGGGTGGTGTCTTCGAGGGCAAGCCGCTTTCCGCGGCCGAGGTTTCGAAGCTCGCCGACCTTGAGTCCCGTGAGGTGCTGCTGGCCAAGCTGGCCGGCGCCATGAAGGCCAACCTGAGCAAGGCCGCTGCGCTGTTCCAAGCGCCGCTGGCCCAGGCCGTTCGCACGGTCGCCGCTCTGGAGGACAAGCGTGGACAGGAATCTGCCTGATTCAGGCGCACCTAAGAATTTTTGTAACTGAGAAAGGACGCCTGATATGGCGAAGCTGAGCACCACTGAGCTCCTTGACGCCTTCAAGGAGATGACCCTGATCGAGCTCTCCGAGTTCGTGAAGGAGTTCGAGACCACGTTCGACGTTAAGGCTGCCGCTCCGGTCGCCGTTGCCGCCGCCGGCCCGGCTGGTGCCGCTGCCGCCGAGGTTGTCGAGCAGGACGAGTTCGACGTCATCCTCGAGGGTGACGGTGGCAAGAAGATCCAGGTCATCAAGGTCGTGCGTGAGCTGACCGGCCTGGGCCTGAAGGAAGCCAAGGACCTCGTTGAGGCCGCTCCGAAGGCTGTTCTGGAGAAGGCCAACAAGGAAGCCGCCGAGAAGGCCAAGGCCAAGCTCGAAGGCGAAGGCGCCAAGGTCACCCTCAAGTAGTTCCTTGCGCCTTCGCCACGCGAAGGCGCGCAGGGCCGCTTAAGGGCATCACCCTCAAGTGATTACCTGGGTTTGGCTGCGCAAAGAGCGGGTATCCGAGTCGGATGCCCGCTCTTTGTCCTAGAAGGACTTGACTGAACAGCCCTCACCAGGCACGCTTTTCTCAGTAACTTTGTAGGTGCGTGACTGCGGTCCTTCCGCGGGTGTTTTTCGCAGCTTCGCGAAAGCATGCCGTGTCGAGTTGATAGCGGTCCGACTTTCGGCTACACTGCTAGTTTGCGCTGCCCTTCTGTCTAACCCTGCCCATGTATCCGTGACTGGATCTTGGTTAAGGGTCGACTGGAGTGCTCGCGAAACGGCCGTTGTACCACCGGTCCTCGGAAGGACGTATCTTGGCAGCCTCCCGCCCTGCGAAGACCAGTCGCTCATCGAGCGCGTTCGCACCACGCCGAATTTCATTCGGCCGGATTACCGAACACCTCGAAGTTCCCAATCTTCTCGCCATCCAGACAGAGTCCTTCGATTGGCTTGTCGGCAACGAGTCTTGGCAGCACCGGAACGAGGGTGTTTCACACGCCCGCTCCGGCCTCGCCGAGATCCTCGAAGAGATCAGCCCAATTGAGGACTTCTCCGGGACTATGTCCCTTAGCTTCTCCGACCCGCGCTTCGACGAGGTCAAGGCCTCGATCGAGGAATGCAAGGAGAAGGATCTCACTTACTGCGCGCCGCTCTTCGTGACCGCGGAGTTCACCAACAACTCGACTGGCGAGATCAAGAGCCAGACGGTGTTCATGGGTGACTTCCCGATGATGACGCCTAAAGGCACGTTCATCATCAACGGCACCGAGCGTATCGTCGTCAGCCAGCTTGTCCGTTCCCCTGGGGTCTACTTCACCAAGGAGCCGGACAAGACCTCCGACCGCGACCTCACCAGTGTCAAGGTCATCCCGAGCCGCGGCGCGTGGCTTGAGTTTGACATCGACAAGCGTGACACCGTCGGCGTCCGGATCGACCGTAAGCGCCGTCAGGCCGTCACGGTCATCCTCAAGGCGATCGGCTGGTCCGCCGACCAGATCCGCGAGCGTTTCGGCTGGTCCGAGCTGATGATGGTGACCCTCGAAAAGGACCACATCGCTGGCCAAGACGAGGCGCTGCTAGATATCTACCGCAAGCTCCGCCCTGGCGAGCCGCCGACGCGTGAGAACGCCCAGACCTTGCTCGACAACCTCTTCTTCAACCCGAAGAGGTACGACGTCGCCAAGGTCGGCCGGTACAAGTTCAACAAGAAGCTCGAAGTACAGGTGCCGATCACCACGGGCACCCTTACCGAGGACGACGTCGTCGCCACGGTCGAGTACCTCTGCAAGCTGCACACTGGCGAAGAGGGCTACGAGGCCGATGACATCGACCACTTCGGTAACCGCCGTCTGCGTACGGTCGGCGAACTGATCCAGAACCAGGTTCGGGTCGGTCTGTCTCGTATGGAGCGTGTCGTGCGTGAGCGCATGACCACGCAGGACGTCGAGGCGATCACGCCGCAGACCCTGATCAACATCCGGCCCGTCGTGGCTGCGATCAAGGAGTTCTTCGGTACGTCGCAGCTGTCGCAGTTCATGGACCAGACGAACCCGCTCGCGGGTCTGACCCACCGTCGCCGTCTGTCGGCGCTCGGACCGGGTGGTCTGTCGCGTGACCGCGCTGGCTTCGAAGTGCGTGACGTTCACTCCTCGCACTACGGCCGCATGTGCCCGATCGAGACGCCTGAAGGCCCGAACATCGGTCTGATCGGTGCTCTGTCGACGTTCGCGCGGGTCAACCCGTTCGGCTTTGTCGAGACGCCGTACCGCAAGGTGGTTGAGGGCCGGGTTACCGACCAGATCGACTACCTGACCGCCGATGAGGAAGACCGCTTCATCAAGGCTCAGGCCAACGCGGTTCTCAACGAGGACGGCTCGTTCGCCGAAGACCGGGTGCTCGTTCGCCGTAAGGGTGGAGACGTCGACCAGGTGCTGCCGGCACAGGTTGACTACATGGACGTGTCGCCGCGCCAGATGGTGTCGGTCGCTACCGCCATGATTCCGTTCCTCGAGCACGACGACGCCAACCGCGCGCTCATGGGTGCCAACATGCAGCGTCAGGCCGTTCCGCTGGTCAAGGCGGAGGCTCCTTTGGTGGGTACGGGTATGGAGTACCGTGCCGCCACTGACGCCGGTGACGTCGTGGTCGCAGAGGCCAGCGGTGTCGTTGAGGACCTGTGCGCTGACTACATCACGGTCCACCAGGACGACGGCCACCGTCGCACCTACCTGCTGCACAAGTTCCGCCGGTCCAACTCGGGCTCGTGTGTGAACCAGAAGCCGGTGGTCGCCGAGGGTGCTCGCGTTGAGGTTGGCCAGGTCATCGCCGACGGTCCTTGCACCGACAACGGTGAAATGGCGCTCGGCCGCAACCTGCTCGTGGCATTCATGCCGTGGGAAGGCCACAACTACGAAGACGCGATCATCTTGTCGCAGCGTCTGGTGCAGGAAGACGTCCTCACCTCGATTCACATCGAGGAGCACGAGGTCGACGCCCGTGACACCAAGCTGGGGCCGGAAGAGATCACCCGGGATATCCCGAACGTCAGCGAGGAAATGCTCGCCGACCTCGACGAGCGCGGCATCATCCGCATCGGTGCTGAGGTCGTGCCGGGCGACATCCTCGTCGGCAAGGTCACGCCCAAGGGTGAGACCGAGCTGACGCCGGAAGAGCGTCTGCTGCGTGCCATCTTCGGTGAGAAGGCGCGCGAGGTTCGTGACACGTCGCTGAAGGTGCCGCACGGCGAGACCGGAACGGTCATTGGCGTACGCACGTTCTCGCGTGAAGATGGCGACGAGTTGCCGCCGGGTGTCAACGAGCTGGTCCGGGTCTACGTGGCGCAGAAGCGCAAGATCCAGGATGGTGACAAGCTCGCTGGCCGTCACGGAAACAAGGGTGTCATCTCCAAGATCCTTCCGGTCGAGGACATGCCGTTCCTTGAGGACGGAACGCCGGTCGACATCGTGCTCAACCCGCTGGGTGTGCCGGGCCGTATGAACATCGGCCAGGTGCTCGAAACGCACCTCGGCTGGGTCGCCAAGACCGGCTGGAGCGTCGATGGTGACGACGCCAGCTGGAAGAAGGCACTGCGGTCGATCGGTGCACACGAAGCGGAGCCGAACACGAATGTGGCGACTCCCGTCTTCGACGGTGCGCACGATGACGAGATCGCCGGTCTTCTCGCCAGCACGCTGCCCAACCGCGACGGACAGCAGCTGATCGGGGAGTCGGGTAAGGCCAAGTTGTTCGACGGTCGTTCCGGCGAGCCGCTGCCAGACCCGATCTCGGTGGGCTACCTCTACATCCTCAAGCTGAACCACTTGGTCGACGACAAGATCCACGCTCGCTCGACCGGGCCGTACTCGATGATCACGCAGCAGCCGCTGGGTGGTAAGGCGCAGTTCGGTGGTCAGCGCTTCGGTGAAATGGAGTGCTGGGCGATGCAGGCCTACGGTGCGGCTTACGCACTGCAGGAACTGCTCACCATCAAGTCCGACGACGTTCTGGGCCGGGTCAAGGTCTACGAGGCGATCGTCAAGGGCGAGAACATTCCGGAACCGGGCATCCCAGAGTCGTTCAAGGTGCTTCTCAAGGAACTCCAGTCGCTGTGCCTGAACGTTGAGGTGCTGTCCAGCGACGGTGTGGCCCTGGAGATGCGCGAAACCGACGATGAGGTGTTCCGTGCCGCGGAAGAGCTCGGCATTGACCTAGCCCGTCGGCCCAACGAGGGCATTCTCTCTGTGGACGAGGTGTAAGTAAGTGCTTGACGTCAACTACTTCGACGAGCTGCGGATCGGCCTCGCTGCCGCTGAGGACATTCGCCGCTGGTCGCACGGTGAGGTTAAGAAGCCCGAAACCATCAACTACCGAACCCTGAAGCCCGAGAAGGACGGACTCTTCTGCGAGAAGATCTTCGGCCCTCAGCGGGACTGGGAGTGCTACTGCGGTAAGTACAAGCGCGTCCGCTTCAAGGGCATCGTGTGTGAGCGTTGTGGGGTCGAGGTCACACGCTCCAAGGTGCGGCGCGAACGTATGGGCCACATTGAGCTGGCCGCTGCTGTCACGCACATCTGGTACTTCAAGGGAGTGCCGAGCCGGCTGGGTTACCTGCTGGACCTCGCGCCGAAGGACCTAGAGAAGATCATCTACTTCGCGTCCTATGTGGTCACGAGCGTTGACGCCGAAGCGCGTCACCGCGACATGACGACGATCGAAAACGAGATCTTCGCGGAGAAGCGTCAGGCTGAGAACGCCCGTGACGCTGAGGTTGAGAAGCGCGCGGTCAAGCTCGAAGCCGACCTGGCTGAGCTCGAGACCGAGGGTGCCAAGGCCGACGTGCGGCGCAAGGTCAAGGAAGCTGGCGAGCGTGAAATGCGCCAGATCCGCGACAAGGCGCAGCGTGAGATCGACCGGCTTGACGAGGTGCTCGACACGTTCCGCAAGCTTGACTCCAAGCAGCTGGTTACTGACGAGCTGCTTTACCGCGAGCTGCGGGACCGTTTCGGTGAGTACTTCACCGGTGGCATGGGTGCCGAGGCCATCAAGGCTCTGCTGGCCAACATGGACCTCGAGGCTGAGGCCGACTCGCTGCGGGAGACCATCCGCTCGGGTAAGGGTCAGCGCAAGCTGCGTGCCCTCAAGCGCCTCAAGGTCGTGGCCGCGTTCCTGTCGACCGGCAACTCGCCGCTCGGCATGGTGCTCGACTGCGTCCCGGTTATCCCGCCGGACCTGCGGCCGATGGTTCAGCTCGACGGTGGCCGGTTCGCCACCTCCGACCTGAACGACCTGTACCGCCGGGTCATCAACCGGAACAACCGTCTCAAGAGGCTGATCGACCTAGGCGCGCCCGAGATCATCGTCAACAACGAGAAACGGATGCTTCAGGAGGCCGTCGACGCGCTGTTCGACAACGGCCGCCGTGGACGTCCCGTCACCGGCCCGGGTAACCGGCCGCTGAAGTCGTTGAGCGACATGCTGAAGGGTAAGCAGGGCCGGTTCCGTCAGAACCTGCTCGGCAAGCGCGTTGACTACTCCGGCCGTTCCGTTATCGTCGTCGGCCCGCGGCTCAAGCTGCACCAGTGTGGTCTGCCCAAGCAGATGGCGCTGGAGCTGTTCAAGCCGTTCGTGATGAAGCGCCTGGTTGACCTCAACCACGCGCAGAACATCAAGTCGGCCAAGCGAATGGTCGAGCGTCAGCGTCCGGTCGTTTGGGATGTCCTCGAAGAGGTCATCACCGAGCACCCGGTGCTGCTCAACCGCGCGCCAACGCTGCACCGCCTGGGCATCCAGGCCTTCGAGCCCCAGCTGGTCGAAGGTAAGGCCATCCAGATTCACCCGCTCGTCTGCACCGCCTTCAACGCAGACTTCGACGGTGACCAGATGGCCGTGCACGTGCCGCTGTCGGCTGAGGCGCAGGCTGAGGCCCGCATCCTGATGCTGTCCAGCAACAACATTCTTAAGCCCGCTGACGGTAAGCCCGTGACCATGCCTACCCAGGACATGATCATCGGTCTATACCACCTCACGCACCTGCGCGAGGGGCTCAAGGGTGAGGGACGCATCTTCGGCTCCGACGCCGAGGCGATGATGGCCTTCGACGCCAACGAACTGCACCTGCAGACGCCGGTGAAGATCAGGCTCCGTGACGTGACCGAAGTGGACAACGGCACGGGTCCGGCCTGGGAAGCTCCGGAAGGCTGGCAGGTCGGCGAGCCGGTGCTGCTGGAGACGACGCTCGGCCGGGTTCTGTTCAACGAGACCCTGCCCGTCGGCTACCGCTACATCAACTACGAGGTCCGCAAGGGCCAGCTTTCGGCGATCGTCAACGACCTCGCCGAGCGCTACCCGAAGGTCGCTCTCGCCGCCACGCTGGACGCGCTCAAGGAGGCCGGTTTCCACTGGGCCACCTGGTCGGGCGTGACCATCGGTATGGAGGACGTCATCTCGCCGCCGCGCAAGTGGCAGATTCTTGAGCGGTACGAGAAGGAAGCCGACCGGATCGACAAGCAGTACCAGCGCGGTCTGATGACCGTGGAGGAACGGCGCAGCGAGCTGATCGACCTGTGGACCAAGGCGACCACCGAGGTGGCCAAGGAACTCGAAACGTCACTGCCGCAAGAGAACCCGCTATGGCGCATGATCCACTCTGGTGCCCGCGGTAACCTCCTGCAGCTGCGTCAGATCGCCGCGATCCGTGGTCTGGTGGCTAACCCGAAGGGTGAGATCATCCCGCGCCCGATCAAGTCCTCGTACCGTGAGGGCCTGAGCGTGCTGGAGTACTTCATCTCCACGCACGGTGCGCGTAAGGGTCTGGCTGACACCGCTCTGCGTACCGCCGACTCGGGTTACCTGACCCGTCGTCTGGTGGACGTGTCGCAGGACGTCATCATCCGCGAGGAAGACTGTGGCACCGACCGTGCCATCCCGATGACCATCGGGGTGCGCGACGCCGAGGGCACGCTGCACGTTCACGAGCACGCCGAGACGGGAGCGCACGCGCGCACCCTGGCCGACGACGCTGGTGGCGTCACGCGTGGCACCGACCTCAACTCGATCGTCGTCGACAAGCTGGTCAAGGCTGGCGTGGAGACGGTGCGGGTGCGGTCTGTGCTCACCTGTGAGTCCAAGCTCGGTGTCTGTGCCGCTTGCTACGGCCGTTCGCTGCCGACCGGCAAGCTCGTCGATGTGGGTGAGGCCGTCGGTATCATCGCGGCCCAGTCGATCGGTGAGCCCGGTACACAGCTGACGATGCGTACCTTCCACACCGGTGGTGTCGCGGGTGAGGACATCACCCAGGGTCTGCCGCGTGTCCAGGAAATCTTCGAGGCGCGTGTGCCTAAGGGCAAGGCGCCGATCGCGGAGACGGCTGGACGGATTCGCATCGAGGTCGGCGACCGGTCGAAGAAGATCATCATCGTTCCGGATGACGGCAGCGATGAGATCGTCCACGACAAGATCTCCAACCGCGTGCGGATGGAGGTCCACGATGGTGATCACGTCGAGGTGGGCCAGAGGCTGACCGTCGGCACGATCGACCCGCACGAGCTGCTCCGGGTGCTTGGCCCGCGTGCGGTTCAGGTCCACCTGACCAATGAGGTCCAGGAGGTCTACCGCTCGCAGGGTGTAATGATCCACGACAAGCACATCGAGATCATCATCCGGCAGATGCTCAAGCGCGTCACGATCATCGAGTCGGGTGCGACCGAGTTCCTGCCAGGTGTCCTGGTCGACCGGGCGCACTTCGAGGCCGAGAACCGCCGTATCGTCGCCGAAGGTGGCGAGCCTGCGGCTGGCCGTCCGGTGCTGATGGGTATCACCAAGGCGTCGCTCGCTACCGAATCGTGGCTGTCGGCCGCCTCCTTCCAGGAGACGACCCGGGTGCTCACGGACGCGGCGATCAACGCGCGCAGTGACTCGCTCATCGGTCTCAAGGAGAACGTCATCATCGGTAAGCTCATCCCGGCCGGTACCGGTATCTCCAAGTACCGCAACATCCGGGTGGAGCCGACCGAAGAGGCGAAGGCCAAGGTGTACTCGATGACTGCCTACGGCGAGACCGATTACGGTTTCGGCCCGGCAAGTGGTGTCGCGGTGCCGCTGGACGACTTCGATTTCGGGTCGTACCGCTAAGCACGTAACGAACTGATTGGGGTGTGGACAGATAACTGTCCACACCCCACAGTCGTTTATGGATCATGCGGCATCCGGATGACCCTGACGTCGCCCCCGATTCCAAAGCGGCCGCAGCGCTATGCCTTGGCGTGCTTGGTGCCGTCACGGGCTTCGCCCTGGGCGGAGTCATCCCCGCTACCGTCGCTCTGGTGCTGGCGCGTCAGGCCGGCCGCGACATGGATCGCTCTGAAGGCTGGCTAACCGGGGCTACACAGGTGCTCTGGGCGCGCAGGCTGGCTTGGGTAGGTATCGCCCTAGCCGTGTGCTCCGTGGCCGTCATCGTGGCGCTGAGGCTGTTTCAGGACGCCGGTGCTGGTTATCGAGACTTCCCTCCTACGGTGGATTGACGCGCATGCGAGGATCACCTGGTGACGCAAAATCCGCCTGGGGAAAAGCCTTGGGCTGAGCCAACGGCACCGGTTCCTGAGTTTTCGCCAGTCCAGCCGACGTGGCACGTTTCGCAGCAGCCCGGATACCAGCCGCCGCCTGCACCGCCGCCGCCCCCACCAGCGCACGTGCCCTCGTGGCCGTCCGTCGCGCGGGCGCCGGTGCCGGCACCGGTCAGTTATCCCGCACCCGTGCGCATCGAGGCGATGCCGGGCGATCCGTTCGGGGTGGCGATCTTGCCCGGTCCACGGGCTATTTCCGGGGTCGCCATCGGTTCGATGGTGGCGGGGATTGGTTCCTTGCTCGTGGCCATGGTGGTCTGGTGCTTCGGGTTGATGGGCGCGGAGGAGGGCTGGGGTGGCATCGTCTCCGGCGCGTTCTGTGCCCTGTCAGTCCTGCTCGGCGTGGCCGCTTGCGCTCTGGGAGGGTTCTCCCTGCGCCAAATGCGCCGCCAGGCAGGGATGTCCGGCAAGGGCATGGCGATCACGGGGCTCATCTGTGGCGGGGTCGGCATCATCGGGGCGATCTCCGGGCTGGCGCTGGCGATCCTGCTCGCCGCGCAAATGGCGTGATTACCCTCACCGATCCAAATTGCACGTGGGGTTAGCGCAATCACCGAGTAAACTGGCGTCTCAGAGTTGCCTTAACGACGGCTGCAAAGGTTGGCCAAGGCGGGATCGATAGCCCCGTTTTGACCAGCGGGCCGAAGGTTAGGTACTCTTTTCCCTCGTGCCCAGGCATGCCTGGGCTCCTCGTGCGTGCACGACGTACTGATGGGCTGACATCCGCCCTGACCAGGCGTGCAACACGACAAAGACGAAACATCCGACAGCTCGAGCAATCGAGCCGCCGGGCCCGTGTGCCGGACGACACGCCCGACCGCGGGGGTCGGCAAGCAGGTTTCTGCTTGCGGATCACAGCAGTTCGGGCCGCATGTGCGGCCATGGCCAAAAGAAGTTTCGCGGCAAAAGTGCCGCGGGAAGAACAGGGAGCGGAGACCCGGTGCCCACAATCCAGCAGCTGGTCCGTAAGGGCCGACAGGCTAAGACCGGCAAGACCAAGACGCCGGCGCTGAAGGGGAGCCCCCAGCGGCGCGGCGTGTGCACACGCGTGTACACGACTACGCCCAAGAAGCCGAACTCGGCACTGCGGAAGGTCGCTCGCGTCAAGCTGAGCAGCCAGATTGAGGTGACCGCGTACATCCCGGGTGTCGGCCACAACCTGCAGGAGCACTCCATCGTGCTCGTCCGTGGCGGCCGTGTGAAGGACCTGCCCGGCGTTCGCTACAAGATCATTCGTGGTTCCTTGGACACCCAGGGTGTCCGTAACCGTAAGCAGGCGCGTAGCCGCTACGGCGCGAAGAAGGAGAAGAAGAGCTAATGCCGCGTAAAGGCCCGGCCCCGAAGCGTCCGCTCAACGCGGACCCGGTATATAACTCTCCGCTGGTGACCCAGCTGATCAGCAAGATCCTCAAGGACGGAAAGCGTCAGCTCGCTGAGCGCATCGTCTACGGCGCCCTCGAAGGCTGCCGTGAGAAGTCTGGCACCGATCCGGTTGTCACGCTCAAGCGCGCCATGGACAACGTGAAGCCGACCCTCGAGGTCCGCAGCCGCCGTGTTGGTGGCGCGACCTACCAGGTGCCGGTCGAGGTTCGCCCCGCCCGGGCGACCACCCTGGGACTGCGCTGGCTGACGTCATACGCGGTTGCCCGCCGGGAGAAGACCATGATCGAGCGGCTCATGAACGAGTTGCTCGACGCGAGCAACGGTCTTGGTGCCGCTGTCAAGCGCCGCGAAGACACCCACAAGATGGCGGAGTCCAACAAGGCCTTCGCTCACTACCGCTGGTAATCACCAGCTGTGCCAATCTTTCTGAAGGGATCGTAAAGTGGCCGCCGTAGACGCCGCGCTCGCCAAGACTCGCAACATTGGCATTATGGCGCACATCGACGCCGGTAAGACGACCACGACCGAGCGGATCCTGTTCTACACCGGTATCACCTACAAAATCGGTGAGGTCCACGAGGGCGCGGCCGTCATGGACTGGATGGAGCAGGAACAGGAGCGGGGTATCACCATCACCTCCGCTGCTACCAAGTGTGAGTGGAAGGGCCACACGATCCAGATCATCGACACCCCGGGCCACGTTGACTTCACGGTTGAAGTCGAGCGGTCGCTGCGGGTGCTCGACGGTGCCGTAGCCGTCTATGACGGTGTGGCCGGTGTGGAGCCGCAGACCGAGAACGTCTGGCGTCAGGCTGACAAGTACAACGTTCCGCGTATGTGCTTCGTCAACAAGCTGGACCGTACTGGTGCGGACTTCTTCCGCTGTGTCGACATGATGGTCACTCGTCTTAACGCGACGCCGCTGGTGCTGCAGATCCCGATCGGGCTCGAAGGCGACCACATCGGTGTCGTGGACCTCCTGGGCATGCGCGCGCTGACCTGGCGTGGCGAGACCCAGAAGGGTGATGACTACGCGATCGAAGAGATCCCGGCTGGCCTCAAGGACCAGGCTGAGGAGTGGCGCGTCAAGCTGCTGGAGACACTGTCCGAAGCAGACGACGAGATCATGGAGAAGTATCTCGAGGGTGGCGAGTTCACCGTTGAGGAACTCAAGCCCGCGATCCGTCGCGCCACCATCGCTGGCAAGCTCAACCCGGTCGTGTGCGGCTCCGCCTTCAAGAACAAGGGCGTTCAGCCGATGCTCGACGCGGTGGTTGACTTCCTGCCGTCGCCTTTGGACATTCCGGCCATCGACGGAACGTTGATGGACGGTGAGACCAAGGTCGAGCGTCACCCTGACTCGACCGAGCCGTTCTCCGGCCTGGCGTTCAAGATTCAGACTGACAAGCACCTCGGCAAGCTCACCTACGTCCGCGTTTACTCGGGCAAGGTTGAGTCCGGCACCCAGGTCATCAACTCGACCAAGGACCGCAAGGAGCGCGTTGGCAAGATCTACCAGATGCACGCGAACAAGCGCGAAGAGCGCGAGTTCGCCAGCGCTGGCGACATCATTGCCGTGCAGGGCCTCAAGCAGACCACCACTGGTGACACGCTTTGCGACCCGCAGCACCCGGTGATCCTCGAGTCGATGACGTTCCCGGAGCCGGTTATCTCGGTTGCGATTGAGCCAAAGACCAAGGCTGACCAGGAGAAGCTGGGCACCGCGATCCAGAAGCTCGCTGAGGAAGACCCGACGTTCCGCGTCAAGCTCGACGAAGAGACCGGCCAGACCGTCATCAGCGGTATGGGCGAGCTCCACCTGGAGATCCTCGTCGACCGCATGAAGCGCGAATTCAACGTCGAGGCCAACGTCGGCAAGCCGCAGGTGGCTTACCGCGAGACGATCCGCCGCGCGGTGGACAAGGTCGAGTACACGCACAAGAAGCAGACCGGTGGTTCAGGTCAGTACGCGAGCGTGATCATCGGTCTGGAGCCGCTGCCGCTGAACTCCGAGGCGACTTACGAGTTCGCCAACGAGGTCACGGGTGGACGTATCCCGCGGGAGTTCATCCCGTCGGTCGACGCCGGTGCGCAGGACGCTATGCAATATGGCGTGCTCGCCGGGTACCCGCTGGTGGGTGTGAAGATGCGCCTCATCGACGGTAAGTACCACGAGGTTGACTCGTCAGAAATGGCGTTCAAGATCGCTGGCTCGATGGCGCTCAAGGAAGCGGCCCGCAAGGCCGACCCTGCCATCCTCGAGCCGATGATGGCCGTTGAGGTTGTCACCCCGGAAGAGAACATGGGTGACGTCATCGGCGACCTGAACTCACGCCGTGGAATTATCCAGGCGATGGAGGAGCGGGGCGGCGCTCGCGTCGTTCGTGCTCTTGTGCCGCTGTCAGAGATGTTCGGTTACGTCGGCGACCTGCGGTCGAAGACGCAGGGCCGGGCGAGCTACAGCATGCAATTCGACTCCTACGCGGAGGTTCCTGCGAACGTCGCCAAGGAGATCATTGCCAAGGCGACGGGCGAGTAATCGCCCGTCCGCCTCGGCGGTTAAATAAACAGCAAGGTCCTAAAGCGCCAGTTGGCGCCGTCGGGCGTATGAACCAAGACAGTCCACAGGAGGACACCAGTGGCGAAGGCGAAGTTCGAGCGGACTAAGCCGCACGTCAACATCGGCACCATTGGTCACATCGACCACGGTAAGACGACGCTGACGGCAGCTATCACAAAGGTCTTGCACGACAAGTTCCCCGACCTGAACCCTTACACGCCGTTCGACGAGATCGACAAGGCGCCGGAGGAGAAGGCTCGCGGTATCACCATCTCGATCGCTCACGTTGAGTACCAGACCGAGAGCCGGCACTACGCACACGTCGACTGCCCCGGGCACGCCGACTACATCAAGAACATGATCACCGGTGCCGCTCAGATGGACGGCGCGATCCTGGTGGTCGCCGCGACTGACGGCCCGATGCCGCAGACCCGTGAGCACGTGCTGCTCGCCCGCCAGGTTGGCGTGCCCTACATCGTTGTCGCCCTGAACAAGAGCGACATGGTGGAGGACGAGGAACTGCTGGAGCTCGTCGAGCTTGAGGTTCGCGAACTTCTCTCCGCTCAGGAGTTCCCGGGCGACGACCTGCCGGTCGTTCGCGTTTCGGCGCTGAAGGCGCTCGAGGGTGACGCCAAGTGGACCGAGGCTCTGCTCGGCCTGATGGACGCGGTCGACACCGCGATCCCGCAGCCAGAGCGTGAGACCGAGAAGCCGTTCCTGATGCCGGTTGAAGACGTGTTCACGATCTCTGGTCGTGGCACCGTCGTTACGGGTCGTGCCGAGCGTGGCGTTCTCAAGCCGATGGAGGAGGTGGAGATCGTCGGCATCAAGGAGAAGTCGATGAAGACGACCGTCACCGCCATCGAAATGTTCCGCAAGGTCCTCGACGAGGCCCGCGCCGGTGAGAACGTCGGTCTGCTGCTTCGCGGTATCAAGCGTGAAGACGTTGAGCGCGGCATGGTTGTGGTGAAGCCGGGCACGAACACCCCGCACACGGAGTTCGAGTCGCAGGTTTACATCCTCTCCAAGGAGGAGGGTGGCCGCCACACGCCGTTCTTCAACAACTACCGTCCGCAGTTCTACTTCCGGACCACGGACGTTACCGGTGTGGCCACTCTGCCCGAGGGCACCGAGATGGTCATGCCCGGCGACAACGTCGCCCTGACGGTCAAGCTGATCCAGCCGATCGCTATGGAGGAGCAGCTCCGCTTCGCCATTCGTGAGGGTGGACGCACCGTCGGCGCCGGCCGGGTCACCAAGATCCTGAAGTAACACCTAAGGGCGCCTTGCCTCCGGGTAAGGCGCCCTTACGCTGCACGTCTATGAAGTGCGGCACCCTGATTTCACATTGCTGCACCTAGTGCGGCATAATGAACAGGTTGCGTTGCGAACGGCTGTGTTCACTTGCCGTTTCGTGGGCGCCGGGCTCGAATCTTTCGAGACTGGCGCGAGCCTCTGTGATCGGGCGCGACGCCTGCTGAGCCAAGGAATCCGACAAGGGTTAATTCTGGTTCAGCGCGCGACACGCCCGACCGCGGGGGTCGGACAGAGCGGTAGCGGAAAACGCTACCGCTGCAGGTAGCGGCTTGAGAGAAGGAACGAGAAGCGATGGCGGGACAGAAGATCCGCATCCGGCTCAAGGCCTACGACCACGAGGTCGTCGATTCCTCGGCACGGAAAATAGTCGAGACGGTGACGCGGACTGGAGCGCAGGTTGCTGGCCCGGTGCCACTGCCAACGGAGATCAACCGTTTCTGCGTTATCCGTTCGCCGCACAAGTACAAGGACTCGCGCGAGCACTTCGAGATGCGCACACACAAGCGTCTGATCGACATCATCGACCCGACCCCCAAGACGGTTGACTCGCTTATGCGGCTCGACCTACCGGCTGGCGTCGACATCGAGATCAAGCTGTAGGGACCGGACACATGGACAGGCAAGTAAAGGGCATCCTGGGCGCCAAGCTCGGCATGACCCAGGTCTGGGACAACAACAAAGTTGTTCCCGTGACTGTGGTTCAGGCCGGCCCTTGCGTCGTCACCCAGGTTCGCACCAATGAGACGGACGGCTATTCGGCAGTCCAGCTGGCGTACGGCGCGATCAACCCGCGCAAGGTGAACAAGCCCCGTTCGGGCCACTTCGCCAAGGCAGGTGTCGCACCCCGTCGCCACATCGTTGAGCTGCGCACGACTGACGCGGCCGACTACGAGCTGGGCCAGGAAGTCACTGTTTCGACCTTCGCCGCGGGCGAAGCGATCGACGTGACAGGCAAGACCAAGGGCAAGGGCTTCGCCGGTGTTATGAAGCGCCACGGCTTTAAGGGCCTGGGCTCAGCACACGGTGTGGAGCGCAAGCACCGCTCCCCGGGTTCGATCGGCGCCTGCGCCACCCCGGGTCGCGTTTTCAAGGGCGTCCGCATGGCGGGCCGCATGGGTGGCGTGCGCTACACCGCGCAGGGCCTCACCGTCCAGGCTGTGGACGTTGAGAACAACCTGATCCTGGTGAAGGGTGCTATCCCGGGCCCGAAGGGCGCGCTGGTGCTCGTTCGCACGGCTGCGAAGCAGAAGAAGAAGGGCGGTGTGGCGAAGTGACGAAGATTGACGTTATCGACGCCTCCGGCAAGAAGAGCGGCTCGGTTGAGCTGCCCGCCGACATCTTCGACGTGCAGGCCAACATCCCGTTGATGCACCAGGTCGTGGTGGCCCAGCTGGCCGCCGCGCGCCAGGGCACTCACAAGGCCAAGACTCGCGCCGAAGTGGCGGGTGGCGGTAAGAAGCCGTACAAGCAGAAGGGCACCGGCCGGGCTCGTCAGGGCTCGATCCGCGCTCCTCAGTTCACCGGTGGTGGCGTCGTGCACGGTCCCGTGCCGCGCGACTACAGCCAGCGGACCCCCAAGAAGATGAAGGCCGCCGCTCTGCGCGGTGCTCTGTCGGACCGGGCCCGCAACGGCAAGCTGCACGTGGTTTCCAGCTTCGTTGGTGCCGACGCGCCGTCGACCAAGGCCGCCCTGGCTGCCTTGAAGGCGGTTGCCGGTGAGGCGAAGCGGGTGCTGGTGGTGCTGGGTCTTGAGGACGAGCTCAACTGGATCAGCCTGCGCAACCTGCCCCAGGTGCACCTGCTTGAGGCCGGCCAGCTGAACACCTATGACGTTCTGGTCAGCGATGAGGTCGTGTTCACTGCCGACGCGCTGAACGAGTTCCTCGGTATCAAAGCCGTGGAGACCGGAGGGACCAAATGACGACCGTTGCCGATCCGCGCGACATCATCATCGCTCCCGTGGTCTCTGAGAAGAGCTACAGCGAGCTCAACCGCAACTGGTACACGTTCCTCGTGCACCCGGATGCGAACAAGACCGCCATCAAGATCGCCATCGAGCAGATCTTCGATGTCCGAGTCCTGACCGTCAACACGCTCAACCGCGAGGGTAAGCGCAAGCGCACCCGTACCGGCTGGGGTCAGCGGAAGGCCACGAAGCGCGCCATGGTGAAACTTGCCGATGGTGACCGCATCGATGCCTTCGGCGGACCGGTGAGCTGAAGGGTATAGACGAAAATGGGTATCCGTAAGTACAAGCCGACGACGCCCGGTCGCCGTGGCTCCAGCGTCGCCGACTTCGCCGAGGTCACCCGGTCGACGCCGGAGAAGAGCCTGGTTGTTCCGCTGCCCAAG
This sequence comes from Catelliglobosispora koreensis DSM 44566, assembly GCF_000379685.1. Classification (GTDB taxonomy): domain Bacteria; phylum Actinomycetota; class Actinomycetes; order Mycobacteriales; family Micromonosporaceae; genus Catelliglobosispora; species Catelliglobosispora koreensis. The sequence goes on along the minus strand of NZ_KB903250.1, from coordinate 446,754 downwards.
AAGGGTGGACGTAACTCCTACGGCCGTATCACCACGCGTCACCAGGGCGGTGGCCACAAGCGCCAGTACCGTCTTATCGACTTCAAGCGGGTGGACAAGGACGGCGTGCCGGCGAAGGTCGCGCACATCGAGTACGACCCGAACCGCACCGCACGCATCGCGCTCCTGCACTACGCGGACGGCGAGAAGCGTTACATCGTTGCGCCAAAGGACCTGAAGCAGGGCGACCGCGTGGAGTCCGGCCCGGGTGCTGACATCAAGCCGGGTAACAACCTCCCGCTGCGCAACATCCCGGTCGGTACGACCATCCACAACGTGGAGCTGAAGCCGGGCGGCGGTGCCAAGCTGGCCCGTTCCGCAGGCGTCGGCATCCAGCTGCTGGGCCGTGAGGACGACTACGCCACGCTGCGTATGCCGTCAGGCGAAATCCGCAAGGTTGATGTCCGTTGCCGCGCAACGGTTGGCGAGATCGGCAACGCCGAGCAGTCAAACATCAACTGGGGTAAGGCCGGACGTATGCGGTGGAAGGGCAAGCGCCCAACCGTCCGTGGTGTGGCCATGAACCCGGTCGACCACCCGCACGGTGGTGGTGAGGGTAAGACCTCCGGTGGTCGCCACCCGGTTAACCCGCAGGGTAAGCCGGAAGGCCGGACCCGTAAGAAGGGCCAGGCCAGCGACAAGCTGATCGTCCGCCGCCGCTACGCGAACCGCAAGCGCGGGTAAAGGGAGCTAGGAAAATGCCTCGCAGCCTTAAGAAGGGCCCGTTCATCGACGACCACCTGCTCAAGAAGGTGGAAGTCCAGAACGAAAAGGGCTCCAAGAACGTCATCAAGACGTGGTCGCGTCGTTCGACGATCATCCCCGAGATGCTCGGGCACACGATCGCCGTGCACGACGGTCGCAAGCACGTTCCAGTCTTCGTGACGGAGGCGATGGTCGGGCACAAGCTCGGCGAGTTCGCCCTGACCCGGACGTTCAAGGGTCACGAAAAGGACGACAGGAAGAGCCGCCGTCGCTGACGGTGGACCGAAGGATTTAGGGGAAACACGATGCCAACAAAGGAAGCGCAGACCGCGCCGGGTGCCCGTGCGGTTGCCCGCCACGTGCGTCTGTCTGCAACCAAGGCACGCCGTGTGATCAACCTCGTCCGCGGTCTACCCGCGAAGGAGGCTCTCACGGTGCTGCAGTTCGCGCCGCAGGCGGCCAGCGAGCCCGTTTACAAGGTGCTGGCGAGCGCTATCGCCAACGCTGAGAACAACGAGCGGCTCGACCCGGACGCCCTGCTGGTCAGTGCGGCCTATGTGGACGAAGGCCCGACGATGAAGCGGTTCCGGCCGCGCGCCCAGGGCCGGGCTTACCGCATCCGCAAGCGGACCTGCCACATCACGATCGAGGTCGAGGCCGTTCAGGTGAAGGCCCGTCCGAAGAAGACGGTCGCTCCGAAGGCGGCGCCCGCGCCGGTCGAGGAGCCAGCGGCCGAAACCAAGCCGGCCAAGAAGGCTGCGGCTAAGAAGGCGGCTGCCCCCAAGGCAGAGGCTGCTGAAAAGGCTCCGGCGAAGAAGGCCGCTGCCAAGAAGGCGCCAGCTAAGAAGGCTGCCGAGCAGGAGGAGACCGAATAATGGGTCAGAAAGTCCACCCGATTGGGTTCCGGCTCGGCATCTCGACCGACTGGAAGTCCCGCTGGTACGCAGACAAGGCCTACAAGGAGTACATCGGCGAGGATGTCAAGATCCGCCGCATGATGGCCAAGGGTCTTGAGCGCGCCGGTATCTCCAAAGTGGAGATCGAGCGCACCCGCGACAAGGTGCGCATCGACATCCACACCGCCCGGCCGGGCATCGTCATCGGCCGTAAGGGCGCGGAGGCCGACCGTCTGCGCACGGAGCTGGAGAAGCTCACGGGCAAGCAGGTTCAGCTGAACATCCTCGAGGTCAAGAGCCCCGAGTCGGATGCGCAGTTGGTCGCACAGGGCGTTGCCGAGCAGCTGAGTGGTCGTGTGGCGTTCCGTCGCGCGATGCGTAAGGCGATGCAGTCGGCGATGAAGAACCCGCTCGTGCGCGGAATCCGGATCCAGGTGTCGGGCCGCCTCGGCGGTGCCGAAATGAGCCGGACCGAGTTCTACCGCGAGGGCCGGGTGCCGCTGCACACGCTGCGGGCCAACATCGAGTACGGCTTCTTCGAGGCTCGTACCACCTTCGGCCGCATCGGTGTGAAGGTTTGGATTTACAAGGGTGACGCCGTGCCGGGTCGTGAGATCCAGCAGGACGCGGGCCGTCCGCGCCGTGGCGAGCGTCCCGAGCGGGGAGACCGGCCGCGCCGGGGCCGTTCGGGTGCGTCAGGCACGACGGGCGCAGGCACCGAGGCTGGCCGTGCGGCCGCCGCGGAGCTCACCAAGGAAAGCACCGACGCGGTTCCGGCCGCGGCCGCTGCTGAGACGCAGGAGGGCTGACAGATGCTGATGCCGCGTAAGCCCCCGAAGGGCTTCCGCAAGCCGCATCACCCGGATCGTTCGGGTAAGAGCAAGGGCGGCAACCGGGTGGTCTTCGGCGAGTTCGGCATTCAGGCGCTCGCGCCTGCATATGTCACCAACCGCCAGATCGAGTCGGCGCGTATCGCGATGACCCGGCACATTCGGCGTGGTGGCAAGGTCTGGATCAACATCTTCCCGGACCAGGCCATCACCAAGAAGCCTGCCGAAACCCGTATGGGTTCCGGTAAGGGTTCGCCGGAGTGGTGGGTGGCGAACGTCAAGCCGGGACGGATTCTCTTCGAGATGACGTTCCCGAACGAGGCGGTCGCTCGCGAGGCCATGCGCCGCGCGATCCACAAGCTGCCCATGAAGTGCCGAATCGTGAAGCGTGAAATAGGTGAGGCGTGATGGCAACGGGTAGCAAGCCAGCAGAGCTGCGTGAGCTCTCGGGCGAGGAACTCGTCACCCGGCTGCGGGAGTGCAAGGCGGAGCTGTTCAACCTCCGCGTGCAGGGCGCGACGGGGCAGCTGGACAACAACCGGCGGCTCCAGGTCATCCGACGTGACATCGCCCGGATCTACACGATCATGCGCGAACGCGAGCTTGGGCTCTCGGCCGCGCCGACTGAGGTGGCGTAGGGAACATGAGCGAGACCAACGAGAACGCAGTCGAGCGGAACCGGCGTAAGGTACGTGAGGGTCTGGTCGTCAGCGACAAGATGGACAAGACCGTTGTCGTGGTGGTCGAAGACCGCGTCAAGCACCCGCTGTATGGCAAGGTTATGCGCCGCACAGCGAAGCTGAAGGCGCACGACGAACAGAATTCGTGCGGCATCGGTGACCGCGTGCTTCTGATGGAGACCCGTCCGCTTTCCGCTACAAAGCGGTGGCGCGTCGTGGAAATCCTCGAGAAGGCTAAGTAAAGCCAAGTTCCGCCAGGCTCCGGTTTGGACTGGAGAACCGGCAGACATTAGGAGATTGACGTGATTCAGCAGGAGTCGCGACTTCGAGTCGCCGACAACACGGGTGCCCGGGAAATTCTGTGCATCCGCGTGCTCGGTGGCTCGGGTCGGCGCTACGCGAGCATCGGCGACGTCATCGTGGCCACTGTCAAGGACGCCATCCCCGGCGCCGGTGTGAAGAAGGGCGATGTCGTCAAGGCAGTCGTCGTCCGCACGGTGAAGGAGAAGCGGCGGCCGGACGGCTCGTACATCCGCTTTGACGAGAACGCCGCTGTCATCATCAAAGATGGCGGTGACCCTCGCGGCACTCGTATTTTCGGCCCGGTTGGGCGCGAGCTGCGGGACAAGCGGTTCATGAAAATTATTTCGCTTGCTCCGGAGGTGCTCTAGCTCATGAAGATTAAGAAGGGCGACACCGTTCGGATCATCGCTGGCAAGGACAAGGGCAAAGAGGGCAAAGTCCTCGCCGCCTACCCGCGCCTCGAGAAGATCCTGGTTGAGGGCATCAACCGGGTGACGAAGCACGAGCGGGTGCAGACCAGCCAGCGTGGTTCCAAGACCGGTGGCATCACGACCAAGGAAGCTCCCATTCACGTGTCTAACGTGATGTACCTGGAAGACGGCATGCCGGTCCGGGTGGGCTACAAATTCGGCGAGGACGGCCGCAAGGTCCGCATCTCGCGTAAGTCCGGCAAGGAGATCGGCTGATGTCGACCGCGACCGAAGCTAAGACCATGCCGCGCCTCAAGGAGCGGTACCGCAGCGAGCTCGCCGGCGAGATGCAGAAGCAGTTCGGTTACACGAACGTCATGCAGATCCCGGGCCTGGTCAAGATCGTGGTCAACATGGGTGTCGGTGAGGCTGCCCGTGACTCGAAGAAGATTGACGGCGCGTTGAAGGACCTGACCGCGATCACGGGCCAGAAGCCGCTTGTCCGCCGGGCGACCAAGTCCATCGCGCAGTTCAAGCTGCGTGAGGGCATGCCCATCGGAGCTAAGGTGACGCTGCGTGGCGACCGGATGTGGGAGTTCCTGGACCGGCTGCTGTCGATCGCGCTGCCGCGTATCCGTGACTTCCGCGGTCTGGACGGGCGCAAGCTCGACGGCCACGGCAACTACACGTTCGGTCTGACTGAGCAGTCGGTCTTTCACGAGATCGACCAGGACAAGATCGACGCGGTTCGGGGCATGGACATCACGCTCGTGACGACCGCAAAGACCGACGACGAAGGCCGGGCGCTGCTTAAGCTCCTGGGCTTCCCGTTCAAGGAGAACTGAGCATGGCCAAGAAAGCGCTGATCATTAAGGCTGCGGCCAAGCCGAAGTTCGCCGTACGGGCTTACACCCGCTGCCAGAAGTGCGGCCGGCCGAAGGCGGTCTACCGCAAGTTCGGTCTCTGCCGCGTCTGCCTGCGGGACATGGCTCACAAAGGCGAGCTGCCCGGTGTATCCAAGGCATCCTGGTAATTCACAAGCTTCCCCTTCGCCGAAGGCCCGGACGGGCTCCGCGGAACCGCGGCGAGAAAGGCTGATTTAACAATGACCATGACCGACCCAATCGCAGACATGCTGACGCGTCTGCGCAACGCCAACCAGGCGTACCACGAGCAGGTGAAGATGCCCTACTCGAAGATCAAGGCGAACGTCGCCGAGGTCCTCAAGGCCGAGGGTTACATCGCCTCGTGGGCAGTCGAGGATCCCGAAGAGGGTGTCGTCGGCAAGAAGCTGGTCGTCGAGCTGAAGTTCGGACCGAGCCGGGAGCGGAGCCTCGCTGGCATCCGCCGCGTCTCCAAGCCCGGTCTACGGGTTTACGCCAAGTCTCAGGAACTGCCGCGTGTTCTCGGCGGCCTGGGTGTGGCGATCATTTCGACGTCTCAGGGACTGCTCACCGACAAGCAGGCCCGCAAGCGAGGGGTGGGCGGGGAAGTCCTCGCCTACGTCTGGTGAGGAAGGTCTGCCATGTCGAGAATTGGACGTAAGCCGATCACGGTGCCGAGCGGCGTCGAGATCAAGATCGAGGGCCAGACTGTAAAGGTCAAGGGCCCCAAGGGCGAGCTGCAGCAAACCATCCGCGAGCTGATCAAGGTCGCTCAGGAAGGTAGCGAGCTGGTAGTCACCCGGGTCAACGACGAGCGCGAGGCCAAGGCCCTGCACGGTCTGTCCCGGACGCTGGTCGCCAACATGATCGTTGGAGTGACCGAGGGCTACAAGAAGAGCCTGGAAATCAACGGAACTGGTTACCGTGTTGCCGCTAAGGGCAGCGACCTGGAGTTCGCTCTGGGGTTCTCGCACCCGGTTGTCGTGCAGCCCCCGGCCGGGATCGCTTTCTCCGTGGAGAAGCCGACCCTGTTCCACATTTCCGGGATCGACAAGCAGCTCGTGGGTGAGGTCGCCGCGAACATTCGCAAGATCCGCCCGCCGGAGCCGTACAAGGGCAAGGGCGTCAAGTACGTCGGTGAAGTGATCCGCCGGAAGGCTGGTAAGGCCGGCGGTAAGGGAGGTAAGAAGTGACCGCCAAGCTGCTCAAGCGCAGTGGTGGTGGCGATGTCGCCGCCAAGCGCGTGGTTGGCCGGGCACGTCGGCACTTCCGCATCCGCAAGAAGGTCAGCGGATCCGCCGAGCGTCCCCGCCTGGTTGTTACCCGTTCGCTGCGCCAGATCACGGCCCAGATCGTCGACGACACCAAGGGTCACACCCTCGTGTCGGCGTCGAGCCTGGACGCCTCGATCCGGACGACGGACGGTAGCAAGAGTGACATCGCTGGAAAGGTGGGTTCGCTCCTCGCGGAGCGCGCCAAGGCCGCCGGCATCGACAAGGTCGTCTTCGACCGTGGTGGTAACCGCTACGCAGGCCGCATCGCGGCGCTGGCGGATGCTGCTCGCGGCGCTGGACTCGAGTTCTAGGAAGGGTGGCTGGGAATATGCCAGGTCCACAACGCCGGGGCACGGGTTCCGGTACAGGTAGCGAGAGCAATGATCGCGGCGAAGGCCGCGGCCGCGGCGAGCGCCGGGGTCGTGGCGAAGGCCGCGGCAACGCGCCCGCTGAGAAGACACCGCATCTTGAGCGCGTGGTGACGATTAACCGCGTCGCCAAGGTGGTCAAGGGTGGCCGTCGCTTCAGCTTCACCGCGCTGGTCGTGGTGGGCGACGGCGAGGGCACCGTTGGTGTCGGCTACGGCAAGGCGAAGGAGGTGCCCGCGGCGATCGCCAAGGGTGTCGAGAACGCCAAGAAGGCCTTCTTCAAGGTTCCGAGGATCGCCGCCACCATTCCGCACCCGGTTCAGGGTGAGCGGGCCGCTGGTGTCGTTCTGCTCAAGCCGGCGTCGGCTGGTACCGGTGTTATCGCCGGTGGCCCGGTGCGTGCCGTGCTGGAGTGCGCGGGGATCCACGACGTGCTGTCCAAGAGCCTTGGTTCGTCCAACCCGATCAACATCGTGCACGCGACCGTGGCCGCGCTCAAGATGCTGGAATCCCCGGAGGCCATCGCGGCCCGCCGTGGGCTTCCCGTCGAGGACGTCGCGCCGCAGCGGCTGCTTGAGGCGCGTGCGGGAGCAGGTGCGTAATGGCTCGTTTGAAAGTCACCCAGGTCCGGTCCAACATCGGTGCCAAGCACAACCAGCGTGAGTCGCTGCGTTCGCTGGGCCTGAAGCGGATCAACGATGTGGTGGTGCAAGAGGACCGTCCCGAGATTCGGGGCATGATCTTCAAGGTGAACCACCTCGTGAAGGTCGAGGAGGTCGAATAATGACGATCAAGGTCCACCACCTGCGTCCCGCGCCCGGGGCCAAGACCGAGAAGACCCGTGTGGGTCGCGGTGAAGGCTCAAAGGGCAAGACGGCAGGCCGCGGTACCAAGGGTTCGAAGGCCCGTAAGAACATCTCCGCCGCGTTTGAGGGTGGGCAAATGCCCCTCCACATGCGCCTGCCGAAGATGAAGGGCTTCCGGAACAAGTTCAAGGTCGTGTTCCAGGTCGTGAACCTGGACCGGCTCGCCGAGCTGTTCCCGAACGGTGGCCAGGTTGGCCCGCTGGAGCTCGCTGAGGCTGGTGCGGTCCGCAAGGGCCAGCCGGTCAAGGTGCTCGGCACCGGCGACCTGAACGGCGTCAAACTCCAGGTGTCGGCGCACGGTTTCAGCGCCTCCGCCAAAGAGAAGATCGCCGCTGCCGGCGGCTCGGTTACGGAGCTGTAGCAATCGCATAGCATGGCGCCTTTACCCGAACGGGGAGGGCGCCATGCTTTTCGATAGGGTGGCACAGATATATGTCCACCAGACCTGACCGATACGGGTCCGGACTGTTAGAGTCCGAATCCAGCTACGCGTGAAATCGCGCCGTAGCTGTTAGTCACGCCCCCCGAAGTTGCCACCGGCCCCCGGTGCCCTCGCGCAGGAGGAAAGAGTTGCTCTCCGCGTTTCTCAGTGCGTTCAAAACGCCTGACCTGCGCAAGAAGATCCTTTTCACTTTAGGGATCATTGCGATCTATCGCTTTGGCGCCACGCTGCCTAGCCCTGGTGTTGCCTATGGCAACGTCCAGCAGTGCATCGCGGTAATGCAGGAGGGCGATACCAACGGGGTCTTCACTCTGCTGAATCTCTTCTCCGGCGGCGCTTTGATGTCGCTGTCGGTCTTCGCGCTGGGCATCATGCCCTACATCACCGCGTCGATCATCTTGCAGCTGCTAACCGTGGTCATCCCGCGTCTAGAGCAGCTCCGCAAAGAGGGTCAGGCCGGCCAGGCGAAGATCACGCAGTACACCCGTTACCTGACCCTGGGTCTGGCGATCCTGCAGTCCTCGGCCTTCGTGGCCCTGGCGCGGTCCGGCCAGCTGTTCCAGAACCAGTGTGACGACTACCCGATCGTTCCTGAGACCTCGCTGCCGACGTGGGTCACCCTGACCGCTCTGGTCACCACCATGACCGCCGGAACCGGTGTGGTCATGTGGCTTGGTGAGCTCGTGACCGACCGTGGTGTCGGTAACGGCATGTCGGTCCTCATCTTCACCTCGATCGCCGCCCGCCTTCCTTCAGAGGGCTGGACGATCCTGAAGAACCAGGGCGCCTGGGGCTTCGCCGGCATCATCGCCGTCGTGCTCGTGGTCATCGCGCTCGTGGTTTACATCGAACAGGCTCAGCGCCGCATTCCGGTGCAATACGCCAAGCGCATGGTGGGCCGCCGCATGTATGGCGGAACGTCGACCTACATCCCGATGAAGGTAAACCAGGCTGGTGTTATCCCGGTGATCTTCGCGTCGTCGCTGCTCTACATCCCGCGCTTGGTGCTCGACTTCCTGCGCAGTGACAACCCCAGCTCGACCTACATCTTCGTCGAGAAGTACTTCGCTGACCCGACCTCGTGGAGCTACATCACGCTCTATGGTCTGCTGATCATCTTCTTCACTTACTTCTACGTCTCGATCACGTTCAACCCGACCGAGATCGCGGACAACATGAAGAAGTACGGCGGGTTCGTGCCGGGCATTCGCCCAGGCAAGCCAACCGCTGACTACCTCGGCTTCATCTCGTCGCGGATCACCGCGCCTGGTTCGCTCTATCTCGCGGCTATCGCGGTACTGCCGAACCTGTTCTTCATCGCGCTCGACAGCCAGCAGTATCAGAACTTCCCGTTCGGTGGAACGGCTGTGCTGATTATGGTTGGCGTGGGCTTGGAGACCGTGAAGCAGATCGAGAGCCAGCTGATGCAGCGCAGTTACGAAGGATTCCTGCGATGAAGCAGGGCACTTTCGCCCAAAGCGAGGGGCCTTAAATATGCGGTTGGTTCTGGTAGGTCCGCCGGGTGCGGGCAAGGGAACCCAGGCGGAGTTCATCGCCGCCCACCTCTCGGTGCCCAAGATTTCGACGGGGGACATCTTCCGGGCCAACGTGTCGCAAGCAACGCAGCTTGGGCTCGAGGCTAAGCGCTACATGGACGCTGGCGGGCTCGTGCCGGACGAGGTCACGATCAACATGGTTCGTGGCCGGCTGGCTGAGCCCGACGCCCTCGATGGGTTCCTGCTCGATGGGTTTCCGCGCACGGTGCCGCAGGCGGTCGCACTCGACAAGATGCTGACCGACAGCGGCTCCACGCTCGATCTGGTGCTGGAGCTCGTCGTGGACAACGACGAGGTCATCCGGCGGCTGTCCGGGCGCAGGACGTGCCGTGGCTGCGGGAAGATCTGGCACGTGGAGTTTGACGCCCCGAAGAACGAGGGTGTCTGCGATCGGTGTGGCAAAGAGCTTTACCAGCGTGATGACGACAAGCCGGAGACGATCGCCGAGCGCCTCAAGGTCTACGCGCGTGACACCGCGCCTCTGATCGATTACTACGGTGCTCAGAGCAAGCTCGTCGGGATCGACGCTGAGGGACCGGTTGAGGATGTGACCGAGCGCGCAATTGACGCACTGCGGTCATATAGCGCGTAACTTTGCTTCCGTGAGTATCGAGCTGAAGTCCCCTGAGCAGCTTGGCCTGATGCGCCAAGCCGGGCTTGTCGTGGCCGCCGCCTTGGAAGCGACGCGGGAGGCCGTCAAGCCCGGTGTCTCCACGGCTGATCTCGATGCGATCGCCGAGGAAGTGATCCGGTCACGCGGGGCGATTCCGAGCTTCAAGGGCTATCACGGATTCCCGGCGACGATCTGCTCCAGCGTCAACGAGCAGGTCGTGCACACTATCCCGAACGCTAAGCACGTGCTGCAAGAAGGCGATCTGATCTCCATCGACTGTGGTGCCATCCTCGATGGCTGGCACGGCGATGCCGCGATCACGGTGCCGGTCGGCGAGGTCAAGCCCGAGCTGATCCGCATGACCGAGGTGGCTGTGGAGTCCCTGTGGGCGGGCATTATGGCTGCGGCGAAGGGCGTGAAATCAGGCAAAGGAAGACTCACTGACATCTCATACGCCATCGAATCCGTGATCGTGAAGGCACCGAAACTGAGCTCATCGCTTTCCGGCGCAAGCGCCGGAAAGTACGGCATCGTCAAAGGCTATGGCGGACACGGCATCGGGACCGAGATGCACCAGGACCCGCACATCCTCAACCATGGCCGTCCGGGCCGAGGCCCAGCGCTCATCCCCGGCATGGCGCTCGCGATCGAGCCGATGATCACCTTCGGTTCGCCGAAGACCATCGAACTCAGCGACGGCTGGACGGTCATCACCCAGGACCGGTCAGTGGCCGTGCATGTGGAGCACTCGATCGCCCTCTACGAAGACGGCGTCGTCGTGACCACGGCCGAAGACGGTGGCGCCGAGCGTCTCGGTGATCTGCTGAGCAGCGCTTTTAAGGGCTAGGACCACCTTTTTCGCCGGCCCGCCGTGGTCCAGACCGCGAGCTCCCGCGCGGCACGCCATGTCCGCGCCGCTCCTGCCAAACCCTCGGCCAGTCGAGTAGATCCACATCCCCAGAGACGTGATCAAACTGCCTCTTGATCACGTCCGGCGGGCTGTGGATCACCTATATGGATGTGGATCACGATGAACCACCAAGGGGCAAGGGTCGCAAAAGTAGCCGAAGCCGCGAGGTGGGGGTGGGCATCGTGGCGATCGCGAGCCAGGGACGCGCGGAGTTTGACGGCCTCGCGGGAGGCGCGGTCGCGCCCACGACGGACATCGGAAATAAACGATCTAATCGTGTGGTCTCGCGGCTGGTCGTTTACCGGCATAATTCAAAGCCCGCGCCCTGCGGATTGAGTCGCTGGCAGAGACTCGCGCCACACGAGATGGCGAAGTAACAGCCCAGTTTGTATTCACGTTGGTGCGCGGCGTAGACTGGCCAACCGGCGCACCGCGTCCTCTCTGTCATGCCGTCCGCGCTTCGGCGGGCTGACAGACCGCGGCTGGTTTGGGAGCAATCCCGAGACGGGCAACGTGAGCCGAACTATCCACCCGACGTCAGGTAGCGGAGGACATGCCAAAAAAGGATGGGGCCATCGAGATCGAGGGCCGTGTAATCGAGCCACTCCCGAACGCAATGTTCCGGGTTGAGCTCGCGAATGGTCACAGGGTCTTGGCCCATATCAGCGGAAAGATGCGTCAGCACTACATCCGCATCCTGCCCGAGGACCGGGTTGTTGTGGAGCTTTCTCCCTACGACCTGAGCCGCGGGCGCATCGTCTATCGCTACAAGTAACTGAGAAGGCGAGCCGTGAAGGTCAAGCCGAGCGTTAAGAAGATCTGCAACAAGTGCCGCGTCATTCGACGGCACGGCCGGGTCATGATCATTTGTGACGACCCGCGCCACAAGCAGCGCCAAGGCTGATTGCAGACACCTAGTAATCGCTCGTCCCGGCCGCGGGGACGTCCCTAAAGGGGAAACTCCTGTGGCCAACCCCTGGTCTCCAGGCCAGGGCTTTATCTGGGCAGATAAAGGCAGGGACGGGTTCAAACCTGGAGCCGACACAAGGAGAACAGCCCACTTATGGCACGTCTCGTTGGTGTGGATCTGCCGCGCGAAAAGCGCATGGAGATCGCACTCACTTACGTCTTCGGCATCGGCCGGACTCGTGCTCAGGAAACCCTGAAGGCGACCGGCATCGACCCGAACAAGCGCGCTAAGGACCTCACGGACGAAGAGGTCGTGCAGCTTCGGGATCACATTGAAGCTAACTACAAGGTTGAAGGTGACCTACGCCGCGAGGTCGCCGCTGACATCCGCCGCAAGGTGGAGATCGGTTGCTACGAGGGCATCCGGCACCGCAAGGGCCTGCCTGTCCGTGGACAGCGGACCCGCACCAACGCCCGCACTCGCAAGGGTCCGAAGCGGACGGTGGCCGGTAAGAAGAAGGCCGGCAAGAAGTAGCAACGTCAGATCTCTTTAAAGGAGCGCACTAAGCAATGCCACCTAAGGCACGCACAGGCGCCGCGGCCGTTAAGAAGGTCCGGCGTAAAGAACGTAAGAACGTCTCCCACGGGCAGGCGCACATCAAGAGCACCTTCAACAACACCATCGTGTCCATCACGGACCCGACCGGTGCCGTCATTTCCTGGGCTTCCGCCGGTCAGGTGGGCTTCAAAGGATCGCGTAAGTCGACTCCGTTCGCCGCGCAGCTGGCCGCTGAGGCCGCCGCTCGCCGGGCGATGGAGCACGGCATGCGCAAGGTTGATGTGTTCGTTAAGGGTCCGGGCTCTGGCCGTGAGACCGCTATCCGTTCGCTGACCGCTGCTGGTCTCGAGGTCGGGCAGATTTCCGATGTCACGCCGCAGCCGCACAACGGATGCCGTCCGCCAAAGCGCCGCCGGGTCTAAGGGAGATAGAGAACTATGGCTCGTTATACAGGCGCTGACTGCCGCCGTTGCCGTCGCGAGAAGCAGAAGCTGTTCCTCAAGGGCAGCAAGTGCGATGGGCCGAAGTGCCCATTCGAATCACGTCCGTTCCCTCCGGGACAGCACGGCCGTGGCCGCACCAAGGAGTCCGAGTACCTGCTGCAGCTTCGTGAGAAGCAGAAGGCCCGCCGCATCTACGGCGTGCTGGAGCGGCAGTTCCGTGGCTACTACGAGGAAGCCAACCGTAAGTCCGGCAAGACCGGTGAGGTTCTGCTGCAGATCCTCGAGTCGCGTTTGGACAACGTCGTTTACCGCGCCGGCCTGGCGAAGTCGCGTGACCACGCGCGTCAGCTCGTCAAGCACGGTCACTTCATCGTTAACGGCAAGAAGGTCGACATCCCGTCGTACCGCGTGCACGCCCACGACATCGTCGAGGTGCGGGAGAAGTCGCGCGAGATGACCCCGTTCATCGTCGCGCAGGCCGAAGCCGGTTCGCGCATGGTGCCGGCGTGGCTGGAGACCATCCCAAGCCAGTTCAAGGTGCTGGTGCACTCGATGCCAGTCCGTGGAGCCATCGACACCCAGGTGCAAGAGCAGCTGATCGTCGAGCTCTACAGCAAGTAGTAATTCATTTGGGAGGGCGTCATATAGCGGGCGCCCCAAACCAAGGAGTAATGAATGCTCATCACGCAACGGCCTTCGCTGACGGAAGAGTCCATCAGCGAGACCCGGTCCCGGTTCACCATCGAGCCGCTGGAGCCTGGCTTCGGGTACACGCTGGGTAACTCGCTTCGGCGTACCCTGCTCAGCTCCATCCCCGGTGCCGCGGTCACCAGCATCAAGATCGACGGCGTCCTGCACGAGTTCACCACCATTCCTGGCGTTAAGGAAGACGTGGTTGAGCTGGTCATGAACGTCAAGGAGCTGTGCACCTCGTCGGAGCACGACGAGCCAGTCAGCATGTACCTGCGCAAGCAGGGCCCTGGCGACGTGACCGCGGGCGACATCCAGCCTCCGGCTGGCGTCACCGTGCACAACCCGGATCTGAAGCTCGCCACGCTCAACGGCAAGGGCCGGCTGGACATGGAGCTGACGGTCGAGCGGGGTCGTGGCTACGTCACGGCCGCCCAGAACAAGAACGCTGGCGCCGAGATCGGCCGGATTCCGATCGACTCGATCTACTCGCCGGTGCTCAAGGTGACCTACCGCGTTGAGGCGACCCGTGTCGAGCAGCGCACCGACTTCGACCGTCTGATCATCGACGTCGAGTCGAAGGCGTCGATCTCGCCGCGGACCGCTCTGGCGAGCGCGGGCTCGACCCTCGTGGAGCTGTTCGGCCTGTGCCGTGAGCTCGACGAGACGGCTGAAGGTATCGACATTGGACCGTCGCCTCAGGACGCTCAGCTCGCCGCCGATCTGGCTCTGCCGATCGAGGAGCTGGACCTGACGGTCCGTTCGTACAACTGCCTGAAGCGGGAAGGTATCAACTCGGTTGGCGAGCTCATCGGCCGTACCGAAGCGGATCTTCTCGATATAAGGAACTTTGGCCAGAAGTCGATCGATGAGGTCAAGATGAAGCTGGCCGGGATGGGCCTGGGGCTGAAGGACTCGGCTCCAACCTTCGACCCGGCGAACGTTGTGGACTCCTTCGGTGAGTCTGACTACGACAATGACGACTACCGCGAGACCGAGCAGCTCTAAGCAGTTGCCGGCCTGAACAAGGAGTACCAATGCCTACGCCCACCAAGGGTCCCCGCCTCGGGGGCAGCCCCGCGCACGAGAAGCTGATCCTGGCGAACCTCGCCCGGGAGCTTTTCAAGCACGGCCGGATCCAGACGACCGAGACCAAGGCCAAGCGGGTTCGCCCCCTGGCTGAGCGTCTGATCACCAAGGCCAAGCGCAACGACCTGGCGGCCCGCCGCGAGGTTCGTAAGACGATCAACGAGAAGGACGTTTTCATCGCCCTTTTCGAGGAGATCGGCCCGCGCTTCGCCAACCGCGATGGTGGCTACACCCGCATCGTGAAGACCGGCCCCCGCAAGGGCGACGCCGCTCCGATGGCGATCATCGAGCTGGTCGAGGAGCTGGTGGTGGAGCAGCCGAAGAAGGCGGCCAAGGCCGCTGCCAAGAAGGCTGCGCAGAAGGACAAGGTTGCCGTTCTTTCCGGCGAGGCTGACGAGACGACTGACGCCGCCGACGAGGCGAAGGCCTAAGTTTGCTCGAGCACGACACTGGGCCGGTTCCCGAAAGGGAATCGGCCCGCATTCGTTTGGACGTCGCCTATGACGGGACAGAGTTTTCCGGCTGGGCGATTCAGCCTGCCCGGCGCACGGTGGCCGGCGAGATCACGGCTGTCCTGCAACGGATCTTCCAGACGGAAGTCAGCCTGACGGTCGCAGGGCGTACCGATGCGGGCGTCCATGCAACGGGTCAGGTTTGCCACGTTGACGTCCCAGCGGAGCGCTGGGAGTCGTTAAAGGACACTCTGGTGCGGCGGATGGCGGGATTGCTGCCGCTGGATGTGCGGATCTCCCGGGCTGTGCGCACGAGTCCCGATTTCGATGCCCGGTTCTCCGCGCTGTGGCGCCGGTACGAGTACCGCGTGACCGATGACCCGGCAGGTGCCAGCCCGCTGCGACGGCTCGACACCCTCGCCTGGCCACGCCAGCTCGACTTGGCCCGGCTCAACGAGGCAGCCGCTGGCCTGCGCGGTGAGCACGACTTCGCCGCCTTTTGCCGTCGCAAGGAGATGGCGACGACGATCCGTGAGGTGACCCGGCTCGATTGGCGGCACGAGGAGCCGAACCTGTTCGTGGCCACGGTTCAGGCGGACGCGTTTTGCCAGCAGATGGTTCGCAGTTTGGTTGGCGCGATGCTGGCCGTGGGCGAGGGACGCCGTCCTGCCCAGTGGCCGGCCAGCTTGCTGCATCTGACGGAACGTTCTAGTGATGTGCCTGTCGCGGGGGCGCACGGCTTGACGCTGGTCGCGGTCGGCTACCCGGAGGAAGCCGCGTTCGCTGAACGGGCCGGCGCCACGCGACAGCTAAGGACTCGGCGTTCCTGACGGGGCCGGTGTCGCCGCCCCTTCGGTCACGGGATCGAAGGCGCGCTGTTCCAGCACGATTCCCTTGAGGTAGGTCTTCACGATGTCGAACATGATCTGCTCGGCATAGGGGTCGTCGTTCTTCACCGCTTGACCGTCCTTGCGAGCGATCACGCAATAGGCGAGATAGTGACCCTTGATCGTCCAGCCCACCGCGGTCGAAGACAGCGCCAGGTTCTTGGTGCGTTCCTTGTCCGCGGCCGGTGAGTTGATGACGTATCCGACGAAGCGGCCCTTCTTGTCTTTGACAATCGGGTTGATCTGCTCGTAGGCCTTCTCCGCGCCCTCTTCGTTTTCGAGGTTCATGATCCCGGCCGTGACGACGTATCCCGGGATCGACTCGGGCGTGGCCATCGTGGCGCGAATGACCTGGCTGCAGTTCAGGCCGCCGATGAGCTTGTTGATCTCGCCGTCGGTGGCTGAGTTGCAGTTCGTGAGCTCCTGCGGGGCACCGATCATCGTGTAGACGAGTTCGGGCCGGGCGGGATCGAGCACGATCGTGCCAGCGGGGAAGACCTCAGCGGTGGTCAGCGGATTCGGGTCGACGTTGCGGTTGGAGATGTCGACCGGCGTGGCTGTCGGCTTAGGACCGGTGTTGTTTGCCTGTGCCTGCACACCGCGCTGCTCGTCGAGCACGATCATGTAAGAGCTGATGCCACAGATCGCCAGCACGAGGAAGACCCCGAGGACGCCAAGCCCGGCGCGCCAACGCTTCGACAGGTGCGGGTTCAGGTGGATGCGCTGCCAGCGGCGCCCGGTCGGCCGCGGACGCGGCGGGCCCTGAACGCCGACGGGTCCGGGACGGCGTCCCGGAGGTGGTGACTGCGGAGCGATTCCGGGACGTCCCGGCACGGGCCGGGGTCCGCCGGGGCTCACGGGTGGTGGCGCCTGGGTGACGCGGTTGCCAAACGTTCGGGTGCCATTGCGGCCTGCCGGAGACACCGGGCTCGCCGGGGGTCCACCTTGGACGGTGCCGCCCGGTCCGCCGGGGCCGAAGCCAGGCCGAGTGCCGGCGGGTGAGCCCAAGCCAGCGCCGCCGCGAGGGGCGCCAAAGCCGGAGGCCCCGCCGGGACCGAAGCCCGGGCCGCCTTCGGGAGCGCCACGCGTCCCACGGCCGAAGCCGTTTGCGGCGGCGCCGGAAGAGCCAAATCCTGAGCCGGAAGCCGGGCCAGGGGCGCCGCCAGACGTGGGCCCGGCGGGTGAGCTGGAGCGGCGGCCGAAGGCCGAACGCAGGCCGCCGCCGGGCGCGCCCGCGCCACGGCCGGGCGCGGCAGGGCTGCCAAAGCCGGAACCGGAAGCGGGTGATCCCGCCGCGCCAGGGCCGGGCTCAGCGGAGCGGCGGCCGAAGGGGGAGCGGGAAGCGGGAGGAGGCGGCTGAGTGGGCGGGATGGGCTGCCGGCCGCCGCGTGGCCCGGCAAGCATTCCGTTGCGGGCGCCTGGTGGTTCTGGAGTGGACGCTGGGGGGCGTGTGGATTGTCCTTCGGCGAAACCGTTGAAGCTGTCTTCGGATGGATCGTGCGCTCTTCGGCGCCCGCCACCCCGGGTGGAACTGTCACGGGGTTCACGCCTAGGCGGAGGTGGCCAGTCGCCATTGCCGCCGCTATACCCGTGAGCCATGTCGCACAGCGTAACGGACGTCATGCTGCGATTGACCCACCGGCTGTGTGATCCGACCGAACGGGGGAGAATATCCCGGTGGCGGACCACTATTTTTCTGCAGATCCCGAGTCTTCGGCGAAGACCCAGTCCATTGACTTCAATGTGCGAGGGCGCCACTACACATTGTTAGCGAGCACTGGCGTGTTCAGTGCCGGGCGGCTTGATCCAGGAACAGCGGTGCTGCTGAAGAAAAGCGACCTTCCTGGACCGGAAATCGCTGGCCCACTCCTCGACCTGGGTTGCGGTTATGGGCCAATCGCGGTGGTACTAGCCGATCACGCGCCAAACGCCGAGGTGTGGGCGGTTGACGTCAATTCCCGCGCGCGTGAGCTGGCCGAGCGAAACACCAACGGGCGCAAGGTCAAAGTGAGTGCGCCTCACCTCGTACCAGCGGAAATCGAATTTGAGCAGATCTGGTCGAATCCACCGATCCGCATCGGCAAGCAGGAGTTGCACGAACTGCTGCTCCTATGGCTGCCGAGGCTAAAAGCCGACGGTGTGGCATGGCTTGTCGTCGCCAAGCACCTGGGCAGTGATTCGCTGCAGAAGTGGCTCATTGAGCAGGGCTGGCCGACGGAGAAGCACGCCAGCGGCAGTGGCTACCGGGTTCTGAAAGTGAGTCGCGGCCAAGCCAGTTGATCAGGCACTATTCGCGGCGTGGGTTATGTAGACGTAGCAGGTGTCGGGCACACGCTGCCCGATGGACGGCAGTTGTTCGAAGACGTGTCGTTCCGGGTCGGCGAAGGGGCCAAGGTGGCTCTGGTCGGCCCCAACGGCGCGGGCAAGACGACGCTGCTGCGGATGGTGGCCGGGGACCTGCCGGTCAGAACCGGTGCGGTGAGCCGGTTTGGCGGCCTCGGCGTCATGCGCCAGTTCATTGGCATGGTCGCTGACGAAACCACGCTAGCCGAACTCGCCTTCTCGCTTATGGAACCGGCTCTGCGTCAAGCGGGAGAGCGGCTCGTCAAGGCGGAGCACGCGATGCACGCGAGCGGGTCGGAGAAGGACCAGTTGCGGTACGCCGAGGCGCTGACGCGGTTTGGGGAAGCGGGTGGCTATGACGCGGAAGTCCTCTTCGACACCGTGTCCACGCTGATTCTCGGCCTGCCATGGGAGTCCACAAAGGACAGACTGACGCGGACGCTCAGTGGCGGCGAGCAAAAGCGGTTCGCCCTAGAGCTTTTGTTAAGAGGCACTGACGAAGTGCTGTTGCTGGACGAGCCGGACAACTTCCTTGACGTGCCGGCGAAACGCTGGCTGGAACAGCGTTTGAAGGAGAGCAAGAAGTCGATTCTCTATGTCAGCCATGACCGTGAGTTGCTGAACCAGACCGCCGATCGCGTGGTGGCCGTGGAAGGCGGGAGTGCCTGGACGCATGTCGGCAGCTTCAAGTCTTGGCATGACGCGCGCGTGGCCCGCCACGAGAACATGGAAGAACGCCGCAAGCGGTGGGACGAAGAGCACGAGAAGCTGCGCCAGCTTATGTTGATGTATAAGCAAAAGGCCGCGTACAACAGCGATATGGCGTCGCGCTATCACGCCGCGGAAACGAGGCTGCGCAAGTTTGAGGAAGCGGGCGCTCCGCCGTTGCCGCCTAAGGATCAGCAGATTCAGATGCGTCTGCGTGGCGCGCGCACGGGCAAACGGGCTGTGATGATTGAGCAGCTTGAGTTGACTGACTTGACGTTCCCGTTCGATCTGGAGCTGTGGTACGGCGACCGCCTTGCCGTGCTGGGCGCTAACGGGACGGGCAAGTCGCACTTCCTGAGACTGCTTGCCGGTGACCAAACCGTTAGGCACGAGGGGGTCGCGCGGCTGGGCGCCCGTGTCGTGCCCGGACACTTCTCGCAAACCCATGACCGGCCAGAGTTACTGGACCACACGCTCATCGACATCCTTTGGCGTGGCGCGCACGATAGGCCGTCGCTAGTGCGGGAAGCCGCGTACAAGTCGCTGGACCGATACGAACTGTCCAAACAGGGGGAGCAAAAGTTTGGCACGCTCAGCGGTGGCCAGCAGGCGAGGTTCCTGATTTTGTTACTGGAGTTAAGCGGCGTAACGCTGTTGCTGCTTGACGAGCCGACAGACAACCTCGACTTGGCGAGTGCGGAGGCGCTGGAGCTAGGGCTGGAACAGTTCGAAGGCACGGTCATCGCGGTGACGCATGACCGCTGGTTCAGTCGTTCCTTTGACCGGTTCCTGCTGTTCCAAAATGACGGCGAAGTTAAAGAAACGCCGGAACCAGTATGGGATGTACGTTGAGATAGGTGTAGATTCATCGATACGTAGCAACAGAACCTCCATACCCCCGAGGAGGAAAAATGCGTCGTATCATCACCCTGGTCGCCGCTACCGCATTGGCGACCATCGGTCTCTCAGCGCCGGCGCAGGCGGCTGATCTGAGTGGCCTGTCAGGCCTGGCTGACGCCGGCACCTACTACAGCGACGGCAAGCTTGTCGCCGCCGTGACCAGTCCTGAAGCCGCGGCACAGATCCGCGCCAAGGGCGGCACGGCCAAGGTAGTAGCGCGCACGCTCGGCCAGCTCAACAGCATGGTGACGGACCTCGACCCGCACATCGCGGGCACCGCCTGGTCAGTGGACCCAGCCACGAACCAGGTCGTCATCGACATCGACATCTCCGTCACCGGAGCCAACTACGACTCGCTGCACGCGATCGCCGCCAAGAGCAACGGCGCGATCCGCATCGAGAAGATGAACGGTCTGCTCACGCGGCTGATCCGCGGCGGCAACGCCATCTACACCGGTGGCTCGCGCTGCTCGCTCGGTTTCAACGTGCGTTCCGGCAGCGTCTACTCGTTCATCACCGCCGGCCACTGCACCAACATTGGCTCAACGTGGAACGACGGCAGCACGACGCTCGGCAGCCGCACCGGGACCAGCTTCCCGACCAACGACTACGGCATCGTGCGCTACAACACGAGCTACACCAACCACCCTGGCTCCATCGCCAACGGCCAGGACATCACGTCAGCTGGCAACGCCTCTGTGGGCCAGTCCGTGCGCCGTCACGGCAGCACCACCGGTAACCGCGGCGGATCCGTGACCGGCCTCAACGCGACGGTCAACTACGCCCAGGGTTCCGTTTACCAGATGATTCGCACCAACGTTTGCGCCGAGCCTGGCGACAGCGGCGGCCCGCTCTACGCCGGCACCGTAGCCCTCGGCCTGACGTCTGGCGGCAGTGGCAACTGCAGCTCCGGCGGCACGACGTTCTTCCAGCCCGTGCCTGAGGTCCTGAGCCGCTACGGCGTAGCGGTGTACTAAGACACATTGCAAATGATCTGGTGGCAGCGTTAGTCTGCCACCAGATTGAACGTACCCACGGGAGTCCGGTGCACCGGGCTGAGAGGGGGCTTGGTAGCCCCGACCGTCGAACCTGATCCGGATCATGCCGGCGCAGGGAGGAGACAGCCTTGCTGGGCAGAGTGCATCTCATCACCGACAGCCGTCCCGGTGCCGATCCGGTCGCTCAGGTTCGTTCGCTGCTTCCGGTGGCCACGCCTGACCTAGTCATCCAATACCGCCCGGCCGATTCGTGGACCGACCGTCTCGCGTTTGAACACGCCAGCGCTATCAAGGCGCTTGGGCTGCCCCTGCTCATCAACGATCGCGTGCACATCGCGCTGGCTGTGGACGCTGACGGCGTACACGTCGGGGAAGAAGATCTTCCAGCGGCGCAAGCACGGCGGCTGCTGGGTCCATCCAAAATCGTTGGTGCGACGGCCCGTTCGGTGACCGATGTGCCGGCGGAGGCAGACTACGTTGGCGTCGGCCCTTGCTACCAAACGTCCACGAAAGAGGGTCTGCCTGCGCCGCTTGGCCCCTCGGCGGTCTCGGCTTTCAGCGGGATTCCCGTCATCGCGATTGGCGGCATCACGCTCAAGCACGTGCCGGAGCTGTTAGGCCAAGGCGCGCACGGGATCGCGGTCATCGGTGCGGTGGCCAACGCCGTCAATCCGCCGCAAGCCCTTGCCGCGCTTTTGGAAGCGGTCCGCCGGTGAAGGTTTGTGTCATCGGCGGCGGCATTATCGGCCTGTCCGTCGCGTGGGAGTGCCAGCGCCGCGGCCACGCGGTTGTGGTGGCTGACCCGGCACCCGCATCAGGTGCTTCGCGTGTCGCGGCCGGAATGCTCGCTCCCATCAGTGAAGCCTATTTTGGTGAGGAAGAGCTAACGCGTCTGCTAATGGCCGCCGCTCAGTCCTGGCCCGCCTTCGCCTCCGCTCTTGGCCCTTGTGGGTACTCCGAAAGCAGCACCCTCCACGTTGGGCTGACCGCCGACGATCAGGCGGAGCTGCGCCGGCTGTGGCAGATCCAGCCGGTGGAACGTGTTGTGCCGCAAGAACTTGAGCCGTCGCTGTCGCCGCGCGCCCGGGGTGGGCTGGTGCGCTCGGATCACCAGGTGGACCCGCGCCAAGTCATGCGGGAGCTGCTAAAGCACGTCACCATCGTCCCGTCGGCGCAAGAAGCCGACGTCACCGTGATCGCCGCTGGTTGCGGGAGTGCCGCATTCGGGCTGCCGGTGCGGCCCGTCAAGGGAGTGCTGCTGCGCCTGCACGGTCCGCGGGTGTTGTCGCATGTGATCCGGGGGTACGCCGACGGGACTCCGGTGTATCTAGTGCCCCGCGCGACGGGTGAAGTCGTTGTGGGAGCGTCTGTTTCGGAACGTCAAGGCGAGCTGGCCGAAGCAGGGGCGGTCCGTGATTTGCTCCGGGCGGCCACGGATCTCGTGCCCGACTTGGCCGAACATGACTTGACCGAAGTGTGCGTGGGGTTTCGTCCGGGCACCCCTGATAACGGTCCTCTCGTCGGCTGGATCCGGCCGGGAGTGCTTGCGGCGACAGGGCATTACCGACACGGTGTGCTCGCCGCGCCCCTGACCGCGTTGGCTATCGCCGACGCTGTTGATGGCAAACCTTTGCCGGACATCTGGGAACCGTTCAGTCCTGGGAGGTTCGCATGATTCTGCTCAATGGCGCGCCAGTGTTGCCGCGCGAGACGGTCAGTTTGCTGTTGTCCACTATGGACCTTCCACCGCGTGGCGTGGCTGTCGCCGTCAATGGTGAGGTCGTGCCGCGCTCAGCGTGGGAGTCGCATCTGCTCGCCGATGGCGACAGCGTCGAGGTGCTCACGGCGGCCCAAGGTGGCTGAAACGTTTGCTATCGCTGGGGTTTCTTTAAGCAGTCGCTTGATCCTGGGCACGGGTGGCGCTTCTTCGCTGCGCGTGCTGGAGGAAGCGATCGTCGCGAGCGAGACGTCTCTGGTGACGATCGCCTTGCGACGTGTCGAGTCCACCGAGCACGGCTTGCTGGACATGTTGACGCGCTTGGGAGTCCGGGTGCTGCCCAACACGGCGGGCTGTTACACAGCGGCTGACGCGATCCGCACGGCCCGTCTGGCACGGGAAGCTTTCGAGACGTCGTGGGTCAAGCTCGAAGTGATCGGTGATGAGCGCACGTTGCTGCCTGACGCGGTGGAGCTGTTGAAGGCCGCGGAAGTGCTTGTGGACGACGGGTTCACGGTGCTGCCATACACGACGGATGATCCCGTGCTGGCACGCCGTCTGGCCGACCTCGGCTGCGCGGCCGTCATGCCGGCCGGGGCACCGATCGGCTCGGGTCTTGGCATCAGCAACCCGCACCACATTTCACTCATCCGTGAGTCCGTGACCTGTCCCGTGATCCTCGACGCCGGCGTGGGCACAGCCAGTGATGCCGCTCTCGCGATGGAACTCGGCTGCGACGCGGTGCTGTTGGCCAGTGCCGTGACCCGGGCCAAGGACCCGGCCGCGATGGCCACCGCGATGCGTCACGCGATCATCGCCGGTCACCTAGCTGCGGGCGCGGGGCGGATCCCTCGTCGCACATTCGCCCTAGCTTCCACTCCCGACCTCGGCCTCCCGGCATGGTGACCCCCACCCCGCCCGTGCTCTCTTTCATGATCCACATCCATGCAGGCGTGATCAACGGGCGGTTTGATCACGTCTGCATGGATGTGGATCACCGATCGGAATGTGGATCACGACTCGGCGAAGCGGCGGGGGCGAGTACGGCGAGTACGGCGAGTGCGGCGCGCCAAGGCAAGCATGAGTGAAACCAGGCTGATCGTGGTGACGGATCGTTCACTGGCGACGAGGCCGCTGTTGGACGTGGTCAAGGCGTGTCTTGATGGTGGCGCGTCGACGTTTCTGTTGCGGGAGAAGGACTTGCCGCGCGAGCAACGCCTTGGCCTGGCTGAAGCCATGCGTGACCTTGGCGCCTTCGTCATCGCTGGGGGGACTGATCCACTGAACGGTGAGGCCATACATCTCAGCGCAAAGGATGAACGGGTCGCTGCCAAATTGACAGGGCGCTCCTGCCATAGCAAGGCTGAAGTTATGGCATCCACTGAGGACTATGTCACCCTTTCGCCCATCTTCCTGACGCGCAGTAAACCCGGTTACGGGCCTGCTCTTGGCACGAAAGCGCTGGCCAGCAAGGGCAATATCGTCGCGCTAGGCGGCATCGAAACAGCTGAGCAAGCGCGCCAGTGTCTGGATGCGGGCGCCAGTGGCGTCGCTGTTATGGGCGCGATCATGCGGGCGGAAGATCCAAAGACTGTCGTCAAAGGACTGCTGTCATGACGACTCCTCCCGTGACGTTGACGATCGCCGGGTCGGACTCCGGTGGTGGGGCCGGAATCCAGGCCGACCTGAAGACCTTCGCCGCCCTTGGCACGTTTGGCACGTGCGTGATCACGGCGGTGACATCGCAGAACACGCGTGAAGTCAAGGACGTGTTCCCCATGCCCAGCTCGGTGGTCGGGCTGCAGCTCGCCACCGTGCTCGAAGACTTTCCGGTTAGAGCGGTGAAGGTCGGCATGCTCGCCGGAGCGGAGATCGCCGCCACGGTCGCGGCTAAGGCACGCGCGGGGGAGTTGCCCAATCTGGTGCTCGATCCCGTGCTGATGGCGAGCACTGGACGCCGTCTGGGGATCGCCAGCGCGGTGGAGAGGTTGCTGCCGCACGCGACGGTGATCACGCCGAACACGGAAGAAGCCAGCGCCCTGCTCGGCTGGGAGGTGTCAACGCCAACGGATATGGCGGGAGCGGCCGCGCAACTGGCCGCGCACGGGGCCAAGTGTGTCGTGATCACGGGGGGAGACCTAGGTGGCGATGAGTCCGTCGACGCGATGTGGACGGCGCGCGGGGTCCGCTTTCTCAAGGCACCAAGGGTGCAGACCCGCAACACGCACGGCACGGGATGCACCTTCTCCGCCGCGATAGCCGCGCGACTCGCTCATGGGTACTCCATTGAGGACTCGATTGATTTTGCCAAGAGATATGTGCGCGCGGCACTGGTGAGCGCGCAGGAATGGCAGCTGGGCACCGGATACGGGCCGATAAACCACTTCATTAGGGGACAGGATTATGCGACGTAAAGTCTATGTTGGTGAACTCAAGGTGCCGTTCGCGGCCGTGGATCTGACTGGCGACAACGAGCCCGTGTTGCTTTATGACACCAGCGGCCCGGACAGTTTCGACGACTTGCCACGCAAGCAGTGGGTGGCCAACAGAACTCCGGTCACGCAACTTGGCTTGGCACGTCAGGGAATCATCACGCCCGAGATGGAATTCGTGGCGATCCGGGAAAATGTCAGCCCGGAGCTTGTCCGCGATGAGATCGCCGCCGGACGTGCCGTGCTGCCCGCTAACGTGAACCATCCCGAAGTCGAGCCGATGATTATTGGTAAAGCGTTTCTCGTGAAGGTCAACGCCAACATCGGCACCAGTGCTGTCACGTCCAATGTGGACGAAGAGGTCGAGAAGCTGCGCTGGGCCACCAAGTGGGGCGCTGACACGGTGATGGACCTGTCGACGGGACCGCGCATTCACGAGACTCGTGAAGCCATCATGCGCAAGTCCGCCGTACCCATTGGGACTGTTCCCATCTATCAAGCCCTGGAGAAGGTCAAGGGTGACGCGATCAAGCTGACGTGGGAGATCTATCGCGAAACCATTATCGAGCAAGCGGAACAGGGCGTTGACTACATGACGGTGCACGCGGGTGTGCTGTTGCCCTATGTGCCGCTGGCGGCGAACCGGGTTACCGGCATCGTCTCGCGCGGTGGGTCCATCATGGCGGCGTGGTGCCTGGCGCATCACGAGGAGAACTTCCTCTATACGAATTTCCGTGAGCTGTGCGAAATCTTCGCCAAGTACGACATCACCTTCTCCCTTGGCGATGGTCTGCGGCCTGGTTCCATCGCGGATGCCAATGACGAGGCACAGTTTGCCGAACTCCGCACCTTGGGTGAGCTGACGAAGATCGCGTGGGAATACGACGTGCAGGTGATGATCGAAGGTCCCGGTCACGTGCCGATGCACAAAATCAAGGAAAACGTTGACCTGCAACAGGAAATCTGTCACGAGGCGCCGTTCTACACGCTTGGCCCGCTGACGACGGACATCGCCCCGGCCTATGACCACATCACGTCGGCGATTGGGGCGGCGATGATTGGCATGTTCGGCACCGCGATGCTGTGTTACGTCACGCCAAAGGAACACCTGGGCTTGCCCAACCGCGAGGACGTGAAGGCGGGCGTGATCGCCTACAAGATCGCCGCTCACGCGGCCGATCTCGCGAAGGGTCACCCCGGCGCGCAGGCGCGGGATGACGCGCTTTCCAAGGCGCGCTTCGAGTTCCGCTGGGAGGACCAGTTCAATCTGGCGCTCGACCCGGAGACCGCTCGTGAGTACCACGATGAGACGCTGCCCGCCCCGGGTGCGAAGACGGCTCACTTCTGCTCGATGTGTGGACCGAAGTTCTGCTCGATGAAAATCAGCCAGGACATCAAAGAGCGGATGCAGGAGAAGTCTGAAGAGTTTGTCGCGAATGGATCTCGGGTATACCTCCCCGTAACCGCGTGATCACTCTCCGCGTTGTTTCAATGTGCGTCTATTTGCGGTAGCAGTCATCGCCGGTGCGCTCCTGTTCAGCGCACCGGCCACGGCCAAACCTGGAATACAGGTTGTTGGCGGCGAGGTAAGCCAGGACAAGTACCAGTGGATCGTCTCGATTGAAGGCACGCCGCAGCGCGGCGGCCAGCCGGCTCACGTCTGTGGCGGATCCCTGATCGCCGCCCGCTGGGTGCTGACCGCGGCACACTGCCTCGACCTCGCGCAGAGCGCGGGCTATCCGGTGCGTATCGGTGACCGCGACGCGGTGGCAGTCAAGGCGCGGCAAGGGATTCGCCATCCGGCCTATGACCCGCTGACGCTGAGCAACGACATCGGACTGCTCGAACTAGCCGAGCCGGTCACCGGCATCACGCCGGTCGCGTTGCAGAACTTCGACATGTGGGAGACCGCCGCGGCGCGCACCCTTGGCTGGGGTGTCCACGACAACGTGACCGCTGACGGCTCCACGCAACTGCGCCAGGCCGACAGCGAAGTGATCCAGCCAGCCAGTTGCGCCTGGGCGGCGGGTGTCTTTCACGCCGACCAGATGTACTGCTTCTCTTCGGAACGGGGATCGCCTTGCCTGTTTGACTCGGGTGGCCCGGTGCTCAGCAAAGACCCGGCGACGAGCCGCTGGCGGCTGACCGCGATCGTCGCGGGCGGCGACACCTACTGTCCACACGGGACGGACTACCCGTGGTTCGGCATCAACGTCGGCCAGTTCCGCAGCTGGATCACCTCGATCACGGGACTGCTGCACGCACCCGGGCCGTTCTAGACAAACGTGAACATGCGCTCGCCGGCCTGCAATGCCAAAGCGGGCCGACGCAAGCGATGCACCCCAACACCGGTGATGAAGCCGGGTTCGGAGAGCCAGATCTCTTCGAACCCGGCTTCTTCGAACTCGGTCGAAATCCACGGCACCGCATCGGGCGCCTCCCGATGGCGGGTCCAGATGACGAAGCCATCTTCGCGGCACAGCTGAGCACAGAAAGCGATGGTGCGCTTGATGTCCGCGTCGCTGATGTTGCCGAAAACCCCGCACATCAACAGCAGATGGGCCGGGGCACGCCCGGCGTAGACATCGGTCAGCCCCGCGTCTCCGGTTAGGACGGTCACTCCGCCGGGGGCGTGCTCACGGGCGATGGCCGCGTTGCGCTCATCTAGCTCGACGAGGAGCGCCTGCACATCGCCAGCTCGTGGGTGCCCGTCGAGAGCGCCGATCAGGTCGCGGCCTTGGCCGGCGCACACGCTGATGACGCTCAGCGGACCGGGCGGCAGTGCGTCAAGCGCTGACCGGATCTGGTCGCGCACGTGCGCTAACCGTTGCGTCAGCGTGCTTCCCGGACGGTCATAGGCGTCATGCCAAGCGTGCCAGTCGGTCATGCCAGTCCGTTCGATGCCGAGCCGGATGCTCCAGCGTCGTCCGCTCCCGGCCTGCCGGCCGCCGAAC
Organism: Catelliglobosispora koreensis DSM 44566; assembly: GCF_000379685.1. Lineage (GTDB taxonomy): Bacteria > Actinomycetota > Actinomycetes > Mycobacteriales > Micromonosporaceae > Catelliglobosispora > Catelliglobosispora koreensis. Next base: position 418,897 of record NZ_KB903250.1, on the reverse strand, counting down.
CGCCAGCGGTGGGACGCGTCACCACAGGGCCCGGTGGCACGTAGCGCGTGGACGCGGGGCGCGGCAGGAAGGCGATGATGGCGGCCGGGATCAGCCCAGCGACCACGGCGATCATCGCGCCGAGGTACGCGTCTGCTTGGTACGACACGTCTTTGGGCCCCGGCCCACTGAGCAGATAGGCGATCGCGATGAGCAGCGGACCGGCGGCTCCCGAAAGCGCCACCTGAATCCGCGGGCGGCTCTTGAGGTGACCCGTTAGCGCCACGATGATGCCGAGGGCGACCGCCAGCGCCGGCATGCTGAACGAAGCACGCGGGATCGGTTGCAGCGCACCGATATCGAGCACCCCTAGGCGCACGCGTTCGAGGTAGAGCACGCTCGTCCACGTCGCCGAGTCCACAAACGACACGATCGCCAGCACCCACGCCGCGACCGTGAACACGATCAGGCTGGTGCTCATCGGCGGAAACGCGACCGTCAACGCGGCCAAAGCGATGCCAGAAGCGACGGCCGCCGTGACCAAGATGCCCACGGTTACCGCAGGGATGGTCGCCGATAACTTCGCGTTAATGGCTGGGTAAACGGTCAGCGGAACCATCGCGAAGAACACGCCGAGCCCCGAGGCCACGGCCGCGACGACGCGCACCATCACCCCACCGCGCCAGTCGACATGCTTGGCGCGATTGACCGCGAAAGCTGCCCCGGCCACGACGGCGACCAGCGTGAAGAAGGCGATCCAGGTCAGCTGAAGGGCCCACTCCTCCTCCGCGTTGGCGAAGTTGCGGTCGAGCTTGACCATTCCCAATCCGTAAACCACACCTAGCTGACCGGCGGCGGCGAGTGCGCCAGCGCCAAAACCTGCTCCGAAGACGCGCAGCCAGAACCTCACGCCGGCAGGCTACAAGCTATTTGGCGGCACGTCGACACCAACCGCGTTTACCCTGAAGGCATGGCCGAGGCGGCGGGCGTCATCAACCGCGCTGGCCCGCGCGATAAGGAGACGTTCGATAGCGTTGTCGCGGGCTCGCCAGGCGACATCCAGGAAGTCGCTCACGCCGTACGCAACCTTGTCTATGAGGTTCTTCCCAAGACCGTCGAGGTCGTCTGGCCCAAGCAAGGGTCCGTCGGGTGGGGGATCGGGCCGAAGAAGTTCAGTGAACAGTTCGCCTATTTGATGCCGTTCAAAGGACACGTCACGCTCGGATTCTATTACGGCGGCGAACTGCCCGATCCGGCCGGTCTGTTGCCCACTTCAGGCGGCAAGCAGGTGTCCGGGCGCCTTTCGATGCGCAGCCTGAAGCTCAGCACTGTCGCCGAGGTGAAACAGCCCGCGCTCAAGAAGCTGCTGCAAGCGGCCGTTAAGCACCTAGTCGACCGGTAACCGGTAGCCGCGCTTCACCACCGTCTGGACGAATCCAGGATCGCCAAGCCCGGCCCGCAACCGGGCGACAGCCATTTCGACCGCGTGTTCATCAGCGCCGCGGGGAAGCGCCGGCAAAAGCGATGCCCTGGACCTAACCTTTCCTGGTACTGCCGCGAGCGCGCGCAAAACCGCCATCGGTGCCGGAGCTAGTGGCCGCAGCTCGCCGTCGACGATGGCCGCGTGACCGCGCATGACGAGTTCGTGCCCGGCGACGTTCAGCGACACGGCCCGTTGCGGCAACTCATCGACGATCGCCCGCACGAGGGCACCGAGCCGGGCCCGCGCCGGGGCGACGACCGGAATCCCCTGCCGGATAAGCGGTGCCGCGGTCACGGGTCCGACACAAGCCGCCAGCACGTCGGAGCGCATCGCGTCGAGCATGCCGTCGGCACCTGTGCCAGCAGCGGCCAGCAATGCCGCGACCGCCGGCGCACTCGTGAAGGTGATGGCGTCCACAAGACGTGAGGACACGAGGTCCACCAAACGGTGCAGTGGTGCGGAATCCAGTGGGGGAGCCCACCGGTACACAGGCACCTCAATGACCTCGGCGCCTGACGCACGCAAAGCGGCGGAGAACTCGGGCTGCTGCTCGCCGTGCAACTGAACGGCGATCACCTGTCCGCTGACCCCGCGGCGCAGCAGGTGTGCCAGGCACTCATCGCAACTTTCCGCGTCAGGCGACCACTGGTCCTGCAACCCCGCCGCGCGCACGGCACCGCGCGCCTTCGGCCCACGCGCGACGATGTAGGCGTCGCCGAGCACCATCCTGAGTGGATCGGCCAGTCCCCAGCCCTCGGCGGCCTCAAGCCAGCCGCGCATGCCGATGCCGGTATTGGCGACCACGACATCGGGCGGGTTATCGAGGCACTGCCGAGTCGCCTCGCGCAGTTGAGAATCATCGTGCAACGGAACGATTCGCAAGGCCGGGGCGATGACCACTCGTGCACCCCGCCGCTCCAGCAACGCGGCGAGTTCGTCGCGGCGCCGGTCAGCGGTCACGCCCACGGTATAACCACTTAGTTCGCTCATGTGCTCAGCGCCACTTCGACGATGCCATTTTCACAGCGCACCGGGAACGTCGGCAGGCGAACCCCTGGCACATCAAGGCATTCGCCCGTGCGCAGATCGTAAACCTGTTTGTGCAAAGGCGACGCCAGCGTGGGGGTCTCGCCACGGGTGCCCACGATTCCCCGTGACATCACCTGCGCGCCCGCGAACGGATCCTTGTTGCCGACCGCGAAAAGGGCGCCGTCATAGGTTTTGATGAGTGCGATCTGCATGTCGTCCACAAGCGCGGCGACGCCCCGCTCCGGCTGGATTTTCTCTACTGTGCAAACGGAAAACCACTTCATGACGGCACCTTCTGTCCACGTTCGACAATGAATTTGAGGGAGGGGTCGGCGACATCGGGCGCGTTGACGAAGGACACGAACCGTTCCAGGCGCGCCGGGTCGTCGATCGTCGCCTTCCATTCGTCGGCATAGGACGCCACGTGGCTGGCCATCATCGCGTCGAGCTCTTCGCACAGCCCGAGCGAGTCGTTGATGATGACGTCGCGCAAGTGCTCCAGCCCACCGTCGAGCGACTCGATCCAGGAAGCGGTGCGCTGCAAGCGATCCGCCGTGCGGACGTAGTACATCAGGAACCGGTCGATCGCCCGGATCAGCTCCTCCGTCGAGACATCAGTGAGGAACAGGTCGGCGTGCCGGGGGCGGAACCCGCCGTTGCCGCCGACGTAAAGGTTCCAGCCGTGCTCGGTGGCGATGATGCCAAAGTCTTTGCTGCGGGCTTCGGCGCACTCGCGGGCGCAACCGCTCACGGCTGACTTGATTTTGTGCGGTGCCCGCAGGCCCCGGTAGCGCAACTCAAGATCAACAGCAAGACCAACACTATCTTGTACGCCGTAACGGCACCACGTCGAGCCAACGCAGCTCTTCACCGTGCGAAGGGCCTTGCCGTAGGCGTGACCGCTCTCAAAACCCGCCTCCACGAGACGGCGCCAAATCTCGGGCAACTGCTCAACACGAGCGCCGAACAGGTCAATCCGTTGCCCGCCAGTGATTTTGGTGTAGAGCCCGAAGTCGCGTGCCACTTCACCGATGACGATCAGCTTGTCTGGCGTGATCTCACCGCCGGGAATCCGGGGCACCACCGAATACGTCCCGTCACGCTGAATGTTGGCGAGGAAGTGGTCGTTGGTGTCCTGCAGTGCCGCTTGCTCGCCATCGAGAATGTATTGCCCCGTCAGCGTTGCCAGAATCGACGCGACGGCGGGCTTGCAGATGTCGCAGCCACGGCCGGTGCCGAAGTCACCGATCAGTGCGTTGAACGAGGTGATGCCCCGCACCTTGATGATGTCGAACAGTTCCTGCCGCGAATAGGTGAAGTGCTCACAGAGCGCCTTCGACTGCTTGACCCCTGCCTCGTTCAGCAGTTGCTTGAGCAGCGGAACGCAAGAGCCACAACCGGTTCCGGCCTTGGTGCAGGTTTTGAGCCCCGGAACATCCGTGCAGCCCGTGCTTATCGCTTCGGTGATGTCGGCCTTCGTGACCGCGTGACAGGAACAAACCTGAGCTGTCTCTGGCACGCCGACGCTCTGACCACTGAGGATGGACAGCGGTGTGGCCGGCAGCGGGCCGCCGAGGGAGGCGCGCAGCGCCGGATAGGCGGCCGCGTCGCCAACGAGGATGCCGCCCAGGAGCGTCTGCGCGTCGTCTGTCAGCAGGAGTTTCGCGTACACCCCGTTCACCTGATCGGACAGCACGACATCGAGACCTTCGCCGAACGGGCTGCCGAAACTAGCCACGTCGACGCCCAGGAGCTTGAGTTTGGTGGAGGTGTCTGGCGTGGTCATCGTCGCCTGACCGCCACACAGCCGGTCGGCGACCACTTCAGCCATCGCATAGCCCGGTGCCACGAGCCCATAACAGACACCCCCGAGCGACGCACACTCTCCGATCGCGTAGATGTCGGGGTCTTCCGTGCGGCAGGCGTCGTCTACGGCGTACCCGCCGCGCGGCCCCTTCGCGAGATCGGTGATCTCGTCACGGGGCCGGATGCCGGCCGCGATGACGACGACGTCAGCTTGCATCGTGCCGCCGTCGGCGAAACCCATCTCGGTCTCGGTGATCGAGGCACAGGCCCGTCCAGTGTGGACAGTTACGCCAAGCGCTTCGATGTGCCGCTTGAGAACAGCGCCACCGCCCTCGTCGATCTGCATGGGCATCAGCCGCGGCGCGAACTCCACGACATGCGTTTGCAGGCCGAGACCCTTCAGTGCGTTGGCCGCCTCCAGCCCGAGCAGCCCACCACCGAGCACGACACCCCGGCGCACGCTTTCCGCCAGCGCTTTGCCTTCACTTGATAGCGGCGCCGGAAGAAGTGCTTGCGCGAAATCCTTGATGGCAGCAAGGTCTTCGATCGTGCGGTAGACGAAGACGTGGGACAGATCCTTACCAGGAATCGGTGGCACGAACGCCTTTGAACCGGTAGCCAGAATCAAAGTGTCATAAGGGATGTGGCCGTTGACGAGTTTGCGTTCCCGGTCAACCGACGTGACCGGGTGCCCGAGCCGCACGTCGACTCCTGCCGGAGCGCCCCCGAGATCCAGGTCGGTTCCTTCGAACCATGACGTCAGCCGCACCCGGTCATAGGCTGAGCGGGTTTCTTCGCCCAGCACCGTGACGTGCCAGTCCTGGATGCCGCGCTCCGACAGCGCCTCAAGAAACCGTTGTGCCACCATGCCGTATCCGGCCACAACTAGTCGTTTCATTACGCCGCCACCAGCCAATCCACTATTCCGCTAACCGCGTCCTTACAGCTGCCGCAGCCGGTCGTGGCACGGGTTCCGGCGATGACCCCGTCTAGGCTGCGCGCCCCATCGCGCCAGCACCTAACCAGCTGTCCCTTGGTCACCGTGTTGCACTGACACACCGTCGCCGCGTCCGGCATGAGCGCTGGACTGTCCACTTTGGCCGGCTCACCGCCAAAAGCCCGCCCGAGCAACAGCGCCCGGCGGTCACTCGGCACGGCCGCCCGGCGATCGAAAAGCTGAATGACCTGACCGACCGACGGGTTGTCGCCGAGGAGCACCGCTCCCGTGAGCTTGCCGTCGCGGATCACCAGCCGCGCATACGTTCCGCGGGCGGGATCGGTGAAACTGAGCTCTTCGTCAGCGCTGTCGAGGCTGCCCATCGCCGCCAAGTCGATGCCGTCAGCCTTAAGCCTGGTAATGGGTTCGGGTGCCAAGTACACGGCCGCGTCGTCACCGTCGAGGCGCCTGGCGAGCACGCGTGCCTGCTCCCACGCCGGGGCGACCAGTCCGCCAACGGTGGCGCCAAACTGAGCACAGTCCCCGATCGCGCTGATGTGCGGGTCGCTTGTGCGCAACCGGTCGTCCACGACGATTCCGCGGTCAACGGTCAGTCCTGCCTCGCGCGCCAGTGTCGTCTCCGGACGGACACCACACGCCACAACCAACAGGTCCGCCGTGAGCACCCGCCCATCACTGAGCGTCAAGCTCGCCGCGTCTTCCACGCTTTCCGGGCGGACCGACGCCGACACGGCCGCCGCGGAAAGGTGGACGGTGATACCGAGGCCGTCGAGGGTGCGTTCGAGAACCCGCGACGCGCCTGGGTCGAGCTGCCGCTCCATCAAGTGGCCGACCGCGTGCACGACCTCGACCCGCAAGCCGCGTAACGCCAGTCCCCGTGCGGCCTCCAGCCCGAGCAAACCTCCGCCAAGGACGATCGCTGAGGCTGCCCCTGACGCCGCGGAGACGATCCGTGAGCAATCGTCGAGCGTGCGAAACGTGAACGCGGCGTCCAGCCCGGGCAGCGGCGGCACTAGCGCTTGCGAGCCGGTGGCCAGGACCAAGTGGTCGTAGGGGAAGACTTCGTCCACAGTGGACACTGTTCGCAGTACCGGGTCGATGTTTGTCACGGCCACGCCGGTGCGGGCCTTCGCGCCGCGGGTCAGCAGAGCGACATCGCCCGACTGGTACTTCCCGGCAAGCACCGACGACAGCAGAATCCGGTTGTACGCCGGGTGCGGCTCCGCGCCCAGGACGGTGACTTCGTGCTCCGAAAGCGATAGCTCATCGGCTAGCCGTGCACCGGCCATGCCATATCCGACAACGACGATCCTCATACTCGCTCCACCCTGACCGCGCAGACTTTGAATTCCGGCATCCGGGAGATCGGGTCCAACGCGTCAACGGTGAGCGAATTGGCGCGCCCGGCTCCGGGGTAGTGAAACGGGGCGAAGATGGTGTCCTGCCGGATCGTGGGTGACAACCGCACAGGGGCGTCCATGCTCCCGCGGCGGCTGATCACCCGCACCATCTCGCCTTCGGCGAATCCAAGATCGGGGTGCAGCTCGACGAAAACCTTGCCGGGCAAGATGCGGCGCGTCTGAGCACCAGACTGGTACTGCGCCAGCACCCGGCCGGTCGTGAGATAGAGCGGAAACTCAATGGATATCTCTTCGGCCACGGGCCGGTGCTCGACGGCCACGAAGTTGGCGCGGCCGGAGGCGGTCGGGAACGTTGATTCGAAGAGCCGCGGCGTGCCAGCCCGGTCCACTGCGGGGCAGGGCCAGAAAACGCCGTCCTCGGCGTCAACCCGCTCCCAAGTGACGCCTGCGTAATCGGCCACCCCTCCAGCGGTGGCGCGCCGCAGCTCTTCGAAGACGGTGTGCGGCTCGGAATCGAACCGCACACCGCTGCCAAGCCGGGAGGCCAGCTCGGCAATCACCGCCAGATCCGTCCCTATCCCCGGCGGTGGTCTGCGGAGAGCGCGCCTGCGCAGGACGCGACCCTCCAAATTAGTCATTGTGCCGTCTTCTTCCGCCCATTGTGTTACGGGGAGGACAACATCTGCGATCGCGGCTGTTTCACTGAGGACAAAATCACACACAACAAGCAGATCGAGACTCTTCAATCGTTGTGTGACGTGCCCGGCGTTCGGCGCCGACACGACGGGGTTGGAACCGAACACCAGCAGGGCTTTCGTGCTTGTCCCGAGGGTGTCGAGCAACTCGTAGGCGGACACTCCCGCCCCCGGAATGTCCCCGGAATCCATGCCCCAGATCGCGGCCATGTGCTCACGGGCGACCGGATCGTCAATTTTCCGATAGCCGGGAAGCTGATCTGATTTTTGGCCGTGCTCGCGGCCGCCCTGTCCGTTGCCCTGCCCAGTGAGACAGCCATAGCCCGACCCGGGACGGCCCGGCAAACCAAGCGCCAGGGCGAGATTGATGAACGCGGTGACCGTGTCGACGCCTTTGCTGTGCTGCTCCGCCCCGCGCGCGGTCAGGATGATCGACCGTCCGCGCGCTAGCGACCGTGCCGTGAACTCCAAGTCGCTTACCGGTACCCCCGTGATTTGCTCCACCCGGGCGGGCCAATAGGCCGAGGCCGAGGCGCGGACCTGATCCCACCCGGTCGTCCGTGCGTCCACATAGGACTGGTCGACCAGTCCTTCAGCGATGACGATGTGCAGGAGTCCCAGTGCCAAAGCGAGATCGGTGCCAGGGGTCGGCTGCAGATGCAACGTGCCGGCGCGCGCGGTCGCGGTGGCCCGTGGGTCGACGACGATCTGGACGCCACCGTCTTGGCGCTGTTCCGTGAGATAGCGGGCGAAGGGCGGCATCGTCTCGGCGACGTTGGCTCCGACGACCAAAAGCGTGTCAGCCGTGGAGATGTCAGCCATCGGAAACGGGAGCCCGCGGTCGATCCCGAAGGAGCGATTGCCAGCGGCCGCGGCCGAGCTCATGCAAAACCGGCCGTTGTAGTCGATGTTCCGTGTGCGTAAAGCCGCTCGAGCGAACTTGCCGAGCTGATAACACTTCTCGTTGGTCAGCCCGCCGCCGCCGAACACTGCCACGGCGTCGCGGCCGTGCGAAGACTGAATGTCCACAATTTTGCTGACGATCAGTGCGTAGGCCTCATCCCACGTCGCTGGCTCACCGTTGATCAGCGGAGTGCGCAGCCTGTCCGGGTGATCCAGAAGCTCCGCTGACGTCCAGCCTTTCTGGCATAGGCCGCCCCGGTTTGTCGGAAAGTCCCGCGCGCCTACCTCCACCTTGCCGCTGGGCAGCTCGCGCAGCGTCATCCCACACTGCAAAGCGCAGTAGGGACAATGCGTTGCGACTGCTAGGGCCATGCGAACAAGCGTGTGGGTAGTCGGTTTCGCCTGCGCGTCCCATGTGTTTCAGGAGTGATACGTGGCCCGCACGTTCGACCGGCGTCGTTGTGCCCGAACGGAGGAGGCCCCACATCTTCACAAACGGTCATGAGCAACTTACTGTGGGTGAAAGGGTGCGAAATCACTCACGCTTGTGGTGGAGATGGCACGTAGAAAGGGATGACCAATGGTCATACCGAGCGTAATCTTCTCAGCATGACTGCCAAGGTGACCCTGTCCTTCACGGACGAAACTATCGAAGATGCGCGGCGTTACGCCGAGCGGGACGGCATGTCGCTGTCAGCCTGGATAGATCAGGCAGCTCGGGAGAAGGCGCTGCGCGAACTCTTCAACGCACATGCCGATGTGGTTCGGCGTGCCGGTCATGACCGGCTGGAAAAGCATGCGCTCGACGACGCGCGTGAAGTAGAGATGGTGCGCTCGGAGTTCCGGGGGCGGCGTGCTGCGCAGAGGTGAAATCTGGCGGATCGAGGGGGCCCGGGAGCGGCTCGGCCTCGTAATCAGCTCTGATGTCTACAACAGCACCGATGTTCCTATCGTGCTCGTAGCAGAGGTGGTCGAGGAAGAAGAGCTTCGCGACTCCCCGCTGGCGGTGCCAATGGGTGAGTTGATCATTATGCCCGACCGGGTCTCTTCCCCGATGAAGCGCTGGTTTACCGACATGGTGGAAGTGGCTGACACGGACACGATGAACCGAGTCGGGCGGGCCCTGCGCATCATCCAGGATCTGTAAACCCTTAAAGATCCGCCTCTTCGGCCTTTGGGCAGCGTGAACGGAGATCTTCCGCCATTGGGGCGAAGATCTCCGTTAATGTTTGAACCTGCTCCGGATTCAGCCGGTCAATGAAATAGGCGCGCACCAGATCGACATGGTTCGGCGCGACCCGCTGGATCGTCTCCCAGCCCTTTTCCGTCAGCACAGCGAACTGTCCCCGCCGGTCTCCCGGGCAGCTCTCCCTGGCCACCAGCCCAGCCCGCTCCATCCGCGTGATCTGGTGCGACAGGCGGCTTTTCTCCAGCAGCGTTCCCTTGGCTAGCTCCCACATGCGCAGGCGCTTCCCCGGCGCCTCGGACAGGTGCACCAGCACCTCATAGTCAGAGCTCGACAGCCCATCGCGTTGGTGACCCTTTTCCAGCTCCAGCATGAGCAGACGGTTAGCGGCCAAGAAAGCCCGCCACGCGGTCTGCTCGGCTTCCGTTAGCCAGCGGGGGGTGGTTTGGGTCATGACATCCACTCTAAAGGGAGTTTCCCCATACCCACGATGGTGTGCGCCCCCAGGAAATCCCTTCTCCGCCTGCCAACATTGGTCACGGACAGTATTTGTGTTCTGCATCACGGATTTACCTTCGGCCATAAGACCATTTATGTCCGATCACCGCCGTGGTCCCGGCCGTCCCTCCCGTGAGGCCGCCACCTCCGCGCTTCCCCGGCCAACCCCGCTTCTACCCACCTCTTCGCCCCGATGCCGCGCTCCCTCGCCGTTCCCGCCCGGCTTCCCCACCGCTCCCGCCCCGGCTTCCCGCCGCCTCCGCTCCTTTGCTTGCGCCGCCTCCGCTTCTTTGCTTGCGCCGCCTCCGCTTCTTTGCTTGCGCCGCCTCCGCTTCTTTGCTTGCGCCGCCCCGCTTCCGCGCTAGCGCGGCCCGCTTCGGCTCCCGCCCGGCTTCCCGCCACCCCGCCCTGCCTCCACTTTCGCGTCGGCTTTCGGGGCCACCCGTTTCGCCCCTGTTTCTTTGCCGGGCGCCTTCCTCCGAGCCCCCTTTTCGTGCCACAGCCGGTCAGACGTGATCCACAGGCGGTTTGATCACGTCTCTAGGGCTGTGGATCACGGGAATGGATGTGGATCACGATGAAGACCGCCGCCGTGACGAGAAATGGGAAACGCCGATGGGATGTGGATCAGCTTGGCTGATCCACATCCCAAAAGGTGTGCCCAGTCCGCCTATGGATCACCCTTTTTCGGGCTGTGGATCACGCCAGAAGATCCAATCGACGCGAGCCATGAAACGCAACGGGCGGAAAGTGGAGCGCGGGAGTGTCCTAAACGGACGCGTGGGCGAGGCTGGGGACCTGTGCGATGAGGACCCGCCTACGGAGGTAGCAGAACCACGTCACGGTCAGGCAGGCCACGTATAGAACGGCGAACCACGTGAACGCTGTCCCGATGCCACCGGTGGCCTTGATCGAGTCGCTGATCGCTCGCGGGAGGTAGAAGCCGCCGAGGGCGCCGACCGCTCCGGCGATGCCGAGGGTTGCCGCTGACTCGCGTTTGGCGGTGGCCAGATCAGGTGACTTGGCCGCGAAGATCGCCGGGATCATGCGGTACGTAGACCCGTTGCCAGCTCCAGCGGCGGTGAACAGCAGCCAGAAGCACAGCAGGAACAAGGGCATTGAGTGCGCGGCAGTGGAAGCGACCACGCCGTAGGACCCGAGTCCCATGATGACGAAGCAGACCGCCGTCACCCGGGCGCCGCCAACGCGGTCTGACAGCCAGCCGCCCAGCGGCCGGGCGAGCGAGCCGATCAGTGGGCCGGTGAAGGCCAGCGTAATGGTGGCCGTGGCGCCCAGTTTCCAGACGGGAGCCTCCGGGAACTGGAGTTTGAGCACCAGCGGGAACGCAGCCGAGTACCCCAGAAAAGAACCGAATGTTCCGATGTAAAGGAAAGACATGATCCACGTGTGGGTCCGTTTGACGGTCGCGAACTGGGCCTTCAAGGGCGCACGGGTCACGGCGAGGTTGTTCATGAAGAAGTAGGCACAAACGGCGGCACCGATGATGAAAGGCAGCCACATCAGCCCGGCGTAGACGAGACCTGCCGAGATCGCCAGCGGTACGAAGAACTGCATCGTGGAGATGCCGATGTTGCCGCCGGCGGCGTTGAGTCCGAGCGCGGTGCCTTTTTCCTTCTCGGGGAAGAAGAAGGAGATATTAGTCATCGATGAGGCGAAGTTCCCGCCGCCCAGGCCCGCTAGCGCGGCGCACGAAAGCACCACCCAGTAGGGAGGCTGTGCTGAGACGGCATAGATCAGCCCACTGACCGGCAGCAGGAGGAACAGCGCGCTGACGACCGTCCACGTGCGGCCGCCGAAACGGGTCACCGCAAACGTGTAGGGGATGCGGATGAGGGCGCCAATGAGGTTTGGCAGGGCGACGAGCCAGAACTTCTGGTCGAGCGTGTAAAGCGGGAGAGCGACCACGACGACGCTCCACAACGTCCACACTGAGAAGCCGATATGCTCAGCGAAGATTGAAAAGATCAGGTTGCGCCGGGCGATCCGCCGGCCAGTCTGTGCCCAGAAGGTGGCGTCTTCGGGATCCCAGTGCGTGATGGTCATAGTGGCGATCGTGCTTCTGGGACATTGCCGGTATGTTCCGTGATCTGTACCGGCTACGTGAAAACCACATCACAGCGTGCCACCGGTATGCTGTGAGGCGGGCCTCCTCACCCCGGTTTTGCTCTATTTCCGGCTCCCGGGTATCGTGGTCTGCTGTTGCGTTTGCGCAACCTTTCTTCTTCATGTCCGACGAAAAGACAAGGCAAACCTGTGCGTACGTTCAGCCCGAAGCCGGGTGACATCGAGCGTCAGTGGCACGTCATCGACGCTTCTGACGTCGTGCTGGGCCGGCTCGCCTCCCACGCCGCGACTTTGCTCCGCGGCAAGCACAAGCCCACTTTCGCGCCGCACGTTGACACGGGCGACTTTGTGATCGTCATCAACGCTGCCAAGGTTGCCCTGACCGGCAACAAGCGCGCGACCAAGTTCGCCTACCGCCACTCGGGTTACCCGGGCGGTCTGCGTGCGACCTCCTACGAGGAACTGCTCACCAAGAACCCCGAGCGTGCAGTTGAGCTCGCGGTTAAGGGCATGATCCCTCACAACAAGCTCGGCCGTCAGGTCATCGGCAAGCTGAAGGTCTACGCCGGTGCCGAGCACCCGCATGGCGCTCAGCAGCCGAAGCCGTTCGAGATTAAGCAGATCGCGCAGTGAGCGCGGGCGAAGGAAACACCATGACCGACACTGCTGTCCCGTCCCCGGCGGCCGTCGCCGAGGCCGCTTCCGAGACCGTCGCGCCCGCGCCAGCGGCCAAGCCGGCTCCTAAGTTCCGTGGCGAGCGCCCGATCCAGACCGTTGGCCGCCGCAAGGAAGCCGTCGTCCGGGTCCGCTTGATGCCCGGCACCGGCAAGATCACGTGCAACGGCCGTGAGCTTTCCGAATACTTCCCGAGCAAGGTCGCGCAGCAGTCGGTGCGCGAGCCGCTCGTCATCGCCGAGAAGGCCGAGCAGCTCGACGTTGTCGCCAACCTGCGTGGCGGTGGCATCACCGGCCAGGCTGGTGGCCTGCGCCTGGCCATCGCTCGCGCGCTCTGCGAGCTCGAGATCGACGACCGTCCGGCGCTGAAGAAGGCCGGCTTCCTCACTCGGGACGCACGGGTCAAGGAAAGCAAGAAGTACGGTCTCAAGAAGGCCCGTAAGGCTCCGCAGTACTCGAAGCGTTGATCTTCAACAGCTAGCACATCAGCCGGGTTTCCCCGCACCTATGGGGCAGCCCGGCTGTTTGCACTCACCCCGGCGAACAGGAAGGTGCGGCAATGGGTCGTCTCTTTGGGACAGATGGCGTACGAGGCCTGGCGAACGCCGATCTCAGCCCTGAGCTGGCGATGTCCATCGCGATGGCAGCCGTGCGCACGCTGGCCAAAGACCGCACCGAGGCACCGCTCGCCTTAGTTGGCCGCGATCCGCGGGCGAGCAGCGAGATGCTGGAAGCCGCCGTGATCGCCGGGCTCGCGAGCGCTGGGGCCAACGTCGTACGCGTCGGTGTCCTGCCGACGCCCGGGGTGGCGTTCTTGACCGCTGAGGTGAAAGCCGACCTGGGCATCATGTTGTCGGCGAGCCACAATCCCATGCCGGACAACGGAATTAAGCTCTTCGCGCCCGGTGGGCACAAGCTTACTGACGAGGTCGAGGACGCGATTGAAGCGCTCCTGAAGACAAAGAACGACGGCTGGACCAGGCCGACCGGTGCGCGGATCGGTCGCGTGCACGAGTTGATGGACGGCCACGAGCACTATCTCGCGCACCTGGTCAACGCCGCGTCACACCCGCTCACTGGGCTAAAGATCGTGCTTGACTGCGCCAACGGTGCGGCGAGCGAGATCGGCCCTGAGGTGTTCCGTCAGGCGGGCGCTGAGGTTATCGCGATCCACGCCGAGCCCGATGGCCTGAACATCAACGACAACTGTGGCTCGACCCATCTCGACTCCATCAAGGCTGCCGTGCTGGAGCACCAGGCTGATTTCGGGCTGGCCGTTGATGGTGACGCTGACCGCTGTCTGGCGATCGCGCACGACGGGTCCGAAGTTGACGGCGACCAACTGATGGCGATCCTGGCGCTGGCGATGAAAGAGGCCGGCACGCTGACGGAGGACACGCTCGTCGCGACGGTCATGAGCAACCTCGGGCTGAAGATCGCGATGCGGGAAGCCGGGATCACGCTGGTTGAGGCGAAGGTCGGTGACCGTTATGTGCTCGACGAGTTGCGGGGCCGCAATCTGGCGCTGGGCGGCGAGCAAAGTGGCCACGTGGTGATGCCTGCTTTTGCGACGACCGGCGACGGCGTGCTCTGTGGGCTGATGGTCGCCTGCAGGATGGCAGCGACCAGCAGCAGCCTCAAAGACCTGGCTGGCGTCGTCAAGAAGCTGCCGCAGGTGATGATTAACGTCCGTGTAGGCGACAAGAAGGTCGCGAGCGCAGCGAGCGTCCTGGCCGCCGTGAACGCGGCTGAGGCACAGCTTTCCGGTTCGGGACGGGTGCTGTTGCGTCCGTCGGGGACCGAGCCGCTGATCCGGGTGATGGTCGAGGCTGGCACCGAGGACGAGGCGATGAAGATCGCCGAAGGGCTCGCCGCCGAGGTGCGGTCAGCGAGCCCGGCCTAAATCACTTCGATACGTAGACGAAACTGCACGTCAGCGTCTTGCTGGAGAATTTGGCTGTCTTCTTCTCCACGCCGTCGATAAAGATCTTGCAGGTGTCGGGCTTGGCGTCGGCACCCTTGGGGACCGCGATGACCTGTGCGCCAAAGTTTGGCGCGTCAAGGACGAACTCCTTCGACCACGGCAGGTCGACTTCGCCGTTGCCCTGGCCAACGTGCACTTCAGCCCAGATCAGCGTGGCTTTGCCGGTGCCGGTCACCTCATAGCGAACCGTATGTGTCGAGCCGGTGCCACCACCGGTCGGGAAGTTCGTGGGGAAGTCGGTCGGGATGTTGTCGACGATGTCTTCGGCCGTTTCCTTGGCCCACCACAGTGAGTATGCGGCGAATCCGGCACAGCCCAGGCAAACCAGGAGCACAACGGCGAGAATCGCGATGATGATCGGTGTCGCTTTGCTTTTCTGCACCACAGGGGGCTGTGGCTGGAAGGGAGGTTGCTGCGGAGGGGGGTAGCTCATGCGCGCATCCTAGGAACTGCCAGCCCTCATGTCCCTGACCTGTCGGAAAGCGGATCACGGCATACCAGTGCGCAATCTCTCTGCTTGAAAGTTAGGCTTTCACGCACGGGCTTTGCGCGATATGGTGCCTGCATGTGTGGAATCGTGGGTTACGTAGGCGGGCAGACCGCACTCCAGGTCGTGCTCGACGGACTCAGGCGGCTGGAATACCGCGGCTATGATTCAGCCGGGGTGGCGATCCTTACCGAGGACGAGATCCGCCTCGCCAAGAAGGCCGGCAAGCTGTCCAATCTGGAGAAAGAACTCCAGGAGCGCGGAGACCAGGTCATGGCGGCCGGCAACTGCGGCATCGGGCACACCCGCTGGGCCACGCATGGCGGGCCGACCGACCGTAACGCGCATCCCCACTTGTCCGCCGATGGACGTGTCGCCGTCATCCACAACGGCATCATCGAAAACTTCGCCAAACTGCGTGCCGCCCTTGAGGCTGAAGGCATCGAGTTCCGCAGCGACACCGACACCGAGTGCGTGTCCCACCTGCTTTCCCTCGAACTGCGCAAGACCGATGACCTCGCCGCCGCGATGCGCAACGTCTGCACGACGCTCGAAGGTGCCTTCACGCTTTTGGCCGTCGATACCCGTACCCCCGGAAAGGTTGTCGGGGCCCGGAGAAACTCGCCGCTGGTGGTGGGCCGCGGACAGGGAGAAAACTTCCTCGCCAGCGACGTCAGCGCTTTCATCGCGCACACCAGGGACGCGATCGAGCTGGGCCAAGACCAGGTGGTGCTGATTACGGCCGATTCCATTGAGATCACAGACTTTTCGGGGGTACCGGTGGAAGGCCGCCCCTATCACGTGAACTGGGATTTGGCGGCGGCAGAGAAGGGCGGCCACGAGTGGTTCATGTTCAAGGAGATCGACGAGCAGCCGCGTGCCGTGGCCGACACACTGCTGGGCCGCGTGGGTGAGCACGGCGAGATTCTGCTCGACGAGGTTCGCTTGACGGATCAGGATTTGCGCGACATCGACAAGGTGTTCATCGTCGCGTGTGGCACGGCTTATCACGCGGGTCTCGTGGCCAAATACGCCATCGAGCACTGGACACGGATTCCGTGTGAGGTCGAGCTCGCGAGCGAATTCCGTTACCGGGACCCGGTTTTGGACCGGTCCACGTTGGTCGTCGCGATTTCGCAGTCGGGTGAAACGATGGACACGCTGATGGCCTTGCGGCACGCGAAGGATCAGAAGGCACGGGTCCTCGCGATCTGTAATACCAACGGTTCCACGATTCCGCGCGAGTCTGACGCGGTGCTCTACACGCACGGTGGGCCGGAAATCGCTGTCGCCTCAACGAAGGCGTTCCTCACCCAGCTGGCCGCCTGCTTCCTTGTCGGGCTGCATCTCGCGCAGGTGCGCGGGGTTAAGTACGCCGATGAGGTTGGGGCCGTGGTGGATCAGCTGCGCGCGATGCCGGAACTCATCAAGAAGGTTCTGTCCGAAATGGACGCTGTCCGCGAACTGGCGCGTTCGCTGGCTGAAGAGAAGACATTTATCTTCCTGGGACGTCACGTCGGGTACCCGGTGGCGCTTGAAGGAGCCTTGAAACTCAAGGAACTCGCCTACGTGCACGCGGAAGGTTTCGCGGCGGGTGAGCTAAAGCACGGCCCGATCGCGGTGATCGACCAAGGGACTCCCGTGGTTTGCAT
This sequence comes from Catelliglobosispora koreensis DSM 44566, assembly GCF_000379685.1. Lineage (GTDB taxonomy): Bacteria > Actinomycetota > Actinomycetes > Mycobacteriales > Micromonosporaceae > Catelliglobosispora > Catelliglobosispora koreensis. The sequence goes on along the minus strand of NZ_KB903250.1, from coordinate 402,116 downwards.
CGTTCCGTCACCCGCTGGGCGCGGTGTCCTGCACGACAAAATCGTTAGCAACATTCAGGAAGTGCGCGCCCGTGGCGCCCGCACGATCGTCATCGCGGAAGAGGGCGACGAAGCTGTCGTGCCCTACGCCGATCACCTGATCCGGGTGCCGCGGACGCCAACGCTGCTGGCTCCTTTGGTGACAACGGTTCCGATGCAGGTGCTGGCCGCCGAGATCGCGCACACGCGCGGCTTCGACGTCGACCAGCCGCGTAACCTCGCCAAGTCAGTCACCGTGGAGTGACGGGCGTTTTCATCCTATAAAGGGATATCTGAAAAAGATTTCTTTGTTTTGTGGGCATTGGCGCTGGCGGATTCACGCTGGCAGGTCCACTGTTGCGCTTGTGACGCAAACACTGCACCAACGCGATCAAGACTTGCACGACGCCATCACCGAGGAGCTGCATTACGACCCCAGGGTCGACGCCGCGAACATCACCGTCCAGGTGAACGACGGGGCGGTGCGGCTCTCGGGTGAGGTGGCGAGCTTGCCACAAAAGCTAGCCGCGAGCCGGTCCGTCATGCGCGTTCGTGGGGTTAGGGCCGTCGCTGAGACGATGACGGTGAGTGTCGCCGGTGCGAGCGATGACGATTTGGCACGCCTGGCAAGCACGATGCTGACCTGGTCGGCTGACGTGCCAAGGGATTCGGTGAAAGCTGAGGTCCGCAACCACGTCATCACCCTGACGGGAACCGTTGCCTGGCAATATCAGCGCGACGCCGCGGTTCGTGTGGTCATGAACCTGCGCGGGGTTACCGCCGTAAACAACCAGATCGTCCTGCACCAGCCAGAGGGAACAGTATCGGCGGCAGAGGTGATCACTTCAGCGCTGAGCCGCAATGCCTTGATCGACCCAAAAGCGATCGTGCTTGAGGTCGACGGGAGTGAAGCGGTGCTCAGCGGCGAGGTGAATTCGCATGCGGCCGCGAGGCAAGCTGAGCACGCGGCGTGGGCCGCGCCCGGCATCACACGGGTCCGCAACGAACTCATAGTTGTCATCTGAGGCGTTAACCGCCGGTGAGGCGCGGGCGATGGCTCGCTAGCCCCTGGGGGCTGTGGCCAGCGCCACTTAGGCGCTGGCCGCGCTCGTGAAGCCAGCATTGGCACGGGCCAGATGCCAGCTTTCGCGTGTCTGAGGGCTACGATGAAGGCATCCGGGAGACGACATCGCCACTCAAGGTGCCAGCCAAGCCGGCTCTGCGAGGAGTTGCGATGTCAAAGCCTTATTATTCGCCGAATCTGATGATTCTCGTGCCGGCGACCGCACGCGGTGTGACCCAGCGTCTGTGGCTAGCCTCGACAAGTGTCCACAGTGGAATGCTTGATGGAGCATGGTGGCCGCGGTCTAGGAACGCCATAGCGGAGCTTCCCGGTCTGCTCGCGATCCTTGATGGTGCTCGCGGTTGCGTGATTCGCTTGGCTTTGTCCGCCGATGGCTGGGAGAACCATCCTCGCCGGTTACCCGTGGCGGGCCGGTCGCCTTCTATCGACTACTACGCGACGCAGCCCACGTCACTGCTGACCGCGAGTTGCGCTGACGGTGACCGAATCGATCTGCTTGTGGTGCCACCCGACACTGACCCGGGTGACGCGCATGCCGCCATGATGATGGTGGCTGGCAGTTCCAACCGCCTGGTCGCGCCACGATGAACGTTGGCCTCCTGAGCACTTACCCGCCAACGCAATGCGGTCTCGCCGAGTTCTCGTCTTCGCTGCGCGAGGGTCTTCTTGCCGGCCAGCCCGGTCTGCAAGTGGACATCGTCCGGATTGGACACACCGCGCCGTCGGAGCACGATGAGGATGTCGTGCACGTGCTGATGTCTGAATCCGAGGCGGAAAGTCTCGATGCGGCAAGGGTTCTGAACAAGTTTGACGTGGCGATCATCCAGCATGAGTACGGCATCTACGGCGGAGCCGATGGCGATCAGGTGCTCGACATCGTGGAAGCGCTGCACGTTCCTGTGGTTGTCGTGGTGCACACGGTTCTCGCGCAACCCACGCCACACCAGCGTTTTGTGCTGGAGGTGCTGACCCAGTCGGCCGACGCCGTGGTGACGATGTCGCAAACCGGCCGGCGCCGGTTGCTCGACTACTACCGGGTCGATCCACGCAAGCTGCTGCTCATCCCGCACGGGGCTCCCGCTTCAGCACCCTCGCGGCGAGCGTCAGCGCCCCGGCTGCGGCCGGTGATCCTCACGTGGGGATTGCTGGGCCCGGGCAAGGGAATCGAATGGGGCATCAAGGCATTGTCCGCTATGGACATCCGGCCCCAGCCGACCTATGTCGTTGCCGGGCAGACACATCCGAAGGTCGCCGCCCGCGATGGCGAACGCTATCGCGACTCGCTGATCGAACGAGCTGAACGCCAAGGCATCCCGCATCTCGTGCAGTTTGAGCCCGGCTTCATCAGCATGGAACGCCTGCACGTGCTCCTGCGCGAGGCAGACGTCGTGCTGCTTCCTTATGACTCCCAGGAACAGGTCACTTCAGGGGTGCTCACGGAAGCTATCGCGGCCGGGGTGCCGGTCGTGGCAACGGCTTTCCCGCACGCGGTTGAGCTGCTCGCCGACGATCGGGGCGGACTGCTTGTCCCCCAAGGGGATTCGGCGGCTATCGCGACAGCCCTCACCCGGGTGATCACGGAACCAGGCCTCGCTCAGGAGATGTCGGCGCACAACGCGAGCTTGACGACCTCCGTGATCTGGCCGGCGGTGGCGAGCCAGTACAGGCAGTTGTTCGACTCTTTGCTCAGCTCGTAGCCAGCTCCGCGATTGCCTTGTTCATCTGCTCGATCTCCCGGACGGCGTTGACCCGGCGATAGATGCGCAGAGCGGCACGCGCGTGGGTGAGGGCGTTTTCCGGCTCGCCAACGCGCATGAAATGGCGGTAATAAGCCTCGTGCACGTGCGCGGTGACATCGTGCTGCGAAACCTCGGTCGCCAGCGCGAGCGCCTCGTCGAGGGCAGCACGAGCCTGCGCGGGCGGCCAGATGTCGGCGAGGCGGTGCAGGTTGGTGACGATGCCCGCGCGGTACTTGATGGCTCTGGTCGCCGCCAGGTTCTGCACGAGCAGCTTTTCCGCCTCGGCTGGCAGGCCAAGCTTGGTGTAGACGAAAGCTAGGCCCGAGCTGATCTGTGCGTACTCCCGGCTGGCTGGATCATCGGAAACCAAGCTGAACGCTCGCTCCAAATGCTGTCTCGCGCCAGGAAAGTCGTCGAGATAGGTGCGATGGATAACGCCAAGCGATTGGCGTGCACCAGCTTCGGTGACCGTGTCGCCGAGTTCTTCGCAGATCTCGATGAGCTGTTCGTTGATGGCGATCGCCTCGTCGACTCGCCCGAGCCGCCGCCGATAGAACTGCAAGTGATATAGCATCTGGGCCTCGCCGTGCCGGTCGCCCAGCTGGCGGAAGAGCCCAAGTCCACGCTCAGCGATGACCACCCCATCGGCAAGGCGTGCCAAATGGATGTGTATGCGGGCCGCCGCCTCATGCGCATACGCCAGCGCGAGCGGATCGTCATCGATCGCCATTGCCAGGGCGGCACACTCGCTGTACTCACTCGTGAGGTCTTGCATGATCAGATAGGGCAGGGTCACGTTCATGAGACCGACCGCCAGGCGCGAGTGCCGGTGCCGGATCGCGTAGCGGAAAAGGTCGAGGAGGTTCACCCACTCCCGGGCAAACCACCCGTGCGCGTCGTCTTGCAGCTGGCTCAGTCGCGGTGGCGAAAGGCGTTTGATGCCAAGGGAAGTGGTCTGCAGCCGACGCTTCACGAGCCGCGGGACGGCTTGCTCGGCCAGCCAGAAGTATTGAACCGCGAGGTCGACGGCGACTTCGGCGTCGCCGGGTTCGGCCTTGTCGAGTCCAAACAGCCGCACCAGATCGTGCATCGCGTAATGCTGGTCATGGCGGGCGGTCGATCCGCGTGCGTTCACGAGGTGGGCATTCACTAGTTCGGCGAGCGAAGCGTTGTCGGCGGTCCAATAAGGAATGTCAGTGATGGGCAGATGCGCGAGCGAACGCAACGCTTTCTGTCCCGCGGCGCTCAAGCTGCCATAGGCGGACTCCAGGCTGCTGTTGACCGCGAGTTGCCCGCTGTGCAGCTCGCTGAGCCTGCCGCGCTCATCGCTGAGCACTTCTGCCACTTGCGTGAGTGTCGTCCCCGTGTGGACGCGGCCGGCCGCGACGTTAAGGGCCAGCGGCAAGCCCGCGCACAGCGCCGCTAACCGGGCCGCGGCCGACGGCTCGACGGCCTCGTCGTTCGGCAGAAGCTGGTTGAGCACTGACAGCGATCCGTCCAAAGTGAGCGGTTCCACCCGGTGGCGTGTCAAGGGAAGTTCCGTGAGCGGACTGCGGCTCGTCACGAGCGCGGCGTTGCTGCTGTCAGAAGGCAACAGGGGCAGGAGTTGCATCGCCGACGGAGCATCATCAAGCACGATAAGCACGCGTTTGCCGGCGAGGCTGGTGCGCAACGCGGCCGACCGATCGGCCAAACTGTCCGGGATCTGGGTGACCGGCACCCCCAGCGCGCGCAGGAAGCTGGCCAGAAGGTGCGCGGGGTTGGCTGGCTCGGGCCGCTCGCCTTGCAAGTCAGCGAAAAGCTGTCCGTCCGGGAAGTGGTGCTTGATGCGATGCGCGAGATGCATCGCGAGCGCGGACTTTCCCACGCCCGGCATCCCGTGCAGGACAAGGATTCTTGGCGCTGGAATCTCTCCGGCGCGGGCCGGCCCGGTCAGGTGCGAGATGAGCCGCGCGGTCTCCTCATCACGGCCACCGAACAACGGCGACGCGGCCGGAAGCTGAGCCGGGCGCGGAAGATGCGATAAATCGTTGCTGGGCAACGTGTTTAGCTCAATCAGCTGGCGATAGACACCCTGCGTCTCGGAGGTGGGATCAACACCCAGCTCTTCGCCGAGCCGTTGCGACAGCTCACGATAGATGCCTAGCGCGCGATCCTGTTGACCCGACGCGGACAGGGCGAGCATGAGCCGGGCGTGAATCCCTTCGTGCAACGGTTCCTCTTCGGCGGCTGTCTGCAACCACAGCAGCGCCTGATCGGTCTGCCGGATCTTGGTTGCGGCGTCAGCCAGCCCAAGGGTCGCCGTCACCTTGGCGCGCCGCAACGCTTCCGCACCGGGCCGCCCCGATAGCCGCCCGTCATCGCCCGCGAGCACCTGCCCACGCCAGCAACCCAGGGCCTGCTGCCAAAGCCGCACCGCTTGCGCTGGCTCGGCCGTCTCCGCCTCGGCTGTCAGGCGGCGGAACTTCGCCGCATCCAGCTGATCGTCGGGCAGCGTCAGCCGGTAGCCACGGCCGTTGCTCTGCAGCACCTCGCCCTTCTCCCGAGGCTGGCGATCGGGCTCGATCAGTTGCCGGAGCCGGTTGACATGCAGATGCACCCGATTGCGCCAGCCACTCGGCGGCGTTTCGCCCCAGAGCACCTCGCCGATTTCGTCGAGCGTGACGAACCGGTCGGCTTCCAAAGCCAGCAACCCCAAAATCATTTCGTGGGTACGCGAGGAGAGCTCAAGCGGCACGCCAAGGCGGCTAATCCGCAGGGGCCCGAGGATGCCGACGGAAACTTCCGGTGTTTGCTGCCCGAACAGTTCAGCCCGCTCATCGGGCGACAGGGCGAGCGCGGCGGCCAGTCGCTCCATCGACCCTGGATGCGGCCGGGCGACCTTGTTCTGCTCAATATCGCGCAGCGCCCGCTCACTGATCCCCGCCCGTTTAGCCAGCTCAGGCTGGGTCAATCGAGCACGCTGCCGGAAGGCGCGCACGAGGTCACCACGGACCTTGCCGCTTGCTTCCATGGGGTGGGCTCCTCGCTAGCTGCCGCCGAAACTGCCGGTTGACAGGCTAGCCGCTGCCGCCAAATTCTCACAGACCGTAATTGTGGCCGCTCAGAGGCGGTGTAGTGCACCGGCAGTTTCCCGGTCTGTCGATGAAAGTCGCAGCGCACAGCCGGTTCTTAGGCTGTGGTCCTGCCTAACGGAGGCGCTGCGCGAAACCCCTTCGCAGCGTGGGCAAGAGGACTGCACGGGGAACGGGAAACCGCACCCGGTGCAGTCCTAAAAGTCGTCGAGCAGCTCCGCGAGCGTGGGCCGCAGCGCTTCGGCGACGTCGACCGCCGTGGCCGGGCCACTCAGCGCGGCGAGGTGTCCTGCCTGTCCGTGCACGTAACAGGCCATCACCGCGGCACGAACCGGCGAGATCCCGGCCGCGAGCAGCGAGCCCATCAGCCCGGCAAGAACATCGCCCGTGCCGCCCGTCGCTAGCGAGGCGTGACCGGTCGGGTTCACCCAAGCCTCGCCGCGTGGTGACGCGACAACCGTGCGGTGTCCCTTTAGGACGACGACGGAATTGGTCCAGGCGGCCAGTTTCAGCGCGGCCGCAGGACGGTCAGCCCCGGGGGCTTCCCCGGCCAGCCGGGCGTATTCACGATCGTGCGGGGTGAGGATCGTTGGTGCGTCGCGCCTTCTCAGATGCCCCGACAGCGAACCGTCCACGAGCATCGTGATGGCGTCCGCGTCGAGGACCGCCGGCACCGGTGATGCGATCACCGATCGCAGTTCAGCTTGCGAGGTGTCGTCCGTGCCCAGGCCGCAGCCGCAGACCCAGGCCTGCACGCGCTCGGCGTCGGCCACACGTGGGGCGACGACAACGCTGGGGTGGTGCGCTGACACGAGTTCGTAGGAGCTGCCCGCGTAGCGCACCAGGCCGGCGGGTCCGGCCAGGGCGCCCATCACGGACATGAGGGCGGCTCCTGGGTACCCATATGATCCGGTTGCCAGCCCGACGACCCCGCGCGTGTACTTATCCGAAGTGGAACCGGGCACGGGCCACCAAGCCGCGATATCCGCCGCGTCGGCGATCCGCAACACGGGTGGCGCGTTGAACTCGAGCCCGATATCCACAAGCTCAACTTGGCCGGCGAACTCGGCCGCGGCACCGGTGACGAGCGCCGGTTTCAAGGCCCCGAAAGTCACCGTGATATCGGCTTTCACCGCCGCGCCTGGCACATCACCCGTGTCAACGTCCACTCCGGACGGAACATCAACGGAGATCACCGGTGCTGGGGGCAGCTGTTGCAGCAGCGCGGCCATGTTTTCGCGCAACGGTCCAATAGCGCCGATGCCGACGAGCCCATCGACAATCAGGTCAACATGTTTCGGGAAACTTGGCACGACCCGGCCACCCGCGGCGCGAAACGCCCGGAGCCCATCTTCGTGCGCTCGTCCCGTGAGCAGCGCGCTCACCTGAACGCCCCGCTTAGCTAGCAGCGCACCGGCATACAACGCGTCGCCGCCGTTGTCCCCGGCGCCGATGAGCAGGAGCACCCGCGAGCCATAGACCGGGTTGAGCGACAGCGCACAGCGCCGCGCCAGCCCGACCGCGGCCCGCTGCATCAGCGCCCCTTCGGGCAGCGTCTGCATCAGCCGCTGCTCCGCCGCCCGCACCGCCGCCACTGAATAGACCGGTCTCATGCCGCCTCCCCGCTTCTGGCGCACATCGCTTCCGCTGATGCCTTCATCAGAGGCCGGCCTCCGCGATGACCACGGCAGAGGCTATCCCGCCGTCGTGTGACAGCGATAGATGCCAGCGTTGAATCCCACGTTCCTTGGCCGCGGCCGCCACGGTTCCCGTCATCGTTAGCCACGGCCTTCCGTCGGGGTCGACGACGATTTCGCAGTCGTGCCAATGCAATCCGCTCGGTGCGCCCAACGCCTTGGCCACGGCTTCCTTAGCCGCGAACCGCGCCGCGAGCGACTCCGGCGGGCGGGGATTGCCCGAGCTGGTGCGCCGCTCGGCCTCGGTAAACAGCCGCTCCGCTAGCAGCGGCGTGCGTTTCAGGGCGGCGATGAACCGCTCGACTAGTACCACGTCGTTTCCCACTGAAACAATCACGAGCTGACCTTAGCGGGTTATCCACAGGGCGATGTGGTCTTGGGGTGTTGCGGCGAGACTTGGGTTGTGCGGCTTAGTGTTTTGCCTGGGGCTCTGTTCACCATCGCAGACCGGCTGGAGGCACTGGCCGTCACCTTAAGTGTTCCGGGGTTAAACCGGTGCTTAGCTGATCTTCAAGATAACTGGTCAGGGCCATCCGCGTCGGCCGCTGTGGTGGCGCTGCGGTCGCTGATCGCGCGTGTTACCGACGTTCGGGTGCTTAAGGCAGCTGACGGGCGATTGATTGTGGCGCTCGGTGATCCCGTGACGAGTCCCTGTGTGGCGACCTACATTCCAGGCGCCGGCACGACGGTGGCCTCCAGCGGCGACGAGCTGTCGCGTGCTGCCGCCCTGCGCGCGGCGGCTGGACCTGACACGTGCGTCATCATGTGGCTGGACTATGAGGCGCCTTCACTGTTGCAAGCGGTCTCGTCGCGTCATGCTGTCGCGGGCGCTGCCGCTTTGCGCTCGTTCCAAGAGTCACTCGTGTCCAATCACGACGGCCCGATCCGTCAGCTGACCGTGATCGGCCACTCTTACGGCGCCGTCGTGGCCGGAATCGCGGAACGCGACGGCACACTGCTGTGCGACGACATTGTCGCGCTCGGCAGCCCGAGCCTTGGCGTTCGCTGGGCGTCAGAGTTACGTGATCCCACTCAGGTCTGGGTCAGCACCGCCGCCAACGATCCCATTCGTCTCGTGCCCGGCCAGTTGCGCGGTGCCACGTCGTTCGCCTCCGCTCCCTTCGGTCACGGCGGCTACTTCCACCCCGACAACCCAGCGCTAGCAACCCTCGCCGGCCTCGTCTCCGCCCAATGCCCCCGCGTCCCCTGACCCCTCGCCGCCACCCCCTCGCCGCCACCCCCTCCCGCCCCCCTCCCGCCCCGCTTTCCGCACTGCCGTCCCGGCCTTTGCCCCGCCCTTTTTGTGATCCACATCCGTTGGGACGTGATCGAATGGCGGTTTGATCACGTCTGGCGGGATGTCGATCTCGTTTAGGGCTGTGGATCACGATGATGTCTGTCGGGAGTGGACCGTTAAACTGCTGCAATGCGGCATCCGACGGGATACGAGTTCCTCGGCCAGCCCGCTACCGGAGCTGGTGGGGGATGGAACATGAGTCCCGATCTGTTCGCCAGGTGTGCCCATTGCGGTGAGATGCTCTCGCTGGATCCGAACGAAATGGCCTCATGCTCGTGCGGTGGCCTGTGCAAGGATGCCGACGCTGGCCGCTTCGGAAGCCGGCATGGCGATGCTTCGGTCGCCATCTATCGCAAGCATTCATAAACCGGAGGTCCCCATGCTCGTTGCCTTCTCCGTCGCTCCAAGCGGCACCGGCCGCGCCGATGGTTCGGTGTCCGACGCGGTCGCCGCAGCGGTTCGCGTCGTGCGGGAATCGGGTCTGCCAAACCGAACTGACGCGATGTTCACCACGATCGAAGGCGACTGGGACTCGGTCATGGATGTCGTGAAGCGAGCGACAGAAGCGGTCGCTCCCTTCGGCTCACGGGTATCCCTGGTCCTGAAAGCAGACATCCGCCCCGGCTACGAAGGCGAACTCGACGCCAAACTCCACCGCCTAGAGTCAGCACTCGCTGACTGACCCGCGCCGGTCGAAGCGTCGCGAAGCGGAGATGAAGGCTCGCTGGGAGGCGACAAAGAAGGCTAGTGAGCCAGGTCTTTGAGGCGGTCAGGCCAGGTGCCGCCGTGGGCGTTCAGGGTGACGACACGCGTATCGTCGGGCTCGCGGTCGATGATGATCTCCAAGAAGGAGTCTGACAACCGTTCGACGACGCCGTGGCCCCACTCGACAACGGTGACGGAGTCTTCTAGTGACGCGTCGAGGTCTAGGTCGTCGAGCTCGACGGTACGCAGACGGTACGCGTCGACGTGCACCAGCGGCAGCGGTCCGCGGTGCACCCGTGAGATGACGAAGGTCGGCGAGGTGACATCGCCGGAGACGCCGAGGCCTATGCCGATCCCTTGGGTGAGAGCGGTTTTGCCCGCGCCTAACGGTCCGTTGAGGATGATGAGGTCGCCTGGGCGAAGGACGGCGGCCAGGCGCACGCCGAAGGCGCGAGTTTCAGCGGGCGTTGCGAGCGTTATCACCACTGCTCCAAAAACGTCTTTATAGCTTCGTTGACCTCGTCGGCACATTCGAGCATGACGACGTGGCCGCTATTGGGGATCCTCAAATACTGCGCCTTGGGCAGCAAGCGGAAGATCTCTTCGGAGTGGGCCAGGGGTGTGACCATGTCCTTCTCACCCGAGATTAGCAGCACCGGAATATTCTCCAGCGCACGTAAGGCCGGGTAGCGGGCGTGGCTGTAAAGCGTACGCAAATAGCGGGCGACCGTGTCGGTGGAGGTGCGCGAGTTCATCAGCTCCACATAGGACACTAATGCAGGTGATGGCGAAGAAGACCCGAAGCCGTACCGCTTGGTCAACACCCAGGCCAAGTCGGTGGAAGCCTTGCGCGCCTTGTCGATTAGCTTTCCGCCGTAGCGCGTCGCGCCGTTCATGACGGCTACGACGCCTGGCGTGGCACGGGAAAGCAGCTCCGGAACGCCGAAAAGCCCCGAGCCGTTGATCTGTCCGCCTGAGGTGGCGATCAAAACGACGCCAACGACCCGTTCGCGGAACAGCTGAGGGTGCTGCTCGGCGCACGCCATGATGGTCATGCCGCCCATCGAGTGTCCAATGAGGATGACCGGTCCGGTGGGTGCGGCGGCCGCGATGACGTCGGCCAAGGCATCACCGAGGGCGGGCAACTCGTACTCGCCGTCGGAAAGTGATTGCGACAAACCATGTCCCGGCTGATCGTAGAAGACCAGTCGATGCGTGCCGAGGGAGTCCAAATACGAACGCTGGAAGTGGAATGTTCCCTGATCGAGACAGAACCCGTGCACGAAAATCAGCGTCGGCTTGTCCGTGGGTGACATGGGCTCAACGATTTCCACATGCAGCGACAGACCGTCAGCCGTGGTCACGGAAGCCGTGTCGTCGTAGGGGAGTTGGCCGAACGGTTCGTCAGCGAGCGGGTCGTCGCGGCGATTGCGGCGGACCAGAGCGCGCTCGACAGCGACACCGGCGGCAATACCAGCGGCCGCCACGCCGACGACCGCTCCGATGACTCCCGCGCGCTTGCGGCGCGACGGGCCAGGCTTAGACGTAGATTCGGCTGACACGGGAACTTCCGAATCTGGTCACGATTTCATAGTTTATTGTGCCCGCCGCACGAGCCCAGTCGTCGGCCGTTGGTTCGCCGTGATCGCCGGGTCCAAATAGGATGGCCAGATCTCCTTCGTGCACATCGGCATCACCGCAGTCGACCACGAACTGGTCCATGCAAACGCGGCCAGCGATAGTGAAACGGCGCCCGTTAATCAGCACCGGCCCCACCGATGACGCACTGCGCGGCACGCCGTCGCCATAACCGAGCGGGACCACAGCGAGCGTGGAAGGAGCGGAAGTCACATACGTGTGTCCATAAGAGACACCCTGGCCCTCCGGAACCCGTTTGGCGGTAAGGATTCTGGCCCGAGCCGTCATGGCAGGCCGTAAGCCAAACTGTGAACCCTCGATGGGCGACAGGCCGTAAGTCGCGATCCCGGCCCGCACGAGGTCGAAGTGACTGTCTGGCCGCGTCAGCAGCGCGGGGGAGTTGGCCATGTGACGCAGCTGGGGCTCAATGCCGAACCGCCGTGCGACCGTTAGCCCGTCGTCAAACGCGGCCAGCTGGCTGTCGATGCTCGGGTGCCCGGGCGTGTCAGCGCACGCGAAGTGACTCCAAACGCCCGTCACCTCGATGAAGCCGTCGGTTTGGGCTTTGGCCGCGACCTCGACCAGCACCGGCCAGTCGGTCGCTCCAGCTCCGCTGCGGCTCAAGCCCGTGTCGATTTTCAAGTGGGTACGCAGTGAGCGCCCCGCCTCACGCGCCGCGGCGATGACGGTGGCGAGCTGCCCCAGCGTGGACACGCCGAGGTCGATGTCGCCTTCAACGGCGGCGGTGAGCGGAGTGCCAGCGGTCCAGAGCCAGGCCAAGATCGGCGCACGCAGTCCGGCGGCGCGCAAGACGGCAGCTTCGCCCAGCGTGGCTGTGCCCAGCCAGGTGGCCCCGCCTTCAAGGGCGGCCCGTGCTGACTCCACGGCGCCGTGCCCGTAACCGTCCGCCTTGACCACAGCCATCACTTCGGCGGAAGTTCCGCGCTTGAGCAGGGCGGTGTTGCCCCGGATGGCGTCGAGGTCGACGGAGATTTCGGCCTGCCACATGTCACCACGATAGCTGGAGCCTCCGCACTGTCAGATCAAGTGACCCGCGTGCTGATCAGTTGGGAAGTGAGCAGTGCGGTGGTTTAGGCTGAAGCACGTGCTCTTGCTGGTTTTGGACACGGCCACGCCGGCGATCACGGCGGGTCTCGCCGAGGTCTCCGTTGATGGCGAGCACCTCCTGGCCGAACGTGTCACCATCAACGCCCGCGCGCATGGCGAGCTGCTGGCCGCCCAGATTCAGGACCTGTTCGCGAGCACGGGAAAGAGCGTGACCGGTCTGTCAGCGATCGCTGCCGGGGTCGGGCCTGGGCCTTATACCGGGTTGCGGGCGGGTCTCGTGACCGCGGCGACCTTCAGTCTGGCCCTCGATATTCCCACCTATGGCGTGGGCACTCTTGATGCCTTAGGCGCCGCGACCAGCGGTGATGTGCTCGTCGCGACCGACGCGAGGCGCCGTGAGGTCTACTGGGGTCTTTATCGGGACGGCTCACCGCGTACCCCCGCGGGTGTGGAAAAACCGGCGGACCTCGCGCCCCTTCTCGTGGCCGAGGGGATCGCGGCCGGGGTGGGCGAAGGGGCTCAGCGTTATGCCGACGTCCTGGGTGTGAGCGTGAGCGATCCGCTTTATCCACCCGCGCTGCAGCTGGCCCGGCTCGCGGCGGACCGCGTCCGGCGGCAGGCGCCCAGCGAACAGCTGACTCCGCTTTACCTGCGTAAGCCGGACGCTGTCGAGCCGTCCACCCGGAAACCGGTGCTCACATGAACATTGAACGCCTGCGCTGGTGGCAGATCGAAGATCTCTTGCCGATCGAGAACGATCTGTTCGGCAAGGAAGCCTGGTCAGCGCCGATGTTCTGGAACGAGCTGGCCAACGGGCATCACTACCTGGTCGCGACGGAGGATGACGGGGCGATCCTCGGCTACGCGGGGCTGGCGGTTGGCCAGGACGAGGCGTGGATTAACAACATCGCGGTACGGCGCGACGCGCAGCGGCGAGGAATCGCCCGTGCGCTGATGGATGTGCTGCTCGCGGAGGCACGACGCCACCGGGTGCACGAAGTGCTGCTCGAAGTGGCGGCGGATAACGTTGCGGCGCAAAAGCTTTACGCCGCTTATGGGTTCGAGGTTGTCGGCGTGCGGCGGGGCTACTACCAGCCGACCAACACCGACGCGTTGGTCATGCAGCTGGAGCTAAGGGATGCCTGAAGAGCCGCTCGTCCTCGGGATAGAGACGAGCTGTGACGAAACCGGGGTCGGCATTGTGCGGGGGCATACCCTGCTCGCTGACGCCCTAGCGTCCAGTGTGGACGAACACGCGCGTTTCGGCGGGGTGGTGCCAGAGGTCGCGAGCCGGGCACACCTGGAAGCCATGGTGCCGACCATCAGGCGGGCCTTGAGCGACGCGGGCGTGACGCTACACGACGTCGACGCGATCGCGGTGACCGCCGGGCCTGGGCTGGCGGGCGCTCTGCTCGTCGGCGTCGCCGGAGCCAAAGGGCTAGCGCTGGCGGCGGAGAAACCCATCTACGGCGTGAATCATCTCGCGGCTCACGTCGCCGTGGACACGCTCGAACACGGGCCGATCACGGAACCGGCGATCGCGCTTCTGGTCTCGGGTGGCCACTCGTCGCTGCTGCGGGTCGATGATCTGACCAAGGGCGTGGAACCGATGGGTGCCACCATCGACGATGCCGCCGGCGAGGCGTTCGACAAGGTGGCCCGCCTGCTGGGCATGCCGTTTCCGGGCGGGCCGGTTATCGACCGGGCCGCGCGCGAAGGTGTTGCCACGATTGGCTTTCCGCGCGGACTGACCGCGACACGTGACTTCGCCGAGCACCGGTTCAACTTCTCGTTCTCCGGGCTTAAGACAGCGGTCGCGCGCTGGGTCGAGAGCCGGGAGGCGGCCGGAGAGCCGTTGCCCATCAACGATGTCGCGGCGTCATTCCAGGAAGCGGTCTGTGACGTGCTGACCATGAAAGCCCTGGACGCGTGCCGTTACACCGGCATCAACACGCTCATCATCGGCGGCGGCGTGGCCGCGAATTCCCGGCTGCGCGCGATGGCCGAGGAACGGGCCGCCAAGCACGGCATCACCGTCCGCGTGCCGCGGCCGAAGCTGTGCACCGACAACGGAGCGATGGTGGCCGCGCTCGGCTCCCACCTGGTCGCGGCCGGTGCTCCACCGTCGCGAATGGACTTTCCTGCCGATTCAGCTCTCGGTGTGGGCACAATAGCCGTGTGATGGTTCGAATGTGGGAGGTGCGGGGCTATCCGCGCACCTTCGAAGCGCTGCTGCACTGGGTTTGCGACGTTGCCGTGCCGGCGCTGCGCCACGAGCTCAACCACGTCAGCACGGAGGTGTTCTCCTCGACGGATCATCGGGTCGTGGTGATTTCCCGCTGGCATGGCGCACCGGCTTCCATGCCGGATATCCCGGCGGGATTAGAGGCCCGGTCGGCACACGCCTGGGATTTCACTCCAGTAGATCTATGAGATCGGTGAGCCGCCTGATGGATTCGCCTGCCCAGGCGGGTCCGTCGCGGTGCTCGGTGGTGCGCAGGGCACGCATTCCCAGTGATTGCGCTCCGGCGAGTTCTTCGTCGGCGTTGTCCCCGACATAGATGCAGTTCTCGGGCTTCACGCGCAGGTCGGTGCACGCGACTTTGTAGATCGCGGGGTCGGGCTTGAGGAGGCCGACGTCACAAGAGAAGACGGTGACCCGGAACCGGGCTGCCATCGGCTGTTTCGGCCACAGCAGGGCGGACTCTTCACTGGCGTTGCTGACGAGGCCGAGTTTGAGTCGCTTGGCGCGCAGAGTGTCCAATAACGACAGCGTCGCCGGGGTGGGCCACAGCACGTCGTGATGCATGCGCTGCCACATCACTGCGGCGAACCTGATCGCGCTCTCGGTGGGTGTGCTGCCGAGGCGAAGAGCCAAGGTGCGTAAGGTTTCTTCGACCGTGCCGAGTTCGCCGCGCATCCGTTCGCGTCCCGTCTGGGCGAACAGCTGGCGGAAGTCCTCGGGGTCCACACCGAGCGCGGCGCCCATGTCTCGCGACACCTGCGCGAAGCGTTTCGGCCCGGAGCTTTTGATGAGGGTGTCATATAGATCAAAGAGCACGGCCCGTAAGATCACCCTCGCACCCTAGCGGCCGAAATTCAGTGGCGGGACCCCCAAACGGTGGAGTAAGTTCGCCTTCGCTATGCGTCCCTTACCTGTTGCCGATCCCGGCATTCCCGATGACAGATCAGCTACCAGGTATCTGTGGTGGCTCGGTAAACAGCAGCTAGGCACGATCTCGCTGGGCGTGGCCTTCGGCATTATGTGGATGGTCAGCGGCGCACTTTTGCCGATCGTGCTGGGCAACGGCATTGACGCCGTTGCCGTGCAGCGGGACCCCGAAGCTCTGGCCTGGTGGGCTGGAGCTTTTATCTTGCTGGCACTCGTCCAGACGTTGTCGGGTGTGGCCCGGCACCGCAACGCGGTCTTCAACTTCTTGTCGGGCTCGTTCCGCACCGTGCAGGCGACGATCAAACGCACCAACGACCTGGGTGCGACTTTGCCCAAACGGATGGCCACGGGTGAAGTCGTCGCGATTGGTGCCTCCGACACCAGCCACATCGGCAACGCGCTCGACATCACGGCCCGGTTTTCCGGCGCTGTCATCACCGTCGTCACGGTCGCGATCATTTTGCTCAGCGCTTCGCTGAAACTTGGCCTGGTGGTTATCCTCGGCGTTCCCGTCGCGCTGCTGATCATCGGAACGCTCGTCAAGCCAATGCATCAGCGGCAGGTGGCCTACCGGCACCAGCAGGGTGAGCTGACGGGCCGCGCGGTCGACATCGTCTCCGGACTGCGCGTGCTGCGCGGCATCGGTGGCGAACTCGTGTTCTCGCAACGCTTCCGCGAGGAGTCGCAGAGGCTGCGGGAGAGCGGCGTGCACGCGGCGAAGGTGACCTCACTGCTGGAAGCCGCGCAGATGCTGGTGCCCGGGTTGTTCATGACTCTCGTGACTTGGCTCGGCGCTCGTGAAGTGATCGCCGGTGCCATCACGCCCGGTGAGCTGGTGTCGTTCTACGGCGTCGCCATCTTCCTTGTCGTTCCGCTTAGGACGTTTGGCGAAGCGCTGGACAAGTTCACGCGTGGCCACGTCGCGGCGAGCCGCGTGCTGAAAGTCTTGCGGCTTCAGCCGGAAATCAACGATCCACTGGACCCGGTGCCGCTGCCCTCAATTCCAGCGACGCTAGTGGATGTCAAGTCCGGCTTGACGATCCGTCCCGGGATCATGACCGCACTCGTCACGGACCGCCCCGAGGACGCCGCGGAGATCGCCGACCGCCTGGGCCGCTACACCGACGGCGAGGTAACCCTCGGCGGCGTTTCGCTGGCGGAAGCCACGCGTGCGGCGGTCCGCGAGCGGATTCTGGTGTCCGACAACAACTCCCGGCTCTTCACGGGCGTCCTGCGGGAAGAACTGGATCCGCGGGCGACCGGCGACGAGGAACGGATCATGGAAGCGATCCACACCGCGAGTGCGGGTGAAATCATCGACGCCCTGCCGGAAGGCTTGGACGCGTGGGTCGCCGAACGTGGACGCGAGTTCTCCGGTGGCCAGCAACAGCGGCTGCGGCTCGCCCGTGCGCTCATGTCGGACGCGCCGACACTCATCCTGGTCGAGCCCACGAGCGCGGTCGACGCGCACACCGAGGCCCGCATCGCCAGCCGCCTGGCGGGTTTCCGGGCGGGCAAGACCACGCTCATCACCACGACCAGCCCTCTCGTGCTCGATCAGAGCGCGTGGGTGGCCTACGCCGAAGACGGCAAAGTGATCGCCGAAGGCACGCACAAGGAACTGCTGGCTTCCGAGCCCCGTTACCGTGCGGTCGTCACGCGAGAGGAGGACTGACATGGCCCGCGTCGCGTTACCCATCGCTGACGGTCCCGAAGTTCGCCGCTATGCCCGGCAACTGATGCGCCTGCATGCGCGGCCGATGACCGCCGTGGTGGTGCTGCACGGCTTGGCGGCCGTGGCTGGCATGGGCGCCCCGGTCCTGCTCGGCATGATCATTGACGCGGTGTCCTCGGACGAGGGTGCTCAACTGTCCACTGTGGACAACATCGCCCTGGGTCTGGCGGCATTCGTTGTCGTACAAGCGGTTCTGACCCGGTTCGCCGCGATGGCGTCAGCCCGCATGGGCGAGCGCGTGCTGGCCGACTTGCGTGAAGATTTCGTTGACCGGGTGCTGGCGATTCCGCTGTCCACCGTGGAACGCGCGGGCACGGGCGACCTCGTCACGAGAACCAGCCGCGACGTCAACCAGATCGCGCACAGCGTGCGGCGCGGAGTGCCCGAGACCCTGATCGCCATCGTGACGATCGTGCTCACCGCTGGCGCGCTGGCGCTGTTCACCCCAAAGCTCGCGTTGCCGTGCCTCGTCGGTGCGCCGATCATCATCTTCGCCACGCGGTGGTACCTGCGCCGCGCGACTCCGGCCTACTTGCGGGAAAACGCGACCAACTCGGAACTGCTCGACGGGCTGACCGAGACGGTCGAGGGTGCCCGCACGACCGAGGCCTACGGTGCCGGAGAGCGCCGGATCGCCCGAACTATGCACGATTTGAAGGAGAACTACCGCGCTGAGCGGGCCACGCTGCGGCTGCGGTCGATCTTCTGGCCCATGGCTGACATGGGTTTCCAGATCCCCGTGGCGGCGACCCTGCTGGTGGGCGGCTGGTTCTTCATCGAAGGCTGGGTGACCGGCGGCCAGGTCGTGACCGCCGTGTTCCTGGTGCAGCAACTCATCGAGCCGGTTGACCGGCTGCTGATGTGGCTGGACAACCTTCAGGTCGCTGGAGCCTCGCTGGCCCGGCTGATCGGCGTCTCGCTCGTGCCCGACGACCGTTCGCCCACCGGGGTTAAGCCCACGAGCGAACAGCTCTCCGCCACAGACGTCCGCTATTCCTATGTGGACGGCCGCGACGTGCTGCACGGAGTCGACCTGACCATCGCGCCGGGCGAACGGCTCGCCATGGTCGGCCCGTCTGGCGCCGGAAAATCTACGCTCGGCCGCCTGCTCGCGGGAATCGATGGACCCCGGGTCGGCGAAGTGACCGTCGGCGACGCGCCACTGGTCGAATTGCCGCTGGATGAGCTACGCGGTCACGTCGCGCTCGTGACCCAAGAACACCACATTTTCCTGGGTACGCTCCGCGAGAACCTGATGCTGGCATCCCCGAGTGCGAGCGACGCCAAGTTGCGGGAGGCCCTGGCCGCCGTCGCGGCCCTGGACTGGGTCGAGGACCTGCCAGAAGGACTCGACACCGTGCTCGGTGGCGGCAAGCACGAAGTTTCGCCCGCCCAGGCGCAGCAGCTCGCGCTCGCCCGGCTCGTGCTAGCCGACCCGCATACCCTCGTGCTCGACGAGGCGACCTCGCTGATCGACCCCCGTGCTGCCCGTGACCTGGAGCGTTCGCTGGCCGCGGTGCTCGAAGGCCGGACGGTCATCGCCATCGCGCACCGGCTGTTCTCCGCGCATGACGCCGACCGCGTGGCCGTGGTCGAGGACGGCAAGATCGCTGAGCTGGGATCTCACCACGAGCTGGTCGCGGCCAATGGCTCTTACGCGGCGCTCTGGCGCTCGTGGCAAGCTTAGGGATCGTGGGGGTTACGCCGGGATCTGAGCTTGAGCGCGCACTGCGCCACGGGCCATTCTCGCGCGCCCTTCGGGCGGCCATCGCCGAACGAGGGGTGTCGCTCGACCGATTACGCCGCAAGCTCGCCGCCGCAGGGGTTCAGCTGAGCCCTTCGACGCTGAGCCACTGGCAGCGCGGCAAATCGCTGCCGACCCATGACGTTTCGGTGACCGCGGTCAAAATGCTGGAGCAGGTGCTCGCGCTCCCGTCAGCTTCGCTGACGACGCTGCTGCGCAAGTCCTGGGAGCGCACGTCCTACGCCGATACCCAGCTGTGGACCAATGTAGACAGCCTGTCGGCGATGCTGGAGGAGATCGACACCTCCACGGCCGACCAGCTGATCCGGCTCAGCGTGCACGACCTTTACGAGGTCGACGCCGATGGCCGCGAAGGGTCGAGCTGGACGCGCCTGGTCTTCCGGGCGGCGAACGACGGGATAGACCGGTTCGTCACCGTGTTCCGGGCCGACGAAGAAGACGGGCCGGTGCCCGTCCTCGACGAGGTCAAGTTCTGCCGGGTCGGTCAGTTCAAGCAGGACCCCAAATCGGGGTTCACGGCGGTCGAGTTGCTCTTCGACGAACCGCTCGCGGCCGGTGACACGGCGATCGTGGAATTCCGGACCGTGTATCCGGGGCCGGGACCCAGGGCACGCCACTTCGACCGGCGGTTCGCTCACCCGGTCGGGCAATACGTCCTTCAGGTGACCTTCGACCCCGATGCCCCGCCGGTGCGGTGCTATTCGTTTTCTCGCGACGCCGTCGACGCGCCTGACCGCGACCGGCGCGAGTTGCTGCTCGGCGCCTCCAACACGGTGCATCTGGTCGCCACCAATGTCACGCACGGCATCTGTGGCATCGACATCGAATGGGAGCAATGATGCTGGTTTACACGGTCCGCACCATGATCGATGACGAGAACACGCGACGGGCCTACTTCGCATGGCTCGTGAACGGGCACGCGGCCGAGGTCGTCAGCCTGGGCGGAGCCGTGCGCGCTGAAGTGTCCATATTGGACGATGGCGGGCTCGAGGCGCGTTACGTGTTCCCTTCGCGGGAGGCGTTCGCCGCATATGAGGCTGGTGCCGCCGTTCAGCTGCGTGCTGAGGGCGCGGCTAAGTTCCCGCCCTCGGACAGCATCCGGGTCTCCCGCTCGACCGGTGAGATCAGAGCGGCTTTTGCTAGCTGATTGACAGCTAACAGCTAGCTCATTCTTAGGCGGTTCAGCCACGGTCGGAAGCGTGCTGAAGAAACCGACGAAACGCACCATGCTTTGGGCCGCCACCGGCGTTCTCGCCGTCGGCATCGCTGTCCCCACCGTCGCCTACGCCGCCGATCCCACTCCCAAGGGCTCCGCGGGTGCCCAGGAAAGAGTTCACAAAGGGCTTGATCAGCAGAAACTCGCCGCGGCGCTTGCCAAAGAGCTCGGGCTCGACGAGCAAAAGGTCGCCGACGCCCTGGCCAAGGTACGCGAGCAGTTGAAGCCGGAAGGTGGCAAGCCGGCGAAGCCGGGCGCAACCGACCGGATCGCAAACCTAAAAGAACGCCTTGCTCAGGCAGTAGCCGCGGGCAAGCTAACCCAGGCCGAAGCGGACGCGATCCTCAAGGCACACGAAGCCGGCGTCCTTAACGGAGGCGGACGGCGCTAACCCCAAGGGCACGCGAGGCCTGCGCTGTTAAGTCCCCGGGCGCGGGCCTCGCGCGTTTTCTAGCGCGCGATCGGCGCGAGCGTGGCCGACGTCAGGCGGACGAGGTCGTCTGGGGCAAGCTGAACCTGAAGCCCCCGTTTGCCCGCTGAGACAAAGACTTGCGGACCGTCCACAGCGGACTGGTCGATGATGGTGCGAAGCTTCTTGCGCTGACCGAGTGGGCTGATGCCGCCACGGACATAACCTGTTGTGCGCTCAGCCAGATCCCGGTCGGCGAGCGCGGCACGTTTGCCGCCCGCGGCGGCCGCCAGTGCTTTGAGGTCAATGTCCCCCGTGACCGGAACGACAGCCACACAAAGCGTCCCGTCCACTTCGGTCACCAGCGTCTTGAAGACGCGAGCGGGATCGGCCCCGATGGCTTCGGCCACGACCGCGCCATAGTTCGGGGTATCGGCATCAACGGAGTAGGTGTGCAGCGTGTGCGCGACCTTCTGTTTCACCAGGATCGCGGTCGCTGGAGTGCCCTGACTAGCCACGCCGCGGAGTGTATCCAGCGGCGTGGCTAGGAGGCCTGAAATATCGCTAAACGAAGAGGCCGCTGAAGGCGCCCGCGAAGCTCAGAATGATGTAGATGAGGCTGAGCCCGGCACCGATCAGACCGCAGATGAAGCCGACCTTGGCGTGCATGAGGTTGGCCTGGCCGTTTTGCTTGATTTGCTGCTGCGCGATGAAGCCCAGAACCGCGCCAACCGCACCCAGCAGGATGCCGAGGTAGGGGCAGCAGACAAAGACGATGGAGACAATGCCGACGATCATGGCCGCGAGACCCAGCGGATTGTTGCCGCCGCCGGCCGCCGGTGGCTGGCCGTATGGCTGCTGGTACGGAGGCGGCGGGGGCCCCGGCGGCATGCCGGGCGGCGTTGGGCCGTCTCCTGGGGGTGGTGGGTAGGTCACCTGCATCTCCTCTTCAAGATGTGTAGAAGAGGTGAAGATAACACCGTCAGTCGTTAGCAGGATCCAGGGTGGACAGCAGAGCGTCACCGGCGAGACAGCACACCAGGACCTGTGCCAGCCCGACTCCGAGGCTGAGGAGGGCGAATAGCCGGTCTGAACTGCTGCGCTGGTTACGGTTCGTGAGGGCGACAACGGCCATGACCAG
The DNA here is from genome assembly GCF_000379685.1 of Catelliglobosispora koreensis DSM 44566. GTDB lineage: Bacteria > Actinomycetota > Actinomycetes > Mycobacteriales > Micromonosporaceae > Catelliglobosispora > Catelliglobosispora koreensis. The sequence goes on along the minus strand of NZ_KB903250.1, from coordinate 380,358 downwards.
GCCAACCGGCCCGCAGACGAACGCGGCGCCAAAGGCGGCTAGGCCCAAGCCATAGCGGCGCATGCGAGATGGCTGAACCGGACCGGCATCGGCACCCGGCTCTTTGATTGTCGTGACTGGAGAATCCATGACGCCGGAGGTGATGTCCTCATCATCCCAGGCCGAAGTGGACGAGGGCTCCAGAACGCTGCCGGTGTCGAGAAATCTGTTGTAGTCAGCCCGTTTCACCGGGTCGGTCAAGATGTCGCGGGCCAGGCCAAGCAGCTTGGCCTGCTCTTCGTCACCGGTCGGCAGATCCGGGTGGGCCAGTTTGATCAGCTTGAGGTAAGCCTGGGAAATGGTGGCCTGACTGGCTTGCCGGTCAACACCCAGCACCTCATAAGGATCGGCGCCGTCTAGATCCCGGATCCACGGCGGAATCAATGGCCCGCTCCCCGTGCCACCACCGCGCGCCAGCAGGTCATCTCCCAGTTGGACACGCCTTTGTGCTCCTGATAGCCATGGCCGATGCCAGCGCCGAAGGTCAGAGAACGCTTGTCCGTCATGTAAACCCAGGCATAGAGCAAGCCGCCGCCGATGCCACCGCGGCCGGGGGTGCTGTAGTAGTAGAAGTCGTATCGCAGCGGCTCGACCGAGACCTGAAACGGGTCTTGCAGCAGTTGCTGCGCTCGCGCCGGGAACTGGCCCAGGAATCCGGCCAGCTCGGGGTGCAGCCGGCGTGGCCCAGCCTCGGGCCCGGCCAGGCTTAGCCCCGGCACCGGTGTTTCCGGTGGCGTGCCGCTGACCCTGGCCGACCGGAACGATTTCTGCTCGATCGGCATTACCGTCAGGCGCGTGGCGTGAGCGCCCGTCTCATTCACCGTGGGGTCAAGAGAGATAAGCGCGCGGGTACCAAGCACGACCGCGCTGAGCCGGCCGCCATGCTCGGCCGCCCACCACTCCACTTTGTCGCCTGCGCGTTCGAGCACCCGGTGCCGGACCGCGTCGGTGAACCGTGGCCACAGCTCTTCCCGGCTGTCGCTTGTCCCCGCGAATGTCAGCTGCCCGGGGGTGTGCACCGGTGCCGGGCCGCCAATGCGGGTGAGGTCGCGCTCCACGGTGATCTGCGCTGGAAGTCTGTCGTCAGTCAAGGCCGCCTCCCGGCGGGCATCATCTCACGCGATCGCCGTCCTTGGTGGGCCCACCGGAACGGCAATAATCGAAACAGGTGCACCAGAGATCCGGGTGAGCAGGAGTGACGCGGCGTCGGAACCGTTGAGCCGCAAGTCTTTCCGCAGGGTCTCAATGTCCAAAGCGGACCCTCGCTTGAGGATTTCCAGGCGGCCGATGTTCTGTTCCCGCAGGGCCGATCGCAAGCGCTTCAACGAAAACGGCATAACCTCACGCACAGCGAAGCACCGGGCAAACGGTGTCAGGGTTGGCTGATCCGCCCATACATACGCAATGTCTGGATCAGCGAGCGTTCCGTTCACGGAAGTGGCGAACTCGGCGACAAGGTGTGACCGCACGACAGCACCATCGGGGTCGTACACATAGGACAGTGGTTTGGCGACCGCCGCTCTCACATCGCCGGTGCCGGTCAGTTCGTGTGCCACGCCGTCCTTGATGACCGTCGCCCGTCGCGGCACCTGTGCGAACGGACCGCACCAGGCTGCCGCCTCCACCACTTCACCGTCGACCGACACGAGTTCCAGTTCACTGCCCGCGGGCAGGAGATCGTGATCGATGCCGGGCGCCAGCTTCAGCACCGTGTGCGGCACCCGCTCGGGCAATGCCATCACCCAGTCCCACGGCGGGGAGTAGTCCGCGGGGCGAAACAGCCGCCGTCCGCCCGAGCGGCGCGCGGGATCACAGAAGACGGCGTCGACCTGTGCCAGATCGAAATCCTGGGCATCCCCGCAAGTCACGTGCGCGGTGGGCACGTTGAGTTCAGCGCACTTGGCGGTGACCGGGTCGGCTTCTACGGCGTACCCCCGAAGGTTTAAAGACACGAAGGCGCGCAAGTCGGCGCCGAGACCGCAACCCAGGTCGGCGATGGCCCGCACCCCGGCTTCGGCCACCCGTCGCGCGCGCCGCTGCGCCACTACTTGGCGGGTCGCCTGTTCCAGCCCCGGCCGCGTGAAATACATCGCTTCGGCCGCCGGGCCGAACTTGCCCACGGCTTTGGCGCGCAAGGTGGCTTGAGTCAGCGCGGCTGCCGCCAGGTCGGGCTCGAACCGCGCCCGCAACGCGCTCGCGGCGGCCAGCCGGTCGCCGTCGAGCAGGCGGGCCGCTTCCGTGAGCGCTTGCTGGCCGAGGGGTGTCTGCAAGGCTTCTAGCTGACTCAGGTCCACCGCGTCATTGTGCCCGTGAGCGGGGAGTGTCGGTTGGCACTCGCCTTGACGGAGTGCTAAAGGCGACCTAGTCTGGCGATTAGCACCCTGCCTAGTAGAGTGCTAATGACACCGCCTAGTGCGAGGCCGACACCCGCGACGACGGCCCTGCTCCAGGCGGTTTAGCCAGACAATTCCGATACCCCAGGAGGGTATGCTCGTGACTACCGCGACGAAGGTTGCGATCAAGCCGCTCGAGGACCGGATCCTGGTCCAAGCGAATGAGGCTGAGACCACCACCGCGTCGGGTCTTGTTATTCCCGACACCGCCAAGGAGAAGCCGCAGGAGGGCACCGTCCTCGCTGTGGGCCCGGGCCGCATCGATGACAAGGGCAACCGGGTTCCGGTTGACGTCAAGGTGGGTGACACTGTCATCTACTCGAAGTACGGCGGCACCGAGGTTAAGTACGCCGGCGAGGAGTACCTGGTGCTCTCCGCTCGTGACGTGCTCGCGGTCATCGAGAAGTGACCTTGTAGTGGCCCGGCGATCCTTTGTGGACGCGCCGGGCCACTAACTGTTTCTAGGGAGAAAATGAATGGCGAAGATCATCAGCTTCTCCGATGAGGCGCGGCACCTGCTTGAGCATGGTGTGAACACGCTCGCGGACGCAGTGAAGGTCACGCTCGGCCCGAAAGGCCGCAATGTGGTGCTGGACAAGAAGTTCGGCGCCCCAACGATCACCAACGATGGCGTCACCATCGCCAAGGAGATCGAGCTGTCCAACCCCTACGAGAACCTCGGGGCGCAGCTGGTCAAGGAGGTGGCGACCAAGACCAACGACATCGCTGGTGACGGAACGACCACGGCGACCGTGCTGGCCCAGGCGATGGTTCGCGAAGGTCTGCGCAACGTGACCGCCGGGACCAACCCGTCCGGTCTCAAGCGTGGCATCGACGCTGCCGCCGCCAAGATCAGCGAGGCGCTGCTGGAAAAGGCTGTCGCGGTGGAAGGCAAGTCCGACATCGCGCACGTCGCCACGATCTCCGCTCAGGACGCCACCATCGGTGAGCTCATCGCCGAAGCCATGGAAAAGGTCGGCCGCGACGGTGTCATCACCGTTGAGGAAGGCTCCACCCTGGTCACCGAGCTGGACGTCACCGAAGGTCTTCAGTTCGACAAGGGCTTCATCTCCCCGCACTTCGTCACCGACGCTGAGTCCGGTGAAGCCGTGCTGGAAGACACATACATCCTCATCACCACGCAGAAGATCTCCTCGATCGAGGAGCTTCTTCCGCTGCTGGAGAAGGTGTTGCAGGCAGGCAAGCCACTGCTCATCGTCGCCGAAGATGTTGACGGTCAGGCGCTGAGCACCCTGGTGGTGAACTCGATCCGCAAGACCATCAAGGTCACCGCGGTGAAGGCGCCTGGTTTCGGCGACCGCCGTAAGGCGATGCTCCAGGACATGGCCGTCCTCACGGGCGGCGAGCTGGTGGCGCCAGAGGTCGGTTACAAGCTCGACGCGGTTGGGCTGGAGGTTCTGGGCCAGGCCCGGCGGGTCGTGGTGACTAAGGACACCACGACGATCGTGGAGGGCGCCGGTCAGGCTTCAGAGGTTCAGGCCCGGGTCTCGCAGATCCGCAAGGAGATCGAGGCTTCCGACTCCGACTGGGACAAGGAGAAGCTCGCCGAGCGTCTCGCCAAGCTCAGCGGGGGCATCGCCGTGATCAAGGTGGGTGCCGCGACCGAGGTCGAGATGAAGGAGCGCAAGCACCGCATCGAAGACGCGATCGCTGCCACCAAGGCCGCTGTCGAAGAGGGCATCGTCCCCGGCGGTGGCGCCGCGCTGGCACAGGTCGCGTCCGTTCTGGACGGTGGCCTGGACCTGGGCGCTGACGAGCAGGTCGGGGTGTCCATCGTCCGCAAGGCGCTGGCCGAACCACTGCGCTGGATCGCCCAGAACGCTGGCCACGATGGTTACGTCGTGGTTCAGCAGGTCGCGGCCGGCGACTGGGGCTATGGCCTCAACGCCGCCAACGGCGAGTTCGTCGATCTGGCCAAGGCCGGCATCGTCGACCCGGTGAAGGTGACCCGCAACGCGGTCCTCAACGCCGCGTCGATCGCCGGGCTGCTGCTCACCACCGAGGTTTCCGTGGTTGAGAAGCCGAAGAAGGCAGAGGCGGCCGCGCATGGGCACGGACATGGCCACGGTCATGGTCACGGGCACCAGCACGGTCCCGGGTTCTAGTCAGCTAGAGCTGGTCTAAACACGACAGTGGGGTCCATTTGGGCCCCACTGTCGTTTATGCTCCGGCCCGTGGTCGGGCGCAAACAGTTGCTCTGGGCGGCATTGGCCGCGGGTGGCATCCAGCTGATCGGCTTTGTCAGCAACTACCTCGTCGGGCTGGCGACGGGTGATAAGGGTTCTCCGACGCTGCTCGTGGTGGCCGGTGTCGTGAGTGTCATCGGCGGCACGATCACCCTCTTCCTCCAGCAAGCTATGACGCCTGTGTCTGGAACGCCGGCTCCTGCTCCGGCTGCGGCCGCGGCTCCGGTGCCGCCCAGGCGGTCCGGCAGCTCGGTGACCGTCGTCCTGGGACTGATCTTGCTCATTGTCCTTTGTGGAGTCGGCGGGACCGCGTTCAACACCGTGCTGAGTAACGTGCTCGCCCGCCCACAGAATTTCCCGGGAAACTTCCCCGACCCGTTCCCGTCAAGCCCAGCGCCCCCTGCGTTCAAGAACGTGCTCGCGAAGGAAGTGTCGGTCCGCTCAGGGGACCTGACGCTCAAGGTGACGGGGGCGGAAAGCAACGGCCAGACCATCCGGCTGCAGATCACGGCGGTCAACACCGACGACCGCAGCATGGACCTGCCGCTATTCAAGAACTGCACGCTGAGCATGGCGGGCAAGACCCTTGAAGCCGATCCAGGCAGCAGCCAGTGGGCGATCGTCGTGCCAGGCAACGGCGAGATCAGCGGGACGGTGGTGTTCGCCGGTGCGCTGCCGGCCGGCACGGCCAAGGTCAAACTGTCGTTCGCCACAGTGTTTCGGCTCGGCGGGGGCAGCGTCAGCCTCGACGTGCCACTCAACACCAATTCGTAAGAATCTTCCGCGCCCGGGTAGCGCAGACTTGAGGCATGGTCTCGCGTTGGCAAGCCGCGATAGCGGGAGTGGTCGCGGCTGCGGTGGCACTGGGCGTGGCGGAGTTGATAGCGATCTTTAGCGGTCCGCCGTCAGCGCCGCTCATCGCGGTGGGCGCGACGGTCGTTGACGCCGCTCCGGAACCAGCCAAGGATTTCGCGATCAGGCTCTTTGGCGTTCATGACAAAACCGCATTGCTCGTGGGTACCACGATCTTGCTGGCCGTCTTCGCCGCGTTGATCGGGCTGGCAGCAAGACGGTGGCGCTGGGCCGGGTTCGCGGGCATTGGTTTGTTCGCCCTGATCGGTGTCTCCGCCGCGGTGACTCGCCCGAACGCGTCTTGGACCGCCGCTTTGCCAACGTTGCTCGGCTCCGCCGCCGCTCTGTTCGTCCTGTTCGGACTGCTGTCGCCCACTCCCTTTGCTTTGCACCCATACAGGCAAAAATATGCGGCGCCCGACGCCGCTATAGGTGCAGAGCAAAGGGGCACGGACGGCACTGGCCGGCGGGGCTTCATGAAGCTCGCGGGTGCCCTTGGCCTGGGCGCGGTGGCGGCTGGTGTCGTCGGGCGGATGATCTCGGGGCGCAGGGGAGTTTCCGAGGCACGATCCGCGATCACCTTGCCACAGCCGTCTAGCCCGGCGCCGGCCGTTCCCGCGAACGTGGATCCGGCACCCGCGCCGCTCGCGCGTTACGTGACGTCCAATCGCGATTTCTACCGCATCGACACGGCTCTCGTGACGCCCCAAGTGGACCCGGCGGGCTGGTCGCTCAAGATACACGGACGGGTGAAAAACCCACTGACGATTACTTATGCCCAGCTCATGGCGATGCCCATGGTCGAGCGCTACGTGACGCTGGCGTGTGTGTCCAATGAGGTCGGCGGTGACCTCATCAGCAACGCCCGCTGGCTGGGTGTCCCGGTGGCCACGCTGCTCAGCCAAGCTCAGCCAGAGGCGGGTGCCGACCAGGTCGTGAGCACCTCGGCCGATGGCTGGACGTGTGGCACCCCGACCGAAGTCCTGCTCGACGGACGCGACGCGCTTCTGGCCGTAGGCATGAACGGCGAGCCGCTGCCGGTCGACCACGGGTTCCCTGTGCGCATGGTGGTGCCGGGGCTTTACGGCTATGTGAGCGCGTGCAAGTGGATCGTCGGGATGGAACTGACCAGCTTCGCTGACTTTGACGCCTACTGGATCCGCAAGGGATGGGCGGCCAAGGGCCCCATCAAGACCCAGTCCCGCATCGACGTGCCCCGCGGTGGGTCCACGGTGGAGGCCGGTGACGTCGTTGTCGCCGGCGTCGCGTGGGCACAGCACCGGGGGATCACCGCGGTCGAGGTCAACGTAGGCGACGGTCAGTGGCGCCCAGCGGAGCTAGCGGGAACAGTCGGCCCAGACACGTGGCGGCAGTGGAGCCTGCGCTGGAACGCCGCTCCCGGGACCTACACCCTGCAGGTGCGGGCGGCTGACACGACAGGTGAACTTCAGTCCAGCCGCAAGATCCCGATTTTTCCGGACGGAGCCGAGGGCTACCACTCGATCAGCGTGACGGTTCGCTGAGACGCTCTTCCAGTCCGCGAAGATCCAGCTCTCCGGCCCAGCCCTCGCGGATGAGCTGCAAGCGCTCATGCTCGGTAAACCCGCCCCAAACGCCATAAGGCTCCCGGGTCGCTAGCGCGTAGGCCGCGCACTGTGCTCGAACCGGACACTGCTCGCAGACGCGTTTTGCCGCTAATTCGCGGCGGCCACGGCTTGCGCCTCGTTCTCCATCTGGATGGAAAAACTGCGAGCTGTCACGGTCACGGCACGCACCCCGATGCTGCCAGGACCAAATGTCAGCTATCGGACCGGGAAGTCTATGGAAGTGAGCCACCTGACCTCCTAGGGGATGGGAGGCTTGTTTTGCGCAACGTACGCACGTTACTCCTCGTACGTCCAGTTGTCGTCACCCGTTGGATGATCAGGTAGTACTAGCCCAAGTTTTCGTACACATTCCCCGAAAGTGCGTAATGATCTGGCTATCTCGTGGTCTTCTTCGCAAGAGAGAGGGGGATCACCGTGCAAACCGTCCTCGTTTGCGTCAGGACAACGCAAAGCGCGGCGACCATAGCCTCAGCCGCTGAACGGCTGGGAGTGGGAGCAGGCGTCCGCACGGCGACCAGCGCGAATGACGCTGTCGCGCAACTTGGCACGTTCCCGGCAAGCATCGTCTTCGCCGACACAGCGGTGACCAAACCAGACACGCTGGGGTTCACCCGGCGAGTGCTGGCGGCAGCACCGCACACGCAGCTAGTGCTGTTCGGCCCGGAAGAACCAGCGGTCGCCCAGGCGGCCATCCGGGCCGGTGCCCGGGGCCTGATCGGGGGAACCGATCTCGACCCGGCCAGTGCGGCGGCGAAAGCACTCTTACTCGTGGCGAGGCTCGCGTCGCCAGCCCCGGCGTCACCCCCAACGCCGGTTCTGGTGCCCAAAGGGCGTCCCGGGCACGTCGCCACTTACCCAGCAACCGCCGTTGTCCCGGCACAGCGCGTCGACGTGCCCATCGTGGCGTCGCGACTGGGACCGCTAGCGCGGCCAGCCCGCTCGGTCACCCTCACCGAACGCGAGCTTCAGGTGCTGCGTGGCATGGCGGACGGGCAGAGCAACGCCGAGATCGGGCGCGATCTGTTCGTCTCCGAGGACACGGTGAAGACACACGCCCGGCGCCTGTTCCGCAAACTCGGCGCCCGCGACCGCGCACACGCTGTCGCTGCCGGATTCCGCGCCGGGTTAGTGAGCTAGCGCAGCGCACGGTGTCCCGGCCGCGAAATGGCCGGGACACCGTGGAAAGCGAAAGCTATTTGTCTTCGCCCAGGTCGTCGACAGCGTCGGCGTAGCCGCGGGCGTAGTCCCAGGTCACATAGTGATCTGGGTCCGGGTCATACGCGGGCTCGTGCACGCGTGGGCGGCCGGAGTCGAGCAGGTGCTTCAGGTTGCCGCGCAGGAGATCCCAGTCGAAGTAGTGGGGCTCCCGGCAATCCTCACAGTCGACCACGAGCCCACGGACTCCCTTGGGCCCGAGAAGGACCTGGTAGATCTCGAGTTCGGCGAGATCGGCCAGGAGATCCTCACGCTCCTGCGTGGAGAGCTCGCCGTAACCATCACCGTCCAGATCTTCAAGATCAGCGGTGGGGTCGGCGGGATCACCCTGGAACGGGTCAATCGGCTCGTCGTGCACCCCTTCACGTTAGTACCCAAATGGCTAGCAGTGAGAGTCACCTAGGTAGGATTCGGAAGATGGACGCAATCCCGCTTGGCCTTACCTTCGATGACGTTCTCCTGGTCCCGGCTGAGGCGGATCTGGCCCCGAGCCAGCTGTCCACGGCGACCCAGCTGACGCGCAACATTCAGCTGAACATTCCGATCGTTTCCAGCGCTATGGATACCGTGACCGAGGCCCGGATGGCGATCGCGCTCGCGCGCCAGGGTGGGATCGGCACGCTGCACCGCAACTTGTCGATCGAGGAGCAGGCGGCCCAGGTTGACCTGGTGAAGCGGTCCGAGAGCGGCATGATCACCAATCCGGTGACGTGCTCGCCCGAGGACACCCTGCGCGACGTCGACGCCCTGTGTGCCCGGTTCCGCATCTCCGGTGTGCCCGTCGTCGACGCGAGTGGCGAGCTGGTGGGCATCGTCACCAACCGCGATATGCGTTTCGTGAGCGACATGTCCGTCAAGGTGCGCGACGTGATGACGAAGGCTCCTCTGATCACCGCCAAGGTGGGAGTGTCCAAAGAGGAATCGCTGGACCTGTTGAAGAAGCACAAGGTGGAAAAGCTTCCGCTGGTTGACGATTCCGGCAAGCTGCGTGGCCTGATCACCGTCAAGGACTTCACCAAGAGCGACCAATACCCGCACGCCGCCAAGGATGAAGCGGGCCGCCTGCGCGTGGCCGCCGCCGTGGGCGTCGGTGAGGACGGATACAAGCGCGCCAAGGCTTTGGCCGAGGCCGGCATCGACGTGATCATGGTCGACGTCGCGCACGGGCACAGCCGGGCCGTGCTGGATCTGGTCGCCCGCCTCAAGAAGGAAACCTCCGCCGACATCGTGGGCGGCAACGTGGTGACGTTTGAGGGCGCCAAGGCTCTCGTCGACGCCGGTGCCGACGCGGTCAAGGTGGGCGTGGGCCCCGGCGCGATCTGCACCACGCGGGTCGTGGCCGGTGTGGGCATGCCCCAGATCACCGCGGTCATGGAGGTCGCCCGGGCGTGCACCCCGGCCGGAGTGCCTGTGATCGCTGACGGCGGCATCCAATACTCAGGCGACATCGCCAAGGCGATCGTGGCCGGTGCCAGCACGGTCATGCTCGGCGGCCTGCTCGCCGGCTGCGAAGAGTCGCCCGGCGATCTGATCTTCATGAACGGCAAGCAGTTCAAGGCCTACCGGGGCATGGGCTCGCTCGGCGCGATGATGAGCCGTGGCCCGGCCGCGCAGAGCTACTCGCGAGACCGTTACTTCCAGAGCGACGTGACCAGCAACGACAAGCTGATCCCGGAAGGCATCGAGGGTCAGGTTCCCTACCGCGGCTCCCTGGCGACCGTCGTCCACCAGCTCGTTGGCGGCATGAAGCAGGGCATGTTCTACAGTGGCGCCGAAACGATTAGCGAACTGCAGAGCAAGGGCAAGCTGGTACGGATCACCGCGGCCGGGCTCAAAGAGAGCCACCCGCACGACATCCAGATGACCGTCGAGGCGCCCAACTATTCATCGAGGTAGGACCTGTGCGAGACGTTGTCGAGATCGGGCTGGGCAAGACCGCACAACGCGGATATCACTTGGACGACATCGCGATCGTTCCCACCCGCCGCACGCGCGACGTCGATGACGTCTCGACCGCCTGGCAGCTAGACGCCTACAAGTTCGGCATTCCGTGCGTGGCTCATCCGTCTGACGCGACGATGAGCCCGGCGACCGTGGCCGAGCTGGGCAAGGCTGGCGGACTGGGCATTCTCAACGTCGAAGGTCTGTGGACCCGCTATGAGGATCCGTCCAAGCAACTGCTGTCGCTAAAGGACAGTGCGTCGCCCACGGCCACGCTGCAGGAGCTCTACTCCGAGCCGATCAAGCCTGAGCTGATCGCCGAGCGGGTGCGCGAGATCCGTTCACATGACGTCACTGTCGCCGTGCGCGTGTCGCCGCAACACACGCTCAAGCTCGCTCCGGTCATCCTCGACGCGGGCGTTGACCTGCTCGTCATCCAGGGCACACTGGTTAGCGCCGAGCACGTGTCCACTGTGGACGAACCACTGAACCTCAAAGAGTTCATCGCCGACCTGGACCTGCCCGTGATCGTGGGCGGCTGCACCAACTACCAGACGGCTTTGCACCTCATGCGCACCGGCGCCGCCGGTGTCATCGTCGGCATCGGCGCTGACGATCTGTCCAGCACGGACAACGTGCTCGGCATCCGGGTGCCGATGGCGACCGCGATCGCCGACGCCGCGGCGGCCCGCCGCGATTACCTCGACGAGACCGGCGGACGCTATGTGCACCTGATCGCCGACGGTGACGTGCACACGTCTGGCGACATCGCCAAGGCCCTGGCCTGTGGCGCTGACGCCGTCATGCTGGGCATGCCGCTGACCCTGATGGCCAACACGCCGGCTGGGGGACTGTGGTGGCACCCGTCAGCGAGCCACCCGAAGCTTCCGCGCGGGCATGTTGGCAGCATCGAGGACGCTCACCCAGTACCGCTGGAAAAATTGCTTTTCGGTCCTTCTGATGACGCCTCGGGCAGCCTAAACCTCTTCGGTGGCGTCAAGCGGGCGATGGCCAAATGTGGCTATCGGGATCTTAAGGAATTCCAGCGGGTTGGGTTGATGCTGGACCGCTGAGATAACTTCAGGGAATGGTCAACACGCGCTGGGCCGCCCTCGGAGTGGCAGCTGCTCTGGTCACCGCATGCTCGGTCGGCGGCACGCAGCCGACGAAGCCGTTGTTCACTCAGGCGCCAGCGCCACAGACCGGCGGGCCTAGCTGCTTGCTGCCGGATGTGCCCACGGTCGATGACGGCCGGGGCGATCCTTACTTCCCGAAGGACGGCGGCCCGGGTTACGACGTCACGCACTACAAGCTGAAGCTGAAATACGATCCGCCGACGGACACGCTGACCGGCACGGCGACGATCGAGGCGACGGCGCTGGAGCGACTGTCCGAACTGCACCTTGACTTTCACGGCATGAAGATCAGCAAGGCGACCGTTGGGGGCACCCTGGTGACGCCGACGCGCATTGATGACTCCCTGACCGTTCCATTGCCGGTGCCGGTCGAGAAGGACGCGAAGCTGTCCGTCCAGATCGACTACAGCGGTGTCCCACAGTCCTTGGACGAGGGAAATGCCTTTGGCACCAACGGTTTCCTGCACACCACTGAGGGCGCTTTCGCGATCGGTGAACCGCATTCGGCGACGACCTGGATCCCGGTCAACGACCACCCGCGCGACAAGGCACTCTACGACTTCGAGCTGACCGTCCCGGCCAACCTGGCCGCGATCACTAACGGCGTGCGCACGTCAGAGACTGTCGCGGGTGGACTGAAGACGTCGACCTGGAAGGTCACCTCGCCGATGGCGACCTATCTGGCGACGCTGGCGATCGGGGACTACCGGGTCACCGAGGGCACGCACAAGGGCCTGCCGGTGATCAACGCCGTTCACAACTCGATCCCGGCCACGACGCGCGTCGATGAGGACATCGCCCGCAACGGCGAGGTGCTCGACTTCCTCGTCGAGAAGTTCGGGCCATATCCCTTCGATGCGTTGGGCGGCATCGTCATCAACGACGACCGAATCTCCTTCGCCTTGGAAACCCAGACTCGGCCCATCTATGGCAACGGATTCTGGGGCGCCACCCGCTCCAACACCGACGTGATCGCGCATGAGCTGGCACACCAGTGGTTCGGCGACAGCGTCAGTGTCGACACCTGGCAGCACATTTGGCTCAACGAAGGCTTCGCCACCTATGCCCAGTGGATGTGGGCCGAGGACGAGGGCCGGGTCACCACGCAGCAAGAGTTCGACCGTCGTTATGCGACAGAGACGAGCCCGATCTGGTCTGTACCACCGGGTTGCCCCGGCCGGGCCCGCATCTTCGACTCGTCGGTCTACAACCGGGGTGCGATGACACTGCACATGCTGCGCGACAAGGTCGGTGACGAGAAGTTCTTCACCATATTGCAGACGTGGGTGAAGCAGAAGAAGGACAGCAACGCGACCACGCCGCAGTTCATCGCGCTGGCCGAAGAGATCTCCGGCCAGCAGCTTGATGACTTCTTCAATGCTTGGCTATTCGGGAAGTCACGACCCCGGATTTAGGGCCGCAGGTTCAGGGTCCAGGTGTTGATGTAACCGGTGTCGATGGAGGCGAGGTCCCGGGCGCGCAAGCGCCAGGTGCCGTTGGCCACCTCGGAGGACAGGTTCACGGTGTAGGTCTGCACGATGTTGTCGGCGCTGCCGCCGCTACGGTTGTGCAGGTTGTAGACCGTGCCATCGGGGGCGACGAGGTCGACGATCAGATCGCCCTTGTACGTGTGGACGATGTTGACCGCGACCGTGCTGTTGGACGCGGCGTTGCCCGCACAGCCCGAGATGGTGATGTTGCTGTAGACGCCCGTGCTGTTGTTGTCGGGAATGGACACGTCAGTGCCGTTCGTTCCCGAGCACGAGCCGCCCACCGGGTTGACCGTCCAGCTAAAGCTGGCGCTGCCACCACTTGCCGTGACGGTCGTGCTGTACGTGCCGGCCGTGGTAGGTGTGCCGGTGATTTGGCCCGTGCCAGAGTTGATGCTGAGCCCTGGGGGCAGGCCGGTCGCCGACCACGTGTAAGGCGGTGTGCCACCGGTGGCGCTGTTGTTCAGGGTGACGGCAGTCCCGACGGTCGAGGTCTGGTTGCCGGGGTTGGCCACGACAGGGGTGCCGGGCGCGCCACAATATTGCGACTCCTTGCCGATGGCCCGATAAGGACAGTCGGCGTATTCACTCAAGATGAGCACGGCTTCGCGGTTACGTGACGTCTGAGCCGGGATGACCTCATCGGGCGGGTAGAAGCCGCCGCCGCCCGAACCCGGGTAGAGCTCGAACGTGTAGGTCCAGATCTGCTGGTTACCCCACAGCCAGTCGGTGATGTCGCCATCGGTGATGTAAAGATCGCTGCCCTGCTGCGGGGTGTAGCCGTTCGTCGCCGCCATCTGCTGGCCGATGGTGCGGAACGTCGCTTCCTGGTCGACGCTCAGGCCAGGTGCCGTGTTCGCGGTGGTGTAGCCGTAGGGCCAGAGCACGAGTTCCGAATAGCTGTGGAAGTCGATGTTGGCCTTGATCTGCTGCACGCCACCGATGCGCCGGCTCAGGACGAAGTCCCGGATCCGCTGCGTTTCCGGAGCGGAGAAGGCGGCGGTTCCGCGATACGTCTCGGAACTTTGGGTGCCACTCGAACCGCCGCAGCAGCCCCACATGTAGCCGAAGTTGCGGTTGAGGTCGGTGCCAACGGACCCGCCGGAGTTGGGCTGACGGTTCTTGCGCCAGCTGCGGTACGAGCCGGTCGCCACGTCATACACCATGCCGTCCGGGTTCACGGCCGGGAAGATCCAGTACTCGCGGGAGTTGACCAGGTTGGTGATCCGCGAGTCGGAACCGTAGGAGTTGGTGAACAGGTTGGCGAGGTAAAGCGCCATTTCCGTGGTCAGGTGCTCGCGCGCGTGCAGCAGCGAGTTGATCAGGAATTCTGGCTCGTTCTCGTCGCTGGCCACGTTGTCGGAGATCTTGACGCCCCAGATGGTCCGGCCTTCGTAGGAAGTGCCGATGTTGACCTTCTGGGCGATCGCCGGGTGGTCAGCCACGATCTGGTTGAGTTCGGCGTTCATCTCGTCGTAGTTGTGGTAGTTCGAGTCGGCCGGCGGGAAGTCCATGATGCTGACATCGCCGGAGGTGTCTGCCTGTGGAAGCAGCTGCACTTCCAGCCCGAAGCCGAGCCGCTGGATCTGCGCCGCCTCCGCGGTGGTGGCCGTGATGTAGATCTTGCCGTGCTCGACGAGATCGACCGCCGCCCCGGTGCGGGCGATAGCGTTGCGGTCGGCCCAGGTCTTGGGCCCGATCACGAGATATTGCTTGGTCTCCGTCGGCTGTGCCGGCGCCGCTGTGGTCGGCGCGCTCGACAGTATTGCCGCCCCTAGTGCGAGTGTTGAGATGACTAGCGCGACTGGTCGTCGTCGCATAGAGCCCTCCCTATGGGTCTCATGGTTCCCCAAAGGAGAGCACGGGCTTAAAGGGATCGCAATACATGAATTTAGTTACGGCACTGGTGTGAAGTTAACTGGCCAGTAATAATGCGGCATGGCTCGTTATGACGTTGTGGTCATCGGATCGGGGTTCGGCGGAAGTGTCGCCGCGCTCCGGCTTGCCGAAAAGGGATATTCGGTCGCTGTGCTCGAAGCCGGACGCCGCTTCGCAGACCAGGACTTCCCGAAGACGAGCTGGCGGTTGCGCAAGTTTCTGTGGGCACCCGCGATCGGCTGCTACGGCATCCAGCGGATCACGCTCTTGCGCTCCAAGAATCGCCGAGGCGGATCAGTGCTGGTGCTCGCCGGTGCCGGGGTCGGCGGAGGCTCACTCGTTTACGCCAACACGTTGTATAGGCCGCTTCCCGCGTTCTACGACGATCCACAGTGGAAGGACATCGCCGACTGGAAGTCCGAGCTGGCACCCTTCTATGGCACCGCCGAGAAGATGCTCGGCGTGACGGTCTATGACCGCTCGACTCCCATGGACGTCGCCATGAAGAAGGTGGCTGAGCGGATGGGTGTGGGAGACACGTTCCACCCGACGCCGGTGGGCGTTTTCCTTGGTATGCCGGGGGTTGCCGCTAAAGACCCCTACTTTGACGGCGCGGGGCCCGACCGCAACGGCTGTCTCCACTGTGGAGAGTGCATGACCGGCTGCCGTCACAACGCCAAGAACACCCTGGTCAAGAACTACCTGTACTTCGCGGAGAAACTGGGCGTCAAGATCTACGAGCGCACTCAGGTCACCGCGGTACGCCCAGGTACCAACGGTTACGTCATCGAAGCTGGACGCCGGCGATTTGAAGCCTCCGAGGTGGTGTTCGCGGCGGGAGCCCTTGGCACACAACGCCTTTTGCACAAGATGAAAACTCGCGGGGTGCTATCAAAGCTGTCCGATCGCGTGGGATTCCTAACGCGTACCAACTCCGAATCCCTTGTGGGCGCGACGGTTCCGCGTTCGGCTGCGCGTAAACGGGGCCTGGACTACACCGAGGGCGTCGCCATCACCAGCTCGTTTCACCCTGACGCGCGCACGCATATCGAGCCCGTGCGCTATGGCAAGGGCTCAAACTCCATGGGGCTCCTGCAATCCGCCCTGACCGACGGGGGACCGGGCCGATTTGGGCGCTGGCTCAAAGCCATGTTCAGCTGGCCGTTCCCTTATCTGCGCGCGATCTCGGTACGAGGCTGGTCACAGCGGACCATCATCGCGCTCGTCATGCAGTCGCATGACAATTCGCTCACGACACACTGGGTGCGCGGTGGACTGCGCTCCACCCAAGGGCACGGGGCGCCGAACCCGACCTCGATTCCCGAGGGCAACGAAGCTGTCCGGCTGCTAGCCGAGGAGATCGGGGGCATCCCGGGCGGCTCGCTGACGGAGATGTTCGACATTCCGATCACGGCACACATCTTGGGTGGTGCGGTGATCGGCACCTCGCCGTCAGACGGCGTGATCGACAAATATCACCGTGTCTTCGGGCACGCCGGGCTGCACGTCGTCGACGGCGCGGCGGTCAGCGCCAACCTGGGCGTCAACCCCTCGCTCACGATCACGGCTCAGGCCGAGCGCGCCTTCTCGCACTGGCCCCGCAAAGGCGAACCCGATCAGCGCCCAGACCTGATGTTTACCTGAGCGTGACCTTCAGGCCTCAGCCTCTGGGGCGTGGATACGACATCGAAGGCCAGCGTCGTCTTCGTCTTGCTGCTCGTGCAGGCCGGCACCATTCTGCTGGCCACCATCGGGGAGCTGCTGTTCATGGGCGGCCTGCCGTTTTACCTCATCGTGCCCGTGATCCGGGTGACACTGCTGCTCTTCTTCGGCGTCATGATGCTGCGCGGCTCGCGCACGGGACTCGTCGGAATCATTGTGCTGCAAGCACTTTCGCTTGCCGGATTGATGTTTTCGATCGGGGTCGGGCTGCTGCCCCAGGTTGACTTCACGTTGACGCTCACAGGTTTGGCCACGACCGTCGTGCTTCCCATCGTCGCCGGTTTCTATTGCGTTCAAATGCTTTTGGGGGTACGCCGTGAGCCGCGCCCCTCTGCTCTAGGTGCCCAGGCCGGACCGCCGGATCCCACGCTCCCGCTTGCTCCCCAGCCCATCAGCGGTGGACGCGCATGAGCACTTTGCTGATTGGCATCGCTCCCGAGCATGCGGCCGGGCTGGTCGCTGGCCTTCTAACCCTGGTCGTTGGTGCCATGTGGCCAGGTGGTTCACCGTCGCTTGTGGACAAATGGGCGCGCGCGTTGCTGGCGTTTTCCGGTGCGCTGCACCTGTTCTTGCCGTTCGGTCACCCGGCCGGCGCCCTCATGGTTAGCGGTTATGTGCTCAGCGGCTTGGCGTTTCTCGTCTTGGCTTGGCGGGCGCATGTCGGCCGCGGCTGGCGGATCGGCACGGCGATCCTGGCACCCGTCACGGTGGTGGCCTACTTGATAAACGGCGAAGACCCCGATCAAGTGGGCATCCTGACGATGCTCCTGGAGCTGACCGCCTTCGGTCTCGCTGTCGCGACGACCCGTCGTGTGGGCCGCGTTTTCGGTTCGGTAGCAACGGTTTTCACCGTCTTCCTCGCCGGTGCGGTGGTGTGGATCGCCTCGTTCGTGGCACACCAAGCCACCTCAGCGGACTCTCAAAACCCATCCGTCGGGCACAGTCACGAAGGCGAGCATGAACATTTAGCTCGCGCTCAGGCGGGCGTCATCATGCGCCCACTGCCCTCACATCACGCCACCCCTGCGGAGGTCTCGGCCTCCATCGACCTCGCGGCGGCGACTTCCCGTGGCGTCAAGCGGTTCGCCCGGCTCGAAGACGCGCTCGCGGCGGGATACCAGTTCAACTTCGGGCAGGACAAAGGACTGAACGTCCACCTGGAACACAAGGAATACAAGAAGGACGGACGTGCTCTCGACCCGGAGAAGCCGGAGTCCCTGGTTTACGTGATCGAGGACGGCAAGGCGACATTGCTCGGCGTGGTTTACGTCATGGAAAAGGCGGGCGACCCTGGTCTCGCGCCCGGCGGGCCGATCACGCGATGGCACGCGCACAACCTGTGCGTCTCGATCATGCCGCCCGGGCTGGGCATCGTGACTCCCTACGGCGGCTGCCCCGCTTTCTCCGTGCAGATCACCATCTCCGAGATGATGCACGTGTGGGTCGTCGATCCGCCCGGAGGGCCATTCGCCGAGAACATCCCGGACGAGTGGGCCCGCTCATACCACCGTGAACACGGCCTTCCCAGCTAGGTAGGCTGTAGTGCATGACCTTGCCGCGGCCTGTCCTTGTTGTTGACTACGGAGCCCAGTACGCGCAGTTGATCGCGCGACGCGTACGCGAGGCGCGGGTTTACTCCGAGATCGTGCCGCATTCGATGCCCGTGGCCGAGATGCTCGCCAAGGACCCGGCCGCGATCATCCTGTCTGGCGGGCCGTCCTCGGTTTACGAGCCGGGCGCACCTCAGATCGATGCCAAGCTATTCGATGCGGGCGTCCCCGTTTTCGGGATCTGCTATGGCTTCCAGGCCATGGCCTCAGCCCTCGGCGGCACGGTCGCGCACACCGGCTCCCGCGAGTTCGGTGGCACCCAGCTGCAGTTGGTCGAGCCGGGCGTTCTCTTCGCGGCAACGCCCACTGAGCAGAGCGTCTGGATGAGCCATGGCGACTGCGTGACGGCCGCTCCGGCTGGCTTCACCGTGACGGCATCCTCGCCTGGAGCCCCGGTCGCCGCCTTCGAACACGTCAGCCAAGGTTTCGCCGGCGTCCAGTTCCACCCCGAAGTCGCGCACACTCCTTATGGACAACGCATCCTGGAACACTTCCTTTACAAGGTCGCCGGGATCGAGCCGACGTGGACGATGGGCAACATCATCGACGACCAGGTGGCCCTGATCCGCGCCCAGGTCGGTGACGCGCCCGTGGTTTGCGGACTGTCCGGTGGCGTCGACTCAGCGGTGGCCGCAGCGTTGGTACACAAGGCAATTGGCGATCAGCTCACGTGCGTTTTCGTCGACCACGGCTTGCTGCGTGCGGGAGAGGCCGAGCAGGTTGAGCGCGATTACGTCGCGGCCACCGGCATCAAGCTGATCGTCGCCGATGAGAAGCAGCGCTTCCTCAACGCTCTCGCCGGAGTCACCGATCCGGAGGAGAAGCGGAAGATCATTGGCCGCGAGTTCATCCGGGCATTCGAGGCGGCCGTTCCGGCGGAGACGCGTTTTCTCGTGCAGGGCACGCTTTATCCCGACGTCGTCGAGTCTGGCGGGGGCACCGGCACGGCAAACATCAAGAGCCACCACAACGTTGGCGGCCTCCCCGAGGACATGCAGTTCCAGTTGGTGGAGCCGTTGCGCACCCTGTTCAAAGACGAAGTGCGTTCCCTGGGCGAAAGCCTTGGCCTGCCTGACGCGATGGTCTGGCGGCACCCGTTCCCGGGACCAGGCCTCGCGATCCGCATCATCGGCGCCGTCGACGAATCACGGCTCGAGATTCTCCGTGCCGCCGACCTGATCGCGCGTGAAGAGCTGACCGCCGCAGGCCTCGACCGCGACGTGTGGCAGTTCCCTGTCGTGCTGCTCGCCGACGTCAGATCCGTTGGCGTGCAAGGAGATGGACGCACCTACGGCCACCCGGTCGTGCTGCGGCCAGTGTCCAGTGAGGACGCCATGACCGCCGACTGGTCCCGCCTGCCCTACGACGTGATCGCGAAAATCTCCACGCGCATCACCAACGAGGTCCGCGAGGTCAACCGAGTCGTCCTCGACGTCACCTCCAAGCCCCCGGGCACCATCGAGTGGGAATAGCCACCACTCACGTCTGCCCTTCACCGCTCGCCCTACCTCGTGATCCACATCCCTCCAGACGTGATCAACAGGCCGTTTGATCACGTCCCAGGGGATGTGGATCAACCTTGGGGCTGTGGATCAAGCCCAAGTCAACAACGTCGCCCACGCCACCCTCGTACCAAGCGCGAGATGCGCGGACGCTGCCGGAGGCCGGCCTTTGCCGCCCGCCGGAAAGCGCGGGCCGCTGGCGCGGGGCGGGTGGCCGGAAACCTTGCGGGCCATGGTGTGTGGACCGTGATGTCCTAAGGCGCTTCGCCTTGCAATATCGTGCGGCGCCGAAGCAGCTTCGCCGCCGTCGCCGGGAGTAACGGCCGCAACCCGGCGCGGCGTCGGAAATGGGTGTTGGAAGCGAGGGCATGCGCTGAAGGCTCAGGGGAAACCGGACGACCGACGTGAAGGCGCAGTTATTGCCCTGATCTCGCTGCTCAGGGAGAATGATGTTCTGTGACCGCGATCGAGCCTTCGGAGGTACTGCGGCGCATCGCAGCGTACGCAGTGATCACTGACGCATCACATAAGGTGCTGCTCGTCAGGGCGTCATCGCTGTCAGCGACCCCCAATGTGTGGTCGTTGCCGGGTGGAGCGGTGATGCACGGGGAACATCCACAAGAGACGGTGGTGCGGGAAACCGCGGCGGAATCGGGCCTCAGCGTTGCGGTGACCGGTCTGCGAGACGTATTGGCCGACATGCGGGCGCTTCCGCATCGTGGCCTGACTATTCACACTGACCGGGTTCTTTACGCTGCCCGGGTGCGCGGTGGCACCCTGCGTGAACGCACCGGTCAGCCAACGGACATCGCCCGATGGCTGTCGGTCGATGAAGCCTCTGAGCTGCCGCTACGGCCGTTCACCTCGATCGCGTTAGGACTGCCACCGTCCGAAGAAGAGGTTCCCGGCGAGGTGCCGGAGTTTCCGTCGTTCTTCGCGGCGCCTGGTCCTGACGGGTTGCACCGGGCGCAGCGGTTCGCCGCTTACGCGGTCGCGACCGATCCTGATTCACGGGTGCTGCTGACCCGGATCGCCCCCAATTACCCGGGTGCCGGGCGCTGGCACTTGCCCGGGGGCGGCACGGACTACGGCGAGCAGCCGGGCACGGCTCTGATCCGTGAGCTACACGAGGAAACCGGGCAGCGGGGGCGGCTCATCGCATTGCTCGGGGTCGGATCCACTCGTGATCCAGCATCGCTGGGTCCCGAGGGCTATCCGATCGACTGGCATGGCGTGCGCGCGTTCTACCGGGTTCAGGTGGACCAGGCGACCGCGCCGACCGTGCACGATCACGGTGGCTCGACTTCTGAGGCACGGTGGGTTCCGGCGTCGGAAGTTCAGGCGTTCGGTCCCGACGAGGTCACCGAGGTCACGGCTGAGGCGATCCGGGTGGCCTTCACCCAGTAGTGTTGCGGCCGTGGAGAAACGGCGGCGCGTAGGGGCTTACGGCATTGTTCACGACGAACAGGGCCGGGTCTTGCTCGTGCGTTCGTCGGAGCGTTCGAATCACCCCGGCGTGTGGTATCTGCCGGGAGGCGGGCTAGACCATGGGGAAGATCCCAACGCCGGGGTGATCCGTGAGCTGAAAGAGGAGACGGGTCTCGACGTCGAGATCGTCGGCCTGCGCAGCGTGTCTTCTGATCTCGTGGAGTTCCCCTGGCGGAACGTTCTGTTGCACCACGATCGCATTGTGTTCGACCTGGCGGTCACTGGCGGCACTCTGCTGTCCGAAGTGGATGGCACAACAGACTTGCCCAAGTGGGTCAGTCCAGAAGAGTTGCCTGAGCTGATCCTGGTCCCCTTCGCGGCCAGTGTTTTCGGCCTTCCAGCGCGCCCAGAGGCGAACCAGACGGTCCCTCCGTCCGTCCCAGACGAAGCAGGTGAGGTCGCCGCGACGGGCGCTTCGCTGACGGTCGCGCGCAAGACGATGCGGTTCGGCGCCTACGGCGTGGTGACCGATGCGGACGGCCGGGTGCTGCTGTCCCTGATTAGCGACGGTTACCCGGGCGGTGGCAACTGGCACCTGCCCGGCGGAGGCACCGACTTTGGCGAGTCGCCGCAAGAGGGACTGGTCCGCGAGATCTTCGAAGAGACATCCCAGCACGGCACCGTGGGCAGACCGTTGCGCGTGGGCCACAAGCACCATCCGGTCGCTATGGGGCCTGAGGGCGAGCCCTACGACTGGTACACGGTGCGCGCGATTTTTGAGGTTTTTGTCCCGGAACCGACCGCTGCGGTGGTGACGGAGGCCGCAGGCGGATCGACGGCCAGGTCAGCGTGGTTCACGCGGGACGAGCTGGGACAATTGCCCCTTAGCGACCTAGCTCGCGGTGAATTGCAACACATCGATCAATAGACCCGATCGGGTAAACTTTGCAACTGGGTGTATTGCCCCGAGAGTAATTCGCTGCCCGGAATGTCGGTTACTTGGGTATCGCCAAGGCACATGTTCTTGTGCGATGGTATTGCCGCAAGAGCCGGACGGTCCGCTGAGGCGGCGGAAAGGAACCGAACCGGCGTGGAGGGACGACACGTGCCGAGAGCCATATGGCGTCGGCGTCGATCGACGGATAGTCCGCGACCCGCGGGACGGCTAACCGGCCGCCTCAGGGCTAGCGGGACGAAGGCCCGGCAGATGTTGCTGGTCCCAGTGGGACGGCTCCGCCGTAACCACGCCGTTGCGACGCCAAATGCACTGCCCGGCCTTGACCCGAGCGAAATCCGTGCCATTGAAGCCGCTGCGGTGGCTCCAGAGGCAGATGTAGCCACTCCAAGCACGATTCCACTTCTGCCTGGCGAGCGCACCAACGCCCGCAGGCTGAAGTTCGCGCTGGTCCAGGCATGCACACTGAGCAGCCTGCTGCTCGGGATGACCGCGATCTTCCTGGCGATCAACGGGTTTGACCCGCGCTGGGGAGCGCTTTGCTTGCTCGCTTGCATCACCTTCGACGGCCTCGACGGCGCCCTCGCCCGAAAGTTTGGCGTGGCCAGCCCCTTCGGGGTCCAAATGGACTCGCTCGGCGACATGGTTTCGTTCGGCGTCGCCGCGCCCGTCGTCATCTACTCAGCCCTCAACGGCAAGGTGGCGATGCCTCTGCTGATCGGAGCCTGTGCTCTGGTCGCCGCGTGCGCGGCGGTCCGCCTGGCCCGGTTCAACGTCTCACCCAAGGACGGCCGGTTCTTCTGCGGCGTCCCGACCACGATGGCAGCCACCGTGCTCGCGATCAGTGTGCTGCTCGGGCTGAACCTTCCGCCCGCGATGATCGTCACTGGCGTGGTGCTGCTGGCCTTCGCCATGGTGTCGAGCTTCCCCTACGCCAAGCTGGCCAAGGTGATGAAGCTGCACCCGATCCTGCTAGCTGTTCCCGTGCTGGGCGCGCTCGCCAATCACGAGATCGCCTTCGGCCTGATCGTGCTGACCTACTTGGTCAGCGGCCCGATCCTGTGGGCAAGGCAGCGCCGCACGGCGTAAAACTTGGTTCTCCTTCAAAGCAAAAGGGGCCCTACCCGGGCCCCTTTTGCTTTGGCTGATTACTTCCAGCGAGCGATCACGGTTGACCCGCCCACGACCCGGTCACCCGGGCTGACGACGGCTTCGGCGAGGCTGGCCGGCAAGTAGACGTCGGTGCGTGAGCCGAACCGGATCAGGCCGAACCGCTCACCCTTGGCGAGCAAAGCACCGATCGGCGCGCGCTGCACGATCCGGCGGGCGATGAGGCCGGTGCGCTGGGCGACGACCACCTTGTGGTGTTCCGGCGTCTCCAGCACGGTGTAGGCGGCGACGTTGTGCTCAGCAGCCGCGGTCATCGCGTTGGCATAGCCGCCGTCTTCGACAAAATAATCAACAACCTTCCCTGGTACGGGAGAGCGGTTGACGTGCACGTCGAGGACCGACAGGAAGACCGCGATGCGCAGGAACTCTTCGTCGGCGAAACGCTCGTCGACCAGGTGTTCCACGCTGAGCACCTTGCCGTCGCTAGCGGCCACGATCGCGCTCGGGTCGGAGGGGATTTCCCGCTCCGGGTCCCGGAAGAACGCGGCGACCGGTCCGGCCAGCAACGCGGGAAGAACCCAGGCCTTCGACTTCGGGCGGACCAGCTTCAGCATGGCGGCGGCACCGAGCGCGATTCCCGCGGCGGCGACACCGTTAGAGTCGATGTTCATCGATCCGGCTACGGGCACGCTGGAGGGCCGGTAAGCGGGCTTGAGCTTGGCCGCGGTCGCGGCGTCAGCCTCGGTGAACCGCAGGCGGTGCACCCGTACCGGCGGCGTGTTGCGCAGCACGAGATCCGATCCAGCGCCCTGGCGGGCGGCGATGCGGTCGAGTTCGTCGGAGGCGCCGCTGGACAGGCCGGGCAGGGCCACAGCCGACACGATGAGCAGACCGCCCTCGCCGACCAGCTTGCTTAGCTGGTCAACGGTGTTGCGGGCTTCTTCGCCCGAGCCGACCAGAGGCTCGGCGACGATCACGAAATCGGCTGGCTCGGCGGCCGCGATGTCATCGACGACCTTGACCCGGTCGCGGATGAAGGAGCCCATCGTGGCCACTTCACCGGCCACGGAGCTGTCGGCCGCGACGACCGTCAGCCGGTCGCCTGGCAGCAGCGCGTCTAGTGATTCGGCCAGCACCAGCGAGTGGGCACCAGCACCAACCAGCACGGCTGACTTAGGCCCGGTGTGGCGGGCAAGTTCCGCGGTGAGCGTCTTGGCGGCACGGTCGCCGATGCTGACCTGGCCGAGCGGGCCCAGGGGAGTGGTGGAAAGCTGGCTCATGCGCCCCAGCATAAACTCCTGCTCCCCTGGGCTAGCTGTCACGGTTGCGTGGCCTCGTCAGTCGGTGCCGGTGCTGGTTCTTCTAGCTTCTTTTCGGGGACGAGGGCGCCGATGGCGACCACGACACCGATGAGAATCAGCCCGCCAGCCACGAACCAGCCGACCTCAGGCAGCTGAATCTCGCGGTAGGAATCCAGGAGGAATCCGCTGGCGACCATAACGAAGATCAGTCCAAACACGAGCGAAATCGTGTCAGTCCTATGCGTTTTCACGGGCCACCACCGCATCCCCAGCCCGAACATTGAGCCGGATTTCAAGTTTTCCGCCGCCTGCGCCGTCTTCACCTAGATCAGTACGCGTGTCCCCGACGTTCACGCCGTTGATGTCATGGCCGAACACCGAAGCATTTCCGAGGCGCACATCCGTGCGGATGGTGACGTCCACGTTGTCGGGAACTATTACCCGCAACGTGCCCGCGCTTACCTCAACCTGCAAAGATTCTTCGCGTCCGGTGAAGTCGAGCTGTGTCAGGTCGAGGGTGGCGTCGCCAAGCCGGTGTTCATATGTGGAACCCAGCTCGTGGAAGGTCACCGGCACCCAGTAAACGGAACGTTCCGGGTAGCCCGACCGATCCCGGTTCTCCTCGTCAGCCACGATCGGCAGCGCGATGCTCAGCACGACACCGAGCAGGATCAGCGACCGTGCCCGGCCGAACCAAGCGGCGACGATCAGTCCAATGCCGACGATCAG
This sequence comes from Catelliglobosispora koreensis DSM 44566, assembly GCF_000379685.1. Taxonomy (GTDB): domain Bacteria; phylum Actinomycetota; class Actinomycetes; order Mycobacteriales; family Micromonosporaceae; genus Catelliglobosispora; species Catelliglobosispora koreensis. The sequence continues at coordinate 355,243 of NZ_KB903250.1, read as the reverse complement.
CAGAGCGGCGGCGACATAGGCGGTCATCGGGACCGAGACACCGGCCAGATCGGCGATGCCTAGTACACCGGTCGCCACGAGTGCCAGACCAACGACGAAGCGGCCAAGGCGGGACCGTTCGCGTTTGGGCTTAGGCATTTTCACAGGCGCGACGGGAGGCATCGGTGCGCTCGCGTAAGGCCCGTGCGGCGCGAACGGAGGCTGATATCCCGCCTGGGGGACGGCTGTCGGCACCTGTCCCGGGATCGGCTCGGTGACCGGTTCCGGGCCAGGCACCCGGGCAGGCAGCACAGGCCCTGTCCGGGTTCGTGGATTAGCCAGGGCGACCACGACCAAGGCCACGATCGCGATGACGGGCACCACCCAGCTTTCGGTGATGGCACCGATGCAAAGCACGGCAACGATGCCCAGGGCGATGGTGAGCCCCGTTGAGGTGCTGGACTGCCCACGCCCTATGAGCGATTCCACCGGCGAGGCGGTGTCGCCCTCGGCTGGCGTGAGCAGCCAGGCCCCGAGGTAGAGGAACACGCCGATGCCAAAGACCGAAAGCACGCCGATGAGCACGCGCCACAGGAGCGGATCGGTGTTAGTGGCACGGCCAATCCCGGCGCAGACCCCGGCGACCAGGCGGCCGTGACGGGGGCGAACCAGTCCCAGGCGGGCGGCCCAGGGCTCGTCACCACCGTCGCCGCCAGGAGCCGGTGCCGGAGGTGCTTGTGGCCCCGGTGGCGGTGGGGGTTCGGGTTTCTCGTCGGTCATGTCTTAGATATTGCTGCCCAGCGGCTCGTTCCGCCTCAGGACCTGACCCTGAGCGGACCCTGATAAAAGAAGTCCGGGGCTTACCTGTGGGCGGCACCTGACCCTCATGGAACGATCTATTTGTGCCTCAAGCCTTGCCCAAGCCCCGGTTAGCCCGCTCACGTGACGACCGCCTCATCGCTGGCGTCGCGAGCGGCATCGCGGCGCACTTGGGCATCAAGCCCACCTTCATCCGGGCTGGCTTTGTCCTGCTGATGCCTCTTAACGGGCTTGGAGCGCTGCTCTACGCGGTGTTCTGGGTTTTCCTTCCCAGTCAGCAGGGCCCGGGCAAACCGGCCCGCCGGGACCTTCTCAAGCTTCTCCCTTACCTAGTCGTGGCCGCGGCCCTAGTGACGCTGGCCGCCCTGTTCAGTCAGGGTGATCCGTTCTCGCTCGGGGTGGGGTGGCTTGTGGCCCTCATCGCCGCTGGTGGCGGCATCATCTGGCACCAGGCCCAGCGGCAGACCACGCCCGCGAACGCGGCTAAAGGCTGGCTCGGCGCGCTAACGAGTTCCGGAAACCAGCGCCTCTACCTGCTGCAGTTCCTCGCCGGCGCCGTGCTCGTGGTCGCCGGGGTGATCGGGCTGCTCATCGTCTACGCCCCGGTGCGCGACATGAACTTCGACGACCTGTGGAAGGCGCTCGCCTTCGCGCTCATCGCCGTCGCTGGGGTCGCCCTCGTCGCCGCGCCCGTGCTGTGGCAGACCATGGTCGAGCTGCGCTCCGAGCGTGTGGTGCGCATCAGGGAGCAAGAGCGCGCGGAACTCGCCGCGATGATCCACGACCAGGTGCTGCACACCCTCGCCCTGATCCAGCGCAACTCAGCCGACCCCGCCACCGTGCAACGGCTGGCCCGTGGGCAGGAGCGCTCGCTGCGCAACTGGCTCTATCAGCCCACAGGCTCGCCCAACGAGCACTTCGCCGCGGCTCTCGAACAGGCCGCCGCCGAAGTCGAAGACACCTATGGCATCGCGGTCGAGTCGGTCGTGGTCGGCGACCGCACGTTTGATGACAAGGTCGGTGCCTTGGTGGCCGCGGCTCGCGAAGCTATGGTCAACGCCTCGCGCCACGCCGGGGTCAAAACCATTTCCTTGTACGCCGAAGCCGAGCCCAGCATGCTCAGTGTCTTCGTGCGCGACCGCGGCGCCGGGTTCGACCTGGACAGCATTGAGGAAAACCGGCACGGTGTGCGCGGCTCGATTATCGGCAGAATGGACAGGCATGGTGGCACGGCGGAAATTCGCAGTGTCAGCGGTGAAGGCACGGAGGTCCGGCTCATGATGCCCGTGACCACGGCGAAGCAGGAGGAAGTGTCGTGACCGGACGGTTGAAAGTGTTCCTTGTGGACGATCACGGCATGTTCCGCGCTGGAGTTCGCGCCGAGCTGGGCGCGCACGTGGACGTCGTGGGAGAAGCGGCGACGGTCGCGCAGGCGATCTCGATGATTGGGGCGACACAGCCCGACGTCGTGTTGCTGGACGTGCACATGCCTGACGGTGGTGGCCGGGCGGTGCTCGAAGGGGTCCGCCGCACCCACCCGCAAGTCAAGTTCCTGGCACTGTCCGTTTCGGACGCGGCCGAAGATGTCATCGGCCTGATCCGCGCAGGCGCAAGGGGTTACGTCACGAAGACGATTTCGCCCGATGACCTGGTGGATGCGATTCGCCGCGTGGCCGACGGTGACGCCGTCTTTTCGCCGCGGCTGGCGGGTTTCGTGCTCGACGCCTTCGCCGCGCGCCCCGACACCGCTGTCGCGGACCCCGAACTAGACCAGCTGACGAACCGTGAACGTGAAGTCCTGCGGCTGCTCGCGCGTGGCTACGCGTACAAAGAGATCGCCAAGGAACTGTTCATTTCCATCAAGACGGTGGAAACCCACGTTTCCAACGTTTTGCGCAAACTTCAGATGTCCAACCGGTACGAACTTTCGCGCTGGGCGGCCGACCGCCGGTTGCTTTAGAGTGGACGCGCGTGGCGGGTGACAGGCCGGGTGAGCCTCCGGCTGAGTTACCCGCCATCGCCCTGCGCGGTTGGGTGTTTTTCTTTACCCACCAAGCGGTCCCCGGCCCGCCCGCAGAATCAGCAGCGCCAGTTGAGTGCCGTCAGGGCCGAGCTCGGCGCGGAACCGGTCCATGATTTCGCGCTCCCGGCTGAGCACCAGACGGGTGCCGCCTGAAGCCACGCGGGTCTTGCCTACCTGTTGAGATATCGCCGCCCTTTCCTGCCAGAGGGCGATCAAGGTGGCATCAATCTCGTCGATGCGTGTCCTTAAGCTGGCGATCTCCATTGATGCTTCAGCTTCGCTGGTTCCGGTGTTCGTCGGCTGAACGGTCATGATGGTCATCACTTTCTCCTTGGGCTGATTCTCGCTCCTGGCGGGCCCGGGAGAAGGCGAAAGGCCCCGGGCTGAGGAGCCCGGGGCCTTTCTAGGTCTGTTGCGATCAGCGGCGACCTATGACTGCCGGAACTCCGGAGCCATAAAAATAAAAGCCGCGTACGTGCTGGATCACGTGGCAAGTATGCCCCAGGACCATCGAGTTATCAACCAACCTTCGTGATGCGGTTGGCTGGCCCGGGCGCGATGGAGCCCGTGCCGAGGTAGGCCACGAGAGCGTCAACGTCGAATCCGGGCGCGGTGACCCGGTCCGTTCCGGCGGTCAGGGTGGTGAAACCGTCGCCACCGTTGGCCAAGAAGTCGTTGGTCGTCACGCGGAAGGTAGCCGCTGGGTCGAGGGCCACTCCGTTGAGCTTGATGTCGGAAACCCGGCTACCGAGCGGCAGCGTGGAGTTGTAGGTGTAGCTGAACCCGGCCGAAGGCTGCAGGATGCGCGTGGCGATCTGCCCCGCGTGCCCAGCGAACTGCTGCTCCAGCACCGCGTCGATCTGCGCCCCGGTAAAGGTTTGCGTCACCACGAGGTTGTTGAACGGCTGCACCGTGAAGCACTCGCCATAGGTGACGTCACCGGCCGGTTCGCCGCCCGGAGAGTTGGCGAACGTTAGCGGGGCCCGGATGCCGCCGGGGTTCATGAGGGCGATCTGAGATCCCGCCGACGTGGTGTAAGCCAGCTGAGCGTCGGCGATCACGTCACCGAGCGGGCTCTCGCCGTTGGGCAATACGTCCCGGACGATGTCGGCGGTGATCTTGCCGACGACCCGGTTAGCGATCGGCGCCACGGCGGTGCGGTACTTGTCTGCGATGACCTTGGCGCTGGCGTCGATGAGAGCCGGGTTGCGCAGGAAGTTGCCTGCCGCGTCCCTAGCCCAGGTGCCATCCGCGTTGCGGATGCCGTTTTCGACGATGACGTTGCGTGCGCTGACCGCGGCGAACTGACGGGTCCGCTTGTCCAGCGTGAAATCGATGTCCGTTACCAGCGTTCCGTTGCTTCCGGCGCTGGTGACGGCCACGGGAAGGCCGGCCGAGTTGAGCATCGAGCACGAGTAGAAGCGGTGCGTGTGTCCGGACACCACGATCCCGAACTCTTTGCGCAGGCCCGCCACGATGTCGGTGATCGGCCCGGCGAACCCGGCACACGTGGACGGTTCACCCGTGCTGGCCTGCTGCCCACCTTCATGAATCAGCAGCACCTGTGCCTTGATCCCGAGGAGGCTGAGGATCCGCGACCACCTGTTGGCGGTCTCGATCTCATCCAGGAACTTAACTGAACTGTTCCCCGGGGCGCCCGGGTTGATGATCGTCGGGGTGCCTTCGAGGGTCATGCCGATGAAGCCGACCGGTACCCCATTAATGATTTTGATGGTTGCTGGCAACAGAATCGGCAGGCCGGTCTCCTTGCTGACCACGTTGGCGGCCAGGTAGGGGAAGTCAGCGCCATCGAATCCGTCGCCGTCGGCGCAGCCATCTACCGGGTGGCAGCCACCGAACTGGAGCCGCCGCAGCTCGACCGTTCCTTCGTCGAACTCGTGGTTGCCAACCGAGCTGATGTCCAGGCCGAGCGAGTTGAGCAGCTCGATCGAGGGTTCATCGTGGAATGCGGCGCTGACCAGAGGCGTTGCCCCAACCAGGTCGCCGGCTCCCACCGTGACAACATCGCTTCCCGCCGCTTCGCCTTCGGCGCGCAGCCGTTTAACCCAGGTCGCCAGGAACTCCGAACCGCCGGCGGGGGCACCGGTAACGAGACCGCCACTGCCGGTTGGAGGATCGATGGCGCCGTGGAAATCGTTGAAGGCAAGCAAACTGCCAGACGCCGCCTGCCCTTGCGGAACGTCGGTCAGCTGTAGCGAAACCGGCGTCATCGGGGTCCACGCGGCATCCTGTTGGGGCGCTGGGCTTGCGGCGAACGGAAGCGCGGCCACGACTGCCAGTGCTAAGACAGGCAGCGCCAGATGGCGGGCGCGTGCGAAGGGGGATAAAGACATGTACGTATCTTTGCAACAGTCACTCACTCGTTCCACTGCCAGTGGGTGACGGTTGCGTGTCATACCCGCCGAATAGAATCGCTGTTCGATGAACGCATTGCTGGAGGGGCTCAACGAGCCTCAGCGCGCAGCCGTGACCCACGTTGGTGCCCCGCTACTGATCGTCGCGGGGGCGGGGTCTGGCAAGACTCGCGTGCTCACGCAGCGCATCGCCTATCTTCTGTCCGAGCGCAAGGTTCATCCAGGCGAGATCCTGGCGATCACCTTTACGAATAAGGCGGCCGGTGAGCTCAAGGAGCGCGTCGGGCACCAGGTCGGTGCTCGCGCCAGGCTCATGTGGGTGTCCACATTCCACTCTTCCTGCCTGCGCCTCCTGCGGGCCGAGCATGAGCACGCCGGGCTGAAGTCCAGCTTTTCCATCTACGACGCTGACGACTCACGCCGCCTCATGCAGATCGTGGCGCGTGAGCTAGATCTCGACCCGAAGCGCTATCCCGCCCGTGGGCTGGCCGCTCAGGTCTCCAACCTCAAGAACGAGCTCATCGGCCCCGATGATTTTGAGCCACACGGCCCCATGCAGCGGGCCCTTGGCGAGGCTTACACCCTTTACCAGCAACAGTTGCAGCAGGCGCACGCCCTCGATTTCGACGACCTCATCATGCGGACCGTCCACTTGCTACAGGGCAAGCCCGAGGTCGCCGAGAAATACCGGCGCCGGTTCAAGCATGTGCTGGTCGACGAATACCAAGACACCAACCACGCGCAATACGTGCTAATCAAAGAACTCGTTGGCGAGACCGGCGAGCTTTGCGTCGTGGGTGACGCTGACCAGTCGATCTATGCGTTCCGCGGGGCGACGATTCGCAACATCCTGGAGTTCGAGCGCGACTATCCAGACGCTAAAACCATTCTGCTGGAACAAAACTACCGCTCGACGCAGACCATTCTCTCCGCCGCCAACGCGGTGATCGACCGCAACAGCGACCGCAAACCCAAGCGGCTGTGGAGTGACCAGGGCACGGGTGAGAAGGTCACCGGTTATGTCGCTGACAATGAGCACGCCGAGGCTGACTTCGTCGCCCGCGAGATCGACCGGCTGAGCGACAGCGGCAAGGCCCGCCCAGGTGACGTGGCAGTCTTCTACCGCACTAACGCGCAATCGCGAGTCTTTGAAGATGTGTTCATTCGCCACGGCTTGCCGTACAAAGTCGTTGGCGGCGTTCGCTTCTATGAGCGCCGTGAAGTCCGTGACGCCCTGGCCTACCTGCGTGCTGTCTCCAATGAGGACGACACGGTCAGCATGCGGCGCATTTTCAACACGCCGAAACGGGGATTGGGCGACCGGTCAGAATCGATCATCGAGGCGTTCGCCTCCCGGGAAAAGATCTCGTTCGGGGCGGCGATGCGCCGCGCGGGCGAAGCACCAGGCATCTCGTCGCGGGCGGTTAACACCATCGGTGAGCTGGTCGCCATGCTCGACGACTGCCGGGAACGAGCCACCTTCGCCCCGCCCGAAGAGGTTCTGGAGCTGGTGCTCACCCGCTCTGGCCTGCTCGCCGAACTCGAGGAAAGCCTCGATCCGCAAGACGAAGGCCGAGTGGAAAACCTTCAGGAACTCGTGAGCGTCGCCCGCGAATATGCCGAGCGCGCTGCCGCCGCCGACGAAACGGCCAGCCTCGCCGGATTCCTGGAGCAGGTGGCGCTGGTGGCTGACGCCGACGAATTGCCGGAAGACGATCCTGAGCATCAGGGCGTCGTGACCCTGATGACGCTGCACACCGCTAAGGGGCTGGAGTTCCCGGTGGTGTTCCTGTCCGGCCTTGAAGACGGGGTCTTCCCACATTTGCGGTCGCTTGGTGACGTCAAGGAGCTGGAGGAGGAGCGGCGCCTGGCCTACGTCGGGATCACCCGGGCACGCCAGCGGCTCTACATCTCGCGTTCGGTGACCCGCTCGGCTTGGGGGCAGCCGCAGTACAACCCGGCTTCACGGTTCCTGGAGGAACTGCCGCCTGAGCTCATCGACTGGCAGCGCACAGCCGATGCCTACACCTCGTGGAGCGGGGGCGGCATTGGCAGCCGCGAGCGTGGCGCTGAGCGGGCCGCTAGCACTTTCGTAGGGGGCACCAGCAAGGCCGCCGCACTGGCCGCCAAGATCGGGGTGGATCCGAGCAAGCTCGCCACCGCGAGCGACCTGCTCCCGAAGGGTGCGTCTGTGGAAGTCGGCGACCGGGTCAACCACCAGCGCTATGGGCTCGGCCGGGTGCTGGCCGTCCAGGGAGCCGGCCCGCGCGCCCAGGCGCAGGTCGACTTTGGCGACCAGACGCTGTGGCTGGTGCTGCGGCACGCGCCGCTAGAAAAGATCTAGAGACATCTGTGACCTGGATCGGGCAGAGATCCAGGTCACAGATGTTTTTTATGGGGATGGGTATTGCTTGTGTTGGCTTCTTAGCAGCCGCCGAGGTCAACTCCGCGGTCGCGTAGCCACTGCGCCGGCTCGATCTGGTTCCACATGCCCGCGTGCACTTCGAAGTGCAGGTGCGGCCCGGTGGAATCACCGGTGGAACCTTCGTAGCCGATCAGGGTTCCGGCTCCGACCTCGTCACCAATGCTCACAGCGGTCTTGTTCATGTGGGCGTAGTGGGTCAGGAAGCCGTTGTGGTGGTCCACGACCACCGAGATGCCATAGCCGCTGTAGGCCCAGCCTGCGGCGACCACAGTGCCCTTGCCGACCGACTGGATCGGCTCGTTCTCGTCGGTGAACAGGTCGACACCGGCGTGCATGGTGCCCCAACGGGGGCCGTAGCAGGAGCTGATGTCACCGGCGGGCATGGGGTCAACCCACGCGGGAGCTGCTTTGGGGGCGGCTTCGGGGGTTGCTGCCTGAGCGGCGGGGGTTTCAGTCGCTGTGGATGGGGTATCCGTAGCGGTGGCTGTGGGGGTAGCTGACTCGGTTGCCGCGGGGGTCTGCGACTCACGAGTGGAGCGGTTGGCTTGGAAGGCGGCTTCCGCCCGCTGACGCTCGGCGGTGGCCGCGGCGTCGCTGGTGTTGGGGGTGTCTTCGAGAGCGGCGGCAACGAGGCCGAGGCTGGCAACTCCGGTGAGCGCTGCTACCGCGATGACCTGCCGGGAGCGACCGGCTAGTCGAGTGCGAATCCGGCTTGAGGCGGCGTTGGCGCCGTCGCGGCCGGTTTTTAGCAATTCATCGATCTTTGTTTTCAGCACGAGGTAAACCCTCCGTAGTCCCCGTTGACACGGACGAGCCATAGTGCCTGGTCATTTGGTAGGTAGCCAACCGCCGGCGAAAGTAGGAGACGACAAAACGGTCAATTCGACGTTCGCTTATGTCCTACTTTCGTAGTGGTATCTCCGGGTGTCCCCTAGGGGCAGCTCGTGATCTGAGTCACGATGAGCGCTCACGAAAATCGGGCAGAAACGACAATGGCGCCCGCTTCAAAACGAAGCGGGCGCCAAAGCGAAGATTGCTAACCGTTGACCCCGTAAACGGCCTCAGTTTCGAGGTAGAAGTCCACACCGCGCTCCTTGAAGAACGGGATCGGGTTCACTGGCGAGCCGTTGACGTGGATCTCCAAGTGGAGATGGTCGCCAAAGGAGTGCCCGGTGTTGCCCACAGCAGCGATGAGCTCGCCAGCCTTAACCTGCTGGCCCTCTTTACAGAAAAGCTTGCTCGCGTGGCCGTAAACGGTGACTAGGCCGCCGCCGTGATCGATTTGCACGTTGAGCCCGTAGCCACCGTTGGCCCGGCACAGGATCACGGTGCCGTCTTTGACGGCGTAGATCGGGGTGCCGGCACGGATGCCACCGAGGTCGATCCCGGCGTGCAGCCGTCCCCAGCGCTGGCCGAACGGCGAAGTTAGCCGGTAGCCACGCAGGGGGAGTAGCCAAACGTCTTCAGGAGCTGAGCTGATGGAGCTAGCGACGTTGCGGTCGACGCTGCGGTTGGGGGCGCCAGCGGCGTAGTCACGCTGCGAAGAACTTGCTTCGGCGACGGAAGTGTCGGCAACCAAAGCGTCCACTTTGGCGTCTTTAATACCAGCACCCGCTCCAAAAGCGACGATGCCGGCCCCGACGAATGCGGTGGTGAGGACCGCGGCGTAGCGGCCCCGTGCCGGGGTAGGAGCCCTTCGGCGCCCGCGATAACGGTCGCTTTCACGCATTGGCTCTGGCCGGTATTGCACGCACACCCTCCGTAGTTGTCGGCCCCGTTGTTGGTGCCGTTTGAGGAGCACTGCCGGACAACGTAACCAACCCTTAGGGGTCGGGGCAAGTTCCCCGTCCGTAAGCGAGTCATTACTCGTGCGACTGTCCGATGCAGATTGCCCGGTTGCGTCACTAATCGCAGGCATATGCGTTAAGCACGCTCTGTAACCAGGGGATGTTAGGCAAGTAACCCAGAACCCTGCATCGCTACCCGGCCCTGGTGGGTTACCGTTCGTTAAGGAGATCCCGAAAAGATGAGGGCATATATATGAGCACCAGAATTCGTGTGGTGGTTGCCAAGCCTGGTCTTGACGGCCATGACCGTGGCGCGAAAGTAGTGGCTCGTGCCCTGCGGGATGCGGGTATGGAGGTCATCTATACCGGCCTGCACCAGACGCCGGAGCAGATCGTCGAGACCGCAATCCAGGAAGACGCGCACGCCGTTGGCCTGTCGGTTCTTTCTGGTGCTCACATGACGCTTTTCCCCAAAGTGGTGGCGATGCTTCGTGAGCGCGGGGCGGGTGACATTGTCGTCTTCGGAGGCGGAATCATCCCGGACGCCGATATCCCGGAGTTGGAAAAGCTCGGTGTGGCCAAGGTCTTTACGCCTGGTGCGACCACACATTCGATCGTTGACTGGGTGCGCAGTCACGTTTCACAGCCGGCGTAAATAACGACAAAAGCCGCAGTCACCGACTGCGGCTAAATTAGGGAGGAGCCGGACTCACCCCTCACAAGCCCGGCTCCTCTATGCACGATGCCCCGCCGCCACCCCTCGACCGACAGGGCATCGGCCGTTTGTGTCAACCGCCTCAACCTTTCGGTCTGTAGCAGCCTGACACCACTCTCAACGACGGCTTCTGCCGAGGGTTACGGACGAATCTGCGAATCGCTTCCCGTGTGAGTTGTGGCCTCCTGCACAAAGCTCGGCCGAACGTCCGTTCGGGTGAGTCGTGCCCGCTAGGCTGCGGCCATAGGCCCCGCCGATCCAATGTCGGGTGCGGGAGTTGAGCGAAGAGGTACTAGTGGACCTGTACGAATACCAGGGGCGCGATGTCTTCGAAAAGCACGGATTGCCCGTGCTGGCCGGTGGCATGGCCGAGACCCCCGAGGAGGCCCGAGCCATCGCTGAGCGGGTCGGCCGCGTTGTCGTCAAAGCGCAGGTGAAGGTCGGCGGCCGCGGTAAAGCCGGTGGCATTCAGCTCGCCGACACCCCCGACGAAGCGTTCGCGAAGGCCAGCCAAGTTCTCGGCATGGACATCAAGGGGCACACCGTTCACAAGGTGATGCTCGCCGAGACCGCGGATATCGCTGAGGAGTACTACTTCTCCTATCTGCTGGACCGGGCGAACCGCACGTTCCTTTGCATCGCCAGTGTCGCGGGCGGCATGGAGATCGAGCAGGTGGCCGAGGAGTCGCCGGAGAAGGTCGCCAAGGTCGCGATCGACGCGGTGAAGGGCGTCGATGAGGCCAAGGCACGCGAAATCGTTGCCGCGGCTGGTTTCCCGGCCGAGGTCAAGGACCAGGTCGTCGACATCGCGGTGAAGCTGTGGAAGACGTTCGTCGCCGAGGACGCGACGCTCGTTGAGGTGAACCCGCTGGCCAAGACGGCTGACGGCCGGGTGCTATGCCTGGACGCCAAGGTGACCCTCGACGAGAACGCCGGTTTCCGGCACCCCGACCACGAGGCGCTTGAGGACAAGTCGGCGGTCGACCCGCTGGAGCAGGCCGCCAAGGCCAAGGACCTCAACTACGTCAAGCTCGACGGTGAGGTCGGCATCATCGGTAACGGTGCCGGGCTCGTGATGTCCACTCTGGACGTCGTCGCGTATGCCGGTGAGGCCTACAACAACGTCAAGCCGGCGAACTTCCTCGACATCGGTGGTGGCGCGAGCGCCGAGGTGATGGCCAACGGTCTGGAGATCGTGCTGAGCGACCCCGCCGTGAAGAGCGTGTTCGTCAACGTCTTCGGTGGCATCACCGCTTGCGACGCTGTGGCCAACGGCATCATCAGCGCGTTCGCCCTGCTCGAAAGCAAGGGCGAGACGGTGAACAAGCCGCTGGTCGTGCGGCTCGATGGCAACAATGCTGAGGCCGGCCGGGCGATCCTCGATGGCGCCAACAACCCGCTGGTGGAGCGGGTGGACACAATGGACGGTGCGGCAAAGCGCGCCGCCGAGCTTGCGGCAGCGGGAGCATAACCATGGCAATCTGGCTTACCAAGGACTCCAAAGTCATCGTGCAGGGCATGACCGGCTCGGAGGGCTCGAAGCACACCCGCCGCATGCTCAAGGCCGGCACGAACATCGTCGGTGGCGTCAACCCGCGCAAGGCGGGCACGAGCGTCGACTTCGATGGCACCAGCGTCCCGGTCTTCGGCTCGGTCCAGGACGCGATGAAGGAAACCGGTGCTGACGTAACGGTTATCTTCGTGCCGCCGGCGTTCACCAAGGACGCCGCGATCGAGGCGATCGACGCGGGCATCGCGCTCGCCGTCATCATCACCGAGGGCGTTCCGGTGCACGACACCGCCGTTCTGTGGGCACACGCCGTCGCGACCGGTAACAAGACGCGCATCGTCGGGCCGAACTGCCCCGGCATCGCGTCTCCGGGCGCCAGCAACGCTGGCATCATCCCGGCCGACATCGCCGGCCCGGGCCGCATCGGCCTGGTGTCGAAGTCGGGAACGCTTACCTACCAGATGATGTACGAGCTGCGCGACATCGGCTTCTCGACCTGCGTCGGTATCGGTGGTGACCCGATCATCGGCACCACTCACATCGACGCGCTCGCCGCCTTCCAGGACGACCCGGAGACGGACGCCATCGTGATGATCGGTGAGATCGGTGGGGACGCTGAGGAGCGCGCCGCCGAGTTCATCAAGGCCAATGTGACCAAGCCGGTCGTCGGCTATATCGCTGGCTTCACGGCCCCGCCCGGCAAGACCATGGGTCACGCTGGCGCGATCATCTCCGGCTCATCTGGTACCGCCGAAGCCAAGAAGGTGGCGCTCGAAGCCGCCGGCGTCAAGGTGGGCAAGACCCCGTCGGAGACCGCTCGCCTCATGCGGGAAGTTATGAGCGGCAACTAAGTCCGTAACAAAGGGGAACTCCACAACGGAGTTCCCCTTTTGCTTTAGCGGTTGCCCCACATCATGCCGGCGCCGCCCAGACACGCCCAGGCAACGGCGGACAGTAGCCATCCGGCGGTGACGACGATGCCGGCCCAGAAGGCGACCTTGCCCAGCGTGTCATCGCGGCCAAGTTTTTTCGCCTCTGTCATCGACATCCATCCAAAGAGGATGCCGAGCGGCGGGCAGCAGATGAACGCGGCGATCACGCCGATGATGCCGTAGAGCTGTGCGTTGTCCTTCGGCTTGGCCATGGCCGCGTCCGAGGGGTGGGAGACGGGGTTGACCGGCTCGCTTCCAGGCGGTGGTGCATCTGTCATAGAAGTAGATTAACGGCGCATTTCGGGCACAGGGCTTAGTTCGTGGTTTCCGGGACGGGATTGTGGTTAGGTAACGCCTGATGACCACCCCGCACGAAGACACGTTCATTGGGCCGCAACGGCAGCCTTCCGAGGAGGAGCTCGCGGCGCAGCTCACGGTGCGTATCCCGTGGCAGCACCAGCCGGCCCCCAGCAGAAGGCAATCTCACGCGCCGCTCGCGGTGACTGTCGCCGTTGGAACCGGCCTGGCGGCCCTCATCAGCCTGGCCGCCGTGCTCGTGCTGGTCGTTCTGGGACAGGTGACCTTAGGCCGCAAACCTGATGGCGGCGCCGTCATCATCGCGGTCGCCGGCTGGCTGCTCGCCCATGGCGTGCCGTTGCAGACACCTTCTGTCTACGTTGGACTTGCCCCGCTTTCCGTTACACTGCTCGCCCTATGGCGCCTCAACCGCGCCGGGGTGCACGCCACCAGAGGCATAGGCGCGCGCGGTTCCGGGTCCGTGCGCCAGGCACTCTTCGTCGCCCTCAGCATCGGCAGTGGGTACTCAGTGATCGGCGCCGCGGCCGCGATAGTCATTGACAGTCCAGGTTTGACGGTCAGTGTCGGGCGTTCGGCGCTGCACCTGTTCGTGTGTGGCACGGTGGCTGGTCTGGTCGGAGCGCTTCGCGCGACCGGTGCCGTGCGGTCGATCGCGCGGCGGACCCCGCAGTTGCTAAGAGACGGTCTGCGTACGGGCGTGGTCGGGTGCTTCCTGTTGATAGGCGCCGGCGCAGGAGCGGGCGGGTTGGCGATCGCGCTCAATGGCGGTGAGGCGGTTCAGCTTTTCGGGACTTTCCCGTCTGGCGTCGCGGGCCAGGCCGGGGTGACCGTGATTTGCCTGGCGTTCGCGCCCAACATGGCGTTGTGGGCCACCAGTTATCTGGCCGGAGCTGGTTTCGTGATCGGTCCTGGCGTCATCATCAGCGCGGGCACGGTGACCATGGCCGCCGCGGAGCCGGGTCAGCCGCAGGCTCTGCCGCCGTTGCCAGCGTTCGCGGGACTGCCCTCGTCTGCTTTGCACGGTCTGGCGTGGATGATGATGGCGATTCCGGTGCTTGCCGGGCTTACGGCGAGCATGCTGTTGGTGCGGCGCCGGTTGCGGGCCAGGCGCACGCGTTCCGGTGACATGGTGCTGCCCGATCCCCGGTGGATGCGGATGTTCGGTTCGGCCGCCTTGGCCGGTCCCGTCGCTGGTCTTCTGATCGCCGCCGCGACCTATGCCGGGTCGGGCAAGCTGGATGGCGGCGGACCGTTCCCGATCGGGGCGGTGCCTTGGCAAGCAGGCGCGGGAGCCATGCTCGCGATCACTCTCGGCGCGTGTCTTGGGGTGGCTGGAGCCTTTCTCAGACAGCAGCTCGTCTCGCGTCCTGAATAGACAAAAGCGGCCCGGGAGACCCGGGCCGCGCTGAGGTCAAAACCTCACATGCTGCTGGCAGCGGTTCCGAGGCCAATGAGCGCCACGTATCCACCACAGCAAACGACGTAAAGCGCGATGCCGACGATAATCGCGATCTTGCCGAACTTCTTAGCGCTGTCCGCAGCCGTCTGCGCGCCAGCGATGTCGCCCTGAGCGACAAGACCGTCGACCTTGAGCGCGTTGATGAGGGCGAAGAGTCCAATCGGCCAGAACACGATGAGGCCGGCGATGGAGATGCCCAAGTTCTTGTCGACCGGCGATCCGGGGGTGGTCACTTTGTGTTTCTCCTTTGTGGATAGAGCTCGCTGGCGCCGCCTCGGCGCAAGCTCAGGCGTTCATGCTGGCGATAGCGTGATCGCTGGTCAAGGCCCCATTCGTGCCTAGTTGGAGACACATGACTGAGAGGATGCCCGGCGGACATCCCCTCAGCTGCTGAAATCGATGGTTACGGATTGTTAAATTGGCGGTCGTATTCGTCTGTGATTCGGCTGTCCCAGTCCGTCGTCAGGCCACAAATGGCTCCGAGGATGGCGAGGGCGCCCAGAATGATGCCAACCCAGCCAAGCCAGGCCATCGTGGCCTGACCTTTCTTGACCTTCTGCAGGTGCAAGAAGCCGAGCACGATCGCTGGGATGCCGCCCAGGAAGGGTGCTCCGTTGATCCAGGGGCAGCAGCAGCAACCCGTGCCAATGATGCCGAAGACCAGGGACAGATAGCCCAGAAGGTTCGCCTTGGCGTCGCCGCGGCCACCATAGGTGGTGCCGCTGGGGTTGAGCGGCGGGCCGGGAGGTGTCAACGGCGGCGTCGTGCCCGTGGGCGGTGTTGACGCGTAAGTCCCTCCGGACACGGGAGGAACCGGTGGCACAGGCGGCGTATAGCCACTACTGCCACCCATACCTGCGGCTGACGCCCCCGCGGCGCCAGCCGCACCTGCGGCCGTAGCCCCTGTTCCGCCGGAGACCGGCGGAACAGGAGGAACGGGTGGTACGGGAGTGGGGGCCGGCGGCATCGGAGGCGTCGGTGACGGCGGCTCTGGCGCGGGCGGCATGGGAGGCTGCGGAACCGGGGGCATGGGTGGTTCCGGCGTTGGCGGCTCGGGTGGCGTTGGCGGCAACGGCGGAGGTGGTGGGGGAATGGTCGAATCTTCAAAGGACTTGCCCGGCCTAGTGGCGTCGGGCAGGTCGTCTGAGTTATGTGGTGTATTCGGTGGATAAGACAACGCTGGCTCCCCTCGCGGCAACAATCACTTAGTCCTAATATCCGCCTAAGATCCGATTTCTGGGGTAAAACACCCTGATTAGTCTCCGCGACCGTGCTCAACAGGGCTGATGAGCCTGGCGGTAGAGTGCACGGGTGACCGCTCGGCTCGTCGTCTTGGTCTCCGGCTCCGGCTCTAACCTTCAGGCGCTCCTCGATGCCTGCGCCGACCCCGCGTTCGGCGCGCAAGTCGTCGCGGTCGGCGCTGACCGCGACGACACTGGCGGCGTGGCCCGTGCGCAGGATGCTGGGATTCCCTCGTTCGTCTGCCGGGTCAAAGACTTCGGCACACGTTCCGAATGGGACATGGCGCTGACGGCCTCGGTCGCGGAGTTCAAACCAGACCTCGTCATCTCGGCTGGCTTCCTCAAACTCGCTGGCGACGAGTTCCTGGGCCAGTTCGGCGGGCGTTACGTGAACACGCACAACGCGCTATTACCCGCATTCCCCGGAATTCATGGGCCCCGCGATGCCCTTGACTATGGCGTCAAGATCACCGGGGCGACATTGTTCATTGTGGACGAAGGTGTGGACACTGGCGCCATCATCGCGCAGGTCGCGGTGCCGGTGCTAGACGACGACACCGTTGAGAGCCTGACCGAACGGATCAAGGTGGCGGAGCGGGCCCAACTAGTCGACTATGTGGGCCGCATGGCTCGCGAGGGCTGGACGATTAACGGAAGAAAGGTCACTGTCCCGTGATTCGACGCGCACTCATCAGCGTCTACGACAAGACCGGAATCACCGACCTGGCGGAGAGGCTCCACGGCGCTGGCGTGGAGATTGTCTCGACCGGGTCCACAGCGGCGGCCATCGCCGCGGCCGGCGTGCCGGTGACCAAAGTGGAGGAGCTGACCGGTTTCCCGGAGATCCTCAGCGACCGCGTCAAGACATTGCACCCCAAGGTGCACGCTGGGCTGCTCGCCGACGTGCGGCTCGAGTCGCACCGCGCGGAGCTCGCCGAGCACGGGATCGAGCCGTTCGATTTGCTCGTGTCGAACCTCTACCCGTTCCAGGAGACGGTGGCCTCCAAGGCCTCGATCGAGGAATGCATCGCCCAGATCGACATAGGCGGGCCAGCCATGGTGCGTGCCGCGGCCAAGAACCACGCCAACGTCGCTGTCGTGACTTCTCCCCGCTTCTACGACCTAGTGCTGTCCGCTTTGGAGCGCGGTGGGTTCAGCGATGAAGAAAAACGGATGCTCGCCGCCCACGCTTTCGCTGACATCGCCGACTATGACGTGGCTGTGGCCGAGTGGTGCGCACAGGAGCTGCACCCCAGCGACCAGTGGTGGCCCGACTTCGGTGGCCTGGCGCTGCGCCGCACGGCGGTGCTCCGCTATGGCGAGAACCCGCATCAGCGTGCCGCTCTGTACACCGAGCCCCGGGCTAAGGGCCTCGCTCAGGCGGAGCAGCTCGGTGGCAAGGAGATGTCTTACAACAACTATCTCGACGCCGACGCCGCCTGGCGCACAGCCCATGACTTCAGTGTCCCGGCAGTCGCGATCATCAAGCACCAGAACCCTTGTGGCATCGCCATCGCCGACAACGTGGCCGAGGCGCACCGCAAGGCCCACGCCTGCGACCCGACGTCAGCGTTCGGTGGCGTGATCGCGGTCAACGGTGAGGTCACGGTGGAACTAGCCGCGCAGGTGGCGGAGATCTTCACTGAGGTGATCGTGGCACCGTCCTATGCCGACGGTGCCGTGGACATCCTGTCGCAGAAGAAAAACTTGCGGATCCTGCGCGCTCCGGCCTACGCCCCACAGTCCATTGTGGAGCTGCGCCAGATCAGCGGCGGCTATCTGACCCAGACCCGCGACGACTTTGGCGCTCCCGGCGACGAAGTCGAGGCGTGGCAACTGGCCGCCGGCGACCCGGCATCCCCCGAGGTGCTCGACGACCTCGAATTCGCTTGGGGCGCCGTGCGTGCGGTCAAGTCCAACGCCATCCTGCTCGCCTCGGGCGGCGCCTCCGTCGGCGTCGGCATGGGCCAGGTAAACCGCGTCGACTCCTGCCGCCTCGCCATCGCCCGCGCTGGCGATCGTGCCAAGGGTTCGGTCGCCGCTTCCGACGCCTACTTCCCGTTCCCGGACGGGCTCCAGGTGCTCATTGACGCGGGCGTCACCGCCGTGGTCCAGCCTGGCGGCTCCATCCGCGACGAGCTAGCGATCGAAGCAGCCAACGCCGCCGGAATCACCATGTACTTCACCGGCGCCCGCCACTTCTACCACTAATCACCCTCCCTCCCGCCCGTGCCGCTTGCCCCCGCCCAGTCCTGATCCACATCCCTTGAGACGTGATCAAAGAGCCTTTTGATCACGTCCGACAGGCTGTGGATCTCGTTCTGGGCTGTGGATCACGACTAGGTCGCCGCAAAGCGGCGGCCGTGAGCCGCGGGGAAGGCCGTGGAAGCGCGGCATGGCGAGCCCGGGATGCGCGGACCTTGCGTGCCGCGCGGGAGCTCGCGGTCTGGACCACGGCGGACCGGCGAATAAAAGCGCCCCAAACGCCTAGGCAAAGGCTGCGCCGCAACGGGTTGAACCGTTGCGGCGCAGGGACCGTCACGCTACGACGTGGCGCAGCTCGGCGAAGTGGCAGGCTGACGGGTGTGGCTCGACGGCGCGGCGGATGAGCAAAGGCTCCTCCAGCGCGCACTTTTCTTGAGCTTTCCAGCAGCGGGTACGGAAGCGGCAGCCCGATGGTGGATCCGCCGGAGAGGGCACGTCACCTTCGAGGCGGATGATTTCGCGGTGCTCGCGTGCCATCGGGTCGGGCACGGGAACCGCTGACAGCAGCGCCTGCGTATACGGGTGGGTCGGACGGTTGTAGATTTCGTCCTCGGTGCCGATCTCGACAATCTTGCCGAGATACATGACGCCCACGCGATCCGAGATGTGCCGCACGACGGACAGGTCGTGTGCGATGAAGATGTAGGACAGCTGCAGTTCGTTTTGCAGACTCTCCAACAGGTTCACGACCTGAGCCTGGATCGAGACGTCCAAGGCGGACACTGGCTCGTCGCAGACGATGACCTCGGGCTTGAGGGCGAGCGCGCGGGCGATGCCGATGCGCTGGCGCTGTCCGCCGGAGAACTGGTGCGGATAGCGGTTGATGTGTTCCGGGCTCAGGCCGACAAGCTCAAGCAGCTCTTGGACTTTGCGTTCCCGGTCGCCTCGCGGTGCCACCTCGGGGTGGATTTCGAACGGTTCACCGATGATGTCACCGACCGTCATGCGGGGGTTGAGCGACGTGTAGGGGTCCTGCATGACCATCTGCACATTGCGGCGCAGCCTGCGCAACTCAGAGCCGGACATCTTGAAAATGTCCTTGCCGTGCAACGTCGCTCGCCCGGCCGTGGGGTGTTCCAGGCGCATCAGCAGTTTGGCCAGTGTGGACTTGCCACAGCCGGATTCGCCAACGATACCAAGCGTTTCACCCTTGTGCAGCTCGAAGCTCACCCCGTCGACCGCCTTGACGGCGCCAACCTTCTTCTTGAACAGAATCCCGCGGGTGATGGGGAAATGCTTGACGAGGTTGTCGACCTGCAGGATCGATTCACCCAAGTTCGCCACTGAGCATCTCCTTCGCGAAGTGGCACGCGCTGGTGCGGCCGTTGCCGAGGTTCAGCGAGCGGGGCTCGTCCGAAACGCAGATGGGCTGGGTGTATGGGCAGCGCGGGTGATATTTACACCCGGTCGGCAGACGCATCAGGTTGGGCGGCAAGCCTTTGATGGTCTTCAGAACCGTGCCCTTGTCGTCGAGCCGCGGAATCGATTCGAGCAGGCCCTTGGTGTAGGGGTGGGCGGGCTGCTTGTAGAGCGCGCGCACGTCGGCGTGCTCGATGATGCGGCCGGCGTACATGACGGCGATGCGGTCGGCCACGTCGGCCACGACACCGAGGTCATGTGTAATCAGGATCATGCCCATGTTCAGGTCACGCCGCAGATCCGCGAGCAGGTCCATGATTTGGGCCTGCACCGTGACGTCAAGTGCCGTGGTCGGCTCGTCAGCGATCAGCACCTTCGGATCCATGGCGAGCGACATCGCGATCATGACGCGCTGGCGCATACCGCCGGAGAACTGGTGCGGATAGTCCTTCAGCCGGGCTTTAGCCGCGGGAATCTTGACCTGATCCATCAGCTCGACGGCCCGCTTCATGGCGTCCGCCTTGGACATTCCCATGCGGGTGCGCAATGTCTCGGAGATCTGCCAGCCCACGGAGAACACGGGGTTCAATGCGGACAAGGCGTCCTGGAAGATCATGGAGATCTGCTGCCCACGGATATCGCGGCGCTTGTCCTCCGGCATCTTCAGCAGATCCTCACCGTTGTAGAGGATCTGGCCCTTCGGGATCTTCGCCGGTGGCATGTCCAGGATGCCCATGATGGCCTGCGCGGTCACGGACTTACCCGAACCCGATTCCCCAAGCACCGCAAGCGTTTCACCGGGATCGAGATGGTACGAGACCCCGTTGATGACCCGGGCGACGCCGTCACGGGTGTGGAACTCGACGAACAGATCCTTCACCTCAAGCAGGTGATGTCCTTGGACCCGTTCGGTTTCGACGTGGATGTCAGTCATGGAAGTCCTCATCGCAACTTCGGGTCGAAGGCTTCACGGATGGTGTCGCCCAGGATGATGAACGCGAGAACGGTCAGAGCCAGGAACGCTGAAGGCACCGCGAGCGGAATGGCGTTCTCCCGCATGTAGGGATACATCTCCGAAATGGACAGACCCCACGACTGGCTCGGCGGGATGAGGCCGACGCCAAGGAACGAAAGCGTCGCCTCCGCCGCGATGAACGCACCGAGTGCCATCGTGATGATGACGATGAACGGCGCGAGCGCGTTGGGCAGGATGTGCCGCAACATGATCCGGCCGTGTCCAGCGCCCAGCATCCTCGCCGCGTGCACGTAGTCCTGTTGCTTCGCCGTGATGACGGAGCTTCTGATCACGCGTGCCGCCGTCGTCCAGCCCAGGAGACCCAGAATCGCGATCAGCGCCCAGACCCGGGCGTTCGCCCCGCCACCAGCGTTGGCCACGCGGCGCATGAACACGATGCCCGCCAACAGCAACGGCAAGCCCAGCACGATGTCGACGACGCGGGAAACGATCGCGTCCCACCACCGTCCGAAGTAGCCCGCCGTGACACCCAGCAGCATGGCGACGACGCCCGCGAGCAGGGCGGCCAGGCCACCGATCATGAGGGAGTTCTTCGTACCGTAGACGGCTTTGGCGTACACATCGCAGCCCTGCACGTCGAACCCGAAGATCGCGCCGCCGGAGGCTGGGGCCATGCGGCGGCTCAGCTGACAGGTCTGCGGGTCCGCGCTAGTGAATAGCGACGGCCAGAAGGCCATGACGAGCGCGAAGAGCGCGAGCACGAGGCCGATCCAGAACAATGGCTTGCGGCGAAGCTCCCGCCACGCGTCAGCGCCCGCGCTGCGGGGCTTTTGCGTCTCCATCGAGTGCGGCTGGCTGGGAGCGTTGACGTCACCGGCCGGACCCGGCTGAGCGGTATGAAACTCCGTCGCCGCAACAGTTTCAAAATCACTCATAGCGAATCCTTGGGTCCAGCACAGCGTAGAGAAGGTCGACGATGAGGTTCGCGACAAGGAAGATGATCACCAGTACGCTCACGAGCCCGACCACAAGCGGAGCGTCTTCCGTGCGCAAGGCCCGGGCGAGGTTGAAGCCGATGCCGTTGACGTTGAAGACACTCTCAGTCACGATCGCGCCAGCCATCAGCGCGCCAAGCTCGATGCCGAGGAACGTGATGATGGGGATGAGCGAGTTCCGCAGCACGTGCACACCGATCACGCGCCGGCCGGGCAAGCCCTTGGAGCGGGCCGTCCTGACGTAGTCAGAGCGCAGGTTCTCGTTAAAGGACGCTCGTGTTAGCCGCATCGCGGTGGCCACCGAAAGCGCGCCGAGAATGATGCCGGGCAAGAGCAACGCGTATATATCGTCTTCGCGGCCGGCCGCGGTGGCGGGGAACCAGCCGAGCTTGATGCCGAAGATGTACTGCGCGAGCGGAGCCAGCGTCACGATCGGAATGCCGATGACGATTAGCGTCAGGACGAGCGTGCTGTTGTCGAAGATGCTGCCCCGGCGGACACCGGCGATGATGCCAGCCACGACGCCGACGACGATGGTCGTGATGATCGCGATGAGCGCTAGCTTCGCGGTGACCGGCAGCGCTGAGGCGATGATTTCGCTGACGTCGCGGCCGTTGAGGGCCTTGCCGAAGTCAAGCCTGAGCAGGCCGGTCAAGTAGTTCCAATAGCGCACGAGGAAGGGCTGGTCCAGGCCGTAGAGCTTGGTGAGCTGAGCGCGTTGCTGTTCGCTAACGGGACGTTCGCCCGCCAGCGCCTGGATGGGGTCTCCACCGGTCGCGTACATCAGCGCGAACACGATGAAGGTGGTGGCGACGAAGACCAGAATCATCTGGAGGAATCGCCGCACAAGATAACGGAACATCGTCGAAGTCTCTCTTAGCCGTTAGCAGCCCCAATATGTACGAAATATGTGTTCTTCGTACCATGCTGCTGAGGTCGACGGAGCGGATGTGCCTAAACCGGCCGGTGGTGCCGGCCCCCGAAGGAACCGGCACCACCGTTTGGGCTATGAACCCTTAGCTAACAGCTTCGATCTTGTTCAGGTCGACGCGGCTGAATAGATCCAGCTCAACGTTCTGAACCTTGGTCGAGAAACCGTAGTTGTTCTGGCCGAAGCGGAGCGGGAGGACAGGCATGTCCTGCACGAGGATGTCCTCGGCCTCCTGGTACTTCTTGATCGAGTCGTCCGGGGTCGGAGCGGCAGCGCCTTCCTTCACCAGAGTGTCGAACGCCGGGTTGCTGTAGCCGTAGTAGTTCGACGAACCATCCGTGGTGTACAGCGGGCCGAGGTAGTTCTCCATCGACGGGTAGTCGAAGGACCAGCCGAGCCGGAACATGCCGACCTCAGCCTTGTCTTCGACCTTCTGCAGCAGGTCGGCGAACTTCGCCTCCGGCGTGCCCACGCACTCCACACCCAGGTTGGCCTTGAGCTGGTTGCAGGTCGCGTCGACCCACTGCTTGTGGCCACCGTCAGCGTTGTAGGTGATGTTCAGGCTGGAAGGTCCACCGGCGGCCTGGTAGGCAGCCTTGGCCTCGGCCGGCTTGAACTCACAGTTCACGCCACAGGTGTTGTCGCGGTAGCCCGCGACGACCGGTGAAACGAAGGAGTAAGCGGCCTTCTGTGAACCCTGGAACACCTGCTGGACGATCTCTTCACGGTTGATCGCCATGGAGATCGCCTTGCGCACCTCGGGCTTGCTGAAGCGAGCGTCGAACGTCGGGAACGCCAGGAACTGGAACGACGACGAAGGCGACTGACGGAAGCGGTCGCCGAGGTCACCCTGGACCGTGGCGAGCGACTCGGTCGGGATCGTCTTGACCACGTCGAGGTTGTTGGCGAGCAGGTCGGCGTACTGAGCGCCCTGGTTCTGGTAGATCCGGAAGAGGATGCCACCGACCTTGGGCTTCTCGCCGGTGAAGTCGGCGAAGCGCTCGACCTCGATCTGCTGGTCGTGCTGCCAGTTGCCCTTGATCTTGAAGGCACCGTTGCCGATCGGGGCCTGCTCGAAGTCGGTCTTCAGCACCAGCGGAGTGGCCGCGGGGTCCTGGAAGGCCGCCTTGGGCAGCGGGTAGAACGCGGTGTAGCCGAGCAGCGAGCGGAACTCGGTGAACGGCGCGGACAGCGTTACTTCGATCGTCTTGTCGTCGATCTTCTTCAGACCCGAGAGGGTCTTCTGCGTCGGCACGACATTGGCGTCGCTCGGGTTGAGATCCGCCCAGCCCTGGAACTTGTCAAAGAAGAAGCTGTTGTCCTGGGCGTTGGGGCCGTAGGCGGTGAAGTTCCAGGAGTTGATGAAGCTGTCAGCGTCAACAGCCTCTCCATTGTGGAACTTGCCGTCCTTGAGCTTGATCGTCCAGACCTTGTTGTCGGTCGAGGTGATGCTCTCCGCGGCAACCTCGAACGGCTTGCCGGCCTCATCGAAGTTGACCAGCGGTGAGTAGAGAGCGGCCATGACCTGGGCGCCCTCGGTCTCGTGGGTGTTACCCGGGAGAAGGTGCTGTGGTTCCCCGATACCGATCGAGATAACACCGTCCGGGTTTGAGCTGCCGGAACCGCCGCCCGAGCCACACGCGGCAAGAGCGAGTGCGGCGGAAAGGGGCAGCGCGACCCAGGCGGCGAGCCTGCGGACCTGCATTGAGCCTCCTAAATTTCATGCGTTTCACGCGTGACGAAGGCAGGGCAGACCTGCAATGTCACGCAGTGCAACATCCGGCAAAGGTAGGACGAAGTCCGGGCGCTCACAAACTCGAAGGTCACAACTAAGCAACCAATTGAGATATTGGGACTTGCGGATTCCACCTTGCCTTGGTATTGCTAAACACAAAGTTATCTGACTATTTGCGATAGTATGCCCGATCTTCTGAACACCTCGGCGACGTGCCCAAACGGACACGTGCGACTCCGGGTTGAAGTGAAATGTCCCAGATACGGATTCCCAGAGTATGGAAACGGAGTTCACGTTATCGTTTCGTGATCCATCTAACTGTCACGCAAAGTGATGGGCGCCCGGTTCAGCTGCACACCCGTGTCGCTGGCAGGATCTAAGGCATGACGGCAACAGTCCTGGACGGCATCGCGACCGCGGCCGCGATCAAAGCTGACCTAACCGAACGCGTAGCCAAGCTGAAGGCCGCGGGTATCACCCCGGGCCTGGGCACGATCCTGGTCGGCGAAGACCCGGGCTCCGTTTGGTACGTCAACGGAAAGCACAAGGACTGCGCCGAAGTTGGCATCGCGTCCATTCGTAAAGACCTTCCCGAAAGCGCCACGCAGGAAGAGATCGAGCAGGCGGTGCGGGAGCTCAACGACGACCCGGCGTGCACCGGCTATCTCGTGCAGCTGCCGCTGCCCAAAGGCCGCGACGAGCAGCGCGTGCTCGAACTCATTGACCCGGCCAAAGACGCCGACGGTCTGCACCCGATGAGCCTTGGCCGCCTCGTGCTGAACGCGAAGGCACCGCTGCCGTGCACTCCTAAGGGGATCGTGGAACTGCTGCGGCGCTTCGGGGTGCCGATCGCTGGCGCCGAAGTGGTCGTGATTGGACGTGGCACAACGGTCGGCCGCCCACTCGGCCTGCTGCTCACCCGCAAGAGCGAGAATGCCACGGTTACCTTGTGCCACACCGGAACCCGCGATCTCGCTTCTCACACGCTCAAGGCCGACATCATTGTCGCGGCTGCTGGGGTGCCGCGGATGATCACGCCGGACATGGTCAAGCCGGGCGCGGCCGTCGTCGATGTGGGCGTCTCACGCGAAATCGTTGACGGAAAGAAGCGTGTCGTTGGGGATGTCGCGCTAGAAGTGTCGGAGGTTGCTGGTTTCCTTACTCCGAACCCCGGTGGCGCTGGTCCCATGACCCGCGCCATGCTGCTGACCAACGTAGTGGAGCTGGCTGAGAATGGACTTGCTTGAGCTTCTTCCGCCGGAGTGGCGCGATGTGATGAAGCCGCACCTCGACTTGACGATTGTCGAGAGTCTTTCGTCCTTTGTGGACAGTGAATATGCGGCGGGCCCGGTTTACCCGCCCGTTGAGGATCTGTTCAGCGCGTTCCGGCTGACCAGCCCGGCGCAGACGCGAGTGCTGATCCTAGGCCAGGACCCTTATCACAAGCCAGGTCAGGCGCATGGGCTCAGCTTCAGCGTCCGGCCGGGAGTGTCCGTTCCGCCGAGCTTGCGCAACATCTATAAGGAGTTGCAAGACGACCTCGGCGTCAAGCCACCGTCCAATGGCGACCTCACGCCGTGGGCCAAGCAGGGCGTCCTCATGCTCAACGCGGTGCTGACCGTCCGGGGTGGACAGCCGACGAGTCACGCCGATAAGGGCTGGGAACACTTCACCGACGCCGCGATCAAGGCTGTCAACGACTCGCCTTACCCGGTGGTGTTCGTGCTGTGGGGCGCTTACGCCCGCAAGAAGAAAAGCCTCGTCCGCAACGCGCATCACGCTGTGCTGGAAGCGGGTCACCCCAGCCCGATGAATCCCAAGGGATTCCTTGGCTGCAAACACTTCTCGCAAATTCAGGACGCGCTTGCCAAGGCGGGCCGGGGCTCGGTCACCTGGAGCTAGAGCCGCACGAACGGTTCCGTGAGGTGCGGGGTGGCGAGCAAGCCGTCCCGCCCCTTCACCGTCGCGAACAATGAGGTCCGTGAGGCCGCGGCCTGTTCAGGATCCATTTCATTCGAGTACGCCGTGAGCGGGGCCACCAGCTGCATTGCGTGAACGAGCAGATCTCCGGTGACGGCCATCAGGTCGTCACCGGAGTCCACGAGCACAGACTGATGCCCAGGGGTGTGCCCGGGCGTGGCGACGATCCGTGTGCTGGCGCTAAGGCGGGAGTCTCCGTCCAGGAGCACCAGCTGGTTATCGGGCAGCAGCTCCCGCATCCGCGGTGAGATCCAGTCAAGTTCGCTGCGCTGCAACAGGATCGCCGCGTTGGGGAACAGTCCTGAGACCGCCCAGCCGACGTGGTCGGTGTGCAGGTGAGTCAGCACAACGGTTTCAATGGAAGCGGGGTCGATGCCAGCGAGCGCGAGTTCGAGGGGGAGCCGGCCGGGCACGGGTGCCCACGTTTTGGCGGGTGCGTCAGCCGGGCCGATGCCGGCGTCAACGAGGGTGACCGGTCCGTCATCGGGGCGGATGGCGAAGACCCGGAAGTGCAGCAGCCATTCGCCTTCGGGTGTCACCGCGCCAGGATCTAAAGCGTCAGCGCGTGCCCAGTCTGCTGTGGAGGCGGAGGCGAACGCTTCCGCGCGGGGCGTAAAGAAAGTGCCGACGCCGTCAGTTAGGGCGGTGACGGTTACCGAGCCGATCCGTTGCGAAATGACCTTCACGACTTCAGTCTAGGCAAGCGTGTTGCCCTTCCTCGTCAGGGCGCGGTAGATTCCGGCCCAAACGGGGAGGGCACTATGGTCGCAGAGTTGCGCCGCAATGCTATCGATCTGGCACGCGCCTATGACTGGGCTGGAATCTTCGCCCTGCGCGACCAATTGCGTGCCGACCACGAGCAGTGGGTCAACGTCTGGGCGCCTCTGATCGCGGTTGCCGCACGAAATCTAGGCGAGGCCAGCGCTCGCTCCTATTTGGACGAAGCTGTCGCGGCCGGTTTCTTCCAGCCGTCGATTCATGAACCGCAGCTGTCCATGGCCTTCGCCAGCGAGCCCGATTGGACCCAGCTCCAGGCCGCGATGGCGGCCAATACGCCTGCCGCGCCACTGGAGTTGCTCGAATGGCCGACGATCCGGCCGACAGCGCCCCTGGAACTCTTCCGGGCCAGCGATGAGACTCAGCTTCGCGCCCGGGTTCCTGTTGAGCCCAGTGATGCGTGGGAGACGGCGAAAGCGTTGCTGTCGTGGGTGACGCACGCTTGGGAGCACACTTCCAACGATCACCTCGTTGGTGCCAGCGCACTGGAGATCCTTGACGAGGTGGCTCGCGGCAGACGGTTCGCCTGCAAGGAATACACGGTCGTGCTCACCCAAACCCTGAACGCCTTTGGCATCCCGGCCCGCCGCGTCGCCCTGCTCAACGCGACCCATCACGCTGGCGTGGGCACGGGTCACGAGGTCAGCGAGGCTTGGATCGACAATCTCAACAAGTGGGTCGTCCTCGACGGGCAGAACGGCCTCTACTGGGTGTCAGCCGACGGGACGCCGCTGGGAGTTGTTGAGCTGCAAGAGCTTTACTGCTTGGGGACCCGCGCGGAAACTGCCGGCTTACGGAAGTCCTTTGACGACAGTGAACTCGACCTTTGGTGGACTTACTTCGCTTTCGCTTTCGCCACGGGCGTGATGTGGCCCTCGCAGCGTGTGGTGCCGTTCTTCGAAGGCCACGCCGTGCGGCTGCCCACGATGGTGGCCTCCCCTGAGCACGCCTACCCCGACCTGAGCGAGATCGCGTTGTCGTTCACAGTTGAGGCCGAAAAGCCTGCGCTGCAAGTGCATCCCGCCCATCCGTTCGCGACCGGATACCGCGTCGACGACGTGGACTACGCGCTCGGCGACCCTTGGATCTTCCCCGATCGCGGCACAGGCACCCACAGCGTCCAGCTCAACACCCTAACCCCTTACGGCCCAACCCATCCCACCACCATCATGTGGAAGACAGCATAGAAAAGCGCCCGCGGATAACTCCGCGGGCGCTTTCCGTAGTAACTACTTGCCGAGGCGCTGGGCGAGGTTTTGGTCGAGGGTGTTCATGAACTCCTCGGTGGTCTGCCACGGCGCATCCTTCGAGATGAGCAGCGACAGGTCCTTGGTCATCGCTCCGCCTTCGACGGTGTCGATGATGACCTGCTCCAGCGTGTCAGCGAAGTTGGTGACCTCCGGCGTGCCGTCGAGCTTGCCACGGTGGGCCAGGCCACGGGTCCAGGCGAAGATCGAGGCGATCGGGTTGGTGGAGGTCTTCTCGCCCTTCTGCCACTGACGGTAGTGCCGGGTGACCGTGCCGTGCGCTGCCTCGGCCTCGACGGTCTTGCCGTCGGGCGTCATGAGCACGGAGGTCATCAGGCCGAGCGAGCCGAAGCCCTGGGCCACGGTGTCGGACTGCACGTCACCGTCGTAGTTCTTGCAAGCCCAGACGAAGCCACCCTCCCACTTGAGCGCGGCGGCGACCATGTCGTCGATGAGCCGGTGCTCGTAGGTGATGCCGGCGGCCTTGAACTGGTCGGCGAACTCGGCGTCGAAGACCTCGGCGAACAGGTCCTTGAAGCGGCCGTCGTAGGCCTTGAGGATGGTGTTCTTGGTCGACAGGTAGACCGGGTAGTTGCGGGCCAGGCCGTAGCGGAACGACGCGCGGGCGAAGTCGCGAATGGAGTCGTCGAAGTTGTACATCCCCATGGCGACGCCGCCGCCGGGGAAGTCGGCAACCGTGAACTCCATCGGCTCGCTGCCGTCTTCGGGCTGGAAGCTGATGGTGACCTTGCCGGGGCCGGGGACCACGAAGTCGGTGGCCTTGTACTGGTCGCCGTGAGCGTGACGGCCGATGATGATCGGCTGGGTCCAGCCCGGGACGAGCCGCGGCACGTTGCTCATGATGATCGGCTCGCGGAAGACCACGCCGCCGAGGATGTTACGGATGGTGCCGTTCGGGGACTTCCACATCTTCTTGAGGCCGAATTCTTCGACGCGGGCCTCATCCGGAGTAATCGTGGCGCACTTCACGCCAACACCGTGCCGCTTGATGGCGTTGGCGGCGTCGATGGTCACCTGGTCGTCGGTAGCGTCCCGGTGCTCCATGCCCAGGTCGTAGTACTCCAGCTCGACATCGAGATATGGCAGGATCAGCTGCTCGCGGATCTGCTTCCAGATGATCCGGGTCATCTCGTCGCCGTCGAGCTCGACGACCGGGTTGTTTACCTTGATCTTCGCCATGTCGTATGGGCTCCTTGCTTAGGCGGCTTAGCAGTACGAGCGTACTGGATAAAAAGATGGTTGCAACCCGGGGACCGCCTAATTCGTGTTGTGCCTGACAAGCCCACAGCGGGGAGGAACAAGGTGAGCCCACCGGACTTCGAAGACCTCTACACCGCTCAGTTCCGGAAACTGGTGCTGCAAGTCAACGCCTACTTCGGTGACCTTGAGCAGGCGCAGGACGTCGTGCAGGAGGCCTTTTGCCGCGCTCTGGACAGGTGGAAGAAAGTTTCCACCTACGAGGACCCGGCCGCCTGGGTGCGCCGCGTCGCGTGGAACCTGGCGACCAGCCAGTACCGGCATAAGAAAGTCGCCCGCACCTACCTCGCCAAACAGCGCGAGGAAAGCCAGGTCGGCCCCGGGCCGGAACGCGTTGCCCTGGTGTGGGCACTGTCCGGCATCCCGGAAAACCAGCGCCGTGCCGTAATTTTGCATCACATAGGCGATCTGTCGGTGGCGGAGATCGCTCAGCAAGAAGGCGTGCCTGAGGGAACGGTGAAGTCGTGGCTCTCCCGGGGACGGTCCGCGCTGTTTACTCAGCTCGCGTCGAGGGGGAAATGATGACGATAGAGTTCGATGGCGATTTCGTCGAAGATGTGTTCACCGAATACCTCGATGAGACCACGGGACGCATTCGCCCGCCGGGCACCGCGGCGGCCCGCAAAGCTGTCCGTTCACGGCGCCGAAAGCGCATCGTGATGTTCGCTAGCCTCATCTTCGCCGCGATCGCGGTGCCCGCTGTGGCTATCCTGCTAAGTCAGTGATCGTCCACTGTGGACCGTCTGGAGTGTCCCTGACCTCGACGCCGCCGTTGGCCAGAGCCACCCGGATCTGATCGGCGGCGGCGAAATCCTTGCGCTCGCGGGCCTGCTCACGCAACTGGACCAGCTGGCTGACGAACGGCACCGCACCCGAACCAAGTGCTCCGACGCGCACAATCATGCCGCGCAAGATGCCCCTCGCGTGGTCGGCATCGTCGGAGACGTTGGTGTCGGCTGTCCACTCCGTGATCGCCTGCTCTAGCTCCAAAATGGACGAGACACAACCGTCGACGTCTTGGGCGCCAAGGCATTCGTCGAAACGTTTTGCCCAGGCGTCGGCGACTTCGCGCACCGAGGCGGCTTCGTGCACGGGCTCATCGATGACCGGCACAGCGCTGATAAAGGTGCCCGTCGGGGAGTCGAGCGTCAGCGGAAGAACCGCACCGGTTTCGTGCCGCACACTCTCGCCCTGTCGCCGCAGCGTTAGGCCGCCGTTGCCAACCACGGTCGCCGTGCCGGCTTCAAGGTCGCAGATCAGTGCGGTGTGCTCGTCAACGCCGACGATCAGGGTGCCTTCGGGCAACTGACGCTCCAGATAGGACAGACGTGGCTCGCCCAGGTAACAGAACCTGGTGTCGTGGTGTCCGCCCTCGGCATTGTCGTAGTGCGGAATCACCACCGCGGGGACGCCAGTCAGCTGCTCGAAGAGATTCAGTCCCGGTTCCCAATACGGATCCAGGCCGGCCTTGTAAATCTCGTAGACGGGGATCGTATGTGAGCCAAGGGTTAGCGCCGCCGCACTCGCGAACACCAGTGCCTCGGCTTCGGTCAGCATCGAGGGCAATTCGGTGTCACGCCACTGGCGCAACGCATACGTAGGTGATCCAGGGCCGGCGAAGACCCAGTTGGCGCTACGCAAGGCGGTCAGCGGCCGTTCACGCTCCAGCCCGGCTGGCGGAGTCGCCCGCCACGACGCCACTTTCACGAGCCGGCCCACACTCTGCGCGAAATAGGCCACCGTGCGGGCACTGATCTCATCAGCGTTGAGCTGAAAGCCATATGGCGTGTCAAGCAACACCGCGCTATCGCCAGGCAGCGACTCGAAAATGCGGCGGTGTGGCTTAATCATGGTGGGGGTGGTCTCGCCAGACCCCATGATTACCAACAGTTTTGTCATCGCGGTTCCACGAGGGTCAACAGGTCGCTGGCGAGTCGCTCCGGGTGCTGGGCATGAAGATCATGATCGCTTTGGGGGTACCAGGTAATGCGCGCGTTCGCGCAAAGTGACGCGGCCTTGCTCACACGTTCCGCCTTGGGATCCGTTGGTGCCAAAGCGGGCAACATGAGGACCGGTGCGGTGATGAGTGGCAAATCCTCCCACGGCGGACCGTCCCACATGGAGCGCAGGATCTGCAGGTGATGCTCGATGGACAGGCGCCGCCCCAGCATCCCGTCGGCGTTGACATGGAAGTTGCCGACGGTCGCCTCGACCGCCTGCTCTGACCAGTCAGGGTGCGATTTGGTGATCCAGGAACGCAGCTTGTCGACGTGCACATCGCTCATGTCGGGTGGCCGCAACGCTTTGCGGCACTCCTCCCAGTCGCTGAAGACCGCTGGCAGATCGATCCAGCCACCGTCGACAAGCCCAATGGCACCAACGAGTTCCGGGTGTTTGGCAGCCAGGCGTGTGACCACGTTGCCGCCCCAAGACTGGCCCACGACGATCGGGCGCTCAAGTCCCAGGGTCTCGATGACGACAGCCAGGTCGGCGGCTGCCGTTGCGGTGTCATAGCCGGAGTCGGGCACTGACGACAGACCGTGGCTGCGCAAGTCGACGGCATAACTGGGATGACCGCCCAGGTGCCCGGCTGTCTCGCCCCACAACAGCGCGTTGGAGGATAGGCCATGCACTAGCAAAAATGCCTGGCCCGCCCCTTCACGGTGGCGGACGGCGAGTTCGGCTCCTGGTTCGGCCTCGATCCTCATGAGACCAACTTAGAGGGTTACCTCCCGGAGCGCAGCGGCCGCTTGTTCTGGCGAGATGTCATTGATCCAGGCGCCCATGGCCGATTCGGTGCCCGCGAGGTATTTCAGCTTTCCGGGCGCTCGCCGCACGCTGAACAGCCGCAGGTAGAGCCAGGAAAGGTCGCGGCCCGTCCGCACGGGAGCCTGGTGCCACGCGGCGATATACGGCATCGCGACGCCGAAGAGGCCGTCCAGGCGCTGCGTCAACTCCAGCCAAAGTGGGGCGCAGCTGTCCCGCTCCTCGGCGGTCAGCTCAGTGTGGTCGGCGACTTGGCGATGCGGGGCGAGATGGATTTCGTACGGGTACCGCGCCGCATAGGGCACGAACGCCGTCCAGTGCTCGTTGCTAGCGATAACCCGTTCGCCAGCGCGCTCACGCTCCAGCATCTGACCGTAGAGGTTCACGCCCGCTTGCTCACACAGCTCCAGGTAGCGACGGGTAACCGGGGTGACGTATGGAAACGCGTAGATCTGCCCGTGCGGGTGGTGCAGCGTCACGCCGATTTCGACGCCCCGGTTCTCGAAGCAGAACACTTGCTCCACTTGCGGCAGGCGAGACAGCTCGGCGGTGCGGTCAGCCAGGGCGTCCAGCACCGTGCGCACCCGGCTGACGCTTAGATCCTTGAAGCTGGCGTCATGGTCGCTAGAAAAGCACACGACTTCGCAGCGGCCCGTCTCGCCGGCGAAAGAAGGAAAGCGGTTCTCGAACACCACGACGTCATAGCTGTCCGAGGGCACCTCGGTCAGGAAGTCACCCGTGGTCGGGCACAGTGGGCACTCGTTGCTGGGCGGCAAGAAGATGCGGGCCTGACGGTGCGCCGCGATGGCGACGACGTCACCGGTCAACGGGTCGGTGCGCAGTTGCGCTGGGGCGCCTTGAGCTGGCAGCTCCCGCCGATCGACCGTCGCCCGCGCGGCGTCGTCACCTTCGTCGAAGTAAATGAGCTCGCGCCCATCAGCAAGATCTATTGAAGTGCGCTTCACTGGAACTCATCTCTTTCAAACATGTTCCAACATAATAGCGCACGATCAATTAGATGCCATGCCCACGTTTGTGCAGGCTCCCGAGCACTCGCTCGACACTCGTGACCCGGCTGAGCGCGGCCAGCGCGATGACCGCCCTCGGCTCACGCCAGTTGGCCTTGACGGTCTGTTTGGTCCAGCGCCACGCGTTCTTGCGATCCCCGGCCGCGACCGACCAGCAGGCCAGCTGCCCATAAACCCGTGCCGCGCCCGGCGGGCAGCCCGCGATCTCGGGATGCCGCGCCATCATCCAGCGCAGACTTGAGATCTTCGTGCTGTACTCGTTGGCGTAGAAGCTGGTGCGACCCCACAACACTCGCACGAGCGGTTCGTCCACGTGCACGATGGGGCTCACCCGAGCGGCCCGGATGAGCAGGTCCCAGTCTTCGTTCTGGCTTCCGGGAGCGTCCTCGGCGACCGGTCCAATCGCACCGTCCTTTAACAACTCTGTCCTTCGCGCCAGAAAGCTCGACGAGTGCAGCATCGCCATGCGAGACCGGGCTAGCTGATCAACCGTCACGGTTTCGCAGCCGGCGAGGCGCGGGTGCACACGTTCCTGGAACTCGACTTCAATCGAGCACGTGGCGAATAGACCGTCTTTGAGCGCAGCGACTTGCTTGCTCAGCTTCTCGGGATGCCACACGTCGTCGTCGTCGCAGAACGCGACGAGATCGGTGTCGAGCGCCATGATTCCCGTGTTGCGCGCGCCCGCGAGGCCGGGGTCACGCCAGTTCGCGAGCACCATGACGGCCGGTTCTTCATTGGTCGCCAGGCGCCAGTCCGGCTCCTCCTGGTCGTAAACCACGATGATCCGCACCTGCCCCGCATAGTCCTGCTTACGGACCGCGGCGATGGTGCGCCGCAAGAGTTCCGGCCGGTCCCGGGTCGGGATGACCACGCCAACACTGGGCGCGCTCACCGTGCTACCTCTTCCTCAAGTCCCCACACGGACAGCCACTCTTCTTCCGGCTCCGTTTCCTTTTCCGGTGATCCAGATCCGTCTAGACGTGATCCAACCGCCTTCTGATCACGCCCCAAGGGCCGTGGCTCATCAAGCAGCGGAACCAGCTCGCCGTCATCGAACCCGTAATCCTCTTCGCCACCAAGCATCTCGTCACTGGGCGAAGAAGCACGAGAAGCGGGAACCACACGCGGGACGGGAACGGTAACCGCCTCAAAGGAACCACCCTCCGATGCGGATGCACCCTCTCCGCCAGAAACGGCGAACGAGTGCGGTGCAACGCCAGCATTCGGCTCAGTAGGAGCGCCATCAGTTGCGAGCGTGCCGGGGCTTGTGGCCGACGGCGAAGCGGGCGAGCCGGCATGCGCGCTAAGTGGCTCGGCGGAAAGGGAAGGTGGCCCGGACGAAACGGGGTCGTGGGAAAGGGAAGTGGGTGAAAGAGAAGAAGGCGGAGGGGAAGCGAAGGTGGGGCGGGAAGGGCGCGACGTGGCGGTGACGGGAATGCGGGGGAAGGGTGCCGAGCTGGATAGGGGATAGCCATAGGTGCGCAGGAGCGGCGCGCAGACGGCTCCGACGATGGCTCGCTGGCGTGGGGGCAGGGCGGTGCGCCAGGCGTCGTCGGGGCGCAGCGGGACCTCGCCGACGGTGAAGCGCATGGGGTTTCCGGCCGCGCTGTGGCACTGTCCTAACTGGACAGAGCCCGACCCGAGGAACGACAGCTCGGCGGTTGACGTGTCCAGCCCAGCGAACGCGGCGACTTTGTCCACGGTGCCGCGCGGATCGGCTAGGAAATCCTCGTACCGCAAGCGCCGCACCGCCACTCCACGTTGCCGCAGCAAACCGAAGGCGGCGTTGTGCGCGTTCCACAAAACCGCGCTGCGAGCGGGCGTGTAGCGCGTCATCTCAGAGCGGCCGTCGGTTTCCGGGCGAGCCACGGTTTTGGTCCACGAATACGCGACGCCACGCGGGTCGCGCACGACGTGGAGTACCCGCAGATCAATCTCTTCGCTGTAACGCAGGCACCAAGCCAGCGCGCTGTGCTTGGAGGAGTCGATGATGGCGGCCGCCCCGCTGACCGTCGCGGCGGCTTGATAGATGGCCGCGTAATACTCCGCGTACTCAACGGCGAGCGCGTTGAAGTCACGCTTGTGCCCGGCGGCGAGCATGGGGATGTGGCGCGTGCGCTCGACGAGCTCCTGCAGCTGCAAGATGCGGTGCACGTCGACGCGCGCCCAGCCACCGAAGGCGAGGTCGCCCACAGCGGTCCAGAAGCTACAGTCGTGGAACGACGAACCGCAGCCGCAGCGTTCGTTGTCCCGCAAGTCCCGCTGCCACAGATGCACCACCTCGCCTAGGGCACACATGCCTGGCAGTTCGCCAAGCACCCGTTCGATGAGGGTGGTCCCGCTGCGGCCCAGGCCGCCGATGTACAGCACGCGCGTCTTCACAGACCTACTAACGATTAGTCTGTAAAGTCCGTTTTCATGAGTTTTGCCGGTACTGTCTACGGCCGCCGGGTGCGCATCGGCGGGGAGTGGTTTGACGCGGTAACGGAAGAAACTGTGGCTGACCGGGTGCTCACGGCACTTGCTGAGGGCAAAGGTGGGCGGATCGTCACGCCCAACGTCGATATTTTGCGGCTGGCTAGCGCTCACGGGCGCATCGGTGCCGAGGTGAGGGGCTTTCTTAGCGACGCGACGCTGATCGTTGCCGATGGCATGCCGCTGGTGTGGGCGAGCCGTCTCGCGGGCACGCCGTTGCCGGAACGCGTGACCGGCTCGGGCCTGATCTGGACGCTCAGCGCGGCGCTTGGCCGGGCGAGGAAGTCGGTCTATGTGCTCGGTGGCGCGCCCGCGCCCATGTATGACGGTGCCGAACGAGCCGCCGCAGCGTTAGCGGCGTCGTGCCCAGGGCTGCAGATCGCCGGGCATCACGCTCCGGACTTCGGTTTCGAACATGACCCCGACACATACGCGAACGTGCTTGACAAAGTTATCGATGCAGAGCCGGATTTCGTCTACGTGGGCATCGGATTCCCCAAGCAGGAGCGTGTCATCTCTGACCTGCGCCCGGAGTTGCCTGAGGCCTGGTTTCTTGGCTGCGGAGCCGCGGTCGGATTTGTCGCGGGACAGCAAAGGCGCGCACCGTTCTGGATGCAGCGATCAGGGCTCGAGTGGGCACACCGCCTAGCTAAAGAACCCGGCCGTCTCGCCGGGCGCTATCTCGCCCACGACGCGCCCTATGCCATGAAGCTATTGGCATCCGCGGCTGTCCAAAAGCGACGGTAGCCTAGCTCGCCACCACCAGTTGGCTCGTCGGCACGGTCAAGATGACGGTGTCGTTGTTGAGATCGCCAATCTCATCGGCGGAGGCGTATTTATCGCTGCCGAGCAGATCCGTGTGCGCGATCTTGATGTAGCCGGAGCGGATCAGCGGCGTCACCTCTTCTGGCTCCACGGCTGGTTCGCCATCGTGCGCGTCAGGGTCGGCCAGCCCGTCGGGGTCGCTCATCTTGACGAGCACGACGGAACCAACGGCCTCGCCGTCACTGTCAACGACGTCCATTCCTTCGGTTACGGAGGCGATGAGCGCATGTTCTTCTGCCATGGCACCCCCATACCCTGTGCGTCGTAACGCAAACGCCTTACCGCGCGTGGAACCAGGGGTCACGGGCTGTGTCGCGAAACGCCTCAAGCACCTCAGGGTCATCGCTCACGGAAAACACTCCGTGCTCGGTGCGGTCCTCAGGATCGGATTCGAAGTAGAGCACCGCTTTGATTTGCGGATTGGCCCGGAAGACATCGGCCGCGGCGGTCAGCCAAGCCGCGCGCTGCGATGATGGCCATGCCCGGCTAACCCCATATTCGCCAACCATCATGGGCCTAGGCCGTTGCGCGCCCCACCGCAGATAGGGCTCCAGCAATTCCTTCATGGGTACTAGGTCAGAGCCGGCGTATACATCAACACAAGTCCAGTCGACCTGATCATCGCCTGGGTAGAAGGCGGCAGCGTGCCCCGAGGCGAACCCTTCGGCGGTGGGGCAAAAAACCCACGAGACGTTGCGTGCCTTCTCCTCAGCGAAGATCCGCCGGACGTAACGCCAACTCTCCTGATAGGACTCGGGCGAGCCGACCGAGGCGGCGAGGTTGGGCCGGTCCATCTCCCAGCGCAGCCGCAACAGCACCGGCTGGCGCAGGCTCTTGACCTGCCTGGCGTGCCGCCGGATCTCGTCATCGATCGCGCCACTGAGAATGTCCACACTGGACGATCCAGCCCAGCTGATCATCAAGGTCTTGCCGTCGCGCAGAAAGGCCAGATCCGACTCGGTCGCGATGTCCTCATGCAGCCGTCGATAGGTGTTGACGATGTCCAGCGGCCGCCCGAGTTGCTCCTCAAACCTGGTGATCGCGTCGTAGCGGCCAGGCTGGGAGTAGCTGTCCGGCTTCACCCACGCGCCAAACCAGGCCCCGTGCGTGGGCGCTTTCACCGGTCCCGTCACGGCCGGCGTCGCCGTCGCGACCGCGATCGGCTCCTGAAATACCGGCCGCGCCGAGTCACACCCGGCTGCGCTCGCGGCCAAACCAGCAACAGCGAAGGCAAACCACGCGCGCGTGATGGCAGTGGTGCCGCGGAGAGGTTCCCTGACCACCAAGCGCCGGTTCACCCACGAACCTGTCGGCCGGCACGCCATGGCACGCGCGATGGTGGTGAAGGCATGCCGGGCGGATGCACGGCCCTGGCGAAGGCGGCTATTCCACACGGGTGCGGCGGGCGACGTAGAGGACGTTGACGGACCAGCGGCTGAACCACGAGGTGCGGGCGGCCACGTCGTCGAGGAACGTCGCGAAGGGACGCAGCCAGCGCCTGCCGTACCAGCCGCGGCTGAACAAGGCGAAGCCGCGGCGCTCGACGACGGTGAACCCGTGCCGGTCCAGGAGTTCGGCGATCTCGGTGTGGTCCAGCTCGGCGAACCACGGCGACTCCTGATGACGGTGGTGCCTCAGGTGCCGAAGCGATTGCCGGTTGCCATGGTTCTCCACGATGAGCAAGCCCGCGTCATAGTTGCGCAAGGCCTTGGCGCTAAACGCCACGGCCCGATCACGGACTTCTTCGTCCACATTGAGCAGCAGCCGGAAGATGGTTACTAGCACGGGGGAGTCGGCTGGCTGCGGCTCGGGCACGTCTCCCACGGCGGAAATGTGATGCAGCTCAGCGTAGGCACCGATCTCGGAGGCCTTGGCGAGCATCTGGGCCGATGTGTCATAGCCGTGCGCACCGCGCACTAGACCGTGCAGCAGCCTGATCGCCCGGCCGGTTCCGCAGGCGAAGTCATGCTGAACCGGCCGCCGGTAGGGGAAGGCCCGCTTGACGAGGCTGCGCAAGTAATGGCGCTGCCGCTTGCTGATCGCCGAGGAATAGCTGTCAGGCGCGAAGACGACATGTTCGTACTTCTCGACAGTTGCCTCGTCCTGGAAGATCTCCGTGTAGTCAGCGCGCACGCCGCCTCCTCGCAGCAAGAATGACCGCCAATTCCAGCCGGGTGGAAAGCAGCCACAGCCCGAGGGCATAGGCCGCGATGCCCAGGCCGGCCCCGGCCGGGCCGGTGAGCACAGGGATGACACCAAAACTGAATCCGGCGAGGGCCATCGCCGTGAGTGTCTGTTTGCCAAAGGGGTGCAGGCGCAGCGAGATGCCCAGCTGTGCCAAGGGAAGCAGGTTGTTCACGACAACCGCCGCGGCCAGCCCGATGGCGGCGCCGACGATGCCGAGTGCGGGGATCAGCAGCACGTCGAGCGTAATCATCGTGCCGAGGGCGATGAGGACGTTCATGAGATTCCACGTCGTGCGCCCTGCCATGGAAAGCACGATGTCCACCATGCCGCACCCGGTGCCGATCAGCATGCCGAGGGCGAGGATGCGCACGGCGGGCACGGCCGAAACGTAAGCGGGACCAAAGAACTTCAGGTAGAACCCGGCGTAGTTCAGCACGAGCAAGTGCAGTGGCCACGAGATGAGCACGAGCCACGCGGTCGCTGTCTGATAGAGCCCGCGCGCGGTCGCTCTGTCGCCAATGGACAGTGATTCGGCCAGCCGTGGTTGCACCGCTTGGGAAATGGCACCGTTGGCAAGCTGGCCGACGACGATGAAGCGGCCCGCGACCGCGTAAGCGGCCGCGGGGACGAGCCCCGCCAATGCGGCCACCAGCATGACGTCGACGCGTTGCAGGGCGGTCTGGGCGCCACTGGCGATCGCGCGCGGTGCCGTGAAGCGCCAGAACTCGCCAGCCATGCCGTGCGAAGGGCCGGTCCGCGGCACCTTGCGCCCCACGAGCACGGCCGCGGCGATGAAGATGAACACATAGGGCAGCGCCCACGCGAACGCCCACTCGGCGACCGACGCGGTGAAGCCGAACAGGGCAAGCAATCCGATGCCGAGCAACTGCCCGCCGGACCGCGAGATCTTGTCTAGGACCACGGTCGGGCGCATCATCCGGTACCCCCTGGTGGTTGCCAGAAGGGCCTCGGCCAAGGCGGCCAGGGGCAGAAAGACGGCCAGCACCCGAAGCGGCGCTTGATAATGCGGGAAATAGTGTGGCGCGGCGAACCACAAGACGATCGCCAGCACGATGCTCAGCGCGGCAACGGGAACGAGCCCAGCGCGCAGGCAGGCGCGGATCAGTTCGGGATGTCCTTGTGCGCGAAGGCGTGCGGGCCAGTACACGAGCGCGGTGGAGGTGCCCAGCCGGGCGATGCTTCCCGCTAACACAAAAGCTGACGTCGCCGCGAAGAACGAGCCTGCCTGCTCCGGCCCGAGACTGCGCGCCACGAGCCACGTCACGCCCACTCCGGCGACGGCGGCGATGACGGCGCCCACGAGATTGGCCAAGCCACCCCGGGCAGCGCCGACCAGCCCGGCCTTGGCCTCGTCGCGTTGCGCCGGAAGCCGGGTGGATTTCAGTGAATCAGCGGTCATGCGCGCCAAACGGGAGTGCGCAGTAACCATTGCTCTAGGGCCAGATCGTGCTCGGCGAAGTGGGCGGTGAGATCCGCGCGCAGCTGTGGGTCCAGCTTGCTCACGCGGGGCCGGGCGTTGTGCTGCTCGAATTCCGGGTACCCGAGGTGTGGCAGCCCAAGGAAGTTGAGCACCGTGTCGTAGGCCGGTTTCGGGTCAGCGAAGAACAGCTCGCTTTCCAGCACGAGGATGTTCTCGCGGCCCAAGTGCTCGGCCATCGTCTCCAAATAAGACGCGTACTCCCCACGAGCCCGGTAGGCGTGATGCTGATGCGAGAACGAATACGCGAGCGGATCGGCCATAAGGCGTTCGATCTGCCCCCGCATCCGCACCGGCTCAAGCTGAAGGGCGGTCGCGAAGTCCTGTTCCGTCTCGAAACCACGGGCGACTTCGTGCGCGTGCTGTGAATACGCCCGCTCGACCGGATCCCGCACGAGCACCACCGCTTTGGCACCGGGCAGATCACGGGCGATCCGGGCGGGCGCGTGCGGATGGTAAAGGTAGTAAGGGCTCGACTCGAACGTTTGAGCGGGCAGCCCATATTCCTTCTCGGCCCGCGTGGCGGTCATCCGCAGCGGGAAATGCCCTTGATACCAGTTCATTCCGTGGTGATAGTTCGTGTCGAAGTAGTGCACACCCTTGTGCAGCACCGCTTTGAGCACGAGCGGATGTGCCGCGAGCGCCCGGTAGAGCGACGTCGTCCCGCAGCGCTGCCCGCCGCAGATGAGAAACGACGGCAGCATGCGGGCCGGAGCCGTGAGCCGGCCAACCGACCGCGATCCAAAGTGGACGGCGTTAATCACCGCCGGAGG
The DNA here is from genome assembly GCF_000379685.1 of Catelliglobosispora koreensis DSM 44566. Classification (GTDB taxonomy): domain Bacteria; phylum Actinomycetota; class Actinomycetes; order Mycobacteriales; family Micromonosporaceae; genus Catelliglobosispora; species Catelliglobosispora koreensis. The sequence continues at coordinate 314,562 of NZ_KB903250.1, read as the reverse complement.
CAATCCGTTCACCTTACAGCCGTCCTACTCGCTCGACGAGCACCGGCAGCAGCCACGTGCCCAAAACGCCAAGGCGCGCACCGGCTTCAGCCTGCCGGTCGGCCAGATAACGGGCCGCGAGGTCAACAAGATAAAGCAGTGCCGTGATTTCAGCGCTGTCCGGAACGACCTCAAACGGTGAGAGCAACCCGCCCGCGTTGCGGATCGTCTGCTCCACCGCTTCGCGTGGGTCAACGCCCGATTGCAGACGCCATTGCAGATCGTGGTGCAGAGCGTCAAAGCCCAGTGGCACGCCCGGGGTGAACCGTTCCCAGTCCCAGACGAGCAGTGCGTCGGGCGTGCTGGCCATGTTCCACGGGGCCCAGTCGCCGTGCCAGGCGCCATAGCGCAGCCCCAGATCGGAGCAGTGCTCGACGAGGCGCCGCGCGGCGGTGTTTAGCGCGGCGCCGTCTTCTTGATCCGTGACCTGGCTTAGCCGGGAGCGCAACTCCGCCCAGTAAGCACTCGTCGCGAGCCAGCCCTGAGTGTGTCCACAGGCTCCGGCGATCTCCAGCATGGCTTGCTGCAACCGCGAGCTGGTCAACGGAATCCGGGGCAGCCAGATCGGCAGCGGTGACTGCACAAGAACCTGGTGACCGTGCCACTGCCCGGCATGCAACACCGTGGGCACCGTGACCCGGCTGAGCTTAACATGCGAAAGTGCTTGCAGCGCAGCGGTTTCCGAGCGCACAAGCCGTCTCGTGAGCGGACCCGTGCCCAGTTTGGCGAAGCCGAGTGTGTCGCCGGTGGCGTTGAGGAGCTGTAATACGGGCTTGCGGTTGGCGCGGGCAGGTCCAATGTGGACGCTGACGCGCAGGTCCTGGCCGATGGCGGACTTCAAATAGGTGTCGATGCTGTCCGCGCTCGAGCACCGGACCCGGTCCCGCAACAAAGCAGGCCACGTGCCCGAGCGCAAGGCCAGCACCACGGCGTCGCGCTTGAGCCGGGCCATGCGGCTCTGCGGTTCAGTGAAGCGGCGCACGGCGGCGATGGCGACCCGGCGTGAGCCCATCGGAACGAGAAGCTTCGGACGGCGCGCGTCCGGGATGACGAGATATTCGGTCGAGGCCTGCCCGGTCGTGCCGGCCGGACTCGTGGGATAGAGCAGGGCCAGCACCTCCCGCAAATATTGCCCGCGCAGCTCCGCGTCACCCGCGGTCAGCTGTGCGGGAGCGGTCTTGAGGCTCACGCTGGCACCGCGTTACTTTGTTGCTCGCTCATGCGTGCCCTGCCTCCGCTGAAGAAGTTTTTGTGCTGACCGTGGGTTCAACGGCGACATCGGTCATGTTGTTGCGCCAAAGCAGCACATAGGCTGCAAACGTGAAGGCCAGGGGCGTGACCAGCGAGTTGTACCAGAGGGCGGCCACGAAAGAGCCAGCTATCGCGCATGAGGCGGCCAGTCCGATCGCGGAGCGGTCACGGCGGAAGCGCCACAGCCCGTAACCGAAGAAACCGAAGTAGGCCAGCGTGCCCGCGAGCCCGTGGGCGAAGAGCAGTTGCCAGAGCTGACCGTTGCCGCCGATGGTGAAGTTGCCGCAGCGTTCGCAGCCCTCACTCTCCCCGACCGTGATCGACTGCCGTCCGCCCATGGTGTTGCGTGTCGTGCCGAAGCCGAGCACAGGGGACTCTTGCATCCCGGCTAATGCCCGCTCGGTCAGGAACATGCGCACGCCATTGGACTTTCCGTTGTCCAGGCGCTTCTCGATCACGTCGCCAAGCGGGGAGGCGGCCGTGCCGAAGGCGAGGACGCCGCTCGCGGCCACCGCCACGATCAACGGGCGGGCCTTGCCGGCCAGTGCCTGGCGCACGCCGAGGAACAGAGCAGCCGCGCCTATGCCAATCCACAAACCACGGTTGAGCGAGTGCACGACCGGGATGAGCGACAGCACGAGCACGGCTGCTCCGCCCGCGCGGATGAGTGGTCTGTTCGTGTATTTCCACAGGGCGACGACGAACCAGCCCATGAGCAGGCAGTAGTTGTTGCCCCAGGTGTTGGTGTAGCCCCAGGGCGCGGCCGGGCGTGGCAACGGGTCGCCGACGATTTCGTGCAGCTGTGCGGCGTACGGGTGGACGAGGGATTTGATGAATCCCTTTCCGGTCCAGCTCTTGGGCAACAGCATTTCCACCGGGGACGTCATCTCCAGGTGACCGGCGAAGGTGCCGAGCAGTCCACCCACGACGGTCACGACGAACAGCCACGCGAGCAGCAGGACGAGGCGGCGCTGGCTGAGCCGGCGCAACGGCTGGCTGCCCGCATAGATCAGAAGCACTGTGAGCGAGGCGTACTGCACGAGCCGGTAGGTCACGCCGATGATGCGGTCGCTGAAGCCACCCGCGACGGCGCCGTCTGGCTCCGCGTTGAGCGCCGCGATCCCGGCCACCACGACGAGGCAAAAAAGAAGCCAGAGCACAAACCCTGGCGGCATGCGGACCGGGTCTTCGCCCGTGACGCGCCATCGGCGGTGCTGACGGTAAAGCGAAATCGCCATCAGCACCGCCGCGATGGGGAAGATCAGCACCCCTAGGCCGAGCAGCCACCACAGGGGATAGAAGCCGAGCAGCGCGATCATCGGCCGGTGGCTTGATCCAGGGCCGCGAGCGTTTCTGGGTCCAGAGTGGACAGCATCTCCGTCTGGTCCTGCGGCAGGTCGTCATGACCGTTGAGTTCTGGGCCGGGCGGAGGCATGACCACGGTTGGCTCGGCCGCTTCGAGAGCCGGCTGTTTGCGCGGCGCGATCCGGGGCATGATCACCGCTCCGAGCAGTGGCGTGCCGACTCGGCGCAACTGTTCGGCCGCGTCACTGACCTCGGGGCGGCGGGTCCGCCGGACCTCGACCGCGAGGATAGCCGCGTCGGCGAGGCTGGCCAGCGACTGGGCATCGGCACCGGTCGACGTGGACGGTGCCTCAATGACGAGATATTCAGCGTTGCCACGCAACGTATCCACCATCTCGCGCAGTGCCTGAGACTGCAGCAGCCCGGCCGCGCTGCCAGTGGCGCCGGCGGTGATCACGCGCAATGTGGGATTGCGGGCCGCCCGCTGCGTGACCTCACTGAGGTTGGCCCGTCCCGCGAGCACATCGGACAGTCCCGGCGCGGGGGAGACGCCCATGAGCCGGGCGAGTGGGGCCGGGTCGATGAGCGAGTCCGGGGCGTGGGCGCCAATGAGCACCACGTTGGTGCCGGTGCGGGCCAGGGCGGCCGCGAGGTTTGCCGCGACGCTGGTGGCCGCCGCGCCCCGGCTCGCGCCGGTGACCACAACGACCTGCTCGCCGGGCTGCATCGCGGCGACGACCTCGTTGCGCAGACGGTTGAACGCTCTTCCGCCACCTGAGAACGGCGCGAACACATCGTCTTGCGGGACCGCCTTGTCCGTGATCTGGCCCAGCACCGGGATGCCGCAACGGTTCGTCACGTCGGTGCGGCCGCGCACGCGACGGTCGAACCGTTCCCGAAGACCGGCCGTCGCGAAGCCCACGAGCAGCCCGAGGACGGCTCCCGCGGCGACGTTGACGGGAGTGTTGGGCTTGACCGGCTTTCCGGGCAGGCGAGCGTCCCGGATGATCACACCACCGCTGACAGTCTCCGTCGTCAAGCCATTGATCTTCCCGGTGAGCTGATTGATCTGCCCGACCGTCATGTCCCGCTGGCTGTCCAAAGTGGCGTATGCCGACGAGCCACTGCGAGCGGTCGCGAGCTGGGTATTGATCTTCGTCAACTCGCTAGTGAGCTCCGCGAGCTTGCCCTTCAGTGACTCGATCTGGCCCGTCAGTGTCGCTTTGGCGTTCTCTTCGCGATTGTGCAAATACGACTCGGCGAAAGCGCGAGCGCCCGCCTGGGCTTCGGCCGCTGTCGTCGCGTTGAACTTGATCTGAAGCACCGAAGTGTTGGGCGGCACCTCCACCGCAACTCGTGCCGTAAGCGCCTCGATGTCGTCACGGCCGAGCCGGGCGGCGGCCTGGCTGACCACGGCTGTCGAGCGCACCAGCTGAGCTTCGGTGTCGAGGTTGATCTCGTCGCGCGTCCGTCCACCGGCGACATTGGCGTCCTGGCCCGCTGGCCGCACGAGAACTTGAGCGGCCGACACATATTCGCGCGGTAACTGGTCGTTGTAGGCGTAGCCCGCAGCAAGTCCCGCTGTGAGTGCCAGCAGGACAATCCACCAGTGCCGGCGTGCCATGGTCAGGTAATCGCTGAGCTCGTATGACGCGTCCACGCTGAGTCAACGCTGCCTGCTATACGGACGTAACTCGCCGTTCTACCCCATAACACCCGTTTCGCTGTTTCCGCAGCTAGAAAGGTTTTGTGAGGACAAGCTGCGAAAGGGATCAAAAAGGGTAATATGCCGGTAACTGGCGTAAACGGGACGTCAGCCCCCCGGCTGGAAGGCATAACCGCATGGGTGGTATGCGCAGGGTAGCGAAAGCTCGCGCCTTGACCAGCTTCGCTGCAGCCTTAGTGGCGCTTGCCGCAGCGATTCTGATCGGCATCATCGGTGGCAAGGTCGCGGCCTTGCCCCAGCGAGTAACAACGGCCGGGGACGCCTATGCCCTGACCGCGGCTCCCGAAGAGACGAGTGGAACCCAGGACTATCTAGCTGCAGGTGGCATCGATGGCGGCGCGGCCATCAGCTACGTCAAGTTCGACGTCACCCTGCCCGACAACGGTCAGCTGCCGAAACGGACCTGGCTGTGGCTCGGGCGGCACTCCGGTCAGCTGCCGGAGTTGCTCGAACTGACCCACGTTCCCGATGCGGGCTGGGATGAAAAGGAACTCGCCGCGGACACGGCACCCAGGCTCGGCGACGTCGTCGCCATGGTCGAACCGAGACCCGATGCCCCCGCTGTCGCCTTTGACATCACGAGCGTGGTCAAGAAGTCCGGCACGTTCGCGTTCGCGATCACCAGCCCGACGAGTCTTGAGTACGCCAAGTTCGTGGCACGGGAAGCCTTGGAAACGCTCACTGGCGCCCCGACGATCACGTTCGACTGGTGGGTGGACAACCCGTCGGAGTCGGCGTCCTCGGGTCCATGGAACCCGCCGTCGTTCACTCCCACGCCGCGCACCTCCGAGCCGGTGACCGACCCCTGGCCGACCGCTTCGCCGAGCGTCACGGAGAGCGCGAGCGTTTCACCATCGCCAACCGACAGTCCAACCCCGACGGAAAGCCCGAGCGAAAGCCCGAGTCCGACGGAGAGCCCGTCTGAGAGCCCGAGTCCGACGGAGAGCCCGTCTGAGAGCCCGAGTCCGACGGAGAGCCCGTCCGAGAGCCCGAGTCCGACCGAAAGCCCGAGTCCGACCGAAAGCCCGAGTCCGACCGAAAGCCCGAGCGCCAGTCCAAGCGCGACAGAAAGCCCGAGTGCCAGCCCCAGCCAGCCGCAGAAGTGCACGGTGCGCGATCGACTCGTACCAACATGTGGTGCTCTTTGGGGTGTAGCCCCTGGCGCGCACACCTCGCAAGATCGCATCGAGGCGCTTAAGAACTTCGATCGCCTGGCGGAACGCCCGCAGCTGATCTATCACGCCTATCATCGGGGACACGAGCTGTTCCCGACGCAGGCCGAAGTTGAGCTGACGCGTGACCCGGACTTCCCGCGGATCCTGTTCCTGAACTGGAAACCGCTCGGCGTGACGTGGGCCGAGATCGCCCGCTCCGATCAGCGCACCGATGCCTACCTGGACCGGCTGGCCGCGCACATCAAGAAGGTGCATCCGGAACAGTTCTTCTTCACGATTCACCACGAGCCGGAAAATGACGTCCGGGACCAAGAAGGCAGCGGGATGACGGCCAAGGACTACGCCGCCGCGTTCCGTTACGTCGTCAAGTACTTGCGCGGCAAGGGTATGACCAACGCGGTCACGGTGATGTCCTACATGGCCTACATCCCGTGGAACACCAAGCCGTGGTTCGAAGACCTTTACCCAGGAGCCGATGTCGTCGACTGGGTGGCGTGGGACATCTACTCCTACAGCGACCCTGGCTACGGCTTTGGTGACTTCGCCGAGATGATGAACCGGCGCTCCGGTAGCCGCAAAGGCTGGCCCGGTTTCTACAACTGGGCCGCGAAAACGTTCCCCGACAAGCCTTTGATGGTTGGCGAGTGGGGCGTCTGGTACTCGCGCAAGAACCCGGGCCATCACGAAAAGTTCTTCGATTCAGCCCGGTTGCAGCTTGACCTGTTCCCGCGAGTCAAAGCGTTCGTCTACTTCGAAACGCCTAATGCGGACGGACGCGACTCCCGCATTCAGCACACGAGCGGTGGCCAGCGGGCGTTCCAGAAACTGAGCGACCACCGGGCCTTCGACGTTGAGCTGGGCCGCACCTATCCGCGAGGGTTGATCCAGCCCTGATCGGCGAGGTAGGTCAGCACTTCGCTGACCGCCTCGCTGACCGTTCCCACTGAGGCGTCGATCGTGAGCTGCGCGTCCTGCGGCTCCTCGTAGGGATCGTCCACTCCGGTCATTCCCGTCAGCGTGCCTGCCCGGGCGCGGGCGTAAAGGCCTTTGCGGTCGCGCTGTTCGCAGACCTCAATGGGCGTCGCGACGTGCACGAGCACGAAGTCGGCTCCGGCAGCGTGCGCCATCTCGCGCGCGGCGGCACGGGCAGCGGCGTAGGGCGCGATGGGACAGCAGATCGCCATGCCGCCGTGGCGGGCGGCCTCCGCGGCGACCCAGCCAATGCGGCGGATGTTGCGGTCTCTGTCCTCTTTGGAGAATCCGAGCCCGGCGCTCAGCTCGCGCCGGACCACATCGCCATCGAGCAATGTGAGCGACCGCTCCCCGGTTTCGAGCAGGGCGTCGGAAACGCCACGCGCGATGGTCGACTTGCCGGAACCCGAAAGCCCGGTGAAGAAGAGCACGAGACCGCGGTGGCGGCGCGGCGGGCGGGCCCGGCCGAGTTCCTTGGCGACCGCGGGCGGCGTGTGCCACTCGGGAAGCGCGAGACCATCGTCGAGCAGGTCGGCGATCTCGCGGGTCTTCAGCGGACGGCGCTCGAAGCGTTCCGGCACCTCGTCGCGGTCGCGCCACTGTCCGTCGCGGGCGTCATACGAAAGCTCGCGCGGGACGATCAGTTTGACGCCAGCTCCGGTGACGGTGCCCGACGTGGACAGCAGGTGGGTCACGCCGTAAGCGGCGGCGACGCGCGCGCGAAGCAGCGCGTCGATCAGCTCCGAGCCACGTTCGGCCAGCGGAACGGCGATGATCACGGGCGAGGGCATCCGGTCGCGTGCGGCCAGCACACTGCGCACGAGAGCCTCTGGCGTGAGCCCATCGGGGCTCGGTCCTGAGACGGGGATCAGGATCAATACCTGCGCGGCGAGCTGGCGCGACGCGTGCACGAGCTGAGCCAGCTGCGGCCGGTGCAGCGGACGGTCGGCGAAGATACCGAGCACACGTGGCTCGGTCAGGTAGGACCGGACGGTTTCCGTGTCGGCGCGAAGCCGGGAGAACGGGGCGTGACCTCCGTCACCATGACGGTGAACCGGCCCGGCGACACCGTGCCAGCCTGGCCGGGTCTCCCACGTTTCCTCGATAAGGACGATCGCCACCGGGGCACCCTCGGGGTCGGTCACCACCAAAGGTGTGGGTTGCCCGGCCTCAATCCCATCGATCATTCCTGATGGAATTTCCAGTGTGATGGGCACCGGCCAAGCCGCGCCACTGGGAAGTTTCCCTGTCCGCGCAACGGATTCAAGATCGGCTGGTCCCATGAAACCGGTCAGTGGCGCATACGCGCCGGCGAGCAATAGCTCCAGATCAGAGAGCTCCGTTGCCGACGGTGTCCACGACGGGGCGCCGCGTAACGACTCCTCGCTGATCACTAGCTCACTACGCTCTCCCATGGGTGACTAGTTTGGCAGGCCAGGCCGGGGAGGTCGAGCACACCTCTGGGTAACTAGAGATAGCATCATCGGCGGACATCGGCGTCCTTCTGCACCACGTCTGGAAGGAACGCACGTGAGTTTCGACGATGACGCCACCGCAGGTGAGGATGCCGCCCTCCGGGCCGACATCCGGCGCCTAGGCACCCTGCTCGGCCAGACCCTCGCTCGCCAGGAGGGCCGGGCCCTTCTCGACCTGGTCGAGGAAGTCAGAGCCCTCGTCCGGTCCGACGCCGATGGAGCCGCCGCCAAGCTCGGTGGCGTCGACGTCAGCACCGCGACACTGCTCGCCCGCGCCTTCTCGACCTACTTCCACCTGGCCAACATCACCGAGCAGGTGCACCGCGCCCGGGAGTTGCGCCGCCGCCGCGCGCAACAGGGCGGCTGGCTCGACGGCGCCGCTCAGCGCATCGCGGCCCGGGAGGTTCCGGCGAAAGAACTCGCCGCTGCCGCGCGACGGCTCGCCATCCGGCCGGTCTTCACCGCCCACCCCACCGAGGCCGCGCGCCGCTCGATCCTGACCAAGCTGCGGACCATCGCCGATCACCTCGACAATGAGTACGCCGAAGCCGCCCTCTTTGGTGACACGACCAAAGCCGACGGCCGTCTGGCCGAACTCCTCGATCTCTTGTGGCAGACCGACGAGTTGCGCCTCGATCGTCCTGACCCGACGGATGAGGCCCGTAACGCGGTCTATTACCTGCGCGACTTGTACGACGACGCGGCTCCCCGCGTACTGGCTGATCTGGCTGAGACGCTCAAGCGGCTCGGCGTGGAAACCGCGCCCATTTCGCGGCCGCTGACCTTTGGCACGTGGATCGGTGGAGATCGCGACGGCAATCCGTTCGTCACGCCGGCCGTGACGCGTGAAGTCCTTATCCTGCAACATGAGCACGGCATCCGTGCGGTGGAGAACGCGCTCGACGAACTCATCAACGAGGTCTCCGTGTCGCGCCGGCTGCGTGGCGTGTCGCTTGATCTGTCCGCGAGCCTGGCTAAGGATCTGGACGCGCTGCCCGAGGTGGCGTCCCGTTTCCGCCGCGTCAACGCCGAGGAGCCGTACCGTCTCAAGGCGCGCTGCATGAAAGCCAAGCTGGCGAACACCCGCTCGCGGCTGGCCAACGGCACGGCACACGAACCGGGTCGCGACTATCTGGGCTCGGCTGAGCTGATCACCGACCTCGAACTCGTGCGCGCGTCACTGGCCCGTAACGCGGGACAGCTAACGGCGACCGGTCTGCTCGCCTCGGTGATCCGGGTCGTGAGCGCGTTCGGTTTGCATCTGGCCACTTTGGACGTTCGTGAGCACGCGGACGCACATCACGTTGTGCTGTCTCAGCTTTACGCTCGCGTCGGCGAAGTGCCCAACTATGACTCACTGTCCCGTGAGGAGCGCACGGCGCTGCTCACCGAGGAGCTGACGGGCCGCCGACCACTGTCCAGTGTGGACACTCCGCTCACCGACGCGGCCCGCAAAACGTTTGATGTCTTCAAAACGATCCGCGATGCCCATGCGCAGTTTGGCGCCGATGTCATCGAGTCCTACATCATCTCGATGACCCGCGGCATCGACGATGTGCTTGCCGCGGTCGTGCTGGGGCGCGAAGCGGGCCTCGTCGACGCGCACGCGGGACGGGCCGCCATCGGTTTCGTTCCGTTGCTGGAGACGGTCGCTGAACTGGACGCTGGCGGGGCTTTGCTCGATCAGCTCCTCCGGATCCCGGCCTATCGCGCGATCGTCGCCGCGCGCGGTGACGTGCAAGAAGTCATGCTCGGCTACTCCGACTCCAACAAGGAAGCCGGGATCACGACGAGCCAGTGGGCGATCCACAAGGCACAGCGGTCCTTGCGCGACACCGCCGCCAAACACGGTGTGCGGCTGCGGCTTTTCCACGGCCGGGGCGGCACGGTTGGCCGTGGCGGTGGCCCGACGCACGAGGCGATCCTCGCCCAGCCCTACGGCACGCTCGACGGCGCTATCAAGGTCACCGAGCAAGGCGAGGTCATCTCCGACAAGTACACGCTGCCGGCCCTGGCTCGCGAGAACCTTGAGCTGACCGTCGCCGCGGTGCTTCAGGCCACGCTCCTGCACACCACGCCCCGTCAGCCCGCGGAAATGCTGGCCAACTGGGACGCTGGCATGACCCGCATGTCGGATGCCGCGTTCAAGGCCTATCGCGAACTCGTCGACGACCCGCACCTCCCGGAGTATTTCTGGGCCGCCACGCCCACCGAACTCCTTGGCGCGCTTAACATCGGCTCCCGTCCGGCCAAGCGCCCCGACTCGGGCGCCGGTCTCGGCGGCCTGCGCGCGATCCCATGGGTGTTCGGCTGGACCCAGTCGCGCCAGATCGTGCCGGGCTGGTTCGGCGTCGGCACCGGGCTGCGAGCCCTGCGGGAAGCCGGGCAAGCCGATCTGCTGCGCGAGATGCACGAGAACTGGCACTTCTTCCGGACGTTCTTGTCCAATGTGGAGATGATGCTGACCAAGACCGACCTGACCATCGCGCGGGGCTATGTCCAAGCGCTGGTGCCAGCGCCGTTGCGGTCGATCTTCGAGACCATTGAGCGGGAGTACGAATTGACCGTGGCCGAAGTCCTGGCGGTGACCGGAGAATCCGGTCTGCTGGAAGGCCAGCCGGTGCTCAAGCGCACGCTGACGGTTCGTGACACCTACCTGGAGCCGTTGCATCACCTTCAGGTGGCGCTGCTGCGGCAATACCGCGATCACGGGCACGCTGGCCGGTCGATCTCGACGGCCCCCGGCTCACGGCGCACCAACAGTGGCGACCCGACCCTGGAACGCGCGCTGCTGACCACCGTCAACGGCATCGCGGCCGGCATGAGGAACACAGGTTGAGTAGTTTCGCCGTGGTCGCTTAAGCATCTTGCCCCTGGCCTCAGCGGAGGTCAGGGGCATAGTGTCGTATTTATGTGGTACCGGCTGCTGGGCGACGTGACGATGGTGTTCCACTTCGCGTTCCTGGTCTACGTCACCCTGGGCGGCTTCCTGGCGTGGTGGCGGCCCTGGCTCATCTGGCCCCACATCGCGCTAGCGGGCTGGGGCTTCTCCACGGTCCTGGTCGGGTTCGACTGCCCGCTTACCTACGTGGAAAACTGGGCCCGGGACAAGGCCGGACAGCAGGGTCTAGAGCCCACCGGTTTCATCGACACCTACATCGAGGGTGTCATCTACCCGGAGCAATACACCAACCTTCTGCGTGCGCTAGTCGCCGGGCTCGTGCTGGTCTCGTGGATCGGTGCGTTCATCCGCTGGCGAGCCAGGAAATCTCGGCGTCCAGAAGCTGTGCCACATAACGGATCCGCTGTTCCTCAGTGATGCCCCGGCTGGGCACCTCGACGTGCATGAGCAAGTAGAGATACATGCGGTAGAGGGCTAGCCGTCGCTTGTGGAGCGCCACCGGGCCATAGCCGCGCAGGAACGGGTGCTCAGGCTGGTCTTCGATCTTCTGAAACAGCGCTGTGGACACAAAGTCAAACAACGGGTCGCCGAAGAAGTATCTTTCACCGTCCACGAGTCCGGTCAGTTTGCCGTTCTGGCACAAGACGTTGCCGTCCCACAGGTCGAAGTGCACGAGACGCGGCTCGGTCACCTCGTCGAGCACGGCACGGCTTTGATTGACCACCGCCCGGATCACGCCGGCGCTTTGGGGCAGCGGCACTTTCCACCGCACAGCATCGCCGAGTAGCGCATCGACCATGCCCTGGAACGCCTTGGACCACGTCTCGGCTTGTGGGCGCGTGCTCGTGGGGTACCCGAAGAGGGGTCCTTTGATGTTGTGGATCCTGGAGAGCACGGCTCCGGTCTGCTCCCGCACACGCGGATCATCGTCCTGATCGGACAGTGGGGTGCCCGGCAGGTACGTGACGAACAGAAAGTCCTTGTCGCCGTAGAGAACCGTGGGCACGGGCGCGTCCGGGAGGTGCGACCGCACGAGCCGGTAATACGCCGCCTCCGACTCGATCATGTCGGCTTCGTAGGTGAGCAACGGCGTCTGCGGCGACGGCCCGGCCTTCAGCACCGTGTCGCGGCCGTCGCTCAACCCGACCCGCCAGACCGCCGCGAACGTCCCACCATTGAGCGGCTTGCATCCGACTACCGAGACCTCAGGAAACGCCTGCCGTGCATAAGCTTTGACCTCGTCATCGGTCAACTGGCGTTGCGTAGGGCTCGTCATGCCGAAATGCTACTTTGCGTTCGTGCTGGATTATTACCTCGTCGGCCCGAACACCGTGCTCGTCGAGGAATTCGTCTTGGAGCCAACCGGGGCTGCCATCGGCATTGACAGTGTTTGCTTCTCACCGTCAGCCTGGGCTAGCGGTGCGTCGCTAAGCCGTGAGATCCGGGCAGATGCGGCGCTGCGGGAATCAGTGCGGCCCGTCACGCGTGCCGAGGCAGAGCAAGCCGCTGACCTGCCAGCCGAATCCGTGCTGTGCTCCCTGTTCACTGACCGGATTCCACTGGGTGCGCAGCCGCTTTCCTTTGGCGATGAGAGCATTCTGCGCCTGCTCTTCGCAGGCCGGCGAGATGCGCCGTCATTGTCGATAGTGGACGTTCAGTGGAAGCTTCGCGACGTCGGTCCTGGCCTCGCGTGGGCGGTCGACCTTTACGGCCCGGCGACGCCGGCGGTGGTGCACCTGGTCAAATCCCAGATGCACCGTCAGGGCTTCCTGCCCATCACCATCGAACGCCTTGGCTAGCTTGACTTGTGCCAAGCGGCTAGGACTTCGGCTTCCTCTTCGGCGGTTAGCCCGGCTCTGATGGCGGTCCCTTCGCCTGTGGCGGCGAGAGTGTCGCGAGCGGTTTCAGCCAGCGGGCGCTGGATGAGACCGGCAGCCAGGGAGGGCGAGACGTCGTGCGACATGAACCCCGCGTACTCAGGCAGCGGCAGCCACATCGGCAAGGATCGCTCACCGGCCCAGGGGCTAACGTTCTGCTCGGCCAGGAATTCCTGCGGAACCCACGTGAGCGACGGCGCGACGGACAGTCCAGAGGCGATGCCATCAAAGAACTCTGACCGTGTCACTGGAGCGCCGATGCCGTCGAACGCGCCCGTCAGCCCGGTCTCGGCGGCCTTCACGAGCCACGCGCCCAGGTCGCGTACGTCGATCCACTGCACGTAGTCCTCCGGGGTGCCCGGGGCGAGGATCTCGCCGCCACGGTCCAAACGCGACACCCAGTAGCTGAACCGGTTGCCGATGTCTTCCGGCCCAACGATGAGGCCAGCGCGGCAAACAAACGTTGGCACACCGGTCGCCGCGAACAGTTGCTCGCATGCGACCTTCGCCGGACCGTAGTTCTCCATCACCTCTTCGCCGTCTTCTGGCAGCGGGTCATGCAGCGGGAGTTGGTGGGCCAGCGCGAGCGGGACGCTGTCGTCGGAGTAAGCGCTGCAGCTCGACACGAACGTCCAGTGCCCCACGCGACCCTCAAGCGCGGCAAGCGAGTTGCGCACGTGCGAAGGCCAGCGAGCGACATCGATAGCCGCGTCAAACGTGCCCTCCAGGGCGGAAAGCCCGTCCGGTGAACTGCGGTCGATCTCGACGAACGTCACGCCGTCGGGCACCGATCCGGACACACCGCGGGCGGCACAAGTGACCTCGTGCCCCGCTTCGACCGCCGCGCGGGCGGCGGCCCGGCCCAGGAACACGGTGCCGCCGAGAATCAGGATCTTCATGCCGCCCAGCTTGGCGCACTATTGGCCGATGCCCAAGCGTTTCTGCCAAGAGCTAAGTAGCCGGTGGTGTGACCGGGGAATCGAGCCAGGTGTCGATCAAGGGCTTGAAGTCGCGGCCGGTGTGCTTGGTGACGAAGGCGGTGAACGAGGCGCGGTCCTGCACGGTGTTCTTGTTGGCCGTGACCCAGGCTTTAGCCATGTCGAAGAAAGCCTTGTCGCCCAGCTGTTTGCGGATCTCGTTGAGCATCAGGGCGGGGCAGATGTACATGTTAGACCGCCCAAAGTCAGCCGCGTTCGGCTTGCCCGGCGGGCCAAAGTCTTGCCGCAGCTTGGCATCCGTGGCGCGGATGCGGGCTTCCCACTGCTCCCACGAGACGCCGTCGCGCTCGTTTTCGAACATGATCTGCCCGAACATCGTCCAGCCTTCGTTGAGCCACAAGCTGTCCCAGCTGTTCGTGGTCACCGTGTCGCCAAACCAGTGGTGGATGAACTCGTGCACCAGCACGCCTTCGCGATAGACATGATCGGCTGCTTCCAGCCGGTTTGCCAGACCCATCGTGACCAGCTGCTGTGTCTCCATCGCTGACGTCGCCGGGACGATCAGCACTCCCGCGGTCGGGAACGGGTAGGGGCCGAACTTCGACTCGATCCAGGTCAGGTAACGCGGCGAGTGCTCGACGGTGGAGAGCATGGCGTCATCGCGGCCGGGAACGTACCAGTACGTCAAAGGCAAGCCGTGCGGGCCGGTCGCCGTCTTCTGGCGATAAGGCCCAGCGGCAAGCGTCGTCAGGTAGCTCGCCATCGGGTCGGCGGACTTGTAACGGAACGTCTGTCCGTCCCGCCCCGCTGGCGTTCCGCCCGCGATGCCCGCCCAGCCCTCGGGAACCGTGATCGCGATGTCATAGAGCGCTTTATCCGAGGGATGATCATTCACTGGGTACCAGGTGAAGGCACCGAAAGGCTCTTGCATCGTCCACAGTGAACCTTCTCTGGTCACGCGCAACCCGAGCGTGGAAAAGTCCTGCCGGCGCGTGGGTGCGGTGACCACAGCGGGCGTGCCGTGATATTTGATGACCAGCCTCGCGCGCTGATCCTTCTTCAGCTGTGCGGGCACCGTGAGGTTGTCGTCAGCCGGGCTGCCCGTCTTGGCGACGCCATCAAGAGTCACTGAATCAGCCTTGAGCGCGCCGGAAAAATCCAGGGTCAGCTCACTAAGGTCCTTCGCCGCGCGTAGATGAATCGTCGCCGTGCCGGTCAGTTTCTTCTCCGACGGCGACCACGCCAAGTCGAGTCCATAGTGGAGCACGTCCACGCCTGCGTTGCCGTGCTGTGGATAGACCGGGTCGGCGATGGGTTCCGACCGCCCAGCTTCATAGACGGCGTAGTCGCCGTTGTAGCTGGTCTCCGGGGCAGGCTGCGGCAACGGCGCTGGCGTTGGGGTGCAAGCGGCGAGGACAGCGCAAAGGACTAACGCAGGGGTGCGGCGCATGCGCTCAACGTTATTTAGGCGTCGTGGGGCTGTCTAGCCAGGTATTGATCAGAGACGTGAAGTCCCTGCCGGTCTGCTTGTTGACGAAATCGATGAACGAGGCGCGGTCCTGTGTGGTGTTCTTACCGAACGCCGCCCACGCCTTGCCCAGTTCGAAGAACGCTTGATCACCAATCTGTTTGCGGATCTGGTGCAGCATGAGCGCCGGGCAGTAGTACACATTGGACTCGGCGAAACTGTCCGCGCGCGGCTTTCCGGGCGGGCCCGACTTGGCCCGCAGCTGCGCGTCACGGCTGCGAATCCACGTCTCCCACTCCTTGTCGGACAAGCCATCCCGCTTGTTCGACCAGTGGAACTCCACCCACATGGCCCAGCCCTCGTTCAGCCAAACGTCGATCCAGGTGCTCGGGCCGACCGTGTCACCGAACCAATGGTGGGCCAGCTCGTGGATCATCACGTCTTCCCACAGTTCGTCGTTGTCCGCGCTGCGGGCAGCCTTGATCGTGCCCAGTGTGATCATCTGCTGGGTTTCCATGCCCGACTCCGACGGCACGATGACCACGCCGGCACTCGGGAACGGGTACGGCCCGAAGCGCTCTTCCAGCCACGCAAGGTATTCCGGCGTCTTGCGGATCATCTTCATCATGGCGTCGTCGCGACCCTTGACGTACCAATACGTCACGGGCAGGTCGCGGGGACCCTTCGCGGTTTCCTTGGTGTACTGCCCGACCGCCAGCGTGGTCAGGTAACTCGCCACGGGATCGGAACTCGTGTAGCGGAACGTGTTTCCGGTCTGTCCCGCTGGCGTGCCACTGGCGACCCCGGACCAACCCTCGGGCACAGTCACGTTGATGTCGTAGAGCGCTTTGTCCGACGGGTGGTCGTTCACGGGATACCACGTGAAGGCGCCGTAAGGCTCTTGCATCGTCCACAGTGAACCGTCAGCCGTGACTGTCAGCCCCAGGTCCTCGGCGTCGCTGCGATGAGTTGGCATGGGCACCGGCTTGGGGGTGCCGTGATACTTGATCTCCAGCGTCGCGTACCGGTCTTTGGCCAGCGCCGCTGGGACAGTGATGTTGTCATCAGCCGCGCTGCCCGTCGTGGCCACACCATCGAGCGTCACCGCGTCGACCGTCATGGCCGTTGACAGGTCGAGCTTGATCTCGGGCACGTCAGCGGCGGCCCGCAACCGCAGCCGTGCCGTTCCCGTGAACAGTTTCGTGCCCGGCTCCCAGCTCAAATCCAAAGCGTAGTGCAAGACGTCGATGCTTGGATTGCCGTGCTGTGGGTAGAGCGGGTCAGCGACCGGCTTGGACAAGCCCGCCTTCCACGGCGTGTAGTCCTGCGAAGCCTTAGTTTGCTCGGCTGGAGCTGGCTGTGGAATGACGGGAACTGATGGTGAGCAGGCGCTAAGCGTGAGGCCAACCAGCAGCACGAAGGGGGTGCGGCGCATTGGTGCACGATAACGTCAGTGGACGCGAGTAAGCTGTCCCTATCACCCCGTCTCCCGCCCGGAACGGGGCATTTCGGCGTGTTCACAACGCTGGCGAAAGGATGCACGTGACGATGCTCACCGGACTGCTGGAAGCCGCCTCCGCCGATCCAGCGCTGCGGCGCGTCCACGAACTGGCCGCCGCCGAGGCAGAGGTGGAGGTCACCGCGCCCGCCGCGGCCCGGCCTTTCCTTGTCGCCGCGGCCGCCCAACAGCGGCCCGTGCTCGCGGTCACCGCGACGAGCCGTGAGGCCGAAGACCTCGCGGTCGCCCTGTCCGCCTTCCTCGACCCGGAAGAGGTTGTCGTCTTCCCCGCGTGGGAAACGTTGCCACACGAGCGTTTGTCGCCCCGATCCGACACGGTCGGCCGGCGGCTCGCTGTGCTGCGGCGCCTGGCTCACCCGGGCAAGGCACCGATCCGTGTCATCACGGCGCCGGTGCGCAGTCTGCTGCAGCCGCAACTCAAGGGCCTGGGCGATCTAGACCCGGTCGAGTTGCGCGCGGGACAGTCCGTCGAACTGAATGCCATCGTGAGCCGGCTCATCGACATCGCTTATGCCCGCGTCGATCTGGTGACCAAGCGCGGCGAGTTCGCCGTGCGCGGCGGCATCCTTGACGTCTTCCCGCCGACGGATGAGCATCCGTCGCGAGTGGAGTTCTGGGGCGACGAGATCGAGGAGATCCGCACCTTCTCGGTTGCCGACCAGCGGACGATCGAAAAAGTCGAGTCCCTGTGGGCACCAGCGTGCCGTGAGCTGTTGCTGACTCCCGATATCCGGGAGCGGGCCGCTGAACTCGCCGCCGATCACCCGGCGCTAGAGGAGATGCTCACCAAACTGGCCGAAGGCATTCCGGTCGAAGGAATGGAGTCCCTCGGGCCCGCCCTGCATCGCGGCAAGGATTCGATGGAACTGCTCATCGATTGTCTCGCGCCCGGCACGCTTGTCTTGCTGTCCGATCCGGAGCGCATCCGCACTCGCGCGCACGATCTGTTGCGCACCAGCGACGAATTCCTCGAAGCCTCGTGGGCTGCCGCGGCAACCGGTGGTAAGGCACCCATCGATCTCGGGGCAGCCGCGTTCAAATCCCTAGCGGGGGTTAGAGAACACGCGCTCGAGATTGGCCTGCCCTGGTGGACGGCCTCTCCGTTCGGCCTCGCCGAGACGGTGACCGCCGACGACGCCGAGCCCTGGCTCGACAAACCGTCCGTTGACGTTTCTCCAGACACGGCAATGGTTTTGAGTCTCAACGCGGTGCAGGCGCCGGTTTATCACGGTCAGACCGCTTCAGTGGTCAGCGATGTGCAGGGGTGGCTCAACGAGGGCTGGCGTGTGGTGCTCGTCTTCGAGGGGCACGGTCCGGCACAGCGTGCCTCAGAAGTGTTGCGCGACGCGGGAATCGGAGCGTCGCTTGTGGACAGTCTAGCGGTCGCACCGTCGGCGGGCGTGTTCGTGACGACCGGTCCACTCGACCATGGCATGCTCGTGGCCCCAGCGAAACTGGCCATTCTGACGGGCACTGACATCTCGGGCGGGCGCGGCGCGGGTACCCGCGAAATGGGAAAGATGCCCGCACGGCGGCGCAACACGATCGATCCCCTGGAGTTGCGGGCTGGCGATTTCGTGGTGCACGAGCAGCACGGCATTGGCAAATACGTGGAGTTGGTGCAGCGCAAGGTAAACGGCGCGGACCGCGAATATCTTGTCATCGAATACGCCGCTTCCAAGCGCGGACACCCGGGCGACCGGCTCTTCGTGCCCACGGATTCGCTCGACCAGCTCAGCCGTTACGTCGGTGGCGAGCAGCCAACCCTGCATAAGATGGGTGGCTCTGAGTGGCAGAAGGCCAAAGCCCGTGCGCGCAAGGCGGTTCGCGAGATCGCGGCGCAGCTGATTCAGCTCTATGCGGCGCGCCAGGCTGCGCCCGGCCACGCCTTCGGCCCGGACACGCCCTGGCAACGGGAGCTGGAAGACGCGTTCCCCTATCAGGAAACCCCCGACCAGCTGACCGCCATTGACGAGGTCAAGGAAGACATGGAGAAACCGGTCCCGATGGACCGGCTGATCTGTGGCGACGTGGGCTACGGCAAGACCGAGATCGCGGTCCGGGCGGCCTTCAAAGCGGTGCAAGACGGCAAGCAGGTCGCGATCCTTGTCCCGACAACGCTTTTGGCGCAGCAGCACTTCAACACGTTCTCGGAACGGTTCTCCCAGTTCCCGATCGTCATCCGGCAGCTGTCGCGATTCGCGACACCGAAGGAAGCCACCGAGACGATCGCGATGGCTGCCGACGGACGGGTCGATGTCGTGATTGGAACGCACCGGCTGCTGCAGCAGTCAACCCGCTTCAACCGGCTCGGGCTCGTCATCGTCGACGAGGAACAGCGCTTTGGTGTGGAACACAAGGAAAAGCTCAAGGAGATGCGGGCCAACGTCGATGTGCTGACCATGTCGGCGACACCGATTCCGCGTACCCTCGAAATGTCTATCACCGGCATTCGTGAGATGTCCCAGATCACGACGCCGCCGGAAGAGCGTCATCCGGTCCTGACCTACGTCGGTGCTTATGACGACAAGCAGGTCGCGGCGGCCATCCACCGTGAACTCTTGCGCGACGGTCAGGTCTTCTATCTGCACAACCGCGTGGATTCGATCGACAAGGCGGCCCGCCGCATCCGCGAGCTCATTCCCGAAGCACGGGTCGGCATCGCGCACGGCCAGATGGGCGAAGACGCGCTGGAAAAGGTGATGGTTGGCTTCTGGGAGAAGGAATACGACGTTCTCGTGGCCACGACCATCATCGAGTCGGGCATCGACATTCCCAACGCGAACACGCTGATCCTGGAGCGGGCTGACCTCCTCGGTTTGGCTCAGCTGCACCAGATCCGGGGCCGCGTGGGCCGTGGGCGCGAGCGCGCTTACGCCTACTTCCTTTACCCGCCAGAGAAACCGCTCACGGAACACGCCCACGAGCGCCTCGCGACGATCGCCCAGCACACCGAGCTCGGCGCCGGCATGTATGTCGCGATGAAGGACCTCGAGATCCGCGGCGCGGGAAACCTGCTCGGCGGCGAACAGTCCGGTCACATTGAGGGAGTCGGGTTCGACCTCTATGTGCGCATGGTCGGCGAGGCCGTGGCCGCGTTCAAGGGTGACGGCACCGCTCAAGAAGAGGCGGCAGAGGTCAAGATTGACCTGCCAATCGACGCGCACATTCCGGAGTCCTACATCGAGTCCGAGCGCCTTCGCCTGGAGATCTACCGCAAGCTCGCCTCAGCCCGCTCGGAAGAGGCGTTGCAAGAAGTCATCGCCGAAGTCACGGACCGTTATGGCGCGCCGCCCGCCCAGGTGGCAAACCTCGTGTCCGTCGCGAAGCTGCGCCTGCTCGTGCGTCACTACGGGCTGACTGAGATCTCGATGCAGGGCAAGCACATCCGGTTCTCCCCGATCGAGCTGGCAGACTCGAAACAGTTGCGCCTCAAGCGTTATCACCCGGACTCGGTCTACAAAACGGCCACCTCCCAAGTGTCCGTTCCCGTCCCGATGACACGCCGTGTCGGCGGCGAGCCAATGCGCGACCAGCAGCTGCTCGACTGGTGCGCGCAGCTGCTCAAGGACGTGCTCGGCGCACCCGCCCCGGTCGCCGTCTAGCGGATTTCGGACGTGGCGGTCTGGGGCGTGGTTGTTGTCGTAGGGCGTGGTTAGGCTTGGTTTCATGCGGTGGGCATATGTTGAATCACCTATTGGCGACCTGGCTTACGCCCTCGACGACAGCGGTCTGTGCAACGTCCACTTTGGAGGGCGCCCGGGAGCACCCCTGGGCACCGACGACGTGGCCGACCAGCTGCGTGCCTACTTCGCTGGTTCGCTGACCTCGTTTGACGTCAAGCTGTCCGTCACTAAGGGCAGTTCGTTTGAGCGTGCCGTGTGGGATCAGATGCTCCAGATCCCTTACGGGGAAACCCGTTCCTACGGTTTCGTGGCGGCTGCCGTTGGCGAGCCCGGTGGCGCGCAAGCGGTGGGCACAGCGTGCAATCGCAACCCGATTCCCGTGATCGTCCCGTGTCACCGCATCGTCGGCGCTGACGGCAAACTCGTCGGCTTCGGCGGTGGCCTTGACCGCAAGCGCATCCTGCTTGAGCTGGAAGCCAACGTCAAAATGCAGCTCGACTGGTCCTAAGGCGCCATCCCGGCGCTAACGCGGTGCTCGCCGGGCTGCTTCGCTTCGCTGAGTTAGATCTCGACGTTGTCGATGGTCACGCCTTCCTCGCGTCCCCTGAACGTGCCGAAACACTGAACGTCCTCACGCGCGCCACCGCAGTGCTCGATCGTCACCGTGCCCTCGACGCCCATCGTCCGCGCGATGACTTCCATCCCGACCGGGGCGACGCCGCTCAGCGGATCCACCGCGAGCAGCACCCCGAGCACGACCAGCACCCCGCGCGTCCCTCTGCTCGCCTTCCGGCTCCCGCCGCCTTCCGGCTTCGCGGCTTTCCCTTCGCGTTCGCCTTCGCCCGCGCCTGCCTTCGCGCCTGCCTTCGCGCCTGCCTTCGCCTTCGGCTTCAATGGCCCCGCAACATAGCCCCACCGCACCACCGCGTCCACCCCTTCCGTGCGCTGTCCTGCCTCCTTTCGCCGCCTTCGTTTACGATCGCGATGTCGATCTTCATGGATGATCCACATCCCAATTGGAGTGATCAAATGGCCTGTTGATCACCCTTTTCGGGCTGTGGATCGTGCTCAGAGATCAGATATGCATCGAGCGATGCCGATTTACGCTCAAACCCCATTTTTCCGATGCCCGTCGTGGTCCCGGCCGTCCCTCCCGCGAGGCCCTCGAGGTCCGCGCATCCCGGCGGTCCCGCTTCCTGGCCGCGTGTTCAAGGTCGGTGCGGCTCTTGCTTCCACATGTAGTGCATTTGGCTGAGGGAGGAAATCCTCCACACCAACTCACAACTGTGGAGGATTTCCTCCCTCACCTAGAACGTCCTATATGGAGAGGTGGAGCCGCATCCTAAGACGGACATGCCGAAGCGCAACGCCTGAGGACGAGCGCTAAGTCGAGGCGATGTAGGCCCGGGAAAGCACGAGGAGAAACTGCGGCAAAACCCAATGGCCGGAACGCAAGGGGTGAACGAGCAGGGGGCCACCCGAAGGCGGGCCTTGGCCTACGCGGCCGCGGGAGGGAAGCCGGTGGGAGGGGGTGGAAGCGACGGGGGAAGGGAAGCGCCCCGGCGGAAGGAGAGGCCGGGGCGCGGGAAAGCAGTGGTGTAGGAAAGCAGTGGTGCGGGAGCGCGGGGTTAGGCGCTAGGGGTGGGGGCGGAAGGGCGCGAGAGGTAGGTGGGGATCAAGGTGATCGCCAGCCAGCCGATCGCGAGGATTAGTCCACCCCAGACAAACGCGGTGTAGTCGATGGGTGGGTTGCCGAGCAGTTGGCCGTTGAAGAAGCCCTGGACCCAGGCCGCCACGGCGAGGGCGCCGGTGGCCACGGCTGCGCCGAAGACGCCCGCGAGCACGAGACGGGCTCGTCCGGTCGGGGCGGGGAAGGTTTTAGCGGCGTCGGCTCCGGGGCGTCGGTCGGCGGCGAAGGCGAGGAACACGAGGTCGATGAGCACGGCACCCGCGAGCAGCATGAAGGGCGGACGCGAGGGCGGGAAGCCGGTGCCGGTCAGCAGGACCCACGCGATCACGCGGTAACCGAGGTAACCGGCCGCGATAGCGGTGGCGGTGAACCGGGCGCCGACGAAGTAACGCGCCGCGACGAGGGTCAGCAAAGCCGCGCCGGTGAGCCAAGCGGGGTAGACCCAGGAATCGACCGGTAGGGCGAAATTCGAAACGGCGATCTCATCGATCTCGCGCCCGATCTGCTTTGCCGCGAAGTCGAGAAGGTCGAACTCGGCCGTGGGGTCGCCGGCTTTCCAGGCGGCCAGCGAGTTCACGCCATATTCCTGGTGCTGGGCAGGGAAAAGGACGTTCTCCAGGAAGAAGCCCCACAACACAGCACTGACCACAGTGCGGGTGCGGCCGGGAGGCGTCGAGATCCAGTAGCCGCGGGCGCAGCCCAGGAGCATGAACGCGGTGCCGATATAGAGGAGTGCGTGGCTGGCGCTCCACGCCGTGATGTCGAGCCCGTTGATCTCGTGGTTCAGGATGTCAATCGGGATCGCGATGAGGAACATCCCCGTGCCGAAAACCATGAGGCGCTTGGCCCACTTGTCAACGCCGACGTTGTAGCGCGCCTGGAAGATCACGAGTGCGACGACGATCACGGTGCCGATGGTGTTGAGGATGTGCGGTGGCGCGGCGGTGTCGCGCAGCCACATGAAGTGCCACGACATGTCCCACGTTGAGCCGAGCATTTTCAGCACGAACGCCACGAGCCAAAGGCGATAGATCATGGTCGTCAGCGCTGGGCGCAGGGCGTCAGCGGGGCCGAATCGTGCGATCCCCACCCACTCACCAGCGGATCGGGGCAACATTTGCGTGGTCACGCGCTGCATTCTGCCCTGAAAGAGGCGTGAAAGTTAACCCTGAAAATTCCCCTAAGCGATCGCCGTGAGAAGGTGAGCGCGTGCGCATTCGTCTGGTAGCCGCCGCCGGCTTGGCCCTTGGCCTGGTGTTCTTGACTTCGTGCCGATCGGATCCGAAGATCGCGGCCTACGTGGGGGACGCCTCATTATCCGAGGCTGAAGTAACCACTTTGGTCAACGATTACAACACGACGGTTGAAGCGGCCGCCGCGCAAACGGGACGTCCGGTCACCAAAATCCAGAACCGCGACGCGGTGTACGTGTGGACGGGCCTTGAGCTGTGCCGCCGCTTGAGCGAGCAAAAGGGCTTCAGTTTCCAGGCGACACCGTTGCCAGACGAGGTCCCCGCAGCGATCAAGAACAATCCGCTGTTCGGGATGAATCAGCAGCTGGAAGCCTGCTTCGCGGCGATCCCGCCAGAACTCGGCACCTCGACCGACGCTGAAACGCAGGCGCTCTACAGCCGGGTGTCCGGCCCGAACACCCCGCCCTACGAGCAGGTGCTTCCGCAGTTGCAGGCCGGCGTCCGGGTCCACAACGCGCTTCTGAGCGCCGACAAGCTAACGCTTAACCCGCGCTACTCAGATGTGAACTTCGTCGGGCTGCCACTGGCGCCGAGTGTCGTGACCGAGGCGCAGCGTCAAGCGACCGAGACTCCCAGCGAGCCGTGATCCGGCGGATCGTTCTGCTCGTTACCTCGCCCCGGGTCCCGGCTGGGCTGCTTACCGCGGCCGCTTGGGACCTGGTGCGTCAGGTGCCTGTGTTCGCCGGCGCGGAATCTGAACTGACGCACGCTCTGCGGTCACATCAAGTGACCGTGACCATCACGGACGCGCCCGCGCAAGCATTGCTGACGAGCACGGATCAGACCGTGGTGTGGTTGTCCGGCCCCGAGGGCGACGAGGCGATGGCGCGGGAACTAGGGCTCAAGCTGGCGCGAGAACCAGGGCTAGCTGAACTGGAACTCATGTACGGCTCGTGGGACCCGCCGGGCGCCCGTTTACTCGACGCGGTGCACGTGGTCGACCGGCTGCGGGCGGAAGATCCGTGGAAGCGGGAGCAGACGCACCGGACACTGGCGAAGTATTTGCTCGAAGAAGCCTACGAAGCACATGACGCGATCCTGAGCGAGGATCACGACGAGCTGCGCGCCGAGATGGGCGATGTGCTGTTCCAGGTGCTGTTGCACGCGAGGCTCGCTGAAGAACTGCCCGAAGACGAACGATGGTCCATTGACGACCTCGCGGGCGACTTCGTGGCGAAGATGATCCGGCGCAATCCGCACG
Organism: Catelliglobosispora koreensis DSM 44566; assembly: GCF_000379685.1. Taxonomy (GTDB): domain Bacteria; phylum Actinomycetota; class Actinomycetes; order Mycobacteriales; family Micromonosporaceae; genus Catelliglobosispora; species Catelliglobosispora koreensis. The sequence continues at coordinate 290,145 of NZ_KB903250.1, read as the reverse complement.
TGTTTGGTGACGTCAAAGCCGAAACCGTGGATGAGGTCGTCGAAAACTGGGAGCGGATCAAACAAGAGGAGAAGCCGTCGGCGATCACGTGGTCGTTGCCGTCTTTGATTCTGGCTCGCAAACTTCTCAACCGGGCGCAGCGTCACGGAGTACCAGCACCAGAAAGCGATGGCACCCTCGGCGGTGACTTGCTCGCGTTGCTGGCGCGAAGCGATGAAGATGCTGAAGCCGCGCTAAGAACGGCACTGCGCCGGCTGGCGGAGAACCTATAACCTTGCGGAATGTCGCAAGAGTTTGTGCCGCTCGCCGAAAACATCGTCGAAGCGATGCTCAAAGAGAGTCCTGCTACCGCCGCATTCGCTGGTGATCACCGGTTCGACACGGAGCTTCCGGACTACTCGCCAGACGGCGTCCTGGCGCAGCTGAACATGCTGCGTGACGCCTCGGACGCACTGTCGCAATTGGACAGTGACTCGCTGCCGCTGGCCGAGCAGGTCGATCACGCGATTTTGACGTCGCTCGTGGAGCGGTCGACCTTTGAGCTATCGGAAACCCGTTCGTATGAATGGAACCCGATGCTGCACAACCCGGGATCGCTGCTGCACTCGCTCATGGCCAGGCCGTTCGCGCCTGTGCCGGATCGACTGGAGTCGATCGCCGCGCGACTGGAGAAGATCCCCGACGCGCTCGCTGTCGCACGGGGCGTTTTGCGAGACTGCCCGAAGATTCACTTGGAGACTGCGGCCGGGCAGTTCACCGGCACCGCTTCGATGATCCGTGATGAGCTGCCCAAGCTCCTCGCCGAGTCGCCTGGCCTCAAGAGCCGGGTCGTGCCGGTGGCTGACGCGGCAAGCAAGGCGCTGGAGGAGTTCTCCGCCTGGTGCGCCTCGCGGGAGGGCGAGCGTGATCCACGTTTGGGCCGCCGGTTGTGGGACGCGAAGCTTTGGTACACGCTCGACACCGAGCTGACAGCCGCCGAGGTGCTCAAGCGCGCGTGGTCTTGTGTCGAGGAGGTCACCGAACAGCTCAAAGACTTGGCGCCCAACGGAAACATCCGCGAGCTGCTCGACCGGCTGGCCGACGATCACCCGGACAACGACACGATCGTCGCCCTGGCTCAGGAGAGTCTCGAAGACACGACTAACTTCGTGCGCGAGCACGACCTGGTGACGCTTGTCGATGACCCGTGCATCATTCAGGAGATGCCCGAGTTCAACCGGGGCATCGCCGTGGCTTATTGCGACCCGCCGGGTGTCTTTGAGCCAGCGCACGTTCCGACCTACTACTGCATTTCCCCGACGCCGAATGACTGGACGCCCGAGCGGGTGACCTCGTTCTTCCGCGAGTACAACAACCACATGGTGCGCAACCTGACCGTGCACGAGGCGATGCCAGGGCACTTCCTACAGCTGGCGCACTCTCGGCGCTACCGGGGCAGCAGCCGCGTACGCGCGCTGGGGTTCTCTGGTCCCTTCGTCGAAGGCTGGGCGGTCTACACCGAGGAAATGATGGTGCAGCACGGCTTTGGTGGCATGGCTGTCCGCGCACAGCAGCTCAAGATGCAGCTGCGGATGGCGATCAACGCGATCCTCGACCAGCTCGTGCACTGCGAGGAACTGTCCGAAGCGGACGGTATGGAACTCATGCTGGGTAAGGGCTTCCAGGAAGAGGGCGAGGCCGCGGGCAAATGGCGCCGCGCCCAGCTGTCATCTACGCAGCTATCCACCTATTTTGTGGGGTACTCCGAAGTTCGCGACATCGCGCGGCTAAAGCCCGCTAATGTCCCGTTGCGGCAGTGGCACGACGCGATGCTGTCCCATGGCTCCCCGTCACCGCGCCACCTGCGGACTCTTCTGCAGGCTGGCGTGTGAGAAGGTAGCCGTTATGCCCCGTCCCCTCCGGCTGGCTGTCCTGTTCGCGTTCACGCTGGCGGTGGCAGGCTGCGGCCTCTTCGACGATGCCGTGTCGTCGGCTGAACGGGCGCGGCTCATCGATGACATGGCCAGTCAGCTGGAGCGCGGCAACAGCGTGAGTTACGTGGCGTACTACCAGCTGGCCGGTGGTGTGCGGGCGACGGTGGCACATCACGCGGAGCCTTCGCGCACGGTGATGACGTTTCCGGGCGGGCTGATCCTGCAGGACGCGACGGGCCAGACGCAGTGTGAGACGACGTTGCATCCGGTCAAGTGCCAGGTGCGCACGCTGACGCCCGCGGCGGCCGGTCTGGCGGACAGTTACGCCGAGGCGACCAAGCGTGGCCTGATCGCGGGTCCGGTGGTCCGCGACCTTCTAAGACTGGCGTGGGAGCAGCCGTCGGCGGTGCTGGAGCCGCTGGACGCGACGATCGTGGGGCATCCGGCCAGTTGCCTGAAAGTGTCGGGTCTCACCGGTGCGCCAGCGTCCAGTTTCACCGCGTGCGTGACCTCTGACGGTGTGCTCGCGAGCTTTACCGGTGACCTGAACGGACTGCTCGTGGACCAGGCCCTGGTCCGTGTGGGAGGAAAGCCACCGGATGAGACCTTCGCCCTTCCCGAGGGAGCGAAGATTCAGGACCTGCGTCAGTCGTAGGACCGCGATTGAAATAGGCTGGCGTGCGGTTAGGCCGCAGGGTCGCGGCTTTGTGGCAATCACGCGTGAAGGAGCAACAGTGGCCACTATTTTCGTAGTCAAGGCACGCGAGATTCTGGACTCCCGCGGCAATCCCACCGTCGAGGTGGAGATCGGGCTCGATGACGAGACGATCGAGCGTGCCGCTGTTCCGTCTGGTGCCTCGACGGGTGCTTTCGAGGCGCACGAGCTGCGTGACGGCGACAAGAGCCGCTACAACGGCAAGGGTGTCGAGAAGGCTGTCGCCAACGTTGAGGATGAGATCGCGGAGAAGATCGTTGGCTTTGACGCCAGCGAGCAGCGGTTCATCGACCAGACGATGATCGACCTCGATGGCACCCCGACCAAGAGCAAGCTTGGCGCCAACGCGATTCTCGGCGTTTCGCTGGCCGTGGCGAAGGCTGCCGCTAAGAGCGCGCAACTGCCGCTCTACCGCTACCTGGGTGGGCCCAACGCGCACCTGCTGCCGGTGCCGATGCTGAACGTCATGAACGGCGGCGCCCACGCTGACTCCAATGTGGACATCCAGGAATTCATGATCGCCCCGATCGGCGCGCCGACCTTCCGCGACGCCATCCGTTCCGGCGCTGAGGTTTACCACGCGCTCAAGACGGTGCTCAAGAAGAAGGGCCTGTCCACGGGGCTTGGTGACGAAGGTGGCTACGCGCCCAACCTGCCGACCAACGAGAACGCCCTGGAGCTGATCGCCGAGGCGGTTAGCGCGGCTGGCTACACCCTGGGCACCGACATCGTGTTCGCCCTGGACGTGGCCGCGACCGAGTTCCACAAGGACGGTGCCTACCACTTCGAGGGCGGGCAGAAGTCAAGCGACGAAATGATCGCGTACTACGCCAAGCTCGCGAGCGACTTCCCGATCGTGTCCATTGAGGACCCACTGGGCGAGGACGACTGGGCCGGCTGGATCGCGATGACCGCACGGTTCGGCGACAAGCTGCAGATCGTGGGCGACGACTTGTTCGTCACCAACACCGACCGGCTTCAGCGTGGCATCAAGGAAAAGGCGGCCAACGCTCTGCTCGTTAAGGTGAACCAGATCGGCTCGCTGACCGAGACGTTCGACGCCGTCGACATGGCACACCGCGCTGGCTTCCGCTGCATGATGAGCCACCGTTCCGGCGAGACCGAAGACACCACCATCGCTGACCTGGCCGTCGCCACGGGTTGTGGCCAGATCAAGACCGGTGCGCCGGCGCGGTCCGACCGCACGGCGAAGTTCAACCAGTTGTTGCGGATTGAGGAAGAGCTGGCCGACGCGGCCCGTTACGCTGGCGCCTCGGCGTTCCCGCGTTATCGTCAGTCTTAGGCTCACGTAGAGCGAGGGGAGAGGGCCGATGCAACAGCGACGGCAACGGGCGTTGCTTGGCCCTCTTCGCCGCTCCCGCAGCAAACCTCGCTCTGGTGCACGTCCAGCCGCCGTCAGGCGGCCCGCGGCACAAGGGGCCGCGAAGCGGACCCGGGCGCCCGGCCAGCGTGGCCTCACGGGACGCGCGACGATTCTGCTCGTTGTCCTGGCGGCGCTTGCCCTCGGTTACGCCTATCCCGTGCGGGTCTACTTGACGCAGCTCGCCGAGATCGATGCGATGAGCCAAGCTCAGGAGCAGCAACGGCGGCACATTGAGGCGCTGGAAGAAGAAGCGGCCAAGTGGGAAGACGAAAACTACGTCAGAATCCAGCTGCGCAAGCGATTTTTCTGGGTGCGCAAGGGTGAGACACCGCTGATTCCCGTCTGGGAAGGCACGCTCGACACCGGGAAACCGGCTGCGCCGCCCAAGCCCACCAACTGGTACGAGACCTTATGGTCCAGTGTGGACGCTGCTAATGGATAGAAGCATGCTGCCCGCTCAGGAGCTGAGCGAGGCGAGCGAGGAAGACCTCGAGGCGGTCGCTAAACAGCTCGGCAGGCCAACACGCGGCACCCGTGCGATAGCGCACCGCTGCCCTTGCGGCCGCCCAGATGTGGTCGAGACCATGCCACGGCTGGCCGACGGAACGCCGTTTCCGACGCTCTACTACCTGACCTGTCCGCGAGCGACCGCTGAGTGCAGCCGTCTCGAGTCGGCCGGGGTGATGAAGGAGATGTTCCAGCGCCTTCAAGAGGATCCGGAGCTTGCTTCGGAGTACCAGAAAGCGCATGAAGGTTATTTGGAGCGGCGCGAAAGCATCGGAAGTGTGCCCGAGATCGAGGGCATCTCGGCCGGTGGCATGCCTAACCGGGTCAAGTGTTTGCACGTGTTGCTCGGGCACGCCTTGGCGGCGGGGCCCGGTGTCAATCCGCTCGGAGACGAGGTCATCGAGATGATCGAGCCGTGGTGGACTGCGGGTCCCTGTGTCTGACGTCGAAGCTGTGGTCCGCAAGGCGAAAACCCGTGACGCTAAAGGGATCCGGCGCCTGATCGACGACTACAGCGGTGAGCGGCGGCTGCTGAGCAAGGACACTGTCGCGATCTACGAAGACATCCAGGAATACCGCGTCGCCGTCGACGATGACGAAAACCTGCTCGGCTGCGGTGCTTTGCACGTGCTCTGGGAAGACCTCGCCGAGATCCGCACGGTGGCGGTGAACCGGGAGTCGCGCGGTCAGCGCATCGGGCACCGCATCGTTTCCGCGCTGATCGATGACGCGCGTGAACTTGGTGTGAAACGCATCTTCGTGCTGACGTTCGAGACGCACTTCTTCGGATCGTTCGGGTTCCAGGAGATCGACGGCGCGCCGGTGCCGCAGAAGGTCTATGAGCAGCTGCTGCGTTCCTATGACGTTGGTGTGGCTGAGTTCCTGGGTTTGGAGCGGGTGAAGCCAAACACGCTTGGCAACACCCGCATGCTCATGCACCTGTGATCGAGGCGGCGATCCCGTCGAGAATGTCGTGTTCGGACACGGTGACCGTGGGCAGGCCAGAGATCCGCATGATTTCGCACAGGATCGTGGCGCCCGCGATTATGACGTCAACGCGGCCGGGGTGCATCACGGGAATGGCGGCCCGCTGCTCATGGTCCATTGTGGACAGTCGCGTGACGACCCGTTCGACGTCGTCCAAAGACAGCACGCTGTGGTGAATGCGATCGCGGTCATAGGCGGGTAGCCCTAGCGCGATCGCGGCCGTCGTCGTGACCGAACCAGCGAGTCCGACGAGCTGCGCACCTTGACTGCCAGTCACCGCAAGACCCTCGTGGACGGCCGCCGAGATGTCGCGCAAGGCGAGTGCCAGTTCTTCCGGCCGCGGCGGATCAGAGTGCAGATGACGTTCCGTCAGGCGTACGCACCCGATGTCCACGCTCTTGGATCGCTGACCGCGCACGAATTCCGTTGAGCCACCACCGATGTCCACGATGAGATAGTCGGGCCCGGTGGGCAGATCAGCGACCGCGCCAGCGAATGACAAGGCCGCTTCTTCGGTGCCACTGATCACTTCTGGCGGCTGGCCGAGCGTCGCGATGACCATCTGCCGGAAGTCTTCGGCGTTGGAAGCGTCGCGGGTCGCTGACGTGGCGACCATCCGGATCCGGTGAATCTGATGCTTGTCGATGAGGGCGCGATACTCGGCTAGTGCGGCGCGCGTGCGTTCAATGGCTGCCGGGTCGAGCTGACCCGTCCGGTCAACGCCCTGGCCGAGCCGGACGATCCGCATTTCGCGGGCGATTTCTCCAGCCGGTGAAGTGAGCAGAAGGCGAACGGAATTAGTGCCACAGTCGATAGCGGCCACAGGCTCGGTCACGGGGTCACATTATCTGGCCGGAGCTGGCAGAATCTCGGGGTCCACACCGATGGGAACCCCATGACGCAGCCGTACCAGCCCTATCACTCTCCGAAGTCAGGCATGAACAGCAAGGTGATCTTTGGCATCATCGCTGGCGCCTTGGCTGTGTTGCTGTGCTGCTGCGGCGGCATAGGGGTTTACCTGTGGCAGAGCGGCATCATCGAGGAAACCATCGCGCAGGTGGAAAAGGACGCCGCCGAGCCAGATCCCGATGATTTCGAGGCTATTAAGGCGGGAGACTGCCTGACGAGCATCGAAATCTCTGGCGGTTTGGAGCTGCGAAATTGCCTTGAACCGGACGCGATCTATAAGGTGTCGTCCGTCATGGATGGTAAGACCGAGCGCCAGGGCGCCGACGAATGCTTCAAAACCGGTGCCCCCGAACGCCTCTTCTTCGCTGATGGCAGTGCGGAAGGTTTGGGGCGCACGATCTGCCTGAAGCTAAACCGGGACAACCGATAACCATCCCCTCACAAAGGACTCCTCTTGTGACTGAGCAGAACCCAGCTACCCCCGAAACCGCTCCTCCTGCCGCCCCCTACGGTGAGCCAGCCGCGGCCCCGCAGAAGGGTGGCGCCGGCAAGAAGATCGTCGGCATCATCGTGGCGGTTGTGGTCGCCATCCTCGCATTCGTCGTCGTCCGTGTGGTTCTCCCCGCCGTCTTCAACGGGTCTGACCCGTCTAACGCCAGCGTCGGCGACTGCCTGACCGAGGCACCGGACGTGAACGACGTGAAGATCGTCGACTGTGGCGACGCCACCGCCAAGCAGAAAGTTCTCGGCACGCTGGAGAACAAGAACCAGGCCGAGGCCGAAGAAGAGTGTGTCAAGGTCGAAGGCGCTGAGTCCTACCTCCTGCTGAGCAAGGACAACCCCATCAAGGCTTCCTCCAAGGGCAAGGTTCTTTGCCTCGGGCCGAAGGCCTAATCACCGAAACATTGGTTAACGCGGCGTGGCGAAGGTCGTAACATTCGCCACGCCGCCGGTGTCTTTCCCGATTCGGTCAGGTGTGGTTGGCTACGCGGTACGCCATCACTGTGCGACCAGCCAACGACGACTGACCGACAGGAGGACGAGTGTGGGTGAGCTCGTAAGTTTTGCCAGCAACGGTGGCACGAGCGAGGGCTATCTGGCGATCCCGGAGACAGGCAGCGGACCTGCGGTCATCGTGATCCAAGAGTGGTGGGGCCTGGTGCCGCACATCAAGAGCCTCGCCGACCGTTTCGCGGCAGCCGGTTTCGTCGCGCTGGCGCCTGACCTATATCACGGGGTCCAGACCACAGAGCCCGATCATGCGGGCAAACTCATGATGGGCCTGGCGATGGATCAGGCCGCCAAAGACATCGCCGGTGCGGCTGACTACCTCGCTGACCGAGCCGAGGTCACCAGCGAAAAGATCGGTGTCGCTGGCTTCTGCATGGGTGGCAGTCTCGCGCTCTGGTCCGCGACGCTGAGCCCGCGCATCACCACCGCCGTTGGTTTCTATCCCGCGATCCCGTGGGAACGCATGCCGATGGCTTGGTCCAACTACGACGGCAAAGTGGCGCTCATCCATTGCTCCGAAGAGGACGGGACGTCGCAGGCGCTAGGGGTTCAGACGGCGGTCCGCTCGATCACCGAGGCGGGCGGCAAGGTCACCACGCACGATTACCCCGGAACGCATCACGCTTTCCTCAACGACGACCGTCCAGAGGTCTACGACGCGGCCGCCAGTGCCAGCGCGTGGGCTCGCACGATCGAGGTCTTTAGATCGACGCTTTAGCCAAACTTGATGCCCAGATCTCGGCCTGCCGGGCGTGCCCGCGCTTGGTCGCCTGGCGGGAACAAGTCGCACGAGAGAAGCGGGCCGCCTTCAAAGACGAGGTGTATTGGGGACGGCCCGTTCCTGGTTTCGGTGCCAGTGACGCTCGCATCCTCATTCTCGGGCTGGCCCCGGCCGCACATGGCGGCAACCGCACCGGCCGCATTTTCACCGGCGATCGCAGCGGTGACGTATTGTTCGCCGCGATGCACCGGGCAGGGCTGGCCAATCAGGCGCTCAGTGTGTCCATTGACGATGGACTTAAACTGGTCGATGTAAGGATCGCCGCGTCGGTCCGCTGCGCTCCGCCGGATAACAAGCCCACGCCTGAAGAACGCGACACTTGCGCTTCCTGGCTGGTACAGGAAGTGGGTTTCCTCAAACCCACGTTGCGCGTCGTGCTCACTCTGGGCGCGTTCGCCTGGGGCGCGTGGTGGCCCACCATGTCCAGTGTGTACTCCGTGAGCCCACCCCGGCCACGGCCAACGTTTGGTCACGGTGCCTTGTGGCGCGGTGACGGTGTGCCAACGGTTATCGGGAGTTTTCACGTGTCTCAGCAGAACATCTTCACTGGCAAGCTCACCCCGGCGATGCTTGATGACGTCTTCGCCCTCGTCAAAGCAGAGGCTGGGCTGTGAGCGCGAGCGACGGCAAGATGCCCGGGTGGAATCTGCTGCTGCGTTTCGTGCTTGAGCTGGCGGCCCTGGCCGGATTCGGTTATGGCGCTTGGAGGCTCGCCGATGGTGGCCTGATTGGTGGTGCGGCGGCACTTTTCACCGTGGCCGCTGTCGCCACGATCTGGGGAACGTTCGCGGTCCCTGGTGATCCCAGCCGCAGCGGCAACGCCCCGGTGCCGGTGCCCGGCTGGCTGCGGCTCGTGATTGAGCTGCTCGTGCTCGGCGGTGGGGCGGCCGCGTTCGCCTGGGCCGGACTGCCCGTCGTGGGCCTCGTGCTCGGCGCTTTGCTGTTGCTGCACTTGGCTTTCTCGCTGGGCCGCCTCGGCTGGCTCCTGCGTCACTAACTGGGGTGCAACCGTCACCGCAGGGCAAGCGTGTTGACGCTGTGAATGAGACGGAAAAGCCCGAGCTGAACGCGTTCCAGCCTGTTGAAGGTGAGCCTCCGGTCGCGGGGGCACCGCCGGTCAAAGGTCGGTTCTATCTGACCGTCTATCTTTCCGCGTTGGCGATCGTGGTCGCCTCGGCCACCGATTTCCTGACGGTGCGCAAAGACCCGGGTAGCGGCCAGCCTTCGCAGAATGCCAAGGCGGCGGCCGCTCCGACGTCGGCTTCGCCCGGTCCCACGGACAGCGCCACCGACGATGCGCTCAACGAGGAAACTGTCTTCGCGGCGAAGTTGAAGTTGCAGCCTTGGAGCCGGGAGCCTCAGTGCTCCACCGAGCTCAAGCCGGGCAACAACATCACTATCAAGAGCCTGATTCAGTCTAATGTGGACAATGATGCCGTCCTGGAAACGGTGGCTCTGCTGCACTGCGTTGTGTCAAATCAGATGCAGCAGCAGCAAGTCATTGTGGTTGAGCGGGACGCGGCCGCAAAGATAGTGATGAAGGGACGAGTCGCGGCTTCCTCAAACGCCTCACGCTGGATCTCGGCGATTGAGCCGCTCGTCAGAGGGGTCGCCGTGACCTTCTATGAGATTCCGCCCGACCTGGGTGTGCCGGTTAACCCACAGGTCCGCCAATTCGCCTGGGATACTGGCGAATTCCGGCAGATCAGTGGGCCGCAGGAGTTCGGGTTCCAGACGGGTGCAGCTGGCATCGAGGTCACCTCATCGGTCCTGGCGTTTGGGCCAGCGGGCGCCGACGGCAAGCGCACGGGACAGGTCACCGTGACGTTGCGCAATGTGTCCACCTTGGAGAGCGGCTCGGTAGGAGTCGTCTTCGGCGGGCCGCTGATCAATCTGGCTTCGTATCCTTCTATCGTCCGCATCTATCCCATCGCCGCGGGGCGATCAGTTTCCTTGACCGTCACGTTCACGACCAGCCAGGCGACCCTTCCGGACCGCACCCTTCACGTCGCTGTGCAGGTGTTTCCGCGCAATTTGGGTGCTGATCGCGAAAGCTTCCCCTTCAAGACCGAGGAAAAGCCAAACCAGCCGGTGCGGGTAACCGTCGCCGGGGAGTGAGTGGCTATCTGTGCTGAACCTGCGCGGCATGGCAGGATTCTCCTTCGATGGGAATGCTTCGCCGATGGGCTCCGATGCTTGCCGTGGCTGCGCTGCTAGCCGCCACGGGAATCGCGGCATCCATGACGCAACTGCCGCTGTGGCACTCGGTTAGCGAGGAGCCTGTCTACACCGGACCCCCGCAGGAAGAGCGCCCGGCGCCGAGCGGTTCGGCCCAGCAAGAGGCCAGTTACACCGATGTCCAGCTCCCCGGCTGGGTGACATCGGTGCTGATCGCCCTCGTGGCGGTCGCGGTGCTGGTGCTGATCGTGGTGCTCGTGCGCGCGGTCGGTGGGTCGGCGACGCGGTTTCGCCGCCGCCCGTTGCGACGGCGTGACGCACAGCAGCCCCCGGCGAGTCTCGAAGAAGAGGTGGTCGCCGCGATCGAAGCCGGGCTGCTCGATCTCGGCGAGATCGGCACCGACCCGAGACGGGCCGTCATCGCGTGCTGGGTGCGGCTGGAGCGGGCCGCCGCGGCCGCGGGCACGGCACGCCAGCGTGGGGACACGTCCTCTGATCTCGTCTTGCGGTTGCTCGCTGGCCATCACCTCAGCGAGGGCGTGCTGACCGGGTTCGCCGACGTTTACCGTCAGGCCCGTTACGCCTCACGTGACGTTGACGAGTCAATGCGCGATCACGCGAGAGCGGCGTTGACGCGCTTGCACGGCGAACTGACCCAGGCGGCGACAGCATGACGATCGATGATCTGTTTAGTGGCGCTGAGGTTCAGCGCCCGGCCAAGCCGGCCGCTCCCATGGCTGTCCGCACGTTCAGCCTGCTGGCGATCGCCTGTGTGCTGACCGCCTTGGCATACATAGCGTTACGGCTGATGGAGCTCGAAGCACCGGTGCCGGCCTTGTTCGGGTTCGCCCTGGCGATTGCGGGACTGGTCCGGGTTACCAAGCGCCTGCGGCCCGGGCCAAGGGCCCGGCACGCTGGCTTCACGGTCGAACAGCCACTGTCCATGCCAGACGGGCTGAAGGTCGCGGTCAACAGCTGGGACATGATGCTCGATTGGAGTCATACCGACGCGAGCCGCTTCAACCGCCGTGTGCTGCCCCGCCTCGGGGAGCTAGCCGATGAGCGGTTGCGCCAGAAATACGGGATCACGCGAGCCAGCGACCCCGTTGCCGCCCGCGAAAAGCTGGGCGATCCACTTTGGACTTTCGTCACGATGCCACATCGCCGGAGTCCTCAGGCCAAAGAGCTTGACCACATCATTGCTGCACTGGAGAAATTGTGATGGACGCGAAAGAGATCGGGCGCCTGTCCGCCCAGGTGCTAGACCGGGTCGGCACCATCGTGGTGGGCAACCGGGAGTCGCTAGAGCTGGTGCTGGCGGGAATTCTCGCTGGCGGCCACGTGCTCCTGGAAGACCTGCCGGGTCTGGGCAAGACGCTCACGGCGCGTTCGTTCGCCCAGGCGCTCGGGCTCGACTTCCGCCGGCTTCAGTTCACCCCTGACCTGCTGCCCGCCGACGTGACCGGGTCGTTCCTCTACGACCAGCGCAAGCACGACTTCACTTTCCGCGCCGGGCCCGTGTTCACCAACCTGCTGCTGGCCGACGAAATCAACCGGACGCCACCGAAGACGCAGGCCGCTCTGCTGGAAGCCATGCAGGAGAAGCAGGTTTCGGTCGAAGGCGTGACCTACCGGCTGGAGCCACCGTTTCACGTGCTCGCGACGGCGAATCCGATTGAATACGAAGGCACCTACCCGTTGCCCGAAGCCCAGCTCGACCGCTTCATGTTGCGCGTTTCGTTTGGCTATCCCGAGGCCGACGAAGAGCTGACCGTCTTGCGGCGCCGCATGTCCCGTAAGCAAGAAGAGGCCGTGCTGGAGCCAGTGGCCGACGCGGCCACGTTGCGGCGCATGCAATCCGGTCTCGAAGACATCGAAGTCGAAGACTCCATCAGCCGTTACGTGGTCGCTTTGACCGGTGCCACCCGCGAGCATCACGCTGTCCTGGTTGGCGCCTCGCCACGCGGATCGCTTGCGCTGCTTCTGCTTTCACGGGCGCGGGCGGCTATGGCTGGACGCGACTATGTGATTCCCGAAGACGTCAAGCAGGTCGCCGTGCCAGCCTTGGCACACCGCATTTCGCTGCGCCCGGAGATGTGGCTCAAGCGCGTTGACCCAGCGGCTGTCGTCGCCGACGTGCTCGCCGCGACGGCCGCTCCGGCGAGCGGTGCCGTGCCGTCCTACACACAGCAGCCCCGCTATGCCGATAGCGACCTCGACTTGCTGCCCGCCTCCACCCCGCGCCGCAAGGCCAAATAGCCGTGCAGTTACGGCCCGCGGATCCACCCCGCGATTTCGATGACGCAGCGCCTGACGAGGATCAGTGGATCCCGACAACGGCGCTGAGCCGGGCTGTGTTCGTGTGCGGCGTGCTGCTCATTCTCGCGGTGCTGTTTGGCCGGGCCGATTTCGTCGTGCTGGCCGTCCCGCTGGCGCTCAGTGTCGCGTTTGGACTGTCACGCCGTCCGCGCGGTGCTCCCGGGCTAAGACTGTCCACGGTGGAGACACTGCCGGTCGAGGGCGGTGAGCTCGGCGCCACGATTGAGGTGGAAAACAGGGACATCACCGGGTACGACCTAGCGGTGCTCCGGGTCCAGCACTCGCCCTGGCTCAAACTCGCCGACGGTGACCGGCCGCAGGTGACCTCCGTGGCGCGGGGAGTGGCTGCCGCCGTGGAGATGACGGGACCAGCGATCCGCTGGGGGCGCCAAACCCTTGGCCCAGCTTCGGCTTACGCCGTCGCCTGCGACGGCCTGCTCATCAGCCGTGCCGTGGTGACGGGAGCGCTCGGGGTCCGGGTCTATCCGATGACCGAGCCGTTCGCGGCCGACGAAGCGATGCCACGGGCGGCCGGCCTCGTCGGTCAGCACCGGTCACGCCGCGCGGGTGAGGGCGGTGAGCTCGCCGGTGTCCGTCAGTTCGCGCCGGGGGACCGGTTGCGCCGCATTGACTGGCGCGTGTCGTTGCGCACTGAACGGTTGCACGTCGCGGCGACTTTGTCCGATCGCGACGCTGAAGTCGTCATCCTGCTGGACTTGCTGGCCGACGCGGGCCGTTCCGAGGGCGTGCACGGGACAGCTTCCGTGCTCGACCGCGCGGTCCGGGCGAGTGCCGCGATCGCCGAGCACTATCTGCACCTTGGGGACCGGGTCTCGCTGCTCGAATATGGCTCGATGGCGCGCAAGCTGCGCCCGGCCAGCGGCCGCCGTCAATACCTCACGGTGCTGGAGTGGCTGCTCGACGCGTACCCGAGCCCGACGGCGCAGGAGCGAGGCGGAGCGCAACTGGCGGCGAGCATCTCAGCCGACGCGCTGGTCGTGGTTTTGACGCCGTTGCTTGACGCCCGGTCGGCCGGAATGCTCGCCGGGCTCGTGCGGGCCGGGCGATTCGTCATCGCTGTCGATACGTTGCCGGCCGGGCTCATCGCGCCGGTCACCTCCAGCGGCTGGTCGGAAGTGGCGTTCCGGTTGTGGAAGCTGGAGCGGGAGAACACGATCGGCCAGTTGCGTGAGCACGGCGTCCCGGTCGTGGCCTGGGCGGGGGCGGGCAGCCTCGACAGCGTCCTTCGCGACGTTTCCCGGCTGGCGTCAGCGCCGAAGGTGGGTGCCTACCGATGATCGACAAGTTGCGCCGGGTAACCCCGGCACCGCTCATCATGCGGGCTCTGGTCTTCGCGACCGGGTTCGCCGCGCTGTGGTCGGCGGCTCCCGGGGCGGCGCTCTCGCCGCGGTTCCTGTTCTTCATCGGGGTGCTTTCCCTGGTGCCCGCGTTCGCGCCGGGATCGCGGTTCGTAGACGTGATGATGGTGCTGGCGGTGATTTTCTGGGTGGTCGCGACTCTCGGGACCGGACAGACGGTGACCGGACCGGGAACGTTCACCACCGCGTGCGCGCTCTATCTGCTGCACTCGTCGGCCGCGCTGGCGGCGGTGCTGCCGTATGACTCCATTGTGGACAGCGCGGTCATTTTGCGCTGGGCAGCGCGAGCGGCTTTGGTCATTGTCGTGTCAGCGGCCGTCTCCACGCTCATCGTGCTGACAGTGCCGTCCGTCACGCCGGGCGCGTCCGTGCCGGTGCTGCTCGTGGGGCTGGGTGCGGCGGCCGGGATCGTAGCTGTGCTTTCGTGGGCGGCCAGGCTGAAGAAACGGGAGCTGTGAGCGCCGTCGCTAACGGAGATCACAGCTAAATCGGCGTTTGAGCGTGTTCAAAAGCGAGTAATTTGAAGGCGTGACACCAACTCGGATATTGGTGGTGGGCGCCGGCCACGTCGGCCTTTACGTCGCCCTCAGACTCTCGCGCAAGCTCCGCGCCGGAGAGGCCGAGGTTATGGTGGTCGATCCCCAGCCACACATGACCTATCAGCCTTTCCTCCCGGAAGCGGCGGCAGGAAACATCTCGCCACGGCACAGCGTGGTCCCGTTGCGGCGTGAACTTCGCAAGTGCACCATCCTTGCCGGTGCCGTGACGAAGGTTGAGCACTCCCGCAAGGTGGCGACAGTGCAGCCGTTGTCTGGCCCGCCGCGCGAGGTTCCCTATGACCACATCGTGGTCGCGCCGGGCAGCGTCTCCAGAACGTTGCCCATCCCCGGGTTGCGTGAGCACGCCATCGGCTTCAAGACCATCGGCGAAGCGATCTATCTGCGCAACCACGTGCTGGAGCGGCTCGATATCGCCGCCGTGACCGAAGACCCGGCCGTGCGCAGTCGCGCGCTGACGTTTGTGGTCGTGGGCGCGGGCTACGCCGGGGTTGAGGCGCTGGCCGAGATGGAAGACATGGCCCGCGACGCGTTGCGTTACTACCCCGAGCTAAAGGCCTCGGACATGCACTGGGTGCTCGTCGAGGCGACTCAGCGCATCCTGCCCGAGGTCGGCCAGGAGATGGGCGCCTACACGGTCGAGCAGTTGCTCAAGCGGGACATCGACGTCCGGCTCGGGACACGGCTTGAGTCGTGCGTGGACAATCTCGTGAAGCTCTCGGATGGGGCGGAGTTCTACGCCGATACGATCGTGTGGACCGCTGGCGTCAAGGCACATCCGCTCGTCAACGCGACGGATCTGCCGCGCAACGCCCGGGGCGCGATCACGTGCGAGCCAACGCTGCGGATCGTCGACGACGGCAAAGTCGTTGAGGGCGCTTGGAGCGCAGGCGACTGTGCTGCCGTGCCTGACTTGACGGCCGCGGCCGGGGAAATGTGTTCCCCGAGCGCGCAGCACGCCGTGCGCCAGGCCAGGCGGCTCGCCGACAACGTCGTGGCGACCTTACGGGCCAAGCCGATTCGCCAATACCGCTACAAGCACGTGGGATCGGTGGCGAGCCTCGGCCTGCACAAGGGTGTGGCGCGGCTGTTCGGCGTCAACATCAAGGGCCTGTCGGCGTGGTTCCTGCACCGCACCTACCACTTGAGCCGCATTCCCTCGCTCAACCGCAAGGTTCGTGTGGTCATCGACTGGACCCTGGCGCTGTTCTTCAAGCGGGAGGTCGTCTCGCTCGGTGAGCTCCAGGACCCCTTCGTGCCTATCCAGGAAGCCACCAAACAGTAACTAAGTCGTTACGCTCGGTGTGATTACCTTTGTCCACAAGCGACTGATCAGCCTGCCGCTGGCCATTGGAGCGCTGCTTTTGAGTGCAGCAGCGACCATTCCGCCAGCGGCAGCGCCGTTTCCGTCGTGCCCGAACCTGGGCTACATGTTCTCGTCAGCGTCTGGCAGCCAATCGACGCTGAGTTTCTATGACATCTCGAAGGCTTCCCTAGTACCCATCAAAGATCTTGTTCTTGGGTCTAATCCCATCGTGGTGAACGCGGCTGGGTATTCCAGCACTCAGAACGTTTTCTGGGGCACGCATGCGGTGAAGAACCCGCCGAAACCCGGTGAGGGACCGTTCCCTGACGAAATCGTGCGCGTGGACTCGCTTGGGAACACCGACTCGATCGGCGCGCCCGGAAACCTTGCCGCCCTTGGGCATTCAGACTATCTCGCGCTGGCTGGCACGGCTCAGGGCAACCGGTATTACGCGCACACGAAGCAGCCCGCCAACCACCTGTTCGTCATCGACATCGATCCCGCGAGCGCGACCCTGGGGCACATCCTCACCGACGTCACGCTTTCGCGGATTTCGCCGGGCAACCCGGACGCGATGCTGAACATCGGTGACTGGGACTACAACGATTCCGATGGTGGGCTCTACGGCGTAGAGCTTTCCGGCGGCAAACGCAAAGTGGTCAAAGTCGATTCGGCGAGCGGTGTGGTCACGGATGTGGCTGACCTGTCGGCGGATCTGCCCAACAGCGACAACTATGGCGCGGTGTTCATGGAGGACGGCACGGCCAACTTCTATGTCGGTGCCAATAACGCCAATATGAGCGGGCAGAGCAAGACCTTCATGGTGCGCCTCGACCTGACACCGCCGTTGGTGCAGCCACTCGGCTCGGCAGCTTCGTTGCGCATCAACGATGGCGCCGACTGTCTGCTCGCGACAGATTTTGGCGACGCTCCGGACACCTACCAGACCTCTTCCGCGGCAAAGGGTCCGGCACACGTGATGACGCAGGTCTTCGACAGCTCGCAACGATTCCACTTGGGAACGCTGGTGGATTCCGACATCGACGGGTTCCCGTCGGACACCTATGACAGCGATAACACCAACGTTCCCAGCGCCAACGACGAGGATGCGGTCCCGGCGGGAACCGTGCTCAACAGCAACGCGCCCAAGCTGACGGTGCCCGTAACCAACAACACGGGCAAGGCCGGTCTGTTGGCCGGATGGCTCGACCTTGATGGGGACGGCACGTTCAGCGCGGCCGAGCTGGCGACAGCGTCGGCGCCGGCGAACAACGGCACGGCAACGCTTTCATGGCCCGCTCGCAAGGCATCCCTTGCCCGCCAAGCGACTCCGGCTGCGCTGCGGCTGCGCTTGTATGCCGACGCGGAAGTCACGCCCGACAACACGACCTGGGTTGATGGCGGCGAAATCGAGGACCACCTCGTCGCGCTCGAACCCGGTGCCACACCACCGGCTGCGGGTGCTCCGCCAGTGGTTTCCCCGATCGTCGGCGATCCGCCCGCCGGATCGGCGCCCGGGGATCCCGGGACAGGTGTTTCGGGCTATGCCTACGACCCAGACACTGGTACTTGGCTGCCGCGCACGGGATCGCCAGTATTGCCGCTCGTCGGTCTCGGCGTGGTTGTCCTCGGGGCGGGAGCTCTGCTGCTTCGGCTGAGCCGGCGCCGACTGGTGTAAGAAATCGCTTGGTGGCGTGGAGAACCGTCCTGGTTCTCCACGCCACTTTTCTTTCCGCTGATCAATGCCTCGTCAAGCACTCTAGCGAGCGCGGTGAATGCATGGTAAGAATTCTCCAAACTAGTTACGACTTTGTGAAGGATTCTTACCGAGGAGGCTTGGATGAGAAAGATCCTGGCGGGTGTGGTCGGCCTCATGTCCGTGCTATACCTCGCTATCACTCCAGCTTCGGCGGCCACGGCACGGCTCATCGCGTACCAGGGATATCGGGTTGAAGTGCCCTTGACCTGGCGCGTTGTCGACTTGAGTGCCCACCCCGACGCCTGCGTTCGTTTTGATGAACCTGCTGTTTACCTGGGGCGCCCAGGCAATCAGGAGTCCTGTCCGTCCGACCTAAGAGGACGGACCGCGGGCCTGATCATCGAGCCGATGGCGGCGGAACGCCTGAGTCAGTCGACTTCGGACACAGCGCAGTTCCGGGCCGGCGGAGTTCTCGTCACCGCACACTTCACCCCAGACACCGAAGCCACCGTGCGCGGCTTGGTTGGAAAGACGGCGACTCCGGTCGCGGCTTCGCTTCCCGCGGCGGCGGCGGTCGCCCCGCAACCGGGCATCTACACCGGACGCGGCTTCGACACGTGTGCCGCGCCATCGCAGTCAACGATGAACGCGTGGCGCAACAGCTCGCCCTACCGTGCGATCGGCATCTACATCAGCGGAGGCAGCCGGTCTTGCTCGCAGCCCAACCTCACCGCGAGCTGGGTGACTAACCAGACCAACAACGGCTGGCGGCTGATCCCGATCGAGCTCGGCCGCCAAGCTCCTTGTGGCACAAGGACTCCGAAGATGTCCAGCGACCCGGCGACGGCGCGTTCACAGGGCATGACTTCGGCTTCTAGCGCGGTCAGCGCGGCTCAGGCGCTTGGCATTCCGCCAGGAAGCGCTATTTACAACGACATCGAGCACTACCCGTCCAACGCCTCGTGCCGGGCAGCCGTGCTGTCCTATCTGTCCGGCTGGACGCAACGTCTGCACGCGCTTGGCTACCTATCCGGCATGTACTCCAGCGGATCGTCCGGCATCACGGATGTGTGCAACGCTTACCACGACCCGCAATACACGCGGCTCGACCACCTGTGGATCGCGTGGTGGAACGGTGTGGCTGACACCGACGCGGGCTCCTACTGCCCCGATGACTACTACTCCAACCATCAGCGGCTGCACCAATACGCCGGGGACGTTGACGAAACCTGGGGCGGCGTAAGGGTTCACATCGATCGCAACTATCTCGACGTGTCCACGACGGTGGAAGAACCACCGCCGGGCTTCACGGAAATCGTTGACAACACAACGGCTGGGCGGTTCACGGCGAGCGCTAACTGGGGCACGTCAGCGTTCTCCGCACAGCGCTACGGCACGGACTATCGCTTCGCCAACCCGGTGTCGTCGAGCGATGTCGCCTGGTACAAGGTGGCGATCCCGGAAACAGACACCTATGAAGTGTCCGTCTGGTACCCGGCTAACTCCGGCTATAACGATGCGACGCCTTTCATCGTGGCCACGACATCGGGCAACCAGTCGGTGCTGGTGAACCAGCGCGTCAACGGCGGGCAGTGGGTCTCGCTGGGCGTCTTCACGCTGGCCGCAGGCGATGCGGACAGAGTTGGCGTCAGCCGCTGGACGAACGGCACCGGCTACGTCATCGCTGATGCGATCCGCATCACCAGAGTCTAAGAACGAGGGCCAGCCCCACCATCGCGGTGGGGCTGTGTCTTCCCTCTCTTGACGGGGGCGTCCATTATCAACTCGTGACGGATCATGCTCCTGTGCGTAAACCGGCGAAACCGAAGGCGGCGACTCGCAGGGTCGCGGCGCAACGCGGCATGGAGATTTCAGCGCGCGCGAGCGACGCCGACGTCAAGCGAGTGCTTGAGTGGGACGAGAAACCGGCCTCCCGGCCAACTATGGTGACCGGCGCCAAGTATCCCGGTTTTGATGAAGCCAAGGCGCAAACCTATGCGGCGAAGCCCGAAGAGAAGACCGCCACCATCGTCATCGAACCGCCGGAGCACGACACCGTTATCGATGTGCCGCAATGGGGCAAGGGTGCGACGCAAACCTTTACCGGGTCGTGGGTGCGGGTCCAGGAACCAGGCGACGCGGCAAAGCATTACGGCTCCGCGCTCGCCGAGTGGCTCGACATGCACGAGCGCATCGCGGGCACACAGGACAAGTGGCGCAAGGTCGTGTCGGTCGAGGCCTACCAAGCCGAGGGTGGCGAGAAGATTCGTACCGTCCTGGCCAGCGGCCTCGATGAGGTTGGCGTGCGCGGAAAGCCAAAGGCACGCACCGCTAAGGCCGGCCAGTGGATCGTGCGCCAGAAGAACGGCGAGGTCCAGATCGTCGACGACACGAAGTTTCGCCAGCTCTACAATTTTTCTCGGTGAAGCGCACCCAGCCCGGCGATGGGCCCGTGTCCCAGAGCATGACTTTGAGCTTCGAAGCGTTCTATCACGGGACGTCACCGCGGCTGTTGCGGTTCGCCTACGGGCTGACCGGCGATAGGGCACAGGCGGAAGACTTTGTGCAGGAGGACCTTCGGGCAATGATATAACGCCGGCCAACCTCAGCACCCGCGACGCGGCATGGATCGACTCTGCTCACTTGGTCATGCGTGCCAGATATGAGGACAGTGAGCTCAAGGTCCCGCCAGGGCAGCACTACACCTTGCTCGCCCTGACCATCATCTCTATCGAAACCGGCCAGGAGACCCTGCTGGGCCGTCGTGCCCTTCTGGGCGAGTGCGGCAGCGCTCAGGGTTTGTACATCTGCCCCGAACACGACGGCTTCATGATCCACAAGTATTAAGTGCCCGGGGCGGGGCACGCAAGAGATCCCAACGGCCTAATGGCCCGCCGCTGGGGCAGTTGATCATTCAGGAACGGGTGGTTCTTCACCGCGCCTAAACTCTGTTTGTCCTGGTCGGCCGCGTAGCTGTCGGCCAGGCTCATTCTGTTGTGGATGGTGCTGGACGAACCATAGCAGTGCCTCGGTGAAGGCCTTCTGCTGGATTCGCAGAAGCTCTGCCGCCGGTGGACCGTCAACGATCACGAACTCGAACCGGACCCTGATCTTCTTCGGGTTCGCTTCACCGGTGGCCTGTGTGGTCATCACGTCCCCCCTTTGTAGCAGTCCTGTTGCTTCTGTGCCTCCCTTGTGTGGCGGTCGTGGTCCGTCCTGATGACAGCGGCCGGTGCTGCTTCACCCCATCGAGGCACTATCGGGCCGTGGGGCGCGCCGTACGCATCTGGCAGCGCGGGCTGATGGGCGTCCGGTCACCTGGCTGCGAAGTTCAGCTGGTTGCCGTCCATCGGTGCTTCCGCGGAGACGGGTGCTGGTATCGATGTGTCCAGGGCCGGGAAGAGCATTCTCAGTAAAACGCTGTCTAACACAATCCTTACCGATTACCTTGCGCAGGTCGAAGGCGATGACCGGATCAGGCGGCTGCGCGGTCTGCGGGTGACAGCGTCAAAGGATTCGATGGCCTATATGAAGATGTACACGCCATACATGGTCATTGCGAAGACCGAGGAGTTGGGCGTCGATTTGGCCCGGCTGGATGAGGCACTTGAAAGTGCGAAGGGTTATTACGAACTCGTTGGCGAAGAAATGGCGACGGGTTCGAAGTGCGTGCTGCGTTTCAACTTCAGGGCATTCCGGAACAATTACGGACTGACCGACCTTGGCCGGATGCGGCTTGTCTTTCACGGCATCCTTGTTGGGAGCACTACTGAAGACGGGCTTGGCATGCAGGCCGAGATGTCCGGCGGCACCAATGCGGAACCTGTAACTGCATTGGAACTGCTAGACGGCCCCGGCGCGGTGGCCGAAACGTTCCTTGATGTGTACGACGTACTTTTGGCGGGCGTCGAACATGCCGGGTGACACCAAGGTCACCGTCTACTGCGGGCCGCTGTCCTGGTTTGAGGAGCAGCTCGGAAAGCAGGCGGACGAAAGCCTCCTGGACATCGTCTACGCGCGTGACGAAGCCCGCCGCCTTTTCAAGATCATCGCCCCTGCGCATAACGAGAGCGAACTAGACGATCTGCAGCCAAAACGGCCCAAGCGCATGGTCGCGCAGTCGAGCGACTATGCGAGTCTCAGCGAGCACGTGATCACCAACTTTGCAGGGCTGATTCGTTCCATCAACCCGAAGCACGTACATCTGCACAACCCACCGGCCCACGCACTGGCGCAGTTGCAACGGGCTTTCCCCGCCACCGTCCTAAAGCGGTATGAATATCCCGCGGTGACTAGAGAGACGCTCATACACTTCCGTGACGGCTTCGCTGACCACCTCGTCGGGCAGGCGACAGTGATGCAAAAACTCCTCGCAGCGCTGTACCCGCTAACCACAGCACGACAAGCCAAGCCCGTCGTGCTGATGTTTTACGGTCCCTCCGGCGTCGGCAAAACCGAGACCGCCCAGTTCATCAATGGGCTCCTCGGCGGCACACTCATGCGCAAACAGTTCTCCATGTTCCACAATGACAAGTTCGCTTCATACCTGTTCGGCGGGACACATTCCGAGCCGTCGTTCGCCCACGACCTTCTGGACCGCGAATCCGGCGTCATCCTGATCGACGAGTTCGACAAGGCAAACCCCGTCTTCCACAGCGCCTTTTACCAGCTTTTCGACAGTGGCATCTTCGAAGATAAGAACTACAGCGTGCACCTCGGTCCGTCGCTGATCATCTGCACCTCCAATTACGGTTCGGAGAAGGAAATCCGCGACGCGTTCGGCGACGCGCTCTACTCCCGGTTCGACTCCCTAATTGGCTTCCAGCCACTTTCCCGCGACGAGATCATTCGGGTAATTGACAAACTAGCCGAGGACCGCTTCGTCAAGCTCACGCAAGACGAGGAAAAACAGCTGGACCTCGGCGATCTCAAGAGCCTCTTGTACCCGCTCGCTGACAAGTCCTCCAACGTCCGCAAACTCGGGAAAACCGTGGATGAGCTCATCTCGCTAATTCTCGTCAGATCACTTCTCGACGAACCGCAGTCAACCGGAGTGGCTTCCACCAACGCCGGTTAAAGACTGTCCTATTTGGTGAGTCTTCGGTAGCTGATCAGGACACCTGCGAGTTCGGTCAGGTACAGGTGTCACTCGTATCTGCGCCTCCCATGATCGCTGGTACGGCATGTGATGCAAGGTAGACGGCTACAGGTTGGCTATTCGTGCCCCTAACCTACTGGCCGCCGCCTTTTCTTATGGCCTCCACTGCTGGATGGCCGCTTCAACAGCGTGCCTAGGGAAGCCCGCTTCGCCTAGGTTGCAGATCCAAATGGCTTTCTTGTTGGGGCGAAAGGCCGACATGGTCGGCTCTGTGGTTAACAGCAATGACCCGGCACGGGGAAAGGCGATCAACCATTTGCCGCTGCCCCAGTAAGACCGGACCTCTATATTGGTGATCTCGCTCCAGGGCACGATCATGGGAGTTCTTCTGCCCTTGGTGAACGTCACGGCCTCACCCGTGAACTCTAGCGTCCTGCGGCTGCTCCTCACCAGGACGAGTGCCGTAATAGCGCAGGGCAGGAAGATTATCGTCAATCCGAGCCCGACGGGCCAGGGATAACTTTCGTAGAGACTCGGACCTTTTTCAGCTGCGTCGAAGAACCCTTTGTCTGCTGCGCCAGGGCCGGGAATCCAGCATGTGAGGGCAAGCAGCACCATGAGTGCACCCATCACCCAAAGAGTCTGATATAGGCGACGACGGTGCTGCTGACTGGTGTCGAGCGTTGTGCCGAGCACTCGCGACTCGCCTTGGACCGGCCGCAGTTCGACCTCGACCTTCCCCTCGCTGGCTTCGACCGTGGCTCCTGCTGCGTGTCTGTAGGCCTGAGTAGCGAGGAACAGCCCTAGCGCGATGGTGCCAAGCCATACCCATGGCGCCCAGCTGGGAGGGATCTTCACCGAGTTTGTAGCCAGGTTGCCGACGAGGGCGAACAATATAGGAAAGATCGCCCCAGCACTCCAGAGCAGTCGCCGCATCTATCGTGTCCCGGATCGTCGCGTGGCGTGGTCAGCAATATTTTGCGCGCGCATGTGGCGCTAAGTGCTGATGGGAACCAGACGTTAGCAGAACTCGTGGTTCAGGGAAATGCCGCCATTTGCCTGGCGTCCAGATTGACCAACGGGTAAGTGCTACTTGAAACATCGGCTGGAAGGGCAGTTCAATCGTAGATGCTCGGGCGCTTCAGATGAATTTATGCCGGATTAGGCCCGGCGGGTACGTATCCCCCGAAGGACGTGAGTGAATTCAATTTGAGCGTGGGTCCTCTGACAACGGCGACAGCAAATGTGTGGGAGTGCAGACGCAAACCAACGCTGGCGTGAGGCCAACCATCTAGAGAGATTTGCATGATTGATTGAGTCGCGGCGCTAGGTCCCGGCTCCAAAATGGTCACGTGGCCAAACCCCGGGACAGCCGAAGCAACACCGTTTTGGTAACCCTCGTCCATCATCCGGCCGATTCACCAGCCGCGACTGAGCTCGCCACACGTCTCGCGCAGGCAGGGGTGGGCGTACGCGGTGATGGTAGGTCCGAAAAGGACCTGCAAGTAGTGCTGCTATCTCTGCAGGCGCTGACTGACCCCGACTGGATAGCACAGGTGCGCCGTGGTGGCCCGATCGTCGCGGTGCGGCTGGAGGCAGTGAGCGCGGGGGACGTGGGACGGCCCCTCACCGAAAACGAACAGCTGAATCTCGCGCGTCTATTCGAGATTAACCAGGTTACCTGGCTGCCCGGCGATCCCGGGCCGGAAGGCGGCATCGGGGCGATCCTTGCGGGCATTGCCTTTGACCGGGCCGAGTACACGCTGGAGCGGCAGTTCGCCGAAGCGGTGCACGCTTGGAAGAGCGACCTGGCCGATGAGAGCCGTCTGATTGATGACCTGCGCCTCGTTCACGAGATGCGCCACCTCATGCGGGGCTTCACCCAGCTGCAGTGGCACCGATGGGATTTGCAGCCCTGGCCGGCCCAGCAGTTCATCGAGGCATCACTGCGAAAGGCGCGCAAACGGTCTCGTCGCAGGCTGCTTTGGGGTACGGGAGCCGTGATCGCCGCTGTCCTTGCCATTTGCACTGCCGTAAATTTGGTACCGCGACTGGCCCAGCGCGAGCTGGATAACCGGGCGGCTATCGCCACGATCGGTGACCCGGAGCTGCTAAAGGAGATTCCTGATTGGAGCGCGGCGCAGGCTGCCTCGCTGCTCCTGCACGGCAGTGTGGCACAGCAGGAATTGGCTCGCCGAACCCTTCGGGAAGCCCTTGCGCTGCCTTGGAGCGTCGGCACTATCTACACCTATCCGGATGCCAGCTCGTATGTGCTGCTTAATGGAGGGCGGCAAGCGGCGGTGATCTACCGAGAGGGGGCAGCGAGTTCGTTCGCGTTGCTGCAGATGCCTGCCGGGGAAGTGCTGTGGGCCAAACCGTTGCCAGCGCTTTACCTTCAGCTTGCGGCGTCACCGGACGGAAGTATGGCGCTTGCCGTCGGTGCGGCTGGAGCGGTAAGCATCGACATCGGCACCAGAGAGGTCAAACCTGTCAGCGATAAGCGGTTGAGCCAGGCCCGTTTAGCGAATCGCGACGTCGGGTTCGCGATCAGTTTTGACAACGCGGTGATCAGACTCGACCTACAGAGCGGCACCGCTGCGGCGTTAGGGACGTTCGCGTCTGTTGCTGACCTGACGGTCACCGAAACGGGTGCGGTGCTTGTCTTGGCGGAAACGGCCGATCGTCAGATCGTTTTGGTAAACGATGGTGTGCGGGTGCTGACCGTGCCTTCGGGCGCGCTGCGCGCGGTTGGTGGGGGTATCTCGCCGGATGGCCGCCAGGTAATGGTTCCAGGAGCTGATGGCCAGTACTGGGTTGCCGCAGCCGGAGCACCGTTGCGGCCGACGGGCATCGTGGTCCCGTACCTGCCACGAAGTCTCATTTGGACGACTGGCGACCGCGTAGTAATCCTCAGCTCCGATCGCCGCGGTGAGGTCTTCTACCTGCCTGGTGCTATCCCGCTAGGCACTGTCTGCAAAGACATGATCCGCCCAGCCAGAATTTTGGTGTACCCGGAGGCAGCTCTCGTGAGCTGTGTCAGTGATGGGCTACATAGCGTTTGGCGGTTACCTGAAGCGCCGGTGGCCGTGGCGGTGCCCGCCGGGTCGGCTAAGGCTGGCGTGTCGGCTAGGGCCGACGGCCGGACGGTCGTGATCTCGGCGTCCGGGTCCATTCCGGAGACGACGATGACGGGGTTCAAGGGCGAGGTGACCGCGGTGGCAGTACGAGGTGACGGCACACAGATCGTTGCGGGTGACTCCTGGGGCAATGTCGCGATCATCGAGAAAGGCACCAGTGAGTGGACCGTGGTGGTGCCCTGGGCGGTGCCTGGCGGGGCGGCGGTGACGGCCGTCGGGTGGGGCGACGGGCCACTCGTGGCTACGGCGGCCGGGCACACGTGGCGGGCGCCCGAATGTGACGGGTGCGCGACGGACGAGGGCCTGCTACGGACATTTCGGGAGCGATTCGACCGCTGCTTCACTTCACGGCAACTGTCGTATATAGACATAGAGACTCGCGATAGTCTCGGTATTCGTGTCTGTGGCGCTTCGCTTGGCAGGGAGTGAGGGGAATGCAGCACGTTTTCATTTCATACAGCCGCAAGGAACGGCCGTGGGTCATACGGCTCAAGACGGAGCTCGAGGCCCGTCACGTTCCTGTTTGGATCGATGAGGACGATATCCCGCCCACGATTGAGTGGAAAGTCAAAATCCTCGAGGAAATCGAAGCCGCCACAGCGGTTTTCGCTTGCCGGTCGGTGGCGTTCGACGCTTCGGATGAGTGCCAGTCCGAGGTTAAACACGCGCGCCAGTTCGGCACTCGGGTGCTGGAGTGTTACGTCGGCGAGGACCCAGCCGCTGCCGCGGACCGGTTGCTCGAAGTGCTTGTCGTGGAAGGGAATGAGGGTCAGCTTACGCTCGACGACGTGCACAGGGCGGGCCGCATCGAGCTTCGGCGAGCCGCAAGGGACTGGCAGCAGAGCGGCCGTCGGAGGCGAGGGCTTGCCAGCAGAGCCAGGCGCCGGGTGATGGTGCGCGGGCTTCGGCTTCCGCCGCAGGCCGAGCCTTATGAGCTGGATTATCTGCGTGATAGCCGCTCCCGCACGAGACGCCGCGCGGCGATGGCAATGGCCGCAGTCGTGCTGGTCATTGGCGGATTCGGTTTGTCTTCGTGGTATGCGGCACGCAATGTGGCGGTGGGATACGCGAACGAGGTGCAGGCAGCCACCTATTTGGAGGAACGTGCCCGGCAGGACGAGATCTCTAAAAGTATCTACCAAGGCCTGTTCCTGGCAGCCAAACTAGGCGATGACGAGTCGGCCGCCAACGCCAGCGTCATCACCAGAGCGCTGGCTCACCGCGTACCAGATGATGCTTTTAAAGTTGATTCTTCTGCTGGCGATATTCGCTTTGCCAAGCGTCCTATAGCCACCGACATCGTTGTGACCGACAGTGCCGGAAAGTCATGGACACGGCCGACGACCCAGGATGTGCGTGCGGCTACTGCCATAGGCTCGGTGGCCGTAGAACACCAGCAGCCCTGGCCAGCAGAACTGACGCTAGGCCCACTCAGCCAAACCGGCACAGTCCTGGTCAACAGATCGGGCCAGCTCTGGCGCACAGTCCATTTCACTGTCCCGCCGGTGGCCATCCAGCTGTCACCAGACGGCCGGCTCCTAGCAGCCGCCGCCGGATCCGGAGTGCAGGTGGCCGACTTGAGCACCGGTGTCGTGCGGTTCGGCCTGCGCGGGGCTCCCGGCGCCCTCGTGGATGTCGCGTGGAGCACGGACTCTTCACGCGTGTGGGCACTGGGCACCCGCTGGGCGGTCACGTGGCGGCTCAGCGATGCCACCACGTTGCGCAACGATCCGGCCGAGTCTTACACCGCCCTGCTGCCGTCGGCGGACCCGCGCATGTGGTGGGTGGTTGGCCAGAGCGGTCTGAAGAAGCTCGACACCACCGACGGAAACGTAACGGCGACGCGCACTGTGCCCGATGCACTCAGGCTCGGTGGCGGAGCCAGCGATGGTTCGGTCGCGGCCGTGACAGGCGAGCGACTCTGGGTCGTTCCGCTGGTGGAGGACGGACCAGCCAAACCAGTTGACGCGCCAGGATGCCGGTTTGGCCGCCCGGTTTTCGTGAACCCGGCAACGTTCTACCTCCCATGTCTCGACGGCGACCTACTGACGGTCAGCGTGGCTCAGGCTGCGGTCACCGGCCGGCTCAGTGACATCGCCGGGCTCGCGAGCGCTGCCATCATCCCCGGAACCGAGGTCCTCCTTGCGGGGAACCGTTACGGCGACATGTTTCTTGTTGCGGGTAGGTCGGTGCAGCGCTTGGGCGGCACCAGTTGTGGTACCGGCGCAAACCGCATCGCCTTGGCTCCCAACGGAAAGACCATCGTCGTGGTAGGACAAGGCTCCGGTGTGGGAACCTGCGGCACCATGTGGCATCTCACCGGGGCCGACCCAGCACAGGCGCCATCCTGGACCTGGCAGGCGATTGCCGAGCCCGAGCACCGGTCAATAGTGGGCACTTCTGCCGCGTTGAACCTCAACGGGGACGCCTTCGCGACGGCTTATTCCAACGGGACCGTCATCTTGCACGCCACGGCGAACCTGACCCCGGCGGTGGTTGTGGGGACTGCGGTTGGTGCCGTCCGTGATCTGGCAACCACCACTGACGGCCACCTGCTCATCGTGACGTCGGAGGGGATGGTGCAGCGAACTCCGTTCTGCGATGGCTGCGTCACCAACGCCGCGCTGGCGAAAGAAGCCGCTGCCCGGCTGGAGCGTGCCTTCGCTCTGGATCTTGCCACCCGAGTCGGCTCATAACCAGTGACAGCCGCGATGATCGCAAAAGCCAGCCATCTCTGCCGGTCGGGACCACGCGGTTCGCGCACTGCCACCTATCTGCGGGCACAAACGGGATAGGTGATCACCGTGGTGAAACGCGAACGGCCAGCTCAAAGGCAAGCTGGCAGAGTCGCCTGGACCATCATGCTCCTGCTTGGGGATTTATCCCTACTCGACGGCCTTACAGAAAACTACGGAACCCAACCACCAGTAGGAGCCGCACTCGTCAACGTCTTCGGCGAAGTCGACACAACCCTCGCCACCCTGCTAGCCGCAAACTGGAGCAAACTCAATCAGCACCTAGAACCAGGCTGGATAAAGCGGCTCGCCTCCCGAATGGCTGACAGCGATGAGTTCAAGCAAGTTTGGGCCGGCCTCGCCACCGTCGCACACCTGAATCCTGAACTAGCCCAGCAACTACGAGACCAGATCCAAGCCGACCCATCACTACTCGAACAAGAACTCGTGCTCAGCTGGTACCTCAACGACAGCCCCAACGATCCGCAAAACCTGCAAACCTTGTTCGAAAGCCTGCGTAAACATCAGACCAACAACACACCGCCGACAATCCCACTCCTGGCGAAGTTCGCCACAACAGAGCAAATCGGCCAGTGGCTCAGCGAACAACGATCCAACCTGGACAGCCGATGGAACGAAATTCCGACCGAACACCTCATCAGCGGCTGGGGTGTGGTGCTGCTGGCGGAAACCATCCCAGACGACGCACAAGTCCGCGCGATGTACAACCGCCTGCGCGCCGACCTTTCGTCCGGTACTGCTCACCACTGGGGATGGCCTGTAACAATTGCGCTCACAGTCGCCGTCGCACCGCCCCAAGCCCTTCCCATCTGCTACCTACAGCTCACCGCACGGATGCAGACAGGAGACGCCGAATACTTTGGCCCGCAACTTCTTGCAGCAGTGGCCAAGCGACTGCGCCGGGATCCACAAGCGGTTGAAGCTTGGGCCGAAGCGATCGCCAATCCCAGCGACATCGGTGCAGCTGAGGCGATCCTCCCAGGGGCCGAGAAGTCGATCCTCGGTCTGGACGTCAAGACTGCAGAGCTCATCACACAATCGCTCCTTGCCTCGGTCCTCGCAGCCACAGCCCATATAGAACCTGGCCTCGCAGACAAGCTGCGCGCCACAGGCGCTGTGCTGGATTCGATCACTGCGGCACCTGTGTTATGGCAAGACGCCATCGAAACTAGTCGATCGGTGTGGCTTGAACAGGCCGACGTATTCGATACGACGGGATAGCCAACGACGGTAATCGCTACTACTTGGTGCCTACGCAGCAGTAGGAAGCCCATATCAATGGAAGCGCCAAGTTTGCTGAGGAGCCTGGCAGTCCCGGAGCTTGGAAGTTTGTGAAGTCGTGCTGACTCGCTCTCCACTCGCGGAGTGCGGCGAGTTGAGCTTCGCGAAGCGCCCATGCCACATCGGAGGCTTCCCGAAGCCGCATGGCCAGAGCGAGGTCAAACCTTGTCGTGAAGCGGGTATCCCAGATGCTCCAGTTTGTTGCGATGATCTGCCGGCTTCCTCGCCAGAGCAGTGCCGCCGCGAGGCCAAGCCACTCACCGGCTGCACCTCCTGCCGCTCCGGATGAGGAACACGCACTAATGATACTTCGTGGCGGGAAGTTGAATGAACCCCCGTCAGGGCCGAAAAGGTCTGCGGCTGATAACGTTTCGCCGTTGGAAAGCACGAGGCCGTCTTCGTAGTCGCCGCCCAGCCCGTCACGCCCGGGCGATATCGCGTGCCCGGAGTAGTAGAAGATGCCGGCCTCGCCCGCGTTGGTTTCGAGTGCGGCAATAAGGTTTTCACGGCTGGCCGGTTTTCGGCCTTCTGTTGGGCTGCCCAGCACGACCCTAGCGCCGTCGGGAGCTGTACGGCTGTTCTTAAGATCGCCGCGCGGATCGACGCACGCCACGATGATTTCGTGCGGCCCCGCGCTTTGGCTGTAGGCATTGGAGATCTGCTCAAGGATGACAGCCGGTGGTGCTACCCGCAGGACCGCCGATTCGATTAGGCGTACGGCCTGGATGAACGGGTTCTCCCGCACACCAAGGAGGCAGATGGGCAAGATCGCATGGAGGTTCCCCGCTAGGACCAGGGATATGGGCTGTGCTTCCTCGGCTGCCAGGACTGCTGCCCGCAGGCGTGGCGGGATAAGTAACTCGCCGAGGTCGGCTGCCAGGAATTCCTCGGAGGCCACGTTTCGGCACCAGTCTCCCGTGATGCGGTCGGCGATCGACGTGTCATCGTTTTCGAAAATGGCTTTGCGGAGCAGTTCATGTAGCTCAGTACCAGGTTCGGCGGGGATCCGTCCGCATGACCAGACTCCGCGATGTAGGAGCGTCCAGTGAACCGCGCCCTGGAAGGCCCATACACCCCACCATGATGCTGACTCGCCACCTACGCGGTTGATCGCTGTCTCAAGCGAAAGCGGGGCGCCAACCCGGCCGGCGCGGTAGTGTTTCGCAACTCGTGATTCCCCGCCAACGGAGATAGGACGCAGTCCCAGCAGGCGGCCGGCCCATTGTCCGTCGCTGTTGGCCAAGTCATCTGGCAGCACTTGAAGTCTTGCGGACTCGATCAGCTCAGCGGCGAGTTCCGGGCTGTTCATAGCGACCGCCAGGTGCAGGGCAGTCTCGCGTGCCTTCTGGCCCGCGTAGGTAAGTGCATCGCGTACGTGAGACGACTTTGTCATGAGGAGGTGTTCATCATGGCGCGCAACGCCTTCAAGCGCCATTGCCAAGGCCGCAGCAGGCTCGCCATCTTGGTCGAGCAAAGCGGCGCCAACGGCTAACATGTCCCGCTCAAGATCAAGCCGTCCAGCTTCGCGAGCGCGCTCCAGAGCAGAAGACACGGCGTTGCCGGCCCATGAAGGCAGTTTCAGCTGATCCCTGTAGAGGTCATGTAAGCCAAATAGGACGGTGCATGCATCTTCGACTGTCCCGTGTTTCCACAGATCCCTAAAGGCAGTGTTGGCCGTGTCATGGATTTCCTGCAAGTGATCCTTGACGTTTGGGACGCTGTGAAGCGCCACGACCAAAGCTTGCGCGGCGACACCTCGTTGCCTGCCTGGTGGCGCTTTCTCCACTGCATGGCGCAAGGCATCAATTTCGGTCTGGCTGGCTGTCCCTGTGCGCTTCCGCCGAAGGTTCGCCATCAACCTGTCAGCGTGGTGAAGGTTGCCGCTACCCACGTCGTTGAGAATGTCGCTGGCGGCTTCTGCATACCGTTCCGCGAGTTCAGTTGAGAATCCGTTGAACGAAAGCGCTTCGGCGACTTGCAGAAGGAAGAGGCCGTATTCTTCACTGGCCCCTGCGCGCTTGTAGCGGCTGTCTGCCTCCGCGAAGGATTCAACGGCGCCGTCAAGGTCACCAAGTCGCAAATGGAGTTCTGCCTTCATCCCGAACGCCCGTGCGGTCATCGTGGACATTGTTTTGCCGCTCAGTTCGGCTTCTATCTGTCCAATCGCTACACGGACTGCGTCAACTGCGTCAGATAATGCCTGCCTGGTCGTGATGGGATCGTTTTCCAGCATCTCAGCGATCGAATTAAGCACCGAGAACGCGTTGTCGAGGCCATCCGCGGTCACTCCGAATTGCCCCCAGCCTCAGGCTGGTTTAACACATCCAGGATTTGTACCACGACAATGTCGACCGATTTTGAGGAATCGGCGACCACAATTTGCGTTCTGCCGGTCGTGCTCTGTACCTGAATCTCGTGCTGAACTGGGGGCCCGTCACCACCACCAGAACGCCGGAGCCAGGTCAGCAGCCGCCGCACAACCGTCGGCATCGTTTCCACCGCCACGACTATCGACACCAGGTTCGCCGCAAGTCCCACGACCGTAACAACGGCCTGAACCACCTCCCCTGCGGACCGGTTACTGCCCACTATTCCTGCGAGGTCCTCGGAAAACAGATCATCCGCGACCTCGGCAGGAACATCTAAATGAATCAACATAGTGCGAGAGTTTAAAGGCGCCGGAGACGGCACTCAACGCATCCACCCGAAAGCGGCCGATGGACCACGAACGCCGAGACGAGCGGCCGCTGCGGCGCGCTCGATAGTGGCCCGGACGGCGGACACACCAGCAAACGGCCAGCCGATTAAGCCAGAATCTGTCTGCCGCACGGCCGATATGGCCCCTGACCAGGGTGGATGTGGTCCGGATTGTGCCACATCTGGTCCACTTAAGTGCATGAATATGTTTCTGAACTGGGAAACGCGGTTCGTGAGACGTGCATCGATGCCGATCTGATGATCGGCCTCTGCCATTTTCGGCTTAGAACCGCGGGCTCGGGCGTGATGAGCTGGGCTTTTGTGATTCCGGGTTCGGCGGGTCGTGGTGTGGGTGACTTGAGGTGGCAGAATCCGAACCCGGTTGGATCCGATCCGCTCGACCACGCGGAGCCGCGCCTATTTGTTTGAGCAGTTGTGCGTGTTTTGTTTCAGTACGCGAGGACATCAATCCTGTGCGCGACGCCGCCCGGCGCAGCGGGCATCCAAATGCGCAGGTGGGTGGACTTTGCTTCTCCCTGGAGCCAAAAGGTCACCTACAATGACCTTGGCCACGGCTCCCTAGCACGAGCCGCACAAAACTGACCCGAGGTCGATCAATGTCTGAAGAGCCTGATCCACCCCTAACCCCAAATGGGCCCAACGACTCTGCGCGCCGGCTGTTCCAACCCACGTATGTACGCGGTGTCGCTTACCTGGCGATAGCGCTCGGAGTCTTCGCTGCTGGGATCTGGACAGGCTTCTCGTGGGGGCGTTCCACCGACTACTTCACGGGAACCATCACCGTTATCAACGGTGACGGCGACACGGCGTGTGTGAGTTCCCCTGACGGGGAGATCTGTGGTGCTGTCCATCCAGGAGTTGGGGCACTCGCCAGCCAGCTAACCGTGGGCCAAGCTGTCCTTGTCGAGATTGGCAAGATTAATACCACCTACGACCAGGGCGAGTACCAACTTAACGTCCTCATCCTCACCCCCTGCGCGCCAGCCGATACAACCAGCACAAGTCAGCTGCCCGCCTGCCGTTCGTAGGCGCACTTGGAAAAGGGCCATGAACTTCCAAGCGCATTGAGGATGCAAAAGCGGTTAGGAAGGCCGCGTAGTACTCGAGCAGCAGCGAGCGCAACTTGTTGAAAGCGCTGGTGCATCGCCCAGATGACACCATCGAGCGCCAGAGCCTTACCGGAGATCCCATGCCCACTCAAGCCATCGAGCAGCTCTTGAGGGTGACTGGCAACCCGCCAAATGCGACCCGGGCGGCTGTGGACTGGGCCACGGTCGAAGATGGCTTGGGGATCAGTCTTCCCTTCGACTACAAAACCTTTGTCGACCAGGCGCCAGCAGGGACGTTCGGCAACGAGCTCCTGCCCACCTATCCGGGGCTGCTCGGCTACCCAGCTAACGACTTCCTGGCCCCCAAGGCGCACATCCTGGACACCTTCATGAGGTGGCGTGAAAGCGGGGACGGTAACTTCCCTTTTTCGCTGTATCCCGAGCCGGAAGGCGTGCTGTTGTGGGCCAGCGGCAACAGCTTCTGCTACTGGTGGCTCACCGGATCCAATGATCCAAACGACTGGCCTGTTGTCACATCAAACCGCTCTTTCACCCAGTGGCAAACCCACAAGCATGGCATGGCACAGTTCGTCTTGGATGAGCTTGATGCCGGACGGCTGCCCCACTTCAAACCGTATCCCGCCGCAAGGCCGCGAGTCTTTGAGCCAGCGAAGGCAAATGAGAAAGCGACCGAAGGCTTGCCCCTGCCGCAAGACCACAGTGCAGCGCTGATCGTCGCCATCGGCCCACCGTCCACATGGAAAACGCATAACAACTGGCCAGCGATTGAAACGCGGCTGGGAACCGCTCTACCGAACGACTACAAGACCTTCATCGACGCCTGCGGCACCGGAACCGTCTGCGATATCACCATCTTCGGCCCCGATATGTGCGAAAGCCGCGACATCGCATTCCGCCAGGGCGACCAGGCTGCCGCCGCCGATGATGTTGGCCTCGCGCAGTACATGAGCTTCCACCCACGCAAGCGCGGGCTGCTGTGCTGGGGCCGCAGAGCCGACGGCACCTACCTGAGCTGGAAAACCGCCAGAGACAACCCCGAACAATGGACGGTCGCCGCGTTCCTCCCGCACATGCGATCCCATCAATTCTTCGAAGACATGTCGTTTAGCACATTCCTATTGCGCTACTCCGGTGTCACACCACCCACTGCCGTGATCGTCGGCGCCCCGTGGCTCACCAGCATCACCTTCGACCACCATCAGTGTCTACAGGAACAACCGCCCCAGGTTTAACCCCCGCCGAATGAGACTGGGTGACGGAGCAACGTCTTGCCGAATTGCTTCAAACCTTTATCGGCATGGGTGACAGCGACTCTCGCGGCAAGAAGCAGACAAGATGGACTCGGCCAATACAACAGATATGAGGCGTGCCAAGCCAGCAAGTTAGGTGGCTGCTAATGACTGGGGTTCCTCTCGGGGCCGTTGCGCTATCAGGGATTGAGGTGGCGTCCAGCCTCAGCAGCACGGCGACCTTCTTGTAGAGGGCAAGGCGATCATCGCCAGCCCCGTACTGCTCGCCGCTGCGGTCCAGGATGAGTTTTAGCAGGCTCTCGGTGAGTTCCTTGCACGACCCGATCGCCTGCCGGGTCGTCGGTCATGGTGGCACGGATGCGGTTGAGGTGTGCTGCAAGACCTCGGGATCGGTGAGGACACCGGTGCGCGACCGCAGCCCAGGTTCGGGCGTGTTGCCGTGGAACGCGCCGCGGCGACGGCCCTCGAAGATCGGGCACGGCCGAAACTCCCGAAGGGAAGGACCGTCACCGTGGCCACTGCTTGTACCCCGCTTGCGGTGTGGTGTCCGGGTGGACCAAACAGATGATAGGCAGATCAGCCGAAAGACGATCGGTGAGGCACAAACCCGCACGCCTGTGACCAGCAGAAACGTTGTTCCAACCGCATGCCAGGTGTCGGCAAGATCGCACAAATTGCCAGCTGAGCTGGCAATAGTGACTGATAGGAATGTCCGTTTTGTGCCCGGGGCGGGACTCGAACCCGCACGCTCTTTCGAGCAGTCGATTTTAAGTCGACGGTGTCTGCCATTCCACCACCCGGACCGCGATGGCATGACACACGGTAACCGGTCGGCATGGTTCCGCTCCAGCACCATACGGGTGGATCCATTAAGGTCATGCGGATGACGTGGCGGATCGGCAGGCCTGCTGACTGGGGCGCTTGCCTCGCCTATCTGCTGCTCGCGCTCTGGGTCGCGGGTGGGTTGCTGCGGGATCCGCAGGGACTCGAGCTGTCACAGAACGCGAGCGACCAGACGCTGGTTGAGTGGTTCCTCGCCTACGGCAGCCGGTTCTGGGATGGAGATCACAGCCTGCTTACCGACCGGATGAACGCGCCGGACGGGATCAACTTGCTCACCAATGCGGCGACGACGGGGCTGGGCGTGCTGTTCGGCGCCGTCACCATGCTGTTCGGGGCGCCGGTGACCTTCGCCGTGCTCATGGTGCTCAACCTGGCTGCGACGGCCTTCGCCTGGTACCTCCTGTTCCACAGGGTTTTGCACGCGTCCCCGATCGCGGCGGGCCTGGGCGGCGGGTTTTGCGGCTTCGCGCCAGGGATGGTGTCGCAGGCCAACTCGCACCTGCACATGACGGCGCAGTGGCTGGTTCCGGCCATGATCTGGTGCGTCGTGGCGCTCTTCCGGGCCTGTGGTGAGGAAGGAGCACGGGTCAGCCGGATCTTGCGCCCGGCCGTGGCGTTTGGACTGCTCGTCGTCGCGCAGGTGTTCATCGGCGAGGAAGTGCTGTTCCTGACGGCCGCGTCGCTCGCCGTCTTCACGATCATCTACGCGCTGGCGGCCCGCCCGCCGTGGCATCAGGTCTGGCGTTTCGCGGCCGGGATCGCCATCGCGGTCGGGATCGCGGTGCCGCTGCTGACCTATCCGCTTTGGCTTCAGTTCGCGGGGCCGCAGTCTGTCCCGAATGGAGTGTTCAACCCGGACTACTTTTCGGCTGACCTAGCCAGTTTTCCCGCCTATTCGCCGCTTTCGTTAGCGGGCGACGTGAGCAACGCCAGCTTGAGCACGGGGCCCGCCGAGTACAACACCTTCTACGGCGCCCCGCTGATCTTGCTGGTGCTCTGGCTGGTCTTCTGGCTGCGCCGCTCACCGGTCGCGTGGGCGAGTGTGATCACCGCGCTGGCCATGTCCGCACTTTCCCTTGGCGCGAAGCTTGTCGTGGACCGGGAACGCACGGAGGTCGAGCTGCCCTACGGCTGGCTCAAAGACATTCCCGTGATCGACGGGGCGCTGCCGATGCGGTTCGCCCTGGCGGCGATCCCGCTCATCGCTCTGCTGATCGTCCTGGGCTGGGACAAGGCGATGGAAGAAGTGGGACCAGCGCACTGGGTGCTGCCGCTGGCCATCGGTGTGGCGCTCGTGCCGCTCGCCCCGACTTCTCTTCCCGTCCGGGAACGGGCACCGGTGCCTGTGTTCTATGCCGAAGGGCACTGGAAAAGGTGCGCGGAAACCGGCGACGTCATCGTTCCGGTGCCGATCGCGACGCCGTCTCTGCCTGGCCCCATGCGTTACGCGACGGCCAGCCGGGCGGCCTTCGGGATGCCGGAAGGCTTCTTCATCGGCCCCTACGGCAGGGACGGCCGGGCAACGGTTGGCACGTGGAAGCGGCCCACCTCGCACCTGCTCGACGAGGTGGCGAAATCAGGGGTGCCCGCGCCGGTGGGGGATAAGGAACGCATCCAAGCCGGGATGGACTTCGCGGCCTGGAAAGCGAGGTGTGTGGTGCTCACCAGCCATCCACATCGGACCGCCCTGCAGACCGTGCTCGAAGACATGCTCGGCCCGGGTGAGCAAATCGCTGACGCCCTGGTTTGGAAGATTGGCGAACCCAGGACATCGCAAGGCTGACTGGGTAACACTTATCAGCTATGACCTACCACGTGAGCAGCCGGAACGTTATCGAGCTGATCGACCGTGCGGCGACGGCCGCCGCGGTTGCCCCCGTTAAGGGGCCGTGGCGAGATCCGGAGATTCGCCGGACCTTCGATGGTGACGATCCGGACCGCATCACGGGCGCTCTCGGCTGGGTGCTCGCCGAAGCGGGACTCAAGGACCGCAAGGCGGTGGCCAGCTTGCCTGAGCTGCCGTACAACCTGTGGCCAGCCATCGAGGTCGACGGAGCGCGCCTGTTCGAGCCCGATTTGTTCGTGTTCCGAGCACTGGCCGCGGCTTGCCGCAACGAGCCTGAAGCCGCGCCGGATCAGGCCCGGGCCGCAGCCTGGCCGGGTGCGTGACCCCACTGCGTTGACACGGGCAGCTACCCTAGTGCCGGGTATCTGTCTACGCAGGAGGCGTAAGAGTGAAAAGCACCAACCCCGTGCTGGGCCGAATAGGCAAGGCAGCGCAGCAACCGCAGTACTCAGTACCCGGTCAGGGCGCTGAATACGGCTACACCTACCAGGGCTCGCCAGTCCAGACGGGCACTCAGGACGTCATGACCATCGACGATGTCGTGGTCAAGACGGTCAGCCTGATCGGCGTGACGACCCTGCTCGCCGCTATCACCTGGGCAGTTGTCCCGGTGACGGCGCTCTACCCGACCTTCATCGCCGCGATGCTTGTCGGTCTCGTGATCGGTCTGATCATCTCGTTCGCTCAGGTGACGAACCCGATCGTCCTGTTCGCCTATGCCATCGTCGAAGGCATCTTCCTCGGTGCGGTGAGCAAGGCGTTTGAGACGCTCTATGACGGGATCGTTGTTCAGGCTGTCATCGCGACCCTGAGCGTCTTCCTCATCATGGCTGGCCTCTACAAGGCGAAGGTCATCCGGGCGACCCCGATGTTCATGAAGGTCGTCATTGGAGCGGCCGCCGGCCTCGCCGTCGTCATGCTGATCAACTTCGTCATCTCCCTCGCGACCGGCGAACCGACCGCATTGCGTGACGGCAGCCCGATCGCCATCGGCTTCAGCCTTATCTGCATCGTGGTCGCGGCTCTGATGTTCGTCGTGAACTTCAAGCAGATCGAGGACGGCATCGCCGCTGGCCTGCCCCGCAAATACGGCTGGCTCGGCGCTTTCGGCATCCTGGTCGAATTGATCTGGATGTACCTCGAGTTCCTGCGTCTGCTCAGCTACTTCATGGGCGACGACTAAGCATGAATAAAGATCGCCGTTCCTGGGTAACCCCGCGGGACGGCGATCTTTTTATGTATGAGGTGCATATGGAAGAGTTGCGGCAAGTCACCCAGTTGGTCGTCAACCAGGTGTCACATTGGACTCCGGCCCGGTGGGGGAGCCGGGGCGATACCCTGCACCAAGTGCTGCAGCGTATCGCCGGTCCAGAACACGTCGTGCCGCGACTTTCCGATGTGGCTCTTGCGGATCAGCTTCGCGTTCTCGTCGCCGATCTGATGGAGAGCACCCCCGATCAGGCCCGGCTCAGTGAAGCCATCGAAGCCTTGCGCGAGTTGCGGGCTAGCTTAACCGCTCAATGATCATGGCCATGCCCTGGCCGCCACCAACGCACATGGTTTCCAGGCCGATGCTCTTGTTGTGCCACTGCAGCGAGTTGATGAGCGTGCCCGTGATGCGTGCGCCCGTCATGCCAAACGGGTGACCGACCGCGATCGCGCCGCCGTTGACGTTCAGCTTCTCGATCGGAATGCCCAGCTGCTGGTAAGACGGAATCACCTGCGCGGCAAAGGCTTCATTGATCTCAGCCAAGTCGATGTCAGCGATCGTCATGCCTGCGCGCTTGAGCGCCTCCTGCGTCGCGCCGACCGGGCCAATGCCCATGATCTCAGGGCTCATTGCCGTCACACCGGTGGAAATGATGCGCGCCAACGGTGTCAGGCCAAGCTCGCGTGCCTTGGTGTCGCTCATGATGACCACTGCGGCGGCACCATCGTTGAGCGGGCAGCAGTTTCCGGCGGTGATGCGCCCATCCGGCCGGAACACGGGCTTGAGTCCAGCGGTCGCTTCCAGCGTCACGCCCGCACGGGGACCGTCGTCTTTGGACACGACTGTCCCGTTCGGCAACGTGACCGGAGTGATCTCGCGAGCCCAGAAGCCATCCGCGATCGCCTTTTCAGCAAGGTTCTGTGAGCGGACCCCAAACTCGTCCATCTCCTCCTTGCTCACGTTGGCGATCTGAGCGAGATTCTCGGCGGTCTGCCCCATGGTGATGTAGATATCGGGCAGTTCGCTTGCTTCCCGTGGGTCTGTCCACGTTGGAGTTTTCTCCCCGGCCCGCTCAGCGGTCCGTCCCCCGGCGGCTTTGAACCGCGGGTTCTTCCAGCTTCCCCCAACGATCGCGGCGGCATCCGCTGGGAGCACGTCAGAGTTGCCGCGCGCGTAACGTGACACCATCTCTACACCGGCGCTGATGAACACGTCGCCTTCACCGGCTTTGATCGCGTGGAACGCCATCCGGGTCGTCTGCAGGCTGCTTGCGCAATACCGCGTCAGCGTCGCACCGGGCAGATTGTCCAGCCCCAGCAGCGTCGCCACGACCCGCCCCATGTTGAACCCTTGCTCGCCTCCGGGAAGCCCACAACCGAGGTACAAATCATCGATCGTGTTCGGGTCGAGCTGTGGCACCTTGTCCAGGGCCGCTTGCACGATGGTGGCGGCCAGGTCATCGGCACGCAGATCGACCAGCGACCCCTTGCCAGCCCGGCCGATCGGCGACCGGGCGGTCGCGACGATCACAGCTTCAGTCATGCCTCTGACCTTACTCGCGAGTAAACAACGGCCCAAGCCGCAGAATCTCACACCCTGTGCCGCCTGCCGCGCTGCTTCGGCGCCGCACGATGGGCGCGCCATAAACCCGATTTCCGATGTCCGCCGTGGTCCAGACCGTCCCTCCCGCGAGGCCCTCCCTGTCCGCGCTTCCCAAGCTCCCCCCCCCGGGCCCGCGCCGCAGCCGCCTCGCCAAAGGCGCATCGAAAGAGCCACCGGATGATCCACATCCACAAAGCAGATCCACATCCGGTGAGACGTGATCAACAGGGCATGGGATCACGTCTCACCGGATGTGGATCTCAGTTAGGGATGTGGATCAGGGAAATGGCGCGGTCGAGCCGTGCCCCGGATGGGGGAGACCGCGATCGGCGATCGCCTCAGACGGTTGCGCCTCGGGTTGGCCGGAAGGTGATCACTGAGCGAGATCCATAGCCGGAAAAGGGTGATCAAACCGCCTGTTGATCAACCTTATCGGGATGTGGATCAGCGCCGGAGATCAACAAGGGTGTTTAGGGCAGGCGGGGAGTGACGCCAGCGGCGTGGGCGACGGCGGGCAGCAAGGCGTACGCCCACACGCGGTAACCGTCAGCGGAGGGGTGGTAGCGATCGTGGCAGAGGGTGTTGGGGTCCGCCCGGAACACGGGTCCCGTCTCGGCGCCTAGGTCGACGACAGCTCCGCCTGCGGCGTGCACGGCGCGTACTTGAGCACGAGCCACCCGGCGCCCCAGCCAGCCCACGATCTGCCGCAGCGGCGGCGCGATCGCACGAGCCGCACCCAGGTCGGGGCAGGTGCCGACGACGACTTCCACTCCGGCGTCGCGAAGGCGGCGGACCGCCGCGCCCAGGTAGACAGCCGCATCGGTCGGCCGGCGTAGACCCGTGGCGTCGTTGGCGCCCACCAGGATCAGTGCCACGTCGGGGCGTTCGCCGAGCAGACAGCGCGCGACCTGCGTCGCTAGGTCGGAAGAACGCGAGCCCGCCACGCCCACGCTCGAAAGTAAGACCTGGCGTCCATCAGCGGACAACAGCTCCGCGAGCTGACCGCCAACCGTGTCGGTCAAGTGCTCAACGCCAACGCCCAACGCGGTTGAGTCGCCGAGCAGCACGAGCCGCAGGGCCGAAGCGTCAGCCGAGCCGATCCGGGCCCGCAAAGCCAAGCCCAGCGCGGGCTTGGCGTATTTGCGGTTGCGGGCGATGACGGCCTCTGTCGCGAGGATGGCAGCACCACCGGCCGTGCCAGCGATCAGGGTGATGGCCGCGGCCTTTCCGATTTTGCGGGCAAGTGAGGTCATGCGCGCTCCAGGCTATTGGCGTCCACAGCGGACGGTACTTCAGCTGGGCGAACCGCTTCCCAGACCCGGCGCCGCAATTGTGCCCAGCGCCCGGCTGGCCCGCGCTCACGGCCAGCTACCTGCACTCCGCTCACTTCGGTGCCGGCGTGCCTGACCGCCTCGGCAGCGGCCTGTGGCAGCGAACTTACCTTCTCTGGGGCGATTTGCGCAGTGGCGATCGGGCCCTTCATCGCGGCGACCATGGTCGGCAGGAGCACCGACGCCGCCAGTGCATAGCCTTCCGCCGATGGGTGGAACCGGTCGCGCGCGAACATGCGGTGGGGCTGAGCGGCGAAAGTTGGCCCAAGGAGGTTGCCCAACGAGACCGTACGCCCGCCCGCCTCGACTACGGCGACAGTTTGCGCGGCGGCCAGTTGGCGGCTCCATCCGCGCACGAGCCAGCGAAGCGGCGGCCTGATCGGCTGCACCGCTCCTAAGTCGGGACAGGTCCCCACCACGACGTGGCAGCCGGCGGTCCGCAAACGGCGCACGGAATCCGCTAGATGACGGACCGCTGCAGCCTGGCCCGCCCGGTGCGTGACGTCGTTGGCCCCGATCAGGATCATCGCCAGGTGCGGCGAGAACTCCAGCGCCTCGTCGACTTGATGCAGCATCCGTGCTGACGTGGCCCCGACAACGGCGAGGTTACGCAGCTCGACGGGGCGATCAAGGCGACGGCTCAGTCCGGTGGCGACAAGTGCGCCTGGTGTCTGGCGTCCGCGATGGACACCGAATCCGGCCGCGGATGAGTCGCCGAGCACGACCAAGCGCAGCACCGAAGCCTTGCGGGAGCCCCCGTAAACGCCGTCAGCGCGCGGTGGCGGGGCTTCAGCGATGGGAATGGTTCGCCGTGCGGCCTCTGCCTGGCCAAGAATGACGCCTGCCGCGGCGATGCCTGCCGCCGTTATCATTCCGCCGCCGTAAATGGCGATCCGGGTCCAATCAGCGATCCGGGGCCGTTCCCGGGCGGCCCCGGCCGAAGTACTCTCGGCCATGAAGGAAGGCTATCCAATCCTCATAGTGTGGCGGTGGACCCCCGATGGCACAGACACTGCGCCGCGCTGCGGCGCTTAAGGCGATCTGGAACGCGCTGACCAAGTCAGGCGGTCCGTCGCTGGGCAAACGCCTGGTGAGCATGCCTCGGATGTTCTGGTACTCGGTGACCGGCCGGTATGACGGTCTTGGAAGACTGGTTCTCATCACCGCGGCCACCGCCTATGTCGCGTCTCCGATCGATTTGTTTCCCGAAATCGTGCTTTTACTCCCCGGTCTGATTGATGATGCCGTGGTCGTCGCCTGGATCGCGGGCGCCATTCTTAGCGAAACGGAACGTTTCCTCCTTTGGGAACAGGGCCGGACAGTTAAGCCCGTGCGGGTTGTCGATGGAGAAGTCGCTTAGGCTTGACCTGTGCGTTATTACGAAAACGTCGTCGACTTGATCGGTAACACCCCGCTGGTCAAGCTCCGCAATGTCACTCAGGGCATTAGCGCCACCGTCCTTGCCAAGGTCGAATACCTGAACCCGGGCGGTTCGGTTAAAGACCGCATCGCCGTGAAGATGGTGGAAGCCGCGGAACGGGACGGGCTGCTCAAGCCCGGCGGCACCATCGTTGAGCCGACCAGTGGAAACACCGGTGTCGGGTTGGCGCTCGTGGCGCAACTCAAGGGGTACAAGTGTGTCTTCGTCTGTCCTGACAAGGTCAGCGAGGACAAGCAGAACGTGCTGCGCGCCTATGGCGCCGAAGTCGTCGTCTGCCCAACAGCGGTCGCTCCCGAGGACCCACGGTCCTACTACAACGTGTCCGACCGTCTCGCCAAAGAGATCCCGGGGGCGTGGAAGCCGAACCAATACTCCAACGTGAACAATCCTCTGTCGCACTATGAGCAGACCGGTCCGGAGCTGTGGGAGCAGACCGATGGCCGGATCACGCACTTCGTCGCGGGCGTCGGCACCGGGGGCACGATCTCTGGCATCGGGCGTTATCTGAAGGAACGCAACCCAGACATCAAAGTCATCGGCGCTGACCCGGAGGGTTCTGTCTACTCCGGCGGGACTGGCCGTCCCTATCTGGTCGAAGGCGTGGGCGAAGACTTCTGGCCCGAGACCTATGACCGCACTGTGTGCGACCAGATCATTGAAGTGACCGATAAGGACTCGTTCGCCATCACGCGCCGGCTGGCTCGTGAAGAGGGTTTGCTCGTCGGCGGTTCTTGTGGCATGGCGGTCGTCGCGGCACTCGAAGTCGCGCGTGAAGCGGGACCAGACGACGTTGTCGTCGTGCTCCTGCCCGATGGCGGCCGTGGCTATCTGTCGAAGCTCTTCAACGACGACTGGATGGCTCGTTACGGCTTCCTGGGCACGGGCGAGCAGGGCGGGACGGTCGCGGATGTCTTGGCGGCCAAGAAGCCTGGGCTGCCGCCGATGGTGCACGTGCACCCGACTGACACGGTCCGCGATGCCATTGACATCATGCGCGAATACGGCGTATCGCAATTGCCCGTCCTCAAGGCCGAACCGCCCGTGGTCACCGGTGAGATCGCCGGATCCATTGTGGAGAAGGACCTCATGGACGCGTTGTTCACCGGTGGTGCGCACTTGCACGATCCGGTCGACCGGCACATGGGCCC
Organism: Catelliglobosispora koreensis DSM 44566; assembly: GCF_000379685.1. Taxonomy (GTDB): domain Bacteria; phylum Actinomycetota; class Actinomycetes; order Mycobacteriales; family Micromonosporaceae; genus Catelliglobosispora; species Catelliglobosispora koreensis. The sequence goes on along the minus strand of NZ_KB903250.1, from coordinate 245,769 downwards.
GGCGCTGCCGATGATCGGTGGCGGCCAGCCCGTGACCGAGGCGGTGGCGTTGCTGGAGAAGTCTGACGCCGCCATGGTGCTCGTCGACGGTAAGCCCGTCGGGGTCATCGGCCGGCAGGATCTCCTCAGCCACCTGGGCTAAAAGCGCACATCCTGTCCGATGTCCATCGAGCGTATGGGCGTTGATAGGAGTGTGAAGTCAGCAGAGATCATCGATCCGCTGTTATGGCGGGATGCTCAGCACATGCTTGGCAGGCACAGCGAACCTGACGAACAGAACAATTGCGCCTGGTGTGGGCAGGCTTGGCCTTGCCCGCCCAGGCGCCTTGCGGAGCGAGCGGCCGCCGTCTCCAGCAAGCCGTGGGTCCAGTCCTGGACCACTAGAAATGACCTGCGCTCACATCCTCGCTGGCAGGTCAACCTCCACAGATAGAGCTTGTCTCCCTCCGGTGTTGCCGTCGCGCCCCGCCGGCGCCGGCGATGCCATCACACCGCGCCAGAGCTATGTGCCAGCATGCCTCCGCTGGCCGTAGCGGTCCGGTTGCCTCCGGCCAGGCACCCGGTTCTTTCCCCTGGTGCGGTGCTACGGGCGAGGGTGTGCGACCGGTTCCCCGCAGTCCGGTCCGCCGCCCTCGCCCGAATCATTTTTAGGACATTAGAGGGTACTCAGTGAGCCGCCCGTGCCATCCTGAGCGGCAATGAAGCCTGCGTTAGTCATGCTGATCATGGCTGCCATGGCGCCGCCCGCACAGGTCGCGCCGGCCGCCCAGATCCAAGTGCGCACAACGGTTTTCGAGGCTGGCGCGCTGCCGGGAGCAACACAGCCGGCCAAAGTGGACTGTCAGCCGGGCGAGTTCGCCGTCGGCGGCGGATACACGTTGCGCGGCCCTGAATTGCGGGTGACCGCGAGCTATCCGGCTGGGCCGGCCTGGGTCGTTGAGATCGTCAACGCGGCGAAAACGCCTGCGGCGCTTAGCCTTTCGGTCGTGTGCCTGAGCGGTGCGCAGCCCACGACGGTCTCGTCCACGACGGGCCGGGTCACGTGCCCGTCCGGTGCGCTGGTGGCCGGCGGTGGCTATCAAACGCGGGGCCTGACCGCGGCCGGGTCAATGACGAATAGTTATCCGAGCTTGAATGAGGGCTGGGTCGCGGACGGTCCCGCGGTCGCCAAGGTTTTCGCCGTGTGTGTTCGCGGCACGGAAACCGTGCGGACGGTTACGGCGACGATGCGCGCACTGGCCGGATCGCCCACGTGTGCGCAGGAACCGGTGACGTCGGCGTTGTGCTTCTGGCCCAGATCGGGCTCACAGCAGCTTTCCTGTGCCAGTGGAGAGTTGCTGACGATGGGTGGCCAGCGGACCGTTAGCGGGACGATTCCGCCCTATGGTGTCTCTGCCGCCGACACCACGGGTCCAATGTGGACCTTCGCGATTAGTGGATCGGGGCGTGACGCTGAGCCACTGACCGTCGAGGTGAGCGCGGTCTGCCTGCGTTATGCGACCGAGCCACCGCCGGGACCACCGCGAAAGGTGGACCTGAGCTGGCCCGTCGTTGGCGGTGCGGCCCTGCTGCTATTGCTGCTCTTGGCTGCGCTCTTTGCCACGGTGCGGCATCTGCGGCGGCGCTCGCCTTCGGCTGCCGCGCCGCAACTCGACATCGTCCTGACGGGACAGCGCACGACTTTGCGCCACGATGCGTTCCGGGAAGTCCAATGACGACAGTGCGGGAATTGCTCTTTGGCGCCGCGGCTGACGAAGCCCGGGCCGTGACGGGTGTCGCGTCAGCTCTGCCGGTCCAGGAGGTGCCGCCGGAGACGGCAGCGCGTGCTGTGCTCGCCAGAGTCGCTGGGCTGCTTGAGTTTGAGGTCACTGACGTCCTCGTCCAGGCGTGGCGGGCGCGCTCCGCGCTCGCTGACGCTGCTCGCCTAACGCTGGCCGAACCAGGCACGGTCCGCCGGATCAACCTTGCCGTCTACGCGATCCCTTGGGAGTACGAGATGGAATTTGATCTGCGCTTGGCGGGGAAAGCTTTGACGACGGTTACCGTCTCCGTTGGCTTGGATCTGGAAGTCACCGCACTGACCGCCAGTGTCCAGCGCGGCCGGCTCGTCAGTGTCGACGGCGGGCAGTACAACGTCGCCGCGACGCTTGCCGTGCAAGGGATTCCGGTGCTGGCTAAGGAACGCGTCTTCGCGCTGGCCTACGAGATGAAGGTGGGCAGCGGCATCCCGCTCACGGACGGGGCTGCGGCGAGCGTCTGACCTGCGGCTAAGCTGGTTAACCGTGACATTTCGCCCAGGTCTGCGGTCGCTCGTGCTGTTACTGGCGCTGCTGGCGACAGTGGTGAAACTTATTCTGGCCGCAACGACTTTCGGCACGAATGACGTTCACTATTGGATCGCGTTTGCCGCTGGTGCCAAGGAATTCGGCCCGGTCGGGATGTATGTGAACCCTGAATACGGCAGTGCTCCATACAATCATGCGCCCCTGACCGGTCACATGCTGGTGTGGCTCAACTGGCTCGACAGCGTAACGGGTAAAGGCATCCCGTTCTTGATCAGGATGATTCCCTCTGTCGCCGACACGGTGACCGCGGTCGTCATTTTCGAGCTGGTCCGGCAGGAGCGGCCGGTCAAAGTGGCGGCGGTGTGCGCGATCCTTGCCGCGTGGGGGCCGGTGATGCTGATCGTCTCGGGTTTTCACGGCAACACTGATCCGCTGATGATGATGTTCGCATTGCTCGCCGTCTTGCTGGCGACCAAGGGATGGTTCGGCTGGTCCGGGGTATCGGCCGCGCTCGCGCTCAGCGTCAAACTCATCCCGGTCATCATCTTGCCCCTGCTGATCGTGGTCGCCATCCGGGCCGGGTGGAAGGCTGTCGCTAGGTTGGCGGCGGGTGGTGCACTCGTTTTCCTGGTGCTGTGGGTGCCTGTCCTTTGGGGACACGGCCAGCAGTTCATGGCTTCGGTCGTCGGTTACAAAGGCATCGGCGTGCGGGAGTGGGGTATCTACCAGTTCGCGCTGTGGGCAGAACTCGACGAAGGAGTGAAGACGGCGTTTGTCGACCACGGCCGGTTCGTGGTGCTGGCATTGGCGGCATTCGCCTCCGCGTGGTTTGTTTGGCGCAGGCCCGGAGCCGTCGTTCCCGCGACCGGCCTGGCCTTCGCTGGCTTCCTGCTGTTTAGTTCAGCATTCAGCATGCAGTATCTGGTTTGGCCAGCGCTCGCTGTATACCTGGTTAGCCCGTGGCTCGGAGCGCTTTTCAACGTCGCCGCAGGAGCGTTCGCCATCTCTGTTTACAACAGCTGGAACGGCGATCTGCACCTATGGCAATGGAATGAGGGCCGGGCTCACATGTTCGAGCCACGGCATTTCGTGTTTATGGTGATCGCCTGGGTGACGTTGGCGATGCTGGTGACGAGCGGTGTCGCCGGCCAGTTCCGGACACGATCGGGTGGTGTACAGCCCGGCGGCAAGGCAAACGCCGGCACGGCGGCGCCTTCAGGTCACATGATTGGCGTCTCGAGCTAGGTACGATAACCCGCATACCGTGACCTGGGGAATTGTCATGGAGCACCAGAATGTCGCCAGCACCGCGGATCGGGATCATGGTAGTCGCCTATAACGCGACTTCTACATTGGAGAAAACCCTCGACCGCATTCCCGCGAGCTTCCGTGATCAGATAGCGGAAGTGATCGTTCTCGATGATGCGAGCAATGACGACACGGTCGGTTATGGACAGTCCTGGGCCAGGCGTGGCGATACGCCAAAGACTTTGGTCATCCGGCATACGAAGAACCTTGGCTACGGCGGCAATCAGAAGGCCGGTTATCAGCTAGCGATCGAACGTGGGCTCGACATCGTGGTGCTGCTTCACGGCGATGGCCAGTATGCCCCGGAAATGCTGCCCGAGATGGTTGCCCCGTTGGTCCGGGGAGAATGTGACGCGGTTTTCGGATCCCGGATGATGACGAAGGGCGCTGCCCGCAGGGGCGGGATGCCGCTCTACAAGCGTTTGGGCAACCGGATTCTGACGACGTTCGAGAACTGGATGCTTGGCACGAGCTTGACCGAATTCCATTCTGGATACCGCGCCTATAGCGTCCAGGCGCTCAAGGACATTCCGTTTCCGCACAACACCAACGACTTCGACTTCGATACGCAGATCATCATTCAACTGGTGCACGCAGGCAAGCGGATTGTCGAGATCCCCATCCCGACCTATTACGGTGACGAGATTTGTTATGTCAACGGAATGCGTTATGCCAGAGACATCTTTCTGGACGTGTTCGCGTACAAGATGGCGGCCAAAGGGTTTGGCACCGCACAGTGGATCGATTCGCCGGACGAGTATCACTTCAAAGACGGCGATGGAACGTCGCACGCGGTCATTCTCGAGATGATGAGCAAACTCCCCTCCGGCCTGAAGGTCCTCGACATCGGTTGCTCTGGCGGGCGCTTGGCTGACTTCATCCGCAAGAGTGGGCACCACGTCACAGGCATGGATTTCGTGGAGATTCCGGGTGTCCGCGAGCGCACGGACAATTTTGTCAAAGCCGACCTTGTCAACGGCATCCCACCGGAGGTCGGCAGCGGGTTCGATGTGATCATCGCGGGCGATGTGATCGAGCACCTTCCCCGGCCGGGCCAAACGTTGCGTGAGATCGAACAGCTGCTATCGCGGGGCGGCCAGGTCATTTTGTCCGTGCCCAACTTCGGGCACTGGTATCCACGCACGCGGGTCCTGTTTGGTGCCTTCGGTTACGACCGGCGCGGCATCCTTGACGACACGCACCTTCGCTTCTTCACCCGGCGAACGTTGCGCCGGCTGGTGATCAGGGCTGGTTTCGACATCCTGGAGCAGCGGCCGACCGGGCTTCCACTAGGCGTGGTTTCGCCCGGTGACGGCTGGAAGATTAGGACGATCCGCTGGCTCGACAGCCTGCTCGTGGGGCTGCGTCCCACGCTTTTCGGCTATCAGTTCGTCATGCGGCTCACGCCGCACTCGGAGGAGGCCCTCGTTGTCGAGGGCGAGTGAAGGGCGGGCGCGCGTGACCGCGTCGAGTCTCATATTGTTACTGACCGCGGTGTCTCTGGCGGCGACCGGCCAGGTGCTGCTTAAGCACGGCATGCGCTTGGCAGCCGAGAGCGCTCAGCAAGCCCAAGGCTCACTCGTGCTCAAGGCGGCGACGTCGCCATGGGTGTTGCTCGGGCTAACAGTTTTCGCCGTTTCAGCCGTTTCCTGGCTGGCCACGCTGAGCCGGCTGCCGCTGAGCATCGCCTATCCCTTCAACGCCTTGGGCTTCCTTGGCATCTTGACGGCGAGCGCGCTGATCCTCCATGAGCGCACCAACATCTGGACCTGGATCGGCACCGTGTTAGTCGCTGGCGGACTGGTGCTAGTCGTGCTCACTAGGCCGCGATAAAGCGCGAGACAGCCTCGATAAGCTGACGGTTGTGCCAGCTCCTCATGGATTTGACTACGTCACGCGCGCGGACGGTTCCGTGGTGATCACTCACCACGGCCGCAGCGCGACTGTCCTACGTGGACAGCGGGCCGCGACCTTCATCGCCGAAGCCGAAGCTGGCGATCCGCAAGAGGTCATGGCCCGCTGGACCGGAAACTACCGTCGTGGCAACGAAAGAACGGCCCGCAATCATCCGCGTAATCGTTAGAGCACGGCTGAAAGTGCCGCTGCCAACGTCGTTGTCGGGCGCCCGATGAGGCGCGACAGATCGCCGCTCGCGGTTGTCAGTTCGCCGCGGGCGATCCCCGAGTCGGCGTCAGCGAGGATGTGCGCGTACTGCTCCGGCAGCCCGAAACCCTTTAGCGCGGCAGCATACTCAGCCTCGGGAAGGTCTTGATAGGACACTGGCTTTCCGGTCTGTCGCGCGACCTCGGCGGCTAGTTCGGCGAGGGTGAACGGAGTGTCGCCCCCGAGTTCATAGGCGCGGCTCGTCAAATCCTGGCTCGTCAACACCGCCACTGCCGCGGCGGCAAGGTCGGAACGAGCGGCCGCCGCGACGCGTCCCTCACCCGCGCTGCCGAGAATGACCCCGTGCTCCAAGGCGGACGCGAGATTCGACGTGTAGTTCTCGAGGTACCAGCTGTTGCGCAGAAACACATGGGGCAGCCCAGAGTCGCGAATGAAACCTTCCGTCGCCTGGTGGTCCGCCGCGAGCGCGATCGTGGTCGTCTCCGCGTTCAGGATGCCGGTGTAGATGATCTGGCTCACGCCAGCGGCCGCTGCGGCATCGACAACGTTGCGGTGCTGTTGCTGACGCTCGTTGGTGTCACCTGAGGAAATGAAGAGCAGCTTCTGCGTACCAGCAAAGGCTTTTTTGAGGGTTTCGGGTTGGAAATAATCAGCTTCCCGGACGGCAACGCCGAGTGAACTGGCCTTTTGCGGGTTGCGCGCGACCGCGGCGATGCGGGCGGCGCTCACCCCCTGGCTGAGCAGCTCTTCGATCACGAGTCGGCCCAATTGTCCGGTTGCCCCGGTGACGGTGATGGTCATGCGAGCTAGTTTGCACTAACTTTTCGAAAGTGCCAACCTCTAGAAAGTGTGAGGTATCTTGGAGGGCGTGACCCCGCCAGAACCCTCCGATGAGCTGATCGCCGACGTCTTCGCGCGCGATTGCGCCTCGCGCAGCACGCTCGAAGCGATCGCGGGCAAGTGGGGCATCCTGGCGCTCGCGGCTTTGAGCGAGAGCAGCTTCCGCTTCAACGCCCTGCGCCGGCGCGTTGACGGCGTGAGCGAAAAGATGCTGGCGCAGACGCTCCAAACGCTGGAGCGCGACGGCATGGTCTACCGCGATGTGCAGGCGACCATCCCACCGCGCGTCGAATACAGCCTGACTCCTCTTGGCCGCAAGGTCGCCGAGAAGATTGTCGATCTCATCGAACTTGTCGAGGCGGCTGTTCCCGAAGTCAGGACCGCGCAAGCCCGGTATGACGCAGGATCGACGGGATAACCACATCCCAAACCTCGGGTGGCGGCATTTGATGACCCATACCATCCACTGGTACCAGGTAAGCGTCCCGGATTTCCCGAGTCAGCGCCTCGCCATGTCCGATCGGAAACAACGGGTCGGCAGTGCCATGCAGCACAAGGGTTTTCGCCGTGATCTCACCCAGGCGCGGCCGGATCGGCTCACCGCCTTCCAGGATCCAGTGGTTGGTCTGACTTGCCGCGACATCCCTAGAGCGGTCATAAGCGCGCCCCGCGATCTCCCGGATGCGTTTGTCATCAACGGGAATCGTGCCCGCGAACGAGTGCTCGCCAGCGACGAAGAAGTCGAGCACGGCCTCACGGTCTGCCCAGTCGGGCTCTGGAGCTGGCTCGGTGAACTGTTTGACAAGGCGTTCGGCCATCTCGGGCAGGTCTGGTTGCGACGGCCCGCCCGGCCCGCCGGGACTGGTCGACAGCAACGTCAGCGTCAGCACCCGCTCGGGATGATCGAGCGCGATGCGTTGCGCGATTCCGCCACCCATCGACACACCCGCTAGATGAGCCTGTGAAATCTCAAGCGCGTCAAGCACTCCGACCGCGTCATCAGCGAGATCCTGTGTCGTATAAGGCGGCTCGCCCGCGGGGAAGCTCGCGGACTGCCCAGTGTCGCGGGTGTCGTAACGAATCACGTGTAGCCCACCGTCGGCGAGCTGCTGGCAGAAGTCATCCTCCCACCAGTCCATGGACGCCGCCGCGCCACCAATAAGCAGAAGAGCCGGGTCATCTTTAGCGCCAAAGGTCTCTACACACAACTCAATGCCGTTCGCTTGGATCATCATGCGACCGACACTACTACGGAAACTGTAGTTCGTGCTACAGTTTCTGTATGAGTTCGAAGCGCGGCTATGGTGAGGCTTGCCCCGTGGCACATTCCCTCGACGTGATCGGGGACAGATGGGCCCTTCTCGTGCTGCGCGAGCTGCGCCTCGGCCCACGGCGCTTCACCGACCTGCAAGCCGCCTTACCTCAAGCTGGCCCGACCATCCTGTCGCAACGGTTGCGTGAGCTGGAATCCCACGGCGTGATTGAGCGGCGTTGGCAAAAGCTTTACGCCCTGACGCCCTGGGGTGCCGAACTCGAACCGGTCTTTCGCGCTCTCGCGCGCTGGGGAATGCAGTCACCCAACGAGCGCGAGGGCGACGTCACCAACGACACGGTGATGCTCGGCGTGCGCACGTTCTGGAAAGCTCCGTCGCCAAGCTGGACCGCCGACTTCACTATCCGTTTGGGGGACGACGGTTACTATCTGTCCATTGTGGACGGTGAGGTCGCCTCGCTATTCCGGGGCGAACCGCCACGTGCCCCGTCCGCCGCCCTCACCACAGACCGCCACACCTTCGCCAGGGTCACGTCTCGTGAGCTAACCCTTCCCGCGGCCCAGAAGGCAGGCGTCCTCGACCTATCCGGCTCCCGTGAGCACGCCCAACTGCTTGTCTCCGCGCTCAGTTCGAGTGCGGCTCGGCGTGGCTCGGGCGTGCGAACCTAAGGCTCTGGCAACGTCGCCTTAGCTCCTGTGTGGACTGGTCGCTTTTCCGCTGCGGACGCTTGGCCGGATCACGTTGCTGGCTCGCCCGCTACAGGACCCGGTCGAGTGAGCGCTGGAGCCAGCCCATCGTGCGGTCCATGTCGGCCGCGAATGCCGGATTGACTTGTGCCATGCCAGCGAACCATAGGCCGAAAGCGACGTGCCGCGTGGCGATGAAGTCGTTGAGGTGGCTCAGATCGGGCAGTTCGCGGTGTTCCCGGTAGCTGTCGATGAGTGCCGCACGAATCGTGTCGTAGTCGTCTCGCGCTAGATATTCCCACAGCGGCACCGCGAGATCGTAGAGCCAGTAACCGAATCCGCAGTCGTCGAAGTCGATGAGCCGCACCGCGTCACCGTCAAACAAAGCGTTCTCGAGGTGCAGGTCGGCATGGATAAGCCCGAAGGCGTCCGGCTTGGACCCAAGGTCTGCCATGACTTTACGCATCCGGCGCGCGATGTCGTCGAATCGGGTGCGCACCAGCTTTGGCAGCAGGTCCCAGCAGCCGGCAGCGGATACGCCGCCGTACTCCATGGTGTTGCCGAAGAAGGTTTCCCAGTCCCACCGCATGCGCGTGAACCCGGCTGGCGGTTCCCACGACGAAGTGTGATCGTGCAGGCGGGCCAGGACGCCGCCCAAGCGCCGGAAGTGCACCGGCCGTGGATGAGCCGACTGCATTCGCCCGTTCTGCCAGCCGAGGAGCGAGCACACCAGGCCGTCGCTAACGGTTGTCCACTGTCCACTGTGAGTCCGGATTGGTGTCGGCACATGGAGATCCGTGTCTGCCTGCAGTGCGGCGAGCCAGGCCAGTTCCGATCCCACCGCGACGGTCGAATTGACTCCGGGACCGTGACGGTTAGGGCGGTGCACACGCATCAGGTATCGGCCATCGCGGGAGTCGACGCGAAAGGTGGTGTTCTCGCCGTGCGTGATGAAGGACAGCCTTGGCTCGACAACCGGGTAGTCGCCAAGCGCCCGCACAGCCGTCCGGCGGATGCGGGCGACCTGTGCGCGTTTGGACACCAGTTCGGCCATTCGCGCAGCGTATCGGCGCCCGCTCGCTCGCCGCCACGCATTTATCGACAACTGTCAGTCGTAACATGTCCTCGGCCAGTTGCTGGCCACAGCGGTCTAGCCAGCCGTTGACCGCGCCGCTTACCTTCCGCACGCGGATGGATGACGTCGTGAGCTACACCTGCCAGCTCAACGACGGTCCGGAACAGACGGTCAGCGCGGGCGCCGATGGCGTGGCGCAGCTGTCCTACGTGCCAGCGTCTCAGGGCGGCATCCTGACGGTGCGGAGCACAACGAGCACAGGGCTGCGGTCGTACCCTAATTACCTCTACCTCACGGTGACCTCCCAGCCGGTGGTCACTTCGGCGGAGTTCAGGTTCGACAGTGAACCCAGTGTGCCCGTTGGAAAGTCCGGCACCTTCACGTTCGCCCCGCATATGCACGGCGTGGTGGAGTACGTGTACCAGTTCAACCGGGGCCTGGAAGACGAGCAGTCGCAACAGATCGTGGCCGCTGGAGCCGACGGCAAGGTGAGCATTCCGTTTACCACAGCAAGGTTTGGCGGGCACTCGCTGCACGTCGTTTCGCGTACCGCGAATGGAACGGTCTCTCAGGAGACCGAGGTCTGGTTCTATCCGCATTCCATCGCCCCATCAGTGTCCTCTTTGGACTACCCGGAGTACTGGGAGGCTGGCGGGCCTGGTGTCGCTGGCACGTTCAGCTTCACGCCGGGAACCGAAGACGTCGTGGAATACCTGTACCAGTTCGGCGACGAACCGGAGCACAAGGTGACCGCGGGCGCTGACGGCAAGGCCACGATTGTGCGGACGCCGTCGGAAGGCAAGTGGTACCAGCTGATCGTGCGCACGCGAAGCGCCAGTGGGCTGATCTCGGACCCGCGGTTTTACGCCGTCAACGTGGCACCGCAGAGCCCCAGCGTCGAGTCTCCGGCCATCTGGACCGACGCTCACGCTGGCGTCCCGGTGACCTTCACCTTCACGGCGAACCTGCCGGGAAGCACGGAGTTCGTCTACCAATTCGACAGCGATGCGACCGGGCCGGGAACGCAGCAGACTGTCGCCGTGGGGCCAGACGGGACGGCCCAGATCACCTGGACCGCACCCGCCGAAGGCTTCTACAGCTTGACCCTGCACAGCAGAACCGCAGCTGGCCACACCTCATGCATCTGGGGTAGCTGGTTCTACATCAACAACTGAGGTCAAACAGCCAGCCTGCGGTGTCAGTGCCGCAGGCTGGCTGCCCAAGCTGTCAGTCCTGGCGCAGGTCCTCGGCCGAGAGCGCGAAGTTGCCCGCTGCGGGGCTTGCTCCCGGGATGCCGATCTGGCACGTCATGCCGTTGGGGCCGATGCCGCAGTATCCGCCGGGGTTCTTCGCGTCGGATAGGTACTGCTGGTGATAGTCCTCGGCGAAGAAGTAGGTCGCCAGCGGGGCGATCTCCGTCGTGATCGGACCGTAGCCCGCTGCCGTGACGGTTGGCTGGAAGGTGTCGCGGGACGCCAGGGCGGCCGCTTCCTGAGCCGGCGTTGTCGTGTAGATCGCGGAGCGGTATTGGGTGCCGATGTCGTTGCCTTGGCGCATGCCCTGGGTCGGGTCGTGGTTCTCCCAGAAGATCTTGAGCAGCTGCTCGTACGAGATGAGGGCTGGATCAAACACGACCTGGACGGCTTCGGTGTGACCGGTCATTCCCGAGCAAACCTCGTCGTAGGTCGGATTCGGGGTGATTCCGCCCGCGTAGCCGACGGAGGTCGAGTAGACGCCAGCCTGTTTCCAGAAGATCCGTTCCGCGCCCCAGAAGCAGCCCATGCCGAACACGGCGACTTCCATTCCTGCTGGCCAGGGGCCGGTCAGGGGAGTGCCGAGCACCGTGTGGCGGGGCGCGACGGTCAGCGGGGTGTCCCGGCCAGGCAGGGCCTCGGCCGGAGTGGGCAGGTCGAGCTTCTTGCGTCGCAGAAACATGTACCAAGTGTGCCCCGTTAGGCTGACGTTATGTCTTACGGCTTTGAAACGCTTGCCATCCACGCGGGCCAAGAGCCTGATCCGCGCACGGGTGCGGTGATCCCGCCCATATTCCAGACGTCGACCTACGCGCAGGACGCGGTGGGGGCGCCGCGGCTGGGCTACGAGTATTCCCGGTCGAGCAATCCGACCCGCGACTCGCTTCAGGAGTGTCTGGCGGCGCTGGAGGGTGCCCGGCACGGCCTGACGTTCGCCAGTGGCCTGGCCGCCGAGGACACGCTGATCCGCGCGGTCTGCCAGCCCGGTGATCACGTCATCATCCCGGACGACGCCTACGGCGGCACGTTCCGGCTCTTCGCCAAGGTCGCGGAACGGTGGGGCATCTCGTGGAGCACCGCCGGTGTGTCCAATGTGGACGATGTCCGCGGCAAAGTCACGGCGAGCACGAAGCTCATCTGGATCGAGACGCCGACGAACCCGCTGCTGAACATCGGCGATATCGCGGCGCTGGCCGGGATCGCCCGTGACGCTGGCGCGCTGCTTGTCGTGGACAACACGTTCGCCAGTCCCTATCTGCAGCAGCCGCTCGCGCTCGGTGCCGATGTCGTCGTGCACTCGACGACGAAGTACATCGGCGGACACTCAGACGTGGTCGGTGGGGCGTTGCTGCTCAACGATGACGAGGTGGCGAACCAGCTCAGGTTCCACCAGAACGCGATGGGTGCTGTGAACGGGCCCTTCGACGCTTGGCTCACCCTGCGTGGCGTCAAGACGCTGGCGGTCCGCATGGAGCGGCACTGCGATAACGCGGAACAGGTGGCTCGCTTCCTGGTCGCGCATCCGAAGGTGACCCAGGTGTACTACCCGGGCCTCGTGGAGCACCCAGGTCACGAAGTCGCGGTGAAGCAGATGCGCCGGTTCGGTGGCATGATCAGCTTCCGGACGGGCGACCCGGTGGAGGCGGAACGCATTTGCAACACCACCAAGGTGTTCACGCTCGCCGAATCGCTGGGCGGCATCGAGTCACTCATCGAGCATCCGGGCAAGATGACGCACCTGAGTGCGGCTGGTTCGGCGCTTGAGGTGCCCGCTGATCTGGTGCGACTGAGCGTTGGCATCGAGACTATCGATGACCTCCTCGCCGACCTGGCTCAGGCGCTCGGCTAAACGGCAACCTTCGGGCGGGCCTAGCGCGTCCCGAAGTAGTGGAACTCCTGTTCACGCATGAGGACTTGGGGCGCACCCGGGTAGCCACGCAAGCGAACGTCTCGGTGGAAGTCGAGTCCAGCTTGCGGCTGCTCCGGGAGCGCCCACACCCGTGTTTCGCGAGGTGGCGCCGGAGCCTGCCGCGCTACCTGCGCTCTCAGTCCTACGAGAAGGTGGCGATCGAACCGTTCTGGCACCGGATCGAAATGCTGATCACGGCTGACCGCGCTCGCCGCATGAACCAGTTGCTCGACGGTGGCCTCGACGCGCTACTCAACCGGTTGCATCCCGGGATCCGCTGGCGCGCGCCGCACTTGACGGTCCGCGAGGGGCAGCCGGTTCGCTTGCGGGGACAGGGATTGCTGCTGCAGCCCTCGGTGTTCTTCTTTCGTGCTCCGGAAATCAGGGTGTCCGGCTCGGGTCAGGTTGTGCTCCTGTATCCCGTGAGCTGTGAGATCGACGAGCCCGCCGCACCCGCGAAGGTGAGCCCGCTCATCGGCCGCACCCGCGCGAGCTTGCTGCGGCTGCTGTCGGTGGGGCCGGCGACAACGACCGATCTGGCCACCGGCACCGGAGTGTCGATGGCCGCGATCAGCCAGCATCTTGGCGTGCTTCGAGACTCAGGCATGGTCGTGACGCAAACCCTTGGCCGGTCTCGCCTTCACACGCTCACCCCCGTCGGTAAGCGTTTGCTAGGTTAGGCCGGCCCGTTAGTCCACTGAGGAAGGTTCCGCCGACGGCAGGGCCGTGCAGCAGGAACGATTTGCTGTGCACCGTGGGGATCAGGGGAGCGTGCTCGCGCATGATCTCCCGGTCGAGCGCACCATAGCGTGTCGCGGCGGCGGTCCGATCCGTAAGCGTGGCAAGGTATTCCAGCTCCTCGTTCACACAAGCGTCGTCGAAGAGCGAGAAGTTGATGTTGCCTTCGTCGCGGATCAGGTTTCCGTCGAGCAGCACACGCAAAGTGGCGTCCCCGTCTGGGAAGTCGGCCACCCACGCGCTGTAAATCAAGTCGCATGTGTTGGCACGGCTGCCAACCAGTCCCCAATAGGACGTGGCGTCCAAGGGAGCCAACGTGATGCGGAATCCCGCGGCTTGCAGGCCGGCTTTGATGACGCCCGCCTGAAATTCATCATCGGGGGTACTAGGAAAGCAGTAACTCAGGCTGGGTTTACGCCCCTGCAGCAATCGTTTCGCCTTGCTCACGTTCGTGGGATAGGCGTCATAAGCAAGATGCCCCGGCACGGTCGGCGCGAGAATCGTCGTCGCCGGTGCCGCGACAGCGCTGCCTCCTTGCGCCGCGATGAGTTCCGCGCGGCTGAACGCATAGTTGAGCGCTCGCCGAATCGAAACGTCCGGCACGCGTTCAGTATTGATGTTGATGTACTTGACCAAAGGCGTTGCCCCGGCGAGAACCCGTGCCATCAGAGCGGGGCTTGCCTGAACGTTGGCGATCTGGTCGGCTGCCACGTTCGCCGTCATAACGGCGCCGGCATCATCACCTGCCGCCGCGATCACGCGTTGCGTTTGCGTGGCCCGATCAGCGGTCCAGTCAAAGTGGATGGTGTCGGCATACTGATGGCGGATCGGATCGCTGGCCGGGTCCCAATGCGGGTTACGGCCGAGCGTCAGCGAAACACCGGGTTCCTCAGCGATTCGTTGGTACGGCCCGCTGGCGAGCCAGGTGCGGTCGTAATTCTCCCGCGTGTCCTTGCCCTTCGGCACCGGTGTGGTCGTGGGAAACGCGGCTAGATAAGGGAACTCGGGATGCGGCTGGGCGAAGGTGAACACGATGGTCGCGGCGTCCGGAGTGGACACTCGGGGCGGAAGCTCTTGCCCGCCATAGGGTCCGCTGTAGGTGCCGGACGGATCGAGGGCGAGCTGAAGATAGTGCGGACCGTAGAGTCCCTGCTCACTAAAGGAACGCGCGATGCCATAGGCGATATCGCTTGAGGTGATGGCGGTTCCGTCGTCGAACTTCAGGTCTGGCCGCAGGTGATAGGTCCAGGTCCGGCCGCCGTCACTGGTGACTCCCGCGTTGGTGGCCAAGTCGCCGACTAGGCGCATGGGTCCGCCACCCGGATCCTCTAGATATCCGGTTAACGTGCGATGGAACAGTTGCGTGGACACGTCAATGATGTCGTAGATCTGCTGCGGGTCGAAGTGAGCGGGTGCGTATTCCTGAAGCCAGGTCAGCCGTCCGCCCGTGGTCGCTCCGGGCACCCCTGGGGCGGGGGTGGGCGTGGCGCCAGCGAAGTCGATGACAACACTGCTGGTGGCCGCGTGAGCTGTTGTCGCGGGAACGGTGGCGATCGCTCCAGTGGACAGAACCGTTGTGACGGTGCCGGCGACGAGGCGCCGGATGCGTTGCCGCACAGTAGTTTCCTTTCCCTAGGCGGGGTTGAGGAAACGACCGTAAGGCGGTTAGGTGCCAGGCACCGCCACGTTTCGGCAGGAACTTAAACGGCGCTCACGTGGCCGTGCCAGGTGGAACGATCCGCTTGAGCTCGGTTGACCCGTTCTCGCCGAACATCCGCAGATCATTGCCTTGGCAGACAAAGGTTTCGGAGCCGAGCGAGGCTTTAATCGGCTCGGTGTCCTCAGTCTTGCCGTTCACTTTCCACGTCGTCGTGCCGTCGGCCTGCGGATTGCTGTAGTGAATGTTCTTGTCATCAATGACGTAGTTCATCTTGAGCGATCCGTTGTGGATGACTTCGTAGGTGTCTCCATCGGCGGTGCCTGACACGACGACGTTTTGCAAGGCGTAAACGACTTCGGTGCCGGTGAACCGCACCAGGGTTCCCTTGCCGGACAACTGAACCTTGGTGCCGTAGATGTTGGAGTTGCCCGTGTAGTTAGTCTCCAGCCAGTCGCCGATGAGGCAATCCGCGCCAGTTTTGGGCGGTGCTGGGCTCGCGGGGGTAGCAGAAGGGGTAGCAGGCGCCGATAGGCTAACGGACGGTTCAGCTTTATTGGCCGAGCGCCAGGTGAAAAACGCGGCCGCAATGCCCGCGACGCAAACGACCAGGATCAGCACCAGGGCGGCAATGCCCAGGATGAGGGGAACTGTCCAATTACGACGGGGCGGAGGGGGAATCGGCGCCATAACCCCAGCATCGCACGCGCCGGCCTTGCCTTCATACTGGAGCGACTATCAACGGAGGTTCGCAATGGCGGAAACCTGGGTCGGCGCCACGGCAAAGGAAATAGCCCGGGGCGTGCGGCGAGGTGACACCTCAGCGACACAGGTAATCACCGATCATCTTGAATACATCAATGAGCTGGACAGCAAGATCGGCGCCTTCCGGATCGTGCGCGCCGGTGAGGCGGCAGCCGAAGCGGAAAAAGTAGACGACGAGGAAGATCTCGGCAATCTCCCGCTGGCGGGAGTCCCGATCGCGGTGAAGGAAAACACGCCGGTCGCCGGGCTGCCCACGTGGAATGGTTCGGCGGCGGCGCAAGCCGGGGTGTCCGAAGTGGACCACGAGCTGGTACGCCGCCTGCGTGGCGCCGGCGCGATCGTGCTCGGCACGACGCGCATGCCTGAGCTGGGCATCTGGGGAACAACCGATGATGCTGACGTCATCACCCGCAATCCGTGGTCGCTTAACCACTCTCCGGGCGGATCGTCGGGCGGGGCAGCCGCGGCCGTCGCCTCCGGCCTGGTGCCGATCGCTCACGCCAACGACGGGCTCGGATCGGTGCGCATTCCCGCCGCGTGCTGCGGTCTGATCGGGCTCAAGCCCGGCCGGGGCGTGCTGCCCGTGCAACTTGGCGATGAGGGAAGCTGGTTTGGCCTGGTAGAGCACGGCATCCTAGCCACGACCGTCGCCGACGCGGCGCTCGGCTTCGCTGTCCTAAGTGGACGCACACCGGCCCCGCTGACCCAGCCCGACCGGCTGCGCGTCGCGATCTCGCTCAAGTCTCCGGTCGAGGGTGTCCGGCCCGACGAAGGCAACCGCACCGCTGTGTTCTCCGCGTCCAAGCTGCTCGTCGAGTGCGGACACGACGTGGTGACAGCGGACCCTGAGTACCCACGCGCCATTGGGTTTAAGGGTCTGGCCACCTGGTTCGCGGCGGTCTATCGCGTGGCACTGGAACAGGGTCTTGATGTTCAGAAGCTGCAACGGCGGACCCGCCGGCACATCAAGCTGGGCGAGTGGGCCTGGCGCCGGGGTTACGTGCAGGAGGCTGACCGCGAAGCCTTCCGTCAGCTCAGTCTGGACTTCTTTAGCGGCAACAACTTTGACCTGATGATCACTCCGGCGCTCGCCCGTTCACCGTTGGAGGCCAAACACTGGTCGCGGCGGAGCTGGCTGGCCAATATGGTGGCCAACATTCGTTATGCCCCCTATGCCGGTCCGTGGAACATCACCGGCTTCCCCGCGCTGACCGTCCCCGTGGGCACCCGCAGCGATGGCCTGCCGGCCGCGGTGCAGCTGGTTGGCCCGCCCGGGTCCGAACTGCAACTGCTAGCGGTGGCTGGCCAGCTGGAGCTGACCGCACCGTGGCGCCGCCACGCCCCTGGCTACCCCGTCCGCTAACTAGTTACGAGGGGAAAGTGGCACGATCTAGGTGTGATACCTAGCCTGGTTAGCCTCGCCGACATCGAGGCAGCCCGTGAGCTGGTCGAAGGGGTCTTCCGCGTCACCCCGCTGGAACCCTGCCGTCCCCTGACAGCGAAGCTGGGCGGCCCCGCCTGGCTCAAATGCGAGAACCTGCAACGTGCGGGTTCCTACAAGGTCCGTGGCGCCTACGTGCGGATTTCGCGCCTGAGCGATGAGGAGAAGGCCCGTGGCGTGGTCGCCGCGAGCGCTGGCAACCACGCTCAAGGTGTCGCCCTCGCCGCTGGCCTGAACAACACCAAGGCGACCGTGTTCATGCCCATAGGTGCGCCGCTGCCCAAAGTGGCTGCGACCAAGGGCTACGGCGCCGATATCGAGCTGGCCGGCTCCACTGTGGATGAGGCGCTGGTCGCGGCGCAGAAGTTCGCGGAGGAGACAGGCGCGGTGTTCATTCACCCGTTTGATCATCCCGACGTGATCGCCGGGCAGGGAACCGTCGCTTTGGAGATCTTGGAGCAGTGCCCTGACGTGGGCACGATCATCGCCGGGGTCGGCGGTGGTGGACTGATCTCTGGAATCGCGGTCGCCGCGAAGGCGATCCGCCCCGACATTCAGGTCATCGGCGTGCAGGCCGCGGGCGCGGCAGCGTTCCCACCCTCACTGCGTGCGGGGGCACCCGTGCGGATCAGCAATTTCTCCACGATCGCCGACGGGATCATGGTGGGGCGGCCGGGCGACCTCACGTTTGCGCACGTGTCCAAACTGGTTGATGAGATCGTCACGGTCACCGACGAGGAGATCTCGCGCGCGCTGCTTATGTTGCTTGAGCGCGGAAAGCTCGTCGTGGAACCAGCTGGCAGCGCCGGTGTGGCTGCCCTGCTGGCAGGCGTGACGAAGGTCAAAACCCCAGTGGTAGCAGTGCTTTCCGGCGGCAACATCGACCCCATGCTGCTCATGCGCGTCATCGGGCACGGCCTGTCAGCGGCGGGCCGTTATCTGAAGATCACCGTTCGCTGCGCGGACCGCCCTGGCCAGCTCGCGGCACTGCTCGCACTGATCGGTGAGCAACGGGCCAATGTGGACGATGTGATCCATCAGCGCAATGACCCGCGGCTGCGGTTAGGCGAAGTCGAAGTGGTGCTGTCAGTGGAGACAAGGGGTGCCGAGCATTCCGACCGTCTCATCAACACCCTGCGCGCGGCCGGTTACGCCGTCATCACCGACCGGGACTAAACGAAAACGGCCCTGCGGAAACCAGTCCGCGGGGCCGAAATCTTGCTATTACATGCGCGGAACGACCGGGCCTTGCTCGCTTTCGGCCGCGGCACGGGCACCAGCCGCGCCGTTGGGGGCGCTGCCACCACCGGGGGTGAAGACGTTGCCGGGGTGACCGGCGGGGTTGATGCCGTAGGCGTAGGGGTCGCTCATGACGAAGCCAACGACGTCGACGATCACGACCGCGGTCTGGTTGAGCCGGATGGTGAGGGTGAGCTGTGGGCTCAGCGCCGTCTGCGTGAAGTTGGCGACCGCGCTGACCGCGGGGCTGAAGTTCAGGCTCGACGTTCCGGTGAAGGTGCCGGAGTAGGCAGCCAGCCAGCCGTCGGCCTGGTGACCCGTCACGGTGATGTTCGCCTGGACCGCGACGAAGCCCGAGGTGGGCACGTTCAGGAACGGTGCGAAGTTGACCGTGAGGTCGGCCTGCCCGGCGTTGTAGCGGGGGAGCACCACGCCGTTGGCGCCAAAGCGGTCGTTGCCCTCAAGCACATAGGACCGGCCATAACCGGTCGAGCCGTTGTAGGTCCCGTTGGTGTGCGTGCCCCGGCTGTCCGCGATGCGGAACGGCGCTACGGGGATGACCATCGTGCCCCACGCCGGGCTGTAGCTCAGGGTCCGGAACTTGGTGCTGGACTGGTTCACCTGTCCGACGACGTTCACGTTGCCGTAGTCGTCGACGAACGTCGTGCCAGCCGGCAGCGAGCTCGCGTCAACGGCGGTGGTGCGGTCAACAGGAGCGAGCTCAAGAGACGGCGCGTTGTCCACATTGTTCGCCAGCCGCAACGCGGGGGCGGTCGCGGAACCACCGGTCAGCGTCGTCTTGCTGTTGCCCTGGTTGGCTGCGGATCCAATCACGACATTGGCACCGTCAGCGGCGCTTGCCGGGGTTCCGATAGCGGCGGTAGCGGCACCGGCCACGCCTACTCCTGCCGCCACTGTCGTGGCACGGCGAAGCAGGCCCCGGCGGCTAACCGAAGGCTTGGTCTCTTCCTGCATTAAGGGGTCCTCCCGTGAAGATTCTTGCGCTGCCTACAGCAGACCGCACGAGCCTTCCCGAGAGCGCGAGCCGTTGCCCATCGTCCTTTTGGGCATTTCAGCCTGTGAAAGCCTCAAACGACAGCACGGTGACCTTGATCTCCGCACCGGTCGGGGCGGTGTAGGTCACGGTCTGTCCGGTGCGAGCGCCCATAATCGCCTGGCCGAGCGCGGATTCCGGCGAGTAGACAGTCAGGTCTGTCGTGGCCGAGATCTCCCGCGATCCGAGCAGGAAGGTCTCCGTGTCGTCGGTGTCGTCGTCGAAGTGAATCGTCACGACAGTGCCCACGGAAACGACATCGCCACTGGGCGCCTCGCCGACCTTGGCTACCCGCAACAGCTCCTGGAGATAGCGAATGCGGGCTTCAGCTTTGCCCTGCTCCTCGCGGGCGGCGTGGTAACCGCCGTTCTCCTTCAGATCGCCTTCTTCGCGCCGGGCATTGATCTCAGCCGCCATGGCTGGCCGCTGCGCGATGTGCTCGTTGAGCTCGTTCTGAAGGCGGTCATACGCGTCCTGGGACAGCCAGGTGGCATCGTTCGTGGACACGGTTTTTCTCCTGAGGCTCTCGGGGACGAAGGTACTAATTTACCAGCGGATCAGATGGGACGGCAGCCCATAACTTCTCCGGTGACCGGGCGTGCCCGCGTGGGCAAGCGGTGGCTGGCGATAGTTCTGGCCGGGTCTGGCCCGGGACGCACGACGATCTCTTCGCGCCCGGTCTCGGCCCCGCTGATGTCGCGAGCGCGCAGAACACACCGCGCGGCTTCACCTTCCGGGAGACGAACCAAGATAGTGATCACGACATGGTCGTCGGCGACGGAAAATTCAGTTACCGCGGTGGAGTAGTCACCTTCACCATAGGCGCGGTAGAGGCTGACACCGACGAAACCCGCGGCGACGGCCATGGCGGCCGCGGCGAGAAACACGATCCAGCGTGGCGTCTGGCGTGCCTCGCGGCGGCGGCCGTAACGGCCGGGCGGGAAGACCGGGGCCGCGATCTGCGTTGTGGCGGGAGTCTCAGGCACCCATCGCGCCCTTCTGTCGGAGGTGTCGGGAAGACTGGGGTTGTCTTTAGTTTAGGGGAGTGGGTTTATGCAGCTTCGGCTGATGGCGGTGCACGCACATCCGGATGATGAGTCGTCCAAGGGCGCGGCGACGATGGCCCGTTATGTGCGCGAGGGCGTGTCGGTGCTGGTGGCGACGTGCACGGGTGGTGAGCGCGGCGACGTGCTGAACCCGAAGATGGACCGTCCCGAGGTCAAGGAAAACATCACCGAAATCCGGCGCGCTGAGATGAACGCCGCGCGGGAGATCCTCGGTGTGGACCAGGCTTGGCTAGGGTTCGTCGACTCCGGCTGGGTGGAAAACTACGACCCGGCCGATCCGGGCAGCCTGCCTGAGGACGCGTTCGCGCGGGTCCCGCTGGAGCAGGCCACCGAGCCGCTGGTGAAACTCATTCGCGAGTTCAAGCCGCACGTGATCATTACGTATGACGAAGAGGGCGGCTACCCGCACCCAGACCACATCATGACGCATTTGATCAGCATGGATGCGTGGGACGCCGCCGGTGATCCAGAGCGTTACCCCGACGCGGGTGAGCCCTGGCAGCCGCTCAAGCTCTACTACCACATGGGCTTCACGAAGGAGCGCGTGATCGCGCTGCATGAGGAGCTCCTGGCGATGGGCGAGGAGTCGCCCTACGGCGAGTGGCTGGAAAACTGGACCCGGCCTGACAAGACTTCGCGGGTTACCACGCGGGTCCCCTGCGGCGACTACTTCGAGCTGCGAGATGATGCCTTGCGGGCACACGCCACACAGATCGATCCCGATGGCTGGTGGTTCCGGGTGCCGCTCGATGTGCAGCGCAAGCGCTGGCCCACCGAGGACTATGAGCTGGTCAAGTCGATGGTTGGCGCCCAGCCGGGCGAAGACGACCTGTTTGCCGGTGTTCGCGAGCCGGCCGATGCTGAAGGATAAGGCCCATGTTGGAGTTTCTCGCCGATAACAATTTCGGCGATACGCGGTCGGGAGACGGCTTGGCCGGCCCGACCGCGCTGGTGCTGATTTTGTTGCTGGCAGCTGGAACTGTGTTGCTCATCCGTAACATGAGCGCCCGGCTCAAGCGTTTGCCTGACAAGTTTGAGGAGGAGTAGGGAGTTCCCTCTCCTGCGCTGAGTGTGTAGCGTTCCGGCCAGTTGGTGTCGTCCCCGCACGGGGTGAGTCACACGCCAGCCGCCGGGGCTGGGCATTTGACCGTGGCTGACAGACGTTCACCGATGTCAGAGAGGCTCAGTGTGGGCAGGCTGCTGCAGCGCTTAGCGGGACTGACCGGCGTCGCCGGCATGCCGCTGCGTGCGCTGCGCCTGGTTTGCCTGATGGCCTTTCTCGCCAGCGGCATCGCCCTGGCGGGCCCGGTCCTGAGTGGACCCGACGTCGCGATTCCCGGTGCCTTCTTCCCCGTGGCCGGCCTTTTCGTCATCGCGCACCTGCTCGGCACGAAGATGGTGCTCGGCTCGTCGACCATTCATGTCGCCTGGGGCGAAGCCGCGGTGATCATTGGCTTCACCGTGCTGCCCGTCGCCTGGATGCCGGCCGCGGTCGGCGTGGGTGTCTTCGCGGGCACCTCGCTGCTGAGTTACTGGAGCACCAAACGCCCGCCGATCGAGTGGGTGCGCGCGAGCGCGTCGCTGATCATCTCGGCGGGCATCGCGTCGGCCATCGTGGCTGGCAGCGGCATTGGCACCGGGTCGCTGACCGGGCCAGCCGTGGTTCTGACGCCCTATTCCGCCCTTGTGCTGGCCACGGCCGCCGTGGCCTATCTGCTCTCGACAGCGGTGTTAATGGGTGCGCACCTCGCCCTGCGGGATGGGCAGCCCTGGTTGCACACCGTCTGGAGTGCTCTGCGGGGCACGCCGGTGATGATCGTCGGAAACCTGGCGCTCGGTCTGCTGGCGGCATTGCTGTGGCAAAGCGGCGAAGATCCGGCGTTCGTGCTGGTTCTGCCACCGTTGCTGTGGTTGCTGCGCCAGCTTTACGCCCACCGCTTCCGCGAGGATGAAGACCGCAGCACGTGGCAGGCTTTCGCGTCGGCGAGCCGCGCACTGCACCGGCTCGACGAGGTGGCGGTCGCTCAGGAGGGTGTGCGCGCGGCACGCACCTTGTTCCTGGCACAGGGCGCCGAGTTGATCGTCTTCGGTTCTCGCACGATCTATAGGCTCGCGCCCGGATCGTCCACTGTGGAGATTTCACCGTGGAATGGCGATCTTCCCAACGATGACGGCCGCAGCGGCATGCGCCTGCTCGAGGTCGCGGGAGGACTCGTGGGCGCGCTGACGCTCACTCCGGCCAAGGGCATCCCGGGCCGCCCCGGCAACGACCAGCACCGCATGGCCGCCTTCGGCGACGCGCTCGCGGCGGCTCTTCATGACGCGGCTACGCACAGCGCGTTGCGTGATCTGCACGAGCGCACGACGTTTGAGTCATCACACGATCCGCTGACCCGCCTGATGAACCGGGATTCCTTGCTAGAGCAAGGTCACGTGCGGTTGCGCGAATGCGCCCGTGAACAGCCCGTCGCGCTGATCCTGCTGGATCTAGACAACTTCAAGGCTGTCAATGACACCCTCGGCCACTTGGCTGGCGATGAGTTGCTGCAGCTGACCGCCGCGCGGCTGGCCGCCGATGTGGACGGTGGCGAGCTGGTCGCCCGTCTCGGTGGCGACGAGTTCGCGATGCTGGTCGTGCACGGTTTGCCTGCCGATGACACGGAGACGCTGGAAGGCGCGACCGCGGTCGCTCTGCGCCGCGCACGTGCCTTGACGGCCAAACTCGCCGCCCCGGCTGACGTGTCGGGCGTGACGATCTCGGCCGAGGTGTCGGCCGGTGTCGTGGTCGCCACGGCTGGCCCGTTCGGGCTGATTGAGTTGCTGCGCCGGGCAGATATCGCGCTATATCAAGCCAAAGAGGCCGGCGTGCGCACGATGGCCTACCAAACGGGCCGCGATGACACGAGCACGGACCGTCTCGCGTTGGCCGCTGAGCTGCAGGGAGCGCTGGCTTCTGAGGATCAGCTCACGCTGGTGCTGCAGCCGACGGTTGATCTGCCCACCGGGCTGCCGATCGGCGTCGAAGCCTTGGTGCGCTGGCATCATCCGCGGCGTGGCCTGCTCACTCCGGTGCACTTCGTACGCGCGGTCGAGGCCAGTGATCTTTTAGGACAGTTCACGCGAGTCGTGCTCGACCGGGCGTTGCGGGTGGCGGCCAGGCTTGCCAAGGCCGGTCAAGAGCTGCCCGTCTCGGTGAATCTGTCGCCCCGGAGCCTCCTCGATCCGCAGCTGCCCGAAGATCTCGGTGAGATGCTGCGTGAGCACGGTGTGCCCGCGGAGCATCTGATCCTCGAGATCACGGAGACCGTGGTGATGAGCAAGCTGCCGGTCACCGATCACGTGCTGCGTTCCTTGCGGGCGCTCGGCGTGCGGTTCGCCGTCGATGACTTTGGCACCGGCTATTCCTCGCTGACCTTCCTCACCCGCATCGACGTCGACGAACTGAAAGTCGACCGCACGTTCGTGGCCAAGATGGCCAAGCAGCGGGAAATGGCTGCCATCGTGCGAGCCGTGGTGGACCTGGGCCGGCAACTCGGCATGCGTGTCGTGGCCGAAGGCGTGGAGACGGCCGAGCAACGGTCCGCCCTCATCAAGCTCGGATGCCATGCGGGCCAAGGGTTCCTGTTTGGTAAGTCCGTCCCTGAAGAAGAGATCGTTGACGAGATCGTCCGGCTGCGGTCGGTGGCACGCCCGCTGCGGGCGGTGCGCAATGAACAAGCCGGATAGCGGAGCATGACGATTCACAAGCCGAAGCGGCGCACCACGTTCGCCGTGATCCTCATAGCGCTTCTCATCGCGCCCTTCGCGACCTACGGACGGGAGCGGGACATCCCACGCGGGCTGGGCGCCCTGTTCGCCGCCGAGTTCGAGGGCAAAGCCGTGGCGGCCGCGCCCATCAGCTCGTTTCCCGTGCCACAGCACCCTTTTCTGGCCGCTGACGGCACCAACAGCATGCACAACGACGCCTATGCCACCGATGCCTACAAAGGCCCGGGACCCCTCGGCCGCGATCCGGTGGTGACGTCTTCCAGTGTGGGGCTGGAGGAATGCGCGACACTCGCGTTTGACCGATCCGGGCGCATGATAGGGCTCTGCGGCGACGCGCTCGGGCCGGAGCTCAAACAGATCGACCCTAAGACGCTGGAAATCCTTGCCACACATGAACTTCCAGGGCGCAAGCTGCGTTCGGACGCGGCTCCGTGGGAAGACCTCTGTGGCGGCGCCTACTTTTATATGGACCACGACGGCCGCGCGGTCGTCGCGACAACCGACCGCCAGATCCGAGTCATCGCGGTGTCGAAGGAAGAGTTGCGCCAAGAGCGGGTTTACGACTTAACTTCGGTGGTACCAAGTGAGGACTGCCTGATAGCCCTGATGCCCGACTGGATTGGCCGCGTCTGGTTCGTCACCTCCAACGGCAGAGTCGGCGCGGTCGACCCGGAAACCGGTGTGCCACAAGTGGTTACGCTGCCCGGCGAACGGATCGCCAACTCCGTGGCTACTGACGAAAGCGGTGGCCTGTTCGTCGTGTCAGACCACGCTCTGTATCGCTTCAGCGCGGAATCCGGTGCCCCGAAAGCGACGTGGCGCGTGGCCTATGACCGCGGCACGCGGCACAAGCCGGGGCAATTGTCGTGGGGTTCGGGCACGACACCGACGCTATTTGGCAACGGGATGGTCGCCATCACCGACAATGCCGAGCCCCGGATGAATGTCGTTGTCTACAACCGGCATAGTGGCTCTTTCGTTTGCCAGGAGCCGGTTTTCAAAAGCGGCGAAAGCGCGACGGACAATTCCCTGATCGCCATCGGCAACTCGCTGTTCGTCGAGAACAACTACGGCTATCGCAGTCCGTTCACGACACTGTTTGCTGGCACGACGACGCCCGGCGTGACCAGGGTCGAGGTGACGAAGGACGGCTGTGAGACGGTCTGGGAAAGCGAAGAGATAGCGCCCACGTGTGTGCCTAAGGCGTCGCTGGCGACCGGCTTGATTTACGTCTATGCCAAGTCGCCGGATTCCTTGCTGGGCGCCTGGTATTTCACGGCCATCGACGCGCGCACCGGAAAGACGATGTTCCGGGTGCTGACCGGCACCGGAATCGGCTGGAATAACCACTACGCCGCGATAACGTTAGGGCCTGATGGGACGGCATATATAGCAACGTTATTCGGCATTGTCAGGATTCAGGGATGAACGGGCTGGGCGGGCGGATCCGCGAGCTGCGCACCGAACGTGGCATCACGCAGCGTGAGCTGGCCGAGCCACGGTATAGCCGCGGGTTCCTTGCCGCCGTGGAGTCGGGTCACCGAGTACCAACTGATGAAGCTTTGTCCTATCTGGCCGGACGGCTGGGTGTGGACCCGGAGGATCTGCGGCATGGCCGTCCCGCCGGTGCGGCGGAAGCCTTGCGCGAGGAGCTGGCCGAAGCACGGCGCAAGCTCTCGCACGGCAACACTTCGGCGGCGGCCGAAATGATTGAGAGCGCACGGGCGCGGGCCGAGGCCTATGGACTGACGGAGGTCACGGGCCAGGCGCTGCTTGGGCTCGGCGACGTGCGGCTTCAGGAGGACGGGCCGGAGACAGCGGTTTCGCTCTACGAAACGGCGATGGCCCTTGAGCCGCAAGGCTCCTTGCGGGCCCGGCTGATCGCGCGCATCGGGCAGTGTGCCTACTTACACGGCGATAGCGCCAAGGCGATCGAGATTAGCGAGAAGGCGCTCTACGCCGAGCGTTTCAGCCCACCGGTTGAGCCAGAAGTCGAGCTGGTCCTGCTCGGTTCCCTGATCTACCCCTGCCTTGAGGTGGGTGCGGTCGAGCGGGCGAGGCGCGCCGTTGACGAGGGCTTGGCATTGCTGCCCCGAGTGGAGAACAAAGCCGCGATCGCGGACTTCTATGTGGTGGCGGCACAGTCCTGGCATGCCGACGGCAGACTGTCCGAAGTGGACGTCGCTTTGAACACAGCCCGCGAAATCTTTACCCGCCTCGATTGGGAGCGCGAGATCGGTCGCTGCCACTGGACGCGTGGTTACGTGCTGGTGCGCATGGACCGGCTGGCTGAGGCGAGCGACGAGCTCGAACTGGCGCGCGACATCCTGAGTCGCGTTGGCGCCAAGCACTTTCACGGTGGGGCGACAGCGGAGCTAGCCGAGGTGCGCCGCCGGCAGAGCCGCTTCGATGAGGCTGAAGCGCTCGCGCAGGAGGCGATGACCTACCTCGTCGCTTCCGGTTATGACGAGGGCATCGCTGAGATCGACCGTTTGCTCGGGCGAATCGCGATGGAACGCGGCGACCTCACACTGGCAGAAGAGCTTCTGAACCGTGCCGCGCAGCGTTATGCCGGCGCCGGGCTGAACAACGAGTTAATGCGCACCTGCCGGGAACTGGGCGGCCTGTTGATCGCGCAAGACCGTCTCGATGAGGCGCTCGCCGTCCTGCAACGCGGCGTGACCTGCGTCTAACCAAGGTCCACAAAGGAACCCTTGACACGGGGGCAGTGACGCACTTTAATCCGGTGTTACAAGAGGCATAACGAAAGTTAATGCCAAAGAAACACCTTCCGCTCCAATGTTCTAGCAGCTCACCCCGCTGGCTAGAGCATCTAAGTATTTGCACCTAGCAAAGGGAGGAGTGTGTGCGTGTGAAACCCAGAGCCTTGTTTGCTGCGGTCCCAGGGATAGCCATGATCGTGGCGATGGCAGTGGTTTCTCCCGTTGTGGCCGCCGAACCCGGCAACCAGGCAGCCCCCATGCGGGACCCCTTGTCGCTCGCTGTGTCGGCTGCTGACCGTGCCATAAGCAACGGGCTCGACGTGCTGCGCAAGGGAACCGAGGAAAAGTACGACCGTCGAGAGGCCGTTAGCGGTCCGGGCGGCATGTTCTACGTCTCCTACGAGCGCACCTACCGCGGCCTTCGGGTCGTCGGCGGCGACGCGGTCGTGGTGGCGGATGGCGCCGGCAACATTCGCAGCACCTACGCGGCGTCCGGGCCGACCCGGGGAGTGTCGGCAAGTCCTCGCCTAAGTGCTGACTCAGCCGCGGCCATCGCCAAGACCGCACTGTCGCGTGTGGACGATGCACGCGCACCGCAGCTCGTGGTGCTGGCGTGGGGCGCTTCGCCCCGGCTCGCCTGGGAAGCAACGGTTTCCGGCCTCGCCAACGGCAAGCCCAGCATCCAGAACGTCTACGTGGATGCGCTGACGGGTGCCATCGCCGACTCCGTCGAACTCGTCAGGGCCGGCTCCGGCAACGGGTTCTACAACGGCCAGGTCACCATCAGCACCAGCGGTTCCGGCTCGTCCTACTCCATGACGGACGGGACGCGCAGTGGGCTGCGCTGTGGCGGTCAAAACGGTTCGGCTTACACCGGAACCGATGACAGCTGGGGCAACGGCCAGGGCACCAACCTGGAAACGGCTTGTGTCGACGTGCTTTACGCGGCCCAGAAAGAGTGGGACATGCTGAGCGCGTGGCTCGGCCGCAACGGCATCAACGGCCAAGGGGGAGGGTTCCCGGCTCGTGTTGGACTCAACGAAGTCAACGCCTACTGGAACGGCAGCTACACCAACTTCGGGCACAACCAAGCCAACACCCAGCAGGCCACAGCGATCGATGTCGTGGCGCACGAATATGGACACGCCATCTTCCAGACCACCCCAGGAGGGGCGGGGTCAGGAAACGAGAACGGCGGCATCAACGAGAGCACGGGCGATATTTTTGGTGCCCTAACCGAGCACTACGCCAACAACTCCAACGATCCGCCGGACTATCTCGTCGGCGAGGAAATCAACCTCGTGGGCAGCGGCGAAATCCGCAACATGTACAACCCCTCGGCCGAGGGCGACCCGAACTGCTGGTCGACCTCGATTCCCAACACCGAAGTGCACGCGGCCGCAGGACCGTTGAACCACTGGTTCTATCTGCTGGCTGAGGGATCAAACCCGGGTGGCGGCAAGCCATCCAGCCCGATCTGTTCGGGCGGGCCGTCCTCGGTGGCCGGTATCGGCATCGAGAAGGCCGGCAAGATCTTCATGGGTGCCTTGATGCGCAAGACCTCCTCGTGGCGTTACGCCAACGTGCGGTCGGCGTCTCTGGCAGCGACGGTTGAGCTCTACGGTGCGGCGTCAGTCGAATGCGCCACTACCAAGGCAGCGTGGAACGCCGTTAGCGTGCCGGTGCAATCCGGGGAACCCACGTGCACGAATCCGGGCAACGACTTCTCCATGTCGCTGAACCCGGCGTCCGGATCTGTCCAAGCTGGACAGTCCGCGACCACGACCGTTGGCACGCAAACGACAAGCGGGAGCGCGCAAACGGTCAACTTGAGTGCCAGCGGGTTGCCGAGCGGCGCGACCGCATCGTTCAACCCCACGTCCGTGACGTCGGGCAACTCTTCCACCCTGACCATCGCCACGTCCTCCTCAACACCCAATGGGACGTACCAGGTGAGTGTCACCGGGACCGGAAGTGCGACCCACAGCGTCACCTACACGCTGACCGTCGGTGGCGGTGGCCCCGGACCGGGAACTCCGCCAGACATCAGTGTGGACAACGTAAAGGCGCACTTGCAGCAGTTCCAGACGATCGCCTCCAACAACGGTGGCAACCGCCGGTCAACGGGAGCGGGCTACACCGCCTCGGTGTCCTATGTGGAGCAAAAGCTGCAAGCCGCTGGGTACACCGTGGTGAGGCAGAACTGCACCTCCGGCTGCACGTCGGGATCGGGTCCCAACCTGATCGCTGACTGGCCGGGCGGGGACGCCAGCCAGGTTTACATGTTCGGCGCGCACCTTGACGGCGTGTCCTCCGGTCCCGGCATCAACGACAACGGCTCCGGATCGGCTGTGCTGCTTGAGGTCGCACTGAAGCTCGCTGAACTCAACCCGGCAGTGGCCAAGCACGTCCGCTTCGGGTGGTGGACCGACGAGGAGCAAGGGCTCAACGGCTCGGAGTTCTACGTCAACAACCTGACGACAGCGCAGCGCACCGCGATCAAGGGATATTTCAACTTCGACATGGTGGCCAGCACCAACGCCGGCTACTTCATCGACAGCATCGCCGGCTCACTGGCCGCGAACCTCAAGGGCTACTTCGATTCGATTGGCCTTGCGACCGAAGAGATGACGGAATGCTGCAGTGACGACGGGCCGTTCCGCAACGCGGGGATCGCGACGACGTTCCTGTCGACCGGTGCCGGCGCCACGAAGTCCTCGGCACAGGCCCAAAAATGGGGAGGAACAGCTGGCCAGGCGTTCGACCCGTGTTACCACGCGTCGTGCGACAGCTACCCCAGCAACATCAGCACCACAGCGCTCGACCGCAACGCCGACGCGACCGCGTGGGCACTGTGGAAGGTGGCGGTAGGCGATACTCCGCCGCCGACACGGGACTTCTCGATCTCGGCAAGCCCGGCATCGGGAACCGTCCAGGCAGGACAGTCCGTTAACAGCACGATCTCGACGGCGACAACGGCGGGAACGGCCCAGACGGTGAACTTGTCCGCCTCCGGTCTGCCTAGCGGCGCCACGGCTTCCTTTAGCCCGGCTTCCGTTACCTCAGGCAACTCTTCGGCGCTGACGATCGCGACAAGCGCGTCAACGCCGGCGGGCACCTACAGCGTGACCGTCACCGGAACGGGAGAGACGGTAACTCGAACCACGTCTTACTCCCTGACGGTGCAGTCCACGGGCGGCAACCGGACGTTTACCAACGGAACCAACTACAACATCCTTGACGGCGGCGTCGTCCAGAGCCCGATCGCTTCGACAGCTACGGGACCTGCCGTCTCACCGGTCACGGTGAACTTCACGATCGTGCACAGCTGCGCGCAAGACCTCGAGATCTGGCTCCGCGGCCCCAACGGGCAGTGGTACCTGATCAAGAACAGCAGCTATGGCGCGTGCACTCCCTGGTCCGGGGCAAGGTCCTACTCGGTGCCGGTAAGCCAGCAGGCCAGTGGCCAGTGGGTGCTCTACATCCGGGACAACTACGCCAACGACACGGGTTACCTGGATACGTGGAGCATCACCGTTTAGAGAACAGTCAGTCTTTACCCTCTCCGGTGAAAAAGGCCCCCGCCGACGCTTCGGCTTCGGCGGGGGCCTCACGCTCTAACCGCCGCTACAGTTACCCGGTGGACCTTGGGCAGCGCATCTACCGGCTACGGCTGGCGCGCGGCCTTACCCAGCGGGACCTGGCGGGAGACAGGTACACAGCGGCCTATGTCTCCTCTGTCGAGAGTGGACGGCGTTCCCCGTCGGGCGACGCCTTGCGCTTCTTCGCCGGCCGGCTGGGTGTCACCGAAGACGAGCTCGTCACCGGGCGTTCGGCCGATGTGGCGACAGCGCTCGAACTAGCCTTCACCACGGCACTGGCCGAAGGCACGGGCTTCGCCGAGGTCGCCGCGGAGGCGGCCGAGCTGGGCGAGGGACGCTGGCGGGCGTGGGCGCTGCTGGAACTCGATCCGGTGGATCACCTTGAGGAAGCGGGCAAGCTGCTCGAAGGTGAGCCGCCCCTGAATCGGATGCCGTTGGTGCTGGCCCAAGCGGCTGCAGCTGAGCCCAGGTATGCCGTCTATCTGCTGGAGCAAGCGCGCGACACTCTGCTCAGTCAGGGCTATCCCGATCCTGATGCCTGCTATGCGTTGCAAGCTCTATTGGCGGCAAGGTATTTGGAGCTCGGCGACGAGAGCCGGGCCGCCGTCGCCGCGACCGAGGCGCTGCGGCTAACGGGGCTCAGCGACGGCACCGGCTATCTGCAGACAGCCCGCAGCCTGCTGGCCAATCGCAGGCCCGGCGAAGCGACAGTCGCCATGGGCCAAGCCCGGGCCGCGTTCCGGCGGGCGGCGCTCATACCTGCGCTGGCGGCCTGTTACCGGGCTCGCGCTTGGCAGCGCCGCGACGCGGGAGACCTCGAAGCCGCCGCCGCCGATCTGAGCCGGGCGAGGGAACTTTACGGCGACTCCAGCACGGGGCTCGACACAGCCGTGGAGCTCGCCGAGGTCCAGCGCCGGCTTGGTTCGGCCTCCGCCGCGGCCGCGCTTCTTGATCTGGTACTCGGTGAGAGCTCCACTTTGGACCCATTGCCCCTGCGCGTCGCCCATGCCAAGCGTGAAAGTGGGCTGCTTGCCATCGAGTCCGGTGACGAGGAAGAAGCGGAACGGCACCTGCGCGCGGCCATCGCCCTTTACTGGCCGTTGGGCCCCCGTCGCGAACTCGCCCGAACCCTTGCCGTGCTGGGAAATCTGCTCAACAGCCAGGGCCGCGACGCCGAAGCGGCAGCGGTCTTGCACGATGGTCTGCTCCGGCTCGAAGATCTCATTCGCGGTTAACTATCCGGATGATGAGACGCGTGGGAGCGCTTCCGCGCCGATCGTGCTTACACTCCGGGCATGCGTCCCCTGCGCCCCCTCCTGCTGGCAACCGCCCTGCTTCTGGCCACCGCCGCGTCCTGTGACAGCACGCCGGAGACCAAAGTGGATGGACCGTTCCGGGATTCCAAACGTCCCGTGGCCGAACGCGTCGCGGATCTCCTGGCACGGATGAGTCTCGATGAGAAGATCGGGCAGATGACTCAGGCCGAGCGGGGCTCGATCTCGCCTGAGGAAGTGACCGAGTTCCGCGTCGGGTCCATCTTGTCCGGTGGAGGCTCGGTGCCCACGCCCAACAACCGTGGCGGCTGGGTGGCGATGGTTGACGCCTATCAGAAGGCCGCCCTGGCTACCCCACTCGGCATTCCGTTCATCTACGGCTCCGATGCCGTGCACGGACACAACAACGTCACCGGCGCGACGATCTTCCCGCACAACATCGGGCTCGGTGCGACACGTGATCCGCAACTGGCTGAAGCGATCGGGGCGGCGACCGCGACCGAGGTCGCCGAGACCGGTGTGCACTGGACTTTCGCGCCGTGCGTGTGTGTCGCCCGAGACGACCGCTGGGGCCGCACCTATGAGTCCTTCAGTGAAGACCCGGCCATCGTCGCGTCCATGTCCAGTGTCATCAAGGGTTTGCAGAGCCAGCAGGTCATGGCGACCGCGAAGCACTACCTTGGCGACGGCGGCACGACCGGAGGCAAGGATCAGGGCAACACCGAGCTGAGCATTGAAGAACTGCGCCGCCTCCACCTTCCGCCCTATGAAGCGGCGATCAAGCACAACGTCGCCTCCGTGATGGTGTCGTTTTCCAGCTGGAACGGCACGAAGGTGCACGGCAGCGAGTTCTTGATTACCAAGCTTTTGAAAGAGGAACTCAAGTTCGGGGGGTTCGTCGTGTCGGACTGGAACGGTGTGGACCAAATCGATGGCGCCCCGGGACTGTCCGCATCGGACGTTCGCACAGCCATCAACGCGGGCGTGGACATGGTTATGGCACCGGCGGTGTGGCGTGAGTTCATTCAGGTGCTCAAGGCAGAAGTGGAAGCCGGGCGGGTGCCCATGTCACGCATCGACGACGCGAACCGCCGCATCCTGGCGAAGAAATTCGAGTTCGGTCTCTTCGAGCGCACCAAGACCAACCGCAACACCGCCGCGTTTGGCAGCGCTCCACATCGGGCTCTGGCGCGGCAAGCTGTCGCCAAGTCCCAGGTGCTGCTCAAAAACTCAGGCGTGCTGCCACTAAAGGCCGGGACGGGACGGATCTTCGTGGCTGGCAAGAACGCCGACAACGTGGGCAACCAGAGCGGCGGCTGGACCCTGACCTGGCAGGGCAGCCCAGGAGAGGTTCCCGGCGGCACGAGCATCCTCAAGGGCATCCGTGAGGTCGCGGGCAGCGGGGCGACGATTACTTACGCGCAGGACGGGTCTGGCCTTGATAAGTCCTATGACGTCGCCGTTGTCGTGATCGGCGAAAAGCCCTACGCCG
Organism: Catelliglobosispora koreensis DSM 44566; assembly: GCF_000379685.1. GTDB lineage: Bacteria > Actinomycetota > Actinomycetes > Mycobacteriales > Micromonosporaceae > Catelliglobosispora > Catelliglobosispora koreensis. Next base: position 212,195 of record NZ_KB903250.1, on the reverse strand, counting down.
AATTTGAAGGCGACCGGATGGAGGGAACCGGGCTCGACGGGGAGGACAAGGCGGTTCTGGAGAAGGTGCGGGCTCTCGGAGTACCCACTGTGGTTGTGGTGGTTTCGGGAAGGCCGCTGGAAATCGGCTCGCACCTGGATGGCTGGAACGCGGCGCTCGCGGCTTGGCTGCCTGGAACGGAAGGTGCGGGTGTGGCTGATGTCCTCTTTGGACGGCAGGTGCCGTCGGGCAAGCTGCCGATGACTTGGCCTGCCGACGGCGGGCACCCAGCCAACGCGGGTGACGGAAAAGCCGCATTATTCCCGTTGGGTTTCGGGCTCACTTACTAGCGGTAAACTGGGCAAAAGTGGCCGAAGGAGGAAAGATGCTATCCAGACTGACGCCTGTTGCCACCCTTCCCGCTTCCGACCTGGCCCGGGCTCGCAAATTCTACGAGGGAACCCTTGGCCTGCAGCCTGAAGGCCCGGAACTGCGTGAGGGAGGGGGACTGTTCTACAAATGTGGCGAGGGCCAGCTATTCGTCTATCAGAGCGGGTTCGCCGGGACGAATAAAGCCACCGCCGTCACCTTCACGACCGACGATGCCCATTTCGACGAAGAGGTAAAGGCTCTGCGCGATAAGGGTGTTTCGTTCCTAACCTTCGAATACGAAGGCATGGAATGGGATGGCGACGTGATGGTCACCGAGGAGATGAAGGCCGTCTGGTTTACCGACACGGAGGGCAACATCCTGAACCTGGGCACGATGCCAAGAAAGTAGCGTGCAACCTTACGATCCTCCCCAGCGTGTGTAGCTCAGACACGCGCATGGGGAGGAACAATGAGGCGATTACTGCTGGCCACCGCGGGGATAGCGGTGCTGGTGAGCTTGGCTGCTTGCAATCCGAAGATGCAGGAGCCGATAGCGGCGGGCTCGGCGAGCCCGTCAGCTGAACCCATGCCAACGGCAGATCCGGAGCCGACAGCGTCACCAACACCGGAGCCCAGCGTCGTCGTCACGACGCCCCCGGCCGCCCCCAAGCCTGTCTGCAAGCAAGGCCCGCACCAGCTTGAAGTCGAGCAGGCGCTAAGCAAGCTGGGCGGATTTGGCAACATATCAGCCGATGGGACACAGTCCGATGACGACTGTGCCGCGATCAAGAAATTCCAGAAGCGGTTTGGCCTCAAGCCTGACGATGGTGTCGCTGGCCCGGCCACGCGGGGTGTCGCCAACCGGTTGCTCGCGAGCGACCCGGCCAAGTGTGGTGCCGGCCCGGAACTGACCGCCTGCATTGACTTGACCAACCAGACGACTTATCTCATGCGCGACGGCAAAGTCATCTACGGGCCGACCGTGACGCGCACCGGCTATGACCACCCCGACGGTCTCGGCGCGCCAACGCCGACGGGCAGTTACAAAATCACCCAGCGTCTGCAGAAGAACTGGACCGAGTCGTTCAAGACGTACCTCTACTACTGGCAACGGATCATGGGCAACAACGGATTCCATGCCACGACGTCTTACATTCACGACATGGCCGCTGGTTCGCACGGTTGTGTCAATTTGCTGCAAGCCGATGCCATCGCCTACTGGGAAAAGCTCAGTATCGGCACGACCGTGAAGGTATTCGGCCGCCGTCCTGGAACGTGACGCAACTTAACGCATGCCTGCGGCGTCTTGTAACTGTTTGGTCCACTAGGCAAAGGGGAACCTGTGCGCCGACGGCAACTGCTGACTTTGTGCCTGGGCACCGTCGTAACCTCCGTGGCCGGGGCGTGCAGCGCTTCTGAGCCATCGCCAGAGACCCCTGGTCTGCTGGCACGCGGGACGACGCTGACCACGGTCAAGCCCACACGGCAGAACATTGAAAACCGGTTGAGCCTCAACGGAAAGGTGACGCTGAACCCGGTCTTCGGCCTGGAAGCCCCGGCCGACGGTCAGGTGCGTTACGCCAACGTGCAGCCGCCAACGAGCACGCCGACGAAACCGACGCGGGTCGCCACGATCTATGCCGGAAGCCAACGGCACAACGTTGATGTCCCAGCGGGTTCGGGGTTCGCGGGCCGCTTAGTTGACGATCGTGCCACGGTGAAGGCCGGCATGCCGATCGTGTCGGCGAAGTACGCCGGTTATGGAATCGTGGCCGACATCGATGGAGCGCAGGCCTACAAGATCGCGGGAGCGCTCAGCTCGGTGAAGGCCCAAATCGCCGGCGGGCCAGGGCCTTTCGCCTGCACGGTGCTCGGCACGATCGCCGCTTTGCCCGAGGGGACTGTCCCCGAAGCGCCAGCTCCACCGACTCAGCCTGATCCCAACGGGTCTGTGCCCTCTGGGGGGTGGCGTCCAGATCCACAGCCCCAGGATCCGGGTTCGACCTCGACCGGGATGCGGCTGGTGTGCATCGCCCCAGGTGACATCAAGATGATTAACGGGGCGAGTGCGACGGTGGAGCTGGTCACCGCCAGCGCCGCCAACGCTTTGGTGCTTCCGGTCGAAGCCGTCGCCGGAGCTCAGGGCAAAGGCAAGGTCGACATCGTCAAACCCGATGGCAGCAAGGAAACCAGAGACGTCGTGCTCGGGCTGACCGACGGCAAGATGGTGGAAATCAAATCGGGGCTGACTGGCGAGGAGACCATCGCCGTGCCAGGGCCCAACTTGCCCCTCGCGCCCCCGGAAGGTGGCCGCGACCGGGGCATGCCGGTGATGAAATGACCCCGCTCATTCAGCTGACCGGGGTCACCAAAATCCTCAAGGGACAAAAGACTCCGCGAACCATCCTCGACGGCGTGGACCTGACTGTCCACAGTGGAGAAGGTGTCGCCGTGCTGGGCCGGTCCGGTTCTGGGAAAAGCACGCTGCTGAGTCTTGTCGGGCTGTTCGACCGGGCTGACGATGGCCAATACCTGCTGGGAGAACGGGATATCACCCGGCTCCCCGAGCGCAAAGCAGCCGCGTTGCGCAGTGCCGAGTTCGGCTTCGTGTTCCAGCGCTTCTTCCTGCTCAAGCATCTGACCGCCGCGCAGAACGTCGCGATGGCTCTGGTGAATGGGCAAGGCTGGCTGCCGCGCCGCAAACGCCGGGCCAAGGTGCTGTCCGCATTGGACCGCGTCGGGGTCGCCCACTTAGCCAAACACAAGCCGCCCAAGCTTTCTGGCGGCGAGCAACAACGGGTCGCCATCGCGCGTGCCCTCGTCCGCGAGCCCAAGATGCTGCTGGCCGACGAGCCCACGGGCGCCCTGGACACCGAAACGGGGAACCTCGTCATCGACGTGCTGCATTCGGCCACCAAAGACGGGTGCGGTCTCGTGCTCGTCACGCACGACTGGGAACACGCGAGCCGGATGGAACGCGTGCTACGCCTGGAAGACGGGCAGTTGCGGGAGGTCGCCGTATGATCCGGCTGTCCGGTCGACTGCGGTCGGCTCTCATCATTGGCGGGCAAGGGATGCGGGCCCGCAAACTGCGCACGTTTCTTTCCATCCTTAGCCTTTTCCTCGGCGTACTGGCCGTGGTCGTGGTGCAGGCGGGGGCGGAAACGGCACGCGCGGCCGCACTGTCCAATGTGGAACTCAGCATGGGCAAAGACGGAACGCTAGAGACCTTTCTGCCGGGCGGCTCCAAAACGATCGAGATCGCCCTGGATACCGTTAAGGACAGGCCCAATGTGGTGCTGTCCCTTGATATGCAGGCAACGGTCGGCGAGCCTGGAGTGACCACGCTCAATCCTGGCGGTGCGCCATTTGAGCACGCCGGCCGGGGTGGCGGTCCGCCCGCCGGCATCATTTGCGATTTCCAGGGCTGCTGGGAGGACCCCAACGCGGCGGCACGCCCGAAGCCGCAAGGCAAAGCTGTTGAGATGCGGGTCATGGCGATGTCTGCCGACGTGCGCCAGTTCCGGGAATTCCGGCTCATTAGCGGGGAGTGGCTCAACTTTTCCGGCAGCCCTGGTCTGTCACCCCGCATCGTGTTGAACAAGGATGCCGCCAAGTTTTTCAGTACGTACCAGATTCCTGCCGAAATGCAGATCAGCGGTGCCACCGCCAACCTCACACCCCGTATCGTCGGCGTCGTCGATGACGGCATGATGGAGCCGCGGGCCTACCTGCGTATGGACGAGCTTTTCAACTGGCTGCAGCCGGGCGCGCTGGCCAACGCTAGCGCCCAGATGCTGCTCGCTCCCGAGGCTGCCGACGTCATGCAGATCCTGAAGACGCGGCTTGTCGCGGCAGGCGACAAGCACGCCGAAGGGCTCAACGCCCATCCGGTGCAGTCGGCTGAGATGGTGGAGGACCAGCTTTCCTTGCTGCGCTGGGTGTTTCTGGGCATGGCCGGGCTCGTGCTGCTGATCGGCGTGGCCGGCATTTTGAACGTGGGCCTGGCTACGGTCGGCGAACGCATTGAGGAGTTCGCGTTGCGGCGTGCGGTCGGCACGCCTCGCACGTTGCTGGCCGGAATCGTGCTCGCCGAAACCCTGCTCACCGGCTTATTAACCGCAGCCGCCGCCATTGGCTGCGCCGCTTTGGGCCTGCGTTTCGCCCGTGGTTTCCTCGCCGGGCAATCCGCGTCTTTGGCCGACATTTCGTTCCCTTGGCAAGCAGGGGTCGCGGGAATCATCGCGGGCCTGATCGCCGGGCTGCTCGGTGGCCTCATCCCGGCGATCCGCGCGGCACGCATACCGATCGCCACGGTGATGCGCGCTTAGGGTGTACATAACAGGTTAAGCCGACATGAACCTGGGTAGTCCCCAACTATGACTGACCGGGCAAACAGCAAACACGGACCACGCTTGGACGAGCAATTGGCGCAGGAAGTCCGGGGCTACCTGCAAGGAAGCCCCGGCACCACGCGCTCTGAGTCATGGCGTGAGGCCGAACCACCGGCAGACGGCGAACCAGAGCCCACCCTGACTCCGCTAGGGCATCACGGTGTCGACACCGGCGATGACCGCGACCCTGATTACCGTGACGAACGTGCCCTGATCGGCAGCTACCTGCCTCGTTCGGCATTTCCCGCCGACCGCGAGGGCCTGCTCAACGCCGCTCGGTCGGGCAACGCCCCGGACACGGTGCTCACCATGCTCGGACGGCTGGGAAACGGCCAAACGTTCGAAAACGCGCACGAGTTGTGGGACGCGCTCGACCTTGCCTCAAGCCCGCGCTTCTAGCGCGCGGCGGCGAAGGAGGAACTCAACGAGGGCGAGGTTGACGATCCAGCTCAACGCTTGCCCGACCGGAATCATGTCCGCGGCCAGCTGATCTGGCGTGACGCCAGAGCGAAACGGCAGCTGCGCGAGCATGAACAAGGGCACCAGGATGCGCGCGGTCACGGCGAGAAACGTCAAGGCGTAGTTGCGCATCATCCACGCTCGGTGAGCGGCGAAGTCCCGCTGACGGGCCGCCCGGTAGGCGAGCCATCCGGTCACGAGCCACAACACGGCCGGAATGGCTAGTCCTATCTGGGTTAGCAACCGTCCAGATAGGAGGGCGACCGGAATGCCGGTTAGCCCCGCGGGCACCACACCGGCCAGCAGATAGGTGCGGCCGATGACGCGGTGAACCTTGCGGCGAGCGCGAACCGTTGGCATGAACTGCAACGGCCCCAACGCCAGCGCTATGAACGCCGTGAGCACGTGCGTCACTAGCAATCCGTAGTGCATGTCGCTCGATGTCTCGATGCGGCTGGTCTCCACGTCGAACAGCAGGTAGGGCAGGACGAGAACCGAGCCAACGATCACAGCGACGGTGGAAAGGAGCCAGATGCGGCGGGGTGTCTTGACCATGGCGCCTATCCTCACCGGCCCGGCGAGAGGACACATCCGTCTGCGGACGGCTCTGTTCCTACGCCTGGGAGCGTAGGGAGTTGAGGTAGGCCAGGACGGCGAGCACACGGCGGTTGTCGTCATCGGACACGGACAGATTGAGCTTGGTGAAGATACTGGCCGTGTGCTTGCCAACGGCTCCTTCGCTGACGAACAGGCGCTGAGATATAGCGGCGTTGGAGCGGCCTTCGGCCATCAGTGCCAAGACTTCACGTTCCCGCGCGGTCAGCTGATCGATCCGGCCTGCCGCAGGACGGTTCGCGAGGAGCTTCGCGATGACGTCAGGGTCCATGACAGTTCCGCCCGAGGCGACCCTGTTGACCGCATCGATGAACTGATCGGCGTTGAGCACGCGGTCCTTGAGCAGGTAACCCACGCCGCCGGAGCCGTCGGCCAGCAGTTCGCGGGCGTAGAGCTGCTCAACATGTTGCGACAGGACTAGGACGGGTAGTCCAGGCACCTGGCGCCGTGCCTCGATGGCGGCCCGCAAACCCTCGTCGGTGTAGGACGGCGGCAGCCGGACGTCCACGACAGCCACGTCTGGGCGGTGCTCAGCGAGCGCGGCGGACAGTTCCGGCCCCGACTCCACCGCCGCCGCGATCTCGAATCCGTGCGCGCGCAAGAGCTGCGACAGACCCTCCCTCAGGAGGTAGAGGTCCTCGGCAAGGACGACGCGCATGGGATCTCCATGGTCAGCTCGGTCGGGCCGCCAGGTGGGCTGGAAATGGCGACAGTCCCGTCGAAGATACCCAGGCGCCGGGCGAGGCCGCGCAACCCACTGCCCCGGCCGGGATCGGCGCCACCGTGGCCGTCGTCGCGTACCACGATGCGCAGCAGGTCATCGGTCTCGTCCAAGCTGATGTCCACGTTGGCCGCCTCAGCGTGCCGGGCCGCGTTGCCAAGCGCCTCCGCCACGGCGAAATAGGCCGCCGCCTCAATGGGATCCGGGAAGCGCCGGGTGACCGTCGTGCTCACGCGGGCCGTCACCGGGCTATCGAGCGCCAGCGCCCGGACCGCGTCGACGAGCCCGCGTTCGGCGAGCACAGGTGGATGAACGCCCCGCACGACTTCACGCAGTTCCCTAAGCGCTGTCGCCGCCGCCTCCCTCGTCTTGCCGATGAGTTCCTTGGCCGCGGGCGGATCGGTGTCCATCAAACGCTCTATCGCGGCGAGGCTCAGTCCCAGCGCGACCAGTCTGGCTTGCGTGCCATCGTGCAGATCGCGCTCAATGCGGCGCAGCTCGGCGGCGGAGGCGTTGGAGGCCTCCGCGCGGCTGACGGTCAGTTGCTCAACCCGTTGCGCCAGAACGGCATCCGTGTTCGCGCCGAGGAGCAGTTTGCTCCACTGCCCGTGCAGCTTCAAAGCCTTTGGTGCCAGGGCTATCCCCACCCAAGCCAGCAGCAACCCGACCGGGACCGCTGGCCAGGCTTGGCCAGCCACGTGGCCATACCAGGCTCCGCTGTGGCCGTCGAACAGCAGCTGGACCACGCGCGGCAGCGCGAATCCCCAGATGCCATATCCCACAAGGAGAACCGGTACGCCAGCGATCAGGCCGCCAATGATCGGGTCAGTGCCACGCCACAGCACCTCACGCCATGTCGCGGGATCTTTCGTTAGCCACAGGGCGCGCTGGGCGAACATCGCCCAGCGATGCGTCTTGTAGAGGTTCTTGCCCACCCGGTAGAGGCCGTCGTCGGAACGTGGCACTTCAGGGAAAGGCCTATACGGGCGGGGGATCGAGACTCCCGTCCACGGGGCCAGGCTGCTGCGCCGCCAGTCAGCGAGCCAGCGCAAGTCTTCAAGCACCATCGGCACCAGGAAGAACAAGCCCAAGCCGTAGCCAAGGACCAGTCCGGCGACCGTGGCGGCGAAGACGAGTACCCCCAAAATGCTTGTCAGAAACAGAACGGCGAGCTTCAACACGGGCACGAGAGCGCGGCCAAACCATTCCCGCATGGGATGCGCCACGGCCCGGGGATCGTCCACATCAGACCGCAGTAACGGGCCGCCCAGCATGCGCTTGTTGAAACGCGCGGTCACCCGCACGGCGTATGGAGCCGTGAAAAGTCCAATGAGGACAGTGAGGGCACCGGCCAGCAGGCCCGCCCACCGTTGGTCAAGCCAGAACGGCATGCTGATCCCGGCACCAATCAAGGCGGCCGGCAGCACGGCGATCAGACCGCCCGTAAACGGGGAAAGCAGCATCCAGGCCAAGTCACGCCACGTGGCGTTGTCGCCGAGCAGCCAGTCGAGGTTGGCCATCATCGAAGGCAGCCAGGGCTTGCGGTAAAGCTGACGATCCCGGCGGTACCAGCCGTCGGGCTGTCGCACCGGGGGCGGTGGCGCCGGGGTATAGGGAGTGGCGATCGACACGCCGGTCCAGGCGAGCGTGTAGCGCCGCGCGAGCCCGGCCGCTTTGCGGGCGAAAAGAATCGGCGCAGGCAGTAAAAACACCATGCCGAGCCCGAATCCAGGCGCGAACGAGGCGATGACGAGGACAGATCCGAGGAATCCGATCACGGCGAGCCCGAAGAGCCCGGCGCCCTTGGCGAGTGCTTTCACCCGACCAGTGTCGCCGGGACGGGCTGGAGTGCACAGTGCGCCTACGTCTAATCCGGGGGTGGGGCTAGGTCTACCCCAAGCGGAGAGGTAGACGGATACCGCGTCAGGGCAGGGATTTTTAGCGTTATCGGCATGACAGTCATCGAAGTCGCGAAGCTACAGAAGCGATATGGCGGGCACCAGGCGGTGCGGGAAGTCACGTTTGAGGTGCAGGCCGGCGAGATCTTCGGCATCATCGGCCGCAACGGCGCGGGCAAGACCACGACGGTCGAATGCATCAGCGGCCTGCGGACTCCCGACGCCGGAAGCATCCGCGTGCTGGGCCTCGACCCGCAGCGTGACCACGCCAAGGTGCGCCAGCACGTGGGGGTGCAGCTGCAGGAGTCCATGTTGCAGGACCGCATCACCGTCACCGAAGCCCTGAACCTGTTCGCCTCGTTCTACCCCAACCCGGCCAACGCGGCTCAGCTGCTCGACGACCTGGGGCTGGCCTCCTCGGCACGCAAGCCCTACGCGAAGCTTTCCGGTGGGCAGAAGCAGCGTTTGTCGATCGCGCTCGCCCTCATCGGCAATCCCAAGGTGGCCATCCTCGACGAGCTAACCACCGGGCTTGACCCGCAGGCCCGCCGCGAAACGTGGCAGCTCATCTCCGACGTGCGCGACCGCGGCGTGACCATCCTGCTGGTGACGCACTTCATGGATGAGGCGGAACGGTTGTGTGACCGCATCGCCGTCATCCACCAAGGGGAAGTCGCCGCGATCGACAGCCCGTCGGGGCTGACCGCACGCGTGGCGACCGGTCAGGTCCTGCGGTTTAGCACGGCCGCGCTGGCGGACACTGTGTCACTGCGAGCTTTGGCCTCAGTGTCCACAGTGGAGCAAACCGAAGGCGAACTTGTGATCACCGGAGACTCGAACACCCTCACCGAAGTCGTGACCGAACTGAGCCGGCAACAGCTCGGCCCCGTCAACCTGCGTGTCGCGCAGCCCAGCCTCGACGACGCCTTCATCATGCTCACCGGCGAATCGCTGACAGGAGAAGACAAATGAACGCGACCCTGATCCGCACCGAGTTCAAGCTCTACTTGCGTGACATCTCCAGCGTGTTCCTCGGCATCGTGATGAGCCCCATGATCCTGGCGATTCTGGGCAGCATTCCCTCGTTTCGTGCTCCCGATCCAGCGCTCGGCGGACGGTCCGTCATCGCGCTCTATGTGCCGATCCTGCTAGGTGTGACCATCACCATGGTGGGCCTCACGACGATGCCCATCCCGATCGCGACCTACCGGGAACGGGGCATCCTGAAGCGGTTCGCCACGACGCCAGCACGGCCTGGCGATGTGCTGATGTCGCAAGCACTTGTGCAGTTGGCGATCCTGTTCACCGGTTCACTACTGGTGCTGGGTATCGGACGGGCGGCCTTCGGGGTTTCGGTGCCACGCAACCTTGGTGCCTTCGTGGTCGCGTTCATCCTGTGCTGCGCGGCGTCCTTCGGCATCGGGCTGGTGCTCGCCAGCTTGCGCAGCAGCAAGGTGGCGCAAGGGATCGGGACGGTGCTGTTCTTCCCGCTGATGTTCTTCGGCGGGTTGTGGGTGCCACGCGAAGTGATGCCCGAGACCATCCGCGGCATCAGCGACTTCACCCCGCTGGGCGCTGGGGTGCAAGCGATGCAGGACGCTAGCGCTGGTTCGTGGCCGCAGTGGCTGCACCTCGGTGTGCTGGCCGGCTACGGCATCATCGCGTGGCTGGTGGCTAAGAAGCTGTTCCGCTGGACGTGATGCCACGCGGATAGCCGGCCTGAGCATCCTTGACCCGCAAGGCTTCTAGCTCATCGCGAGACAACTCCATAACCACGATGGCCGGTTCGGTTGCCGCTTGGCGCAACCGCCGGCCATCTGGGTGCCAGAAACCGCTGCCGCCACACGACACCCAGCCGGGGCCGGTTCCCGCGAAGTTGGCCACCGCCGCGTACATGCGGTGGTCCATGGCGCGGGAGGCGAAATGAAGGTCGATCCGGCGCGCTTCTTCCACGGAGTAGAGAGCCGATCCGGCATAGAGCTCGGCACCCATCGCGGCAACGGTTTGCGCGTGAACCGGAACGCCCGCGTCGTAGCAAATGGCGAGCGCGATCCGCCAGCCATCGATGGTTAGCAGACGGCTCGGGCCGCCAGGCTGGAAGAGTGCCCGCTCCCGGCCGTGCAAGTTTTGCTTGCCATGCACGTCGAGCGAGCCATCAGGACCGAGCACGAGTGCCGCGAGGAGCGGCTTGCCGTCCTCGTCGCGATAGGCGGCCCCGATGACAGCGGTCACGCCTGCGTCAATGGCGGCTTGCCGCAACGGGTCCAGCCGGGGATCGTTGGCACTGACCCAACTGTCTGGATCGGACAGACAATCCAAGTCATAACCAACTAGCGACATTTCTGGAAACACGACGAGTGGAGCTCCGGCAGCGCCGATGGCGGTCACTCCAGAGTGGACATTGGCTAAGACATCGCCAAAGCGGGGCGCCGTCTGCACCACGGCGACCGTGAGGGTTGGTGCGGCCATGAGGGCCATCCTAAGCGGCGATCGCCTTTCGCAGGCTCCGCAGGCACAGGCTAAGCGCCTGGTGCTTAGGGACGTTGTTCTCCCGGGTGTGCTGCCAGGCAGCGAAGAGCATCGCCCACATGACCTGCTGCACCCACAGGGGAGTGGCTTCCGGATCGATTGACTTGTCGCTGTGACCGCGTTCGACCAGCTTCAGCAGGGCGTGATCAGAGGGCGTCGGTTCTTTCCACTCCGGCCCGCCCATCACGTCAGGGTCGGCGAACATGAACATCATGATGTCGCCGAGCTCGAAGTATTCCTGGCACAGGCGCTCAAGTGCTTGCGGCACCGGACCTTCCGCCAGCACCGCGCGCACGGTCGCCGTTTCGATCCGTTCCAGCACATGCTTGCTGAGCGCCTTGGTCAACTCGGAGCGGTCGGCGAAGTAGCGATGCAGCGTGGTGCGCCCGACACCAGCGCACGAGGCGATGTCGCCCAGGGAAGCGCCGTGATTTTGCGACAACGTGAGCACGGCGGCGTCCAGGATCGCCCTGCGTGTGCGGGCTCGGACCATCGTCTCGTCGCTCATGGGCCATACCTTAAGACATCATCAGTGCGGTTAATCACTTGACCATAGTGGAACACCTCTGTTCCACTATGGGACATGAGTGTGGACTCCACAAGTGCCCGGTTCGGCCTCCTCTGGACATATGCCCGGCCCCACGTGCGGGTGCTCAGCCTGGGACTCGTGCTGGCGCTGCTCGGCTCAGCCATGGGACTAGCCACGCCGCTCGTGACCAAGTGGGTGCTCGACTCACTCGGCGGCTCAGGCTCGATCGCCGAGCCCGTCGCGGCTCTTGGCTTCCTCCTGATCATGGGGAGCGTTATCTGGTACGCCCAATGGAACTTGCTTGGCTCTTTGGGTGAACGGGTCGTCTTGGCGGCACGGGAATCGCTGCTGCGCCGCCTGTTTGGCGCGACGGTGCCGGAGGTGACGAAGAAGCCCCCGGGAGAACTGGTCGCACGGGTCACGTCGGACACCGTGCTCCTGCGCGAAGCCGCCTCTTCAAGCGTCGTTGGCCTGATCAACGGAACGGTCATGCTCGCCGGAACGCTTATCCTGATGGGCTTTCTGGATATGGTGCTGCTCGGCGCGACGATCGGGTCGGTGATTGTCGTCGGCATTCTGTTCGCCCTGTTGATGCCGGCGATCGCCAAAGCAAAGGAGAGCGCGCAGGATCATCTGGGCCTGCTCGGAGGGATGCTTGAGGGATCACTGCGAGCGATCCGCACCGTGAAGGTGAGCCTGGCCGAACGGCGGCAGGCCGACCGGATTATCAATGACGCCAAGGAATCCGCCCGCTACAGCATCCAGGCCGTACGCAAAGAGGCGCTCGCGTGGACGATTTCGTGGACCGGCATTCAGTTCGCCATCATCCTCATCCTCGGCATCGGTGCCTTTCGCGTGAGCGAAGGCCTGCTGGAGGTGTCGAGCCTGATCGCGTTTCTGCTCTACGCCTTTGGCTTGATGGGGCCGATTACGGAGATCAGCCAGAACGTCACGGCGATGCAGTCTGGAATCGCCGCGGCAGGACGCATCAGGGAGCTGGACTCACTGGAGCAGGAGATCCAGCCACTGTCCACAGTGGAGGCAGTAGTGCCGAACCCCAGCGCACCGGTGCTGGAGCTGCGTGGCGTCACGGCCGCCTATGGGCCGGGGATGGCACCCGCGGTTCATGACATCGACTTGACGATTCCCCGCCGCGGCCACGTGGCCATCGTGGGACCAACGGGCGCTGGAAAGACGACGCTCTTCTCGCTGATGCTGCGCTTCCTGGAGCCGGCACAAGGGGAGATGCGCCTGGAGGGCCAGCCCTACCGCGAACAGACGCACGCGGGCATCCGGCAACGACTGGCCTATGTGGAGCAAGAGACGCCGGTTGTGCCCGGAACCATCAGGGAGAACCTGCTTTACAGCTATCCCGGGGCCAGTGACGCTGAAGTCAGGCGAGTGCTGGAGGAGGTTCAGCTCACGGGACTGGCGGACCGGCTGGACAGTCCGCTATCGGCCACGTCAGTCTCCGGTGGAGAACGCCAGCGCATCGCTTTGGCCCGAGCCATCCTTCGCACCCCTGACGTGCTGCTCCTCGACGAGGCCACCGCGCAGGTCGACGCGCTCACGGAAGCGGCCATTCACGACTGCGTACGCCGGCGGGCAGCTCAAGGCGCCGTCGTGACGATCGCTCACCGGCTATCGACGGTCATTGACGCCGACACCATCATCGTGATGCAGGACGGCCGGATCAGAGCGCGCGGAACGCACGAAGAACTACTCATAGCGGACAGCCTGTACAGAGAGTTTATCGAGACATTACGGATAGCCTCCGACGCATACAACGCGGCGTGACGGGGTACCGTTTCGCAGGTGACAGAGCTTCTGGTCCCAGGGCCGTTCGTCAGTGGTGATCTCGACCACGTGCGATCCCAGGTGTCCAGCCACGCCACCACGTGGAAATTGCCTGATCATGCGTGCTTCGTGCTGGCTTTGATCGCCGACGAACTGATCACCAACGTGATCGTGCACGGAGGTGGCGCTGGGCGCCTGCGCCTGCTGCGCCGCGGCCGGCGGGTCTACTGCCAGGTGAGCGACTTCGGGCCGGGCCTCGTGCACCCTCATCGCGCGGGCTGGCAGCCACCGTCCGTGTCCGACCCGTGGGGCGGGCGTGGGCTGTGGACCGTGCGCATGTTCTGTGAACGGTTAACTATCGACTCCAGCCAGATCGGCACCACCATCACGGCGAGCCTCATCATTGACGGCTGATCTCGGCCCAGCTGCGCGCGTCGGCCCACACGGACGCCGGGTTGACGAACGCGCTGAGTAACCGGGTCAGGCTCGGATCACCGTGGCCGTTCAGTTCGTCAGTGGCGACCTTTCGCACCGCTCCGCCGATGACGTCGGTGATCTGAACGCGGATGTCCATTCCGGAATCGGCGAACGTCAGGCTGCCGAGGCGGCCGTTTAGCAGCTGTCTGATGAGTTCAATGCGCTCAGGCGTCAGGGTTTTCTGCCGGTCGTGCACGACGGTGACCGGCTGGGTGCCATCGTCCCAATACTGAACCGCGGCCACGATCGCTGGAATCAGCGGGTCAAGGGCCGCCTCAGGATCCGTGGGACGAACGCGTGCTAGCGCGCGCAATTCTTCGTTGGCGGCAATCAATGCGGCTTTGTCATGCGGCAGCGCTTCGGGGAATCGGCGGCGGATAAAGAACTCTTTGTCGATCAGATAGACACTCGCCTTGCCCTGCAACGGGCTCTGCGGCCCGAGCAGCCAGCGCAAGACTTCCCGGTGTTTTTCCCGCAGGATGTGGTTGGACTTGTATTGCGTTGCGGGAGAACGAATTCGGTCTCGCAGCTCCTGCATGCAGCTGGCCGCCTCAGCGTCCGTTATGCGGATGCTGCTGTGGGCGAAGACATCCGTGGTGGTGTCGATGAGCTTATCGCCCTCGTAGCCCGATTCGTCACAGATGATTTCCACGTTCCGACTCTAATGGGGCGGCTCGCGAGGAGCCGCCCCATTTTCTGCTCAGGTGCTTTACAGGATGACCAGGTTCACCGTCACGTTCACCGAGTCGGTGCCGACTAGGCCAGCCGAGTCGAACACCTCCAGGACCACGGTCCAGGTCGTGGTGGCCAAGTCGCCGTTGGCGAGGGTGAGCTGGCCGGTGAAGTTAGCGCAGTTCTTCGGGAACACGATGCCACCGTTGCCTGAGCCCGGGACATTGCTTCCCTCGCACAGGACCCGCGATTCACTGCCGCTGTGTGCGGTCCAGCGGTAGCGCGTGCCGGCGATCGCGCCGTCCTGCACGTCCGTGCCGCTGCCGGTGAACTGGACGCTCACGGGGTCGCCGTGCAGCGATTGCACCGTGATGTTCGTCGCGGGCTTGGTAATCGTCGCGGTGGGCGCGTTCTGGCCCGCCGGGACCGCCTTGATGGTGAAGGAGCGCTGAGCCGAAACCCCTGCCGCGGTGAACTTCGCCGTGTAGGAACCGGCAAGTGCCTTGCTCGCCGGAAGGTCAGCGTTGTGCCCGATGGCGGTGTGCACGATGACACCGTTGCGGCGAATCTCCCATGCGGTCTGGACGTTCGGGACGGGCGCGTTGGTGTCCGGGTCGAGCGTCTGTGCCGTCAGCGGGACAAGGGTTCCGGCGTAGGTGTTGAGACCCACCTGTGGTGAGATCAGCTGCACCTGAGCCGGGGTGTCAATCACCTTGATGGTAACGGTATCGGTGCCGACGCGCCCGGTGCTGTCCGTGGCGGTCGCGGTGATGAGGTGCGTGCCAGCCTCAAGACTGTCCGTGCCGGTCCACGTTCCGGTGCCGATGTTGCCGTCGAGGTTGCTCGTCCACTTGATGTCGACGTCACGGCCCATGAAGTCCTTAGCCGTGCCCTTGAGGTCGACCCAGTGTCCAAGTTGGACCTCCTTGTTCGCCGTCGGCTGCTCGATGTTCACGATCGGGTTGGTGATCTGAACGCCTAGTGCCTTCGCCACCGCGCCAAGGGCGTTGACGCGACGCTGGCTTCCCGTGACCTCCGCGCCGAGACCGCCAACGTGCGCGGTGTCGTTGAGGATGTCGCGAACCTGAGCTGAGGTGAGGGCCGGGTTGGCGGCCATCACGAGAGCGGCCACGCCACCGACGAACGGCGAGGAGAAGCTGGTGCCACAAGCGGTACGGGTCGCGAGGTTGTTGTACGGGTCAGCCGGGTCAGCGATGCTCTTCAAGCAGTACTTGGCGTAGATCTCCACCGACGTCGTGCTGTCGCCCTGGCCGTAGTTGGAGTTCGGGTGCCGGGCTGTCGTGTCGCCGTAACCGCCGACGCACATCACGTGGGTGCTTTCGCAAGGGATGACAAGGGTGTCGCTGTCGACACTCACGCCACTGTTGCCAGCCGACGCGACGATCAGGGCACCGGTGTCACGCACGTGCTTCATCCGGCGGTCGGTCCACGTGCGAGCGTGCCAGACACCAACGTTCACGGAGCGGCCGAAGCTCATGTTGACGACGTCCGGGTCCTCTTCCTCGGCCATCTTCTCGGTGCGGCGCATGATGGACCAGTAGTCCAGGCTGTTGCCGACCGCGATCACGGTGTCGGTCACCGGACCGCCCGGCCCAGCCGTGCCATAGTTGTTGCCCACGCGGCCAATGCCCGAGAGGATGACATCCGTTCCGTGCCAAGGGCAGGGGTTGCCGCCACACTTCATCGCGTTCGTGTCGCCCCATGACGTCTTGCGGATCGTCGCGTTCGACGGGAAGTCAGGGTTGCCCTTGAAACCGCCGTCCACCACCATGTAGCGGATCTGCGGAGTCAGCTTTCCCTTGGTCTGCAACAATTGCCAAGCTGCCGCGACACCGGTGTCGTGTGTGCCGCCAGCGCGCATGAACGACCAGTCGAAGACGTTGGCCGGAAGGTCGGCCGCTTCAGAAACGTTGCCAGATTCGATGCTGTGCGGCTCGGTCAGCCAGTCGATGACGACCTCGGTGCCAAGCTTCCACTCGGCGGCGGCGATGGACAGCAACCGCAAGGTGGCGTCATCGCTGACTCGGTAGGCGCCGGACTGGCGTGGCTCGCTAACGAGGAGGTCTTCGGCGACCGTGGCCGGGTTGGCCAGGCTCGGGTCCACCTTGATCAGGTGATCCTGACCGTCGGCGTCGGCCGGGAACGAGTCAATGATCTGGCCGTTCCAGCGCTGCAAGAATCCGTCCAGTTCGGCCTGGTCGCGGGTGTGGACAATGAGTTCCCCGGTCACCAGTTCCACAGTGGACCCATTGGGCAGCATCATCGCGCCGACCGGGCGCGGGTCGCGGTTTCCTTCAGCCGGCTCAACCAGCGCGACAGCGGGCTGTACCCGCTCGTCGACACCGAAGGATAGAGGCGTAGTGGCGACGGCGGCCGAACTCGGGCTGATCGTGACGACCTGCCCGGCCACGGCCACCGCCGCGGCGACGATCAGTCTGGCGAGATGTTTCATGGCTTCCTCCTCAGGTTTTTGCTTTTGACACCTGTAGGAGAAGCGGGCCGGGCCAGTACCAACCAAAACTTGTTGTCGTGGAAGCGACAGCTAACCGCGCAGGTATTTCTCCCACCACGTGAACGGCATGCGATAGGCGGTCGGGGTGTCATCGGCGGCGTGGTTGGCCAGGCCGTTCTTGCCGAAGTAGTAGTCGTGGATCTGGTTGCGCGCGGCCGAGGCGAGATCAGGGTCAGACACCGCAGCGGCGTGGATGTGATAGGGCCAGTCGCCTTGCGACGGGTTGCGCAGCCAGGCCGCGAAACCGACCGTGCGCAGGGCTTTGATGGTCTGCCAGCGCTGTGTCGTGGTCAGGTTGGTCACGGAGATGTCGACCACGCCACCGCCATCGTGAGTACCAGCTGAGGAGGGGTTTGAAGAGGTGTAAGAACCCTGCGTGATGACGAGACTCCAGGAGAGCATCCCGTCTGCCGCGGCCAGCATATTGCGGGTACGAGTATTGACGCGCTTCCCACCGTAAGAGTCTGTGCGCGACCCCGTGGACACGGTGCGGGTGACCGTGTAGCGCCCGCTTCCCAGTGATGTCAGCGAACTCGGGCCGGGGATGCCGTTGGCGTCGATGCCGGTGTAACCCAGCGACCGCTGCCACGCGGCATAAGCCGACACCGTGGATGTCCCGTAGTGCCCGTCGACAGCACCCGAGGAGAGCAGTCCTTTGGCACTCAGAGCCCGCTCGACTTCAATGACACTGGCACTGGCCCCTGGGGTGAGGCCGGTGTTCGGCTTGGGCGGGTCAACCTGCGCCGCCAGCAGCACCATTTCCATGTCCACGACAGGAAGCGCCGCGAGCGCTGGCGTTGCTAAGAAAGTGGCCGCGGCTGCCGCTGCGCCTCCGGTGAGCAGTGAGCGTCTCGTTGGATTCATGGGGACCAGTGTTGCCAGGGCGCTACAACTGGCCCACAATTCCGCATCAGGCCGGCTAGGTTCGCCGGATGCGTTCTTGGATGCTTGGCGACCGCGTGGTGAATCGCATGGGGTTCGGCTCGATGCGGCTGACTGTCAACCCGGATCACAGCGTGGCGCTAGCGGTGCTGCGCCGCGCTCGCGAACTCGGCGTGAATCATGTTGATACAGCGGCGTTCTACCGGACGCCCGGTGGAGTCCTCGAGGTGGGCAGTGGAGAGGTCAGGTTCGCCACCGAGCTGATTCGCCAGGCGCTGGCGCCCTATCCCGACGACCTCGTCATCGCCACCAAGGTGATCCCCGGGCATGAGCCACTGCGGGCGCAAGTGGAGGAGAACCTGCGACGGCTCGGCACTGATTGCCTCGGCATAGTCAATTTGCGGATTATCAAGCGGCCGGGTCAGGACTCCATCGCGGAAAGCTTCGGTGAACTGGCCCGGATGCGGGACGAGGGTCTGATCAAACACCTTGGCCTGTCTAATATCCGGATCGATCATCTCGATGAGGCGAAGGCCATCGCGCCGGTCGTGTGCGTGCAGAACTCTTATGCCCTAGACATTCGCCGCGACGACGATTTGCTAAAGGACTGTGGCGACCGGGGGATCGCGTTCGTTCCGTTCTTCGCCCTCGCGGGAAATCAGCGCGAAGCTGGGTCGCTCAACGACCATAGCGAGACGGTCCGTCAGATCGCCGCAGCGCATGAGGTGACACCGCACCAGATTCGGCTCGCGTGGACCCTCCACCAAGGCGAGCATGTGCTTGCCATCCCGGGAACAGGCGACCTGCGGCACCTGGAGCAAAACATCGCCGCGGGCTCGATCCGCCTGTCCCCGGAAGAGCTGACCCTCCTAAGCGTCCCGCCGGGCCAGGAGCAAGCCCCCGCTCACTAAACCCGCCACGGCCCACAACGCGAGGACGCCTAAGCCGTGCCAGGGCTTGATAGGTAACTCGCTCAGGTTGGTGCTGGCCTGAATCGCCAGGCCAGCACTCGTCGGCCCGATCTGCTCCAGCTTGCGTTGCCAATCAGGGTCTGACACCGCGAGTGAAACCACCGGGAACACGAACAGCAGCGCCAGCACCGTGCCAATGGCGCCTGCCGAACTGCGCACAGCGGTCGCTATGCCAAGACCGAGCAGACCGATGAGCGTCAGGTAAAGCGCTGATCCTACGAGAGCACGCATGACCGTACCGTCGCTTATGGACAGTCGCGCGAATCCGTTGTCAGCCAGGATCGCCCGGCCGGCCAGAAACGCGCCGAGCACGGCGGCGGCCGAGGTCACGAGCAGCACCGCGGTTAGTACTAACGCTTTGGCGGTCAACACTCTTGTCCGGCGGGGGATCGCGGTGAGCGTCAAGCGTGCCAGGCCATTGCTGTATTCCGTGCCCATCATCAGCACCCCCGCGATCGCCGCGATGGCTTGCCCGAGCTGCACACCGGTGAGGCTCGTCTTCAGGACATCGCCACCGCACGCGACACACGTCATCGCAGCGGTGGTTAGGGCCGACACCCCAACGGTCGACACGATGACCGCCAGCAACAGCCATATCGTGCCAGGCGAGGTGCGCAGCTTCGTCCACTCCGCATGGATGGCCGTTCTCATGCGTCCCGCCTGCTTATCACGACAGCGGCCAGTCCAACGGCGACAGCGGTCCAGGCAGCCAGCACGGCGAACCCCAGCCAAGGCGAAAGGGGAAAGAAGCCCTCAGTCGGAATGTAGTTGTTGGCGACGTGGGCATATTCCACAGCGCTCTGCTGAATGGCGAAGGCCGCCGCTGGACTGATGCTCAACAGCCACCGCCCAGCACCATCCGGCAGAACCGACATCGCCAGGATGTACGGCAGCACAATGCCCGTAACCCCTATCGTCACCGCCAGCGCACTTCGCCTCAGGAGGACGCCAATGGCCACGCCGAAAACCGTGCACAGGGCAAGCAGGGCAGCCGTTCCCACGATGACCCGCACTTCGGTGGCTGTCGTGACCGGGTGCACGAACACGCCATTGTCACGCAGCATCTTCTGTCCAAACACGACAGCCACGGTCGCCGCGACCAGCCCGGTCACGAAAGTCGCGCCGCCGGCGACGATGGCCTTCGCCGCGAGCACCCGGCCCCGTCGCGGAGTGGCGCTGAAGGTCGTGCGCATGAGCCCACGGCGGTATTCACTGGTGACATAAGTGGTTCCAATGACGATGGCGAACACGAGCCCCAGGAACGTGCCGGCGAGCGCCTGCGTGACGCTGACACCCAGACCGGATGATCCGGATACAAGCGGGCCGATGTCACCGGAACCCGTTAGCTCCGTTTCCTCCAACTGCCCGCTCCAGGAACCCTGCTGGCTCACTTGACGGAAAGTCGCGGTCACGCTGGAGGGCCCGCTCGAGGAAAGCAAGGCCGATGCTTCACTGTGCTGAGGTGACGTCGCGAAGAGCCCTGCTTGCACCTTGGTGGGCAAGCCTTTGAGCACCACAGTGCCGACCTTTGTCCAATGTGTACCATCGGCCGACTGTTCGCCCGTAATGGCGTCGCCTGCACGCGTGAGCCGCAGCCATGACGCGGCACCGGCGCCCGCCTGATCGTAAAGATAGTTGTGCTGCAAGCGAACGCCGTGCGATCCCGTGAGCATGATGGCCGCATACGGCGATCCAGCTTTGGTGCCGTCCTTGATGATCAGCCCAGCTTTGGCCCACGGGGTCAAGCCTTGCCGAGGCTGCTCAGCGTTTGGCCCGGGCGGCAGCTCACCGGTCATCGACGTGACGTTGACGGTGAGGGACCCGTCCCCGTCTAGAGTTTGGCCGGCGAACTCGAAACGGTCCGTGACGAGATGCCCTTGCGGGCCGGTCGGCAGCTTGCATTTGTTGTCTGTGCAGGTGCCTTGCATGCCCGGAAACAGGCCGAAGGCGATGATGAAGCCACCCGCCAGCGCCATCCCGGTGACCCATCCCCGGACCGTGCGGAACTTCGTCCACTCGGCACGCAACTGCCGCATCATGAGCTCACCCCACGGTATTCAACGGCCTCACGGGTCAGGTCCATGTAGGCGTCTTCGAGCGACGCCCTGTGCGCGGACACTTCCGAGAACGGCACACCGTGTCCGTTGAGTCGCGCGACCACGGCTTCGGCCGTCATGCCGGTGACTGTCAACGTTGACGGCCCGGTTGGCTCTCCTTCCGGTAAAGCGGCCAGCGCAGCGGCGACGTCCTGTGAGCGCACGTTGACCCGCCCACCGGAAGCCGACGTGAGCAGATCCTTGACGCTCGTGTCCGCGATCACCTTCCCCCGTCCGACGATGATCACGTGATCGGCGACATCCTCTAGCTCGCTCATGAGATGGCTGGACACGAGCACCGCCCGGCCATCAGCGGCAAGCGAGCGCAACAGACCGCGCACCCAGACGATGCCTTCGGGATCCATGCCGTTGAACGGTTCGTCGAGCATGACCGCTCGTGGGTCACCCAGCAGCGCTGAGGCGATGCCCAGCCGCTGGCGCATCCCGAGCGAGAAGCCGCCCGCCCGGCGCTTGGCGACTCCCGTTAAGCCCGTCTGTCCCAGCACGGCGTCCACCCGCTTGCCGGTCAGCCCTTGGGAGTGCGCCATCCAAAGGAGATGGTCACGCGCGGTGCGGCTGGGCTGCAGCGCGCTCGCGTCCAGCAGCGAGCCCAGGACGCACAGCGGCTGCCGCAGCTGGCGGTAACGCTGCCCATCGACAAGAGTCGTTCCCTCGTCAGCCGCGTCGAGCCCCAGAACCACGCGCATGGTGGTTGATTTGCCCGCCCCGTTGGGCCCGACGAAACCGGTCACCTTACCCGGCTCGACCTTGAAGGTCATGCCGTCGAGGGCGAGCTGCGGGCCAAAACGCTTTCGTAAGCCATTTACCTCGATCATGCGCTCAGTTCTACGAGGGCGATGGTGACAGCACGGTGTCACCTGTTTGCCACCTGCGGCCTGGCATCGTGGACTCATGCGCGTTTTAGTCGTCGAAGATTTCGAGATCCTGGCCCGGACGATCGGGACCGGTCTGCGCCGCGAGGGCATGGCCGTAGATGTGGTGCTCGACGGAGCTGACGCGCTCGAACACCTGGCCGTGACGCCTTACGACGTGGTGGTGCTCGACCGCGACCTGCCCGGCGTTCACGGCGACGAGGTGTGCCGCCGGATCGTCGCTGAGCACTCAGGCAGCAAGGTGCTGATGCTGACCGCCGCGAGCACGGTGCGTGAACGCGTGGACGGGCTGGGATTAGGGGCCGACGACTACCTGCCCAAGCCCTTCGACTTCGCCGAACTGGTCGCCCGCGTGCGCGCCCTCGGACGGCGGCCGGCGCAATCCCTGCCGCCCGTGCTGGAATACGGCGACCTCACCCTGGACCCCAGTCGCCGAGTGGCTTCGCGCGCGGGACAGCGCCTTGACTTGAGCCCCAAGGAGTTCTCGTTGCTCGAACACCTCATGGCGGCGGCGGGACGCCCTGTCTCGGCCGAAGAACTCCTCGACCGCGTCTGGGACGAGGCGGCGGATCCGTTCACGACCACGGTGAAAACCACGATCCGGCGGCTGCGCGCCAAACTGGGGGGCCCACCGGTCATCCACACGGTCCGCGAGGCTGGCTACCGGCTGGGAGCAGAGTAATGCGGCGGCTCTCCCTGCGTACCCAATTGATGCTTTTATATGCTGTGCCCTTCTTCTTTTCGGGTGCGGCGCTGCTGAGCATTCCGATTCTGTCGACGTCACAGACGGAACCCGCTGGGGGGCAAGGTGTTCCAGGTGGAGGTCCGGCACCGGAACCCAATCAGGCCTTGCTCACGTCCTCCGCGGTCGGGCTCGCCCTCATGGTCGTCGTGTCGTTCATCCTCGGCTGGATTATCGCCGGGCGATTCCTTCGTCCACTTCGGACAGTGACGGCGACGGCCAATGACATCTCTGCCAACAATCTGCACCAGCGCTTGCCGGTGCAGGGCAACAACGAGTTCGCTGAACTGTCCGGCACCCTGAACGACTTGTTCGAACGCCTCGAACGCTCCTTCGAGTCGCAGCGCCGGTTCGTCGCGAACGCGTCGCATGAGTTGCGCACCCCGCTGACGGCCGAACGAGCCCTGCTGCAAGTGGCGCTCGCCGATCCCAACGCCAGCGCGGCGTCGTTGCGCGAGGTGTGCCACGAACTCATCGGGCTCAGCGAGGCTCAAGAGCGGCTGATCGACTCGCTGCTGACTCTCGCCAGCGGTGAACAAGGGATCGAGCAGCGTGAGCCCATCGATCTCGGCGACATCGCGACGGCTGTGGTGGCGGCGCGCGACGGCGCGGCGAAGCGGCGCGGCGTCACCATCGAGACGTCGCTGCGGCCGGCGCCGACCTCGGGTGATCCGCGACTGGCCGAAAGCCTGATCGCCAACCTTGTGGACAACGCCATCCGGCACAACGTCGCAGGTGGAACGGTGTCGGTCAGCACGACGGGCATGCCGGGCATCAGAGTGGTCAACAGCGGCAAGGTCATCGCACCCGATCAGGTGGAACAACTTTTTCAGCCGTTTCAGCGGCTCGGTGCCCAGCGCGTCCATCACCACGATGGTCATGGGCTTGGCCTGGCGATTGTCCAGGCGATCGCGACCGCGCACGGTGCCGTGATCACCGCGAACGCCCGCCCCGAAGGTGGCCTCGACATAGAAGTCAGCTTTCCGCGCCGATAGGCTGGGCGAGTGCCGGTGCCCCCCGCTCCGCTGCTGCTCGCGTTAGACGGAAATAGCCTGCTCCATCGTGCCTATCACGCTGCCTCGATGGAGGCCCTCACCGACGCCAGCGGCCGTCCGGTTTGGGCACTCAAAGGGCTGGTCAACTACCTGGCGCGGGCTGCGGCACACCTGCGTCCTGACGCGATCGTCGTGGGGTTCGACTGCCCGCAAGATTCCGCTCGCAAGATTGACTACCCGGGTTATAAGGCGCAGCGGCCAGAAAAGCCGGCCGATCTCGCGACCCAAATCCTTATGGCGCCGGAATTGCTGCGCGCCGCTGGGATCTGCACCGTTGTGCCGCGCGCTTTCGAAGCCGATGATGTGCTGGCTAGCTCGGCGCGTCACGCGCGAGAGCGCGGATGGCGCTCGGTTCTCATGACGAGTGACCGCGACGCCTTCGCGCTCATTGACGATTTAACTTCAGTTTTGAGGGTACGCAACGGAGGCTTCGACGAGGCGGTCATCGTCGACGCGGCTAGCCTCAAGGCGGTCTGTGGCGTCGACCCGTGGCAATACCGCGACTACGCCGCTCTTCGCGGTGACCCGTCGGACAACCTCCATGGCGTGCGCCAATTCGGCGCGTCCCGGGCGGCCCGTCTGCTAAACGCCTTCGGCACTGTGGACGCGGCGTGGGAAGCAACTTCGCAAGACGTTAGCGAAGCGGTCGGAGAGCTTGCGGCACAACAGCTGCACCGGCCCGAGATGCGCCAGGTCGTTGACCGCAACCGGCGGTTGATGACGATGCGATGCGACCTGGAGCTACCGTCGATTGACGACATGCGGCTGCCGTTGAGCTATCCGGTGATGCGGCGCGCCCTGCAGGCTCACGGCATCAATTACGGCCCGTCGCTGTGGGCACTCGTCGGCGGGGGCACTCCCGTTGCCGCGCAACGCCATCCACTCGAACTCAAGCCGTGGGTCTATCGCAAAGGCCTGCGCTCGCGCGTCGACCCTATCCCCGGTCAGCTGACTTTGTTTTAGGGCGAGCTCTGAGATGAGCTCTTTCGCCTTGCCTGCCGAACAGGCTGAGAATCTCGACGGGCTCGGCGTTTGCTGAGCCGAACCAATGCGGCACACGGGTATCGAACTCAGCCGCTTCACCGGGCGACATGACAAAGTCGTGCTCCCCGAGGACGACACGCAACTGTCCATTGAGGACATAGAGCCACTCGTAGCCTTCGTGCGTCTTTAGATCGGGTTCGCGGCGCTTGCTGTTGGCCTGGAACACGAGTTTGTAGGCTTGAATCCCGCCGGGACGGCGTGTCAACGGCAGCATCGTCATCCCGTTGCGGACGACGGGCCGTAGGTGAACGCGGGGATCGCCGGTCGGTGGCGCGTCGACGAGTTCGTCAAGGGTGACACCGTGGGCGCGGGCTAGCGGAAGGAGCTGTTCGAGAGTGGGCCGGCGGCCGCCTGACTCCAGCCGGGACAGCGTGCTCACGGAGATGCCGGTCGCGGCCGACAGCTCCGCCAGCGTCGTCTCACGTTCTTTGCGTAACGCCTTGAGCCGTGGCCCGACCGCGTCAAGCGCGTCACCGATCTCACTGTCCATGTCCATAGTCTTGCCGATGCGCTCACAGATCGCCCAGCTTCGCCCGCACTTGCGCGGCGTCGGCGTGCTCAAGCTCGGTCAGGATGCGGAGCGCTTGCTCCCAGCTGACCGCCGCCTGAGCCCGCTTAGCCGCCGCGAGCTGCGTGTCACCGAGGTGGCTCAGGACATTGGCTTCGTAGTATCGGTTCCCGAGATCGCGATGCAGCTCGACAGCCTGCGTGTAGCAGCTGACCGCTAAGTCGTGCTGGCCCAGATGGTGATGGATGTAGCCGAGGCTGTCCCACGCGGCTGCCTGGCCAGAACGGTTCGCCAGCTCCGTCTGCAGCGCTAGCGCCTCCTCGCAATGCCGCAGCGCTTCGTCGCATTGGCCGAGCTGGGCCAGGCTCCAGCCCACCGCGTTGAGCCCATCGGCTCTGCCGGGCATGGAGCCGGAAATCTCGAACAACCGCAAGGCTTGCTGGGCATGATGAAGTGTATTGTCTAGCAGCCCCAGACGTTCGTAAACGAACGCCAAATGATTGTGGGTGTGGGCCTGCCCGCGAGCATCATCGGCCTCGGCCGTCAGTTCCAGCGCTTGCTGCAGATAGCTGAGCGCCTCCTCCAGACTGCCAAGTTGCGTGAAATCCAGCGCTAGCAAGCGAAGCGCGCGAGCCTGAGCGCCAACGTCGCCGAGGCGCCGGGCCGCGGTGAGCGCCGCCCGCTGGGTGCTGATGTCGGCCTGCCAGTCGCCGCGGCGATTAAGAAAGTCGGTGAAGATCCAGGCCAGTTGCCACGCATGGTTGTTCCACTGAGCCGCCGCTGCGTAATCGATGACCGCCAATAACACCGAGCGTTCCGCTGTGAACCAGGCGAGAGCGTCATCGTGGTCCTCCGGTTGCTCTGGCGTGGTGCCGGGCTGAAGCTGATCGAGCGTTATCCGTTCGCCCGCTGGGATGAGGAGGCAGTTGGCGGCGAAGGCCGAGTGCAGATAGTGGTCGAGCATGCGACGACGCGCGTCGGGCTCGGCTTCCAGTTCGCAGGCATAGGCACGAATCAGATCGTGCATCCCGAAGCGCCCTGGCTGGTGTTCCAGAATCAGATTGGCTTCCGTCAGCTCTTTCAACGGCAAGCGTTGCTCGCGAACGGATCCGCCCGCCAGACTCGCCGCGGCCTTGATCGAGATGTCTGGCCCCGGATGTGCGCCGAGCAGTCGGAATAGCCGTGCCGCCGGCGCCGAAAGTGCCTGGTACGAAACGGCGAACGTGGTTCGGGCACTTGCCGTGGGATCGTTGCCGTCTAGGGCATCCAGACCTTCACCTTCGCTGAGTTCCGTGGCCAAATCCGCGAGAGTGAAATGGGGATGCGCCGCCGCACGCGCAGCGACAATGGATAGGGCTAAGGGCAACCGTCCACACCGGACGACGATCTCGCGCGCTGACTCCAGATCGGCAGCGACGCGCTCCGCGCTGAGCCGTGCGGCTAGCAGGTCAAGAGCCTCGTGTTCGGACAACAGATCTAGGGTTAGCAGCTGGGCCCCATCGGTCGTCGCCAGGCTGGTGAGCTGATTGCGGCTGGTGACGAGTGTGAGACAGCCGGTGTCGCCTGGCAGCAGAGGCCGAACCTGTTCGGCATCACGGGCGTTGTCCAGCACGATCAGAATCCGTTTACTCGCCAGCACACTGCGGTAGAGACCGGCCTGTGCTTCGGCACTGCCCGGAATCCGGCGCGCCGGGATGTCGAGCGCCTCCAAGAACGCGTGCACGACACTGGCTGGGCTGACCGGAGGCCGAGACGGGTCGAATCCATGCAGGTTCGCGTAGAGCTGGCCGTCGGGATACAGCTCCTTCAACTGATGAGCGCAGTGCAGGGCGAAGGCCGTCTTGCCGATCCCAGCCATGCCGGAGATAGCCGAGATGACCACGGTGCTGGACTGACCGGCGACTTCGGCCATGGCTTTGGCGGGCGCCGCACGGCCGGCGAAGTGCGCGATGACCGCAGGCAATTGCCGTGGTGCTGAAGGAGACGGCGTCTCAGGCCGGGGCACCGAGGGTCTGGCCGCCGCGGCCTGGAACGCGCGACGTTCCTGTTCAGACAGCCCCAGTGCGTCGGCGAGGCGGGCGACGGTGTCGCCGTAGGGAAACCGGCGATCGCCTCGTTCCAGAGCCCCGACCGCCTGTCCGCTAAGCCTTGCCAGCTCAGCAAGCGCTTCTTGGGTCAGGCCGTTGGCTCTTCGATGTGCTCGCAACAACGCGGCGAAAGACGTGTCCATCTGACCTCCCCGGAGCCGAATTGTATAGGTGGACTGTGAAGGTTGTCGCTGGCTTCACCTCTGTCCGATCAGCACACTCAGGCTCGCCATTGGACCCTCGAGGAGGACGCTGTGCTGACAAAACGCACGTGGACAGCCGTGTTGACGGCAGCCATCGCGTTGACGATGATCACTTATATTCCGGCCGCTTCGGCGGCTCCGGTAACCCCGGACTTTGGCAGGGCGATCGACGCCTATGCCGGCAATGATCCCCAGGACACCTGTGACAACGACCCCAAGCCGGGCACCGTCGGGTTCCGCGATCTGATGAACCGCACCTACGGCTCGCACAGCAGTTCCATCAGCCGATCCTGCAGCCTGGGTGGGACGAGCGAGCACAAGGAGGGTCGCGCGCTCGACTACATGCTCAACATCAACGACAGCTCCGAGCGGGCCATCGCAAATGACATCCTCGGATGGCTGCTCGCGACTGACCGTCATGGGAACCGGCACGCGATGGCCAGACGGCTCGGCGTGATGTACCTGATCTGGAATCGCCAGATCTGGTCGGCCTACCGGGCGTCCGAGGGCTGGCGTGACTACAACGGCACCAACCCGCACACCGACCACATTCACTTCAGCTTCAGCTGGGCCGGTGCCCGCAAACAGACCACGTGGTGGACAGCCGGTGGAATCCGCGACACGGCAGGCGATTATGACGGTGACAGCTATACCGAGCTAGCGCTCTTCCGGCCGGACTGTTCCGAAGGGTCAACGTGGTGGATCCGCAGCACCAGGACCGGCACAAACCTCAACGCCGGCACCAAGTTCGGCGGTTGTACGGACATCCCCGTGCCCGGAGACTATGACGGCGACGGCGAGAACGATCTGGCTCTCTACCGTCGTGATTGCACCAACGGTTCGTCGTGGTGGGTAACGAGTTCCCGGACAGGCAACCTGCTTTACGGCGGCACGAAGTTTGGCGGCTGCACCGACATTCCGGCTCCAGGCGACTATGACAACGATGGCTTCAGCGATCTGGCGCTGTTCCGGCAGAACTGTTCGACCGGCTCCACGTGGTGGATTCGCAGCTCCCGTACGGGAAACAACATTTACGCGGGCAACGAGTTTGGTGGCTGCACCGACCTTCCGGCAGCCGGAGACTATGACGGTGACGGTTACACCGATCTGGCCCTCTACCGTCGTGATTGCACCAACGGTTCGTCGTGGTGGGTCCGCAGCACCCGCACTGGTTCGGCCCTGTATGCGGGCAACAAGTTTGGTGGCTGCACCGACATCGCGGCGCCGGGTGACTACGACGCCGACAATCGCACCGACCTCGCTTTGTTCCGCCGTGACTGTTCCACCGGTTCCACGTGGTGGGTGCGCAGCTCCCGCACGGGAAACAACATCTACGCGGGCAACGAGTTTGGTGGCTGCACCGACATTCCCGCGCCAGGTGACTACGACGGTGACGGCTATACCGACCTCGCCCTCTACCGTCGTGATTGCACCAACGGCTCATCCTGGTGGGTCCGCAGCACGCGAACCGGCACCACGCTCTACGGCGGCAACAAGTTCGGCGGTTGCCATGACGTGCCGGCGACCGGTGCCTGATGAACTACAAACTTCTCGCCTCGCTGGCTGGCCTCGCGACGGCGGCAACCGTCGCCTTGGTCCCAGCCGCCGCTCATGCCGCGGTAATCCCTGACTGCACGAGCGCCGCGCCAACGGCCGCTGACGCGGCCTTCGCCGGCCAGGTCGGGCCGACCCTCACCGGCGCACTCGACGGCCACTACACGGCCAGCCGGGCGGCGTGCACCCGCGTCATCGTGCAGGTCGTCAAGTCACGCGGACTGCCCCTGCGTGCCGCCGCGATCGCGATCACCACGACGATCGTGGAGAGCCGGATTCAGAACCTCAACTATGGCGACCGGGACAGCCTCGGTTTGTTCCAGCAACGCCCGAGCCAAGGATGGGGGAGTGAAAGCCAGATTCTCAATCCCGTCTACGCCACCAACGCGTTCCTCAACGCGATGGTGCGGGAATACCCGAACAACACCTGGCTGACAGCCCCGATCGGTGAAGTCTGCCAAGCCGTGCAGCGATCGGGTTTCCCGTCGCGTTACTACGACGAGACCGCAGACGGGGTGCGGATCGCCACCGCGGCCTGGGGTGCCAATGCTCCCGGCGACTATGATGGGGACAAGTTCACCGATCTGGCGCTCTACCGGCCGAACAGCGCCACCGGCTCGACCTGGTGGGCTCGCAGCAGCCGTACGGGCCAGCAGATCTTTGGCGGCACGCTTTTCGGTGGCGCGATGGACGTCCCGGCTCCCGGCGACTACGACGGTGACGGCAAGAACGACTTGGCGCTCTACCGTCGTGATTGCACCAACGGCTCGTCGTGGTGGGTGCACAGCTCACGTACCGGTGGACTGCTCTACGGCGGCACGAAGTTCGGTGGCTGCACCGACATTCCTGCTCCAGGTGACTATGACGGCGACGGCTACACAGACTTGGCTTTGTACCGCCAGGACTGCTCGACCGGCTCGACGTGGTGGATTCGCAGTTCCCGCACCGGCGCTAACCTGTATGCGGGCAACGAGTTCGGTGGCTGCACTGACATTCCGGCGGCCGGAGACTACGACGGCGACTCGCGGACAGACTTGGCCTTGTTCCGCCGGAATTGCTCAACAGGCTCGTCCTGGTGGGTCCGAAGCTCGCGTACGGGGTCGAACATCTACGCGGGCAATGAGTTTGGTGGCTGCACCGACATTCCCGCGGCCGGAGACTATGACGGTGACGGATACACCGACCTGGCCCTCTACCGTCGTGACTGTAGTGAGGGCTCGACCTGGTGGGTGCGCAGCACCCGCACTGGCTCGGTGTTGTACGCGGGCAACAAGTTTGGCGGGTGCACCGACATTCCCGCACCCGGGGACTACGACGCCGACACCTACACCGAGCTAGCTCTCTACCGGCGCGACTGTGCGGAAGGCTCCACCTGGTGGGTCAGAAGCACACGGTCGGGATCGATGCTCCACAGTGGCACAAAGTTTGGCGGCTGCACCGATATCCCGGCAACCGCTAGCTGACCAGTGGCCCTGGCAGGCACCGGGCCTGCCAGGGCTGCTATCCCGGCAGGACCCACTCGTCATCCTTAATGATGTCGACGATTCCGTTAGGGCCAGTGCCGGTCACGGTCATGCCGGCTCCGCCGATGACGACATCGGTGTGCACGGCAGACCGGTTGAGCCCCAAGTCAAACCGCTCCTCGGCGGACATGGCCGGCCCGTTGGCCACCGCGAAGGGGAAGCTCTGCCCCCAGGCCACGTGACACGCGGCGTTCTCGTCGAACAAGGTGTTGTGGAAAACCAAGCCAGCCTTGGCGATTCTGGAGTCACGGTCCACAAGCGACACTTCGCCGAGGCTGCGGGCTCCGTCATCGGTTTCGAGCTGACCTCGCACCAGATCGGCACCGCTGGTGGCGGAAAAGTCCACGATCCGGCCCCCGGCGAAGGTCACGCGCAGACCCTCCACGACACCGCCACCGCGCATGACCAGTGGCCGGGTCAGCTGGATGACACCGTCAGCCAAGCGGCGGTCCGGACTGGTGAAGACCTCTTCCGTTGGCAGATTCGGGATGTAGCCGCACCCGGTTTCCGTGGTGACGCCGCCGCCCGTCCACACCGTGCCCGGCAACAGCCCGACAGTCAGGTCGGTGCCCTCGCTGTGATAGCGCACGGCGGTCAGTTCCAGGGCGTTGAGCGCCCGTGCACGGGTCGCGAGGGTGTCCGATCGCTCGCGCCAGGCCTGCACCGGATCAGGCTCGTCAAGCCGCATCGCGACGGACACAGCCTCCCAGAGCCGGTCAACATCGGGCTCACCAAACACTTGCTCGGCCCAGCCTGCGCTCGGGATAGCCGCGATCGTCCACGTGACCCGGCCACCGAGGAAGATCTTGCGCCGGGCGCTCTCTTCGCCTGCTGGGATCGCGGCCACCTTCTGCGGATCCAGGCCCGCCATGAGACCCGGCTGGTCGCCTGCCAGAAGGATGATCGCGGCACCTTCGCGGTGCAGCGCCTCGTAACGGTCGAGCACCCAGGATCGGTTGGCTGTCAAGGACTCCAGGCTCGCGTGCCGCACGCCTGACCGCCGCACTAGCCCGTCTTCCCAATCCACGTCAACGATGGAAGCGCCGGCCGCGTAAGCCCTTTCCACCACCGCCCGGGCCATCGGCGCATGCGCCAGATCTGTCATCACGAAGACGCGCCGGCCCGGCCGGACATTAGCCCCAGCCCGCACGACAAGGTCGGCGAAACGCTCAATCAAACCGTCGGGGTGCATGCGAGGCAGCCTAGTGTAAGTTGCTACTTCAGCAAGTTGCGTTGGCGTAGCGCGGGGGTTTGCGGCATCGTCGTGGTTATGAGCGACATGTTTGGTGCTGAGTTCTGGGACGAGCGATACCGCTCATCGGAGAAGGTCTGGAGCGGCAACCCGAATCCCCGTCTCGTCGCGGTGGCCAGCGAGTTGAAACCAGGGACCGCGCTCGATGTGGGCTGCGGCGAAGGGGCCGACGCGATCTGGCTGGCTCAGCAAGGCTGGAGCGTTACGGGCGTTGACATCTCGCAGGTGGCGCTGCAACGGGCCGCAAAGGCCGCGGGATCGCACGCGATCATCTGGAAGCAGGCGAACATTCTGGAGTGGGCCCCGGCTCAGGAAGCCTACGACCTAGTGTCCGCGCAGTTCATGCATCTGCCGTGGCCGGACCTTCAGGCGCTGCACAAGCGTCTGGCCGCGGCGGTGAAGCCTGGCGGCACGCTTCTCATCGTCGGGCATCATCCGTCAGATGCGGAAGTCATTGCCCGTCCGCCGCATCTTGTCGCGCTTATGCATCCTGCCGCGCAGATGGCGGAAACGCTTGACCCAGCAGAGTGGGAGATCGACGCACGCGATCTGCCGCGCCCGTTCACCGATGCCGAGGGCAATGCCGTTACCCTGCACGACGCCGTGCTCAAGGCAACGCGTCGCTAAGCGCTGCCGTCACGATGAGCGATTCGATGCCACGCAAGCAGGTCTCAATCATGTCCGGGGAAACGAAAGCCGTGTCGACCCGCCAGGTGAGGGCGACCGCGTCCCCGGCGCTGTCAACGTTGAGGAAACACGTGGCGTCGGGTTCGTTCGATCGCGGGCCCCAGCGCAGGGTGCTCTCGGACACGGAAGCTACGGGCACGTTGGTGGCGGTCTGTGCGGAGAATCCGCGGCGGTCATTGAAGTAGCACCGCGTATCGAGGTCGACGCCGCGTTCGCCGCTGATCCGGTCGATGAGCGGCCACAGGTCGCGAGGATGGTAATACGCGTGCCGCCCAGCGGTGAGTTCACTCTTCCACGTGCGGGCTACCGCTTCCCCAAACGTGCAGTCAGCGGTATCGATGACGGCCAGCCCAGCTTGCGCCAGATTGCTAACGGAATCGGCGAAACCGGGCCGGAAGCGGTTGCTGACCACAATCCTGAACATGCCAACAGGCTGACCAGACAGCTGGCCGAGCATGACGGCGTAGGCCGCCAGGAGCATCACTCCACTGTGTACATTCATCCGGCTGTTGACGACCGCGAGGGCATGATGCGTCGCGGGTGTGGTGAACGTGGCCTCCCACCATCTTTCGGCTTGCGGGGTCAGCCGCTGGGCGAAACGCTGCGGCTCGATCACCCGCAGGTGCTTCTCCCAGTAACGCAAGGAAGCGGCGTGCTGCCGAAGCGCGGACGGCTCACGCTGGGCCCGCGCTAGCTCCAGCGGCTGAACGCCGGCGACGGGAGCGAGGTGAGCACCCGTGATGGGGTCGAGATTGGCGAGGTCTCGGCGAAGCGCGTCGAACCCGTACCCATCAATGACGATATGGCAGTAGAGAGCGACGAAATAGATGGCGTGGTCGCCATCGGCGACCACCGCCATGCGCAATGGCCAGTCGGCCACCGGATCCCAAGGAGCGGCCTCATACTCCGCCCGGATCGTGTCAGCCAGCTGCGCGGGGTTTCCGTTGTCGGCGTAGACCTCAAGGGTGATCTCGCCAGACTCGAAGAGCACCTGCCTGGCCTGCCCGTCATTGTCGACGAGCAGGCGAGTGCGCAACGACTGGTGTCTGCTTAGGACGAATCCGAGCAGAGTAACGATGTTTTGGACGGTCATCCCTGCTTTGAGGGGCATCGTCCCGCCGGTCCACTCGGTTTCGCCGAACTTTTGCATCGACCGCCATGCGGCGAACTGAGCCCAGGTCAACTCCTCGACGCCGCTGCCCTCACCCTTGAAAGGCACCGAGATGCTTACCGGCACAGGAGTTCTCCTAGGTATAAAACGGAATCCTGCGCCGGCTTGGTATCAAAACCAAACCGACGCAGCATTGACAGTCATCTAATGCCTAGAGCTCGCGAACAACCATGGTGACACCCCCTTCCGCACTTGACCGAAGCCTAACGTTGTAGATATCTCGATGGAAGAGCCCGCAAGAGACACATGGTAAATGTAGTCAAAGTCTTAAATGGAGGGCTTGCCCTTTTGTGAACGAAAAGCGTTCCGGGCCATCGGGTCTCGCGACACCTACACCACCATCATGGGCTATGCCTGGACGCGGCGGTCCGCTGTTGGCGCCGAACTTGCCGGGTTGTACGTGCATCCACGCGTACAAGGAAAAGGTGTTGGAAAGGCTCTGATTTCTGATGCGCTTGAGTGTCTTCTATGAACGGCAAGGTTTTTGTGCTCGATGCGCAGGCGGAAGTCCAGCTATGGCGGGGGATGCCAGAGGTCCGCTATGTGTTTGAGGTCAGTCCCGCGCAGCGATAACCCATGTGTTATCGCTGGGTATCGAAGTAGTCGTTGATCAAGATCCGGTGCTTCGGCAGAGTGAAAGCCGATGACGATCCGAAGCAGATCCTTGTCACGCGCCAGCCGTGTCAGCGGCCGTGTCAGCGCGAAGGCAGTCCCGTGACAGGACGGCGGGCGATCGTTCTCACAACGAACCACCCGACCTTCCAAGGAGCACACAACAATGTCTGTCACCCTCACCGACCAGGACAAGCGCACCCTCCGGACCGCCGCTTACGGCGCTGTGACCCTGATGTCGTTCGCCGGTGTCGCCAGCTCGGCGCATAAGGTCGCCACCGACGGCACTCTCGCCCTGTCGTCGGCGACCGGCCCAATCGGGCACGTGCTCGCCGCGAAGACCAATGACCTGAAGCTAACCAGCAAGTCCGCGGCCGCACTGGCCGACCAGGTGCTGCCGGCCCTCACCGAGTCGATGGATCTGCTCAGCAAGCAGGATGTGGAAGAGGCCAGCAACTTCCGCAGCACCGTG
The DNA here is from genome assembly GCF_000379685.1 of Catelliglobosispora koreensis DSM 44566. Taxonomy (GTDB): domain Bacteria; phylum Actinomycetota; class Actinomycetes; order Mycobacteriales; family Micromonosporaceae; genus Catelliglobosispora; species Catelliglobosispora koreensis. The sequence continues at coordinate 177,468 of NZ_KB903250.1, read as the reverse complement.
ATCACCGCCATCGAGGCCGCTGCCCGGGCTGGTCAGGGCGCGCCGAGCCCCACCCTGGCTGACATGGCCCGCAAGATCGTCAGCGCCCTCGACGCCGCCGGGAAAGGTGAATAACAATGGGTACGTCTCAGACCGCGCGTCGCGTCGCCGGCACCGCTCTGGCGGCCACGTTGCTAACCGGAGCCATCACACCCGAAGTGGCAACGGCGAAAGGCAACAACCGTCCCGAGCTACAGCAAGCCATCCAAGAGATCGTCGAGTCCGGTTTCACCGGCGTGCAACTGCGCGTGAGCGACCAGCAGAGCGAATGGACCGGTAGCGCCGGGGTCCGCAAGCTTGACGCGGCGGCGAAGCCACAAACCAACGGACGGTTCCGGGTTGGCAGTGTTACCAAGACATTTACCGCTGCCCTGATGCTGGACCTGGTGGCTGACGGCAAAGTCGGGCTGGACACGTCAGCGGCGAGCTACCTGCCCGAGTTCAACCTGGATCCGCGGATCACGGTGCGGATGCTGTTGCAGCACACGAGCGGAGTGTTCAACCACACCGGGCAGTACAACCCCGACGGCACGATCAATCCGGGGATCCCTTGGTCTGGCAAGGAATGGGTGGACAACCGGTTCCACACCTACCAGCCGGAGGAACTCGTTCGGTTGTCGTTGTCCAAGCCCCTGAATTTTGAACCGGGGACAAACTGGGCCTACGCCAACACCAACTACGTGCTAGCCCGGCTGGTAATCGAGAAAGCCACCGGCAACTCCTATGCCGAGGAGATGCGGCGGCGAATTCTGCGGCCCCTAGGGCTGAAGGGCACCATCGTGCCGGGCACCTCGCCGGAGATCCCGGGGCCGCACGCCCACGCCTACTACGAATACGAGGAAGCCAGTGAGCTGAAGACGGTCGACATCACCCGCCAGAACCCGTCTTGGGTATCCAGCGGTGGTGACATGATCTCCACCACCAAGGATCTGCAGACGTTCATCTCCGCCTTGATGAGCGGGAAACTCCTTCCCGCCTCGCAAATGGCCAAGATGCTTACGCCACACCCGATGTACGGCTACGGTTTGGGACTGTTCGTGCAGGACGGCTCCACGCCGTCTCCCTTCCCGCTGCCAAGCTGCGGTGCGGCTCTCGTCACACATAACGGTGGCGTCCAAGGGTTTGCGACGCTGATGTACAGCACGCCCGATGGCAGCAAGACGCTGACCGCCTCACTGACCTATGTGGACGATCCCGCGATGTCCAAGCAAGCAGCGGGATACCAGGCCATGCAGACACTCATCAACAAGGTCTTCTGTGCCTGACAAGCGATCCGGGCCTCGTAGCGAAACGCTACGAGGCCCGCTTCACGTTAAAGGAAAGCAGGATCGACGAAGGACGGATCCCGCGTCGCGCCTTCGTTCTCGCCAAGACGCTCTAGCAGGTCATAGAACAACTGCTCAGCGGGATGCAGACCGGCGACTGTCGCGGTCAAGTCGGCCTCGGCGACAAACCTCGCGTGCTGTCCCTCCACCGACATGACGGCTAGCCAGCCATCATCATCTGGCTTGAACAGATTGCCGCCGGTCTCCGCCCAGAACAGCACGTGATCCTGCGACGGCGCCTTAAACGGCGCGGTGGCGGCCAGCATCATCAGCGCTGTGTGCACATCCCAGCGCTGGTATCCAAAGTGGAGCAGATAGACCTCGAGGACACCATCACGGTGTACCGCCCACTGTCACCTGACCCGGCTCAGCATCCTCGGCGACCCGGGTCGCGAAATACTGGCGCGGCGTCATGTTTTTCGCGACGTGACTCCACTCGTCGGTGACCTCCTTGTCAGCCCAGTACCAGCCGTTGAACATCTCAGCGGGGTTTGAGATAGCTCGTGGATCCGAGGGGGTATCAAGCCACTGCTCAAAACCGGTCCGGCTCATAGGAATGCAGGCGGCGACCAAGAAGCTGTCCGACACGCGGCAAGGCTAGCTGGATCGCTGCGTGCCTGTCAGGAGCACCTTGAACTTCTCGAAGGTGAGCCGCCACGCGTTGACATCGCAGATATCCGCCACGCCTGGCACCTTCGCCCTTGCGCTGTACTGCCAGCCCTCGGGGACGCGGTTGCCATAGGTGGCCCAGCCTCGGCCGTCGTTGCCGCCGATCTTTTGGTACAGCTGCCTGAAGTCCTCGTGGGCCTGACGCGGGTAGTTCGACGCGATCAGCGGCCCCCGGAATTCGCGCAGGTCGGGCTGTCCAAGATGCTGCGTCCAGTTCCACGGCGGGATGTAGGCCACGAGCACCCGGGAGTCGACTTCAGCCCAGCGGTCGTCGAAGCGGCGCACATCGTCCCAGGTTGGCACCATGTCGGCCTTGATCAGCTCGGCGTAACGTTCGACGTCGAGCATCGCCCAGTTCGCGCTGTGCCGGTCCAGTTCGCGGCGCAGCCAGTCAACCTGCCGGTTGATCGAAGCCTGGTCGCCCTTCACGAGGTTGTGATAGCCACCGCGCAGGCCCATGCCAGCCTTCCTCGCCGCGCGGGAGAAGTCCCCGAAGTAGTGGGTTGGCCAGCGGTAGCCCGACGGATCGCCATAGGTCGCGCGGGCGCACATGCCAGCGATTCCGGCCTGGCAGATCTTCGCCCAGTCCAGGTTTCCGCCGTGCCGCTTCCAGTCATGCTGGCTCACGTCGATCGTGAACACCGGGGTGGTCTGCGCTGGGAGTTCCAGCACCTTCGGCACGAGGTCCTCGGTGTGGGCACCTTCTGCCCTGGGAGTGGCATAGACGAAGGGCGTGGCGACGAGAGCGGCCAAGATCCCACGACGGGTCAGGGTGCCGGCCAGCGCCTTGTGTTTGCCGCTCACTTTGAGCGCCGCCGCCGTGTCCGACTCGAGTTCGGCCGTGGTCACGGGCTTGCTCGCGAGTACAGGCTCGATGGCGGCCTTCTTGAGCTTGACCTTGGTCCCAGGCTTGGCCGCGGGTGCCTCGGGCTCGGGCTTGACGGCGGCTGGCTTGGGCTCGGCGGTCGGCGGGGTGGGTTTGACCTCGGCCGTGGGAGCCTTGATCGCGGCCTTCGGCTCAGCGTGCGGCTTGAGCTTGGCCTCCGGCTCGACGGTCGCAGGCTTCGGCTCGGGAGCGACAGCGGCTGGCCTGGGCTCAGCGGCCGGCGGCGTCGACTTCTCCCGCGGCTCGGTGGCCGACTTGAGCGTGGGCTCGGTGGGCTTTTTCGCCGCCGGGCTTTGCAGAGGCGTGATGAGGTCGTGGCGGCCCTGACGGCGGGCTGTCTCGCGGGCCTGGAGCGCCAGGGCGTAGAGCAGCAGGAAACGCTGCAGGTCGGCGACCAACTCCGACTCGACGGGCAGCCGGTCGAGGCTGTACGTGCGCGACACGATGTTGGCCTGCTCGTAGTCGACCGCTATCGCCGCTGAGGTGCGCAGGTCGAAGCTGAGGTCCAGGCCAGCGATTTCCGCGGGGCTCATAGCCGCCCGGATCGTGGCGGCTTGCAGCGCGAGCACTGTCCGTGCCCGAGACCGCCCGAGGTGCTCAGCCATCTCACCGACGCCCTGGTTGAGGGTGAGCGTCACGGTGCTTTTGTCGGCCGAGAACAGGTAGGCCACATACATGCCACGCTGGGCAGTCGTGGTCTCGGCTGGGTTGAAGATGGCGATCGCTGGCTCGCTGTTGCCCCCATAGCCTTCAGCCTGGTAGCCAGACGGAATCCACTGCCGGAACTCGACTTCGGCCCGGCCCAGCAAAACATGTGCCGGGCTCGACATCGGCAGCAGCCGGTCGAACTTGGCACCAATCTCGCCGATCAGCTTGCGTAGCCGCACGCCGGATTCCTCCTATACCGATCGCAGGGTGAACGGGATCAGAAAGTCTGTTATTTAGTGGGGGTATTTGCGCCGTTGTCGGCGAGGGTATCCGGGGCTGTCCAGCACCTGGCTTGACTCGATACGAACCCGGGCCACAATAGCCGCCCCCTGCCGTGACCTGCCAAGATTCTTATGTATGGATCATGGAAGACGTGAGACTCAGGCTCTTTCGACGGCTGTGTGAACGTCTGTCCATTGTGGAGCGACGCCAGTCTTTCCGCTTCGCTGGCAAGCGATACGGGCCGATGGAGCTGTTTTGCCAGACCGCGCTGGCCGGTGGATCCATTGTCGGCAATATTGCAGCGGGCGCAGCATCCGTACCGGTCGGAACCACCCTTTAAGGTTCGCGCGGGAGGCCGAACGGCTGAACCGGGCAGGAACGATCCGGCGAGGCCGTGGCCGAAACGTCACTAAGTCCATATTGGACAGACAAAGACGGCGCGGGTCGTAAAGACCCGCGCCGCTAATCCTTTTCCCAGCTGGGCGACACGCACGCTGCCGCCCAGGACGACGAGTCTGCCGTCAAGGCGTGGCACGCAGCGCTCGAGATCCTCGACGACATCAACCACCCAGACGCCAATGACCTGCGCGCAAAGCTTGCCGAGGTTCGCTGACGGGCACCCTCTTCGGTTCAGTCCTCGTTTTCCATCTCCAGGTGGGTGATCTGCTCCTCGCCCATCAGCCAGCGGAGTGTGTTCTTGAGTTTGGTCTGCTGGATGAACAAGTCGTGTTCGGGATAGGAGTCCGGGGCGTGTTGTGGGCTCTTGAAGTAGAGCGACAGCCATTCCTGTGTGCCCGTAAGACCAGCTCGCTGGGCTAGGTCGGTGAACAACACCAGGTCGAGTACCAACGGTGCGGCCAAAATCGAATCGCGGCAAAGGAAATTGACCTTAATCTGCATCGGATAGCCAAGCCATCCGAAGATGTCGATGTTGTCCCAGCCCTCCTTGTTGTCACCGCGAGGTGGGTAGTAATTGATGCGCACCTTGTGGTGGAAGTCGCCATAGAGTTCGGGGTAAAGGCTTGGCTGCAGGATGTGTTCGAGCACGCCGAGTTTGGCCTTCTCCTTGGTGCGGAAGCTGTCGGGGTCGTCAAGCACCTCGCCATCGCGGTTGCCGAGGATGTTGGTCGAGTACCAGCCCGCCAACCCCAGCATCCGGGCCTTCAACATCGGCGCCAGCACGGTCTTCACGAGGGTCTGCCCTGTCTTGAAGTCCTTGCCGCTCAGGGGAACTCCTGCGGTGTGGGCGAGTTCGGTCATGGCCGGCACGTCGGTGGTGAGGCTCGGCGCCCCGTTGATGAAGGCCACGCCTTCCTTGAGCGCGGCGTAGGCGTAGAGCATCGATGGCGGGACGGCTTCGTCGTTGGCATCCAATGCGGCTTCGAACGCCTCCAGGCTCTGGTGGGCCGGGCCGGGCTCGATAAAGACTTCGGTGGAGGCACACAAGATGACCACCATCCGATCGCAGTCGTTTGCCGCCTTGAAGTTGCGGATGTCGTCGCGGAGTGCCTCGGCTAGCTCCCGCTTGCCTGCGCCCGGCTTAACGTTGGTGCCCGAGAGCCGCCGTACGTATTGCTGATCGAAGACCGCCGGCATGGGCTCGATCTCTTTCAGCGCGGCCGCGATCGGTTCGATATGGGTGTACCGGTCGAGCACGCCGCACCTGATCGCGGCCTCGTATGCCGTGTCAGAGATCGGGTCCCAGGCGCCGAAGACCAGCTGGTCGAGATCGGCCAGCGGCACGAAGTCAGGAATGAGTGGCGCCCGGTCCTCGGTCCGTTTACCGAGGCGGATGGTGCCCATCTGGGCGAGCGATCCGACGGGTTCGGCCAGGCCGCGCTTGATCAGCTCGACGCCGGCGATGACGGTCGACGCCACGGCGCCGAGCCCCACGAAGAGCACGCCTAGACGGCCGGTGGCCGGTGCGATGGGGTGTTGTGATGTCTCCACGAGACCTCTTTTCTCCAGGGTGATGCCGCACTGGGGCATAGGCGCCAGCGCTAGCTAGTGGTGAAGGGCTATGTCGGGCTAGGACCGGCCTGGGCCTTGACGTGCTGATCCGAGCATGGAGCGGATCTCACCGCCGAGTGCGGCGATCCGCTGCAGGGTGTAGTGGGCGGCATCGAAGGCTGTGCAACCGTGGGAGATTCGCCCCCGGTCATCGAAGAGGTGGCCGGTGAACTCGTCCTCCCCGACCTCGGCAGCGGTCCAACGGTCCCAGAGCACGCGCTGCATAACCTGTATCGCGTCGGTGGCCGGTTCTTGAAAGACGATTTCGCAGCCCTGGTCGCGCAAGGCGCCGATCAAATGTTCGGCGGCCTTGGCCTGCATGCCGTCCGCGAGTCGCCCGTCCTCGTATTCAATGCCAGGGAAGTCGATCGGCGCCGAGATGAGGTCGTCGGGGCGCAGAAACTGGAAGATGAACGTGCGTCGCACCGTCTCCTGAACGTGATCAGCCAGCAGTGCGCGGCGGCCCCGCCCGGGACGGCGGCTCTCCCAGGCCCGCAGCTCTTCGCGGCGCCCCGGATCCCAGCCCGCCAAGCCGCCCACGGTGACATCGGGCTCAGGGAAATCCGCGTACCGCAGCCGCCACATGCTCACCGTCTTCGGCTCGACGTTGAACAACACCGCGATGTCGGCCACGCCGAGCATTTCCTTAACCATGTGGCCCCCGGGTCGCAGGTTCGTAGACTCCCATCTACAAAGTAACGAAGTCCCGAAGTTTGTCAACCGCCGTCTACAAACTCGCCTAACCTTCGTGACGGGCGGTGTGGGAGAGTGATCTGGTGAACCGACTCGGTAGCGCGACCTCGCCCTATCTGCTCCAGCACAAGGACAATCCGGTTGACTGGTGGGAGTGGACGGAGGCGGCCTTCGCCGAAGCGCGGCGCAGAGATGTGCCGGTCCTGATCAGCGTCGGCTACAGCGCCTGTCACTGGTGTCATGTGATGGCGCACGAGTCGTTTGAAGACGAATCCATTGGCGCGCTTATCAACGAGCACTTCGTCGCCATCAAGGTGGACCGTGAAGAGCGGCCCGATGTGGATGCGATCTACATGCAGGCCACGCAAGCGATGACCGGTCAGGGTGGCTGGCCGATGACCGTGTTCGCGACGCCCGACGGTGAGCCGTTCTATTGCGGGACGTATTTTCCGAAGGAACATTTCCGTACCCTCCTCGGGTCTGTGGATGAGGCCTGGCGCACGCAGCGTGAGGCGATCGAGGAGCAGGGCAAACACGTCGTTGAGGCCATCGCGGGCACGCCGCTGAAGGGCGAAACGGAGATCACCGCCGCTCTGCTCGACCATGCGGGGCAACAGGTTTTGAAAAGCTATGACCAGGTCCATGGTGGTTTCGGTGGCGCGCCTAAGTTTCCGCCGCACATGCTCATGCTCTTCATGCTCCGGGGGTACCAGCGAAGCCATGCCCCCCAATGGTTAGAAGCTGTGCGGCACACCGCCGAGGCGATGGCCCGTGGTGGTCTCTACGACCAGCTGGCGGGCGGTTTCCACCGCTACACCGTCGATGCGACGTGGACGGTGCCGCACTTCGAGAAGATGCTCTACGACAACGCTCTGCTGATGCGGGCCTACACCGAGATCTACCGTCTGACGAAAGACTCGATGGCGCAACGGGTCGCGCTCGAGACAGCTGAATTCCTGCTGCAGGATCTCAGAACCGCCGAAGGCGGTTTCGCGAGCGCTCTGGACGCTGACACCGATGGTGTCGAAGGGCTCACCTATGCCTGGAACCGCGAGCAGCTAAGGGAAGTCACCGGCGACGACTGGGCGGCGGATCTCTTTGGCGTTACGGAGCAAGGAAACTTCGAGCATGGGCTGTCCGTCCTGCGACTCATGCGTGACGTGGACGAGGCGTCTGACGAGGTCAAAACCCAGTGGCGGCAAACGAAAGCGACGTTGCTCAACAAGCGTGCGCGACGGCCGCAACCGCAGCGTGACGACAAGATAGTCGCCAGCTGGAACGGGCTCGCCATCACAGCGCTGGTGGAACTGGCGCGTCTGTCCAAACGCGGCGATCTCCGGCGAGCGGCTGTCGAGGCGGGGGAGTTGCTGGCCAACGTCCACCTCAGCGATGGCCGGATCAAGCGGGTCTCCCGTGACGGCAAAGCCGGCGAACCCGATGGCGTACTAGAAGACTACGGCTGTGTGGCGGAAGCGTTCTGTGCGCTGCACCAGGTGACCAACGACGGTGTCTGGCTGACCAGAGCCAAGGCGTTGCTGGATACCGCGATCGCACAGTTTGGCGACGGCGAGGGCGGCTTCTTCGACACCGCGGCCGACGCGGAACGGCTCGTCACCCGTCCGGCTGACCCGACAGACAACGCGACACCGAGCGGGCTGTCCAGTTTGGTCAGCGCTCTCCTGACGTACACAGCCCTTACGAGTGAACCTGAGTACCACCAAGTCGCCCAGCGGGCACTGGAAAGCACGGGCGCTCTGCTCGCGAAGTTCCCCCGCTTCGCGGGCTACGCCGCTGCCGCGGCTGAAGCCCTGCTCAGCGGGCCGGTGGAAGTCGCTGTCACGAATGATGAATCCCTTTACGAAACAGCGCTCATGAACGCTCCAGGCGGTGCCGTGATCGTGAATGGACAGCCTGACGAAGCGGGTGTGCCACTGCTCGCGGGGCGCACTCAACAGCATGCGGCCTACGTCTGCCGCGGATTCGTGTGCGACAGGCCGGTCACTTCAAGTGTCGAACTGACGACAATGCTCCGCCCGCCGGTCTGACTTAACCGGCTATTCGGACAATGGTGGCTAGGCTCATTGTTCATGGCTGGCCTTGCCGCGTTGCTCAGTTTCGGATCCGACCGCACCACTACCCAGACTCTCCAGGGGCTATCCGCCGCGCTCGCGCCGCGCGGTGCCGAGGAAACCATCGCTGAATACGGCGCCGCACGGCTTCTCATGCGCTCGGCGCTGCCGAGAATCCATGAGATCGAAGAGACGGCGATCATCGTCGATGGCATCGCGGAGGTGTCGAGCCTCGTAGGACGGTATCTGCGGCACGGGCCTGCGGCGCTCCTGCACGGCGAAGACCCGTACGCGCTGATCCTCGCCGATATCGGCGGTCTCGTGCTCTGCCGTCATCTCGACGGTCCGCCGCTTTACTACACGCGCAGCCGGGGAGCGGTCATCGTCGCCAGTGAGCCATCGGCGTTGCTCGCTGCCGGGGTTCAGGCGGCCGTGGATGAAACGACGGTCACGCGTTTCCTGGCCACAGGTAGCTGCGATGAGGTTCCGGCCACATTCTTCCAGGGCATCAGGCGCGTGCTGCCGGGCCAGGTCGTCGAGGTCACCGCGCACACCGACGCCGGTGGCCGCTCCGAGGGCTGGGCCATCCGCGCCCATCCGCCCGTCTCGCAACGCCAGGTGCCCGCGAGAATGGCGTTGCTGCGCGGTAAATCCGGCACCGAACGCACGGGGGTGCTCATGGCAGGAGCGGGCCATCCGGACATCGCCATTCCCACGGCCGCTCTCCTCGGCGCCACCATTTCCTCAGCTGGTACGCCGAGAGCCGTCCCCGTCTACTCAGCGACGTTTCCAGGACTGACCGCGGGCAGCTTCCCCCAGGCCGTGCTAGGCCCGTTGGCGGACAGTTCGGTCCGGCACCGCGCGATCCCTTTGTACGCCGACGAATTCGACGTCGACGGTTATCTGGCCGACCTGGGCGAGCCGATACCGGGGCTCTGGGGCTATCTCCTGTGGGCGATAGCCAAAGCCACCGCGGGCGAGGCTGACGTCCTGCTGTCCGCCGCCGGATGGAATGCGCCGCATGGCCACCTGTCCCGCCTGTCCGACCGCATCGGCTCGCGCTATGGCGTGATGGTGCGTTTTCCTTACTGTGACGTGGAAAGGGGCGATCCGGCGGTCCGTCACGAGATCCAGATGCTCGCCGAACGGACCCTCCCACCCGCCTCGGTGCGCGCCGCGACTTCACACGGCTCCCACATCGAGTCTCCGGTTTCGGAAGTGCTGCAACGATTGCGGTCCGAGATCGCGGGTGTGCTGCTGTATCCACGAGACGCGCGGCCAGATCACCACGCGCTGGCCACACTGTCCAATCTAGACAAAGCTTCCAGTGCCAGCATCGACAGGTTATGGCGGCGTTACGTTTTGGAACGCTGGCTGGCGACCGTCATCGCACCGAAGCAGGCGACGGTGCCCACCGCGCGACCAGCCAGCGCGGCCAAACCCGTTGAGGTGTCGGCCAGTGGACGGTCGTGGCAACGGCGCATGCTGGTCACCGAGTCGTTCGCGGCCGGTGACCGGCTGGCCGAGAAGCTCGCTTGGTATGTCACGGAGTTCGCCACCAGTGCGGACAAACAGGCCCGGCAAGCGCTGCGGCAACCATGGTATCTGCTCGTCGCGGCCAAACCCGTTGCCGTAACGCAAGGCCGGGCCCGGGCGATCTGGGAGATCGAGCCGGGACGGCTCGCGCGGGGACTGGTTCGCCTTGCGGGACAAAAGATCCGGCACACCGATCCGTGGAGCATGCAGGCCGCGATCGAAGAGGGCGGAACGATCCGGGTCGCCTCTGGTGCCTTGTGCGCGGCGATCGGCAGCCTGTCCTGGTACGAAAAGTTCAGCGGCGCCAAGGCGCGGTCGGTGAGCCCGCCCCGGGAACACGCGTGCCCGCCGGCGCACCTCGCGGTCGTCAGCGCACCGAAGCACGCCAACGGCGTGGCCTCGGAACTGCTGTCCGCCTTACGGCGGGCGCTGCCCGAGGAGATCTTCGCCTCCCTGCAGGGCTGCGCGATCGTGAGCGCTGATGCCGAAGGCGTCCGTCAGCTCGGCTGGGCTGGAGCCAAAGCTCCGGCAGCCCAGCTCATCAGACGGCTATGTGAAGGTAATCCGTTCGGCCAGGGTGATGAACGCACTCCTGTCCTTATCGCCCTTGGTTCCCCGGCTGGAAAGCCTGCCGCGCAGGGCAAGAAGTCGGGCAAACGCCAGCCCTCACGGCGCCGCTAACCGTCCTCGTTAGGATGGGGCGCGATGACTGAGGAACAGAAGCGCACCCGTTCTGGCATGCCTGTCGTAGGCATGATCGGCGGCGGGCAGCTTGCCCGGATGACGCATCAGGCCGCGATTGCTCTCGGCCAGACCTTGCGTGTGCTCGTGACTGACCCCGGCGATTCCGCCGCGGTGGTGACTCCCGACATCGAGATCGGCAGTCACTTGGATCTGGCCGCCTTGCGGGCGTTCGCGAAATCCTGTGACGTGGTCACGTTTGACCATGAACACGTTCCGGGCGAACACATCCGCGCCCTCGCCGCCGAAGGCGTGAAGATCTTCCCGGGCGCCGATGCCCTGCTTTACGCCCAGGACAAGGCCGCCATGCGCGAGCGCCTCAGCGAGCTTGGCGCCCCGGTGCCCCGCTGGGCCCGGCTCAGCGGCCCGGCCGGTCTGGCCGACTTCGGCCTGCCCGCGATCGTCAAGACCACGCGCGGCGGCTATGACGGCAAGGGCGTCTTCGTGGTGAGTGACTTAAGCAATGCACTGCCCGACGTGGCGTTGATCGCCGAAGAGCTGGTGCCGCTGCGGCGCGAACTGGCCGTGCAGGTGGCCCGGTCGCCCTATGGGCAGGTGGCCGCCTATCCCGTGGTGGAAACGGTGCAGCGCGACGGGATCTGTGTCGAAGTGCTCGCCCCGGCGCCAAATCTTGACCCCGCGACAGCCGTGGAGGCACAGCAGCTAGCGATCCGGCTCGCCAAAGAGCTGAATGTCGTTGGCCTGCTTGCCGTTGAGCTGTTCGACACCGGCAGTGGCCTGATCGTCAACGAATTGGCGATGCGGCCACACAACTCCGGTCACTGGAGCATCGAGGGTTCGCGCACTTCGCAATTCGAGCAACATCTGCGGGCCGTCCTGGACTATCCACTCGGCGACACGCGCCTGACGGCCCCGGCTGTCGTGATGGCCAACGTCCTCGGCGGACCCGAAGGCGGCATGAGCATGGACGAACGCCTGCATCACTTGATGGCCAACGAGCCCGCGGTCAAAGTGCACCTCTATGGCAAACAGACCCGCCCCGGCCGCAAGATCGGTCATGTGACAGCATTGGGCACCGATATGGCGGACTGCCGGGCACGGGCCGCGCGAGCGGCGCACTGGCTCCAATTTGGAGAGTCATCATGACCGACGTTGGCATCATCATGGGTTCCGATTCCGACTGGCCCACCATGAAACCCGCGGCAGAAGTGCTGGAGGAGTTCGGCATCAGCTTCGAGGCGCACGTGGTTTCCGCACACCGCACTCCGCAAGGGATGATCGACTACGGAACATCGGCCGCTTCCCGTGGCCTGAAAGTCATCATCGCCGGAGCCGGTGGCGCCGCACACCTTCCCGGCATGGTCGCCTCGGTGACGCCGTTGCCGGTCATCGGCGTACCAGTGCCATTGAAGTATCTAGACGGCATGGATTCGCTGATGTCCATCGTGCAGATGCCAGCCGGAATCCCCGTGGCGACAGTGTCCATCGCCGGTGGCAAGAACGCGGGCCTGCTCGCTGCCCGCATCCTTGGCGCCGCCGACGCCGGGTTGCAAACTAAACTCGTTGCCTACCAAGCATCCTTGGCCGAAATGGTCGCCGAAAAGGACGCCGGGCTTCAGCGGAACTTGTTGTAGCGGTCCATCGCGCGGCGCCGGCGTTCTGAGCTGGCGCCCAGGATGACGAGGACGACACCGGCGATGCCGACCGCGAGCCATGTGGTGCCCACCAGGGTGAGCGCATGGAAGGCCGTGATCGTGGTGACGATGGCGCCGATGGTCACCGGAGCGCGCTGCTGCCGCTTCGAGCCCCAGATCAGCACGAGCACGCCCGCGATGAGCAGCCCGATCACCCGCTCCGGCGGCGGTTCGGTCGCGAGCGACACCACGATGGTCGGTCCGAAGCCGGAGATGAGAGCCGGCCCATATGCCGCCCAGCTGCCCAGTTGGGGCCGCTGTTTGAGCTCGATGAGCCCAACGCCCAGTGCTAGCAAGGCAAACGGCACGGTGTATAGCTCGATGTAGTTCAGGTCGATCGCGGCCTGCCGCAGCAGCAGCCACCACGCGGCGATCATGCTGCCGCCCGCGGCCCAGAACAACATTCGCCGCTGCTGAGCGGACCGTCCGGGGCGGGTGGCCGACATGCCGAGCACGGCGGCGAAGCCCGCCAGAAGGGCGGCGACATGCCCCGGTGAGCGGACCGCCAGCGTCAGCGCGATAACGCCGGATAGGTAACCGGCCCACTCCATCGCGCTGGCCTCACGCACCGATTCCGGGCGGGTGAAGCGGGGGAGCAGCGCGGCTGCCGCGATCAGGGCGGTGCCGACGATCAGCACAGCGAAGGCCGCCCACTCGGGTGCGGCCCCCACATGCAGGCTGACACTCAGCACGAGCAGCTCGGCTGACACCGCGCCAAAGAGCCAGCCCATGATGCGCGACCGCTCCACCCGGCCGAGCATCGCGGCGGTCAGCCCGACCCCGACCGCTCCGGCGAACGTGAAGATGGTCAGTTCAGGTGTGGCCAAAGCACCGGCGAGACCGGCGCCGCCACCGATGAGTCCAATGAGGAACACCACGACCCGTGCCGCTCGCACGCCGCCGTCGGCATCGTCCTGACTCGGCGGCAGCGTCAGCGCGATGCTGAGCATGCAAACCGTGAAGACGGTAAGCCCGGCCATAACCGATGCGGGCCAGCCGAAGCCGAGGCTGACCGGGGTGATCAGAATCGTCAGGGCGATGCCTGGCACGACAACGGAAACGGCGCGAGTCGTTCCGCCGCCGAAACCGATCGCGGCCAGGGCGGCGGCGATGGTCAGAAGCAGTGCCGTGATCACTTCACTGGGGTCGCCCACGTAAGGCAGAGCCGTTGGCGGGCCCTGCCACACGGCATTCAGGGTGTCGTGTGGCGTGACGAGGGCCGCGTTCAGCGCTGGGCCAAGCGAACCAATCGCGATCAGGCCTGCGGCTGCCGCGCAAGCCGCGGTCAGTGAACCGGGGTGCGATTGCCACCGGCTGCGCTCCACACCGTCGATCGTGCGCCAGCGCCTGGGCGCGATCGGGAAGCGGTCGCGCGCACGTCTTTCGCTGGCGAGGTGCCGCACCCCACCGCGTACGAGTTCGGCCGTCACCACCAACAGTGCGGTCGCCGCGGCGTACACTCCTGCGGGCCGTCCATATAGGAGCGCCGCGACGGCGACAAGCGTTCCGCTGATGGCGACGCCGACAGTCGCCCAGCTGAGGTAGCCCGCGAGTTGCTGGCGCCAAAGGGAAACGACGGCTATTCCAGCGCCAATGGCGACGATCGTGATGGTGTAGACGGTGTCGGGCTCCGTGCCGTTGTTCCAGGTGTAGACGGCGACGGCGGCCGGGCCGGCCAGCAGCGCACCGAGCACCCCGGTGCCACCCGTCACGTCGAGATGCGCTGGGGGCAGCCCGCCTTCGGCCAGCGTCGTGCGCACGACGGTCGCCGAGATCACGGCGACGGCGATGCTGATGACGGCGATCATCGCGAGCGCCCCGGCCACGGCGGGCCAGAGCGTCAGGCTGGCGACGAGAGCGTGGAGGCCGACGACGATGGCGACGGTTAGCCGGGCATACCCAGCACGGGCGTCGACCGCGATGGTGGACAGGACGGCATAGATCGCTGAGACGGCGAGCCCGAGGACGATGGAACTCCAGGACGGCCAGCCCAAGGCGGCCGGAGTGCCCATCGTGGCAAGCACAATCGCGGCCGCCGCGGCGTCATAGTTGCGTGGGCGGGGCAGCGCGAGCATCGCCGCGATCGCCAGCAGGACGAGCGCTGCCGGAGCCTGCCAGCCAAACAGCGTGCCCGCCGGTGGGGCGCCAGGGTTGGTGATGGCTTGGATGCCCGCGCCTAGGGCCGGATAGCCAGCGATGATGCCCACTGCCGCGCCGGCGACCCCGGCACCGACGCCGGGGCCGCGGCGCCATTCAAGCGGGAGGGTGTGAATCGCCGCGGCGACACCCAGCACCGCGACCGCGGCGAGCACGAGCCACAGGTGCGGTGCGGCTAGCTCGGCTCCGCGGGCAAGCGAGGCGATGAGAGCCGTGGTGACCGCCGCTGAGGCGACGTCGGCGCCATCGAGCAGGCGGTCAGCCCGGCGTCCCTCGTCAATGGACGGTGCTAGCGCGAGCAGGATCGCGGCGACCAAAAGCAGTGCGCCGACTCCAGCGTCAAGCGCCTCAGCTTCCTGAACCCCAAACGCCGCACCGGTAATCACGAGGGCACCGAGCCCGGTGCCGACCGCGAGCGGGGTGCCGATGCGGCGGTGTGCCACGAGACGGACCGCGACGAGGGCCAAAGTGGTGCTGGCGGCAAGGAATCCGGCGGTCAGCGCGGCGGGCGCCGAGATCCCGGGCACGATGGTCATCAGTCCCGTGCACACCGCTCCCGGTGCGGCGAAGGCAGCCGCGCCAACGGCCGTGTCCCGCAACCTGACCGTCGCTTCTGGGCCCTGCTGCGGCAGTCGTGCCAAGGCGATGCCCGCGACCGTAAACGCGGCAAGCACTCCAGCGGTTGACCACGAAGTCGCCAGCGCGACGCCCAGCGCGGCGGTGCCGGCCAGCACGGTCGCGATCAGATGTGCCGTTGCGCTGCTGTTGGTGCCGGCCGCCCAGTTGAACGGCCCCGCGCCCACGCCCAGGCCCGAGGCCAGCATGGCGATCGCGAGCAACGTAAGCACGATTAGCGTGACCTGCCAGCTCAACCCCAGCGAGACCGGGGCGACGAGACCGGCGAGCACCGCACCCGCCACGGCACATTCCCGGCGGAAGGCAGGCGGCAAGGCGAGCGCGGCGGCAGCGGCTAGCAGAGCGACCGTCGCGACCAGTTGCCAGTCTGAGCCTTGGGCGGCCAGGCGAGCGTCCCAAGTGGACAGATCGGCCCGCCACATCGGCAGCGCTATCGAGATCGGCGTCAGCGCCGCCCGGATGGCTTCGGCCACCACGAAGGCGGTCAGGATCGCGAGCGCCGCCGCGGAGGCCAATTGCGGCCCGCGCCTGGAAACCGTTGGCAGCGAACGCACCGCGAGACCGGTGGCGAACACGACGACCGCGATGATGAGCAGTGCCTGATGCGGAATGGCCTGGAACGCGACACGCGCGGCCGACCCGATGACGGCGATAGTCAGCACGCCAGCGGCGAAGTCGCCCAAGGGCCGCCGTCGCAGCATGAGCGCGCCAAACAAGCCGACCACGGCCACCAGCAAGACGATGAGTGCGGCACGCGCAGATGAGGCGACATCGCCCGATCGCAACAGTGCCGCCAGGGCGTAAACAGCGGCCGAGCCGATCGCGAGCCCGTGCAGGATCCACGTCAGCTCCCACAGCCAGTGCTGCGTGCGGTCCGTCGTGGGTGGACGGTAGAGCTCCAAAGCCCGTGCGATGGCAGCGTTTTGGGCCGCGACAAGCGTCAGGACCATGGCCCAGCCGCCGTTAGTCGTGACATGGCCCCAGAAAAGCAGCGGCAGCACCGGCTGAATCGCGATGACCATCGCGAACCGTGCGGTCGCGAGCGCAGTCCCATGGTGGAACAGGAACGCGATAACCGCTGTCGCCGCGAAAATCAGGCCCGCGATGGTGGTGTCAGCCGTGCGGCTAGCCTCGAAAACATCAAACTTCGTTAAGACAAAACCCGTTATGGGTACTAGGGCCAGCCCGACGATGCCGAGAGCCTCAGCCGTGGAAGACAGTCCGCGGCGCAGCACCAGGGGCGCCGCGATGAGCAGCCCCGCGGTGACCAGGCCGAGCACGAGCAGCCGGGCGCCGATGGAGATGCCCTCGACGAACAGCGCGAAGATGACCGCCGTGATCGCGAGGAGCAGCGGGCCCAGGAAGAGCTGAACGTTTTGCACCAGACGTGGAGACGCCTCGGGTTCGGCCTCGGGCAACGGTGCCACGCGCGGCCGGGTTTGCGTGCCACGGTTTTGCGGGGGAACCCTTGGCGTCTCGGGCGGGCTCTCCTGAGTACTCCATGTTGGTTTTCTGGCCCATGGGCGTTGCTTTGGCGGCGCCGCGGCCTTCTTCTGGCGTTCCCGCTCTTCGGCGGTGAGTAAATACTTCTGGTGTAACGCGGCTTGCAGCTTCTGGCTGTTCTTCTTCATCTCGCTCGCCAGACGGACGTCTTCCTGTTTCATGTCCGTGATGGAGCGATTGACGCGGATGATTTCGGCGGCCAGGTCGGCCGGAGTGTTACCACATTTGGGACAGCGCTCAGATGGATCGCGCTGCGTGCCACATTGGGAGCACGCCACCGTTACGCCACCGCTCATGAATCGACTCTGCCGGTCGGTGGCCACCGTGCGCAAGTCCCATTTGTACAGATCAGCCCGCCCCAGCTAGCGGCCAGGACGGGCTGATACGTGAATAGTCTTCTTTAGACGGTCGGGCGCCCCAGAGCGCGGACAGTCCAGCCGGCCGACTTCCACACGCTGACATCCAGGCAGTTGCGTCCGTCAATGACGTTCTTGGCGGAGGCGACCTCGCCCAGCGCGATCGGGTCGGCGTTGCGGAACTCGGCCCACTCGGTCAGCACGCAAACCAGCTCGGTGCCGGTCACGGCCTCGGTCATGGTCTTGGCGTAAGTCACCCCGGGAAGGGCCTTAGCCGCGTTCTCCATGCCCTGTGGGTCGTAAACGCGAACGTCGGCACCGGCGCGAGCCAGCATGCCGGCGACGGCCAGCGAAGGCGCATCGCGTACGTCATCGGTGTTGGGCTTGAAGGTCGCCCCGAGCACCGTCACCTTGGCGCCGGACAGGTCCGGGCCGGCCGGGCCGATGCGGCGGCTCAGCAGATCGGCGGCGAGGTTCAGCACGCGCTGGCGGCGGCGGAGGTTGATGAGATCCACCTCGTGCAGGAAGCGCAGGGCCTCACCGGCACCCAGCTCCTGGGCCCGCGCTTGGAACGCGCGAATGTCCTTGGGCAGGCAGCCGCCACCGAAGCCGACACCGGACTGCAGGAAGCGGTTGCCGATGCGCGGGTCGTGCCCGAGCGCACGGGAAAGCGCGGTCACGTCGCCACCCGAGGCCTCACAGACCTCGGCCATCGCGTTCATGAAGGAGATCTTCGTCGCGAGGAAGGCGTTGGCAGCGTGCTTGACCAGCTCGGCGGTGGCGAAGTCGGTCGCGACCACCGGGACCTCGCGGTCCTCAACGGCGGCCAGATCGAAAACACCCTTGTGCGCGGCGTGCAGCAGCGAGTTGGCCCAGTCGGTCTTGGTGGCCACGACGATGCGGTTCGGGCGCATGACGTCGTCGACGGCGAAGCCTTCCTGAAGGAACTCCGGGCTCCACGCGACCTCGATGCCCAATTCCTGGCGGGTGTGCTTGGCGACCAGTTGCTCGACCCACTCGGCGGTGCCAACCGGGACGGTCGACTTCCCGACGATGAGCGCTTTGCGGCTCAGCAGCGGGGCGAGATTGGTCACACACGTCTCGAGGTAGCTCAGGTCCGCACCCATGCCGTTGGCGCGCTGTGGGCTGCCGACGCAGACGAAGTGCACGTCACCGAAGTCAGCCGTCTCCTGATAGGAGGTGGAGAACCGCAAGCGGCCAGCCGCGAGGTTCTTGCGCAGCAGCTCGTCTAGACCGGGCTCGTGGAAGGGAACTTCCCCGCGGCTCAGCTTCTCGATCTTGTCGGCGTCTGGGTCGAAGCCGAGGACGTCGTAGCCAAGCTCGGCGTAGCAGATGGCGTAGGTCGCGCCCAGGTAACCGGTGCCCAGGAAGGTCAGCTGGGGACGGTTCGCGCCAGACGGCGGGGTAACCGGGGCTGGCTGGGCAACGTACGGGACCGTCACGCTGAGTCTCCATTCGTCAGCTCTGTGTCGCGGGGGTGCGAATCGCAAATGCCGAGCTTACGCGCCCCTTGGACGGGTTAGAAAGGCCGGCTCAAG
Source organism: Catelliglobosispora koreensis DSM 44566 (assembly GCF_000379685.1). GTDB lineage: Bacteria > Actinomycetota > Actinomycetes > Mycobacteriales > Micromonosporaceae > Catelliglobosispora > Catelliglobosispora koreensis. Next base: position 158,704 of record NZ_KB903250.1, on the reverse strand, counting down.
GCGGGGTATGTAACTTTACTGAAGGGGCGTTAAGCTACTCGTCGGTAGGAACTGGGTGAGTGGGAGCTGAAATGTTCGATGTCTATGCCCTCCCGGAGGAGCACCTCGCGATCCGTGAAGCGGTTCGTGAAGTGTGTGAGGCCAAGGTAACGCCGAACGCCGCTGAGGCTGACGAAACCGGCGAATTTCCGCAGGCCAGCTATGACGCCTTGCGCGCTTCCGACTTTCACGCTCCGCACATCCCCACTGAATACGGTGGTGCTGGGGCCGACGCTCTGGCCACCGCCATCGTGATCGAAGAGGTGGCGCGGGCGTGCGCTTCGTCGTCTCTCATACCCGCGGTGAACAAGCTCGGCACCTTGCCGATCATCCTTTCGGGTTCCGAGGACTTGAAGAAGCGCTTTCTCGCCCCGGTCGCCTCGGGCGAGGCGATGTTCTCCTATTGCTTGTCTGAGCCAGAGGCGGGCAGCGACGCCGCCGCGATGACCACCAAGGCGGTCCGTGACGGGGACCACTGGGTGCTCAATGGCGTTAAGCGGTGGATCACCAACGCTGGCGTCAGCCAGTACTACACCGTCTTCGCCGTGACCGAACCCGGCGTTGGCGCGCGTGGCATCTCCGCCTTCGTGGTCGACAAAGCCGACGCTGGCGTGAGCTTCGGCGCCCCGGAACGCAAACTCGGCATCAAGGGCTCACCCACGCGTGAGGTCTACCTCGACAACGCGCGTATCCCGGCCGACCGCATCATCGGCGAGCCCGGCACCGGATTCGCCACCGCTATGAAGACGCTTGATCACACGCGAGTGACCATCGCGGCGCAAGCCCTCGGCATCGCACAGGGCGCACTCGATGCCGCACTGGCATATGTCAAGGAGCGCAAGCAATTCGGCAAGCCGATCGCGGATTTCCAGGGTGTGCAGTTCATGCTCGCCGACATGGGCATGAAGCTGACCGCCGCCCGGGAACTCACCTACTCCGCCGCGGCCCGTTCCGAGCGCGGCGCCGCTGACCTGACCTACTTCGGTGCCGCCGCGAAGTGTTTCGCCTCAGACGTCGCCATGGAAGTGACCACCGACGCGGTGCAGTTGCTCGGCGGTTATGGGTACACAAAGGACTTCCCGCTCGAGCGCATGATGCGGGACGCCAAAATTACCCAGATCTATGAGGGAACGAACCAGGTGCAGCGGATCGTCATGGCACGCCAGCTCCTCAAGGGCATCATCTAGCATCGGTTTGAGCGAGGTTGAGTGCCGAGCCTGGCGACGGCCGGCTGCGGCGTATGAGCAGAATGCCGATAGCCGCCGTCCACAAGGTAATGACGGTGGGCCCAATGATGGTGAGTATTCGTGACGCTGCGGTGGGCACTCCCGTGGCGCCCTGAATCATCGCGGCAACGATTGATCCGGTGCCTGCGGCCACGGCGATCCAGCCCATCCACTTTGGATAGACGTCGCTAAGCGCGACAGCGAGTCCAAATAGGATGTAGGTGAGCCCAGCGAAGGTGAAGTTAACAGGCTGACGAGGGCGAAGTTTACGGTCTCGTTGGCGAGCATCACCTGCAGTGCGACTGGCTTTTGGTCTGCGGGGGCGACAGCCCATTGCTCCGCGAGTTGTCGTGCCGCGACCCCGTCGAGGGTGACCAGGATCAGGCCGACGGTGACCCCGACGGTGGCGGCGAAGAGCCCAAGGTGGCTCAGTGCTCCCGCTGGACCGTCTGAAATGGACCTGCTGAGCGCGACGAGCCCGCCGAGCATGAGGCTGATCCCGATCACGATCCCGAAGTGGATGCCGAACCAGCTGTCGCTGTGCGCGATGACGTGTGCGACACCTTCTGGATCATTCATGGGTGTGACCGGGTGGATGAGGTTACCGATCATTCCGGCCACAGATCCCACGACTGCGGCTATGCCGCCGTACAGGTACAACGCTTTGCTGGCATTCATGGCGTACCCCAAAATAGAAACAATGTTTTTATCCTAAAACCACGTTATCATCGATCCATGTCGCCGAGAAGACCTGTTGCTGGAAGCCGTTACGCGATCGCCCAGGCGTCCGGCAGAGATGCTTTGCGACAGGCCGTCCTCGATGCCGCGAGTGTGCTGCTGGAGAGCGAAGGGCCGGAAGCGCTGACAATGCGGCGGATAGCCGCAGCGTTTGGTTGTTCAACCACGGTGCTCTACACGATGTTCGGCGGGAAATCAGGCATCGCAGATGGTTTATGGATTGAAGGTTTCCGCCGGCTGACGGCCGCTTTGAGTGCGGCCGCGGTCCGTCCAGCTGCGCCTTTGGATCGGTTGGAAGCGATCGCGCATGCTTACCGCGAAAGCGCTTTGGCCAACCGTTCCTACTATTCGGTGATGTTCCAGCGCCCTATTCCCGGGTTTCAGCCGTCCGAGGAGGCCAGGGCTGAAGCCGATTCAGCCCTTTCGGTGCTCGGCTCGGCGGTGGGCGAATGTGTCGCCGCTGGTGAACTGCACGGCGATCCCGCGCACATCACTTGGGTGTTGTGGGCCGCGGCGCATGGAGCCGTGAGCCTGGAAATCGCCCGGCCCGGCCCAGAACCATTGGCACATAAACGTTTCAGCGACGCGACCCATGCCGCGGCTGCATGGTTTCGGGACGTGCCTGGCCGGGTGGCATGAACTGCGACAGGCCGCCCGCGTCACGGCAGGATCCCTACGCAGGGCACTTGACGAGTATGGTGGGTGGCATATGGCTACTTATCGAAGTCCCGCAGTGTTGCTGTCCGCAGACGGCACCAGAACAACCGGCACCGTAGCGCTTTTCACCGAGCCGGCCCGTAAGGGCGGCATAGCGCCGTGGGCGGGGGATTTCCGGCCCGGGGCCGGTTCCGCTCACATCAAGAACCCGGTCGGCAAGACCCTGACGCTCGAGATGCCGGACGGCCGGTCTGGCACCGTGGTCGTGCAGAGTCTCAAAGGCGGGCAGAAGAACACCGTCCTTGCCCTCATGGGCGAGGATCTTGCTCCTTTCTGAGTTAGCGCTGAATCTCGACGAGCAGCACCCAGGCGTTCCCGATGCCGCCGATGAAGGCGGCCAGGATCGCGGGCACTGTCCATAAGAGACCCCCGTCGGCTCCGGCGATCAGGCTGATTCCAGCCGTCACCGTGAAGCCGGCGGTTAGTGCGCTTGGCAACAGGCGCGAGAAATAGAAGCTAGCCTTTGTTTCCTCGGCCGGGCGCTGGTGGCTCAGGGCGAGCAGGAGCGCGCCGACGGCGAGCCCGAGGATCACTAGTTCCACGCCCAGCACGCCCGTGTCCTGTCCCGGGATCAGGATGAGCAGCGACAGGAACAGCGGCCCCAGAAACAAGACGAGTGTCTGTGCTGTCCGCTTCGGAAGATCCCGGAACTCAAGGATGCGGGCGAGATTGATCGACACCGCGACGAACACGAGCCCGGTCAAGGCGGCAGAGGCGCCAGCGGTCGCCACCGCGAAGTCAGCCCACGCCCCGACCTCCATGCCGTGATCGTAACTGCCGGTGGAACCGTTCACGGGCGAGTTGATAAGCGGCGACGAGAAGCTCTTCAACCGTTTTGGAGGTCCTGGGGCCAGGGTTGACCACAGCGAGCCACTTTTGGCTGCTGTAGACCGGATGCGCGATGACGACGTCATCGGAGTCGCCGCCGGACAACGAATCCGCGGTCCAGGTTTGGAACAGTGCCGACCCGGCGGCGATGTTGACACGGAAGGCATCCGGCCGGTCGAGTCGTGAGGTGTCGTCGTCTGGGTAGTTCTTCGTCACGATGGTGGCGAACGGCTGCGACTTCGGGACCACGCCGTCGGGAGCGTAATAGAAGAACAGGTCGCCCCAGGCGATCTCGGGGGTCCCATCGCCCGGCTGAGGCTTGAGCACGAGGATCCCGTCCATGGCGCTGAGGTAATCGGTGATGTCTTGGATCTTCATAGGTTCTAGCATCACATTGAACTGCATATAGAGACTTTTAGACGAGGTACAACGGGGATTAGCGTGAAAAGTCGAAAGCCGGGCCTGCGGACCGTCGATGTGGCGAGGCAAGCTGGCTACTCGGTGCAACAGATCCGCAACCTAGAGCACGACGGCGTGCTGCCTTCCTCGGTCCGCTCGGCGGCAGGCTACCGGTCTTACACAGCCCAGCACGTCCAGGCCGCTCTGGCTTACCGTGCGCTTGCCGCGGCCGTCGGTCCTGTGCAGGCCAAGGCAATCATGCGGTCCGCCGACTCCGCGTGGCCGGAATTGATCGACGAAGCGCATGCCCGGCTGCATACGGAACGTCAAGAGCTGCGGCTGGCACGGCAAGCGGCAGCGGCGATCGCGCTCGAACCCGTGCGCGATCCGCGCCCGTCCGACGCGATGAACATCACTGAACTCGCTGGTGCGCTTGGACTTCGGCCATCGACGTTGCGCCACTGGGAAAGCGAAGGGCTCATCAGCGCAACTAGGATCATGGGCCAGCGCACTTATTCGCCCAGTGAAGTGCGCGACGTTCGGATCGTCCATCAGCTACGGCTAGCGGGATACCGCATCCCACAGCTTCAGGCTCTGATGCCGCAACTACGTCAGGCGGGCAGGTGGGCTGAGGTCAGCAGCGCCCTCGCCGCACGGGAAGCGAGCCTTAACTCCCGCTCACGGCACCTTATTGACGGGGCCGCTCTGCTGATCGCGTTGAGCTCTCGCGCACCTTGAGTTGCGTGTGGAGGGTCACGGTGGACGGAGCGCGGGTGGGTTCGGCCAACCGCTCGGCGAGCAGCATCGCGGCGGTCCGTCCTAGTTCGTAGGTGGGCTGGGCGACGGTCGTCAGCGACGGGCGCACCAAGTGGGCCCAGGGGATGTCGTCGAAGCCGACCACACCGGTCTCGGCGGGGATGGCGATGCCCCGGTCGACCAGGCACTCCACCGCTCCGACGGTCATCAGGTTGTTGGCCACGAATACAGCGTCTGGCGGGTCAGCCTCGCCGAGCAGGGAGGCCATCGCCTCGTACCCGCCTTCTTCGCGGTAGTCGGAGTAGCGCACGAGGGCGTCGCGTGCCGCGATGCCGCGCGCACGCAAGGCACGCTGATAGCCCTTAAGACGTTGTGCCGCAGTGGAAACCTTGCGCGGTCCGGTGATGCACGCGACACGTTGGTAGCCGCTGTCGAGCAGGTGCGTGGTCGCGAGCTCGGCTCCGTGCGCGTTATCCACCAACACGGTGTCGACCTGGACACCGGCGATCTCGCGGTCGATGGCGACGACCGGCGTTCCGGCTTCGATCAGCCTGGTGACGTTGGCTGACCGTCCCGCGACGGAGATGATGACGCCCGCCATCTGCTCCTCCAGAGCAGCGCTGACATAACGCCCCTCTTTCGCGATGTCTTCGTCGGTGTTGCACAGCACGACCGAATAGCCGGCGCGCTGGGCGACATCTTCCACACCGCGCACGAGCGAGGTGAAGAACGGGTTGCCCACATCGGAAATGATGACCGCCCACAACGTCGTGCGACTACGCCGCAGATTGCGGGCGACCGCGTTAGGCCGGTATTCCAGTTCCTGAACGGCTTTCTGCACTCGCGCGACGAGTTCACCGTCCACTGTGGACCGTCCGTTGAGGACGCGGGACACCGTCGCGGGCGACACTCCCGCGCGCTCGGCGACGTCATAGATGGTGGCCATCGCGACCATGATTCCACATTCACGGGTGGACAGGCATCGTCACCGTCTCTTCGGCGCCGCTGGACCGGTCGCGCACTCGCAGCGTGAGCACGTTTCCGCTGACGTTTTGCGACTCGGGGAGGATCTCGGTGGTGCCAGGGCTGGCATAGAGCACTTTCGTCTCGAACGCGTCCGGGCCTTGGGTCAGCAGGAAGACGGATTCGCTTCCGTTGCAAGCGATTTGGGTGATGCCTTCGTGATTGCCGTCGCCGTCGAGGTCGGCCCAGTGGGTCCAGCCGGGCTGCGGGCCGTCTTCAACGCTGAAGCGGACCGTCCGGGCCGGGCAGTCGCTGGTTGCCGCTAGGTGGACGGCTGACCCAGTACCAACTTTGGCTGGAAGGAGCACCAACGGCGTGGTCCTGCCGGAGGTTTGGGCAAAGATCGAACCATTCCACTGGTACGTCCGCACGTGCGCCGGTGCGTCGATGGTCCGCGTGTGCTCGGACTCGTACTGCACCTGCGCCACGATCTTCCCATCGATGATCGCGTACGACCGGTAGAGCGCACCGGGCGGCCCGACGTAGGCCAGGCCCTTGAGCGAACGGTCCGGCTGGAGCTGCACCACGAGCAGCACACCGCCAAAGCGGCTCTCCGTGTCTGGCTGATCTCCCGACACCGAGCACCAGACCTGGAGCACGGCCTCCGGCTGACCGTCGCCGGTCAGGTCCCCGAAGCGCACCTCGGACCGTTGCAGGTAAAGCGGTTCCGTCTTGCCGTCGCGAGGTCCCGGGATGAGCCCCATCTCGCCACGCTCTGGTTCCACAGACTGTTTCCCAGCCGGACAGGACCCACCGTTACCCGGCAGATCCAGTGCCGCGCGCGTCCAGTCAACTTCCGTTAGGTGGTCGACGACCGGCGGCGGCACGAGCATCGCGGGCAGAAACGATGCGGCCGCGGTGGCGGTCGCGAGCAGCCCGACGATGAGGGCGAGTGCCTTTGTTCTGCGGCGCTTGACGAGCCGTTTACGCATTCCGTCGATCGGTGGCGCCGGCGGCCAGGTGTCCGACTCATTGAGCAAAGTGGACAGTTGCTCACGGCCGCGATGGAGCCAGGACAAGACCGTGCCGCGGGGAGCGCCGAGTTCGGTGGCGATCTCGTCGACAGGCATGTCAGCTATGTAGTGCAACACGATCGCCCGGCGCTGCTTGTCAGGCAGCTGGCGTAATGCGGTGACGACGGCGACGTGATCGGGCTGCGGCTCGACGGTGGCTTGGGGCCCGGGCACGCGGCCGAGGTAGCGCGCGGCGACGGACAGCCGGCGCCATCTGCTCGTGGCCAGATTCCAGGCGATGCGCCGCAGATAGGCCAGCGGATCGTCATATCGCGCGATTTTGTCCCATTGACGCCACGTCCGCAGATAGGCCTCTTGCACCACGTCCTCCGCCTCCGCTGGATCTCCGAGGTACGAGGAGATCTGTGCGGACAACCTTGGATAGGAGACGTGGTAAAGATCGGCGAAGGCGGACTCTGGCATCGGTGCTCCCTAGAAAATTGCAGGTCGACACCATATCCACGTTTTTGCCAGGGCGCTGATTGCACTTGTTAGGGTCTGTTGGCAGAAGTTAGAACACGTTATAGTTTCGCGCATGACGCAGGCCGACTATGTGGTCGTTGGCGCAGGAAGCGCCGGATGTGCTGTGGCGAGACGTTTGGCGGAAAGTGGCGCCAGCGTGATCCTGCTTGAAGCGGGCCGTCCCGATGACAAGGGCTTGGCGAAGATGCTTTTCCAGACCCCTGGCTCCATCAACATCATGCACTCGACGCCACAGCTGAAGAAGCTGTTCGACTGGGGCTACAAGTCGGTTCCGCAGCCAAACGCCCTGGATCGCGAGATCCCGCAGTTCCGCGGCCGGGTGCTCGGCGGTTCTAGCTCAGTGAACGGCATGATCTTCGTGCGCGGCAACCGGAAGAACTTCGATGACTGGGCGGCCGAGGGTTGCACCGGCTGGGACTACGAAGGCGTCCTGCCCTACTTCAAGCGGCTCGAAGACTTCGACGGCGGGGCCAGCGACGTGCGTGGTGCGGGCGGGCCAATCAAAGTCACCGTCAAGCGAGACCTGACTCCGGCCAGCGAGTCCTTTTTGGAGGCTTGCTCCAAGAAGGCGGGCATCACGCTCAACGACGACTACAACGGCGTTGACCAAGAAGGCATCGGGCCCATTCAGCAGAGCGCGGCCCGGGGGTTGCGCTACTCGTGCGCCCAGGGCTACGTCCACACCAATCCACTGCCAAACCTCGCCGTGGTACTCAACACGCAGGTCGCCAAGGTCGTCATCGAAGGTTCCCGCGCCGTTGGTGTGCAGACCCTGACCGGCGATGTCATCAAGGCCAGCCGTGAGGTCATCCTGTCCAGCGGCGTGATCGGCTCACCGCAAATCCTTATGCTGTCCGGGATCGGGCACGCCGATCACCTCAAGAGCCACGGCATCAACGTCGTGTCGGATCTGCCCGTGGGCGACAACCTGCATGATCACCTCTTCCTGCCGATGTCGTTTCGCATGGACTCCGCGCTGCACCGTCCAAAGCCGATCTATTTCATGCGCGGGCTCGCCCGTGAACGGCGCCGCAAAGACGGCAGCACGTGGGCGGGCAGCTCGTCCTTTGAGACCACCGGTTTCGTGCGCACATCGCACGCGGATGCCATCCCCAACTTGCAGCTGATGAGTCTCTACTGGGTTTACCCGGTGCCCAACCAAGACGACTCCAACAAACGCGTCACCCCGCCGATTTCCAAGCCGGGGCTATCCGTCTTCCCGACGCTGATCTATCCGGAAAGCCGTGGCACCATTCGGCTCCGCTCCGGCGACCCGACCGCGACGCCCTTATTTGACCCGTGCTATCTGAAGGAAGCCAAGGACACCGAGGTGCTCATCGAGGGCGCCGCGATGGTCCGCGAAATCATGGCCGGCACTGGAGACAACCAAGGCGAGATCGGCCCGGGCAAGGAAACCTTCAGCGATGCGGGCCTGCGCAAGGCTCTGCCCAACTTCATCCACACCGTTTACCACCCCGTGGGCACGTGCCGGATGGGCACCGACGAGCGCGCCGTGGTCGACCCGCAGCTGAAAGTGCTTGGCGTAGAAGGACTCCGCGTCGCCGACGCCTCCATCATGCCTTCCGTCACCGGCGGCAACACCAACGCGCCCTCCATCATGATCGGCGAAAAAGCCGCCGACCTCATCCTCGGTAAGAAGTAGCGCTTCTACTCGCATCCGATCCCGTCATTGTCGCCGTCTAGGCCGTAGATATCCGAGCCGACGACTCTGACGGGACCACGGACGTAAGCTGGCCCGTTGCCCCGCCCGCCTTGGCAATCAACGTCACTCGCGATGGGAACACAGCCGCTGTAGTTCGGATCGCAGGTGGGGCGCGACTGCCGGGTGCCGATGACGGTGACCTCTGCCGTTGGTTCGGTGGCGAATTCCGCGACGAGCCGCCTTTCGATGAGGGTTCCATCGCGCGTCACGACCTCATAGACACGTGTGCGCGAACCGGGGATTCCTTCGCGCGCCACGTATTTCGTACCCTCATCGACGGAGCTGTCCTGGCGGGTTTCTTGCCGGAACGGTATCTCTGCCGTGGAAGATTCGATCGTGTGCCGCATTACCGGCGCGAGCAACACGGGCGTGGGCGTTGGGGAGGGGCTGTTACTGGTGGGGACGGAGGACGGCACAGGTTTTGACGGAGCGCCGACATCACCCACTGCACACCCGGCAGCGACGGCCAGGAACGCCGCGATCCACATTCCCTTGTGCGGAATGTGCATAGCGCATCACCCGCTTCAAGCTCTATGAAGCAGCCTACGCCTGTGGAGCGTTAGGCGTCGATGACGGCGTAGGCGCGCACCGGGAAGGTCGTGAAGTGGCGCACGAGCGGGGGAGCGGCGTGCAGGCGTGCGCCGGTGACCGGGAGCTGGTCTAGGCCCGTGAGGTGTTCCAGGATCGGGATGCCCGCCCGCAGCAGGATCGAGTGGGCGGGCCGTTGGCCGTCGGGAGTCATGTTGTCGATGTTCACGCTGTCGATGCCCACGAGCGCGGCACCGTGATCGGCGAGGTATTGGGCCGCGTCGCCAGGCAGATAAGGGGCGTCAACGGCGTAGGACGGTGTGCGCCAGTGCTTGTCCCAGCCTGTGTGCAGCAAAACGGCCTTGCCCGCCACGTCAAAGGGGGCGAATGAAAGTGGCGAAAAGCTCTGTGCCCGAACGACAATCGCGGGCAGATCGGCTAGCGATGACAGCGGGAGGGCGGACAGGTCGGCGCCGTCAGCCCAGCGGTGGTAAGGGCTGTCCAGGTAGGTGCCCGTGTTGCCGACCATGGTGATGCTGCCGATCTCAAACTCCGTGCCGGGGGCGTAACGTTCACGGGACGCTTCGCGGCTCAGGTGAGCGGACAGCACCGGGCCGGGCAGCCCAGGGAACGTAGTCATGCCCTCTTCGATGACATGACTCAATTCCACGAGACGCTTGCCGTTTCCCGAGGACGTTTCGGACGGTCCGCCGCGGGAGCCTTTGTGCGCCTCGGCGAGGATTTCGACGTTGCGGAACGTGACCGCGCCGACCATGAGCAGACCGAGGTGGCGGACGAACAGGGCGGCCAGATCAGCTTCGCTGATGTCCTCGCCGGGAATGTCCAGGCGAAACTCCTGAACTTGTAGCCCTCCGCCGTTGGAGAACGTCACGTCCGCGTCAAACTGAACCCGGTGTTCGATCATGCGGTTCAGCCTAAGGCACCCGGCTCGTAGCGAATCCACCGCCGCACGAGCCTGATCGTCGTACCAACGGAAATGTCCCTTGGCTGGAAGGGTTGTAGCGACACGACTTCGGTGCCGCCTGGGAGTTCGAGCTGAGTCCCGTTGGCTGACCCCAGATCGGTGACCTTAACCGTCTGCCCAAGCAAGGAGATGCGCACGTGCCGGCGGGAGATGCCACCCGTGTGGTGAAACAGCCGGATCGTGCGAGCGGAGTGGCCCAGCTCGCCTGGATCGCGTCCGATGACATAGTCGGAGTCGAGACGATACGTCGTGGTGTCATCCAGCAGCAGGAAGCCAAGCGAAGGCCGCACCGGGACCGGCCAGCTCATGCTATCCGTCCACAATGGACAGTAAAGCTGAGCCCAGTGTGCCGCTGGAGATCTTCGGTGAGCACGCCGGCATCACGCTTGGCCCGGTCGTGCGGTTGCAGCAGACTGGAGGGCAATGTAGGTTTCCCCGTGTGAAAGCGCTTTCCGTGCCTGTTTACCTGCAAGAGATCCCGCTGGGAACCGGTGGGCTGCCGCCCCGGCCGCACCTGACGACGAGTGCGCCACGACTGTCACTTAACGGGTCATGGAAGTTTCAGCAGCACGAAACCGCTGACGCGCCATCGGATTTCGCCGCCCCCGAGTTCGACGACAGTGGGTGGAGCGCGATCGGGATCCCAGCCCATTTCGGCATCCCCGCTTACACCAACATCATCTACCCGATTCCGGTTGATCCCCCTTTTGTCCCGGATGAGAACCCGACCGGTGACCACCGGCTGGTGTTCGACTTGCCGCCAGAGTGGCCGGTGAGCGAGGCCGTGCTGCGCTTCGAGGGCGTCGACTCCTGTGGCCTGATCTGGCTCAACGGCACCGAACTGGGCGTCACGTTCGGCAGCCGGCTGCCGAGCGAGTTCGCGGTCGGGCATCTGCTGCGCCCAACGGGCAACGTGCTCGCGGTGCGGGTGCACCAGTGGTCGCCAGGCACCTACCTTGAGGACCAGGACATGTGGTGGTGGCCGGGCATCTTCCGGGACGTCACGCTCATCTCCCGTCCCGAGGGCGGTCTTAGCGATGTCAGAGTGCACGCGGGCTACGACCATGTGACCGGGCTGGGCACGCTGGCCATCGATGGCGTTGACGGGTGGCGGCTCGACGCCGACCTCGATCAGCCGATCAAACCCTGGACCGCCGAAACCCCGCACCTTTACGACGTGACCGTGTGGCGCGGCAACGAGTCAGCCACACTGAAAGTCGGCTTCCGCACGGTGTCCATTGAGGACGGTGTGTTGAAGGTCAACGGAAAGCGCATTCTTTTCCGCGGCGTCAACCGGCACGAGTTTCACCCAGAGCACGGCCGGGTGATGACCGAAGACATCATGCGTGCCGATCTGTCACTGATGAAAGAACACAACATCAACGCGGTACGCACCTCGCACTACCCGCCGCACCCACGGTTCCTTGAGCTGTGCGACGAACTCGGGTTCTGGGTCATCGACGAGTGCGACTTCGAAACGCACGGCTTCGAACACCTTGGCTGGCAAGCAAACCCGACCGATGACCCGCGCTGGCGGCCGGCCTTGGAAGACCGGGCCCGCCGCATGGTGTGGCGCGATATCAACCGTCCCAGTGTCATCATGTGGTCGCTAGGCAACGAGTCAGGTTCGGGCGAGAACCTCGGTCACATGATCGAGGTGATCCGTGAGCTGGACCCATCGCGGCCCATTCACTACGAAGGCGACCGCGCCTATTCCGACGTCTACAGCCGCATGTATGCCTCCACTCAAGAGGTCGATGAGATCGGCGCGACGACGGAAAAGCCTTTCGTGCTATGCGAATACGGGCACGCGATGGGCAACGGGCCGGGCGGGCTCACTGAGTACCAGCGGCTGTTCGAAAAACACGAGCGCTGCCAAGGCGGGTTCATCTGGGAATGGATCGATCACGGCATCGCCTCGCCGCGTGGTTACCTTTACGGCGGCGACTTCGGTGAAGAACTGCACGACAGCAACTTCATCTGCGACGGGCTGATCTTCCCGGACCGGACGCCGTCGCCAGGGCTCACTGAGTACAAGAAAGTCATCGAGCCGGTGCGCATCACCGCTGATGGCATCGAAAACCGCTATGACTTCAAGGACTTGAGCGGCCTGACCCTGCGCTACACGTTCGAGACCGAGGGCATCGTCGGGCACGAGAGCACCGAGGAGTGCCCGGCTCTGAAGCCGGGGGAGAAGGCTGAACTCAAGCTTCCGCCAGTTGAGGCCTTGGGCGAATCGTGGTGGACGGTGTCCGTTCACGACGGTGAGCACGAGGTCGCCTGGGGCCAGTGGCAAGCCGTCCCCGGGCACTTCAAAGCCGCCGAGGGGACGCCGCTTCTGGAGCCTCCCGTGGACGTGAAGCTGGACGTCTGGCGTGCGCCCATCGACAACGAGATCTGGGGCAAGCGTCTGGCCGACACCTGGCGTCAGCATGGTTTGCACCGGATGAAGCACCGGGTCCTCTCGTCGGAAAACGGTGTCACCAAGACTCGGGTCGGCGCCGCGGGCGTCGCGTTTGGACTGTTCGCCACCTACACGTGGACCGCGCTCGCCGACGGAACGTCCCGGCTGGACGTCAGCGTCGAGCCCGACGGCACGTGGCCGGTTCCCTTGCCACGTTTGGGTTTGCGGTTCGCGCTCGAAGGCGGCATCAGCGAAGCCGAATGGTTCGGTGGCGGCCCAGGCGAGGCCTATCCCGACTCGTGCCAAGCTTCACGCATCGGCCGGTACCAGATGAGCATCGACGCGATGCAAACGCCCTATGTGCTGCCGCAAGAAAACGGTGCCCGCAAAGACGTTCGCTGGGCCGTGCTGCGCGACGATGACGGCAACGGGATCCGGATCGAGAGCCCTGAGCCGTTCTACTTCACGGCCCGCCGCTGGACGTCAGAAGACCTCGACGCCGCCAAGCACACCAGTGACCTGAAGGCCGGTGAGCACGTTTGGGTCAACATCGACGTCGCGCATCACGGCCTGGGCAGTGCGTCGTGTGGGCCAGGCGTGCTCCCGCAATACGAATTGCACGCCGCACCAGCCACTTTCACCGTCTTCTTTAGACCGCAACGGTCAGCGTAGCCACATAGCCACTCGACACGCTTCCGCTGACGGCGGCCATCTGCTCGGTGACCCCGTCGCGGAAGACGTTGTCGTTTTGCAGTGTCGTACGCGACATGTTGCTGATGCTGCGCTGATAGCCAGACGTGGCATAGACGGTGTTGCAGACGTCTTCGGGGAAGGCGAGTTGCGACGTTGAGATTTTGTTCGAGGCACTCGTGGCGCTGGAAAGGCTCGGGTAGACCTCGAAGTGGATGTGCGGCCAGCGCCCGGTATAGGCGGCCGGGAAGATGCTGGTGAAGGTGACGTTGCCGCTGGCATCGGCCTCCTGCACCCCGCGCAGGTAGTTCTCGTTGACGGTCGCTTGGGAGTACATCGAATAGTTGCCGTCGCGGTCGCAGTGCCAAAGGTAGACCGCCGCGCCTGAGTAGGCGCTGCAGCCTTTGGTCAGGTCGAGGATCTTCAGCGCTACCGTGAGCGGAACCCCGGCAGCGACCGCCGTCGCCGTGCCGAAGCTCGGCCGGATGTCGCGGCGCACAATGCCGCTCTGGGTCAGCACGTTTGGCCCGTTGGAGCCGTCGCCCGGGTACGGCCCGGCGGTCTCTTGTGGGATCTCGGTCGTGGCGCATTCGGCCGTGGCAGCAGGGGTTCCCGAGGCAGAAGTGGTGGCGCCAGCGCTGCTCGGCGCAGAGGAGGGGGATTCACCGCTGCCGCATGCCGCCAGCGCCACCAGTCCAGCTGCGCCTGCCGCACCAAGCAGGCTCCGGCGGCCCAGCGTCGAGAGGTCAAACTCCAGGCCGCGGTCGTGATCGTGCAGGTCGAGGCTCATGGATTCAGCATGGACCCGGAGTCTATGAATGCCCTGTCAGGCGCCTGTGACCTCATACTGATGCCATGAATACCGTGACGCAGATCTTCGCCGTGCTCGCTGGCGTGATTCACCTCGGCATCTTCGCCATGGAGAGTCTCCTGTTCAGCAATCCCAAGGTGTCGCGCGGCTTCGTGGGCAACGCCCCGGTCACGCCCGAGGTGAAGACGTTCGCCTTCAATCAGGGCTTCTACAACCTGTTCCTCGCTTTAGGAGCGATTGGCGGCGTGATCGCGGGCGGCGCCACGGGCAAAGCCATCGCCCTGTTCAGCTGTGCCTGCATCGTGGGCGCGGGTTTGGTGCTGCTCATCTCGCAACCGAGGTTGTGGCGTGGGGCAGCGCTGCAGATCGTTCCGGCCGGAATCGCCTTGGGGGCCGCCCTCTTCTAACGTGAGCCTGCTTCTGATTAGCTGTCAGCCATGACACCCCTGTGGCTGGCGGAAATCGAGCTGATTGTCCTCATTCAGCGGTTGCCGGCGTGGCTTGAGCCGGTGATGGAGTTCTTGTCGTTCTTCGCGCGGGAAGAGTTCTTCCTCCTATTGCTGCCGATCCTTTACTGGTGTGTGAACCCCCGGCTTGGCGTCCGCGTCGGCATCGCGCTCATGCTGAGCGGGGGCATCAACGCGATCGCGAAACTGGTGGTGCACGCGCCTCGTCCATATTGGATCGGCTCTGAGGTCAAAGTCCTTTCCACGGAAGCAAGTTTCGGCATGCCCTCTGGACACGCGCAGGTTTCCGTCGGCGTGTGGGGCGTCTTGGTGTCGGGCCTGCGCAGCAAAGCCGCGTGGTGGGCGGCCGGGATCTTCGCGATTTTGGTGTCGTTCTCCCGGCTTTACCTCGGCGTGCACTTCATCTCCGACGTCGTGGCCGGTCTGCTCATCGGGCTCGTGTTCCTCTTGCTGTTCCTGCGGTTCGAAGACAGGCTGACCGCGTGGTGGCAGCGTCAGCGCTTGAGCTCGCAGCTCTTGCTCGCGGCCGTGATCAGTGCCGGAATGCTTGGTATCACGGTGTTTCTGGAGATGGTGTACTCCGGCTGGACCGCACCGCAGGCGTGGGCGCACCTCAGCGAGGTCAAGCCAGACAGCATTGACTCGCTCGTGGGCATTTCTGGCTCACTGTTCGGTCTGCTCGCCGGCGGCTCGGTGATGTGGCGGCTCGGCTGGTTCGACATCGCCGGCCCACTTTGGATGAAGGTAGTGCGCTGGCTCGTCGGCGGCATTGGCATCGGCATCATCTACTACGGCTTGAAGCAGGTGTTCCCGGAAGGCGAAACGCTGATCCCCAGCATCTTGCGTTACGTGCGCTACGCCCTGCTGACGCTGTGGGTTCAGCTCGGAGCGCCGCTGCTTTTCCTCAGGATTGGCCTGCTAAAGCCGACGCGTTAGAACGTGTGTACGATAGAATGACGCGAGTGAGTAGGCATGAGGCATTGACCGTGCTTACCAGCCTTGGCGCAGCTTTCGTGTGTTTGCTGGTCGGAGTGCTGGTCAGGCGCGTAGGTAAGTGAGCACAGCACGCACGCGACGGTGCTGGTCGCTGTCTTCGGCGTGGAGACCAAGCTTGGCAAAGATGCTGCGAATGTGTTTCTCCACGGCGCCATCGCTGATGACGAGGTCACGGCCGATGGCGGTGTTCGATTTTCCCGAAGCCATGAGCGCCAGCACTTCGCGTTCGCGTGGAGTGAGGGAGGCGAGTGGATCGTCACGCCGTCTGCGGATCATCAGTTGTGACACCACCTGAGGGTCGAAGACGGTGCCGCCACCGGCCACGGAACGCAGGGCGGCGAAGAACTCGTCCACGTCGATGACACGGTCCTTGAGCAGATAGCCGACGGCGCCGCGAGCGTCAGCGAGCAAGTCGTCGGCGTAGGACACCTCGACGTACTGGGACAGGATCAGCACGGGCGATCCCGGGACCTGTGCCCGGGCGGCCACCGCGGCACGCAGTCCTTCATCGGTGAAGCTGGGCGGCATCCGGACGTCCACAATGGAGACGTCGGGACGGTGCTTGACGACGGCCCTGATCAGGCTGTCACCATCGCCCACGGCCTCCACGACCGTGCAGCCGAACTCTTCGAGCAGCCGGATCAAGCCTTCCCGGATGAGGACGGCATCGTCGGCGACGACTACTCGCATGGCACTTCCGCTCCGATCACCGTTGGCCCACCGGCCGGGGAGTGCACGGCTAGTTCGCCGTTGACGGCCCGCAGACGGTCCGCCAGGCCAGCCAGACCGTGTCCCTTGGCGACGTGTGCGCCACCAACGCCATCATCACCTATCGTCAGGATCAGCCGGTCGTCAACCCGGTGCAAAACCAGTGTGGCGACCGTGGCCTGGCTGTGCTTGGCGATGTTGGCCAGGGTTTCGGCCGCCGTGAAGTAGATGGCGTTCTCGACGGCGGGTGAAAAGCGCCCTTCCGCTTGGACGTCGAGCTCTACGCGTACCCACGAACGCTCGGCGAGGGCGGCCAAAGCCGGCGCCAGGCCGCGGTCGGTGAGCACCGGCGGCGCGATTCCCCGCGAAAGGGTCCGGAGTTCGTTTAGTGTCTCGCGGGTTTGCATGATGGCCTGGTCCAAAGTGGACGCTGCCGCCTCGGGATCCTTTGCCAGCTGGCGTTTCGCGCGGCCCAGTTCCATCGCCAGCCGGACGAGCCGTTGCTGCGGGCCGTCGTGGATGTCGCGCTCGATTTTGCGCAGTGCTGTCGCTTCCGCTGACACCGCCGCGTCAAGGCGCCCTTGCATCTCAGGCAAGCTCGCGAGGAGCACGCTGGAGATGCCAGCCCGGATCAGCGCGGCGCCCCGGACGATGGCCGGCAGGGTCAAGGCGAACACGACCCCGATCACGGTGTAGAACACCACCTGAACCAGCAACGTGTTCGAGAAGCCAAGCAGCTCAGGAAGACCGTCGTTGTCCGGGATCCGGTAGAGGATCCAGCCATAGAGGGGGTAGAGGACACCAGCGATCGCCACACACCACCAGGTCACCACAACGACGAAAGTCGCGATGGCGAACGGGAAAATGACGATCGCGTGCAGCAGATCAAGCCACGACTGCCCGCTGCCCAGGGGATTGATGAGCTTGCGGTAGCCCTTGGCGGTAACGGGTGCGGTTTTGTAGTGCGCTCGTGGCACCGGGCGGTCCAGCACTTCAGGCAGCTGCCGGCGCTCCAGCTCGGCGAAACCCCGGGCGACCAGCACCGTGCCCGCCATGATGATCAGCCCCAGGCCGGTAATGAGAAGCCCGGCGCTCAGGGCGATACCTGGAATGACCAGGCAAAACCCGATCACCGCCGCTGGGAAGCCCGCCAGCACGTAACGAGTGTCGGCGCCCAGGCGGTGCAGGATTGGTTTCATGACCATGAAACTACGCAACGGGGCGGCTGGATTCGATCCAGCCGCCCCGTCAATGTGGGGTAGGGACAGCCCTACCTAAAACTTGATGACGGCCGCACGCGATGATGAGCTTGGCCCCGGAGTGGTAGCCCAGGTCGGGCAAGTGACGCCGCCCACCCTCAATCTCGCCTTCCGGCATAGCGATCTCGTGTGCCTTGCCGTCGCCGCTCCACTAACGTGGGCCAGACCAACCGTCCTTTGTGGACGAACCGGCGATCAGAATGCCAAGTCATCAACCGCCAACACGGGTCAGACGGGAACCGGCTCCCGCCGCATCTCCACGGGCGGCAACGGCGCTTGTGTGTCCTTATGCCACGGGGCAGCCGCGTACCGGTAAGCAAGGTAGAGCATGGTGATGACGCCAGCGGTGAGCAGCACGATGGGCACGACGGGACCGAACATCGGGAACCAGTCTCCGCGGAACGGGTTGATGCCACCAACGGGGCCACGCTGGAACCGGGACATCACCATGGCTAGCGAAAACAGCTGGCACACGAAGACGATCGAACCAGCCATAAGGACGAGTCTCTTGTTGGCGGCCGCACCGAACCCGCGGTGCACGAAGGTGCTGTAAATCATGAGGCCGGCCCCGAGGGCCAGGAAGTAGCGTCCCGTTTGGCTCCAGCCAATCACCGTGTAGTAACGGAAATCGAGTGCCGCAAGCAGGCCCGCGGTCGCCGCGAAGATAGCGGCCATGACAGCGATCTCACGCCTCGCCGCCGACAGAAGAGAAGGAAGCATGATGGCCGAGATGGCTATGCCCCAGGCGATGATGAGGGCAGGCGGAGCGAAAGTCTCGCTATAGCCGAACATCCCGACCGTGGTGGTCAGCCAGCTGTCCAGCCGGTACTTGATGAGCCCTAGCACCATGTTGCTCGGTTCGGTCGGCGTCATCGGCGTCATGCCACTCATCGTGTAGGCGTGGGCGGTGATGACCCAGGCGACAGCGATGAGTGACACCGCCGCGACGATCCCGCCCGCGACGCGAATCCCCCGGTCGCGAATGAGCTTCGTGCGCATCTCGCGAGGAGCGGCCAACGCCAAGATGACCACGATCGCGCCAAAGATAACGGGCCCGGTTTGCCGGACGGACACCATGACACAGGCGGCCATGGCGAATATCCAGACCAGCCTGCGCCACTCGGCTGCCGTTAAGTCGTCGCTGGCTTGTGTGATTGCCAAGCCTGCTGTCCAAAGTAGAATCCCGGCCGCGATTTCGAGCCCATTCGGATTGACCGCGCCCATGATGCTGATGGCGACTGGCGTCACGCCAAGGAGAATGCCAGTGAGCAGAAGAGGCCGGCGCAAACGGATCGCCAACGACGCGGCTAGTGCGAGCAGGACGGCGGAAAACAGGGCTGACAGCAGGCGCGAGGCGATGATGCCCGCATACGTCGGCTTCAGCAGCAGTGGCCAGCCAACGGCGGCGTAGTAAGCCGGGTGATAGCGCCCCACCCAGGAACCGGCGAGTTCCGGGCTGGTGTCACGAGTCAGTGTGAAGCACGACGCGCCACGTCGTTGCTCTTTGAGAGAACCCGGCTCGGTGTGATACATGCAGTCCGTCGCCTGAGTTAGCGCAAGGCTTCTGGGCACGATGAAATCAGCCCCTTGCCGCATGTACCAGGTCTCGTTGACCTCACCGTAGATCTGTCCGCTCACGACACCGTAGGCACGCACGATGTGCTGTGCCTCGTCTGTCGTGCCTGCGACGGGCATAGCGACCGCCCAGGCGGCGCACATGCCGAAGAACCCGGCGAACAGAATCCAGAACATCCTCTTCGCCGCCCGGCGGGGATCGCTGAATGACACTCGTCTTCCTTTCAAACCCTGACGCTAACTACGACAGCCACTTCAACAGGCGAATCGCTGGGCCCATGTGCGTGGCCTGACGGTGCGCGGAAACGTCGGTCCGGGAACGGATCTCGTCCAAGTTGGACACGTAGTGCATGTAGGCGCGCCAAAGCATCTCGCCGTTGGTGAGACTTGGCTTCCACGAAAGCTCAGCTTTGATCTTCGTGGTATCGAAGACGAAGTCCTCCGCGATCATGCGGTAGTGATAGGGCCCGAGGGGAGAGACCTTTAGCGCACTAGCCAGTTTCATCATGGTGATCGCGGGACCTTTGGGCAGCGACTTCACCTTGCTGCGGCTGCCAGCCGCGGCGATGACGTAACGGTAGGCGTCTCCGAGCGTTGGCACGTCGTCAGAGCCCACGTTGAAGATGCCGATGCTGTCAGACCGAAGGCTCAGGAGGCACGCCTCAGCAAGGTCTTGGGCATAGACAAACTGATAGCGATTGGCGCCACCGCCGACTGTCCACACGGTATTGCCGTCATTGATGAAGTCGAACAAGATGGCGAGCAGACCGAGCCGACCCTCATCGATGATGGTGGGTGTGCGGATCATTGTGACGTCGAGGCTTGAGCCAAACTCCTGAACGAGCAGCTTTTCCCCTTCGTGCTTCGACTTTCCGTATAACTCGATCGGACTGGGCTCGTCGAGCTCGGAGACAGGCCGCCCAAAGTTGTGCGCCCACAAGCAGTTTGAGGAGATGAAGACGAACCGCCGGACGCCATGGGCCGCGGCCGACGCGGCGACCCGGCGAGTGCCCTCAACGTTGCTTGACCAAAGGTCGGGGTCGCGTTTGCCATGCGCGAGAACCGCGGCGGCGTGAACGACCCCGGTGATGTCGCCCGCAGCGAAGATCTGCTCGACTGTCGCCGAGTCGCGAATGTCACCCTGCACCGTCGTGAGCGCCGGATGCTCGAACCAGTGGGGCTGCCGGTCAATGCTCACGACACGCGCGCCAGTGGCTAAAAGGTGCGGGATGAGGATGCCGCCAAAAAAGCCGGCGCCGCCCGTGACTAGGTACTTCATTTCGGATTTCCAATCAGGTAAAGAGCGGGAAGCATCGAGGCGCCGAGGCAGGCCAACAGAAGTGGCGTGATAGGACCTAATGTGGGAAGCCAGTCACCTTCTAGTGGGCTGATAACCCAAGTGGGACCACGCTGGAAACGCGTCATCACCTGGGCCAGAGACCAGACGAGCGTGATGCCCAGGAGACTGAGGAGCACCACAGCGTAGCCGCGTTTGAGCGGTGCGCGGCGTGCCGCGAATCCCGCCACCAGCAGCGCTCCCGCCCACACCGGCAGGAAGTAGCGGCCGTTTTGGCCAAAACCGATAGCGGACATGAAGGCCAGCTCGAGTGCGGCAAGCCCCACCGGGATGCCGGCGAAGAGCAAGACGATCAGCAACCTGACCGGTGTCGTGGATTGCTGATAACCACGTGCGGCGAAGACGGCTGAGATGCTGAGCCACAGGACTATGAGGATCGCCGACGGATACGTTTCGGTGTAACCAAACACGCCCACGATCTGCGAGGCCCACTCGGTCAGCCGCCGGTCAGCGATTGTCTGCAAAGCGAAGGCGAGTGATCCCTGGAAGGTCTCCCTCGCTTGTTGGGACGCGGCACCGGATAGCCAGTTCCAGGCAAGGGCGCCGCTGAGGGCACAGGCCCAGGCGGCCAGCATGGTCCGTGACGCGGCGAGTTTCGGGGCTAGGGTCTCGCGCGAAGCCCGCGCCAGGGCGACGGCGGAAATGATGGCGATCGCGAACCACAACGGCCCCAGCGTCCTGGTCGTCAGGAGAACCGCTCCCGCGGCGGCGCCAAGGACCATGGGCCAGCGAGAAACCCGTTCTTGCGACAGCACGAGCAGGCACACCCACAGCAACACCGCGGCCGCAGCTTCCAGGGCGTTGGGATTAACCGCGCCAGATAGGCCAACAACAGTCGGCGTGGCCCCTAGCGCGACGGCCAAAACGACGGCGTGCCAGCGGCGAGTGTAGGCAAGTGTTAGGGCGGTGGCGAGGAGGGCGGCGCTCATGAGCGCGGTCACGAGACGCGCGCCTGTCAGGCCGGTTTCGCCTGGCATCAACCGAAGTGGCAGGCCGGCCACCGCGTAGTAAACGGGGCTGTAGCGACCGGTCCAGGTGGACGCCAGAACGGGTGTCGCGTCATCGCCGCGTGGCTGAAGACACGCCGCGGATTGGCGTTGCGGGACGTATAGGCATTCGTCGTTGGGCGGGAGCAGATTGCCTGGTACCCAAAATTCTGATCCTGAAAAGCCGTTCCACGAAGTGGTTTGTGGACCGAGCACCTGTCCGTCGGCAACCGCGTAGGCGCGAATGATGTGCGCACGTTCGTCGGTGTGGCCGTTGACAGGTATGGCGAACGCCCAGGCGGCGCCGAGCAGGAAGTAGGCCGTGAAAGCCAGGAACCATACGAGCACCGGACGGCAAGATCTCATGCGACCTCCGGTTCTTCAGTAACTTTCGCACTATAAGTCCGGTTTAGATTCATGGCAAATCAGTCTATTTTTCCGGGCTTCGGCTCGCGGGGGTTTTCAAGTGGATCAGAACCAAGATCGAATTGTCGTGATCGGTGCCGGGCCGGCCGGACTAACCGCGGCTTATGAACTAGCCCGCAGGGGAGTGCCCGTTGAGGTTTTCGAGGCCGACGACATGGTGGGCGGCATTAGCCGGACCGCTCAGCGAGACGGCTGGCGCTTCGATATTGGCGGGCACCGGTTCTTCACCAAAGTGAAGGCCGTCGACGAATTCTGGCATGAGATTCTCTCCGAAGAGGACTTTCTGCTGCGTCCACGCATGAGCCGGATCTATTACCGGGGACAGCTTTTCGACTATCCGCTCAAGGCGATGAACGCGCTCAAAGGCCTTGGGGTGCTTGAAGCGGTTAAGTGCGTTGGGTCGTATACGTGGGCACAGATCAGCCCGCCCAAGGACCAGACGAATTTCGAAGGCTGGGTGTCGGCCAGGTTTGGCAAGCGGCTATATTCCATCTTCTTCAAGACTTACACCGAGAAGGTGTGGGGTATTCCGGCCACGTCGATCCAGGCTGACTGGGCGGCGCAGCGCATCAAGAATCTCTCGCTGTGGAAGGCGATCGTCAACGCCATTAAGCCGAAGCACAACAGCAAAGACATCACCAGCCTGATCGAAGAGTTCAAGTATCCAAAATTTGGCCCGGGCATGATGTGGGAACGCTGTGCCGAACTGGTGACGGAATTTGGCGGCGAAGTCACCATGAAGACATGGATCGAAACGGTGCACCGTGACGAAACCGGTGTTACGGCGGTGACTCTCGACGGCGTCGGCGGGCGTCGTGAACTCGAAGCGGACCACGTCATCTCCAGCATGCCGATCTCGGCACTGGTGAAGGCGATGGACCCACCGGCGCCGCAAAACGTGCAGGCGGCCGCGGATGGCCTGCGGTACCGAGACTTTCTCACGGTCGCACTCGTGGTTCCCGAGAAGTTCAGTTTCCCGGACAACTGGATTTACATCCACACACCAGACGTGAAGGTGGGCCGGATTCAGAACTTCGGCTCCTGGTCGCCATATCTGGTCAAGGATGGCCGCACCTGCCTCGGCCTGGAGTATTTCGTCAGCGAAGGCGACGAGATGTGGGAGAGCACCGACGAAGACCTCATCACGCTCGCCAAGCGGGAGCTGGAGCAGCTGGGTCTGGTCACGCCGGGGGCCATTGAGGATGGTTACGTGGTGCGTCAGCCCAAGGCATATCCGGTCTACGACGAGGACTACCAGGGTCACGTCGAGACCATCCGGCACTGGCTCGCGGAAGCGGTTCCCAACGTCCACCCGGTGGGGCGTAACGGTATGCACCGCTACAACAACGCTGACCACTCGATGTACACCGCGATGCTGACCGTTGAGAACATCCTTGACCGTGCCACGCACGATGTCTGGGCGGTCAACGTCGAAGAGGAATATCACGAGGAGACGACTCGCTCCAAGGGCGACCTCGGGACGGGCCGCGCGGCACCGATCGTGCCACGCAAGCCGGTGGAGACAGCAGCGGAGTCGATGGCGGGACGGTGAAACGAACTTTCGGGATTCTCCTTGCCGGGTTCCTGGCCGGACGCGCCTACGTGCTCGCGCACGCGACGCCGTTCACGGCGTATGACACCAGTTCATACACGGCAAAGGTCTCGCTGATCGGGCACGCTCCGCGAACGTGGGGCGTGCCCGCCCTTTATGCCTTGGCAGGCAGCGACTGGGCGAGGGTTTGTGCTCAGTGGACGTTGGGCACGCTCGCGTGGGGTGTGCTGGCAACCGTTCTGTGGCACGCCTTCCGGCACGACATCGCCAAAATCTCAGCCGCACTAGCGGTTCTCCTCCTGGGCCTGGTCAGCCCAGTGACCAGCTGGGATTTCGCGCTGCTCTCCGAATCCCTCTCGCTGAGTCTCGGCGTGCTTGCCGTGGCTCTTGTCATTCACGCCTTGACAGCAAAGAGTTCCCTCGCTCTCTGGCTCGCTGCGGGCATCACCGTCTGCTGGGTTTCCACCCGGCTGGACATCGCTGTGTTCGCGCTAGGTCTCGCTGCCGTCTGCGCCGTGATGGGACGCCGCGGCTGGCTGCCCGCGGCACTGATAGTGGCGGGCGTTTGCTGGAGCCTGGCGATCGCGCCTGCGGTCAGCGACACCTACCGGGCTTGGGCGGCAACAGGACTCCCGCAAACCGAAGAGACGTTTCTTTACCGGCTACGTCTGGAAATCCTGCCGTACCGGGAGATGAAAGAAGCTTACGAAAAGCAGCTTGGTATGCCCGTGTGCCCTGGGGCGGAGCGAGTCGCGAGCGGGCCAGACTGGGCGATTGAGCGCTTTAGCCAGGAGTATCAAGCCTGTCCCGAGCTTCAGGCCTGGGCCCGTGAGAACATGACCACCGCTGGCTATCGCATAGCCCTAACCCACCCCGGCCTGTTCGTGAAGGCGTTCGCCCGTTCCGCCGCGGAGATGATGTCGGGGCCGGGCTACGGCGCCACGTATGCCAAGCCGGTGCATGTCATACCGGAGGCCTTGGAACGGCTCATCTTCCAGCCCCGCAAAGCCGTGTTGCCCGTCCTCTTGGCGGCGATGGCCATAGCCGTAGCGGCGGCTTGGCGCCTGCGGATGCGCAGGAGCGAGATCATCGTGGCTGGTGCCGTGGCCGCCGCCAGTATGGGTAGTGCGGCAGTGACCGTCATGCATACGGCGGGGGAGTACAGCAGGCTCGGTATTCAGGAGGCGGTCCTCCTGCGCCTCGCCATCATATTGATGGCGGTCGCGGCCGTAGATGTCTTCTTGGGCCGGCGTGCCCACTACCAGCCGATGATCAAGCAGTCGAGGAGGGCTGTGACCAGGGGCGTCAAAATTATTGACGCGATTCGTTGACATTGGCGGCCCGCAGTCGTAATTTTCTTCATCACTAGGAAGTGGTGAAAGGAATTCTCGTGCAGCAGGGTGTGATCGGCCGGATCCGCATGGAGTTCTCGACGCTGCCCGACGCCCTTCAGCGGGTCGCGGAGCAGATTCTCGATGACCCGGGTGAGGCGGCGCAGGCGTCCATTGTGGACCTGGCGGAGCGGGCCGGGACCTCGACGGCGACCGTGACGCGGTTCTGCCGGGTGCTGGGGTTCCGTGGTTACGCGGCGCTGCGCGTGGCGATCGCGACGGAAAGTGGACGGGCGGCGCAGGCGCGCTGGGAGACCGATATCGACCGTGAGATTGAGCCGGGCGATCCACTGGACACAGTCTTGGGTGTCATCGCGAGCGCTGACGTTCGTGCGATCCAGGAAACGGCCGCCCGTCTCGATGTCGAAAACGTCAAGCGGGTCGCGGAGGCGATAGCCGTCGCGAAACGCGTGGAACTGTTCGGCCTGGGCAGCAGTGGGACGGCGGCTCGCGAGATGGCTTTCCGCTTGGAGCGCATCCGGGTGCCCTGCTGGCATCGCGAAGACGCGCACAAGGCACTCACCAACGCCGCACTTCTCGGCCCGGGTGATGTCGCGATTGGACTGTCGCACAGTGGGCGCACGCGCGAGGTCATTGAAGTGCTTGCCGAAGCGGCCGATCAGGGTGCGCTGACGGTGGCGGTGACTTCGTTTGAGAAGTCACCATTGGCCGAGGCCGCTGATGTGGTGCTCACGACGGCTGTGCACGAGACGACCTTCCGGCTCGCGGCACTGTCCGCATTGCACAGTCAGCTCGTGGCGCTGGACCTGATTTACGTCGCTGTAGCCCAGCTGACCTACGAACGCACCACAGAAGCCTTTGAAGTCACGGCACGGGCTGTTCAAGCCCATCGCTTGCATGATGAACCCACTTCGCACCGGGCCAAGAGGAAGTCACGATGACCTATCTGGAGCAGATCACCGAACTCGTCCGGAAGGTTGGCGAAAGCCAGGCCGGCAACATCGACCGGGCAGCCACGCTGATCACCGAGTGCCTCACCAACGGCGGTGTCGTGCAAGCGTTCGGCTCAGGGCACTCCGAGGCGCTCGCGATGGAGATCGCCGGGCGGGCCGGCGGGCTGATCGCCACGAACCGGATCGCCTTGCGGGACCTCGTTTTCTACGGCGGCGAATCGTTTTCCACCTTGGAGGATCCGCTCCTGGAACGCCGCGAAGGCGTGGCGGCCAAGCTTTACGAGTTGGCACCCATCAGCAAAGACGACGTTTTCGTCATCGCCTCCAACTCGGGCATCAACGGTGTGATCGTTGAGTTGGCTTTGCACGTCAAGGAACGCGGCCACGGGCTCATCGCCGTCACTTCGCTCGAACACTCGCAGCAGTCTGTTCCCCGGCACGCCAGCGGAAAGCGCCTATCCGAGATCGCCGATGTGGTGCTGGACAACGGGGCGCCCTTTGGCGACGTCATCCTGCCGAACCGCACGGGTGCGGTTTCCTCCGTCACGGCGGCAGTGCTGGCGCAACTTGTCGTCACCGAGGTCGCGACCAAGCTCGAAGCAGCGGGCCAGACGCCGCCCATTTACTTGTCCGCCAACATCCCCGGCGGGCATGAGCACAACCTGGAACTAGAAGCGCGGTACGCCGGTCGCATCCGGCGTACCGCATGAGCTGACTCCCTCACCTCTTAAAGTTCGAAAGGCAGCCCCTCATGAACCCTACTCGAAGGGTCTTGTTAGCCGGCGCCGCCGCTGCGACTCTCGCTGGTTGCGCAACGAGCGGCACTGACAATGACAACGCCAGCAAAGGCAATAAAACCCCTGAAAACCCGTTGGGGGTACCAGCTGAGTCCGCCCTAGAAGTCGTGATCTTCAAAGGCGGCTACGGCGATGATTACGCCCTCAAGGCCGGAAGCCTCTACAAGCAGAAGTTCCCGAAAGCCGCCGTTGACCACAAAGGCATTCAGCGCGTCGGCGAGGTGCTGCAGCCCCGGTTCGTGGCGGACAGCCCACCTGACGTGGTCGACAACAGCGGCGCGGGCCGCCTCGACCTCGCGACCCTGGTCGCCTCTGGCAAGCTCACTGATCTGAAGGAACTGCTCGACGCCCCGAGTTACGACGACCCGGCCAAGAAGGTGCGCGACACCTTGATGCCGGGCGTCATCGAGGAGGGCACGTTCGATGGCAAAGCCCTGATCCTGAACTATTCCTCCGTCCTGTGGGGCATCTGGTATTCCAAGTCCCTGTTCGCTAAGAACGGCTGGACCTACCCGAAGACCTGGGCCGACATGCTCGCCCTGTGCGAACAGATCAAGGGCAAAGGCATCGCCCCGTGGACGTGGCAGGGCAAGTACCCGGAATACATCAACGACCCGCTGATCTCGATGGCCGCCAAGGCCGGTGGTTTCGAGCTCGTCAAGGCGATCGACAACCTTGAGGCCAACGCGTGGAAGAGCCCGGCGATGATCGCCGCTGCCGAGGCTATCTACCAACTGGCCGTCAAGGGTTACATCATGCCGGGCTCGGAAGCGCTGTCGCACACCGAGGCGCAGAACGCTTGGTGCAAAGGCCAAGCCGCGTTCATCCCGTGTGGATCGTGGCTCGAAGGTGAGCAGCAGGCGGTCACGCCAGCCGGGTTCGACATGGTCATGGGAACTGTTCCAGCACTGACTGCCAGTGACAAACTGCCCAACGGGGCGGTCATGGCGGCTAGCTCGGAGTCTTTCCTCGTGCCAGCGAAGGCGAAGAATCCCCAAGGCGGCCTTGAGTTTCTCCGCATGCTGTTTTCGAAGCAGGTCTCCAAGAGCTTCGTGGAAAGCGCGAAGGCGCTGCCGGTGGTCAACGGGGCGACCGAGGGGCTAACGCTCACGTCAGGTCTCGGCTCAGTGGGCGAGGCTCAGAAAGCGGCCGGTGCCAACATCTTCGGCTTCCGGTTCCGCACGTGGTACGCACCGCTGTCCAAGGCGCTCGACGACGCCAGTGGCGAACTGCTCACCAAGCGGATCAACCCCGCGCAGTGGGCCGAGCGCGTGCAGAAGGCCGCCGACGACGTGGCCAAGGACAGCTCCGTGAAGAAGCACAGGCGCTAGAGGACATTGGCCATGCGGCACGGCAAGTACCGTTTTCTCGCAGGGGCGATGGCTCTGCCACTCTTGCTCTATGGCGTCTTCGTTCTGTGGCCATATGTTCAGGCGTTCTATCTGGCCTTCACGGATTGGAACGGGCTTAGCAGCGGAGCGAAATTCACCGGCACGGAGAACTTCACCAAGCTCTTCAGCGATCCGCTGTTCCTAGCCGCTTTGCGCCACAACGGGTTGATGCTGGTTGCCGTGCCGCTGGGCACTATCGCGATCGCGCTGTTCCTATCCGCGGCGACACAGCGCACGAAGGTGTACCGCGTCGTCTACTTCTTCCCGCAGTTGCTCAGTGTCGCCATCATCGCGGTGCTGTGGCAATTCATCTACACCCCCAACAGTGGTCTCCTGAACGGACTGTTGCGCGGCATCGGCCTGGGATCGTGGGCGAAGTCGTGGCTCGCCGAGCCCAACTTCGCCCTCATCGCGGTGATGGTGGTG
Source organism: Catelliglobosispora koreensis DSM 44566 (assembly GCF_000379685.1). Lineage (GTDB taxonomy): Bacteria > Actinomycetota > Actinomycetes > Mycobacteriales > Micromonosporaceae > Catelliglobosispora > Catelliglobosispora koreensis. Next base: position 130,096 of record NZ_KB903250.1, on the reverse strand, counting down.
ATGGTGTGGTCGGCGGTCGGTTTCTACGTGGTCTTGTTCACCGCCGCGATGGAGTCGATTCCCGGCGACATCATGGAAGCCGCGCTCATCGACGGCGCTTCACCTGCGCGCATCTTCTGGCGGATAACCGTTCCACTGATCTGGGACAGCGTGCAAGTGGCGTTTGTCTACTTAGGAATCGCCGCGCTGGATGGCTTCGCTCTCGTGCAAATCATGACGGTGGGTCCTGGCGGACCTGACGGCAGCACAGAAGTCATGGGACTTGGCTTGTGGCGCAACGCCTTCACCTACGGGAAGTTTGGGTACGCCTGTGCGATGGGTGTGACGATCTTCTTCCTCACGTTGTCAATCGCGGCCCTGTTCCTCAAGGCGACCAAACGGGATCAGGTGGAACTGGCATGAAGATGAAGCACCTGGTGCTGACGCTCTGGGCGTTCGTCGTGACGACGCCGCTCCTGTGGGCGTTCATGTCCTCGTTCAAGACGGATTCGGAGATCTTCGACAGCCCGTGGGCGCTGCCGTCGGCGGTCCGCGTGGAAAACTGGGGCAGAGCTTGGGAACAAGCCTCCATGGGCAAGTATCTGCTCAACACGGTGATAATCGTCGGCGGAGCGCTTGTCCTGACAATGCTCCTGGGTGCGCTCGTGGCCTACTGCCTTGCCCGGTATACCTTTCCGGGAAACAGGGCGATCTACTACACGCTCGTGGCGGGCATGCTCTTTCCCGTCTTCCTCGCTTTGGTTCCGTTGTTCTTCGTCGTGAACCAGCTCGGCATGCTCGGCACCTATCACGGGCTGATCCTCGTTTACGCCGCCTATGCCTTGCCGTTCACGGTGTTCTTCCTGCACGGCTTCTTCAGATCGCTGCCGTCAGCGGTCGCCGAAGCAGCCTTCATCGATGGTGCCTCGCACACGGGGGTGTTCTTCCGGGTCATGCTGCCCATGGCACGCCCGGGAATGGTCAGCGTGGCCATCTTCAACTTCGTCGGGCTCTGGAATCAGTACCTGCTACCGCTCGTGCTCAACCCGGACCCCGACGGCTACGTGCTCACCCAAGGGCTTGCGGCCCTTGCCATCTCCCAGGGATACAAGAGTGACTGGAGCGGCCTGTTCGCCGGGCTGTCCATCGCGATCCTTCCCGTCCTGGTGGCCTACCTCCTCTTCCAGCGGCAAATCCGCGCCGGCCTCACCGCGGGCGCAGTCAAATAACGCAAGCGAACGGGGCAGCATCGGCCATGACCAAGATGGCTGGCGCTGAAGGCAAAAGCACCTCCTCTCACCGCAATGAAAGGAGAACCATCATGCACTTCAGAAACTCAGGAAGGCGTAGAGCCATTTTCGCGGCCTCCGCGGCGATGGCGATGACGGCTACGGCAGCCGCGATCATCACCACGACGACGACGGCAGCCACGGGCGCACCTCCCGTGTGCCAGCAACTGTTCGACGACTTCAGCTACAGCGGGCCGAGTGACTCGCTCATCAACCAGCGCGGCTGGTCGGTGCGCACGAATTCAGGTGGCCCAGGCATTCCCGGGGCTTCCTGGCCGGCGAGCAACATCTCGTTCCCCACCGTGGACGGCGCGAAGTCGTTGCAACTGCAGGCTTCCACCGACGGCACCGCCGGCGGAACGAGCCAGGCTGAGTTCCTCTCTTCCCAACTTCGGTTCTTTGAGGGTACTTACGCCGCACGCGTCAAGTTCACCGACGCCCCTGTCACAGGAAATGACGGGGACCACTTGGTAGAAACGTTCTTCACCATCACTCCGCTGAACGCCCCGATGGACCCGAACTACGGCGAAATCGACTTCGAATACCTGCCCAACGGCGGGTGGGGTGAACCGTCGAACATCTTCTACCAGACCACGTGGGAGACCTACCGTCCCGATCCCTGGGAGGCGGTCAACACGCACACCGAGCAGCGGCAGTCGTTCGCGGGCTGGCATGACCTGCTTTTCACGGTGAGCGCGGGGCACGTTAAGTACTATGTGGACGGTCAGCTCGTCGCCGACCACAGCGGTATCTACTATCCCGAGACACCGATGTCGGTGAACTTCAATCTGTGGTTTATCGACAGTGCCGCGCACTCCGGCGGCACCTCGACTTACCGTCAGCAGGTTGACTACTTCTACCACTCGGTCAACGAGGTGCTGACCCCCGCTGCCGCGAGTTCGCGGGTCAACGGGTTCCGGGCTTCCGGCGTCACGCACACCGACACCATGTCCGGTGGCGGCGCGTGCCCGACCGGTTCGCCCACAGCGTCTCCAACCGTTTCCCCGACGACATCGCCAACCTCATCCCCGACCGCGTCACCGACGCCGTCGAACACGGGTGGCCCCGGTTGCGCTGGCGTCGCATCGTGGAACGTCAACACGGTCTACCTCGGCGGGTCGATCGTGAAGCACCAGCGCAGCGCCAACGGCGTGCCCGGCGGCCCTCCGTCAGGTGATGGCGTGCACAAGTGGCGTGCCCGCTGGTGGACCCAAGGTTCCGAGCCCGGCTGGACCGCCCAGTGGGAAGACCTCGGCCGCTGCTAGATCCCGCTCAACCGCCGCCGCATCTGGGCCCCCAACCTAGGTGCGGCGGCGCCTCCCTCGTTGCTCTCCGGGCCGGCTGGTGGTAGTCGTTTTGTTCCTACGTTTCTGCCCGCACACAGGGGTGCGTTCGTCCGATCTGTTGCCTTAGTCGTCGCCGCAGGCCACAGAGCTGCACCAGTGAATAGGGGCAAAGGCGGTCCTGCCGCCTTTTGCCGCACCCCAGTTCAGTGAGAGCCGGGGCGTTGCGGCTCTGCCCGCGCGCACTGATGCAGCTGTTTCAGGTCGGGGTCTACCAGCATTGATAGATAGGTATCGCCATCCGATGTAAGCCCGCGTGCATGCGGGCAGAAGGCATACGCACTTTTCACACACATAACCCACGAACACCGGCAGGGGGAAGCACTAGTGCGTGAACGGATGCACTGCGTCAGAAGCGATTCGGGGCCGACTCGATGAACGGGAGCGACGGTGCCAGATGCGGCACGCGGGAGGCGGCTCCGGCATCGGCCACGAGGTCAAGCGAGCCGGTGGGCGAAGGCGAACGCGCCGCGTGGCACGCGTGGGTCGCATGCGGCACGCGGGAAGCTGCCGGGCCGGGGCAAGGCGCGGGGCGGCAGGGCACGACAGTGCTTGCGGGGCAGCGCATTGGGCAAAGGCAAGGCGGAATAGGCGAAGCGGTGACGCGTGAGACCGAAGGGCGTAAGGCGGAAAGGGCGCGAGGCGGGCGAGGTGGTAGCCGGGCATGGTGCGAGACGGGCATGGCGCGAGACGGGCATGGCGCGGGACGGGAAGGGCGTGACGCGTGAGGCCGAAGGGCGTGAGGCGGGAAGCGCAAGGCGGAAAGCGCAAGGCGGGCAGGGCATGACAGTGCTTGCGGGGCAGCGCATTGGGCAACGGCAAGGCGGAATAGGCGCGAAGCGGTGACGCGTGAGGCCGAAGGGCGTGAGGCGGGAAGCGCAAGGTGGGAAGGGCGCGAAGCGGGCGGGGAAGGTGCGAAGTGGAAGGAAGACTGAGAAAGGATTGCACGCGAAAGGATTGCGGGGGATTGCGGGCGTTGAGAAGGTGTGGGGGCAGGGATGGGCGGTCGGGTGAACGGGAGGTGCGATGACTGACGCGCTGGTGCTGGGGCTCGACGTGGGCGGCACGTCGTCGCGGGCGGTCGTGACGACGGTTGATGGGCAGCGGCGGGGTTTTGGGCAGGGCGGCGGAGCCAATCCGGTGATGGTGCCGGTTGGTGAAGCGGTCGCTCAGGTGACGAAGGCGGTCATCGCGGCGGTGTCCAATGTGGACGTTGAGAAAATTCGCTGTGCGGTCATGGGGATCGCCGGGACGAGCCGGTTCACTAGCAATGAAGTCAGCACGGCGTTCGCGAACGCGTTCATGGGACTCGGGATCACGTGCCCGGTCCATCCAGTTGGAGACGTCAATGTGGCTTTCGCCGCGGGGACGGATGAGCCGACTGGCTCGGTGCTCATCGCGGGAACTGGGGCGGTGGCTGCCCGCATCAGCGACGGCGCCATGACTAACGTCTCCGACGGGCTCGGCTGGCTTCTAGGCGACCTGGGTTCGGGGTTCTGGCTCGGCCGCAGTGCCGCGATCGCGACCGCGCGGGCGATCGCCCGGGGCACCCGCTCCCGCCTTATCGAGCTGGTCATCGAGGCGGTCGGTCACGATGACCGTGATGGATTCGTCGTCGCGCTGCACGAGGCTCCGCCGCGGGAGCTCGCTTCGCTCGCCCCGCTCGTTACCCAAGCCGCGCTTGAGGGCGACGCCGCCGCGTTGTCCATTGTGGAGCAGGCGGCATCGCACTTGACCGATACCGTGTTGGAAGTGCACACCGACGGGCCGGTCGTGCTGGCCGGCAGTGTGCTGAAGCACTCCGCGCCGGTCCGTGACGCTGTTCGGCATCGCCTGGGGGAGCGCTTACCGAGTACCCCCTTGGTGTTGGCGGGAGACGGCGAAGCTGGAGCTGCCCGGCTTGCCGCGCGGTGGCTCGTCTAAGTGGGGTAAGTCACGGCAATTATGGGATGCCGCACCCCTGATTGTGGCCGCGCCGTACGCTGGGGCTCGACGACTGTATGAAGATCGGCGGAGAGAGAAGCATGTCCGAGTTCCTGCTGAAGCACCCCAAAGGCGAGCTACCGCTGGCCGTCAGGGAAGGAACCGAGCAGCCGGCCGGGGTTGACATCGGCGGCCTGCTCAAAGAGACCGGTCACGTCGCGTTGGACCCGGGGTTCATGAACACGGCGGCCTGCGAGTCGAAGATCACGTTCATCGATGGCGACGCCGGGATTCTGCGCTACCGCGGCTACCCGATCGAGGATCTGGCGGCGCACTCGTCCTTCCTTGAGGTGTCCTACCTCCTTATCTATGGCGAGCTGCCCACCAGTGACCAGCTGGCCGAGTTCACCGGGCGCCTGCGCATGCACACCCTCCTGCACGAGGAGATGCGGCGTTTCTTCGATGGATTCCCCCGCGACGCGCACCCGATGGCAGTGCTGTCCTCTGCGGTTAGCGCCCTGTCGACGTTCTACCAGGACAGCCTCGACCCGTTCGACCGTGATCACGTGGAGATGTCCACGATCCGGCTGATGGCCAAGGTCCCGACGATCGCGTCCTACGCCTACAAGAAGTCGATTGGCCAGCCCCTGATGTACCCGGCTAACAAGCTCGGCTACGTCGAGGACTTCCTGCGCATGACTTTTGGTGTCCCGGCTGAGGAATACGAAGTCGACCCGGTCCACGCCAAGGCTCTTGACCTGCTGTTCATCCTGCACGCCGACCACGAGCAGAACTGCTCGACCTCGACGGTCCGGCTCGTGGGCTCCAGCCAGGCCAACCTGTTCGCCTCCGTATCGGCTGGCGTAAATGCCCTGTTTGGCCCGCTGCACGGCGGTGCCAACCAGAGCGTGCAGGAGATGCTCACCGAGATCTATCAGACCGGTGGCGACGTCGAAGGCTTCGTGCGCAAGGTCAAGAACAAGGAAGATGGTGTCCGCCTCATGGGCTTTGGGCACCGCGTTTACAAGAACTACGACCCGCGCGCTTCGATCATCAAGAAGGCCGCGCAGGACGTGCTCAACAAGCTGGCCAAGCCGGACCCACTGCTCGACATCGCGGTGCGCCTGGAAGAGATCGCCCTGGCCGACGACTACTTCGTGTCGCGCAAGCTCTACCCGAACGTCGACTTCTACACCGGCGTCATCTACAAGGCGATGGGCTTCCCGACCAAGATGTTCACCGTGCTGTTCGCTCTCGGCCGCCTGCCGGGGTGGATCGCCCAGTGGCGCGAGATGATGACTGACCCACAGACCAAGCTCGGCCGCCCGCGTCAGATCTACACAGGCGCCCCGCAGCGCGCCTACGTTGCGGCCGATCAGCGCTGATGGTGCTCCGCCATGGCGCGGATCGCCGCTTCATCGTCTTTGGATAGTTGCCGCCGGTGCAGCACCACAGGTGGCTGCCCGGCGGCAGCGAAAATCCAGTCATCGTCGGTGAGGGTGACTTTTGAGACGGCTTGCCAGCTCAGCTGGCGGCCGTGCTGAGGCGTCATGACAAACACGCCACTGTCGTCAAGGCTGAAAGATACTGGGGCATAAGCCCATTCAGGCACGCCACGTAAGTGCAGCCATAGGCGCACTGACGGGGTGATGAAGTTCGACAACATCACCAGGGCGCACAGTCCGAGCACAATCCACTGCTCGGCAAAGAACGCCAGGAAAACGCCTCCTGCCCAGGCAAGCCCTTTGACATGCGCCAAGGAGCGCTGCTTGCCGCTCAGGAAGTAGGCCGTTTTCTTTAGGTCTTGCCGATTTGCGGTGATCGTGAGCTCGATGGGGGATGGCACCAGGCCATCGTTATGACGTTCGGCAACTTGGTCAAGAGGCAGCACCCCACCATGGTCACGGATCATGGCATTATCCCGGGATGAGCCGGCACGACGAGATCCTTGAAAAGGGCCGGGCAGCGTTGCTCGCCGGAGACCTAGAGCTCGAAGAACCACCCCATGCCAAGCGGGGACGCTGGGGCATATCCATGGTGATGCGGCCCGATGGACCCATGCTCTCCCGCCTCTCAGGGCTCGCTCAGCAAATCAACATCGCGGCCGGCCGGGGTCACTGGGCACACGGCCCTTCGCTGCTGCACGCTTCGCTCAAGGCCCTTGAGGTGTACCGGGGCGGTCCGCTGCCCAACGATCCCGCCGTCGCCGCCTACTCCGCCGCGCTAGACGTTGCGGCACAAGGAATCCCGCCCATCCGGGCAACGGTCAGCATGGTCAGCCCGCATTCGCGCGGTGTCGCGGCCTTCGTGCATCCGCATGGCGACGCGCTTGCCCGGCTTTACAGTCAGCTTGGTGCCGCTTTGTCCACAGTAGATATTTTCGAGCAGTGGGTCAGGGACGAGTGGTACATCAACGTCCTGCACTTCGCCGCACCCGTTGAGGTGCCGGGTCTGATCGCCTATTGCGACGAGCACCGCGATGACGTTCACGGAGAGACGGTGTTCTCCGCGGCTGAACTCGTGTCCTACTGCTTCGACGGCACCGCCATGCACGCCCTTCCACTGCACACGGTGCGCTTCAAAAATTAAGTGCAACCCGGCGCGCGGGCGCCGCGTGTTGCGGGCATGACAACCGATGTGGTGCTGCCAATGAGCGCCTTCGTGGTGCGTGGCGAGCAAGGGTTCGAAGAGTTCTATACCGCGAATGTGCGTGGGCTGGTGGTTCAGCTTTACGCTTATCTGGGAGACCTTGACGCGGCAGAAACTGTTGCGCAGGAAGCACTTACGCGCGCGGCGATGCGCTGGCGCAAGCTGAGCAAGCGAGACGAGCCCACGGCGTGGGTGCGCCGCGAAGGCTGGCGCCTGGCGGCGGACCGCTTGAGGAAGCTGCCGGATCGGCCGAGCGAATCGTCTCTCGCCAACGCTCTCAAGGCTTTGCCGCCCAGGCAACGACAGTTCGTCATCCTGCATTACCTGGCCCGGCTTTCCCCGGCGCAGATTGCTCAAGAGCAAGACGTTGACCTGACAACGGTTCAGGACGCGCTCACTGCCGCACGGGCAGCCATCACCAGCCAGCTCACGCTCAACCAGAAAGGAAACTGACATGAACTACGAAGAGAACCCGATCAGCACGGCCTTTGGCGAGTTTGAGCAGGCGGTCGCGGTCAAGGTCGCGAGTGCCAAGACGGTCAAGGTTACGGCGGCGCACCGGGTGCGCAGACACACCATCATGCTGAGCATCGTGGGCGCGCTAGTGGCCGCTATGCCCGTCGGCGCTTATGCGGCTCTAAGCCTCGGCAACCAGGGCCCTCCCGCGGCGACAGCGGCCCCGTCAACGGTTGTGCCGTCAGCTCCAGCATCGGCTTTGCCCTCCGAAACACCGGCGCCGACCGTCAATAGGGAGCCGATCACCAAGGACATGTTCCTTCGCCAGCCCGTGCCGGTGCCGTCGTGGGGCAAGTGGAACGAGTCCTGTCCTTCCGGTGTCGTTGAGCTATCCGGCACCCTGCAAGAGGTTGTCGCCGTGGACCTCGACGGCGACGGCGAGCAGGAAGCGGTCGTTTTGCTGTGGTGCCAAAGCAACACGCAATCTGGTGTGACGCGGGTGCTCGGCTATGACGTCGACGAGACAGGCCGGCCGACCTTGCTCGGCCCGGCGATCACCGTCTCGGACAAGATTGGCGAGATCCAGTACATCCACGGCATCAGGGCGGGCAAGGACGGAAAGTCGTTCATAGCCAAGGTGGCCAACGACGTGACGACAGACGGAACTCCCACTATCAAACAGGATCGTGAGTACGCCTGGGACGGCACGGAGTTCGCCCAGATTGGCGGGCCGGCGAAGTTCTAGTTATTTGAGCTCATAGGTCTTGGAAACCAAGACCAGATCGCTAGCGTGCGATCCAGCCGCGTCCACGTCCGGTGGGCGCGGCTTGAATCCTGGCAAGGACTCCAGGCCATCGCTGCCGTCAGCGACCCGGATCTTGACGGCGGCGGTGGTCGAGAGCGTCAACTCGAGACCACTAGCCGGTGGGGCGTGGAAAAGCAGCGAGGTGGCGTTAACGGACTGTCCGCCAGCGGATTCGATGGTGCCGCCCTCGACCGTGATGTGGATCAGCCGCACCTGGCGCTGCGGGATGATGGTGACGGTCTTTCCGGCCCGGGTCACCTGAGCCGGAGGCAACGTGGCCACAGCGGCCGGGCCGGTCCACTTCGCGTGCAAAGCGGGGAAGGCGGCGGCGCTGTCTTCTTTGGACACGAACTGCTTGGTGTACGCCCCTGGGCTCGCTTCGGTCGTGGCCCAGACCGCGCTGTTGCTGTCGGTGTCCACGGCATACATGAGCTGACTCGGCATCGGGCGCCGTGCGTCAAACGGATTGAGCACCAAACCAGCCGTGGTCAGCACCACGACAGCCAGCACCAGTGAACGCAGGGCCCACGGCACCGGTGGCAGTTCTTCCAGCATCGGCAACAGGGCGAGCCCGAGCAGGATCGCGAACAAGGCGGGCGCGGCAGCCGTCGCGAGCCCGAGGGCGGGGAAGAACAACGTCACGGTGGGCGCCAGGATCACGACGGCGATCACCCCGGCCGCGAACCGGGCGGCGATGTGACCGGCCAGTCCAGCAAGGCCTCCGGCCAGCGCGGGCAACGCGGTCAGATAGGAGCCACCCGGCACGGTGGCCGCCATGAGCATGCCGAACAGGGCTAGCCAGACGAGACCGCCGATGCTCGCACTTACCTTTCCGAACCTTCGGCTTATCACGGCGTACCCGCTGATCAGGATTATCAAAACCAGCGCGACCACCGACCACCGGAACCAAACCGGCCACCAGGGGTCGATCATGTTGGTAAATCCGGGTCTTAGCCAGGTGAGGATGGTCCAGTAAAGCTGGGCCGCGGCGACGGTCACGATGATGGGCAAGGCGGTGAGCGCACTGCTGATCACGATGTTCTTGACGGTGCTCTGTCCACCGCGGACAGACCACCAGGCGAACGCGGCGACAGCCAGCACGGCGAGAATAGCCAACGGCCACACCAAAATATCGGGGTACGTGATGAGCACTCCCAGCGCCGGGAAGTAAGTGGCGTCGGGACCGCTCGGGGCGCGCAGATCAGTGAGATCCCCGGAACCAAAGGATCGGGTCAGGGCGAGCAAGTTGTCGCCGTGGTGCTGCAGGCTCCGCTGATCCATGCGGTCAGCGGTGTCCTGTGCCTTGTGATAGGCCGCCTGCCCGTCGATATAGGCGGTGTTGAGCCCCGTGAACCGTGAGCTGTCGCGGAACGGGCTGAAGTCGGTGTCGTTGGGCAGGATGCGATAGACCTCGACGGCGAAGCTCGTGCCGACCGGGTGGGGTGCGTGCTTTCCATACACGCCAACGACTCCTGCGTTTCCGGCCGACGTCTCGAACATGATGGCCGGGCCGCTGCTGCCCCGGGCTTCGACGTTGAGCACGACGCCACCGTCGCGGGCGAGCGGATGCTGCGCCACGAAAGCCTCGGCGCCGCAAAGGCAGGCTTCTTCAGCGTCCGTGAGCACGAGCACGACGTCGTTGCGGGGAGCGGGCCCAAGCTTTAGCGCCCGGACTGTTTCGAGAATCGTGGACACCCCGGCGCCATCGTCGTTGGCACCCGGTCCGGTTTGGACAGAGTCGTAGTGCGCGACGAGGAAAACGCGGCCGGTTGAGTCCTGCCCCGGGATCACCGCGACGACATTGCGCACGCGGGCGGCGGCGACCTCGTCATCGGAGCGCGAAACCCCAACGGTGTCTTGGATTTGCGGATCGAGCCCGAGCCCGCGCAGAGTCGTGACCAGGTATTCGCGAACGGTATCGTTCGCTGGGCTGCCAGCCACGTGCGTCGCTTGGCTGACCTGCCGCACGTGGGTGAAAGCCCGTGCCGCGCTGAACTCCTGCGCAGGGGTGTCCGCGCCTCGCGCCGACGGCGGAAGCACCGACAGCACCACCCATGCACCGATCAAGGCCAGCCCAACGAGCGCGGCCACCGACATCATCGTCCTCTTCGACACCCCGTCATCGTGCCAGATCCCGGAGCCTATGGCGCGTTGCTGACAGAAATTCTAATATGGCCCATGCGCCTAGTCATGGAAGATGGGGTGGAGCTGGCCATCCGGGAAAGTGGGCGGTCAGATAGCCCGGTTGTCCTTTGCGTGCATGGGTTTCCAGACAATTCCCGGCTCTGGGATGCCATCGCCACGGATCTGAGCGAGGACTTCCGTGTCGTGGTCTATGACGTTCGCGGGGCGGGGGAATCAGACCGTCCTAACCAGACGGCCGCCTACCGGCTGGAGCGGCTCGGCAAAGACCTGATCGCGGTCGCTAAGGCGGTCTCGGCTCAGCCGGTGCATCTGCTCGCCCACGACTGGGGCTCGATCCAGGCTTGGTATGCCTTGCGGCTGGGGCTCCGGGTCGCTTCGTTTACCACCATTTCCGGGCCAGACCTCGACCACGCGGGGGACTGGGTGCGCTCGCTCGCCCGCCAGCCCAGGCAGTGGGGGCTATTGCTCGGTCAGGTGCTTTCCTCGGCGTACCTGCTGATGTTTCAGGTTCGGGGTGCGGCCGAGCTGTTGTCGCGGACGGGCCTGTTGCACCGGATGATCGGGCACCGCGTTGATCATCAGGATGTGCGCTACGGGCTCAAGCTCTACCGGGCTGGCATGTTGGCTCGTCTCGCGCGCCCGCGACCGTCCACCGTGGACGCGCGGGTGCAGGTGCTCATTCCGACCCGTGATCGCTTCGTGAAAGAGCAAGTCCAGCACGTACGCGGGGCGAGCGTGCACCGGATCGCCGAGGGTCACTGGCTGCCCCTGACGCAGCCCGCCTACGTCGCACAGAAGGTCAGGGAGTTCGCGCATGGCTAGACGAATGGCCCCGGAGTTACGTAAGCGCCACCTCATCGAGGTGGCGTTGACCCTGTTCGCCCAGAAGCCACCTGAGCAGGTGTCGATCGATGACATCGCTGAGCACGCCAACGTGTCCCGACCGTTGGTGTACCGGTACTTTCCGAGCACGGCAGCCATTCACGTCGCGGCACTGGAACGGGCGACCGAGGAGTTGCGCGGTCGCTGGACCGGGGACCTTAAGGCGGCGGTGACCGCGTTCGTGGACTTCGCCAGCGACTACGCCCCGGCCTACTGCGCGTTGTTGCGCAGTGGTTCCGTGGTCAGCACGTCAGACACGGCAGCCCTGATCGACGGCGTGCGGGAACGCGCTTTGGCGATGATCACGAATGACGCGCCAGACCCATGGCTGACGCTCACGGTACGGTGCTGGATCGCGGTCGTGGAGGGGGCGACGCTGGCGTGGCTACAGCATCCGCACTGCGAACGCGACGAACTGGTCACCTGGCTGCTCGACCAGTTCGCCGCGATGACCTCGGTCAGTAGGATCTAGGCAGCCCAAGCGTTTGCTGTGCCACGAAGTTCAGGATCATCTCCCGGCTCACGGGCGCGATCCGGCTGACACGAGCGACGTTGATGAGGCTGCCCAGTCCATATTCGACGGTTAGGCCGTTGCCGCCGAGGCTGTGCACGGACTGGTCCACGGCTTTGACGGAAGCTTCCGCGGCGGCGTACTTGGCCATGTTCGCGGCTTCTCCCGCTGCGCGGTCGTCGCCGCTGTCGACGAGCCAAGCGGCCTTCTGCATCATCAGCCGCGCGAGCTCAATCTCGATCGCGGCGGCCGCCAAGGGATGCGCCAGTCCTTGGTGCGCGCCAATCGGCGTGCCCCAAACGGTGCGCTCCTTCATGTAGGACGTCGCGCGGGCGAGCGCATAACGGCCGATCCCGATCGACAGCGCCGCGACCATGATGCGTTCCGGGTTGAGCCCGGCGAAAAGCTGGGCCAGGTTGGCGTCTTCGCCGCCGACGATGGCGTCCGCGGGCAGTTTCACGTCATCAAGGAACACCATGAACTGCCGTTCGGTGGCGTTGAGTTCCATCTCGATCGGCTGCCACTGCAAGCCGGGCGCGTCCGTGGGCACGATGAACAACGCCGGGCGCAGGTAGCCCTCGGCAGAGGAGGTCCGCCCGACGACCATGATGGCGTCAGCGTTGTCGACGCCGGAGATGAAAACCTTGCGGCCGTTGAGAATGTAGCCGCCTTCGGGATCGGCTTGTCCTGTGGTCGTGATTTGGTGCGAGTTGGACCCGGCGTCCGGCTCGGTGATGGCGAACGCCATGATCTTCGAGCCGTCGGCGATGCTTGGCAGCCACTGCTCCTGCTGCTCACGTGTGCCATAGCGGGCGATGATGGTGCCACAGATAGCGGGCGAGACCACCATCATCAGCAACGGGCAGCCCGCCGCGCTGAGCTCTTCAAGCACCAGCGACAGTTCGTAGATCCCGGCCCCACCGCCGCCGAACTCCTCCGGGAGGTTCACGCCGAGGAAACCGAGCCGCCCCGCTTCGCGCCACAAGGCGTCAGCGTGCTTGCCCGCCTTAGCTTCCGCGCGCATGTAGTCGCGGCCGTAACTTTCGGCCAGCGCCTTGACGGCTTTGCGTAACTCTTTCTGCTCATCGGTTTCGGCGAAATTCACGGTTGCTCCTCCTCGGTGATGACGATCAGCGGGGTTCCTGCGTCGATCTGCTGTCCAGCTTGGACGGTCAGCTGGGTGACGGTCCCCGCTGCCGGGGCGGTCACGCTGTGCTGCATCTTCATGGCCTCAAGGCGCAGCAACGGTTGTCCCGCTTGGACTTTGTCGCCTTCGCTGACCAGAACTTCCGTCACGGTTCCGGGCATGGGCGCGCTAAGCGTTCCGGGTGCTTGTGTCTCGGTAGGCTCGGTGAACTTGGGCACCTTGCGCAGCGTCACCGAACCTTGAGCGCTGTCAACGAAAACTACATCGCCATAAGTGCTTATGCGGTACCGGTGCTGGACGTGGTTCACAGCGAGAATGACTTCGTCGCGGTCCGCACTGATCAACTCGATGCCGTCCGTGTCCAGGACGCCCCGGTTGAGCTGGAAGACGACGTCTATCTGTGCGCCATCCGGGCCGAGATAGGCGTGAGTGATCGGCTGCGACACCACGTTGCGGAACCCGGCCGGCCTGGACAGGGCAGCGGCGAGGGCCGCGTGCTTCACGTTTGCCGTTGCCGGGAACTGTTGCTGCTCAAGGAAAGACGTGTGTGCTCGCCCGTCGAGGAACACGGGATCGCGCAGGACGCTCACGAGCAGGCCGCGGTTGGTGGACGGGCCGTGCAGGATCGCTCGCTCTAGCGCACCGGCCAGCTTGGCCGCAGCGGCTGTACGCGTTGGGGCATGGCTGATTACCTTGGCCAGCATCGCGTCGTAGTGAGTCGAGACGACGTCGCCGCTGTCGTAACCACTGTCGACGCGCACGGGACCGATGACCTCAAAGCGATGCAACGGACCGGCTTGCGGGGTGAACGAGGCGTCCTCGGCATACAGGCGGGCCTCAATCGCATGGCCCTGGGGCGCCGGAGGTTCAGACGGCAGGGCGAGCCCATTAGCGATATCGAACTGCAGAGCCACCAAGTCGAGACCGGTCGCCGCTTCGGTGACGGGATGCTCCACCTGCAACCGCGTGTTCATTTCCAGAAAATAAAACCCAGACCCATCAGCTGGTACGAGGAACTCGACCGTCCCCGTACTGACATATCCCACCGCGCGAGCCGCCTCGCGGGCCGCCTCGAACAGCTTGTCCCGCAACCCGGGAAAGCGCTGCAGCAACGGCGATGGCGACTCCTCGATGACTTTCTGGTGCCGCCGCTGAATGGAGCATTCCCGCTCGCCCAGCGCCCACACCGTCCCGTGAGCGTCAGCCAGGACCTGCACTTCGATGTGGTGCGCGTCTTCGATATACGGCTCACAGAAGACAGTCGCGTCGCCAAAGGCGTTTAGTGCTTCGGCCTTGGCAAGGGTCAGCGCTTCGCCGAGTTCTTCGGGCGAGCGCACGATCCGCATGCCCCGGCCGCCACCGCCAGCGGAAGCCTTGACCAGCAACGGATAGCGGTCCGTTCCTTCGAGCACTGGAATCCCTAGACGAACCGCCAGTTCGCGCGCCTGCACCTTTGACGCCATCGCCTCGATGGCTTGCGGCGGCGGGCCGATCCAGATCAGGCCGGCGTCTTGCACCGCCTTGGCGAAGTCGGCGTTCTCGGACAGGAATCCGTAACCGGGGTGGATGGCATTGGCGCCAGCCGACTTGGCGGCCTCAATGACACGTTCCTGGTTGAGGTAAGTCTCGGCCGGGGACGTGCCCTTGAGGTGAACGGCCAGATCGGCATATCGCTGATGGGTGTCCACATCAGAATGAACCGCGACGGTCCGCAAACCCGCGTCATGTGCCGTGCGGAAGATCCGGCGCGCGATCTCGCCCCGGTTGGCGACCAGAACGGAGGTGATCATAGCCGGAACACTCCATATCCCTGTGCGCCACGGAATTCCGTGCCGTGGATGACGTCGAGGCAGATCCCGAGCACGGTCCGCGTGTCGCGTGGATCGATGATGCCGTCGTCATAGAGCCGTCCCGACAGGAACATCGGCAGCGACTCGGACTCGATCTGTTGTTCCACCATCATGCGCATCGCGATCGCGCTGTCTTCGTCGAACTCGCGTCCCGCTGACGCAGCCGCCTGCCGGGCAACGATTTCGAGCACACCGGCGAGCTGTGCCGGCCCCATGACGGCGGACTTGGCGCTCGGCCAGGCGAACAAGAACCGTGGATCGTAGGCCCGCCCGCACATGCCGTAGTGCCCGGCGCCGTAGGACGCTCCGATGAGGACGGACAGGTGCGGCACGGTGCTGTTCGAAACGGCGTTAATCATCGCCGAGCCGTGTTTGATGATGCCGCCCTGCTCATACTGTGCTCCCACCATGTACCCGGTGGTGTTATGCAGGAACAGCAACGGAATGTTGGTCTGGTTGGCCAGCTGAATGAACTGCGCCGCCTTCTGCGACTCCTCGCTGAACAGCACGCCCCTGGCGTTGGCGAGCACCCCGATCGGATAGCCGTGCAGGCTCGCCCAGCCGGTGACCAAGCTGTCTCCGTAGAGCGGCTTGAATTCGTCGAACTCGGAGCCGTCGACGATCCGCTTGATGACCTCGCGCGGGTCGAACGGGATTCGCAAGTCGCTGGGAACGATATCCAGCAAGTCTTCTTCATTGAGCTTCGGCGGCGCGCTCGCGCGCGGACGGTGCTGGCGCCAGTTGAGCCGCTTAACGACTCGCCGCCCGATGCGGATGGCATCGTGCTCGTCAACGGCGAAGTAGTCGGCCAGACCGGACGTGCGAGCGTGCATTTCAGCTCCGCCAAGGGATTCCTCGTCGGACTCCTCGCCGGTCGCCATCTTCACCAGCGGTGGCCCACCAAGGAACACTTTGGACTGTTCCTTGATCATCACGACGTGGTCGGACATGCCGGGGATGTAGGCCCCGCCAGCGGTGGAGTTCCCAAACACCAGCGCGATCGTGGGAATGCCAGCCTTCGAAAGCCGCGTCAGATCCCGGAAGACCCGGCCGCCAGGAATGAAGATCTCCTTCTGCGACGGCAGATCCGCACCGCCCGACTCCACGAGACTGATAACCGGAAGCCGGTTCTCCAGCGCGATATCGTTGGCCCGGAAGATCTTCTTCAGCGTCCACGGGTTGCTGGCACCACCGCGCACGGTCGGGTCGTTGGCCACGATAAGGCACTCGACCCCCTCGACATGGCCGATGCCCGTAACCACACTCGCGCCGACGGGATAGTCCGTGCCCCAGGCCGCCAGTGGTGACAGCTCAAGGAACGGTGAACCCTCGTCGAGGAGCAGTTCGATGCGTTCGCGGGCCAGAAGTTTGCCCCGTTTGCGGTGCCGGTCCGTGTACTTCGGCCCACCGCCCGCGACCGCCTTCGCGTGCTCCTGTTCGAGCTCGGTCAGCTTCGCCAGCATGACTGCCCGGTCACTCATGTCAGCTCCTCCGGGATGTCGATCTCACACGCTCGCAGCTGTTCGCCGAGCGCCTTGGCCTGCGGGTCGAAGCGGGTGCTAGACGACACGCCTTCGCCGAGAAGCCCCCGGCATACAAAGTTGATGGCGCGCAGGTTAGGCAGGAGGTACCTGTCCACTTCGGACACTTCCGGGAGCAGCTCGCGGAGCTTGTCTTCCGTGAGCGTCTCCGCCAGCCAGGCGTAGGCCTCATCCGTCTGTACCCACACGCCAACATTGGCGTCGCCGCCCTTGTCACCCGAGCGCGCGCCGACGATGCTTCCCAGCGCCACTCGCCTCGTCGCACCGCTTCTGCTTCCCGTCGGGCCTTCGGCTCCCGCGCCGGCTTCGCTACCGGTGTCCGCTGCGTAAGGCGTGGCGGGGGAAGGGTGCGCGGGGGAAAGTGCGGCGGGAAGCGCCGACGCGTCGGTGGGGGTAGGTGGGACGGTCAGGCGAGTGCCGGTGTGCAAGACAGCGGTGTGCTCCACGGTCGACGCCTCGACGAAAGCCGCTGTGTAGACACCGTAGGGAGAGGCGTCGCCGGGCGGGGCGGTGACATGGAAGCCGGGATAGGACGCGAGCGCGAGCTCGATGGCGGCGCTGCTGAAGGCGCGGCCCGCGGCGGTCGGATCAGGGGACTTGAAGACGCAGCGCAACAGGTGGCCGTTGCGGACCCACTCGTAGGGACCGGGCAGTTGCGACTTCAGCCAGGCGATCTTCGCGTCGATGTCGAGCCCCGTGAGCACAAACTCGACGTGGTTGCGGAAACCGCCGATCCGGTTCAGGCAGACCTTCAGTGTCGACGGCGGAGCTGAACCGCGCACGCCACTAATACGAACCCGGTCCGGTCCGTCGTCGGAAAGCACGATGGTGTCGAAGTGCGAGACCACGTCGGGGCCAAGGTAACGCGGTGAGTCGATCTCGTAGAGCAGTTGCGCCGTAACGGTTCCCACGGTCACGGCACCACCGGTCCCGGGGTGCTTGGTGATGACCGAGGAACCGTCGGCGTGCACTTCGGCGATCGGGAAGCCAAGGGGCTTGGACAGATCAAGCGACTGGAAGAACGAGTAATTGCCACCAGTCGCTTGCGTGCCGCACTCCAGCACGTGCCCGGCGACGGTCGCGCCGGCGAGGGCGTCAAAGGAGTCTCTGTCCCAGCCGTGATGCGCGGCAGCGGGGCCGAGCGTCAGCGAGGCATCCGTGACGCGCCCGGTGACGACCACGTCGGCGCCCGCCTTGAGACAGTCCGCGATTCCCCAGCCGCCCAGATAAGCGTTGGCCGTGAGGTGGTTAGGGAACCGTTCGGTGAGGTCGTCACCTTCCACATAGGACACTTTGGCGCCGGTGCCCAGCTCGTCGAGGGCCTGAGCGAGGGCGGCCGGCTTCAGGCCACCGGCGTTGCTGACGATTTTGACACCGCGTTCGAGGGCGAGCCCCAGGTTCTGCTGCATCTGCTTCAGGAAGCTTTTCGCGTACCCACTGGAGGATCTTCCGAGAATGAGCATCGTGAGCTCGGCTAGATAGTCGCCGGTGAGCACATCGATCTGCCCACCGGTGAGCATCTCGCGAACGGCGCTAAAGCGGTCCCCGTAAAAGCCGGACGCGTTGCCAATGCGGATCATTGTGCCGCCCGGCCCTGTCCCGGCGGTCCGGCGAACGCCTGGGCGATGTCGAGCCACTGGTCGGCTTCGGCCCCTGTGGCGATGAGGGAGAGGTTGGCCCGGTTACGCCGTTGTGTTGCCAGCAAACAGAAGTCGAGTGCCGGTCCGGCCACCCGGTTAGTGGCGTCGGGGGGTCCCCACGTCCACACCGTGCCGTCTGGTGCCCCGAGTTCGATGAGGAATTCGCTGTCGGGCACGGGCATGCCGTGGACTCCAAAGGCAAAGTCCCGCGTGCGCACCGCGAGAAACGCGATGTGCTTGAGGCGCCGCGTCGGTGTGCGCTCGACGTGCAGCGCGTCGGCTACATCTTGGCCATGTGCCCACGTCTCCATCAGACGTGCCGTCGCCATCGAGGTGGCGCTCATGCGCGTCCCGTACCAGGGAATCTTCGTCCCGTCCGGAACCTCGGCCAGCGTCGCGGCCAGTTCCGCCCGCCCCCGGCGCCACAGCGCGAGCAGTTGGCCGGGAGTGTGTGCGTCCACGCTGGCGTTGGCGGCGGTGTCGACGAACCCGGCGGGGTCGGCGGCCGCGGCGGCTAGCGAAGCGGCGAACTTGTCCTGATCGGACACCGCATAGCGGCTGACTTCATCGGTCCACGCGAGATGAGCGATCTGGTGGGAGATCGTCCAGCCGGGTGCGGGGGTAAGGGTGGCCCAGTCGGACGTGGGCAGTGCGGCCACGAGCCGGTCCAGGTCTTCGCTCTCGTCGTGCAGGTCGGCGAGCACACCGTTAAGGGCGGACATGGAGCAAGGCTAGTTACTGACCGCACGTACGGTCAAGGGTATGCTCTCGCTATGGCCGGACGCCGCGATGAAATTCTGGACGCCTTTGTGCGCAGTGTGGCCCGCCGTGGGTACGAGCGCACGAATTTTGCCGATCTTGCCTCCGAGCTGGGCATGTCCAAGGGCACGATCGTGCATCACTTCGGCACCAAGGACCAGCTGTTACGGGAGTTGCAGGAGCGATACATGCGCCAGCGGCTCGAGGAGGCCAAGCGCATCCTCGCCGTGACGCAAAGCGCGGCCGACCGGGTCGCCGCATTGATCTACGCCGGCGTCTTCTATCAGGCCTACCACCGGGATGAGGCGGTGGCGTTCCAGCGCGAGATCGTCCACTTGCGCGATAGCCCGGCACTGGAAGACGCGCGCAAGATGCGCCGCGAATATTCCGAACTCGTCACTGCCGTGGTGCGAGACGGGATGGCGGACGGAACGTTCCGTCCAGGCGACGCGGCGTTGATGGCGCTGATGTTCTACGGTTCCGTGCAGTGGATGTGGACGTGGTACGAGCCTGATGGCCGAGTCGCGCCGGAAGCCCTTGCGGCACAACAGGTTGACTTGGTCATGGGTGGTCTCATGGCGGGCTCCGCCGCGCCGCTCGACCACCCACGACTCGCGAAACTAGTCCACGGCGCCTTAGGGCTGTAGCCACCACGGGCTCGTGTAGGCCACGCCGTAGTCGTTGCACGGGTGCCCAGCGGGGCCGGGTGAAGCGTTGGCTTGCGTGGGATCGGAGACCCTCAGCACCACCCAGTTGCCGTCAGCCGCGTTGAGCGGAACGGCGAAGTTGGCGATGCTCCCCGACGTGAAGTCGACAACGTTGACCACCGTCGGTGCACTCGTGCCAGGCCGCAAAACCTGGATGCGCAAGGGTTTGCCGAACCAGTCGGGACCCCGGTCGAGGTCGAGGGAGAAGTTGACGACGCCGCTCGTGATGCCCAGCGTCCCTCCCATTTGGACACCGTTGGCGGTGGCGTTGACGCGCAGGCCCGACAGGCGGGTCGCGAAGAAACGCCTGGCGCGCATGGCTTCCTGAACTCCGGCGCGGGTGTTCTGGGCGACCCACAAACCGGTACGGCCCTTGCCCTCGGGGAACCCCCAGTTGGTGCCGTGCTCGTCGGTGACGCCGGTCAGGCCGGTACGCCAGCCCGCGTTGAGGCAGGCGACGAGTGGCGAGGTCTGCCCGTTGGACCAGCCGTCGAACAGATAGTCATCGCCGCGGTTGAAGATCTCCATCGCGACCATGTAGTTGCGGGCGGCTGAGGAGTAGCTGAAGTTGTTGAAACGCTGGACTTCCCGTCCTGGGTGGTTGAAGGAGGCGATGCCACCAGCGTTGGAGATCCAGTTGTAGAGGCGGCTCATGCTGCTGGACCCGCCGAGGTCGGTGAAGTTGGCGGTGAACCAGACGTTCACGTGACCGAGGGTCGGGTGTGACCACTCGAACCCGCGGATCGCCGTGTAGTTGCCGGGATCATCGGCAGCGCCAGCCAAGACGTTGGTGCGGTCCCATTCCGAGCGGGACAGCCCGTTGATGGCGAACAGCGTGGTGTGATCGGTCAGTGCGGCAACGTCGAGACCCGCGGAACGCATGGAGGCGAAGGCGTTCTCGGGGCTTCCGTCGCCGTCGGACATGACGGTGTGGTTGTGCATGTCAGCATGCACCAGCGTGGTGCCCTGGGTTAGCGCCGACGTGCGCGACGCGCCATAGGCGGGCAGGTTAGCGCCCATGGGCCCGGAGGCGACCTGGGTGCGAGCGGCTTGTGCGGTGCCCGGGGCGGCGGCGAGAACCAGCAAGCCTCCGGCACCGGCGATCAGGGAACGCCGGCCAAGCGCGCTGTGATCGTGTGCGTGGGGATGGTCATGGTGGTGGGCACTCATGGCCGTTAGTGGACCGAACAAGCGGACAATATCGCAATAGGTCGATTCTTAATTAAACTGCCCGAAGTTTGTTGTTCATCATATTCGGGTGAACGTCATGATCCAGTTTACCGGCCCCCACGTCTGGCCGTCGTCAAAGGAAAACGCCTGAGACCACTGGGCACCGGTCTGCGTGATGTTCTCCCACGTGAAGCGGACTTTAGCGGGCTGACCGCCAAACACATCGTCACCGGTGAAGACCCCGACGCCGTCAGTGAAGCGCCCTTCCACTGGCGGATCAAGGTGACCTGGACGGCCAGTCGAGGCCCACCAGATGCGCCAAACCTGTTGCTCTGGCTCGAAAAGGCGCAGTGACATGCCTTCGAAGTATTCGCCCGTCGGCAATGTCGTGACCATGAAGTCCACATTTCCCATGCCGCCGAGAATCGGGTTGGCCTCTTGCGTCGCCTCGAACTCCACCCACTCGATGCACTCGGGATCGAGAGTGTTGGCCAGCTTGCGATTGTGCACATGCCAGCGCCCGAAGAGGAAGTCAAAGTCAGTCTGTGCCATACCCGGGATCATGCCACCCCGGGTATGACAGCACGTGCCCTAAATGTGTTCTCTAACGTGTTCATGCCAGCCGAGACGTTCGGCGATGGCGCCTAAGGCGTAGAGACTTGGCGCATCGACGCGCTCTCTAAGCTCGGCCAGTATTGCTTCCGTAGTGCGGCTGCTGATGTGAAGCTGTCCAGCGGCCGCGCGAATGGTGTGTCCGGACAGCAGCAGCTGCAACAGCCTCTGCTCCCTGGGCCCAATGTCCAAAGTGCACCCCCGTGTCACTTTTCCCTGCCGTGGGCAATCACTGAGCATCATCGAGAAAGCCACCTAGGCCTGTCAAGGTCAGTTGTGCTGATCTATGGGAAGGGTCTACTTTGAACATATGTTCAGAACGAACGTTCAGAACCAGACCTGGGACGTCGCCATCATCGGTGGTGGCATGGCTGGAATGGGCGTTGCGCTGCGTCTTCAGGCGGCAGGGCAACGCACGGTGGTGCTGGAAGCCCACGGTCACGCGGGAGGATGCGCAGGATACTTCCGCCACAAGGGTTTTTCCTTCGATGTGGGTGCCACGACGCTGGTCGACTTCGAGCCCGGCGGCGTGGGCGCGGAGCTGCTCGATGTGGCGGGAATCACGGACTTCGCTGGCGAACAACTGCCGGGCTATGGCGCGTGGCTGCCTGATCGCAAAGTGACCTTGCACCGGGAAAACGCGCTGTGGCACCAAGAACGACTGCGAGCCTTCGGCGACAGTCCGGCGCACCGTGCTTTTTGGACCTTGCTCGATCGGCTGGCCGGAGTGTTTTGGAAGGCCAGCCGCAAGGGCGTACGCCTGCCGGTGCGCACGGGGCGGGACGTGCTTGCTGACCTGCGCGCGATCGGGCTGGACGGGCTGCCGCTGGCACGTTATGCAACGTGGACACTTGGCGATGCGTTGCGCCGCCATGGTTTACGCGAGCAGGACGCGCTCGTTGGCCTGCTCGGCATGCTCGTCGAGGACACCGTGCACAGCACCGTTGACGACGCGCCGCTGATCAACGCGGCTCTGGGCGTCACGATCAGAGGAGCGGGCCTGACCCGTCATCGCGGCGGCATGCACGGATTCTGGCGTGTGCTCGTGGCTCGCTATCGGGAGCTTGGCGGTGTGTTCCAGGCCGGGTGCCGGGTGCACAGTGTGTCGCCGGGGTTCGTGCTAGACACCCATCGCGGGCCGGTCCGTGCCCGCCAGGTCGTCAGCACCCTGCCCGCATCGCTTACAGCGCAAGTGATTCCGGCTCTAGCACCCCGGTTGCGCCGGTATGTCACGCGAGACGAGCCACATCTGGGCGGAGCTGCCGTCGTCTTTCTCGGCGTGCCAGAGTCCGAAGTGGACGGACAGCATTTCACCCACCATCAGCTGATGCACGACTACCGGGCACCCTTGGGGGAGGGCAACAACATGTTCATTTCGGTATCCAGTGCGGGCGACCATGACAGCGCACCCCCAGGACACCGGGCGGTGATGATTTCCACGCACACCGAGCTCGGCGGCTGGGACGGAACAGACTACGAACAGCGCAAGAAGGAACTCACCGAAACCCTTATCGCGCAAGCGCAGCGGGTCTACCCGCAGCTGGGGGAGCGAGCCGTCGTG
Source organism: Catelliglobosispora koreensis DSM 44566 (assembly GCF_000379685.1). GTDB lineage: Bacteria > Actinomycetota > Actinomycetes > Mycobacteriales > Micromonosporaceae > Catelliglobosispora > Catelliglobosispora koreensis. The sequence goes on along the minus strand of NZ_KB903250.1, from coordinate 107,127 downwards.
TGCCAGACCGCAACGCCACGCACCTATGAGCACTTCACCAGCCGCCCGCGCGGAGCCGTGGCCGGAGTGAGGCAAACGTTGCGTAACACCAATCAGCGGGCGATCCCGCATCACCTTGGCATTGATGGTCTATGGATGGCGGGCGACACCACCTGGCCCGGACTCGGAACCGTCGCCTGTGTGCTGGGCAGCCGCATCGTGGCCGAAGGGATCCTGCGTTGATTACCGACGACCTCCTCGTGACGACCCGGGCACAGCGCATTGCCGCCCTGGCACGGCCCTTCATAGGTGTCGCTGTCTTCGCCTTCGTGGTGTGGCAGGGGTGGTGGTGGCTTACGCCCCTAGTCATGTTCGGCATCTTCGTCGCTGTCGTGACCGTCACGCATGACGTCGTGCACCGGGCGATCGGGCTCGGTCCTCAGGCGACCGAGTGGGCGCTGTTTTTCTGCGGGCTCGTGTTGCTGGAGAGCGGGCACGCGTACCGCATCACACACACGCAGCATCACAAGGTCTTTCCAGGACAAGACGATCCCGAGGGGTACCCAGCGAAGCTCTCCTTCATCGGAGCGATCTGCTATGGACCGGTGTTTCTCGGCAAGCTCTGGTGGTGGTCTTTCAAACGCGTGCCAGCACAACGCAAATGGCTCGTCGCCGAAGCACTCGTGCCGTTGACCGCACTGACCGTCGGGCTATTCGTGCCCGGCGTTCTGCTCTACGCGGCGCTCGCGATCGTTGGCAGCTGGGTGTATCCGCTGCTCACGGTTTACCTTCCGCATCACGGTTACGGCGATACGCCGTACACGCAAACGAGAACCCTGCGCGGGCGCATCATTCCGGCTATCTTCCTTGAGCTGACCTATCACCTCGAACACCACCTCTACCCCCAGGTGCCCAGTCACAAGCTCGCGGAATTGTCGCGGCGGCTCGACCCGGTGCTGGAAGCCGTGGGGGTCCGGCCCTGGAAGGTCCCCTAAGTGCCGCGTCCCGAAACCCGTGAGCGAATCATGCAAGCGACCGTGCGCACGCTGTCGGTTGAGGGCTACTCCAAAACCACGGCTCGTGCTATCGCCAAGACTGGCGGGTTCGCTCCCGGTGTCATCTACTACCACTTCGCCGATCTCGGCGACCTCTTCGCCGCCACGGCAACGTATACGAGCCAACGGCGGCTGGAGCGGTACCGCGCTGAGACAGCGGAAGTCAGTGGTGCCACCGATCTGATCGGCCGTCTTCGCGTGCTCTACCAAGAGGACGAGTCCAGTGGGCACATCGCCGCGATCCAGGAACTTGTCGCCGCAGCGGTAACCTCCCCGCAGCTGGCCGAAACGGTGCGTGCTGAAACGGCCCGCTGGCAGGAGTTCGCCGAGTCTGTCCTAAACGGACTGCTCGGCGAAAGCCCTCTGGCGGCCTTGCTTCCCGTGCCGGAGCTAGCAGCCGCCGCCGTGGCCACTTATCTCGGTTTGGAGATGCTCTCGCACCTGCACGCCGAACGGTATGGCGCACCCGCCATGTTCGACGCCGCCACGCGGCTAGCCCCGCTCCTAGATACCATCCTTGCCAGCGACAGTTAGATGGCGGCGCCGGATAGGACGGCGTGGTGCAGATCGCAGAGCCGCTTGCCCGGCTCCACTCCGTAAAGCTCGCTCAGGGTCCGGTGGGTGTCGCGGAACACTCGCAGGGCTTCGGTCTGCAGGTCACACCGCGTGAACGCCCGCATAAGCAGGCAGGCCAAGGGTTCCGAGCCCGGGCTTTGGGCGTGCAACGCGGATAGCTCGTCGACTATCACCCGGTGCATGCCGAGCTGAAGCTCCAGCTCGAAACGCTCCACGATCGCGATCGTCCGCTGCGTCTCCAGCGAGGCGCGCATGGCTGAGAACCACGCGCCTTGCAGGCCAGCCAAAGGCTCATCACGCCAAAGCGCCAGCCCTTCGCGCAACAGGTGGACCTGCTGTTGACTGCCACTCACGAGCCGGGCGTCAGCCACGATCCGGCGGAACCTAAACACGTCAACCGATTCGTCCTCCAGCGTCATGCTGTAACCATTGCTGCTTTTGATGCCAACGCCTGGCACGCTGGCGAGTCTCGATCGCAGCCGGGCCACGTAGTTGTAAAGAAGTTCGCGCGCGCGGGTGGGTGGTTCCGTCCCCCAGACCCGGTCAATCACCGTGCTTGCTGAGATGTGCTGCCCCTGACCAAGAGCGAGGACAGCTAGAATGCCGCGTTGTTTATTGGGGCCAAGGTCGATCTCACTGCCTTCAAACCACAGACTTGGCCGTCCAAAAAGGACCAATGACGTCCTCAAGTGTGTTGCCCCCGTTTGCAACATAGTTGTATATGAGATCGATTATGGAACATCGATGTGTAAGGCAATGATATCCATCGCTGATGCTTGTACTGCAACGCTTTCAGTTGCGCAAAGACGCACGAAGGGAGATTTCGTGAAACGACTCGCATCAGTGCTACTGGCGGCAGCTATCGCGGTCGGCGTGATGGCGGTGCCGACAGCGGCGCAGGCTCAGAGCGGCGGTGGCTGCCTGCAGCAGAGGCTGAGTCCCTGCTCCAGCTACTCGAACTCGTATGGCCGGCAAAGCGGTGACTTCTATGTGAACTCTTGGGGTTCCGAGTGCACCGCGCAGGTCTATCTACGGACGAATGGCGTGCGCGTGTATCACTACACGGCGGTCATCGACCACCTCGGGCGCTATCCGGAGGTGCACAAGTACATCACCAGCACGGGATCGGGCCGCACGGAGGTCGAGTTCTTCACCTGCAGCGGATCGAGCCTGGGCTGGAAGTACAGCCCGTACATCTACTTCCCGTAACCGACGGCGAAGGCCGGCTGGGAAGGTCCCGGCCGGCCTTCGCTGTCAGGCTGTTTTAGTACACCCGGGAACCGATGAAGTCGTTGTATCCGTAGCCAACGGGGTTGGCGAAGTTGCGGGATTCGAACGACCACTGCTGCCGGGTTGAGGTGCCGCACGTTTGCAAGCGCAGGCGCGGCGCTCCGGAAGAGGGGCTGTCAAAAGCGAGGCACAGTCCGCTGTTGGTCGCCGGCTTGATCTGGTTGCCGGCGAAGACCCACTTCTGGTTGTTGCCACCGTGGCAGTCGTAGATGATGACTTCGGTGTTGGCGCTGATCGAGCCGCCACGCACGTCAAGGCAACGGTCGTGGGAGAGCTCGGAGTGCACGGACTGGCGGGTGGAGTCGTACCAGAAACCCTGGTTGCGTCCGCCGTGGCAAGTCCAGCTGACCTGTTTGGTGGCGTTGCGGGAGTTGTAGCCTTCACCGTCTGCGCAGCCACCTGTTCCGGCGTTGCGCAGCTGCTTGAACTCCATCAGCCCCGGGTAGAGCACACCCTGGCCGGTGGAAGCCGGGTCCACACAGGACGCTGTGGACAAGCCGGAGGTGAAGAACGCGGTCATGCACTGGGCGAACATGCCGTGGCCGCGGTAGTTCGGGTGGAACGATTGCCTCGCGGCGTTTTCGTCCCAGATGCCAACCTCGATGAACAGACCGCGCACTGAGGTGCTGTCAGTGCAGACTTCGTGGCCGTGGAAGAGCCGGCTCGCGTCGAGGTAGCGCACACTTTGGTTCTGGGCTGCCCTGCGCAGGGCCGTTTCGAACATCGGCACGGCCTTGTTGCGGGCGAAAGCGGCGTCGTGCAAGTAAATCAGACATCCGCCGCCGTACCAGCCGGGGAAGTTCGGGTTGTCTTCGACATCCGGCGAACCCGGGCTGGGGTAGGACATCAGCGCCAGCTCGTAGTCAGTCGCCAGGTAACCGGCTCTGGTCATGGTCTGCTTGACACTGGCCAGAACTTGCTCGACCTGCTGGCGGCTGCCGTCGGTGCGGATCGCCCACTGGTCGGTGTACGTGCCGTAGCACGGACCCTGGAAGAAGACTCGCTTGACCGCGCAGTCGGTGGCGACGGGTCCAAACTGGATGGTCCCTTCACCGTTGGCGCCCACGACGATCCAGATGAGCTTGACGTGTGTGTTGCGGGCCTTGATGGCAAGGTAGTCGCCCTGGTTTAGCTCGTTCCACTGGCGCTGGCCGGATCCCTCGATGAGGTGCACCGGCTGGCCGCCCGAGCAGGCCAGGTTGTATTGCGTGTCCGAGGGAATGCCAGTGCGGAAAACGGCCTGGTCATAGGAGCGGTCGCACCAGTTTCCATCTTGGTGCGTCCCTGGGACATAGTTGCCGACGCCTTCGCCCGAGATCTCGCTGTCTCCCATGGTGATGAGCGAGGTCTTGCGCTGTTCGATCGGCTTGATACCCGGGCTGCCGTACAGAGCGGTCGCTTCGCTGGCGCGAATGACTTCCAGATCTGCTGGCAGCGGCTGAATCGGGGGACGGGCCGCCGCCTGTGCCGCGGGGACCGGTAACGCGAGCCCTATCAGCAGGGCGGTGACTATGGCGGTTGATCGCCTCATCCGGGCTCCTTGCGATGGGGGTGAATACGGCGTGGTTACGCCGTGGTTACCGCACGGTAGTACAGACAGAGGTAAATGTGAATACCTTTCACCTGGGTTGGTTCGGCTATCATGCGTTCCAATCACGAGGGGACGCACCATGATCGACCGTCTTGCCATGGACGCCGAAGCCGTCATCGCGAATGCTCATGAAGCCGCCAAATCAATCGGCCGTGACGGCCTCGACAGTGCCGGGCTTCTGCTAGGAATGCTAGTCACCGAATTCAGCCCTGCCGCGAAAACCCTGGCCGCACAAGGGGTTTCGGCTGCGGCCGTGCGGGATCTCATCGCGGCACGCTGGCCGTTGCCGGAGCGGCCCGTCATGCCCGGGGTTCTCCCGTTAACCGACGAGATCATCACGATTCTGTCTGATGCCCAGAAACTCGCGCATTACTCCGGATCGGAAACCCTTGGTTCAGGTCACCTCCTGCTCGCGCTCGTGCGCCTGCGGGAATCGCTTGGCGCGCAACTGCTCTGGTCGTGTGTTGCGGACTTAGGCGCTTTGGAGGCGGCCGTGGAAGCAAAGTTCGGCAATGCTCCATAACTTCACCGAAGAGGCGAGGCAGGCGCTGATCCAGGGTCAGGTCGCGGCCAGAGAGTTGCGTTTCGACACTTTGGACAGTGCCGCCATGCTGCTTGGCTTGCTCACGGCCGAGAAGGATCCCGCGGTCAAAGCGCTTGTCCAGCAAGGGATAACACCCCAGAGGGTACGAGAGCAGGTCACCCGTCAGCGACCACCTGCCTTTGCCGAAACCCAGAAGCGGGCCGTGGCCTATTCCGCTGAAGCGCAAGAGGTTCTGGAGCAAGCGGTCTGGGAGTCCAAGCGCCTGGGCCACAAGCGGATCATCACGGCCGGTCACCTCATCCTCGCGATGATCCGCGTCCAGCACTCAGCGGCGGCGTTCGCGCTCGCGGAGATCGGCGCTGACTTCAGCGCGATCGAGATGGCCGTTGCGGCGCAACACGTGCCGTCCCAACCGGACGCTGCCGTCGAACTGTCCGCTGAGTTTCGCCAATTGCTCGTCGAGGCGAGCGGGTGGGACTGGCCGCGTCCGCGGCGTCACTTCGCGGGTTACATCGTCAGCGCTTTGTGGTACGCGGCAACGCTCGCCCTCATGGTGGAGCTGACAAGGAACACGTCAGGTCCAGAACTCGTGCTCGCGCTCGCCGCTGTCTTCCTGGTCGTCAGGATGGCGCTCTACGCCTGGCGTTTCAGCCGCGCACGCATCCCCGCCCCGGAATCCTCCACCGTCTTATTCACGCCGCCTCAGTTACGTGAGCTTCTAGCCAGCTGGGGTGTCAGCGACTTCGCGCTATGGCTGCGCGACGACTACAAGCTTGACGACCACGCGGTCCGCATCGGAACTAAGGCCCGCATCGGCGTTTCGCGCGAGGTCTTCAACCGCCCGGCCGAAAGTGGTGAGGTCGTCGCCCACGAGCTGGCGCACGTGCTGCGCAACGACTCGTCCCACGGGACCTTCCGGATCTGGGCGCTCTACAGCCTGGCGGTGCCAGCCTTCGTGACCTTTGAGCCCTCGGTCTGGGTGCTCGCCGCGGTCAGCCTGGTCGCGCACCACGTCATGGTGTCGTGGCGGGCCGAGATCGCGTGCGATCTGATCGGGGTGCGGCTCACTTCGTACCAGCAGATGGTTTCGTTCTTTGATCGGGCCGGCGGCCCTAGGTATCGGCCGGCCCGCACCCATCCGCCCGTTGCGCTGCGGTTATGGATCGTGCGCCGGTTCGGCATAGGTATACCTAGGACGGGTACCCAAGACGCCTAGGTAGGTAGGTCTGGCCAAGATAGGTAACTGCTGTGGATGGCATCGGCCCTTACTCGCTAGAAGATGAGTACATCAGAAAGCGATGAAGGGAAAAAGACAGTGATACTCCACCCGGAACTCCTCCTCGGCCAGATCAACGAACACCACCGCGAGCTGATCGCCGAAGCCGAGCAAGAGCGACTCTTCCAAGCCATCAAGCGCCGTCTCACCGATAACAACAAAGCACAGCGTGCGAGGGAGCCGGTAATCTCGACCCGTGCGAAGCACGCGTGACGGGGCGAGCCCAGTGATGATAGGACGTGACCGCGAGCTGCATCAGCTGATGCAGCTCGCCTCGTCTTCGCAGCCGCGTGCGGCGATCGTGGCCGGTGAGCCCGGAATGGGTAAGACCCGGCTGATAGCGGAATTTCTGAGCAAGCTGACGCCCGAGACGGTTGTCCTCGTGGGCCATGCCGAGCCCGGATCGCTCGCCCGGCCCTATGAAGTGCTGATGGATGCCCTGAGCGGCGAGCCTGACGTCTCGCGCCAGCGGCTCGACGAGCTGGCCGACACGGGCCGCAGCGCTGTTGAGCGCTTGCACGCCGGCCTGGCACTGCTCAATGAACTGATCGGGGATCGCCCAGCGGTCATCGTGTTCGAAGATCTCCACTGGGCTGACTCTGAAAGCGCCGCGCTCTTCGAGCGCCTGGCTGACCTCGACACGGCCAAGCTGATCATCGGGACGTTCCGTCCAGGAGACCTTGACGGGCGCAGTCCCGCGACCGGGTTGTTGTCGCGTCTGGATCGTCGCCGTCCAGTGACCCGCATCGAACTCGAACCGCTCACCGAGGCGGAAACTGGGGCATTTGTCGCCGCTGTGGCGGGCCAGCCGGCCACGGTCCGCGCGGTGTCGTCGCTGCACCGGCGCACGGGTGGCAACCCCTTCTTCCTAGAAGAGCTGTTGCGTGGGCACGAGGGCGAAGACCCGGAACTGCTCTGTGAGCACCCGCTGCCGTGGAGTGTGACCGAAGTCCTGCGCCGCCACGTCGCCGACCTCGATCCCCGCGACCAGCGCGTGCTCGACGCCGCGGCCGTGCTCGGGCACCGTGTGCCCTTCGACCTGCTCGCGACGGTCTCTGGCACCAGTGAAGACGAACTGATCTCGGCGCTCGGTGTGCTGGTCGAGCGGGGCGTTCTGGTGGAGACCGGCGAAGACGAATTCACGTTCCGCCACGCGCTCGTGCGCGAATCCGTGACAGGCCGCCTGCTCGGACGGCAACGTCGGCGGTTGCACGAAGCCGCGCTGGAAACCCTGCTCACCGCAGGCGGGTCTGACCCGGCGATGGTCGCCAAGCACGCACAGGCCGCTGGCCGGTACGAAGACATGGTCGCCGCGGCACGCAAAGGCACCGAGCTCTACCTGTCGATTGGCTCAGCGCACCAAGCACTCAGCCTGGCCGAGATGGGGCTTGAGGAAGCAGGCGAAGACGCGCCACTGCTCGCCGCGGCTGCCCGTTCGGCCTGGCTCGCTGGACTGAACGAAGACGCCAGTGAGTATGCCAAGCGCTGGCGCGACGCCGCTGCGTCCAATGTGGACCGTGCACACGCTCAAGCCCTGATGATCCGGCTCGCCTGGGAAGCCGACGAGATCGCCGTCATGGAGCAGCTCACCACGGAAATCCAAGCGCTGCTTGAAGAATTGCCACCCGGTGACGATCAGGCGCTCGCGATGTCAGCGGTCGCTCAGTCAGCCCTCTTGCGTGATGAGCCCGAAGAAGCCCTGCGCTGGGCCGAGCGCGCGCTCGCCTTGGCTGAAGAAATGGACCTGACGAAGGCGAAACTGTCCGCGCTCGCGGAGAAGGGCATGGCCTTAACGGACCGCCCCGCCACCGCCGCCGAGGGCCGCGCGATTCTGGTGGGTCTCGTCGACGCCGCCGAAAAAGCCGACGAGTGGGTACTAGCCGCCCGCTCGCTAAACGTTCTGGTGCAAAGTCTTCCGCCAGCCGACCCGGCCGAGCACGCCGAGATGCTGGAACGCATGCGTGTCAACGCGGAACGAGCCGGGTTCGAGTCGACCGCCGTGGCCGCCTACTACCAGGGCCGGGCCCGGGTCGCGATGCGCGAAGGTGACCTTAAGGCCGCGATAACGGCGCTGGAACAGGGACGCAGCCGTGACCTGAGCTATGTGCGGCGCGGGCGCAAAGCCGACGTGCACGCCGTTTTCCTTGCCGGGCTTTACCTTGAGGCCAGTGAGTTCACGAAAGCTTCGCGTGTCATTGACGATCTGCGGCAACTTCAGCTTCCGTCGACACTGATCGTCCCGGCATTGGCCTTCCACCTGGCTTGCCGCACGAACAACATCGCCGCGGCGGAGTCCTATCTGGAGGAAGTGTTCACCGCTGTTCGTGAGCAGACATGGCGCAGCGGAGCACAGGCCAACGATCTCATCACAGCGGCGATCTACGCTGGGCTTCCGCTAAAGAGCTTGCGGCGCATGGTTTCTGAACTGCTGGACATCAACGTCTGGGACGAATACCGCACACTGATCGACGCGACCGTCGCCCAGGCGAGCGGCAATCACGCTGAGGCGATCAAGGGCTTCCAAGAGGCGCTGACCGCCGAGCTGCTCAACCCGCATCAGCGGGGAAGCGCCGCGGTCGGGCACGCGCACAGCCTCATGGCGCAAAACCGTGCGGCAGAAGCTGTTCCATATCTGGATCAGGCGTCCAAACTGCTCGCGAAGTGGGGCGGTTGGCGGGTGGAAAAGCTGCGTAGCGTACGAGCGGAGGCGGGTCTGGCTCCCGACGGGGGGACACGTGAAGTCACCGGCACCGGTGCTCTGACGCCACGTGAGCGGGAGGTCGCCATGCTGATCGCCGCCGGTCTCACCAACGCCGAGTTGGCTCGCCGTCTCTACATCTCGCCGAAGACCGCTGCGATTCACGTGTCGAGCATCTTGCACAAGCTGGGGGTCACCTCGCGTACCCAGGTGAAGGATGTCGTATCCGGGGGCTAGCCTCCTGCCGTGCGTGACTACGTGACAGCAGACGATGTCCAGACCACCGTTGCCGCCGCGATCGATGCCCTGCTTCCAGCCGCTGACCGTGATTGGTCGGTGCCTGCCGGGGCTCTGATGTGGACCTGTTGGGAGACCGCCGAACACATCGCTGACGATCTGTTCGCCTATGCGGTTCAACTGGGCCCGGCGAAGCCTTCGGCCACGACCTACGTGCCCGTGGCCTGGGAACGCAAATATGACGGCGCGCCAGCGGCGAGCATCTATGCCGAGAAGAAGGCCGGAGTGACCGGTCTGCTAGAGGTGCTGGAAGCTTGTGGCGCCCTGCTGACCGCGATGGTGCGCGTGACGCCGCCCGAGAAGCGGTCCTTCCACAGCTCCGGGTTGTCTGACGTGGAAGGTTTCGCCGCGCTGGGCTGTGTCGAAGTGATCGCGCACACGCACGACATCGCGACCGGGCTTGGCGTGGCGTGGAACCCGCCGCAAGACGTTTGTGAACGGGTGCTCAGCCGTCTGTTCAGCGATATTGCGGCCGGGTTCCCGGCAGCGGAAACCTTCCTCTGGGCCACCGGCCGAGGCGAGCTGCCCGGCCAGCCCAGGCTCACGAGCTGGCGAGTGGACGCGACTCCCCGGTAAACGACTTGATGGGGCGCATAAGCTAAAACGCGAGATGAGCAAGCCAGTACCGATACCTGCTGAGCGCCTGAGCGGGCTGATGATTCGCGATCAGCTGCGCCTGGCGCGCCGGCCCGACCCCGCGTTCCTGGCCGCCGCGGAGGACCGCGTTCAGCGGCGCACGGCCGCGGTGCCTCAGATCACGTACCCGGAAGATCTTCCTGTCGCGCAGAAGAAGGATGAGATCGCCGACGCCATCCGGGATAACCAGGTGGTCATCATCGCGGGCGAGACCGGGTCCGGGAAGACCACCCAGATCCCGAAGATCTGCCTTGAGCTGGGTCTGGGCGTGCGCGGCATGATCGGGCACACGCAGCCGCGGCGGATCGCGGCACGCACCGTCGCCGAGCGGGTGGCCTCAGAGCTGGGCACGGAGCTTGGCGCGGCGGTCGGCTGGAAGATCCGGTTCACGGATCAGGTGAGCGACACCACACTGGTCAAGCTGATGACCGACGGCATCCTGCTGGCGGAGCTGGCCAACGACCGCAATCTGTCGCAGTACGACACGATCATCATCGACGAGGCACACGAGCGCAGCCTCAACATCGACTTCCTCCTCGGCTATCTCAAGCAGCTGCTGCCCAAGCGACCCGATCTCAAAGTCATCATCACTTCGGCGACGATCGACCCCGAGCGGTTCGCCGCTCACTTCGGCGATGCGCCGATCGTTGAGGTTTCCGGGCGGACCTATCCGGTCGAGGTCCGCTATCGCCCACCGTCCATTGAGGACGAAGAAGATCAGATCCAGCTGATCCTCGACGCCGTTGATGAGCTGTCCCTCGAGAAGCCCGGCGACATCCTCATCTTCCTCAGCGGGGAACGAGAGATCCGTGACACGGCTGACGCGCTCCGCAAGCGAAACCTCAGGCACACCGAGATTCTGCCGCTCTTCGCCCGGCTCTCAACGGCCGAGCAGCATAAGGTTTTCCAGCCACACACAGGCCGGCGAATCGTCCTCGCGACCAACGTCGCTGAGACGTCACTGACCGTTCCTGGCATCAAATACGTCATCGATCCGGGCACCGCCCGGATTTCGCGTTTCAGCAACCGGCTCAAAGTGCAGCGGCTGCCGATCGAGCCGATCTCACAGGCGTCGGCCAACCAGCGCAAGGGCCGCTGTGGGCGGACCTCGGACGGCATCTGTATCCGGCTCTACGAAGAGAAAGACTTCGAAGAGCGCCCTCAGTTCACCGATCCGGAAATCCTGCGTACCAACCTAGCCAGCGTCATCCTGCAGATGACAGCACTCGGGCTCGGCAACATCGCCGCCTTCCCGTTCCTGGACCCGCCTGACAAACGCCACATCGCCGACGGCGTCTCGCTGCTCGAAGAGCTTGGCGCGCTTAAGCTTGGCCGCCTCACCGACCACGGCCGCAAGATATCCCAGCTGCCAATCGACCCGCGCCTGGCGCGCATGGTGATGGAGGCGTCCAACACCGGCTGTGTGCGGGAAGTCCTCATCATCACGAGCGCGCTGTCCATTCAGGACCCACGTGAACGGCCGGTTGACAAGGAAGCCCAAGCGGCACAACAACACGCGCGTTTCATCGACAAAGAGTCCGACTTCGGCAGCTACCTCAATCTCTGGGAATATCTGCGGGAACAGCAAAAGGAACTCTCGTCGAGCCAGTTCCGCAAGATGTGCAAATCCGAATACCTTCATTATCTGCGGGTACGCGAATGGCAGGACCTGCAAGCACAATTGCGCCAAGTGGTCCGGAGCCTCGGGTTCTCCATCAACACCGAACCAGCTCACCCTGAGCATGTGCACAAGGCGCTGCTGTCAGGATTGCTTTCGCACATAGGCTTTCTCGATCCGGAAAAGCGTGAATACCAAGGCGCGCGGGGAGCGAAGTTCGCCATCTTCCCGGGATCGGCTTTGTTCCGCAAGAGCCCTCGCTGGATCATGTGCGCTGAACTCGTTGAGACATCACGTCTTTGGGGCCGCGTCGCGGCGAAGATCGAGCCCGAGTGGGCTGAGTCGCTCGCCGAGCATCTGGTCAAGCGGACGTATAGCGAACCGCACTGGGAGAAGAAACAAGCGGCCGTCGTGGCCTACGAGCGGGTTCTTCTCTACGGATTGCCCATCGTCGTCAAACGGAAAGTCAACTACGGGCGCATCGATCCGGCGCTGTCGCGTGAGCTATTCATCCGCCAGGCGCTTGTCGAGGGTGACTGGGACACGCACCACAAGTTCTTCGCCGAAAACCGTGCACTGCTTGAACAAGCAGAAGAGCTAGAGCACCGGGCGCGGCGGCGTGACATCGTCGTTGACGACGAGACGCTATTCGCCTTCTACGATCAGCGGCTTCCGCTCGACATTGTGTCAGGGCGGCATTTTGACGCGTGGTGGAAGAAGACTTCGCGCTCGTCGCCGGACCTTCTGACGTTCACGGAAGACTTGCTCATCACGAAGCAGGTCAGCCTGTCGGATTATCCGTCCACTTGGGACGGTTTCGAGCTGACCTATCAGTTTGAGCCCGGTCAGCACGCCGACGGAGTGACCGTGAACATTCCGCTGCCGTTGCTGAACCAGGTTTCCTCCGCCGGGTTTGAGTGGCAGGTGCCGGGACTGCGCGAAGAACTCGTCATCGCCCTGATCCGGTCACTGCCAAAAGCGTTGCGGCGCAACTTCGTTCCCGCACCTGACGTCGCGCGAGACGTGCTCACGCAGATCAGCCCCGATGACGGTCCGTTGCTCCCGGCGGTTTCCCGCGAACTGCGCAGGCTGACCGGCGTCGTCGTGCCACTAGACGCTTGGGACTTCTCCGCCGTGCCCGCGCACCTGCGCATGACCTTCCGCGTCGGTGATGTGGAGAGCAAAGATCTGGACGCGCTCAAGGATCAGCTAGCTGACAAGGCACGTGCCGAAGTCGCTGCCGCCGCAGACGACTTGGAGCAGCACGGCATCACCACGTGGAGCATCGGCGAGCTGCCCCGTGTCGTGCAGCGTCAACGTGCGGGGCATGAGGTTAACGCGTACCCGGCTTTGGTCGACGAGGGCGATTCCGTTGGCGTGGGCGTGTTCGACACCCAGGGCGAGCAGTGGGGCGCGATGTGGCGTGGCACCCGCAAACTGCTGCGGCTAACCGTCGCCCCGCCGCTTAAGGCGGTCCAAGGCAGACTGTCCAATCAGGCTAAGCTCGCGCTGAGCCGCAATCCGTATGGCGGCGTGGCCGCGCTCCTCGAAGACTGTGTCACGGCGGTCATCGACAAAATCATCATCGACGCGGGCGGACCAGCCTGGGATGGCGTGGCGTTTGACGCGCTCGCCGAGCGCGCCCGCATCCAGGGCGCGTTGCTCGTCGAGCTGCTGCAGGTACTGGAACCGATCTTGAAGTCTTGGTACGAGATCGACCAGAAGCTCAAGCGCATCACCAACGTCGTGCTCGTGCGGTCCGTTTCGGATCTGCGGAGTCAACTCGACGGACTGGTATATCCAGGTTTCGTGGCTGCATCAGGCATCCGGCGCCTGCCCGACATCGCGCGGTATCTGCGCGGAATGCAGGTGCGCCTGTCCAAACTCGACGCCAACCCGCAGTGGGACCGGTCGCGGTTGCTCCAGCTCGACGAAGTGCTGGAGGAGTATGCGTCCTACCGTTCCGACGTCAAGCCGGGCAGCCCCGGGTGGGACACCTTGCAACAGGTGCGATGGATGATCGAAGAGCTGCGGATCAGCTATTTCGCTCAGGAACTCGGCACGGCGTACCCGGTGTCGGACGTGCGCATCTACCGGGCACTTGCCGAGATCGCCTGATCACTCGTCGCCGGACCAGCGGGCGTCCTCTTCGTCGATACGGTCGTTGCGTTCCTTGATGCGGTTGATCGCACCCTCGGCTTTCGCGGCGCTGTCATAGGGGCCGAGCACGCTATACGCAGGGCATTTGTCGGCGTCAGTTTCTACTCGCTTGTGATCAGTGCACCAGTAGTAGTTAGCCATGCCCCTATTCTCACCGAGCCGCTCCCGGATCGTCGATTTTCACCGTCACCTCGTCGGAAAGTAACGTGGGCGGCAAGTCATCCGGCACCTTCGGCTGAGCGGGAGTGCCCTTAGGCGTGCGCTTGGGTAGCGGTGGCGGTTCCTCTTGTGCCGCAACGCTTTCCGCAGGCTGTTCCTCGGAAGCCTCCGCTCGCGCCAACCCCGACACAGCCGCAGCCGCCTTACTCGGCGCCGGCGCTCCCGTGAACGACGGCAACGCCTGCACAGCTTGCGCGGGCGCGGGCGGGGCCGACGGTGCTGGTGACACGGGCGCGGCCGCTGCAGTTGGCACGGCCGGAGCGGATGCGCTTACCGGCGCGGCCGGGGTGGGTGCGGCCGGCTGGTGCGGCGGCACGGGAGCGGTTGGTGCCGCAGGTGAAGAAGCGGGTGCGGTTGGCGGTGCTGGTGAAACGGATGCGGCCGGAGTGGGTGCGGCCGGAGCCGCGGGAGCGGTCGGGGCCGTGGGTGCTGGCGGTGCAGCGACCGGGGTGGGCGGTGCTGGCATCAGGATCGCCGTGGGATCAGTCGAACCTGGTGTTGGTGGCGCTGGCTTGGCCGCTTTAGGAGGCTTGGCGGGTTTCTGCGGCGGCACAGGCATGCCTGCCGGGTAGCCGAGCGACGGCGGTGCGATGTCGGGCAGCGTGGGATCAGGCAGGTATTGGTATTGCGGCTGCTGATACTGGGGCTGTTGATACTGCGGCTGCTGGTATTGAGGCTGCTGGTATTGCGGCTGAGCCTGATACTGCGGGTGCTGCTGTTGGTACTGCAGATACGGAGGCGGCGTGGGATGCGAGTTCTTGCGCCAGCGCCGTGGACTGGTCAGTGTCGCGGCGAGCGGGACGCCGAGCAGGAAGCCAAGGCCCCACTGTCCAACCGCGCCTCCCATGTGGACGTCCAGCTTGCCGAACAGCGCTTCATACGAGGCGTTGTCCAGCAGACCCCATCCGCTCATCCCAAGGTAGGCCATGCCGACCAAACCGGGCCCGAGTGGCGAAAGCCGCGCCATGGTAAGGATGCCGTAAAGCAACCCGGCCAGCAGAAGCGCCCCAAGCGCAGCCAGTGCGGCGAACGGGTCCTTGACGAAGCCCACGCTGCGCGCGGTTTCGAAGGCGCTCAGGCCTGTGCCTGTGAGCAGGAAAATGGCTGGCCCGAAGACGGCAGCCAGGAGCAGCGATCCAATATGGCGCACGCCATCAGGATGCCGCATCACCGCCACTTAGGGCGGGCGGGCCGGCGGCACACGCCGAAAGCCGACTCGGCGCGCCATTTCCCGCAGAAAAGGCGCGCCGCAGTCAGCCTAGTAGAGCTTGTCGGTCTTGGTTTCGTCGTCCCGGCGGATCTCGGCGGTTGGTGCGGCCGATGAGTCCGGTGGGAAGGTGGACGGTGGTGACCACGGAGCGGGTGGCGGTGGCGGGGTCCAGGCGTTCGGATCGCCTTGTGTCGCGTTTCCGCGCCAGCGCGAGGGGCTGAAGATAGACATGAACAAGGTGGCGGCGACAACGGCCAGGATCGGAACCGGGGCTACCCAGTCGACGCGGTAGTCACCGAGTGACCACTCGCCGAGCGTGATAGCTGAATAGGCGCCAACCATCGGGCCGATCGAAATGCCGAAGTAGGCCAGCGAGACGAATAGCGCGCCAACCGGCGAGTTACGCAGGCTGCCCACGGCACCGTAGAGCAGGCCGGCCACCACGAAAATCGCCACCGCGATGTACTTCTCCTGCTGGGTGGTGCCCTGACCTTCGAACAGGCCGTAGACAACCCCTAGCGCAAGCCAGCCCGCGAAGGCAACGACGACGCCGCCAATGAGACTCCAAACATGTCGCATGGCACGGCACGCTACCGGCTGAGGTCTGCATGGGATAGTCGTGCAATGATCGAGGCCCGGCCCACCGCCTACTCCCGCGTCACCTTGAGCCGCATCATGACCTCGCAGGATGTGAACCTTTACGGGACTGTCCACGGTGGAGTCATCATGAAATTCGTCGATGACGCGGCCGGTGCCGCGGCGGCCCGCCATTGCGGGTTCAACGCCGTCACGGTCTCCATCGATGAGATTGCGCTAATGGTGCCGGTGCGCGTGGGTGACCTGGTGCATGCCAACGCTCAGGTCAACTGGACCGGTAAGACGTCACTGGAAGTCGGCGTCAGCGTTCTGGCCGAGCGATGGAACGAAGGTGGCCGCGAACCGGTGCATGTGGCGTCGGCCTATCTGGTGTTCGTGGGTGTGGACGCATTCGGGCAGCCGCGCGAGGTGCCAAAGGTGCTGCCGGGCGATGAGTCTGACCAGCGCCGGTTCCAGGAGGCTGAGATTCGCCGGCAGCACCGGCTCGCCCGGCGTAAGGCGATTTCTGATCACCGTGGCGAATAGCGGCGCGATGTGCCGCGGCCACACAAGAGCGCGCTAACCATGGCGTCAACGGCCGCTTCGGGGCGCGATAACCTCAACGCGTGACCGTGCTCTGGACGCCGCCCGCTGACGTGCGGCAAAACTCCCGCATCGGGGCCTATTTGCGTTTCCTCCAGGAGCGCCGGGGCCTGGATTTCGCGACCTATGACGACCTGTGGACGTGGAGCACCGAGGATCTCCCCGGCTTCTGGTCGTCTATCTGGGAGTTCTTCGAGCTGCCGGGCGAGCCTGGCACGGTTTTGGCCAATGATGCGATGCCAGGCGCGCAGTGGTTCCCGGACGCCCGGCTGAACTACGCCGAGCAGGTCCTGCGGATGCCGGGCATCGAGCCCGAAACACCGGTGGTGCTGGGTTATTCGCAGACGCGACCGGCCGTCACGATGACGGCGGAGGAGCTACGTGAGTCGGTGAGGCTGGCGCGAGCGGGACTCAAGCGGCTAGGTGTGGAGCCCGGAGACCGTGTCGCGGCCTATCTTCCGAACATTCCCGAAACACTGGTGCTGCTTCTCGCGACGGCCAGCCTAGGGGCGATCTTCAGCTCATGTGCGCCGGAGTTTGGCACGCGCAGTGTCACCGACCGCTGGATCCAGATCTCGCCCAAGCTTCTGGTGGCCGTTGACGGTTACCGGTACGGCGACAAGGTGATTGACCGCCGTGCCGAGGTCGCCGCGATCACCGATGCGCTGCCCTCGCTTGAGCACACGATCCTGCTGTCTTATGTGGACGGACAGACCGGCTTGGGTCCCCTGAGCGAGCCAAGTCTTGAGGCACTGGAATTTAGCCAGGTTCCGTTTAACCAGCCTCTCTACGTGCTGTACTCATCTGGTACCACCGGATTGCCAAAGCCCATCGTGCACGGACATGGCGGCATTCTCCTCGAACATCTGAAAATGCTTGCCTTGCACCATGACCTGGGGCCGGGGGACCGTTTCTTCTGGTTCTCGACCACGGGCTGGATGATGTGGAACTTCCTCATCTCGGGGCCCGCGGTGGGTGCGTCGATCGTGATGTTCGACGGCAACCCGGGCGCGCCGGATCTGGGCATGCTGTGGCGCCTGGCCGAGGAGTCGGGCATGACCTACTTCGGCACCTCGGCGCCCTTCCTGCTGGCCTGCCGCAAGGAAGGCTTGGTGCCAAAGGACATCGCTAATCTGTCTCGGCTCAAAGGGCTGGGTTCGACCGGCGCGCCTCTGCCGCCTGAGGGCTTCACTTGGGTGTACGAAAACGTGAGCGAAACCCTTCAGCTGCAATCACTGAGCGGTGGCACCGACGTGTGCACCGGTTTCGTGGGCGCGAGTCCACTGAACCCGGTGTATCAAGGCGAGATCGCGGCGCGGTGTCTCGGGGCGAAGGTCGAAGCGTATGACCCCACGGGCAAACCGGTGATCGGGGAACTCGGCGAACTGGTCATCACCGCGCCCATGCCGAGCATGCCGGTCGGCTTCTGGGGCGACAGTGACGGCAGCAAGATGCGTGAGGCGTATTTCGATACGTTCCCGGGAGTCTGGCGTCACGGCGACTGGATCACCATCACTGAGCGTGGCAGCTGTGTCATCACGGGACGTTCGGACGCGACGCTGAACCGTGGTGGGGTCCGCCTGGGCACGTCTGAGTTCTATTCCGTCGTGGAGGGGCTGCCCGAGGTCGCCGATTCCGTTGTGGTGCACCTGGAAGACGCCGAAGGCGGGGCAGGTGAACTGCTGCTCTTCGTGGTGCTGCGCGACGGGCTGACGCTCGATGGCGCGCTCATCAAGAAGATTGCCACCGAGTTGCGCACCGCGCTGTCACCACGGCACATCCCGGACGGTATCCATCAAGTGGCGGCTGTGCCTCGTACCCTCAGTGGCAAGAAACTTGAAGTGCCCGTCAAACGCATCTTGACGGGCACGCCAGCCGACAAGGCGGCCGCTAAGGGTGCTCTGGCGAACCCAGAATCGCTTACGGCGTTTGAGGAGCTGGCCAAGTTGCCTTCTCAGCAGCAAAAGTCTTAGCGAGCGCGGTTTCGTCAAGCCCGGTGCACGCGACGATGCTTGCCCCAGCGGCAAGCGGGGCGAGCAGCCACTCCCGCGGATCGGGATGGGTGTCCACATTGAACAAAGCCCGGTCGCCTGGCTTGAGGCCCAGATCGAGGACGTCGCCAACGTCAGCCGTTGCCCCGCTGTAGTGATCGCCATGTGCACGGACCGCGACCACCCAGTCGCTCTGCTGAAAAGGATGAAGCGTCAACGTATATTCGGCTTCCGAACCCGGCAGTCCAAAGGAGACATCGCCGGATTCCCCGACTGTTAGCCCGACATTCCAGGACGCGAGTAAGATGACCGCGGTCTGCCAGTGCGGCGGCAGGTCGATTTCGGCGACATCTCCGGGCCCGAGGCCGCATTCATTCACGAGCAGGTTTGACATTTTCGCGACCCAATTGCCGAGCGTCGCGCCGGACAACTCCGTGCGCTCCGTTGGGGAATACCACGTGAGCAGCGGTTTGGCTGGGTCGGTCAGAGCGAGAAAAGAACGAATGGTGGTCACAGTCCGAAAGGCTATTAGACATACGCCTAGGGGGACATCGCGCAAGACCAAGCCAGGCGTAGTCTGAAGCTGACTGCTGTGAAACAGCGCACATTCGCTAGGCGGCGACTGTGCGCTGGAACACCCCCACAAGGAGTGTCCGCCGTGACGATCGCTCGTACTCCCCGGGTGCTTGTGGACGCGACAAGCGTTCCAGCCGATCGAGGTGGCGTTGGCCGCTACCTAGACGGTTTACTCGGGGCCCTCGCCGCGCACACCGACATCGACCTGTCGGTCGTGTGCCAGCGCAACGATTTAGAGCGCTACTCGCGAATGCTTCCGACTTCTCAGGTCCTTGCCGCGCCCGCTGCAGCGGCGCACAGGCCGGCTCGCCTGGCTTGGGAGCAGACGGGCTTGCCGCTGCTCGCGCAGCAGGTCGGTGCTTCCGTGCTGCACTCGCCGTTCTACACCTGCCCGTTGCGGGCTGGCTGCCCGGTGACCGTGACCGTCCATGACGCGACGTTCTTCACCGAGCCCGAGCACTATGAGAAGTCCAGGGGCACGTTCTTCCGTTCAGCCATCAAGACCTCACTTCGCCGGGCTGACCGTGTCATCGTGCCGAGCAAGGCCACTCGCGACGAGTTGATCCGTCTGCTCGACGCTGACCCGACGCGCATCGACGTCGCCTACCACGGCGTCGACCACACGGCGTTTCACCTTCCGGCGGCTGAGGAGAAGGCACGGGTACGAGCCCGCCTCGGCCTCACGACGGACTACGTCGCGTTTTTGGGTGCCAAGGAACCGCGCAAGAACGTGCCGAACCTGATTCGTGGCTGGATCAAAGCTGTGCACGACATGCCCGAGCCGCCAGCGCTCGTGATCGCGGGTGGGCAGGGTCACGACGAGGAAATCGATCGCGTGGCCGGAGAAGTGCCCGCTCACTTGCGGCTGCTGCGCCCGGGTTACCTGCGCTATGCCGACCTGCCCGGTTTCCTCGGCGGTGCCGTCCTGTGCGCTTACCCCAGTCACGGCGAAGGCTTCGGCCTCCCCGTGCTGGAAGCCATGGCTTGTGGCGCTGCCGTGCTGACCACGCCCCGGCTTTCGCTGCCGGAAGTGGGCGGTGACGCGGTGGCCTACACCAAGCCTGACGCTGAGAGCATCGGCACTGATCTTCGCGCGCTACTCGAAGACCCAGCACGTCGCTCACAGCTGGGCAGCGCCGCGCTGACCAGGGCAAAAGAGTTCAGCTGGACCTCGAGCGCCGAGGCTCACGTGGCCGCCTGGAACAGGGCCGCGCGGCCTTAGTGCCGGCAGTCATGCATGATGGGCTGATGCTTCACGCCGTTATCCTCGCCGGAGGAAGCGGGACGCGCCTTTGGCCGCTGTCCCGCGCAGGGAAACCGAAATTCTTGCACCCTCTAACGGGAACGGCGCAGACGCTTCTGCAAGCCACGGCATCCAGGCTGAGCGCCGTGTCACCGGTCACCGACACGCTGGTGGTGACCGGCACGGCGCACGCCGCGGCAGTTGCCAGGCAACTTCCTGATCTGCCCGAATCCAACATCATCGTGGAGCCCTCGCCGAGAGACTCATGTGCGGCGATCGGCCTGGCCGCGGCCCTTATTGCCCGTCGCGATCCGCAAGCCATCATGGGCTCATTCGCTTCCGATCATCTGGTACGCCATTCCGCGCGCCTAACCGAGGTGCTTGCCCAGGCTGTGGCGGGCGCACAGCGCGGCCTGCTGATGACGATCGGCATCGTTCCGACCCATCCCGAGACCGGCTACGGATACCTCCAATGTGGAGAGACGATCGACGGTCCGATCCAGCGCGTCGCCCAGTTCAAGGAGAAGCCGTCGGCCGAGGTCGCGGCGGTCTATGTCAACTCCGGCGGCTACTACTGGAACGCGGGCATGTTCGTCTGGCGTGTTGACGTGTTCCTGGGCGAGCTGCGGCGCCAGGAGCCCGCGCTCTATGAGGGACTGACAGCGATCGCGGCCGCCTGGGACGATGACGCCGCTCGTGAGCGGGCTCTTTCTGACATCTGGCCCGACCTGAAGAAGATCTCCGTTGACTACGCCGTAATGGAAGGTGCAGCAGCGGCCGGAGCGGTCGCGACGGTGGCTGGAGACTTCGGCTGGACTGACGTCGGCGACTTCCAGACCCTCGGTGACGTGCTGCCCGCCGACGAAGACGGCAACGTCGTGGTTGGACAGGACAAGGGTGACGTCCTGCTCACTGACACGTCAGGTTCCGTGATCGTCCCCCAGTCCGGGCGGCTCGTCGCGATGCTGGGCATGCGTGACGTGATCGTGGTGGACACGCCGGACGCTGTGCTCGTGTGCCCCCGGGATCGGGCCCAAGACGTGAAGAAACTCGTCGACGAGCTGAAAGAGCGCGGCGACACGCGGATTTGAGGCGTGCGCAACGTCAGTACCCTTGAGCGATGCACCTAGCCGAGATGACGGTGGCCGGAAACGAGGCCAGTGACCTGCTGCGGGTTCACGACGCGTCGCTTCTGGCTTCGCTGGGCGCTACGTCGGCGTTTTGGACGGTGCTCGACGAGGGCCCGGTCGAAGAATGCCTGGCCGTGCTCTGCTGCCACCCCGATGGGACGTGGACGGCACAGCACGTCGCGGCAAATGCTGGCGTGAACACAGGACGAACCGAAGACGGGGAAGCGCTGGCCTACCTGGACGGCTGGGTCTACGTGCTCGGCTCGCACTTCGGCTCCAAGAAGGGACCATTGCGCCCCAAGCGGGCCTTCGTCGCCCGGTTCCGCGAGTCTGCCACGCCCCAGCTGGAGATCGTGCGCAACAAGTTCGCCTTGCACAGGGTCATCAACGACGCCTTGCTCAAGGTGGCCGGCGAGGTCGCTGACATCGTGCGCGAACGGTTCATCTTGGGCACCCGGGAGCGTGGTCTCGCCCGAGGAAAGACGTGGACGGCCCATCTGCTCGACTCGGATCATCCGATCAACATCGAGGGAGCGGCGTTCACGGCCTCCGGCACCCTCCTGATTGGACTGCGCTGGCCGGTAACGTCGGCCGGCGAGCCGCTGCTCGTCGAGCTCGCCGGAATCCCGGGACTTTTCGCTGGCGGTGACGTGAGCGTCGCCGGTGTCTACCCCTTGATCGAGACCGGCGCCGGCCCGCTCGGCGTCCGGGCGCTGAGCGCACGTGCCGACGGGACGTTCGATGTCGTGATTGGATCGATTGACGCGATCGACAAGGGATCGGTCTTGCTTGATGCGCATCCGCAGGCCAGAGACGTTACATGCAGGCACTATCGCTTCGCGCTGCCCGCGACGCCCGGTCCCGTGAAGCCGGAATTGGTGGCCGATCTGACGCCCCTGCACCATGTTGAGGGAGTGTCGGAATGGGAGGGCCAAGAACTCTATGTGACCGACGAGGATCACAGAGTAGCGCTGTACCAACGGTTTTGAAGAGCGTGACGGGGCTGGTCAAAGCCCCCCGCTTTCAGCCTGACCAGCCCCGGCACTCATCCCCGTGGACTCACAGGATCGTCCACCGAACGGCCAGGCGTCGACGACATTCGGCCGTGACTTAAACACGCTGGTCAGCGAGTTGGTTAGCATCGCTTGGTGCTGAGGATTCACTTTTCGGGTGAAGACCTAGCCGCTACGCGCCTGGCGAATACGCCGGACCCGCTGTGGGAGGTCTCGCTAAGCAGCCATGTGCTGCGGACAAAGCGATCCGACCCCTTGCTGGCCGGCTGGAAGCAACGGGTCGCGACCCGTCTTAGCCCCGGCAGCGCGATGCGAAATGAAGTATCGCTATTCATTACGCTCAATCCGGCGCATGGCTACTTTCCGGACATGCTCACCCCGCATGAAGCCAGTGAAGGCCTCGACGCAGGCATCGACAGCATTCTCAGTCTGCCCAAGCCGCGGCTGCGGATGGAGATTGAAAAGCTTGCCAACGCGCACGGGCGCGTGGCGCCTCGCGTGGCCGAGGTTGGCGAAGGCGATCCGGGCGCGCTGAAGGAACTCGGCACAGCGATGCGCGCCTATCACAGTGCGGCACTTGATGACGTCAGCGACTGGGTGCGAACAGCCTTTGACGCCGACCGTATGTTGCGAGCTCAGGCGCTGCTAGACGGAGGCGTGGGCGCCTTGCTCGACGGTCTGCATCCCAAAGTGAGCTTCAACGGCACCGTGCTCGAAATCAACGACTACAACGGTGATCGCGACCTTTACCTCAGTGGGCGGGGGTTGCGCCTTGTCCCGTCGTTCTTCAAAGTCCCCGAGGTCAAACCCATTACGCTGCACGACCCCGAGCTGCCTCAGGTGCTCGTCTACCCCGTCGATAGGCACGCCGGCCTGGCCGCCGCCGCCGCGCGCGAACCGTTAAGCGCCCTGCTCGGCCGCACC
The DNA here is from genome assembly GCF_000379685.1 of Catelliglobosispora koreensis DSM 44566. Taxonomy (GTDB): domain Bacteria; phylum Actinomycetota; class Actinomycetes; order Mycobacteriales; family Micromonosporaceae; genus Catelliglobosispora; species Catelliglobosispora koreensis. The sequence goes on along the minus strand of NZ_KB903250.1, from coordinate 83,922 downwards.
CGCGCCTCACTTCTTGAGGCTTCCGTACTCGGCGGATCGACCACTGAACTCGCCCGTCGCGTGGGCATTTCCGCCCCTGCCGCGAGCCAGCACCTAACCGTTCTGCGCGAAGCTGGCCTCGTCATCAGCGTCCGCGACGCCAACGTCGTCCGCCACACGGCAACCGCCCTGGGCAACGCCATGCTCCACGGCCACCCCTAATCCCACTTCCCACCGCCGTTGCGCGACCGCTTTCCCGCCGGCGGCAACACAGCCGCTTTCCGCCGCCGTTACCCGGCCGCTTTCCCGCCCCGGCACGCGGCCGCTTCCCGCCGCGCCTTGGCCTCATCCTTCCCGCCCCGAAGACGTGTTCCACTGGCTTTTCCGCTACCCGCGCATCGGCTGTAGCCCCTGCGCGATGGCGATGCATCTCTCCTTCAGCTTTGGCCAGCGGATGGTTGGGCTGCGTGAGATCGGTGGGCGCTGATTCAGTGTCGATCTTTTCTGCTGATCCACCTCCCGAAAAGGTGATCAACAGGCAGTTTGTCCATCCTTTTTGGGCTGTGGATCAGCCCCAGAGATCATCTCCACTGTCGACCCGACGGCCGGGGCGGTCAGATAGTCGCCTTGATCGGCTAGGTCGTGATCCACAGCCCTAACGCAGATCCACATCCCACAGGACGTGATCAAACCGCCTGTCGATCACGTCTCAACGGATGTCGATCACATTTGTGGCTGTGGATCACGACCAAGCGCTCCCGCCGCAACGAAAGGTTTGGCGGGAACCGAGCCAAATGGCGAAAGCATCGGCCGGCAGCCAGCAGCGGCCGACGTCCGAGGCCGAAGCCAAAGCGAAATCGTGGGCAGGGGAACAGCGGCCAGGCAATGCGCGGGCAAAGGGAAGCTCCCCGGGAAGCGCGGTGCAGCGGAAGCGCGGTGCAGCGGAAGCGCGGAGCAGGCGGAGGCGCCGGGCGCGCGGAAAAGGTAGGGCGGGAAGGGCGATGGGGACGCGGAAGGGTAAGGCGGGAGAGGGGGAAGCGCGAAAGGGAATTAGGCGGGAGGGGATTGGCGGCCGAGGGCGATGGCTTCGGCTGTGCCGAGGGAGAACAGGTCGTTGGCTGCTTCGCGGACGAGGGTGGGGACGACGCCGGGGGTGTCCTCAGTGGACGTGATGAGGCCGCGGATCACGGCGACGGGGACCTGGTCGATTTTGCCTTTGACCAGCTCAGCGGCGGCGGCGAGTTCGTCGACTATCGCCATTTGGGTGATGTGGAGATCATTTCCATAAGGGTCGATCTCGCCGCGGTGATCACGTAACGGGGCGATCCCGGCGGCGCCGAGGGCGATGTCGGTGAGACCGTTACGCCAGGGGCGGCCGGCGGTGTCGCTGATGATCACGGCAACGTCCAGGTCGTAACGTTCGCGGAAGGTCGTGCGAAGGTCAGCCGCGGAGCGGTCGGGGTCTTTGGGCAGAAGCACGAGCTGTGACCGGTCCACATTGGACGCGTCAATGCCAGCGGACGCCATCACGAAACCGTGATGAGTTTGCACAATCCGGGTGTGCCCACGGGACGCTACGGCGCGGGCGGTTTGGGAACGAAGCACCTCTTCCCGGGCAGCCTCGCGTTCTGGGCCTGACGTGGGAACGTCGACTAGGCTGCCCTCCGCCTTGGAGACAATCTTGCTGGTGACAACGAGGATGTCTCCGTCGGCCAGCCAAGGGGCGGCGGTGAAAATGAGGGCGGCGAGATCATCGCCTGGCCGCACCGAAGGAATGCCGCGAACCGGGCGGACCGTAAAACCGTCGTCCATGCTATTTCTCCAGCGCCGAGAGTGCGGACCGGACCATTGTGGCGGTGGTGGGCACATCAGTCATCCACAGCGGTGTCGGCACGACCGTCACTCCATTCACGACCGTGTCGTCAGCGTCGGCCGGATCGACCAGCCACGCGGTGAGGAAGTCAGCGTAGAGCGAGCCGACGCCGGCCGCCGTGCACTCCACACCTATCGCGGACAGGCATTTGTCAGCCATGCCGCGCACCGGAGCGCCGCCGATGATCGGGGAGATTCCGGCGACGGGTGCCTTCAGGGCGTCCTTGATGCCGGGAATCGCGAGAATCGGGGCGATGGAGACGACCGGGTTACTTGGCGCGATCAGGATGACATCGGCTTGAGCGAGGGCCTCCATGACGCCCGAAGCTGGGGTCGCCGTCTCGGCGCCGAGGAAAACGAACCTCTGTGCCGGGAGCTCGGCCTTATGGCGTACCCACCATTCTTGGAAGTGGATAGCACGGTCTGCGAGCACCACGTGGGTCTCGACCCGGTCGTCGCTGGCGGGCAAGAGGTTGATGCCTGGTTGCCAGCGCTCGCAAAGGCGGGCGGTGATGGCCGACAGCGGCTGGCCGGCGGCGAGCATCGTGCTGCGGACGAGGTGGGTCGCGATGTCGCGGTCACCGAGGCCGAACCAGGTTGGCTCGGCACCGTAGGACGCGAGCTCTTCCTTGACTGACCACGTTTCCCCGGCCCGGCCCCAGCCGCGTCCGGGGTCGATGCCGTCGCCCAGGGTGTACATGACGGAGTCGAGATCCGGGCAAATACGCAGCCCGTGCATCCACACGTCGTCGCCGACATTGACGATGGCGGTCACCTCGGCTCCAATGGAGCGCGCGTGCTCCCTAACCCCGAGGAGAAAGCGTGCTCCGCCTATTCCCCCTGCCAGCACCACAATCCGCATGCCGACCATCGTAGGCTGGCTCCCGTGAGTGAGATCTCCCGTGCCCTAGCCCGTGCCGCGGCCGGCAAGGCGCTCGATGCTGGCGAAGCAACCGCCCTGCTCAAGGCACGTGGAACAGACCTGGATGAGCTCCTCAACATTGCCTCGGGAGTACGCGATACAGGCCTGCGCGAGCAAGGCCGTCCCGGGGTCATCACGTTCTCAAAGAAGGTATTTATCCCGTTATCGCGACTGTGCCGTGACCGGTGTCACTACTGCACTTTCGCGACGGTGCCACACAAGCTTCCGGCGGCGTTCCTCGACCGCGATGAAGTGCTCGCGATCGCCCGGCAGGGAGCCGCGCTGGGCTGCAAAGAAGCCCTGTTCACGCTAGGGGACCGGCCCGAGGACCGGTGGCCCGCGGCGGCACAGTGGCTGACGGAACGCGGCTATGATTCCACATTGGACTATTTGAGGTCCGTTTCCATTGCGGTGCTTGAAGAAACGGGCCTGCTCCCGCACCTGAACCCAGGCGTGCTCAGCTGGGCGGAAATGCAGCGTTTGCGGCCAGTCGCGCCGAGCATGGGAATGATGCTGGAGACGACGGCGACCCGGCTCTGGTCTGAGCCAGGTGGCCCGCATTACGGGTCGCCCGACAAGGAACCGGCGGTCCGGCTGCGGGTGCTGGAAGACGCGGGACGGGTGGCGGTGCCGTTCACCACGGGCATCCTCATCGGTATCGGCGAAACGCTTGAGGAGCGTGTCGATTCCATCTTCGCGATGCGGCGGGCGCACCGGCAGTACGGGCACATTCAGGAGATCATCGTCCAGAACTTCCGGGCCAAGCCCGACACGGCGATGCGTTCGGTCCCGGATGCGGAAGTGCTGGACCTAGCCGCAACCGTTGCGGTTACTAGACTTTTGGTCGGTCCCGGGATGCGGGTCCAGGCCCCGCCGAACCTCATCGATGCCTCGTTCAGCTTGCTGATTAAGGCCGGAATCGATGACTGGGGCGGCGTTTCGCCGCTGACACCAGATCACGTGAACCCGGAACGCCCTTGGCCCTTCCTCGACGACCTGAGCAAGGCCTGTGCCGATGAGGGTTTCTCGTTGCAGGAGCGGCTGACCGTCTATCCGTCCTATGTGGCGCAAAATCCGGAGCGCTGGATCGACCCGCGCATCCATGCGCACGTTTTCGCGCTCGCCCAGCCCAACGGCATGGCAGTTGAAGATGCCGTGCTGGAGGGCAAGCCGTGGCAAGAGCCGGACCAGATATTCTCCAGCGGCCGCACCGATCTGCACGTGGGCATCGATGAGGAAGGCCGCACGGAAGACCGGCGCAGTGACTTCGATTCCGTTTACGGCGACTGGAATTCACTGTCCGTGCCGTTGGCGGGAGCGATCACGGGAGACGTCGCCGCTGGGCTCAGGATCGCCCGCGAGAACCCGGCTGCCTTGCTTTCCCAGGAATCGCTGGCGCTGGCGCTTTTCCAAGCTGACGGCGAAGCACTCGACGAGCTGTGCCGCATCGCCGATGACGTGCGCCGTGACGCGGTGGGCGATGACATCACCTATGTCATCAACCGCAACATTAACTTTTCTAACGTTTGCTATGTCGGGTGCCGGTTCTGCGCGTTCGCGCAACGTGAACGTGACGCTGATGCGTACCGTCTGAGTGTCGACGATGTCGCCGCCCGTGCCGTCGAGGCATGGGAGGACGGCGCGACCGAGGTTTGCATCCAAGGCGGCATCGACCCGAAATTGCCGGTATCTGTTTACGCCGGGATGATTCAAGCGATCAAATCGCGGGTACCGGCCATGCATGTTCACGCTTTCTCGCCTATGGAGATCGTCACCGCGTCTGCGAAAGCCGGAGTATCCATTAAGGACTGGCTGAGCGAGCTCAAACAAGCCGGCCTAGACACGATCCCGGGCACGGCCGCGGAAATCCTCGACGATGAGGTGCGGTGGGTCCTCACCAAGGGCAAGCTGCCCGCCTCAGCGTGGACAGAGGTCATCGAGACGGCGCATCAGCTGGGCATCAGGTCCAGTTCCACTATGATGTTCGGTCACGTTGACAATCCGCGGCACTGGCTTGGGCACTTCCGTGTGCTCGCCGGCATTCAGGACCGCACCGGCGGTTTCACCGAATTCGTAGCGCTGCCTTTCGTGCACACCAACGCACCGATCTATTTAGCCGGTGTCGCACGAGCGGGTGCGACGTGGCAGGAAAACCGTGCTGTGCATGCGATGGCACGGCTTTTGCTGCACGGGCGCATCGACAACATTCAGTGCTCGTGGGTGAAGCTAGGCGACGAGGGTACGGTCGCGATGCTCCAAGGTGGATGCAACGACCTAGGCGGAACCCTTATGGAGGAAACCATTTCGCGAATGGCGGGCTCTTCGCACGGTTCGGCAAGAACCGTCGCGCAATTGCACGGTATCGCTGAGAAAGCAGGACGCCCGGCCCGTCAGCGCACTACCGCTTACGGCCGAGTCAAGTGCGACACGCCGAAGTAATTTCGGCGCGACACGCCCGACACTCCCGTTACCGACCGGGTGACTGGATCGATAGGACGGTGTTGGCTCGCTTACGTGACGGCGCTAATAGCAAACTCGGCTTGACTATGCACGTATGACACGCGTGTAATTTCGGGTGGGGTCGCGATGGTGAGAGATCACCTTCGCTGAAGGTCGCGATTGTCACAGCGCCGCCAATGTGGACAGTCGTAATGCCTTCAGGGCGAACTCACGGCTTGGGGAGCTGTAGTTCGTTGGGGGGTCGCGCTGGATATCCGGCGCTCATGAAGGAGGCAGCGGAGATGGACGGTCAACCCGTCGTGGCGGATCTGCTGGGCAACGCACCTGAGTGGCAGGAGCGGGCCCTTTGTTCACAGACGGATCCGGAGGCGTTCTTTCCCGAAAAGGGCGGCTCGACGCGCGAGGCAAAGCGCATTTGCTCGCGCTGCGAAGTGAAGTCAGAGTGCCTCGAATACGCGCTCGCGCACGATGAACGGTTCGGCATCTGGGGTGGATTGTCCGAACGCGAGCGCCGCAAGCTGAAGCGTAGGGCGATCTAGGGCGCGAGTTCGTCGGGCGAGAGTCCTAATAGGTTGGCGACCTGCTCGACGATGACGTCGCGGACGAGGGTGCCGAGATCGTCGCGGTCGCTCGCGCGAAACTCGAGCGGGCGGCGATAGACGACGATCCGGGGCGGCACCCCGTGCCGTCCGGGACGGCCTGGCAGGAGCCGGGCCAGGGGGACCCGGCCGTCTTCGAGCACGTCAGAGTCATAAACGTTGAGGTCCGGCGGGACATCTTCGACGGCGAATTCCACCCCGGCCAGCTCTTTGGAGTAGCGCGCCTCAAGCAGCTCGACCGTGTCCAGCACAAGATCGTCAAAGACTTCCGCCTTGGTGCGGGCCAGGGGGACGCTCGCGGGCACGAGCCGGCCGCGCATCCCCCGGCCATGCCGGTCGCGGCGGCGACGCCAAGCGGCTGGGCGGCGGCGGGGTCGACTGGTCACGCGCCCAATCTAGCGCGCGCGAGCCCGTCATCCGGGCCGGCACAGCCAACCTGACCCAAGAATGATCTTGCTTCCGGCGTGTCGTCCACGCCAAGCATGGCTCCAGGCAGCCTCGGTCAGATAACGTCACACGCCGTGAGGTCTCCACGACGTTGCTCCCGCAATGGCTGCGATAGGCAGGCAGTTGCGACGTTGACCTACGTCTACAAGGAATCGACTGCTGTCGTTGGCCCGCTTGCCGTGAACCCGGAACCGCACACGTATGACCTGTGCGAATCCCACGCTCGTAGCCTGACCGCCCCCCGTGGCTGGGAGCTGGTCCGCTACGACGGCGAGTTTGAGCCGCCACCGCCAACCACGGATGATCTTGTGGCGTTGGCCGACGCCGTGCGCGAGGCGGCCAGGCCAACACCGCGCCCGGAGCCGGAAATCATTCCGACCACCCGTCGCGGCCACCTGCGCGCCGTGCCACCGCCTAGCTAGCTGCTTGCTAAGCCGTGTCAAAGGCGAAGACCTGGCCCTTGCTGGCGGCGTCACAGGGCGCTTGCTGGACCGCCGCCCGCTCCCGCACCGACGCACCCAGGACTTCCGCGCAAAGACCACTTTCCACAAACCTCAGCCGGTACCCGGTGAGCGGTTCCGTGGTCGGCACCAGTTCGAACTTCACGGACTCGCCGAGCTGGTGGCAGAAGTCGTCGACGACCGGGTTGCCCTGCTCGGGCTTTCCGCCCGCGGCACCCATGCACCCCTTGAGGTAGACCGGATGCATCGTCACGATCCGGTAAGTGTTGTCGTCGTGTTTGACGAAGGTCCGCTCGACATAGGTGTTGGCGCAGCTGACCTGCAGCAGGTCGCCGGAATCCGCGTCAGGCAGCTCGTCAACGCACAGTCCAGAGTGGACGCTGCGGATGCGCACCACTCCCGTGGGCAGACCCTCAGGCCCGCTCAGCAAGCGGATGACGACGAGAGCACCGGCGACGACCACGAACACGGCAACGATGGCAGCCAGAATCTTTGGCGATAGCGGACGCCGGCGGGAAGTCACATCCTCGGGCGAGGGTGACTCAGCCGGGGCTGGCTCGGTCGTGGACACCAGGGCACGCCGCGCGCGTACCCACTGGTCAATGGTTTGCTCGTCATGGCCCGTGGCCCGCAGCAAGGCGACCACCAGTTCTTCGCGCGGCAGGGTCGTGCGGTTGAGCATGGTCGCCAGCGTGCTCGGTGGAAGGGAATCACCGGCCGAAGCGGCCTTGCGCTCGATCGCCCGGTAGGCCAAGCCGGACTGTTCGCGCACTTGACGCAGCAGAGCCACGTATTCTGCCGGTGTCGCCGTGGTCAAAGGATCAAAGGTGAGGGGTGCCGTTCACCGACATTCCGCCATTGTGGCGGTTACGGCGGCGAATAGGGTAGGGCATGACTTCGTTCTGGGTGGCGGGCTCGCCCGCGTCAGGCAGCGAATCGTTGACCGTGATCAGTCCGGCCGACGGCAGCGTCGCGGGCGTCACCAGCTATGCGACAGCGTCGCAAGTGGAGCAAGCCGTCGCGGCCGCGAGCCAGACCTTTGAGCTGTCGGCCGCGCAACGCGCGAGTGCTTTAGATCACGTCAGCGCGACCCTCGCGGCCCGGCGCGATGAGGTCGCCGCGCTCATCACCGCCGAAAACGGCAAGCCCGCCGTGTGGGCCCAAGCCGAGGTAACCCGTGCTATCTCAACGTTTCGCTGGGCCGCCGAAGAGGCGCGCCGGTTCTCCGGCGAACTGATGCGTTTGGACACTGATCCCGCCGCGGCTGGGCGCATGGCGCTGATCAGGCGCTTTCCCCGGGGACCGGTGCTGGGCATCACGCCGTTCAACTTTCCGCTGAATCTGGTGGCGCATAAGGTCGCTCCGGCCATCGCCGTCGGCGCACCCATCATCGTCAAGCCCGCACCGGCCACGCCGCTGAGCGCGCTGCTGCTGGGCTCGATCCTGGCCGAGACCGATCTGCCCGCCGGAATGTTCTCGTTCCTGCCGCTGCCCAACTCCCGCGCCGCGGAACTTGTGGCCGACCCGAGACTGCCCGTCGTGTCGTTCACCGGCTCGGACACCGTTGGCGCGGCGATTCGGGCCGCGGTGCCACACAAGCACGTCACGCTCGAGCTCGGCGGAAACGCCGCCGCTGTCGTGTGCTCCGATTACTCCAATCTCGACTGGGCCGCGGAACGGATCGCGCTGTTCTCCAACTACCAGGCGGGGCAGAGCTGCATCGCGGTGCAGCGGGTGATCGTGCACTCCTCGGTCGCTGACGCGTTCCTGGAGCTGTTGCTGGAAAAGGTTGCCGCGCTTGACTTTGACGCCCAAGTCGGGCCGATGATCAGCGAGGCGGCAGCCGAGCGGGTCGAAGGCTGGGTCCGCGAATCGGGTGCCAAGGTGCTCGCGGGCGGCACGCGGGACGGTTCGCGCTATCAGCCCACCGTGTTGACCGACGTTCCGTCAGGCGCCAAAGTCGTGACACAGGAAGTCTTCGGGCCAGTGCTCGCCGTGTCCACTGTGGACTCCGATGACCTCGCCTTTGAGGAGGTCAACCGGTCGCGGTTCGGGCTGCAGGCCGGGGTCTTCACGTCGAACATCCAGACCGCTCACAAGGCTCATGCCGTGCTGCGGGTAGGCGGCGTGATCATCGGGGACGTGCCGTCCTATCGAGCGGACCAAATGCCTTACGGCGGCGTCAAAGACTCCGGCTCCGGCCGCGAAGGCGTGCGCAGCGCGATGGAGGACTACACCGAGGCCAGGGTGCTGGTGCTCACCGGCCTGACGCTTTGACTAGGCTAATCGGTGTGACGATGGACCTAGCTCAGATCATCAAAGCCTATGACGTTCGCGGAACCGTGCCTGACCAGCTGAACGATTCAGTCGCCCAAGCGATCGGCCGGGCCTTCGCCCAGACACTCATCGCGCGCGGGCAGAACAAGGGCTCGATCGTCGTCGCACATGACATGCGCGAGTCAGGCCCCGCCCTCGTCGAGGCGTTCACCAACGGTGTCCGCGCGGAAGGCATCGACGTCATCAACGCCGGGCTCGGCTCGACCGACCTGCTCTACTACGCCTCGGGCATCCTGGATCTGCCCGGTGCCATGTTCACGGCCAGCCACAATCCGGCCCAGTACAACGGGATCAAGTTCTGTTACGCCGGTGCCAAGGCCGTCGGCCAAGACTCCGGGCTGGGCCAGATCAGGACACTCGCGCAGGAGCTGCTCGGCACGCCGTTGCCGCCGCTCACGGGCAGCATTTCTAGCCAGGACATGCTTAGTGGGTACGCAGCGCACCTGCACAAATTGGTAGACCTCACCGGCATCCGCCCGCTGAAAGTCGTCGTCGACGCCGGTAACGGAATGGGCGGCTACACGGTGCCAGCTGTGCTCGGCACGTTGCCAACGCTGGAGATCGTGCCGTTGTATTTCGAGCTCGACGGCTCGTTCCCGAACCACGAGGCCAACCCGCTGGAGCCGGCGAACCTCGTCGACCTGCAGAAGGCCGTGGTCGCCCACGATGCCGACCTAGGTCTCGCGTTCGACGGTGACGCTGACCGCTGCTTCGTCGTCGATGCCAACGGAGCACCGGTTTCACCGTCTGCCATCACCGCCCTGGTCGCCACCCGTGAGCTGGCCAAACACCCGGGCGCCACCATCATTCACAACCTGATCACCTCACGCGCCGTACCAGAGATCGTGCTGGAGCACGGCGGCAAGCCGGTCAGGGCGCGGGTGGGGCACTCGTTCATCAAGGCCGACATGGCGACGACCAACGCGGTGTTCGGCGGTGAGCACTCGGCGCATTACTACTTCCGCGACTTCTGGGGTGCTGACACCGGCATGCTCGCCGCGATGCACGTGCTCGCGGCACTGGGCGAGACCGGCAAACCGTTGTCGGAACTAGGCGCGGAATTCGAGCGTTACGTGTCGTCCGGTGAGATCAACTCTCGCGTCACGGACACCGCCGCCAAGCTCGCCACCGTCAAAGCCCACTTCGCGGACACTCCTCAGGACGAGCTAGACGGCCTGACCGTCTCGTTTGACGACGGCTCGTGGATCAACCTTCGGCCGTCAAACACCGAGCCGTTGCTGCGGCTCAACGTGGAGGCGCCAAATCAGGAGCGCATGTCTGAGCTACGGGACGAAGTCCTCGGTCTCATCCGCTAGGTAAGCTGCTGCACATGTCGCTCGATCCGCTGTTGCTTGAGATGCTCGCCTGCCCGGCCGAGGATCACGCACCGCTGCAATATGACGCCGATAAGCAGACCTTCACGTGCCCGGATTGTGCCCGGGTATATGAAGTTCGAGATGGTTTGCCAGTGCTCCTCATCGATGAGGCGGTTAAGTAATGGCCGCACCCGTTGATGGCACGGCAGGAGTTCGCGGGCACCGCGAGTTCGACCACGAACTGCTTGACGATGCCCCAGCACTGGCGGCCCGTGACCCTGGCGGCATGCTGCGGGCGATCGCGTCAGCCGGGGCACAGGTGCGTGAGGCCGCAGCCCTAACAGCGGAAACAGATCTGAGCGGGCTCGGCGAAGAAGGCCGCCCGCGCGCGGTCGTCGTCGTGGGCGCCGGCACGGCTGCCCGCACCGGTGACATCCTCGCCACCGTGGCCGGTCCAAAGTGTCTGGTCCCGGTGCTAACCCACCGCAGCGTGGAGATCCCGGGCTGGATCGGCGCGGCAGACGTCGTCATCGCGGTGAGTGCGAGTGGACGCTCGCCCGAAGCACTAGCCAGTGCTGAAGCGGCAGGCCGCCGGGGTGCCCGGCTGGTCGCCATCGGTGCCCCTGACTCACCACTGCAAGGTGTCGCTGAGCGGTTCCGCGCTCCCTACGTGCCTATTCCACGCCGTGGCCCGGCCCGCGCCAACCTCTGGGGCCTGACCGTCCCGGTCCTGCTCGCGGCACGAACCCTCGGCCTGGTCAAGGTGAACGAAGCCGACCTGGCTGAGACAGCGCAACGCCTCGACCTCGAAGCTGACCGTTGCCGTCCGACCGCTGAATCCTTTGTGAACCGGGCGAAGACACTGGCCCTCAACCTGGCCGGCTCTGTGCCCGTGATCTGGGGCGACTCGCCCCTCGCGCACGTCGCCGCGCTTCGCTTCGGCGACATGCTTTCGGCCAACGCCCGGTACCCGGTCGTCACCGACGCCCTCGGCGAGGCTGGCCGTGGCCGGGTTGGTTTGCTAGACGGCGTTTTCGGCGCTCTAGCCGAAGCGGCCCGCGACATCTTCGCCGATCCCGATATCGACGGTGAGACGACGACACCCCAGCGCCTCAAGGTTGTCTTGCTGTGCGATGGTGGTCTCGCCGACGAGGACGGCAGAGCGGCGCAGGCTTCCGACCACAGGGCTTCTGTGGTGCAGGAGATCGCCGAAAAGCGCGGTGTGGACGTGGGAATCCTTACCGCTGAAGGAGGTTCGGCGTTGGAGCGGCTAGCTTCACTGGTCGCCGCGACCGACTTCGCCTCTGTCTACCTTGGACTCGGCCACGGACTTGACCCGATGGCGGTGCCGGCCGTCACCGAGCTGAAGGAACAGCTGAGAAAAGCATGAGTGCTGAGAGTCATGGAACAAAAGCGATTGTCGCTGCTCTGTTCGCCAACCTGGGCATCGCCATCACGAAGTTCATCGCGTGGATCCTGACCGGATCATCCTCGATGCTCGCCGAGGCGATCCACTCAGTGGCCGACTCAGGCAACCAGATGCTGCTGCTCCTTGGCGGCAAACGCGCCAAGCGGGCTGCCACGCCGCAGCACCCGTTCGGCTATGGGCGTGACCGCTACATCTACGCGTTCATCGTCTCCATCGTGTTGTTCAGCGTCGGTGGCTTGTTCGCGCTTTACGAGGCGTACCACAAGTTTTCGCACCCGGAGCCGATCACGCAGTGGCAGTGGGTGCCGGTCACGGTTCTGCTCATCGCCATCGTGCTGGAGTCGTTCTCGTTCCGTACGGCGATCGTCGAGTCAAACGCGGTGCGGGGCAAGGCATCCTGGAAGAACTTCATCCGCCACGCCAAGGCCCCGGAGCTTCCCGTCATCCTGCTGGAAGACCTCGGCGCCTTGCTGGGCCTCGTCTTCGCCCTCTTTGGCGTGAGCCTGACGCTCATCACCGGCAACGGGGAGTGGGACGCCATCGGCACCGCGATGATCGGCATCCTGCTCGTCACGATCGCGGTCATCCTCGCCATCGAGACCAAAAGCCTGCTGCTCGGCGAAGGCGCGACCCCTGAGCACGTCAAGGCGATCGAAGACGCCATCGCTTCGGACCCTTCCGTCGACCGCCTGATTCACATGAAGACGCTGCACCTTGGGCCAGATGAGCTCCTCGTCGCCGCAAAGATCGGCGTTCGCTCGGGTGACGACGCGGCTGCCATCGCGGCAGGCATCAACAGCGTCGAGACCCGCATCAGGGAAGCCGTGCCGATCGCCAGAGTCATCTACCTAGAGCCGGATATCTATCATGCTCCGTCTTCATAGCGAGATCCGCGGATACGACTGGGGCTCAAGGGATTTCATCGCCCGTGTGCAGGGGCGGCCACATCCGACGGCCGCCCCCGAAGCCGAGCTGTGGATCGGGGCACACGCCGACAGCCCGTCGATGGTGGACGGTTACGGGCGCTTGGACGACCTCATTCGTTCTGCCCCAACGGCTTACCTCGGTGAGCACACCGTCGCCCAGTTCGGCCCGCGCCTGCCCTTCCTCACGAAGCTTCTAGCCGCGCAAGAGCCGCTGTCGATCCAGGCACATCCTTCGTCGGAGCAAGCGTCCGCGGGGTTCAACGACGGCAACAAGTCTTACATCGACCCGTACCACAAGCCCGAGATGCTGGTCGCGCTCACGCCGTTTGAGGCGTTCTGCGGGTTCCGGGACATCGCTGCTTCCATCGCGGCACTGTCCGCTTTGGACCTCGCTGAGCTTGATCCGATCGTGGACGCATTGCGGCACGGTTCGCTGCGGGAAGCCGTGACGCTGATCTACGCACTGGAGTCACCGGCGACCATCGTCAAGGAGATCGCCGACCGGCACCCGACCGCGGCCAGACTGGCCGGGCACTATCCTGGTGATCTTGGCGTAGTGGTCACCCTGCTGCTCAACCACATGAACCTTGAGCCGGGGCAAGCCGTGTGGATGCCGGCCGGCACGCTGCACAGCTACATCGAAGGCGCCGGGATCGAAGCCATGGCCGCCAGCGACAACGTGCTCCGCGGTGGACTGACACGCAAGGTCGTCAATGTGCCCGAGCTGCTGCAGGTGCTGCGTTTCACACCCATCGAACCTCCACTCGTGACACCGATCGCGCTGGGGCGGGGCGTCGAGTATTGGCCCGTTCCGGTTCCCGACTTCCGGCTGCACCGGATCAGGCTGACCGAAGGCGTGGAGACCGCGAAGATCGACCCAGCCGGCCCGCGAACCATCTTCTGCCTGTCAGGACGCGTCACCGTCACGGACCGTGCCGGTGAATTGACACTTTCTGGCGGAGAATCCGCCTTCGGCGCGGTGACCGGCGGGGAGATTACTTTCACCGGCTCCGCCGCTGAGGTCTACCTCACGTCCCTTTAGCGCCTTCACAACGCCCTGCACCTGGCCTGGAGCTAACGTGCGCCCGGGCACTCGGCCTGACATAACGTGAAGCCCGGCACCTGGGCGCGGACTTTCCGCGGCCGAGTGCGCTGTGGGAGTTCAGTTTCACGCTCGGTGAAGCCCGGGCACTCGGCCTGACATAACGTGAAGCCCGGCACCTGGGCGCGGACTTTCCGCGGCCGAGTGCCGGGCTTCACTTCCCCCCGGTTTGGTTCCCTCGCGCGTGGCTCGGACTTTCGTCAGATAACGCTGCGTGGTTATAGAGTCACACTCCGTGTGATCTCTGTCAAGCAAAACCCGACAAGTCGGATACCAGACTGTCACCCAAAAGATCCACTTCGGACAGCCACTGTCTGTCGTTGATCCACAGCCCAAAACCGGCTCGAGAATCCCGTTTTTCTGCCCTTCCCGGGCTGTGGTTCACGCTTGAAGATCATCTAGCCGGTGTGAAATGAGCCCGGGAAGCGCGGACATGACTGCCTCGCGGGAGGGAGGGCCGGGACCACGGCGGGCGCCGGAAAAGGGAAAGCGGAAACAAAACCGGGGACGTCACGGCAGGGGAGAAAGCGCAAGCCCGCACGGCATGCGTGGCCAAGGCTGCCCTAAGGGCATGCCGTAGTGTTGGCGTGAACACCTCGACGCGCGGCCGGAGTGTTGCGCGTGCGCGGAAAACGTGGTCAGCCGACCGACTGGAGTAGTAATGACCCGCACTCTGACCGCCGACGATTTCAAGGTCGCCGATCTTTCCCTTGCCGCTTTCGGGCGGAAGGAAATCCAGCTCGCTGAGCATGAAATGCCCGGCCTCATGGCCGTCCGGAAGGAATACGCCGCAGCGCAGCCTCTGCGGGGCGCTCGTATCGCAGGTTCCCTGCACATGACGATCCAGACCGCTGTTCTCATCGAGACGCTGGCGGCGCTGGGTGCCGACGTGCGCTGGGTGAGCTGCAACATCTTCTCGACCCAGGATCACGCCGCCGCGGCGATTGTCGTGGGCCCGAACGGGACGCCTGAGGCGCCTAGTGGCATCCCGGTTTTCGCCTGGAAGGGCGAGACGCTCGAGGAGTACTGGTGGTGCACTGAGCGTCTGTTCGAGTTCGCCAACGGCGAAGGCCCGAACATGATCCTCGATGACGGTGGTGACGCCACCCTGCTGGTGCACAAGGGCCGCGAGTTTGAGCTCGCTGGTGCCGTGCCCGCGACGTCTCCTGAAGACTCGGAGGAGTACAGCGTCATCCTCGAGGTGCTGCGTAAGTCGCTGGGCAACAGCCCGAACAAGTGGACCCAGATCGCCGCTGGCATCAAGGGCGTGACGGAAGAGACCACCACGGGCGTGCACCGCCTCTACGAAATGCAGAAGGCCGGAACGCTGCTGTTCCCCGCGATCAACGTCAACGACTCGGTGACAAAGAGCAAGTTCGACAACAAGTACGGCTGCCGCCACTCGCTCATCGACGGCATCAACCGCGCGACCGATGTGCTCATCGGTGGCAAGGTCGCTGTCGTGCTCGGCTATGGCGACGTTGGCAAGGGCTGCGCCGAGTCTCTGCGGGGACAGGGCGCGCGGGTCATCATCACCGAGGTCGACCCCATCTGCGCGCTTCAGGCCGCGATGGACGGATACCAGGTCACCACGCTCGAAGACGTCGTCGAGACCGCCGACATCTTCATCACGGCGACCGGTTGCTTCGATGTCATCACCGCCGCTCACATGGCGCGCATGAAGCACCAGGCGATCGTGGGCAACATCGGCCACTTCGACAACGAGATCGACATGGCCGGTCTGGCCAAGACCCCGGGCGTCGAGCGGATCAACATCAAGCCGCAGGTCGACGAGTGGCGCTTCGCCGACGGGCACTCGATCATCGTGCTGTCCGAGGGACGTCTGCTCAACCTCGGCAACGCGACCGGTCACCCGTCGTTCGTGATGAGCAACAGCTTCACCAACCAGGTCATCGCGCAGATCGAGCTGTTCACCAAGCTCGAGCAGTACCCGCTGGGCGTTTACACGCTGTCCAAGCAGCTCGACGAGAAGGTCGCCCGGCTGCACCTGTCAGCGCTGGGCGTCAAGCTCACGGAACTGACCAAGCCGCAGGCCGAATACCTTGGTGTGGCAGTGGAAGGGCCCTACAAGCCCGAGCACTACCGCTACTAGTTAGCTGACCGGCGACGCCGGCCGCAGCCCCGGATAAGTGGGCGACGCGGCCGGCGTCGCTGTCGTTGGAGCGCTCAACGGCACGAACAGCTCTGGCCACAGTTTGGCCTGGGTGCTCCTGTGCCGGGTCAAGCGAAGCGCCGCCCTCCGGTGCCGTTCACCCACGACCGCCGCCAAATAAGCCCATCCGGGCGTATCAGGGGGAGGCGCCGGCGTGGTCTGGCTGAGCAGCTCCTTCGCCAATGCCTCACCGAGCCGTGTGCGATGTGGCTCCTTGAACGACCGGCTGCGCGCCAGGAAGTGCCGTGCGGCAAGGGCTAGCCGATCGTCCACATTGGCCAGATCGAGCGTGGCCGCCCACTCCTGCAACGGAACCGGTGTCGAGGGCACCCAGCCCCAGCTGGCGGGAGAGCGCTCGTGAATGACGATCGTGCCCGCAGCCAAGTCGGCTAGGCGCTGCGCGCGGCCCGAGCTGACGAGGATGCCGAGGCTGATGATCCAGCTGAACCCGAGCATGACGCCCGGCCACTCCAGCGCTGTGCCCACGAGGGCGCGGGTGAAGGACTGCCGCCACGTGAGCGGGCCACCGTCGGCGCGCAGAACCCGTAGCCCCATCACCATCTTGCCGGGTGTGCGCCCACGCATGAGCTTCAGGCAAATCGTGGGATAGCCGACGAACATGAAGGCGACCAGCACGATCACGCCGACCTGCACGAGCGGAATGCCCGCCGACGGGAAGTAAACCGCGAAGAGCCCGAGCAGCAGTGTCATCGGAATCATCAGCAGATAGAAAAGGAAAATCTGCACGACGACATCGATAAGGAGCGCGAGGACACGTGAACCCGCGCGGGCGAGCCGGATGTCGAGATCGACCGCCTCGCCGCTGACCAACCGCACCTCTGCCACGGACATCGCCACAGAGTACTAGCATGACGCCCCTGAGGTTGTCTCGGATAATGAAGGGTCTGGTGGCGCGGTGGATCTCGATGCCTATGTGGCAGAGCACCGGGGCGAGTGGCGTCGCTTGGCCTATCTGAACGGACGGGCGAAACTGACCGCTTCGGAAGCCGACGAACTCGTGCTGCTCTACCAGCGCGTGGCCACGCAGCTGTCCGTGGTGCGCAGCCGCACACCGGATCCGTCCCTCGTCGCCGAACTCTCCCGGCTCGTGCTCGCGGCCCGTGCGGCCCTCACCGGCCCGGCGAAGTTCGACTGGCGGCGGTTGCCACGCTATTTCTTCCGCGATGTGCCGCTGGCGTTCTATCTGGCGCGACGGTGGTGGCTCACGCTCGGGGCACTGTTCTATACCGTGGGCGGGATTGTGCTCGTGTGGGTGGCCAATGACGTCACCGTCGCCGAGTCGTTCGGGCTCGGCCCGGATGAGATCGATTCTCTCGTCAACGGCGCGTTCGTCGGCTACTACTCGGAGTTTTTCGCGCCCAGCTTCGGATTGCTGGTGTGGACCAACAACTCCTTCATCGCGGCCATGTGCCTCGCCAGTGGTGTGCTCCTAGCGCCACCGTTGTTCATTCTGTGGAACGAAGCCGTGCGGTTCGGTGTCGTCGGCGGTGTCATGACAGGAGCGGGCCATGGCGAGACGTTCTTCGGATACCTTGCGCCCCATGGCTTGCTGGAGCTGACCGCGATCTTCGTCTCGGCCGGTGTCGGCATGCGCATCGCGTGGGCCTGGATCGACCCGGGACCAATCCTGACCCGGGCTCAATCGCTTGCCGCGGCAGCGATTCAGGGCATGAACGGTGCCGTTGGCCTCGTCGGTGTGCTCGCCGTTTCCGCACTGCTGGAGGCATTCGTCACGCCAGCGCCGTTCCCACTCATCATCCGCGACATGGTGGGACTGATCGCCTTGCTGGCTTTCTTCGTCTACGTCTGGGTTTTCGGCCGGGCCGCCAAGGCCGAAGCCTTAGAGACGGCCGGCGGCCTTGAGGGCGAGATAGGCGTCAGTGACCTGACTCGCGAACGTGCTGGCCGGGCAGTCTAAGACGGACACTCCGTTCTTAGCCAGGGCAACGGAAATCTTCTGCCGTTCCATCAGCGCACGGGTGCCGGCCGCGACCTCGTAGACCGACGTAGCGTCCGTCACCGGGGTCGAAGCCAGCTCGGCTAGCGCCGGATCGTGCACAGCGGCGATCAGAACCTGATGGCGGGCAACAAGTTTCGGCAAGACCGGCAGCAGGCCTTCGCCCAGCGCGCCCGGCTCGAGCGCCGTGAAAACCACGACAAGGGAACGCTTGCGCTCACGGCGCAGGATCTCGCTGATGATGACTTCGAAGTCGGTTTCCACGAGCGAGGGCTGCAACGGGGCGATGGCGTTAACCAGCTTCGGCAGCAGGCCGCGGCCGGTCACCCCGCTGACGACGGCACGGGCACGGTTGTCGGCCGCGATGAGATCGACCTGATCGCCCGCCTCCTGTGCCACGGCAGCGAGCAGGAGAGCGGCATCCATGGCGGCGTCAAGGCGGGGCTCGTCGCCCACGCGGACCGCGCTCGTGCGTCCGGTGTCCAGCACACAGACGACCCGGCGGGACCGCTCTGGGCGCCACGTGCGCAGCATGACGTCGTTGCGGCGGGCCGTGGCACGCCAGTCAATGGAGCGCACGTCGTCGCCCGGAACGTATTCGCGGAGGGTGTCGAACTCGGTGCCCTGGCCGCGGCCGCGGATCGCCGTCGCGCCCTCAACCTGGCGCAGCTTGGCGAGTTTTTCCGGCAAGTGCTTGCGCGACTCAAACCGGGGCAGCACCCGCAACGTCCAATCAGGATGGTGCGTCGCCTGCTTGAAAGCCAGCCGCAACGGACCGAAACTGCGGATCGTCACACCGAGCGAGGGCCGGTCACCGCGACGGGTTGGCTTGAAGTCCTCGGGCAGTGCCACCCGTTGCCCAGGCCGAAGCGAGAACGTGTAGTTGTGCTTTTGCAACCCGGCTGACGGCACCCACGCGTTGCGCACGAGGAGCCTAGCTGTGCCATCCTGTCCGTTGTGGACGGACAGTTCACTAGACGCCTGCTCCCCGAGACGGACCGCCGTGTCTCCGGATCGCTTGAGCCGCAACGCTTTCGGATCGGCAGCCAGTGCGAAGTCAATGGACACGGCAAGGACGACCACGACAGCGATCACAGCGACGGCCGACCACGGTGGCACGCCCGCTGACACCGCGACGGCGCCAGGGACCAGAGCCGCGAGAATCAGTGCCGCGGTGCGGATCGTCACCATTAGCGTGGTGTCGGAACGGTCGCCAGCACGCTTTCGAGCACGGCGTCGGTGGTCGCGCCCTCCAGCTCGGCCTCCGGGCGCAACCGCAGCCGGTGCCGCAAAGCGGGCCGCGCCATGACCTTCACGTCATCGGGCGTCACGTAGTCGCGTCCAGACATCCAGGCCCAGGCTTTCGACGACACGAGCAGAGACGTCGCCCCACGCGGCGAAGCACCGAGCTCGACCGAAGGCAGAGCACGGGTCGCGCGGCACAGGTCGACGACGTAGGCCAGGACCTCCTCGGCCACGGTCACCCGCTGCGCGGCTTCCCGTGCCGCGGCGAGGTCCGCCGCCGTCGCCACGGCCTTGATGCCCGCGGCGGCGAGGTTACGTGGATCGAAACCGGTGTGGTGCGCCCGGACCACGCCGAGTTCATCGTCACGCGAGGGCAGCGGAACCGTGAGCTTGAGCAGGAACCGGTCCAGCTGAGCCTCGGGCAGCGGGTAGGTGCCCTCGTGCTCAATCGGGTTCTGCGTCGCGGCGACGATGAAAGGCTCCGGCAGCGGCCGGGTCACGCCGTCGGTTGACACCTGCCGCTCCTCCATCACCTCAAGGAGAGCCGACTGCGTCTTGGGCGACGTGCGGTTGATTTCGTCTGCCAGCAACAGGTTCGTGAAGACCGGACCGTGGCGGAACAAGAACTCCACCGTGCGCGGGTCGTAGATGACTGAGCCGGTCACGTCACCGGGCATGAGGTCTGGAGTGAACTGGATGCGCTTCATCTCCAGATCGAGGGCGGCCGCGATCGAGCGCACCAGAAGCGTTTTGGCCACGCCGGGCGGGCCTTCGAGCAACACATGGCCGCGGCACAGCAGCGCGATCACGAGGCCGGCGACAATTCCGTCTTGTCCCACAACAGCTTTGGCGACTTCGGCCCGAAGCCGGCCGAGTGCTTCCCTAGGGTCGCTCATTCTTACTTCTCCCTACCATTGCGGGTGACGTGTTCCACCAATTGCAGAAGTTCGATCGTTCGGGACTCGAGCTCGGCGTCGTTTTCCGGGCTCGGTCCAAAGAGGATGTCGGCCAGCTGTTCCCGAGGACGCCCCAGCTGTGCCGCGAGCGCGTCCAGCAGAACCTCTCGGTCGGGCTGCGGCGGCAGGCCCAGCGTCTGCCCAATCCGGCGGCGGGCTTCCAGCCGCAGAGTGTCGAGCGCTGCCCCGCGCGCTTTGGCACGCCGGTAAAGGCGGCTGCGGCCGATAGCCGTTTCCGCGCCCTTGACTTCGATCGGCAGCGGTTCGGTCAGCGGTGCGCCCAGCCGCCGTCCCCGTGCGATAGCCAACACCAGCGCGGCGAGGGCAAGCATGACGAACAGCGGCACGAGCCAATTCGGGAAGGGACTAGGCGCTTCCATCGTCGCGGTGCTGTCGGCTGTCTGGCGCGGGCGCGGTGAAAATGTCGTCGACTGCTTCGGCCGTGGGCTCGCGTCGGGACGTTCGACCTCCCGGCCCGGGGCCAGTGACGGAATCGGCTTTCCGTTGGGCGGAGGACTCTGCTCCGAATAGGTCAGCGGGTTGGGCTCGGCCGCGTGCAGATCCAGCCAGATGAGGGTCGGCCGGGCGCTCAGCAGATCGGTGGCCAGCTGTGCATTGTCGTTTTCGGACAGACGGTCGCCGCGGAACGGGTCATCGCTGCCGGCCAAGACGAACTCGATGCCGTTGAACGACAGCGACACCAGGCCCTGCTCGAAGCAATACTTGCCGATGAGTTCGTCTTCAGGAGACAGCCATTCTGTGTACCGAGTGCGCGTCACCGCAGCGCGTTTGGCCGTCGTTAGCTTGCACTCCGGGCCAGCGCTCGTGACCGCCGTGGCCCAGCGTCGCTGCGCTGCCGCCGCGCGCGGCACGGCCTGCGCCAGCTCGGCGTCGCCTGGCTCCACCATGACGATCCGTGACCCGGCCGGACTCTGGCGCAGCATCCACAGATACGTCGGGTTGACGTGCTCAGGCGCCGGGACGAAAAGCGTCGCCTTGCCGCCCATCGACCAGAAAGCGGTCAGCGCGTCGGAGGTCTTCGTCTCGCGCCGGACGGTGATTCCCTTGCCCTGCAACGTTTCAGCAAGCTTCTGCGCCGAGGTCTCACCAGCCACCGTTGGCGACAGGTAATGCGGGTCCGACGAATCGGGCTCGGCGAGCCAATGCGGCACGAAGACCGCGATGTTAAGCAGGATCAGAATGATGAACGGGATGGCGATGCGGTGCCAGCGGCGGCGTTTCTTCGTCACTTGCGGCCTCCCGCTAGCTCCGCCGTCAGCTGATCGGCATAGCCGCGCATGCGGGCGTCGTGCTCGGACAGGGCGGGCACCTTCGCGTACCAGATCTCGCTGAAAATGACGGACGCTTCCGCGACCGGCGGTCCCGTGGCAGCACGACTCGTGCCGGCCTCACGGGCCAGTTCGGTGACTGTCCAACCTGGATGGTGGGTGATGACGCCGGAGGTGACGAGCGCCCGCACCATGGAACGCAGTCTTTCGCGGACTGCCTCGGCGAACTGGCCTTGGGCCGCGAAGCGGTCGGCCAGCGAGGCGAACAGGGCGGGATCGACCGCGGGCAGCTCTTCGTCGCTGTCGGCCACGGCGTCGAGTTCCTCGTCGGAAAACTCCAGTGCCTCGTGTTCCTTGGTGCGTTTGCGTCCCCGGCCCAGGCGAATCCGGCGTAGAGCATTCCACCAGCTCGGCCACATGAACCACAGGATCGCGATGATGAGCGCGAGCACCAGGAGGATGACTTCGGTCAGCGCGAGCGAGAAAACGTCGTCCCACACGGCGACGAGTTCGTTCCAGACTCTCATCGAGCGGCCGCCACGCTGTCAGGGGTTAGCCGTGAGTGCTGCTCGGCACGGCTGAGCCAGATGTCCAGGCCCTCGGTGCGGAACCGGATTTCGGCGAGCGCCGCGGCATCGAGCGCGGCTAGGAAGACATAGGCGGCGGCGTTGGCGATCACCGTGCCAGCGGTCACCACGATGAACGCGGCCGTCTCACCGAAAGTCACGTAGTCAAAAAGCGAGAGCACGCCGATGGAAAAACCTAAGCGCAGCAGTGCCCACGCGAAGAACCCCAGCAGGCGCACCCAGGTGACCCGCATCCCGCCGCGGAAACTCAGCGCACTAGCCCGGCCCAGCGCGGCGAAGGGCACCCGCCGGTCCTGCCCGGACACCGCGCCCGTTAGTCCAAAGAGGACAAAGACGATTAACCAGAGGGAGCCCAGCGCGAGGCCGAGGAGAAAAGCGATCCCGGGCTCGGCGGACATGCCGCCCAGCAGGTAGGTCAGCACAGTGAAGACGAGCCCGCTGGTAAACGGAGCCAGCAGCAGCATCCACCAGTGGGCCGCGACGATTCTGAGCGCCTCGATGGGCCGCCCTGGCGTATCGCTCAGGTCGGCGGCCATGGAACGGCCCGCGCTCACACCGAGAATCACGATGATGGCTGACTCGAACGTGAAGCCCACCGCCAGCAGCAGCCAGGCCGGGCCAAACGCGTCCTCGAAATCACCGGCGAAGCCGGTCACCACGTGATAGCCCATGGCTTCGCGAACCGGGTAGAGCGCGGCCTGTTCCACAAGGGCAAGCGCCACACCCACCGCGAGCAACGGCCAGGCCCGCCGGCGAACCAGCTCAGCCGCAGCGTCGAGCAACTCGCCGACGGTGAGGGGGCGGCGAGGCAAGGCGGCAGGCCGGTCCGACAAGATCGCTCCAAGCTGAGGGGGTCAGCGTCACATACTGGCATGGTCTGGCCACCCTGGTGTGACCCAGGGCTCGGCCGATCGGCCAGTTACCTATAGACCAAACTGTGAGGCTGGTTCATGACGGTGGTCTTGAGGTGGAATATTGGACCTCATGAGAGCCCGGGTCCTGGTTGTTGATGATGATCCCGCACTTGCTGAGATGCTCGGCATTGTCCTGCGGAGTGAAGGTTTCGCCCCTTCGTTCGTGGCCGACGGCGAACGTGCCCTAGCCGCGTTTAGGGAGACGAAGCCCGACGTCGTCCTCCTTGACCTCATGCTCCCCGGCATGAGCGGCCTGGACGTCTGTCGCGCGATCCGTGCCGAGTCCGGCGTCCCGATCGTGATGCTGACCGCGAAGAGCGACACCGTCGATGTCGTGCTGGGACTGGAGTCCGGCGCCGACGACTACGTGGTGAAGCCGTTCAAGCCCAAGGAACTGGTCGCCCGCGTGCGGGCCCGGCTGCGCCGGGGCGAAGACGTCACGCCGGAAATGCTGAACATCGGCCCGCCCGATAACCAGATCAGCATCGATGTGCCCGCGCATACGGTTACCCGCAACGGTGACGAGGTCAAGCTGACCCCGCTTGAGTTCGATCTGCTCGTGGCGCTGGCCCGCAAACCGCGACAGGTTTTCACACGTGAGGTGCTGCTGGAGCAAGTTTGGGGCTACCGCCACTCGGCGGACACCCGCCTTGTCAACGTTCACGTGCAGCGTCTTCGCGCGAAGATTGAGCCTGACCCTGAGCGTCCAGAGATCATCTTGACTGTTCGTGGGGTGGGTTACAAGGCGGGGACCAGCTAATCTGGGCAGACCGTGACCACCCCTGCTGATCACCCTTCTGCGCACCGCCGCGCCGCCGAGATGGCGCGGCGGCTAAAGCGATCCCAAGCGGTGCAAACGGCGGTCGCCTACGCCCGCCCGGTGCTCCTGCGCGCCCGCCGCACCTGGCGGCGGTCCCTTCAGCTCCGCATGGTCACGCTCACGGTGCTCATTTCTGGCGTTCTCATCACCGGCTTCGGTGTGATCATGGCCAAGGGTGTCAACAACTCCCTGCTCGAGGCCGCCCGCAAGGGCACCGAGGCGCGCGTCGACGCTGGCGCGAAATATCTTGCCGGGGAACTCCAGCTCATCGACAACGGTGAGGTCGCCGGCACCGACAACTTCGTGGCGAAGAGGCTGGTGAGTCTCGCCGACGCACCCAATCAGGGTTCAAATATCACCGTCGCGGTCACCTTCTCTAAAGCGACCCGGTCCAACCTGGAGCCGATGGTCGCCTGGCCGAGCAAAGACATCGCCGAAGGCGCGATCACTCAGGACTTGCGGCGGCGGGTCGAGACGCTGGGCATGAAAGCCCATCAAGTTGTTTCCACGCCAGCGGGAACCTTCTTGGTATACGGCGTTCCGGTCTACACGGAGTGGAGCACTTATCAGCAGGTTGAGCTCTACTACGTCGTCCCGCTAACGCGCGAAATCGAAGTGTCCTCCGACTTTCGCGCCACGCTCAGCCTTGTGGGGACGCTCCTGGTAATCCTTCTGGCGATCCTCGTGGTCCTGGTGACGCGCCTCGTCGCGCGGCCGGTTCGTCAGGCGGCTCAGACCGCGCAGCGCCTTTCGGCGGGTCTGCTCGATGAGCGCATGGAGGTGAAGGGCGAAGACGAGCTGGCGCTGCTCGCTGACGCGTTCAACCAAATGGCCGCGAATCTCCAGCGTCAGATCGTGCGCTTGGAAGACATGTCCCGCCTACAGCGCCGGTTCACCTCAGACGTTTCGCACGAGCTGCGCACTCCACTGACGACAGTCCGGATGGCAGCCGACCTGATCCACTCAGAACGGGAAGCCTTCGATCCCGCGGTCGCGCGCAGCGCAGAGCTGCTTCAGACAGAGCTGGACCGCTTCGAGGAACTACTCACGGATCTGCTGGAGATCAGCCGTTTCGACGCTGGGTTCGCGATGCTTGAAGCCGAACCATCTGACGTGGTCGCGCTAGTGAGCCGAGTCGTTGATCGCCTTCAGACGGTCGCTTCACGTGCGGGAGTTGAGGTTCAAGTCGTCGCGCCGGGTGCGCCTGTCATCGCCGAGATTGATACACGCCGGGTCGAGCGCATTCTGCGCAACCTCCTGGACAACGCGATCGACCACGCTGAACGCCGCCCGGTCGCCATTCACGTTGCGGCAGACCATAATGCGGTCGCTATCTCGGTTCGCGACCAGGGCATGGGCCTAAAGCCGGGTGAGGAAAAGCTGGTATTCAACCGGTTCTGGCGCGCGGACCCGTCACGCGCGCGGCAGACCGGTGGAACCGGGCTCGGCCTTTCCATTAGCTACGAAGACGCCCGCTTGCATAACGGATGGCTCGAAGCCTGGGGCGCTCCCGGTGAGGGCGCAGCGTTCCGGCTTACGGTGCCCACCCGGGAGGGCGGCCGCCTGGTGAGTTCTCCTCTTCCTTTGAAACCCGCGAGGGTACCGGATCAGCTCGCCACGTTTGAGGTGACCGCATGAGACGTGCGCTAGTGCCGATAGCCGGCCTCATCGCTTGCCTTCTGCTGTCCTCCTGCGGGATCGGTCCGTCGCGCGTTATCGATGACCATCCGGTAAAGCCCGACGACCGGACTGGGACTGGAAATGTCAGTGCCCTCAAGGAACGCGGCGAGCTCGCGATCGGCACCGCCGAAATGCTCATCAGGGAATATCTCAACCTCGCGGCGGCCGACAATGTCGAGCGCCGCAAGGTTTTGCTCGGCAGCTTCTTCCAGGACCCCACCAGTGGTCCAAAGGCGGACGGTCCGGTTAACGTGGTACGCCTGCCGGTCCCCTTCCCAGACCCAGCCAGGCAACCGGACCAAAGCCTTCAGGTGAAGCTCACCGTCGACCATCTCGGTGAACTCAAGGACGGTCTGCTCATTCCAAGCAGCAAGGGAAAGCAAGAAGTCATCTTCACGGTGGTGGAGCGCAACGGCTCACTTATCCTGAAGGATCCGCCAACGGAACTACTGCTTTCGGCCGACGCGCTCAACGAGCTGTTCCAGAAGCGGGCGCTCTACTTCTGGTCTGGGCCCAATCTGGTCCAGGATTTGCGTTACGTCCCAGAGGCCGCGACGATCGAACAACGCGCGACTCGTTTGCTCGGCATGCTTTATGGCGAGCCCGCTGACTGGCTTAAGCGCGCGGTCAGCAAGCCACCGGGGGAAACCAAGCCGACCGCCGCCGTGTCCACCGAGGACAACAATCTCGTGGTGACCCTGTCGAATGTGCTGGCGGAGCCAGAGCTAACGAAGCTGGCCGAGCAACTCGCGCGCACGCTGCTAGAAGCCCCCTACACAGCAAGCGGTTTGCAGATCCGGGTGCAGGGGCAGATCTTGAAAAAGAACTACTTGCCAGATCCCCGGGCGGCCGACACAGGCCGGTTCTGGCGATACGGCATTGTCGATGGCAAGGTCTACCGCTTCAAGTCGCCAGGAACTGTTGCTGTGCCAGGCTTTTTCGGACAGACCTCAAATCCGCTGAATCAGAATGTCGCCGAGGTCGCGTTCGCCCGCGACGAAAGCGCGATCGCCCTCCTGCGCGTTGAAGGTGGAAAGCAGCAACTGGTGTTGGTCAATTCCACTGGCGGCGAGACATCGGCGGCTGGTCTTCCGTCGGCCGGGCTGTCTCATCCCATGTGGATTAACGCCAAAACACTGCTGATCCGCGGTAACGAAAAGATTTATCAGGTCGATGGCGCAACGGGTGCCATAACCGCCGAGAACGACATCGAGGGATTGACCAACTACGCGGTTGCTAGCGACGGGCGCCGCGTGGCGCTCGTGATGGGCGAGCAGGTGTATCTGGCAGTGCGCAACGACGAGGGTCAAATCCTGCTGGAGGACCGGCAGTTGGTGAAGACTGGCTTTTCCGCCGTGTATGCCGTCGCGTTCGAAGACGCACGCAATCCCGACCGTCTTTTCGTTTCCGGGCTAAGCGGTTCCAATGTCTACATTGGAGTCGTCAACGCCGATGGCACCGACTGGGTGCGTTACAACCAGGCCTTCGGCGCCCCGATCCGGCACTTATCGGCAGGGGGCGGCCAGGTGCTCTTCGAGGTCCCAGGCTGGGGCTCGTTCCGCGGCCAGCAGGTGGACGACTCGAAAGTCGACGAACTCATCGCCGAAGTCGACTGGCAAAATGGCGTCAAGCCGCAGCAGGTTGTGATCCACTCACCCGTGTTCCAGGGCTGAGGCGTTGGCCGGGTTGGTGCAGGCGCTCGCTGATCTCGTGCTGCCCGCTGCGTGTGCCGGCTGTGGTGGCGATAGTCCAGACCTGAACTATGGCGTGTGCCCGCCATGCGTTCGCCTTGTGGAGCGTCTGGAGCCCATGAGCGCCCGGCCAGATCCGGCTCCGGAGGGATTGCCCCCGACGGTGACTCTTGGCGAATATGGCGGCGTCTTGCGGGAGCTGATCATAGGCTTCAAAGATCGGGGGCGGCACCGGCTCGGGCGGCCGCTGGGCGGCCTGCTCGCTGAGGCGGTCGTGGCAGCTGTGCCACCGCGAGTGCCGGTGCTGTTGCTCTATGTGCCGGACACAGCGGCCGCGGCGCGCCAACGTCACGGGGATCACATGCGCCGTCTCGCGACGCTCGCCGCCGCTCGTTTACGCGATTCCGGTCGCTTCGCCGCAGCTTCCCGTGCCCTGACAGCCAGGCCCGCCGTGGCCGACTCGGCCGGGCTGACGCAGATTCAGCGAGCGGAACTCGCTCAAGAACGTTTCGTGGTCCGTCAGCGGGGCATAGCAAGAACACGTGACCTTGCTGGACAGGCAGCCGTAGTGCTCGCCGATGACATCATGACGACCGGTTCGACGCTCGCGGCAGCGGCGCAAGTGCTTGCGGCATCGGGAATTTCCGTCGCCGCGTGCGCCACTCTGGCCGCGACACGCCGCCGTTTGCCCGGCTTGATCACTTGAGGTACCGATCGGGCGAATCTCGTGGAAACTCTCTTGGGACAAGGGGTGACGAGAGGCTTAAGAACGGCTAGCGTCAGAAGCCAACCACCTGATGTGAGCAGGGAAGGGGCTAGATCGATCACGCCCTATGAGTGGGGCAGGGTGGACGCCTAAACCGCTTGTAACAGACTGTGGAGGTCAGGCGTGGAAATCGTCGTCAAAGGCCGTAACGTCGAGGTCCCAGATCACTACCGGGTTCATGTGGCTGAGAAGCTTGAGAAAGTCGAGCGCTACGACCAGAAAATCATTCGGATCGACGTCGAGTTATTTCATGAGCGCAATCCGCGGCAGAGTGATAGCTGCCAGCGAGTCGAGATCACTTGCTTGAGCCGGGGCCCCATTGTGCGCGCCGCCGCCGCCGCGAGCGACTTCTATACCGCTCTTGACCTGGCAATAGGCAAATTAGACGGTCAGCTGCGCAAGGTAGCCGACCGGCGCCGCGTCCATCGTGGACGCCGTGCGCCGATTTCGGTGGGGGAGGCAACCGCGAAGCTAGCTCTCTTCGAACAGCCCAGGCCCGCGGAAGCTATGCCTCAGACGGCAAATGGCTCGCGTGGCCCGGTGAGCGTGCTTGATGAACAAGATCCCGACGCGCCTTGGCACATCGTGCGGGAGAAGGAATTCTCCGGCGAGCCGATGACTGTAGACGACGCCCTCTATCAGATGGAGCTCGTTGGACACGACTTTTACCTGTTCCACGACAAGGATTCCGGCCGTCCGAGCGTCGTCTACCGCCGCAAGGCTTATGACTACGGCTTGCTGACACTCGCCTGGTAATCGGGGGACACCCGCACATACTGAATGTCATCAATTCGCGTACCGTCTGGCCCGGGCAGAAATGCCCGGGCTTCCGCCTCCCACGTGAAACCGGCTCGCGTCAAGACGGCACGCGACGCGTCGTTTTCGCGGAACGTTCCGGCCTTCACCCGCACGATGCCCGCATCACGGAACGCCCACGTGCTCAGCAGGTCTACGGCACGGGTCATCAAACCTCGCCCGCGAAACTCCGGGCGCAACGAGTAGCCGATCAGCGCTTCGCCCAGCATGGGCTGCCAGTAACGCAACGAGATCTCCCCGGCGAACGCCCCGGTCGCGGCGTCCTCGATCACGCACTCCGCGACATCGCCAGACAGCCATGCCGACTCGGCCGTGTGACACTTGCGGTAAGCCTCGTCGGAAGTCATCTCGCCACCGATGGTGGACTCCGCCACCTCGGGCAGCTCATAGATCGCCAGGTAGTCGTCCACATCGGTGGGCCGCAGGGGGCGCACGTTCACGACGCCATCGGTCAGCACCCCACCGGGGAAGTCAGGCAGCAGGCGGCGCACCGGGCCAGGGGCGTCATCGCGCATCCGAACGAACGCCACCAGGTCGCGCCGGTTGCCTTCGCGGTCGGGCGCGATCTTCGAACGCACGCCTTCGCGCCGGAAGCCCGAGGCCAGGGCCACCCGCTGACTGGCCGGATTGTCTTTCGCCGCAAGTAGTTCGAGCCGGTAAAAGCCCTTGCTGTAAGCCCATTGGCTGAGGGCGGCGACTGTCGCCTTAGCGACGCCGCGGCCACGAGCCGAGGCGGCGACCCAGTAACCGATCTCGGCCATGGATCTTGTCCAGTGCAGGGAGCTCAGCCCGGTACCCCCAAGAATTTCCCCGGATTTTTCATCGGTGATCGCAAATGCGACTCCGGTATCGCTCCACGCCGACCCTTGGGTCACCCACATCAGCGCGTCTTCGGCTGTATACGGGCTGGGAAACAGCGGCATGAATCGCTGTATGAGCGGATCATTGCAAAGGCTGGGCAGGATGTCGGCGTCGGCCAACTCCCACGGGCGCAGCACGATGCCTGCGCCAGCAACCGGCTCCGGGGTGAGCTTCATGGCTTCACCCTGCCATACTGAACAAGCTGTTATTTTGCCCGGTTTCGCCCGAGATCTTCAGCCCGGGGGTGTGGGTTGCCGGTTTCAGCGCCTACGATGGGGCCGTTAACTTTTTAGGGGAGCGAACCCGTGTCGTTTTTTGAGAAGATCCTTCGCGCCGGTGAAGGTCGGATGCTGCGCCGCCTTGAGGCTATCGCCAAGGCGGTCAATTCCATCGAAGACAATTATGTCGATCTCACTGATGCTGAGCTGCGTGCGCTAACTGATCAATACAAGGAGCGCTATACCGACGGCGAAACGCTAGACGACCTGCTCCCTGAGGCGTTCGCCACGGTTCGTGAAGCCTCCAAGCGCACGCTGCACAAACGTCACTATGACGTGCAGCTCATGGGTGGCGCGGCGCTTCACTTCGGCAACATCGCCGAGATGAAGACCGGTGAAGGTAAGACCCTCGTGTCGACCCTCCCGGCCTACCTGAACGCGCTGTCCGGCAATGGCGTGCACGTGATCACGGTGAACGACTACCTCGCCCAGCGTGACGCGGAGTGGATGGGCCGTATCCACCGCTTCCTGGGCTTGAGTGTGGGCGTGGTGCTGCCCAACCGTCCGTCGGCTGAGCACAAAGCCGCCTACGAGTGCGACATCACCTACGGCACGAACAACGAGTTCGGCTTCGACTACCTGCGCGACAACATGGCGTGGCAGGCCGAGGACATGGTGCAGCGCGGGCACAACTTCGCCATCGTGGACGAGGTCGACTCGATCCTGATCGACGAGGCCCGGACGCCGCTGATCATTTCCGGCCCCGCCGAGCAGTCAGCCCGGTGGTACGCGGAGTTCGCGAAGATCATTTCCCGGCTGGAAAAGGGCAAGGACGGCGCGGGTGACTACGAGGTTGACGAGTCCAAGCGGACCGTCTCGGTCACCGAGCGCGGTGTCGCCAAGGTCGAAGACCGGCTGGGCATCGAAAACCTCTACGAGTCGGTGAACACCCCGCTCGTTGGTTACCTGAACAACGCGATCAAGGCCAAGGAGCTCTACAAGCGCGACAAGGACTACATCGTCTCCGACGGCGAGGTCCTGATCGTCGACGAGTTCACCGGCCGCATCCTGCACGGTCGCCGCTACAACGAAGGCATGCACCAGGCCATCGAGGCGAAGGAAGGCGTGGAGATCAAGCAGGAGAACCAGACTCTTGCCACGATCACCCTGCAGAACTACTTCCGCCTCTACGACAAGCTTTCCGGCATGACCGGTACGGCGCAGACCGAGGCCGCTGAGTTCAACAAGGTCTACAAGGTCGGTGTGCTGTCCATCCCGACCCACCGTCCGATGATCCGCATGGACAAGTCAGACGTCATTTACAAGAGCGAGAAGGCTAAGTTCCAGGCCGTCGTCGAAGACATCGCCGAGCGTCACGCCCAGGGCCAGCCGGTGCTCGTCGGCACCGTGTCGGTGGAGAACTCGGAGATCCTGTCGCAGCTGTTGCGCCGCAAGGGTGTCGCGCACAACGTCCTCAACGCTAAGTACCACGCGCGTGAGGCGGAGATCATCGCCCAGGCGGGGCGTAAGGGCGGCGTCACGGTGGCCACGAACATGGCCGGCCGTGGAACCGACATTCTCCTTGGCGGAAACCCCGAGTTCCTCGCCGCGGCAGAGCTGCGCCAGCGTGGGGTGACCGAAGAGGAACACGGCGACGCCTACTACAAGGAACTCGAAGAGATCCTGCCCGAGTGGGAAGAAAAGTGCGCCGCCGAGGCTGAGGAAGTGGCCGCCGCCGGTGGCCTCTACGTCCTCGGAACGGAACGCCACGAGAGCCGTCGCATCGACAACCAGCTCCGTGGACGGTCGGGCCGTCAGGGCGATCCGGGTGAGTCGCGGTTCTATCTGTCCCTTCAGGACGATCTGATGCGGCGGTTCCGTTCCGGTGCTGTCGAGGCGGTCATGGACCGGCTCAACATCCCTGAGGACGTGCCGATCGAATCCAAGATGGTCAGCAAGCAGATCAAGAACGCGCAGACCCAGATCGAGGCGCAGAACGCGGAAATCCGCAAGAACGTCCTCAAGTACGACGAGGTCATGAACAAGCAGCGCCAGGTGGTTTATGCCGAGCGCAAGCGCGTCCTCAACGGTGAAGACCTCAA
The DNA here is from genome assembly GCF_000379685.1 of Catelliglobosispora koreensis DSM 44566. Lineage (GTDB taxonomy): Bacteria > Actinomycetota > Actinomycetes > Mycobacteriales > Micromonosporaceae > Catelliglobosispora > Catelliglobosispora koreensis. The sequence continues at coordinate 51,976 of NZ_KB903250.1, read as the reverse complement.
CGATCAAATCGAAGGCATGATTGACGACGTCGTGACCGCCTATGTCCAAGGTGGAACCGTCGGCAGCGGCAGTCTGCACGCCGAGGACTGGGATTTCGAGCAGCTGTGGACCAACCTCAAGCAGCTCTACCCAGTGGGCATGACCATCGAAGAGCTTGAGGAAGAGTCAGGCTCCCCGAGGACCACGTGGGATGTCGACTTCCTTGTCGAGCGGCTCAAGCAGGACGCGCACGACGCTTACAAGAAGCGTGAAGAGTCCATGCCGCACCCCGACGCGATGCGTGTCCTGGAGCGCCAGGTCCTCCTGCACGTGATCGACCGCAAGTGGCGTGAGCACCTCTACGAGATGGACTATCTGCAAGAGGGCATCAGCCTGCGGGCCTATGCGCAGAAGGACCCGCTGGTCGAGTATCAGCGCGAAGGCTTCGACATGTTCGCCCAGATGATGGACGGCATCAAGGAAGAAGCCGTTGGCTACCTCTACAACGCGACCGTTCAGGTGACCGAAGCCGAGCCGCAGCCAGCCGCCGAAGGGGTCGCCCTGCCGCAGCAGGAGTCCGCTGTGGAGGTTAAGGCCAAGGGGTTCGGGCAGCAGCAATCCCGTGCGCTGCAATACACCTCGCCCTCGGTCGACGGCACGGCTCAGGTCCAGCAAGGCTCAGCGCTAGGCCTCGGCGGCGGTGGCACCGCCTCCAAGACCGCGGCGAGCCAGGGCCGCAAGCCTTCCCCGCACGGCAAGGCCCGCTCACAGCAGGCCCGCAACGCGCCGCCCGTGGGTCAGGTCGCCGCACCAGCTTCCCGCAACGCACCCTGCCCCTGTGGTTCAGGTAAGAAATACAAGCGCTGCCACGGGGCGACTGAGTGAGGACCCGCTCAGACGCCAACCGGACTGCGCAACGAAAAGACTTGTTTACCAAAGTAAACGGCGCCTTCTCGTTGCTTGCCGGATTGACGCCTGAGCGGGCCACCGAGGTTTAGAGCAAGAACTTGAGAAAGGCGCACTTCCAACTGGGGGTGCGCTTTTCTAGTCGGTAGGCGACGGCGAAGGTGCGGGTGGGGGAAGCGAGGACGGCGGCGGCTTCGGCTGCGCCGGTTATGGGTTCGCAGACGCGCAGGGTGCTGCGGCGAAGCTTGCTGTCGTTGGTGCGGCGGCGCATTTCGGTGGCCAGGTGCATGACACGGGTCAGCTCTTCCAGCACCACGAAGCTGGTTTCCGGCTCGATCAGCTGGCGCAGCTGTGCCGGGGTGCGAAAGCCGTTGAGCACTTCTAGGCCGAAGTTGAGGAACCGCAAGCACGCCTGGTGTGCCTCGGGCGAGGCGCCCGCGAGCGCGGAAGGCGGCAAGACGAACCGCTCATCGACCGGCTCGGGGCGGTAAGTCTGGGGACTGAGCTCATCGTCGAACGGGGGATCCAGCAGCGGCGCCCGGTGCAGGCGGATCATCGCGGGAGGGGCGTGGGTGACAGCCGACATCAAAGACCCCCGAACCTTGAGTTTGCTTCAGTTTGACAAAGTTTGCCTCACTCCTCGGCACCCGTCAATGGGTTCTCCCGCACATAACGCTCCGTATCGGTGTAGAGCTGGGCGATGAAATCCTCCAATTTGGAGCGCTCCACGCGCCACTGGCCCCTGCCGCCCAAGCGAATCGCGACCAGCTCACCCCGGCGCACGAGGGCATAGATCTGCGCGGCCGAGGTGCTTAGCTCCTCGGCGACCTGCTCGAGGGTGAGGAAACGAGGCTCATCCATCCACATAATCTTTCGCTTGACGCTGTTTGGATTAGTTTGCCACCTACGGCGGCGCAGGTACACCTGCGTGCGAGACTGTCAGCCATGATGCGCGTGTACCTGCCGGCGACCACGGCACACCTCGCTCAGCTGCGGGAAGCGGCCGAGATCAGTCAGCCAGGCGTCGCCGCGCATGCCGTCACGCCGGCGCTGCGGGAGTGGTACGCCGAAGGCGACGACGAAGAGCTCGAATACGTCGCGTTCACCCGTGCGGCACAGGAAGCGTTGCGGCTCTTGCACTCTGACCACGAGGCGCCCCGCCGCCGGGTAGTCATCTCCGCTGACGTGGTCCCTAATGTCGTGACCGTGGTGAATCAGGATCTAGGCACGAGCGCGGTGCAGTTGGCCTACCCGATCCCGCTCAATGCGGTGGCTGCCATCCACATCGACGCGGCCGAGGCCGAAACTGACGTCGCGGCGGCGGCCGAAGCCGTGGATGCCGCAGCGGCCGGAGACCCGGACGCTCAGTTCACGGTGGACTCAGCCGAGGATCACGAACTGCTTTGGTATGCGCCAGAGGAACTCAACGATCTGCTTTCTTAGGCATCGTGCGGCCGAGCGCGATGATGGCCGTGATCGAGCCCAGGAAGAACAGCAGCATCCCGGTCACGATGCGCCCGCCGCCCAGGCTGTGCTGAATGATCCGGTCGCCCAGGGCGTCATTGCTGGCAAGGGTTAGCAGCTTCGCCGTGCCAAGGCGGGTGAAGACGTCGCCCAGGATCCACACCAGACCCGGCATGCCCCCGGCGAGCAAGAACAGCTGCCAGCGTGTCATGCCCTCGCGGCGCATGACCCAGAAGGCGAAGAGCCCGCCCAGGATTCCCATGAGCATCGCCTGGGTGATGCGCAGATAGCCGTTGGCCGACTCGTTGCCCGCGACAGTGCCGTCAGCGCCAAAGAACCGCAGCAGCGGGCTGGAGAAGATCTGCAGCACGCTGAAGCACACCAACGCGGTCAGTGTGGCGGTCGTCCCGGCCCGGACCACAGCGGCTGGGCGCAGCAGGCTCAGCGCGCCACCCACCGCTCCGCAGAGCCCAAGAATCAGCGCGAGGGTCCACATGGCCCCGGTTGGCATGCCCCGCACCAGAAGCACGGCTGCCCCGGCCACCGCTCCAGTCAGGACACCGGCCACGACGGGGACGGCGTACCTAGTACCCCCGGAAAGGTTGGGAAAGCGTGAGGTGGACCAGGCGCCCATCGCGGCCCCGGCCACGATGGCGGCCAGGGTGAAGAGCGTCAGCGAACTCGCGGCAGTCGCCAGGGCGATGTCGGCGTTAGCGGAGTCGATGAACTGGCGCAGCATGCTCAGCATGGCGATGAGATAGGCCACAGCCGCGAAGGCGAGCCATCCGCCGCGGGCGGCCGGTGCCTCGCTTTGAGCGGGCGCGAGAGTGGCTTGCTCGGTCATCGTGGCCTCCGGGGGTGGGCGAGGGGAAGTGCGGTTGCCGCGTCGAGCCTAATCAACGCGTGCGAGGATGGGGAAAGGCCCCGGCGAACGGCCATGCGCCGCCGAGCGAAGCTACTCGTGCGGGGAAAAATACAGTTGGAGGATCGTTCATGGACGCCATCGTCGCCGTGCCGGAACCACATAATGAGCCGGTGCGCGGATACGCGCCGGGCAGCCCCGAACGGGCAAGCCTGCGCCGCACTTTGATTGAGCTCGCCGCACAACAGACCGAGCTTACGATGACTATCGATGGGCAGCACCGTATGGGTGGTGGCGAGGCGATCAAGGTCGTCCAGCCCCACAAGCACCGGCATGTGCTGGGAGTCACCCACAATGCCACCAACGCGGATGCGGTTGCTGCGGTAACGGCCGCCAAGGAGGCCGCCCCCCTTTGGCGTGATATGTCCTTTGAGGACCGGGCTGCGATCTTCCTGAAAGCAGCGGATCTTCTGGCTGGGCCTTGGCGCGACACCCTCAATGGCGCCACGATGCTCGGGCAGTCCAAGACCGCCTTCCAGGCCGAGATTGACGCCGCCTGCGAACTGATCGACTTTTTGCGGTTCAATGTCCACTTCGCCCACAAGCTCCTGGCGGAGCAGCCGATGTCCAGTGCGGGCATCTGGAACCGGTTCGATCACCGCCCGCTTGAAGGCTTCGTTTACGCCATCACCCCGTTCAACTTCACCGCCATCGCCGGCAATCTCCCGACCGCCCCCGCTCTGCTTGGCAACACGGTCGTCTGGAAGCCCGCGCACACGCAGCAGTTCGCCGCTCACTTCACGATGCGGCTGTTCGAAGAGGCCGGCCTGCCGCCCGGTGTGATCAACATGGTGACCGGTGACGGCCTCGCGGTGTCAGACGTGGCACTGTCCGACCCAGACCTGGCGGGCATCCACTTCACCGGCTCGACGCGGGTCTTCCAGCACCTGTGGTCCACGATTGGGAACAACATCTCCCGGTACCGCAGCTACCCCCGCATCGTCGGCGAGACCGGCGGTAAGGACTTCGTCTTCGCACACGCTTCAGCCGACCCACAGGCGCTCGTGACCGCGCTTATCCGCGGCGCCTTCGAGTTCCAGGGGCAGAAGTGCTCGGCCGCCTCGCGGGCCTACATCCCGCGCTCCCTTTGGGACAGCTACGTTCGCGACCACCTCGCCGCGACCGCCGAGTCGCTCACCTATGGCGATGTCACCGACTTCACCAATTTTGGCGGCGCGGTCATCGACGACAGGGCGTTCAAGAAGCACGCCGAGGCGCTGGAGATGATCAAGTCATCGAGCGTGTGCAATGTGATCGCCGGCGGCACGTGTGACGACAGCGAGGGCTACTTCGTGCGGCCGACCGTCGTCGAGTGCTCCGACCCGGCGCACGAAGTCTTCACGACCGAATACTTCGGGCCCATCCTCGCGGTGTACGTCTACGAAGACTCCGCAATGGACGATGTCTTGAAGCAGGCCGAAAGCGTGGCGCCCTATGCGCTCACGGGCGCCATCTTCGCCCGCGAGCGGACCGTCATCGAGAAGCTGTCGAAGGCGTTGCGATTTGCGGCTGGCAACTTTTATATAAACGACAAGCCAACCGGTGCCGTGGTCGGGCAGCAGCCCTTCGGTGGCGCTCGCGCTTCGGGCACCAACGACAAGGCGGGCTCGTGGCAGAACCTCGTGCGGTGGATGTCGCCTCGCACCATTAAGGAAACGTTCGTCCCGCCGGTCGACCACACCTATCCGCATATGCAATCTGCGAGCGACCAATGAGTTCCACGGGAGATTCGTTCGTCCGCTTCGGTGAGCAAGGCGGGCAGCTGACCTATAACAGCTATCTGCGCGTGCCAGAGTTGCTGTCACAGCAGGTGCCGGAGAGCGATCCTGAGGCACACGACGAGTTGCTGTTCATCACCATCCATCAGTCGTACGAGCTTTGGTTCAAACTCCTCCTGCACGAACTAAGTGATGCCCGCGACCGCATGCTCGCGGGGGAGAGCTACCTTCCGCGGGTGCGGCTGGAGCGCTGCCAAACCATTGAGCGGGTACTCGTGCATCAGGTCGACGTCATCGACACCATGACGCCACAGGACTTTCTCGTCTTCCGCAACAAGCTGGCGCCTGCTTCGGGCTTCCAGTCCTCGCAGTTCCGTGAGATCGAATTTCTCTCTGGCCTCAAAGACCCCACCTATCTCGACCGTTTCCGTGGCCTCACACCGGACGAACAGGCAGCCTTGCGCCGTCGGCTGGAGGAACCGTCCCTTTGGGACGGATACCTCGCACTCCTTGGCACGCATGGGTTTGACGTGTCGTCCGAAGAGGACAGGGTGAGCGCGCTGGTGATCATCGCGCACGACCGCGAGAAGTATGGCGCGCTATGGGATCTGGCCGAAGCCCTTATCGCGCACGATCAGGCGTGGTCGCTGTGGCGTGCCCGGCATGTGCTGATGGCTGAGCGCCAGATCGGCACGAAGTCCGGAACGGGTGGCTCGAGCGGCGGGGCATACCTCCGTTCGCGTGTCGCGACACGCTTTTACCCCGAGTTGTGGGATCTTCGCTCCCGGCTCTAAAAGCGACAAAACGGACAGCCCAGAGCCGTTACTGACTGTCGGCTCTGGACTGTCTGACACGAACTGTGCACATCGGAATGTGCGGAAATCCTGGCAAGAGCCCTGGAAGGCTGTAGCGTAGGTGTCATGGCAGAGTCAGATATCAACGCAACAGCGGCAGCCGTGCTGGGTCTCCTGCACGACGGCGCGATGACGGGCGGCCAATTGATGGCTGCCGCGGAACGGCGCCTCGGCGCTTACTGGTCGATGACGCGGTCCCAGGTTTACCGCGAGCTTCCAGTGCTCGCCGAAATGGGATACGTCAAGGCGGGCAAGCAAGGCCAGCGCGCCAGCCAGCCCTACTCCATCACGGCCAAGGGCAAGGCCGCGTTCAGCCGCTGGCTGACCGAAGAGCCCGGCCGCGAGCTCGTCCGCAACCCTTACGCGCTACGCACCGCCTTCGGTGGCGCGAAGCAGCGTAAGGAAGCTGAGGCCTACCACAACACGGCCCTGGCTGAGGCGCGCGAGCAGGCCAAGGAGGCGAAGAAGGATGGCGACAAGATGATGGAAGCCAGCCTCGAGTTCGCCATGAACTATCACAAGGCCGCGCTGAACTGGCTGAAGTCCGCTAAGTAGCGCAACGCCTGGTGCGCGGCGACGCCCGCACCAAGGCTATCCAAAGCGAATAGACCCGCACCGAGGACGGGCGGCTGGGTTAGCACGGACAACACGGCACCGGGTGAGTGAGCACCGATCCCCTCCCGGATTGCCATGTCCAGCAACGGATGTTGCGCCCGCAACACACCACCGCCCATCACGACGGCATAGCGATTCTCACGCAGCCCGAGGCGGTCAGCCGCAACGGTGACGAGTGAAACTATTTCCATAGCCTGACGGGCAACGACCCGTTTGGCGACCTCGTCACCCGTTGCGGCCACCGCGAAGAGCACCTTGCTCAAGTCATCAAGGCGCGCCGCTGGGATGGTTCCCAAGTGGACACCGGTAATGACTTCGGTGACGGTGCCGGTGCCACAATGCCTGGCGACCGCCGCTTCTAGTGCGGTTGCCGGGCCACGGCCGTCTTCGGCCCGCGCCGCGTGCCACATCGCGAGCGAAGCAAGGTGCTGCCCCCCACCCCAATCCCCGGAAAGCATGCCGAGCGCGGGAAAACGGGCCGTCTGCCCGTCTGACCGGCGCCCAGCGCAGTTGATTCCCGCACCGCAAACCACCGCTATCGCGTCGGGTTCGTCGGTGCCCGCCCGCATCAGGGCGAAGACATCGTTGTCCACGCGGTACTCGCTGGCCCAGCCAGTGTCTTGCACCGCAACGGAAACCGTGGCCACCTCCTCGGGCAGGTCCACGCCCGCTAGGTAAACCTCGGCGCGCGCGAAGGTCGCGTGCTCCAGGCCAGCGTCCTTCTTGGCTGCCGCCACGAGCCGGTCGAGCAACTGCAGCGCCGGTTGCACCCCAAGGGTTTGCGGCGACGAGCCGGGGCCGCGCACGTAGGCGTGCACCTTCCCGTCGCTGTCTCCAATGAGGACATCCGTCTTGGAGTTGCCGCCGTCGATGGCTAGAAAGAACGTCATTTCGCCCATGCCAGGTATGCGGAGTTGGCAGCGGCCAGTTTCCCGGTCAGCTGTTCGGCCTTTTCGTGCTGCGCTATCAACGGGTGCGCCAGCAGTGCCCGGTAAACCTTGTCCCAGCTGCCGTTGATGGCCGCGTCCACCGCGAGCTCCTCGTAGGCGCTGACGTTAGCGATGAGGCCCTTGAGTTCCGGCTTGATGGGCAAGGCCCGCAGTGGTTTCGCGCCCTCGGCGTTGACCTGGCAGCTCACTTCAATGACGGCGTCATCGGCGAGGAAGTCCCAGAAGCCATTGTTTCGCACGTTCACCGCGTGCACTCTGTTGTCGCCGTTGGTCAGCGACTCGATAAGCCCCACTGCCGCTTCGGAGTAGAAGGCGCCGCCTCGCTGGCCGAGCAGTTCAGGCTTCTGGGTGAGCGCTGGGTCCTGGTACATCTCGAGGAGCTGAGATTCAATAGCGGCAACCTTTTCGCCGCGAGACGGGGCTGTTCTTTGCTCTTTCAGCACCTCATCGTGTTCATAGAAATACTTCAAATAATATGAAGGTACGCTGCTGAGCCTTTCCAAAAGCGAAAGTGGCAGCTGCACCAGCTCGGCGGCCGGCGCCAAAAGCTCCGGCAGCCGGTCGTGTCCGTTCACGTATACGGCTTGTTCCCACGTGAGATGGTTGAGCCCTACGTGGTCGAGCGTTACTTCTTCTGGCGAGACGTTGAGGGCGGCCGCGAAGCGGCGCTCAAAGCCGATGGCGACATTGCACAGACCGGCAGCCTTGTGTCCCGCGTCCAGCAGAGCCCGCGTGACGATCCCGACCGGGTTGGTGAAGTTGACGATCCACGCGTTGTTCGCGAGCCGGGCGGCCCGTTCCGCGATGTCGAGCACCACCGGAACGGTCCGCAGGGCCTTGGCTAGGCCACCAGCTCCCGTCGTCTCCTGGCCGATGCAGTCACACTCCAGCGGGAACGTCTCGTCGCTGATGCGTGCCGCCTGGCCGCCGACCCGGAGCTGGATGATGACAACGTCGGCACCATCGAGCCCTTCATCCACATTGGACGTCATCGTCACCTTGGCGGGATGGTCGCGCAGCAGGCGCTGGGCGAACCCACCCACGATGGCGAGCCGCTCCTGTGCCGGGTCAATCAGGGCGACCTCGGCGAGCTGCCCGAACTTCCCGAAGCCGTCAATAAGCTCCGGGGTGTAGGTGGACCCACCGCCCACTACCGCGATTTTCATTGCTATCCCTTAACTCCCGTGAGGGTGACACCTTGCACGAAGGCCTTCTGAGCGAAGAAGAACAGGACGATGACCGGGATCATGGTGATCATCGTGGCCGCACTGACCAGTTCCCATTCCACGTGGTGCGCGTACTTGAACGAGGCGATGCCAAGCGACACCGTCCAGTTGTCCTGGTTCTCGCTCGTGTACAAAAGCGGGTAGTAGTAATCGTTCCAGGCGTAGAAGAACTGGAACATCGCCGCGGCGGCTATGCCGGGACGGGCCATCGGGAGGACCACCTTGAACATGGTCTTCCACTCACCCGCACCGTCCACTTTGGCGGCATCCAAGTACTCGTCCGGAATGGTCACCATGAACTGACGGAGCAGGAAGATGGCGAACGCGTCCCCGGCTAGCAGCGGCAGGATGGCGGGCCAGAGTGTCCCGGTCAGGCCGGCGTTGGCCCAGAACAGGTACATCGGGATCGTCGAGACCTGAGGCGGCAGCATCATCAGGCAGATGATGAGCACCATGGTGGTGTTGCGGCCGCGCCAGCGAAGCTTCGCCAGACCATAGGCGGCCGGCACACTGGACAGCAGCATGAAGATGGTCGCGAGCACGGCATACATCACGGTGTTGAGCAGATACCGCAACAGCGGCGCCTTCTCGAACACGGTCGCGTAGTTCTCCGGATGCCATGACTGTGGCCAGATCTCGGTGGTGAACGTCTGATTGCTCGTCATCATCGAGGTCAGGAACAGGAACACGAGCGGAGCCAGGAACATCAGCGACAGGGCGATCGTCACGCTATGGCGGGCGACGAATATCAGAAACGGCCGGTTCATCGCAGGAACGTCCTAAAGCGACGGAGCAAAATGAGGGTGAAAGTAACCGCGACAACGAACAGCACGACTGACAGCACGCTGGCGTAGCCGAGCAGTCCCCGTGGGCCGAAGCTGATCACGTATAGGTAGAGCGGATACGTGAAGGTGGAGCCACTTGGATACCCGAAGGTATTGGCGATGCCACCACCACCCGTCACCGCGCCGGAGGCGACACTCGAGGCCACCGCGGCCTGGGTGAAATATTGCAGCATTCCGATGACGCCAGTGATCGCCGCGAACTGCAAGACCGGTGAGATGCTCGGCAGCGTCACGTAGCGGAACCGTTGCCACACCCCGGCACCGTCTAGCGCTGCTGCTTCGTGAAGCTCCACCGGCACATCCAGCAAAGCCGCCACGAAGATGATCATCAGGTCGCCGATGCCCCAAAGCCCGAGCAGGACAAGGGAAGGCTTGGCCCACAGCGGATCGTTGAACCACAGCGGTCCCTCAATCCCGATGTTGGCGAGCAACGTGTTCACGGGACCCGTGCCCGGCTTGAGGAGCAGAACGAACGCGACGGTCGCCGCGACCGGCGGGGCAAGTGCCGGAAGGTAGAACAGCGTGCGGTAAAACCCGCGGCTGCGCTTGGCCTGGTTGAGCAGAAGTGCCGTGATGAGTGCGCCAACGATGCGCATCGGAACCATGATGACGACGAACCAGAGCGTGTTCTTAGCCGCCCGGATGACGTTGGGGTCTTCGAAGAAGAACTTCCAGTTGTCCAGGCCGATGAAATCTGGTGGCTGGGTCAGGTTCACCAGATGCATGCGGTGAAACGAGAACCAGATCGACGACAGCAGCGGGTAGAACAGGAACAGGCCGAGGCCGATCAGCGCGGGAATCATGAACGTGTAGGGGGTGAGGCGCCGGCGATACCGGCCGGCGCCTCCCGTGATCGTGGGCATGGATGCTGGCCTTAGCCCGCTAGCTTGATGAGATTGTTGACTTGACTATCCACTTTGGCCAGTCCACCGGGGACGTCTTTTTGCGCCCCTGACTGGTACTCCTGAAGGAATGTGGAGAACTCGTCCTGATAGGCCGGGCCCACCGCGCTGGGCGGGGTCGTCACCGTCGCGGGGTGGTTGAAGATCTCAAGGAACACCTTGAACTCCGGGTCCACCACGAGGTCCTTGCTGGCAAGGGCGTCGGTGGTCGTCGGCAGGTTGCGAATGCCGTTGCTGAGCTTGACGATCGCGTTGGTGTCGGTCGTCAGGTACCGGATGAGTGCCCATGCGGCTTCGGCGTTCTTCGACGTCCGAGACACACCGATCACGCTGCCACTGACGTAGCCCGCGCCGTAGCGGCTCGCGTCGCTCACCGGCATCGGGGCGACCCCGAACTGAACATCCTTGGCCTGGTCCCGCAGGAAGGCCATGCGCCACTCGCCGTCGATCGCCATGGCGACCTGTCCTTTGTGGAACGCGTTGTCAGCTGACCACTCGTCACCAAGGCTGGCGCGGAAGGCTTCGAGCTTTTCGTAGCCGTACCAGTCGACGAGTTCCTTCTGCCACTTGATGAGCTCCTGCCACTTCGGGTCGCTGCCGATGTTTGACGTGCCGTCAGACTTCAGCCAGCTCGCCCCGGTCATGGGCGCCAGGTGTGACGGAGAGTTCTCGTAGAAGCCAAACAGCGGAAGGAAACCCACCTTCTGCAAGTTGCCCGCGGCGTCCTTGACTGTCAGCTTCTTCGCCAGTTCCGTCAGCTCGGCGAGCGTCTTAGGTGGCGTGGTCACCATGCTCTTGTTGTAGTAGAGACCGTAGGCGTCAGCCAGGAACGGCATCGCACAGCGCTTGCCACGGAACTCCGTGTAGGAGCGGACTACTTGCGGGAACTTGCCCAAGTCAATCTTGTCGCGATTGAGGTAGGGCGCCAGGTCGTTCCATGCGCCCTTGGCACAGAAGGAACCAACGATGTCGGTGGAATAACTGATCGCTACGTCGGGACCCTGTCCCGCGCCGATCGCCTGAGTCGTCTTGGCATCATCCTGGCCACCCTTGGCGACCAGATTCACCTTGGGGTGCTTCTTCTTGAAGTCTTCAAGGATTTCGTTGAGCGCTTTTTCTTCCCGGTCGGTGAAGAAGTGCCAAAGCTCGATATCGCCGGTGGCCTCAACGCCTGCGTTTTCGATCGGCGTGTTGTTCGCCGACGGCGTGCAGCCCATGAGAAGACCGGCAAATGCCGCGGCAACGGCCAGTTTTCTATACATTCGCTGGCTCCCTTTAGCTAAGGGGTGAAAGGGGTGTGGTGCTATGCCGGGGTCAGCGCGTGCCGTAACGAATCGATGAGTGACTCGCGCACGGTACGCAGACCGGCATCAAGGGCCCCCAGTAACACCGCATCGTCGGTTAGCGACGTAACGGCGACCGGGGTGCGTAACGGAGTGGCTCCATGGAAGGCCTCCGCTACCAGATCCCGCAGCGCACTGCCGCCCGCTTGGGCGACCTCGCCGGCCAGAATGACCAGTGGGGGATCGAGGATGGCCGAGACTGAGGCCAGAACAAGAGCGATGCGTTCGGCGAGTTCCTTGAGGAACATGCGCGCCCCGCTGTCTGGCTGGGACACCGCGCTAGCGACCGCTGCCTCGGCCGTCTTCGCTGTGAACCCGTGCTCTGCCGCAAGTGAAAGAACGGCCGGACCGCCGACAAAGTCCTGAAGATCCTTGCCGGACTGTCCTACCGGGACATAACCGATCTCACCGGCTCCGCCGGAGACCCCGCGCAGCAAATTGCCGCCGAGGTCGATCGCACAACCGAGACCAGCGCCAAGCCAGAGCATGGCGAAACCTTCAGTGCCGGACCCGACCCCGCGATGGCGCTCGGCGATCGCGGCCAGGTTCACGTCGTTTTCAGCCCACACCGTCGCTTCTAGACGGGTCGCCAGATCGCTGATGAGCCCGGGGCGGGACCATCCTGAAACGTCGATATGGCGGATCGTGTCGCTGCTCGCGTCGTAAGAGCCCGGAACGGCCAGCTGAACGTGTGTCACGACGCTCGCGTCGAGGCCAGCTCGCTCGCACAGGCCGGTCACGACCTCCTGCACGCTAGCGAGCGGGTCCCCTGAACTGTTGTCGTATTCAGCTTGGGCCAGCACTGTCCCCGTCAGATCACACAACGCCGCGCCGAACGCGGGATGTGGGGTCTCGGTGATGTCGCGGACGGATATCGCCACGACATGTGCGGCGCTGGGGTTCACCGCGTAGATTTCCGCGTTCGGTCCGGGGCCGCCGCTGGTGTGCCCGATCACCGTCGCGAAGCCCGCGTCGGTGAGGGTCCGGAGCACATCAGATGTGGTCGGCTTGGAGAGGCCCGTTAGCTCGCGCAGCTCAGCCCGGGTAAGGGTGCCGCGTTCGAGCAACAGCGCCAGCGTGGCGCTTTCATTCATGGCGCGCAGAAGTTTTGACGACCCGGCAAGCCGCGTCATGCTGTTCCTCCGATAGATAGGAAATCTGACTAACTATTAATCGTGGATAGGTTGCTGTCAAGGCTCAACTGTTTCGTGCCTCTGTAGTCTTGTTGCGTGACGACAGCCGACTACGCGGACCAGATCAAGCACCTCGACGCCACACTCAGGTCGATCGAGGGGGTTCTGGACATCGCCAAACTCCGTAAAGACAAAGAGGGGTTGGAGATCGCGGCGTCGGCACCGGACCTCTGGGACGACCAGGCTAAGGCGCAGGAGGTCACCTCTCAGCTGTCCTATGTAAACGGTGAGATCGAACGGCTGACCACGCTGCGCTCGCGCATCGATGACGTCAATGTCTTGCTCGAGCTCGCCCAGGACGAAGGGGACAGCGACTCGCTGGCCGAGGTCGGCAGAGAGATCACCGCCCTGGCCAAGGCCGTTGAGGAACTTGAGGTCCGCACGCTGCTGTCGGGCGAATACGACTCGCGGGAAGCCCTGGTCGCGATCCGGGCTGGTGCCGGTGGCGTTGACGCGGCTGACTTCGCCGAGATGTTGCTGCGTATGTATATGCGCTGGGCCGAGCGGCACGGGTACCCAACCGAGGTCTATGACACCTCCTACGCCGAAGAGGCCGGATTGAAGTCCGCGACCTTCGCGGTGAAGGCACCTTACGCCTACGGCACGCTCAGTGTTGAGTCCGGCACCCACCGGCTCGTGCGCATCAGCCCGTTTGACAACCAGGGCCGCCGCCAGACCAGCTTCGCCGGCGTCGAGGTGCTTCCGGTCGTGGAGCAGACCGACCACATCGACATCCCCGACAACGACATCCGCGTGGACGTCTACCGTTCCAGCGGCCCGGGTGGGCAGAGCGTCAACACGACCGACTCCGCGGTGCGCATCACGCACCTGCCGACCGGCATCGTGGTGACTTGCCAGAACGAGAAGTCCCAGCTGCAGAACAAGGCCTCGGCGCTGCGCGTGCTGCAGGCTCGCCTGCTGGAGCGCAAGCGGCAGGAAGAACAGGCCAAGATGGAAGGCCTGAAGACTGACGCGTCCGGCGCCTGGGGCGATCAAATGCGGTCCTATGTGCTGCATCCGTACCAGATGGTTAAGGACCTCCGGACCGAATATGAGACCGGAAACCCTAGTGCTGTCTTCGATGGTGAGATTGATGACTTCGTGGAAGCGGGCATCAAGTGGCGGAAACAGCAACAGAAGAGCGCCGCGTAGTTACATTGAGTGACTTTTTCCAAGAACATTTCCGGCAATAGTGGCATCCCGCCTAGGGTTGTCTTGGCGGAACAGCAACAGCGCGTAGACTCTCGCCCGTGATTCGACTCGACCACGTGACTAAGACCTACCCGAAGGCGTCCCGACCCTCGCTGGACGACGTGTCTGTGTCGATCGAGAAGGGCGACTTCGTCTTCTTCATCGGTCCGTCAGGTTCGGGTAAGTCCTCCATCATCAAGCTCCTGCTGCACGAGATCAGCCCCACGCGTGGCAAGGTGCACGTGAACGGCAAGGACGTCACGGCAATGCGCTCGTGGCGCATCCCTTCCTTCCGGCGCACGATCGGCTGCGTATTCCAGGACTTCCGGTTGCTGCCCAACAAGACGGCCTACGAGAACGTCGCCTTCGCCCTTGAGGTGATCGGCAAATCGAAGGCTGTCGCGCGCCGGATCGTGCCAGAGGTGCTTGAACTCGTCGGGCTCGGCGGTAAAGAACACCGCTACCCACACGAGCTTTCCGGTGGTGAGCAGCAGCGCGTGGCGGTGGCCCGGGCATTCGTTAACCGCCCGCTAATCCTGCTGGCGGACGAGCCCACGGGAAACCTTGACCCCGATACCTCGATCGAAATCATGCGGCTGCTGGACCGGATCAACCGGACCGGCACGACAGTCGTCATGGTGACCCACGACTCAAACATCGTTAACCAGATGCGCCGCCGGGTTATTGAAATCGAAGGCGGACGGATCGTTCGTGACCAGGCCCGAGGAGTTTACGGCTGATGCGCGCTAAGTACGTTCTAGCCGAAGTACTGGTGGGCCTGTGGCGTAACGTCACGATGACCATCGCCATGATGATCACAATGACGGTGTCATTGTCCATGCTGGGCGCCAGTCTGCTGATGTATCTGCAGGTCGAGGACATGAAGGAGTACTACTACTCCCAGGTCGAGGTCTCGATCTATCTCAAGACCGACGTGACCCCCGAGCAGCGCACGGAGATCCAGACCAAACTGGACACCGATGAGCTCGTGGAGAAGGTCGACTACGAGAGCAAAGAAGCCGCCTACGAGAACTTCAAGAAGCTCTTCCACGACGCCAAGGCGATGGTCGACTCGGTTGGCCCCAATGAGATGCCGGAGTCGTTCCGGGTCAGTCTCAAGGACCCGACCCAGTTCCGTGCGATCGACGAGGGCTACCGGCAGCTGCCGGGCGTGCAGAGTGTCGTTGACCAGCAGCAGTTGCTGGCCAAGGTGTTCGACGTCCTCGGGGCGATCCAAAGCATGTCGCTCGTTGTCGCCGCCGTGATGGGTATCGCCGCCTTGCTTCTGGTCGCGAACACGATTCAGGTCGCCGCCTACAGCAAGCGCCGCGAGGTCGCGGTGATGAAACTCGTCGGTGCGTCCAACTGGTTCATCCAGATGCCGTTCGTGCTTGAGGCGGTCTTCGCCGCTCTCCTCGGTGCGATCCTGGCCGGTGTCATGCTCGTGCTGGCGAAGGTGTTCCTGCTCGATGGATCCCTTGCCGCGCTCACCAACCTGCTCACGCCAGTGACATGGGGCGATGTCTTGCTCATGTTCCCGGTGCTCGCGGGTATCGGTGGTGTGGTTAGCGCGGTCACCGCCTGGATTACCTTGAGGTTCTACATTCGCGTGTAGTGTCCAGCTTTGTCTGGATTTAGACCGTATGTCGGCTGTAGAGTGCTGTCATGCGAGGTGGGCGCCTACTCCTAGTTGTGTTGGCCCTGCTGAACATGGCAGCCCTACAGCCTGACGGGGATCCGAGTGAACTGAAAAAGCGGGTAGACGCTGAGCTGGCCAAGGCCGGCGCGATCGCCGAAACGGCGTCCGCCGAAGCGCAACAGGCCGTCGCGAGACTCGCCAGCCTCAATCAGCAAGTCGCTGACGCCCGGCATGCCGCCGCTCAAGCGCGGGGAGCTGTGGCGGCGGCCGAAGTTCAAGCCGCGGCAGCGGCGCGGACGGCCGCGCAAGCGGGACTCGTCCGGGATCAGGCCACGGCTCGCTATGACGAGGTCGCCCTAGGAGTGCGTGAAGGGCGTTCCCGTCTCGGCCGGTTCGTCGCTATGACCTATCAGGGCGGCGATGTCGCTCAGTTCAACGCCCTTGTCTCGGCGGGAAGCCCCAAAGACCTGATGGTCAAAATCTCCTACGCCCGCAAAATCGCGGAGTCCAAAAAGGACGCACTAACGGAACTGATCGCCGCGGAACGTGCGGCCAAAACGATTTCCAGTGAGGCGGCGCTGGCGTCGCGGGCCGCCGAGGAGGCCTCCCGCCAAGCAAAGGCAGCGCTAGCCGAAGCCGAAGCCGCACGCGCGGCTGCCGAGCGCAGTGAGCGTGAGCTGAGCGAATTCGTGCGCAGGCAAGAAGGCGCTGTGGCGGACGCGCAGAAATATCGTGACGAGGTCGTGGCCCGGCACGAAGAGGTCAAACGCGAAAGCGACCGGATCGCCGCCGAATTGCTTGCCTGGCAACAAGCTCAGGGCAGCACCGGCCCGGTGCTGCAACCCGGTGCCAGACTATTGATGCCGGTGCGCGGCTGGAAGTCCAGTGACTACGGCCAGCGCTACGACCCCTACTACCACGTGTGGCAACTGCATGCCGGGGTCGACATCGCCGCCGGTGGTGGGGAGCCGATCTACGCGGCCGCTGACGGGCAGATCGCTTCGGCCGGATGGCGAGGTGGGTACGGCAACTACACGTGCGTGAGCCACGGCAGCTATCAGGGCCGTTCCTTGTCGACCTGTTACGCGCACCAGTCGAAGATCCTCGTGGGCGTGGGGCAGTGGGTGACCCGTGGGCAATTGATTGGCCGGGTCGGCACGACGGGTGCCTCGACTGGAAACCATCTGCACTTTGAGGTGCGGCTCAACGGCAGTCCTACCGACCCAGAAGAATGGCTGCCCGGTTGCCTGTGCTGATCCGGTAGCATTGCCGAGCCACATTAGCTGGGGAGGAGGAGAAGTCATGCCACGGGAAAAGGGACAGAAGGTCGTTGCGTCTAACCGCAAGGCCCGGCACGACTATGCCATCCTCGACACTTTTGAGGCAGGTCTGCAGCTGACCGGCACCGAGGTGAAGTCGCTTCGGCTGGGCCGGGCCTCGCTCACGGACGCGTTCGCTCAGGAGCGCGACG
Source organism: Catelliglobosispora koreensis DSM 44566 (assembly GCF_000379685.1). Lineage (GTDB taxonomy): Bacteria > Actinomycetota > Actinomycetes > Mycobacteriales > Micromonosporaceae > Catelliglobosispora > Catelliglobosispora koreensis. Next base: position 34,757 of record NZ_KB903250.1, on the reverse strand, counting down.
GTGAGATTTACCTGCACCACTTGCACATTCCGGAATACACGCAGGGCACGTGGACCAACCACGAGCCGCGCCGCACGCGCAAGTTGCTGCTGAACCGGATGGAAATCATCAAGCTAACGACCAAAATCAACGAGAGCGGATTGACGCTTATACCGCTTTCTATTTATTTCAAGGATGGCTGGGCCAAGGTCGAGCTAGGTCTCGCGCGCGGTAAAAAGGACTACGACAAGCGGCAGGATCTGGCCAAACGCGATGCCAACCGGGAGATTCAGCGTTCGCTGGGCCGCCGATCCAAGGGCATGGATTAAATAGTCTTCCGTCGATCGGACGATAGACCCTGATATGTGGTACCGGTAGCGTGCGCCACCATGGGGAGACATCGGCGTGATCTCGGGCCTGAGCCCGAGAGCCTGCGCCCGGCGACCGTCGAAGAACTGGCGGCGCAGGAGCGGGCGGAAAAACCGGATCGGGAGCGTGGCGGCCACAAGCGGCCCATCCTGGTCGCACTGTCCACATCGGCCTTGCTTGTCGCTGGCGCTGGAGCGTTCGCGCTAGCTCGCGAAGACCAGCCTGCCGTGATCATTGAGCCGTATGGTGCCGCGGCGCCCTTCGGTGTTGGTTACAAGGACGGCTTCGGCGAGCACACACCGAAACCGTCGCTGCCGGCCACGCCGAAGAAGTCAAAGACTTCGGTGCCCAATACGTCGCCGCCAGTGTTGCGCTCGTCGCCCACCGTGGCCGGTTCCGTTAGCAGCCCCGGCACCCTCCTCGGTGGCACGCCAGCTAGCTCACCGTCGCAAGAAGACGGTGCGATAGCGACGCTGACCGCGGTTCACTGGGAGATGACCTTCCAAAACCAGTACTGGGTCTATATCTGGGTCAACAACAGCGGCAAGACCTCAGCCAACTGGCAGGTCGACGTCAAGCTTCCGAAGGGCGCGACTATCACCGGCGCCTACGCCGTGAACCGGGTCTCCAAAGGCGACGGAGCGTGGCGGCTGACCCCGACGCGTGGCACCCTCGGGCCCGGCCTGACCTACTTGTTCGCGATCGAGGGCGTCAGCCCGACCCAGTTCCAGCTGCATTCCTGCACCGTAAACGGCGTCACCTGCGATCCGTTCTAGGAAGCCATATAGTCACAGCCGTGAGCGACGTGCAGATCACGGTCGATCTTTCGTACCCGGCTGACCTTGTCTGGCGAGCCCTGACCGAGCGCCCGCTGATGGGTGAGTGGTTCCTGCCCACCGATCTGGCACCGGTCGCTGGCGGCGTCTACCGCGTCTTTCCGCCACCGGGCACGCCGGGGTTTACCGCGCCGTTTGACGTCGATGTGCTCGAAGTCGTTGCCCCGCAGCGCATTTTGCAGCTTTGGCAAGGCGAGCAGCTGCACACCGAGATGCTCTGGGAGATCAAGCCCACGGATGACGGCTGCCACTTGCGGGTCGTGCAGAGCGGATTCCTTGGCCTGGCCGGGGAAAGCCGTCGTGGCGAACTGCTCGAACTCTACGAAACCCTGTTCCAGCAACGCCTTCCAGCCGTGCTGGAGCGGCTCGCGAGCACGGACAGCGCGGCACGCCCGGCCGCGTCCGCTCGCGTGACCCGCAGCCAGCCCGCGCACGCGGCACTGCGCCGCGCGCCATGGTGGCGCCTGCGTGAACATCACCGCCTGCGGCTGCTGTCCGTGGCAGGGGCGGCCGTGCTCACCGTGCTCATCGCCACCGCCCTCGCGACGCTGGTGTTCCGGCCACACCTGGGCCCAGGTGACGCGATGCCACCCGGGTTCAGCGTGATCAGTGGACGTCAGGCAGCCGGGGCAACGGCGTCACCGGCTCCCTCGCCCGGGGCGACCCCGTCGCCTTCACCGTCTGCCGTGGACCGTCCCGCGACCCCACAGCCCACCGTACTGACCGCCACGTACCGCACCGCCGAGTCATACAGCCTGAGCTACATCGGGACAGTCAGCATCAAAGCGGGCCCATCCGCGGTGGACGGATGGACAGCCGTGCTGGAGCTGCCGCCCGGAGCGAGCGTCTCCAGCGCCTGGGACCAGATTCGCCACACATCGGACGGGCAACGTGTCACCTTCACGTCGTCTGTTCACCAACACATCGACGCAGAGGCTACATTCACCTTCTCCTTCCAAGTCGGTGACGATGCCAGTGGTCATCGCAAGCCCTTGTCCTGCACGGTGAACGGTGTCCCATGCTCCGGTTTCTAAGGTGGCCCAGCGATCGGCGGCTGCGCCTGCTCAGCATGACGGGCGCGGCTGTGCTCGCGGTGATGTGCGGCTCCGCCTTCGCCGTCTGGCTCAACGGTGGCCAGCTGCCGCTGGGGCTACCGCCGCTGACCGGCAACCAGGCCTCCGACGACTACGGGGTGGGGGCAGCCGCACAGCCCGGCCCATCAGCGTCGCCGTCGCGGACACCGGGGTCCTCGCCGACCTCAGGTGATGTTCCAGTCCAGGTGAGTGCTTCGGGAGTACCGGCAAAAGCAAGCTATAAGACCGTGGCCTTGCTGGGACTCGGGGGTTTCGATACCGAAGTCACGGTGAGTGATTCGCCTCACGGAGCGTGGACGGTCGTGCTGACTATGCCCGATGCCACCGCGGTGGAGAATCGGTCAAAGGATCTTGTGAAAGTGGAACAGAACGGCACGGTCGTCACGATTACGCCGCTCAAGGCCACAACGCCGGTCAAGTTCACGATCCGGTTCCCGGCCGTGCTCGCGCTGGGGAAATCCGCGAAGGACTGCAAGATCGACGGCACACCGTGCGTGGCTGGCTGATACTGGAATGACTTCGAGTGACCCGGGCGTTAGGGTAATCGGGTACACCAAACTGGGGGTGACTGGTTTCGACATTGTTCGTGAATGCAGGAGAAGCGAGCCGAGGAAGCCAACGCCGTCTCGTAAATCGTCGTTGGAAAACACAAATGGCACTTACGCCAAGCAAGACCTCGCTCTCGCCGCCTAGGCGACTGCGCTAAAAGGTCCGGTGGTCTGGAATCGTCTGCGTTCCAGATAGCCACCGTCAGCTAGCAGACTGGCCAATCTAGTCCCGTCGGGGGGCTGGGGCGGCGAGATCAAACCCGGCTGGGCCCGTCACACCAACTTGCTTGCGTGATTGGTGGGGCCGAGAAAGGCACAGCAAGCTGCGCTCGGAGAAGCCCTGTTGCAGCGGCGATGGACCCGGGTTCGATTCCCGGCACCTCCACACCTGCGACCTGCACGTGCCCATGGCACGTGCAGGTCGTGTCTTCGTTATAGCCCGTTTCTTTTGAAGAACTTTGGTCCCCATACCGAGTGTGGGTGACTTTCTCTTTGCGCCTAGGTGGCATCCCGCTGGTCCAGCCACTTCAGAATCGCCTGGTTTGTTTCTTCCGGCTTTTCTTCCTGGATCCAATGCCCGCAATCCAAACTGACCACTTCCACATTGGGCACGAACTTCGCTAGATTCTCCGACTTCTGGATCACATCCCGGTCGCCGTAGATCATGAGCGTGGGCTGCTGGATGATCGGGTCCACGTCGGCCAGCAAGTGCCAGTTGCGGTCAAGGTTGCGGTACCAATTCACACCGCCCGTGAAACCTGAGGTTTCGAAGGCGGAGACGAAAACGGCCAGTTCGCTTTCGCTCATGACGGGCTCACCGAGTGGTGCGTCCGCTGTGGCGAGGTCGATCAGCGTCATACCTGGCTGAGGCTGCATGGGGGGCTCGTTCTTGCGGTACAGGTTGCGAAGGAACTGGTGGGTGTTCGCGTCGAACACGGCGTCGGCGACGCCTGGCTGCCGGTTGAAGTGGACGAAATAGAAGTCGCCGCCAAACACCTCTTCCATGAACTCGATCCAGGGCTTTTCTCCGCGCTCCTGGTAAGGCAGGCTCAGGTTGATCACTTTGTTTACCCGGTCCGGATGCAGCAGGGTCAGTCCCCAGACGACCATTGCACCCCAGTCATGACCGACGAAGGTGGCATCCTCGTACCCGTAGTGATCGAGAAGTGCGACGAGATCACCCGACAGGTGTTCAATGTCGTAGGCGGTTACTTCGGCCGGGCGGGATGAATTGCCGTAGCCCCGCTGGTTCGGGACGATGACGTGGTAGCCCGCTGCGGCAAGGGCCGGCATCTGATAGCGCCATGAGAAGGCGTGCTCTGGCCAGCCGTGGCAAAGGACAATGGGTTTTTCCACGTTTTGCTGGCCTGCTTCAAAGACTTCGAGTTCCACCCCGTTGACGGAAATAAGGGTGGGCTTGGGAAATTCGGGATTCGCCGCTGAGGTCATGTCGCCATCTTGCCGACCGAAACCGGTCACCTCATGACCGGTTTTTGTGAAAATGTTGCCGACATGCGAACCGACCGGCTGGTGGCCATCCTCCTGATGCTGCAACGGCGCGAGCAGGTGACAGCGGCAGAGGTCGCCCGGGAGCTAGAGGTCTCCGAGCGCACCGCACGCCGCGACCTTGATGCTCTGGCCATGTCCGGCGTGCCCGTGTATTCCGTGCAGGGCCGCAGCGGCGGCTGGCGTCTCGTGGGCGGCGCCCGCACAGACCTGTCCGGGCTGACCGCCAGCGAGACCCGCGCCCTGTTCTTGGTCGCGGGCCAGGCCTCGGCGGCGACGCCAGCCGTGAAAGCAGCTCTGCGCAAACTCGTTCACGCTCTGCCCGAGCCCTTCCGGGTGCAGGCCGAGGCGGCAGCGTCATCGTTGGTCGTGGACCCGCAACGATGGGGATCGAATCGGATCGAGCACCGGCCACCTCGTTTCCTCGGCGAACTCCAAGACGCGGTGATCCGCGGCCTCCAGATACGCCTCGGCTACGTCGACCGCAACGGCACCGAGACCGAAAGAACCGTCCACCCGCTGGGCATCGTGGCCAAAGGCCCGGCCTGGTACCTCGTTTCCCACACCGAAGCCGGCCAGCGGACCTTCCGGATCGACCGTGTGTCATCCGCCGATCCGACCGGCGATCCTGTGCATCGGCCCGAGGACTTCAACCTTGCCCAGAGCTGGCGCGAAATCGCCGACGAGATCGACCGCAAGCGAACACCACTTGAGATCCAGGCGGTATCCACATCCGACGGGATAGGCATACTCCGGATGGCACTCGGCGAACGGCTCGACGTGGGAGGCTCCACCGCCGATGGCCGCATCGAGGTCGTGATCCGTGGCCACAACGAATACCTGCTCGCCGGAGAGCTTGCCTGGATGGCCGAATGGCTTGAGGTGACCGGCCCTGCGGGTGTGCGCGACCACCTGGCCGCGATCGGCAACGCGCTCGCCGCCCGATACGGCTGAGACCAGCATGAGCGCTCATCGATGGGTTTGGGTCGCGTGTCGTAGTGCAATAGGCGAGCGCTGGGTCTGCGAACAGCCCGCACGTGCACTTCGCACGTGCGGGTGTTTCGTCTATGTGCCGTGATCCGCGACGGTTGGCGCCCATGCTGAGTGCGGGCCTTGTCCTGAAGTGCTGGTGCGCCAGTGCGGGATCGTCAAAGCGCGGGTACCAAACGGTGGCCTTTCGAGATCCTTGAAATGGCCATGGGGACCAGGTTCTTGTGATTGAGCAGGCGGCTATTGCTGAGATGCGGGCGTTAGGCCCTCCGTTCTGACATCGCGTCGGCGGAAATGCCCCAGGTGGCTGAATGTCAGAGAAAGCGGTTTGGCGCGTGGCATAAGGGACTTCGCTTTCCAAATTGGCTTGGAGCCTGGCTAAGCCGTACACCGGATGGTGTACAGCGTGCTCCAGGCGAGCAGGCGGAGGTGACTCCGGCTGGATGACGACCGTAGGACGTTGGGCCGCATAGCTTTCTTCACATGACAAGCATGGTGATGAAACGATCGGTCATTGGAACGGCAATCGGCGTTTGCGCGAGCATCGCGGTGGCGGATCTGGTGAACCCGCAGTATCAGCCAATCAGTGAAACGGTTAGCCGATACGTGAATGGCAATGCGGGCTGGCTGATTTCCGCGGCAATTCTGGGCATGGGTCTCGCGTCGGCACTGGTGCACGGGTTGTTGCGCCGGGTGCCCGGCCACCGGTGGGGTAAGTGGTTGCTGGCGCTCTGGACTGTGGGGGTTCTGGTTGCCGGGGTATTTCCGGCTGACCCACCGGGCCAGTGGAGCCGTCCGTCCACATCGGAAATGACACACGGGATGGCGGCGTGGCTGGCATTCGCCAGTTTTCCGGTCGCCGCGGTTCTGCTCAGCCGGCCCTTGGCGGCACGTTGGGTCAAGGGACGCCAGTGGCTTTGGGGAGCGGCGATTTCCTCGGTGCTGGGCACGGTCGCGCTGGCGGTTTTTCTGGCGGATGTCATGGATGGCCCATCGCTGGGCATCGGAGCCGTCCCGACACTGCTTGGCCTGGTGGAGCGGCTGCTGATCGCCGTCAACCTGCTTTGGCTTGCTCTGGCGGCGGTGGCCGCCGCACAGCATGCGCGGCCGAACGGCATGATCGGGTCGTGAAGATGGAACGGGCCACTGATCTGGCATTGGCCGTGGCCACGTTTGTGGGCGTGCTGGCAGGGGCTGCTCTTGCGGGCGAGCCGGTGACATACGAGGCGACGCTGCCGCTGGCCGTGGTGCTCAGCGCATTGGTGTGGGCCTGGCGCCGCTGGCCGTTGGCTGCCTTGCTCATAAGCGCGGCAACGATCACCGCCTTCCGTACTTCCGAGCTAACCGCGACCGGCTGGATATGGCCGGCCTCTGTGGCCTATTTCGCGGTCGCTGTGGCCGGCCGGCCGAGATGGGGAGGCTTACGCTGGGCGCTTGGGGTGGGGCTATTTCAGCTCGGGTTTGCGGCGAGTTGGGAGATCTTCGTCCAGGGTGGTGATCCGCAGGCGGTCTTGGGGTCGCTTGGCGGAGAGCTGCTGTGGTTAGCGGTGGTGCTCAGCGCGGCGGTCGCCTACCGCAATCAGCTGCTGTGGCGGGAACAGGCTTCCGAACGTGCCCGTAGCGAGGCGCTGCGGCGCGCGGCCGACGAACGACTGCGGATCGCCCGTGAGCTGCACGATGTGGTGGCCCATACGCTGACGGTGGTGGGGCTCCAGTTGCGGGTAGTTATCGAAGCTCTGGACGACTCCCCGGCTGAAGCCCGGGAAGCTTTGCGCATCGCGCAGGAGGTGCGTGGCCAGGCGGTGGCTGATCTGCGCGCCCTCGTTGGGGTGTTGCGGGACGGCGGCGATGCCGTCGACCTGGCGCCGCCGGCTGGATTGGACAGCCTCATGCAACTGATACAACGGATCCGGGCCAGCGGCTTGAACGTAGAACTGAGCTCGGCTGGGGACCTGCACGGGTTGCCAGCGACAGTGGGGCAGGCTATCTACCGTTTGGTTCAAGAGTCGCTGACCAACGCGGTCCGGCATGCGCAGGCCACGAGGGTTTCAGTCCGCCTGGAGAACTCTGGCACGGTAGCGATTGCTGAAGTGACGGATGACGGCGTGGGGACACCAGGGTTGCCCGGCGCGGGCATAACCGGGATGAAGGAGAGGGTCAGTGCTTTAGGCGGTAGCTTCACGGCCGGCCCGGCCAGCGGCGGGGGCTACGCCGTCCGAGCCGAAATCCCTGTGCCAAGCTCGTCCTTATGACGATCAGGGTGCTCCTCGCCGATGACCAGGCACTCGTACGGGCGGGATTCCGCAGCCTGCTTCGCCGTGCCCGCACCATTGAAGTCGTCGGCGAGGCCACCACCGGAGACGAAGCGGTCCGCGCGGCTAAAACCCTGCTTCCAGACGTTGTCCTGATGGACATCCGAATGCCTGGGCTCGATGGGCTTAGTGCCACGGCCCAAATCACCGCGGATCCAGCCCTGGCCGCCGTCAAAGTAATTATCCTGACGACTTTCGAAACGGATGAGTACATCTTTTCCGCGCTGCAAGCCGGAGCCAGCGGCTTTCTCACCAAAGAAATCGAGCCGGATGAGTTGCGGCACGCGGTGACCGCGGTCGCCGCTGGCGATGCGTTACTTTCCCCTAGCGTCACGCGGCGGGTCATCGAGCAGTTTGCCCGCCGCCCGGTTCCCAATCCCAGCAACGATAGCCGTCTAGAGGTTCTTACTGGTCGCGAGCGGGAGGTAGTGCAGCTGCTCGCTTCCGGCATGTCCAATGAGGACATTGCGCGAGCTCTGTTTATCAGCCCGCTTACGGCCAAGACGCATATCACACGGGCGATTTCGAAGCTGGGCGTCAGAGACCGGGTGCAGCTGGTGATTCTGGCCTACGAAACGGGATTGATTAAGCCCGGCTAGGCTGGTTCGCCGGTGACGTCCCATTGCGCTAGAGGGCGGCCGTCGCTACGCCACTGGTGCTGGCCGGCAGGAATCTTTGGCCAGCCGTCGGGAGAGTCCTCCCACGCCTCCTGACGGCCGAACACGGTCCGGTCCAGCAGACTGTAGGACCAGAAGCCCGCTTCGTTGCCACGGTCAGTGGTCCAGTAGGTCTCGTAGACACGGCCATGATCGTCGCGTACGTAGCAGCCGAGCCAGCCGAAATCCCGGCCTGCCAGCAGCCCGTCGCCCGCGTCGCGCGCCGAATACCAGGGTGCCGTGTAGCGCATGAAGTCCGCGTAGGCCCGGCTTTCCTCATAGGTGCCCTCGCAGAAGTAGGCCAGTGTCACGTCACGTGCGTGCAAGTGCGCCAGCGGACCCTGGACTTGAGAGGCGAAGTAGGTGCAGCCAATGCACTGGCCTTGCGCCGGCTGGCCGTCGTGCCACATATGGAAGTAACCGACGAGCATCCGCCGCCCTTCGAAGGCCTCCAGAAACGGGACCTCGCCCTTCGCACCGACGACGGTGACGGACTCGGGAATCTCGATCATCGGTAGCCGGCGGCGCTCCGCGGCGATCGCATCTCCCGCGCGGCTGTGCGCCTTCTCCTTGACCAGCAAACTGGCGCGGGCAGCCTCATAATCTTCGCGGCTGGTGGCAGTTGGCAGCGCCGAGACGGCTAGCGGCTCGATGGGTAGGTGGCGCACAGTCGCTCCCTCTTTTCGGCAGTGCCTGATTCAACACCGGGACCAGGCTTCACCAAGCTAGTCCGGGGATACGACACATACGCTTGCCCAGCGAGTGCGTAAACACGCCGAGTTGCGATGCTCCGCCGAAAACCCTTCAAGAGCCTCATTTCCCGGGTCCGCGGTGCTTTCAGACCGCTGCTCCCGCCGGGCACCGGTCAGGCCTTGCCGGCCTTTCCCTGCCAGATCCGCGCGGGTTTTGGACACCCGGCCGCCGATGGCACGTAGCCGTTGGCCCGGAACGCGTAGGCTCAAGGGCTATGCGGATCTCCGTCTCTTCGGATATGGACGAACCAGTAGCGCGCGCACTCGTCAATGAGCTGAGGGAGCGCGGGCACACGGTTTCGGCGTATGGGGCGCTCGATCCGGGTTCCGATGCGCAGTGGGCCGTCTGCTCGGAGGCAGCCGCCCGCGAGGTGGCTGACGGGAAAGCGGACCAGGCGGTCGTCTGCTGCTGGACCGGCACGGGCGCGTCGATTGCCGCGAATAAGGTTCCCGGCATTCGGGCCGCCCTGTGCACGGACGCCTACACGGCCGACGGTGCTCGCCGCTGGAACGATGCCAATGTGCTGGCGCTCAGCCTCAGACTGACCTCCGAGCCGCTTCTCAAGGAGATCCTGGACGCGTGGTTCGCGGGCTCGGCCAGCGAGGACACCGACGACCAGGAAAACGTTGCCTACGTAAGGCGTCTAGACCGCCGGTAGCGCCATCACTTGGGGATGCCGTGGGTAACCAGCCACCACACGGCACTGCTCAATCCGGCGCCGACCAGAGCGGTGAAGACTGTTCCGGCCACTATCGGCAATGCCCAGCCGGGCAGCCGTTTGCTGTGTAGCACAAGGATTTTGGACACAAAGGCGCCGTAGAACAGGCAACCCAGCAACCCGTGCAGGACGACGCGGGTATCGGTGGAGTGCAAGCCCAGCACCCACAGACAGGCGCCGGCCACCGGCAGGCTGGTCAGGAACGCGAGGCCACCGCTGACCTTGTGCACCTTGCCCAGCCACGACGGCGACGCGATGCCGAGCTTGCCGTACATCCACAGCGCGGTGACGAGCTGGATGGCGGCGAACACCAGAACGGCGACGGTGAGCCACACCTTCATGGAAAGCATCGACGGGAAGGGGCCGTGCCACGACACCCCTCGCTGGGCGGGATGGGTGCGGGCAAACACACCCAGCCCAACCGTCACGACGGCGCCGATGAGCAGAGGTAGCACCAGAAGCGATGCCTTGATCGAGGTCTGGCCTGCGGGTTGGTCCGACATGGCGACAGTATGTGCTCGCTAGCTCCAAACCGGAATCACCACGATGGCTGTCGAAGTCTGGCGGTCCGCCGCCTAGCCCAGGACTCGTTTGGCGATGCCGCTGCCGGTCTCGCGCAGGCTGCGCAGATCGGCGTGCACGAGCCGTCCGTCGCGTTTGACGACTTCACCGTTGACCAGCACCATGTCGACGTCGGCGCGGCCGAGGCAGGTGACGACCGCGCTGGCGCACTCGCTCACTCCGGCCAAGTGCGACAGCCCACCGAGGACGATTATGTCGGCCTGGTTGCCCACGGCAAGCGAGCCGATGCGGTCCTGCATCCCGATCGCCCGTGCGGCGTCGATGGTGACCGCGTCAAGCAGCGAGCCCGCGGAAGCGAAAGTGAAGGTACGCAACGTATCCCGCATCGGCTCGAACAGGTCACCAGGCGCGTTGATGACCACGTCAACACCGAGCGCGGGCCGGCCGCCCGCTTCGCGGAACATGCCAAACGGAGACGATCCGTGGCCCATGATGGCTTCGACGAGCGGCGTGACACTGATCCCCGAACCCGCGTCGACCAGCATCTTGACATCGTCGTCCGTTACCGCGTTCATGTGTACCCACAGCAGGTCCGGCCCTAGCAGCCCTGCATCATGCAGACGGCGCGTGAGACGGCCGCCCGCATGCATCGTTGTCACCAAGCCGAGCTCCCGGGCCTCGGCGATTTGCCGCACGGAAGTGTCCCAGTCGCCATACTCGGGCCCGAGAATCGCCCTAGCGCTCGTGACCAGAGCACTGTCGATGACGACTGGATTCTCTTGTGCGACAACGGCTCTGGCACCTATGTCGCGGTAAGCACTAGCTACCGCGTCTAGATCGGCCGCGGTGCGCGTGACGTTGGACCAGTCGAAAAGCGTTGTCACGCCGGCATCCAGCGCTTCAGCCGCCCCCAGCATCGTGGCGAAATGGGCATCGTCCGGCCGGTACCCGGAAAGCGCCCTTCCAAGCACCACGGAGAAGTAGCCGGGCATATCCATGTTGGCGCCAACGCCACGAAGCGGCGCCTGCCAAACATGACGATGTGTGTCGATCAGACCCGGCATGACGATGTGCCCGGAGACGTCGATGACCTCGGCTTCTGGGCTCGTGAGGTCGGCACCGATCGCCCTGATAACCCCCGCGTCGATCAGCACGTCAGCCCGCAATTGTTCCGGCGCGCCCGCGCCAGGAATGACGTGCCCATTCTTAAGTAGCAGCATTTCGCGGTACTCCTTTGAAGAAAGCTTTTCTGAAAGGTATCGAGAAAGCTTTCCTAATGCAAGACTTCACCTAAGATCGGCCTATGAGCACGCGCGACATCACCGACAACATCCTGGCGACGTGGCGGCGCGAGCTGCCCGGGGTCGTCGGCGACGAGATGGCGATAGCCAAGCGGGCCGCCCGCCTCTCGGCGATCTTCAGCGAGCGCGTCAGTGCCGAACTCGCCCGCATGCAACTGACGAAGGCCGAATACGAGATCCTCGCGGTGCTGCGGGCCGCTGGATCGCCGTTCCAGCTGCGACCGTCCGATCTGGCCGGTCGGCTGCTGCTCTCCTCGGGCGGGACGAGCAACCTCCTGCGCCGCCTCACCGAGGCCGGCCTGGTCGAGCGCGAAGCCGACCAGCGCGATGCCCGCAGTTCCTGGGTGAGACTGACCAAGCAAGGCATCAAGGTCGCCGAACAGGCCGTGCGCGCGGCGAGCGAGGCGCAGGCCGCGCTGCTGCGCACCATCCCTTCGCAGACGGCCGACAACGCCATCAAAGCATTGCGCGACTTGCTCATCGCCCTCGGCGATACCAACGATCAAGCGGCGTCCACTTAGGACGCCGCTGAGGTTTTACCGTGGTTATGCCAGCACAAGCACGGCGCAAAGGGCAGCCAAGGCGATGCCTTGCAAGGTGACGCGGAGAACGATCACGCTGTCCCAGCGGGTCTGCAGCTCGCGAGTGTTGTCTGGCATGCGGTCCTCGCGAACCGCGGCGGTGAATTCCCGGTTGATCGGTTCGTTGACTCGCTTGTAGATCGTCAGCCAGGTGAGCAGGGCGATGGTCGCCACCGCTCCTGCCGCGAAGGCAAGCCACAGTTCGGCAAACGCTGAGGTTGCTGTCGCCAGCACGGTGGCGACGATGCTGAGGATGCCTGGGATCGGGAAGCGCCGGTCGCCGTAGTAGTGCGAGTGGCCAGCGACGATGGCCAGCGTCCGGTCGTCGACCTTGGTCCAGGTGGGCCGCATGACAAGGGCGCCAAGCATGTCGGTGCCGTAGATGGCGGCGGCGGAGAGCACCGCGACCGCGGCGATCAGCTGAGTCAGGATGTTCATGTCAGTTCTCCTTCGAGGTGCGCTCACGCAGCAGCAGGACAGCATTGGCGACAACCGCTAGAGCGGTCAGGCCGTGGACGCCGAGGGCCATCGCGATGGATCCGCCGTCGTTGAGCACGATCACCATGTCGCCGCTGGGAACGAAAGCGAGCGCGAGCAGTGCCCAGCCGAGCGCCCGGCGGTGTCCGGTGAAGAGCAGAGCGAAGATGACCAGTCCGCTGGCGATGTCGCGGACGGCTTTGACGGCCAGAAACGCTGTGCCGTCGTGCGTTGGCCAGCTCGTCACGCCGAACGCGGCGGCGGACTCCACGGGATTTACCAGGAAGATGACGCCGATGTAAATGATGAAGAGACCGCCGAGAACGGCGAGGACAGTGGCGAGGCGTTTCATGACAGCTCCAGTTTCTAGCATTGCTAGGCAATGGAGCAACGCTAACAGTAGTAATGCTCGCTTGGCTAGCGGTGCTAGGATGTGACGGTGCCCACGCCTATTCAGCAACGCCGCGAGCGCGAACGTGCCCAGCGCCAGCAACTCATTGTCGCCACGGCCCGGGAACTGGCTGAGACTGAGGGATGGGATGCCGTCACCATTCGCCGTCTCGCCGACAGCATCGAATACAGCCAGCCGGTGCTGTATAGCCATTTCGCCGACAAGGGTGCCATCATCGACGCCGTCGCCTTACAAGGTTTCGCCGAGTTGGTGACAGTGCTGAGATCAGCTGGCACGGGCCGGTCCGGCCGCAAAAAGCTCGACGCTCTCGCTAAGGCCTATCTAGACTTCGCCGACGAGCAACCGGCGCTCTACGAAGCCATGTTCACCCTCGCCTCTGACCTGCCCTTCGGCACGCCCGAGGCACCTAGCTCGCTACGAGAGGGCTACGAGGAACTCCGCACGGCATTCGCGGCGCACGCCGACGGCCGCGACGTTGACGTGCTCACCGAGGTCGGCTGGAGTGCCCTGCACGGCCTTGCCACCCTCACTCGCGCCCGGCGCCTTCGCCCGGACCTGCGGGACCAACGCTTGCCGTTACTGCTGGGCCTCCTGCGCGGCTGACTGTTCAAGGTAATTCGGGTGCGGACGCCGCGGACATCGTCCAAAGTGGTTTCCGCCAACAGTTCCCTTGGAGTTTCGTTGACTAACACGCCAGACCTGGGTCCCGTGCCAGTGCGCATCGCCGTTGAGCCAGAGCATGTCCGGCGGCTCGTCGAGGAGCAGTTCCCGCAGTGGGCTGAGCTTCCCGTCGTGCCCGTTACCAAGGGCGGCTGGGACAACTGGACGTTCCATCTCGGCGCCACCATGGTGGTGCGGCTGCCCAGCGCGCCCGAGTACGCCGAGGCGGTCGAGAAGGAACACAGATGGCTTCCGGTGCTGGCTCCCCAACTCCCGTTGCCGATCCCCGTCCCGTTAGCGAAAGGCAAGCCCAGCAGGGACTATCCGCATCCGTGGTCGATTTACCAATGGCGCGAAGGCGTGACAGCGGCTGCCGGCCGCGTCGCCGACCCGGTGCGGTTTGCCGTCGACCTAGCCGGATTCCTTGCCGCGCTACGTCACGTCGATGCGTCTGGCGGTCCGCAACCGGGAGTGCACAACTGGTTTCGCGGCGGCACGTTGCGCACCTACGACAAGCTCACCCAGCGGGCACTCACGGAACTGGACGGCCACGTCGACGTCGCGTTGGCTCGCGAGATCTGGACGGTGGCGCTCAGCAGCCGTTGGGACAAGGTGGATCGCTGGTTCCACGGCGATGTCGCCGAGGGCAACCTTCTCCTCAACGACGGGCAACTGTCTGCCGTCATTGACTTCGGGACATGTGGCGTCGGTGACCCAGCCTGCGATCTGGCGGTCGCGTGGACATTGCTGACTCCCGAAGGGAGACAAGCGTTCCGCGAGCGTTTGGTGGTCGACGACGCGACCTGGGCGCGTGGGCGTGGCTGGGCGCTCTGGAAGACGCTCGCCACTTGCTTATACAACTACGAAGATCCTGAGGACGCAGAGGATTTCGCGAAGGCGAGCGGCGTGCTTGGCCAAATATTCGCTGAGTATTCGGCCTAGTCGAGGCAGAACTCGTTGCCCTCAATGTCTTGCATCGTGATGCAGGATTCGTTTTCTTCGTCGGCGACCTGCACCAGCACCAGTGTCGCGCCTAGCGCTTCGAGCCGTGCGCGTTCGGCCTGAAGCACGGCTAGGCGCTCTTCGCCCACGAGCCCGGTGCCGGCGCGCACGTCGAGGTGCACCCGGTTCTTGACGACTTTGCCTTCGGGGACGCGCTGAAAGAACAGTCGCGGGCCAACACCTGTGGGATCGGTGCACGCGAACCAGGAACCCGCAGGCTCAGGCAGCGGCGACGGTGGGACGTATCCCAGCACCTCGCACCAGAAACGGCCGACACGCTCAGGATCCGCGCAATCGAAGGTTACTTGAAATTGCTTGACTGAACCCATTGCCTCACCATAATCGCCGCGCGATCAGGGCGCGAGCGAGGGTAGCGAAGCCTCCAGCATAGGCGCGACCAGTCTGGCGAAGGGTTGCGAGATGTGGTGGTTGTCGCGGTACACCAGCACATTGCGGATCACGATCGGGCACTTGGAGTTCAAGCACATCCACGGGATGGGATCGATGACGACCACACCGAGGGACTCCGCGAGCTTGGCCACGTTTGCCCTGCGGACAGGTTCCCAGAGCGCACCTGAGGTCGACTGGATGCAGGCGGTCAGCCGGGTTGGGTTTCCAGCAGCACAATCCGGTCCGTTTGTGCTGCGGTAAGGCGTATCGACCATCATCGCAACGTGCTCTGCCGAGCCTTGCAGGCTGACGAAGGATCGCTTCCAGCCCTCGACCCAGGCGGCACCGGGATCCGATGTCGCGGGCACAGGGTTGCGGCTGTCGAACAGCGCAGACACGAGGACGAGCGCCGGGCGCAATTCGGCAATGCGCGCAAGGGCTTTGGCCCGCCATTGCTGACACTCGGTGTAGACGCGGTTGAGCCCTTTCTCAAACACGGCAACATCTGCGGGACCGCAACTGCTCTTGGTCAGGCTGACAAGACGCCACTCTTGCTGTGCAGCCAGCACGAGCAGTGTGGGAAACCATTGCGCCGCATGGGAATCACCGAAGAGCACGACTGTTGTGGGCGAGGGCAGGTCGCCGAAGAAACATCCATTTGGCAACGAGGAACTATTCAAGCCAAGGTGACAGCCATTGGAGTAGAGGATGGGCATGTCCTTGGCCGCCTTGGCAATTGGCGGGTCAAGATTGCTCGGCAGGTTTTGTGTTTTGAGACCCTGCTCGATCAGGCTCACCATCGAGGGCATGGGCTTTGCCGCCGGGCCCGCGCCCGGCTCCGGTAAGGAAATAATCGTCGGCAAACCGCCCATCGCCTCGGGCGGCATGAACCTGGGCGCGTCGGCGGTCAGCAGGCCCGGCATTCCGCCCGGTGGCAACAGGATCGCCATCCCTAGCGCTACGGCCGCCGTAGAGGACGACAGGGACAGCCCCAAGCCGATGCCTCGCCCGGGACGACGCCGAAGCGTGGCGAGGTGACGGATCGGATTCTCCACGGCGACAAGGGAAATCTGTGCCAGCACCAATGCGATGCCAACGAGGACGAGGTTGACGACCGGGCTGGGGGACAGGTCGAACGCGGCGGGAACCACGATCAGCAGTGGCCAATGCCAGAGATACCAGCCGTAGGACAGCTTTCCGAGTACCCGCAAAGGGGGAATGCTGAGCACGCGGCCCGCAGACGACGAGCGGCAGCCGGCGGCGATGAGCAATGCGGCCCCACCAACGGGAAGAAGCGCGGCGATGCCAGGAAAAGCCGTGAACTCGTCATACATCAGGGCGGAGGTGATGATGGCGCCAAGGCCGACCCATGCCGCCAATTCGGCCGCCACCCGCGGAAGGCGCACGAGCTTGGGCGCGCCCAGCGCCACTAGGGCGCCGAGCCCCAACTCCCATGCCCTGGTGTGCGTGCCAAAGTAGGCCCACGGAGCGTTCTGGTGCGTTACCAGCCAGCTCAGGGCAAGCGAGCCGACAGTCAGCGTGCCCAGGATGACGGCGAGCGGGCCGAAACGGACGTGTCCCCGGCGCCGTGACCAAAGGGTGGCCAACAAGATGAGGACCGGCCAGAACACATAGAACTGCTCTTCAACAGCGAGCGACCAGAAGTGCTGCACCGGCGATGGCGGATCGTCAGAGGCCAGGTAGTCAGTGCCGATCTCCGCGAGCCGGAAGTTGATGAAATAGAAGGCGCTGGCAACGATGTCCTGGACCGTGTCAGCGAACCTGAGCGGCGACAACCACGACCACGACGCGACCAGCGTGGCAAGCAAAACCACGGTCGATGCGGGCAGCAAGCGCAGCGCGCGGCGCGCATAGAACTGCCGAATCGAGATCTTCCCGGTTGACGACAGCTCTTTGGTCAGCAGCGATGTGATGAGGAAGCCCGAGATCACGAAGAAAACGTCAACGCCGGCATAGCCGCCCGAGAACCAGCCGATCGACGCATGGCCGATGACCACCAAAAGCACCGCGATAGCGCGCATACCCTCGATATCGCCGCGATACTCAAGGCGGTTCGCCGGGTGCATCTGACTTTTCTCTCCTGCCTAGGAACGCTGCTCGCGGCTGTCTGGCGGGTCAATATACCGGGCGCGCAGCAGCAGGATCGCCCCCCAGACTGGCGAACATTTGGCCCACAGCGGCCTATGCTGTCGCCGTGTCTAGTGAGCCGCTTTGGCGGGCGATCATCGTTTTCAGGGTGGTCGCCCTAGCTTTTGCGGCCGTGATCATTGGCGTTAACCGAGAAGGTTATGAGCATCCGGCGCTCGCGTGGGCCGCGCTCGGAGCGATGACGCTGTGGACGGTTTTCACCTGTTTGCGGTATGCGTGGCCGGCCGGGCGCAAAGTGTGGGTTGCCGTGTCTGACGTTGTGATCACGTCAGCGCTGCAGTATTCGTCGGTGTTCGTTTTGACGGACGTTCAGTTGCACAGTTCGTTTCCCACGATCACCACGGTGTGGACGGTTGGTCCGGTAATCGTGGCGGGGGCACTGGGCGGGCGGCCGGGCGGGCTGATCGTCGGTGCCATCCTGTCTGTCGTCAACATCGTGACCCGTGGTGTCTTCGACGCCGATATGGGCCGGGATGCCGTGCTATTGCTCGGACTGGGCTTTCTGATCGGGCAAGTCTCCGTGACCTCGCAGAAGGCGGCAGAACAGGCTGCGCGCGTGCTCCAGCTGGAAGCCGCGGCGAGGGAGCGTGAGCGGCTGGCACGGTCCATTCACGACGGTGTCCTGCAGGTGTTAGCACGGGTGGCGCGCCAGAGTGGGACTGATGCGGAGCTGGGAAGGCTAGCGGCAGAACAAGAAATCGCGCTCCGCGCGATGGTGGCCACGGCACCGGTGAGCGAGAGCGGCGAAGTCGACCTGAGCAGCAGACTGAATCTTTTCTCCAGCCCGAGCGTCCAAGTTTCCGTTCCAGGGCAAGCGGTTTCGCTGCCAGCCGGCACGGCGACAGAGTTAGCGGCCGTCGTCGGCGAGGCGCTGGCTAACGCCAGTAGGCATGCCGGACCGCACGCCCGGGCTTGGGTGTTGCTGGAGGACCTGGGTGACGAGGTCGCCGTGAGTGTCCGTGATGATGGGCCTGGCATTGAGGCCGGAAGGCTCGCCGCCGCTGAGGCGCAAGGACGGATGGGCGTGGCCAAATCCATGCGCGGGCGCGTTCAGGACCTCGGCGGTGTCATCGAGCTGCACAGTGAGCCGGGGCAGGGGACCGAATGGGAAATCCGGATCCCCCGCCAGCGAGGCTAACCCGCGAGGTGGTGCCACCTGGGTTCAAGGTCGCGCCAGCGGCCAACAGCGGCGACCCGGCCGCCTAGGAGGACCACGACCTTGTCCGCTTGCAGCAGGGCAGCAGCCTTGTTGGTTGACCCGATCACCGTTACGCCATGGGCGCGAAGAGCTTGCCAGAGCTGAAGTTCCGTCGTGACGTCCAAAGCGGACGACACGTCGTCAGCCACGAGCAGCTCCGTGTTCGGGGCGAGCGCCCGGGCCAGGGCCAGCCGTTGCAGCTGACCACCGGACAGGCGCGTGCCCTTGTGTCCGATCAGCAAACCGAGGCCAGCCCCGGCAGCAGACAGGTCATGGTCTAGCTGAGCCGTGGTCACAGCGGTCTTCGGGTCATGACCAAAGCCCAGAGCGATGTTGTCAGAGATGGTCCCTGACAGCACACGCGGCAGCTGCGCCACGTAACCGACCTGGTTCGGCCGCAGGAACTTCTCCGGATCGCGTACGTCCAGGTTGTTCCAGCGCAACGTGCCTGAATGGTGCACGATGCCGGCCAAGGCCCGCAGCAGCGAGGACTTGCCCGAGCCGACGGGTCCGAGCACGAGCACGAGCTGGCCCCGGTCCACGGTCAGGTCGACATCCTGTGCCGCGACCATGCCGTCCTCGTGAACCGCGCTGAACCGCTTGAGCTCCAAGCGCTCCAGCGGGTGCCGCGGCGCGATCTCCGGTGCCGGCGCGGTGCCTGCCGAGATGTCCACACCCGGAACCGAGGCGGAGTAGTTGCCGACACCGGCCATCGCGACTGTCCGATGTGTCCAGACCCGGGCAGAGGGCAGCTGTGAGATCAGCGAGGCCGTGGTCCAGGCGAACCATCGCGCCGCTCCAAGAGTGGAAACCACAATGAGTACGCCTGCCGAAGTCAGCTGCCCGTTGAGGTAAAGCCCCCACGCGGCAATGGGCAGGAGTCCACTGAGGATCGAGGGCGTGGAGCGAGCCCACACCTGGATGGCGATCTCCTGCCGCTGGCGCTCACTGCGGTCGAGGTCGAGCCGGGCGAGGTGGTCGAGGACCGGCTTGACAGCGCCCGCGAGCTTGACAGTGCGCGCGGACGACAGTGACGACGTCAGCGCGGTGGCGAAAGCGGCCCGGGCCGCGACCGTCCCCTTAGCGAAGGCAGCCAGCCGTGGGCCAAACGTCAACGCAGCCAGGCCCGAAACAAGCATCGTCCCGGCGAAGAACAATGCCGGGACGATCGAGCCGGAGACGACGGTCATCGCCACAATCGTGGCGACACAAGCGGTCTGGTCGATCGTATTGTCAGCGAGGACCACAACCCGTTCCGTGTCACCGCTTTGGGCGACCACTTCAGCGGGCGTGTGCGCGCTGACCCGGCGCGGGCCGGTCTGACCGTGCACGAGCCGCAGGCTGATGCGCAGCATCTGCCGAACCCACCACTCGGGAAACCACACGTTGGTGTAGAAGGGAATCGGTGCGGTGATGAGCAGGGCCGCGACGATGCCCACGGCGGGCCAGACGAAACCGCCGGTGCCGTCGACAAGGTCGGCCCACAACCACGGCAGGATAGCGCCGTCGAGACCGGCCACAACCATGACGAGGAACAGCACCACGGCCGCGAGGCCGAACCGGGGATCGTTGGTCGCCAAGCGAACGATCTCGCGGAGGGTCCGCGTCCGCGGAGTAGGCGGCAGTGCCGGCGGATCGACCCGCGGCAAGTTGTGGCTCATGTCTACGGTGTCCGGTGGCAACTCCGCCTGCTTCGTGCCCCGCACCACCGTCGCGACCCGTCCAGCCGAAACCCTGGCATCCATCGTCTCGTCGGCGTGAGCGGATCCGTCAAGCGCCGGCGCCGAAGCGAGTCCGGCCGTCGCGGTGGAGCCGTTGCCGCCCGAAGCGGGTCCGGGTGACACGGTGGTTCCAGCCGGAGAGGGAGCCGCTAGGGCGGCTTCGCTTGCGGCTAGCAGATCGGCGAACCGTTGGGAGGCAACGAGAGGACCGGCCTCGATAACCTCGCCGTCGGCGAGCACGACGACCTCGTCGCACTTGCGCACGGACGAGAGCCGGTGGGCGATGACGATGCCGATCCGGTCGCGGAGCAGGTGTTCGGTGGCTCGCTGCACCTGAGCTTCCGTGATCGGGTCCATGCGGGCGGTGGCTTCGTCGAGGATGACGACGTCGGGATCGCGCACGAGGATGCGGGCGAACGCGACGAGCTGTTCCTGCCCAGCCGACAAAGCGTGTCCGCCGTCGCCCAGTTTGGTCTGCATCCTGTCGGGCAGCTCAGCCACCCAAGCGGACAGTCCGAGATCGGCCATCGCCCGCTCCGCGGACGACAGCAGCACAGGGTCAAACAGCGCCACGTTCTCAGCGAGCGTCCCCACGAGAATGTCTGTCCGTTGTGGAACGACG
Source organism: Catelliglobosispora koreensis DSM 44566 (assembly GCF_000379685.1). Classification (GTDB taxonomy): domain Bacteria; phylum Actinomycetota; class Actinomycetes; order Mycobacteriales; family Micromonosporaceae; genus Catelliglobosispora; species Catelliglobosispora koreensis. The sequence goes on along the minus strand of NZ_KB903250.1, from coordinate 13,941 downwards.
GCGACGTGCCTGCGGAGCTGTTCGACGTCAAGGAGCCGCAAGTCCACTCCGGACAGAAACACCGAATCAGCCGGTACTTCAACGGCGCGCGTCAGCACCTTCGACAGCGTGGACTTGCCCGAACCGGTGCGGCCGATGAGCGCGTAGGAGCGCCCACGGCGGAAGGTCAGGTTGACCCGCGACAGGACGGGACGCTCACCGTAGGAGAACGTCAGGTCACGAATGACCAGATCGCCTTTCAGGGGAACGGATCCGCCCGTGGGCTCCTGCTCGGCCGAACGCAGCATGACGACCCGCATCCAGGCGCCGAGGGCGTTCTGAACTTCCGGGATCATGCGGCTCAAGTGCTCGACGGTGAAGCCGAAGGCGAGAGCGAGTAGCCAGATCGCCGTCAGCCGGGCACCGTCGACGTAGCCGGCGTAAAGTCCCCACGCGCCAGCCGCGACCACGGCGATGATGCCAAGGCGGGTAACGCCCGAAGCGGCGAACGTCACGCGGGCGGTCATGCGCCACACGATCCGGCCGCGCTCAAGCACGACACGGGATCGCTTGGCAAACAAGCGAAGCACGTAGGGCCGCGCCAAGCTCGTGCGAATGTCATCCTGCCCGTGAATGGCTTCTTCCATCACAGCGGCCAGGTCTGACCACGCTTCCTCTTCGGCCGCGCGGGCGGGAGCGATCGCCATCGCTGGCTTGCGCAACTTCCAGCCGAGCAAGGCGAGGACGACAATCATGGCGACGCCGGCCGGCCACCAGACGAACAGTGACACGGCAACGGAAAGGGCACCGATGGCGATCGACTGCGCTAGCCGAACGCCCGGGCCGCGGAGGATCGACGCGACTTGATATACGTCGCCGTCGATGCGGTCGAGAAGTTCACCCACTGGAGTGGATTCAAGGGCGGTCAGTTCCTGGCCCATGGCGACGCGGCACAACTCACGGCGTACTCCCGCTGACCATTCGGCGGTTAAGCGGGCCGCGAGCAAATCGATGGCCAGGCTGCCCAGAACGTTGACCACGAGTGCTGCTGCCAGCACCCCAAAGAGCAGTGACGACCGGTACAACAGCACCGGCCCGGCGAGCGCGGCCGCGGCGGCCTGCCCTGCGGCACTGATCACGATGAGAGCCATGATCAGGCCGGTGCGGCGGGGTGAGGCCGACCACAAATCGCGGATGAGGCGCATGAAACCCCCTGCTCGAAGACGAGGTTCCAGCCTGCACGGCCTGGCCCGCCGCAGCAACGCAATTACCGCGTGCGCAGCGGCGTCACCTAGCGCAGAAGCGAGTTGATGGCGCCGTAGTCAAGCGAGCGGTTAAGCGACTCATAGGTGCCAGACGTCAGCGCTTCCTTAGCGGCTTCCTGTGCGATCGAGTAGGCCGCCTGCGCCACTGAGGAACCAAGGCTCACGCGAGCCGCACCGAGCGCGCCGAGGTCGGGAATGGACGGTGATCCCGGCCCGGCAAGGATGTTGAGCGGAGCGTTGATGCTCGCGGCCAGTTCCTTGATGAGTGCCGGATCGGCCACTCCCGGCACGAAGATGCCGTCAGCGCCGGCGGCGATATAAGCGGCCGCGCGGTCGAGCGTTTCCGCGATGCCACCAAATCCGCGCAGATAAGTGTCGATCCTGGCGTTGATGAACAGCGGCACCCCCGAGGCGTCCGCCGCTGCCCGTGCCGCCGCCAGGCGAGCCGCTGTGGTCTGCGCGTCGCGGTCACCGTCTTCAATGTTGACGCCAACCGCTCCCGCCGCGATGACGGCGGTGATGGTCTCGCCCACCTCGGCCGGGGTGGTGCCAAAGCCGCCCTCAATGTCGGCGGTCACCGGAACCGACACCGCTTTGACGATGCGTTTGATGAGCTCGACAGCTTGGTCACGGTCAAGCACATCACCGTCTGGCGCGCCCAGGCTCCAAGCGACACCAGCACTCGTGGTGGCAACGGCTGTGGAGCCTGCCGCCTCGGCGATGCGGGCGCTCGCCACATCCCAGGCGTTGACGAGAACAAGTGGCGTGCCAGGCACGTGCAAAGAGCGGAACAGCTCAGCGTTAGTCATGAACCGGAGTCTGTCAGCGCCCTCTGACAGCCTCCAATGCTTTAGCTCCACCTAAATCTTCGCAGGCGAAATGTCGTATTTAAGGGCCAGCGGAGAATTCGAGGTATGTGCATGCCGCACCACGTGTGCGATGTTACTGTGCCCAGACTATGGGGGCGATCGATCATTTTGGGCTGTTCTATCGTGGCCGTAGTGACTACACGGCCCAGCTCAGCGTGTTCATCGACAGGTCGCTTCACGACGGTTTTCCGGTGGTCGCCGCGCTACCCGAGCCCAACCTGAGCTTGCTGCGCGAGAGCTTGTCACCTCGTACCAACGCCAATGTTGAATGGGTCGACATGGCGCAAGCTGGCCGCAATCCTGGGCGCATCCTTCCTGGGGTTTTGATGTCGGCCGTCGGGCGTCACATTGGGCGGCGCGTGCATTTCATTGGCGAGCCCGCTTGGCCGGGGCGCAGCGACGCGGAGTATTCAGCGTGCGCGATGCATGAGGCATTGGTGAACGAGGTCCTACCCTATACCGGCGGGGCTGTCATCGTGTGCCCCTATGACGCTGATTCCCTTAGCCCGCAAGTGCTGGCGACGGCTGAGTTGACACATCCCACGCTGGCCGACCACGGTTTGACGCGGGTCAGCAGTAAATACGACCCGTGCGCGTGGCTGAAGTTCAACGTTCCGTTTGAGGACGCGCCGAGTGCCGCCGCGGTGATCGCCTACAACGAGCCTTCACACCTCGCGAGGGTACGAGACTTCGTTGCCGTGCAAGGATTTAAGGCTGGCCTGTCAGCGATGCGGACCGCCCAGGCGGTGCAGGCGGCCAACGAGCTCGCGGCCAACACGCTCCAGCACACCCGCGGTGGCGGTCAGCTTGCCGCGTGGCAAGACAGCGGAAACCTTGTGCTGCAAGCCGATGATGGCGGTCAGTTGCCCCCGCTCGCCGGCCGGATTCCTCCGGCGAACGGGGTCGGGCCGGGTCACGGCCTCATTCTCGTCAACGTGCTGTGCGATCTGGTCCGCACTTACGTCAGCCCGGCGGGCACGTCGGTGCGGCTGTTGCTGCGTCCTGTTTAGACATCCATGCCAGCGAGGTAGCCGAAAGTCATGGCGGGGCCGAGCGTTGAGCCGGCACCGGCATAGCTGTGTCCCATGACGGCGGCGCTCGCGTTACCGGCCGCGTAAAACCCTGGGATCACCGAACCATCGGGCCGCACGACCCGTGCCTTGGTGTCTGTCAGCATGCCGCCCTTCGTGCCCAGGTCACCAGGCACGATCTTGAACGCGTAGAACGGCGCGATATCAAGTGTGGCAAGACATTCGTTAGGCCACTGCACCGGATCGGCGAAGTAGTGGTCGTAGTGACTGTCACCGCGCTTGTAGTCGGGATCGCGTCCCGTGAACGCCTGCCAGTTGAACCGCACGACGGAGTTCTTGAGATTGCCCGCGGGCACGTTGATCCGGCGGGCCAGATCGTCTAGCGTCCACGCCTTGTGCACGGCTCCACTGTCGTACCACGACTGCGGCAACTCGAGCAGCGGTGCCGTTGTCTTGAACAGATACCTGTTGCGGTACTTCTGATCCGTGATCATCCAGCACGGGATCGTGGAGACCTCGGGCGTGTTCTTCTCGTACATCACGTGGACGACATCGCTGTAGGGAGCGGCCTCGTTGACGAACCGTTTGCCCGCGCTGTTGACGAAGATGTTGCCAGGCAACGTTCTTTCGGCGAGGCAGAAGTAGGGACCCTCGGGCAGGGGGATCGCCGGGCCCCACCACGCGTCGTCCATCAGCTTCAGCTCGGCTCCAGCGCGGCGTCCAGCTTCGATGCCGTCACCGGTGTTCGTGGTCGCACCGACCGTCCACTCGACGCCGATCGGTTCGGATTGCCACTCCTTGCGCATGCGCTCGTTGTGCTCAAAGCCGCCACTGCACACGATCACGCCGCGGCGTGCCTTGATGAGATATTCGTTGCCTTGACGGGTGGCCCAGACCCCAGCGACACGGCCATTCTCGACGTAAAGCTCGTTGAGCGGACAGTTGAGCCAGACCGGCACCCCTTTCGCCATCAGCCCCGCGCGCAGACCGCCAGCAAGGGCTTGCCCCATCGTGACGGGCCGTTGCCCTTGCGCGGCAAGGGCCAGGTAACGCGTCACGATCTCGGTCGCCGTGGCGAGCCCTTGCGGGTGCCGGGCGATCAGGTTCAGCCACCGGTAATCCGTGGTGTAGACCACGGTTCCGTCGGGCGAGGGAACGTAAGCGGGGAGAAGGTTTTGTGCCTCCGCGCCGAGAATGTTGAGATCGAACACGGCCGGCTCGACCGAGCGGCCGTTGGGCATGCCGCCGTAGAACTCCGGGTAATAGTCCGAATAGGACTCCATGTAGCGAAAGCGCAAGGGACTGTTGCGCACGATGAACGAGATCGCCGCTGGGCCCGCGCTGAGAAACGCTTGCTGCCGTGCCGCGCTCACGGTCGAACCGACGACACGCGCCATGTATTGGCGTGCCTTGTCGGCGGTGTCGGGTACACCCGCCGCGAGGATCACTTCGTTGTTGGGAACCCAGATTCCCGCGCCCGACCGGGCGCTGTTGCCGCCGAACTTCGCACCTTTTTCAATCACGATCGTCTGTAGTCCGCGGCTCTGGGCAGCCAGCGCGGCGGTCATGCCTGCCGCTCCCGCACCAACCACAACGACGTCGTACTCTGCCACCGTTGTCATCCGGCCTCCGATTGCAACAGGTTACAATTTTGGCGTCCGTGACCGTTATAGCAAAAGGTTATAGGCCCGCATAGATATTAGAACGCGGTCCAAATGTGTAACCTAACGGCCGTTCAGTTCCGCAGATCTGTAGACACACCAGCCACCTGTTGTCCACCATCGAAGGCAGGACTCGCTGGAGGTGACAAAAATGCACCCCTCGCTGGACGAACTGAAGTCAACCGTGCTCGGCCCTGCGCCAAAACTGCGGGATGTCATAGCGGACGCCCCACGGCTGGCAGGTGGCATCCGGAGCCTTGAAGAAGACCGGCGCGCGCTGTTAGCAGCCTTCGATGTGTTAGACCACGAGCAGCTCGCCACCAAACTCAAGGCGTTCCGCCAGCGGGCCGCCGATCTGCTCTACCAGGCGTATGCCGTCGACCTCGGAGGCGAAACATAAACTGCCGGGATGCACCTCACCGGCACCGTATCCAGCACGCGGCCACTGCTCGTGGCCGCTTTACCTGAAGAAGCCGCCTACTTCGGCCCGGCGCTGCCCATTTTGATCACAGGCGTTGGCAAGCACTGTGCCACGCTTTCCGTCACGAGGTTGCTTGCCCTCGGCGAAAAGCCGAGTGAAATCATCAACCTCGGGACGGCCGGTGCGCTGCGATCAGGCTTTAGCGGCATCCACGAGATCTCCACCGTTATCCAGCACGACTTTGACACGGCAGGGATCTTCGCTCTAACGGGCTACACCTTCGGAGATCCGATCGCCCTCCGTCCACAAGGGCCGGTCCTGGCCACCGGAGATGTGTTCGTGTCAGATCCAGTGCTGCGCACCGCGCTCGCGCAACGGGCCGATCTGGTGGATATGGAGGGGTACGCGGTGGCGGCCGCGGCCGCTGCTTTCGGCGTACCCACGAGGATTGTTAAGCATGTCAGCGATGACGCTGATGGTGACGCTGCTCGCACATGGACGTCCGCTGTGGACGAATGCGCTCGCGCTTTGGCGGGTTGGCTCGCGGTGTCATAGACATTGCCCGCAAATTCGCTAGGTTGTTGAACATGCCGTCACGTGATCCGTGGATGACATGGAAAGACCTGGGGCGAGGTGCGGTGAAGTCACTAACCGGGAGTCTGCTCGTGGCTATGCCCACGCTGCGGGATCCCCATTTCGAGCGGACGGTCGTCTTCCTGCTCGCCCACGAGGCGGACGGGGCACTGGGCGTCGTCCTCAACCGGCCCACCGGCGTGTCGGTTAGTGAAGTCCTGCCTGGCTGGGAGCCGCTCGTAAGCGGTCCGCAGGTGTTGTTCGAAGGCGGCCCGGTCGGTGCGGACTCGGCCATTTGCGTTGCTCGTGCTCGTCCGGGTGTGGCCGGTTTTGTCGGATTTAGTCGCGTCGTCGGCCAGATTGGCACGCTCGATCTGTCCCGCGAGCCCCTGAAGGTGGCTGAGCGGGTGGATTATGTCCGGGTTTATCACGGGTACGCGGGCTGGGGCGCCGGCCAGCTCGAACGTGAACTCGACGAAGGCTCGTGGTTCGTGTTCTCCGCGCTTCCCTCCGACCCCTTCCTCGCCGCGCCCGAAGATCTGTGGCAGTTGGTGCTCCGCCGTCAAGGCGGAATGACCGCCGCCGTGGCGCACTACCCCTCCGACCCGCACCTCAACTAGGTCGGCCCCTGAATTTCGCGATCACTGTGGGGCCGTGTACTATTTCGCAGGTGCTCCGGTCCGCCGGGGCATGTACCAGGTTTGGGGCTGTGGCGCAGCTGGTAGCGCACCACACTGGCAGTGTGGGGGTCAGGGGTTCGAGTCCCCTCAGCTCCACTCATCTATATAAGCAAGTAAAACGCCCTGGATTTCTCCAGGGCGTTTCGCGTTTTCGCCCGCTGATCTAGCCGCGTGCCAGATTCGTGCCAGATGAGTAGCCGAGAAGTGTCGCGCTGATCTTCGAAGCATTCGGAGTGACAGGGTTGGCGGCCGGCACACTGTGGTGGGGATACGCCGGTGAATCGTCGCTAGGCCATCGGGCAGGGCTCTGGGAAAGATCAGAGATCTGCGCTTGCCAGGGCCACTCAGGTGATTGGTCTGTCGCAAGTCTCCAGCGGTCCAAAAGGGCGAAGACAGGGATTCCCCTGAGTAGCGCAGCCGACATTTCGACTCGTGTCCAAGGGGTGGCTAGGTAGGACGGTGAATGAATGCCGACAAAGACGGTGGCGGCGGCCAATGCGTCGCGCACCGCAGCAAGGCGATCGGGCGCGGAGTATCCGTGTAGATCATCAATGTATGTGGTTCCTAGCTGGGCCAGCTGAGCGTCCACCCGGCGAAGGCTCTCAACCGTTTGGTCTTTTCTTGCGTAGCTAATAAAGATCATCATGGCTGTTGCCCGCTGCTCGTTGAAAATGCTCCCGCCCAAAGAAGAATAAGGCAGGCGGTTAAGATTAGCCCCAAGATTAGATAGTAGATCATCGAAGTATTGAACGCTGCTCTAACTGCTCCGACAGGTTGAGTTGTCGGCACATACACGTACGGTTCACTGCAACGCGCGGCGCGACGGCGCCATATGTGATCCATAGCGATACGTAACTTGCGCTGGTAGTAGAAGCCAACAGCATCGGCCAGCCAGAATGCTGCTACGACCAGCAGCCCCGACACGAACACTGCGGGATCCAACTTCTTGTCCGAGAAGACAGACACGAGTGCGCCCGTGGGTACCAAGATGGTGGCGCAAAGTTTCTTTAGCTCGAAACAGTAGTCAGAGGCCTTCAGAGTGGCGTTATGCAGCTGGGCAAGTTGTTCCTTATCCAGTTCGTCTGCTTTTATTTGGTCGTCGTTTCCGGGGCCGTCAGATTTGGACGTCACGGCAGCGGTCTTCTGGTCGCGCTGGCGGGCGACTCTCTCACTCACGCCCACATCATCCCCTGCTACTTACCGTCCATCAATTCCGGCGAAGTTCTGCCCATTGTGGACGAAGAGAAGGCAAGAAGCACTTTCCTTCTCGCCTTCTCCGAAGGTTTCTTCCGCCTAGCTGTACGTCTTGTTTCTCGCGGAGGCGATTAATTCGTCCAAGACGGCGGCGATTGCTTGGTCCCGTTCGCGGTCTGCGTGCTGGTAGATCATGGCTGCTCGCGTGCTGGAGTGCCCAATGCGGGACATCAGTTCCTTGAGCGTCGCTCCTCCTCGTGATGACCATGTGCTTCCGGTGTGGCGGAGGTCGTGCAGGTGAAGGTCCATCTCTTGTGGAATGCCCGCCTCTTTGAGGGCTCGTTTCCAGATCCGGTTGAAGTTGCGCCGACGCGGTACGCCGCCCTGCTGTCCGATGAACAGCCGTCCGTCTGGTCCGGGCTGGGCGAACCGCTCCACGTGCAATTTGATGTCCTCGTGGAGACCGTGAGGCAGGCTGATCGGTCGCTTCCCTGCTTGAGATTTAGGATCTCCGTCGAGTTGCGTCCCGTCTTCAAGCTCTATGGTCGCGCGGCGGACCTTCAGCTCCATCGAGTCGAGGTCGATGTTCTTCCGCCTCAGTGCCACCAGCTCGCCAAACCGCAGTTGCGCGAACGTGGCCAGCAGGACTAGAAGCCGGTAGCGGGGCTGGATCTTCTCGGCTATCGCGAAGACCTGGTCCAGCGTCGCGATTGGACGTTCCTCCGCGACATCCTGACCAGCGCCCTTAATGCGGCAAGGGTTGCGCCGGATTAGCTCGTCATCTAGCGCGGTGGTGAAGATGGCTCGCAGAATCCGGTAGGTCTTGGCAACGGTCGGCTTCCCAATGCCCGCCGTGAGCCGTTCAGTGCGCCACGTCCGGATGTGCTGGGCCGTAATGCTGTTGAGTGCTCGGGTGCCGAGGCTATCGCGAACGTGGAGCCTCATGTGCCGTTCGTATTCTTCTCGCGAGCGGGGCCGTAGATCGCGTTCGCCGATCCAGCGCCCGGCGTAGTCGTTGAGCGACAGCTTGCCCGCTTCCGGGTCGAGCCAATCACCCCGCATCATCTCAGCCTCCGTCGCCACTAGGAACCGTTCAGCGTCGGTCTTGGTCAGGAATGTGTCAGGCGCGTTGCGTGGCAGGCCATCAGGCGCGGTGTATCGCGCCTGCCACCGGCCAGACTGGAGCTTGCGTACGCTTCCGAAGCGCTTCTTTCTTCCAGTGTTGTTGCCGCTCAACGGATTCGCCTTCCTGCAGGCTCGACTGTGCATGACTCGATGTACGTCAAAAGTGTTGATTCAGCTATGCGGACGTGCTTGCCAAAGCGCTTGAACTCGATCCGGCGCTCTTCGATGAGCCTGCGCGGGAAGCGTTCTGAAGTTCCGAGCCGTTCAGCAACTTCGGGAATCGAGAGGTATTTCTCGGCTGTAAGTGTGCTCATGTGAGATCCACCCAAGAGAGTGCTCGCAGGGCCTGAAGGATCGGGAGTGGCCCTGGAGCACACCCGCGTGGCGTGCGCCAGGGCCGTGGGTGTGCGCGGTCGCCCGCTGTGGGCGCCGCTGAGCCAAGATCTGTGGCCGGTGAGGGTTCGAGACCCTGGGTGCCGCTTGGCTCGCGCTATAGGTCCGTCTAATGCGGACAGTCGTGAATGGAGCTATTTCCGGGTGCCGAGTTTCGCTTTCCGGGTGTTACTCGGCTGAGGGCACGAGACGCAATTTCGTTTGCCCGTGGGCCGGTTCTTGGTTGAGGGGGGCCGGGGTAAGCGTCCCAAGCGTCCCAAGCGTTGCATTGCAGGTCAGCCCTGGGACGGAATCTTGAAGTGGGACGCTTTGAAGCGTCCCAGCGTTTTGAAGCGTCCCGGGGTTGAGCTGGGCGGGGACGCTTGGGACGCTTGGGACGGTTAGGTGGGACCCCTGTGGCGGTTCAAGGTCGCAGTAGCGGTCCCACGCGTCTATGAATAGATCTTTTGAATAGCCTTTCACTTGACCAATGGGGAGGCGGATATTGCATGAGGTGATGCCGAATTCCCGTAGGAGCCTGCCGAGCCGGTGAGCGTTCAGATCGCTCCACGGCGCGTCTTCGATTGCTTTGAGCCGGTCGAGGATGTGCCCGGTGGGCAGAGCGGTGACCGCGCCCGCTTCGTTGAAGATGTCCCAGCAGCTGCGCAGAATCTTTACGCCGTCGCTGGTTTCGGCGCGTTCCTCACGTGCTCCGGTGAGCGCCACGGCCGCTGTACGTGCCCGGATGGGCCACTGTCCTCCGGCGAGGTCCGCCAGGGCGATCAGCGGTTCCCAGGTGTCGGCGTCGCGATCTTCCACGGGCATGAGCGGTACCGCGTCGCGCAGTGCCTTGTGGTTCGGTTTGAGCCAGGCGTTAAGTTCGGCACCGAGCGCGGCCACGGCGGGCCGGTCGCGCTCGATGCGCCACGGCTGCACTTTCTCGCGTGCGCGGCGGCGTCTCATGTGGATGACCACGGCCCGGTCCTCGATGGTTTCTGGTGCTGGGCCGATACCAGCCATGGCGGCCATGGCGAAGGTTGGGATGTGTTCTACCTGGTCTTTGTTGGGGTTGTAGCGCAGGGCGGGCCGGTTGCGCTGGTGGCCTGCGTTGAGCAGGCCGCGCAGGTCGGCGTAGGTGTCGGCTGAGCCGGTGAAGATGGTGTCGTACTCATCGATGAGCAGGGTTGGCGGGCTGTCGGTGCCCACCGACCGGTAAACGGCCGCGGGGCTGGCGTTGACGGTCATCAGCGGGTTGTACGACGCTGCCTCGGTCACGTCGAGCAGGCGTGACTTGCCGCAACGTTTTTCCGGTGCCCGGATCACCAGCCGTGGCGCGCATGCCCAAGCCGGGAGTGCGTGGGTGGCTGCGATCCATAGCGTTACGGCGTCTAGGGCTTCGTTGCTGGGCAGGATCACATAGGTACGGATCGTGGCCCGCAGGCGGTCGAGCAGTTCCGCACCGTCCAATGTGGTGGGCTCCTTTCGGGTCATAGGGTTACTCCTTCGTCTCGGAAGCCACCGCTGATCGCGGCAAGGGCAGAGTGTTCGGTCTGGCCTTCGGCCAGCCCCACTGCCAGCAGGGCAGCCTGGCCATCGGCGGCGCTGATCGCCCCGCTGGCGGCCATGCGGGCTACGCCACGGGCGCAGCCGTAGAGGGTGACTCGCGTTCTGCCTGGTGGGGCGTTATGTACTTTGTCCAGCAGGGTTTGCAGCAACCGGGCGGGGTGTGAGATGGCCCCCGCGCTGCGCATAACTGGGGTTGAGCCGTTAGCCGCGGGGACCGCAAGCCGCGCCTCCAGCTGGTTGCAAGCAGCCACCAGCGCGGGGGCCATCTCACTAATGGGTGTGGACTCATCAGCCCACGCATACGGTTTGCGGGTGCGTGGGTGCAGCGACGGTGGCGCGGCAGCCAAGCCGCCATCACCACGGATATCAATGCCGGGCGCGAGTTTGCCGCTGGAGTTGAGGATTTTCGTGTGCGGGCCAGGGTGCTTGTAGTACAGGTGCAGCCCACCAGAGCCGGTGACCACGTACCGCGTTGGCGGTGTGAGGCCCTGTGCCACCAGCGTTTTCAGGCTAGCCATGCCACCATGGCCCGGGTCAACATCGACCACGACCAGCCCGGAAGCCGTCCCGGTGCGGATCGCGAGCATTCCGTGAGGCTCGCTGATCAGCAGCTGGCCGATCACCTTGGGGTCACGGGTCGCGGCGTAAAACCCGTGGCAGGTAAGGCACCGGCACCCTTGCGGATCGTGGTGCTTGGGGTCGATGTCGCGGCATTCGGGGCAGTTGGCCAGGGGACGTTTGTTGCGCCCCAGCATGAATACGGGCCAGCCTTTCGCGGCGTAGCGAAGCGCAGCCGCCTTCAATGGTGAGTGCACCGCAGGTGCCCCCTTTCAGGCTCTTGGTTTGTGTGCTCTTGCTAGTTCTTGTATGGCTGGGACAGTGAGCGTGGGCTGGATTTGAGGAGCTGCTCTAGGGCGGCGACGGCTTTGTCGACGGCGCGGCGGATGTCGAACCAGCCTTCTTCGGATTCGTGCCGGAAATCGGTCAGGCGCCGGATCTCGCTGATGAGCCCGTGGTTGCGGGTGTCGCCGTGTTCGAAGTCGGCCAGGATGCGCATTAGCCGTTGCTGCTCGCGTGCTGGCTCACGCCGTACGCAGGGGACGGCGTGCAGGTCGCTGACCAGCTGCCGCAACGGTTGCGGGGTCACGGCAGGCACCTGCGGGACGGGGCTGTTTGGTGCGTCGAGGCTGTTCACGCAGTGCTCCATGGCCGCGCGTGCTCGGGTGCCTTCGGGGAGGCGGTCACGCAGGGTTTTGAGCTGGTTGAGGGCCTGCTGGCTGCTCGTGCTGCCGCTGACGGGTCCGGACGCGATGTTGCCCAGGACATTGGCCAGGGGTTCACCGTCGATGCTTAGGTGCCGGTCGCTGCCCATCGCGCGGATGGCCTGGCCGATCTCGCCGTCTTCGTGAAAACGGATAGGGCTACGGCTAGAAGGGTTGGTCCAGGCGTTGGACAGCAACAGTTTGTTCGACATCTGGCCACGCACGACCGGAGCTGGGCCGTCGCTAGCCGTGCGGCGGGGCGGGGTGTGGGTGGACCGGTACATCTCAAGGTCCCCGGCCAGGTCTGCCTTCGTCCGGTTGCCAGGGGCCAGGCCAATGCTGCGGCTGACCTCACGCAGTTGCTTGAGCGTCATCGCCTGAACCTGTTGCGGGGTAGGGAAATCGGCGGGCAGCCCGCTAGACGTGCTCCGGCTCGCTGTGGCCGTGCCGGAGATCTGGCCTGGCTGTCCGAAGAATCCGGGCGGTGTGGGCTGGCGTACGCCGGATTCAGCCGTGGCAAGGTGTGCGGTGTAGAGGGTTTCGAAAGTGATCCGGGCTTCCTGCAAAGCGATCGAGGCACGGAAGATTCCTTCCGTAGCTGCGGGAAGGCAGCCGGTAACGCGGGCGTCTAGGTTCTCTTCGCTCAGCGCGCCGATGTAGTCCTCAGTCGCCGTGGCGATCGCGTTCATGCCACTGGCGAGGCTCTGCAGCTGCCCGATCAGTTCCCACGCGCTGTGTGGGGTGAGGTCCAAAGCCGATAGTGCGTGTGCGGCGTCCAGCAGGGGCCGGTTAGGGCTGGAGGTCTGGGTCACAGTTGTGTCCTTTGGTCGGATGAGCGGAGGCTTTGCAGGTTGCGGCGCAGGGTGAAGTGGCCGTTGAGCTGTTCGGCTAGCTGGTTTTTCGTGCCTTTCAAGCCGTCGTAGCCGTAGGCGGTGGCTACGTCTTTGAGCTGCTTGACGGTCATCGTGGCCAGCTGCTCGCGCGATGGGTAGCTCTGAGATGCCGTGCGGCTCACCGCTTGCGCGGGCTTGGTGCCGAAGAACCCGCTGGGGCGTGGCTGGCGTACCCCGGATTCGGCCGCTTCGAAATGTGCGGCGTAGACGGTGCGCAGGTTTTTGGCGGCGAACTGGAACGCCGCGCTTGCGGCGTAGAAGCATTCGGCCGCATCTTCGATGTGGTAGATCACGCGCGGATCGATGCCGGTGCCGAGGTTTTCGGCGTAGCGGTAGGTGGCTTTAGCGAACGCTTGCGCACCTTGGCTTAGCCCGCATAGCTGCGTGTCCAGATGCCATGCGGTGACGGGGCGGAGGTCGGCGGCTGNTAGGTGNNGGGCGGCGTCCAGGAGTGCNACGGCGCCNGTGTTGGTGTCGCTCATGCGTGGTTGGTGTCCTTTCCTGGTCGGAGTACGCGGTCGAAAACGGTGTGGGTGACGGCGATGAGGTGGCGGCACTGTGCTTGGGCGATGGGCTCGTGTGGGTCTAGCGCGGTGACGGTGCGGATTTCGACCCAGCCGCCACGGGCGTTGTGGTAACGGGTGGCGATCAGGGTGCCGTGGCTGGTTTTCCAGCGTTCCGGTTCGGAGACGTGCTCGCCCCCGGTGATGTGCGCGGCGGTGCAGCGGTGATCGCGTGCGCACCACGGCGGGTGCCCGCCCGCCCATGGCACAGTCTGATCAGGTGCTGTCTGTCCAATGTGCTTAGTGGTGCGTGGGGTGAGCGCGGTCATGCGTAACCTCCGTGTGGTCACGTTGCGTATACGGGCGGGGCGGGTTACGCGGGCGTCTCACGCGTCTCACGGGTGCGCCAAATAGCGCCCATACGCGGGCGCGTACGCGGGTGGTGAGACGGTGAGACGAGACGGTGAGACGGCTACGCAGCGTGAGATTCGCTGACCGCCTTGAGCTGGTACAGCTGGCGTCCCTTGTCGCGGGTGCGGGTGACGTG
>NZ_KB903249.1:795675-1510301 GCF_000379685.1 Catelliglobosispora koreensis DSM 44566 | reverse complement strand
TCCCAAAGACCAGGGCAGGTTACTCACGTGTTACTCACCCGTTCGCCACTCGAGCACCCCGAAGGGCCTTTCCGTTCGACTTGCATGTGTTAAGCACGCCGCCAGCGTTCGTCCTGAGCCAGGATCAAACTCTCCAAAAAAGAATCCAATCAACTGGCATATCAAATATGCCACTCGGCAACCAGGCCATCCGACGAGGAAAGACCCTGGCCACCACCAAAACAATGGCACCAACAAAAACAACACACCCTGTTGAATTCTCAAAAAACAAACACACACCGTCAAAAACCGCTTGTATTCTGCGGCCCTCGATCGGGGCAACTGTTTAACTTTACCTAATCGGCCTCATCGCGTCAAATCCGAATTTTCGTGATCTGCAGCTCTTTGTACCGTTTAGGCGCTCCAGCGCGCATCACTGTTTCCAGTGAGTTGAGCGGGATTTTGCCAGCCATCTGCTGGCTCGGAGAACATTACGCGGATGCGGCCGCCATAAGCAAATCGGCGAACCGCGACCCACGTCACACCAGCTCGACGCCAGCGATGTTCTTCTTTCCACGCCTTAGAACGAGGAATTTGCCGTGTAGTAACGCGTCCGCGGAAACAACAGCGTCCCCATCGGACAGTCGCTCATTGTTGAGGTAGGCACCGCCTTCGGCGACGGCCCGCCGGGCATCACCCAAACTGGACGCTAAGCCGGACTCTTTGAGCAACGTGGCGACGGTCCCTAGTTCGTTCACTTTGACGAGGCCCGCCTCTGACAGGGCGGCACCCAAAGTGGACGGTCCGAGGTCGGTCAGGGCTCCCCTGCCGAACAGTGCCTGCGAGGCGTTGATGACCTGCTGGGTTTCGTCCTTGCCGTGCAGGAGCGTCGTCAGCTCTTCGGCAAGTGCCTTCTGTGCCGCACGCGCGAACGGCTTCTCCTGCGTCTCACGTTCAAGTTCGAGGATCTCTTCGTGCGAGCGGAAACTGAACTTCTTGATGTACGAGATGACGATGCGGTCGTCGGTGTTGAACCAGAACTGGTAGAACGCGTAAGGGCTCGTCATCTCGGCGTCGAGCCACAGCGCATCACCCTCGGACTTGCTGAACTTGGAGCCATCGGCCTTCGTCACGAGGGGCGTGGTGAAGGCATGAACCGGCCCCGCCCCACGGCGGCGGATGAAATCGACCCCGGCCGTGATGTTGCCCCATTGATCAGAGCCGCCGAATTGCAGCTTGCAGCCGTAGCGCTCGTGCAGCTCGTAGTAGTCGTTGCTCTGCAGCAACTGGTAGGCGAACTCAGTGAAGCTGATGCCGGACTCGAGCCGTGCCTTGACGACATCGCGAGCCAGCATCTTGTTGACCGGGAAGTGCTTGCCTACGTCGCGGAGGAATTCGATGACGGACAGTGAGCCGGTCCAGTCGAGGTTGTTCACCATCGTCGCGGCGTTAGGCCCATCGAAGTCGAAGAACGGCTCAACTTGGCCACGAATCTTCTGCACCCATCCGGCCACGACTTCTGGCGGGTTGAGGGTCCGTTCACTGGACTCGCGAGGGTCACCGATCTGTCCGGTGGCACCGCCGACCAGGAGCAACGGGCGGTGTCCAGCGAGCTGAAAGCGGCGAGCGGTGAGCACCTGGGTGAGGTGTCCCAGGTGCAGGCTTGGTGCCGTCGGGTCGAAGCCCACATAGAACGTCAATGGCCCGGCCGAGAGATCCTTACGGAGCTCTTCCAGGCCAGTGGAATCTTGAAGCAGGCCACGCCATTGCAGGTCATCGAGAATGTCGGTCACGCGATGATTCTCCCCTATACCCCCACCGCTCGCGCATCCGGTTAACCCCGCCTATTGTCCATGTCTATGGCCGAACGCGAGAAGGTCGCTCATTTACTCCGCCGGGCAACTTTTGGCCCGACCGCGGAAGAGGTAGATGAGGCCGAGCGAGCCGGGTACCAGGCGACAGTCGATCGTCTCGTCAACCCACCCGGGGCAGATGGCGCCCCTGCGGCACCTGTGCTCGCCAACCTAAACAAAGATCAGCAGATCCAGCGGATCACCGACTGGTGGCTGGACCGCATGGTCGCCACGGCACATCAATTCCCCGAGAAACTTGTCTTCTTCTGGCACGGCCACTGGGCCACCAGTGTCGAAAAAGTGGACTCAGCACCGCTGATGATGCAGCAGCAGAACGTCTTCCGGCAGCTCGGGCGCGGTGACTTCGCCCCGTTCGTCAAGGCGATGCTGCGCGACCCGGCGCTGGTCCTCTGGCTCGACGGGCAGCGCAACACCAAGAGAGCCCCTAACGAAAACTTGGCCCGTGAGCTGATGGAGCTGTTCACGATCGGCATCGGCAACTACACCGAAGCTGACGTGCAGCAGGGTGCGAAGGCACTGACAGGCTGGACGGTCAATCGCGGGAACGGGACGGTAAAGCTCGAACCTTCCCGCTTCGACTCAGGTGAGAAAACGATCCTGGGGCAGAAAGGCAAGTTCGACGCCGACGGTTACACCGACCTGCTCATGGCACAGCCCGCGACAGTGAAGTTCCTGGCTGACCGTTTGTGGTTCCGGTTCGCTTCCGGTGAACGGCCCGCCCCCGAGGTCGTCGACCGGATGTCCAAGGCCTACGGCGCGAATAGGGACTTGAATGCGCTCACGGCCGCGATGTTGCGTGACCCGGCTTTCCCGGCGACGCGGGGACAGCTGGTCAAGCAGCCGACGGAGTGGGCCGTGGGTGCCATGCGTCAGCTGGGCATTCGCCCGTCGAGTTTCAACGATGCCGACCGCAAGGCTCTGCGCGATGGGCTCAACGGCATGGATCAGCTGCTGTTCCATCCACCGAGCGTGGGTGGCTGGCCCGATGGCGGTGCCTGGCTAACGACTTCGTCGGTGCAGGTGCGGTTGCGTGTCGCCGAGCTTCTCGTCTCCAAGGCGGCGGCACCGGCGATCGAGAAACTGAACGCCGCACCGGAGCAGGGCCGTATGGAGGCTCTCGCCCGTCTGCTCGTCGTGGACATGTGGACCCAGCGGACCCGCCAGGCCCTGTCCGAACAAGCCAAGGATGCCAGGAGATTGCTGGCCCTGGGCTTGATCAGCCCCGAGTATTGCGTCCACTGAGGACAACAGGAGTATCGCGATGGATTCGATAACCCGGCGCAAGTTCCTCGTCACCAGTGGTGTCACCGGTGCTGGCGCGTTAGCGGCCGGCATGACGGCGTACTCGGTGAATGACATTCTCGCCACGGCGGGAGAGCGCACCGAGACGACTGGCCCGGACAGCAAGACCCTCGTCATGATCACCTTGTACGGCGGTAACGACTCGCTGAACATGATCGTCCCGTTCGCGGACAGTGCCTATCACGACGCCCGTCCAGAGCTGGCTTACAAGGACACGGAGGTGCTGAAGGTCAGCGACTCGGTGGGCTTGAACCCGGCGATGAAGGGCATGCACCGGCTGTATGGCGAAAAGCGAATGGCGATCGTGCGCTCCGTTGGGTACCCCAAAGCGGATCGTAGTCATTTCCGGTCGATGGACATCTGGCACACCGCGAACCCGAACCAGCCCGGCAACACAGGCTGGCTCGGCCGGTGGCTGGACACGGTCGGTGGTGACCCGCGCATGGCTGTCTCCTTCGAAACCGTGCTGCCACCGCTTCTGGCGGGCGCGCTGAGCGCTGGCGCCGTGGTGGGGCAAAACGGAGTACGGCTGCCGAAGAATCTTCCTCTCAAGACGGTCAGCGCATTGGGGCAGGCCGCCGCGGGCGAGTCGATTCTGCAGGCGCGTGCCGCCGCTTGCTTCGCCGATCTGGCCAATGTGGACACGTTCATTCGTGACGTCCGCGAAAACGATGAAGCCCAAGCAGGACAAGCCCAAGCCCGAGCCACTGGTACGGGTGGAGGCAGCGCCCTGAACAATCAGCTGAGCCTGGTCGCGCAGTGCATCGAGGCCAAAGTGGCCACGAGGGCGTTCTCCGTGTCACTGGGCGGTTTCGACACTCACGCCGATGAGAAGGCGCCGCATCAAGGGCTGCTCGGCATCCTCGACCGGTCGGTGACCGCGTTCCTGGACCGGGTGTCCAAGACGGAGCAGGGTAAGAACGTCGTCGTCGCCATCTATTCGGAGTTCGGCCGCCGCGTGCGGGCGAACGCTTCCGACGGCACCGACCATGGTGCCGCGGCTGATGTCATGCTGCTCGGCCACTCGCTCAACGGTGGTCTTTACGGCGAAGCGCCGAACTTGAAGAAGCTCGACGACGGAGACGTCAAGTACAGCACCGATTTCCGCGACATCTACGCGACGTTGTCGGAGAAGGTGCTCAACGCCGACCCGGCTCGCGTGGTGGATGGCTGGAAGGGCCGCCTCAACGGGCTGTTCGCGTAGCACTGACGGTTGGCTCGCCCGCAAGCCAGAAGCGCCACGGGCGGGCCACCTCTTTTCTGATGCCAATGCGTGGGCCCGATAGCACGGCCGTAGATGCGGGCTCAAGCGAAAGGCGCACGGGCGAGTGCGCGTCGAGCAGGTTCGCGCCGTTGGCCGCGGCGTCGAGTCCCAGCGCTTGAGCGAGGCGGGCTGGGCCACGGGCCAGATCGCGGTCCTTGTGCCCGGCGCGGCGCGAGCGCGCTAAGTCAAGCCCGTCAACGACTTCGCCGGCTCGCAACAGCACGGCCGAGGCGGAACCCTCCGGTCCACAAACGACATTCGCGCACCAGTGCATGCCATAGGTGAAGTAGACGTAGAGGAACCCGGGCGGGCCGAACATGATGCCGTTGCGTTTGGTCACTCCCCGGTGGGCGTGTGAAGCTTCGTCTTCGCCAAGTCCGGCGTAGGCCTCGGTCTCGGTCAGCCGGATCGTCACGCCGTTGCCGTGAATCAGGCTGCCCAGCAGACGTTTCGCGGCCTCGTCGACCGGCCCTTGAAGAAACTTCACGCCAGCAAGACTAATTCACTTGCCGCGGCGGGCCGCTGACGAACAGGGTGGTTCGGTGACCCGACAGCCCTGGCCCCTTGGCTCCCTCCTGCTGCTTTGCGCGGGCATCTTTCTTTCCGTCACGACTGAGCTGGTGCCCACAGGGCTGCTACTGAGCATGAGCCGTGATCTGTCGGTTTCGCCCGCGCAGATTGGCCTGCTCGTGACGGGGTATGCGGTCATGGTCGCGTTGTTCGCCGCTCCCCTGGGCACGCTGACGGCCCGTTTGCCGCGGCGGTTATTGCTAACGGCCGCGCTCGCTTCGTACGCCGTGAGCAATGCCGTGATGATATTCGCGGAGACCTATTCGATCGCGGTGGTGGCACGGCTGATCGGCGGTCTGACGCACGGTCTGTTCTGGGCGGTGCTCGGCGGTTACGCGGCCCGGCTCGTGAGCCCGGAGCGGGTCGGCAGGGCGATCACCATCGTGTCCTCTGGTGGTGCCGCTGCGGTGTTGATAGGTGTACCAGCCGGGACATCGATTGGCGTCGCGGTGGGCTGGCGCTATACGTTCGCGGGACTCGCCGTGTTGGGGGTAGTCCTGGCGTTGCTGGCACAGCGGTTGCCTGAGGTCCCCGGCAGCACCGCGGCCGTGCGCACGTCACTGCTGGAAGTGGTGCGCCTGCCCGGCTTTCCAGCCATCGTGGCGACCACAGCGGTCACGATGCTTGGGGCGTTTACGTTTTCGACCTATACCGCGCCACTGCTAGCGAATGCGGGGCTCAGCGAGGCGCAGATCGCTCCGGTCCTGATGTGCAGTGGACTCGCTGGCACCTTGATGCTCCCGGTCACCGGGTGGCTCGTGGACCGGTGGCTGCGCCAAGGCATGCTCACCGGAGCCGCCCTGATGACGGGCGCACTGGTATTGCTGTCTATTGGCGGGCGGTCGGCGATCGTCGCGATCGCGGCGGTGACGATGAGTGGCCTGGCGATGGGACTGCTGCCGGTGCTGTTTCAGACGGCGACCTTGCGCACCGCTCCGGATCACACCGAGCAGGCGTCCGGGGTCAACGCGAGCGCCTTCAACGTCGGCATCGCGGGCGGTGCCACCATTGGCGCTCTCACACTCGACCACGTGGGCATTGAGGCCGTACCCGTCGTCGGTGCTGTGCTCGCCGCGACTGGCCTGATCGTCTACCTAACGGCTGGCCGCACCAAGCAACCAGCGCTCGGTTTGGGCCGGGCGGCGGGAGGGTAGCCGCCCGGCGGTCTCACGTCAGGACTTCTTCCAGGCCTTCAGCTGTTCCTGCACGGACACCAGCTGATCCGACACCGGTCCCGGTCCCGTTGAGCCAGGGGTGGTGCGGGCGGACAGGGCACTGCGGACGGTCAGCACGTTGCGCACTTCAGATGTCAGGTGCGGGCTGACCGACAGCAGGTCTTCGTCACTGACTTCGTGCAGTTCACACTCGCGAACCGAACAAAGCGCGACGAGCTGTCCGGTGATCTCGTGCGCGTCGCGGAACGGAACGCCTTGGCGCACCAGCCAATCGGCCACTTCCGTCGCGAGCGAAAAGCCGACCGGCGCTGACGCGGCAAGGCGATCCACACGAACCGTCATGGTCGCGATCATGCCGGCCATCGCGGGCAGCACGAGGGCCAGCGTGTCGATCGCGTCGAACACCGGCTCCTTGTCTTCCTGCATGTCTCGGTCATAGGTCAGCGGCAGGCCCTTGAGCATCGTCAGCACGTTGACCAGGCCACCGATCAGGCGGCCCGCCTTACCCCGGGCTAGTTCGGCGATGTCCGCGTTCTTCTTCTGCGGCATGATGCTCGAACCCGTGGCGAAGGCGTCGTCGAGTTCGACCCAGCCGAACTCATAAGACGTCCACAGCACGATCTCCTCACCAAGACGCGACAGGTGCACACCCAAAAGCGCTGTGATGAAAAGGAACTCGGCCACGAAGTCGCGGTCGGACACCGCGTCCATCGAGTTGGCGAACGACTCCCGGAACCCGAGTTCCTTGGCTACCGCTGGCGGGTCAAGCGGCAAGCCCGAGCCCGCGAGCGCGCCAGCGCCCAGCGGGCTGACCGCGGCACGCTTGTCCCAGTCCTGCAACCGATCCAGGTCACGCAGCAGCGGGTGCACGTGCGCCAGGAGCCAGTGCCCGAACGTGACCGGCTGAGCGTGCTGCACGTGGGTCATGCCGGGTGCCGGCGTGTCCACGTGCAAAGCGGCCTGCTCGGTCAGCGCGTCAGCCAGCTCGACAATCGCCTGGCGCAGCTGCAAAGCGTTGTCGCGCATGTAAAGCCGCAGATCCGTGGCGACCTGGTCGTTGCGGGAGCGGCCCGCGCGCAGCTTGCCGCCCAGAGCACCGAGGCGCTCCAGGAGACCACGCTCCAAAGCGGTGTGCACGTCTTCGTCTTCGATCACGGGACGGAAAGTTCCGGTCTCCACCGCGATATCCAGATCGTCAAGCGCCGCGAGGATTTGGCCGAGCTCATCCGGGTCGAGCAGACCCGCGCTGGCCAAGACCCGGGCATGTGCTCGCGAGCCCGCTATGTCATACCGGGCGAGCCTCCAGTCAAAGTGGACACTCACCGACAGGCGGGCCAGCGCCTCAGCAGGCCCGCCTTGAAACCTTCCGCCCCAGAGCTTCATTACTTCGCGTCCCGTTGTGCTGCCAGCCGTGAGGGCAGGCCCCACAGGTCGACGAAGCCCTTGGCCAGAGACTGATCGAACTTGTCGCCCTCGTCATAGGTCGCGAGGTCGAAGTTGTACAGCGAGTCCTCGCTGCGCCGGCCAGACACGACTGCCCGTCCACCGTGCAGCGTCATGCGAATCTCACCGGACACATGCTTTTGGGTCTCGGCGATGAACACATCCAGCGCCTTGCGCAGTGGGGAGTACCAGAGGCCGTCGTAGACGAGCTCGCCCCACCGCTGGTCGACGGACTTCTTGAACCGGGCGACATCCCGTTCCACCGTCACGTTTTCCAGCTCCTGGTGCGCGGTGATGAGCGCGATGGCGCCGGGCGCTTCGTAGATCTCGCGGCTCTTGATGCCGACGAGACGGTCTTCCACCATGTCGATGCGGCCGACGCCCTGAGCACCGGCACGCCGGTTCATTTCCACGATGGCCTGAAGCGGGGTGACGGTTTCGCCGTCGATCGCGACCGGGATGCCCTGGTCGAACGTGATCACCACTTCGTCCGGGTCACGCTGAAGCGCCGGCGAGGCCGTGTAGGAGTAGATGTCCTCGATCGGGCCGTTCCAGATGTCTTCCAGGAAGCCGGTTTCCACGGCCCGCCCGAAGACGTTCTGGTCCACCGAATACGGGCTGCGGTGCGACACGTCGATCGGCAGGCCCTTGCTCTCGGCGTATTCGATGGCCTTGTCCCGGGTCCACGCGTAGTCACGGGCGGGCGCGATGACCTTCAGGTGCGGGGCGAGCGAGCCGATGCCGACCTCGAAGCGGACCTGGTCGTTGCCCTTGCCGGTGCAGCCGTGCGAAACGATGGTGCCACCGTGCTTGCGGGCCGCTTCCACGAGGTGCTTGACGATCAGCGGCCGGGAAAGGGCGCTCACCAGCGGGTAGCGGTCCATGTAGAGCGCGTTGGCGCGAACCGCGGGAAGGCAGTATTCGGCGGCGAACTCGTCGCGCGCGTCGACCAGCTCGGCTTCGACGGCGCCACAGGCGATGGCCCGCTTGCGAATCTCTTCCATGTCTTCGCCACCCTGACCGACGTCGACGGCGACGGCGATCACTTCGGCACCCGTCTTCTCGGCGAGATACGGAATGGCGACCGAGGTGTCGAGCCCCCCGGAATATGCGAGAACTACCCGGTCAGTCACTTTCTTGCGCTCCTTCATCAAGGCCGGCCCATCCGGCTAGTTTCTCTGCCAGTGCCTCGCCGCCCAGTGGCTCGCGGGCAAGAACAAAAATGGTGTCGTCGCCGGCGATGGTGCCGACGATTTCTGGTACTCCAGAACGGTCTATGGCGCTAGCGAGGTAATGCGCCGCACCGGGCGGCGTCCTCAGCACGGCCATGTTTCCACTGTGATCGGTGCTGTTGAGCAATTCGCGCAGCAGGCGGATCAGCCGCGTGGTGCCGGTTTCGGCGGGGCGCAGCGCGCGGTTGCCGTCTTCGGGGATGAGGTAGACCCCACCGACCTTGATGGCCCGCAGCTCTTCCAGATCACGCGACAATGTCGCCTGGGTGACCTGGACCCCTCCGGCGGACAGCAACTCGCCCAGCTCGGT
Source organism: Catelliglobosispora koreensis DSM 44566 (assembly GCF_000379685.1). Classification (GTDB taxonomy): domain Bacteria; phylum Actinomycetota; class Actinomycetes; order Mycobacteriales; family Micromonosporaceae; genus Catelliglobosispora; species Catelliglobosispora koreensis. The sequence goes on along the minus strand of NZ_KB903249.1, from coordinate 1,501,152 downwards.
TTGCGAGCGCACCGGCTGAGACCGGATGAGCCCTTCGATGCGAGCGTGCCGTGCGACGCGAGTTAGTGGTGCTGTCATGCCTTTACTGTCCAATCAGGAACGACAACAGCGCTTTTTGCGCGTGCAGCCGGTTCTCGGTCTGGTCAAAGACGACGCTTTGCGGGCCGTCCATGACTTCGTCGGTGATTTCCTCACCGCGGTGGGCCGGAAGGCAGTGCAGCACGATCGCGTTCGGCACTTCCTTCAACAAGGCCCCATTGATTTGGTACGGAAGGAACGGCGTGATCCGGTCGATGCCATCGTCTTCCTGGCCCATCGACGTCCACGTGTCCGTGGCGACGACGTCGCATCCGGCGACCGCCTCCCACGGGTCCACGGTCACCTTGACCGAACCACCCGTAGCGGCGGCGATCTCGCCCGCCCGCGACACGATGACCGGGTCAGGAGCGAAGGCGGTCGGTGCGGCGATGCGCACGTGCATGCCCGCCGTCGCCCCGCCGAGGAGATAGCTGTTGGCCATGTTGTTGGCCCCGTCGCCAAGGTAGGCAAGGGTTTTGCCCGCCGTCGAGCCCAGGTGCTGGCGGACCGTCATCAGGTCGGCCAGAAGCTGGCACGGGTGGAACCCGTCCGTCAAAGCGTTGATCACCGGGACGGTGGCGTAGTCGGCGAGCTCGGCGATCCGTGTGTCTTCAAACGTCCGGATGACGATCGCGTCGACGTAACGGGACAAGGCACGGGCGGCGTCGGCCATCGACTCACCCCGGCCGAAGTGGGTCGATCGCGCGTCGACGATGACCGGGATCCCGCCCAGCTGAGCGATGCCGACCTCGAACGACACCCGCGTGCGCAGGGAAGGCTTTTCGAAGATGACCGCGACCGCTTTGCCGCCAACGGTTCCAGGCGCCATCGTTAGCACCTGCTCCTGTTCGGCTGGAGTCAGGTCATCGTCACGCAGAAAATGTCTAATCACGACAGAACTTCCGATAGGGCGGCGATGAAGGCGTCAGCCTGTGCCGTGGTCAAAATCAGCGGCGGGGCGAGCCGGATGACGTCGGTCTGCGCGTTGTTGACGAGGAACCCGGCTTCCACTAGCGCGGCCTTCACGTCCAGCGCGATAGGTGCCGTGAGCACCACGCCCAGCAGCAAACCCGCACCCCGCACCTCGGCGACCTGAGGCAGCCCGGCGATCCCCCGCCGCAGCCGCTCCCCGATCCGCTTGACGTGGTCGAGCAGTCCGTCGGCGGCGATGGTCCGCAACACGGCGAGCGCGGCGGCACACGCGATCGGGTTGCCCCCAAACGTCGTGCCGTGCTGACCCGGCTTGAACAAACCAGCCGCGCCACCGTCATTCGACCGGGCGAAGGCACCGTCGGAGAACGCGATCATCGCGCCGATGGGCAGGCCTCCGCCGAGTCCTTTGGCGAGGGTGATGACGTCGGGTGCTACGCCTTCGGCTTGGTGCGCGAACCAGTGGCCGGTCCGGCCGATGCCCGTCTGCACCTCGTCGAGCACGAGCAGGGCACCATGCTGGTCGGCCAAAGCCCTTGCGGCAGCGAGGTATCCGGTCGGCGCTGGCACGACACCCGCTTCACCCATGATGGGCTCCAGGATGATCATGGCGGTTTCGCTCGACACCGCCGCGCTCAATGCTTCCACCGAGCCGTAGGGAACGTGCGTCACGTCCAGAGGCAGCGGCTTGAACGGATCCCGTTTGGGCGGCTGCCCGGTCAGCGCCAGCGCACCCATGGTCCGGCCGTGGAACGCTTGTTCGGCAGCCACGATCTGCGTACGGCCGGTCAGCCGCGACAGCTTGAACGCGGCTTCGTTGGCCTCAGCGCCGGAGTTGGCGAAGAACACGCGGCCGGGGCGGCCCGTCAAGGCGAGCAGAAGCTCGGCCAGTGCGACGGGTGGCTCGGCGGCGAAGAAGTTGGAAACGTGGCCCAGCTGAGAAATTTGCCGGGTGACCGCTTCGATGACGGCCGGGTGCCCGTGCCCGAGCGCGTTGACCGCGATGCCGGAGAGCATGTCCACATAGGACTTTCCGCTCTCGTCATAGACCACGGCGCCGGCTCCGCTCACGAGCCCGATCGAGGGGGTGCCATAGGTGTTGGCGACGACCTGCTCCCACCGTTCTACGAGATCGCTCATGACGTCACCACCGTTCCCGTGGTAAGGCTGCTGCCGACCAACGCTGACGTGACACCACCGCGCACCGCGCGCAGGCAAGCTTGCATCTTGGGCACCATGCCTTTCTCTAGGCTCGGGAGAAGTTCTTCAACACCAGCCGCGGAAATCTCCGCGACCAGGCTGGAGCGGTCTGGCCAGTCGCTGTAGAGCCCTGGAACGTCGGTCAGCATCACCAGTTGCTCTGCCTGCAAAGCGACGGCAAGGGCAGCGGCGCCGGTGTCGGCGTTGACGTTGTGGGCGATGCCGTCCTTGTCCGGCGAAACCGTTGCCACGACGGGGATGTAGCCTTCCCGCAGCAACGACAGCACGACCGACGGGTCGATGACTTCGATGTCGCCCACGAGACCGATGTCTGGCGTCATGCGCACAGCGGTGAACAAGCCCCCGTCCTCACCCGACAGGCTGACCGCCTTAAGACCATGCAGATTCAGTTGCGTGGCCACATCTTTACCGGTCGCCAGCAGCACCATCCGCACGAGGGCCATCATCTCCGGCGTGGTCACCCGCTGGCCGTCGCGGAACTCGCTGACGATGCCGAACCGGTCGAGCATCGCCGAGATCTGCGGACCGCCGCCGTGCACGATGACGGGAAGCTCGCCGAGCTTGCCCACCGCGGCCGCGAACGCCGAAGGGTCCGCCATCGCATGCCCGCCATACTTGATGACTCTCATGACGAGTACGCCGAGTTCTCGTGCACATAGGCGTGCGAAAGGTCGTTGGTCCACACCGTCGCGCTCGCCGCGCCCGCGTGCAGATCGACCGTGATGGACACCGCCTTACCGGACAGGTCCACTTTGGAGCGATCCTCAGCGGCCGCGCCGGAGCGGCAAATCCAGACACCGTTGATGGCGACGTCCAGCTCGTCAGCCTCAAACACCGCCGACGTCGTGCCCACGGCCGCCAGGATGCGTCCCCAGTTCGGGTCGTTGCCGAAAAGCGCTGTCTTCACCAGGTTGTTGCGGGCGATGGACCGCCCGACCTCCACCGCGTCGGCTTCCGACGCCGCGTTCACGACCTCGATGCCGATCGTTTTGGTGTTGCCTTCGGCGTCGGCGAGCAGTTGCTGCGCCAGCTCGTGGCACGCCTGTGTCACGACGGCTGTCAGCTCGTCGACCGACGGCGAGATACCAGAAGCGCCGGAGGCCAGCAGCAGGACGGTGTCGTTAGTGGACATGCAGCCGTCGGAGTCCAAGCGGTCAAACGTCACCCGGCACGCCTCACGGAGCGCGTTGTCGAGCGTTTCGGCGTCGGCGACCGCGTCAGTGGTCAGCACACAGAGCATCGTGGCCAGCGAGGGAGCCAGCATGCCCGCGCCCTTAGCCATGCCGCCGACTGACCAGCCCTCACCTCGTACCCACGAAGTCTTTGCATGGGAATCGGTGGTCATGATGGCCTCTGCGGCGGCTTGGCCCCCGGCCTTGGCCAGGGTTTTCACGGCCTGGTCCACGCCGGGCAGCAACTTGTCCATCGGCAGGCGTTCCCCGATGAGCCCGGTGGAGCAAACGGCGACCTGCCCGGCACCCATGCCGCCGAGGCGCGAGGCGACGTATTCAGCGGTGCGGTGCGTGTCCTGGAACCCGGCCGGGCCGGTGCAAGCGTTGGCACCGCCCGAGTTGAGGATGACCGCGCGCACGGCCCGTCCTTTGAGGACCTGCTGGCTCCACAGCACCGGCGCGGCTTTGACGCGGTTGGCGGTGAAGACCGCGGCGGCGGTCGCATCGGGGCCCTCGTTGACAACGAGAGCGACATCAGGATTTCCCGAGGCTTTCAGCCCGGCCGCGATGCCGGATGCCTTGAAGCCCTTGGGTGCGGTCACGCTCACGGAAATACTCCGAAGACAGACAGGCCGGAAGTCTCCGGCAGCCCGGACATGACGTTGGCGCACTGAACCGCCTGGCCCGCGGCGCCCTTGCCTAGGTTGTCGAGGGCACTGACCACAATGATCCGGCCGCTATCCACATCGACGGTGGCTTGCAGATGAGCACTGTTGGAACCCGCGGTGGCCCCCGTGTGCGGCCAGGAGCCTTCGGGAAGCACCTGCACGAACGGTTCGCCCGCGTAAGCATCGGCGAGCACTTCGCGGACAACTCCGGCGGTGATGTCGCAACTGGACCGTTTCGCGGTCACGGTCGCCAGAATCCCGCGCGGCATCGGCGCCAAAACCGGTGTCATGGAAAGGCTTCGCGCCCCGGTCGCCTGCTTGATCTCGGGCACGTGCTGGTGTGCCCCGACTTTGTACGGCGTGAGATCGCCCATGATTTCGCTCGCGAGCAGATGGGTCTTAGGCGACTTGCCCGCGCCTGACGTGCCGCTCGCGGCCACGACGACGACATCCTCGGCCTCGGCGACACCGCTGGCGATCAGCGGTGCGAGAGCGAGCGTGACGGCGGCCGCATAACAGCCGGTATTCGCGACCCGCTGCGCGTTAGCGATCTGCTGCCGTTGCCCGGGCAGCTCCGGCAAGCCGTAGGCCCAGGTGCCCGCGTGGGTTCCGCCGTAGTACTGCTCCCATTGCCCGGGGTCGCTCAGCCGGAAGTCCGCGCCGAGGTCGACGATCTTCACGCTGTCGGGCAGTTGCGCGGCGAGCGCGGCCGACTCCCCGTGCGGAAGGGCGAGGAACACCAGGTCTGCCGTGGCCAGGAGAGCCGGATCCGTCTCGGCCAGAGTCAGGTCAAGAGCGGCAAGATTCGGGTGTACGCGGTAAAGCGGCTGGCCAGCCTGAGAGTGTGCCGTCGCATAAGTCAGGTCGAACTCGGGATGACCGGCGAGGAGCCTGAGCAGCTCACCCCCGGCATATCCGCTGGCACCGGCCACCGCGACCCGGATTCCCATACCTACCTCCGCATAATCATTCGCTCAGTAAGCATACGGTTGAGCGCATGACCATGCAAATGAGTTCCGCATCACTCATGTCGCGCCTACACTGCTTCCGTGCGTACGCCCTGGAAATCGCCCATGGTCCGGGTCAAGTGCGGTCAGGTATGGCACGAAGTCATGATCGCGCCGCACGGCCTCGCGACCCTGCATACCGACGAAGAAATCCGGTGCGAAGTAGCCCTGTCAGCCCTCGGCGGCTGTTTTCGCGCTCTATCAGGTTGGGCGACCGGCGTCGGCTGGCTTCCGCGTGAACTGCGGCGCGAGCGCAATAACTTCTTGTCCCTGGCGGCGCGAGGAAAGGTGTTCGAGCTTGAGTGCCTGGTCGCGGACGGCTTCGATCCAAGGGTCCGCGGGTTCGGCGGGCGAAGCGCGCTGCATTACCTGGCGGCGCTGCGGGAGGCGGAAAGTTTGCCGTGGTTGCTGAGCTTTGGGCTCGATGTGAATCTGCGAGACACCGAAGGGCGGGCTCCGCTGCACATGACCGGTAACTTGCGCAAAGCATGGACGGTCCGGGAGCTCCTTAGCGCAGGAGCCGACCCGCGCCTGACCGACCATCGTGGGGAGACGCCATTGCAGCGGTTTCGGCGTGCGTGGACGGTGCATTACGGAGCTGACCCCGAGGCCGGGCGTTTGCTAGCGTCGGCGACCGGAGCGGGGCGGTAGCGCAGAGGTCGACGCGCCTGCCGGCAAAGCAGGAGGACGCCGGTTCGAATCCAGCCCGTCCCGCTCTCCCCACGCTGTCGTAAGCGTGCGGTACGCTCGCGCGCGGCGAGGCTGTAGCGCAGAGGTCGACGCGCCTTGACTGCAATCTGGAGGACGCCGGTTCGAATCCGGCCGGTCTCGCCCCTACGGATCTTGGGAGGAGCCGTGCCGGTCAGCGACGAGGAACTGGCGATCTGCCTGCGCGTGCTGGCCTCTGGGGTGTCCAACCCGGATCTCGATCAAGCGATTGTCCAAGCACACCGCCGCGTGAAGAAGTCCGCCAAATCCCGGCGCTCGGCGCAAACCCGTGCCCACGACCGCGAAATCGTCAGTCAGGCACGCCGGTTTCAGGAAGAGATCCCAGACACCACTCCCGCGATCGAGACGGCGGGCGAAACCGCCGGGGTGCTGCTGCGCATGCGGCGGTGCTATGTCTGCAAAGGACAGTTCCGCGAAGCCGACATCGACTACCACTTGCTCTGCCCTGGCTGCGCCGACGACAACCGTGTCCGGCGGTCCGCCCGGTGTGACCTGACCGGGCGCACGGCGCTGATCACCGGCGGGCGCGTCAAAATCGGCTTCCACACCGCGCTCAAGTTGTTGCGCGACGGGGCTGAAGTCATTGTGTCGACCCGGTTCCCCAAAGACGCGGCCAAGCGGTTCGCTGAGGTGCCTGACGCCGTCGACTGGGCGGGCCGGCTGCACCTGCATGGCACCGACCTGCTGGACCTGACCGCCATCACCGCCCTGATCGAGACCGTGCACGAGCGGTTTCCGGGCGGGCTCGACATTCTCATCAACAACGCGGCTCAGACGCTTTACCGCCCACCGGAATACCACCGTGAAGTGCGCACGGCTGAGGCGCAATCGCTCACCGGAGCCGCCGCCCGGCTGAGCGTCACGGCGAGCCAACCGTCCACAGTGGACGCGGCGAACCTGCCCGCCCTGATCGAGCACTACTTTCCCGCTGGGCTGACCGACGAGACCGGGCAGCCGCTCGATTTGCGCCCGCGCAACAGCTGGGTGTTGCGTGACGCCGACGTCTCCCCCGGCGAGTGGCTGCAGGCGCATGTGGTCAACGCGTTCGCCCCGTTTCTGCTCACGTCACGCCTGCGCCCGCTGATGGAAAAGTCGCCCTTCGCGGACCGCTATGTGGTTCAGGTGTCAGCGATGGAAGGCAGCTACACCCATCCCAACAAGACCCACCGGCACCCGCACACCAACATGGCCAAAGCCGCGCTCAACATGCTCACGCGCACCGTGTCTGGCGATTACGCCAGTGCCGGGATCCACATGAACAGTGTCGACACCGGCTGGGTCACCGATGAGAATCCGCACCCGGCCAAAATGAGCGCGCGGGACAAGGGTTTCCGGCCACCACTTGACGTCATCGATGGCGCGGCCCGGGTTTACGACCCGATCGTGCGTGGCGTGCTTGGCGAGCCGATGTCAGGCCACTTCCTCAAGGACTACCGGAGCGTGCCATGGTGAGGGAACCAACGCCGGTCCGCTGCCCGGTCATCACCCACCCCGAATACGGGCTGGCCGACCCGGCCGACTTCGCGCCGTTGCTTACGGGACTGCGTGAAGGAGCCGCGCCGGGCGAGTTCCCGCGCGGGCGCCTTCAGGCCGACGGACGGCTCGACCTATGCAAACAAGGCGTCGGTCCCTTGCTCACCGCCGACCTCACCCGCGCCGCCGCTGCTTCCGCCAAAGTCAAACACCTCCTTTTGGGTACCAACGGATTAGGCGACGAAGGAGCCAAAGCTGTCGCTGACGCGCTAGAGCCCGGCCACCAGATCGAGACGGTTTACTTGGGCTGCAACAAAATCGCGGCACCCGGCGTGGATTCGCTCGCCGAGCGGCTAGCCAGCGATACCACCGTGCGTGCCTTGTGGCTCAAGCGAAACCCGGTCGGCGACGATGGCGTGCGCCGCCTGTGCGAGGCGTTGCGCCACAACACCACGTTGCGCACGCTTGACCTCGTCAATGTCGGCCTCAGCGCTGACGGTCTCGCCGCCCTGGCCGGCGCGTTGAAGGGCCGCGAAGCCCGGCTGGAGCGGCTGTTCCTGGGCGGCAACGGGCTCGGCCCAGAAGCGGTGCCGATGCTGGCGTCGCTGATCCGTGACGCTGGTGTGCATGAGCTTTACCTCGCGGCCAATCACCTTGGCGACGAAGGAGTCTCGGCGCTGGCCCAAGCCGCGGCCGGGCTGCCCGTGTCGCTCGGCCTGGGCGGCAACGGAATCACGCCGGACGGTGCGGTAGCGCTGGCCCGCCACCTGACCGCCTGGCACACCCTCGACTTGGCACGCCCGCCCTCTGAACGGGCGCTTGGCGCCAACAGCAATCTGGTCGGTGACGCTGGCGCGGCCGCGCTTGCCGAAGCGCTTCCGCAGAGCCAGCTTCGCCGCCTCGACTTGCGTTACACCGGCATCACCGGGCGCGGCTTGCGGCTTCTGCTGACAGCCATCGACGGACACTCCACTTTGGAATATCTGGGCGTCAACGGTGGCGTGCCCCGGCGGATGCGGCGGGCCGCCGCAGCCGCGCTCGCCCACCACCCGTCTCAGCCTCACCCCGATGTCGCCGCGATTGCGAGTGTTTACCGGTGATCAGACCACCTTCGGTGCTTAAGAACTGGCAGCGCGTCCGCCGTTACGCGGTGCCCCACCGGATGATCGAGGAGTGCACCACGGCCCGGCTTAACGGCGATTGGCGCGCCGCCTGTGCGGCCGGTGGCATCGACGTGACGTTTGACGATCCCGCTGACGCGCGAGACGATCTGCTCGGCCTCATCCCCGATCTGCTGCGGTGGCACCTGCCCCGCACGCTTGGTGGGCGCACCAGTCTGGCGACCCGAGACTCGTGGGTTCTGCTGACCGGTCCCTTCGCGGACCGCGAACACGTGCTCGTGTTACGTCCACCTAAGACGGTGGATGGTTCGCAACGGCTGCGGTTAGACCTCGTTGCCGCAAGCGATATCAGCCGCAGCGACACCGTCGACCTTCCGCCGCACCTGTGGCACGCGCGGTTCGCCGATGGCCTGCGCGAAGCGTGGGGCGGTGCGTCCGGCCGTTTGCCCCGGTTCACCACGGCCGGTGATCCGCTGCCGGAGGAACAGTTCGCCGCGTCGGGCGAGGCCGGGCAAGCCGCAGCCGAAGAGTTGCCGCCCGGCGGAGGTGCCGAGGAGTCTGCACACCGGCTTCGCGGCGACGGCGGGCCGGCCGACGTGGAGGAGCTGGCGCATCGGCTGCGTGGTGAGGGACGCCTGGCCGAAGCATGGGCTGCCGCGGGGATCGTGCTCGGGCCGTCCATCGTTGGCGAGACACCTGAAGATTTTGCGCAACGTTCCGAGGACCCGTGGAACGCCAACGCGCCCAAGCTAGATGCCGCCGTCGCCCTCAAACAATCACAGCTGCGGACCGCCGAGATCCATGACTGGCTGGCCCAGCAACCCCTTCAGCTGACATCGTTGCGAGCCGAGGCCACCCGGTTGCGCCAGCGCTACCAGGAAGACCGGTTCCTGCTGCGGCTCGGCTGGAAACTCGGCGTCATCCTGACATGGAGCGAGGATCACTGGTCGGCGACGCTGGACTCATATCCGTACCGGCATGATGATGTGCGCCGCATCCCCTCCGATCTGGCCTTCCTCCCACCCGATCTCGATCTGCTCTGGCATGGCCTGATCACGGCTGATGACCTGCATCCGCTGGTGCGTAAGGCACTTCAGCTCCCCGCCGTAGCGGACATCCCGGCGGCCACAGTGGAAGAGCCAATCCGGGTGCGCTGCCAAGGACAATGGCACGTCGTGTCGGAAAGCGCTGGCTCGCTTGACCTTCCGGGGCACACCGAGGCCGAGATCCGCCGGGAAGCGGCGTTGCGCGGTCTGGGCGGAGAAGTGACCGGCTGCTTCCACGCGGCACAGGTCTGGCGGGGAGCCAAGGGGCGCCTACCCCGTGCGCTGCGGTTGCGGCGCCAGGACTTGCTGCAGCGGTTGCTCCATGCTGATGCCGCTGGAGTCCACGCCCTGCTCGACGCCGGGCTCGACCCGCAGCTCCGTGACGGCCGCGGGCAGAGCTTGCTGCACCACTTGCGGCGGTGGGATCACACGACCCTGCTGCCCCGGCTGCTGGAGGCCGGGCTGCCGATCGACACCCGAGACCATCGCGATAGGACACCGCTGAGCGTGGCCATCGGTGACGGTGGCGAGCTGGCCCTCGTCGAGGCGCTGCTCAACGCGGGCGCCGACCTGGGCATGGCCGGTCACGACGGCACCAGCGCGCTGGAGCTCGCGCAATACAAGGCCGGCATCTGGGACGACGATGACGGCGACGAGCAGGATGAAGACGACGATCCCGAGTTCGCGAATATCAAAGCGATCTACCGTTTGCTGAAAGGCTGGGCCAAACGATGACCGCCGCGCGTCTTGAGGCCGCCGACGACCTGATCGCGGCCACCCGGGCCACCCGCACCGAACGGGTCACCGACCCCCGGGCTGACGCGCTAGCGCTTGCCGTGTCAGCGAACCTGCCCGTGTTGCTGTGGGGCGAGCCCGGCATCGGGAAATCGGCGACGCTGCAACAGCTCGCCGAAGGGATCGGCGTCCCGCTGGAGACCGTCATCGCCAGCGTGCACGAACCGTCGGACTTTTCCGGGCTGCCCATCATCGGCGAAAACCCTGCCGTGGAAGGCGTTCCGATGGCCCCGCCCGACTGGGCGGTGCGCCTGGCGCGCAGTGGCGAAGGGCTGCTGTTCTTCGACGAGCTGTCCTCGGCACCACCGGCAGTGCAGGCCGCCTTGCTGCGTGTCGTGCTGGAGCGCCGGGTCGGCAGCCTCAGCCTGCCCGCGCGGGTGCGGATCGTCGCGGCCGCCAACCCGGCCAGCAGTGCCGCCGATGGCTGGCACCTGAGCCCACCACTGGCCAACCGGTTCGTGCACCTTTACTGGGCGCATGACCCTCGTGTGGTCGCGCGCGGGCTCGGCGGAACGTGGCCGTCGATTGAGATTCCCGCGCTCGATCGCTCCAAAATGGATAGTGCGCTGGCCAAAGCCCGTGGTTCGATCGCTGGCTTCCTCACCGCGCGACCCGGCCTGACGCACCACCTTCCCACCGACACCGAAGCCCGGGGCGGCGCCTGGCCCTCGCCCCGCACGTGGGAGATGGTGTTGCGGCTGCTGGCTTTCCACCACTGCAGCGGCACGTCGAAGGATGCTTTGAGCACCGCTGTCATTGGCGCCATTGGCAACGGGTCCGGCCTGGAGTTCGTGACCTACCTCGACGAACTCGACCTGCCCGACCCCGAGCGGGTGCTGGCCGACCCGGCGGCGTTCAAGCTGCCCAACCGCGGCGACCGTCAGCTGGCTTTCCTCACGGCGACCGTTGCCGCCATTCAGATGCGCGTCACCCAGCAACGCTGGAACGCCGGCTGGACAGTGCTCGCCAAAGCGGTCGACGCTGGCGTGCCCGACGTGGCGGCACGGGCCGCCATGGATCTGGCGGCGATGCGTGACCCGGCCTGGCCCGTTCCGCCAGACATCGACGCCTTCGTGGAAGTGCTGCAGCTGTCTGGCCGGCTATGACCCTGGACCGCACGAAGTTGTTAGCGGCCCGCTTCCGGGCGGCCAACGACCGGCCCTACTTCGCCACCGCTCTGTTCAGCCTGACCGTCATCGAATCCGCCGAGATTCAGACGATGGGCGTCGACAAGCACTGGCGCTGCTACGTTTCACCGTCGTTTGTGGACAGAACTCCCGTGCCCGAGCTGGCTGGGGTGTGGATTCACGAGATCGGCCACCTGCTGCGCGACCACCACGGCCGCAGCGCGCTGCTTCCCGAGAGCGACCGCCGCGACTGGCCGCGCGTGAACATCGCGCAAGACTGCGAAATCAATGACGATCTGCTCGCGGATCATGTTTCGCTGCCAGACGGGGGTTTTCACCCCGGCACCTTTGGCCTGCCCGATGGCCAGATGTTCGAGCAATACCTGCCGCATATTCCACCAACGCCGCACGGGCCCAACTGTGGTTCAGGTGCGCACGGGACGGCACAGCCCTGGGAGCTGGGCGGCACCGGTGCTACCGGAGTGTCCGAAGTGGAGGCTGCGGCGATCCGCCGGCAAACCGCTGAAGGCATCCGCCAGCACGTGCGCTCGCGCGGCACCATCGCCAACGGCTGGAAGCGGTGGGCTGACGAGGTGCTGGAGCCGACCATCGACTGGCGCCGTGCCCTCACCGGTGCGGTCCGTGAAGCGGCGGCGTGGGCCTCGGGAGCGGTCGACTACACCTTTCAGCGGCCGTCACGCCGCAACGCGGCCCTGCCACGCGTGGTGCTGCCTCGTCTGCGCCAGCCGGTGCCGCGGGTCGCGATCGTCATCGACACCTCCGGCTCGATGTCTTCCGACGATTTCGCCGAGGTGCTCGGGGAGGTCAGCGGCGTCCTGCGCGCTGTTGGCATCGGCGGCAACCGGGTGAATGTGCTCGCCTGCGACGCCGATGTGCACGCAGCGCGGGCCGTCAGCAGTGTCCGCGAAGTGGAGCTGGCCGGTGGCGGGGGCACGGATATGCGCGTGGGCATCAGCCAGGCGATGAAACGGCCCGATCCACCGCACATCGTCGTCGTGCTGACGGATGGCTACACGCCTTGGCCCGAGGCGCCTTTCGCGGCCACGCGTGTCATCGCGGGCCTCGTGGGCGACAATCCGCCCGCGCCGCCCGCCTGGATCAGCGCTATACGCGTCAAGCCCAGCTAGACGCGGGCATAGCGCAAGAAGAGCAGGTCTCCGTCGGGGATGGCGTGCACAAGATTCATGCGCCGCAACGGGTGTGGCGTACCCTCGCTGATCCGTCCTTCACCCGGGCCTGCCAGCAGTGGACCGATCGTCAGGCACAGCTCGTCGATGGCGTCCAAACCGGCCAGTGCGGCGACGATGTGTGGCCCGCCCTCGCACAGGATGTGCCCTTCAAGCTGAGGCAGCAGCGTTTCCAGTGGGCGCCCTTGTTTGCGTGAGGCTTCGATGAACTCCGGGTGCCGGGACATGCCGTGCTCCAGCCGCCACCGCTGGGCTGCTTCGCCGATCAGATCCCCCTTGTAGCCCTCAACCCGGACTGTGTTGGCACCAACGAGAATGACGTCGGCCATCATGCGGAGGGTCTGCATGAGCTCTTGGTCAGCAGGACCACCGAGGCCACCGGAGCGGCCTTCGAGGGTGGCGGCACCGTCCAAGGAGGACACCATGTTGATCCGCAACAGCTTCTTGCTGCGGTCCTCGGGCAGATAGGCGGCTAGGTGGCGCATCACATGTTGTGCACGGTGTAGGCGGGCTTGCGCCAGCCGATGATGGCTTCGGTCATGCGCACCGCGTCGACCGATTCCTTGACGTTGTGCATTCGCACGATCCGGGCTCCTTGCAAGATGCTGTAGACGGCGGCGGCCAGGCTGCCCGCGATCCGCTCACCGTGGGGACGGTCGAGGGTCTCGCCCACGAAGTCCTTGTTGGACACAGCTGCCAGGCAGGGGTATCCCACCTCGGCGATTTCACTGAGCCGTCGCGTGAGCTCAAGTGTGTGATAGGTGTTCTTGTTCAGGTCGTGCCCGGGATCGATGATGATCTGTCCCGGTTGAACGCCACGGCTGAGCGCCACATCGACCCGGTTGCGCAGGAACAGCGCGATCTCCGCCGCGATATCGGCGTATTGCGGCTGCGGATAGTGTGTGCGCGGCTTCGCCAGGCTGTGCGTGATGATCAGTTGTGTGTGCGGCCTGGCGGCCACGAGATCGGCGAGCGCGGGATCGTGCAAACCGGTGGTGTCGTTGACGACGTGCGCCCCGGCGTCGAGCGCCGCTTCGGCGACGCTCGCCCGGAACGTATCGACACTGACCACGGCACCCGTTTTCACGGCGGCCTCAACCACTGGCAGCACGCGGTCGGCCTCCACCTCGGCGGAGACTTCCCCATCGTTGGGCGAGAACTTCACCCCGCCGATGTCGACCCAGTCGGCTCCGTCGGCAACGGCTTTGTCCACTGCGGACACCGCCTTGTCGAGAGCGAACGTCGCGCCCTTGTCGTAGAACGAGTCGGGTGTCCGGTTGACCACCGCCATCACGGCGACTTGACGATCGAAGTCAAACGTCCGGCCGGCGATGGTGCGCACCGGCTCCCGCAATCGCGGGAGGAAAACACCCTGCATAACCTCAGATTACGCGGTGGCCTTGAGCTGAAGTCCTTTGCCACCGGCCTGCTTGAGTTCGAGCCTATTAGCATCGATCTTCATCGTCACTTCGCCCTCGAGGATCGGCAGGACGGCCTTTTCCAGCTCGCCTGCCGCGCCAGCGCAGAGCATCTTCGTCGTGGCGACCGCACTGAAGACGATCTTGTTGCCGGAGACCTTAGCCGAACCGGTCAGGGCGTTGCAGCCCGTATTACCGGTGACCTTGCCGTCGTCGGTGAACGTCAGGTGGGCTTCGGCTCCCTGCGGGATCGATGAGGCCGAATCACCTTCGAGCAGGGTGTCCACGACCCATTTCGTGCCGGTCAGCTTGCGATCGGGGTCGGCCACTTTGCGGTCCACCAGCGTCAGCTCCTCGTTGGTTCCGGTCAAGACGAGCTTGTCGCCCGTCAGCGCCCAGACCGGCTTGCTGGTCAGGAACTTGGTGAGCCACTCGTCCTGTTGCATGAGCGGCTGGTCACAGCCCATATCGGTGCCACCCATGTCGGTGATCACCAGTTTGTCACCCGGCTCGTCCACCACGGTGCCGAAAAGGTGATTGCATCCGCCCTGGACGGTCACTTTGCCTTTTTCCGGGAAGGCGACCGAGACGCGGCTGCCTTGCACCAGGGAGTGCCCCTTGACCTCCGTTGACAGGAAGGTCCGCCCGACAAGGGTGTTCACCTTGGAGTCTCCCGGGCCTCCAGGTTGGCTGATCCCACCGCAGCCAGCCGCCAGAACTAGCACGCCCATCAAGGCAGACGCAATCTTCATCATGTCCCTTTCGACGAGCCCGCGTTCGTGCCGGTTCCCTGGACAGCCTAGGCACTGACTGGACCTTGACTCGCCCTTGAAGGCACCGTGACGGACAGTTTCATCCTGGCTCGCATGAGACTTCGACACCTCATCGCCAAAACAGCCGCGATCGGGCTGATCGCCATCGGTGGCGTCGTGGCCACCAGCGCTCCGGCAGCGGCGGCGACGTACTACACGTGTTCCAACACTCAAGCACCCAATCCGTACCTGCCGAGCCTCTACGTCACAGTGTGCCTGGAACACTTTGGCTACAACGGTTCCCCGGTCCGGGCCTACGGCTGGGTCACCAGCTTCCACACCGTGGCCACCGTCTCGATTCAGGTTTCCCTAACCGGCGCGACCGCCACGGGATCAGCGACCTGCAGCAAGGTGCTCACCTACGGTCAAACGCTGGCTTGCACCGGTCTTGGCTGGGGTCTTCCTAGCCCCATCGCCAAGGGCAAGTTGATGATGGGCTCAACAGCGCCTGGCCAGCCACTTCGGTTCCACACGGTTTACTCGCCACAGCGAACCTGAGAAATTGTCCGAAAACGTGCAACCGGACATCGACCGCAAACGTTTTCGGGTTCATGACCAAATGGAGACGCAAAGCCTCGCTTCTGCTGAGTCTGCCACTGGTAGTGGTGGCGACCATGCAAGGCGTGATCCAGCCTGCGGCGGCGCAGGGCACCCCGTCACCCGATGCCCAGCGATACACGGTGACGCTGTTGACCGGCGATGTCGTGACTGTCGTGACCAGACGGTCGGGGTGCCCTCTCATCTCAGTGAAGCCAGCCAAGCCGAGTGGTGTGCAGGTGCGCGGTTGCGGGCCGGACGGGCATGCCCGGGTCGTGCCGCTCGAAGCCGCTCCGCTGCTCGGCTCGGTGCTCGATCCCAAGCTGTTCGACGTCACCACACTGATCCAGGAAGGCTATGACGACGCGAGCACCAAGGAGCTTCCGCTGATCGTGCGGCAGGAAGCCGGTGTGGCGAAGGGAACGGCTCTGAAGAGCATCGGCTCGGTGGCACTGAAGCACCTGAAGGGAACGAACTTCCTGCAAACCCTTGGCGCGCACGCGAAGTCGCTCAGGGCAAACACCGCCGGCACGGCAAGCGCACTGGTCAGATTGGACCGGCGGGTGCGGGTGACGCAAAGCCGGATGGACCGCAATCTCACCCAGGTGAGCGCGCCGCAGGCGTGGGAGTCGGGCCACACCGGGCAGGGGGTCAAGGTCGCCGTCCTCGACACCGGTGCTGACTTCACCCACCCCGACCTGGCAGGCCAGGTGTCCGAACAAGCCGACTTCACGGTCGCCGGCGGCGACGCGAGCGACGGGCACGGCCACGGGACCCACGTCGCCACCACGATCGCCGGAACGGGTGCGGCCGCCAGGGGCGAGCGCAAAGGCGTTGCTCCTGAAGCGAAGCTAGTGATCGGCAAAGTGCTCGACGACCACGGCTTTGGCGAGGAATCCGACATCATCGCTGGCATGGAGTGGGCCGCCGCTCGCGCCAAGGTGGTCAACATGAGCCTCGGCGGCTGGGAACCAAGCGATGGAACCGATTCGATGTCACAGGCGCTCAACGCCCTGACCGCGCAGCACGGCACGCTCTTCGTGGTCGCGTCTGGAAACGACGGACCGGATGCCATCAGCTCACCAGCGGCCGCGACGGAAGCGCTCACGGTCGGCGCGGTCGACGGAAACGACCGCCTAGCTTGGTTTTCCAGTCATGGGCCGGTCATCAACACTCGCGCTGCCAAGCCGGAACTAGTCGCGCCTGGAGTGGATATCGTCGCTGGGCGCGCCGCGGGCACCTCACTTGGCCGGCTGGTCGACGATAAATACACCGCCCTTTCTGGTACTTCGATGGCAACGCCCCACGTCGCGGGAGGCGCCGCGATCCTCGCACAGCGCTACCCGGATTGGACGCCCGCGCAGCTCAAGAGTGCTTTGGTCGGCGCGGTAGATCCGTTGCGGGGCAACGACACCTACGTTTCCGGATCGGGACGGCTCAACGTCGCTCGTGCGCTCAAGGGCGCCGTGAGCGCTCAGCCGATCGTCAACCTCGGCGCCCAGGGCACCGAGGCGAAACTCAGCTGGAGCGAGCCCGTGCAGACCAGCCTGTCCGCGACGGACCGGCTGGGCAAAGCGGTGCCTGCTGGCGCTGTCACGCTGCAGGGCAGCAAGCTCACAGTCAACCGGGCCTCACTCGCCTCCGGCTTCTACACGGCGACCGTCACCGCGAAGGGGCGCGACTCGGTCGCGATAACACCCGTGACGTTCTATGTTGAGCCACCTTCGTTCGATGTCCATCTGACCGCCACGCTGACACCGGGAACCGACCCGGAAGGGTTCGTTTACGGGTTCGGCGACCTCGTGAACCTTGACGATCCCTCGATTTCGAAGGCGATGTTCTTCGTTACGCCGGGTGGGCCGGGCTTCACGATGCGCGTGCCCGCGGGGCGCTACAGCATCCTGGGCTCGGTCGGTCAGTTCAGCCCGGACATCGCGGCGATCGTTGGCAGCGCCGACATCACCATCGCTGCTGACACGGCTTTCGTCCTCGATGGCGCCAAAGCCAAGCCGGTCACCGCGACCGTCGAAGGTGTTGACACGGTGCCCAACGCCAAGGGGATCACCTATGAGCAATCGGCCAGACGCGGCCAAAGCTGGTACAACTTCGCCTTCGCCTGGGGAGACGCCGCACGCGAGGAGAGCTTGTTCGCCAGCCCTGTCGGCAGCGCCGGAGTCGGCAAGTTCGAGACGTTTACGACGTTCAGTCTCCTGAAGCCGGGCGACGAGCCGAGCCCGTTCCTCTACGATCTGTTGCGCGCCAACGGAAATGGTATTCCGGCCGACCTGAACTACCGGTTCACCCGGGCCGAACAATCACGCCTCATCCGCATCGATCAGTTGTTCCACCGCCTCGACACGGATCCGACCTATGTGCAGCACAAGCGTTACGGATTTAGCCCGTCAGGAATCTACGTCATGGAAAACGACACGGACAACCTGCCGCACCGGCGCACCGACTACCTCTCCCCCGGATACGGCTACGTCGATGAGGCGTTCTACAACGGCGGCATCGGGTTTGGGGTCGTCACGCAGGAAGGCATCCTTACCTACGAGGCCGGCAGCCGGCACCAGAAGACGTGGGTACGCCAGCCGCTGCGCCCCGACTGGTACGACAACCCGGCGACCTCCCAAAGCGGTTGTGAGCCAACGAAACCTTCCCGCACACGGGGCAACATGTCGATCATGCTCGTGCCCATGACTGACCAGCATCAGCGGTTCACCTGTTTCGAGATCGGAAACGGCGAGCTCACGCTGGAGTTCAACGGTGAGCCGATCGCGATCCGCCAGGGATACATGGGCGAATTCGCGGTTCCTGAACAGGCGGGCACCTACCGGCTCACCCATGACGTGGACGCCAGTGGCTATCTGCCCGTCTCGAACCGGGTCGTGACGGCGTGGACCTTCCGCTCGGGTGCACCCAAGGGAACGGCCAGTGCCCCACTGCCCTTGCTGTCAGTGGACTACGCGCTGCCGCTCGACGCGAACAACCACCCGGCCGCGGGAAGGGCCTCGTTCACGGTCCGGCAGGCGCATGGCGTGCCTTGGCAATTCATCTCTTCTTTCGCCTTGCAGGTCTCCACTGACGACGGAGTGACGTGGCAACAGGTCATCGTGCGCCGAGAGGGCTTGGAAACCTTTAGCGCCAGCCTTCCACAGGCCGCCGCCGGGCAGTTCGTTTCCTTGCGGGTAAAGGCACGCGGCACCGCCGGAAGCGAGGTGGAGCAGACCATCATCCGCGCCTACCGTTAGCGAAAACGTGAAGTGGCCCCGGAGAAGACTCCGGGGCCACTTCTGTGCACGGGATTAGGCGCCGCGCAGGACAGCGCCAAAGCGTTGCGCGGCAACGGCGACAGCCGCGTCACGGGCCGCTACGGCTTCTTCGACCTTCAGGGTGCGGTCTGGCGCACGGAACGTCAGGCTGTACGCCAGCGAGCGCTTGCCGTCTTCGATGCCCTTGCCCGCGTAGACGTCGAACAACCGCACCGATTCGAGCAGATCCCCGGCGCCTTCCGTCAGCGCCCGCTCCACCTCGGCGGCCGGCACCGATGACGGCAGGATCAACGCGACGTCGATGAGCGCGGGCGGGTAGCCCGAGAACTTCGGCGGTGGCGTGACGGCCGGCAACGGGACCGCGTCGAGCTCAATCTCCATGGCGCTGGTGCCCCGCGGCAGATCGAGTGCCGCGCAGACAGCTGGGTGCAGCTCGCCAGCCCGGCCCACAGGACGCCCGGCCACGCTGATCTGAGCACACCGTCCCGGATGGAACGGCTCAGACACCAGTTGTGTGACCTCGATGTCGGCAGCCGGCACCGAGGCGGCGGCGAGGACATCACGAGCCGCCTGAACGGCATCGGCCCACGAGGCGGCACGCCCCTGCCCCCACCATCCGGAGCGCTCGGCCTCACCGGTGAGCACCGCGGCGGCCATCAGCGGCTGACGCGGAACAGCCTCGTTCGCCTTGTCCCACAACGTTTCCTCGGGCCGCCCGGCGACACCCATCACGGGTGGCGCGACGGCGCCCTCGGCAGGCAAGAAGACCAGACCCTGCTCGTAGAGCGCGACGTCGCGGTTGCCCCGCCCGAGGTTGCGCTTCAGTGCGCCCAGCAGCCCAGGCAGCAGGCTCGTGCGCATGAACGGTTCCTCTTCGGACAGGGGGTTGGCCAGCCGCACCGCCGGGGACGGGACGCTCAGGGTGTCCATCATGGACGCTGAGACGAACGGGAACGTGATGACTTCCACGTAACCCTGCTCGGCCAGGGTGCGCCCGACCGACCGCCGGCGGCGCTGCTGTGGCGTGAGGCCGTTGCCGGGCGGGGCGATGGGCAGCACGCTCGGGACCTTGGCGAAGCCATCGAGGCGTACCACTTCTTCGACCAGGTCGGCAGGCTGACGCAAGTCGGGCCGCCACGACGGCGGGATGACGTCGACGCGGTCGTCATAGGCCGCGACGTCACAGCCGACTTCGGTCAGGATGTCCGCGATCCGGTCAACGGAATAGTCCACGCCGATCAGCTTGGTGGGCTTGTCCGCCGCCATCGAGATCATCGTGGGCTGTTGCGGGTGGTTGAGGTCCAGCACCTCGGCCCCGGCTTTCCCACCGCCGTGCTCGACGAGCAGGTTCACGGCACGCTCGATCGCCACCAGGCACAGGTTGCGGTCGACACCGCGCTCCCAGCGCTTGGCGGCCTCGCTGAACAGCTTGTGCCGGCGGGCGGTCCGGCCGACCATCGCCGGATCCCAGTGTGCCGCTTCGAAAAGCACGTTCACCGTGGTCGGCTCGACTTCAGACGTGGTGCCACCCATGACGGCCGCGAGCGAGATCGGGCCAGTGTCGTCGCAGATCACCATGTCTTCGGCGGCGAGCGTCCGCTGCACACCGTCCAAAGTGGTCAGCTTCTCGCCTTCCTTGGCCCGGCGCACGACGAGGCCGCCCTTGAGCCGGTCAGCGTCGAAGGCGTGCATCGGCTGGCCCAGCTCCAGCATCACGTAGTTCGTGATGTCGATGGGCAGCCCGAGCACCCGGATGCCAGCCGTCGTCAGGCGCCGCCGCATGAAGTCGGGCGTGACCGCCTTGGGGTCGACACCGCGCACCATGCGCGCCGCGAAACGGTCGCAGCCAGCCGTGTCCTCGATGCTCACCGGATAGGCAGGCTTCTTCGTGCCCTCGGTCCGTGGGCCGAACCCAGGGTCGCTGAACTTCTGCTTGTACGCGTGTGCCAGCTCTCTTGCCACTCCGCGCACGCTCATCTGGTACCCCCTGTCGGGGGTTATCTCAAGCGTGAGGCCGATGTCGTCGAGTCCAACAACGGGCCTGGCGTCATCGCCCGGCTTGGCCTCAACGGAAGGGTCGAGCACGATGATGCCGGCGTGCTCGTCGCTGATGCCGAGCTCGCGGGCGGAGCAGATCATGCCGTTGGAGACGCGGCCGTAGGTCTTGCGTGAGCCCACCTCGAATCCGCCCGGCAGCACTCCCCCGGGCAGGATGACGACGACGAGATCGCCCTCGGCGAAATTCGTCGCCCCGCAAATGACTTCCTGCGGCGCGGACCGTCCAATGTCGAGGGTCACGAACCGGATCGGCTTCTTGAACTCTTTGAGCTCTTCGATCGTGAGCACACGGCCGACGACCAGTTCGCCGCGCACGGACTCGCGCTGATCGACGATGTGCTCGACCTCGATGCCGAGGTCGGTCAGCGCACTGTCCAATTCGGAGGCTGTGACGGTGGCGGGCAGCGTGACATGCTCCCGCAGCCAGGAAAGGCCAAGTTTCATGGTCACTGCACCTCCATGCCGAATGCGCGGGTGAAGCGCACGTCGCCTTCGAACATGTCACGCATGTCCGAAACACCGTTGCGGAACATCAGGGTCCGGTCGATGCCCATCCCGAAGGCGAACCCTGAATACACCTCGGGATCGATGCCACACGCCCGCAAAACGTTGGGGTGCACCATGCCGCAGCCACCCCACTCGACCCATTGCGGGCCATCGCGGTGCGCCTCGAACCACACGTCGAATTCCGCCGAAGGTTCCGTGAACGGGAAGTAGTGCGGCCGCCAGCGCGTCTTAGCGTTCGCGCCGAACATCGCCCGCGCGAAGTGATCCAGCGTTCCCTTGAGGTGGGCCATGGTGATGCCCTTGTCGACCACGAGACCCTCGACCTGGTGGAAGACCGGCGAGTGGGTCGCGTCGAATTCATCGGACCGGTAAACCTTGCCCGGCACGACAATGTAGATCGGTGGCTGGCGCATAAGCATGGTGCGCGCCTGCACCGGGCTCGTGTGGGTGCGCAGCACCAGGCCCTCGCTGGCCCAGAACGTGTCCATCAGACCGCGGGCCGGGTGGTCGGGCGCGATGTTGAGGGCATCGAAGTTCGCCCACTCCAGCTCCAGCTCCGGACCCTCAGCCACCTCATAACCCATGCCCACGAACAAATCGCCGACGCGTTCCATGAGTGTCGTGAGTGGATGGCGCGCGCCACGGGGCCGCCGGTCCCAGGGCAGGGTGACGTCGACCTGCTCCTCGCGCAGAACGCGCTCTTGCTCCTCGGCCTCAAGCTCAGCCAGGCGTGCGTCGTAGGCGGCTTGAATCTCGGTGCGTGCTTCGTTGAGACGCTTGCCCGAGTCGGCCTTGGCGGCTGGGGGCAGGGTGCCGATTTCCCGTCGCGCCAACGCGATCGGAGAACGGTCACCGAGGTGGGCTGGCTTTAGTTCCTGCAATGCCTTGAGGTTCGCCGCCGCGCTGAATGCCGTAGCGGCATCGGCGGCGTAACCCTTCAGCGCTTCAGGCGAAAGCGCTTCGGGCGATTTCGGGTCGTATGACATGAGAACTCCAGATGCTGGCAACCGAGATAGTCTAGGTTCCGTGGCTTGGCCACAGCCCACCGGGAGCAGTCTGAAGTGCGCGCTCAGCCCCTGGCGGGCTGGCTAAAGCTCATAGGAAGAACGCTGCGCACGAGCCGAAGCATACAGGCACACCGCCGCGGCGGCAGCCAGGTTAAGACTCTCGGCACCCCCATAGATGGGTACCCGGACCGCCTGCGCCTTTTCCAGGACCTCAGCGGGCAGCCCGTGTGCCTCGCTGCCAAACAGCCAAGCGGTCGGCTTGGCGAGATGTGGCTCCAGCTCAAACAGGTCGGTGGCGCCCCGGCCACTGGTCGCCAGGATCTGCATGCCGTGCTTGGCCAACGCTGTCATGACGGTGGCGGCGGACCGCTCGCGGACGATGTCCACATGGAACAGACTGCCCGCACTCGCCCGCACGCACTTGCCGTTATACGGGTCGACAGCCTCACCCGCGAAGATCACCGCACTGGCCCCCGCCGCGTCGGCGGTGCGCAGAATCGTTCCCGCGTTTCCCGGGTCCCTGATGTCGACCGCCACGGCGATGAGCTTGCCGGCTTTGAGCTGCCCTAGCGGAACGCTGGCCTGCTCACACACGGCCACAACCCCCTGTGGGCTGACCGTGTCCGCCAAGGCTTGCAGGGCTTCCTCGGTCACGAGCGTCGCGTTTGGATAGTCGCTTCTGGTGCTGAACAGCTCCTTGACGACGCCAGCGGCAAGCGCCTCGTTGACCGCCTGCGGGCCCTCGGCCAGGAACAGCCCGGTCGCGTCCCGGTCTTTGCGGCGATGCAACTTGATAGCAGCAGAAACCCGGGGCGTCCGTGTCGTGAACGGACCTTCCCCGGGTTTGGTTGCGTTGCGCAAGGTTACGCGGCTGCCTGAGCCGACGCCACGGCCTTCTTGGCGATCTCGACGATGCCGGCGAAAGCCGCCGCGTCGTTCACCGCCATGTCGGCGAGGATCTTGCGGTCGACCTCGACGCCAGCCAGCTTCAAGCCCTGGATCAGGCGGTTGTAGGTCATCCCGTTCGCGCGGGCACCCGCGTTGATACGGGTGATCCACAGCTGACGGAAGTCGCCCTTGCGGTCCTTGCGGTCGCGGTAGGCGTACTGCATCGAGTGCAGCATCTGCTCTTTGGCCTTGCGGTACAGCCGGGACCGCTGACCGCGGTAGCCCTTGGCGCCCTCAAGGATTACCCGGCGCTTCTTCAGGGCGTTTACCGCCCGCTTGACGCGTGCCATCTCGTCGTCTCCTTAATCAGTTGGACAGGGTTGGCGCGCGTCAGCGCCCAAGCATTTTCTTGATCCGCGGAACGTCGGCCTTGGCGACCTCAACGGTGCCCGTCAGCCGGCGCGTGCGGCGGGAGGACTTGCCCTCCAGCAGGTGACGCTTGCCAGCCTGCTCGGCAACGATCTTGCCCGAGCCGGTGACCTTCACCCGCTTGCCCATGCCGGAGTGGCTCTTCATTTTCGGCATTGAAAGTTCTCCCCTGACTAAATTCGAACAGGCCGTTGTGCGTTCAGCCCTGCGCGGAGGCTTCGGCGACGGTCTCGTCTCCCAAGGCCTCGATGGCGCCATCGCCTTCACCCTTGCGGGCGAGAGCCTTGGCGTTGCGGTGTGGTGCAAGCACCATGATCATGTTTCGGCCGTCTTGCTTGGCCTGGGACTCAACGAATCCCATCTCCGCGACCTCTTCTTCCAGCCTGCGCAGGAGCCGGAAACCCAGCTCAGGGCGGTGCTGTTCGCGGCCGCGGAACATGATCGTGACCTTGACCTTGTCTCCTGCCTTGAGGAACCGCATGACGTGACCCTTCTTGGTCTCGTAGTCATGCGAGTCGATCTTTGGCCGGAGTTTCATCTCCTTGATGACCGTCTGCTGCTGGTTTCGCCGGGCTTCCCTTGCCTTTAGCGCGCTCTCGTACTTGAACTTTCCGTAGTCCATGAGCTTGCAGACGGGCGGGCGTGCCATAGGCGCAACCTCGACCAGATCCAGATCGACATCTGCGGCCAGCTGAAGGGCTCGGTCAAGTGGGACAACGCCCACCTGCTCACCCTCAGGACCGATCAGAAGGACCTCTCGTGCCCGGATCTGTTCGTTCACGCGTGGCTCGACGCTGATGTGGCCTCCTCGATAGTGCTTCCTGACATACGACCGTGGTCAAAGCCGGCGACTCGCGTCGCTAACCCTGACAAGCAGAAGGCCCAGGCATATAGCCCAGGCCCGCTCGACCGGTCGTGGCACACGTCAGTGCACCCAGCCAGGCACAATGTCCTGGTGACCGGACCTCATCCGGCTGAACCGGATGGGTGGGAGCAGGCGCTCCGCTTGAATGACAGCACAGAGTGCCGTCAGGTCGACTCGGCAAGACTAACACATGCCCTATTTGCCCACCAAAAAGAGCCGTACCGTGAGGTCATGAGCCCTCAGGACCCTGCCGTGACCGACCCGGATCACTACAAAGTCATCTTCGAAAACGACCGGGTACGCGTGCTTGAGTACCGTGACCAGCCCGGCGACAAGACCCACGCGCATCAGCATCCGGACAGCGTGATGGTGACGCTCAGCGCCTTCAAGCGGCGCATCTCCTCAGGTGGCAAGCAGGCCGACGTCGAACTGGCCGAACATCAGGTCCGCTGGCTCGGGGCGCAGGAGCACACCGGCGAGAACACCGGTGACACTCCCACGCACTCGATCTTCGTTGAGCTGAAAGAACCGGGTCAGTCAACCGGCGAAAGCGTGCTGGGGCCTTCGGCGGGCTGACGTGCCTGAGCGTGCAGGGAGCGCAGCGTCTGCACCGCCTGCACGGCATGTTCCTTGTCCACGGCCTGCACGGCCAGCACCGACACCACGTCGTCGTTTTCCAGCTCCAGGTAGAGCCACGGCTGGCCCCGGTCGAAGCTCACCTTGGTGATCACGTTCCACGGCAGCGCGTACCCACCGATGATGTTGCGGACCTTGATCCCCTCGGCGTCGGCGGCGACGCGCGGCCTGGCGATGAGCATGATTCCCCCGGCGAACAGCGCCCCGAGCAGAACCATCGCGTATTGATCGCCCGGCTTGAAGACGCCTTCGCCGACCGTGGTCAGTGCGGTGCCGATGATCGTGAACAGGACGAAAATGGCCGCGGCCGCCGCTATGCAGACGACGCGAACGCGTTTGGGCCGGTACTGGAAAGTCATCACAACCTGCAAGCGTGGATATCGGTGACCAGGATGGCGCGGGCGCCAATGTCGTAAAGCTCGTCCATGATCCGGTGCACCGAAGAGCGCAAAACCATTGCCTGCACGGCGACCCAGCCTTCACGGTGCAAGGGCGAGATCGTTGGGCCCTCAATGCCCGGCGTCACCGCACACGCGGCGTCCAGCTGATCGGCACGCACGTCATAGGCCAGCATGACGTAACGGCGAGCGACAAGGACGCCCTGCAGGCGGCGAACGAGCTGGCTTACCCCGTTGTGATCGGGTGAATCGCGCGAGATGAGCACCGCCTGCGACTCCAGGATCGGGTCACCCATGGGGGTCAGGCCGGCCTGGCGCAATGTGGCTCCGGTCGCGACAACGTCGGCGATCACGTCAGCGACTCCAAGGCGGATCGCGTTCTCGACGGCACCGTCCAGCTTGACCACCTCGGCCTTCACACCGTTGTCGCTGAGGTGGCGTTCGACCAGGTGCGGGTAGGCGGTCGCGATGCGCTTGCCGTCCAGGCTGACGCTCGGATCGGGCGCGGCGAAACGGAAGGTCGCCCCGCCGAAGCCCAGCTCTAGCAACTGCTGAACCGGCGAGCGCTGGTCGAGCAGCAGATCCTGCCCGGTGATGCCCAGATCGAGGTCGCCCGAGCCAACATAAGTGGCGATGTCACGCGGGCGCAGATAGAAGAACTCGACTTCGTTGTCAGTGTCTAAACAGGTCAGATCACGCTCATCCGTACGCTGGCGGTAGCCCGCCTCGCGGAGCATGTCTGAAGCGGGCCGCGAAAGCGTGCCCTTGTTGGGAATGGCGATGCGAAGCACAGCGGGGCTCCTACAGGTGGCGGTAGACGTCTTCGAGTTCGATACCGGCGGCAAGCATCAGCACCTGCGCCCGGTAGAGCAGCTGAGAAATCTCCTCAGCCGCGCGCTCATGGCCCTCATGCTCGGCGGCCATCCACGACTCGGCCGCCTCTTCGACGACCTTCTTCCCCGCCGCATGGACTCCGTCGCGCACCGCGACCACCGTGCCTGAACTCGGATCGCCCGCGGCGACTTTGGCGCGCAGCTCCTCGAACAGGCCCTCGAATGTCTTCACGCCGCCTAGCTTAAGCCTTGGGGCTTACGCCTTGGCGGGTCCGCGGTGTTGGCGGCCCGCCGGCGGAGGCCCTTGGCTTAGATCCCTTAGCGTGAGCGCCGTCCCGAGCGCGGCGATAACCGCCTCCCAGCCTTTGTCCTCGTTGGAGTCGGGAAGGCCGGCCCGGTCACGGGCCTGCTGCTCGGTGTCGACGGTCAGCACGCCATGTGCCACCGGAGTCGATTCATCAAGCGCCACACGGGTTAAGCCGTCTGTCACCGACTGGCTGACGTACTCGAAATGGGCCGTCTCGCCCCGGATCACGACACCCAAAGCGACGACCGCGTCATGGCTGCGCGCCAATGCCTGAGCGACAACAGGCAGCTCTACGGAGCCAGAAACACGCGCGATCGTGATATCGGTCACGCCACACGCTTCGGCGGCGGCCTGTGCCCGGTCGAGCATCTGCCCGACCAGCAGCCCGTGCCACGTCGTGGCCACGATGCCGAGCCGGAGTCCTTTAGCCGCAACGGGTTCCGCGGTCGGTGCGCCGTGCCCGGCCATCAGCTCAGCCCTTCCAGTTCCAGATCGGCGGGCAGGTCGAGCTCATGACCCATCCGGTCGCGCTTGGTGCGCAGGTAGTGCAAGTTCTCCTTGTGCGCGCGGGTGCCCATCGCGACCCGGCCCACGACCTTCAGCCCGTACCCATTGAGCCCGGCCCGCTTCGCCGGGTTGTTCGTGAGCAGAAGCATGGTGCGGACACCGAGGTCGTAGAGAATCTGCGCGCCCGTACCGTAATCACGGGCATCGGCCGGCAATCCGAGATCGAGATTGGCGTCAACCGTGTCGCGCCCGGCGTCCTGCAGCTGATAGGCCTGAAGTTTGTGCATCAGGCCAATGCCGCGGCCCTCGTGACCCCGGACGTAGAGCACCACACCGCGGCCTTCCTGGGCGACCCGGTTCAGCGCGTCATGCAGCTGCGGACCGCAGTCGCAGCGCAGTGAGCCGAACACATCACCCGTTAGGCACTCGCTGTGCACGCGCACTAGCACATCTTGACCATCGCCGATGTCGCCGTAGACGAGCGCGACATGCTCCACGTTGTCGTGCGTCGCGCGGTAGCCGATCGCGGTGAACTCCCCGAACTCCGTGGGAAGGCGCGTCTCGGCGACCCGTTGCACGAGCTGTTCGGTCCTGCGGCGGTAAGCGATGAGGTCCGCGATAGAGACCAGCACCAATTCGTGCTCCTGCGCGAACCGCTTGAGGTCGGGCAGCCGCATCATGGTGCCGTCATCGTTGACCAGCTCACAGAGCACGCCGGCCGGGCGCAGCCCGGCGAGCATCGCCAAGTCAATGGCGGCTTCCGTGTGACCTGGGCGGCGCAGCACGCCACCGCTCTTGGCGCGCAACGGAACCACGTGCCCCGGGCGGGCCAGCTCGGCGGCGCGAGTCGCCTCATCGGCCAGCAAACGGATCGTGCGCGCGCGGTCAGCCGCGGAAATGCCCGTCGAAATGCCCTCGCGAGCGTCGACGGTCACCGCATAAGCCGTGCCGCGCTTGTCCTGGTTGGTGTAGTACATCGGCGGCAGTTCCAGCCGGTCCGCGTCCTCCTCGGTGATCGCCGCGCAGATGTAGCCCGAGGTGTAGCGCACGGTAAACGCCAGCAGCTCCTGGCTGGCCTTCTCCGCGGCGAAAATCAGATCGCCCTCGTTCTCACGGTCTTCGTCGTCGACAACGACCACGGGACGGCCGGCTTTGATGGCCGCGATCGCGTCCTCAATCGAATTGAGAGTACTCACGCTTTGCTCACCAGCTTCTCCACGTATTTGGCGATCACGTCGACCTCCAGGTTCACCAGGGACCCCACTCCCTTGTGCCCCAGCGTCGTCAATTCCAGGGTGGTCGGGATCAGGCTGACCGTGAAACCCTCCCGGTCAACGGCCACCACGGTCAGCGAAATGCCGTCCACAGTGATCGAACCCTTCTCCACGATGTACCTGTCTAGACCCTCAGGCAACGTGATCCGCACATCTTCCCAGCCGCCACCCGGCTGCTTGGCCGTGATCACGCCGACGCCGTCGACGTGTCCCTGAACGATGTGGCCACCGAGCCTCGTGGATGCGGTGACGGCCCGTTCGAGGTTGACCTTCTCCCCTGTAACGATGGAGCCGAGAGAGCTGCGGTCATACGTCTCTTTCATCACCTCAACGGTGAAAATCGCGTCATGAACCTCTGTCACCGTAAGACATACCCCGTTGACGGCGATGGAGTCGCCATGATTCGCGTCGGTGGTGACGAGCGGCCCGCGGATCTTGAGCAGCTCTCCTTCGCGCTCAACTACCTCGCCGAGCTCCTCAACGATGCCGGTGAACATTGCGCTCCTCTTCAGGTTGCGGGGCTCCGCAGTTTGGCGGTCAGCCTCAAGTCTGGCCCGATCCGGTCAACGTCGAGCACTTCCAGATCGATGGCCCCAGTGATCGTTGTCACTCCAGCCCCAACAAGCGCAGCGGGACCATCACCGAGCAGCTTCGGGGCAAGGTAATAGACCACGCGGTCCACCAGACTGGCCGCCAGGAAGGCGCCCGCGAGCTGCGGACCGCCTTCGAGCAGCACACTGCGGATGCCGCGATGGTGCAGCTCGCCCAGGACCTTCTGCAGGTCGACCTTGCCATCGGGGCCTTTGCCGAAGCTCGCGACCGTAGCGATCAACGTGGGAGCGGCCCCATCGCGTACGCGGGCGTCAGGTGGCGTACGGCCCTCGGAGTCGATCACGACACGCAACGGCTGACGGATCGCCAGGCTGCCAGTGCGCAGGTCACGGGTGGTCAGGCGCGGATCATCGGACAGGATAGTGCCGACGCCGACCATGATGGCGTCAACCGTCCCCCGCAGCCGGTGAACGTCCATTCGCGACGCTTCCGACGTGATCCACATGCTGGTGCCGTCTGACGCGGCGGCGCGTCCGTCCAATGTGGACGCCGACTTCCAGATGACGAACGGGCGGCCCCGGCGCACCGAGGTGAGCCAGGCGATGTTGCCGTCTTCGGCTTCGGCCTCGCGTACCCCTGTGATGACCTCAATGCCGGCGTCACGCAACCGGTCTGCACCACCGGTCGCCACCGGATTCGGGTCGGACACCGCGATCACGACGCGGGTCACCCCGGCGCGGATCAGCGCTTCGCTACAGGGGCCGGTGCGGCCAGTGTGATTACACGGCTCCAAGGTGACGACCGCGGTGCCGCCTTTGGCCCGCTCGCCAGCCTGAGCCAAGGCGACGATTTCCGCGTGTGGCCCACCCGCATAAGCGTGAAAGCCTTCGCCCGCAACAACTCCGGCCGAGTCCAGCAGCACACAGCCGACGACCGGGTTCGGGCTCGTCGTTCCCAATCCACGCGCGGCAAGCTCAATGGCACGTGCCATCGCGGCACTCTCAGCCCTGCTTGTTTCCGCGTGATTCACGAACGGTTCCTGACCCATGGGTGGCAGTCTGTCACGGGCCTAGTTCCTGCGGCGACGCAGTCTCCTGCCCTGCGGTGCGCTGGGCGGGAAGTCCCAGGTGCTTGCTGCGCTGGTCGACGGAGACCCAGTTGCCCGGATGCTTCTTAGCCACCGCTTTCATCTCCGACGCGACCTCGGACACCTCGCTGGGGTGCTGGTAGCCGCGCGAACTCGACAGCGCGACACCGATCGACAGCGTGACGATGTTCACCTGGTGCAGGCGTCCCTGCCGGTCATAGAGCTCCAGGTAGCCGCGCCCGGCGTCGATCGGGTCATAGAGTTCGTCCGCCGCGATCTCGAAGTCGCCGACCGCCTTCTCCGTGACCGGGCGAAGCTGGTCGGGACTGCACACCACGACGAAGTCATCGCCGCCGATGTGGCCGAGGAAGGCGGGCGGCAGCCCGGCGGCGATAGTGGCCCGGCGCAGCGAACGGGCCAGGGCACCAATGAACTGATCGCCACGGGCGAACCCGTACGCGTCGTTGACGCTCTTGAAGCGGTCTATGTCGACGTAACACACCGCGAACTCGCTGCGGGCGCGCAGCCGGTCGGCGATCTCACGCTGAATTCTCGTGTTGCCGGGCAGGCCCGTCAGCGGCGAGACCTCTCGGGCTTCCTGGTTGCGCCGCAACGTCGCGCGCACCCGTGCCAGCAGCTCAGAGGTATCGAAAGGTTTGACGATGTAATCGTCTGCCCCGGCCGCCAGCCCGGCCACCTTGTCTGACACCAATGCTTTCGCGGTCAGCATGATGATCGGCAGCGCTGTCACCATCGGATCGGCGCGCAGCCGGCGCGTCAGCTCCAGGCCATCCATCCCGGGCATCATCAAGTCGACCAGGGCTAGATGCGGGCGCTGGACCTCCAGCATCGCCAGCGCCTCACCACCACTTTTGGCCAGCAGCACCTGATAGCCATGCAGGCGCAGGTTCACCTCCACCACACGCAGGATGTCGGGATCGTCGTCGACGACCAGGATCACTTCCGGCTCTTGCGGCATCGGGCTGGTCAAACTGATGACCCTCCAGTGGAGACGGCGGATTCAGCCAGGGCCCGCAGTTTACGGCAGGCGGCCACCGGGTCGGCAGCGGAATAAACGGCAGTCCCAGCGACGAAAGCGTCGGCCCCCGCCTCAGCCGCTGCGGCGATGGTGTCGGCCGAAATGCCACCGTCCACTTCGATCCGCAGGTCAAGGTGGCCCGTCTTGGCGTGCGCCCGTGCGGCGCGCACCTTGTCGAGCAGCTCTGGCATGAACTGCTGCCCGCCAAAGCCGGCCTTGATCGTCATGATCAGGAGGGTATCGAAGTGAGGCAACAGATCGAGATAGGGCTCAACGAGGGTGTCACGGTCAATCGCAAGCCCCGCAAGGGATCCAGCCCGCCGCAAATCCTTGGCCAATGCGATGGGATCTTCGCTGGCCTCGGCGTGGAAGGTCACGTTGTAGGCACCGGCCTCGGCGTAACCCGGGGCCCACCGTTGCGGATTCTCAATCATCAGATGGCAGTCGAAAGGCAGGCTGGTCGCCTGGCGCAGGCTCGTCACCACCGGCAAGCCGATCGTCAGGTTGGGCACGAAGTGGTTGTCCATCACATCGACGTGCAGCCAGTCGGCTCCCGCCTCGACCGCCCGTGCTTCTTCTCCCAGCTTGGAGAAGTCGGCGGCGAGGATGCTCGGGGCGATAATCACGAAACTCTCCTCAGCAGCGCAAGAAACATCGCATCGGTGCCGTGCTTGTGCGGCCACAACTGCACCGTTGGGCCTTCGCCCAGATTGGGCATGCCCGCAGGCAGGGCCTGCCGGGCGTCGATGAGCTCGACCTTGCCGGCGCCTCGCTTGACGATGTCGTCGACGACCAGGCGCGTTTCGACCTGGTGCGGCGAACAGGTCACGTAGGCGACAACGCCACCGGGGCGGACCGCCCGCAGGGCCGCGGTCAGCAGCTCCCGCTGAAGTTTCGTCAGCGGGGGCAGGTCGGAAGGCTGTTTGCGCCAACGCGATTCGGGCCGCCGCCTTAGCGATCCAAGCCCCGTGCACGGAGCGTCGACTAGTACACGGTCGAAGCCTTCGGCCGGAAGGTCCCGGCTCTCCCCCGCTTCGCGGCCGTCGGCGCAGATAACGCTGGCAGGCAAGCCTTTCACCGCGTTGGCGACCATGTTGGCGCGCTGTTCGGTGATCTCGACGGCCGTCAGATACGCATCGCGTTCTTTGGCTATCGCGGCCAGTAGCCCCGCTTTTCCGCCCGGCCCCGCGCACAGGTCAAGCCACTGCCGGTCTTCGCCTTCCAGCGGGGCGTTCGCGAGCGCGAGCGCGACCAGCTGGGAGCCTTCGTCTTGAACGTGTGCCTGACCGCGCTTGATCTCAGGCAGATCGCCTGGCGAACCTGAGCCCAGGTAGACCGCGTAGGGCGAGAACGCGCCGGGCGATCCGTGCACGGCATCGGCCAAGTCATGTGGATCGATCAGCCCAGGGCGGGCGCACAGGTGCACCTCTGGACGGTCGTTGTCAGCCGACAGCAGCCGTGCCGTCTCAGCCGCGTCGCTGCCGAGCGCGTCGCGAAACGCCCGCACTATCCACTCTGGATGGCTGTAGGTCACCGCGAGATGGCCGACCGGATCGTCCTTTTCGGACGGTGCGACGAGCTCGATCCACGTGTCGAGGTCCTTCTCACCGATGCGGCGCATGACAGCGTTGGCGAAGCCAGCCGCGCCCGGAGCGACCGAGTGCACCAGATCCACCGTTGACGCGACAGCCGCGTGCGCGGGAACGCGGGTGTGCAGAAGCTGATAAGCGCCCATGCGCAAAGCGTCGCGGGCCGGCGGGTCAATCCGCGCGACTTCACGGTCAGCGGCCTTGGCGATGATGGCATCGAGCGTGCCTCGCTGGCGCAGCGTCCCGTAGGTCAGTTCGGTGGCGAAGGCGGCGTCACGCCCGCTCAGCCCGGCCTCGTTGATCAGGCTGGGCAGGATGAGGTTGGCGTAGGCGTCATCGCGGTGCACGGCCAGCAACGCTTGATAGGCCGTCATCCGGGCGTGATCGCTTATCGGCCGCCCGGCCTTGGGCGCCCGCCCGCTGCGGCCTACTGGTGCTCCGCCGGGCCTGGTTCCCCGTTTCACGAAAACGTCTCCTCACTGGTGACCCGGGTTCCCCGGGCCCAATCCGCGGCCGCCATTGGCTTTTTGCCTGCGGCTCGCACCTCACCGAGCGCGACCGGATCGGTCGCCGTGCCTACGAGCACCCGCTTCTTTTCCACGAGCAGGTCACCCGGCCTAAGCTTCGGCCCGTCGGGGACTATCGTCACCGGGCCGAGTTTTACCCGCTCTAGACGGAACTCACTCCACGCGCCCGGAGCCGGGGTGGTCGCGCGAATCCGGCGGTCGACAGCGAAGGCTGGCTCATCCCAGCGCACGTGCGCGTCATCGACCGTTATCTTTGGGGCGAGGCTGACTCCCTCGGCTGGCTGAGCCAGCGCCCGTGCCTGCCCCGAGCCGATCGCGTCCAAAACCGACACCAGCAAGCCAGCGCCGTGCTGTGCCAAGCGTTCCAGCAGATCGCCCGAGGTGTCGCTGGGCTTGATGGTCTCGGTGAAGGTGCCGAAAACGGGACCGGTGTCGAGGCCCTCTTCCAGCTGGAACACCGACGCACCGGTGACCTCGTCGCCATGCCAGATCGCGTGCTGCACGGGTGCGGCTCCACGCCAGGCCGGCAGGAGCGAGAAGTGCAGGTTGACCCAGCCGTGCTTGGGAATGTCCAAAGCGGACCGTGGCACTAGGGCACCATAGGCGACTACGGGAGCGCAGTCGGGGGCCAGCTCACGCAACCGTTCCTGGAACACAGGGTCACGCGGGCGATCCGGCGTCAGCACCTCGATGCCGCGCTCATCGGCCCAGGCGCCCACCTCGGAGCGCACCAGCTGACGGCCACGCCCCGCCGGAGCGTCAGGGCGGGTCACCACCGCGAGAAGTTCGTGTTCTGACGCGGCGATGGCCTCTAGCGCGGGAAGCGCGACGGCCGGGGTTCCGGCGAAGACGAGGCGCATGTCACCTGCCAATGCCGAAGGGGCTGGCCGCGTGCGGCGAGACCTTCACCACGGTGCGCTCCGGGTCATACCACTCCGCTTTGCGGATCTCGCGGATCGCCTGCTTGCGCAGGTTCTTTTCCAGGCGGTCAATGAAGATCACGCCATCGAGGTGATCCGTCTCATGCTGAATGCAGCGCGACATAAGCCCCGTGCCCACGATCTGGATGGGATCGCCAGACTCGTTGAAGCCCTTGGCGATCACGTTCATGCGGCGCTTGGTGTCGTAGTAGACGCCAGGCAGAGACAGACAGCCCTCGTCGCCATCCTGCTCTTCCTCATCGGGGAAGTGCAGCTCCGGATTGATCAGGTGACCGACCACATCGTCCACATCGAACGAGAAAACGCGCAGACCCACACCGATCTGCGGCGCCGCCAGACCGACCCCACCAGCCTTCTGCATGGTGTCGGTCAGGTCCTTCACCAGACCTCGCAGCTCCTTGTCAAAGGTGGTGACTAGATCTGCGGGGCTCCGCAAAACTGGATCCCCGTAGTAGCGAATGGGCTGGACGGTCACAGGTGCTTCTCCTCAGCGGTGGCAATCTCCTCCACGAGTCTACGGACCCCCACGGCGGTGATCTCACAGCTCCTGTGGATCGAGCTGAATCCGCACCGGATCGGCCGCCTTGCGGGCACTGCGCACCCCGGCCGCCGCGTGCAGAGCTTCCGCTAGCGCGGGCCCGGCCGACCGGCGCACCCGCACGAGCATGCGCTCTTGGTCCTCGCCGACGGGTAACGGGCCAAGCACCTCGGCCCCTGGCGGCAGAGCTGTGGCGTCGAGCAGCTCGCTGACCGCCGCCTGCACCCCGGTCAGGGACGCGAGCTGTGCCGCGGGCGGGAATCTGAGCGCCCGCCGCTCGGCTAGCTCCCGGTCGGCCAGCCAGCCCGGATCCCACCGGATCAGCGCCTGCACCTGCGCCAGGGAGCCATCGGCGACCACGACGACCTTTCCGCCTGCCGACGCTGGTTTGGCCAGCGCCGCCGCCTGAAACCACCGCCGGGCCGCCTCTTCGCCAGCTCGCAGGTCAGAGCGGGTGAGCAGAGCCCACGAGTCGAGCAACAGCACGGCGCCATAGCCACGTTCGGCCACGGGTTCGGCTCCGGGCGTGGACAAAACGAGGGCGGGCTCATCGCGTACCCCCGAAAGGATGTTTTCCCCACCTGAGGTCATGACGGGAACGTCGGGGAAGGCGCGGCCCATTTCTTCGGCGGTACGCCGAACGCCCGTGATAGCCGCACGCAACCGCCTGCCCCCACACGCCGGGCAGATGAACCCCGCCGCGGGCCGGGCGCACCAACGGCAACTCGGCGGAGCGCCCGAAGATCCCAGCGTCAGCGGCCCAGCGCAATGCGGGCAGCGGGCGCGTTCTCGGCAGTCCTGGCACGACACCGCGGGCACATAGCCCCGACGCGGAACCTGAACCAGCACAGGCGCTTTGGCTTGCAGCGCGCTGCGGGCAGCGTTCCACGCGACGCTGGGCAGCCGGGCCGAAGCCGCGGCCGGGTCGCGCGCGAGGGCGTTGTCATCAGCGGGCTGAACCTCGGGCGCGGCAACGCGGATCGTCTCGCGGGAAGCGGCCACCTCCCGCGCCCAGCCGGTCGAAAGCAGTTGCTGCGCCTCAGCCGTGCGCGCGAAACCACCCACGAGCACGGCCGCGTTTGCCTGCACTGAACGGGAAAGCAGCACCTGACGGGCATGCGGGTAGGGCGCTCGCGGCTCGGCGTGCACGTCATCGCCGTCATCCCAAATCGCGACCAGCCCGAGCCGCTCCACCGGGGCGAATGCCGTGGCGCGGGTGCCGATGACGGCCCGCACGTCGCCCCGGCTCGCCTTGAGGAAGCGCCGATAGCGTTCAGCCGGGCCAAGAGCGGCGCTCAGGGCGACATGGTGACCCGCGCCGATCAATGTGGTGAGAGCGGCGTCCAGTCTGGACAGATCGCGGGCGTCGGCGACGACCGCCACCGCCCCGCGTCCACTGTGGAGCGTCGCCGCGATCGCTTCAGCCACCCGCGACGGCCAGTCCTCACCGGGCAGCGCGCTCCACACCGCCCGTGGGCTTTCGCCTTCGGCGAGCTTAGCCAGAAAGGCGGCGCCCGCTGGATAGCGCGACCAGCCCGCGTTGTCAGGCAGGTCAAGCTGTTCGGGCTTGAGCGTGGCGGGAGTCTCCTTTTCCACCGCGGCCTGGCGCGGCGGGATGGCCAGCCGCAGCACGTCGGCAAGGCTGCCCGCGTAGCGATGGGCGATCTCGCGCGCCAGCGCCACGACCTCTGGCCGCAGCACGGGCTCGGCCGAGACGACCTTTTCCAGCCACGCGAGTTTGGGATGCTCCGAAGACGCCGCCCGGTCAATCAGCCAGCCGTCGGCGAGCTTGCCACTGAACCGCACTTTCACGCGCGTGCCCGGCTGGGCCGCACCGTCGAGTTCGGACGGAACCTGATAGTCGAACAGACGGTCCAGATGCGGCAACGCGACGTCGACACAAACGCGGGCGACCGGCAGCCCTTCCGCAGGCTGCCGGTCGCCCGGCTTAGCTTTTGTCACCCGTCAATCATGACGTGTGGCACCGACATCAGGCCGCAGCGGCTTTGAGGTCGGCGACGCGGTCTGTGCGCTCCCAGGTCAGATCGGGCAGCTCACGGCCGAAGTGGCCGTAGGCGGCGGTCTGCTGGTAGATCGGGCGCAGCAGGTCGAGGTCGCGGATGATGGCCGCTGGGCGCAGGTCGAAGACCTGGCCGATGGCCTTCTCGATGCGGTCCACGGGCACAACCTCCGTGCCGAAGGTCTCGACGAACAGTGACACCGGGCTCGCCTTGCCGATGGCGTAAGCCACCTGCACCTCGCAGCGCTCGGCCAGTCCAGCGGCGACGACGTTCTTGGCGACCCAGCGCATGGCGTAGGCGGCCGAACGGTCCACCTTGGACGGGTCCTTGCCGGAGAAGGCACCGCCACCGTGACGGGCGTAGCCGCCGTACGTGTCGACGATGATCTTGCGGCCGGTGAGGCCGGCGTCACCCATCGGGCCGCCGATCTCGAAGCGTCCCGTCGGGTTCACGAGCAGGCGGTAACCGTCGGTTTCGAGGCCAAGGCTCTCGAGCTCCGGCGCGATGACGTGCTCACGGATGTCTGGGGTCAGCAGCGACTCCAGCGAAATGTCCGGGGCGTGCTGCGAGGACACGACGACGGTGTGCAGGCGAACCGGCTTGAGGCCGTCGTATTCGATGGTGACCTGGGTCTTGCCATCTGGGCGCAGGTAAGGGATCACGCCATCTTTGCGGGCCGCGGTGAGCCGGCGCGCGAGGCGGTGCGCCAGGGCGATCGGCAGCGGCATGAGTTCCGGCGTTTCCTGGCAAGCGAAGCCGAACATCATGCCCTGGTCGCCGGCGCCCTGCGAGTCAATCAGGTCTCCGGACCCCTCCGAGCGCAGCTCAAGGGCGGTGTTGACGCCCTGGGCAATATCGGGTGACTGCGAGCCGATGGACACGCTCACGCCACACGAAGCGCCATCAAAACCCTTCTTGGAAGAGTCGTACCCGATGCCCAGGATGGTCTCGCGAACGATGGTGGCGATGTCTGCGTATGCCTGCGTCGTCACCTCACCCGCCACGTGTACCTGGCCGGTCGTGATGAGGGTCTCCACCGCGACACGGCTGCGCGGGTCCTGCGCAAGCAGGGCGTCCAAGACGCCGTCGCTGATCTGGTCAGCGATCTTGTCGGGGTGACCCTCGGTCACCGACTCCGAGGTGAACAGGCGACGTGCCACACGAGTCTCCTAAGCTGGAAATAGTTATGAAAATGAGTTTAGCTAGGGCTGCCAGAGATCAACGCGACCACCCTGTCCCAGACAGCGTCGGCGACCTCATCTTTGCGCAAGCGAGGCAAGGCAACGATGGTCCCGTCTGCCCCTATGACGGTGGCCTCATTGCCATCAGAGCCGAACACTCGCCCGGTTCCCACGTCATTGACAACGATTAAGTCGGCTTTCTTACGCAGGAGCTTTTCTTGCGCGTTGGCCAACGCATCCTGCGTTTCCGCCGCAAAGGCGACCAGAATCTGGCCTGGCTCTTTGTTTTTCCCAAGCTCAGCGGCGATGTCGGGATTAACCGTGAGTTCAATCACGGGTGCCGTGCCATCGTCCCGCTTCTTGATCTTGTGGTCAGCGTAGCTCACCGGGCGAAAGTCAGCGGGCGCGGCGGCCATCACGATGACATCACTGCCTTTGGCGGCACTAAGAACCGCTTCGCGAAGCTCGGCCGTTGTCTCCACTTTGGTCAATTCCGCGCCGGCCGGGGTGGGAAGGTCCACATTGGCCGATATCAACGTGACCTTGGCGCCGCGCGCGACAGCGGTGCGGGCGAAGGCGTAACCCTGCTTGCCCGACGACCGGTTGCCCAGAAACCTAACGGGGTCAAGGGGTTCACGGGTGCCGCCAGCCGTGATGACGACCCGTTTGCCGGCCAGATCCTGTGTGAACGCCGTCCCGCGCGACAGCACGTGCTGCGCGACTTCGAAGATCTGAGCGGGCTCGGGAAGGCGGCCTTTGCCAGAGTCTTTTCCTGTCAGGCGGCCACTCGCGGGCTCGGTGACGACGTTGCCCCGCTCGCGTAGCAACGCCACATTGCTGACTGTCGCCGGGTGCTCCCACATCTGGGTGTGCATCTCCGGCACGAAGATGACCGGGCACGTGGCGGTCAGAAGCGTATTGGTGAGCAGATCGTCGGCTTGGCCGTGCGCGGCCCGGGCGAGCAAGTCGGCTGTCGCGGGAGCGATCAGCACCAGATCCGCGGCTTTACCCAGCCGGACATGTTCAACGGCGGGGACGTTTTCCCAAACAGAGGTGGAGACGGGCTGTCCCGACAGGGCTTCCCAGGTGGCGGCGCCGACGAACTTCAGCGCCGCCTCGGTCGGGATGACGCGCACTTGATGGCCGGCCTCGGTCAGCAAACGCAACAGGTAAACCACCTTGTAGGCGGCTATCCCCCCGCTGACGCCGAGGACTATCGAGGCCACCGCCGCCCTAGCCCTCGGTGGGCTCGGAGGTCAGCAGACCCGCGTTGATCTCGCGCATGGCGATCGAAAGCGCTTTCTCCTGCGGTGTGGTCTCGACCAGCGGTCCCACGTATTCGAGCAGGCCTTCACCGAGCTGCGAGTAGTAAGCGTTGACCTGGCGTGCGCGCTTGGCCGCGAAGATCACCAGCGCGTACTTCGACGAGGTCTTCTCGAGCAGCTCGTCGATGGGCGGATTGGTGATGCCTTCGGGGTTGGCGACAGTTCCAGCCACTGGATCAAATCCTTAATTCCGTGAAGCCAAGATGGGCGAACCGAGCAATCCTACCAACTCGTCAGCAGCGCGCTCGAGGTAGTCGTTGATGATCGTGACGTCGAATTCCTTCTCGGCCGCCAGTTCCTCATCGGCGTGCTCGAGACGGCGGCGGATCGTGTCCGGATCCTCGGTCCCCCGGCCGGTGAGGCGGCGGCGCAACTCTTCGCGCGACGGCGGGGCGAGGAAGACGAGCTGAGCTTCAGGCATCGCCTTACGCACCTGGCGCGCGCCCTGAAGGTCGATCTTCAGCAAGGTGGGGATTCCTTCGCGCAGGCGGACTTCCACCGGCCCACGCGGCGTTCCGTAGAGGTTCCCAGCGAATTCAGCCCACTCCAGGAGGGAATCTTCCTGGATGTAGCGCTCAAACTCGGTGCGGGTGGCGAAGTGGTAGTGCTTGCCATCGACTTCGTAGTCGCGTTTGCGCCGCGTCGTCACTGACACGGACAGCCAAATCCACGGGGCTTGTTTGCGGACAACTTCGATCACCGCGTCCTTTCCCACTCCGGATGGGCCGGAGAGGACGGTCAGCCGGTTCGGCGAGAAGTGATCCATGCTCAATTTCTACCCGATCCTTGCAGCGAGCTCGCGAGGGGTCATGCATTTGTAACGAGAAATCGCCGCAAACGCTCTGCGTTCACGGCGATTCTCGGTTTCTAAGGTTTTTCTGGCCTAGCCAGAGAACTCGGCCAGCAGAGCCTTGCGCTGCTGGTCGCCCAGGCCGCGCAAACGGCGGGAGTCAGCGATCTTCAGCTTCTCCATGATCTGCGTGGCGCGGATCTTGCCGATGCCCGGAAGGGCCTGCAACACGGCCGAGACCTTGAGCTTGCCGACGACGTCATCCGACTCGGCACGGTCCAGAACCTTGGCCAGGGTGGTCTTCCCCTGCTTGAGCTGCTCCTTGAGCTCAGCGCGAGCCTTGCGGACCTCCGCGGCCTTCTCAAGCGCGGCGGCGCGCTGCTCAGGGGTCAGTGTCGGGAGCGGCACCAGTTCTCCTCGTCCTTCGGTTTCACCAGCGGGTATTCGCTGGCAAGCCGGAAACCTAGCGGTCAATGCCGGTTTCGGCAACGTCACGCAATGGTCACGACAACAGTGAGCAAGGTGTTCTAAGTCACTTAGGCGAACCTAGGACGATCTTCAACTCATCAATAATCTTCGATACTTTCGCTTGCAGGGCCGACGCCGAAGGTCCCGCCCCGAGGACCTCCCGGGAGTACGACGGGAGGACCGCCGAGAGGTTCTCACCGAAGATCCGGCGAAGATCATCGGGCCGCCCGCCCTGTGCTCCCAGGCCCGGAACGAGAAACGGTCCGCCCATGCGAGACAGGTCGTGTCCGGTATCGCCAATCGTCGCCCCGACCACGGCACCGAAGCTTCCCAACGGCTGCATACCCTCATTTAGCAGGGAAATCTCGTCCAAGACGTGCTGGCCGACGGTTCGGCCGTCTTCGACCCGCGCGTGCTGGATCGACGGACCCTCCTTATTGGACGTTAAGGCGAGCACGAAAACTCCGCCGCCGTACCTGAGCGCCGAGTCAAACATCGGGCTGAGTGAGCCGACGCCGAGATACGGGCTCGCCGTGATCGCGTCGACATAGATGGGACTGGATGGGTTCAAATACGCGTCGGCGTAAGCCGCGACAGTCGAGCCGATGTCACCGCGTTTGGCGTCGAGAAGAACCAGAGCTCCGGCCTCCCTCAACTGTCGGATAGTTGACTCGAGAATCTGGACTCCCAAAGCCCCGAAACGCTCGAAAAACGCGGACTGCGGTTTGAACACGGCCACCCTGTCGGCCAGTGCATCCACGACAATTTGGCAAAAATCAGCCACACCTTGGGGGCTGTCCGGCAAGCCCCAGGCACCGAGCAGCTCAGCGTGCGGGTCCACTCCGACGCACAACTGCCCCCGATCGGCCATCGCCTCAACGAGACGGGCTCCAAAAGGTGTCATTGGACACTCCTCACCATGGCTGTAGTAATCAAGTCCACTTCGTCATCAGTGCAAACGTAGGGCGGCATCGCGTAAACCAGATCGCGGAACGGTCTAACCCAGACACCGTGCTTGGCCGCGGTCGCCGTAACCGCGGGGACGTCAACGGGGCTGTCGAGCTGGATGACACCGATCGCCCCGAGCACCCGCACGTCTTTGACCCCCGGCAGATCCGCCGCGGGAGCGAGTCCGGTTAGGAGTCTCGCCTCGATCCGTTTCACGTCATCTCGCCAGGGTTTGCTCAGCAGCAGTTCGACCGACGCCTGAGCGACCGCGCACGCGAGCGGATTGCCCATGTAAGTCGGCCCGTGCGCCAGCACCGGCACCTGTCCCCGCGAGATGCCATCGGCGATCTCACTCGTGCACAGCGCCGCCGCGAGCGTCAGGTAACCGCCCGTCAGCGCCTTGCCCAGGCACATGATGTCGGGGGTAACCCCCGCCAGGTCCGCGGCGAAGAGCTCACCGGTGCGCCCAAAACCGGTCGCGATCTCATCGAATATCAGTGGTACTCCGTGAGCGGTGCACAATTCCCGGAGTACCCGCAGATATCCCGGGTCGTGGAACCGCATCCCGCCAGCTCCCTGCACGACCGGTTCGACGATGACCGCCGCGAGTTCGTCAGCGTTTAGGGCGATGGCCCGCTCGAGTTCGTCCACGTAGGACTGTTCGAACACGGCCGGTGGCGGCCCGGCGAAAAGCTGACGGGGCAGCACGTCTCCCCACAGCGAGTGCATGCCGCCTTCGGGGTCGCAAACGCTCATCGGGTGGAACGTGTCGCCGTGGTATCCGCCACGCCACGTCGCGAGACGCCGCTTTTCCGGCCGTCCCTTGGACGCCCAGTACTGCAGCGCCATCTTGATGGCGACCTCGACGCTGACCGAGCCCGAGTCGGCGAGGAAGACGTGTTGCAGGCCGGCGGGCGTGATGTCCACGAGAGTCTTGGCGAGCTTGACGGCCGGCTCGTGGGTGAGCCCGCCGAACATGACGTGTGCCATCTTGCCCAGCTGGTTTTGGACCGCCTGGTCGAGTTCGGGCACACGGTAGCCGTGGATCGCCGCCCACCAGCTGGACATGCCGTCGACCAGTTCGCGTCCGTCCTGCAGTTTCAGCCGCACACCTGAGGCGGACTCGACCACGTAGGGCGTCAGCGTTCCGGGCATCGGGCCATAGGGGTGCCACACGTGCGCGCGGTCGAGTTCAGCGATATCCACGCACGCACTCCTTCACCAGCGCGGGACCGTGATAGATGAACCCGGTGTAGAGCTGGATCAGCGAAGCACCGGCGTCGAACATCCGCGACGCGTCGTCAGCCGTCATGATCCCGCCGACGCCGATCACGGGCAGCCCCGACTCCTTGTGCACGAACGAAACGACCTCCCGTGCGCGTTGCGTCAGCGGCTTGCCCGACAGTCCTCCTTGTGGACCGTCATGGGCGATCGTCGTGTTGGTGGCGATGATTCCCTTGACGCCGTTGGCTATTGACACCTCAAGCGCTTCGGCGATCGCGGCTTCGGTCAGATCAGGAGCGATCTTCACCAGCAGCGGCACGTCGCCCTTCAACTCGCGCAGGATCGCCTCCAGGTGCGACTTGTCCTGCAGCTGGCGAAGGCCCGGTGTGTTGGGCGAGCTGACGTTGATGGCGATGTAGTCCGCGTAAGGCGCCAGCAGGTCATAGGACGCGCGGTAGTCGGCCACCGCCTCGTCCAGTGGCGTGATCTTCGACTTGCCGAGGGAGATTCCTAACGGGACGGTCCGCTGAAATTCCATCAGCTTGCTCGCGAGGGCGGCGGCACCGGCGTTGTTGAAGCCCATCCGGTTGATGACGGCCTGCTTGCCGATGTCGCGGAAAACCCGCGGTTTCTCGTTGCCCGGCTGAGCGTGTGCGGTGACCGTGCCCACTTCCACGAAGCCGAACCCGAGCGCGGGCCAGGCGCTGAGCGCGATGCCGTTCTTGTCCATGCCGGCGGCCAGGCCGACCGGGTTCGGGAAGTCCACCCCGAAGACCCGGACCGGTCTGTCCACTTTGTACAGGCTGGCCAGCGCCTTGCGCACGGGTGCGCCGAGCCGGGCCAGCCGGTGCAGCGTCCACTCATGTGCCGTCTCCGCGTCGCCTTTGCCGATGCGGAACAGCCAGGGCCGCACGGCCTTCTCAAACACCGTCACTTGCTGAGCTCCGGGCGCAGGGCGGCGTGCAGTTGCTGCAGCGGGCGGACCGTCATGTCGCCCCGGATCAGCGCCTCGATGCCCATGACGGCCGCCGCCGCGCCGGGAACCGTGGTGCAGCAAGGGATGTCGGCCGCGACCGCGGCGGAACGGATCTCGTAGCCATCCGAGCGTGCCGCCGCACCCGAACCCTGCGGCGTGTTGATGACCATCTGCACCGCACCGGAATGGATGAGCGACACCGCGTCGCTGGAGCCGTGCTCGTAGTGCTTGCCCACGATCTCGCACGGAATCCCGTGCCGCCGCAACACTTCGCCGGTGCCAGCGGTCGCGATGATCTCGAAGCCCAGGTCGGCCAGCCGCTTGATCGGGAAGATCATGCCCCGCTTGTCGCGGTTCGCGACGGAGACGAAGATCTTCCCGCTGACGGGCAGCCCACCGTAGGCGGCGGTCTGCGACTTGGCGAACGAGTAGCCAAACGACATGTCG
The DNA here is from genome assembly GCF_000379685.1 of Catelliglobosispora koreensis DSM 44566. GTDB lineage: Bacteria > Actinomycetota > Actinomycetes > Mycobacteriales > Micromonosporaceae > Catelliglobosispora > Catelliglobosispora koreensis. Next base: position 1,457,176 of record NZ_KB903249.1, on the reverse strand, counting down.
ATGCCCATGACTTCACCGGTCGACTTCATCTCCGGTGACAGTAGCGTGTCCACGCCGTGGCCGGCCTTGGTGCGGAACCGCTTGAACGGCAGCACCGCCTCCTTGACCGCGACCGGAGCGCCCTCGGGCATAACGCCGCCGTCTGAGGTCGCCAGCAGCATGCCTTCGGCACGCAGCTCGGCGATCGTCGCGCCCAAAGCGATGCGGGCCGCCGCCTTCGCCAGCGGGACAGCCGTCGCCTTCGACACGAACGGGACGGTCCGGGAAGCGCGCGGGTTGGCCTCCAGCACGTAAAGCGCGTCGTCCTTCAGCGCGTACTGCACGTTCAGCAAACCGCGCACGCCAACGCCACGGGCGATCGCCTCGGTGTATTCGCGCACCTTCGACAGGTGAGCGTTGCCCAGGGTGATCGGCGGCAACGCGCACGCCGAGTCTCCACTGTGGATGCCCGCTTCCTCGATGTGCTCCATGACCCCGCCGAGGTAGACCTCGCCGGTCGCGTCGCACAGCGCGTCGACGTCGATTTCGATGGCGTCGTCAAGGAACCGGTCCACGAGCACCGGGTGCTCCGGGGAGATGTCGGTCGCGCGTTCGATGTAGGAGCGCAGGGTCGGGTCGTCGTAGACGATCTCCATGCCGCGTCCACCCAAGACGTAGGACGGGCGCACCAGGACGGGGTACCCGACCTCGTCGGCGATCTTCTTGGCGTCGTCATAGGACGTCGCCGTCCCGTGCGCGGGCGCCCGAAGGCCCGCCGCGGCGAGAACCCGGCCGAACGCGCCCCGCTCCTCGGCGAGGTGGATGGATTCCGGTGACGTGCCAACGATCGGGACACCGGCGTTCTTGAGCCGCTGCGCCAGGCCGAGTGGCGTTTGCCCACCGAGCTGAACGATGCAGCCGACCACACCGGGACCGCCAGCGGCCACACCCGAGGTGTGCTCCGCGTGGTAGACCTCGAATACGTCCTCGAACGTGAGCGGCTCGAAGTAGAGCCGGTCAGCCGTGTCGTAGTCGGTCGAGACAGTCTCGGGGTTGCAGTTGACCATCACGGTCTCGTAACCGGCCGCCCGCAACGCCATGACCGCGTGCACACAGGAGTAGTCGAACTCGATGCCCTGGCCGATGCGGTTAGGCCCGGAACCAAGGATGATCACCTTCGGCTTGTCTGACGGCCGGACCTCGGTCTCCTCGTCGTAAGACGAGTAGTAGTAAGGCGTTTCGGCCGAGAACTCGGCGGCACAGGTGTCGACGGTCTTGTAGACGGGCCGCACCCCGAGCCGGTGCCGCAACGTGCGCACACCGTCTTCCCCGGCGAATTCCGGCCGCAGCGCGGCGAGCTGACGGTCGGACAGGCCGGCCCGCTTCGCCTTGCGCAGCAAGGCTTCGTCGAGCACGCGAGCGTCCATAATGGACTCGCGCAGCTCGGTCAGCCCGGCGATCTGGTCCACGAACCACGGGTCCATCCCAGACGCCTCGCACACCTCGGCGACCGAACGCCCCGCCCGCAGCGCGCGCTCCACGGTGTAAAGCCGCGCGTCGTGCGGAACCTTCAGCGCCTCAAGCAACGACGTGCCGTCATCGCCGGCCGCGACCGGGTGCGCAAGTGCCGCGTCCGCAACGGTCCAGAAGCCGGCCGCCTTCGTCTCCATGGAGCGCATGGCTTTGTTCAGCGCCTCGGAGAAGTTACGCCCGAGGCTCATGGCTTCGCCGACCGACTTCATCGTGGTGGTGAGTTCGGCGTCAGCGCCCGGGAACTTCTCGAACGCGAACCGCGGGATTTTCACCACCACGTAGTCCAGCGAGGGCTCAAAAGCCGCCGGGGTCTTGAGCGTGATGTCATTCGGGATCTCGTCGAGGGTGTAGCCGATGGCGAGCTTGGCGGCGATCTTCGCGATCGGGAAGCCCGTCGCCTTGGAGGCCAGCGCACTGGACCGCGACACGCGAGGGTTCATCTCGATGACCACGATCCGGCCGGTCGCCGGGTGGATCGCGAACTGGATGTTGCAGCCGCCCGTGTCCACACCGACTTCGCGCAGCACCGCGATGCCCAGATCCCGCATCGCCTGGTACTCAACGTCCGTCAGCGTCATCGCCGGGGCGACCGTGACCGAGTCTCCCGTGTGGACACCCATCGGGTCGATGTTTTCGATGGAGCAGATGACAACGACGTTGTCGTGCTTGTCGCGCATCAACTCCAGCTCGTATTCCTTCCACCCGAGCACGCTCTCCTCGATGAGCACCTCGGTGGTCGGTGACGCGGACAGCCCGGCGTTGGCGATGAGTTCCAGCTGTTCCATCGTGTGCGCCATACCGGAACCCAAGCCGCCCATGGTGAACGACGGCCGGATGACGACCGGCAGACCGAGGTCTTCGACCGCGGCAAGGACTTCGTCGTAGCTGTGGCACACCCGCGACCTCGGAGTGTCTCCCCCGGCCTTGGCGACGATGTCCTTGAACAGCTGACGGTCCTCACCGCGCCGGATGGCGTCGATGTTGGCCCCGATCAGTTCGACGTTGTACTTGTCCAGCACGCCGGACTCGTACAACGCGACCGCTGTGTTCAGGGCGGTCTGCCCGCCGAGCGTGGGCAGCAAGGCATCCGGGCGTTCGGCCGCGATGACCTTCTCCACGAACTCCGGCGTGATCGGTTCCACGTAGGTGGCGTCCGCGAACTCCGGGTCGGTCATGATGGTCGCCGGGTTGGAGTTCACGAGGCTGACGCGAATGCCTTCAGAGCGAAGGACGCGGCACGCTTGCGTACCCGAATAATCGAATTCGCAGGCTTGGCCGATGACGATCGGGCCGGAGCCGATGACGAGGATGTGCTTGAGATCTGAGCGCTTAGGCATTTTCCACCAACTCAACGAACCGGTCGAACAGATAGTCGGCATCGTGCGGGCCGGCCGCCGCTTCGGGGTGGTACTGCACGGTGAACGCGGGAGTGTCCAAACACCGCAGACCCTCGACAACGTTGTCGTTCAGGCAAACGTGACTGACCTCGACCCGGCCGAACTCGCCTTCGGACTTCTCCGGCGCGTCCACCGCGAAGCCGTGGTTGTGTGAGGTGATTTCGACTTTGCCGGTGACGCGGTCCATCACAGGCTGGTTGATGCCCCGGTGACCGTAGCCGAGCTTGTACGTCCCGAACCCCAGGGCACGCCCCAGGATCTGGCTGCCGAAGCAGATGCCGAACAGCGGAATCCGTTGCCGCATCACGGCTTGCGCGAGCACCACGGGGTGATCGGCTGTTGCGGGGTCACCCGGTCCGGGCGAGAAGAAGATGGCGTCCGGGTTGACGCTCTTAAGGTCCTCGAGGCTTGAGGTCGCCGGCATGATGTGCGTGGTGACACCGCGCTTGGCAAGCCGCCTGGCCACATTGCGCTTGATGCCAAGGTCCAGGGCCGCGACCGTGTAGCGGTGCTCGCCTTCGGCTTGCACCACATAGGTTTGCGGCGTCGTGACTTCGGCGCTGAGATCGGCGCCAACCATCAGCGGCTGCTCCAGAATGCGCGCCAGCAACGCTTGCGGATCAGCGTCCACACTGGACACTCCCACCCGCATCGCGCCCCGCTCACGCAAGTGGCGCGTCAAGGCGCGGGTATCAATACCCGAGATGCCAACGACACCTTCTTCTTCGAGCCGCTCTTGCAGGCCGCGTTTCGAGCGCCAATTCGAGGGGGTACGCGACGGATCGCGCACGACATAGCCAGCGACCCAGATGCGGCCCGACTCATCGTCCTCATCGTTGACGCCGGTGTTGCCAATGTGCGGGGCCGTCTGCACGACAACCTGGCGGTGATACGACGGGTCGGTCAGTGTCTCCTGGTAACCGGTCATCCCGGTGGTGAACACGGCCTCGCCGAACGTTTCGCCGGCAGCGCCGTATGCCTCCCCCCGGAACGTCCGCCCGTCCTCAAGGACAAGGATTGCCTCAGTCACTTCGTCACCTTCCCGTTTTCGACCGTCTGCACACCACGCAAGTAGGTGTGGACGACCCGCCCTGGCAGGGTCATCCCCGCGTAAGGCGTGTTGTGGCTTAGGCTCGCCAGCCCGTGCGGGTCGACGGCCCACTTCGCTGTGGGGTCGATGAGCGTGAAATTGGCCGGGTTTCCCGGCGTGAGCGGGTGCCCGTGCCCGGACAGTTGCGCGATGCGCGCCGGGGCATAGGACATGCGCTCCGAGATCAGGTCCCACTGCTCACCGAAAACGTGGATCGCGATGGGCAGCGCGGTTTCCAAGCCGAGCATCCCAGGGCGGGCGTAGGCCCACTCGCATTCCTTGTCCTCGCTCGTGTGTGGAGCGTGGTCGGTGGCGATGATGTCGATCGTCCCGTCGAGCACACCCTGGCGCAGCGCCTCGACGTCACTGGCCGTGCGCAGCGGCGGATTCACCTTGTACACCGGGTCATAGGAGGTCGCCAGCTCGTGTGTCAGGAGCAAGTGGTGCGGGGTCACCTCAGCGGTGACCTGAACGCCGCGCGCCTTCGCCTGCCGGATCACCTCAACGCTGCCCGCAGTGGACACGTGGCAGACATGCAACCGCGATCCGACATGTTCAGCGAGCAGAACGTCGCGGGCGATGATGCTTTCCTCAGCGACAGCGGGCCAGCCAGTTAGACCGAGCCGTTGCGAGACATCGCCCTCGTGCATCTGTGCGCCCTCGGTCAGGCGCGGCTCCTCGGCGTGCTGGGCGATGACACCGTTGAAAGCCTTGACATATTCCAGGGCGCGGCGCATGAGCCGCGGATCGTGAACGCAGAAGCCATCGTCGGAGAAAACGCGTACCCGCGCGGCACTTTCGGCCATCGCCCCCAACTCGGCCAGGCGCTCACCGGCCAGCCCGACGGTCACGGCCCCGATCGGTTGCACGTCAACCAGTCCAGCCTCTTGACCCAGGCGGTACACCTGCTCGACCACGCCCGCGGTGTCGGCCACGGGTGAGGTGTTGGCCATGGCGCACACGGCGGTGTAACCACCGAGGGCGGCCGCGCGCGATCCCGTCAAGACGGTCTCGGCGTCTTCGCGGCCCGGCTCCCGCAAGTGGGTGTGCAGGTCGACGAGGCCCGGCAGCGCGACGAGGCCGTCGGTGTCGACCACCTGCGCTCCCGCTGCCTTGTCGACGATCAGGCCATCCCGGATATAGATCTTCATGCTTATTTTCCTCCGAGCAGCAAGTACAGGCATGCCATCCGCACGCTAACGCCATTGGTGACCTGCTCAACGATGGTGGACCGGGGCGAGTCGGCCACCTCTGGCGTGATCTCCATGCCCCGGTTCATCGGCCCGGGGTGCATGACGATCGCGTGTTCCGGCAAGCGCCTCAGGCGCGCGCCATCGAGCCCGTAACGGCGCGAGTATTCGCGTGCGCTCGGGAGGTAGGAGCTGTGCATCCGTTCCTTCTGGACCCGCAGCATCATGACGACGTCGGAGTCCGGCAGGAGGGCATCGAGGTCGTAGCTAACGTCGCCCAGTTCCTGCGGGACGAGCGTCGGCGGGCCGACCAGGGTTACTTTGGCGCCAAGGGTTTTCAGCAGCAAAGCGTTGGATCGCGCGACCCGGCTGTGCAGCACGTCGCCGACAATGGCCACCCGCAGCCCATCGATGCGTCCCATCCGTGAGCGGATCGTGTACGCGTCGAGCAGTGCCTGTGTCGGGTGCTCATGCGTTCCGTCGCCAGCGTTGAGCACACTGCCGTTGACCCAGTTCGCCAGGCGGTAGGGAGCGCCACTGGCCGGGTGTCTAATCACGACCGCGTCGGCGCCCATGGCCTGCAACGTCCAGGCCGTGTCCTTCAGGCTCTCGCCCTTCTCCACACTGGAGCCCTTGGCCGAGAAGTTGATGACATCGGCGGACAGTCTCTTCGCGGCCGCTTCGAAGGAAATCCGGGTCCGCGTGGAGTCCTCATAAAACAGGTTCACCACAGTCCGGCCGCGCAGGGTCGGCAGCTTCTTGATTTCGCGTCCTTGCACCGCAGCCATTTCCGCCGCGATGTCGAGGATTTCGGTCGCGGCCGCCGCCGTCAGGTCGCCGGCTGAAAGTAGATGCTTCACGCTGCCTCCAGCTGGACCTCGTCGGTGCCGTCGATTTCGGCGAGCTTCACGCGGACCTTCTCGGTCAGCGCGGTGGGGATGTTCTTTCCGACGTAGTCGGCACGAATCGGCAGCTGGCGGTGTCCCCGGTCGACGAGGACCGCTAGCTGCACCACACCCGGCCTGCCTAGATCACTGAGCGCATCCAGGGCGGCCCGGATCGTCCGGCCGGAGAACAAAACGTCGTCGACGAGGATCACGCGGCGCCCGTCAACGCCACCCGGCGGCTCTTCGGTATGCCCGACTTTGCGGACCGCCTGCTGGCGCAGGTCGTCGCGGTAGAGAGTGATGTCGAGCGCACCGACTGGAAGGGAAAGCCCTTCGAACGCGCTAATGCGCTCGGCCAGGCGCCGGGCCAGGGGAACGCCCCGGCTCACGATGCCCATCAGGACGACGTCTTGGGCGCCCTGGGTTTTTTCGAGAATCTGGTGAGCAATCCGGTCAACCACCCGCTGAACGTCAGCGTCGGTTAGTACGGTTTTTGCGTATGGCAAAGCAGACTCCTTCCCCGCCTCACGGGACGGGTCCTTAAAAGATGTCGAGGTCAAAGCTACACCTACCCGATCAGCCAGTGTGCCTCGGCACGATCGGTCTACTTGCCCCTTGACCGTGAGGGTGCATCGCCGTTACGGTCGTCACGCTGCGTAGTGACCACAGCTGCACTGAGCCGACCCCCGGAGTGAAGAAAATGCCTTCTGATTACGCGAAGTCGCTAGGCGCCCGGTTGCGCTCCATTCGCCAGCAGCAGAACCTCTCGCTGCAAGGTGTTGAAGAAAAGTCTGGTGGGCGCTGGAAAGCCGTCGTTGTCGGGTCTTACGAGCGCGGCGACCGTGCCGTGACCGTGTCCCGGCTCGCCGAGCTCGCTGACTTCTACCGCGTACCGGTTGGCGAACTTCTGCCCGATGGCCCTGCCCCCCGCCACGAGCCAACAAGCAAGATCGTCCTGGATCTGGAGAAGCTTTACGATGGCGCCGCCGAAGACCTCGCTTCGGTCGCCCGCTTCGCCCGTGCGATCCAGCAGCAACGCGGCGACTACAACGGCCGCGTCCTGTCCATCCGCGCTGTCGACCTGCAAGCGCTGGCGGTCTTCTACGATTGCACCCCAACAGAGCTGATCGAGCGTCTCGCCGACCACAACGTCCTTGTGGCCGACCCCCGTGCGTTCTTCGCTAGCTGACTAAAGAAAAGTGGCCCCCGCTTGGGGGCCACTTTTCTTTACTGCTTCTTCAGGCAGAGCACATAGCGATAGATCCCGCTGCCCGAGCGGTACCAATACGTCGCGTCGTAGGGCTCCTTCGCCGCGAACGGCCCGGTCTTGCACGACCCAGGGTCCGTGGTGTTGGGCACCCGGGCCACGATCTTGTACGTTCCTGGGCCGCAGGTGGCCGGCACCAGGTTCGGGTCGGCGTCAGTGCCGGTGTTCTTCACACAATCCTTGACCTTCGGATCCCATTCCGGCGACTTCGTCAGGCTGGGCTTAGGCGTCGGGCTGGTGCGCTTCGGAGACGGAGTCGCCGTTGTCGCCTTCGCCACCGGCTCTTCGTCCTTCGGGTTTAGGTAAGTCGTGACCCCCCAGGCCACGCAGCCAAGCAGGCACAGAACCGCGACACCGCCGGCGATCACGGCGATTTTCAGCCCTGTTTTCTTGGCCGGCGCCGCTGGCGCGACGGCTGGCTGCCCATACTGTGGCTGCCCGTATTGCGGCTGGCCATAGGGCGGCTGCTGTGGATACTGCCCCTGCACTGGATATTGCGCCGTTGGCGGGAGCTGCTGCCCCTGCCCCGCATAAGGATCCTGCGGCGGGTAACCCGGTGGCTGCGCGGGCGAAGCCGGTGCCGCATATGGATCCTGCGGTGGGTATCCAGGCTGAACCGGTGCCGCATAAGGATCCTGCGGCGGATACTGCCCTTGCGGCGGGTACGGACCCTGTTGCGCGAACGGATCCTGCGGCTGCCCCTGACCGGGCGGCTGTGACTGATCCCCGTAACTCAATTCGTTCCTCCCCCACGGCGCGGTGGACCGTCCACCGCGCACAGGGAGGCACCCTACCGTCAGTCGCGAGGCGCGTAGTCGGCGATCCTTCCGAGCAGTCCATTGAGGAATCGGGGCGAGTCGTCAGTGGACAGTTCCTTCGCCAGCTCAACGGCTTCCGTGATGGCCACGGGATCGTCGATCTCGGCCACGAAGAACAGCTCATAGACCGCTATGCGGGCGAGGTTGCGGTCCACGATCGGCATCCGGTCGATGGTCCAGCCCTCGGCATAGGTGGAGATGGCTTCGTCGATCCGGTCGAGCTTGTCGTCGACACCCTTCACGAGCGAAATGGTGTACGGCAAGTGCTCCGGCCGTGGCTGTTCCAGGCGCTCGACATAGGCGTCGAGCACCTGGCTCACCGGCAGATCGCGAAGATCGGCTTCATAGAGCACATCTAGTGCCCGCTTACGCGCCCTGCGGCGCGCCGGCATGTTTGTCTTAGGTCCTTCAGGCATGTCGCAAGCTCCATGCCTTCGGCCCAAGATCAGGTCGCAGTAATTCGAAGACCTTTGGCATTACGAGCGGCCGAGGTAACGGCCGTCACGGGTGTCGACCTTGATCTTCTCGCCGGTGCTGATGAACAGCGGCACCTGGACAGTCGCGCCGGTCTCGATCGTGGCCGGCTTGGTGCCACCGGTCGAGCGGTCGCCCTGAAGGCCCGGCTCGGTGTAGGTGACCTCGACCATGACGCTGGTCGGAAGCTCAACGTAGAGGACGACGCCCTCGTGAGTGGCGACAATCACCTCAGCCTCGGGCAGCAGGTAATTCTCGTTGTCGCCCATGACACCGGCACCGACGTGGATCTGGTCGTAGGTGTCGAGGTCCATGAAGACGAAGTCTTCGCCGTCCTTGTAGAGGTATTGCATCGTGCGCTTGTCGACGTTGGCGGTCTCCACCTTGGTGCCCGCGTTGAACGTCTTGTCGACCACCTTGCCCGAAGGGATCTGCTTCAGCGTGGTGCGCACGAAGGCTGGGCCCTTGCCCGGCTTCACGTGCTGGAACTCGACCACCGACCACAACTGGTTATCGAGGTTGAGCACCATGCCGTTCTTGAGGTCGTTAGTGGAGGCCACTGCCAAATCTCCTGGTTAGGTATTCAATGAACAAACGGGCACCAGTCTAGCGTTGTGCGAGGTGCAACAGCGCGAGACGGTAGCCATCCACGCCAAGACCACAAATCACCCCGGACGCCACGGCTGAAACCACCGAATGATGCCGGAACTCCTCACGGGCGTGGATGTTGGACAGGTGCACCTCGATCAGCGGAGCGTTGAGCATGGCGCACGCGTCGCGGACCGCGATCGAATAGTGCGACCACGCTGCGGGATTTAGCACGACCGGCGCGCGTTCGTCGGCCGCCTGGTGCAGCCAGCCCACGAGTTCGGCTTCACTGTCCGTTTGGCGCACCTCGACGTCCAGCCCGAGCTCCTTGCCCGCGCCGGCGCACATCTCCGCGAGCGCCTCGTAGGTCGTGACGCCGTAGATATCGGTTTGCCTGGTGCCCAGCCGGCCCAGGTTCACCCCGTTAAGAACGTAGACCTTCATATGCCCTCTGTAGCAAAGATTCGTCTTGGACCGGCACGGTGACCGGCTTTGCCAGGTCGTCCAGGAGCACGAAACGCAGTGCGTTGCCCCGCGCCTTCTTGTCGATGGACATCGCGGCACGCAACGCGGCCCAGTCTCCGTCATAGCTCACGGGCAGTCCCAGCGCGGACAGGTGCTCACGGGTCTGGTCCACGAAGTCGGGGCGGCCCGTCAGTTTGCCGAGGATCGCCGCGTAAACAAGCCCGACGCTGATCGCCTGACCGTGCGACCACGTGTAGTTCTCCACGTTTTCGATCGCGTGCCCGAGCGTGTGGCCGTAGTTCAGAATCTCGCGGCGGCCACTTTCCTTGAGATCCTCCGCGACCACTTCGGCTTTGACGCGCACGGAACGCTCGATGAGTTCCGGCAGACTGTCCGGTTTGGACATCAGCTCGAGGATGACCGGGTCGGCGATGAAGCCACACTTGACGACCTCGGCCAGCCCGGCATTGCGTTGCGCGATAGGCAATGTCTTGAGCGCGGTCAGCTCGCACAGGACGCCCACGGGCGGATAGAACGCGCCCACAAGGTTTTTGCCCGCCGCGATGTTGATGCCGGTCTTGCCGCCTACCGCTGCGTCAACCATCCCGTTAACACTTGTCGCCACCGGCACCCAGCGCACGCCACGCAGCCATGTGGACGCCACGAATCCGGCGAGGTCGGTCAGTGCTCCCCCGCCCACGCCAATGACCACATCGGAGCGGGTGAACCCGTTGGCCGCCAACGTATCCCAGCACCGGGCGGCGACCTCGACCGACTTTCCGGCTTCGGCGTCCGGGATCGTGATCGGGGTGACTTCAATCCCCGCACCGATCAGCTCATGCACCGCGTGCGAGGCGTCGTGGTTGACCGAAGCGGTAAACAGCACCGCCGCCCGCGTCGCCCCCTGGACAAGCGACGGCAAGTGGTGGCTGATGTGCTCGCCGATGATGACGTCATAGGCCTGCGCCCCGCCCACGCGAACCACCGTGTGATGGTGGTGCGCTTCGTGAGCGTGCGCCTCGTGCAGCCCGTGACTATGCCCCACCGCGCCCTCGCTGGGCTCGCCTTCGTGGCCGTGTGCCGCGTGATGGTGCGCGCCAGGTGCTTGGCCCGCCGGCGTTGCTAAAGCGGCCGGGGATGTCGCGGCGATGAAGGCGCGCTCGTGGGCCGCGAGGTCGCCGGCGCCTTCGGAGGCGGCGGCAAGCTCACTCGCCGCGGGCTCCGAAGCGGCGGGTTCGCTTGGGGCAGCCACGGAAACGGAAGGCTCCGAAGCGGCTTGCTCAGTCGCGGTGGGAAGACCCGGGGTCGCCGAATGAGCGTGGTGCACGGGTTCTTCAGGCGATAGCGGTGTCGTCATGCGAGGGCCTTGGTGATGTCGGCGACGACGTCTTCGGGAGCGCGGCCTGAGGTGTCGACCGTATAGGTGGAGACCTCCTCGTAGAGCGGACGGCGCTGCTCCATCAAGTAGCGCAATGTCGCGCGGGGGTTGACCATCAGCAGCGGGCGGCCGTGGTCGAGCCCGACCCGGCTGACAGCCTCACTGAGGTCGACCTTGAGGAAGACGACCGTGTGCCCGCCCAGGAGTTGGCGGGTCTCTGGGGCGAGGATCGCGCCGCCGCCAAGGGCGAGCACACCGTCGTGAGTGGACAGTGCGTTGCGGACCGCGGCTCGTTCGAGCGCGCGGAAGTGCTCTTCACCTTCGTCGACGAAGATCTCCGGAATCGGCTTGCCCACGCCTTGCTCGATATCGGCGTCGGTGTCGCGAAAGGACACTCCCCTGGACTCGGCGAGCAGGGTGCCGACGGTGGTCTTGCCAGCCCCTGGCGGGCCAACGAGCACGGCGATGGGCTTCATGAGATCACCAGGTTCTCTAGGTACCCCTGAAGGTTTCGCTTGATCTCGGCGACGGAGTCCCCGCCGAACTTCTCTGTCGCGGCTTCGGCGAGCACCAGTGCCAGCATGGCTTCGGCGACGATCGCGGCGGCCGGAACGGCACAGACATCGGAACGCTGGTTGATCGCGGTCGCCGCCTCGCCGGTCGTGATGTCCACAGTGGACAGTGCGCGGTTCAGCGACGAGATGGGCTTCATAGCGGCACGCACGCGCAGTGGCTCGCCGCTCGTGATCCCGCCTTCCAGGCCCCCCGCGCGGTCCGTCACGCGCTTGACGCCCGTTGCCGTAGGCACGATCTCGTCGTGGGCGACCGAGCCGCGGGAGCGCGCTTGGGTGAACGCGTCGCCGATTTCGACACCTTTGATGGCCTGAATGGACATGAGCGCGGTGGCGATGCGGGCGTCGAGCTTGCGGTCCCACTGGGTGTGGCTGCCTAGGCCCGGCGGCACGCCGTAGGCGAGCACCTCCACGATGCCGCCTAGGGTGTCGGCGTCCTTCTTGGCGGCGTCGACCTCGGCGACCATGCGGGCGCTCGCTTCCGGGTCGAGACAGCGCAAGGGATCGGCGTCGATACGCTCTTCGTCTTCGGGGCGGGCGACCAAACCGGGCTTGGCCGCGACCGAGCCGAGCTCGACCACGTGTGACACGATCTCGATGCCCAGGGCCTGCTTTAGCAACGCTTTCGCCACGGTGCCAACCGCGACACGGGCCGCTGTCTCCCGCGCGCTAGCGCGCTCGAGGATCGGCCTGGCGTCGGTGTGGCCATACTTCTGCATGCCGGCGAGGTCGGCGTGGCCCGGGCGGGGACGCGTCAGTGGAGCGTTGCGGGCCTGCTTCGCCAGCAGCTCGGGGTCGACCGGGTCAGCCGCCATGACGGTTTCCCACTTCGGCCACTCCGAGTTGCCCACCTCGATGGCGACCGGGCTGCCGAGCGTGACCCCATGGCGTACGCCGCCGATGATCGTCACGACGTCCTGCTCAAACGCCATCCGCGCACCCCGGCCATAGCCGAGCCGCCGCCGCGCGAGCTCCCGGCCGATCTGGGCTGAAGTCACTTCCACGCCAGCCGGGATCCCATCGAGGACCGCCACCAATGCCGGCCCGTGGGATTCCCCTGCTGTCAACCAACGCAACACCCGACCAGTCTTTCATGCCCACGACGTGAGACTCCCCCGCCGGCCCCCACGCCACAGCGACGCTCTGCCAAGATGTGCCGGTGCGTCTACGGGGGATCATCTCGCTATGCCTTGGTGCCGTTTTCCTGACTGGCTGCAACACCATGCCGCCCGAGCCGGCACCGTCGTTAACGCCGGTCGCCGCCGAGCGATCGCCGAAAGCCAAACCGTCGCCTTCTGAGGCGGCGGTTTCCGTTGCGGGGGCGACAACGGTCGGCCACAACCCGCCGGTCGTCAGCCACGGCTCACGGGAGCGTCAAGTCGTGGCGCTCACGTTTGACGCTGACATGACCGAGGTGATGCTGAAGAACACCAGCGCCTCGTTCGTCAACGTGAAGATCCTGGACATGTTGCAGGAGCGGCAGATCCCGGCCACGTTCTTCATCACCGGCCTATGGGCCAAGCGGTATCCCGAGCACACGCGCCGCATTGCCGCCGAGAACCGATTCGAGATCGCCAATCACACCTACAAGCACTCGGCCTATACGCCGAACTGCTACTCGCTGCCGCAGTTGCCGCGCACGGAACTGACTAGTGACGCGGCGAAGACGTTTGAGGTGCTCAGTGAATTTGGCGGTAACCAGACCCGCTACTTCCGCTTTCCCGGGCTGTGCCACGACACGGCCGCGTTAACCGCGCTCGCCCCGCTGGGCGTGACTGTCGTGGATGGCGATGTCATCTCGGGCGACCCGTTCGCGACCGCTTCCCGGCCGATCGTCGACGCGGTCCTGAGTCAGGTGAAGGCCGGCTCGATCATCATTTTGCACGTTACCGAGGCCAACGCTCAGTACACCGATGAAGCCCTGGGCCCGATCCTTGAGGGTCTAGCCAAGAAGGGCCTGACTCCCGTCAAACTGTCTGATCTGCTCAGCCGGCGCGGTTAGCGAGTGGCGACAGCGGCATCTAGCGCGGCGCGCATCTCGGCCGCGGGGGCTTTGACGCCCGTGAAAAGCTCGAACTGGCCGAGGGCCTGTGCGTGCAGGAGGTCCAATCCGGACACGATGCGGCAGCCGGCGTCCTGTGCCCCAGCGGCGAACGGCGTGGGCCACGGGTCGTAGACGACGTCAAAGACCACAGTGGACGGTCGCCACGGCAGCGGCGCGGTGTCGAGAACACCCTTGGGCACGGTCGAAATGACCACGTCATGCATCGTGCACCGCGCCAGGCCGGGCCAGGTTTGCAGCGACAGGCTCAGGCCAAGTGCTTCGGCGACCGGGTTCAGCTCGGCGGCCGCCTCGGGCCTTCGGGCGAACAGGACGACTTTGCGAGTACCCAATAAAGATGCGGCACCAAGGGCGGCCCTAGCGGTGCCCCCTCCCCCGAGCACGGCGATGGAGGAAGGTTTTTCCACGCCCCCGTGGGTGCGCAAGGCCTCGACCATGCCTGGCACGTCGGTGTTGTCAGCGAACCAGCCACCGTCACGACGGGCCAAAGTGTTGGCCGCGCCGACGGCGGTGGCGATGTCGCTGACGGAGGTCGCCACGGTCAGCGCGACTTCCTTGAGCGGCATGGTGAGCGAGAGCCCGGCCCACTCAGGGCCGAGCCCTTCGACGAAACCTGCCAGCGCCGGCTCATCGACCTCGATCGCCTCATAGGGCGCCCAGTCGAACAGCCCAGCCGCGGCGTAGCCAGCGTTATGCAGCACGGGCGACAGCGAGTGCCCGACAGGTTTGCCGAGCACCGCCGCCCGTTTGAGCATTAGCACCGAGCACTGCTCGCGAGGAAGCCGTTCTTGATGCCGATGTTGATGTTGGCGCAGTGCTGCGAGTCGGTCTCCGCGAACAGCGTGGTGCCCTGCTGGTCGACTGCCACCCAGTAGATGAACTTGCCCACGGCCGGATCGATGGCCGCCTTGAGCGCGTTCTCTCCCGGGTTGCCGATCGGCGTCGGCGTCAGGCCCTTATTGCGGTACGTGTTGTACGGGTTGCTGGCGTTGTTGAGCTCGCTGCGCAGCAACTCGTTGGAGTGCTTGGGGTCCTTGCCGTCCAGCTTGAACTTGTAGTTGAACGCCGCGTCGACTTCCATGCCGCGCTGCCACAAGTCGTTGTTGTAGACCCGGTTGTAGATGGCCCGCGAGGTCTTGGGCATGTCGTCGGCCTTGTTGACCTCGGCTTCGACAATCGACGCGGTGATCAGCGCCTCCAACGGCGAGATCTTGCGCTCGTTCTGCGCGCGGTCAGCGAACTTCAGCTGGCCGACGACAGTGTTGAACTTGTTGACCATCTTCTTGAGCGCGCTTTCGGCGGTTTCCTTCGGCGCGAACTCATATGTCGCGGGGAAAAGGAAACCCTCGATGGACTTGGTGACGGGCTTGCCGTCCTTGCGCGTGAACCACCACTCGGGGACACCGAGTTTCACCGGGTCCTCGGCTGCCTTCTTAAAGTCTTCGACCGGGATGTTCAGCTCTTTGGAGAGCAACGCGAAGATCTCGAGCGTGATCAGGCCCTCTTGAATGGTGACCCCGTTGACCACACGGTTCTTCGGGTCGAGCAGGGCGGTAACCGCCGCGTCGCCGCTCATCTGCTTGCGGAGCTTGTAGAACCCCGGCTGGATCTTCAGCGCGTCTTCGTTGCGCAGGCCCGCCTCAACAAAAGCCTTGGGGCTCTTGATGATGTCTGCCTTGTGCAAGGCGTTGGCGATATCGGCCTGCGTCGCGCCGGTCTTGATCTCTACCTGAGCCGTTTCTTCCAGACCCTGGCCCGCATAGTCAGGTGTCGTGAACCGCTCGGTGAACTCCTTGTAGCCGATGTATCCGCCGAGCCCGAGCCCTCCTAGGAGCAGGAAGGTGAGCAAAAGGGCGAACACGGAACGGCCCTTTTTCTTTTTCTTCTTTTTCTTGCTGCTTCGCTGTGGCGCACGGCCTCGCCTGTGCCGCCCCCGGTCATCGTGCTCATCAAACGCGAAGTCCAGGTCATCGATCATCATCCTTGCCTCCGCTGCGCGTCGAGCCAACTCTGCAGGATCTCCACAGCGGCCGCCTGGTCGACGACCGCACGCTGGCGTCTCCCTTTCACGCCCCGATCCGAGAGCCTACGGGTCGCCGCGACAGTTGACATCCTCTCGTCAGTCAGCACGACCGGCACTGGCGCGATGACTTGGGCGAGCTTGTCCGCATATGCCCGAACGTGGATCGCCGCCGGTCCAACACGACCTGCCAGGTCAATCGGCAATCCAAGCACGACTTCCACACTTTCATGCTCATCAACCAACTGGGCCAGCTCGACCATATCGGCTGGGACCGCCAGGGTGTCCGAATTGTCGCGTTTTATGGTTTTTATCGGAGTAGCCAGAATCCCATCGGGATCGCTTTTCGCGACCCCGATCCGGACCTGGCCAACGTCGACGCCCAGTCTGACACCCCGCATTAGAGGTCGCCGAGCGCCCGCTCCACCGATGCCAGTAGCTTCGGTGCTTCCTCGGCTGGCAAACCGCCGCCCTGCGCCAGATCGGCGTTGCCGCCGCCCCGGCCCGACAAGGCGCCCTTGACCAGGTCAGCCGCGGAAATTCCCTTACTCTTCGCCGCCGGGTTGATGGCGACGATCAGGCTTGACTTCCCGTTCGCACGCGACGCCACAGCGACGACCGCAGGACCGTTGATCTTGCCCCGGATCTCCTGAGCCAGCGTGCGCACATCGTTGACGGCAGCGCCCTCGGGAGCTTCCGTGCCCACGTAAGCCACGCCCCGGATGTCCTTGGCTTCGGCTGCCAGCGCGGCCGCGCCACCGAGGACGAGCTGCGCGCGCAACTTCTCCAGCTCACGTTCGGCGTCGCGCAGCTGTGCCACGGTCTGCTCCACCCGGTCGGCGACCTGGTCGTTAGGCACGCGGTAAAGCTCAGCCAGCCGCGACACCAGCAGGTGCTCCTTGGCCAGGTGCCGGAAGGCGTCCATGCCCACGAGCGCTTCGACCCGTCGTACGCCAGAACCGATCGACGCCTCGGACAGAATCTTCACCAGGCCCAGGTGACCGCTTCTGGCGGTGTGCGTTCCGCCGCACAGCTCACGGGCGTAGTCGCCGACCTCGACGACGCGCACCTGATCGCCATACTTCTCGCCGAACAACGCCATCGCACCCATCGCCCGCGCTTCAGCCTGCGACGTGACGAACGCGCGCACCTCGAGGTCCTGCATGAGCACCTCGTTGATCTGCTGCTCGACATCGTGCAGCACAGCAGCCGGGACGGCCTGCGGGGTGTTGAAGTCAAACCGCAGCCGGCCAGGCGCGTTCAGCGATCCGGCCTGGGTCGCTGACTCGCCGAGGAAGTTACGCATCGTCTGGTGCACGAGGTGGGTCGCCGTGTGCGCCCGGGAGATGGCCTTACGCCGGTCCACGTCGATCTCAGCGAAACCTGTCTCGCCCGCGCGCACTTCACCGCTGAGGATCTGTACTTTGTGGACGATCAGTCCTGGCACCGGCTGTTGCACGTCGAGCACCTGGGCGCGGCCGCCGCCGACCGTGATGATGCCCAGGTCGGGCTGCTGGCCGCCGCCTTCGGCGTAGAACGGTGTCGCGTCAAGCACCAGCTCGACGATCTGTCCCTCGCCAGCGGCTTCGATCGCCCCGGTCGTGCCGATGAGCGAACGCACCCGCGACTCACGCGTGATCTCGGTGTAGCCAGTGAACTCGACCGCTCCCCCGAGCTCCAGAGAGCCGCGGTAGGCCGACAGGTCGGCGTGACCGCTCTTGCGGGCCGCGGCGTCCTTCTTGGCACGGGTCCGCTGCTCGGCCATCAGGCGCCGGAAGCCTTCGGTGTCCACGTTTAGGCCCTGCTCCGCGGCGATCTCCAGGGTGAGGTCGATCGGGAAGCCATAGGTGTCGTGCAGCTGGAACGCCTGGTCGCCTTTTAATGTTGCCGCGCCGGCTTTCTTGGTGTCGGCGATAGCCGTGTCCAAAATGGTGGTTCCCGCGCGCAGCGTGGCGCGGAACGCCTCCTCCTCGGCATAGGCGTAAGAGCTGATGCGGTCGAACTCCTCAGCGAGCTCCGGATACGACGGTGCCATGCTGTCGCGCGCCACCGGGAGCAGCTGCGGCAGCGCCGGGTCCTCGTAACCGAGCAGGCGCATCGCACGGATAGCCCGGCGCATGATGCGGCGCAGCACATAACCGCGGCCCTCGTTGGACGGCGTGACCCCATCCCCGATGAGCATCAGTGACGTGCGCACGTGGTCAGCGACAACACGCAACCGCACATCGTCGGGGTGCGACTCACTGGCCACTTTGGACACAGCCTGGCCGTAACGCTTGCCGGTCAGTTCACAGGCACGGTCGATCAGGGGGCGGATCTCGTCGATCTCATACATGTTGTCGACGCCCTGCAGGATCGACGCCATGCGTTCCAGACCCATGCCGGTGTCGATGTTCTTGGCGGGCAGCTCACCGACGACGTCGAACTCTTCTTTCGACCGCACGTTGGTGATCTCGTACTGCATGAAGACGTTGTTCCAGAATTCGAGGTAACGATCCTCGTCGACTTCTGGCCCGCCCTCCTTGCCGTATTCGGCGCCGCGGTCGTAGTAGATCTCCGAGCACGGGCCGGCCGGGCCAGGGATGCCCATCGACCAGTAGTTGTCCTTCTTGCCGCGGCGCACGATGCGCTCAGCGGGCATGCCGGTCTTCTTCCAGATCTCAATCGACTCGTCGTCGTCGAGGTAGACCGTCGCCCAGATTCGTTCCGGGTCGAGGCCATAGCCACCTTCGCTGACCGGCTTGACCGACAGCTCCCAGGCCAGCGGGATCGCCAGCTCCTTGAAGTAGTCGCCGAAGGAGAAGTTGCCGTTCATCTGGAAGAAGGTGCCGTGACGGCTCGTCTTGCCGACCTCGTCGATATCCGGGGTACGGATGCACTTCTGCACGCTGGCGGCCCGCTTGAACGGCGGCGCCTGCTGGCCCAGGAAGTAGGGCACGAACTGCACCATGCCAGCGTTGATGAACAGCAAGTTCGGGTCATCGATAGCGGGCAAGGGGGCGCTCGGCACGACCGTGTGGCCGTTAGCTTCGAAGTGCGCCAGGAACCGCCGCTTTACTTCCGCTGTCCTCATCGCTTGCTATTCACCCTCTAATTGCTGCTTGAACTTCCCAAATCTCTCGCCGACCCCATGTGCCCACGGCAAATCCGGGGTATCCAGGGCCAGCCCCTCGGCGAACGCGCTTCGGATCTCGTATTCGCGGTCGGCCGTGGCCTCAGCGATGTCGTCGAACAATCCGCGCACCGAACCAGCCGCCGCGCCAATCGTCTCACCAGCGGTCGTGGCCAGGCCCGTGGGACTGAGCTTCTTGGACACGAAGCGCACCACCATCACACCGATGCCGATTCCCGCTCCGAGCCACAGCAAACGCCGGATCATGACTTAGCCCCTTCGCGTGCGCTTGCGTGCGCGCAGCTCGTCGCGGACGGCCTGGTCCTCGTCGGCTGCCTTGCGCTTGTTCGTCGCTTTGCGCACGCCATAGGTGAACGCGGCCGCTTTCACCAGCGGGTTGGCGGCCGCACTGGTCGCCACATTGACAAGGTTGGCCACATTGGCGGTGGCCGCGCTGACGTGCTGGGTCATCACATCGACCCGGGCCAGCTGCACGTTGACACCATCGAGCGAGGTCTGGAACTGGCCGAGCGCCGTGTTCACGTTGTCGACGGTCAGGTTCACGTTGTCGAGCATCGGACCCGTACGCTCATTGACCTGTTTCAGCGCCTCAGTCGCCTGGTCAACCGTGTGCCTCAGCCGCAAGATGGGCACGGCGAGCACAACGACAAGCATCAGGAACGCGCCGGCCGCGATCAGCCCCGCGATTTCGCCTCCAGACAAGGACATGGGAAAACCCTACCGCCTGGGGTATCTGCGTCACGGTGTCGGGGTTGGGCTCGTCGTCTGCAAGTCTTCGTCGTTGAGGTTCGGGTCGACCGTTGGCGCCGGCTGGTCACGCAGGCGCTCGTCCACGATCGCGTTGAAAACCTTAATGCTGACAACGGATCCGGAGCAGTCGCTGGGCGGCGGCCCGGCGCTCGCCGAAGCCGGCACTCCGGCCGACGGTTCGGCTGACGGATCAGACGAGGCCGTTGGCGCGATGGTCGGCCGCCCGTGCAGCTTGTCCTCACAGTCAGGCGGGCTGACCGTCAAGTCCAATGTGAACTCATCGCGGCGCCAGCACGTGTGGGCGTAACCGTCGACGACCTCGCACGTGGGCACATCGGTCATCTGCGTCCAGCCAGCGGCGACGAGCGCGTCCTTGTACGCCTTCTCGGTCTCCTCGATCGACTGCGCCGATTTCGTCTTGCGTTCCCGCAGACGGCAGTCCATGAGGCACCAGCGGCTGCCGGTGATGATGTCCTCTTTGGACACCGCCGCCCACGATGGCACGGGCAAGGCGTCCAGTGACGTGATCACCGGGTCACGGGTGGCCGCCTGGAGCACGAAGTAGAACGGCAGCGCCCCAACGATCGCGACGACCAGGGTGATCAGCGTCCACATGCGCAGCCGCTGCTGCTCACGCAGCTGCCGGCGCACTTCGGAACGCGCGCCGCGGATCGCTTCGACACCGGCGGCAAGGCCACCACGGGCACGCGGGCCTGTGCCGTCGTCTGGCATCGGCGGACGCGGGGCAATGGGCGGCGGCGTGACCGGTGGGGCCAGGATCGGCTCAACCGGCGCCCGGCGAACGGGTGGCACAGCTGGGCTTACCGGCGGTGGTGCGGCGGGTGAGAACGGCGCGCTTGGCACCCGCGACGGCGGAGCTGGCGACACGGGGGTCTCGGTGCCACCACCGGCGAACATCGACCGCGCCCGGCGCCCCTCGGGACTAAACGGGCTCGTGCTCGCGGCGGGTGGCAGGCCACCGGCCGGAGGCTCGCTCTCGCGGCGGCGCAACGGGGCGCCAGGGACGGGATCGGTGCGCGGTGGCTCGAAGGGTTCGGGACGGGCACGGCGGCCGCTGCCGGTGTCACGGCGGTCATCGCCGCTCCGGCGCGGGAAGGTCGTGTCCTCGCGCGGGAACGTGGGCTCTTCCTCGGGTGCGGCCCGGCGGCCACGGGTGGGCCGTTCGGTGTCCTCGCCGCGGCGGCGCCTGCCCTCGGGTTCCCGTGCCGGAGGCTCGGTGAACGTGCGGTCCCGATCGCGGTCCCTTTCGGCCGCTCGCCGCCCAATCAAACTGCTCGGGCTGCGGCTCGTGTCCTCGTCATCGCGGGCACGCCGGCCGATCATGCTGTTGGCGATCTCAGCCGCCCGGCGGCGGCCAGGGCCATCCTCGCCGCGGCGGGGCTCGTCGCGACGGGGTTCATCACGGCGGCTGTCTTCGCGCCGGGGCTCTTCGCGTCGCGGCTCACGTGGGCCGGGGTCACGCGGTGGGGGTGGCGGGTCGTCGTCGCCGCTTAGCGCGCTGAGCTTGGACCAGCGATCGGTGCCGCCGCCCTTGGCGCGTCCCGGCACCCTGTCTTCGGACTTCTTGGCGCTGCGTAGATCGTCGAGCCAGCCGGTCTCTTCCCTCGGCAGGTCGTCATCGTCACGGTCACGGCCGCGGCTCATGCCTTGTTAGTCCCTTCGTTTGCCCGGAGGACCTGCCGAAGTTTAGGGAGCCGCTCGGCGATCAGCCGCTCGGCCCCATGCATCGAGGGGGAGTAATACTCGACTCCGGTCAGTTCCGCGGGCGCGTACTGCTGTGTCACCACACCGCGCGGGTCGTCATGCGGATAGCGGTATCCCGCGCCATGTCCCAGGTTTGCCGCACCCTTGTAGTGCGCGTCGCGCAGGTGCGACGGAACGGCACCGGCTTTGCCGGCCCGCACGTCTTCGAGAGCTTTGGATATCGCTGTGGTGGCCGCGTTGGACTTAGGCGCGGTAGCCAGGTGAATGACGGCGTGCGAGAGGTTCAGCTGCGCCTCGGGCAGGCCAATCAATTGCACCGCTTGGGCCGCGTTAATGGCCGTCGTCAGTGCGGTGCTGTCAGCCAGGCCGATGTCTTCGCTAGCGAAGATGACCAAACGGCGGGCGATGAAACGGGGATCCTCGCCGGCGACCAGCATGCGGGCGAGGTAATGCAGCGCGGCGTCCACATCGGACCCGCGCATGCTCTTGATGAAAGCGCTGATGACGTCGTAGTGCTCGTCGCCGTCACGGTCGTAGCGAACGGCCGCCGTGTCCACGGCGCGTTCGGCGGTGCCGAGCTCGATTTCCTTCTGCCCCGCGGCGATCGCCGCGCCCGCGGCCGCCTCCAGCGCGGTCAGCGCTTTGCGGACGTCTCCGGAAGCCAGGCGAACCAGGTGATCCTCGGCTTCGGACGCTAGCGTGATCTCGCCGCCGAGCCCGCGTTCCTCAGCGACCGCGCGCCGGATCAGCATGCGCACGTCGTCGTCGTCGAGCGGCCGCAGCGTCAGCAGCAAACAGCGCGACAGCAACGGCGAAATAACCGAGAAGTAAGGATTTTCCGTCGTGGCGGCCAGCAACGTGACCGTGCCGTCTTCGACGGCGGCCAGCAGCGAATCCTGCTGGGTCTTGGTGAAGCGGTGCACCTCGTCGATAAACAGGACGGTGTGCGTGCCGGTGCCCCGGCGCCGCCTGCGCGCCGTATCAATCACCTCGCGCACATCCTTCACCCCGGCGGTCAAGGCGGACATAGCGACAAAATGCCGCTCACCTGAGGCGGCAACGAGATGCGCGATGGTGGTTTTGCCCGACCCTGGCGGACCCCAAAGGATGACCGACATCGGTGCCCCGCCGGCGACGATGCGGCGCAAGGGCGCACCCTGCGCGAGCAGGTGGTCCTGCCCAACGAGTTCTTCGAGGAACCGCGGCCGCATCCGGACGGCCAGCGGCGCGTCCGTGGCAGGTGCGCCAAAACCCGATGCCCCGCCAGCTGAGGGCGTCAGATCGAAAAGGCCATCGGGTTGCATCAGGCAGACGATACCTTGCCCTTGTGCCATTGCCATCTTCTCTGTCCGGACGGGAAGCGGTGCTCAAAGCCGCGCAAAACCACCCGTTCGCGCGCCTCCGGGCCACCAAACACCTTTGGGGGTACGCCGAAGAGCACGCCGTGGTCTGGAAGACCGACCGCCGCGTCTGCGGAATTGGCGACCCTGCGGCGGTGATCGCCCTGTGCAAACGGTTAGCCGAGGCCGGAGAGATCGGGCCGGGCACCCTGATCGAGGTGCCACGGGTGGATATCGCGGCTTTTAGCTCGTTCGACATCGCACGGCACGAGTATTGGTCGGTGCTGTGGACCCGCCAGGCGCTCCCCCACACGGAAACCGACGATCGTGTCGTGCTTCTGCCGCCTAGCGAGCACGCCGCCATTGACGCTCTCTTAGACGTGGCCTTCCCCGCGACCCGCAACCGTCCAGGCAACGACGACATCAAACGCTGGTTCGGCATCTACGAAGACGGCGAGCTGGTCGCGGTGGGCGCCGACCGCAGTGCCAACGGCGTGGGTTACCTGGTCGCGATAGCGGTCATGCCGAACCGGCAAAGCCGTGGCTATGGTGCCGCCCTGACCCGCCGCATGTCCCGTGAGCTGCTCGCCGACTCTGACATCTGTGCCCTCGGCGTTACCGCCGCCAACACCCGGGCCCGGGCGCTCTATCAGCGCACCGGCTTCACCGAGGGCATCGATCTAACCTCTATCCGCCTCGTCTAGCCCGTTTTAGTAGGCGAGCGCGGCACCAGGGTCGCCGTGACGGATGCGGTGCCGGATGGTGGCGTGCCTGCGGAACTCGACGATCACGAGAGCGACCAGCACCGCGACGAGGATGCACAGGTCGACTAGCGCGGGCAGGCGCATCGCGAGCACGGCCGGAATGAGCGCCAGCATGATGAGCGCGGCACCCAACCGGAACGGCTTGAGCAAATGGACGGTCCGCCAGGAGAACGCCACGTGCGCGAGAAGGTAAAGCGCCACCCCGCCGAACAGGGCCACGATGCCGACCGTCGTGAGTGGATCGCTCAGGTGCTCAAAGACCTTCTTCAATCCCAGTGACATCAAGATGATGCCCACGATCATCGGCATGTGGCAGTAGGTGTAGGCGTCACGTGCCAGTCGTGCGCGGGCGTTGTCGTCGGCGTGATGCAGCGCGTGCTCGGCCATGATCGCCGTGACGTCAAAGTAGACCCACCACAGCGCTGCCGTGACCGCGATGCCGAGCACCGAAGCGGCGATGATCGCCCACGACACCGGGATCTGGCTGACCCCAACACCAATGGACACAATGGATTCACCGAGCGCGATGATAATCATCAGCGCGTGCCGTTCCGAGAAATGCGAAGCGGCGCTGAGCTGCCAGCCCTCGGGACGGATCAGGAAGATGCCACCGGTCGTGACGGCCAGCGCGGCTGCCCACAGCCACGTTTGCGGCCAGTCATGCTGCGTGCCCGCCCACAGGAGCAACGCGGTCGTCAGCAGGTGCGGGATGAGCAGCAGCAAGGTGTTGCGCTGTGCCGCTGGCGAGCCCGTGGCCGCCACGAAGAGCGAACCGTTGTGGATCAGCTGAACAATCAGATAACAGACCGCGAAAACGAACGG
Source organism: Catelliglobosispora koreensis DSM 44566 (assembly GCF_000379685.1). Classification (GTDB taxonomy): domain Bacteria; phylum Actinomycetota; class Actinomycetes; order Mycobacteriales; family Micromonosporaceae; genus Catelliglobosispora; species Catelliglobosispora koreensis. Next base: position 1,432,922 of record NZ_KB903249.1, on the reverse strand, counting down.
TCCGTAGAGTCCACCGGGATTGTCGTGAAACGCCTCCGGGATCGTCACGTCGATGATGAACAGCAGTGCCATGACGGCGAACAAGATGAGCCGCACCGGCCCCTCATCGGCCTGCACCACGTTGCCGAGCCACGCGAATCCGGTCCACAGCCACCACAGCAACCCGAGCAGACACAACGAGCGCACAATCACCGGCCACGTCGGATCGTGCGCCATGAGCGCGGTCACCTGGGTGAAGCCGTAAACGAAGACGAGATCGAACAACAGCTCGACCGGGGTTACCTTGGCCCCCTCGGTCACAGCGGTCAGTCGCGGGCGCGGCGCAGCAGTCACGTGGATCATTCTGCCAGCGGGGCCGTCCGCTTTAGACGACCCCGAAGGAATTTCGCTTAACGCACAGCCCCACACGCCGCACACGGCTCCGGCGGCATGACCGCCAACCGCTCGCCCCTCCTAACTTAGTCTACTAGGCCCAGAGGGGGGAACGATGAGCGCCCATACGGATGAGGGCGTGGCGGGTGGCGTCGGTGACGAGTGGGGCGACCCACGGGCCAGGGTCCCACTGGTCCTTACCGGCGAGGTCGATGATTTTGGCGCGCTGCTTGCCTGCCCGCACGGCTGGCAGCGCGCAGAAGGCGGCGAACATTCGTTGTGCCGCTTCGCGTTCGGCGACGCCGATGGCTTCGGCTGGGTCTTCCGGGTGGTGCCGTTCGTCGCGTGCCGGATCGCCTTCGCGCACCCACGTGAGCACGACCAGAAACCTTGGCCGCATTGATTTTTCTCCTTTCGGCTTCGGTGGACACGCGACGGGACAGGGGGTTTCGCGGGCCCACCAGGTGCCGCCGCCGCGCGTCCGCTCCCGTCACCGCCGCCCCGATGGCTACCGATGACACGAGCACGCCGAGCAGCATAGCGGAGAAAACCTTGTCTGACCAGCAAGTCACCCCGAAATCGTGAGGCAAATGTCGGGATAGGACGGACACACAATTTCGTGATCCTGGTCACAAACGACGGTCAGCAAACGCTTGGCGGTAAGGTGTCCTCATGACGGTGAGCGTCTGGAGTGGGCTGGAAGCCGACGTCTTACGGGAAGCGATGCAGTGCGGTGAGGCCGAATTCGCCAAACTGGCAGGGGTTTCCGAGCGCACTGTGGGCATATGGAAACTGCGCGGCGGGGTTGTCCGGCTGCGCTGGGACATTCAGCAACGGCTCGACCGCCTGTTGAGCACGGCCAAACCCCTTATCCAGCAAAGGTTCGAGATAATCCGGCAGCAGTCGCCGGGCCGGGTGATGCTGACGCCCCGGGCGCCGAGGGTCCGGATCGGACTGTTCCGGTGCTGGAAAGCCGTTGGTTACCTTCATATCGCCTATCAGGCGGGACGTTCACGGGACGCGATGGCGATGGTGCCGCACGTCTTGGGGCACACCGAAGTCAGCCCTGCGCTCGCCTCGAGCGCCCATCATGTGGCGAGCGCGCTGTGCCTGCAGCTTGGTGACCTTCCGGCCGCAACCGTTGCGGCTCAACGGTGTCATGAGCTGGCGCAAGCCAGTGGCGTCGCGGTGCACATCGCCGCGAGCGCGCGGTCAGCCGTGCGGGTTCTGATGCGCGAAGGCAAGAACGCCAAGGCGATGCGGCTGGCGATCCGGGCAGCGGACTTTAGCGCAGGAAAGCCGAAGGAACGGTCCGTTCGCGGTTCGCTGTTGTTGCTCGGGGCGATCGCGGCGGCCCGTTGCGGCAACCGTGCTCAAGCACACGCGCTGTTGCAGGACGCCGCCGCAGAAGCCCAATACTTAGGCAGAGACGCCAACTTCGGCTGGACGTCGTTCGGTCCGTCCAATGTGCGGCTGCACCAAGCTGATGTGCTCACGACGCTCGGCGAGCCGTCCGAGGCCCTCAAAACCACTGTCACGCTGGAGAACCTGACCGCTGAACGGCAGGCTCGCTACTTCATGGAACGAGCCCGGGCGTGGGCCGCGCTTGGCGACCCCACCCGGGCTCTCAACGCTCGCAAGCAGGCTCAGTGGGTCGCGCCCGGGCTGCTGAACGGCTGAATCGAGGTGACCGGTGCCTTTGGCCTGGCGTCCACGCCGGCTTCCTTGCGCTGATCGGCCGTGATCGGCGTCGGGGCACCGGTCAGCGGGTCGAAACCGCCGCCCGACTTCGGGAAGGCGATGACATCACGGATGGAGTCCGTTCCAGCGAGCAGCATGCACACGCGGTCCCAGCCAAACGCGATGCCACCGTGCGGCGGCGGCCCGTACTGGAAGGCGTCAAGCAGGAAGCCAAACTTGTCCTTGGCTTCCGTCTCGCTGATGCCCAGCAAGCTGAACACTCGCTTTTGGACGTCGCCGCGGTGGATACGGATCGAGCCACCGCCGATTTCGTTGCCGTTGCACACGATGTCGTAGGCGTAGGCCAGGGCCTCATCGGGAGCCGACTCGAACCGGTCCACCCACTCCTCGTTCGGTGACGTGAACGGGTGGTGCACGGCGGTCCAGCCGATCTGCTTGCCCTTGTCGTCGGTGGCCGGCTCGAACATCGGCGCGTCCACGACCCACAGGAACGACCACTGACTCTCGTCGATCAGGTTGGAGCGCTTGGCGATCTCGATGCGCGCGGCACCGAGCAGTTCCTGTGACGAGCGCTTCGACCCGGCGGCGAAGAAGACCGCGTCGCCCGGCTGTGCTCCGGCCGCGTCGGCCAGTCCCTTGAGGTGTGCCTCAGACAGGTTCTTGGCGACGGGACCGCGGGCTTCGCCGGTCTCGGCGTCCAGCACCACGTAAGCCAAACCGCGGGCGCCACGGGCCTTGGCCCAGTCCTGCCAGCCGTCGAGTTCCTTGCGTGACTGGCCTGCCCCGCCCTGCATGACAACCGCGCCAACGTATTCGGCCTGGAACACGCGGAACTCAGTACCAGCGAAGAAAGAAGTCAGGTCGCGCAGCTCGATGTCGTAGCGCAGGTCTGGCTTGTCGGAACCGTAGCGGTCCATCGCCTCGTGATACGTCATGCGCGGGAAGGGAGCCGAGATGTCAAACGATGCCAGCTCGCCCCACAGCGCCTTGACGATCGCCTCACCGAGCTCGATGATGTCGTCTTGCGTCACAAAGGACATCTCGATGTCGAGCTGAGTGAACTCTGGCTGACGGTCGGCGCGGAAGTCCTCATCGCGGTAGCAGCGCGCGATCTGGTAGTAGCGCTCCATCCCGGCGACCATGAGCAGCTGCTTGAACAACTGCGGGGACTGAGGCAGCGCGTACCACGAGCCGGGCTGAAGCCGAACGGGCACAAGGAAGTCACGCGCACCCTCCGGAGTGGACCGGGTAAGGGTCGGCGTCTCGATCTCCAAAAAGTCCCGTGCGCCAAGGACTTCGCGGGCGATTGCGCTGGCGCGCGAGCGCAGCCGGATCGCCTTGGCCTGTCCGTCGCGGCGCAGGTCGAGGTAGCGGTGGCGCAGCCGCGCCTCTTCGCCGACGGTCACGTGCTCGTCGATCGGGAACGGCAGCGGCGCGGACTCACTCAGCACCTCAAGCTCGTTGACCGTCACCTCGATCTCGCCGGTCGGCAGCTCGGGGTTCTCGTTGCCCTCGGGCCGCTTGCCGACGGTGCCGGTGACCTTGACGCAGAACTCATTACGCAAGGCGTGCGCTTCGTCGGTGCTTCGGAACACGATCTGCACCACACCGGAGCCGTCGCGCAGATCGATGAAGGTCACCCCTCCGTGATCGCGGCGGCGGGCCACCCAGCCCGCGAGGGTTACGGTCTGCCCGGCGTGCTCGGCACGAAGCTGCCCGGCCTGGTGTGTACGGATCATGGTCGCTATTCTCGCATTTCCTCAAAAGTGCCTTAAGCCGCCCCGAAGAGCACCTAAGACCGCGTCGATCATCGATGGGTAGCGGTGACGCTGACGTGCGTGAAAAGACTAGCGCTCGCTCTGGTGGTTCTCGTGGTAGGTATCCCGTCTCCCGCGCTCGCGCACGGGACGATGGTCAACCCGGTTAGCCGTGCGTACACGTGTTACAAGGACAACCCGGAGCGCCCTTCGCTGCCGGTGTGCCGTGACGTGGTCGGCATCGGTGGCACGCAGCCACTCTACGACTGGAACGAAGTCAACATCGCCAATGCGGCGGGCAACCATCGCTCGCTGATCCCGGATGGCCGGCTGTGCAGCGCTGGCCGCGACAAGTACCGCGGCCTCGACCTCGCCCGCGCCGACTGGCCCGCCCAAGCCGTGTCGCCCGGGCCGTTCACGTTCCGGTTCATCGGCACCGCGCCGCATCGCGGCAGCTTCGAGCTCTACCTCACGCGTGACGGGTACAACCCCTTAAAGCCCTTGGCCTGGTCGGATCTCGAGGCCGCACCCTTTCTGCGGGCCACCGATCCACCCATAACCAATGGGGTGTACTCGATGAGCGGCGCCCTGCCCAGCAAGAGCGGCCGTCACTTGCTCTATGTCATATGGCAGCGATCCGATAGCCCGGAAGCGTTCTACAGCTGTTCGGACCTGACCTTCGGCGGCAACGGCACCCCGGGACAGCCCGTGCCACCCGCCTCGCCATCGCCATCGCCTTCTCCCACCGGTTCCCCTGCATCGCCTGGCAATCCCGACGCTTGCCTGCGCGCGGGCACCGGTCACATCGGCCACGGCACTTCCAACGTTGGCACAGAACCCGGCGGCAATGGACCCGGCTCTGGCGGGTCGAGCGGCTCTGGCGTGGGGTGTCCAGGGGACGGCGGCGGTGTGCCTCCGGCTGCGGGGGCGCCTGCTGACGATTTGCCGGGGGCACTGCCGCAGACGGGCGGGATTCCTTGGCGCTGGGGCGTTTACGGCGCTCTGCTGCTCGTCGCCGGGCTGTTCCTAGCTTGGTTCGCCCGCGAGAAGTGGACCGGACGGCACCGGGCTAGCTGACGGTGGTCACCTCGGCGTAGGGGCGGTTCTCCCACCACATCGCGTCGATGATGACTGACTGTCCAACCCGGTCGAAGCGCAGCACCACCCGTTCGGGGTGGGGTTGCTGGGAACTCATCTGGTAGCCGGCGTTCGGCGTTGCGGAAACCACCTCAACCCGGCCGCCGGCGATCCGGATCAGCGCCTGACCACCAGCAGTATCAAAGGTTCTCGTGAAAGCGGTGCCGTCGTAGGCCCAGCCGTCGAAGTAAGACGGGGTCGGCTTCGGGCTGTCAGTCCGGACCGGCGTCGTCACGGGAGCTTTGCTCGGTGTGGCCACGGGCGACGGTGCCACCGAAGGCGACACAGGCGGCGATGCCGACGGTGTCGTGGCCGGTGGCGCTGCCACGGGAGACAGCAGCGGCGCGAGCAACGGCCGCAGGCCCCACCACACGGCGCCAGCGGCCAGGACGGTTAGCACCGCCCAGCCCACCGCGTAAGTGAAGACCCTAGAAGACCGCACTCGCATATCTAACCTGAACAGCCTAAGGTCCGACCATGCCCTTGGTTCTCATCGTTGAGGACGACCCGATCATCCGGGAAGCACTTAGCGACGCCCTCAGCCACGCCGGCCATGCCGTGCGTGCGGTTGACACGGCGCTAGCCGGGCTGCGCGAACTGCGGCATGAAGAGCCTGACCTGGTCATTCTCGACCTCGGCTTGCCCGACCTCGACGGGTCGGATGCGCTTCGCATGCTCCGCGCGGTCTCTGATGTGCCCGTCATCGTGGCCACGGCACGGCGCGGTGAACTTGAGGCGATCAAACTGCTGAACGCGGGCGCCGATGACTACCTCACCAAGCCCTTTTCCGCCGCGCACGTGCTGGCCAGGGTCTCAGCCGTGCTACGCCGCACGCGTTCGCGTGGTGAGCAGGCGGGCGCGATCGTCGAGATCGGGCCGCTGCGCCTCGATGAGGGCGCCCGCAGCGCCACGCTTGACGGGCTGCCGCTAACTCTCACCCGCAAGGAGTACGACGTTTTGGCATACCTGGCCGCGCGCCCCGGCCGGGTCGTTACCCGTAAGGAACTTTTCACTGAGGTCTGGCAGCAGCCCTTCGTCGGGGCGGATCAGACGCTCGACGTCCACTTGTCCTGGCTGCGGCGCAAGCTCGGCGAGACCGCCGCGCGCCCGCGTCTGCTCAGAACGGTGCGTGGCGTTGGCGTCATGCTGGTGCCACCGTCCTAAAGAGAGCCGTCATGAGGGGAACACTTATCCGCGGGACGCTCGCGGTCACCACGTCGATCGCGATCGCATTCGGGGTGCCCACAGCCCTTGCGGTCAAACGCATCGCCGAGGACCGCGCGATGATCGACGCGCGGATGCGCTCGGTGGATGTGTCCACGGTGGACGTCAGCGCCGACGTCACGCGGGCATGGCTAACGATGGCCGGAATAGCTGTCATCCTCATCGCGGGCTCGGTCGTGATGGCCGACCGTTTCGGGATCCGGGCGATCCGCGCGATGGACGCCGAACGGGAAGTCGCGGCCGACCTTTCGCACCGGCTGCGCACTCCGCTAACGGCTCTGCGGCTAGACGCTGACGCGCTTCCGCCCGGGCCGGTGGCCGACCGGATGCGCCAAGCCGTGGAAGCACTTGACGCCGAGATCGACGCCATCATCCTTGGCGCGCGCAGTTCGAGCGCGGCACGGGCCGTGGAGAAGACTGATCTCGTTGATGTTCTGGCGGACCGTCTAGCGTTCTGGGCGGTCCTGGCCGAAGACCACGGGCGTCAGTTCTCCGTACGTGGAGCGGAACACCAAGTGCTGCTTCAGGTGCCGCGAGCAGACGTCATAGCTGCCGTGGACGCCTTACTCGGCAACGTCTTCGAGCACACCCCGCAGGGCACCCCGTTCCGCGTCACCGTTTCGCGCCATGGACTGTCCGTTGAGGACGGTGGTCCCGGCATCGCTGACGCACGGGCCGCCATGCAACGCGGCACCGGCGCTGACGGTCTGGGCCTGGACATCGTGTCCCGCATCGCCCGCCAGGCCGGCGGTCAGGTCAGCATCAGCCGCAGCGACATGGGTGGCGCTTGCGTGACGATGACGCTCGCTGGGAAAGCCGGCTAGCCGGCGAGGTACTCGGCGGCGGCGAGGCCGCAAACCGTTGCCGCGCCATGGGTCGCGATGTGACCCGCGCCGATCGGCTCGCTTGCGGGCACGCCCATCTCGACGATGATGCTGTCGGGGCGGGCTTCCACGATTTTGTGCAGGAGCACCTGCAGCCACGGATAGCGGTGCGGGTCCCGGCAAACGAGCACGGGAGTCTTGCCGTTGAGGCGCCCCAGCACATCGTCGGCCGTGACACCTTCGGTGAACCGCGTGACCGTCGTTTCTGGACGCAGCTGGGTCAGCGGGGCGCCTATCCCCCACGGCGTACGCGGCTCGATCGCCATGTTGGTGGAAACGCTGAACTCGGCCACGTGTGCCGGACCGCTGAGGCGGGCGTTGCCAGACACCCGCAGCGCGCGCCGGGCGGCGGTCAGCCCGACGGGTTCGCCTGAGCGCCCACGCCACGCCATCGCCGCGGTAGACCGCGCGACTTTGGCCGCGAAACTGTCAGCGGCGAAAGCGGCCACCTTCGCGGCCGCTTCCACGAGACGTTCCTCCGGCAGCTCGCCTGATGTCACCGCGTCCACGATGGCGTCGCGCAACATCACGGCCACGTTCTCGCCGTAGTTTTCGCCACCGACGCAAATGGCGTCGGCCCCTGCGGCGACAGCGCGCACCGCGGCACCGGCAAGGCCGTAACGCTTGGCCACCGAAGCCATCTCGATCGCGTCGGTGACGATCAGCCCGGTGAAGCCGAGCCGTTCGCGCAACAGGTTGGCCAGCACGACGGTGCTCATGGTCGCGGGGCTGTCGTTGTCGAGCGCGGGAACGAGCAGATGCGCGGTCATGATGGCACGCACGCCCGCGTCGATCGCCGCCGCGAACGGTGGCAGCTCGACACGCTCCAATCGCGACAGTTCCACTTCGACGACGGGAAGGCCGTGGTGCGAGTCGACGCCGGTGTCACCGTGCCCGGGGAAATGCTTGGCGCAGGCGGCGACGCCGGTGGACTGCAGACCTCGTACCCACGCTGCGGTGTGGCGGGCGACCAGCCACGGATCGGCGCCGAAGGAACGGACCCCGATCACCGGGTTGGCGGGGTTGTTGTTGACGTCAGCCGCTGGGGCGTAGTTCATCGTGATGCCGGCGTCGGCGAGTTGCCGTCCAATGTCGGCGGCGACAGCCTCGGTGAGGGCCGGATCGTCCACCGTGCCCAGGGCGAAGTTGCCGGGACGGCGGCTGCCGCCATCGACATCAAGCCGGGTCACGTCACCGGATTCCTCATCGACGGCGATGACGACGTTGGGGTTCTCAGCTGTTAAGGCGGCGGTGAGGCGGGTCAATTGTTCGGCATCGACGATGTTGCGAGCGAACAGGACGACTCCGCCTAGCCCCTCAGACAGTCGCCGCCGGATCCAATCCGGCGGCGTCGTCCCCTCAAAAGCTGGCTGTAGCAGCGCATCGGCCAGTCGCAACAGACGGTGGTCACGCAAAACCCCCGTCGACATGGTCGGTGTCATTGCGCTGTGGCCCCCCAAGTTGGCTGACAAGAGTGGCCACAGACTATTACTAAACTTTACTAACCAAAAGACCCGCCGATGACCGGAACCAGGTCGCCCTCGGCGGGCAGCCAAGTTTCCGCTGCTGCTGGCACTTGCTCACCGGAACGAATGTCCTTGACTGTGTCTGATCCGTCAGCTCCGGCGAACCAGACGAACGGGATCCCCCGGCGTTCCGCGTACTTGATTTGCTTGCCGAACTTCGCCGCGCTCGGCGCCACCTCGGTCGCGATCCCGCGCGCGCGGAGCTTGGCCGCGGTCAGGTTCGCCGCCGGACGGTCCTGTTCGGCGGCAAGGGCGATCACGACACAGGTTGGCACATCGCGGCTGACCGTCAGCGCGTTCTGCCCGAACAGCAAACCGAGCATGCGGCTGATGCCGATCGAGATGCCAACCCCCGGGAACCGGTCCTTGCCCGAGCTCGCCAGGTTGTCGTAACGCCCGCCAGAGCAGATCGATCCAGCCTTCTCGTAACCGAGCATCTGTGTCTCGTAGACCGTGCCCGTGTAGTAGTCGAGCCCACGGGCGATCTTCAGCTCGGCGTAGCAGAGGCCTGGCGCGTGTGCCCGGGCGGTCTCGACCACATTGGACAGTTCCGCGAGGCCCTCGTCGAGCAGATCGTCCTTCACGCCGAGCTTCTGCACGAGGTCCACAAAGGACCCGTCTGGCGTGGAGATCTCAGCGAGCCGCAGCGCGAGTTCGGCCTGCTTCTCCGAGACACCGATGGACGCCAGTTCTTTGGTGACGCCGTCTGGGCCAATCTTGTCGAGCTTGTCCACCGCGCGGACCGCCGCTTCAGTGTCCTCAACGCCCAGGCCACGGTAGAACCCGGCGAGCACCTTGCGGTTGTTGACCTGAATGCGGATCGGCGGCACCGGCAGTCCACTCAGGACATCCGCGATGATCAGCGGCAGCTCCGCCTCGTAGTGCGACGGCAGCGTGTCCCGGTCGACGATGTCGATGTCAGCCTGAAGGAACTCGCGGTAACGCCCCTCCTGCGGACGCTCACCCCGCCAGCACTTCTGGATCTGGTACCGCCGGAACGGGAACTGCAGCTTGCCCGCGTGCTCCAGCACGTACCGGGCGAACGGCACCGTCAGGTCGAAATGCAGCCCGAGCGTCGAGTCGGACACGTCGTCGCTGTCAGCTTGCAAGCGCCGCAGGAGATAGACCTCTTTGGAGGTCTCCCCTTTCTTCAGGAGCGTGTCCAGCGGCTCGACCGAGCGCGTCTCCAGCGGCGAGAAGCCGTAGAGCTCGAAGACGCGGCGAGCCCGGTCGATCACGGCCTGCTCGATCATGCGTTGCGGCGGCAGCCACTCTGGAAAACCAGAAAGAGCCATTATTGAGTACCCCTTGAAAAGTCTTCGAATTTATAGACCGCGTTGCGGAGCGGCCTTTCCTGCCTTGCGCAGATACGGGTTGTGGACCCGTTCGCGCCCAATGGTCGTCTCAGAGCCATGGCCGGGCAGCACAACCGTCTCGTCAGGCAACGGGAGCACCTTGTCCCGCAGGCTTGCCCACATCTCAGTCATGTCGCCGCCCGGTAGGTCGGTGCGCCCAATGCTGTCCCTGAAGAGCACGTCTCCCGTGAACACGAGAGGTTCCTCTTCGCCGGTGCCGGGAAGCCGGAACATCACCGACCCGCCGGTATGGCCCGGGGCATGATCGACCGTGATCTGCAGCCCGGCGATGTCCATGACCATGCCGTCGGTCATTTCCGCGATGTCATCGGGCTCGGCATAAGTGAACTGACCGCCAAACAAAGACGTCAGATCCATCGACAGAGCCTTGGCCGGATCGGCGAGCAACTCGCGGTCGCGCGGGTGGATATAAGCGGTCAGGCCGCGCGCCTGGCACACCGGGGTCACGGAGAAGGTGTGGTCCAGGTGCCCGTGCGTCAGCAGCACCGCGACCGGATGCAGCCGGTATTCGGCGAGCACCGCCTCAAGCTGGTTCAGCACCCCGATGCCGGGATCGATGACGACACATTGCTCGCCCGCGGCTGGCGCCACCACGAAGCAATTGGTGCCGAAAGCCTGCGCCGGGAAACCCGCGACCAGCACTGTAAGTACCTTCCCTCGAAGTGTCGTGCCGAGCTTAATGTTCAATACTCGGTCACAGTTGGTAGGCGGGCATAACCATTTCCCAGCGTTTGCCCGTACACTCGCTCCGGCGTGTGGCTTGACCCTGTGTCTGAAGTCACTGCCGCTTTGTGTGAAATGGGCGACACGTCCGGTTGGGACGCGGTCGATGGTGATCATGGGAGGCCCCTGGTGGCTAGCAGCAGTACCCGTCAGCGCAAGCTGGCGCGCGCCAAGTTTGACCGACAGCTTGCTCGCCGCGCGGATAAGCTGCGCAAGCAGCGCCAGGTACGCGCCGCCGTGGCTGGACTGGTCGCCGTCACGCTCGTGATCCTCGGCGGATTCTGGCTTGGCGGAGCATTCGACTCCAAGCCCGAGCCGGTCACCCCCGCCGCGGACTGCACCTGGAACGGCCAGAACATCGCCGCCAACGACAAGTTCACCGACGAAGGCACCCCGCCGACCGACGTCACCAACTTCGGCACCGCGACCATGACGCTGGCCCTGGGCACCGGCAACATCACCGGCAGCCTCAACCGCACACTCGCCCAGTGCGGCATCGCGAGCATCGAATACCTCGCGAGCAAGGGTTACTTCAACGGCACCAAGTGCTTCGAGCTGACCACCACCGACGGGCACTACGCCCTGCGCTGCGGTGACAAATCCGAGACCGGCGTCGGCGGCGCGAGCTACACCTACCCGCTGGAGAACGCCCCACACGCGAGCGACCCGAACGCCTCACCGTCCCCAGCGCCGTCGGCCTCGCCATCGACCTTCGTCCGGTACAAGCGCGGTGACATCGTCGTCGACTCCAGCAAGAGCGGCAGCCAGTTCCTGATCTTCACGAAAGACTCGACCACGCCGGCGAACTACAGCATCATTGGTTCCGTCACGAGCGGGCTCGATATCCTCGACAAGATCGTGGAAGCCGGCGTGACGATGAGCGCGGCCAACGTGGAGACGAAGCCAAAGCAGGACGTGGTCATCCAGACGCTGACGGTGACCCCGGACGCAACGCCAGCGTCACCGGCACCCTCCGCGACCCCGTCACCGTCCGCTAGCACCGCCAACTGACCCGTATAGGTACGACAGGAGAGCACCGTGAGTTCCACGATCCAGCGCGAACGGGCCGCCGCCCGGGCCCGGCTCGAACGCCAGATGGCAGAGAAGCTTGAAAAGGCCCGTCAGCGCCGGCAACGCGGCGTCATCGCTGGTGCGGCTGCCGCCGTTGTCCTAGTGGCCGGTGGGATCATCTGGGCCGTCGCGGCTGGCGGCGATGAGAAGCCTGCCGACACCGCCACCGGCGACTCCGGCTGTGTCTGGACGCCCGAAGACCTCACCGCCAACCCGGATCTCAAGGACACCGGCACCCCGCCGGCTGGCGTGCCGCCCAAGAAGGGCACCCAGACGATGACCATCGACATGAACATCGGTGTCGTCGAGGTCGAGGTCGCCACCGCCGCAGCGCCCTGCACGGCGCGCAGCATGTCCTATCTGGCCAGCAAGAACTACTTCGACAACACCAAGTGCCACCGGCTCGTGACCGAAGGCATCAAGGTGCTGCAGTGTGGTGACCCGGCGGGCAAGGGAACCGGTGGCCCGTCTTACAAGATGGCCGAAGAGAACCTGCCGAACTACACCGAGTACGAGAAGAACTACCCCGAGGGCACCATCGCGATGGCGAAGACCCAGCAGCCCAACAGCACGGGTAGCCAGTTCTTCATCGTCTGGGGCGCGACTCCGCTGCCCGGTGACTACACCATCCTCGGAAAGATCACCAAGGGCCTCGACCTCATCAAGGCCGTTGGTGCCGCGGGCGCCAAGCCCGCTGACGAAAGCGGAACTACCGCGCCGAACACCGAGGTCCTCATCAAGACCATCCGCGTGACCGAGCCGCAGGCATAACGTTTCAGCGAAAAGAGCCCGGGCGAAGCGATTCGCCCGGGCCTTCTTATGCCCCTGAAGTGACCCGGTAGCAGTCCATGACGCCCTCGACCTGACGCACCGCGTTGAGCAGATGCCCAAGGTGCTTCGGGTCAGCCATCTCAAAGCTGAAGCGGCTCACCGCGATCCGGTCGCGCGTCGTCGTGACGGTCGCGGAGAGGATGTTGACCCGTTCTTCGCTGAGCGCCCGCGTGATGTCGGCGAGAAGTTTGTGGCGGTCGAGCGCCTCGACTTGGATCGCGACGAGAAACATGGAGCCGGCGGTCGGCTTCCACGTCACCTCCACCACGCGATCAGCCTGGGCACGCAGCTCTTCAGAGTTCGTGCAGTCGCTGCGGTGGACGCTAATGCCACCGGAGCGGGTCATGAACCCGAAGATGGTGTCACCGGGCACCGGCGTGCAGCAGCGGGCCAGTTTGATCCAGACGTTGGACACGCCTTTGACCTCGACACCGGGGTCGTGGCCAGGCGCCCGGGTGCGGCTTGGCCGCGTCGGGACGGTCGTTTCCGAGATGTCCTCAAGCGCGCCCTCTTCGCCACCGTAACCAGCCACGAGCTTCTGCACGACAGCCTGTGCGGAGACGTGTCCTTCCCCGACAGCCGCGTAAAGCGACGTGATGTCGCCGAGGTGCAGCTCACGGGCGATCGCAAGCAAGCCGCCCGCAGTCAGCAAACGCTGCAGTGGCAAGCCCTGACGGCGCATCGCCCGCGCGAGCATGTCCTTGCCCGCGTCGATGGCCTCGTCGCGCCGCTCTTTGTTGAAGTATTGGCGGATCTTGGTTTTCGCCCGCGACGACTTGACGAAGCCGAGCCAGTCCTGCGTCGGGCCAGCGGTCTCCGATTTGGACGTGAAGATTTCGACAACGTCGCCATTGGACAGCGTCGACTCCAGCGGCACGAGCTTGCTGTTGACCCGTGCGCCGATACACCGGTGACCGACCTCGGTGTGCACGGCGTAAGCGAAGTCGACCGGGGTCGAACCATTAGGCAGCGCGAGGACTTCGCCCTTGGGCGTGAAGACGAAGACTTCCTGGCTGGACAGATCGTGGCGCAGGGCGTCGAGGAACTCGCCCGGGTCACTGGTCTCCCGCTGCCAGTCGAGCAGCTGCCGCAGCCACGTCATGCCATCGATGTGGCTCGACGGGCCGGTAACGGTGGCCGCCTTGCCTTCCTTGTATTTCCAGTGCGCGGCGATACCGTACTCGGCTGTGCCGTGCATGGCGTGCGTGCGAATCTGCATCTCCACCGGCTTACCGGTTGGCCCGATCACGGTGGTGTGCAGCGACTGGTAGAAGTTCATCTTCGGCATGGCGATGTAGTCCTTGAACCGGCCAGGAACCGGTTGCCATGCGGCATGAATGACGCCAAGAGCGGCGTAGCAGTCGCGGACGGTGTCCACGAGAATGCGGACGCCGACGAGGTCATAGATCTCGTTGAAGTCGCGGCCACGCACGATCATCTTCTGATAGATCGAGTAAAGGTGCTTGGGGCGCCCGGAAACCTTGGCGTTGATCTTCGCGCTGCGCAGGTCATTGCCGACGCGATCGGTCACCTGGCGCAGCAGGTTGTCCCGCTGCGGCGTGTGCTCGCCGACGAGCCGCTGAATCTCCTTGAACCGCTTGGGGAACAGGTGGGCGAAGGACAGATCCTCCAGCTCCCACTTGACGGTATTCATACCGAGGCGGTGCGCCAGCGGCGCCAGGATCTCCAGCGTTTCCCGCGCCTTCTGCTCACGCTTGGGCGGGGGCAGGAAGTTCAGGGTGCGCATGTTGTGCAGGCGGTCGGCCAGCTTCACGACCAGCACACGGGGATCTTTGGCCGTCGAGACAACCATCTTGCGGATCGTTTCCGCCTTCGCCGAATCACCAAGCTTGACCTTGTCCAGCTTGGTGACGCCGTCGACGAGCAGCGCTACTTCTTCGCCGAAATCGGCGCGTACCTGTTCCAGGGTGTACTCAGTGTCCTCAATGGTGTCGTGCAGCAGGGCGGCCACCAGTGTGGTGGTGTCCATGCCGAGGTCGGCCAAGATGCTCGCGACCGCCAGCGGGTGAGTGATGTACTCATCCCCCGACTTGCGGAACTGGCCATCGTGCCACTGCCGGGCCGTCTCATAGGCCTTCTGCAGCACTTTGATGTCGGCCTTAGGGTGAGCCGCACGGTGTGCCCCGATGAGCGGCTCCAGCTCCTCGCTGATGCTCGCCGATTGCCATGGCGCGTTGAAGCGCGAGAGCCTGGCCCGCACGCGGCGGCCCGAAGGCACCGCGCCGATGATGCTCATCCCGAGCCGGTCAGTGCCGGGCGCAGCTCGCACCTCAGGCGTCTGCTCGGCCGGCCCAGTCTGCCCGTTGGCCGCGTCAGGCGGGACGGCAGCCTGCGTCTCGGCAACGGTCGCAGCGGGACTGACTTCCTGAGACACCGGCCGCTCCTTAGGCTTCTCGGATGACCCATGCTACCTGGACAAGCTCGTTGCAGCGCAGTTGCGCGCTTGGGGTCACACGGTGAGCAGGGAGTAGACCTCCCGCCCCGCCAGCCGCTCCCGGCCGTTGAGGAAACCGAGTTCCATCAGCACGACTAGCCCCGCCGCCTCGCCGCCGGCGCGTTCGACCAGCTCAAGGGATGCTTCTGCCGTGCCACCCGTGGCCAGGACATCGTCAACCACCAGCACACGCTGGCCCGGCTTGAACGCGCCTTCGCTGATTTCCAGGGTCGCTTCGCCGTATTCCAGCGCGTAAGAAACGGAATGTGCGACACGCGGGAGCTTGCCCGCTTTACGGATCGGGATGACCCCCGTCCCGGCGGCATAGGCAACTGCGGCGGCGAGCACGAACCCACGGGCTTCAATGCCGGCGACGGTGTCGAAACTTCCCTGATAGCGCTCAATGATGTCGTCGATGACCGCACGGAAGGCGGCTCCATCGGCGAACAGCGGGGTCAGATCCTTGAATACGATCCCCGGCTTGGGAAAGTCAGGAACGTCAACGACGTGGCTGGCAATCACCGCGGTGGCGTCTTGGGTCACGCCTAACAGTAGCGCCCGGCATCCTGAGCTGGATACCGGGCGCTCCTGACAGTGCATTGATTAGCGGCGTTTACCCGTGCCTTGGCGGCCGGTGTTGCCTTGCCGCGCCGGGCGAACCGGCTTGGCGCCAGCCTTCGGCGCGACGGGAGCGGCCGGCGCAGCCGCTGCGGCGACGACCTTCTTCTCGCTGACTGGGCCTTCGGCGGCCGCCTTGGCGAGCTGGGTGCGGCGGGCCAGAACGCGCTTGGTGTGGTTCTGGATGACCGGGTCCATCTCCTTGAGCCACACCAGAACCGGCGAGGCGAAGAACAGCGACGAGAACACGGCCATACCCATACCGATGAACAGCACCAGACCGAGGTCCTTCAGCGTTCCGGCACCGAGCAGACCGGCACCGATGAACAGCAGACCACCGACGGGCAGGAGGGCGACCAGCGAGGTGTTGATCGACCGCATGAACGTCTGGTTCAGCGCGAGGTTGGTCGCCTCGGCATAGGTCTGCGTGCTGCTTCCGGTGATGCCGCGCGTATTTTCCTGCACCTTGTCGAACACCACGACGACGTCGTAGAGCGCGAAACCAAGGATCGTCAGGAAGCCGATGACCGTGTTCGGCGTGACCTCGAAGCCAACGACCGAGTAGATGCCAGCGGTGACAAGCAGGTTGAACAGCAGCGACACAACAGCCGCCACGGCCATCCGCCACTCGAACCGGACCGACAGGTAGGCGGTCACGGCGGCGAGGAAGATGACAAGTGCCCAAAGTGCTTGCTGGGTAACGGATTCACCCCAGCGCGCACTGATCTGGCTGTCGCTGATGTCGCCCTGGGCGTCGATGTTGTACTTCGCGGCGATCGCCTGCTTGACCGCGTTGGACTCGTCGGCGGTCAGCGCTGGCGTCTGGATCGAATAGACCGCTTCCGCGCCGTCACCGATCTGCTGGCCCGGGTTGATCCGCGCATCAGGCTGGAACTTGTGCACCTCTGCGGCGACAGCTTCCTGAACCTCGGTGATGCTCGGGGAAACGCTGGCCGGAATGGTGAACTCGTTGCCACCCGTGAACTCGATGCCGCCCTTGAAACCGAACACGAACAGCGCGATGATCGCGACCAGCGTGATACCGCCGGCGACCGCGAACCACTTCTGGCGCTTGCCAACGATGTTGAGGTTGGCCTCGCCCCGGTAGAGGCGGGAAGCGAAACCGGTGATGTCGGCCATTAGTTGGCCTCCTTTGCTTCACGCAGGACGCGGCCGAGACCACTGACCCGGGGCGAGAGGAACGCCTGGGTCCGGGCGAACATCGCCATGATCGGATAACGGAAGAGGAACACCACGAGCAGGTCGAGCGCGGTCGCGATGCCGAGCGCGAAGGCGAAGCCAGCAACCGGGCCAGACGAGACGAGGTAGAGAATCACCGCCGCCATGAGCGAAATCGCGTTGGCGGTAAGGATCGTGCGCTTCGCCCGAACCCAGGCCCGCTGCACCGCGTTGCGCGGGCTGCGGCCTTCACGGATCTCGTCTTTGAGACGTTCGAAGTAAATGACGAACGAGTCCGCCGCGACACCCAGCGAGACGATGAAACCGGCGATGCCAGCCAGGGTCAGCGTGAAGCCCATTGTCCGTCCAAGGACGACCAGCGCCCCGAACGTCAGCAGACCCGACAGGATCAGCGACAGGAAGATCACGGAACCGAGCAGGCGGTAGTAGAAGAACGAGTAGATAACCACGAGCAGCATGCCGATGCCGGCGGCGAGCAGACCCGCGCGCAGGTACTCAGCGCCGAGCGTCGCGGTGACCGTCTTCGACTCCGGAACCTCGAAGTTGATAGCGAGGGCACCGAAGTTCAGGTTGTCGGCCAGCTTCTTCGCGGTCCCAGCCGTGAACGAGCCGCTGATCGTGGACGTTCCGGTGAGGACACCCTGAATCTCTGGCGCGGACACGATCGAGTTGTCCAGCACCGCGGCCACCCGGCACCGCTGCTGCTCGCCGAGAGCCACGGTCTCGCACTTGGTGGTTCCGTTGTTGTTGTAAGCCTCACGGGTCAGGTCAGTCCAGCGGGTCTGCCCGTCACCGGTGAAGTCAAGGTTGACGACCCAGCTGCCGCTGACCTTCGACTGGTCGATCAGTGCCGACGCGTTGGAAACATCGGTTCCGGCGACCTTCGCGACGTCAAGCAAGTACTTGCCGTCGCCCTCACAGGCCACAACCTGCTGGTCGCGCACATCGAGCGAACCCGGCACACGCTTGTTCAGCAGTTCACAGGTCACCTGCGGGATGTTGTATTGCATCGCCGGGGTCAGCGAAGCGATCTCCCACTTGGCCTGAAGCTTGCCAAATGGCGCGAGCTTCTTGATGACCTCGGCGTCGGTCGCGGGCGCGGTGAGCGACGTCGCCGCCGCCCAAGCCTCATCGCCGACGAGCTTCTTCAGCTCATCCTGCGTCAGCGTGCGGCCATCCGACTCGGCCGTGGCCGAAGATGTCGCGGTCGGAGTTGGCGTCGGTGTCGGCTCCATGGCCGAGCCACCGCCCGTGCCGCCCGAAGGAGTCGCCGATGGCGTCGAGGACGCGGTCGGTGTAGAGGTGGGCGTCGTGGAGGCGCTGGGGGCTGGCGCTGGGTTAGCAGCCGCACCCGAACCATCCGTTATGTTGAGCACCTTGCGGAAGTACAGTTTGGACGCCTGGCCGACGTCACGTAACACGTCGCTCTTCTGCGCCGCGACGGAGATGACGATGAACCGGTCGCCTTCCGTCACCACCTCGGCTTCGCTAACGCCCTGGGCGTTGACCCGCTCCTCGATAATCTCGCGTGCCTTCTCGAGGTCATCACGGTTAGGCGGGTTGCCGTCTTTCGTCGCGGCTTCGAGCGTGACCCGGGTGCCTCCGACGAGGTCCAGGCCGAGCTTGGGCTGGAAGCGTTCGGCCACGGTGGCGCCCTTAGGTGCGCCAAACCAGACCAGCGCCCCGAGCACGACGAAGATGGCTGCCAGCGCGGCTAGGTACCGCGACGGGCGCATCTGTTTCTGAGGTGGTGCCACGGCTTTCGTGTCTCCCCTGGGATGCCCCGCTCAGCATCCGGCCGAGCGGGGTTGACGGATGGGTGGTGAGAAGTCAGATCTTCTTCTTGGATTCCTGAATCGGACTCACTGGCTCATCGGCCGGGTGGTCGACTTCAGCGGCCTCAGGCGCGGTCTGGGTAAGGACCCGCGCGACGGCCTGGCGTGCGTAACGGGCGTTGACCCCGGGCGAGATCTCCAGCGTCACGCTCTCGTCGTCAGCCGAGACCACCGTGCCGTAGAGCCCGCCGATGGTGATGATCTCGTCGCCGGCGCCGAGCTGCTTCTGCATTTGCTCGGCTTCTTTACGGCGCTTGGACTGCGGCCGGATGAACAGGAAGTACATAGCGCCAAATAGCAGGGCAAACATGCCTACTGTGGTCAGGAGGTTGCCGCCACCCTGCGATGCGTTTTCTGCTAATAGCACTTCGCGTGCCCCTTCAAATGGCCTCCGCGGCGCACCAGGGCACACCGATGGAGGCGGCTATCGACCGTTCGGATCGCCGGAAGTCTAGTCGCTGCGCAGCCGTTCGCACACATGCGGTAGAGATCACGTTCGGATCACGACCCAGAAAAAAGGTCGGGCGCCGCGTCGACGCCGCCCCCGAAAGTACCATTCGGCGGCGTTTGCCCTAGATGACGCCACGCTGCGGCTGTTGCTACCCGGCCTCGCGGCGTCCTCGCGAGCAATCCCGCGCGTACCAAAAATGGCTCAACGACCTCTTCGACGGTGTCCGGCTGCTCGCCCACCGCCACGGCGAGCGTCGACAACCCCACCGGTCCCCCGCCGAAGGACTCCACGAGGGCCCGCAACACCGCCTTATCCAGCCGGTCCAGCCCGATATCGTCCACGTCATAGACCTTGAGGGCGGCCCTGGCGGCGGCCGTGGTGACGACCCCATCACCGCGTAATTCCGCATAGTCGCGCACTCGCCGCAACAGGCGGTTGGCGATCCGGGGCGTACCCCGTGAGCGTCCCGCGATCTCAGCGATGCCTTCATTCGTGGCGGCGACACCCATGATGCGGGCGGAACGCTTCAGCAGCAGGGCCAACTCGGCACCCTGGTAGAACTCCAGATGCCCCACGAACCCAAACCGGTCGCGCATCGGCCCGGTCAGCAAACCGGATCGCGTGGTGGCCCCGACGAGGGTGAACGGCTCGACATCCAGCGGAATGGCGGTCGCGCCCGGGCCCTTGCCCACGATGACGTCGACCCGGAAGTCCTCCATCGCGCTGTAGAGCAACTCCTCGGCCGGTTTCGCTATCCGGTGAATTTCATCGATGAAAAGAACATCGCCTTCCTGAAGCCCAGTCAAGATGGCCGCGAGGTCGCCTGAGCGTTCGATTGCCGGGCCTGACGTCATCCGCAGTCCCGCGCCCAGCTCAGCCGCGACGATCATCGCCAGCGTGGTCTTGCCCAGCCCAGGCGATCCGGAGAACAGGATGTGATCGGGCGGCGAGCCGCGCTTGATCGCGCTGTGCAGCAACACTTCCAGCTGTTCGCGCACTCGTTCCTGCGCGACGAATTCGTCGAGGCGCTTCGGGCGCACGGAGGCTTCGGCGTCGCGCTCGGCCGGATCGGCAGCCGCGCTCACGAGACTCATTTGTTCTTACCTAGCAAGCGAATGGCCTGTTTGAGCAGGACCGGAACCGGTGGCGTAGTGCCGTCGATGGTCTCGGCCACCGCGGCGACCGCCTGGTCGGCCTGCGCCATGCTCCAGCCGAGGCCGACAAGTCCCTGGCGCACCTGTTCGGTCCAGGCCATCGACCGTCCACCTTGGACCGGAAGCGCCGAGACCGGGCCGACCTTGTCGCGCAACTCCAGCACGATGCGCTCGGCGCCCTTCTTGCCGATGCCGGGCACTTGCGTCAGCGTGGACAGGTCACCCTGGCTGATCGCGGCTCGCAGGGCTTCTGGGGTGTGCACACTTAACGCGGCGACCGCGATTTTCGGCCCGACCCCACTGGCCGTCAGTAACAGCTCGAATAGCTGCTTCTCGTCCTCTGAGGCGAAGCCGAAGAGGGTCAGAGAGTCCTCGCGCACGATGAGTGCCGCCGCTAGGCGGGTTTCCCGCCCGACGCGCAGTGACGCCAGCGTCGGCGGCGCACAGTGCAGGGCCAGCCCGATGCCGCCTACCTCGACGACGGCCACTTCGGCGCCCACCGAAGCGACGACACCACTCACACTCGCGATCATCTAACGGCTCTCTTTACGGCTTCTTCAATGCGCGAACGGGTTCCGCCACGCCACACATGGCAAATGGCCAAGGCCAGGGCGTCGGCAGCATCGGCCGGGCGAGGTGGAGTGTCCAAACGCAACAGCTTTGTCACCATGGTCGTCATCTGCTTCTTGTCGGCCTGTCCCGAACCGGTGACCGCCGCCTTGACCTCGCTCGGAGTGTAAGTCGAGACGGGCAGCCCAGCGCGCGCGGCCGCCAGGATCGCCACCGCGGAGGCCTGCGCGGTGAAGATGACGCTGCCGACGTTGTGCTGGCTGAACACCCGTTCCACGGCAACGCTTTGCGGCTGATGCTTTTCCAGCAAGATGGCCAGCTCACGGTCGAGGTGAAGGAGCCGCTCGGCCAGATCGGTGCCGGGATCGGTCCCGATAACGGCAACGTCCACAAGCGAACAGGCACGGCCGGGGACGCCATCGACCACGCCCACCCCGCAACGGGTCAGGCCAGGGTCCACACCGAGCACACGCACCGAACGCACGTACGACACCCTACTGCCCGCCGGCCGGCCCGCAAAGCATGGGCCCGCCGAACAGACCTGTTGGCGGCGCATGAAAGCGCCTACGAGCTGGCGCGTATCCCCGCCAGCACCATGTCGACGATTTGAGTGGGAAGCAAATCGTTGTCCAGCTTGGGGTTCCAGCGCATGAGACGGTTCATCAGCACCGGCGTGGTGATCGCGGTGATGACCACTTCGACGTCGATATCGGAGCGAAGCTCGCCATCGGCGATGCCTTGAAGCAGCACCTGCCGGGTGACGTCACGGCGGGGCTCAATCATTTTCTGCCACACGTCGTAAGCCTCGGGGCTGCGGATCAGCTCCGGCATGACGCACGGGAACATCTTGGCGCCATCGTCAACGGCCACTTTGGACAGCAGCGAGATGAGGCGCTCCCGCACGTTGGCACCCTCGGGCTGTGGTGGCGGGCCTTTGAGCTCAAGCAGGGCATCGGTGAGCATGGCCTGTTTGTTGGGCCAGCGCCGGTAGATGGTCGCCTTGCCCACGCCGGCTCGCGTGGCCACGGCTTCGATCGACAGCGCGTCGAAGGTCACGCCCTCGCTAAGCAGCGAGACGATCGCATCGATGATCGCTTGGTGAGCATGGCTGCTCCTGGGACGGCCCGCACGGGTCGCTTCCCCTGGAGCAGCCAAGCCAATCGTCATGACGCAGACCCTACAAGTTCCCGCTCGGGAGCCGGAACCGGCGCGGCGGATTCCTTACGGGGCAGCCACGTTACCGCGACGATAGCGCCGAGGACAGCGACGGCGACCGATCCCAGAGCGGCCCAGTGCATCGCGCTGATGAAGGCGGTGTTGGCGGCCTCCAGCAGAGGCTGTCCCGCCGGGCCGAGCTTCGGCGCGACACCGTAGGCACCCGTGATCGACTCGCTCGCCAGATCGCGGGCCGATTCTGGCAGCGCGGCCGCCGCCGGAGCGATCTGATCGCGGTAGACGCCCGCGACGATCGAGCCGAGGACCGCGAGCCCGAGAGCGGCCGAGACCTGACGGACCGTGTTGGACACCGCCGAGCCCACGCCAGCCTTTTCGCGCGGCAGGCTCGACATGATCACGTTCATCGCCGGGGGCATGACCGAGGCCATACCAACGCCCATGAGGAAGAAGACGACAAGGATCGTCCAAACCGGAGTTGTGCTGTCCCAGAACGCGATCGACAGGAACGTGCCAGCCGACAGCAGGATGCCGAAGGCGGACAGGGCACGCACGCCGACCCGCTTGACGAAGTTCGTGCTCAGCGGCGCGAAAATCATCTGTCCCACGGCGAACGGCACCAGCAGCGCACCGCTTTGCATCGGCGAGTAGTCCCGCACCACCTGCAGGTACATGCTCACGAAGAAGAACGAGCCCATCGAGGCGAAGAACAGCAGCCCGATCCCCGCGATCGAAGCGGAGAACCTGCTGTTGCGGAACAGCTTCACATCCAGCGAGGGATGGGTGCTGCGTGCCTCGAGGAAGATGAACAACGCCAGCACCACAGCGCCACCGATGATCCACGCCCAGACCGAAAGCCGTCCGAATCCGTGCTCACCGCCGTCAACGATGCCGTAGGTCAGGGCCATGAGACCCACGATCGACAGCAGGACACCGGCAAAGTCGATCCTGCCAGGGCTCGGGTCACGCGATTCGGGCACCAGGATCACGACCGCGATCAGGCCCAGGATGATGATCGGCACGTTGATGAGGAAGACCGAGCCCCACCAGAAGTGCTCCAGGAGGAACCCGCCGAGCAGGGGGCCGATGGCGATGGCCAGACCGACGGAGCCGGTCCAGATGCCGATCGCCTTGCCCCGCTCACGGGGGTCGAAGACGTTGGAAATGATCGAGAGAGTGACCGGCATGATGGCCGCGCCGCCCAGGCCCATGAACGCGCGCGCGGCGATCAGCTGGCTTGGCGTTTCGGCATAGCCGGAAAGGAATGAGGCCAGTCCGAACAGGACCAGGCCGGTGATGAGCATGCGCTTGCGGCCCCAGCGGTCTCCGAGGACGCCAAAGCTAAAGAGCAGACCCGCGAAGACCAGAGTGTACGAGTTGACGGACCACTCGAGTTGACTCTGCGTGGCCCCCAGTCCGTGGACAGGGTCAGCCAGCGTCCGCATCGCCACGTTGAGCACGGTGTTGTCGAGAACGACCACAAGCAGGCTGACCACAAGTACCCCGAGGATCGCCCAGCGCCTCGGGTGGCCAGTGTTTCCTTCTAACGTCACGCGCCGGACGTTACTCCGCGTAGATTCGATACGGAACGGTTCCGTATTCAATGTGACGGTGATCTCAAGCGACCCTGGTGCAAGGGACTTCTATACGAACCTGTTCGGCTGGCCGGCACATGTGTCGCCAGAGCCGGAAGCCATGGGCTACACGCTGTTTCACAAGGATGGCAAGGCCGCTGCCGCAGCCGGCCCGCTCATGAACCAGGCAATGCCGGTGGCTTGGATGACGCAGGTCAGCGTGACCGACGTGGACGAGGCCGCGGCGAAGATCGCCAAGGCAGGCGGGCAGGTCATCGTCGCGCCTATGGACGTGTTCACGCAGGGGCGCTTCGCTGTGGTCACCGACCAGACGGGCGCACCGTTTGGGCTCTGGCAACCGCGGGACATGTCCGGCGCGGACATCTTCAACGTGGACGGCGCATACACCTGGTCCGAGCTGACGACACGGGATCCCCTGGGCGCCAAGGAGTTCTACCGTGAGGTGTTCGGCTGGGAGGCCCACGACCGCGAGAACGGACCGGTTACGTACACGACGTTCAAAGTGGATGGCGCCCCGCGGCCGGCATGATGCCGATGGAAGGCGACATGTGGCCAGCCGGCTTCCCGAACCACTGGATGGTCTATTTCGCCGTTGATGACCCCGACGCCAAAGCGAAACTCGCCGAGGACCTGGGTGGTGCGGCATCCGTGCCGCCACAGGACATCGCCGCGGGCCGATTCGCGGTGGTGAACGACCCGCAGGGCGCCTACTTTTCCATCATTAAGATGCGTCCGGACCTCCGGGCATAACGCAGCGGTTGGGGCCCAGAAAGCACTGGGCCCCAACGGTTTTCAGCAGAAAGTTACAGCGTCAGCGTCCAGCTGTTGATGTAACCGGTGTCGATCGAGGCCGCGTCGCGAACACGCAGGCGCCACAGACCGTTGCGCACCTCAGACGAGAGGTTGCGCGTGTAGGTCGCGACGATGTTGTCCGCGCTGCCGCCAGTGCGGTTGTGCAGGTTGTAGACCGAGCCGTCGGGCGCGATGAGGTCAACCACGAGGTCACCCTGGTACGTGTGCACGATGTTCACCGCGATCGTCGAGGTCGCCGAGGCGTTACCAGAGCAGCCCGAGATCGTGATGTTGCTGTAGACGGTGGTGTTGTCGGGGATGGACACGTCGGTGCCGTTGGTAACCGCACCACATCCACCGGTCGTGCCCACAGTCCAGGTGAAGGAAGCTGAACCGCTACCGCCACCCGTCGCCGTGATGGTGGTGTTGTACGTGCCCGCCGTGGTCGGCGTGCCGCTCACGGTGCCGGTGGAGGAGCTGATCGACAGTCCTGGCGGCAAGCCAGTAGCCGACCAGGTGTACGGCGGCGTTCCGCCGGACGCGCTGTTGTTCAGCGTGACCGCGGTGCCGACCGTGCTGTTCTGGTTGCCGGGGTTGGAAACCGTTGGGCCGCCTGGGGTTCCCTGGCAGCCGCCGATGGTCGCGGCGGCGCTGCAGATGGCCGAGGCGAAGTAGCGAACCTCGGTGTAGACGCCGGGGTTCTGTGGCCGCGCGCAGCCGATGCCCCAGCTGACAATGCCGATCTGGATCCATTCGTTGGCCGCGTTGCGCTTGGTCATCGGGCCGCCGGAGTCACCTTGGCAGGTGTCGACGCCACCGGACGACCAGTTACCCGCGCAGATCTCCTCATCGAAGATCAGGCTCGAGTACGAGCTTCCAGCTGACGCGCACTGGGTGTCGGTGATGAACGGGACCTGGGCCTTGAGCAGGTAGCGCTGCTGAGCGCCGCCTTCGCTAGCCGCACCCCATCCCATGACCTGGAAGTTGCCGTTGTGCAGTGACGTGTCCGTCGCCAGTTTCAGCAGGGGCACACCGTTGATCGGCTGGGAAATCCGGATCAGCGCCCAGTCCTTGCCGTTGCCGTTGTAGCCGGGTGCCCGCAGCACGTAGTTCGACTGACGCGTGACCCGGTTGGGGTCCTGCAGGTCGACCGCACCCTGCGTGACGGTGATCGACGTGTTGTTACCCGTCGCGCCGACACAGTGAGCGGCGGTGAGGATAAGCGTTGGCGTGTAAAGCGAGCCGCCACAGCCCATGGACAGCCGCACGACCCAGGGGAACTCACCCTGGGCGGCCGGAGTTCCGCCGACGACCTGTGGTGTGACCGGATCAGCGCTCGCTGGGGCAGTGGTGGCGACGGCACTCATCGTGACGCCGAGAATCACCACCAGTCCCGCGCGCACCGCGCTCCGTAGTGTTCTCACATTCCCTCCCTCAGGTTTGCCCGGGGTTACCGGGCTTTCGAGGAAGGTATGCGACCGCAGCGATATTTAGCAATATTGAACGGTATGATTTAATGACGCTATCTGAACGTCACGCGAGCGTGGTCCCGCCAGTGCGACAGTCCCTCCACCGACCCCTGAGTTTCCAGCCCGGCAAGGGATCGCCGGTTCCACAACAGCAGGTAGAGATCGAATGCCGGACCGTAGACCCGGCCGTCTGAAGCCGTTCCCGGCCCGTCCACAGTGGACGCACCAGTTTCGTCGATGTTAACGGTCCATGCGTTTGTCGTGTCAGTGCTGACAAGCGTGAATGAAACCAGCTCCGGAGAAGTCAGCTTGCTGGGCCGCCGGGCGAAGAAGCCATGCAGGATCTCGTCGATGCCGTCAACAGCGAAGTCACTCGTGGCTGGACTGGCCCCGGCACCGCTGGCTAACTGCGCGTCCACGCGATGGATAGCCGTCTCGTGCGCTTGCCGCCGTGCCCAGAAGCGCGTTCCGCTCAGGCCACTGGGCAGAAACGTAAAGCACTCCAGCTCTGGGTCCGCCGTTTCGAGCGTCGCCAGCAATAGAGCGTGCCCTTCACGGAACCACTCCAGCAGATCCGCGTCGGCTTCAGGCCACGTCGCCTCAGACTGCGCGACCGACGTCAGCTGCTCGTCCACGTGGCGCCGGGCCCAGCGGTGCACTCGTCCGGCATGCCGGACCAGGTCACGCACTGTCCACTCCGGACACGTAGGGACGGTGGTGTCGAACCCGGCCGCCTCAGCGGCATCGGCCAAGAGCATGCCTTCAGTGCGCAGAAACGCGATGTGCTCCGTGTGGTCCATGCCGATAGGGTAATCACCATGAAGATCACCACGGAAGCGGAACTTCGTGAGCTGCTAGGTGAGAAGCATCCACGGGCCGCGGTCAAGGACCGCCACCGGCTGCACGAGCGTGACCGCGAGTGGCTGGCCGCCTCACCGTTCGTGCTCATCGGCACATCAGATGCTCAGGGCCGCGGCGATGTCTCCCCCAAGGGCGATCCGCCCGGATTCACGCACGTCATCGACGACGTCACGATCGCCATTCCGGAACGGCCGGGCAACCGCCGCGCGGACGGGTTCCACAACATCCTGCAAAACCCCCAGGTCGGGCTGCTCTTCCTGGTTCCGGGCCGCACCGACACGCTCAGGATCAACGGCAAGGCTCATCTGGTACGCGATGAGCCGTTCTTCGACGAGATGGTCGTCAAGGGACACCGCCCCGAGCTGGCTCTCGTGGTCGAGGTCGAGCAGATCTTCTTCCACTGCCCCAAGGCCTTCATGCGGTCAAAGCTCTGGGAGCACGAGTCATGGGGCGGGCACGACCTGATGCCACACGCCAAGATGGTGAAATCCCTCGACTATGTCACCGAGTCGCTGGAAGAGCTGGAGGCCTACTACGGCCCCTCCTACGCCGATCGTCTCTACCGCGCCACATAATCACCGGATGCGAAAGCTCCTCTGGATCGCGCTCGCGGGGGCGGCGTGCAGTCTCGTGGCGATAGCCGACACGCTGCTCCCTGGCCCGCTCCGACTCCCCCACCCCGGTTACCTGCTCGTCTTCTTCGGCACGCTCCCGGTCGCGGGCGTCTTTGTCTTCCATGCGGTCAAACTGGGCCGTCATTGGCCCCGGCAACTCCTGCAAACGCTGCCAGCGTCAGTGAAAACGGGCGTTGCGGTGCTCGGTGGCCTGGCCATCTTCCACTTCGCCGTGATGCTGCCGGAGGCGAGTGCGAAACCGGCTGGGCCGGCCCTGGTCTCGGCTGAGGTCTATGAGAATGACGCGAAGTTCTGGCGCCGCTTCACCTCGGGAAACGTGCTCATCCTTTACACGGTCGCCGCCGCGGGACTGTTCGCGATAGTCAGGCGCCGAGAAGGTCAATGAGCTGTTTGGCGTTGCGCTGGGCGTAGTCGGAGTAGCAGTTGTTCATCAGCACGTGAGTTTCCTTGGCTGCGCTGGAAAGCTTGCGCAGCTTCGGCGCCCAGTCCTTGAGTTCGCGCTCTGAGTAGAGATAGCCGAACTTCTTGTGAATGTCGTTGCTCGTCCACTCTTCGCTGCGCCCGTGAAAGCGCACCAGCGCGAGATCGGCGGTCGCTTCGGCCACCGGCGGGATCGATGACTTGTGCCCCTGCGGCATGTCGACGCACACGAACGGCAGGTGGTGCTTGCGCAGCAGCTCCAGCGTTTCTTCCTTGTTGTCGCCATCAAACCACGACGCATGCCGGAACTCGACCGCGATTTTCAGTGGGCTGCACCGTTTCTTGACCTCGACCAGGTAGTCCTTATTGGACCGGCGGATGGTGAACCACGGCGGAAACTGAAACAGCAGCACGCCTAGCTTCTTCGCGGCGACCAGCGGGTCCAATGACGACAGAAACCGGGTCCAGATCTCCTCATAGGTCTGCGGTTGCAGGTCTTTGGGATAGATGTTGGCCTTCGCGTGTTCCGGGCGGATGTCCTTGTAGATCGTCGACGTCTTCACCGGATGCCCCGTGAGCAGACCGTAGGCCTTGATGTTGAACACGAAATCGGCCGGGGTGCGGGCCGCCCAGAGGGCGGTGGTTTGTTCCGCGGGCGGGGCGTAATAGGTCGCGTCCACTTCCACGATGGGGAATTGCGAAGCGTAGAACTCCAGCCGCTTCTCAGGGTTCTTGGCCGCTTCAGCGGGATACCACCCGGACTCCAGCAGGGTCTTGTCCGTCCACGAGGCGGTCCCGATCCGGATCTTTCCCATGCTGTTCATCCTTTCACTAAGCTAACGGTATGGCCCGGCCTAACGAGGTAGTTGGTGCGCTTTTACTGGAATTTGCCGACCTGCTCTCGATGACGGGTGGGCAAGCGTTCAAGGCACGGGCCTACGAGAAGGCGGCCAAAGCGGTCAGCGGTCACCATGCTGATATCTCTACCCTCGATCTCAAGCAGTTAGAGCAGATCCCCAACGTCGGTAAGTCCACGGCGGCGAAAATTCTCGAATACCTGAGCACCGGCAAGATCGAGACGCTCGAGAAGATGCGCCTGAAGATGCCGGCCGGCCTGCGGGCATTGATGAACATTCCTGGGCTCGGGCCGCAAAAGGCCGTCGCACTACACAGCGAGTTAGGGATTGGCTCCGTAGAGGAGCTGACCGCCGCGATCGAGGCGGGCAAACTCGAAGGCCTGCGCGGCTTCGGCCCTAAGACGGTGGAAAACATCCTGCACGGCATCGAGGTCATGCAGGCGGGCAACACCGGCCGGGTGCTCATCTCGACAGCGATGGCCGTCGCGGAGGAAATCATCGCTGACCTCAAGCAGGTCAAGGGAACCGAGAAGATTACCTACGCCGGATCGTTGCGCCGCATGAAGGAAACGATTGGCGACGTCGACATTCTGGCCGCCGCCAACGACTCTGGGCCGCTCATGGAACGGTTCGCCAAGACCCCGCTCAGTGAAGTCATCGTCAAGGGACCGGCGAAAACGTCGATCCGGACGGCTCGTGGGCTGCAGGTCGACCTCAGGGTAGTACCAGCGAAATCTTGGGGTGCCGCTCTTATGTATTTCACCGGGTCCAAAGAACACAGCGTGAGCCTGCGCACGCGGCTGGTGCGGCAGGGTTTGAAGCTGTCGGAATACGGGCTGTTTCGCGCTGAGGACAACGAATTGCTCGCGGCGGAAACCGAGGAAGATGTCTATGCGCGCCTTGGCCTGCCATGGATTCCGCCGGCCTTACGCGAAGACCGTGGCGAGCTCGATGGTGACTTGCCGATGCTGGTACAGGAGTCAGATCTCAAGGGCGACTTGCACACCCACACCAACTTGACCGATGGCGTCGCTCCCCTGGCCCGGATGGTGGAGGCCGCGGCCAAGCGGGGCTACAGCTACTACGCGATCACCGATCACGCGAAGAACTTGCCGATGCAGCGCATGACCGACGAGAAGATGTTGCGGCAGCGCGAAGAAGTGCGTGCCCTCGACGCGGGACCGATGACACTGCTGCACGGCACCGAGCTGAACATCGATCCCGATGGTGAAGTGGACTGGGACCATGACTTCCTGTCCAAATTCGACATCACCGTCGCGTCCGTGCACTCGCACTTCTCGCAGCCGTCGAAGGTGATGACCCAGCGCATCATCAGGGCCTGCGAGAACCCTTACGTGAACATCATTGGTCACCTGACCACCCGCAAAGTCCTCAAGCGCCCGCCGGTGGACGCCGATTTCGACGCCGTGTTCGAAGCCGCTGCCGCCACCGGGACGGCGATCGAGATCAACGCCCACCCGGATCGCCTCGACATCAACGATGACCTCATCCTGCGGGCGAAACGGCACGGCGTGAAATTCTCCATCGACTCCGACGCCCACTCCACCGGCCACCTCAACCTGATGCGCTACGGCATTGGGATGGCCCAGCGCGGCTGGCTGACCAAGGCTGAAGTCATCAACACGTGGCCATTGGCGAAACTGCGGGCTTTCGTCAAGTCGAAACGTAAGATTTAGAGCCGTGGCAATCTTTCCGGATGAGGCGTTCACCTTCTACGAAGGTCTTGAGGCCGACAACTCAAAGACCTACTGGGCCGAGCACAAGCACATCTATGACCGCGCCGTAAAGGAGCCGCTGACAGCGACGCTCGAGCAGCTCGCTCCGGCGTTTGGCGGCGATGTCTTCGTGTTTCGCCCCTATCGCGACACCCGCTTCGCCAAGGACAAGTCGCCGTACAAGACCGCGCAGGGCGGCCTGGTCGAAACCGAACCAGGGATCGTCTATTACCTGCAAGTCTCGGCCGAGGGCGTGCTCCTCGGCGGTGGCTTCCACGCCCGCGACCGCGACCAGACCGCTCGCTACCGCGCCGCCGTTGACGAAGATCTCAGCGGTAAAGCGCTGGAGAAGATAACGTCCACATTGGAGAAAGCCGGCTTCACTATTGGTGGCCCACAGGTCCGCACCCGTCCCCGTGGTGTGCCGGCCGACCACCCACGCCTAGACCTGATGCGCCGCGAATACGTCAACGCCAGCAAGCGCGTTGACCCCGATACCATCACGATCGCGGCCATCCGCAAACAGTGGGTCAAGCTCAACCCCCTGCTCGAATGGGCACGGCAATACGCGCCGCCCGCGCTTGATGTCGCCTAACGGACAGGTGTGGGCACGGCTGTCCTCAGTGACAATGAGCGCGTGTCGATACGGGTCATCGAAGACGTCCCCGCCGGACGGCTGCCCCTGCAGATGGTGGTCAGGTTCCTCAGTGTCCTCCTTGGAATAGGCTTCCTCCTCACCGGTCTCCTGCTAGCTATCTGGCCGGTCATGGCACTGGTAATAGCCGTCGACAATCTGGTGCGCCCTGGCGAGTCCAGCGAGATGAGCGACAGCGAGCTGGTCTGGACTGCCGTGGTCACCCTTGGCGCGGTGATCTCGACCTGGTTTGGAGTCCTGCTCCTGCGCGGCCGCCGACAACTTGGCCTCTACCTGCGTAAGTTCGGCTTCGCCGACACCACCCAGACGGTCAGTCACGCGTTGCGCTCCGCCGTAGGGCGATCCGTGCGGCTAGTCACTTTGGACGATGCCATGGCAGCACCGGTTGGTGTTGGGGCGGGCAAGTGGATCGTGGGACTCATGCAGCTGGTAGGTCTCGCCTTCGCCGGCGTGATGCTCTACAGCTTGCTGCGGTTAGACGAAGAAAGCATCATCCGGGACACGA
Source organism: Catelliglobosispora koreensis DSM 44566 (assembly GCF_000379685.1). Classification (GTDB taxonomy): domain Bacteria; phylum Actinomycetota; class Actinomycetes; order Mycobacteriales; family Micromonosporaceae; genus Catelliglobosispora; species Catelliglobosispora koreensis. Next base: position 1,401,339 of record NZ_KB903249.1, on the reverse strand, counting down.
TGGAGCAGGCCACCTCATCCGCCGACGACAACGTCGTCGACCAGTTTGGCGCCGCGCTCGGGGGTGCCCTGGTGGGAGGCATGGTGGCTGGATTTGCGCTGATCTTTCTCCTGACCCTGACGATTATCGGTGGCTTGGTTGGCCTGTTCGCCTACCGTGCCTACAAGAGTGCGAAGCAGGCTCAAGAAGAGGCGAGGCAAGCGCTGGTGCAAAGGCAGCAGGTTGGCCCTGTCGCCAAGAAGCTACAGGCGGTCGCGCGCAAGGTGTTCGCGCCGCGGCTCATCGTCGTGGCGGTGCCTGGATCGTTTTGGCAGCAAGCGGTTAGCGGTTTCGCCTCGGTGTCGCGAGTGGCCATAATGGACGTATCGCACCCGACCGATCCCCTGCTCTGGGAGATCCAGACCCTCAAACCACTGTTCGGCGAACGTCTCATTTACGTCGGCTCACGTGAACACGTCCTGGCGCTGACGCGTCCCGCGCACGAAATCGCAGGCACGCCAACAGGTTTGCTCGCTCAGCTGCTGGACGGCTCGGAGATCATCGCCTACGGCCAGACATGGCCGCAGCGGCGGCGGTTCGCCAAAGCGTTGCGCCGCCGGATCGCCAACAGCAAAGCTATCTAGCCAGCCGCACCGGCTGCAGACCGACCTCGGCCAGCAGTTCCGGGACGTTACGCACGGCGTCGCGGTCCTTCTCACGCTCCACTTCGGACAGCTTGTCCCACGGGACCATGCTGTTGTGGTGCTTCAGGGCGTCATTGCGCTCCGCCGCGTAAACCCAGCCGGCCGCGATCTTGTCCTGCATCCACCGGTCGTGCTCCAGGATGGCCAGCTGTTCCAGCTCATCGTCGCGATAGGAGAAAGCGGGCAGCGACGGATCGCGTACGACAATGGTGCAGCCGATGCGGTCGAGCTTCTCGCGGATGCCTGCGGCTTGCGCCCTGTTCGCGTCGCGCATGTCCTCCGACAGCTCTTCCCAGACCGTCATGGCCGGCTTGGAGCCCATGCCGACCTGGTGTGCCAGCTGCTGGGTCAGATAACGCTCATGGATCGCCCGGGCGATCTGCTCATCACTGTCGCCGTGATCGCCAACCATCGCCGATGAGGCCAGATCAACGACGCTGATAATCCTCAGTCGCCCCTTCATGTCGTCGAGCAAACGGCCCGTCCCGTTGAAGGCCCGGCTGATGCCGGCGAGCCGGTCCAGCCGCACGACCAGGCCACCGGTCTCGGATGGCCAGAGTCCGCTGGCCGTCAGCGCGGCGTTGAGCGCCTTCGCCTCGTCTTGGTAGCAAACGTAAACGCGCGAGAAGGTGTTGCCCGCGGGGAGGTGCGTGCCGTCGACCGTCGTGATCGCACAGGTTTCGCCGATCACCTCATGCGTCGCAGTCAGCCGCTCCAATCGCGCCGACGCGTGCTCGTCGACGACCGTCACGTTGAGCGGCTCGCGGGGCTGGCGCTTGCGCCACGAACGCGCGAGCTCGACCAGCAGTGCGCCACCGAACTCCTGCAGGCCCAGGATCGCGATGTCCTGATGGTGTCCTTCGTTTCCGGCCAGGGCCGCTGCGGCTAGTTCCTCGACGTTAAAGAACCGCACGCTCACCTTGGTCGCTTGTGTCATGCCCAGACTCCGGGCCGTGAACGCGAGCGCGGCGTCACTCACCTGAGCCCGGACCTTCAGTGGGCGCCCGTTCCGCTCGATCTCGGCCGCTTCCAGCGCGATGGCGAGGTTGACCCACGGGTCCTGAATGTGGTCAGCGCAGGCGATCAGCTCGTCAGCACGGCTGATGCCGGCATCGCGCAGGGAGACAGCGTCGACCGGCCCAGCGACCTGAATGACGTTGACGCCCTGCTTCGCCAGGAACGACACGACCGCGTTGGCCAGCGTCGTCTCGCCCGCGACCACCGTGTGTCCGTAAGTCACTCGCCGCTTGAGCCATCGAGCCTGCTCGGTCGCGATGATGCGGCCGGTCTCGAAGATGGCGTAAGCCGTGACGGCTGGCAGGGCGAAGCGCGCCGCGTTCAAAAACCACGGGATGACGCGCGGTTCGTCGAACAGCGGGTTGCCCAGCACGAACAGCTGAAGGATGCCATAGATGACATCGATCGCGCCCTTTTCCGGCTGCAACCGGCTAAGGCCAAGGTAGCCACCGATCACGGCGGCGACGGTGATGAGGGAAAACAGAATCCGAGTCCCGGTTAACAAGCGCGGCACGGTAGCAGACGCTTCCACAGCGGCACCGTTCCCCGCAAGGTCCGTCTTCTTTGGACAACATCACCTCCCCCGATCGCGTATTGTCTCCCGCCGTGACCCACCCTTCATCCGACGAAATCCCCGTCAAACAGCCTGGCCGGAAGGGACACCTGCTCGCCATGGCCGGAATCGCGCTCGGCGTCGCGGGACTGATTGGCGTCGGCATCGCGTTCTCCGCTGAGCGGGCCGACCGCGCCGATAGCGGTGTCGTCATCGACGACGGCGATATGAGCGTCTTCTCCCTGCGTCTCGGCGACTGCGTCGACTTTCCCGCCGAGAACACGGCCTCGCTAACCGAAATCGCCGCCGTCCCGTGCGCACAGCCTCACGACGGTGAAGTCTTCGCCGAGCTTGACCTCGCCGACGGCGCCTACCCCGGAAATGACGCCGTCCAGGCGGCCGCCGACAAGGAATGCGGCGACCGGCTCGCCGCCTATGTCTCCGCCAGCTACGAGGCAGACGAATCGATCTACATCACGTTCCTCTACCCGCATGAGGAGTCGTGGAAGAAAGACCGGGGAGTCACCTGCATCGCCGGCAGCGACCAGGGCAAGCTCACCGGCTCCATCAAGGGCTAGCTAGACGTCGAGCTTTTCCATGATGTCGTCGGAGACGTCGAAGTTGGCGAAGACGTTTTGCACGTCGTCGCTGTCGTCGAGGGCGTCGATGAGCTTGAAGACCTTACGGGCGCCGTCTTCGTCGAGTGGGACCTGCATCGTCGGCACGAAGGTGGACTCGGCCGACTCGTAGTCGATGCCCGCGGCCTGAAGGGCCTGGCGCACAGGGATCAGGTCGGCAGGCTCGCTGATGACCTCGAACGTCTCGCCGAGGTCATTGCACTCCTCCGCGCCCGCGTCGAGCACGGCCATCAGGACGTCGTCTTCGGACAGTGTGCCCTTGGGGACGATGACCTGGCCCTTGCGGTTGAACAAGTACGACACCGAGCCCGGGTCAGCGAGGCTGCCACCGTTGCGGGTCAGAGCCGTGCGCACTTCGGCGGCCGCGCGGTTGCGATTGTCCGTCAGACACTCGATGAGGATGGCTACGCCGTTGGGGCCGTAGCCTTCGTACATGATCGTCTGCCAGTCAGCGCCACCGGCTTCCTGACCCGAGCCGCGCTTGACCGCACGGTCGATGTTGTCGTTGGGGACGGAGTTCTTCTTCGCCTTCTGGATGGCGTCGTAGAGGGTCGGATTACCCGCTGGGTCAGCACCGTTGCGCGCCGAGACTTCAATGTTCTTGATGAGTCCCGCGAAAAGCTTGCCCCGCTTGGCATCCAGGGCAGCCTTCTTGTGCTTGGTTGTCGCCCACTTTGAGTGGCCTGACATCGATGACCCTCCGTTTAACCGACGTGCTCAGCGACCATTTCCACAAAGAGTCGGTGCACCCGGAGATCGCCGGTCAGCTCTGGATGGAACGAGGTCGCGAGCAGGTGACCCTGCCGAACGGCGACAATCCTACCTTCTGCCTTTCCCGACGCGATGGTGCCTAGCACGTCCACGTTTTCGCCGACGGATTCCACCCATGGCGCCCGGATGAACACCGCTGGAAACGATTCGCCGTTGAAGTCGACCGGCTCTTCGAACGAGTCGACCTGCCGCCCGAAAGCGTTGCGCCGCACCGTCATGTTGATGCCACCGAAGCTGCGCTGATCTTCGCGTCCGTCCAGGACCGTGTCGGCCAGCATGATCATGCCGGCGCACGAGCCGTAGGCCGGCATTCCCTCGGCGATCCGCTTGTGGATGGGGTCGAAGACCTCAAACGTCTGAGCCAGCTTGCTCATCGTCGTCGACTCCCCGCCCGGGATCACCAGCGCGTTGATGTCATCGATCTCGCTGGGCCGCCGGACCGGGCGGGCGATCACGTCGCACTCGGCCAGCGCCGCGAGGTGTTCCCGCACATCACCCTGGAGTGCGAGAACACCAACCACGGTGTCGGCGCCTTTCCCGCGCGAGTGGCCCCGCGGCCTGGCGGAGGACCGTTCGTCGAGACTCACCAGCCACGCTCGGCAAGGCGGTGCGGCTGCGGGATCTCTTCGACGTTGATGCCGACCATGGCTTCACCGAGTCCCCGGGAAACCTTGGCCAGGACATCCGGGTCATCGAAGAACGTGGTGGCCTTGACGATGGCCTCAGCCCGCTGCGCCGGGTTGCCGGACTTGAAGATGCCGGAGCCGACGAACACGCCTTCGGCGCCGAGCTGCATCATCATCGCCGCGTCGGCTGGGGTCGCGATGCCACCAGCGGTGAACATGACGACGGGCAGCTTGCCGGTTTCCGCGACCTCCTTGACGAGGTCATACGGCGCCTGAAGCTCCTTGGCCGCGACGTAAAGCTCGTCAGCGGACAGTGAACTCAGCCGGCGGATCTCGCCACCGATCTTGCGCATGTGGGTCGTGGCGTTCGAGACGTCGCCCGTGCCGGCCTCGCCCTTGGAGCGGATCATCGCGGCACCTTCGGTGATGCGGCGCAGTGCCTCGCCAAGGTTGGTCGCACCACACACGAAGGGAACCGTGAACGCCCACTTGTCGATGTGGTTGGTGTAGTCGGCCGGGGTCAGCACCTCGGACTCGTCGATGTAGTCAACGCCCAGTGCCTGCAGCACCTGCGCCTCGACGAAGTGGCCGATGCGGGCCTTGGCCATGACGGGAATGGAGACGGCTTTGATGATGCCGTCGATCATGTCGGGGTCGCTCATGCGCGAGACGCCACCCTGTGCCCTGATGTCGGCCGGAACGCGCTCCAGCGCCATAACGGCGACCGCGCCAGCGTCCTCGGCGATCTTCGCCTGCTCGGGCGTGACCACGTCCATGATGACGCCGCCCTTGAGCATCTCGGCCATACCGCGCTTGACGCGCGAAGTACCAGTTTCAGACATGGTGCAACCCATCCTTTTTGCGCACGTTTGATCGACAACTAAATGTTACGGCGCACGCCCTGGCGGGCCCGACAGCCAATCAAATCCAGGTGGCCCGGCTTGTGCCCTAGCTCACAGCCGCCAGGGTGGTGTCATCAATATCAAAATACGCCGGTACTGAGTGCTTGCGCCCCATCCGGAAGGCTCTGACCAGCGGCCTTGACCGGACAGCCAGCGCGTCACGGACAAAATCCGTGTGCACTTGCCGGGCAAGAGCCACGCGCCGGCTCGCCGTGATTATCGCCGCTTCCGTGGCATCGGCCGAGCTGAACTCCAGCTTGCGCAGCATCCGCGTGAGATCGTTTTCGGCAGCTTCCCGCTCGTCGAGCCGGGCGTCAAGGGCGGCCCGTGCGGCGGCATAGAGATCGGGGTTGCCCCCGCCTTCTTCGGCCAGAACTGCGGCTGTGGCGGCACGTCGCAGGAGCTGGGCGTCCAGGGCACGGCCCGCTGAGGCCGCGCGGGCGTGCAATCGGTCGACCCGTTTAGCGGTCCAGGTTACGTAGGACGCAACCATGACAACTATGGCTACGACGCCCACTACCCAGGTCATGCGGGCATCATAATGGCCTAATCCACCACTACCGGTTCCACGTAGGCGTCAATCGCGGTCGCGTACACCTCTAGGACCTGGTCAGCCACGGCTGGCCAGTCAAACGCCGCTACCGCCTTGACCGCCTTGGCCGACAGGTCACGGCGGGCTTGCGGGTCATCGAGCAGGCTGGCCAGCACCGACGCCAGGGAAACGCTGTCGCCATTGGGAAACAGCGCTCCGGCCTTGCCGCCATCGAGCACGTGCTTGAACGCTTCGAGATCGCTCGCGACGATCGGCGTACCGGCGGCCATCGCCTCGGTGAGGATCATGCCGAAGGACTCGCCGCCGGTGTTCGGGGCGACGTAAACGTCAACGCTGCGGAGCATCCGGGCTTTGTCCTCTTCGGACACCTTGCCTAAGAAGTCGGTGCGCTCTTTGAGCAAAGGGGACAGTTCCGCCTCGTCGACGTCGCCTGGCCCGGCGAGGAGCAGCCGCAGCCCGGGGCGCTCCGGCATGATCTTCTCCAGTGCCGCGGCGAGGATCGGGAAACCCTTGCGGGGCTCGGTAAACCGGCCGAGGAACCCCACGGTGCCACCCTCACGCGGATAGCCCGGCAACGGTTCGGCGTCGCAGAACTGGGCCACGGCGACCCCGTTAGGGATCTCGACCGCCCCGCCGTCGAGGTGTTCGACCTGCACCTTGCGCGCTGAGGCACTGACCGCGATCCGCGCCGTGATGCGTTCCAGCACGAGCTGCGCCACCGCCCGTCCCGCCGACATCATGCGCGAGCGCGTCATCGCGGTGTGAAACGTCGCGACCACGGGACCGTCGGAGGCCATCACTGCCAGCAGGGACAAGCTCGGCGTCATCGGCTCGTGCACGTGCAGCACGTCGAACTCGCCTTGATGCAGCCATCGCCGCACGCGCGCCGCCGAGATCGGGCCAAAGTTCAGCCGGGCCACGGAACCGTTGTAGGGCACCGGAACGGCCCGTCCTGCCGCAACCACATAAGACGGAAGATCTTGCTCATCATCGGCTGGTGCCAGGACCGAAACCGTGTGCCCCTTGGCGATCAGCGACTCCGCGAGATCGCGCACGTGGAACTGTACGCCACCCGGGACGTCCAGCGAGTAGGGGCAAACAATCCCGATCCGCATGTCAGGCCGCCTTGATCGATGGTTCGGTCAGCCAGAGCTTCTGGAGCATATGCCAGTCAGCCGGGTTAGCCGCGATTCCACGTGCCAGTTCGTCAGCCACCGCTTGCGTCAGCTTCTTCACCCTGACGTCGAGCGGACCGTCCTGCGGCACATCAAGTGGCCCGATCACCTGCCCACAGGGCAGCTCCGGCTCGTACCACATATTCACGACGAACAACGGCGCCCCGGTGCGGATGGCCAGCAACGCTGGGCCGGCCGGCATTCTGGTGCGCCCGCCAAAGAAGTTGACCTCGACGCCGCGTGCTGACAGATCCCGGTCGGCGAGCAGCGGCACGATGTGCGCGCCTTCGGTGAGGGCCTTGGCCAAGGCGTCCAACGGCGGCTGTCCCCCGGTCAGGGGAACGACGTTCATGCCGAGGCTCTGCCGGAACGCCAGGAACCGCAAATAGAGGCTCTCTGGCCGAAGCCGTTCCGCGACGGTTGTCAGCGGCAGGCCTTGCGCGGTCACCATCGCTCCAGCGGCATCCCAGTTGCCGGCGTGGGGCAGCGCCACGATGGCACCCGTGCCGGCCTCGTGCGCCTTGTGCAGCAGCTCGACGTCGTGCAGCCGGAAACCCTCGCGCAGCTGGGCCTTGCTCTGGTTGGGCAGCCGGAACGCCTCCAGCCAGTAGCGGGCGTAAGAGCGCATCGCCTGGCGCACCAGCTCGTCTGAGGCTGGCTCGCCGAGCACACAGCTCAGGTTGCGCGCCAGACGCTGGACACCCGGGCCACGCTTGGCCGCGGCACGATCGGCTCCCTTGCGGAACAAGGCGGAAGCCGCCGATTGAGGCAGCATCCGGATCAGGCGCCAGCCGGCGGCGTACCCCCATGTTTGTAATTGGTCTTTCATGCGGCCTGCCTGGAAACGTGGATCATGCGCTGGAAAACGGTGAAGACCGAGCCCGCGGCGACAAGCCATAGAGCGGCCGGCAGGCCCCAGTCTGGGCCGAATCCCGTGATGAGCGCACCCACACCGACCGTGATGAGGCGCTCGGCGCGCTCCACTAGGCCGACCTGGCAAGTGAAACCGAGTCCCTCGGCCCGTGCCTTGACATAGGAGACTGCCTGCCCAGCGACCAGGCAGATCAATGCCGCGAACACGGTTGGCCAGTCGCCCTGGGTCGCGAACCACCAGATCAGGGCCGAGAAGATGGCCCCGTCGGCGATGCGGTCCATTGTGGAGTCAAGCAGGGCACCAAACTTGCTGACCGTGCCCCGGGCCCGGGCCATCGACCCGTCCATCACATCGGTCAGCCCGCACAGGGTGATCACCAAAACTGCCATCGGAAACTGCCCACGCGCCGCGAAGAAGTAGGACCCCGCGAGCACCCCGGCGGTGCCAAGTAAGGTCACCGCATTTGGGGAAACGCCAGCGCGCAACAGCGCCCGTCCGAGAGGATCTAACAGCCGGGCAGTGGCTGCCTTCGCCGTAACACCGAGGATCTTCGCCATGATGCGGGTAACTGTACTGGTACGCCTACTGGGCTCAGCGCTTAGCAGAAGCCTCGCGCAAAATGCGGGGCCGTGTCGGGGTTGTGCCGGAAGGCTGGCGGGTGTCCCATGAGGAAACACCGATGAAACTTTGGAGGCGGGCATGGCGCGTGGCAGTCAGGAGAAACTCCCTACTACGCCGGCCCCGACAGCGGAGGATCCTGCCGGGGTTAGAAATATCGTGCTTGTTGGACACGCGGGCAGCGGCAAGACGACCCTTGTCGAGGCGGTGCTAGCGGCGACGGGCACGATTGGCAGAGCTGGTTCGGTCACCGAAGGCACGACCGTCTGTGATCATGATCCGGCGGCGATCAAGCAACAACGGTCAGTTTCGCTGGCCTGCGCCCCCATCACGTACAACGGGATAAAGATCAACCTCCTGGATACGCCCGGATATGCGGACTTCACCGGGGAACTCAGGGCGGGCCTGCGCGCGGCGGATGCCGCGCTTTTTGTTGTTTCGGCCGCCGACGGCATGGACGCCGCGACCGTCGCGCTCTGGCAGGAGTGCGCTGACGCTGGAACGCCTCGCGCCGTAGCGATCGCCCGGCTTGATCACCCACGGGCCGACTTCGACGAAGCCGTGGCGTTGTGCCAGCGCGTGTTCGGCGATGGTGTGCAGCCGCTCTACCTTCCGATGCACGGTGACGATGGCGAATCCATCGCGGGCTTGATCGGCCTGATCACACAACGCGTTTACGACTACAGCAACGGCTATCCGCCCACGGTCAAAGACCCGGACGCTGAACACCTCCCGATTATCGAAGAGTCCCGCAACGAACTGATCGAGGCGATCATCGCCGAGAGCGAAGACGAAACGTTGATGGACCGCTATCTCGCCGGCGAGAACATCGAGCAAGCGGTGCTCATCGAGGATCTGGAAAAAGCGGTCGCCCGCGGTCACTTCTACCCCGTCGTGCCGGTGTGCGCGGGGACGGGTGTGGGGCTCGACGCCTTGCTGGAGCTCATGGTTGGGGCCTTCCCTACGCCGCTGGAGCACCCGCTTCCGCCGGTGTCCACAGTGGACGGAAAGCCCATCGAACCGCTGACATGCGACCCGTCCGGTCCCCTGGTCGCCGAAGTGGTCAAGACGACGATCGACCCCTACGTTGGCCGGGTCAGCCTGGTACGGGTGTTCTCCGGGACTCTGCGGCCAGACACTCCAGTGCACATCAGTGGACACGGCTTGGAGGAACGCGGTCATCCCGACCACGATGCCGACGAGCGCGTCAGTCACATCTACTCTCCCCTTGGCGCGACTTTGCGTGAAGTCAATGTGTGCATCGCCGGAGACATCTGCGCGATCACCAAGTCGACCGCCGCCGAAACCGGGGACACGATCTCCAGCAAGGACAAGCCGCTGCTCATGGCGCCGTGGAAGATGCCTGAGCCACTGCTGCCCGTCGCCGTCGTGCCCAAGACACGCTCCGATGAGGACGCTCTGGCTAAGAACCTCGCCAAACTCGTCGCGGGTGACCCGACGCTGCGGCTGGAACGCAATCCCGAAACGCATCAGCTCGTGCTGTGGTGCATGGGTGAAGCACACGCCGACGTCGTGCTGGACCGGCTGCGCGCGGGCGGGGTCGAGCTGACCACCGAGCCGGCGAAAGTCCCGTTCCGCGAAGCTTTCACGACGGGCGGCAAGGGCCACGGGCGCCATGTCAAACAGTCCGGCGGCCACGGCCAGTACGCCGTATGCGACATCGAGGTCGAGCCACTGCCCCGCGGCTCGGGTTTCGAGTTCCTCGACAAGGTCGTTGGCGGTGCCGTGCCGCACAACTACATCCCCAGCGTGGAAAAGGGTGTCCGCGCACAGATGGAACGTGGCCTGATCTCCGGCAACAAGGTGGTCGACCTGCGGGTAACGCTCGTGGACGGCAAGGCGCACAGCGTCGACTCGTCAGACGCCGCGTTCCAGACGGCCGGGCAACTCGCGCTCAAGGACGCCGCGGAAAAGGCCCAGATCGCTTTGCTGGAGCCGATTGACGAGATCGTCATTACCGTTCCGGATGGCTCGGTGGGTGCCGTGATGAGCGACCTGTCCGGACGGCGTGGCCGGGTGCTCGGCACGGAAGCCGATCCCGCGGGCGGGGAAAAGACACAGGTGCGGGCGGAAGTGCCGGCCGCTGAGCTGTTGCGCTATCTGGTCGACCTGCGTTCGATGACCGCTGGCGCTGGCACGTTCACGCGGGCGTTCGCCCGGTACGAGCCGATGCCCCAGCATCTGGCCGATCAAATCCGCAAGGAAATGGCCGCTAGCCACTGAGATTGACTCTTATCGGGCTATGGATCACCGCTGTGGTCCATAGCCCGCACGTTTATCTGATGGCGCAGGCGGGTGTGCCGCCGGGGAGCCGGTGCCGGTTGCGGGAGACCCAGCGGTAGAACGGCCACGCGAGACGCTCCACAAGCGGCAGGCGAAGCAGCCAGCCCAGCGGGCGCCACACCCACACCCCGGACCGCAACGCCGCTCCCGCGGCTGCTGGGCCGGACAGCACGACGCCGTCGGACACCCACTGAATCGCCTCAGCGCACTGCTCCCGCGTTAGCCCCAACGCAAGCAGGTCCGCCCGCTGCCACGGCACGATCGTGGCAGCTGGACGGACCCATTGCTCAGTGAAACGGGCAGTCATGGAACAGAACGCGCAATCGCCGTCGAAGACAAAAACCGCGCTCACGATTTCATTCTGCTCCGCGAAACGCGGAACTGGGCGTGCGTTTGCTCACTGCCCCCAGCACAGGCAGAACGGGTGCCCGGCCGGATCGGCGAAGACCCGGAAGCCGCTGATGTTGCCACCACCGCCCGGCAACTGCGTCGCGCCCAAGCTCAGCGCCAGTTTCTCGGCCGAGTCGATGTCGTCGACATGGAAGTCGAGGTGCGCTTGCTGCGGGTGGGCCGGATCGGGCCATTTCGGGGCGTTGTAGTCCTGCACGTTCTGGAACATGATGGGCAGCCCGTCACCTGAAAGGTAGGCACCTTCAGGACCTTCGTAGGTCAGCTCATAGCCGGTCAGCGGCGCGTAGAAGGTCGCGAGCAGTTTCGCGTCTGGACAGTCGATCGCGACATCGGCCAATGCGGTCGAGGTCGCTTCATCGCTGGCGCACAAGCAAAACGGGTGCCCGGACGGATCGGCGAGCACCGTCCACGTCTCGCCGCCCCCCTCAAGCCGTTTGGCTCCAAGCGAGATAGCCCTTTCCACCTCGCCTGCCATGTCAGGCGTAGCGAAGTCGAGGTGGAACTGCTGCGGCCGCATTTGCGAAGGCCACTGGGGCGGCAGGTGATCGGGAGCGTTCTGGAAGGCGATTTTGGCGCCTTCCGGCGTGACCAGCGTGATCCAGTCACCGTCGTCATATTCGTCTTTGAACCCAGCCAGCTGGGTATAGAACTCCGCCAGACGGGAGATATCCGCCGAGTCGAAGACGACGGTTTGAAGTTTCACAGTCATGCCCACGATCCTTGCCCGCGGGTATGACATTTAGTCCCAGGCACCGCGCAGCAAGTCACGTGTGTCATGGAGCAGCTGCGGCAACGCTTTCGTGCCGCCGACCACGGGCAGGAAGTTGGAATCCCCGCCCCAGCGCGGCACCACGTGCTGATGCAGGTGCCCGGCGATCCCCGCTCCGGCGACATCGCCCTGGTTCATGCCGATGTTGAAGCCGTGCGCACTGGACACCTTGCGGATGACCTCCATGGCACGCTGCGTGAACAACCCCAGCTCCAGCACTTCCTCGCCGGTCAGATCGGTGTAGTCAGGCACGTGCCGGTAAGGGCAGATCAGCAGGTGACCCGGGTTGTACGGAAACTTGTTGAGCACCGCGAACACGAGCGTGCCCGAGGCGACGAGCAGATCTTCCGACGGCTCGCAGAACGGGCAGCCGGGCGGCTTGGCTGGCCCGGTCACATAGGCCATCCGCCACGGGGTCCACAGTCGTTCCAGCCCGTCAGTCACGATCCGCCATCAGCTCCATCCACTTACCAGGTTCAGCGTGGGGCCCAAAGCCCAGTTTCTCGTACACACCGTGTGCGTCGGCGGTCGCTAGCAGGATCCGGTAGACGCCCATCGCGAGCAGATCGTCCCGGATCGCGGCCAGTGCCCACTGGGCCAGCCCACGCCCACGGTACGCCTGGTCGACAAACACATCGCACAACCACGCGAACGTCGTTTTATCAGTCACGACACGGAAAAAGCCGACTTGGCCGGAAGGACCGTAGAGCCCCCACACGAGAGAGTTATCAATCGAGCGCTGAATGCGTTCCGCAGAACGTCCTCGTGCCCAATAGCTCTCGACAGCGAGCCATTGCGAGATCCGGCCCAGATCGAGCCGAGCCGGATCATCGTCTAGCTCAAAGGAATCATGCCGCCGAAGGGCCACTGTTCGCCCGTGACTTCACGAACTCCACGACGTGCTCGACAGCCTCATCGAGGGACACCCCGTTGCGCTGTGATCCGTCGCGGTAGCGGAAGGAAACCGTGCCGTTGGAGACGTCCTCGTCACCGGCCAGCACCATGAAAGGAATCTTCTGCTGCTGCGCGGTGCGGATCTTCTTCTGCATGCGGTCGTCGGACTCGTCGACCTCGGCCCGGATGCCCTGGCCGCGCAGTCTGTCCACAAAGGACTGAAGGAACGGAGCGTGGTCGGTGCGAATGGGGATGCCGACCACCTGAATCGGCGACAGCCACGCGGGGAAAGCACCCGCGTAGTGCTCGGTCAGCACACCGAAGAACCTCTCGATCGAGCCGAACAGGGCGCGGTGGATGAGTGCTGGGCGCTTACGCGTGCCGTCGGCGGCCTGGTATTCCAAGCCGAACCGCTCCGGCATGTTGAAGTCGACCTGGATCGTCGACATCTGCCACGACCGGCCGATCGCGTCGCGTGCCTGCACCGAGATCTTCGGGCCGTAGAAGGCCGCGCCACCCGGATCGGGCACTAGCTCCAGGCCGGATTCGGTGGCGGCCCGCTCCAGCGCCGCAGTCGCCTCGGCCCAGTTTTCTTCGCTGCCAACGAACTTCGGCGAATCGTCGCGAGTGGACAGTTCGAGGTAGAAGTCCGACAGGCCATAGTCGGCGAGCAGGTCCAGGACGAACTTGAGCAGGAACTTGATCTCGTCGCCCATCTGCTCCTGAGTGGTGTAGATGTGCGAGTCGTCCATCGTCAGACCGCGAACACGGGTCAGTCCATGCACGACACCGGACTTCTCGTACCGGTAGACGGTCCCGAATTCGAACAGCCGCAACGGCAGCTCACGGTAGGACCGTCCGCGCGCGCGGTAGATGAGGTGATGCATCGGGCAGTTCATCGGCTTGAGGTAGTACTCAGCGCCCTCGATCTGCATCGGCGGGAACATCGTGTCCTTGTAGTAGGGCAGGTGGCCCGACGTCAGGAACAGCTGCTCCTTGGTGATGTGCGGCGAGTTGACGAACTGGTAGCCCTCTTCCTCGTGCCGCTTGCGGGAGTAGTTCTCCAGCTCCCGGCGGATGATGCCGCCCTTGGGGTGGAAGACCGCGAGACCGGAGCCGATTTCGTCGGGGAACGAGAAGAGGTCGAGGTCCGAGCCGATCTTGCGGTGATCCCGCTTGGCCGCTTCTTCCAAGAATTGGAGGTACGCCTTGAGCGCGTCCCGCGACGGCCATGCCGTGCCGTAGATCCGCTGCAGCTGGGGGTTCTTCTCCGACCCGCGCCAGTAGGCGGCGGCAGAGCGCATGATCTTGAAGGCGGGAATGAACCGCGTCGATGGCAGGTGCGGCCCGCGGCACAGGTCGCCCCAGCAGCGCTTGCCGTCCTTGTCGAAGTTGTCGTAGATGGTCAGCTCGCCGCCGCCGACCTCCATGACATCGGCGTCCACGTCACCCTTGATGTCGACGAGCTCCAGCTTGAACGGCTCGTCCTTCAGCTCCGCCTTGGCAGCCTCAAGATCTTCGAACCGGCGGCGCTTGAACGTCTGCCCCGACTTGACGATCTCCTGCATCCGCTTTTCGATCTTCTCCAGATCGTCGGGCTGGAAGGGCTTGGAGACGCTGAAGTCGTAGTAGAAGCCGTTCTCCACAGGCGGGCCGATGCCCAGCTTGGCCTCGGGGAACAGGTCTTGCACGGCCTGGGCCAGCACGTGGGCGGCCGAGTGCCGAAGCACGTTGAGACCGTCGGGGGAATCGATGGCGATGGGCTCGACGGACTCATCGGACGACGGTGCCCAGTCGAGGTCACGCAACTGGCCCGAAGCGTCGCGCACCACGACGATGGCCTTGGGCCCGGAGGTGGGAAGACCTGCCTGCGCGATGGCCTCGGCGCACGTCGTCCCAGCCGTGACGACAACGGGGTCGACGACAGGCTGTTTACTCGGTGCACTCATGGCAGGGTCCTCTCAAACACGATGTTGGCTTTGCCCGATGTTATCGGTTGCCCGATATCGCCCGACACGGAGAGGGCTTGGGGGCAAACTTGGGACTATGCGGCACACGGAAGCCCCCGAACTGTCGATGGACCCACGGACGGACGAGGAACCGCCCGCCGTCCTGTCGTTGCAGGGCACTGTGGTGGACGCCGCGGTTTACCGCGATGGCCGGCGCGTGTCTGGACCGAGCACGCTCGCGCAGGTCTACAACCAGCTGCCGGGCCCGCCCGGCACGATGGTGTGGATTGGCCTGCTCCGCCCCACAGATGACCAGTTGCAGACCGCTGCGCGCCAGTTTGGCCTGCATGAGCTAGCCCTCGAAGACGCGATCGTGGCCCACCAGCGCCCCAAGCTGGACCGCTACGGCGACACTCAGTTCGTCGCCCTGCGCTCGGCCCGCTATATCGACGAGACCGAAACCGTGGAGTTTGGCGAGATCCACGTGTTCACCGGCCCGCAGTTCGTGCTGACGGTCCGGCATAGTGACGCTCCGGATCTCGGGGAGGTGCGGCAACGACTCGAATCCGATCCCAAGCTGCTTGGCCTGGGGCCGGAAGCCGTGCTCTACGCGGTGCTGGACGCTGTCGTCGACGGCTACGCCCCCGTGATCGCCGGCCTGCAAAACGACATCGATGAGATTGAAGACCAGGTCTTCGATGGCGACCCGATGGCCTCCAAGCGCATCTATGAGCTGTCGCGCGAGGTGATCGAGTTTCAGCGCGCGGCTCGCCCGCTGCTTGGCATCCTGAGAGGGCTTGAGGCGGGGTTCGATAAGTACGGCACGGATGAGGAGCTGCGGCGCAACCTGCGCGACGTGGCCGACCACGCTCTGGTCGTGGCCGAGCGCGTGGACAGCTTCCGGCAGATGCTGGAGAACATCCTCAACGTGAACCTGACCCTTGTCGGCCAGAGCCAGATCGCCAGCCTCACCGCGCTGACCGAAGCGTCCAATGACGAAAACGTTGAGGTAAAGAAGATCTCGGCCTGGGCCGCGATCCTTTTCGCCCCAACGCTTGTGGGCACGATCTACGGCATGAACTTCGACAACATGCCCGAGACGCACTGGGCGTGGGGTTATCCCTTCGCGTTAGGACTGATGGCGCTGGTGTGCTTCGTGCTCTACCGCGTGTTCAAGAAGCGCCATTGGCTCTAAAGAAGACCTCGCCGGCCCGCTTGTAACCCGGCTTGAAAGCGCGTGCCGGCGTCCAGTTGCGACATGAGTTCCTGCACGCGCCGGCCGACGGTGCGTTCGGTGACGCCGAGTGCCCGCGCGATGGCCCGGTCCTTCATGCCGCTGGCGAGCATGGCCAGCAGCTTGCGGTCGGGCTCGGCCAGACCGTCCGACAACGACCCGGCTGGAGTGGCGCGCTGCCACAGCGATTCGAAGCACGCCACTAACGCGTCCAGCAAAGGTGAGGGCTGAACGAGCAGTCTGGTCCCAGTTTCGGCGGCTGAGAAGCTGACCGGCACGAGCGCGATCCGGCGGTCCGCGATGATCATTTTCATCCGCACCGAGGGCAGCGTCCTGGCTTGCTCCCCCGCCGCCACACACTCCAGCATCGAGTCCAGATGGCCTTCTTCCTGCAGTCCGGGCGCGTGATAGATGCAGCGGTAACTCACGCCGCGCGCTAGTGCTTTGAGTTCCTCTTCGTTGTGGACGGGACGGCCGTAGAGGTACGGCGGGCAGTCCACGATGAGCACCTCTTCCCGGGCGCCGAGCTGCATGCGGGCGAGGTGGTGCCCGACCGCCTCGGAGCCCTCGACGAGCTGGATCAGCTCTGAGGCCTCCCCCGGCTGCACTTGATTGCGGATGACGACGGCCAGTTCGTGGGCGTGCACACGCAGCTGCTCAAGCTGCTGGCTGCGCCTCGCTACGAGCGCGTCGACGGCGACTTCGGGCGGTGCCGCCACGTAGTGGTGCCGTGCTCCGGCCAGGCGGCTCACGAGCCCCGCGTCCAAGAGGTACTGCAGCGTTTTGCGCACGCGCCCGGCGGGCAGCTCAAGGCGCGCCGCCATCGCCGGAATCGTGCTGCGCGGGAAGGCGAGCAGGTCGAGGTAGAGGTCGCTATGGATCTGTCCTAACCCGACGGGCTCCAGGAGGGGCGCCCCGTCCAGCTGGACGGGGCGCATGGAACGTTTCAGAATGTCAGGCTCCATCGATCGAGATAACCATTGCTGGCGTTAAAGTTGAAGGCCCGCACCCTTATTTGCCACGTGCCGGAAGCTGGCGACGCGGTCGCGTTGACCGTGTACACCGCGTCCAGGTTGGGTGCCGTGTCACCGAAGTTGACCTGCTTGAGCTGATAGAAGAACCCGTTGGGCCCGATGAGCTCAATGCTGAGGTCGCCCCGCTTGGGGCACACGATCTTCACCTTGACCACCAAAGCGGAAGGCGCGCTGCCCGGCCGCCCGCTCACGTTGATGGACCCGACCGCTGGGCTGTTGAACCCACCAATGGAAACGTTGGTGTCATTGGCGTATTCACTGCCCGGCGGCACCGTCGGCGACGGCGTTGGGGAGCCCGTCGGTGACGGTGACGGCGTTGGCGACGAGGTCGGGGAAGCCGTCGGTGTTGGCGTGGGGCCACCAGACCCGACGAACAACAGCACGTTGGGAGAGCCGCTTCCCGGGTTGGTCACCTTGCCCGGCGTCCCGCCGTTCACGAGCGCGTCACGCACCTGTTGCGGTGTCGCGTTTGGATTGGCGGCGAGGTAAAGCGCCGCCGCCCCGGCCACGTGCGGCGACGCCATCGACGTTCCGCTCATCGTCGCGGTGCCGGTGTCACTGTTGTGCCCGGCTGACGTGATGTTTGAGCCCGGGCCGAACAGGTCCAGACAGGTGCCGTAGTTGGAATAGGAAGCACGCGCGTCATTGGATTCCGTCGCGCCAACGGTGATGGCGAGCGGTTCCCGTGCGGGCGTGAAGTTGCAGGCGCTCTGGTTGTTGTTGCCGCCCGCGAGCGCATAGGTGATGCCGGCGGCGATCGAGCCCCGCACGGCGGTTTCCATGCCCGCGTGGCTGCCTTGGGCGCCGAGGCTCATGTTGGCCACGGCTGGCTTTTGCGCGTTCTGGGTCACCCAGTCGATGGCTTCGGCGATTTTGTTGTCGTCGCCGCTGCCGCCACAGTCAAGGACGCGGACGGCATGGATACGCACGCCTTTGGCCACGCCATAGGTTGAGCCGCCGACCGTTCCGGCGACATGGGTGCCATGTCCGTGGCAGTCAACGCCATTGCGCCCATCGCCAACGTTGTCAAAGACGATGTCCGCGCGCCCGCCAAAATTCTGGTGGGTACGCCGGATGCCCGTGTCCAAAACGTATACGTGGACCGAGGAAGCGGTCGCCGGATACGTGTAGGACTGGTCGAGCGGCAGGTTGCGCTGATCGATGCGGTCGAGCCCCCACGAGGGCGGGTTGGGCTGGGTCTCCACAACGGACACCCGGCCGTTCTGCTGGACGAACTGGACGGTTGGGTCTGCCGCGAGGGCACGGGCCTGCTGCTCGGTTCCGGTGAACGCGAATCCGCGCAGGGCGGCCGAGAAGATGGCACCGGTCTTGCCACCGTGCTTGGTAGTGAGCGAGTTCGCCTCGCTCGTCACGGCGGATTTGGACTGAATGCCAACGGCTGGCCGTCCTTTGAGGACGACTAGGTAGCTATCCGGGATGGCGTCGGCGACGGCCAGATACCCGCTGGGGTCAGCGGCGGCCGGCTCGGCCTCAAGCGGGGCCGGGCCTGCCAGAGCCTGGGCTGATAACGCCCCGGCAGCTGTCAGGACCGCGGCCAGCGCCGCGATGATTAACCGCATAGATCGCTCCTTATGCGTGTCTGAAAACGGTGCGCTTACGCTAAGGCCGCGCCGGAGGTTTAGCGCCTTCCGGTTCCGGACATCAACTGGCATCAGACACAGAAGACTCCCGCTGTTCACCACTCTTCGTTAGATTGATGCTTATGGCACTGGCCGACACTATTTCCAAGCGCTATAGCAGCTATTTCGCCACCCGGAAGCCGGTTTCTTTCGCGGTGGAAGACGTTAACGGCACGATGGTCACGCTTGGGCCCGATAGCCCGCTTTTCACCGTCCGTGCCACGGATCCGCGCGGCGCTCAGGCGCTCGCCGGGCTCGACCAGTTCGCCATCGGTGTCGCCTACCTGCGCGGCTGGCTCGACATCGAGGGCGATCTGATGACAGCGCTGAAGATGCGGGGCATGTTCCATGACCGGCATCCGATCGCGTGGATCACGCGGTTCATCAAGGCCGACCGCCCGGCCATCTCGTCGCATTACGACAATGACTCTGACTTCTTCCTGACGTTTATGGACAAGCGCCACCGCTGTTACACCCAGGGTGTCTTCGAGCGCGACGACGAACCGCTGGAAGACGCGATGACCCGCAAAATGGACCTGGCTCTGGAAGCCATCGGGGCCAAGCCCGGCGATCACGTGCTGGAGGTTGGCGGCGGCTGGGGTGCGTTCATGGAGCACGCCGGCAAACGGGGCGTTAAGGTCACGGCGCTGACCCTGGCCGAGGAGTCCGAGCGCTACCTCAACGACCTCATCAAGCGTGAGGACTTGCCGGCCGAGGTGATTCGCCAGCACGCCTTGGAGTTCAAGGCGCGGCACCGCTATGACGCCGTGGTCAACATGGGCGTCACCGAGCACATCCCGGACTACAAGACGACACTGCGGCAGTACGCGTCTTGGCTCAAGCCCGGCGGACGGGTCTACCTAGACGCTCTGGCCATGCGCAGCAAGCACCGGGTGTCCACGTTCATGGCGCGCTACATCTATCCGGGCAAGTCCTCTCCCCTTGTGCTGCACCAATATCTGCGGCACGTGGCACGGTCGCCGTTCGAGCTGATCAGCGTCGACGACGACCGCCACAACTATCACCTCACGTGCGCGGAATGGGCACGGCGTCTCGACGCGGCCCGTGACGATGTCGTCAAGCGCTGGGGCGACCCGTTCTACCGTCGCTTCCGCCTTTTCCTGTGGGGTTCAGCGGCAAGCTTCGACACCGGTCTCGTCCAGGCCTACCGCTGGGTTCTCAAACTGCCTTAAGAAGACGATGCCGGCTGCGGTTGCTCCCATGGCGCAGCCGGCCCTATCGCGACCACCCAATGGGCATGAGCGCGTTCGGGTTCCACCGTCACGGTCACGTCGCTGCCAACCAGACCTGGCTCGGCTTCAAAGACTTCCTTCTTCAGCGGCGCGGTGTAGTCCCAGAAGATGACCGTTCTTACCGGTACGCCGTTTAGCTTCACGGTGTACCGGCCCGGTGTCTGTGAGCGCACCGTTATCTTCATGCGGGCGTGCCAGCGCACCGTCACCGGCGGCCCAAAGATCGCGACCGCCCCATCGAACATCCCATAGGTGTCAAGCACAATCGGCGCTAACACGCTTGGCGGCGACGGAAACTGATAAGAGTCAAAGGAATCCGCTGTGGAGGGAACCACGCTGGGCGGCGTGATCGGAGGCGACTGGTCCACTTGCGGTCTGAAAACCAGAAGTGCCGCGACAGTCGCCAGTGCGAGCACCAAAGCCACGGCGACGTTGCGTCGGCGGGCAGCGGCGACGCGATGCCGCACACCCGAAAGACGTTGCGTGCCTTCGGGAACCGTCAGCGGGGCCGGCAGCTGGCTCAACAGCGCGGGATCGGCCCGCAGCGAGGCGATGCCCTTGGCGGCATAGCTGCGCACAGCACCGGCCGAAACTGACATCAGTTCAGCGATCTGCGTCTCGCTCAGGTCCTCGAAATACCGCAGTACCAAGACAGCCCGTTGCCGCTTGGGCAGCCGGCCGAGCGCCCGCAAGACGAGATCACGATCGTCCACATCGGACTGTGCTGGGCCATAGCCGCGTTCCGGGATCAAGCCCGTGGGAACTTCGCCGTTCCAGCGCCGGCGCCACCAGGAGCGAAACGTGTTCACTAGCACGCGGCGCACGTACGGCTCGGGATCGCCCTCGATGCGATCCCAAGCCGCCCAGCTGCGGGCTAACGCGGTCTGGAGCAGATCCTCGGCCAGCGCGTGGTCTCGGGTCAGCAGGTAGGCCGTGTGCAGCAGCCGGTGTGACCGGGTGGCCACGAAGTCGTCGAAGTTCTCCACGTAAAGGAGGACTACCTAGCCCTCACGAAACGCTTCGCCGTTCCCGCACGACATATCCGAACGCCGCCGCCGTGAAGAACATGATGAGGCTGTAGACGGCAGCCGGGACGGCCATCTCGCTGTTGTTGAGCAACGCGGGCGAAATCGCGATGGCGATCGCGAGGGTTCCATTGTGGATGCCGATTTCCATCGCGGCGGCAACCGACTCGGGCTTGCCGACCTTGGCCAGCCGTGGCGCGAAATAGCCCACCGCGAGGCTAACCAGGTTGAAGGCCAAGGCGACAGCGCCGGCCGCGGCGAAGTATTCGCCGAACTTGTCGAGGTCCTTGATGATCGCGCCAGCGATGACGACGACGAGGACGAGGACGGAAAGGATGCGCACCGGCTTGTGCATGCGATCGGCGAAAGCGACCGAACGCGACCGGATGAACATGCCGAGGGCGACGGGAAGCAGCACGATCGCGAAGACCTGCAGCACCTTGTCGAACTGGAGCCCAATTTGGCCGGTGCCCGACATGAAGTGGGCGACCGCGAAGTTGACGACGATGGGCAACGTGAACACGGCCAGGACGGAGTTGACGGCCGTGAGCGTCACGTTCAGCGCCACGTTGCCGCCGAAGAGGTGGCTGTAGAGGTTGGCCGTCGTCCCGCCCGGTGAGGCGGCGAGCAGCATCATGCCGACGGCCAGAACGGGTGGCAGGTCAAAAGCGATGACCAGCCCGAAGCACGCCGCGGGAAGCAAGATGACCTGGCAGACCAGGGCGATCAGCACGGCTTTGGGAAACACGACAATGCGTTTGAAGTCGGCAATCGTCAGGCCAAGACCGAGACCGAGCATCACGATGCCGAGCGCGATCGGCAGGAAGACCGCGGTGAATACCGAATTCATAGCCGAGGATTCTTCATGCCTTTAGGTCCCCCCGGATATCAGCCGAATAGCCGGCCCTCGGCTGCTCCGCCGAGCGCGCCGTTAGGATCTGGCGCATGTTGTCGTGGCTTTGGCGAATCCTGTTCAACCGCAAGGCGCGGCCGGGTGAGATCTGGTGGGCCGACGTTCCGTTCGAAGACGGCCCCGGCTCCAAGGTGCGCCCGTGCCTCATCGTGCGCGTGACCTTCACGGGCTATGACGTCCTGAAGATCACGAGCCAGGACCAGAGCCGCCGCCGCGATCACATCCAGATCGAGACGCGCGCCTGGGACCGCAACGCGGACAAGAACAGCTACCTCGACCTCACCGACCCGATCCGCATTCGCACGGTCGACAACAAGGCTGGCGCCCTCGACCGTCCAACGTGGACGAAGGTGCGCAAGCTACATAGCGTGTGACGCGACGTAGCTGTCGATCTCACCGAGGATGGCCCGCTTCGTGTCCAGTGGGGCGAAGGACTGTTCCACCGCGTTGCGGGCCAGCTGGGCCACACCGCGCTCATCTAGCTCCAGCAGGCGCGCGGCCACGGTGTACTCATTCTCCAGGGTCGTGCCGAACATCGGCGGATCGTCGGAGTTGATGCTGAACTTGACGCCGGCCTGGGAAAGCAATGCCAGCGGGTGCTCTTCGATAGCGGGCACGGCGCGCGTGCACACATTGGACGTTGGGCAGACCTCGATCGGCAGCTGGTGCTCGGCGAGATAGGCCATGAGTTCCGGGTCCTGCGCCGCCGAGATGCCGTGGCCGATGCGGTCCGGGGTCAGCTCGTTGATGGCGTCCCAGATGGTTTGCGGCCCAGTCGTCTCACCCGCGTGCGGCACGCTATAGAGCCCATTGGCTTTCGCCATCGCGAAGTAGGGCTTGAACTGTGGCCGCGGCACGCCAATCTCCGGCCCGCCCAGGCCGAAACTGATGAGGCCTTCCGGCTTTTCTTCCAGAGCTGTCTTCAGCGTGACCTCCGCGGCCGGCAGCCCTGCCTCACCGGGGATGTCGAAGCACCACCGCAACTGGATGCCCAGTTCCCGCTCAGCCGATAGCCGCGCGTCTTCGATCGCCTCGCAAAACGCGGTCGCGGGCACGCCGCGCTTGATGTGCGAGTAGGGCGTGACCGTCAGCTCGGCGTAGCGGACGTTCTGCCGGGCCAGTTCCCGCGCGATTTCGAAGGTCAGGATGCGCACATCCTCGGCATCACGGATGAGATCGACGACACTCAAATAGACCGTCACGAAATGACCGAAGTCAGTGAACGTGAAGTAATCCTTCAAAAGCTCAGGATCAGCCGGTACTGGAGAAGCACCTTCATGACGTGCCGCGAGTTCGGCGACGATCCGTGGGAGGGCTGAACCGACGTGGTGGACGTGAAGTTCGGCTTTGGGCAACCCGGCGATGAAGTCCTGCATGCTCTACAGAACTTACTGTGCCTCAATTGTCCCGCTGTCGCGGACCCTAACCTCAACTCCTTGGACGGTGGCGGGAAGGCTGACGGCCTGGGTCACCCAAACATCGATCGTAGGTGACCCGTCATCGGCACGCCCCTGCCCCACCATGACTACTCCGGGCACGGTTCCAACCCACTCCTGCGCCTTGGCCAGGGCAGCGGCTACTTCAGCCATCCGCGATCTTGACTCCTAAGAGGCGTTGCACGGCTTCGATCGTATTGACGACGGTTGCCAGCGTAGACCCTGCGAAGAGCAGACCGACAGCGGAACCGTCCAAGTCGGCAACCAGGCTCCCGGAGTCGCCGGGTTCCGACATAGGTGTGGTGATGAGCTGCCCGATGAACCGGGCGACCTTGCCCGAGCCGTAGTTCACGTCGACGGTGGCGTTGATGTTGACGATGCGTCCCGTCGTGAAGCCGGTGGTGCGGCCGGTCTTGGATAGCAGCAGCCCGACCTCTGGCGTGAGGATGCTCTTGCGCATGTTGCCGACCCAGTGGATGCGTCTGTCTAGATCGGACAGTTCCACCTCGGCGATGGCCGCGTCGACCTCGTTCTGCTGACCCTGGCCGAACTTGATTTCCACGAACCGGCTCAGCTTGCCGATCTGGTCGGCCTGTGTGCCGCCGTCATACGGTCCCGGTTGCAGGATCGCGTCGCCCACCGCGGCGTCGTTGGAGTTGGCGAGCACATGGTTGTTGCTCAGCAGGTAGAACTTCGACGGCATGCCCGGAAACGGTTGCGCGTCATAGCATCCGGTCGCGATCGTGCCGGCCGTGATGGCATGGTGCCCCACGCTGATGCCACCGAACGCGGGCCGGAACTTGCGGGTCAGGCTGACGGAAGCGGCCGCGAGCGGGCGGGGATCGGCGCGCAGGATGCCGACCTCCTGCACATCGGTGGGGATGCCACCGATGGCGGGAGGCACAACCTCTGTCGCGGGAAGCGTCTGCGCGGCGACCTTGTTTTCGACCAGGACCACGATGGCCCGGTCCGGTGTCGGGATCCCCGCGACGACTTTGTGCCCCAGCGCCACACCGACGATGCTGGGCACCGCTAACAGTTCGTCCTGAACGGACATCTGCGCGCGGGCGAGGTCTTCGTATTCGACCGGGACCGAAGGAGGAATGGGCATCGGCTCAGACATGGCTCAGTCTAAGCCGTCCCGCTCACGAACTTCGATAGCCGACCGCGAAGACACGCAGGAACGGGAAGTCAACCACCCCATCGTGCGCGGGATAGGCCTCTGCCAGACGCGGCTGCAGTTCGGCGCAATAAGCGAGAAAGTCGTCATCGGACAGTGCCGCCCGGACGGGCCGCAGCGCCGTTCCGCTAAGCCACGTGAGCACGGGATGGTGCGCTCCCGTGACCGGGAGCTGATGCACATACAAGGTCTCCCACGTGTCGACGTGGTCGCAGCCCGCCGTGCGCAGCAGGCGGGCGTAGTGCACCGCGTCGCCCACGGAACGCTTGTCGGCCATGAACCCGAGCTTGGCGGACCATTTCGCTGTTCCGCAGAGTTCACGCAACAGCACGTGCGCGGGGGCGTCGTGGTTGGCGGGCATCTGCGCGGCGATCCACCGGCCGGGCTTGACCCAGCTGGCGAGGATCTCATCGGCACCTTCGACCCACTGAAGCATGGCGTTAGTCACGATGACGTCCACTTCGGCACCGGGCACGTGCGCGCGAACGTCACCCACCGCGTAGGTCGCGAGGGCCGATGGCGTCTGCGCCGCGGCGATCATTTCCGGCGAGGAGTCCACTCCCCGGATCTGAGCGTCCGGCCAGCGGACGGCAAGGGTCTCGGTGAGGTTGCCGGGACCGCAACCTAGGTCCTCGACAACTCGGGGCGTTTCGGCCTTCACCCGCCCGACAAGATCGTGAAACGGGCGGCCCCGTTCATCGGCAAAGCGCAGGTAAATCTCGGGATTCCACATGGCTACCTCCAACAAACCGTACGTACGTCTTGTTTATATCACGATCTCCTACCGTTGTTTCCGGCAGGTAGCCAAACCGTTACAGACCCTGCAAGGATGAGGTCTGGACACGCTCCCGAAACTTCTTGCATGATTTTCAGTGTCTTGCATCGGCAACTGAGGAGGAACGTGCTGATGGCCTCTCACCTACAGCGCAAGCTATTCGCCCTGGTGGGCGTAGCAGCGCTGGCGCTAACCGCCACCGCCTGCAAGGGCGGTAACACGGATACTGGCGCGAAGGACAAACTAGACACTCCCGAGTGTGCTGCCTTTACCGATTACAAGGGCATCGCTGGCAAAACCGTGACGGTCTACTCCCCCATCCGCGACGCCGACGGCAAGCTGATGGAAGACGCCTGGAAGGCGTGGGCAGACTGCACCGGCGTCACTGTCAAATACGAAGGCAGTGCTGAGTTCGAGGCGCAGATCAAAGTTCGCGTCGATGGCAACCGTGCCCCCGACGTCACCCTCATCCCGCAGCCGGGTCTGCTGGAGTCATTCGCCAAGGCCGGCAAGCTCAAGCCGGTTGGCGACAAGACCAAGGCCATGGCGGAGAAGAACTTCACCAAGGACTGGCTGAAATACGGCACGGTCGACGGCAAGCTCTACGGCGCCCCGCTGGGCTCCAACGTCAAGAGCTTCGTCTGGTACTCGCCGAAGATGTTCAAGGACAACGGCTGGACCGTCCCGACCACATGGGCCGAGCTGATCACCCTCAGCGACAAGATCGCCGGTGAAGGCAAGCTCAAGCCTTGGTGCGCGGGCATCGGTTCCGGTGACGCCACGGGCTGGCCGGCCACCGACTGGATCGAAGACATCGTGCTTCGCGACCAGGGCCCGGACGTGTACGACAAGTGGGTCGCGCACAGCATTCCGTTCAACGGACCGGAAATCACCTCCGCCACTGACCGCGCCGGCAGCATTCTCAAGAACGCGGCCTACGTCAACGGTGGCTACGGCGACGTGAAGTCCATCGCGACGACCACGTTCCAGGACGGCGGCTTGCCGATCGTTCAGGGCAAGTGCGCATTGCACCGTCAGGCGTCCTTCTACGCCAACCAATGGCCTAAGGGCACCAAGGTCGCCGAGGACGGCGACGTGTTCGCCTTCTACTTCCCGGCGATCGACCCGGCCAAGGGCAAGCCAGTGCTCGGCGGTGGCGAGTTCACCGCCGCGTTCACCGACCGGCCCGAGGTCCAGGCGTTCCAGACCTACCTGGCCAGTGAGCACTACGCGAACACCCGCGCCAAGACCGGCAACTGGGTGAGCGCCAACAAGGGCCTCGAACTGGCCAATGTGTCCAACCCGATCGACAAGAAGTCGGTTCAGATCCTGCAGGACCCGGCGACCGTGTTCCGGTTCGACGGTTCCGACCTGATGCCAGCGACCGTTGGCGCGGGCACGTTCTGGAAGGGCATGACCGACTGGATCACCGGAAAGTCCACAAAGGAAACTTTGGACTTCATCGAAAACTCCTGGCCCAAGTAAGCAACGACGATGAGCTTCGATTTCGCGATCGAAGGCGAGAAGCTGATGATGCTTGTTTACGGCATCATCGGCTTCGCCGCTGTTATGGGGTTGCTTCTACTCGCGCTGGGCAAAGTGGATAGCCCTAAGGACCGCTGGGTCGCCATCGGCTTCCTCGCCCCGGCCGGGATCTTGCTGAGCATCGGCTTGATCTACCCGGCGATCCGCACGCTGACACTGTCCTTTTTCGACTCCTCGTCGACCTCCTTCGTGGGGCTGGACAACTACGTGTGGATGTTCACCCACGCCGAAACCCGGGAAACCTTACGCAACACCGCTTTGTGGGTGCTGCTGGTGCCGACCCTGTCGACGGCTGTTGGGCTCCTCTACGCGGTGCTCGTGGACCGCACGAGGTTCGAGTCGTTCGCGAAATCGCTCATCTTCATGCCGATGGCCATCTCGTTCGTTGGCGCCGGCATCATCTGGAGTTTCGTTTACGCCTACCGCCCCACCGAGTCAGACCAGATCGGGCTGGCCAACCAGCTCGTGGTCTGGCTCGGCGGGGAACCGCAACAGTGGCTGCTGGAAGACCCGTGGAACACGATGTTCCTCATCGCCGTGCTGGTTTGGATCCAGGCCGGCTTCGCGATGGTGGTGCTCTCGGCGGCGATCAAGGCGATCCCCAGCGAAATCACCGAAGCCGCCAGGCTCGACGGGGTCACTTCAAGCCAGATGTTCTGGCGGGTAACGGTTCCGAGCATCAGGCCAGCTTTGATCGTGGTCCTGGTGACCATCTCCGTGGGTACGCTGAAAGTCTTCGACGTCGTGCGGACGATGACCGGCGGCCAGTTCCGCACCAGTGTCATCGCGAATGAGATGTACAACTACGCGTTTCGTTACGACGAGGATGGCAAGGGCGCCGCGCTC
The DNA here is from genome assembly GCF_000379685.1 of Catelliglobosispora koreensis DSM 44566. Taxonomy (GTDB): domain Bacteria; phylum Actinomycetota; class Actinomycetes; order Mycobacteriales; family Micromonosporaceae; genus Catelliglobosispora; species Catelliglobosispora koreensis. The sequence goes on along the minus strand of NZ_KB903249.1, from coordinate 1,373,721 downwards.
GCCGTCTTCCTCTTCCTCCTGGTCACCCCGATCGTCTTCTACCAGGTCCGGCTAGTCCGCCAGCGCCGCAAGGAGGCCCGATGAGCTCGGAAGGCAGAGTTCGCAAGCGGTTGACGAGCCGGACGGCTAGCCTGGTCGCGATCGTCATCGCTGTCCTTTGGACCACACCGACCTTCGGCTTGCTCATCTCCAGCTTCCGCCCCGAGCTGGAGATCAAGACCAACGGCTGGTGGAACTTCTTCGGTGACCCGCAAGTGACGATGGCTAACTACGAGGAGGTCCTGCTAAACCAGGGCCTGCTGAGTTATTTCATCAACTCGCTCGTCATCACCATTCCGTCGGTGCTGTTCCCGGTGGCGTTTAGCGCCATGGCCGCATATGCCTTGGCGTGGACCAGATTCCGCGGCCGTGACTGGATTTTCATCGGCATCTTCGCCTTGCAGATCGTGCCGTTGCAGATGGCGCTAATCCCGATGCTGCAGATGCTCAGCCCGGTGCAGGAGGCGCTCATCTGGCCCTACCCGACCGCGACGGTCTGGCTGGCGCACACGTGCTTCGCTTTGCCTTTGGGCATCTTCCTCTTGCACAACTTCATCTCGGAGTTGCCCGGCGACGTCATCGAGGCGGCCCGGGTCGATGGGGCGAGCCATGCCCGCATCTTCCGTCAGGTCGTGCTGCCGCTGATCGTGCCGGCGCTGGCTAGCTTTGGCATCTTCCAGTTCTTGTGGGTGTGGAATGACCTTCTCGTCGGCCTCGTGTTCGCCGGCGGCGGGCCTGACAACGCGCCCCTAACGGTCCGCCTGGCCGAAATGGCAGGCAGCCGTGGGCAAGAATGGCAACGGCTTACCGCCGGTGCGTTCGTGTCCATCGTGGTGCCGCTGATCGTGTTCCTGAGCCTTCAGCGCTACTTCGTTCGCGGTCTGCTGGCCGGCAGCGTTAAGGGCTAGATCGCGCATGGTAAGAACAACTCCATGCGTCGGTGGCTGCAGCACCCTGCCCGGTTAGTCCCGGTCGCCTTTCTGTGCCTGATCGCCGTCGGCACGGTGCTGCTCAGCCTGCCCATCGCGCGGCGGGGTCCCGGAGGCGCGCCCTTTCTGACCGCTCTGTTCACCTCGGTCTCAACGGGTTGCGTCACCGGGCTGTCCGTTGTGGACGTAGCGACCTACTGGACCCTGTTTGGCCACGTCGTGCTGCTGGTGCTGATGCAGATCGGCGGCTTCGGCATCATGGCGCTAGCGACCCTGCTTAGCTTCATCACAGCGCGCCGGCTTGGGCTGTCCGGGCGGCTCGTGGCCCAGGCGGAGACACACGCGGTCGGGATTGGCGACCTTCGGGGTCTACTTCTGCGGGTCGCCGCCTTCATGGTGATCGTCGAAGGCGCTGTCACCGTGATCCTGGCCCTGCGGCTATGGCTTGGCTATGACTACCCGTTCGGTGAAGCGGTGTGGCAGGGCTTTTTCAGCGCGGTGTCGTCGCTGAATAACACCGGCTATACCTTGATGCCCGATAACACCGTGACCTTCGTGGCCGACTGGTGGATCTGTCTTCCGATGATCTTCGCGATCATCGCGGGCAGCATCGGTTTCCCTGTCATCTATGAACTCAGTGGCCGGCGACGGCCCAGGCAATGGTCGGTGCACACACGCATAACCGTTTGGGGAACGGCCTTCCTGCTTTTCATTGGTTTCGCGGCCATGCTCACGTTCGAGTGGAACAACCCGAAAACCTTTGGCCCACTTGACCTGCCCGCCAAGATCTTGGCTGCCCTGTTCCAGGGGACCTCTCCGCGAACGGCGGGCTTCAACAGCGTGGACTTCGGGCAGATGAACTCCGAAACACTCCTCGTGACCGACTGGCTGATGTTCATTGGCGGTGGCAGCGCTGGCACCAGTGGCGGCGTCAAGGTCACCACCTTCTTCTTGCTGCTGTTCGTCATCCTGGCTGAAGTGCGCCGTGAACGCGACGTCGTGATCGGCAAACGCCGGATCGCCGAGTCAACGCAACGGCAAGCCATTACCGTGGCGCTGCTGAGCATCGCCGTAGTGGCCGCGGGGACCATCGCCTTGCTCGCCATGACGGATTTCTCGCTTGAGCGCGTGTTCTTCGAAGCGATGTCCGCCTTCGCGACCGTGGGCCTGACGACAGGCATCACCTCCAGCCTCGGGCCGGCCGCGCAAGTGGTATTGATACTTCTGATGTTTGTTGGCCGCGTTGGCATTGTCACCGTGGCATCGGCGCTGGCGCTCAGTGAGCGGCCCGCGCGTTACCGCTATCCAGAGGAGCGTCCGATCGTTGGCTAGCCAGCAGGCAAGTGAAGAAGCTGTTGTCGTCATTGGACTCGGCCGTTTCGGCGGCACGATCGCCGAGTCCCTGGCGAAGCTGGGGCACGAGGTCCTCGGCATCGACCACAGCATGAAAGCGGTGCAGGAATACGCCGACCGCCTCACCCACGTGGTGCAGGCCGACAGCACCGACGACGACGCCTTGCGCCAGCTTGGCGTATCGGAGTTCAGCCGGGCCGTGGTCGGGATCGGCACCAGCGTGGAGGCCAGCATCCTGACCGTGGTCACGCTGGCCGACCTGGGCGTGCCCCAGATCTGGGCGAAGGCCATTTCGGCCAAGCACGCCAAAATCCTGTCCGCGGTGGGGGCGCATCATGTCGTGCAGCCCGAAGCGAGCATGGGTGACCGGGTCGCGCACCTCATCACGAGCAAGATGATCGATTTCATCGAGTTCGACGATGGCTTCGCGATCGCCAAGACCCGTGCGCCACAGGAAGCGATCGGCAAGACGCTGCGTGATTGTGCCCTGCGCACGAATCATGGCGTCACGGTCGTGGGCGTGAAGCGGCGCGGCGAGGACTTCACCTATGCCCAGCCGGAAACGCTGGTCCCACCGGAAGCGCTGCTCATCGTGGCCGGCTCAGTCGACAAGGTGCAGCGGTTCGCGGCGATCACCTAGCATCTGCGTTTGTGAACGATATTCGCGTTGCTTTCCTGAGTGATCTACCTCAGCTCGCGTCCACCCTCGCCGACGCGTTCGACGACGATCCGGTGTGGACGTGGATGCTGCGCGACTATCGCGCCCGGGAACGGGTCTTCACAGCACTCCTGAAGCACGCGATCCCCCGTGGCCACGTCTACACCATCGCGGGCAACACAGCGGTCACCATGTGGTCTCCACCCGGGCAGTGGAAGCTGCCCACGGGCGCGATGCTCAAGTCGGCCGCGCCCATGGTTCGGGCCGCCGGGACGCGCCTGCCCCGTCTTCTAGGGCGCCTGACAGCGATCGAGAAACTTCACGAAAATGTCCCACCGGCCCACTGGTACCTCGAATTCATTGCCACAGCGAGGAAAGCGCAAGGGCAGGGCCTCGGAGCCGAGTTACTCAAAGCCGCACCCAACAACGGGCTTGCGATCTATCTAGAGTCGTCGAACCCCCGGAACCTGGCGTTCTATCAGCGGCATGGCTTCAGCATCACCGGAAAACCGCCGATGAAGTCAGGTCCTCCACAGTGGACGCTCTGGAGAGATTAGTTTCAGCAATGTTGCGCACCGATTCACAACTCGCTATCGTCTGAACAACACCGTGGGAACGCTTCCACGGAAGGTCATCGATATTGCACCGGCCTGAGTGAGCCCGGAATGCTTCAGGCCGATTGCATCTGAGAGAACGGGCCGGCCGCCAATGGTGGCATGCAACGGGCCACGTCGGGCTGCCTTGACTGCAGCCCGCAGGTGACTCAATGCGGCCCCTGCGTTCACCGGACGCAAGTCCGGATGGCGCAAGCCACGGCGGCCGGCTCGACCTCCCGGGTGCCCGGAAAGGAGGTAGCCGCCGCCTGCAAGCGGCGGTAGCGACAAACGTCGCGTGCCAACGGCTCCCGCACACATCTGTCCTGTGTGGACACTTGTGTTTGCACCCGTGGGGGCAGGGACTGCCCTTCCCTGTCCCCACACCTTATCGCCTATCCCCCGCAATCTCATCCCCCGAAGTCAACTATGCTTATGGGTGGGAGCGTTCCCACCAAGATTCGCCCGAGGAGCACCGTATGCAACCTGGACTGGGACTGCGCTTCCCGGAGAGCTTCATCTGGGGAGCCGCCACATCGGCGTACCAGATTGAAGGTGCCTCCAATGTGGACGGCCGAGGGCCGTCGGTCTGGGACACGTTCAGTAAAACCCCAGGGAAAGTGCGCAATGGTCATCACGGCGACGAGGCCGCGAACCACTACCACCTCTGGGCTTCGGACCTGGACCTGATCAAAGAGCTGGGGATGAAGTCATACCGCTTCTCCATCTCGTGGTCCCGGGTGCTCCCCACCGGCAGCGGCCCGGTCAACCACAAGGGACTCGACTTCTACAAACGTCTCATTGATGGGCTCCATCAGCGGGGCATCTCGCCGATGGTCACGCTCTATCACTGGGACACCCCTCAAGCCCTGCACGACCTGGGCGGCTGGGAAAACCGTGATACCGCACTGAAGTTCGCCGACTACGCCGCACTGGTCGCCCGTTCGCTGGGTGACACCGTGCCCACTTGGCTCACGCTCAACGAGCCGAAGACCGTCGTCCAAAATGGATATTTGCACGGCTCACACGCGCCGGGCCACCGAGACCAGGCAGCCGCTTACGTGGTGGCACACCACCAGTTGCTCGCGCACGGCCTTGCCGTGCAGGCGATGCGGCCCCACCTGCCCGCCGAGGCTGGCATTGGTGCTTCCCTGAACCTGCACCCTTGCTATCCCGCTGACGGCAGCGCCGAAGCCGCGGCACAGACCTACCTTTACGACGGTTACGAAAACCGGCTCTACCTTGACCCGATCTTCAAAGCCGAGTATCCGGCCGACGTCCTTGCCGACATCGCCCGCTTCTCTCCTATGGAGACCTATATTCGCCCCGGCGACCTGAAGACCATCGGCGAGCCCGTTGATCTGCTCGCCGTGCAGTACTACACCCCTATCTATGTGACAGGAACGGGCACCACCGAGGTGCGCCACCCCATCAGTGAAGCCTTCTGGCAGCAAATCTTCCCTCAGGGCCTCTTCGACATCTTGCTCCGCGTCAAGCAGGACTACGGCGATATCCCGCTCACGATTACCGAGAATGGGCTGCCTACGCCCGACTCCCTCGGCACAGACGGGACGGTCAGCGACCCGGGCCGGGTCGAGTTCCTGCGTGATCACTTCGCCGCCGCGCATAAAGCGATAGAAGCCGGGGTAAACCTGAAGAGTTACCACGTCTGGTCACTCATGGACAACTTTGAGTGGCAAGAGGGTTACGAAGAGCGATGGGGGCTGATTTACGTGGACTATCCCACGCAGCGGCGCATCCCTAAGCAAAGCGCCCGCTGGTTCAGCGATGTGATCCGCTCCGGCGCGATCTAGCTAAAAGCTCCCCGGGCGGTCCGTGACAGCTGACTCCGTGGCCGCTCGGGAATAACCCCTACGCCTGCATCGCTCTCGCGACACTGTCCAAGGCGGACCGCAGTTGGGACGCCAGGGACTCTGGGACGGACCGCTCTCGTTCGCGGTCGTTGATTTTCTCCCGCACACTGTCCAAATGCGACAGCTGCGTCGCGTTGCGCACCATCTGTTCCAGGTCGAGGCCCACATCTGAGCGGATCGTCCCGGCCGCCACCCCATCGTTTACGAGCGTGTAGAACGCTGACCGCGCTTGCTGTTCCGTCATCGGCGGCGGGGTCACGCTCGGTGTCAGTGACGGCGGGATCGGGATGTAGGGCGCGCCGGTCTGTGACACGGAAGGGCTTGGCGTGGTGGCGGCCGACGGCACGGCTGACGATGGCGCGGGCTGAGTCGGCAGATTCACCGGTGTTTGCGGTGCGTTCCAGGGACGCCAGAGGGCGATGAGGGCGGTCAGCACCGCGACCACTGAAACGACAGCGGCCACACTGCGCCGGCGTGACGGGGCGAGCATGCCCTCCAATCGCGACCGGATCTCCGCCGCCCTGGGGCGCTCGTGCGGATCCCGGCTAAGCATCCGCCTTATCAGTATTTCCAAGGCGGCCGGTGCTCCGGGAGTACGCAATGGGATTGGTCTTGGATGTTCTGCCGCGACGTCATCCCAGCCGCGGACCTTGAAGGGCACCCTCCCGGACAGCATCTCGTAGAGGATGACGCCGAGGGCGTAGACGTCGGTGGCAGCGTGGGCTGGGGTGCCGTCAAGGCGCTCCGGCGCGACGTAGGCCGGGGTGCCGAAGCTGGCTCCGGTGCTGTCGTCATCGGGCTCGCCAATCTTCGCGGCGATGCCGAAATCCAGGACAGTCACCTGTTCGCCGTGGATCACCACATTGTCCGGCGTGATGTCGCGATGCACGACGCCGCGATGGTGCGCGTGGTCGAGCACGGCGGCGACGCGGGCACCGATGCGCACGGCGGCGGTCCACTCCAGCGGGCCGGCCGCGATGAGGTCAGCGAGCGGCTCGCCTTCCACGAGCTGCATCACCAGCATGCCGAAGGCTCCCAGATGGACGAAGTCGTGCACGCTCGCCACATCGGGATGGTTCAGCCGGGCGCCCGCCCACGCTTCCCGGCGGACCAGATCACGCAGGCGCACATCGCTGGACAGGGAAAGGTCCAGCACTTTGACCGCGACGAGACGGTCGAGCGTCTCATCGTGCGCACGCCAGATGACCGCCATGCCGCCCAGCCCGATCCGGTCAATGAGCCGGTACCGCCCCGCGAGCAGAACCCCTGGTGACAGACCGTCGTCGCGCAACACACCGGTCATGCTCGCATCTGTTCTGGCTACTCACAATCGTTGCCCAAGCCTTAGACACGTGATGCAATAACCGGTGGGAGTCCTGGGCCGCGACGGATCCACTGGTGACCGTCGAGAAGAGATCCCCCATGTCTTCCATCAAATCTTTCCTGCGGCGCCACCGCTGGTGGCTGCTTCCCGAGTTCCTGGCGGTGGTGGCCGTCGCCGCCGGGCTCGTCTACCTGCGCGGCGACGGCCTGGCCGAGCAACTCGCCGCTAAGGCGCGCGTGACCCTCGAGGAGTTACAGCCCGCCCGGCTTGAGCTCTATGACCTGCAGGGCCACAGCCACGGTGGCGGCAACGTGGGCAAAGTCATTTGCACGGCCGAAACCTTTGGCATGGAGCCCGCCGAAGCGCAACGAGTGGAGGACGTGAAGGTCATCTACGCCCGGTACCTGTGCGCGCTCGTCCAAAGAGGAACACCGTGGGACTACGCGAGCCGCAGTTCGGGTCCCGTCGTCATCAAGCTGACCGATCCGCCCTATGTCCAGATCCCGCCGTCGGGCGACGGCTACCCCGACCGCGTGCGCGCGCTGTTCCCCGACACCCTTGAGCCACAAGCGTTCGCGGGCTTCAGGGACAAGGGCAAAACCGTCGATCTACTCAAGCGGTATCACGAGACGGTGTCCTAAGCGGAATTGTCATGGGAGCGTTCTCATGAGAGACTTCTCCAGAGCCCGCATGGCACGCGCGTCTAGCAATCCCTGATGCCTAAATCCCAGACACCGAAAGGGAAACAGGGTGAAACGCAGACGCCAGCTCTTAGCCAGCCTGGCCGCCGCTATCGTCACCGCGAGCGTCGCAGCGGTAATGATTCAGACCGGCCCGGCCCAAGCCCACGGGGCGACGATGTTCCCCGGCAGCCGCACTTGGCTGTGTTATCAAGATGGGCTCCGTCCCAACGGAGCGATTGAGGCGTACAACCCGGCGTGTGCCGCGGCGATCGCCCAGAATGGCACGACCCCGCTTTACAACTGGTTCGCGGTGCTCCGCTCGGACGCCGCTGGCCGCACGGTCGGGTTCATCCCGGATGGACAGTTGTGCAGTGCTGGAACGGGTGGGCCGTATAACTTCAGCGCCTACAACGCGGCCCGCACCGACTGGCCGCTAACGCACCTGACCACGGGTGCGAACATTCAGTTCCGGCATAGCAACTGGGCACACCACCCCGGAACGTTCTACCTGGCTATCACCCGCCAGGGCTGGAGCCCCACGTCCCCCTTGGCGTGGAGCGACTTGCAGGAGTTCGCGAGCGTCACCAACCCCCCAGCCAACGGCGGGCCGGGCGCGCTGAACTACTACTACTGGAACGCGCAGCTGCCCACCGGGCGCAGCGGCCGGGCCATCATCTACATCCGCTGGGTGCGCTCGGACAGCAATGAGAACTTCTTCAGCTGCTCCGACGTCATCTTCGACGGCGGAAATGGCGAGGTCACCGGGGTCGGGCCGAACCAGACTCAGCCGCCGCCCTCGTCGCCGCCACCGTCCTCGCCGCCGCCTTCGTCGCCACCGCCTTCCTCGCCGCCTCCCGGCGGGGCGTGCACCGCGACGTACGCCAAGACGGGTGAGTGGAACAACGGCTTCCAGGGCGGCATCACTGTCCGCAACAACAGCACGAGTGCCAGCCTCAATGGCTGGACCGTCACGGCGACGTTCGCGAATGGACAGACCGTGACGCAATCGTGGGACAGCACGTATAGCCAGAGCGGCAATACCGTGACGTTCCGCAACGCGGGCTATAACGGCACGATTTCGCCAAGTGGCACCAGAACATTGGGCTTCCTGGCGAACTGGTCGGGAACGAATTCGGCACCGACGCTGGCCTGCTCGTCTCCTTAGCTGGCCGCGGTTTTGAGGTCTAGCTGACGCAGGAGGTCATCGACCGCCTCAGGCTCGTGCGGCCGTCTACTTAGGACGGCCGCACGGGCCGCGGCGAGCATCTCGTGGCGGACCGCGAGGAAGCGCTGGCGTTGCGGAAAGCGCGTGTCGCCCTGCTCCTCGTCTGGCTCGCTCACCACGTTGCGGAACCAGATCGACAGCCAGTCTTCTTGCTCTGCCGTGATTTCGCCCGTGCGCTGCATCTCGGCCAGCCGCTGGGCGGCAGCGTCCACGGCGACTTCGGTCAGCTCTCGCTCGGCGATCCTGCGGCGCTCGAATCCCGTGTTCAGGCCCAGCTTTCGCACCAGCCAAGGCAACGTGAGCCCGGGCAAGGTGAGGGTCACCAAGGCGACGACGACCGCGACGAAGATGATTTGGTTGCGGCCCGGGAAACTTTCCGGCAAGGCGAGCGCGGTGGCCACGGTGACAACGGCCCGCATTCCGGCCCAGGACACCACTAACAGCTCGCGCCAGTTGCCCGGCGAGTCCTGATCACGCGCGTGTCCCTGACGGAGCCAGACGTAGCCACCGACGACGGACATCCACAGGAACCGCACGATCAGGAGGGTCAGGCACACGAGCAGAGCGAACGAGACGTAGCCCCATGCGTCGCGCCCGACATGGCGCAGCACATCGACGAACTCGATGCCAACGAGCCCGAACGTAAAGCCGGTCACGAGCACCTCGACGACTTCCCAGAACGGACGGCCATAGAGCCTGCCCTCCACGTCGTCAGGGTCCACCTTGCGGGCACTCATCCAGAACGCGGCCACGAGCACGGCCATGACACCGGAGGCTTTCGCGGACTCCGCGCCAAGGTAAGCGGCATAAGGCGTCACCAGACTCAGCCCGGCGCGCAGTCCAGCTCCGCCAAGCTTGTCGGCGAGCCAGCCGAAGACGACCGCGTTCACGATGCCAATACCGATGCCGGCCAGAGCCGAGTAAACGAAACTGCCCGCCGCGCTCCACCACGACAGCGATCCCGTGAGCACGCCCGCGACGGCGACCTGATAGATCGTCAGCGCGGTCACGTCGTTGAACAGGCCTTCACCTTCGAGCAGCGTGATGATCCGCCTGGGCAAACCGAGGCGACTGGCCACAGCTGAAATGGCGGCAGGATCAGGCGGCGCGCAGATCGCTCCTAAGACGACAGCCGCGCCCAGCGGAAGCGCGGGGTGGATGCGTGTGGCGACAAAGGCGACGGCGGCTGTCGTGACGAACACGAGCGCCACCGCGAGGGTGAGGATGGGCCGCCAGCCCTGCACGAAGCGGCGCCAGGAGCTGTTCTGGGCGGCCGTCCACAGCAGCGGGGGAAGAACGAGCGGAAGGATGAACGAAGGTTCGAAGCCGAAGTCGCGTCCCATGGGCAGCAACCCGAGCACGACACCGAAACCGGCGGCGATGACAGGACTCGGCAATCGCAGCCGTTCGCCAAGCGGAACCGAGATAAGTCCCAGCACGAGCAGGAACAGCAGCACACCCTCGTTGGTCACAAAGGTGATTATTAGGATTTGAGGGCCGGTACGTGCGGTCGCCTCGCGGCGAGTGGCGCACTAGGGCTCCGAGCTTGACCTGGTATTCCCTAATGGCTTTTGTAGTTGAGGCCCGGGGACACTGTCCACGCACCAGCCTCGACAAGAGTGCCACGTGATCGCTATTCCCGCCACGGAACTATGTCACCTTTGAGCGTGAGCTTGATCTAAGTGCGGGACTACCGCCAAGATGTCCGAGTGTCAAGCGAGAACCCCTCAGCTACCGCCCCTGCGGTCGCAGCTGGACAGACCCCTAACGCCGCCGTGCAGCACGCGGCACGCATCCGCATCGGGCGAGATGCCGACAACGACGTAGTCCTGGCTGACCTGCAGGTTTCCCGGCATCATTCCGAGGTCCGCCGTGTCGGCGACACTTACCAGGTCGTCGACTTGGGCAGCCGAAACGGCACCTACCTCAATGGACGGATGGTTCAGAAGCCAACCGTGATCCACGCTGGGGACGTCGTCTCCATCGGCCGTCACGAGTTACTTTTTGACGGCCACCGCCTCCATGACCACGTAGATACCGGCCCGGCATCCCTTCTCGCCGACGACCTGACGGTCCGCATCGGGAACAAAGTGCTTCTCGATGACGTGAGCTTCGCCCTCGCCGAGGGCAGCCTGCTCGCCGTCATCGGCCCCAGTGGCTGTGGCAAGTCCACTTTGGTCAAAGCGCTGACCGGCCTGAGGCCAGCGACCCAGGGCCGCATTTGGTACGGCGGACGCGACCTCTACGCCGACTACGCTCAGCTGCGCTACCGGCTCGGCATGGTCCCGCAGGACGACGTGCTGCACAAGCAGCTCAAGGTCCGCACGGCGCTGCGCTTCGCCGCCGCGCTGCGCTTCGCCGACGACGTCCCGCGTAAGGTCCGCTGGGCCAAGGTCGATGAGGTCATGCAGACGATGCGCCTGACCGAGCGCGCCAAGCAGCGCATCGACACCCTGTCGGGCGGTCAGCGCAAGCGTGCCTCGGTGGCCATGGAGCTGCTGACCGAACCGTCGTTGTTCTGCCTCGACGAGCCCACGTCCGGTTTGGACCCCGCGCTCGACAAGGAAGTCATGATGGAGCTGCGGGAGCTCGCCGACAAGGGCAAGACCGTGGTGATCGTGACGCATAGCGTGCTGCACCTGGATGTTTGCGACCGCGTCCTCGTCATGTGTCTCGGTGGCACGATGGGCTACTTCGGCCCGGTGGAACAGCTGCTCGGCTTCTTTGACGCCGAGGACTACGCCGATGTCTTCCAGAAGATCACTGATGAGCCAGAGCGCTGGACGCGGGCCTTCCGCAACTCGCCGCTCTACGCCCGCTACGTGAGCGCCGTGACGCCCACTGAGCGATCTGCTCCCCGTCCGGCTCTGGCCCCGGTGGCTGTTGTCGACGAGATTCAGATCCCGGCGGCGGCGGAACCGCACCACACGCAAGAGGTGCCGGCGAGCGTCACTGTTCCGGCGCAGCGCAGCGGACAGCTCGACGACGAGCCGACGTTGCACGTCATCCCGACTGACATGCCCCCGGAGCCCGAGCCGATTCAGCCCGGGCCGACGCTGGCTCGCACGAGGCCAAACGCGCCGCAGGCCAAGCCGGGCACGGCCAACATGGACAAGCAAGGCTGGCGCCTGTTCGCCCGCAACCCCAGTGCCCCGCTGCGCCAATACATCACGCTGTGCAACCGGATGTTGCGGGTCATCTTCTCCGACCGCGGCTTTAGCGCCTTCTTGATCGCTATGCCGTTAGTACTGGCGCTGCTGTCCTACACCGCTCCGGGCGACAACGGCCTGAAGTTCGGCACGTTCACCCAGGGCATTCAGGCCCAGCAGCTGCTCGTCGTGCTGGTCACGGGCGCGGCGTTCCTCGGAACCGCGGCAGCCATCCGCGAAATCGTCAACGAGGCGGCGATCTACGCCCGTGAACGTGCGGTGGGCTTGTCCGCAGCCGCCTACCTGAGTTCGAAGATCACCGTCTTCTTCCTCATCAACACGGCGCAGACGGCACTGTTCGTTTACTTGGCCCTGTTCGAGGGTCCGCCGAGCAAGTCGCTGGTCTTCCCGAGCCAGACCGTCGAAATCATCGTGGCCATGGTGGCTCTCGCGCTGGTGTCGACCCTGCTTGGGCTCCTGTTCAGCGCACTGGCCCGCACCACGGAGCAGACGACACCCATCATGGTCGTGCTTGTCATGGCGATGCTGGTCTTCTCCGGCGGTCTGTTCCTGCTTGCTGGCAGCCCGGTCATGGAGTACATCTCCTGGATCTTCCCGACCCGCTGGGGCTTTGCCGCCGGTGCTGAGACCACGCAACTGGCGGCCATGCTGCCCAAGGGATTCCAGGACCCACTGTTCGTGCACGACAAGGGTCTCTGGATAAAGAGCATGGTCTTCCTGTGCGTCCAGGCCGTGGTCTTCATCGCTCTGACCCGCCTGGCCCTGCGCAGGCACGAACCCGGTCGCTCATAACCATTTGCGACACCAGCCTCCATGCCGCGACCCCCGCGGCATGGAGGCTTTCCTTTCACCAGCCGCCGCAGCCCCACCGGGCGAAGCCACGAAGCAAGCGCGTTTCCCGCGTTAGACAACCTGCGGCCGAAGCCACGAAGCAGCCGGCATTACGGCGCGAAACGGCAAGCGGTGGCAGGTGACAGCTAACGCGAGGCGGGGACGCGGGCGGTCAAGGGACGGCCGACGAGACGGCGGTAGGCGAGGTAGACCTCGCAGCCGAGGCACAGGCCGAAGGCGGCATTGAGGAACGCGGCCGCCAGGGCGAAGGACGCCGCGACGATGCCGAGCACGGGCAGCCCTGTGAAATAGCCGATCGCGGAGACGGTGGCGAACACGAGACCGACAGTCTGGGCGAACCGCACCGGGGCGGCTGGTTCCAGGTCGGCGGGTGGCGAGAGCCGTGGCGCGACCAGCCAGCGGTACAAAAGCCCATACGGGCCGAGCCGCACAGAGAAGGCTGTCAGTCCAAACACGACGGCCTGAGCCAGCATGAGCCAGCCTGAACTGAACGTCAGGGCAAGCAGCACAACGACTGTCGTCAGGGCGGCGGCGAAGCGTGGCCCACGGGGATCAAGCATGGACGACTCCAATCGCGGAGCGAAGCTGTTCCAGGGTCGGGACGCCCTGGATCCGCCCGGCGACGTTGCCTGACGCATCGATGATGAACAAGGTCGGGGTCTTCCACACGTTCAGGGAGCGCACGGCGTCGAGGTGACTCTCCGCGTCGACCTCAACATGATCAACGTCCGACGAGGAAGCAAGCGAAGCGCAACGCACGCGCACAGCCCGGCACGGGGCACAGAAGGCGGATGAGAACTGCAGCAACGTCACGCGCCCGGGCCTGACGCCGAGTGAGGCGAAGTCAAAAACAACACGGGCCGCGACGAGCTTGCCCGCTCTAGAGCGGTGGAACAGCCCAAAGCCGAGGGCCGCCACGAGAACGGCGGCCCCGGCGAACAAACCGGTCAAGCCCACGTCAGCAAGACTGGCACACAGTTGTTAATTTGACTTAGCGGTTGATTCCTCAATCACAAATTGCCGCGCGGCGGAATCAAGCGCCTGTGAGAACTCTTCGTCTCCGACGTCTTTCCAGTCGGACAGTTCCGAGGCGAGCCAGTCCCGCCAGGCGGCCGAGATCCGGTCGTATTCGGCGAGGCCACGTGGCGTCATCCGCAGCTCGCCCTCAGTCTCGAAGAGGTAGCCGTCCCGGATGCACCGCTCGAAGGCTGGCCGCAGGACGCCAGGCGGCAGGTGATAGCGCGCGGCAATCGCCGACAGTTGCGCGTCGCCACGGTATTCCCCGAACAAGGCGACCCGGGATAGGCACCACGCATTGGCCGAATCCATGGGTACCCCCGCGGCTTTTAAAACACCCGGCGCGGCCTCGACGCCCTTGCGGCGCCAGACCCGCGATATCGCGGCCTCGAGCAGATCGGCCCGGTTGTCGTTCTCGGGCATCGAGAAGCCTTCGCCCATATCGGAAGCCGCCGCCTTGGCGGTGTCCCGCAACGGAACTTCCTTGAGGAAGAAGGCGATCAGCATGGCGAGGATGCCGATCGGGACAGCGAAGAGGAAGACGTTTTGCAGCGCGTCGGCATAACCACCGACCACGATGTCGCGCAACGGTTCCGGTAGCGAGTGCACGCCTTTCGGGCTCTGCAGCACGTTCGGGTCGACTCCGGCTGGCAACGCGGGAGCGTTAGCGAGCTGATCGCGCAAGCTGTTGGAGTAGACCGTTCCAAACAAAGCGACCCCAAAAGAGCTTCCGAGGGTACGCAGGAAGGTCACCCCCGAGGTGGCGACACCCAAATCCTTATACGCCACCGTGTTTTGCACCACGATGGTGAGCACCTGCATGCTCAGGCCCATGCCGAGCCCGAGAATGAACAGGTAAAGCGAGGACACGAGCAGTGAGGTCGAGGCGTCCATTCGCGACAGCAGGAACATGCCTAGCGCGGTCACGCCGCCGCCCAGAATCGGGAAGATCTTGTAGCGCCCGGTCCGTCCCACGATCGTGCCGCTGGCCATAGAGGTAATGAGCAAGCCGAACACCATCGGCATCATCCGCAGCCCGGATTCGGTCGCTGACACGCCTTCCACGTATTGCTGGAACGTCGGCAGGAATGTCATCGCGCCGAACATGGCGAAGCCGACGATGAACGACAGGATCCCGCAGAGCGTGAAGACCTGATTGCGGAACAATCGCATGGGCAGCATGGGTTCTGGGGCTCGCGACTCCACGAAGACGAACAGTCCCAGCAGAAGGAGCCCGGCGACACCAAGTCCGATAATCGTTGGCGAGCTCCACGCGTACTCGACACCGCCCCAGCTGGTCATCAGGATCAGGCAGGTCGACGCGGCCGCGATCACCGCGATACCAAGGTAATCGATGATCGGATGCGACGTCGGCTTGATGCGCGGCATCTTGTACTGGCAGTAGATGATCAGCGCGATGCCGATGGGAATGTTGACGTAGAACGCCCAGCGCCACGACAGGTGGTCGGTGAACAGTCCGCCGAGCAGTGGCCCAAGCACGGTGACGACACCGAACACGGCACCGAGGGCTCCCTGATATTTGCCGCGTTCCCGCAGCGGAATGTAGTCGGCGATCAGTGCCATCGCCGTGACCATCATGCCGCCGGCGCCGATGCCCTGCACACCGCGGGCGATGACGAGCCACAGCATCGAGTCGGCCATGCCGCAGAAGATCGACGCGATCAGGAAGATGGCGATGGATACCTGGAAGACGATCTTGCGGCCGAAAAGGTCACCGAGCTTGCCGACGAGCGCGGCCGCGATGGTTTCGGCTAGGAGGTAGGCGGTGACGACCCAGGAGATATGCGACGCTCCGCCGAGGTCACCGACGATCGTGGGCAGGGCCGTCCCGACGATGGTCTGGTCGAGTGCGGCAAGGAACATACCGATCGCGACGGTGCCGAAGACAGCGTTACGGCTGACGGAAGTGACCTCCACGAGACCACTCTGCCGAAATAACCGACTTGCCGCAGAAGTTTACGGCAAGTCGGCTTTGTCCTAGAACTACCAGTTGAAGCCCGCGGCGTAACTCACGCTCGCGAGCACGCCCTGGCCGGTGCGGTTCGGGTGGAAGTAGTCCCAGCTGGAGACCTGCGACAGCGCGAACGGATAGTTGAACACCGCGTTGTCGTCGAAGTCGCAGTTGGAGCCATAGGCGGCGCAAGCCTGGGCGAGCTGCGCGTTGAAGTCGACCACGCGCTGACGGACCCGGTTGCGGCGGTCTTCGTCAGCCTGGGCGGTGGACGTGGGGTTGGCCAGCATGGACTGGCAGATGCCGAACAGGCTCCACGCGCTGCGTGCCGAGGAGCTGCCCTTGCCGACGAACCACAGGCGCTTGATGTCCGGGATGGAGATCACGGCGACCTTGGCGTTGGGAAGGCCGTTCTTCAACGTCGAAAGAGCGGCATCGATCTGTGAACGGAACGTCGCGACCGAGGTCATCGAGCCTTCGCTGCTGGTGCAGGCATCGTTGGCGCCAATGAGGATGGTCACGTATTGCACGCCCTGGCCGACCGCCGTGTTGGCCTGGCCAGCCATGTCTGAGGCCTTGGCCCCGGACCGGCCGTCGTTGTAGTTCTTGCCGCTGATCGCGGGATTCTTGGCCAGGATCCGGCTGTAGTGACTGGCGACAACCGAGTCCGTGCCGGTGCTAAACGACCGGCTGGGTGCGTCTGAATACCAGCCGCTGGCGTTGAAGCCACGGGTGATCGAGTCACCCATGCTTGCCATAGAACTGGGGGGCGGGCCAGGATCGGCCGCTGCCGGGGTCGCCGGCAGCAGCGAGATCGCCAAGCCCGCGGCGAGCGCGAGGGACGTACGCGCGAACCGCATGGGGGTCCTCCGATGGGGGTTCGAAGTTAGTGCAGGTTACCGAACGGTAACGGAACCGTGACCCCGGTCACAAGTCCATCTTGGACAACCATTGCGAACCTGGCATAGTTCCAGGTGGAGAACCTGTTGCGGCGAACCAGTTCGCCATCTGACGGGCATGATCGTTGTAACGGGCATCTATCCCGTTTAACCGTCCAAGTAAGACGATCTCACCGTTGAGGTAGTCAGCTTCGACGATGCCTGTCCCCCGCTGCAGGCTCTGCCACGTCGAGCCACCGCTGCTTCTAACACCCACCTGAAGCACGTCACCCCGGCGCTCACTGTCTTGTTCTTCCGAGACGACGCTGATTCCCGCCGCTTCCAGCACCCGTTCGCCTTCGGCCCGCACGAGACGGGCGATCTCGGGCGCATCGGCAGGCTGGCAAACAGCGTGCACGGCGTTGCCGAGGTTCATCAGCAGCTTGCGGTACTTCCAGCGCATGATGTCTTCGCGCGGTTCGCTCAGGCAGCCAGCGGTGCGCAGCGCCGCCGCGATTTCGCCGGCCCGATCGTCCACTCCAGACGGATAGCGGCCGATATCCAGGATGCCGGGCACTGGCCACGACTTGACCTGCACCACACCCGGCTCCAGGTGCGTCGAGGGGAACATGACGCAAATCGCGTACACGTAGGCGTTAAGGCGCAACGCCGTCCGCTCATTGGCGACACCATTTTGCAGGCACACGACCGGCAGACGCGGGTCAAGACCCCGAAGCGCCGCCTCGGTGTCCTGCGACTTCATCCCGAGAAGAACCACATCATCGTCGCGCCACTCCAGCTCCGAGGGCCGGCTCACGGCCTGCACGGGCAAAAGTTCACTTCCTTGCTGGTACTCGAAAAGCAGCCCTTTGTCTTTGATGGCTTGATAGTGCTGACCCCGGGCGATGATCACCACGTCCTGACCCGCCCGGTGAAGCAGAGCCGCGACACTACCCCCGACGGCACCTGCTCCGTATACGACAAACCTCATGGCATCCGAACCTAGCGCGATCGTGGTCAGGCGGGCACTATGAGCGGGTGCTTGCACGAGCTGGTGGTGGCCTGAGCTGATGCCCACGCCCGAAGGATCTCTGCCGCGGGCGCGCCACCTCGTGTCGCAGCTCGATTTCCCAGGCGCTCAGCAGTTGCTGAGCGGCCTGCTGCCGAGCGTGCCCGCCGATCCGGCGGGAGCTGACGCCGAAGACGCTGAGGCGGCGGTGCTTTACGCGGGTGTGCTGTTGCGCTTGTCCGACCCGGTGATCGCCCGCACCTGGGGCGAGTTCGCCTATGCGGCGATGCGCCGCCTGCACGGCGAGCGTGATCGCCGCACGCTGCATGCGATTGGCGTGCTCGCGGTCACCGAACACCGGGCCGGGTTGCTCGAACAGTCCACTCGCCACTATCAGCAACTGATCACGGCTCTGGCGGCCGAGGAAGGTCCCGACGGCGATCGTGCCCTCGCGGCGCGGGCCGACGCGGCGATCGTGGAACACGCGCGCGGCCTGTGCGACACCGCCCGTCACGCGCTCAGTGAAGTGATCACGGCACACCAAGTCCGTTACGGCGCAACACATCCGGTCGGCATCCGGATGATGATCCGGCTCGCGGCGATGTGGCGGGACTGCCGCAATCCCGAGCAGGCCCACCTAACACTGGCCAAAGCCCGTGCCTACGCGGCCGAGCTGCCACCTGACGACGAAACCCATACCGCGCTGAGCAACGCGTCACGGGCGATGGCTGACCACAACCACCAATGTGGAGTCGCGACGCTGAACCCGGGTGCCCCGGCCGGAGTGTTCCCGGTGATGGTCGTTCCCGATCCACAGGACTTCATCGCGCCCCGGCGTCCCGGCACACCGCAGATGCCAGCCGATGAGTGGCCCGACGACGACTTGCTCGAACCGCCCGCACCGCCCAAGACTCCCGTTTACGTCCCGCCCCCGGCCGCCCCACCGCCGCCGGTGCTGGTGATACCAAGTCAAACGCTGATGCCACCGCCTCCGCCCCGGCCGGTGAAACCGCCAAAGGTCAAGCGCCGCAAGCCTTGGCTGGCTCCGCTCGCGGTCGGGGTGACAGCCCTCATCGCGGCCGCGCTAGTGACCGCCGGCATCCTCACCTCGGGCGGGCAGCAAAACCCGCAAGCTCAGGCGACATTGTCCGGCTCGGCGTCAGCCGCGCCCACCGAGGCGACCGTGAACGCACAGCCCTCGGGTCCGGTGGCAAACCTGCACCTAACCGATCAAGGCGACAAGCTGCTCATCACGTGGGTTTATCCGGCTAATGCCAAGGGCCCCATCGTGGTGTCGGCCGCGAAGGCCGGAGAACCCATGCGGCCCTTGCAGTCTTTGCCAGCGGGCACGGAAAGCATGACCCTGCCGGGCCTAGACCCGGCAGGGAACTATTGCGTCACCGTGACCGTCGCCTATCAGGCCGATCACATGGTCATGTCCCAGCCCGTCTGCACAGACCGCCGCCGATAAGCCAACCGCGTGGGCCATTTGGCTCGTGGCAAGGCGCACGACGGCGCCGTTTGCCGTTCTTGCAAACACGCCGGCGAGCAACACCGCCACGGGGCGAAGGATCCGCGGTTAGCCAGCTTTTCTATTCGACCAGATTCGCTGGCCGCCGCCCTGGGTGTTCTTGGGCGTGAAGTGCTGGCGGCCCGGCTGCTGCACGGGCTGGCCGGTCTTCTTGCCTTTGGCGCGGCGTTCGGCGCGGTTCATCGGGACGTCTTCGGCTTGCTCGGCTGACTCGTCCGGATTGGACTGTTGCGGAGTGGCTTCACTCATGAGATCTCTCCAAGCTGGATGAAAAAGCGGGAAAAATGGGGCCGGAGCGAATCACTCTCAGATCAACATGGCATCGAGCCTAGCAGGGCGTTGCTTCGGCGAGTAACCGAGTTACCTCGGTGTCAGAGGTCGCGGTGAAGTCGGCATACCACTGCCCGACGGCCTGAAAGTCAGCCGGGGCAAGGACCGTGACCACTTCGTCGGCCATGTTGTGCAGGCTGGCCACGGTATCGGCCGGGATCACGGGTGCGGCCAGGACGATGCGGGTCGCCCCGCGGAGCCGGGCGACGGCGCAGGCGGCGCCCGCGGTGGCACCCGTGGCTACCCCGTCGTCCACGATCACCGCTGTGTGCCCGGCGAGGAGGCAGGCGGGCCGGCCCTGGCGCCATAGGGCGACCCGGTGCTCCAGTTCGGCTCGCTCCGCCGCTTCCACCCGTTCGAGGTCGCCCTGCCGGGCGTAGGCGGTCACGGCGGGATTGAGCACCCGGGCGCCGTCTTCCCCGATCGCGCCCATGGCCACCTCAGGTTGCTGAGGAAGGCCGAGTTTGCGTACCACGATGACGTCCAGTGGTGCCTGAAGTGCTTGCGCCACTTCGAAAGCGACCGGGACTCCCCCACGCGGCAGCCCGAGCACGACGAGCGGCTGGCCACGCAGGTGTCGCAGGCGGGCCGCTAGCGCGCGCCCTGCTGCCACCCGGTCAGCGAACCGCTGCACCCCTTCACGATAGGCGCGTATAGACCAGATCCGTCACGGAACTGCCCGCTGCCAGCGCTCTGGCCTCGAATTTGGTGACGGGGCGCGACAGTGGGCGCTCGATGACACCGCCGCTGAGCGTGGGGTCAGCGTTGAGCACTTCGAGCATCTGCTCGGCGTAATGTGCCCAGTCGGTGGCCAAGTGCAGCACACCGCCGGGGCGCAGCCGCGACACGAGCAAGGTCACGTTCACACGCTGGATCAGCCTGCGCTTGTGATGACGCGCCTTGGGCCACGGATCCGGGAAGTAGATGTGCACCGCGTCGAGGGAGTCGGCCGGGAGCATGTGGCGCACGAGTTCCAGGGCGTCCCCGGCCGCGACCCTAACGTTGCCGAGCCCGGCCTCCTCCACGGTCGCGAGCAGGTTGCCCAAGCCGGGCGGAAAGACTTCCACCGCAAGGTAATCGCGGCCCGGGTCGGCGGCTGCCATCGCGACGGTCGCGTCACCCATGCCGGACCCGATCTCCAGCACGACCGGGGCTTGCCGGCCGAACAGAGCTGTCAGATCCAGGGCAGGGCCGGGGATGCGGAAGCCCAGACGGGGCAGCAAACGCTCCAGAGCGTCTTCGTGCCGTCCGCTGACCCGCCCACGGCGCGGATAGAACGTCGTGATCTTCGTTTGATGTACAGCCACACAGCTGACCCTACCGAGCCGCCTTTGGCCGTACCGTGCTGATCCATGGGTCCCGGCGGCTTACGGTACGCACCGGGACTCGATGGTGTCCGGGCACTGGCCGTCTTGTCGGTGTTTGTCTATCACCTGGCCGTGACCAGCGGCGGGGAGCATTACCTGTCCGGCGGGTTCATCGGCGTTGATGTGTTCTTCGTGCTGTCCGGATATCTGATCACCAGCCTGCTCATGGTGGAGTTCCGCACGACAGGCCGCTTGTCGCTCAAGGGTTTCTACGTGCGGCGGGCCAGGCGGCTGCTGCCAGCTGTCTTCGCGTTGCTGCTCATGGCCGGGCTGATCGGCTCGTTCTGGCTGACGCAGCAGGCCGCCCGGATCAAAGGCGACATCATCGCCTCCCTTGGCTACGTGACGAATTGGTGGCTCATCTTCCAGGAGCACTCCTATTTCGGGACCGGTGACCGGCCACCACTGCTGACCCATCTGTGGTCGCTGGCGGTCGAGGAGCAGTTCTATCTGGTGTGGCCGTTGCTGTTGCTGCTGTTCGCGCGCAACCGGGCACGCCGGCGGACCATGCTCACGGTGCTCCTTCTGCTCATTCTCACGTCCACGATGGCGGCGGCGTTGCTCTACGACCCGTGGGCTGACCCGTCGCGGGTTTACTACGGCACCGACACGCGCGCTGCCGCGCCGCTCATCGGTGCCGCTGCCGCGTTGCTCCTGCGCCCGTGGCAACAGAAGAAGAGTCACCGCAGCGGGCCGTGGGACGCCATCGGCTTCGCTGGCCTAGCCGGGCTGGCGGCCATCGCGTGGTTCATCGGCGACCGCGATCCGTTGCTGTATCACGGCGGTTTCCTGGTCACAGCGCTGGCAGCGGCGGCTCTCGTCGTGGCGGCCGGGCACCCGGCGACCCTGCTCGGCGATCTGCTTGGGCTGCAACCCTTGCGGTGGCTCGGTCAGCGGTCGTACGCGTTCTATCTGTGGCACTGGCCGGTGTGTGCGCTAACGCAACCCGGCCTTGACGTGCCATGGAGCGGGTGGGCCAACACCGGGCTGCGGCTCGGGCTAACCCTTGCCCTGGCTGAGATCTCGTACTGGCTCGTGGAGCGGCCGTTGCGCCCGAGGGTCGTCAAGTCCACTCCAGACGGTGCGACGATGATCCTTCCCGTCTACCGCAAGCGCCGGATCGCTCCCGCCGTCACGGTCACGGCGGTCGTGCTCGTTGCCTTCGCCGGGGTGGGTTATCAGCTCACGAGGACCGAACACGTGACTCCCCTTGCCGCGGGAGCGCCGCCGATCGACGACTCGCCTGACCTCATCGTCCCGGTCAAGGCCGTGCCGTCAGCGCCCGTCAAACGCGCCATACCCGTCAAGGTCACGCTGTTTGGCGACTCGCAAGGACGTGCCCTGTTCGCCAATAAGCCTGCTGACATCGCTACCTACCTCACCTTGACGGACGCTTCGGCACAGGCGTGCGGCATCTTGCGGGGCAAGGTGCGCAGCCGCATCGGCGAGACGCATGACCTCATCGGGGCGTGCCCGAACTGGCTTGGGCAATGGGAACGCGACGTGCTGAAGTCCAAACCAGACATTGCTCTGGTCATCATCGGCGCGTGGGAGGTTTTCGACCTTCAGACGAGTACCAGCAAAATGGTTTTTGGAACCCCGGAGTGGGACGCGCTATTGCTGAGCACTCTCGAACCGGGCTTGCGGGTCCTGAAAGCGAGCGGTGCCGCGGTGGCGATCGCGCTATTGCCTTGCTACCGCCCGTTTCGCAACACTGGAGGCGCTGGATACTGGCCCGACCGCGGCGATGACACCCGCACCCGGCACGTGAACACCCTGCTCAAGCAAGCGGCCGTAAGCATCGGGGCGACGACTATTGATCCGCCCGCGGAGTTCTGCACCGATGACGCGCTCTCGCGCGACGTGAAGGTCCGCTGGGATGGCATCCATTATGGAAAGCCTGGTGCGGCGCTGTATTTCGGGGCAATCATCCCACAATTGTTGATTGTGCCAAATTGACACATTCTCGCGTTCGCCGTGGAAGGCTCGGGCGCATGGGGAAAAACAAGAACGGCCGCATGGCCGACCGCGCACACGACGCCGTCACCAAGGTTGAGCAGGATCTCGACAAGGGCATTGACGACGTACGTGACTTCAACGAACGCGTCGAGGGCAAGGCCAAGAATATGGCCAGCAAGACCCATGAAAAAGTCAGAAATGACGCCGCCAACATGAAGAAGCGGGTCGTGGACACGGCTGACAAGATCGACCAGGACGTCTCCGACAAGGCGATGTCCCGGATGAAGGAACGTCACAGCTAACACGGCAGCGCGCAGCCGGCGGCAAATGCCGCCGGCTGTTACTATGACCGTTGTGACACACACCTTCCAAGCTGTAGTACGCGTAGCCAACTCAGGCCACGCGTAGCTTTCAGCTTGTCATCGTGCGCCTGGAGCGCATGGTGATCACATGTGTCATCCGGGTGCCCCGTCTGTAGGGGAAAATCCATGAAACCCGATCTCGATGCTCTCGCCACCAAGTGGTCATCCCGCTGGGAAGCCGAGCAGACCTACCGATTCGATCCCACAGCGCCCCGTGACCGGGTGTTCGCCATCGACACGCCACCGCCCACGGCTAGCGGCCAACTACACATGGGCAGTGTGTTCGGCTACGTGCAGACCGACGTGATCGCCCGATTCCAGCGCATGCTTGGCAAAACCGTGTTCTACCCCATGGGCTGGGACGACAACGGTCTGCCCACGGAACGGCGGGTGCAGAACTATTACGGCGTGCGCTGCGATCCGTCGCTTCCTTACGATCCCTCATTTCAGCCCGGCGGCGGTCAGACAGCCGTGAGCCGGCGTAACTTCACCGAGCTGTGCCACGAACTGACCACATTGGACGAGAAGTCGTTCGAAGAGGTGTTCCGCACCGCTGGACTGTCCGTGGACTGGTCCCTGCTTTACACGACCATCGGCGACAAGGCGCAAGCCGTGTCGCAGCGCGCTTTTCTCGACGCCCTTGCTCGCGGTGACGCCTACCGTTCTTACGCACCAACGTTATGGGACACGACTTTCCGCACCGCCGTGGCACAGGCCGAAACCGAGGACCGTCCGCGTGCCAGTGCCTATCACACGCTCGCGTTTGACGATGTGCTCGTGAAGACCACCCGCCCGGAGCTCCTTCCGGCATGTGTGGCGCTCGTGGCCCACCCCGATGACGAGCATTATCAGCCGCTTTTTGGGCGCTCACTGCGTACACCCCTGTTTGGGCAAGAGGTGCGGGTGTTCCCGCACCGCCTCGCGGACCCGGCGAAGGGCACGGGCATCGCGATGGTGTGCACCTTCGGCGACACGACCGACGTGATCTGGTGGCGTGAGCTGGACCTGCCCGCCCGGCCGGTGCTCGGTTTCGACGGGCGCTTCCTGCCGGAGGTGCCGCATCTGGCTGGCCTGACCGTGCCGCAGGGACGCACGAAAGTGCTTGAGCTGCTTGGCGAAACGCACCCCGAGCCGATCGAGCACCCGGTGAAGTTCTACGAGAAGGGCGACCGTCCACTGGAGATAGTGGTGACCGGGCAGTGGTATTTGCGCAACGGCGGGCGTGACCCGGAGTTGCGTGCGCACCTTTTGGAACGTGGCCGCGAGTTGCAATGGCACCCGCCGCACATGCGAGTGCGTTATGAGCACTGGGTGAACGGGCTCGCCGGCGACTGGCTCATCAGCCGCCAGCGCTACTTCGGGGTGCCGATTCCGTTGTGGTACAAGCTTTCTTCCTCGGGTGAGGTGCTTCACTCTGAGGTGATCCTGCCGTCGAAACTGCCGGTGGACCCGGCCTCTGAGACGCCGCCCGGCTATGACGAATCGCAACGCGGTGTGCCCGGCGGCTTCGCCGGCGAGACGGACATCTTCGACACGTGGGCCACTTCTTCTTTGACGCCAACGATCGCCGGGTTCGACGTGCCGATGGACCTGCGCCCACAAGGCCCCGAAATCATTCGCACCTGGCTTTTCGACACCATTTTGCGGTACTCCGAAAGCCTGCCCTGGAAGCACGCGATGATCAACGGGTGGATCCTCGATCCCGACCGCAAGAAGATGGGCAAGTCCATCGGCAACACCGTGACACCCCTTGCGTTGTTCTCCGAGTTTTCATCAGACGCGGTGCGCTACTGGGCCGCGTCGGCTACCCCGGGCACAGATACCGCGTTTGACACCGGTCAGATGCGCATCGGCCGCCGTCTCGCCACGAAAATCCTGAACGCTTCGCAGTTTGTGCTGTCGTTTGACCCTTCTTCATCGCCGCCTTCGGCCGCGCTGGATCTGTCGCTCCTAGCTGGACTGTCCGCTGTGGTGGACGAGGCCACTGCCGCCTTGGAGGAGTTCGACTTCGCCCGTGCGCTGTCAGTCACGGAGAAGTTCTTCTGGCACTTCTGCGACGACTATCTGGAGTTGGTGAAACTTCGCGCCTACGCCGGCGACGCCAGTGCCCAGACCACCCTGCGGTCAGCGTTGTCGGTGCTACTGCGCCTATTCGCGCCCATGATGCCTTTCGTGACCGAGGAGGCTTGGTCGTGGTTCAACACCGGCAGCATCCACCTGTCGCCCTGGCCCACCAGGGCTTCGCTGCCTGGGGGCCCTTCCGCAGATTCCTCGCCGGATTCTTTGTCTGGCTCGCAAACGGGCGCCGGTGACCCGGCGTTGCTTTCGCTGGCGGCTTCGGTGATCCGGCACGCCCGCAAGCAGAAGTCGGACGCGAAGCAGTCCATGAAGGCGCCGATCGAGACGCTGACGGTCACCATGACGGACGCGGAGTGGGCACTTCTCCAGCCCGCGCTGCCCGACATCCAGGCCGCCGGCGTGATCGGCACCCTCACCCGCGCTTAGCCGATCTTGCGGAGTGATCCACAGCCCGAAAAGGGTGATCAAACAGCCTGTTGATCACCCTTTTCGGGATCCCAATCATCTTCATTGATCCACCTCCGGCGAGCGCTCCGAAGCGGACGACGACGTCGCCCGCCCCTGATCCGGCGTTCCGGCGGAGCTGACAGCGCACACCGACTGCAACCGCCCGTGATCCGCCTTCCGGCGCATCTGCGATGCGCGCTGACCGCGACCGACCCGTGATCCACATCCCTAAACGTGATCGACAGCCCGGCAGACGTGATCAACAGGCGGTTTGATCACGTCTCAATGGCTGTGGATCGCGGAAAGGGATGTGGATCAGCATCCAGCCACCAGCCGGGCAGCGGACAGCGACGCGGGGCCGAATGAAGCGAGCCCGAGCGATACGGGACTAGCAGCTCGCGCGATCAAAGTTGCCGAAGCAAGCGGCGATCAAGACGTGGAGGCGACCGGCGAAGGTGAAGCGGTGGCTAGATACTGCGCCACGGTGTCGTTGACAAAGGTCGCGTAAAGCTCCCGTGCCTTCACCGGATCCGGCAGCACGACGCTTTGCCCATCGATCGTGGACACGCCCTTGTGCGGCGAGGTCAGGTACGTCATGTCGTTGCTGCGCAAGTCCCGCAGGGCGATGGCGGTCTTCATCAGGTCGAACCCGCGGTCGACCGTCACGGCTGATGTCACCGCTTGCAGGAACCCGTTGAGCCTGGCCGGGTCGGTGAGGATGCCGGCCTCGGTCGCCCGGTCGATCACGGCGGTGATCAGCTGCTGCTGGTGTTTCTGGCGGGAGAAGTCGCCGTCGGCGAACTGGTAGCGCTGCCGCACCCAGTCCAGCGCCTCGGCGCCGGTAAAACTGTGCGCGCCTTCGGTGAACACGCGATAGGGCGCATGGATGGAGGTCACTGTCTTTTCGACGGTCATGTCCACGCCACCAAGGGTGTCCACGACACTCTCAAACCCGGCGAAGTCGATCATCACGAAGTGGTCAACCGCGACGCCCGTGTAGTTCTGCACGGTCTGGACTAGAAGCGATGCCCCGCCCCAGGCATAGGCCGCGTTGATCTTCGCGTTGCCGTGCCCTGGCACTGGAACCCACGTATCGCGGGCGATAGAGCTCAAGTAGACGTGATCTCGGGCCTCGTTGACGTGCGCCAGCATGATCGTGTCGGTGCGGCTGTCCTCGGTCGAAGCGGGGTCCCGCGAGTCGCTGCCAACGATCAGAAGATTGAACGCCCCGGTTTCGCGCGGTTGCTGCGACTGGTCCGTGGTGATGGCGTCGACGCGGTCCAGATTGTTGTTCAGTGAGCGGCCGTAAAGCCAAAGGCCCGTTATGCCCACTCCCGTCAGCAAGGCGAGCGTAAGTCCCACTCCCAGCACGACCTTCGGCCAGCGCCTGCGGGAACGCTTGGCGTGAGAGCTCACGTAAATAGACATCGGCCGACCATAGGCAGGCAAACTGTGAGATTGCTAAGAGAATGCGAGCTATGCCACATCTCATGCTGTTCTCAGGATCAGCAGGCAGTCTTGCCAGGTGCACAAGATCGGCAAACTCCTCCTAGCCGGGCTTATCGGTGGCGTCCTCGTCGCCATCGCCGCCCTCCCCGCCACCGCCCTCGCCACTTGGGCCGTCAACCACTCCGGCGTCGCCTATGACGAATTGCCTGAGGTGCTGCGGAATCCGACGATCAGCCAGGCTAGCTATTTATATGCCAGCGACGGTCAGAGCTTGCTCACGACCTTCTATGACGAGAACCGCCGCAACGTGAAGCTCGGCGACGTCGCCAAGGTGATGCAGGACGCTGTCGTCGCGGCCGAGGACGCCCGCTTCTACGAGCACAACGGCGTTGACGTGATGGGTGTCGTGCGGGCGCTCGTGCGCAACAGTTCCGCGGGCGAAACGCAGCAGGGCGCCTCCACGCTGACGATGCAATATGTGCGCAACGTGCTCAAGAACGATCCTGCCTATGGCGAGAAGGCGACCGAGGTGAGCGCGTCGCGCAAAATCCAGGAGGCGCGTTACGCCATCACGCTGGAGCAGCATCTGTCCAAACAGGAGATCCTGGAGCGCTATCTCAACATCGCCTACTTCGGCAGTGGCGCCTACGGCATCGACGCGGCCGCGAACGTCTACTTCTCCAAAGAGCCGTCGCAACTCACGCTCAGCGAAGCGGCCACGCTCGCCGGCATGCTGCAAAACCCAGAGAAGACCGATTATGAGGTACGCCGTGAGTACTCCCTGAACGCGATGGTAGGCACGGGCGCCATCACTCAGGCACAGGCGGATGAGGCGAAGCAATCGCCCGTGACCTTCCAGAAAGGCAGCTCCCCCAACAACTGCACCGCCGCGTGGGCCGACACCGGTTTCTTCTGTGACTACTTCCGCCAGTGGTGGGACGGACAGTCCCTCGGCAACCTGAACACCGGCGGTTTCAAAATCGTGTCCACTTTAGACGCTAACGTGCACGCCAGCGCCCGGCAGCAGGTGAACTCGGTCTACGGCAACGACAGCAAGTTCGTTGCCCCGATGGCGGTCGTGGAGCCGGGCACCGGCAAAGTGCTGTCGCTGGCGGTGAACCGCACCTATGGCGACACGTTCAATCAGCTCGTCGCGGGTGGCCCGGGTGTCGATGGCTACCAGGCCGGCTCCACTTACAAGATGTTCGCGATGCTCGCCGCGCTCGAGGCCGGTCTGCCGCTGACGACGAGCTTTGACGCCACGGGAACGTTCGTCACCGACGCCCCGATCAGCACACCCGGAAAGAACAACTGCGGCGGAAAGTTCTGCATCTCAAACTCGAATCCGTCGTTCATGGACGGTCAGCGCAGCATGTGGGATGGGTTCGGCCGGTCGGTCAACACCTACTTCATGTGGCTGCACACCAACGTTGGCCCCGAAAAGACGGCGAACATGGCTAAGCGCCTGGGCATCAAGGAAACCCTTGGCGTCAACGCGTTTGTCATCGGGACGACCCCGACGTTCCCGCTGGAGCTGGCTAACGCCTACGCCACTGTGGCCGCTGACGGAAAGTATTGCACCCCAACGCCCGTGGTCTCCATCAACGGCGAACCGGTCGAGGCGCAGTGCCATCAGGCCATCAGCGCCGATGTCGCGCGAGCGGCCACTGACGCGGCCCGTTGCCCGGTGGGCCAGCAGGGCTACTTCGGCCGGTGCAACGGCGGCACGGCGACGGCGGTCAACGGCATCATGGGCAACCGCCCGGTCGCTGGAAAGACCGGAAGCTCGGACAACGGGCAGACGGAGTCGTTCGTCGCGTTCACACCGCAGCTCGCGGCAGCGATGATCACGGCGAACCCGGTGGACCCGACGGATGGTGTCGGTTCGGCAATCCTGTCCAAGGTCTACCGCGCCGTGGCCACGACGCTCGCGACCTCGCTGCAAGGGCAGCCCGTGGAGCAGTTCGGCAAGCCCAGTGATCAGATCGCCCTCGGCCGGGGGGTTAGGCTTCCCAGGTGAAGCTTGCCCTGCCGTCTCCGGTGGAGCAGGTGCACGATGAGCGGCTCAGCGTGCACCTGCTCCTCAAGCGTGACGATCTGATCCACCCGGATCTGCCGGGCAACAAGTGGCGCAAGCTGAAATACAACCTAGCCACGGCCAGAGAACAAGGCCACGACACGTTGCTCACCTTTGGCGGGGCGTATTCCAATCACCTGCGCGCGACAGCTGCCGCGGGTCACCTCTTCGGTTTCCACACCATCGGCATCGTGCGCGGAGAGGAGCACCTGCCGCTCAATCCAGTGCTGCGCTTCGCTGTCGACCGCGGGATGAAACTGTCCTATGTGGATCGTTCGGCGTACCGGCTCAAGCAGCCGCCGCCGGGCGACTACTACCTCATCCCCGAGGGCGGCACGAATTCCCTTGCGGTCAAAGGGGTCGCTGAGCTCGCCGCCGAGCTGGACCCGTATGACTACGTCTGTGTCGCTGTCGGCACGGGCGGCACGCTGGCCGGACTGGCTCACGGCCTCAAGACTGGCCGCGCGCTGGGCTTCGCTGTGCTGAAGGGAGGCGGGTTCCTACACGATGCTGTGGCAGAGCTGCTCCCGGAGCCGAGAGACAACTGGGCGATTGATACCTCCTTCCACTTTGGCGGCTACGCCAAATGCCCGCCGGAGTTACTCGCCTTCGTCGAGGACTTCAGGGCCAGGCACGGCATCGCCCTTGACCCCATCTACACCGGCAAGATGATGTACGGCATCTATGCGCTGGACGCCCGTGGCTTCTTCGCCCCCGGGGCAACCGTCTGTGCCGTGATCACCGGTTAAAAAATCTTGAACCGGCACCGATGAGTCTGGCCGGGACGCCCGGTCTTACCGGGCATGACGAAAACAACTAAGAACCTTTTGACCGCTGGAGTCATCGCCGGTCCCCTGTTCGTGATCACGGTGCTGATCCAGGAACTGACGCGTGAGGGCTTCGATCCGAAGAAGCATCCGCTGAGCTTGTTAAGCCTGGGCGACCTGGGCTGGCTGCAGATCACGAACTTTGTCCTATGTGGAGTGCTCGCCTTCGCTTCCGCCTTCGGCATGCGGCGGGTGCTAAGCCCCGGCCGGGCCGGCACTTGGGGACCTATCCTCATCGGCGTCTACGGCATTGGGCTGATCTGGGGCGGCGTCTTTGTCGCGGACCCGGCATTTGGGTACCCCATAGGAACTCCAGATAGCGCCCCGGCGGAGCTGAGCTGGCACGGGATCCTGCATGGCATCGCCCCTGCCGCCGCGAGCCTGGCCCTGATGGCCGCCTGCGTCGTTTTCGCCCGGCGGTTCGCCGCTGAAGGCAAGCGTGGCTGGGTCATCTACAGCATCGCGGTCCTCGTGGCTGAAGTGGTGCTGACGTCAGCTTCCTTCGCCCTGGCTGACTACCGGCTCATGTTCGCCGGTGGCGTCATCATCTGGACCTGGATCGCCGCGGTGACCGCGCATTACAGAAAAGTCTCCGCCTAGGACATGCGTGGCGAGGCCGGTGCGATGACACGGGCCTCGCCACTTCCCCCCACCCCGGGTGCTAAGCCACCCGCAGATCCAGCCGTTTGACACCGGCTGTGGCGGTAGCAGCGGCCTGCCCGGTAGTCGAACCCGTCGCCAGGACGTGCCCCAGCCGCAGGCCGGCATGAGTCGTCGTAGGAACGAATTCCCCCCGTTGCCGGTAGACCGCGGCATCGGCCACGCCGTCAAGCGCGAGCGCTCCAGCCAGATTGTGGCCGGCGATGCGTCCCGAGACAGGTGTCGTCACGAAACGGACCGCCGCACACCGGTCCTGCACTGGTTCAGGTTTCACATCGATGCCACACGCCGCGTCGGCAAGGCACCGGTAGTAGTCGATTCCCGTGGCTAGCTTGATGAGTTCCGGGATCATGCCGCCCGGAAGGCCCCAGCTCGCCTCGATGAGGCGGGGCACACCGTTTTCAATCCGCACCTCGATGTGCACGGGCCCCCAGTCCAGCCCGAGCCTTTGCACGAGGCGCTCCACGAAGGGCGCCAGCAGCAGCCGCTCTTCCCACCGGTGCCAGGCGGCCAGCTCGCTCGCCAGCTCGACGAAACCAGTTGGCCCGCCAACGGTTTTGCGCCCCATAGCGACAGGAATGCCGTGGAAAAGCTCCACGGCATACTCAGGTCCCGAAACGAATTTCTCGGCTAGCAGCGGGCCGGCTATCGGTTTGCCCCGGTGGTCTGGCGCCCCGAGCCATTCGGCCACATAGTTTTTCAGCTCACTTGGCGAGGAACACGCCATGACACCGACGCCACCGCGTGCGGCCGGAGGTTTGGCGACGACCGGATAGTGACTGGCCGGAACGGAAGCGACGTCGTCGCGGTGCTCCAGAAGCCAGAACGGAACCGGGTTCGCGGCGAGGCCGTTGGACAGCGCTCTAGCCCGTGGCTTTTGATGGGTGTCCCAGACGGCCGCTGGGTCCGGGCCATCGAGCCCCAATGCCCGGGCGGCAGCCACCGCGGCGACGAGCGTCCTTTCCTGACCCGGGAGCAGGGCAGCCACCGTGTGGCGGCTCATTAAGCCCAGCACGCACCTGACGATGCAGGCCGGATCGGTCGTGTCGCATGAACGGGAGTCAACATCCGTGGCACCGGATGCGTCCGTCAGGACGGTCACCGTCATGCCGTGCGCTTTAGCTTGTGCAGCTAATGCCGCTCCATCGCGGCTGTCGCCTTCCACAAGGACAAATAGCGGTGGGTTGATGGTCATCTTGACACCATCCTCATCGCTGGGACACCTGAGATGAGTGTCAGGTAGATCAAGTCTTTACGAAAGAGGGATTGCAATATTGCACGAACATATGCTGACATCATTCCGATGTAGAATTCTCGCGTGCTTGAAACGGAAGGTTTCGCAGGACAGTGAGTGAACGCGATACTCCTTCGGTTCGCGAACGTCAGCTCGCCAGAGAGCTGCGCACCCTGCGTGCGACCGCCAATCTCAACGGCAAGGAAGTCGCCGAGCGGCTGGGCTGGTCACCGTCCAAAGTGTCCCGGATCGAAAACGGCCGCATCGGCATCAGCCCTGAGGACCTCGACCGGCTCATCGAGCTATATGACGCGCCCACTGAGCGAGCGACCTACCTGCGCCGGCTAGCCCCGTCGGCCCAAGCCCGTGGCTGGTGGGACGCCTACGCTGAAACGCTTAGCTCCGGCTACTCCAGCCTGCTCAAGCTCGAAGCCGGATCGTCGTCGCTGCAATGCTATTGCGCCCTCATCCCGCACGCGCTGCTGCTGACGCCGGCCTTCGCCCGCAGCATCATCATGAACGCACCACACCGGCCGTCTGTGTCCGAAGTGGAGCGCCGGGTCGACATCGTGCGCCGCCGGCAGGAAATCCTGACCCGCAGCACCCGGCCGCCCCTTCAGCTGACTGCCGTCATTGACGAGGCCGTGCTGCACCGGCGCGTCATGACACGGGAGGAGGCCCGTTCAGACGTCGTCGACGAGCAGCTGCATTGGCTTGTCGAGTGCGCCCGCCGCCCAAACATCACCCTTCAGGTGCTTCCTTTCGCCGCGGGGCAACCGCCGGTCTCGGCCGGCTCGTTCTCGATTCTGGAGTCATACGCCAGCGGTGCGCCTGATGTGGTGTACCTGGAAAACAAGTCCCGCACGTTCTTCATCGATGCTGAACCCGAAGTTCATGCCTATACGCAAGACTTTGAGCTGCTCAGCAGGAACGCGCTCAGCCCCAAGGAATCGATAAGACGGATCATGAAATCCTTCGCAGATGCGTAACCGCCTTCTGGGCAACACCCGGCTCGCCGTGTCCGAGTTGGGATTGGGCTGCATGCCCATGTCAGAGTTCTATGGGCCCGCTAACGTCGCCGGATTCACCAAATCCGTTCAGCTGGCCATTGACCTCGGTGTCACCTATTTCGACACCGCCGCCTCCTATGGCGCTCCGCAGCACGGTGAGTCGGCTAACGAAGTTGTGCTCGGCGACGCTCTGGAAAACCGCCGCGACGAAATCGTCCTCGCCACCAAGTTCGGTGTCGTCCGCCAGGGCAACCGCCTGGTGGCCAACAACTCACGCGAGCACATCCTCGGCTCCATCGACGATTCGTTGCGCCGCTTGAAAACAGACCACATCGACCTGTATTACCTGCACCGCCACGACCGCCGGATTCCGATCGAAGAAGTCGTCGGCACGATGACCGAACTGGTCACCGCGGGCAAAGTGCGCTACCTCGGGCTGTCCGAAGTGGACCCCGCGACGCTGCGCCGGGCGTGCGCGGTCTACCCGATCACTGCTCTGCAAAGCGAATACTCCCTCATCAGCCGGCACTTGGAAAGCGGCACGATCGCGGCGGCCCGTGAGCTTGGGGTCGGGCTCGTGGCGTACTCCCCTTTGAGCCGGGCCCTGCTGTCGCAGCGCCCACCGGAATGGCATTTGCTTTCCCCCGGAGATCTGAGGCGATCCCTGCCCAGGTTTCGCAGCCCGAATCTGCAACACAACCTGGGTTTAGTGGACCGCGTCAACAAGATCGCCGCTGAGGTCGGCTGCACCACCGCTCAGCTCGCTCTCGCCTGGCTGCTGAGCAAGGGGCAGGACATCGTGCCGATCCCGAGCAGCACCCGGCCGGAGCACCTGCGTGAAAACGTTGAGGCGACGGAGTTTTCGCTGACCGACGAACAGGTCCGCCTGCTCGACCACGCGATCCGTCCCGAAGATATCGAGGGTGAGCGCAACACTCCCGCCGCACTCGCTCTCATGGCCCACTAACCTGATCCCATGGCGAAAGATGAGTTGCCGTTGCTCGGCTTCGAGACCCAGCAAGACTTTGAGCGCTGGCTGGAAAAGGAACACGCGATAAGTGACGGGGTCCTGGTCAAATTCGCGAAGAAGGGCCGCGGCATTCAAAGCGTCAACTACGCCGAGGCGCTGGAAGTCGCGCTGTGTTTCGGGTGGATCGACGGTCAGGCCAAACGGATCGACGATGACTTCTATCAGCAGCGGTTCACGCCCCGGCGCAAACGCAGCATCTGGTCGAAAATCAATACGGAGAAAGCCGAAGCGCTCATCGCGAGCGGGCGGATGCGCCCGGCCGGGCAGACTCAGGTCGATCTGGCCAAAGCCGACGGCCGTTGGGAGCGGGCCTATTCCGGTCCGGCCACAGCACAGGTGCCGCCAGAGGTCGCGGCCGACCCAGAAGCACTCCAGCAGATGGAAAAGCTGAACTCACAGAATCGCTATGCCTACATCCACCGGTTCACCCAAGCCAAGCGCGCTGAAACCAAAGAGAAACTGCTCACACAGTTGCGCGAGGGCCACAAGTTCTACTAGTGACCCTCGCGCAAGCCGCCCTAACTTAGGGCAGCGGTGGGTAAGCGTTCGCCATCAGCTGCTGGAACTGAGCCGAGAACCAGTGTCCCGACAGCGGTGCACCGGGCAGCGAGCCAGACATGTTGTTCCCGTTCAGGTTGTTGCCTGTATAGGTCGGGTCACACATGCGGTCGAAGCCCTTGCCTTCGTTGTTCGGGATCTCGGTGCTCGAGCCGTCGGACTCGCCCGGCGGCTTGGCCCAGACGTAGGCGTCGATACCGGTTTCCGGGGCTGCCGTTGGGCGCTCGCCCATACCGGCACCGGCCTGGTTGCACCAGTTGCCCTTGTGGATGCGGCGGTCGATGCGCGACTGGTTGATGTTCGTGTTGAGCACGGTCGACGTGCTCGCCGCCGTTGGCCGGGTCGCCCCGCCACCGGCACACGGGGTGACAACACAGTTGCCCCAGCCGTTGCGGGACGTGTCGATGAGCATGCCGATGTTGGGACTGAAGCCCTGCGTCACGAGACGTGACCGGAACGCTTGAGCGAACGTGAGTTCGTCGTTGTACTGGTTCCAGTCCACCCAGGTCGACGAGCGGACCTGTGCCCCGCCGATGGAGCCCTGCAGGTTGATGTAAGGCTCACGGAGAGCGGACGTGTTGGCGGTGTTGGTGATGAAGCCGTGCACGTTCGCCGGGGTGCTGCCTTCGGCATTGGCCGCTTCGAACAGCTTCTGAGCGGTCGGGCCGAAGTTGCTGTCCCAGCCGATCCAGCCGTGGTGAGCGGAGTCAATGTAGTTGTAGACGTTCGGGATCGCACCGAGCTTGCGCAGTGCGTAGCCAACACCGTTGACGTAGCCACCGTTGGAGTTCATGGTGGCGCACTTGGCGATGCTGAGGTTCGTCACGAGGTTCGGCAGCGAGTCGATCTCGATGGTGGCCACGATCCGCAGGTTCGCGTATGCGGGGCGAGCCAGGATCTCGGCCATCGGGTCGATGTATTCCGCCTTGTACCGCGGCAGTTCGCTGACACCCAGTTCGCCGTTGGAGGCGAGAGCGGAGCAGTCACGGCCGGGCAGGTTGTAAACAACCATCTGGAACACCAGTGGCGCGGCGCCGTTGGCGGCATCCTGAACGACAGCTTCGTTCAGGTGCGCTTCGAGCCCCATGTTGCCGGTGGTCGGGCTGCCGTTGCCGTAGAGCGCGCTGATCCGGTCGAACCACACGAACGTCGGCGTGTTGGCGACCCGGCTGCCGCCCGGTTCGGCCAGTGCGTTGGCCCGCCACAGCGGGTTGACGTATCCGGTCGAACCCACGTAGGGGTTATCGACGCGTCCAATGACGTCGTTGTCAATCTCGGTCACGTTCGCCTGTGCCCCGGTGTAACCGGTGGCCGACGCCGCGATCGTCGCGGTGCCGTTGACGGAGTCGCTGTCCTCGGCCGCTGAAACCGTGGCGTTGACGCCCGTGTTCCAGTTGGACGTGGTCAGGGTGACCGGAGAACTGACGGTGATGGAGGTGTCGCCGGTGCGCGCGAGCGCCACGGAGACGTTGCCCGACGGGGCCGCGTTCAGCTTCACGTTGAGCGAAGCCGAGCCACCTTCGGCCACGGACAGTGCTGCCGGAGTGAGCACAATGGACGGTGTTTGCGTCCCGGTCACCGTGAACGAGACGTTCGCGGTAGTCGTTGTGCCACCAAGGTTGTCCACCGCGCGGGCGGCGGCGGTGTGCGTGCCAACGGCCAGGCCGGTGGCACTGCCGGTGTACGGGCTAGAGGTGTCGCTGGCGACAACCGCCCCGTCCACCAGGAAGTCAACCCGGGCAACGGTTCCGTCCGAGTCAGAGGCGTTCGCGCCCAGGGGCACAGCCGTTCCAACGGCGAAGGAGGCACCGGCCGTCGGGCTGGTCAGGCTGACCGAGGGCAGCTGGTTGACCGGAGGCTGGCCGTTGCAGGCGACCCCGTTCACCGCGAACGATGACGGGCCACCGGAGTAGCTGCCGGTCCACCGGCCGTTGAACCCGATCCCGGTGGACGCGCCGGTGCCGAGGTTCTTGTTCCAGTCGAGCGGTGTAGCGGTCACGTTTTGCCCGGAGGTGGTCCAGTTCGCGGACCAGCCGTTTCCAAAGGTCTGACCGGCCGGGAGGGCGAAGGTCAGGGTCCAGGTGGTCCAGGCGTCACCGGTGTTCTTGACGGTGATGTTGGCCGTGAAGCCGCCGCTAGACGGGCCTTCCGTCCACGGATTGGCCGTGTACGTGACTTCACATGAGGCTGCTGCGTGAGCTGCCGTTACCGGGAGGGTCACCCCGGCGATGGCTAGCAGGCCAGCCCCAGCCAACGCAGCTTTTCTGCGCAGGTTCATGCCTTCTCCTTGGGAGCGTGCATATCAACAAAAGAAATGCCGAATTGAGGAAGACATGCCAGGCCCGGAACAGGCGGCGTCATTAAGCACTCACGGTCCTGCCCTGAACCGCTCGTGTGTCCACAGTGTTACATGGAAGCGCTCCCAAAGGCAATGGCCTATGGCTGGTACGTGAGCACCGCCGACATCAGCATGACCACATCACCGTGCAGCGCCGAGAAAGGACGGTCCGGACGCGACGGTTGATCGATCGCCTGCAGCAGCAATTCATTAATGCCACCAACGATCGCGAGTGCCTGCGAGGTCGTCAGCGGGCCAATGTCGGGATTGGACGCGCGGCCGAGCTCGACCAGGTCGACAATCGTCCGGGCGAAGCGGCGCAAGGTTTCCTGCCGCGTGCGGAACGCTCTGGGTCCCGCTCCCTGCAATTCAACCAGGAGGGTACGGGAGAACTCCGGCATCGAGTCCAAAGCGGATAGAAACGCGGCCGCCCCGTTGGTCACGAGGGTTTTCCAGTTCATCTCGGCGGCCGTTCCCGCGCCCCGAATCACTTTCACCAAGTTGCCGGTGACGTGTTCATACAGCGACAGCAGGCAGTCTTCCTTGCCCGAGAAGTGTTCATAGAACGTCCGCTTGGACACGTGAGCCATGGCGACGATATCGGCGATCGTCGTGGCGGCGTAGCCCTTCTCGGCCACGCACCCGGCGAGGGCGCCAATGAGATCACGGCGGATCGTCTCGTCGGTGCGCGTCGCGGAGGTCATGGCTGACAAGATAGCGCCATGCGCATACTGATCGTGGGTGGTACCCGCTTCGTTGGGCGTCACATCACCGCCGCAGCCGTAGCCGCTGGACATGACGTGACCCTGTTGCACCGGCGGCCGTCTGACCTCTTCCCCACGTCCGAACACCTGCTCACCGACCGCAACGAGGACCTGTCAGCACTGCACGGGCGCCAGTTCGACGCCACGGTTGACGTCTCGGCCTATTACCCCCGTCAGGTGAAGGCGCTGGCTCAGGCGCTCGGCGACGGTGCTGGACAGTACGTCTTCATTTCCTCGGTTTCCGCCTACGGTCAGCCAGACGGGCCGGGATATTCCGAACAGTCCCGTTTGCACGAACCGATCGACCCGGAACCGGAGAAGGTCACCAACGACAACTACGGCCCGCTGAAGGTCATGTGCGAGCAGGCCGCCGTCGAGGCCTTCGGTCCCAGCACGCTCATCATCCGCCCCACATACGTGATCGGCCCGCTGGACTACACCGGCCGCTTCACCTACTGGGTGCACCGCATCGCCGCTGGCGGTGAGGTGCTCGCTCCCGGCAAGCCCGAGTGGGGCCTGCAAGTCATCGACGGCCGCGACCTGGGCGACTGGACGGTCCGCATGGTCGAGCGCGCGGCGCCCGGCGCGTTCCACACCGTGCACCCCGCTCCCCCGTTCGGCTTCAAGGACATGCTCGACACCATCGCCGCGACCGTAGCCCCGGCCGGCACGACCATCACCTGGGTCGACCCGGAATTCGTTACGGAGCAAGAGCTTGGCGCCCTGCTTCCACTGTGGCCCGAAGGCGAACTCGAGTCCGTGCTCAGCGCGGCCGACCCGTCAGCCGCTTTGGGCGCTGGCCTCGTGCCCCGATCGCTCGCGGAGTCCATTAAGGACACGCTCGACCACGAACCCGTCCCCACGACTTTCCTGTCCCCTGAGCGTGAAGCCGAAGCCCTGAAAGCCTGGCACGAACGCTCATGACCTCCTGGCTGCGCGCGCCCGGCCAGGGCTCCTACGCCAAGCCTGAACGGGAGCGCCGGTTCTTACTCACCGGCCTCCCGCCCTCAGCCGGCTCTCCGCGCCTCATTGAGGACCATTACCTATCTGGTACTACGTTGCGCCTGCGCCGGGTCACCAACGGCACCGACATCGTGCACAAGTTCACCCAGAAAGTGCGCCCCGACCCCACCGACCCGTCTGTCGTGGCCATCACGAACATGTACCTCACCGCCGCTGAACATGCTGTCCTGCAAGCACTCCCCGGCGCACAGCTAACAAAGTCCCGCCGCGCCTGGCAGATCGGCCCGTTCTCCTTCGCCGTCGATGAGTTCCACGGCCACCTGCAAGGCTTACTGCTCGCCGAAATCGAACTCGAAGACCTCTCCACCGAACTTCCCTTGGCAGATCCGCTCTTTGGCACCGAAGTCACCCACGACGACCGCTTCTCCGGCGGCTCCCTCGCCACCGCCGTTGCTATACCGGCTTTTTAACCGCCAGCAACTTCCCGGTCTCCTGCGTTAGCTCGCGGACCGGGTGCCTCATCTGTTTGGGAACGTGCGCGGGCACGAAGGAACCAATGCGCGGCGGCCAATGGGATGACACCCACGGGGTACCAGGCGACATCGATGAGGTCGAACTGGGCGCCTAGCAGTTGGCGCGCGAGCCAGTTGCGTTGGGACAGTGCCGCGGGTATCGGGGTGAGCTGTGCGAACTCGATGAACCAGCAGTAGGCGATCGCGGCGCTGCCTGCGGTGAGTGGGGAGATCCGCGGCCAGATGAAGATCACTATCGTGTACACGATGGCCGCGGAAAAGGCAGCGCCTGCGTACTGTTGGATAGGCCCATCCATCGCGGCGCGGATGGCGAAGGCGGCGCCTGTGAAGCTGGCTGCCAATACCACCATCAGCAGCCGAGTCCAGCGCACTGCGAGCGACATCGCGCCATCATAAGCGGCACAGCACGCGGCTACGTCCGGTTGGGTGCCCACCGTCAACTTGACGTTGGCTCAACTGGCTGCGGGCGGTCGCGGTGGGCTGCGCGGATGAACAACGCGACGATAATGGTGGAGATGGTGACGGTCAACGCGACGATGTTGGGCACGATGAGCGCCCAGTCTCGGCTGACAACGCCATAGCCGAGCCACAGCGCGAACCCGGGCAGCAGCACGGCGAAGTAGCCAAGGGACAGGTCTTCAGACGAACGCCGCTGAATCATGCGGCGGATTTGCAGCACGGGAGCGACAGCCATGACGACTCCCCAAGCGGCTGCGGCGATGGCGAAAAGGGTCACCACGCGGATCACCTCGGTTAAGTGAGGCGCTCGGCCTGATGAGCTGCGTCAGCCGCGAGACACGGCCGGGAGCGCAAACGCAACCGCAGCCATGATAACCCTCAACACGTCGAGTGAAACAGCCCACCAACGGAAGCGCTGTCGCATAGGGAGTTGTAAAGACGGACCGCCTCTTGCGTTTGCGCCACGTGAACGGTCAAGCCTCGCGCCTCAAGCGCGGCAACCACTTCCGGTTGCACCTGCAGCACCAGGTCGATGCCACGCGAGAGCACGACCACGGTCGCGCCGTGCGACAGCAGCTCCTCGACGTCGGCGAGCTGGATGCCGGGGTCATGCCGTGTTCCCGTTTCGGACCAGTCCCACGCCCGGCCACCGCCGGGGTAGAGCTTGAAATCCTTGCCAGTGCCTAGGCCTTCGACCTCCATCCGGCCCCAGGACAGATGCGTCACCTTGGGAGACGGCATTAGTCGCGGCCTTGCCAGGTGCAGACGCAGATTTCGTTACCCTCCACATCGGACAGCACCCAGAACGCTGGCGCCGCCTTGTCGGACACGAGCGTGCCGCCGGCGGCCAGGGCGGCGTCGATGCGGGCGCGCGCGACGTCGTGTGGCACTGAAATGTCGAAGTGGATGCGGTTGCGCTGCGGGCGTGGCACCTCCATTTGCTGGAACCACACCGCAGGGCCCTGGCCGGACGGGTCGCTCAGGGCACCGTCGTCATCGTCGTTGTAGGCGAGCGCGGCTTTCCAAAACGGGCGGATGGCGTCGATGTCAATCGCGTCGATCGCGAGCTCCAAGGCTTGCACCGGGCCCGGAACGGTGTCAAAGCCGTGTTCGCGCAACGTTTTCGTGATTTGGGCGGCCAGTTCGACGTCGCGTGTCGCCAGCAAGACTTCCGTCGCGCGCAGGTCGATGGTCACGTCGCCGGAGGCGATCCACGTGGCCACCTCGGCACCTTGGGCCAGCGTGTGCACGGGAACTGTCGCGCGCACTTGGCCCAAGACAAAGCGCCAGCCCAAACCGGAAACCGCATCGGACATCTCTTGCCGCGTCAACTTCGCCATGCCCGAAAAGATACGGTAACCAGGTGACACAAAGCATCCCACCCATCGACAAAGTCGCGTGGATCCTCTTGCGGGACGGCAAGCTTCTGAGCACCCGTAATCACGGCCGCGAGCTGTTCTACTTTCCTGGCGGCAAACGTGAAGCGGGCGAGCAGGACCTCGACACGCTCGTGCGCGAGATCAAGGAGGAGCTGACCGTCGATATCAGGCGCGAGACAGCGCGCCTTTACGGTGTGTTTGAGGCGCTGGCGGACGCGCAAAACACACCGCGTCTGGTCACGATGGCGTGCTATTTCGCTTCGTACGACGGAATGCTTAAGCCCAGCAACGAGATCGCCGAGATGGCGTGGTTCACCTACGCGGACCGTCATCGGGTGTCGCTTGTGGACACACTCGT
Source organism: Catelliglobosispora koreensis DSM 44566 (assembly GCF_000379685.1). Lineage (GTDB taxonomy): Bacteria > Actinomycetota > Actinomycetes > Mycobacteriales > Micromonosporaceae > Catelliglobosispora > Catelliglobosispora koreensis. The sequence continues at coordinate 1,332,431 of NZ_KB903249.1, read as the reverse complement.
GTTCGACCAGCTCCGTGCCGATAACCTCTTAGGAAACGTTACTTAATGTTCCGTATTTCCGTTTAGAACATAATTCGGGCCAGATCACGTTTGAACCACAGCCAGCCGGGAACCCTAGTAGTGCAACCGAGCCTCGATATCAGGAGGTTAAGAACCATGAAGGACGCCCGCGACAAGGCTGAAGAGCTCAAGGGTAAGGCCAAGGAAAAGATTGGCGACTGGACCGATAACGAAAGCATGCAAGCCGAAGGCATGGCCGAGCAGGCCAAGGCTAAGGCGAAGATGACTGCCGACGACGTCAAAGACAAGGTCAAGGACAAGGCTGGCGAGCTAAAGGATAAGGCCAGCGACGCGATGCGGCGGTAAGTGAATTAGTTCCGGCTCAGCAGCTTGAGGACCGCGCGCTCCGCGCGTTGCCAAGGGTCTGCTGAGCCGGGCGCAATGGTAACGCCGTGCCAGGTGTAGGCGTTGACGTGTTTCACCTCAGGGTCATCATCATCGCGCCGCAGGAGTGCCTTGATAAGGGCCGCCACGGCCGCATTGTCCACATCGGACTCCGTCGTTATCACGCCCTTGGCGGGGAAGCAGAAACCTTTGCCGCGGCGCTTGCGCGAGATTCCGGCGACGTCAAGCTTCGATGGGCGCAGGCGCATGCTTTCCGCGTACCCATTGATGGTGCTCTTGAATCTATAGTGACGAAGTGATCAGCATCTCGAAACTCACCGAGGACGACCGGGCCGGCTGGGAGCGGTTGTTCCGGGCCTACATCGCATTCTATGAGCGGGAATTGCCGCAGGCGGTCTATGACCAGTCGTGGCAACGGTTTCAGGCCGCGACGGAAATTCACGCTCTCGGCGCCAAGCTCGACGGCGAGCTCGTCGGCATCACGCACTTCTTGAAGCACCCGCACACCAACGGTCCTGACGTGTGCTACTTGCAGGATCTGTTCACATCGCCGGAGGCGCGGGGCAAAGGTGTGGCGCGGGCTCTCATCGCCGCAGTCGCCGAGTGGGCGCGTGAGCAAGGGTGCGCCCGGGTTTACTGGTCGACAAGGGAATCCAACACGACGGCACGCCGTCTCTACGACCAGGTGGCGACGTTCGACGGGTTCATCCTGTACAAGCTAGGGCTTGACGGTTAAGCCGAGTGTTTCCGCGAGCGTAATGGCTTGCTGGGCATCGATAATCGCTCCCTTGACTTGGGTGGTCAAGGGGTCCAATGTGGACAGATCCGAGCCCCGCAGGTCAGCTTTGGTGAAGTCGGCCTGATGCAAGGACGCCCCGGAAAGGTCGACGTCGCGCAAGGTCGCGCCGGGAAACCTCGTGCCGGTCAGGTCGGCTTCACGCAAGCGGACACCCGTGAACACAGCCTTGGCTAGATCAGCGCCGGGCAACCCGGTGTAGGACCAGTCGCCGCCGGTGACTTTCAGCAGGCCAAACGTGCAGCGATCGAACATGCTGCCAACCAGCTTGCATTCTTCAAACGTCACGTCGAAAAACGAGCACGCGACGAAGGTGCAGTTGACGAATGCCGCGTTGCGGTGGACCGACGAGTTGAACTGGCAGTCGCGAAACACGCAGTCGGTGAAGACCGCCCCGTCGTTGGCCGCCTCGATCAGATCGATGTCGATAAAGGCGACACGCTCGGCGGCCCGCCCACTGATGTCAGCGTCGCCCCACTCCTCGTGCCGCACCTCAGACTCGGTCGCGGCCGGCTGCCGTCCACCCACACGTTCTGCCATGCGCCGATCGTATCCGTGGCGTTCAGTGCACGCGGACCGGGCGGTTCTCGGCGATCCAGGTGTCGATCTGCTCCCACCAGCCGTAGAGCCAGGTCACCTGAGCGTCGCGGTCCCGTGGGATGTCAGCGGCTCGTACGCGCCACCAGCGCGATTTGACGGTCTGTTCCATGGGCAGGCTGCGCCAGATGTCACGGGCCGTGATGAGGTCGTCAAGTCCCGTGTGCGCCACGAAGATGACGTCTGCCGTGGGCGCGGCCTCAACGGCGGCAAGCACTCCGCCGGTGCGTGGAGCGAGCAGATTGGACATGCCCCGTGCCCGGGCCGCCGCTTCATGCTGGCCTTGGGTTTCGAGTCGCTCGATCGCCCGCTCACGGCGGCCGTGCGTGAAGTTGCCGCCTTCGGGGAAGATGAGCAGCGCGTCGGTGTCGCCCAGCCCGCCCGCCAAACGGGTAATCTCTTGCGTCACACCGCTTCCCGGTCCCTTGCCCGGCCACACGAACGCGTGCGGCAGCCGGTTGATGACGACATCGAGGATCGGGTCGAACTGCAGGGCGCCCTTCATCACGATGCAGGGACGCCGGCGATACAGGCTGAGCAGCTGGTTCACGATGAGGAACGAATCGCCCGGTCCAGCGTGTCTGCTTAGGACGATGACGGGACGCGTCAGCCGCGCGGCCAGTTCTTCGGGGGTGAGTTCGGGTTCCTCGATTTCGACAGTCAGTTTGAAGAGCTTCGTCATGATGCGGAACAGGTTGGCCATGAACCAGCGCACGAGACCGTAATGCCGGTCTTGGTGTGCGGGAGTCTTGAGGCGGCCGCCGAATCCGCTTGCCACCCACAGGCCGAGACTGGCGAACAGCGCCGCCGACTCCATCACGAGCCACGCGACGCTGAAGAAGATGAGCCGCAGCATGCGCCGGCGGCCGGCCCGGGACGGACTCGCCACGACCGCCAGGATGAGCAGCAGTGGCAGCAGCACGATCCAGCCCAGGGTGATGACGATGACGAGTGGTGCGAAGATCAGACGGCGAATGATCCGGGGTGGCACCACATCCTCCTTAGGCCGCGGCAGCCTCCAAATAGGAGCGCGAAGCGGTGTACGCACGCTGAATATGCACATCGATACGCGAAGTGTCCCGGTACCGCAAGGGGGACAGATCGCCACGACTAACTGGATGATCGGCTCCCGCGGGCAGGACGTGCACCTTGACCTCCTTCGGCAGCGACGCCATCTCCTCGAAGAACCGGTGCCGCCGCGCGATCTCGAACGCGACCATCCCGAGTTGCCACGGCCGTTTGGGTGCGGTCAGCGGCTGCTCGATGCGCCCCACGTGCAGCACGTAGATCTCTTCCGCGCCAAGGCTTACCGCCCGCCCGACGGGGATGCTGTGCACGAGTCCGCCGTCGAGGAAGTGCTCGTCACCGATTTGCACCGCGGGCAGCATGCCGGGCACCGCTGAGGATGCCAGCACGGCTGGGATAACCGGGCCGTCGCAGAACCAGTGCGCCGTGGCCTTTTCAATGCTGGCCGCCACGCACTGGAACGGGATCTCCAGCTCCTCGATGCGCTCGACCGGCAGCAGCTCCGCGAGCAGCGCGGCGAGCCCTTCGTTGGGCTGCATGTGTGTGCCGGACTTGAGAAACGTCCCGACGCGTTTCGCCAGCGAAATGTCGAAAACCGACACCACGCGTGAACGCCACAGGTCAGCTAATTTCGCGACATCGTGCGGATAAGCCGCCGCGAACACCCCGTTGATCGCCCCGACCGAGGTCCCGACGATGACATCGGGCCGGATGCCCGCCTCGTAGAGCGCCTGCAGCATGCCCACCTCATGCGCCCCGAGCACCCCACCCCCGCCCAGCACAAATGCCGTCTTCACCGTTTGGGTCTGGTCGCTCACCGGGCAACTATGGCACGGATAGAGTTTGATCGTGACGCAGTGGCGGGAGCAGCGGGACCGGGCGGTGGCGGCGCATAGTGCGGCGCTGGAGCGACAGCGCGCCGCGGAGGCGGCGCAGGGGCGGGAGCTGGTCGCTGACTTCGTGCGCGAGGCGAAGGCGCGTGGACTTCAGCCGGAGCCGCTGAGCGCCCAGTCCTATAACGGCAGCACACGGTTCAAGACGAAGCTGCGCGGGTGGTATCTCAACCAGGCCCGCACGATCGCGGTCGGCGAGGACGCGAAATACTACGTTTTGCTTGTGCCGCATAGCTTTCAGGCTCGCTTCACGGGTGTCGCGCCCGCGCCGCAGGATCCGCCGAAGATCGTCGGCGAGGGTGGGCGCGATGGCGAGTCGATGTCGCTCAAGGAAATGCTGGTCAGGCGTCTGTCTCAAGTAGAGGGCTAGACACCCAGGCCGGACCCTATGTGGATTTCCGGCCATGGGACAGAACGTCATATTGTCGACGATCGCTGTCGTCACGGGAACGTGGCTGGGCGAGCGCCTCCCGCTCTACTGGGCACACCGGGGCTTTCTGCGCCAGGCTGGGTCAGCCGCCGCCGCACCCCTGGTCGTGGCCATCGCCCTGGCGGCCCTGGCCGTGTTGCTATCGATCGAGAGCTACGACCGGGGTGGCGAGCCCATCTTCCATCCACAGCCCTTACCTGCCTACGCTTTGTGGGCTGTGCTCAGCCCGGTCGCCGCGGTAGCGGTGGTGCGGTTCGTGCGGGCTCACCGGCCGGCCCTCGCCTGGATCACGGGAATCCGTGGTATGGCGGTCGTCCTGGACCTGGCCGCCATCGCGGCCGGCTGGCAGGCAGCGACCGATGCCAGCCTTAGTGGCGCATCAGCACCCCTGTGGTCTCCGCTGACACTGCTAGAAATCGAAGGCAGCGGAATCGCCTTCGGCACCATCGATAATGGCCTGTCCGCTTCGGAGGCGGCCGTCGGCTCAGCCAGCGGCCCGGTGCGCCAGCTCCTCATCTTCACGTTCTTCCTCATCGGTTACGGGCTTGCCACGAGCCGTGCCGACGTGACGCCGCGGCCCATCGTGCACGCCACCGATCCGGTGGCCCCGCAAGGCAAGTGGTCCGCGATCCAGTGGGCCGGCGCCGGGTTCACCACGATTTTCATAATCCTGTGGGGGTACGCCGTGAGCGTCCTGACAGCGGCCCTCAACGACAAGAACGATCCCGTTGGGGAGCACCACATTTGGGCACACGAACTCAGGCAAGCCGCGATCGTGGGCATCGTGGCCGGGCTCGTGCTGCTACTCGCCCGGCAAGGTCCTGTCATAGTGCCCGTCATCGTGACCTATGTGGTGCTCATGACAGCGGACGCGATCGCCGACCGCACCGGCGCGGCCGGCCCTGGCGCGGGTTTCGCGATGGCTGGGATCGCGATCGTTGTCCTATGTGGAGCGTGGATGCTCAGCCGGTTGCTCACGCCGGCGTTTCCGCGCACGCCACGTTCATCGCGCCGTGTTCTGATCGTGATGGCGGTGACGGCCGTGTTCGTGGCGGCCTCCAACAGCGTTCACGTGCCCGACTGGGAAACCGGTCTGCCGTGGGCTTATTTCGGGGTTCATGCCGTGGTCACGGGACTGCTCGTGAGCATCGGCGCCGTGGCGGCTCTCAGCGCCCGTGAGCGTCCTATCCGGACGGTCCGCACCGTAGCGATTGTCGTTGCCGTGGGCGGGCTCACGGCGTACCCACTGAGTCTTTTGGGAATGTATGGTCGCCGAAGCGCTGATGGCCGCGGCGGGTTATGCCTTCCCGGTTGATGGTCTCCCGATGCTGCCCGGCTCGCTCGTCGTCGGGATCGTGCTGGGTGCTGTGGGCGCGCTCGCGCACTTTCCCAGAGAGCAGACGGCTCCCGTCTTGCTACAGCCCACAGGCACCGAGGGAATCGCTGTAGCCGGAAGCGAATGACTCATAGCGTTGCTCGCCTGTGCCGTGTGATTCAGGAGCGAACCAGGGCTGGCCCGGATCGTCGCCAACGGCGATCAGGCCGGCCCGGAACTCCTCGAGGTCTCCGTCGTCGAGCCGCAATCCGCCCGAGCGCACGGAATCGCCAATGTAGGCACCGGCCATGCAGTCGGCTTGCAGCTCAAACTGGATCGTGAACTCATGGCTGACACCAAGCCGGGCTTGGATCGCGTGGGCATACTCGTGCCCCAGGAGGTAGTAGAGGAAAGCATCACCGATGCGCTGAAACGCGACTACCGCCCAGTCAACGTCATAGGCGATGAAGTCCCCCGCCGGACAATAGACGGCGTTGTTCTCCGGGATAGCCTGCTGCCCGCAGGCGACTTCGCCAGCGCGCCGGTACGCCGCTACCGATCTCAGCGGAACGAACCGTTGCCGCGAGGCCTGAAATTGTGCGGCCCAGTAATCCTCCGCGAGGTTCACCGCACCGTTGAGATCGGCTTCGAACTCCTCGATGCTCGTCGTGCCGTCTTCTTGCTGGCCGGGCGAGGGCGGCGCATTGTCTCGCGGTGGCTCGACGAAGCACGCCGCGAGGAGGATGGCCACGATCGCGGCGAAGGGGCCTGCTCGCATGGCTCCTTAGTACCCGCGTTGGCGGTTTGGCGAAACAGCCGGCTCCCGCGGTCTGCGGGAGCCGGCCGTTGGCCCAGGTTAGGCGGCCGGATCCCAGATTCCGGTCGCAGCCGTGGCCTTGACATACTCAGCGAAATCGCCTGGGTCGCGGCCCAGCGCACGCCGCACCCCGTCGGTCACGTGCTCGTTTCGTCCATCCAAGACAGTCGTGAACAGATAGATCAGCAGATCCACGACGTCTGACGGGACCCCTCCGGCCAGCAATGCCTTGGCATAGTCGCCCGGCTCGACGCTGATGAACTTCACGTCGCGTCCGACCGCCTCGGCGATCTCGGCGACCGCCGCCGCGAAGGTCAGCAGCCGTGGCCCGGTGACCTCATAGACCTCGCCGTCATGACCACTTTCGGTCAGCGCGGCCACCGCGACATCGGCGATGTCGTCAGCATCGACGAACGGCTCGGCTACCTCCCCCACAGGCAGCACCACCTCGCCGGACAAGACCGGCTCCAGCAAATAACTCTCGCTGAAGTTCTGGCTGAACCAGCTGGCCCGCACCACGGTCCACGCAGACCCGAGTCCTGCACGATCTTCTCGCTCGCCAGCGCCTCATCCTCGCCGCGGCCGGACAGCAGCACGAGTTTGCGCACCCCTGCCGCCTTGGCCAGCCCCGCGAGACGTTCAATCGCCTCAGGCGCGCCCGGAACAGCGAGATCGGGATAGAACGCGACGTAGGCCGCGTCAATCCCGTCGAGCGCCGGAGCCCAGGTTGACGGGTCGTCCCAGTCGAACACCGGACGGGACCCTATGCGGACCGCAAAGCCTTTGTCTTCAAGGCGTTGCACGATCCGGCGGCCCGTCTTACCCGTACCCCCGATAACCAGAATCATTCTTCCTGCTCCCCCTCGACGATCACATGCATTCGGTAAAGCCTGAACCCGAGCTGTTTCGCGACGTCCAGCATTTCCGTTTCATTAGCTGGCACAACGGTTTCCACCTCGGCGACCTCAGGGTGTTCCACTTGCAGCACCCGCATGAGCGCGGCGTTGAGCCACAGTTCCAGCCCACCGCCCCGGTGCGGTTGAGTCACCACGGTTTCGCGCTGCAGCGCCCGTTGCGGGCGCCACGGCTCGATCACCACCTGTGTGTAGCCAGCCAGGCTTTGCCCCCGCATGGCAGCCGCCGTGCGCAGCGTCCCCGCTGGGACGTTGTCACCCCACAGTTTCAGCTCATAGCCAGGATGGCTGGTCCCGGTCAGCTCGCTGAGCCAAACCGGATGCAGGCCAGTCATGTCAAGCAAGAGATGGTGATAGGCGTTGACCCGCATCCGTTAACGATCACAGAACCGCCGGCGGGCGAACAACGACAGATCCTGAATGGCTCGATAATCAGCTAGTTATGGATTCACTCCGGCACGCCTTGCAGCCGGAACGGCGTGCTCACGCCTTCGTACATCACGTGAGCCATCAAGCCTTCGGTCGCGTGGGGCAGATTGTGACAGTGGTCCATCCAGAGGCCAGGGTTGTCAGCGACGAACGCGATTTCGTAGGACTCGCCGTTGCCAACTTCTAGAGAGTCAGTCCACCAGGGGCTTCCGGTCGCCGCGACGCCATCGCGCGCCAGCACGACCGCATGGTGCCCGTGCAGGTGCATCGGGTGCGTTTCGCCGCTGCCGTTGCTGATGGTCATCCGCACGATGTCGCCTTCGGTCACCATGAACATGGGAATGTCGGGGTACAGATGGCCATTGACGGTCCAGAACAGGCCGGGCCTGCCGTCGATGAATCCCGGCCGGCGCCCAATGTCATAGCGGAACGTGCGGGTGGCGTTTGCGGGCTCCAACCCGAGCGCCGCAGGCTTGCCATAGCTCAGCAGATCCAGTGTCGCCTTCGGTCTTGGCACGGTTGGTGCCACCGCCGCTGTGCTCCCCAGCACGATCGACACCGCACCGGCGAGCTGAACGCGCACCGAGCCGCCATCGGCCGGCATCGTCAGCTCCAGATCGGCGCGGCCTCCGGCCGGGACGGGAACCGCGACGTTGTCGACCGTGCCCGGCTCGTTGACTTCGGTGCCGTCGATCGCGGCCACCTGGAACGGCGCGCCTGCCACCCACGCCGAGAGCAAACCGTTGTCGGTATTGATAACGCGCACCCGCACGGACTGTCCCGGGGCGGCGAGCACACTTTGCTCAGCTAAGCCGTTGACGGTCCGGTTGCCACCGTAAAGGTGATGCAGGGCGACAGTGTCCACTCCGGACAGTGGTGTCTTCGGGGCGATCACGATCGGGCCCAGCAGTCCGCCCGCGACCTGGTGATGCGAGAGCCGATGTGAGTGATACCAGAAGGTTCCGGCTTGGCCGGCAACGAAGCGGTAGACATAATGCTGTCCGGTCGCGACCGCGTCCTGGGTCACACCGGCGACACCATCAGCCGCGTTAGGCACATCAATGCCGTGCCAGTGCAGGGTTATCCCGTCTGGGACGGTCTCGTTGACGAGGGTCACCTCGACCAGCTGGCCTTGCACCGCTTGAATCAGCGGTCCCGGCGACTGCCCGTTAAGCGTGTACCCGTCGAACCGCTTGCCCGTTCCAAGCGTGAACTTTTCCTTGCGCGCCACCAGTTTCACGGTCACGTCAGCGGGACGCGCGGGATCGGCCGTAAAGCTGGTAAGGCTGCGTCCCGCGTGGTCGTGGTGCCCCGCATGACCCCCGAAGTCGGGCCGGCCCATATCGGTGATCTGAAACGACGCCGGAAGACGGCTGGCGTTCCAGAACCAGGCCAGCGGCGCGACGATCAGCGCCACCGCGAGGCACCCCACGATGAGACGAAGGCGGGTGCGCCGCTTCGGCTCAGGCATGGTCTCAGGTCATCGTCGGGCTAGTAGTTCTGGGCGCGGTGATGGTGTCAGGAGCCGCGCGCATATTGCGGGCGGCCGCCAGCGAAGCACCGACGAGAAGGAACGCGTTGAGCCCATGCAAAGCGCCCAGGAACGGCACGCCGTGACCGAGCAAGCCCAAAACGATCTGCAGCGCCACAAGACCCACCACGATGAGTGCGAACTTGACCGCGCCCGCGACCTTAACGAAGAAGGCCACGATCAGCAGGATCAAAGCCAGCGCTGGAATCACCATCATGCCGTTGATGCCGTGAATGGCGAATCCCACCACTTCAGAGAAGGGGGTCGCCTCGCTTTCCATAACCGATTTGTCGAGGACACCACCTCCCTCGACCCACTTGCCGAGGCCGGCGACCGCATAGACCATGACCATCGCCTGTATGGCGACCTCGGCGGCGATGACGTAGGCAAGGATTCGGTAGAAGCTGCGCATGTCCCGTCCTCCTCAGTGAGCGCGGATGCTCACTCCCATGATCTGCCTCATGGAGCCCACGTACAGCCATCTTTCTGACTTTTTTGGCAAAACGGTCAGATTCGGCCGGAGTAGACATCCGTTCGGGTCATGAGTTCCTGGATGAACGGAATCGGCGGCATCGTCCGTGCGACGGTGCGCTCGTCAGCGGTAATCGGCACGACCTGGATAACACGCACCGGACCCTCGGCGGTCGGGAAGTAATCCTTGTCTGTCGCTGTCAGCGGGCCAGAAAGGAACGCCGCCGCACAGCCGGGGAACGCCGGGAACTCGCGCGGTAGCCCGACCAGATGGCCCCAGTCGATCGGCGCGCCCGAATCCCAGGGGTAGGCCGCCAGATTCGCCAATTGGGCCGCCACAGCGTGCTCATCCTCGTTACTCAGCCAGCCCCGCCGGGCCAGGCGCAACTCTGCCCGCTGGCCGCCACCGGACGGGCCGTCGGGGCGGCCCACCGGCATGGGCGCGATGGACATGCCAATCGTGGTGAAGGTGGTGAGGCTCATTGACCCATGTGCCCGGTGCACGAGCACGTCAAGCCGGGAAATCGGCTGCGGGCCGTTGTCAAACGTGATGCCATCGTCTTCCTCGCCCCAGGTCTGCCGGATGGCGTGGAAGACGTCACGTAAAACAGCGGGTGCTGACATGCCGGCGAGATTACCGTTTTCCGTTACCGAACCAGACCCGGGCCAGCTCTTCGAAGCTCGTCACTTCCCCAGCTGGCACTTCGCGCAAATACCACGGCACGTTGGAATACACATGTAGCAGCGTATAGGCCATGACCCGATTCGGCAGCCCGTCGAGGTCACCGGCCGGATAGGCATAGCCTTCGGTCATCGCCCGGAAAACCGCTGCCTCCCCACGCGAGATGAACACTCCAAAGGCGACGAAGTCATATTCCGGGGCGCCCTGCATCGCTGGCTCGAAATCAAACAGTCCCGACAGCTGCCAGTCCCCGGTTTGCTGACTGACCAGCACGTGCGTGTCCATGAACTCGGTGTGCAGGAGCGACGGTTTTTCCAAGGTGAGGTCAGCGCTGTCCAGAAAGGACGGAATCTGCGCTAGCCACCGCTCTTCGAGGCCTTTGCTTTTCTGCCTCACGACACACTTCGCCCGTTGTTCGGCCACGAAGGACGTCCAGTCCCGCGGTTCCAGATAGGGGCCAGCGAAGGGCAGGCCTTCCATGGGAGTTAGCTCGGGTGGGGCGAGGGCATGCAGTTCCGCCAAGGCGACGCCGAGCTGCCTGCCGAGCCGCTCTCGTTCCACTGTGGACAGATGTGGCCAAGCCCGGCGCAGGGTCATGCCATGCATGCGCTCCATCAGCACGTAGCCCCAGCCGCCGAACACACCGGCCGCCTCCAGGGCTGGAGTCGGCAGGCTAAGACGGCCTTCCAGCGCCTGCATCACTCCGGCTTCCACGGCGAGCTCATCGCCGTACACGGGAGGGAAGAGCTTCAGCACCAGGCTCTGGCCGATGGCGAACACGGGCAGCGATCCCTCCGCGAACGGCTCGATCTGTGTCACGGGCAGCCCCAGATGCTGGCAGAGCTGGGCGACTCCGGGAAGCAGGTCGCTTTGCCCAATCGCTTTGTACTCAGCTTCGGTCGCGGCCGCCGGGAAGATCATGCCGATACCCAAGCACACGGGCGCGTGGCGTGTCTTTGTGATTTTCTAGTCTCATGGTCCCGCAGGTCCCCATCATGGTGCGCCGGACAGCCGACAGCCGTGGTGAGACCGGCAGGGCGTGGCTGGCTTCGCTTCCGGGCTACGTCAGTCACTTGAGCGAAGCCTGGTCGCTGCGGCTTGGCGAGGTGCTCGATGGCGGGACGGTAGCGCTGGTCGTCCGCGTTACGCGGCAAGACGGCACGTGCGCGGTCCTCAAGCTGCAACTGCCAGGCCTTGATTTCGCCACCCAGGTGCGGACGCTCGTAGCGGCAGGCGGATGTGGCTATGTTCGCGTCTACCGCCACGACCTGAGCCGTGACGCCGTCCTCCTGGAGCCGCTCGGGGCACCCTTAGCGCGGCCCGCGGAAGAGTCGCTGGACATCCTGGCGGCCACGCTAAAGCTCGCGTGGCGCCTTCCAGCCCCCGCCGCCGTGAGCACGCCGACGAAAGCCACCCAGCTGCGGGAGCTCATCAGCGACTTGTGGACGGAGCTGGGTCAGCCGTGCTCACGTCAGGTCGTCGACAGGGCACTGTCCTATGCCGACGATCTGGAGCAGACGTTTCGTGCCGACCGGCTCGTGCTGTGCCACGGCGATCCGCACCCCGACAACGCGCTGGCCGTTTTGCAGCCGCGGCAGGGCGCGGACGCGGGATACGTGTTCGTCGACCCGGATGGACTGCCCGCGCCGCCTGCCTACGACCTTGGCGTGGTCCTGCGCGGCTGGACCGCCGAGGTTCTCAGCTCGGCCACTCCCGCGAAGCTGCTGCGCGGCTATGCCGGGCGCCTGGCGTCGGCCACCGGCGTTGGCGTGGAAGAGATCTGGCAGTGGGGCTTTACCGAACGCGTCTCCTCCGGTCTCTACCTCCTGCGGCATGGTCATCTTGACGAAGGCCGCGACTATCTTGCCTCCGCCGAACACCTGATGTAATTCACATCCGCAGATGTATCGTGTGGCGCATGGTCCACACTGGACGCCGCTTGCCGCGCCTCGCCCTGATCGTGTTCGCCCTGCTAACGGCCAGCTGTCAGAGCGGTCCCAGCCTTGGCGATAGCCCCGACCTCAACGTCGTTTGCCGCGCGGCTAACGGAGGTGTGGCACCCGATTGCGTCGCTGACGTCACCCGTCTCAACGGTGTGCTCACCGAAGCGCTCAAGGCATTGCTGTCGTCAGAGGCGGCCGCGAACAACAACCTGCGCAGCGAGACCGGCCCCGTCGGCGGAACGGGCCCGACGTTTCATCCCCGTGTCATCGAAGGCGACCTGCACTACGAAGCGCCTATACGCCTTCAGGAAGACAAGAAAGCCGCCAACCTGCACATCATCATCGACCGCTGGGACATCATGCCCGAGGGCCAGAGCTGCTTGATGTCAGCCGAGGCGGTAGCCGAGGAGAAGTCGAAGGGAACCGTCGTCCACCGTTGCGATAGGACAGTCGACGCGGCGGGAAACACGATTCTCGTCAGCGATGTCTCGCGGCCCTATGGCGCGAACGAGTTCGCGAAGATCCTCGCGAGAGACTTTCACGTGACGGCGTTCCGCAAAGATTCGGCGGTCATCACTGTCAGTGTCGAAACCGTCGTGAATACCGATCCTGACCGGAGCAAGACCGGCGACTTGCCCACCATGCTCACCCTGGAACAGGCGATCGGGCTGGCGCTCAATTCAGGCTTCCGCCTGAGCTCCTAAGGGGCCCTGACCTCACGACATGGGAGAAAATACGACGGTGCCCGGAACTTGAAGTTCCGGGCACCGTATCATCGATTACAGCGTGGTGACGTTTTCCGCCTGGGGGCCTTTCTGGCCCTGCACCACGTCAAAGTTGACTTTCTGACCTTCACTCAGCTCTTTGAAGCCAGAGCCGGTGATCGCCGAGAAGTGCACAAAGACGTCCGAACCTCCGCCATCCTGTGCGATAAAGCCGAAGCCTTTGTCAGCGTTGAACCACTTCACGGTTCCTGTTGCCACGATCATTCTCCTCAATGTGAGGTCCAGGGACCGCCAGCTACCTTTGCCGGCTTTACACCACCTTGGAAGGCCTCACACAAGTCGACCGTAGCACGGGTACATTATCTAGAAAGGCTTGATCTCACCATGGCTCACAAATCAGCTGGAACAATTCGCCAATCTGAGCCCACCAGCCTCAGTAGTTGGTACTTCCCCGGCATGCCGCCTGGCCTGGACGAGTTACATCTCACGTCCCTGCGTCTGGTCCCCGAAGTGAGCCTTCACCTCGCTCAGGACGCGATCATTTTCTGGGCGCGTCTGGAAGCCGAGGCCAAAACCGGAACACCACCACCCTTCTGGGCGACAGCGTGGGCGGGTGGGCAAGCTCTCGCGCGCCACTTGCTGGATAACCCGTCCATTACCGAAGGCAAGCGGGTACTCGACATAGGTTCCGGTTCCGGCCTAGTCGCCATCGCCGCCGCCAAGGCAGGCGCCGCCAAGGTGGTCGCCAACGACATCGATCCGGGCGCTATCGCGGCGATTTCCGTGAACGCTGAGGCCAATGAGGTAGAAGTTCAGCCTTGGTTTGGCGACATCTTGCGCGGAGACATCACCGACTTCGATGTCGTCATCATCGGCGACGTGCTCTACGAGCCCGGGATCGCTGAAGACATGCTGCGGATCCTGCGCGCTCAGGCGGCCACCGGTGCCGTCGTGCTCGTGGGCGACCCCGGCCGCGGGCATCTTCCCTCTTTCGAGCTACGCCTGCTGGCGACCTACCCGATGGTCGACGCCGCGTTCACCGACGCTGAACTCAAGAACGCGAGTGTTTATCAGCTCATACCGAACTAAGGTTCCGGGCGATCCGGAACCCGACATCATCAATTTTGTAGGTAGTCATGCTGCGGCGGCGCACCGACGCGCGGCAGCTCCAGTGCTCGTCGAACCAGCCGCCTCCCCTCAGGACGCGATACGTTCCGTACACGCTGGGGTCGTAAATGTCCCAGCACCATTCGAAGACGTTGCCGAGCATGTCGTAGAGGCCCCACGCGTTGGGCAGCTTGCCACCCACGTCATGCGAATGGCCCTCGGAATTGCCGCGGTACCAGCCGATATCGTCCAGTGGCCCGTAGCGCGGGCCGCTCGTTGCGGCCCGGCAGGCGTGTTCCCACTCAGCCTCGGTGGGCAACCGGTACCCGTTGGCTTCCCAGGCGACGGTCTCCCCGTCAACGCGATAGGCCGGGCTCAAACCTTCCCGTTCGGACAGTCCGTTGCAGAACCGGATCGCGTCCCACCACGACACGCTGTCCACCGGCAGCCGCCCGCCCCGCACCGCGCTCGGCCACTCCCCCGTCACGGCCGCGTACTCCTCTTGTGTCACCGGGAACACACCGAGCTCGAAGCCCGCGACCTCAACCGGCCAGCTCCGCTGGGTCCGGCGGTCCGACAACGTCACCTCGCCGGCCGGGATAGCGACCATCCTCACGTTCATCGCGCCCGATCCTACTGCCGATCATGAGTAGACTCCCGAGCCATGACGGCCTTGCCTTTCGTTGATGAGCATCACGTGGTCGTCGCGGGTTCTGTGGCTCAGGTGTGGGAAAGGCTCATCCGGCTGTTGCCCGGATTCGCGAGCGGTGGGCCGCTGGTGCACATGCTAGGCACGGAACCTCGCTATGCCTCAGGCACCATTCCGGCCGAGGGTTCCGCGCTCGCCGGGTTCAAAGTGGAGCGGTCCGTTCCGGGACAGTTACTTCTCCTCACGGGCCGCCATCGCTTCTCGCGCTATGCGCTGACGTTCACGCTGACCGCGCAAGACGGCGAAACACTGCTGGCGGCACGCACTAACGCGGCTTTCCCTGGCGTGCTTGGCTTTTTCTACCGTCAGCTGGTCATCGGCTCAGGCGCGCACCGCGTGCTCGTCAAGCGGTTCCTGAACCAGCTCCGTCACGAGGCCATGGCACGATAACGCGACGGTGCCGTGCCGAAACGCTCCACAAAGGACTGACGCAAGGCATCCGGCGTCCCGAAACCGCAACGGGCCGCGATTTCGGCGACGGTAAGCGAAGTGTCCGCAAGCAATCGGGCTGCCGCGTCGGTGCGAGCCTTGCGTACGAAACGGCTTGGGGTTTCGCCGAGGTGTGCGAGAAACAGCCGCGTCAGCTGACGCGCACTTACGCCTGCGACCGCGGCGAGCTTTTCGTTGGAAAGATCCTCGGCGAGGCTCGCCAGAATGTGTTCCGTCACGCGGCGTACGGGTGGGTGTTCGGGCACAGGACTCGTGGTGTAGATGCTCATCTGGGCCTGGTTTCCCGGGCGCTGCAAGTAGGTCACCAGTTCCCGGGCGACTTGCTGTGCCAGCTCGGCGCCATGGTCTTCTTCGATGAAGGCCAGCATCAGATCCATGGCACTGGTCACGCCTGCGGCCGTGGCGATATTGCCGTCGCGGATGAAGATGGGATCAGGATCGACTAGTACCTCTGGAAACCGCTCACGCAAGCCTGGGGCGAAGCGCCAGTGCGTGGTGGCCCGGCGTCCGTTGAGCAGACCGGTTGCCGCCAGCACGCTCGCTCCAGTGCAGACAGACGCGACGCGGCGGCTCTCGCGGGCCAGTCGCCTGACGTGGGCGACCAGACCGGCTTGCTCAGAGGCACGGCGATGGCCGAGTCCACCTGAGACGACGAGGGTGTCGATGGGGCCGCGCACCCGCTCAAGTGACCGCTGTGCTTGCAGAACCAGCCCAGAATCACAGGTTATGGGCTTGCCGCCCGGAGTCGCGAGCACCATCTGATAGCGGTCCGCCAAGTTGCCGGTCAGGTTAGCCATGCCCAGCGGCGTGGTGATGCAGGCGATATCGATCAGTTCGGCGTGCTCGTATCCGACGACAACGATCCGGCGATGACTCACCACCGCACTATGTCAGAACGGACATGGTTCCCAAAGTTTCGGACATGTGCGCGCTGAGGCATTTTCTGGCGCTCCTTGAACGGGCAGCCTTCGGGTATGACTGAGACATTGACGTGGCTGAAGCACCGCTGGCCCACGCTCCTGGGGATCATTCTCGCCGTGGCGATCGGGTTCGACGTCGCCGATGGGCGGGACGTGGCGTTCGTTCTCGTGCTGGGGGCGCTGGGTTATCTAGTACCAGCTGCTTTGAACCGGAAATCTCTGACCTGGCCGGTGGCGATCGGCCTGTTCGTGGTCGTCACCTTGTCCAGGGTCTTTGATTTTCCTGTCCTGCCAGCGCTTCTCGGCATCACGGGGGTCTTCACCATCTGGGCGCTCGTGACCAGGCAATGGTTTCAAGCGGCAGCGGCTGTCCTGTTTGGAGCGGCTGGCTTTCTCGCCACCGTCGCCGACCTCCGCGTTGGCGGCATCCTTGTCGCCGTTGGCCTTATCGGCCATGCCCTATGGGACGCCTGGCATCTGCGGACCGGCAAGGTAGTAACGGGAAGCTACGCCGAATGGTGTGGCGTGGTCGACGTGATCCTCGGCGCCGTCGTCCTCGCCGCCGTGTGGTCCATGTAACCTCAACCAGCGTGACAGGCTATGTGATCCGGACAGCCGGCCCTGGTGACGTGTCCACCCTCGCCAGACTGCGCTGGCAGTTCAAGACCGAAACCGAGACGGGCAGCCATCTCCCGGAGCGGGAGTTCATGGCGCGGTGCGAACCCTGGCTGCGTGCCCGTCTCGGTGGCACCGTGCAGGTGTGGGTCGCGCAAACCGACGAAGGCCTGTGCGGTCATGTGTTCCTAAACCTTGTGGAGAAGGTGCCGAGCCCGTTTTCAAGTTCCGGCGAGCTCGGCTACGTGACCAACTTCTATGTGGTACCACGCTGGCGCAATCGTGGTGTGGGCCAAGCGCTTCTGGCCGCGGTCAAGACATACGCCGAAGCCAGCCAGCTGGACACCCTGATTGTCTGGCCGTCAGAGCGAAGCGCGCTGCTCTACCACCGCTCAGGTTTCCTCGCTCCAGACAGCTTGCTCGAGTTGCCGATCGAATCCGCTACGCCGCCTCAGGCATAAAGAAACTCAGCAGCCTCACGCGACGGCCATCTTCGGGACGCTGGTCGGCGGAGCGGTTGACGTAAGGCTCGATCAGAATCTCCATTTTGGACTGGATCTCGTTGAGTTCATCGGCCGTCAGCACGACGCCAACGTTCAGTGCCCCTGAAGCACGCCACCACTCCCCCGGCAAATCCGGCTGAACCTCACTGGCCCAACGGCGGGGCATGTCATAGAGCCCGGCCATCATCACGCTAGCGAGCTGCTTGGCCGCGGCAAGGTGTTCCGGTTCGTCAGGTGCGTCCAGAAACAACCCTGAGCCGACCCCCATCCACTCGCCCGTCGCCGTTTCCTTAACTAGGCCAACGCTAGCCAGCTGCTCCACGTCTGCTTCGATTTCCTTCTCGCCGCGGTTCCACCGCTCAGCCATCATGGCCACCGGCCACGGGCCTTCTTTGCGAAGCACTTCGAACATCTGGTACCGGTTGGGATCCGCCAGAGCGAGCATGGTGTCGACATCACGGATGACAACGTCACCGACTTCGTTTAGTTCCGCTTGCTTACGCGCCATACCGCGACCCTACGACACCGAAGGCGCACCCTGCTGTCCGGAAATCAGGTGTGCACGCGGACCGGAACGCGGTTTAGTAGGCGGATGATGGTGTTCGCTTGCCGCGGCTGTGAGGCTCCGCTAACCGTGCCGGTGGCGCGGATGGCACTTCCCGTCCACGCGAGCGGTAGCTATGAGCACGCGCTACTCGGGGTGCTGATGGCGCCGGGAACCTACGCGGTCGATCCCGAACCCTATGGGCCGCCATGGGTTACATGGGCTGAGGCCGGCCCGGCACAGGCAGAGTCCCGTGGGTTGTACGCGCCCGTTTACGCCTTGTCATACGGGTCCCAAGGGACCATCGTCCTCGCACCGGGCGACGTCCTTGGGACCGTTCTCATCCCAGATCGCCTCGACGGCTACTGCTATGGAACGGACGGCCGGGACGGCCCAAACGTGGCCTGCGCCAGATGTGGCCGGCCAGTCGCGACCCGGATAGATGACTGCTCATACTGGCAGGCGGTTCGGCTGGATCCGCAAGCCGTCTACGGCGAAGACGTTGACAGTCAAGACCTGCCGATGAGCTGGGCCATGCTGCGAGACGTACGTCCTGGCCTTCCCCCACTTGAGCCGCCGGGTTTTTGGGATTCGCGTTGGGAGGCCGCCGTTGCCGTGGCGCTAGCTCACCTGCTCGCAGCCTCGGGCGGTGCTCGAATCACCGTCCCTGACGGCCAAATCGCCGACCTCTTCCGCCGAATCCTGGACGCCTTTGTCCCGCCGGGTCCGCTCAACCTGTCGCTGGCGCTCGCCGGGCCAGGTCTGCCTTCCGCAGGGGCAGACATTTCCCTTGTGCCACAACACCCGCAGACCGGCGAACTGTGGCACGAGCCCGGGGCAACACGGGTCGTTCCGTTGGCGTGGGACGTGTGGGCTCACCTGGCCTTCCAACGCGATCGAAAACCAGTCCCGGGTGGGGCTATGCCCGACGAGGCTTTCCGAGACGAGCAGTTACCCCTGCGTCCTCTAGGGATGTTCGTGCCCGACGGCGACACGCTCCTCCGGACTCTGGCGCGCTTACCAGAAGTCAAGCAGCCATGGCTACGCGCGATCTATGACCGCCTGAACCAACGTCCCCGCCCATACCCGTACCCCTTCTAGGTTCTGTCACACCCCCTCCATAACGTGACCCTCATGCCATCACCGCTCCACGAGGGGCTCATCGAAATCTTCCGGCAAAGACCCGCTTTCGCTGCCGACCTCGTCGCTGGACTGTTCAATGTGGACCTTCCTGACTGGCAGCACGCACGCCTCGACTCCGGCGACCTACCCGATCTGGCCCCGACCGAGTACCGCGCAGACGTCGTGGTGACCCTGTTGTCAGGGCAGCAAGCGGTGCTCGCGGTAATCATTGAGGTACAGCTAAAGCCCGATCCGGCCAAACGGCGTACCTGGCCGGTCTACTTGACCACGCTGCATGCGCGCCTGCGTTGTCCTGCGGTATTGCTGGTGCTTAGCCCAGACAATCGGTGCGCCGATTGGTGTGCCCAGACGATCCACATTGGACACCCCGGTTGGGACCTACGTCCGCTGGTGCTCGGGCCGCGGCAGGTGCCCGTCGTTACCGACGCTGACGAGGCCGCCGGCAACCCAGAGTTGTCGCTCCTATCCGTAGTGGCACATAGCGAAGATCCACAGCGGGACAAGATTTTCGATTCATTCCTGCATGCGCTGCAGACCATCGAGGACGAGCGTGCCAGCCTGTACGCTGACCTTGTGCTCGCAGCGCTGCCGGCAGCGACCCGACACCACCTGGAGGCACTCATGAGCACCGGCACCTATGAATACCAGAGCGACTTCGCCCGCCGTTACTACTCCCAGGGGAAGGCTGAAGGCGAGGCCAAATCGTTGCTGGCCGTGCTAGCTGCCCGCGGTTTCGAGGTTCCCGACGCGGTCCGTGACCGCATCACCGCATGCACAGACCTTGACCAGCTCGAAGCGTGGATCAAGCGGGCCGTCACCGTCAGTTCTCTCGAGGAGCTGTTCGGCTAAGAACCGCGTCAATCTCGGCCGGACCGGCCACTCTGTACACCTCGACCACTGCACTGAGCGGAAGCGCCGCGTAAACGTGCGGAAAGCTGCCACCGCGGCGAGGTGCCTCCTCCCAGCGCAACCATTCGGCGACGGCGTCGGTGTCGATGGCCGCGATCACGAGTTCCGGCTCGTCCGAGAACACGCGCTGCGCGGTCTCGACAACCTGGCTGCGATCGGAAAGGTGGATAAACCCATCGCGCCGGTCGTGCGCCGAGCCCTCGAACTCGCCATTTACCTGAAACTCATCCCACTCGGCAGGCCGCAGAATCTTGTAAATCACCATTGCTCTACTCCTAGCGCAGGATAGACATGGCCGCAGCGAACTTTGCGGGATTGAGGCGATGCATCGATCCTTCTGGGTCTGACACGACGACGGCGGCCCACTGTGGCTTGCTGCCGCTGAGGCCGAATTCCACCGCGACCGGATGGGTGCAGAGGATCAGCTCAGGGCGGCTGGGCAGGTGCGGGGTCACGGTCGGATCGGCTTGTCGCCACAGGGGCTCGGGTCCCACTGACAGCCACGCGTTGACAGCGCCTAACTCGGCTGACTCGATGGTGTCACTAGGCTTTTCACCAAGCAGTGCGGTGAATGCCTCCTCGACTGTGGAGGCAGCTGCGGCCAGCACGCGTTCAGCGGCGGAGCCGGCCTCTGACCAGTGTTCAGCGGGCCAGCCGGTGCCGACGAAGGCCTGACCGGGCCACATCACCTCCATCGCGAGAAACTTCGCGCCACTGCTGAGCTGTTGCGCAGCAGCCATCGTGTCGCTGCCGACAGAGAAGGCGACACAGGACTCCCAGCGACCATCGGCCGCGAGCTGGAGAAGGGGTGTCGCCGTTGGGGTCCCGAGAACGTTCCATAGTGTCGCCATGCGCCCGACTCTAAAGCCCCTCTGCCGGTATCGCCTGCGCCGGCTGGGACTCGAAACGATGACGAGGCGAAACTCAGCCGAGCAACGCTAGGTCCTCCGCGGTCATCAGCTCAGCCGCGGCAGCGTTTTCCGCTAGGTGATCCAGAGAACCTGTGCCAGGAATCGGCAGGATGTTGGGCGATCGGGCCAGCAGCCAAGCCAGCGCGACCTGGGCGGCGGTGACCGCGTGGCGATTGGCGACCGCTGCGAGGTTGTTGTCTTGCATGAGGGGCTGGAATCCCCCGACAGGATAGAAGGGGACATAGGCAACGCCCGCCTGCAGACAGGCATCGACGAGTGCGTCATCCCCGCGATTGGCGATGTTGTAAGCGTTTTGGACGCAGACGATCGGCGCGATCGTACGAGCCTGTGTGAACTGGGCGAGGTCGATGTTGGAGATGCCGAGGTGCCGGATCAGTCCCTCTTCAACCTTTAGATCGCCGCCTAACGCCCACACTTCATTAGCCACGCTAATGATCTTAGGGTTCGCCGCGCCGGGCCGTCTAACCCATTTGCGTTCGCTGGGAACATAGAGCAATGACCGACCGCAAGCCAATGATTGCTGTCCTAACTGGAGCGGGGATCTCCACGGAGTCTGGCATCCCTGACTTTCGCGGGCCTAACGGCGTGTGGACCCGGGATCCAGCCAAGGAGAAGCTGTTCACACTGCAGAACTACCTCGCCGATCCCGAGGTGCGCAAGGCGAGCTGGCTAGCACGCAAGGACAATCCGGCCTGGGCGGCCGAGCCGAACGCGGCACACCTCGCGCTGGTTGAGCTGGAGCGGGCTGGGTTCTCGGTGCGCATCATCACGCAGAACATCGACGGGCTGCACCAGAAGGCCGGGTCGACGCCGCGCAAGGTGCTTGAGCTACACGGCAACATGTTCACGGTCAGATGTGTGAGCTGCCGTGAAGAGAGCACGATGCGCGAGGCCATCGAGCGCGTGGAGGCTGGCGAACCGGATCCGGCGTGCCAGCAGTGTGGTGGCATCCTCAAAGCGGGCACGATCATGTTCGGCGAGAGCCTCAACGCCGCGACCCTCGACAGCGCCGCTCGAATAGCCATGGCGGCCGAGATCTTCTGGGCGGTCGGCACTTCGCTAACAGTCGAACCGGCCGCTTCGCTGTGCGAGGTGGCGGTGCGGTCGGGGGCCACGCTCACCATCGTGAACGCCGATCCGACTCCTTATGACCACCTGGCGGCTCACCGCGTACCAGACCAAATTGGCGAAGCCCTGCCCCAGATGGTCCGGGAGTTAACGGCCCTATGATGTCCGGATGGTCGCCGACACGGAACGTCCGTTGCTGCAGCGCACGTGGCTTCTGATCACTGCTGAGGCAGTTGTGGCTTTTGCTGCCTGCCTGATTTTGCCGCTGCTTATGTCCCAGGCGCCGTTCAATCCGCTCAAGCGGACCGGACAGGTGAGTGGACTGGCGACCATCCAGATCGGGTTCATCGTTTGCGGGCTCGGTCTGGTGGCGCTGCTGCTGATCGCCCGCCGGTGGCGTGAGGGCAAATACTTCGATTTGGTGACGCGGCTGTCGAGTGCGGCGATCGCCGGGCTGGCCAGTGGATTCCTCGCGGCGGGGGCGACGCTGGCCTTGCTGGGCACGCCGTGGCCGATGTTTGGGCTCAATGGCGACAGCGGGCGCATCGTCGAATGGTCGGCGGCGATCGTGGACGGGAAGGTCGTAGAGGACATCTATCCCCCACTGCCGCTTTACACGCTCGGATATTTCGCCGAGATTTTCCACGACGGCAACACCGCCTATGCCTTCAAAGACTTGCAGATCCTTGGTGCCGCCGTGACCGGGCCGCTGGCCTATCTCGCGTGGCGGATGGTGCTGAGCCCACTGTGGGCTCTGGCCGTCGGCGTGCTCCCGGCATCGGCGTTCATGGACTCGTACAAGCCTTACGGCCAAACGATTCTCATCGTGCTGCTGCCCGTGCTGGCGGCGTTCTTCGCGACGCTGCGCCGCACCGGGACGCAAGACTGGAAACCGGTGCTACTCAAGGGCTTCGGCTTCGGGTTGTTGTTCAGCGCGATGTTCCTGACGTATTCAGGCTGGTTCATCTGGGCCGCGCTAGGCAGTGTGGTGGCAGCGGCGTTGCTCTTCCCGTGGAAGACCGGTCCGCTTAAGGGGCTGGCGTATCTGGGGACGGCCCTCGCGACCTTCTTACTGCTTTGCGGCTGGTACCTCGAGAATCTGTTGCGCTCCAACGCCAAGGACCGTGCATTCGGGTTCGACGCCTACACCGATCCGGCCTACTTCAACATGTGGCGCACGGATATGCCTGGTGAGGTGCCGCAGTGGCCGCCGCCGGGCGAATTCGGTGGTGTGCACCTGTTCACGATCGTGCTGTTCGTTGGGCTCGGCATTTCAATCTGGCTGGGCATCAAGCGATCCGTTGTCATCACAGCGGTGTGCGTCTTCGCCAGTGCGTGGCTGCTGCGTCTTTGGTATGCCTCGCACATGTTCTCCACCGGCACCGTCCAGCTGTGGCCACGGACGTCAAACCAGCTGCTCTACGCCGGCATGGTGTTGTGCGCACTGGCCATCCTCCTGATCTACCGGCAGCTGAAGGACAAACCCGTGCTGCAGAACGGGATGCGCTCGTCGGCTGTCGTGGGCGCGGTTTGCGGGCTGCTCATGCTCTTTGGCTCGGTGATGTCGTCGATGGCTGACCGTTATATGCCAGCCAAAGACAACACCTACAAGATCCTGCCGTGGGTGTCGCACACCGTCACGCAGCTCGATGGCTCGTGCCCGAAGTTCGCACCCAACGGCCAGTGCAGCAAGGACGGCGACCAGTCGTGGCAGCAGATGTTCGCGCCCGGAAACCAGGGAGAGCAGTAAGCTAACGCCGAAACGTCATGTGCCAGTTGGTTTCCCAGTCGCCATCCGTGGGGCGAAACGCTTGCTCCCAAAGGAATTCGCTCTCGGAAACAATTGTCCAAAGTGCACGGACATCGACTGGTACTCCGTTGAAGCTCTCCACAGCGTTGAACTCCAGCCGGTGTGTCCCGGTCTTGCGCCCGTAGATAGCCGGCTGGAGCACGCCGTCAGTGCCGCTGGCCCAATAGTGCGCCCAGCGGTCATCGTCAGATTCGTATAGCCCAAAGTTGCTGCCGCTGTAGCCAAGCGTTGGGAACGTGATCTCGTCAACGAACCCGTGCCCGCCTGAAAGTGGTCTGACCACACAGACCGCCGGGAACTCGTCCCAGTCGGTGCTGCCCGTGAGGCGGGAGCTTAACCGTCGGTTATGGACGGTCCACGAACCATGAAAGAAGTCAAAGTCGTCTCTGGACACGCACGTGAATCTACCGCGTTTCGAGCCAGATGCTACTGCCCGGATCGTGTGCCCAGTGCGGCAATGCCTCGCCGACGGCTTCGCGATGCCACTGCCCGAGATACGAGTTGAACCATGTGATCCGCAACCGGTCGTTGTTGGTTAGCAGCGCCCGCAACACGTAGGCCTCGTTCCACGCCCGGCCACGGTAGACCCACTTTCGCGGGTACTCGAACGGATAGAAGATGTCGTGGATGTGCACGTGCACACCGGCTGGAAGCGATGGGATCACGTCGAGGAACAGCTGGTTGACGTCACTGCCGATCCGGCTCACGTGCGAGGAGTCGATGAACAGCACGTCGCCGGGACCCACGTCGAGCTTTCCGGCGGCGAACAGGGGCGCCTCTATGAGGCACACCTTGCTGTCGTCGCCCGGGCGCAGCAAACTGTGCAGGCGCGAAGGGTTCGGCTCGATGAACGTGAATTTCATCGACTTGCCCAGGAACAAGTCGTTGACATCTAACGCGAGCGCTGACGACCAGCCGGAACCAATCTCGACGTACCGGGCGGGCTTGAGTTTGCGCAGCATGCAATAGAGCACGACACCGTCGCCGTTGGCGAACCACTTGTTGCGCAGCTGATAGCGCAGCCCGTCCTGGGCCTCAAGCTCAAAAGGCATCTGCGCGGCTAGTTCAGCGAACTCCGGCAGGAGCGCCAATTGCTCCTGTGTGCGCAGGTCGATGCCCGGCAAGGTGGCCGGTGAGGTGAACAGCTGCGCCTCACGGCGGCGCACCTCTTCGAGGTCGGGCAGGGGCGAATGCCAGTGTCCCGGCGGGTAGGGCCCTGTGATCTGGCCCAGCCACGCCGGGACGCCGCGAATCCTGGTCGCTACAGCAGAAGTTGACACAACTGGCGTAACGCCCACAAAACACCTTAGGCAACGCCGATCGCGGACCTCACTTCGTTGATCGCCGCGACCTCAGCCTCGTTCACTCCCTTATGAGCGTTCGCGACCTCGTTACATGCCGTCGCGATGACGGACTGGAAAGCGGCCAGTTCCTCGGGCGATTTCGTCGACAAGATCTGCTTGGCCTGCCCGAGAGCGGCGATCACGGCGGCCTTGTCTTTGGCGCCGGGCGGAATGCCCCCTGATTTGAGCAATCCCTGGAGCGGCTGCGGCGCCGCGGCTAGCGCCTTGGCGCCAGCCATGCTCTCTTTGAACATCGCGAAGAAGCCTGGGTCAGCGGACGAGACTAGGGTCATGGCTCCGAAGGCAGCGGTGCGAATCGTGTCCCGCTCCTGGTCGGTGTATTCGGTCATAAGCGCTATCTTCGCGAAACCCGCTCCCGCGCGAGGCGGTTTCGCATAGTTTCTAAGGCGTACGCAAGGTCCGCGCCGTAAACGGGGGTAACAGTAGATGGACCTCAACCAGATCATGCAACTAGCCCAGAATCCGCAGGTCCAGCAGCTGTTGAAGGGCCTGCTCAATCAGTTCATGAGCGGTAAGGGCGGCGGCCAGGCCAACCTGCAAGGGCTGGTCAGCCAGTTGCAGCAGTCCGGGCTTGGCGACCAGGTGAACTCGTGGGTCGCGGGCGGCCCGAATCAGGAAGTCTCCGGTAAGCAGATCCAGGAAGCGCTTGGAGCGGGCACGCTCGACCAGCTCGCCGCGCAGGCGGGTCTTCCACCGGAGCAAGCGGCCGATGACCTCGCGGCGCTGCTGCCCGAGGTAGTCAACGCGGCCACGCCGAATGGGTCGATGCCGCAACCGGCCGCGCCCGCCGCCGGTGCTGGCGCCGCGCCTCAGTTGGACATCGATGACCTTCTGAAGCAACTGCTGGGCGGGCTGTCTCAGCCCAAGCAATAGGTAACTGTCCGGGAAGGCCGCGGGAGGTTCAGCCCGCGGCCTTCTTGATGACCTGCATCAGACTCTCGTGGTGCTGTTCCTCCTCGTACGCGGCACGCCCGCCGTTGATGCCGAACAACCGCTTGCGGTAAAGCAGGAATGCCACGGCGGCGACATTGATGATGAGCGCCGCGATGCGCAGCCACGTGACTTTGTGCGTGAGTTCAAAGATTTCGACCGGGATGAAGAAGGCCGTAGCCACCGCGGCGACGTATTCGCCCCAGCGCTTGAGCAGCCACAGCCCGACGCCTTCGGTAAGCGAAATCACGCTGTACAGCACCAGAAAGAAGGTGATCCAGCCGAGTGTGCCGGGACGGGTTTCCAGCACGACGCGGATCGCGTGCACGATCGATGAGTCCTGAAGATTCCAATGTAGACGGTCTGCTAACGGTTGCAGGAGTGGCAAGTCGGCCTCGAACGCCCTGCGGACAGCGTCAGCATGCGCACGATAGCGGAACACGCCATAGGCGACCAGGAGCACGACCGTGCCCTTGAGAAGGCGGTCCACCGCTAACAGGCGCAGCACGATCGCGTCACGTAAAAGCTTGCCCCGCAAGGGAACTGGCGCTTCTTCGGCCGGGCCGCTCGCGCGCGGCGCGCCGGGGACGAAGTCACCGCAGCGCAAGCACCGCCACGCTTCGCCCGCGGGAGTCTCGACATGCAGGTGCGCACGTAACTCTGGCTCATCGGGGGCGTAGGTCAGATGATGCCGCGTACAGGCGAGAAGGTTGATGTCCACGGCTACTCCGGCGCCAGGCCGGTGCGCGAGGCCAGCCAGCCGAGGCTCTGTTCCAGCCCGGGCACCCAGACCTGCCAGGTGTGGCCGCCGGGCAGCTCCAGGAACGTCATTTCCATGCCAGCCGCCTCACATATCTTGAGTACTTCGCGCAGCTGCACGTTATAGGTCTGGTCATCCTCGCCCACCACGATGCGCCCAGCCGTGCCGTGGAACCGCCGCGTCTTCATGACTTCGACCGGGCTGACCTCTTTATACGCGTCAGCGTTGCCATCGAAGTACTTGCCGATAGTCTGCGCCTTCGAGCTGTCGACCGGTTCGTATTCTCCCGAGATATCAAGGAACCGGCCATAGACCTCAGGCGCACGGGTCGCCATTTGCAGCGCGCAGGTGCCGCCGTTGGACAGTCCGCCGATCGCCCAATGCTTGGCGCCGCCAGCGGTCTGCAGATTTCCTGTGATCCACGTGGGCACATCCACCGATAGATAGGTCGCGGCGTTGCCGTGCTTGGAGTCCACGCACAGCGGGTTGGCGAAGTTGGCGCCCAGGTTGTCCGCCATGACCACGATCGGTGCCAGACCTTGATGACTGGCCGCGTAACGGTCCATCATCTTGGCGAGCTGCCCCGAAATCAGCCAGGAATCGGCGTTTCCGGGCTGGCCGGCCAGCAACACCAGCACCGGCAGCAAGGGCCGGGGATTCTTCAGCGCGTACGCCGGGGGCAGGTAGACATATCCAGGCCGTGCCGTGAACCCGCTCGCGCTCGGCGGGATGTCGACACGCGAGATGGTCCCTTTGGGCGGCAGCGGTTCTGTGGGCCGCCACACATCCGACACGTAGGCGCCCTCTGGGACGGACACGAGCAGCTGTGCTTGGCCCACCGTGGAAAGGTCGGTCAGCTCGGGCCTGGTCAGCCCGAGGGCCGTTCCCAGGGTGGGATATTGGCCGTAGAAACGGTTTATCTGCGTACCAGCGATGGTGATGAAGATGGCGAGACCGGCCAAGGCGGCGGCGAACTTGCACACCAGGCGCACCGGCACGAAGAAGTGCGCGATCCCCAGAACCAGGCCAAAGAGGCCGAGTCCCGCCCACACGAGCACATCGGTGGGCAGCTGATCGGGAAAAGGGCGCCAGACTTTGGTGATGAGCAGGTTCCCGGCGAGGATGAGAACCGCCGTGAAGACGGCCAGCAGGACGACCCGCCACCACCACGACCACTGGGCTGGCCAAAGGATCAGGGCCAGAAGTATGAGACCGCCAATGATGGTCAGTACCGCTGGCAGCCAGCCGGTCACCAAAGATACATCAACCACACGGAAATCATATTTTGTCCGAATTCCCGGATGTGGGACGGATCAAAAGTAGTTACAGACAGGTCACGAAAGTAGTGGTCGATAGCGCTCAATAGTGACCCCGGTCACGGTCTTAGGGTGGTCGACCTGCGAAAACGCTGTCAGGCTCGACCGATGCGTGGCAACGGAGCACACGTGAGACGGCAATGGCGCCATCGAGCCCCCCGCCAATCTCACCCCTTCATGACATACCTATCCATCGACTCGCGTCGGACCATGTTCACGGCGGGCCTCGCGGCCTTCCTTGGTTTCGCCGCACTCGCCGGACAGGGCGGTCCCACCGCAACCGCCGGCGAACCACTTGCCAGTGACGGCAACGTCACCGCAGTGGCAGTAACCGACACTCAGCGTACCGAGGCTGATGTCGCTGCGACTCGCTCGTTGGCCAACCGGCCGATGATCACCGACTTCGGCGCGGCCGAACCGGTCTTGGAGAAGCAGGCAGAAGCCCCCAAGGCAGAGGAGAAGCCGGCCCCACCGGCCGAACCAGCGCCTGTGGCTGGCCTCGACCAAACACAGATGAACAACGCCAAGAAGATCGTCGAGACGGCGAAGTCGATGGGTCTGGGCAAGCGCGCTCAGGTCATCGCGATCGCCACCGCGATGCAGGAAAGCCAGTTGCGGAACCTGGCCAGCACGGTCTACCCGGAGTCCTACCGGTACACCAATGAGGGCGAAGGCT
Source organism: Catelliglobosispora koreensis DSM 44566 (assembly GCF_000379685.1). Classification (GTDB taxonomy): domain Bacteria; phylum Actinomycetota; class Actinomycetes; order Mycobacteriales; family Micromonosporaceae; genus Catelliglobosispora; species Catelliglobosispora koreensis. The sequence goes on along the minus strand of NZ_KB903249.1, from coordinate 1,303,701 downwards.
CGGACCACGACTCGGTCGGCTTGTTCCAGCAGCGGCCGCAGTCGGGCTGGGGCACGGTTGAGAACCTGCTCAAGCCGGAATACGCGACCAAGGCGTTCCTCAAGGCCCTCGTTCAGGTGCCCGGCTGGGAGAACCTGCCGCTGACCGTCGCCGCTCAGTCGGTGCAGGTCTCGGCTTTCCCAGACCACTACGCCAAGCACGAGGACCGCGCGACGACCGTGGTCGACGCCCTGCAGTAGCTAGCGCTACTCCTGTCCCGCGTGGACCGGAAGGTGAATGCCGTAAAGCTTCGGGGGATCTACCCCTGGCGGCAAGGCCACCAACGGAAAACGCGGTAACAGGTTCGGCAGGATCGACCGCAGTGCCTCGGCTGATCCCCGGCGATCGCCTCCGCCATCGTGCATGAGGACGATAGAGCCGGGGACGGCACTGCTCGTCACCATCGATGAAATTGCGCGGGCCCCCGGCCGCAGCCAGTCTCTGGGATCGACGTCCCAGTGCAGTGAAGTCATGCCCAGGCTGCGGGCAGCCCGCACCGCGTTGGCGGTCCAGTTTCCGCCAGGGTGGCGGAAGTAGGAGATCCGGGCGCGCGGCGCTGCCGCCCGGATGGCATCGTTCGTGCGCTGCATATCGGCGACGATCGTGGCGTAGGAACGGTTTCCCAGACTGGTGTCGTGTGCCCAGCTGTGATTGCACAGCGTGTGGCCGTCGGCAGCGATCTCACGGACGAGCTCGGGGAATTCAACGACGTTTACCCCGATGACACAGAACGTGGCCTTAACCCGGTACTGCCGCAACGTTTCCAGCACGTCGGGCGTCCACCGGGGATCAGGCCCATCATCAAGGGTCAAAGCGACTTCATAGGTGCCAGTGGTCCGCAGGCTTCCATGCGGGCCATTGGCGTCTTCAGGCAACGGCGGCCGGTCGGGACCCGTGATCGGGTTGAACCGGCTCAGTGGCAACACTCTCTGCGTCACGTTCGGCGCGATTACCAACGGCGGCGGCGCGAGCGGTGCCGCCCGGGTCGGGCTGGGCACCGGATCCGCTGGCGCGGCAACGGGAATCTGCTCCTGGCTTAGATGCGCGACACCAAAACCAATTCCTAGTACGACGGCGACAACGCCCGCCCCGATAGCGACCGGCTTGATGCCGCGCAAAAACTGCCACCCTCCAAAAAGGACGCTCACCTTGGCACGGGTTTCGCTGGACCGCTGCCAAGCCTGTCTCCCCCACTGCCCGAACTTCGGCAGCCAGGTCGCCGCCAGGGCAAGGAAACCTTCGGCGGCTAACCGTGAAACCTGCTTCGCCCTAGCCCAGGCGACATCAAGCCGCTGCTGAAACTGGTGCCCGGCAGGCGTTCGCGGTTCGGCGAGTGCCCGCGCCGCGACCCGCACCTCCCGCGCCGCGACCCGCATATTGGCGACGGTCACGCTGAACGTGGCATCAACAGCGGCGACCCGAGCGCGGAACGTAGCAGCGATAGCGGCGAGCCGTGCACGGAGCTTGCCGGGCGAAGGGAGCGGGCCATCGGGCGGTGCGGATGCGGGAGAGCGCTGGCCGGCGGGCGCGGCGGGTGTGGGTTCTTCGTGCCAGGGCCAGGTTTCGGTGCGTTGCGGCGACGGCGGTGTTGTTTCGGCGGCGCGCAGCTCGGCTTGACGTTGTGCCCACGTGGCTTTGGCGTCGGCTTTCACGTCTGCCACGAGGTCCTTCGCGGCGGCGATCCGCGCCATGGCCTCCGGGACCGCGGCGGCGATCCGGGCTTTTACTTCCGGGACCGCGGCCTCGGCCAGCGAACGTGCCACGCAAACGCGAGCGGCGATTCGGTTCCGGACACCTGGGACAGACCCGATCACGGCACGGCGAAGCGACGTGAAGCCGTCGTGCACTTCGGAGGCTAGCCGCATGCCGTGAGCGACAATCACGGCCAGCCGCCGGGTGACGATAAACAGCAGCTGCCAGAACGCCGTTTGCATATCCGTCCACATGCGACGGAGCTGTTCCTTCATGAGCCGTGCCGGTGGTGTGCGGAGACGAACTCGATCGGTGCTCCCATGGCCCCTGCCCACGCGACGATGCGGTCATAGGCGCGCTGATAGGTGTCGCGCTGTCCACTGGACAGATCCGGGCGGGCCAGTTCAGTGGTCAGGTCAACGACACGGCCCGACGGGTAATACTCCATCCACATGGGAGCGACCTCCACCTTGGACACTTCCCATTTCCCCGGCTCACCACGGCTGAAGGTGTAGCGGGCCGTGTAGGCGTCCTGTGTGTTTTCCGGCGAACCGTCAGGGAAACGCACCATCACGTTGCCCATCCCGTAGGCGACCCACTTACTGCCAATCCTTTCTAGCGGCTGCACTACGTGCGCGTGCGTCCCGACGATGAGATCGATGTCGGGCGAGGCGAGCAGCTCCTGTGCCAGACCGGTCTGACCGTAGTCGGCCTCGTTCATGTATTCCGTGCCCCAGTGCAGGCTCAGCACGACAACCTCGGCTCCCGCGGCTTTGGCACGCTGTGCCTCGCCCAGAATCGCTTGTGTGTCAATGAGGTTGGACGCCCACGGTTTGCCGGGCGGGAGTTCCATCCCGTTGAAGCTAAACGTGTAGGACAAGTGCCCTACGCGTACCCCCTGATGGTTGAGGATTGTTGGGGTGGCGGCTTCCTCGGCCGTCCGCGCGGACCCGGCGTGCCGGATGCCGACGCGGTCAAGGCCATCGAGGGTACGCACGAGCCCGTCCCACCCGTAGTCAATGACGTGGTTGGACGCCGTCGAGCAGCTGTCGTAACCCAGCTCCGCTGAGGTGTCCGCGAGCACCGGCGGGGCGTTGAAGATGGGATACCCGGTCCACTCGTCGCCTGGCGCGGCGAATGGCGTCTCCATGTGGCAGATGGCGATGTCGGCCGCGGAAACCATGGGGCGCAAGGCTTGCAGCACACGGCCGAACCCGCCTTCGGCGACGGCCTGCTCTGACAGCTGCGGCTGTGAGATGAAATCGCCCGTGGCGACCACGGTGAAGGAGGTGACCGGCGCGGGGGTGGGCGAAGCCGCCGTCTCCGAGACGGCTGTTGACGTTGCCACCGTCCCGCAGGCGGTCAGCCCTAACGCGAGTCCCGCTACAAGAATTCTCATCGAATGTTTCCCGTATGGCCGAGCGAATACCTCCCCGGCTGCGGCCAGACGATGAGGCCGTGCGGGCCGGCGCCGACCGGGATGCGTCCTTTCAGCTCGCCAGAAGTGGTGTCGAAGGCATACACCTCGCCGTGATAACGACCAGTGAGCCACAGCGTTTTGCCGTCGGCTGACACTCCACCCATATCGGGGCTGCCGCCGCCGGGGATTGTCCACTTCTCTATGGGCGTCAGCGTGGACAGGTCGAGCACGGTCACGGAACCTTCGCCGCGGTTGGAGATGTAAGCGACTTTCGCGTCCCGGCTGAAGTAAATGCCATGCGCGCCTTTGCCTGTCGGGATATAACCGATGCGCTGCGTCGCCTGGGAGTCGAAGACGTACACACCGTCGGCGTGCATGTCGGCGACGAGGAAAACCGAACCGTCTGGCACGAGCCGGGTGTCCTGTGGCATGCCGTTGGAAACGACGTCAAGTTCGAACAGCCGCAACTGCTGTCCAGAAGCGACGTCGATCGCGATCATCCGGTTGTCGAACTCGCAGCTGGCGAGCATGGTCTTCCCGTCGAGCGTGAAGTCCATGTGGTTGATGCCTTCGCAGTCGGGGAATTCGCTGCTCTTCACGCGTTGCCACGTCTTGGGGTCATAGAAGTCGAGCCGCTGATATGCCTCTGCGACCACGATGGCGAACTGCCCGTCGGGGGTGAAGTAGAGGTTGTACACGTCCTCGATGTCCATGATCTGGCCCGGCTTGCCCGTGACCGGATCGATGGGAAGCACAGCACCACCGGGGATGCGGCTGGACGTGACGTAAAGGGTTCTCATGTCATAGGACGGGACGACGTGCTGTGGTTCCGGCCCGCCGTAGAATTCGTCGATCACCTGCATCGTGTTCGGGTCGATCACATGAACACGGTCGCTGTTGGTGTTCGGGACGTAGACAAGCTCGCGGTCGCCTTTGACGTCATCGCGAAGCATGTTCGGCCCGGCTGCCGCATAGATGTTCTTGCGGTCCGGGTAGTCCGGCATCCCGGCCAGCAGGTCGTTGGGCATCTTTACCGGTGGCTGCTCTACTTGCGGGGCGGCGGGTGGCTCGGGTGCCTTCATCGTTTCGGCACAGCCCGCCAGCAACGACACACAAAGTAATCCAGCCGCTACTCTACGCATAACGGGCATATTGCCATAAAACTCGCAGCTGCCGGACTATTTTCTAGATGTGGGCGCAGGTTGGTTCAGGCATCTCGATGAATCTGGCCGCCTGCCCTTGTTCTGGTTCTTCCTGGGCGTGGTCGTGGGCTTCCTGTTCATCCGGCTTTCGGTGCGGATGATCCGGGCTCAGGTGAAGTGGTGGCCGGGCAATGTGAAGCCGGGCGGGATGCACATTCATCACGTCGTGTTCGGTGTCATCTTCATGCTCACTGGTGGCATCGCCGGGCTAGCCATCACTGGCGAAGAGGTGGTGACGCGGTCGGTTTGCGCCGCGATCTTCGGCATTGGCTCGGCTCTGGTGCTCGACGAGTTCGCGCTCATCTTGCATCTCGACGACGTCTACTGGCAGGAACGCGGCCGCACCTCCATTGACGCGGTCTTCGTGGCGGTGGCCCTGACGGGTTTGCTCGTGCTGGGACTCAAGCCCGTCGCCGTCGATGACGTTCTGCTCGCGCGCGAAGAGGGCGCTCCGTGGCTGCTCGGAGCCGGTATCGGGGCGTTCCACTTAGTACTGGCCGTCATCACCCTTCTCAAAGGCAAGATCTGGACCGGATTGCTCGGGCTATTCGTCCCGCTGTTCCTTTATATTGGGGCATGTCGATTAGGACGGCCCGGGTCTCCGTGGGCCCGCTGGCGATACAAGAACAAGCCGCGCAAGCTAGCCCGGGCGGAGCTGCGGGAGAACCGCTATCGGCGGCCGGTTATCAAGGCCAAGATCTGGCTACAGGAGTTCCTCGCCGGCCGCCACGACTTGCCTCCGCCATAGCCTTTCGTTCACGTGACGGTCACCTGCGCACAGAAGGCTGCCGGGCGTGAGCGGCAATCTGATCACGAACCCAGGCGCGGAAAGCGGCCTCAATGGCTGGACCACATTGGAAGGCCAAGCCGCCGTCATCACCTACGGCGCGAGTGGCTACCCCACCAGCACCGGCCCCGGGCCCACTGACCGTGGCACCAGTTTCTTCGGCGGCGGGAGCGTAGCGCGCACCCGGCTACAGCAAACCATCGCGTTACCCCTGCTGTCCGATGTGGACGCGGGACGAGCGCGTTTCTCGTTTAGCGGCTGGCTTGGCGGCTATGCCGCGCAGGACGATGGCGTGCGGCTATCGGTCGAATTCCTTGACAGCGCGCAACTTCCCCTTGGGGTGGTCGTGCTCGGCCCGGTCACGGCGTCGGAGCGCGGCAACAACACCGGTCTGTATCTGCGGACAGCTAACGGGACAGTGCCTCCGGGAAGCCGGTCGGCGCGCGTCCTGCTGCTTTTCACCCGCACCGGCGGGACCTCCAACGACGGCTACGCCGACTCGATCTCGCTGAGCGTCAGCGTCCCGGGCACCAATCTGCTCACCAATCCGGGTGCCGAAAACGGGCTCACCGGCTGGGTCACGGCCGAGGGTGCGCCAGCCGCGATCCTTTACGACACCAGTGGGTACCCAACGAGCACCGGCCCCGGCCCAGGAAACCGCGGTGCACGGTTCTTCGCCGGTGGCACCGTGGCACGCAGCCGCATGACGCAGACGGTCACGCTGCCCAACCCGGCCGGGATCGACACCGGCACGACCCGTTATGACCTGGAAGCCTGGCTCGGCGGGTGGACCTCGCAAAACGACCGCGCCCAGTTCACCGTCACGTTCCTCAACGCGAGTGGGCAAACCTTGAGCACCGTCGTCCTTGGACCCGTCACCGCGACTGACCGCGGCAACGCCACCGGGCTGTTCCTGCGATCGGCCACCGGGTTCGTGCCCGTGGGCAGCCGCTCGGCCCGCGCTGAGGTGTTGTTCATTCGCGCTGGCGGCAACGCCAACGACGGTTACGCCGATGCGCTTTCGCTCGCCCTGACCCCGGGGAGCATGTGATGACGATCAGCCGGCGCAACCTCTTGCGTGCCGCCGCGGCGGCGGGTGGCTTCACCGCCGCCTGGCCACTCATGCGTCATTTGAGCCCGGCGCAGGCTCATGCCGCGGCCCAGGCCCTTGGCGCCACATGGGATCCGTCGCCGTTTACGCTCGGCGTGGGCTCCGGTGATCCGCTGCCGAACAGTGTCGTCCTGTGGACGCGGCTGGCTCCGTCGCCGCTGGCTGATGTCCAGCCGCTGCCCGACATTGTGCAAGTGGACTGGGCGGTGGCCACGGACGCGGGCATGACCAACGTGGTCGCCACGGGTTCGGTGGCGGCGTCTGTCCTTCTTGGACACAGCGTCCACGTGCTCGTCAACGGACTGTCCCCGGGACAGCGCTACTGGTATCGCTTCTCCGCCATGGGCGTCACGTCGCGTACCGGCCGGACGAAGACCGCTCCGGTGGGCAGCATCAGCCAAGTCCGGTTCGCCTCACTGAACTGCCAGAACTACCAGTCCGGCGAATACGCCGGTATGCGTGACATCGCCCAGGACAGCAACCTCGACTTCGTGGTGCACCTTGGCGACTACACATACGAGGGTTCTGAGCTGGGCACGGCGTATACGCTGAGCGACTACCGCAAGCTTTCGGCTCTGTATAAGGGCGACGCTCTCCTGCGCGACGCGCACGCGGCGCACCCGTGGTTCCTCACCTGGGACGATCACGAGGTCGTCAACGACTACTCCGGCTCAACGGGTTCGGCGACGTTCGTTCAGCGCCGTTCGGCCGCCTACCAAGCCTGGTATGAACACATGCCGCTCGGCCTCGAAGGCGACACGGCGCTGCCCGACCCACAGCTGTTCCGCTACCGCCAGTGGGGTGACCTGCTTGAACTGGTCGTCTTGGATCTGCGGCAGTACCGCTCGGACCAGAACTTGAGCGACGGCACGATTCTTGGTGCGCGCCAACGAGATTGGCTGCTGAACACGGTGACATCACGCAATGGCGGCTGGCACTGCTGGGTGAACTCCATCATGCTTTCGCAACTGCGCGGCTCACCCGGCGGCTCCTACATGTTCACCGACCAGTGGGACGGCTTTCTCAACGAGCGAAAGTCCTTGCTCACCAGTGCTTACAACGCTGGCCTCCAGGACTTCGTCGTCATCACGGGCGACTGGCACAGCGCGTTCATTCAGGACATCCGCCCCGACTTCGACAACCTGTCCTCGCCGAAGTTCGGCACGGAGTTCGTGGCGCACTCCGCCACATCGAGCGCCTACTCCGCGTCGTGGAACGCCACGAACGGTCCCATCATGGGCTCGGCCAACCCGCACTTGCAGTATTTCGAAGGTAACCGTTACGGCTACGACCTCTACGAGGTCACGCCGCAGCGCTGGACCACGAAGTTGCGGGTGGTCTCCGATCGTGCCAACGCCAACGCGACGGTCAGCACGCTGACCTCCTGGCACATCAACCGCGGCACGGCTGGCGCCTTCGAAGACGGTGCCACGTCTGGCTCCCCCGCTCAGTACCGGCGGGCGAGCTGATCCGTTAAGGAAGCCCGCCGCGTGCCTTGCGCGGCGGGCTCAACAGCGGCGGGCTTAGCGGACCGCTAGCGAGAAGCGCCGCGGCGAAACAGCGTGCGGGCCAAGGCATAGCCCACGAGCAGGATCCCCAGACTCCATGCGACTGCGAGCCAGGCTGAGTTGCCCAGTGGCGTGCCCATCAGCAGTCCGCGCACGGTTTCGATGATCGGCGTGACGGGCTGATGCTCGGCGAACCACTGCAACCCTGACGGCATCGTCGACGTGGGCACGAAAGCACTGCTCACGTAAGGCAGGAAGAGGATGAAGAACGGAAACGCCCCCGCCCCTTCCGTGCTCTTGGCGATCAGTCCAAAGCAGACGGACAGCCACGCGATCGCGGTCATGTAAAGCATGAGCACGCCCACGGCACCGGCCCACTGTGCCAAGCCACCCGCCGGGCGGAAGCCCATCAGCACGGCCAGGCCGGCGACGAGCGCGGTCGGCAGGAAGTTGCGTACGACCCCGGCCACCACGTGACCGGTCAGCACACTCGCGCCGTTGATCGGCATGGACCGGAACCGGTCAATGACACCGGTTTGCATGTCGTTAGCGACGCCAAGCGAGGTCTGCGCGGCGCCATATCCCCCGCATAGCAACAGAATGCCGGGGACGACGTAATTGATGTAAGCCGTGCCCGTGGTGATCGCCCCGCCGAAGACGTAAACGAACATCAGCAGGATGGTGACCGGCAGGATCACGCTGAGCAGCAAGGCATCCAGCGATCGGGTGAGGTGCCGCAAACTGCGGCCGGACATCACCAATGCGTCGGTCATGACAGTCTCCCCGTGCCGGTGAGTTGCAGGAATACATCGTCCAAAGTGGGCTTGCTCAAGGAAACCTCCGCGACGCCATCCACCTGATTAACAATTCGGCGCACCTCATCGAAGCTGCCATCCGTGGCCACTTGAAGCGTCAGGTCATCGGCCGAAGCGACGGCGGAAGGCAGCAATGACGCCGCCGCTGCGAGCGCGGCGGGTGAAGTGAACGTCAGAGACAGATGCCCGCCCGCGACACGGGACTTCAGCGATGCTGGTGTCCCCGAGGCGATGATCTTCCCGTGATCCATCACGGCGACGTGCGAGGCGAGCCGGTCGGCTTCCTCAAGGTATTGCGTCGTCAGGAAAATCGTCACACCGTCAGCGGCCAATGTGGACACCATCTCCCAAACCCCTGCCCGCCCAAGCGGATCCAGCCCTGTGGTCGGTTCGTCAAGGAACAGCACCGACGGCCGTGCCAGCAAGCTGATCGCCAAGTCGAGTCGTCTGCGCATACCCCCGGAATAGGTTTTGACTTGCCTGTTGCCAGCATCGGCGAGGTCAAAGCGCGCCAACACTGACGGCACCTCGACTTTCACCCGCCACAGGCGGGCCATCATGCGCAGGTTCTCCGCGCCCGTGAGCAGTTCGTCAACGGCGGCATACTGCCCGGTCAAGCTAATGGCCTTGCGCACGGCGCGTGGTGAGCGCACCACGTCATGCCCCGCGACTGACGCCGTGCCGGAAGTTGGCAGTAGCAAGGTGGACAGGATGCGCACCAGCGTCGTCTTCCCCGCGCCGTTATGGCCGAGAAGGGCGAAGACCTGCCCAGCGGGCACTTCTAGGTCGATGCCCGCTAACGCGGGAACCGAGCCAAAGGACTTCGTCAGCCCATGAACGGAAATCATGCGGGGAACTATACAAGTGTTTAATACATCTGTATAGAACGTACGTGTATATGATCTCCTCGTGGGACATCGCGAACAACTGCTCGAAGGGGCCAAGAAGTGCCTGCTCGAGCGTGGCTACGCCCGGACGACGGCACGCGACATCGTGGCCGCTTCCGGCACGAACCTCGCCTCGATCGGCTATCACTTCGGCTCCAAGGACGCTCTGCTGACCCAGGCGATGGTCGAAGCCATTGGAGAATGGGGCGACGAGGTCGCCCACGCGCTCACGATCGCGCATCAGCAGGATCCGGCGTCGCGCTTCGAGGCGATGATCGCCGGGCTGATCAGGTCATTCGAGAGCCAGCCCAACCTGTGGAAGGCGAGTTTCGAGATCTCCATGCACGCCGAACGCGACTCGGCACTCAAGGAGCAACTGGCTCAGGCGACCGATCTCGGCCGGGAAGGCTTAGCCCAGATCTTCCTCGACACCGAGGACATCGATGTCACGACGAAACGGACCGTGGGCGCGATCCTTTCGGCGATCATCCCGGGCGTCTACAACCAGTGGCTCGTCGACCCGGCGGGAGCGCCCAGCGCCAAGGATTTCGCCGCTGGGCTAAGGCACATCGCCGCCGTCATCAAAGCCGGGTGAGGGGCGGCCCCGGCGAAAGGGCCGCCCACAGGGCGGTTAGCTGATCCGCAGATCGTCGATAACCCAGTACCAGTTGTTGGAAGCGTTGTAATAACGGAACTTCACGCGAACCGACGTCGTGCCAGCCGGTGCCGTCAGCGACAAGGCTTCGACCTTCGCGCGGGCATCCGCGCTGTAGCGCTTCACGAGCACGTCAGCACCGCCGTTGTAGGACACCAGCACGTCACCGGTCTGGCTGCCCTCCTGCAGATAGTGCGTGACGTAACGCAACGTGTAGGCGCCACCCGAGACCGTGAACGCGGGACTGACCAAAGTGGAGTCGAAAGACGTTCCGCCGGACCGGTCAGCGAACTCATCGGAATCGGCGACGGCGAAAATTCCCCGTGTCCGCAAGCCATTCTCGCGATTCTGCGACGATTGCGTACGCGTCCAGAACTCCTCATTGCTAAAAGACCACCCGCGCCATTCGGTCACGCCACCGCTTGGCATGGCGTTTCTCAGCACGCTCCAGCCCGACGGGCCGTTAGGGGTCCAGCCGAGCACCGATGACGCAATGCCGGTCTCGTGCACCCGCGACTGCAATGGCAAGGCGTCGAAGGGATCCGACGAGCGGACGTTCACCGGCTTGCCATCCAGATTCCACGACGGGTCAACGCTCACCCCGAGATGCGAGAAAACCGTTGGGGCGACATCGACTAGGCGGGTGTCGATGGGGCTGATGCCGCCGCCCTTGTTGCTGAGAATCCACGTCCGCCGCTCGTCCATGCCACAGCCGCCGTGGCCACCGCCCGGCACGGCGTGCCCGTGGTCGGTGGTGACGACGATCAGCCAGTCTTCGTTGGCATAACCTGGCCGGGCGGCGACCGCGTCGAGCATCTGCTTGAGCTGCTGGTCCTGCTTGTTGATGGCGTTGATGTAAGCGGAACCGGTGCCACTGGCGTGTGCCACGACGTCAGTGTTACCCAGGTAGACGAACGCCGCGTCCACATTGGTGTCACGCAAGCGGGAAACGGCGTCGTTGGTGACTTTGACGTCTTCGCCCACGTAGCCGTTGGCGTCACCGTCATAGGTGATCCGCGAGTCCACCCCGGCACCGAACGTCCCCTGAGCGTGCAGTGGCTTCCAGTCCAGGATGGACAGCGTCGACAGCGAGGAGTTCACCTGCTCAAGACGGGTCAGGAAGTCGGGGTACGTTCCATATTGCTTGCCGCTGAACGTGTTGTCGCGGACCCCGTGCTTGTCGGGCCACGTCCCCGTAGCGATGGTTGACCAGCCCGGACCGCTGGAGGAAGCAGCGACCGTGCCGCAGTAGAGCAAACTCTGCCCAAGCGTTCCATTCGCAGCCAAACCGTCCAAAGTGGGCGCACTGGCCTCAATGACCTTGGCCCAGTTAAGACCGTCCATGCCAACGACGAGGACCTTCTTCACCGGCGCGGCCGCACCTGCCGCGACACTCGGGATGACCAGCAACGGAGCGGTCAATGCCAGTGCGGCTAGCGCCGCGATGCGTATCTTTGGCAACATACTTGGCAACATACGGGTTAGGACAGCGGGTCAGAATGAACGGCAGGCCTCAGCACCGTGACGTTGACTAGACAAGTTCAGCGAGTCTCCGCCTGCGGCCTGGCCCGCGACGGAGACGCGCTCCTGCTTGTCCACATTGGCCGCAGCGCCTACGGCGACGCCGGCAAGTGGACGGTTCCCGGTGGGGGCATCGAACATGGCGAAGACCCACGCGAGGCGGTCACGCGGGCCTTCAGCGAGCAAACCGGGCTAACCGTCGAGACCGGCCAGCTCCTGCACGTCGGCTCCGACTATCGCCACCTGCCCGGTGGCATTGACTTCCACGGCATTTTCATCGTGTACGCCGTGAGCGTCACCTCAGGTGAGTTGCGTCCCGAGCCTGACGGCGCGGTCCTGTCCCCCACCTGGGTAAAGCCCTCCGAACTGGACAGTCTGCCGGTCCTCGACGCGATCAAACCGGTGCTACAGATATAGCCCCGTCGGCGGTTCCGCGGCCTGATGCGTCAAGTCCGCCGAACCGTTCTTCAGCGCATAGAGTTCCGCGAGCGTCCCGCCACCGTCGCGCACGCCCAACGGCGTGCCCAGCCATGCGACGGATTCCGCATAGGACAGTGCGCCGACCTCAACTTGCGCCAGGCAACGCCCCGGCCGGACGACCGCTGGGTGCAGGCGGGACACCGGCTCGTTGGTCGTCAGGCCGATGAGCACGTTGCGTCCTTGCGCGAGCAGCCCGTCGGTGAGGTTCAGCAAACGGGACAATGCCTGACCGCTGGCCTGTTTGGCCAACGGTGAGATCAGCTCATCGCAATCCTCGATGATCAGCAGACACCACTTGCGTTTGCTTTCCTCATCTCCCATGGCGACGGCCATCAAGTACCCACTGTTGGAAAAGAGGTTTTCGGGGTCAAGAATGCAGTCGACCTGGCACCAATCGCTCCACGCCTGAGCCAGCGCCCGCAGCGCCGTGGTCTTGCCGGTGCCGGGCGGCCCGTGCAGCAGAAGGATCCGGCCCGGAAGCGTTTCGGGCCTGAGGGTCATGAGTTTGTCGAAAGTGGACGCGACTGGCGCGTGGTAGTTGCGGCGGATGAGCTGCCAGTCGGGCGTGGTGATGCGGCGGTTTTGACGGCGTGGGCCGTGTCCGCTCAGATGCCAGAACCCCATGGACACATGGTCTTTGGGCTCCTTGCGCTTGTCCTTGGCGTCGCGTGTGGCTTCCAGCAGAATCCGCGTGGCCAGCTCATCGCTGGTCGCCGTGACCGTCACCTCAGCGGTGTTGCCTTCCCAGCGCACAGCGCGCAGGGTCCAGCCATCGCCCATCACGAGGTGTGCGCGGTGGTTCTTGTTGGTCGCGACTCGTGTGACCTCCCCGGTCTTGGGGCGCAGCGGAGCGTCCTTGAGCACCTTAGACAGCCGGGCGGTGTGCGCGTAGGGCTGCTCGCCCGTGGTGAAGGCAGCCAGAATCAGCGCATCGATGACATCGTGAGGCGTGTCAGAGTCGTCGATGACGGCGTTGAAGGGCAGCTCATGCGTGCGCATCCGTTGATGATCCCGGATGAGGGCCGTGCTGGGCATCTCATTTGTTTGACCCTCCCGTAGCGGGAGGTTTTAGCTTGGGCCACATGGAAATTGACGTTATCGACACGTTCGCTGAACTGTCCGCGCTGATGCGGCGGCCGTTGAGTGAACGTCCCGCCGCGCTTCGCGACCTGCTCGCACCCATGTATGCACATGTGCCCATGCAGGGCGATATTGTTGAGCTGCACCACTTTGGCGGCGGCTGCCGGGTCGACCGTGACGACGATCGCTACCTTCGCGCGCTGGAGCGCCTCGTCGCCGCTGATGTCCGCGGTCAGATCGCACACGCGCTAGACCAAGCGTGGCAACACCTTTCAGCCTCGGTGCCGGGCATCACAGGCCCAGAATCGTTGCGGGTGCTGTTCATGCTCGGCGATCCCGGCGACCCGCATCTGGCGAGCACCGGCGGATATTACGGCATGGGCGGGATGCCCGGCTGGCTCTACCTCATCGGCTGGCCGAGCGATGAGGTCATCGGCAAACTCGCCTACTGCGCCGTGCACGAGTTCCACCACCAGGTGCGTTACCACAACGTCGCGTGGAACCCGATGACCGTGACGGTTGGCGAACACGTTGTCACGGAAGGGCTTGCGGAGGCATTCGTCGAGGAACTCTACGGTGCTGAGGCTCGCGGTCCTTGGGGCCGTTCACTTTCAGCTGATGCCTTCGCTGGCGCGCTGGCGCGCATCACCGCCGACCTCGGCGTGACCGGGATGCAGAACACACCCGCTTACGTGCTCGGCGACGACGCCGCCATTCGCTTCGGCCAACAACCCAAAGGCCTACCACCTTTCGCTGGGTACCCGGTGGGCCTGCACCTGGTCGAAAAGCACCTGCGAGCGACCGGCCTGACGGCAGCCGCCAGCACCATCCTGCCTGCGGCGGAAATCCTCCGCTCCGCGTAAACCTTCGCGGCCTGTCGTTAGGACAGCGATTCGGGGGTGACGCCGAGCAGGCCGGCGAAGGCGGCAGTCCCGGCGGGGGTTAGGCGCAGGGCGCGTTCGGACTTGGTTCGTTCGATCCAGCCGCTGTCAAAGGCGGTCCGGCACAGCGCCGCCCCTGCCGCCCCGGCTAGGTGGAACCTCCGCTCTGTCCAATCCAGACACGGTCTGGCCAGGGTGCGGCGGGTGGCCTGCAGGGCGGCCACGTCGACGCCGACCTGTTCGAGCCAGGCCAGGCCGTCTTTGGTGAGGGCGAAGCCCGAGTCCACGATGAGTTTCTGGCGCAGCATCGCGTCGGAGATGGCTACGCCTAATTCCCCACCGATGTGGTCATAGCAGGTGCGGGCCCGGGCCATCGCGGCCTTGGGCTCGACGGAATCGATATGCGACAGGATGTCTTCGAGCAGGCCAGCCATCTTGCGGTCGGCTAACCGCAGATATCTGTGCCGGCCCTTGTGTTCGTCGGCGAGCATGCCGCCGGCCACGAGCAAAGTGAGGTGGGCGCTGGCCGTTGAGGGTGCCACGCCAGCGTGTTTGGCCAGCTGGCCCATGGTCCAGGGCTTGCCGTTGAGCAGCGCCAGGCACATGGCCGCTCGCGTCTGATCCGCGAGCAGACCGGCGAACCCGGCCAGAGCTGCTGAATCAACCATCCACTCATACTGGGTGCCGATATTGCGGCCGTCAACGAAACGTCGCGAAAAAGGCTCGTTTCATGGCAGAGTATTCGCCATGGCGCACTCCCATCTTTCAGGCGATCCGGCCTGCGCGATGGCACACGGGCAATTGCCCCCCAATGCTGAGCCCCGCACCCTGGTCAGCGTTTTTATCTCACCGGTGAGCGATTACCTGCTCCATTTTGGACGGGATCTTGGCTTCAAAACGGTACTTTTGGAACCCGATTCCGGGCGGCTCGCGTTCGCCGAGTGGCGCAACGCCGATGACGTCGCCACGGCCCCCCGCGATGACTTCGTCGACATACATACCGACATCGTGGTGACCGACCACGACCGGCCCGAGCTCGGCGCGACCCTCGACGCCCTGTTGCGGTTGCCGTCGCGGTGGATCGGTGTCATGGGCAGCGTCCGGCATACCGCCCCGCACATTGAGGCGTTACGCGCACGCAACGTCCCTGACTACGCCATTAACCGCATCCAGCGCCCGATCGGCCTGAATATCGGCTCGCAAACTCCGGCTGAGATCGCCATCGCCACGATCGCGGGGCTCCTCGCGTCGCGCAACCGCCGTCCGGGCGGCTTCACCTTCGCCTGACACCAGCCGCGGGTCCTATATGGATAGTGACCTGCGGTTGCCTCATGGTAAACGGTTACCTATAGTGGCCAGAACGTCGTGAGAGCAGAGGTGGCCTGGTGGGTGTCGTGCGTCTAGCGCTGATCGGCGCGGGTGATCGGGGGAACTCTTACGCCCGGTGGGCGTTTGGCAATCCCGGCCGGATCGAGTTCGCGGCCGTCGCCGAGCCTGACGCCGAACGCCGGGAAAGGTTCGCTACCGCCCACGGCATCAGCCCGGATGCGGCCTTCTCCGGTTGGGAGGAGCTGCTCGCCGCGGATCTCGGGATCGACGCGGTCATCATCGCCACCCAGGACAAGGATCACGCTGGCCCGGCCATAGCGGCCGCGGCCCGTGGCTATGACATCTTGCTAGAGAAACCGCTAGCACCGTCGCCCGAGGACTGTGTGCGCATCGTCGACGCCGTGAACGAGGCCGGCGTGATGCTCGCGGTGTGCCACGTGCTGCGCTACTCGCCGTACACCCAGTTGGTTAAAGAGCTTGTTGATGGTGGCGCGATCGGCGAGGTCGTCTCGGTGCAGCACCACGAGCCGGTCGGTTTCTGGCACCAGGCGCATTCGTTCGTGCGCGGAAACTGGCGCCGTGAGGATTTGTCGAGCTTCATGCTGCTGGCCAAGTCGTGCCATGACATCGACTGGCTTCAGCACATCGTGGGCCGTGACATCGCTAGGGTGTCGAGCTTTGGCGGTCTGCGGCATTTCCGCCCGGAGAACCGGCCCGACGGTGCGGCTGACCGCTGTCTTGATTGTTCGGTTGAACCAGACTGCCCCTACTCGGCCCCGCGCCTTTACTTCGGCCGCCTCCACGCGGGCGAGCACCGCTGGCCGCTTTCGGTTGTCACGCCTGTGTTCACGGAAGAGGCGCTGACCGCGGCACTGCGCGAAGGACCTTACGGGCGCTGCGTTTACGCGTGCGACAACGATGTCGTTGACCACCAAGTGGTCGCGATGGAATTCGACGGCGGGGTCAGCGCGACGTTCACGATGAACGCCTTCAATACCGGTGGGCACAGGCGCACCCGGGTCTTTGGCACGCGCGGTGAGCTGGTGTGCGACGGCGAGACCGTGACCGTGCACGACTTCGTGACCAGGACGGCCACGGAACACCGGCCAAAGACCGCCGGGGCCGACGCGGCCGGTGGCCATGGCGGCGGCGACTTCGGGCTGATGGAAGCCTTCGTGATCGCCGTGGCCACGGGCGATAGCAGCCACATCCTGTCCGGTCCGGCGCAGACGCTCAATTCGCACCTGGCCACGTTCGCCGCCGAGCAGGCCCGCCATGAAGGAGCCGTCATCACCGTCGCCCGCCCGGCTTGATGCTGATTGTCTTGGCGGTCTGCCCGGCATCGGCAAGTCACTGCTGAGCCAGCGTGTGGCGCGGCATCTCCAGCTGACGTGGCTGCGCATCGATGCCATTGAGGCGGCCCTTTGGCGAGCGGGTGTGCCGTCTAGCGCGGGCACCGGGTTGAGCGCTTACGCGGTGGCCCGCGGGAACCTTAGCGGATCAGTACGTTGGCTCCGACCGTGCACAGCACTGACAGCAGGACCGAGATGAGGACCATCGCCAGGCAACCCCATGCGCCGCCGAGCGGCCGAATCTCCATGTTCCCTATCCGCATGCACCCATCATCCCGCTTTGTGGCCCTAGCGAACACAGTCCACTAGCCGTATCGTTCCATTTACGTTTATGGATATGTGGAGGACTCATGAAACGGTTGGCATTAATAGCGGCTGCGGTGGGGCTCACCATCGCGATGGGCACGGCGCCGGCGAACGCGGAGACAAAGGTTCAGGGCGGTGTCATCACCTACGTCGCGTACTTCAGCGACGCGACTTACTCGAACCTGGTCGGCGGCTCGACGTTTAGCCAGTGTCCCGGTGACCCGAGCTATCACTGGGGCGCTTATACCGCGTACCACACCACTTATACCGAGCCGTGCCCGTGAGCTAGAGCAACTCGAGGATGGTGGCGTTGGCCATGCCACCACCCTCACACATCGTTTGCAGGCCATAGCGAATGCCGTTGTCGCGTTGGTAGTGCAGCATCGACGTCATGAGCCGGGCACCGGTCGCACCAAGCGGATGGCCCAGGGCGATCGCTCCCCCACGCGGGTTCAACCGGTCAGCACGCGCGCCGGTTGAGGCCAGCCAAGCTAGCGGCACGGGCGCGAAGGCCTCGTTCACCTCGTACACGCCGATGTCGTCAATGGACAGACCCGAGCGTTGCAGCGCCTTAAAAGTGGCCGGGATCGGGGCGGTCAGCATGATGACGGGATCGTCCGCGGCGACGACGGCGGTGTGAATCCGGGCCAGGGGCGTTAGCCCATGCTCAGCGGCGAAGGAAGAAGTCGTTACCGCGACGGCGGCCGCGCCATCTGAGATCTGCGAGGCCGATCCAGCCGTGACCACACCGTCTTGCTTGAACGGTGTCTTTAGAGCGCCGAGGGCGGCCAGGGTCGTGTCGCGCCGGATGCCCTCGTCGGCCGAAACTCCGGCAACGGGCGTGATCTCGTCAGCGAACGACGCGGCAGCAGCCTTCTCATGCGACGCGAGGGCGTATTCGTCTAGCTGAGACCGGGTAAAGCCCCACCGCGAAGCGATCATCTCGGCGCCGACGCCCTGCGAGAACGGGATCTGCGCCTCGGCGTCAAACCCCTCCTCCGCGGCGAACCGGGCGCGAACCAAGGGGCCGTAAGGCTGTGCCGTCCCGGCTGACGATCCCATCGGTACCCGGCTCATCGCCTCGACGCCACCGGCCACGATCAGGTCGGCGTGCCCGGCGACCACCGACGCGGCGGCGAAGTGGATGGCCTGCTGCGAGGAGCCACACTGGCGGTCCAGGGTCGTTCCGGGGATCGTCACCGGCCACCCGGCGGCCAGCACCACATTGCGGCCCACATTCCAGGACTGCTCGCCAGATTGCGAGACACAGCCGAAAATCACATCATCGACCAGAGCCGGGTCGACGGCGAGCGCGTTGAGCGCAAAAGAACCCAGGTCAACGGGATGAACGCCGGACAAGCCGCCATTGCGTTTGCCAACGGGAGTGCGCGCGGTCGCCACGATGACGGCATCTCTCATTGGCCCATTGTTGCGCGGCCCAGGTACCAAGGAGAGCGTGAGTGAGATTGTTTACGACCGCAAGGAACAGCTGAACCAAATCAAGAGCGGTCTGCTGGACGGTGAGAAGGTCATCGCCGTTTACGACGCCATCGGGACCGGGACCGGCTTCATCGGCCTAACCGACCGCCGGGTGATCATTCAGGACAAGTCCTTCGTCGGCAAGAAGGTCGCCATCACCAGCATCCCCTACAACAAGATCACTAGCGTGAGCGTCGTCAGCAACAAGTCGTGGGCGGGAACGTTTTTCTCCACCGGGTCGATCGCCATCAAGGTGGGCGCTCACGTTTACGAGGTGGAGTTCCGTGGTGACCACAAGAGCCACCACGTTCACAACGTCATCTTCCACTACATCTCGCGTTAGCCCTTTAGAGCTCCCGCCATCAGTCCCCGCATGAAGAAGCGGCCCAGCAGCAGATAGACCACGAGCGTCGGGATGCTCGCCAGGAACGCGCTCGCCATGGCCTCGTTGAACGGCACGGTCTGTGCCCCGGCGATGTTGTTGAGCGCGACCGTCACGGGGTTGTATTCCTGTCGCGTGAGCACGACCCCGAACAGGAAGTCGTTCCACGCTGAGGTGAACTGCCAGATCATCGAAACGGCGAAGGCCGGGACGGCGAGCGGCAGTCCAATGTAGGCGAATGTGCGCAGCATTCCGGCCCCGTCGACCCGGGCCGCTTCGATGAGCTCGTCGGACACCCCGATGAAGAAGTTACGGAAGATCAGGGTGGTGATCGGCAGCCCGTAGATGATGTGCACCAGGATCAGCCCGTCAAGCCCGCCGTAGAGCTTGAGGTCGATCATCGTCTGGAACATCGGGATGATGACGGCCTGGTACGGGATGAACATGCCGAACAAAATCAGCGGGAACACCACGTCAGCACCGGGAAAGCGCCACTTCGACAGCACGAAACCGTTGGCGGCACCCATAATCGACGAGATGAGCGAGGCGGGGATCGCCAGCATCAGGCTGTTGACCATGCCGTCGGTCAGCTTGGGCCACACTGCCCGGAAGCTGTCGAGTGAGAACGACTTGGGCAGCGACCACATGTGCACGACGTCCACTTCGGACGGTGACTTGAACGCCGTCACGAGCAGAACGTAGACCGGCATCAGGAAGAAGATGGCGAAGAACACCAGCGCCAGCGTGCGCCAGCCGCGGGTGCGCGAGGGCGTGACCACGGCGCTCATCTGATTCGCTCCTTCTTCGTCGCCCACCACACATACGGCGCGACCACGATCGTGATCGCGAGGAAAAGCATCGTCGCGATCGCGGCACCGCGAGCGTAGAAGCCGCCGCGGAACGAGGTCAGGTACATATACACCGCAGGGGTTTCCGTGCGCGGGTCAAGCGGTGCGATGGCGTAGATGAGGTCGAACGTTTTCATCGAGATGTGCACCAGGATGACGAGCGCGCTCATGATGGCTGGGATCATCATCGGCCGCACGACATGCCAGTAGACGCGAAACTCTGACGCGCCATCGACGCGTGCGGCTTCCCTTAGCTCGTCGGGAATGCTGCGCAGCCCGGCGAGGAACAGCGCCATGACATATCCCGACAGCGCCCAGCCCGCGGGCAGCGCGATCGAGGCGACCGCCCAGTCGGAATCTGATTTGTGCCACTCCGAGTGCCCGCCAACCAGGCCGAGCAGATCGTTGATTCCCGTTGTTCCCGCACCTGTGTCGCTGTTGAGCAGCCAGCGCCAGATGATGCCGGTGGCGATGAACGAGATGGCCATCGGGAACAGGTAGATCGAGCGGAAGACGTTTTCCCCGCGTACCCCCTTGTCCATAAGGAGAGCGAGCACCCCGCCCACCAGAAGCGAGCCGCCGATAAAGACCAGCGTGAAGATCAGGAGGTTTCTGATGTCGTTGTGGAAGGTCTCGTCAGCGAACAGTTCCTGATACCACTTGAATCCGGCCCAGCCGGTGGTCTGCGCCTGGCCCTTCCAGTCACTTAGCGACACTTGGGCGTTGACGCCGATGAAGTAGTAGACGAACCACCCGAGCGCTATCAGTGAGGGACTCACCAATAGCAGCCCGGGCAGCCAGCGCTTTGCCTTTCGCATGGTTACTTGTTCGCGGTGTAGGCCTTGGACACGGCTTCGGCGAACTTGGCCGATTCCTTGTCCTGCAAGAAAACGCCGTAGGCCTTCTCGATCTCGGCCTTCCAGGCGTTGTTGGCGACCACTCCATGCACGAGTGAGCCAACCACCACGGTGCTGCTGTTCTGCCACTCCTGCAGCGCCCAGGCGAGGTAGTCCTTGTACTTGGCCTTGTCGGCGTCCAGGCGCGCCGGCACGGAACCCTTGAGCGGGTTGAACAGGTCTTGCCCCTCCGGTGAGGCGCAGAGTTTGAGCCAGGACTCGGCGTGCGCCCGGTGGGGGGCGCCCTTCGGCAGGGTGAACGAGTCAGCCAGGAAGTTGTAGACCCCGGTCGACCCGGGCGATGCCACGACATCGTAGGTGTCTTTGTATTTCAAAGCTTTCGCGCCTTGCAGGTAACCGGCGGCCCAGTCACCCATCACGTGGTAGGCAGCCGTGCCCGCGAGGACTTTGTCGATCGTCGCCTGCCAGTCATCCGTGCCGACAACAGAAACGGCCATGACCTTCTTGAACGTGTCAAGCGCGGCGATGGTTTCAGCGCCCTTCCAGTCGGTCGCGCCCGTCCACAGCCCGTTGTACTTGGCCACGCCCAGCTCTCCCAGCAGGACGTTCTCGAGCAGGTGCAGCTGTGTCCACGTGGCGCCGACGCTCAGGGCGGCGACGTTCTTGGCCTTCAGCGTTTCGGCCTGGGCAAGGAATTCCGCCCACGTCTTGGCCGGCGCCGCGATGCCCCACTCGGTCAGCTTCTTCGGCACATACCACATCAGGTTGGAGCGGTGAATGTTCACCGGCACCGCGTAAATCTTGCCGCCGATCGACAGGTTGTCGATGAGACCCTTGGGGAACTTGGCTTTCCAGCCGTTAGAGTCATACATCGCGGTCAGATCTTCGAGCCATCCGGCCTTAATGTCGTCGCTGGCTTCTAGTCCGGCGTGCAGCTGGTAGGAATCCGGGGGTTGCGCGCCCCGCATGCGGTTAGCCAGAACCTGTTTCGCCTGGGTCCCAGACCCGCCCGCCACCGCCGCGTTAACGAATTCAACGCCAGTGTTGTCAGCCTTGAACTTTTCGATGAGCGCCTTGAGGCCCTCCTCCTCGCCCGGCCCCGACCACCACGAGAAGACTTCTACCTTCTCCCCAGAGTCCGTGGAGCCTGGAGGGTTTGAACAGGCTGGTAACGCTGCTAGTGCAGTTACTCCCGCACCAGCCATCAAGATCTGTCTACGGTTGAATGCTGCCATGCCGGTAACAAAACTCCGGCGGCTAGGTTCTGTCAACGGTTGGCAATACCAACGTGACCAGACCGTAACTTTTGCCAATGCTTGACATAAGTGGCACGATCGTTGGCATGAACGTGGCAGCGCGGCGGGTCGCGGAGGTCCTTCGCAACCGCGGTCCGCGCACTCGAGCCGAGCTGATCATGCTGACGGGCCTCTCGCGGCCGACCGTCGGCGGCGCTTTGTCGAGCCTAGCCAAGGCAGGCATCGTCGTTGAGGAGCCGGGCACGCCCGCGGGCGGCAGGCCAGCGGCGGTCTTCCGGCTAACGCGCAAGGCGGGAATCGCGGTCGGTGTCGACATTGGACGGCGGCACATTCGCGTCGCGGTCGCCGACTTGGGCCACACCTTGCTGGCCGACCAGGCGATCCGGCTCGACCTCGACGGCGATGACCATCCGCACCACGCGCTCGACCTGGCGGCCGCTCAGGTGACGGCGGTGCTCACGGCCGTCGGGGCGTCGCTGGACGAGGTCGCCGGGATCGGGCTCGGGATTCCCGCGCCGCTGACCCGGGAAGGGCGCATAGGTTCGCCGGAGTTGCTGCCCGCCTGGGCCGAACTGTCCGCGCGCGATGAGCTGATGAAAAGATTAGACACCCAGGGGGTACGCGTTGAGAACGACGCCAACCTGGCAGCCCTCGCCGAGCACACGTGGGGCGCTGGCAAGGATTGCGACGACCTCGTCTACGTCAAGCTGGCCACGGGCATCGGCGCCGGCATCGTCCTAGCCGGACGGTTGTATCGCGGATCCGTTGGCACAGCAGGCGAATTGGGCCATGTCACGCTCGACGCCCGCGGGCCGGTGTGCCGGTGCGGCAACAGGGGCTGTGTCGAGCTCGTCGCCGGCGGCCGGGTGCTGCTCGCCCAGTCGGGCGCCCGTGATCTGGACGAGATGGCGACCCTTGCGGCGCAAGGCGATCCGTCCTGCCGCCGCCTGCTCGCCGACGCGGGCCGTTATCTCGGCATCGCCCTGGGCGGCATGCTCAACCTGCTCAACCCCGACCGCATCATCGTCGGCGGATTCACCGCTGTGGACGTCCTGTTGGAACCGCTGCGCCTGGGCCTGGCCGAAACGGCCATGGCCGCCGCGGTCGAAGCCGTTCAAGTGCGCCCAGGTCACCTTGGCGAAAGCGCCGGCGCCCTCGGCGGAGTGGCCCTGGCCCTCGGCGTGGACAAATGATGCACGGTTCCTTTCCCTTGTGGCCCAACGGCTTCGCCAATCCCGTTCCGCGCGACGAGCCCTGCATGCCCTGGACCGGCCGGGACGCGCGGGCGGCGTGCCTCCGGCGCGCGACGGGGTTCGAGCGGGTTCGGGCAGGAGTGTCGCTAGGCCAGACCGCGCTGCACGAGGCGGGTGGGCAGGGTGACGGTCCGGGGCCAGGAGCTTTCTTTCGCGATGCGAGCGAACAGCAAATCGGCTGCCTGACGGGCCAGTTCTCTGGTGTCGTAGGCAATGACGGTCAGCGGAAGCGGCATCAGGTGCGACAGCTCGAAATCGTCGAACCCGACAAGGGCCGCGTCGCTCTTGCGGCGCCACAGTTCCTGCACCACACCGACCGTGATGCGGTTGTTCAGGCCGAAGAAAGCCGTTGGCGGATCAGCCGAATCCAGCATCCGGCCAACCGCGGCCGCCGCCGTGACCGGGTCACGCACGCCGTCGCACACGAGCGAGGCATCATAGGGAACCTCCGCCGCGGCCAGCGCATCCTGAGCACCACCAAGGCGTTCCCGCATCGTGTAGACGCCGATCGAGTCAAGCAGGATGCCGATGCGGCGGTGCCCCAGCGCCAGCAGATGCTCCAATCCCGAGCGTGCCCCGCCCCGGTTGTCCAGCAACACGGTGTCGGCCACGAGCCCACCCGCGGGCCGGTCCAGGAACACTACAGGAATGCCGCGCTCGACTTCTTCGCGAAGGAACACGTGGTCATAGCCCGCGGGCACGATCAGCAGCCCGTCCACGCGCCGCGAGCACAGATCCCGCAGCAGTTGCTCCTCGCGCACCGGGTCCTCTTCGGAACTCGCCGTGATGAGCAGGGTGTCACGGGCCGCCGCCATCTCCGCCGTCACGTGCGCGATGGTCGCGTAGAACGGGTTGGCGATCTCCTCGATCAGCAGCCCGATCGTGGCGGTCTGCTGACCCGACCGCAGGGCGCTCGCGAGCGAATTGCGGCGGAAACCCAGCTCCTCCACGGCGGCGAGCACCCGCTGCACCAGCTCCTGCTGCACGTTGGGTGCTTTGTTGACGACCCGCGAGACAGTCTTCAGGCTTACCCCGGCGCGCCGGGCGACATCGACCATCGTGGGCCTCTGGGGAACGCTCACGCGTGCAGGCTACCTTTCCCGGTCACGGATAACGGTGTACGGAGAACATATGACTGACCTGGCATTAGCGGTAGACATCGGCGGCACGAAGATGGCGGCCGGGCTCGTGCGCACCGATGGCACCGTCGTGTCCCACCGGACGATCCCGACGCCCCGGGACACCGATGGAGAACAGGTCTGGGAACCGTTGGCGGCGCTGCTGAAAGAGGTCTCCGCGGGTGCCGCTCTGGCGGGTGTCGGTGCCGGATCTGCTGGTCCTGCCGACCGTGCCAAGGGCGAGGTCAGTCCCGTGAACATCCCGTCCTGGCGGGGATTCCCGTTGCGGCAGCGCATTAGCGAGACGCTCCCCGGAGTACCGGTGGCGCTGGCTGGCGATGGCATTTGCGCGGCCGCGGGTGAACACTGGCGCGGTGCCGGGCGCGGGCATCAGGATTTGCTCGTCATGGTCGTGTCCACCGGGGTCGGCGGCGGTCTCATCCTCGGCGGGCGCCTGGTTCAGGGCCGGTCCGGCAACGCGGGTCACATCGGGCACACCGTGGTCGACATGGGTGGCGATCCGTGCGCGTGCGGCGGTTACGGCTGCGTCGAGGCTTACGCGAGCGGACCCAACATGGTTCGCTGGGCGCTGGCACACGGCTGGCAACCGTCCCCCGCCGCCGGCACGCAAGCCGGGGGAACCGGCACGCAGACCGGTGCCGCGAGCACGCGGGCAGGCGCGGGCGTGGGGGTAACCGGGGAGCACCTGGCCGAAAGCGCGCGCAGCGGGCATCCTATTGCGCGGCAAGCGTTTTCGCGCGCGGGTCACGCTATCGCCGCAGGGATCGTGTCGACAGCGGCGCTATGCGATCTGTCCTCTGTGGTCATTGGCGGCGGAGTGTCACGGTCGGCTGATCTGCTACTGCCCCCGGTTCGCCAATACTTGGCGCGGCACGCCAAGCTCGGATTCCTCAACGACCTCACCGTCACCGCCGCTGAGCTTGGCGGCCAGGCAGGTCTCGTCGGAGCCGCGGCCCTCGTCCACGAACCGCAGCGCTATAACTAAGCGCATGACCCGCATCGTGCTCGTGCTGCTTGGCGTGTTTCACCTGGCTTGGGGCGTGCCCGCGGTGGTCGCGCCGCGCTGGTTCTTCGACCACTTCCCGGGCTTCGGCTTTCAGTGGACAGCCGCTTATCCGCCCTATAACGAGCACTTGATGACCGACGTCGGCGCGGCCGCGACCACTTTCGGGGTGCTGCTTCTGCTCGCCGCGGCGGCGCACGACGTCAAGGTCACGAGGGTCGTCCTCACCGGAATCATCGTGTTTTCCGCGCTGCACTTGGGCTATCACGTTGCCCGGCACGGAGCATTGCACGGCACCGATCTCGTGCTGAGCCTGCTCAGCCTGATCCTCGGCGTGATCGTCCCGTTAGGACTGCTCGTTATGACACGCAGAACTCGTTCCCCTCAGGATCAGCCATCGTGACCCACGTGTGCACGGGGCCTTGCTTGCCTTCCCAGAGGCGGCGGGCGCCCAGGCCGGTGAGGCGCTCGATCTCGGCATCACGGTCTTCGGTCTCGAAGTAGAGGTCGAGGTGCACCCGGTTCTTGGTTGACTTGGTCTCGGGGACGGTCTGAAACAACATCCGCCCCCGCAACGGCTGGTTTCGCCCGCTCATGCTCGCCTCGGGATCGCGGATGGCGGCGGCGGTCTTGAAGACCAGGCGGCCGTCGACCTCGATCGCCTTGTCTTCGGGCAGCTGCCCGGAAGCTAACAGCTGCTTGATGAAGTCATCGTGATGCTCGATATCCCAGCCGAGCGCGGCGCTCCAGAAGGCGGCAAGCCGGTGCGGATCGGCACAGTCGACAACAACCTGAAAATTCACTCCCATGCCCGGCAAGCTATCGGCACCCACCGACAAAAATGTCAGACTCACCCGCATGAGTAACGGCATTCGCATAACCCTGGGCATCGTCGCGACCCTCGTCGGGCTGGTCTGGATCGGGCAGGGCCTCAATATCCTGCCGGGCAGCAGCATGACCGGCGATATGAAGTGGGCTTACATCGGTGGCGTAGTCGCCCTGGTGGGACTGGTGCTGCTGTTCATGGGAAAACGGAAAGCTTAAGCCACAATTGGCACAAACATCGGGTGAATGGCCTATATCAATGTGCCCGTTCGTCCGGCAGGGTTCTCCCGTGCACGTGACGCTATTCAGAGCAATTGCGGTGCTGGCCGCGGCAGCACTGTCCACTGTGGGCGCGGTGCCGGCCCAAGCGGCCACGATTGGCTACGTCCGGCTCGCGCACCTGTCCCCCGATACCCCCAATGTGGACGTCTACCTCAGTTCGCAGACAGGGGCGATCAAGGAGCAGGAGATCAAGGGTGTCGGCTACGGGGTGATGTCGCAATATCTGCGGCTGCCCGTGGGCGGCTACACGGTCGCGATGCGAAAATCGGGCGCCCCGAAGACCGATCCGCCGGTGCTCACCACGCAGGTGAGCGTCACTGACGGCAGTGCCCAGACCGTGGCCGGGGTCGGCCGTTACAGCGAGCTGGGCTTGAAGGTCCTGAAAGATGACCTGACCCTGCCCACTGGCAACAAGAGCAAGGTCCGCATCATTCAGGCCTCAGTGCAGGTGCCGCTGCTGGGCGTTTTGGCCAACGGCAGCACCGTCGCCGACAACGTCGCCTTCGCGACGACGACCGACTATCAGCTGGTGAACCCGGGGTCCTTACAGCTGCAGATCCGCCCCGCCGATGGCCGTCCGGCCACGAATATCGCCGCCAACCTGGGCAACGGCAACGTCTACTCGTTGCTGATCCTCGACTCAGGTAACAACACGCTCAAGACCGAGCTGCGTAAGGATGCCACCCGCCAAGGTGGGCTTCCCGACGGCGGAGTGGACACGGGCGGTGGTGGCATGGCCGGTGCATCTGATACGAATCGGGTATGGCTGATCGGAGCGGGCATGGTGCTGGCCCTGATCGTGGCCGGCTCCTTCCTCGTGATCAGGCGCCGTCGATCAACCGTGTTGTAAGACATCGCCGCGCTGGGGTCAAGGGCTGGGTAACCGCCCTGATCGCCAGCGCGGCTCTCATCGCGGCGCCCTTCGTCGTGCCGGCTTCCCGGGCGATCTTCCAGGACGCGCCCCCGCCGCCAGAAAGCGTCGTTGAGTTCAGTCAGGTGCTCACAGGGCCGCCGTCTCGCCTGCGCATTCCCGCGATCGGTGTGGATGCCCAGCTGGTGCGGCTCAAGCTCGACCGGTCCGGCAAACTCGAAGCGCCAGAAGACTTTCACACCCCAGGGTGGTACGCCGATGGCACCGCCCCAGGCGACTCCGGTCCCGCGGTCATCGCCGGGCATCTCGATTCACTTGATGGCAAAGCGGTCTTTTACCGGCTACATGAGCTGAAACCAGCAGATGTCATCGAGATTGAGCGAGACGGCCAATGGTTGTCCTTTCATGTAACGGCGGCCCACCGCTACGCTAAGAGCCGATTCCCAACCGCTGAGGTGTATGGGCCGACACCGGACGCGCAGTTGAGGCTGATTACCTGCGGCGGCGGATTCGACAAGGAACGGCGGTCCTACTACGACAATGTCGTGGTGTTCGCGGTGGCCGCGTAAAGCTTGGTAGCAGCAATCACTGGGGAGCCATGACTGAGCAGCGTTTCGGGCTCATCGCGGACCGCTATCTGCTGCGTGACCAGTTAGGTCACGGGGGGATGGGCCGGGTCTGGCTGGCGCGTGACGAGATGCTTGACCGTGAAGTGGCCATCAAAGAGGTCGCTCCCCCGACGGTCCTGACCGAGGAAGAAAGCGAACAGCTGCACAAGCTGATTCTGCGCGAGGCACGGGCCGCCGGGCGGATCAATCATCCACACGTTGTGAAGATCTTCGATGTGATCCAGACCGAGGAATGGCCTTGGATCGTCATGGAATACATCCCGTCCGAGACGCTGCAGCGGACAGTCCAGTTTGGAGGGCCGCTGCCCCCGCGACGGGTCGCCGAGATCGGGCTGGAGATGCTCGAAGCTTTGGTGGCCGCGCACGAGGCCGGTGTGCTGCACCGTGATGTCAAGCCGGACAACGTTTTGCTGGCCGATGACGGGCGCGTGGTGTTGTCTGACTTCGGTTTGGCCTCGGTCGACACTGACGGCAGTGTCACCCGCACCAGTCAGCTGGGCACCCCGCAATATGTCGCACCAGAACGGGCCCGTTACGGAACGTCGAGCCGCGAGGCCGATTACTGGTCGCTCGGGGCGACGCTCTATGCCGCGGTGGAAGGCCGGTCTCCTTACGCGCGTGAAACCGTGATGGAGACACTGACCGCGCTGGCCGTCGACGATCCCGACCCGATGCGCCTCGCCGGGCCGCTTGAGCCCGCGATCCAGGGCCTGCTGCGCCGCAATCCGAAGGAACGGCTAAAGCCCGCCGAGTTAGAAGACCTCCTGCGCGCGGTGGCCGAAGGCAGACCGCCGCGGCCCGCCGGCGATCCGCCCCGCGAACGCAGTAAGCGCCTGCTCGTCACGGCGGCCTTCGCGGTGCCGATCGCTGTGGTGGCGGCTTTTAGCTTGCTCCACCGCACCAGCAGCCCGGTCGCGAACACGCCCTCGGCTTCGCCTACGCCAACCTCAGTTCCCGCTGCGCCCGGGCTGCCGGCGTGTGACCGCCGGCCCCCGCCCCACGCCGTTCCCCCTCCGGCTGGAGTGCGGCCGCCACCGGGCGATGAGTCCAAAGCCCTGTTGCCCGGGTGGGTTTGGTTCACCGACGGCGCGACCTTCCACTTAGGAGTCCCACAGCGCTGGCTGACGTGGCGGGCCGGTGAGACGTGGTGCTTCGCCGATCCGAATAGCAGCCGCCTTTTCGCGGTCACGACGGCATCAGCGCCGATTGAAGCGCTCCCGGCGTACACCCTGGTGAATAGAGAAGAGCATCTTCGCGCCGAGCCGGAGTTGCAGTGGGAGTTCAGCTACGACGGCCCGGCGCATCGCCGTCACGCGATCGCCTTGCTCACCAAGGGACATACGCTTTTCTTCGCGACCGAGGAGTCGGATTTCCAGCCGACGCGGCAATCTTTCTACGGCGGGCTTTTAGCTTCCTTTAGAGGCAAGAAGATCCCGCGCTAGGTGCGAGCGGCGCAACCCGGTGGAGAACAGGCGGCGCAGGTCGGCCCTGGTGTCGTGCATCAGCTGAACGTGGAAGTAGTTGATGTGCTCCAGGACCGCGAACAGCGCTAGCCCCACGCCGAGGTAGGACCCGCGACCGGGCTCGCCGAGGAGACTGACCGCCAATGCGGTCAGCAGCAACGGGATATTGGCGATCCGCAGGACGCGAAAGACGCCGATGAAGGGCAGTCGCGCAAGCCGCGCGCGTAGTTGCCGGATCTTTAGCATCCAGTAGGCGGAGCCTTGCACGAGCAGCAGCGCGAACGCCGCGAACCCGGCGGCATTGGCTGTCGTGGCCGGGAAATCCAGTATGC
Source organism: Catelliglobosispora koreensis DSM 44566 (assembly GCF_000379685.1). Lineage (GTDB taxonomy): Bacteria > Actinomycetota > Actinomycetes > Mycobacteriales > Micromonosporaceae > Catelliglobosispora > Catelliglobosispora koreensis. The sequence continues at coordinate 1,274,017 of NZ_KB903249.1, read as the reverse complement.
CGAACCACGCGACCATCCAAAGTGGAATGTTGACGAGCTCCAGGATGGCCAGGTTCTTCATTCGGCGGATCGCGGCAGGCACAGAGATCATCTAAGCGGGCCGGCCGCGCGAACGCAACCGGCCCACCTGTTTACGCGTAGACCTCGATCTCGTACACCCGCGCGGCGTTGTCCGTGGTGGACGTGGGCGCGCTGATGTTCACCCGCACATACCGGGCGCTGACCGGAGTGAGCGGATGGTTCGTCACGTTGGCCGTGTTGCCGGTGACCGTCGTGACCGTCGTCCAGGACGTCCCGTTGCTGGAGACCTGAATCGTGAAGTCGCGCGTGTTCCATGCGGCGTTCTCGCCGCCGGCACCAGCGTGCCGGATCGTGACCGACTGGACGTTGAAGGCCGATGCGAGGTCGACCTGCCACCACTTCGTGGCGCCTAGCGAACACCACTTATCGGTGCTGCCGCCGGTGACAGAACCGTTGACGGCCTTGGCCGGTCCCTCGTTGGCGTTGCACGAGGAGTCCGCTGTCGCCGCCTTGTTGAGTGCCACATTGGACGGTCCAGGCGTTGCGCCACCGTAAACCTCGAACTCGTCGATCCGCGCGGCTGTGTTGCCGTTGTTGGCTGGAGTCGTGACGTCCAGCCGCACATAGCGGGCGTTGACGGCCGAGATCGGGTGGTAGGTCCGCGAGGAGCGGTTGCCGCTCACGGTCGCCCGGGTCGTCCAGTTCGTGCCGTCGGTGCTCGTCAAAATGTTGAAGGCGCCGGTGTTCCAGCCGGAGTTCTCGCCACCGAGCGCCGCGTGCTTCACCACGAATGACGAAACACTCATGCTCGATCCGAGGTCCACTTGGAGCTGCTTGGTTCCAGCCGCCGACGAGCACCACTTGCTGGTGGCCGAGAGCACGCCGTCAAAAGCCTTCGCCGGGCCCTCGGTGGCATTGCACGCGGCGACATTCGAGCTCGCTGGCTTGTTCAACGCCAAGTTGGTACCAAGTGAGGGCGCCGCGGGCGGTGGAGTCCAGCCGTCCTGGAACGACGGTGGCACATCAGCCGCGCCCGTTCCCCAAGACGCCGAAGGTGATCCGCCCATGGTGTAGGAAAGCGTCGCCCCGGCGGACAGTTGCGGCCACCGCAGGAACGACTTACTCTGCGCGGTCCCGTTGAGCGAGAACGCCTGCACGTACTGCCCGGAGCCACTGGAGGTAATGGTGATGTCGCCACCGGGCCGGTCGATGAGCACCGAGGAGAACAGCGGCCCGTGCAGCGCAAGGACATCCGCTCCCGGGGTCGGCGGATACATGCCCAGGGCACCCCAGACATACCACGCGCTGGTGGCGCCCAAGTCGTCGTTGCCCGGCAGGCCACCCGCCCCTGTGGTGAACGATTCCGTCATCACGCGCCGCACGGTCGAGGACGCCCCGGCCGGGTAACGCGCGTAGTTGTAGGCCCACGGCACGCCGTGTTCCGGTTCGTTGCCGATGTAGAAATACGGCCGCGTGAGCCCACCGTTGAGCTCAGTGAAGTGGTGATCGAGCCGTTGCTTGGCGGTCAGTGGCCCACCCATCAGATCGATCAGCGAAGCGAAGTTATAGGTGACCATCCACGTGTACTGCGACGCGTTGCCCTCGGTGTAGCCAGCGTCAGCGGCCGGATCGAGGGGCCAGGTCCACGTCGCGTCAGCGTTACGCCGGTGGATGTAGGACGACTCGGTCGAGAAGACGTTGGCCCACCACTGCGCCCGCGTCATGTACGTGTTGTACAGCGACGCGTTGCCTTGGCGCTGCGCGAACTGGGCGACGGCGAAGTCACTGGCCGAATACTCCAGCGAGTCTGACGGGTCTTCGTAGACGTAATGCCTTGATACGTAACCACTTTGCCGTCCCCGGATCGAGCTGCCCTGCATCGTCCCGCCATTCGACGAAGAGTTCATCAGGGTGAGCGCCGAGGCTGTGTCGAAGTTGGTCACGCCAAAGGCGTTCATCGAACTGACGATGACCGGGCCGGGGTCGCCCGTCATGACGAAGTGCTCGTTGGAGTTGTGCGACCACTTGGGCAGCAGGCCGCCCTGCTGGCCGTCCAGGACCATCGACTGCGCCATGTCGGCCGCCTCGTTGGGCGCGATGAGCGCGATCAGCGAGGCCCACGAGCGGTAGATGTCCCAGCCGGAGTAGTTCTGGTAGACCGTGCGGCTCGACGTGCGGACCGCCTGGTCGAAACCGCGGTACTGGCCGTTGACGTCACTGGCGATGTTGGGGTTGATGAGCACGCGGTAGAGCGCGGTGTAGAACTTTTGCAGGTCCGCCGCTGATCCGCCCGTCGCCTGAACCCGGTTGAGGATGGTGTTCCACTCGGTGTCCAGATTGGACCGCACGGTGTCGAACGCGAAGCCACTCTGCTCGGCGTTGAGGTTGGCCTGTGCGTTGGCGATGCTGACGAACGAGATGCCGACCTTCATCTGCACGACCGCGTTGCCGCTCGTGTCGAAGTTCAGGTAGGCACCCGAGTTCACGCCGGACGATGACGTCGAGCCGGCGTTCACCGTGCCGCCGACCCACGTGCCGACTGACGTCGGGCTGCGGTCGAATTGGGCGTACCAGAAGATCTGATAGGTCTTGGAAGATCCGCAGAATCCGCCGCCGGTGAACGTCCCACTGACCGTCGAGCCGCTGATCGTGAGCGACCCGCTGCGGTTGCCGGTGGCACTGCGCGAGTTGTTGATCAGGACCTTCGCCGTGGTCGTCGCCGGGTAGGTCAGCCGCATGATCCCGGAGCGCTTGGTAGCGGACAGTTCCGCGGTCGTGCCACCGAGGACAGCTTTGTAGTAACCGGCCACGGCGACTTCGCTGGCCTTGGTCTGAGTCTGCTGGTAGGACGTCCAGCCGGTGCCCGGCGAAGTGCCAATGTTGCCGGTGATCGGCAGGAAGCCGATGTCTTCGTTGTTGGCACAGCCAGCCCCGTTGAAGTGGGTGAGGCTGAACTCCTGGATCTGGGTGTCGGAGAAACGGTAACCCGATGGGGACGCGGTCGGGGTATCCGGGCTGAACTGCACCATGCCGAACGGCGCGACCGGGCCGGGCACGGTGCTCCCGCCGGCGCCACCGGGAACGGGGTTCGGGGAGTTGCTGTCATCGGTGCCGATGAATGGGTTGACGTGCTGTGTTAGCGGAAGCACGGCGGCTTGAGCCGGGACGGCAGACACGGGCAGTAACGCCAGGGTCAGGGCCACCGTGAACAGCAGGGGTGCACGGGACATTTCGTTCTCCTATCGAGACAACGTTGTCAGCGCGTGGGCATAGCCAAATACCTGGATTCGTCGATGTCAAGCTGGACCTTCCCAACTGAGTCACCAGTCAGGAATACTGTCCAGGTGACTGCCCCGATTGATCCCACTGAACTGGCCGGCGCGCTACGCCCCTTCGGCGAATCGACCATGTTGCCCGCGTCCGCGTACACCTCCGCCGAGGTCTTCGCGTGGGAGCAGCGCCACTTCTTCACCGGATCATGGGACTGTTTAGGCCGGGTGGAAGACCTTGCCGCCCAAGGCAATCAGCACGCCTTCAACGGTTATCTCGTTACCTTCGCCGATAAGCCGAGAGCGTTCGCCAACTTCTGCCGCCACCGCGCCCACGAGCTGCTCCCCACCGGAACGGCGTGCGACCGGCCCGCGCTCGTGTGCCCCTATCACGGCTGGTCCTACGAGCTGGACGGTGCTTTGAAAGCGGCTCCCCGCGCCGAGATCAGCAAAGACCACTTTGGACTGATCGAGCTGCCCGCCGTCGACTGGCATGGCTGGCTGTTCGTCAACGCCTCAGGCGACGCAGGCCCGTTTTCGGCCCACCTTGGCGATCTTGACCGCCTGGTCGCGCCCTACGCACCCGAGCGGCTGGAAACGAAGGTCACGCACACCTACGAGATCGCGGCCAACTGGAAGATCCTCGCCGAGAACTACCACGAGTGCTATCACTGCCCGCTGATCCACCCGGAGCTATGCGCCGTCTCCCCGCCCACAAGCGGCAACAACTGGCACGAGATGGGAAACTGGGTGGGCGGGTCGATGGACTTGCGTGAGCACGCCGAGACGATGTCGTACGACGGGAAATCCCACGGTGTCATGCTCCCCAACGCTCCACAAAAGACAGTGCGTTACGTCGGCCTGTTCCCGAACCTGTTGCTGTCCCTGCACCCTGACTACGTCATGACGCACCGCATGACCCCGGTCAGCGCGGAGCGCACCATCGTGGAGTGCAGCTGGCTGTTCGATCCAGAGGCGGTCAGCACGGGCTATGCCGTTGACTTCTGGGATCTGGTGAACAAGCAGGACTGGGCGGCCTGTGAGTCGGTGCAGCGGGGAGTGTCTTCCCCGCATTACCGCCCAGGCCCGCTCGCACCAAACGAAAACGCGGTCTACGACTGGATCAGTCTCATATCACGCGGATATCGCACACCAGCCAGTCTCCGTCTTCTTTGACCAGCTCGATCTCGATGGTCTCGGTGTCCGGCTCGCCATCTTCACGGACCTCGACGCGTGCCCGCACCTCAGCGACGGTGTCCCGCTGTTCGGTGTTGAGGATCTCCCAGCTGACTAGCTCCTCGTCGGAGTCAAGCGGGTCCACGTCATCGCGCTTGGCCAAGCACGTGAGTTCCCGGACTTCTTCGATGTCGCGATCCTTAATGGCTTCAAGGTAATTCTCGGCGGCACGCTCGGCGCTCGATTGTGACCACCACACGTATCCCCCGATGCCACAAGCACAGCAGATAACGAGCACAAAGGCGGTGACGACTCCGACGATCAGCCAGGTCTTCTGGTTCTTGTTCATTTACGGATGAGTACCTCTCCCAGCGGCTTACGCACAATGTCGGGGACATGTGCCCCCGGCGCAGGGTAGCCCACGGGGATAACGACATAGGCGCGCTCTTCTTGAGGCCTGCCACACACCTCGTTGAGGAACTTCATCGGGCTGGGCGTGTGCGTCAGGGTGGCCAGGCCGGCCTGATGCAGGGTGGCCAGGAGCAGCCCGACAGCTATGCCCACGGATTCCTTGACGTAATAGGGCCTGGGCGTGCTCGGGCCCTGATGCACTTCGAAAACGACGATGACCGCTGGAGCGATCTCCAGGAACGGCTTATCGGCATCTGTGCCCAGCGGAGCTAGGGCGTCAAGCCATTCCTGCGTGGCACGGCGGGTGTAGAACTCGCGCTCTTCCTCCTCGGCCGCCGCACGCAAGCGGCGCTTGGCCTCAGGATCGGTCAGCACCACGAATCGCCACGGCTGCAAGTTGGCTCCGCTGGGCGCGGTCGCCGCAGCCGCGATCGCCGCCTCGATCACGTCGAAGGGCACCGGTTCGGGCGAGAAGTCGCGCACTGAGCGGCGGCGGGCCATGGTCGCCGCGAACTCGTTCGCCACCTGGATCATCTGATCCTGGGGCAGGCGCAGGTCAGGCGCCGGCACAGTCTTCAATGACATCCCCACAGGCTATAGCGCGCCGCCGTGGCGGCGGGCATACCGTTTTGGTCGCGAGCCATGCGATATGCCCGCCTGTCCCGGGGACGTCATCGCCTCTCCGCGGGGCCGCGCTCAAGGCCGAGTAGATTCCAGCTATGAAGGTGCTGCTGGACACCGACATCGGCAACGATATCGATGATGCGTTGACCCTTTCCTACCTGCTGAACCATCCTGACTGTGAGCTTCTTGGCGTCACGACCGTGACCGCCGCGCCACACGACCGGGCCAAACTTGCCAGCGCGATCGCCTACGGCCGCGGCATCCCCATCGCCGCGGGAGCGGCCCGCCCCCTTCAGCGTGAGCCGTTACAGGAGCCGCCGTTCTCGCGACCCGGTTCCTGGCCGCACGAAGACACTTTCCCCAATTCCGCGGTGAACCTGATGCGCGAAGCCATTCTGGCACACCCCGATGAGGTGACGATCGTCGCGATTGGACCGTTGACCAATGTTGCCCAGTTACTGCATGAAGAGCCCGGGCTGCCATTGAAGTCCATCGTGCTTATGGGCGGGCGGTACTTTACGCCCGGCGACCGTCCAGAGTGGAACATCCACAACGACCCGGAGGCCGCTCTTGCCGTATTCGGCTCATCATTGCCCGTACGCGCCATTGGGCTCGACGTCACCCGCCAGGTAACCATGACCGAAGCCGCGTTCCGTGCGCACTTCACCGGCATCCTCGCCGACTTCGCCGAGCCGTGGCTTCAGCTCAGGGGCGGGGTCACCTTCCACGACCCACTCGCCGCCGCGACCCTTTTCCAGCCCTTCTGTGGGTACGAGAGAGGCTTCGTGACCGTGGATGACAAGGGCTTCACAGCGTTTCGCCCCGACCCCGCCGGCCCGCACGAGGTCGCGGTCACTGTGGACGGCCCGGCATTCCTCGCCCACCATCTATCCTTTGTCGCATGATCTCGATCTCGCGCACGGCTGAAGATGTCACCGTGGTGACCCTGAACCACGGCAAGGTAAACGCCTTAGACCTTGAGTTGTGCCAGGCGATTGCGGCGACTTTCCGGGAACTCGCGTCGGCTCCCCATGGCGGCGTCGTCCTAACCGGAGCGGGCTCGGCGTTCTCCGCTGGCGTCGACCTGTGGCGCATCGTCGAGGGCGGCCCGGCTTACGTGCGCGAGTTCCTCCCGGCGCTAGTTGACGCTTTCGAAGCGCTGTTCTTCTGCCCGCAGCCCGTTGTCGTGGCCGTTAACGGTCACGCCATCGCCGGCGGCTGCGTCATGGTCGCGTGCGCGGACTACCGCTTGATGAGCACCGGCCGTCTCGGCATCGGCATTCCCGAACTCGTCGTCGGTGTGCCTTTTCCCGCCGCGGCGTGGGATGTCATGGCCTATGCCGTTGGTGCGCAGGAAGCCCGGCGCGCCGCCTTCACCGGCACGATCTATCAGCCCGTCGACGCGCTCGCTCTCGGCTACGCCGACGAGCTGACAGCTCCGGAAGCCTTGCTAGACAAGGCGGTCAGCCACGCCACCCGTCTCGCGTCCACCATCCCCGCGGCGACGTTCCGCCTGACCAAACGCACCCTGCGCACCAAAGTCATTCAGTCAGCGGATCTGACCGAGGTCATGCAGCTGTGGGAAGAACGCGCCGCCGATGGCTGGATTCGCGACTATCTCAGCCGCACCCTGCACCGCGGTTAGCTGGCCCCGCATGTTATCGCGGGACCAGCAGGCGTGCTAAACGGTCCAATAAGCGGCCGCTTTGCCATCCCACGAGCCGGTGAACTGAATCTTCGCGCCCTTTCCAGGAACGACGTCTTTGGGAACGTCGAACACCACCACGCCGCTCTTTTTCTGGCCTGGGTTCAGTTGCGTGCTGTCGAGGTAGTTCTCCACAGTGGACGCGATCTCCGCGTCGTACACGGCACCGTCAGCGGTCACCAGCTTGGCATCCATCGGGTTGGCGAAATAGGTTTCGCCTTTCTTGAACTCGACGGTCAGTGTCACGGCGAAGAAGTGACCCTTCTTGGCCGTGATGAACTGGTTGCCAGACGACACCGGCGCTTTAGGCCCCGCAACGGTTACGGTCAGTTCGTCACCGGAAGCGGTGGTGATATTCACCGCCTCGCCGACACCCACCGTGGTGGCACCCTTGACCTGTTTCTGAGGTCCTTGATTCGTGTCGCCAGCCGGTGCGGAAGACGGGCTTCCGCTGACGCCGCAAGCGATTGACGTGACGAAGGCGAGGCCGGCTAGAAGCGCGCGCGAGGATGAGCGGACATTCACTGTTCGTTTTACCTTTCTCACGGACTGCTATCGCTGCGCGACGCTACGGGTCAAGCGAGAAGCATCGGTCTATATGCCTGGTTCCCGATAGATCCATTTCGACAAAGTGACTACGTGGATGAATTGACCTCAGCCTGTTGGCATAGTTGATTGCCCGGAGGGCCACCTCAAGGCGTCCGAAATGCAGGAGCCCAGGCGAGGGCCTCGCACCAGAATCTGGCGACGAAGGCGCCGGGGTCTTGTCCCCAGGCGGTCCAAGCCAGACTCATCTCCTCTAGCTCCTCCGCCGAAGTCCAGCCCTCGGAGACGACGCGGGAAACCACCGCTGGGTAACGGAATAGCGCCGCGGTGAAGGAGCCGAAGGACGCGGTTTCCTCAGCGGTGCCGTGGTGGATCACGCGTGCGGAGGCTTCGGCGTTGACAAAACCGGCCTCGGTCAGCAAGTGGCGCAACTGTTTGCCTACGAACGGGCTCGTTCCCTCGCGCAGCTTCTTGGCGATCTCCGTGGAGCGGCGCAGCACCGCGTTCGTGGGGTAGACCAGTTCACCGTCCCAGTCCGCGTCCACGACACCGATCACGGCGCCCGGTCTCGCGACCCGCGACGCTTCCCTGAGCACAGCCAACGGGTCCGCGACGTGCTGCAGCAGAGCACTGGCGAACAGAGCGTCGAAGCTGGCATCCGGAAACGGCAGATTCGTGACGTCGCCTGTGACGACCGTGATGCCGTCAGCCGATCGCGGATCGAGGTCGATTCCTGTTGTGGTGCCAGGGGAAACAGCCGCAGCCAGGCCCACGGTGATGGAACACGGGCCGCAGCCCAAGTCAAGCAGATCCATCTCTGGTGTGAGGTGCGGCAACAGAAACGCGGCTTGAGACGCGGCCGTCCGGCTCGCGTGCTCCGGCCTGCGGCGGCGCATTGACTCTGTTTGAGTCGCTTGCATGTTCATGGCGAATCCTTAGGAGACAAGCGCTCCCGTCAGATCCGCCTTAACGCCCTATCGCGGAGGGAGCGCAGAACTTCGACATTGTTCTGACCTCCTTTCCGTCCGTCGCCAAGCGTTCCCTCACCCTAGCGGACACGGCTTAGGCGAGCCACTGACTGTCGCGCATGAGATCCCGGCCGGCGATTTCGTTGACTTCACGCCAAGCCTGAATCGTTCGCGGGACGATGCGGAAGTAGGGATACGAGGCTTTGGCCTGGCGTGGATCGAAGCCGGCCTTGGCGGCGAAGGAATCCGCGAGTTCGTCCGAAATGGACTCCAGCAGCTCCGCCTCGCCCGTGATGAGGACGACATCACGAGTCGGCCCGAGCGAGACATGAGCTAGGGCACGGGCCCGCAGATTCACGAGGGTCGGATTTGACGATCGTGTTGACATCAGCAGGCCCGTGCCGTCCCAGAGGAACGAAAGCGGCATCAGATAAGGGGCTCCATCGGGCGACGCGGTGGCTACCCACGCGTCGACATCATGGGTGAGGCGGTCAAGGGTGTCGCGTTTGCGTTCTTCCAGCGTTCTGGCGGGTGGCAACATCCCTTGATCCTTTCATGAGCCCGTTACCAGGCCTGACCGGCCGGCTGGCGGGTGGTGGCGTTCAGCCGGTTGAAGGCGTTAGTCAGGGCGATGGTGAGGATCACCGCTGCCATTCCCTTCTCGTCGAAGTGCTTGGCCGCGGCTTCCCAGACCTCGTCCGGAACAGCTTCACCCTTGTCGGCCAGGCGAGTGGCTTCTTCGGTGAGGGCGAGCGCGGCGCGCTCAGCCTCATCGAAGTAGGGCGACTCACGCCACGCGGAAACCGCGATGAGGCGATCGTCAGAGTTGCCCGCCTTACGGGCGGTCTTGGCGCCAGAATCAACGCACGCGCTGCATCCGTTGATCTGGCTTGCTCGCAGGTGAACCAGTTCCAGCACCTTGTCCGGAACGCCGCCCTTGCGCGTCGCCTTGTTCAGGGCGATCAGCGCCTGCATCGCTTCGGGGATGACGATGGCTGGGTTCGGCATGCGGGCATCCAACATGATTTGCTCCTTAGGTCAGTTTTTTGAGCTACACCGACCTGACGAATCAAGAAGCAAAAGTGTGACAACTGTGAGCGCGCTCACACGTAGATCAAGCGGGTCACGCGGAAACGGGATAAGAGCGCAGGCCAGCGAGCAAGGCTTCGAGGGTGTCCGTTGACGGGAGGTCGCCGGTGCGGCGCGGAGGGCTGTGCGGCACGATCGCGGACATCTCATTGAGGTCGCCGAGCAGGACCCGCACGACGTTGAGCGACAGTCCCAAGTGGGAGGTCAGCTCGGCGACGGAGACCGGCTGCTGTGCGCGCTTGAGAATGCTGTGGTGCTCGGGCTGCAGGTAGAGGTCGGCCTTGGCGACGTTGTAGGGCCGGGAAACCACATAGGTCAGCAGGTCGAAGTTCTCACTCGTGCTGGTGCGCCCTCCCGTGAGCGCGTATGACCGCACGAGCGGTCCTGCCTCCTCATCTAGCCAACGGTCTTCATTCATTTGTCGCCCTCGCCCAGCCATTAGGTTGAACCCGCCAGCCGAATCTTAATCAAAATCCGGCGGCATTAGCCAGAGCGCCGCGTGCGGTCCAATAACGACATCTTTGCCGCCAATAACGCCGTAATTGCCGGAGCCAGTTCCGCCATAACAAGCGGCGTCGGTGTTAAGGATTTCGCGCCAGCCCGTTAGGCCAATCGATAGGCGTTGATGCACTCCAGAGAAATTCGCGACGCAGACCAGCGAATCGCGGCGAAACGCGATCGTATTGGTGAGGGGATCGCTATGCAGCCATTCAAAGGCGCTGCCCCATAGCGCGGGTGATGCGGCATAAATCCGGTTCACGTCACGAACAAGGGATCGCACGCCATCGTCCACATAGGACCAATCGAGTCCGCGCGTTTCACTCCACTCGGTCTCCTGACCCAGCTCGGCTCCCATGAACAGCAACTTCTTGCCGGGAAACGCCCACATGTAGGCGAGCAGCCCACGCAACCCGGCTAGCCGGTTCCACCGGTCACCGGGCAGCTTGGCCAGCAGTGAGCGTTTGCCGTGCACGACCTCGTCGTGACTGATCGACAACATGAAGTGTTCCTGCCCGGCATACAGCGTCGGCAGCGTCAGCGTGTCGTGGTGATAGCGCCGGTGAATCGGTTCCTCACGGAAGTAGGACAGGGTGTCGTGCATCCAGCCCATGTTCCACTTGAAGCCGAACCCCAGCGCCGTCGGCGACCAGTCGACCGGCTGCGTGACGCCAGGCCAGGCCGTGGACTCCTCCGCGATCATGAGGACACCGGGATAGTCGCGGTGCACCACCGTGTTCAGTTCTCTTAGCAGGGCAACGGCTTCCAGGTTGGTGTTGCCGCCGAAGACGTTTGGCTCCCACTCCCCCGCCTGACGCGAGTAGTCGAGGTAGAGCATCGAGGCGACGGCATCGACCCGCAGACCGTCCACATGGAACTCTTCACACCAATAACGAGCGTTATCGATAAGGAAGTCTTTAACCTCCCAGCGCCCATAGTTGAAGATGAGGCTGCCCCAGTCGGGATGTTCCCCGCGCCGTGGGTCGGGATGCTCGTAAAGCGCCGTCCCGTCAAAGCCCGCCAGGGCCCACTCGTCGCGCGGAAAGTGCGCGGGCACCCAGTCGAGCAGCACACCGATCCCCGCCTGGTGCAGCCGGTCGATCAGATGGCGGAAGTCATCGGGTGTGCCCATCCGGGATGTCGGGGCGTAGAACCCCGTTACCTGGTACCCCCATGATCCCCCGAAGGGGTGCTCCATGACGGGTAAGAATTCGACGTGGGTGAATCCGAGGTCCAGCACGTAAGCGACGAGTTCGTCGGCAAGTTCCTTATAGGACAGTCCCGGGCGCCAGGAGCCAAGGTGCACCTCGTAGACCGAGATCGGGCGAACGTGGTGGTCAGTGGCGCGGCTGGCCATCCACCACTCATCGTTCCAGGTGTAGGAGCTCGAATACAGCACCGAAGCGTTGGCGGGCGGGCATTCGGTGGCGAAGGCGACCGGGTCGGCACGATAGGACCACTGCCCCGACGCGTCGAGCACGCGATAGCGGTAGCGCTGGCCCGCGAGCGCGGAGGCACAAACGCCGCGCCACACCCCAGCCGAAGAAGGCTCCAGCGGCACACCGTCGTCTGGCCACCAGCCGGTGAAGTCTCCAATGACTTGCACCGAGCGGGCGTTTGGTGCCCACACCGCGAACCGGAAGCCGCCATCCGGCTCGGCGTGGGCCCCAAGCTCTCTCCAGACCGTCATCGCAGCGCGTTTCCGTCGGCGAACGCGACGGCCGGCACCGAAGCCGCATCTGGACCGGTCTCGATCGCATCGGCGTACGCCGACGCCACCCGCGACGCGATCCCTTGCCACCCATAGCGTTCCGTAATCATCGCGGCCGCGCGCCGGGTCATCTCCTTGGCCTTGATGGGCTCAGCGATCAGCGTGCCGACCGCCGAAGCCAGCGCGTCCGGATCGCTGTGCGGGAAGGTCATGCCCGTGACGCCGGCTTCCACGATCTCGGCCAGCCCACCGGTTGACGCGACAGCCAACGGCGCCCCCGCTGAAGCCGCCTCCAGCGCCACCATGCCGAACGGTTCATACAGCGACGGCACGACCGTGGCCGCGGTCGCCCCGAGCAGAGCGGGCAGCTCGCGTTCGGTCAGGAAGCCCGTGAACGCGACCGTGGAGGTCACGCCCCTGCGGCGTACCGCCTCTTGAAGTTCCTCTTTGTACGGCCCGTCCCCCGCGATGACCACCTTGAGCCCCGGGTGTTCGGCTTTGAGCTTGGGCACCGCGTCGACGAGGTCTTGCACGCCCTTCTCGTAGACGAGCCGCCCGGCGAAGCCGACGAGCGGGCCCTTGCCGGCGAAGCGTTCCCGTGCGACACGGACTGCTGCGGCGGTCGCCCGCCAGGCTTTACGGTCGACCCCGTTGGGCACGACTTCGATCTTCGCGCCGTCCACTTGGAACAGCCGCTGCACTTCCCACTTCATGTAGGCCGAGCAGACGAGCACCTTCGCCGCCCGGTGGCCGAGCCACCACTCGACGGAGTGGATGCTGCGGTTGAGTTCGCCGGGCAGCCAGCCTTGGTGCCGCCCGGCTTCGGTCGCGTGAATGGTGGCGACCAGCGGGAGGTCCAGGTGTTCGGCGAGGGTGACCGCCGTGTGTGTCACGAGCCAGTCGTGCGCGTGAATGACATCGAACGCTGAGCTTTCCGCCGCTCGCAGTCCCGCCCGGGTAAGGGTGTGGTTGAACGCCATTGTCCAGGCGAGCAGGGACTCGGTGGCGAGCGGAAAGCTAACGGGGTCTTCGGGAGCCCGGACGACGCGGACCCCTTCCCGCATTTCATCTATGGGCGCTCCAGGGGCATGGCGTGTTACCACCGTGACCTTGTGGCCGATCTGGGCCAGCGAGGTCGCCAGCGCGTGCACATGCCGCCCCAGTCCGCCGACCACAACGGGCGGATACTCCCACGACAGCATCAGGACATTAGCCATCGATCCTCCTAGCGGGTATACGCCGATAGGCACCTGTGAAGAGGTGCCACGCATCGTCGGGGTTAGACACATCATGTCTGACGCGCATTACCGCTGTCCGGAACTTAAGTTTCGTGATCGTTACAGCCTGTTACTGCGGAGTAATTCCGCCACGCTCCACGCTTGAAAGGGGCATCCCGTGGCCAGATGTGGCGCGTCGCCGTCAAAAGTTTCACTGACAGAAAGCAGCCCGTAATCCTGGCGGTGCGCCATCAGGGCGGTCAGGAGCCCGTCGACGGGCAGCCCGGCAAGGTGGCTGGCCGTCGCGAAAGGACCGATGAGCCACGGCCAGACGGTCCCTTGGTGATAGGCGGCGTCGCGTTCCTTCAACGTCCCGCGGTGCTGGCCCCGGTACGAGGGATCAGAAGGAGCCAGGCTGCGCATACCCATCGGCGTCAGCAGCTTCTCCCCGATGGCTCGCAGGACCACCGGGTCCGGTGCCATGGGCGCGTGCGGCAGCGAATAGGCCAGCAGCTGGTTGGGCCGCAGGGCCGGGTCGCCGGTCGTGTCGGGCAGCCAGCGGCCCGGTTTGATTCCGGTCAGGCGGGCGGTTACCGATGGGGCGAAGGTGCGGCGAAACGAGGCCACGGCAGTTTGCCACAGTGGGTGGCCCAGCACGGCCAAAGCGTTGCACCACAAGGCATTGATGTCGACGGCCTTGCCACGCCGCGGGGTGACCGGCTCGCCGTCGACGCGGGCGTCCATCCACGTCAGCGCCTCGCCCGGAGCGCCTTGGGCGAGCAGTGCGTCAGCGGGATCGCACTTGATGCCAAAGCGAGTGCCGTTCAGGTGTGCCTTGAGGACCTGATCGAGCGCGGGACGCAACTCGGCCAGCAGCGCGCCATCGTGAGCGACGGTCGCGTGCCGGTCGACGGCGTGGATGAACCACAGCGTCGCGTCAGCGGTGTTGTATCCGGTAACGCCACCGTCAGAGGTGTTGGCGAGCATGCCCTCGCTCAAGGTCCCCGCGTAGGTCTGCAGCAGCCGGCGCCCTTCCCCGAACCGCCCTGTGCTCAGAAACAGTCCTTCGTATGCGGTCATGGTGTCGCGCGACCACGCCCCGAACCACGGATAGCCGGCGACGACGTCGGGCCCGCGCACGATGAACGCGTCGGCGGCCAGCTCCAGCGAGCCGAAGCGGGCGTTGCGCGTGTGCGCTGAGGCGATGATGTCCACGGCCGGCGGCGGGTCGAGGGAGCCGTGCCAGGCAACGACTTCGGCCACGTCACCGGGACGCTCCAAAACCGCTGAGAACCGTCCCGCGAGCAGAAGGTCCTCCGTGGCGGTGTAGCCCCGCTCCGCTTCGGCGCGATAGTGCACTCCTTTGAGCCACGTGCCGTCCGGTGTCCACTGTGGACCGCGAAGTGAGTAATGCTCAAGAACGCCTTCGGCGACTTGCTGTTCGCCGTGCTGGTCGCGCCACGCGCACAAGGCTTCCAGCTCGAGCGTGACCGGTCCCCCCGCGAGCAGCCGGTGCACCACGGCGACACACGCGTGCCCGTGCCACATCGCAAGTTCGCGCTCTATAACGGTTTCGCCGAGGCGCCATCGCCAGCGGGGCAAGCCATTAACAAGCGTGAAATTTTCTAGATATATATGGCCCTGTGGCGCGATCGTCGCGTCGGCCCACTCGTGTGTGGCCAGTCTGACCCCGTTCACCAGGGGATCGAGCGCCGCTAAGGCGAGTGTCCGGGTGGCGGGAGTTTTCCCCGCGACCATGAGAAGCCCGTGGTAGCGGCGGGTGCGAAGCCCGCTCACGGTTCCCATGGCGTAACCGCCTAAACCGTCGGGCACGAGCCACTCGCGGGCGGTGCCCTCGGCAAGGCGGGTGCAAACCTGAGATCCGAACTCGATGCGCACCCACTCATGATGCGCTACGAATAGTGGATGAATCCCGAACTGCTCCGTGTGCGCTCGGCCAGCCTCCGTGAGGAAAAGTGGCGCGCCTGGGGACCCTACGTGTCTGAGCGGGCCTGGGGCACCGTCCGGGAGGATTACAGCGAGTGGGGCGAGGCATGGGAATATTTCCCGCACGATCACGCCCGCTCGCGCACCTACCGCTGGAACGAAGACGGCCTGGCCGGCATCTGCGATGACCGCCAGACGTTCTGCTTCGGGCTCGCCCTGTGGAACGGCAACGATCCGATCCTCAAGGAGCGGATCTTCGGGCTGACCGGCCATGAGGGCAACCACGGCGAGGACGCCAAGGAGTACTGGTGGTACGTGGACTCCACCCCCACCCATTCCTGGATGACCTGGCGCTACCACTACCCGCAACGTGAGTTTCCTTATGGGGAGCTGGTTTCGGCCAACCAGGAACGCGGCCGCGATGTGCCGGAATTCGAGCTGCTCGACACCGGTGTCTTCGACGAGGACCGGTATTGGGCGATCACGGTCGACTACGCCAAGGCGGGCCCGACCGACATCTGTGCTCGCATCACTGTCGCGAATAGAGGGCCGGAGGCGGCGACTCTGCACGTGCTTCCGACGCTGTGGTTCCGCAACACGTGGGCGTGGGGCCTGCCGGGCCGCGAAGACCGGCCGCTCATTCAAGGTGCCACGGGCGTCCTAAAGGGACAGCACAAGATCTTCGGCTCGCTGACGGTGTCCGGTGAGGGCGAGCCAGCGGCGCTGTTGTGCGACAACGAAACCAACGCGGAGAAGCTCTGGGGTCTGCCTAACCGGTCGCCCTATCCCAAGGACGGGATTAACGACCATGTGATTCATGGTGCTCAAACCATTAACCCCCAATCAGTGGGTACTAAGGGAGCACTGCACTACGTGCTGGATGTCCCAGCGGGCGGCCAGCGGGAGATAAAGATCCGCATCACTCAGGGCGCCCCGGGCGGAGATTTCGACGACGTCATCAGCACACGCCAAGCCGAAGCGGATCAGTATTTCGCCGAGCTGATCCCCGCGGGCACTCCCCCGGAGGAAGTCAAACTCGCGCGTGCCGCGGTCGCCGGCCTGATGTGGTCCAAGCAGTTCTACCACTTCGATGTCGCCCGCTGGCTCGATGGCGACCCGGCCTCGGCACCGCCGCCCGAGGCGCGAAAGCACGGCCGCAACGCGTCCTGGCGGCACATGAGCAGCTTCGATGTCATCTCCATGCCGGACAAGTGGGAGTACCCGTGGTACGCGGCGTGGGATCTGGCGTTTCACTGTGTCGCGATCGCCCGGGTCGACCCGCAGTTCGCCAAGGAGCAGATGCTGTTGCTGCTCAAGGACTGGTATCTGCATCCCAACGGTCAGATCCCGGCCTATGAGTGGGCCTTCGGTGATGTGAACCCGCCCGTGCACGCGTGGGCCGCGCTGAAAGTCTTCGAGCTCGACGGGTCCCGTGATTACGTCTTCCTCAGCCAGGTCATGCACAAACTGATGCTGAACTTCACCTGGTGGGTCAACCGCAAGGACTCCGACGGCAACAACCTGTTCGAGGGTGGTTTCCTCGGCCTGGACAACATCGGGCCGTTTGACCGGTCAGCCGCGCTGCCCGTCGCCGGGACGCTGGAACAGTCCGACAGCACGGCGTGGATGGCCATGTATGCCCTGAACCTGCTTGAGATGTCACTTGTCCTGGCGACCTGGGATCCGGTGTGGGCCGACATCGCGACGAAATTCTTCGAGCACTTCGCCTTCATCGCCAACGCGGCCCGTGAGCTGTGGGATGACGCGGACGGCTTCTCCTATGACCACATTAGACAGCCCGACGGCAAGACGGTGCCGATGAAGGTGCGCTCGATCGTCGGCCTGCTGCCCCTATGTGCCACGACGACCCTGAGTTCGGTGACGCTCGTGCGCTTGCCGGAACTGGCCGCCAGGTTGCGCTGGTTCCTCAGTGAACGGCCCGAGTTCGTCGCCGTGCTCGGGGAGCGGCGCATCTCACGCGACGGGCAGCAGCAACGGCTGCTCTCAGCGGTCAGCCCGTCGCGGCGGGCACGATTGCTGGCGCGCCTGTTCGACCCGGAGGAGTTCCTGTCGCCACACGGCCTGCGCACCCTGTCACGTGGGCACCTCACCGAACCGTTCTCGGTCCGTCTCGGCGAAACGAACTTCACCATCGGCTATGAACCGGCTGAGTCACAGACGGGCACTTTTGGCGGCAATTCAAACTGGCGCGGGCCCATCTGGTACCCCATAAATTATCTTTTGCTTGGCGCCTTGCGGCAGTTCGGCACCTTTTACCACGATGACCTGCGCTTCGACTTCCCCACGCGGTCCGGTGAGAAGTTAACCCTGCATCAAATCGCCGACAATTTGTCAGACCGGCTGATCTCGCTTTTCCTTCCCGGCAGCGATGGTGTCCGTCCCATCTGGACTGATCAGCCACGGATCGCCGGGCACCCCGACTGGGAATCGTTGCTGGTCTTCCCCGAATACTTCAACGGCGACACCGGTGCGGCCCTGGGTGCGTGGCACCAAACTGGATGGACCGGCCTCGTGCTCGATCTGATTTTGTCCCGTCAGCGAAACCAGCCGCCGGCCCTCTGATCAAAAATCAGCTCTTCGGCAGGGGTGCGAAAAAGCGGGGAACCTGCGACGCTTTGCGATGCAGGGGGATCTCGCAAGGGGCATCATGGGGTGGCGCATTCATTTCACGGCTGAGGATATGGCCCGGACCAGGGTCGCATCCACGCTAGGGCCGTTGGCCGAAACGATGTTCGGCCTCTGGATGATCCGCCGCTATGGTACGAAAGTCCGGTTAAGTCCCTGGCATGAACGAGCGGTCCGAAACCTCACCCCCGAGATGCGTCCCCTGCTCGCGTTGCTGCCGGCAGACGCCCTCGGCGTCGACCTATGGAGCCTGACCGGCGAGGCCGCGACGTTCGAGCAGGGAATCGACGCCCTGATGGCGATGCAGCCGGCCCACGTGCGCGCTGAGCTGGCCTACACTTGCTCGTTCACCCACCTGCCAAACACGGTCTGGCGCATCGCCGATAACGATGGCCACGGGCGGCAGGCGCTTGCCCGGGCCGCGCGCGTGTCCTATCGCACCCTGGTAGAGCCGCACTGGACCCGGATCTCCGATCAGTTGCAGGCCGCGCGCATGAGCAAAGGCCGGCTCATGCTCGAAGGCGGCCTGGAGCGTCTGCTCACGACACTTAGCCCGCTGGTTCACTGGCAGCCGCCGGTCCTTGAGCTCCTGGTCGATGAGGACGCCGACATCTACCTTTCCGGCCGCGGGCTCAACCTCGTGCCATCGTTGCTGCTGGGCGAGCGCCCGATGCTGCTCACCGACATCGTCCACCAGGATCAGCCGCCGACCCTCGTGTTCCCGGCCGCGAGCGATCCGGCAGGCATGCTGGAGCCGGCGAAACGCGGTGGCCTGGCCACGATGCTGGGCCGCACGCGAGCGGCGGTCCTGGCCGCCCTCGGCGAAGGCGCCACGACGGCGGAGGTCGCTCAGCGGGTGAAGCTGCCGGCCGCGCACGCCAATCATCAGCTCACCTTGCTGCGCCAAGCCGGGCTCGTCGCGACAAACCGGCGCGACGACCAGGTGCTGCATTCACTAACTTCACTGGGCGAAAAGTTCCGCGACGGAGCCTAGGGTGAGGCTTATGCCCGACACCCTCGCGGATCTTTACCGTCATCTGCACGCCCACCCCGAGCTGGGATATGCCGAGCACGAGACCGCGGCGACCGCCGCGGAGCGCGCCCGTGCCGCCGGCTGCGAAGTCACCACTGGCATTGGCGGCACCGGTGTCGTCGCCATGCTGCGCAACGGGCCGGGGCCAACCGTCCTGTTGCGAGCCGACATGGACGCGCTGCCGCTCACCGAACGAACAGACCTGCCATATGCCAGCCTCAGCCCGGGGGTCATGCACGCCTGCGGCCACGACATGCACGTCACCTGGCTGCTCGGCACTCTGGAAGAGCTGAGCCGCACCGGTGCCGAGTGGTCTGGCACGGTCATGGCGGTATTTCAGCCCGCCGAAGAAGGCGGCAACGGAGCGCAAGCCATGGTCGACGACGGCCTCTTCGACCGCTTCGGCACCCCGAATGTCGCCTTAGGACAGCACCTGACCCCGATCGCCTCCGGCACGGCCGGCGTGCGCTCGGGCAACTTCATGGCCGCCACCGACGCCTACCACATCAAGCTGTTCGGGCGCGGTGGACATGGCTCGGCACCCGAATCCACGATCGACCCCGTGATCATGGCCGCGTCCACCGTCATGCGCTTGCAGACGATCGTGTCGCGTGAGATCGCCGCGATCGACCCGGCCGTGTTCACGGTGGGTTACCTGCACGCGGGCACGGCGTCCAACATCATCGCGGCGGAGGCCGAGCTTCGGGTGACCATGCGCAGCTACACCGCTGAGACGCGAGACAAACTGATCGCTGGCATGCACCGCATCGTGCGCGCCGAGGCGGCCGCGTCCGGCGCGACACGCGAACCCGAGATCGTGCACAAGGGCAGCTATCCCGTGCTCTTCAACGATCCAAAAGCGACGGAGCACACGAGCGCGGCGCTGCGGGCCGCACTCGGCGACGACGCCGTCCACGACCACCGGCCCATCATGGGTGCCGAAGACTTTGGCACCTTTGGGCGTGCCGCTGGCGTACCCTCCTTCTTCTGGTTTACCGGGGCGACGGATCCGCAGCTTTATGCCAAAGCTGAAGCGGAAGGCAGGCTGGAAGCCGACGTGGCCAACAACCATTCGCCCTACTTCGCACCCGTATTGGAGCCGACCCTCCAAACTGGAATCACGGCGATGACCGCTGCCGCCCGCTCGTGGCTCGGCTGAGCCGCGTCGGGTTTATGACCAAGCGTTAAGACGGCGGCAGACCTGGCCATATTCTCGCGGCCATGAGGGCTAGTGCTGTCGCCGTTGTACTTTTCGCGCTACTGGTGTCGGGCTGCGGCAAGAAGGCCGATCCGCAAGCGGTGCCGTCGGTCGCGACCAGCGCCGGCGGTTCGGCTACGCCTGCGGCGACCGAGACCGCTACGGCAAGCCCGTCAAAGACGCCCGGAGACGATACCGGGCCGACCTATCCCGGCAACGCCAAGGACTACACCAAAGCCTTGCTGCAAGCGTGGAGCGCTAAGAACACCAGCCGGATCAACCAGCTGGCCAACCAGGGCGCCGCTTTGCAGATCGGGGGCATGGGCACGCCCAACGGAGAGTGGAACACGTATGTGTCGTGCAATCCGGACGGTTCGGGATACACCAAGTGCATCTACCGCAACGTGCATGGCGATGAGGCCACGATTCGCTTGCAGAACAGCCAAATTGGACACCCAACGGCAGTAACCGAAGCATTGCTGGACAAAACTCAGTACCCCAACGACGCGGCCGGCTATGCCCAGGCGTTCTGGGGCGCCTGGAGTCACGGCAACACCGACCGGATGCGCCGCCTGTCCAACAGCGGCTCCGTTGTCTCCTTCTTCAACGGCAAGGAAAAACCAACCGGAGCGACCGCATATCCCACCGATGCCGGGCAATACGTCAACGTGCGGATGGAGGGCCTGCCCGCTGGGGCGTTCACGTACACCCTTAAAGTGCAGAAGTCATTGCTCGGCAAGCCTTCCGCCATAGTGGGTGCCTCCAATTAACGACGAAGATTTCCTTGCGTGGAACCGGTTTCAAGTTGGTCTAGCAGTAACGACAGGTGTTCTGGTCATTGTCATCACGACGACCGCCGTCATCCTGCTGGGGCGCCAGCAGGAACCGGGCACCACGCTGCCGACGCGAAGCCCACGGCCGGTTCCCGTAGTCAACACCGCTGCACCCTCCGTGGCCCCTTCGGCCGCGGAGTCCACTTCAGCTTCACCTTCGGTCAAGCCGTCCGCGTCGAAGAAGACACCCGGCGCGGTGGTCACGACGCAAGCAGTCAGCCTCAGCCTCAGCTTGAGCTGCCCGGACAGGGCCACGCTAGGAGCCAGTTTCGATTGCACCGTCACCGTTTCCGGCCCGGCGCCCACCGACCTCGGTGTCGCCGTTGGCAGTGACAACCCTTCGGTCATCTTGCCCGTGTCCGTCACCATCGGCACCGGCCAGGCCAGCACCAGCTTTGGCATCACCGTTCCCGCCTCGGCTGGTCCCGTTGTGATCAGCGCGACCATCAGTGGTGTCGGAACGGACTCGGAACCCATCATCGTCGAATGATCGAGGCTGAGGATCCCCATTGCCTGCGGGCCGGTGAGGCGGCGCGGCTCTTGCGTGGCCATCCGTGGAAACGGTTCGCCGTGCTGGGAGACAGTGTGGCGCAAGGGATCGGAGACCCGGTCCCCGGCTATAGCCCGCTGCCATGGTGCGACCGGATCGCCGCGGAACTGCGGGCGATACAGCCCCGCCTTAGCTATCTGAATCTCGGCGAACGCGAGCTGCGGGCGGCCGAAGTACTGGCAACGCAGCTCGACCGCGCGGTGGCATTCGCCCCCGATCTGGCTTTGGTCGTTTGTGGAGCGAATGACGCCATGGGTGTGGCTTACAAGCCAGCGGCCGTGGACACGGCGATAACCGAGATGGTGCTGGCTTTGCAAGCCGCGGGCGCCCTCGTTATGACCGTTGGAATCTTTGACATTTCGCAAGCACCCTGTTTCTCCGGGAAAATCAGAAAACTCATGGCGTCAAGGATGCAAATCCTTTCATCGCACACTTTGGACGTTTCGCGTCGGCTAGGGACCATTCACGTTGACTGCTTCCGCCATCCGGCCGAAGGCGATCCGGCGATGTATTCCGCCGACGGCTTGCATGGCAATATGCGCAGCCATCAGATCTTTGCCGCGGAAGCGATCCGCCTTCTCGGAATGCATTTGCAACTGTCGCCTTTTGGGCCGTCGGTACCATAGGTGCGAGATCAAGAGACTATTGCAAGTGTCTCTATGGCACAGTAAATTCCGGTACACCGCGGGGGATGCGTCCAATCGTAATGGCGGTAATTTTGTGAGCACTTGGGTAGACCGGACCCTTTTCGTGGGACCGGACGATGAAACCTGCCTGCATGTCGGAGCACCCATTTCGCGGGCTGAACTGCGGCGGGAAGTCGAGCAACGGCAAGCGGTCCTGGAAGGCCTGGGGGTGAGTTCCGGTGGCACCGTTGCGCTCCGGCTGCCTCCGTCACTGGCCTATGTGGCCAATTTGCTGGCCGCGTGGCGGCTCGGCGCCCAGGTGTCGCTTTTAGACCACCGCCTCACCCAATACGAAGTGGACCAGGCCCTCGCGCGCCTTGAGCCGCAAGTCGTCGTTTCCGCCGAGGGAACGCTCCCCGGCGGGCTGCGCGCGTTCTATGTGGTGACCGACGTCGCCGCGAGACGCGACAGTGGCCGCCCCTCCGAGACCGAGCACGCCGTGATCCAGCTCAGCTCGGGTTCGACCGGACCGTCCAAAGTGATCGGCCGCACCGCGTCCAACCTGATCGAAGAAATCGCGCGCTACACCAAGATTGATGGCGTGCCGCAGCCGGGCGAGCGCGTCGTGCTGATGGCTTCTGTCGTGCATGTGCTCGGGCTTGTCGGTGGCCTGCTCTACTGTCTGCACGCGGGCACGGAATTGGCTATCCCAGAGCGCCTGACGGTCGACTCGATCCTCAAACTCGTGGCCTCCAGCGACAAGCGCACCACCATGCTGGGCGTGCCGTTCCACATCGAACTGCTGGCGTCGGTGGAAAACCCGCCAGAACTGCCTCAGCTCGCCCGCATGACCACCGGTGGAGAACTCGTCCGCTCCGAGGTCTGGCAGCGCTTCACGAGCCGCTACGGCGTCCCGCTTGGCAACATGTATGGCATGACCGAGGTAGGTGTCATCGCGACCGATCTCTTCGGCGAGAACCGGCCGTCACTAATGCCCGCGCCCGGCCTCAACGTTGCCGAAGACGAAGGCGAAATTGTCATCGAGATGGCGCACTCGCCCTACCTTGGTTTGTCCGATCCCTCCCGCTGGGCTGACGGCTTCTTGCGTACCAAGGACGCCGGCACCGTGTCCGCGTCGACCGGTTTGCTCACCATTCACGGGCGGCTCGACTCACAGGTGTCGGTTGGCGGCCTGAAGGTGGACCTCACCGAGGTCGAGCACACGCTCGCGGCACTTCCGGGCGTGGAAAACGCTGTCGTGGTTTACGACAACGGAATCGAAGCCTATGCCGTCGTGCCGGACCCCACCGACGCGGCCGCCCTGGAGACGTTGCTCGCGCAGCGGCTGGCCGCCTACAAACGGCCACGGGCGATCCATGTGGTGGAGCAGTTGCCCCGTACCGCGACCGGCAAGCTGGTCCGCGCTCAGTCCGTGCTGAAGACGGCAAAATGAGCCCGGCGCGCGACGAAGTCATCACCATGCTCGCCAGCTATGGTGACCGCACACCCGAGCAGGTGCGCGAAAAGCTCGATTCCCTTGAGCTGGCTTGGCTGATCCATCAGGTGGAGCAGCGCTACAACGCGGTCCTCGACCTCGACGACGACCAGATCGTGGAAATGTCCACTGTGGACGGTGCTGTTTCTGTGCTCAGCAAGGTGCTGCCGCAGTGAGGTTACCTGTGGCGATCACCGGCATGGGGGTGGCCAGTGCTTATGGACTCGGCCCCGCGGCGCTCCTGTCCGGTGTCTTGTCTAGCAAGCCTTCGTTTGGCCCGGTCACCAGGTTTGACGTGTCAGGCCGTCGCGCGAATGCCGCGGCGGCCCTTCCCGGCTCGCCTGACCTTCGCTCCACCTTGCGCGACGTCATCGAGGCGGCCTGCGCTCAGGCGGGTCTCAGCAACCGGTCAGGAATCCCCCTGTTCCTAGCGCTGCACGGCGATCCCGAGGTCGCCCGCTCGCGCGACGCACAGCACCTGCCTGGTGCTTTCGCGGCTTCGGTCGCCAGCGCCTGCGGTTTCGCCCCAGGCCGGGTCTATACGAGTGCTTGTGTGGCGGCCTCGACCGCCGTCGCCGACGCGGCGGCCGCTATCTCCCTGGGCGATGTGTCCACTGTGGTCGTCGCGGCTGGCTACCTCGTGGAGCAGGATCAGTTCGCGCTCTTTGACGCTGGCCGGGCTCTTGCCGCTGACGGCGAGGTGCGGCCTTTCAGCCTAGGGCGCAAAGGAATCGTCATAGGAGACGGCGTGGCAGCCGTCGTGCTGTCCGCCGCGGCGGCCGAGCCACTCGCGTTCGTTCGCGGCTGGGGCCGCTCCGGGGACGCCTATCACGTTTGCCAGCCCATACCGGACGGATCCGGGATGGCACGGGCGATTTCGGCCGCACTCGGCCGGGCAGGCCTTGTGCCAGAACAGCTCGGCTATGTGAACGCGCACGGCTCTGGATCCGTGCTAAGTGATGTGGCGGAAGCACGCGGGCTCAACCTCGCCCTGGGGGCGGCTGCCGGGACAGTGCCAGTCAGCTCCACGAAGTCGTTGCACGGTCAGTCACTCGAAGCCTCCCCTCTCGTCGAGCTGGTCACGACCGTGCTCGCCCTGCGCGAGGGCATGCTTCCGGTCAACGCCGGATTCCTTGGCGCTGACCCGGATTGCGACCTGAACCTGATCGTTGACGAACCCTTAGCGGCCACCCCCGCCTACGCCTTGAGTCTCAATTCAGCTTTTGGTGGCGCCAACACCGCTCTGCTTGTCGGGACGCCGTCATGAGTCTTCTCACTCGGTCCGAGGCGACCTGGCCCCAGTCGCAAAGCGACAGCGTGCCGGCTCTCGCCGGATTCGTGGTGTCGGCCTTCAGTCCTTTGGCGGCCCACATCGCGGCCCGCTGTCTAGAACAAGTCACGGCCACCGAGCGAACCGCCGTGATAATTGTCAGTGCGACGGGCGACCTGGAAACCGCTGAAGCCACAGCGAAGGCGGTCGACGCCGGACAGCGGCCGGGGCCGCTGTTGTTCTATCAGGCCGTGCCCAACGCGGTGGCTGGATACATCGCCGCGAAGCACGGTCTGGCCGGGCCGGTGATTTGCCTTGGGCCGCAACGCCCCGGGCTTGACGAGGGACTTGCCGTCGCTGATCTGCTCATCCGCGATGGGGACGCGGATGAGGCACTGATCATTTCAGTTGAACAAGCCATGGTGCCGGGGGGAACCGGAAACGCCATAGCCGTATTGGTAAAGGGGGGTAATTGACGCAATTGCCGGCCAATTGCGTACCGATATAAATTGAAAGGGTTCAATTAGACCCGTTTCTTAACAATTGGGTGACCGGCTTGGCAAGAGTCTGAACGGGCGATTGAAGCTCAATTGATAGCTGGATAGATTTAGAATGATCGAAATTAATTTGGGGCATCACTCTCGACCGCTTTTGCCCAAAATCGGAACCGAGAAGAATCGACGGATAGGCAGGTTCAGATGAAAATACTCGGGGTTGATCACCTAGAGTTTTACGTCGGCGATGCCCGTCAGACGGCCTACTTCCTTTGCACCGCATTCGGGTTCCGGATCCGTGGCCAAGGCGGGCCACAGACCGGCTTACCCGGCCAGCGCTCGCTGCTGCTGCAGCACGGTGACGTTCACCTGCTGCTGACCTCGGGCCTGGTGCCGGATCATCCGGCGACGGAATATGTAGGCCGCCATGGTGACGGCGTCGCCGTAATCGCCCTGTCCACAGACGACGCACAGGGCGCGTACGCCGAGCTTGTCCGCAAAGGCGCGACAGGACTTGGCAACGGCTATGTCTCCGGCTTCGGTGA
Source organism: Catelliglobosispora koreensis DSM 44566 (assembly GCF_000379685.1). GTDB lineage: Bacteria > Actinomycetota > Actinomycetes > Mycobacteriales > Micromonosporaceae > Catelliglobosispora > Catelliglobosispora koreensis. The sequence goes on along the minus strand of NZ_KB903249.1, from coordinate 1,248,145 downwards.
CGTTATCCACCGGCTGGTGCAACGGGGAACTGAAACGGGGTTCACGCTTCCTGGCATCGAACTGCAGGAAAACCAGGAACGTGATGACGCACTCCTTGAAGTGATTGACCACCTGGCGATCTGCGTGCCTGCTGGCGATCTGACCGCGACATCCAAGTACTACCAGGATGTCTTTGGTTTCAACGAGATCTTCGAGGAGTACATCGAGGTTGGCGGTCAGGGTATGGACTCCAAAGTGGTCCAGAGCCCAGACCGGGAAGTTACCTTCACCCTTATCGAACCGGATCCGGCGCGCCGCCCCGGCCAAATCGATGACTTCCTGGACTGGCACGCGGGCGCTGGTGTGCAGCACATCGCCTTCCGGACCTCGGACATCATCGCTGCGGTCAGCACCTTCTCCCAGCGCGGAGTGGGGTTCCTCAGCACGCCATCCAGCTACTACGACGCGCTTTCCGAGCGCCTCACCCCGGTCGATGTGCCGATCGAGGCGCTGCGCAAGCACGCCGTCCTAGTGGACGAGGACCACTGGGGGCAGATGTACCAAATCTTTACCCAGTCCATGCACATCCGGCGCACGCTGTTCCTCGAACTCATCGAAAGGCATGGCGCACTTACGTTCGGGACGAAGAACATCAAGGCGCTGTACGAAGCGAAAGAGCGTGAACTGGCTGCGGCCGACACAGCAGGAGGCAACGATGCTTGAGAAGCTGACCGATGAGGAGCGTGAACTGCTCCCCTCCGATGAGGACGTCGCCTTCTACGCCGAACACGGCTGGTATTTATCCAAGAAACTATTCACCGATGCCGAAGTCGACGAGCTGGTAGCTTCCAGCGAGCGCTACTACGACGGCGAACGCGATCGCACGCTACCGGTACGCCCGCCCCGCCTGGCCTACTGGGAGCCCGCGAATGGGCCGGTCCAGCGGCACAACGATTACGTGCATTACGAAAGCGACGCGCTGGCCCGCCTGCTGCGTAAGCCACTGATCGGAGCGGTCGCGGCCAGGCTCGCCGAAGCGAGCGAGATTCGCATCTTCCAGTCCACGCTGATTCTCAAGCCACCAAAGCCCGATGAGCCGACCAACATCGTGCCGTGGCACTTTGACCGGCACTACTGGGCCTCGTGCACCTCTGAGCGGATGCTGACCGCCTTCATTCCTTTCCACGACTGTGGTGAGGAGATGGGCACCATCACGATGGTGGACGGCAGTCACCTGTGGAAGGAAATCGGCAACGATGACACCACGGTGCGGCACTTCGCCGACCGCGACAACGAGGACCTGGAAGTCAAGCTCACCGTCAACGCCGAATATAACAACGCGGTCGTCAAAAAGGTCCCGATGATCATTCCCAAGGGACACATGAGTTTCCACCACTGCCGCACCTATCACGGCAGCGCTGGAAACCGCAGCGACCGGCCGCGCCGCGCCGTTTCCCTGCACCTGCAGGACGGCGCGAACCAGTTCCGTCACTACGAACTCAGCGACGGAAGTTCCGTTTCCTACAACCACGACGTGCTGGTCCGGAAGACCTCGGACGGGCGTCCCGATTATGCCGACCCCACCTACTGCCCAGTGATCTGGTCTGAAGCTGTCTAAGGAGTTATTGGATGTCTACTCGTTATGACTGGGGCCAGACGCACCCCGGCATCGAGCGCCTCAAGGCCGCGATCGACGCCGAACGCACCGCAGTCGTCAGCCACCCGCTCTATGCGAACCTCGACACCCACGCGGCCATCACGACCTTCATGGAGCACCACGTCTTCGCGGTGTGGGACTTCATGTCCTTGCTGAAGTCGTTGCAGCGCAACCTCACCTGCGTCGAGCTGCCGTGGATTCCGACGGGCCCTACGGGCAGCCGCCGGCTCATCAACGACATCACGCTCGTTGAGGAGAGCGACCTGCTCGGCGGGGGCTTCATTAGCCACTTCGAGCTTTATGTCAACGGTATGGACGAGGCGGGCGCCGACTCCACCGTCATCAAGGAGTTCATTGACCTGCTCCGGGTGAAGACGCCCGTGCGCGACGCGCTGGTGCAGGCTGGCGTGCCGCAGGTATCGGCCGATTTCGTACGCACGACTTGGGGTTTCATTGAGACCCTGCCCGTGCACGCGCAGGCCGCAGCGTTCGCCTTCGGGCGCGAAGACCTCATCCCCGACATGTTCACGCAAGTGGTGAAGGTGAACAAAGAGGGCGGCAAGCTCGACACGTTCGTGGACTACCTCGAGCGGCACATCGAGGTTGACGGCGAAGAGCACACCCCGATGGCGATGCAGATGCTCGCTGATCTGTGTGGCGACGATGACGTCAAGTGGCAGGAAGCGGCCGACACGGTGAACGCGGCGCTCGCGGCCCGTCAGCGGCTGTGGAGTGGCATTCTCGCGGCTATCAAGGCCTAAGCGATAGATCCAGCGAAGAGCCCTCCCGCCTTCTGGTGGGAGGGCTTCTTGTTAAAGGCCGAGTGCCTCGGTGAGCGTCGCCTGGAGCGACGCGAGGAAGACTTCAATTTCCTCTTTGCCATAGCCGGGGCGGTTGGTGCGCACCACCAGGTCCACGGACGTTATCGCGCGGACAATGAGGTAGAAGCCCGGACCGGTCGCGCGCGCGGGCTCGAACCACTCCACATGCGACGGCACGAGGACGTCGGCAGAAGGGAAGCCGGGCTTCGCGATCATCGGGTTGAAGTAGTGCCCGGGATCGCCGCCGCCAGCCTCGAACTCGTCACGCATGCCGACGGTGACATTGGCGCGGCACAAGCCGTATTTGAGGGCGTTGAAGGCTTTCCAGTGCGTCCGCTGCACCACCTCGGTGAGCGGCTCGTCGTCGCCAAACTCCAGCAGCAGTGGCACCCACTGGTTCAAAGAGGACACGAGCGTCTTGGTTTCGGCGTCGAACCGGTTGTTGCTCATGGGATAGAGCAGGTGCTTCGGTTTGCCGGTGACCTCGCGCAGGCCGCGGTAATACGCCGCCAAGATGAGACTGGCTAGCGTCACGTCAAGCTTGTCGGCGCCCTCGTGGGCCAGTGGCGTGGGAATGCCCGTGTGCAGAATCCCGCCAACGCGCTCAGCACTCTTTTCAGCACCGGTGAGTCGCGGCGCCGCGTCAAGCGTCTTGCGCCACAAGCGCTCAGCCGAGCGGATCCGGCTCGCCCCTTCGCCCTCGTTCTGGCGGATAGCCAGTTCGATCGGGGTCGGCGCGGGCTCGAGTGACGCGCCATCGCCAGCGAGGAAGACCTTCAATTCATCTTGCATGATCCGGGCGCCAACGCCGTCGGCGGCCATGTGGTTGAGCGTCACGATCGCGTGAGCAGGCACGCCGCCGTCGGTGAGGATCCAGACACGCCACGGCATTGCGGCCGTAACATCAATGTTCGTACGGTATTCGCTGTCGACCAGCGCGTCGCGTTCAGACACGTCCGCTGTCCCCCGCCGGACCGACTCCATCGCGCTCGTGGCGTCGTGCGAGGTCACCTGCTGGCGGAATTCCCCGTCGCCGCTGTCGAGATAAGTTGTCCGAAGCGATTCGTGGCGCATCGCCAAAGCGGTGAAGGCATCCCACACCTCTTCTTCGGTGTGGCCGGGCGGAAGATCCCACACGAAGGGGACCAGATTCGCTTCCCAGCGCCGTTCCGGTGGCATCTTTTGAACGTCCACCCAAACCGAGAGCTGGCCGAGCGTCATCGGATATGACGTGTCATCCGTCATGGAAATCCTTTTTGAGGTCAACGTGAGCCGCAGGCGGCGATGCATCTTATCCGGAGGACCGCCTGCGGCTTGGTTCAGCCGCGCACGCCCGGATTAGCTGGACTTAATGGCGCGAGAGGAAACGGCGCGCGAAGAAACGGCGCGCGACTTGATACCGCGCGAGGAAACGGCGCGAGAGGAAACAGCCTTCATATTCACCTCCTTGGCGTGCGAACGGTTTGCCGGCATCCGGACTTGTCCAAAGACGACCGTCTGCGAACATCGCAAACCAGCGCATCTAAATCGATGGCTGAAATGAGCATCACGCTCACGTCGGCTTGTGTCAAGCTTGCCCGGACGTCGCTAATTAGTGCGCTAGTTGACAACTATTTGTCGCCGAAAGCGCCGTGTATCAAAGATGTTTCCAGACCTCGCATGCACGCCTCCATGTCGGCAGGTGAGAGCCGCTGCGTGTCGCCGATCAGGGTGTAGTCGAGGACGTCAGGCACTCCGTTGACAAGAAGAAACGCGACAGCGCTCGGATTGTCGCTTGGGGGCTCCCATTGCAGTTTGCTTTCTGCAAGTGCGGCGATGACTTCTTCTTTGGTAGCGACTTGTGTTATCTCGACCCCCGCCGCCATAGAGCGGCGCCGGTCGTTGTAGTAGCAGCGCATTTCGGGCTCGCTCCCACGCTCCTGCCCGACCTTCGCGATCAGCTTCCAGAGCTCACGCGGGTCATAGTAGGCATGTGTGCCGGCCGCCACCTGGCTGCGAAAGGCGCTGTCGACTACGAGATCGAAGTTTTCCTGCTCGGTTTCCACGACACAAAGGGCGCTTTGCGCGACCGAACTCACCGAATCCTTGAGGCCCGGCCGGAACCGGTTGCTCACCAGAATCCGGATGACGCTGGTGTTCACCCCGGTAACGTCGGCCAGGGCCTTGGCGTAGGCCGCCAGAATGACCGTTCCGGTGTGGACTTTAGTCCGCTGCGCGATGACTTCCATCGCGAGGAAGGCCGCGCGCGAAGTGAAGGTTGCGCGCCACCAGCGGGGCGACTGCGGTTGCGGCTGCTGGGGAAACTGGGTGAGCGGAATGGTTCGCAGCTGCTGCTCCCAGTGGCGCAACGAGGCCGCTCCTTGCCGCAACGCGTTGGGAGTGCGTTGTTTCGCGACCTGGTCCCGGGGCTGAAGGCCGGGCACCGGGGCGAGCTGACGGCCCGTTTCTTTGTCCATATTAGGCAAATCGGCGATCAGCGCTTCAAAGCCGTAGGCGTCAATGACGAAATGGTTATAGAGCGCCACGAAATGCGCTGGGACACCGTCTTTGCGCACGATCGCCCAGCGCACTGGCCAACCGTGTTCTAGTTCCCAGCCCTGCGCCTCATAGCGGTCGTTGATTTCCTTCGCGAGATCCGCCGGGTCTTCGCCTTCGCCCGCGTCGTAGACCTCGATATCGAGTTCACCGGACTCATGCACGACCTGGCGTGGCACACCGTCTTCGAAACGCAATGTCGTGCGCAGCGTTTCGTGCCTGCTCATGATGAAGCTCAGCAGATATGCCAGTTCTTGCTCGGTAGTTCCTGCCGCCAGCGGCATCATGCCACCGGCTGAAAGCACCCGGCCTTTGTCGGCTTGGATCGCACCCCACTGCGCCCACTGACCCCAGCTCAGCTCTTCTTCTCCGGAGCCTTCGCCTTTGAATTCCACCCGGATTCGCTGCACCATCGCCGAACGATCTCCTTTTACGCCAAGCCCTCCGGGCGGCTGGAAGCCTAGGACCCAGCCGCCCGGAGGTTCATTCAACCGTTGTCATCAGAGCTGGGCTTCTGCCCGCCTCGCGAGCCGGGCCAGCTTGAGCTGGCTGGCGCTACGCAACGAAACCGCGTCCTTCATAAGGGCACCTCCTCCCCACCATTGGGCTGGATGGAGGCCTGGCGTCACTGAGACAAAAAGGTGCCATCCGCTCAGCACCATCAGGCCTTCCCCCAGCGGCGGCACTTGAGCCGAGAGTAACGGTTTCGATCGCCAGACGAAAGAGCGTCGATATTGATCCACTCAAGTATCGGAAATCGTTGCTAGGCTTTGGGCTATGGCAGGCAGTAACGAAAATGAGCATTGATGCCGTAAAGGTATGGCTAATCAACACACTTGTTCCGCAGCCGGAACTAGCGGTGCTATCGGCATTTCTCGACGGCGCGGAAATCAAGCGCCGCAACGGTCTTCGCGACGCCAGTGACCAGCGAAGCTATGCGGTGACTCATGCCGCGGCACGGCTCATCGCCGCGGCCGAGCTTGGTGTTGCCCCACAGGACGTCCAGTGGACGTATAGCGCCAACGGGAAGCCGTCACTGGAGGGTGCGCAGATTAGCCTTTCACACTCCGGTGAACTGAGCCTGGTCGCGATCGCACAGAGCAGGTCTGTTGGTGTGGACCTGCAGGAAGTGCTGCCATCCTTGGACACTCTGGGCATGGCGGCGCGCTTCTTCCTGCCCGGGGAGGCCGAATCCATTGCCACGTCAGCGGATCACGCCGCCACTTTCGCGTCTCTGTGGGCACGCAAGGAAGCTGTCATCAAAGCGCACGGCGGGCGGCTCATGCAGGGGCTAAGGATTCCCGTGCAAGGCCGCCGTGAGATGGTGACCAGCTACCCGGGCGCGGCCGCACATCGAGTCACTGATGTCGAGGCACCTCAAGGCTTCCGGGCAGCCGTGGCACTGGCAGGGGCAGAGCCCTTTGAAGTCGTCTCCCAGCTTTGGGATCAGCGCACCGCGATCTCCGCCGTGGACAGATAGCGCAACTGCGGATCGAAGTCAGCCACCACGAAATCTCCAGGCTCGTGGCCGCTGATTACCCCGGCTAGCTCCCACCAAACACCCGTGTAGGGCTGGCCATCCGGGGCGAGACGGTCCACAACGGACGCTTCGACCGCCCGGCCGGCGATGGTTTTGCCCGTCGCTGTCAGCACAGGGGTGCTGTTGGGACGGTTGACGATCCGGCCCACCTCGGCGACGGGATCGGGTCCACACAGGAGGGCGACGGCGGCGTGAGCCGCCGGCAGCTCGGAGGCCGTGTCATAGGGAAGGTCTGCTTGCTCCACAACGAGGAGCAGGCCGCGTGGGCAGCCACCGGTTCTGGCGTATTCGCGGACGAGACGCAACCCGGTGAAGGCCGCCGCGCTCCCCTGGTCAGTCACGGCGAACGCCAGCGGATTTCCCGGGCACACATAACTGAGGTAGGTCGCGGTGGCCCGCCCGGGCGCGATGTCGGGCACGGCATAGGCCAGCACGAGCACGTCGACTTGCTCACCGGGCGCGACGACTTGCCGGATAAGGGCTTCGGCCATCTCCCCGTAGGACTGGCCCCGCCCTTCGAACGCACCGAGGCTCATGCCAAACGCGGCCAGCATGTCACCGGTGTATTCCCGGAACCGTCCATTGTGGGCGTCGTTATGCGACAGTTGCGTCGGCTCGGCGAACAGTTGCCGTGCGGCCCGCCGGATTCCCCACGTTCCCTGCTCGAGAACGGTTCCAGGAGCGGCTGGCCGCGTCGCGTACATGCTCACTCTTCCTCGATGAGGTTCCCGGCGACGTATGTGGCCAGAGTCCCCACCGTGTCAAAGTCCTCCCGGTTCATGTCTTCCACGCTGATCTCCCGCTCCAGCACCTCTTCTAGCTCAAGCACGAGCTCCAGCGCCGTTGTCGAGCTCATGCCCAGGTCGTGCATGAGGTTCATCTCTTCGGTCGGCGTGCTCACCTCCCGCTTCAGCACCCGGGGCAACAGCGTGAAGATGTGCTCCACCACCTGCGAGCGCAGGGCCGGGTCAACCGGTGCGGCAACTTCGGACATAGCTTGTACTCCCTCTAGTGCTCGAAAACCATCGCCGAGAAGGTGGCTCCCCGTCCGGCTCCCGCCGCCGCCACCACGTATCTGTCCCCCGGCGTTAGCATGCCGCCAGCGACGGCGGTTTGGTAGTTGATAAAGGCATCCGCGCAAAACACGTGCCCGTTGGTGGCCACGTGTTCGAGTATGACCCGGTCGAGCGGGAATTTTATGCGCCTGCTCACCCGCTGCCACGCCACGACATTGACGTTGTGTGGCAAGACGATCCTGATGTCCTCGACGCTTAGCCCGGCCTCGGCGATCGCGGCGAGCACAGCGTCGGCTAGCGAATCGGCGTAGGCGCTCTGGAATTCGCCTGCGACCTCCTCCAGCTCACCGTCGAACTCACCGCGCAGCATCGCGGCGTAGGACAGCATGCGGTCGCGTGGGCCGGTGTCGCGTACCAGGCAGGCGGACGCACCCTCACCGAAGAACGAGGTTTCCGGGATCATCTGTGACTCACCCGTGAACGCCTTCTCGCCCGCGAGCACCAGCGCCATAGCGTCTGGGTCGCCGTCGGCCGATAGCAGGCGGCCCGCCAGGTCCAGAGCCTGCAGTCCCGAGGAGCAGGCCTGGTGGCTAATGGCGAAGGCTTCCGCGTTGGTGAGCCCGAACTCTTGGCACACCTCATGAACCGGGTTCATGGGAAACGGGACCACAACCGGGAAGGTCCGTGGGTGAATCACGTAACGGACCAGATGTTCCTGTCCTTTGAGGGCGTCCAGTCGCGACAGTGCGCCGCGCAGCAGATCCATCAGTGTGCCTTGCGGATCGCGCCGCACGTTGCCCAGCTTGTGATAGCGCCGGAAGACTTTTATCTGCATATCGGTCAAGCCGAACTTCGGCGCGAAGGTCTCGATCGGCACCTGCTCACCGGGCAAGTAGCTGGCGACGGCCACTAAGGCGGTCATGCGGCACCCCTCCCGGCAACAGATCGAACGCCGCTTCTACGGCGACCTCTTCCATTCCACGCAACAGCGACTCAGCGACGCTGGGCGAGATGAAATGGGTATCCATGAATATCACAACATTCATCGCGCCCGGGGCATCGTCCACATGGAGGATGAGCGGCTCGAACGGATCGTCTTGTTTGATGGTCCAGTCGAGCTGTCCCTTGCCGAAGACATCAAGGATTTGCTGCCGCTCGGGCACCGGTCCAGGAAAGCCCTGACGCGTTTCGGCCCGGCGATCGTTGAAGTACGCGCCCGGTTCGAACTCCTGTCCCCGGATCGCTTTCACCTGTTCTATGAGGGCCGTCATGTCAGCGGGGTCGTAGTAGGCGTGCTTGTACGCTGTCATCGTCACCCGGCCGCTTTGCTCCAGGACCTCGCTGAAACTCAGCCCCGCCACACCGATCTCACAGATCCCGTACTGGGCGACCATCGCCACCACGCTGGACAGTCCCGGCCGGAACCGGTTGCTTACCATGGGCCGCAACGCCACCGGGCTGATCTGGCTGGCGCGGTGAATGGCCAGTGCGGCCACCGCCAGCAGCACCTGTGCCGAGTCCACCCGGGACAGTTCGCTGATCGTGTGCACCGCGAGCCGCAGCGCCGGGGTGCGAAAGTCGCCGCGCCAGTGCCGTGGTCGCGGCTTGTCCGCCGTTTCGCCGAAACGCAGGGGCGGCACGGCCATTAGGGTTCGTTCCCAGTGCCGCAGCGCCGCGGTGTTTTGCCGTTGCCCGGCCGGCGTTTCCTGCCAGTGCGCTTGTTCCAGCGGCTGCGCGGTCGTCAGCGGTTCGGCGTTGAACGTGGCGCAATCGGCCAGCATGAAGCCGGTGCCCAGCCCGTCGGACACCAGATGGCACATGATGGCAATCAGGTGCGTCGCCGTGCCCTCGTGCACGACGACTCCCATGCGCACCGGCCAGTCACGCTCAAAGTCAAAGGCAGCGTTCTGATAGCGAAGGCGAATCGACTCGGCGAAGGCGTCGCCTTCGTCAGATTCGAACACTTCCAGATCGATTACCCCTGAGGCGAAGACGACTTGGCTCGGCTCGCCGCTGTCGTCCAGGCGCAAGCGCGTCCGCATGGGCTGAAACCGGCCCATGAGGTAGCGTAATTGGTCAACCGCGGTGTCCACTGTGGATCCGGCGGGCAGCCGGGTCCATCCGCCCATGGGCAGCCAGCTCAGCTGACGGCACATGGCTAGCCAAATATCTTTCTGGCCCCAGGAAAGCGGTCCTTCCCCGGAGCCAGCGCCGTCAAAGGTGACGGGCACCTGTGTTGCCTGGGCCATAACGCTTTCAGCTCGCGACCATCTCGGCCAGGTGCCGCTGGCGCATCAGGAACTTGCGCACCTTGCCGGTCGGCCCGAGGATGAGCCGGTCGTCGGGCACCACGATGACCTGGCGCAGGGTGGCCGCCGCCGCTTCGGTAAGGCAGGCGCGCACGGCTTCGGTGTAGTCGGCTGACGGATCGGCACCGGTGTGCAGGTTGAGCAGAATGTCGGTCACCACTTGGCCATCGGCGTCAGCGGAAACGACCGTGCAGTCGTGCACTTCCGGGATCGTGCGCAGAATCCGCTCTTCGGTCATGGCTGTGTAGAGGAAGTTTCCGTTGCCGAGGTCGATCGCGTCGACGGCCCGGTCCACATGGTAGAAGTAGCCTTCCTCATCGCGGTAAAGCAAGTCGCCCGTGAGGTAGTAGCCACCGAGCCGGTTGCGGTAGGTCTGCACCGAGTCGTTCCAGTAGCCCGGGGCGAGGGTCGGCGCTTTGAGCCCGAAGTGGCCTACTTCCCCGACCGGAACTTCCTTACCCGTCTTGACATCCAGCAAGGCGACCTCGGCGAACACGTGCGGAACGCCAACGCAGCGGCCGTAGCGGTTCGTGTCGGGGCGGTGGGTGATGTGGAAGGCGGAATGCCCCATCTCCGTCGAGCCGAGCCCGTCGACGAAATGCGATCCCGGCTGGCGTTTGATTCCTTCGCGGGTCACCACATCACGGGAGCCCGCGGCCACCAGGTGCCTGATGTGCGGCTCGTGCGCGCAGTCACCGGTGTTGAACCACAACGCCACCGAGTCCATCTCGTGCTTGCTGAGGTCGAAACGCGCCAGCTCGGCCCACGTCACCGCGAACCCGAAGACTCCCGTCGGCTTCCACCGCTCGATCGCCGCGATCACCGCCGCGCCATCGTTTTGCTGCGACAGGAACAACAGCTGCGAACGGTTGGACAACGCGTGGTTGAGCGTCATGATGCCGGCCGCGTGTGGGGCGGGCAGGGCGCTCATAATCCGGTCGGTGCCTTGCGCCTTGGGGCCGTTGAGGCGAATGCGGCGGGTCGCGGCGAACAGGCTGCTGTGGGAGTGCACGACACCGGTGGGCATTCTCGTCGTACCAGATGAATGGGTAATGGCAATGGGGTCATCACCGTGGTGCTTGTAGGGCGTGGGCGCCTTGGCCGGGTCGCCCGTGCCGGTGTCACTGATGTCGACGGCCAGGAATGGCACGCCAAAGTCATGCCCGGCAAGGCGTTCGCGGTGCGCGGCATCGGCGAGCACGCCAACTCCCTTGAGCCGGCGGATGTACTCGGCCGCGATGTCACCGGGAATGTTGGGGTTCATGAACGCCGGAATGGCACCGAGCCACGTCAGGCCAAGGAAGTTCAGGAAGAGATCGGCGGCCGACGAGACGTAGATGGCGACCGGGTCACGGGAACGGATGCCCCGTTCGTAAAGCCACGCTGCCCGTGCCGCGGCGCGTTCCCGCAACTGTCCCAGCGTCAGCTCTTGGAAAGCGGGGATCCCGTCGACGTCGGTGTCGAAGGCCACGCCCGGACCGTCCAATGGCGCACCATGCTCGATGAGCTTGTGCATCACATTTCCCGCCCCGACTTCGGGATCGGCAGCCAGCGCTGCCCTGATGCTCATCGCACCCATTGTCATCTCTCCTTTGGTGCCAGAAAAGGCCGAAGCTCCACCGCGGAGCCATCGGGCAACAGGGTCGTGGGAACAGCGGGGAACGTGAAGGGAGCCGCGGGGCGCCCGGGCACGAGCGTCCACACCTCCCCGGTTCCCGCTTTGGTCAGGACGGTCTGGAAGGCGTCGGCGACGTCGTCCGGGGTGAGCAGGGGGAATCCCTGCTTGCGCATGAGTTTCTTGCTGATGCCCAGGATCGCCGTGTCGGTGAAGCCGGGGCATAGCGCGTTGATGCTGATGCCCCGCTGCGCCAGGGCTCCCGCCATCGCCCGCACGTAGGCCAGGACAGCGCTCTTGCCCATCGCGTAGACCGGGTTGGCTTGTTCCGGGCCGAGGCCGGCCAGCGAAGCGGTGACCACAATGGACCCGCCGTCGCTCATCGCGGGCAGCGCGGCGTCGATGCCGAAGACGACACCGTCCACATTGATCCCGTTGATCTGGCGGTAGAGCGCGACGTCCAGTGGCATATCCGGGGACTGCTCCGAGCGGACGCCAGCGTTCAGCACGAGGAGATCGAGGTGGCCGAACGCTTCTAGCGCCTGGGCCACCATCGCCCGGTTGTCCTCCAGACGGCTGACGTCGGCGGTCACCGCGATGCCTCCCGTGCTGGAAGCCACCTCCTGGGCCGCCTCACCGTTCACATCGGCGACGACCATCTGGTATCCCAGGGACGCTAACCGCGTGCATACAGCGGCCCCTATACCGCCGCCTGCCCCCGTCACGAGCGCTACCTGACTCATTTGGCCACTTCCTCCACCGCTGCCCGCAGTTGAGCTCTGGTCGGCTGCACAGCGAGGTCTAGCGACCGGGCGAACGGGAGCACCGCGCCGTCGGGCCGGGTCACCCGCTTCGGCGGGGCAGCCAAGGTCATCTGCTCCACCATGGTCGCGATGATCTCGGCACCGATGCCACAGGTGCGGTTGGAGTCATCGATGACAACCAGGCGCCGTGTGCGTTCCAGCGATGCTGTCAAACCGGCCCAGTCAAAGGGATACAGCGAGCGCGGGTCGAACACTTCTACCGAGATGTTCCCCGCGAGTTCGTCAGCCACGGCGATGGCTTCGTGCACCAGATGCCCAACGGCGACAACGGTGACGTCATCTCCGCTGCGGTGCACGCGGCCCGATCCGAGCGGCACCGGGGCGAGCTGTCCAAAGTCGACATCCTCCCGGCGGCTCACCGCCCCGGCCGGAGCGAACATGATGACGGGGTCGTCATCGCGGATCGCCGTGACGAGAAGGCCGTAGGCGTCCGTGGGCGTCGCGGGCACGACTGTCTTGATGCCGACGTGGGCGAACAAGCTGTAGGGGTGATCGGAGTGCTGTCCGGCCCAGCCCACCCGGGACCCGGAACTTGGCAGCAAGTAGGTCACTGGGACCTTCGCCTGCCCACCGGTCATCAGCGAGAACTTGTGCGCCTGGTTGGCGATTTGCTCAAACACGAGGAAGAGCAGTGACGGGATCTGAAACTCGATCACCGGCCGTTGCCCGGCAAGCGCCGCCCCGGTCGCGAAACTGGTGAACGCTTGCTCCGAGATCGGCATGTCCACCACGCGTTCGGGGCCGAACTTCTTGACCAGCCCCGTCGTCACATTGCTGACCGCGACCCGGATGTCCTCGCCGAACACGCAGACGGCCGGATCGCGTTCCATTTCGCTTGCCAGCGCCCGGTTCAGAGCCTTGAGGTAGGACAGGATCGGCATCAGGCCACCCCCGCCCGCGCGCGCATGCCGTCGGCGTAGAGATAGTCGAGAGCTTCGTGCTCGTCTGGTTCAGGACTCTCCAAAGCGAACCGCACCGCCTCTTCGAGCAGGATCTCGATCTCGTCGTCGATGCCTGCCCGCAAGTCGGCCGGCAACCGGGAACCCTGAATCTCCATGGGGTCTCGCGTGCTGCCCGCGACCACTTCCTCGTCGGTGCGGTAACGCGGCCGCGCGGCGTGCTCCCAGGTGTGGTGCGCGTCGAAACGGTAGGTCAGGCACTCGACAAAGGACGGTCCGCCACCGGAACGGGCCAGGTCAACCGCGGCACGGGCCGCGTCTAGGACCGTTACGGGGTCCATGCCGTCCACGGTGCGCGCCGGGATGCCAAAAGCTTCAGCGCGGCCGGTGATGCTTCCGGCCACGGCTTCCTCGGTGCGCATCGTGGTGGCGAAGCCGTTGTTCTCACACACGAAAATGACGGGAATCTTCCACAGGGACGCCAAATTGAACGTCTCCAGCAGCACACCCTGGCTGACCGCTCCATCGCCGAAGAACGTCACCACGACCTTGTCCTGACCGGCACGCTGCGCGGCCCAGGCCGCCCCGGTGGCGATCGCCCCAGCCGCGCCAACGATGGCGTTGGCACCGAGGATGCCGATGCTGAAGTCAGCCGCGTGCATGGAACCGCCACGGCCCCGGTTGAGACCGGTGCTGCGTCCCGCTAGTTCAGCGAGCATGCGGGAAGGGTCGGCGCCCTTGGCGAGCACGTGCCCGTGCCCACGGTGCGTACTGGTAATGAGGTCCCCCGGCCGCAACGCGGCACAGAACCCCACCGCTATGGCTTCCTGCCCGATATACGGATGGATGCCACCGACGATGACCCCTGAACGCACGAGCTCGATGGCCCGCTCCTCGAACCGGCGGATGAGCCTGACCGCACGGTAAAGCGCTGCCGCGTCAGACATGGCGCTGGTATTCCGATCCCGGCTGGCCGAAGACCAGGGTCACGTTGTGCCCGCCGAAACCGAACGAGTTCGACAGCACGAATCCGGTGCTCGTGGGCTGCCCGCCTTTGCCGACGTGCTCCACCGCGCACTCTGGGTCTGGATCGTCGAGGTTGTGCGTTGGCGGCAGCAGACCACGCCGCAACGCGTAGATACTCACGGCTGCTTCGATGACGCCTGAGGCGCCAAGCATGTGCCCGGTGACGCCCTTGGTGGAGCTCACCGGTGGCGTGCTCTCGCCGAAGACGCGCCGGATCGCTTGCGACTCAGCGATATCGCCCAGTTTGGTGCTGGTCGCGTGAGCGTTGACGTAACCGATGTCGTCCGTGGTGATCCCCGCGTCAGCGAGGGCGAGCTGCATGCACTTGCCCGTGGCGGAACCGTCGGGCCGTGGCGTCGTCGGGTGGTGTGCGTCGTTTGTCGCGCCCCAGCCCACGAGATCGGCGTACCGCTTGGCCCGCCGGGCCTGCGCGAACTCGGCCCGCTCAAGCACGAACACGCCAGCGCCCTCACCGAGCACCAAACCGTTGCGGCGCTTGTCAAAGGGACGGCTGGCTTCTGACGGTTCAGCCCACCCGCGGGCGAGCGTGCGGGCATTGCCGAACGTCTCGGCCAGCGTCGGGAAGAGCGGGGCCTCGCTGCACCCAGCCACCACCACATCGGCTTCGTTGGCACGCAACAGGCGTACCGCCTCGCCGATCGACTGGGCTCCCGCGGCACAGGCCGTGCCGATGGAAGAGCTGTAGCCCTGAATGCCGTATTTGATAGCCACTCGGGCGGCGCCCATGTTGGGCAGCATGCCCGGCAGCAGATACGGGCTCACGCCAAGGCGGCCCTTTTGCGTCCGGATAACGACTTGATTCTCAAGTGTCGCCAACCCGCCAGTGCCGGAAACGATGACGGCGATCCGATAGGGATCGACGTCGCGCCCCACTTCGATGCCCGCTTCGGCCAGCGCGTCGCCGGCCGCGTGCAGCGCCATCACGATGTAGCGGTCGATAACCCGCGTTTCGGGTGCTGGCAGCAGCGAAACCGGGTCGATTGGGGGCGAAAACGCCGCCACCTCAATCGATCCCGCCACCGGGTGGTCTTCTGCCGGGCGGCTGATTCCGGACCGGCCTTCGATCATCGCGTCGAAAACCCCGGCCGCACTGTTCCCGACCGAGGTCACCACCCCGATGCCGGTTACGGCCACACTTGCTGGCACGGTTAAAGGCCTGCCGACGCCGGCTCGATACGTGCCGCGACCGCTGCGCAGAACTCCCCGACCGTCATCGCGGCAAGCTGCTCCGCCTCGTCGTCGTTGAACTTCACGCCGTATTTGTCTTCGACGCGGACCGCGAGCTCGGCCAGCGCCAGTGACTCCAGATCGGCACCGGCCGGGCCGAGAGCTGTGTCATCGTCGATGTCATCGATGCTGTAGTTCATCTCGACAAGTGAATCGAGCACGAACTGGCGGATCTCATCGGTCATCGGTGTGGCTTCCCTTCGCAAGACATGGTGCGCGGCCGGGTCGCCAAGAGACCAGGACGCGGGGGTGCATGGAATACGTGAGATGAAGTCAGCGTCTGTCATCGTCCTATTCGGACGGCTACCCCCGCGATTTATAGCGCAACAGATCGGAGCCTCGGCCTCGAAATTGAGCCTACTCAATCAGCACGTTTTTGCAACCATGCATATTCAGCCTTGTAGCTACTCTTTCCTATCGATTCACCGGAGGCCGTGGAAATCCGGAAATTCTATGGCTTACCACTGTTCGCCCGTCCAACCTGGACCCACCTGGGGATTGACAAGCGTTAGCGACGCGGCCATACAATGACCGCGATCCACCAACCCTCACCACGCTATTTCAGCGTATTCTTGTTTATCAATACCCCTCTCAATCCTATTCGGAGATTGAAAACCGTGACAGCCGATGCCAGCTCCGTGCTCAATGCTGCCGTGGAGCGCTACTACGACACGACCCTGGATCTCTATGAAGAGCTATGGGGAGAGCACGTCCACCACGGATTCTGGGATCCGGGCGAGCGGCCACAGGGCGGCGCCGAACGCAAGGAGGCGACCGACCGTCTGGTCCGGGAACTCGTCGCGTTCGCTGGAATCCCTGCTGGATCAAGGGTTCTCGACGTTGGCTGCGGCATTGGCGGTCCGGCCCTCTATTTGGCCGGCGAGCTGGGCTGCACGGTAGAAGGGGTAACCCTGAGCGCCGATCAGGCCAAGCGCGCCAACGAGAAGGCCCGAGAAGCAGGCGTCGCCGAACGTGCAACTTTCATTCAGCAAGACGCCATGACCAACACCTTTCCGGACGAATCGTTCGATGTGGTGTGGGCCCTGGAGAGTCTCATGCACATACCCGATCGGCTAGCTTTCTTTACCGAAATGAAGAGGCTGCTCCGGCCGGGCGGCACCATCGCGATCGCCACGTGGTCACAAAAGGACGGCGAGCTAACCGCCGAGGAAACCAAACTGGTGGATTTGGTACTCAAGCACCAAGTCATGCCAAGCTTTTCCTCGCTCGAAGAGCATGAGCGCCTTGCCGTCGCCGCGGGTTTCGACGCGGTGTCGTTTGTCGACTGGACCGAAAACGTCGCCAACTCCTGGGACCCCGAGTTCGCGATGATCAAGCGGTTCGAGAAGGGCCGGTCCCTGATGATGGACCTCGCCCGGGAACGCGGCGTGGACGTGCTCGGCTTCTTCTACGCAGGCCCCTTGATGCTCAAGGGTTTTGAGACGGGTGTCCTCACCTACGGGGCGGTGCGGGCGACCAAACCGGTGCGGGCGTGACCGAGCTACCCGGCGAGATCGCCATCCTCGTGCAGCAGGTCACCGGTGAATCCGGGATTGGCCCGCAGACACGGCTGGATGGCGATCTGCTGCTGGACAGCATCGAACTGGCGGCGCTGAGCAGGCTGCTACAGGAACGTTATGGCGAGGAAGCCGATCTGCTGCGGCACGTCGCCAGCCTCGACATCGACGAGATTATCAATCTTAGCGTCGCCGGTGTCGCCCGGTTCGTCGAAGAGCGAGAGCAACGGTGAGCCGGTTCCTGTTCGTCTCGCTTCCGCTGACCGGTCACGTCAACCCGATGGCCGCGGTGGCTCACGCCCTGACTGATCGCGGCCATGAGGTCGCCTGGGCGGGTTCTGAGGCGTTTCTGCGTCCGCTGATCGGTGCCGGGCATCCCATCTACCAGATCCCGCTGCGGGCCCACCGGGGTCAGCGTGAGCGCGGGCTGGAGGCCACCAAGTCGCGGTGGGAGGGCTACATCGTCCCGCACGCGAAGGTCACGCAAAAGGGCATTGAAGCTGGCGTTTCCGGCTTCTCCCCCGACGTGCTCGTCGTCGACCAGCACGCGGTGGCTGGAGCCGTGGTCGCGCATAAGAATGGCCTAACGTGGGCGAGCATCGCGCCGACCACGATGGAGCTGACGCGCCCCTTCGCGGCACTGCCCAAAGTAGAGGCCTGGATTCAGGAAAAGCTGGCCGCGATCTGGACGACGGGCGGCATGCCCGGGTCGCCGCCGCATGACTTGCGGTTCTCGCCGCATTTGCTGATCGCGTTCACTAGCACCACGTTGACGGGAAGCGCGCCGCTTCCGGAGAACACCAAACTGGTCGGCCCGGCGATTACCGAACGGCCCAAGGATCCCGCTTTCCCCTGGGACTGGATCGATCCACGCCGCCAGCTCGTCCTCGTGACCGTTGGCACGCTGTCGATGGATCTCGCGGAAAGCTTCTACGGCAAGGTCGTCGAGGCGTTGAAGCCAATGAACGTGCAAGCGATTGTCGTCGCACCCGACGGGGTTATCCCTGACCCGCCTGAGCATGTGCTTGTCCGCTCCCGGGTTCCGGTGCTGGAGCTGATGCCGCGGCTGTCCGTTGTGGTCAGTCATGGCGGGCTGAACACGGTCTGCGAGGCACTGTGGCATGGCGTGCCACTCATCATCGCGCCTATCAAAGGCGATCAGCCCATCAACGCCGAACAGGTCGCGGCGGCGGGCGCCGGAGTGCGCGTCTCCTTTGACCGCGTCTCTTCTGGGCAATTGCACGACACCTTGCTCAAGGTGCTCACCGACCCGGCCTACCGGGCGGCGGCACAACGGGTGAGTGATTCCTTCGCTGACGCTGGCGGGGCAGCGGCTGCGGCGGTCCATTTGGAACAGCTGGCCAGCCAGCAAAACGAAGACTGAGAAAGGAGCAGACCGAAGTGAAGTTATTCCGCGATATCTGGCTGGTCTTCCAGCGTCACATGCTGCTGATGATCCGGACACCGATGCTCGTGATCCTCGGTGTCGCCCAGCCTGTCGTCTACCTCATCCTGTTCGCGCCCTTGCTTAAGGAAGCACTGGCGACGCTGGGAGCGCAGACGACCACCGACGCGTACCGCATGTATGTGCCGGGCATGCTCATCGCCCTGGCGATGGCCACCGGTCTCTACTCCGGATTCAGCCTCCTAGCCGAGCTGTCCTCCGGCGTCATCGAACGATCCCGCGTCACCGCGATCAGCCGGACGGCAATGCTGCTCGGCCGCACGCTGCGCGACGTCGTGGTCATCATCATCCAGTCCATCATCCTGACGATCCTGTCGATCCCACTCGGGCTCATCGTGCAGGTGCTCAATGTGCTTCTGGCCTATCTGATCCTGGCGATGGTCACGCTGTTCACCTCAGCGATTTCCTACGGCATCGCACTCAAGGTCAGCGGCCCGGCGGTGCTCGGCCAGGTCATCAACAACGTGGCGCAACCGCTCATGCTGCTTTCCGGAACGCTGCTGCCGATCGCGCTGGCACCACTGTGGTTGCGCCGGGTCGCGGACTGGAACCCGTTCGCCTGGGCCGTGGATGGTATGCGGTCGCTATTCAAAGGCGACTCTTCCAACCCACACGTGTGGCAGAGCCTCGTCATCGTCACCGTTCTCACGGTGATCGCGATGGCCTGGTCCACCCGCTTGTTCGCGAAGCACGTTAAGTAGCAGGGGCAGGAGCTAGCGATGATCGAGACGAACGGACTAAGCAAGTCCTTCGAAACTAAACGTAAACGCCAGACGGTCAAAGTGGACGCTGTCGTGGATGTCAACCTGAAGGTCGCGGAAGGGGAAATCTTCGGATTCCTCGGTCCCAACGGCGCCGGGAAGACCACCACCTTGCGGATGCTGGCCACCCTGCTGCCACCCGATGGCGGAGAAGCCACCATCGCCGGGTTCAACCTGCGCACCGAGCCGGCCAAAGTCCGCAAGAGCATTGGCTATGTGCAACAGGGGCGCGCGACGTGGGATGACGCCACGGCCCGCGAGGAACTGATCCTCCAGGCCCGGATGTACACGATTGACAAGGCCGAGGCGATGGTCCGGGCCGAGGCGGCTCTGAAAGCCTTTGACCTGACCGAAATCGCCGATCGCCGGTGCAAGACCTATTCCGGTGGGCAGCGGCGCCGGGTGGATGTCGCCATGGGTGTCATTCACCAGCCGAAGGTGCTGTTCCTCGACGAGCCGACAGCGAGCCTCGACCCGCAAAGCCGTGCGCACATGTGGGATGAGGTCCGCCGCCTTCGTGACGAAGGCATGACCATCTTCATCACCACGCACTACCTGGATGAGGCCGACGCCCTGTGCGACCGGATCGCCATCATCGACCACGGATCCATTGTGGCCGAAGGAACCCCGGCCGATCTCAAGCGCGAGATCTCCGGCGACGTCGTCACGATCGGGGTGCCGGAGTCGGCCGCCAAGGCGGAGGAAGTGCTTAAGGGACAGAAGGTCGTCAAGTCGGTCGAAGCGCGCGGCGACAGCGAGCTTCGCCTCTCGGTCGACACCGGCGAAACGGCGATCCCGCTGATTATGAAGACGCTGTCCGATGGTGGAATCTCTTTGACGACAATCGAGTTGCACCGTCCGACGCTCGATGACGTCTTCCTGACCAAGACCGGCCGGTCTCTTCGCGAAAGCTGAGCGAAAATGCCATTACACCCGCAGGTTCAGGCGATGCGTGAGCGGCGCGAACGCGAAGGCGTCGCGCAGCTCTACACGCTGTCGCTCGATCAGGCCCGCGCGAACGACCTCGCCGAGATTCAGGCCGCGGCCGGAACAGGCGAGCCGGTCGCGTCCGTCGAGGACCGGCTCATCCCCGGGCCTGCGGGTGATCTTCCCATTAGGATCTATGCGCCGGGGGTACCAGGTGAGCCCTCCCCTGTGCTGGTCTACTTCTTCGGCGGTGGCTGGACTCTGGGCACCATAGACACCGCTGACGCGGTGTGCCGGCGGCTGGCGAACCAGGCTGGCTGCACCGTGGTCGCGGCGGGCTACCGGCTGGCGCCGGAGAACAAGTTCCCCGCGGCGGTGCACGATTGCTTCGCCGCGGTGAACTGGGTCGTGTCGCATATGGACGCTCCCGCGGTCGCCGTGGGTGGCGATAGCGCGGGCGGAAACCTCGCCGCCGCGGTCACTTTGCTCGCCCGTGACGAAGGCATCCCGCTGTCGGCTCAACTGCTGGTCTACCCCAACACGGATTACCAGTCCGACACCGTGTCCCTGCGTGAAGGTGACGATCCGTTCCTGTTCAACAAGACTTCGGTCGCGTGGTACTGGTCGCACTATCTGGCGGCACCGGAAGATGGGCTCAATCCGCTGGCTTCGCCGTTGCGGGCGGTGACGCTGGAAGGGCTTCCGCCGGCTCTCGTGATCACGGCTGAATACGATCCGTTGCGTGACCAAGCCGAACAATATGCTGACCGTCTCGCCGACTCCGGCGTTGAGGTCAAGCTGTCACGCTATGAAGGCATGATTCACGGTTTCTTTTGCATGGCCGGTGACCTAGCTGCGGGCGCGCAAGCGCAAGCCGAGGCGGCCACTTTCCTAAGGAGACACCTGTTTGCTGCTTGAGGAATTTGCCAGGATCGCGCGGGAACGCCTGAGCGCTGGAGTCTGGGATTTCGTTGAAGGCGGCAGCGGGGCCGAGTTAACGGTCAACGCCAACCGGGAAATCCTTGACGCGGTTCAGCTCAGACCCCGGGTGCTGGTGGACGTGTCCAACTGCGACACCAGCCAGACGTTATTTGGGTCGGTGCTGTCCACTCCCGTGGGCGTGGCACCGACGGCCTATCACCGCATGGTTTTCGACGAGGGCGAGTCAGCGACGGCGCGGGGCGCGGGGGCGTCGGGCGCCTTGTTCACGGTCAGCATCTTCGCCAGCCGCAGCATCGAAGAGATCGCGGCGCAGGCAGCCGGGCCCTTGTGGCTACAGGTCTATTGGCTTAAGCGGCGCGACGTTTTGGCCGAGCTGGCTAAGCGGGCCGAAGCGGCGGGCTACCAGGCGCTGGTGCTCACGGTTGATACACCGCGCATTGGACGGCGCACCCGCGACCTTCGCAACGGGTTCGTCATTCCGCCGCACGTGAATGCGGTCAACCTGGCCACCGAGCTCATGGCCTCGTCGCACACGGATGGCATTTCACGGCATGCCGACCTGACCTTCGATCAGTCCATCACGTGGTCAGACTTGGCTTGGCTCAAGGGCGTCACCGAGCTTCCGTTGCTACTCAAGGGAATCCTGACGGCTGAGGACGCCGTGCTGGCCGTCGAGCACGGGGCAGACGGCATCATCGTGTCCAATCACGGTGGGCGCCAGCTCGATGGCGCAGTACCTTCGTTACAAGCGCTGCCAGAAATCGCGGGCGCCGTGAACTGCCCCGTGCTCCTCGACGGTGGCATTCGGTCGGGGCGCGACATCTACATCGCTTTGGCACGGGGGGCTAAGGCTGTCCTGATTGGCCGGCCCGTTCTGTGGGCACTGGCGGCCGGCGGGGCGGACGGGGTCGCGGATCTGTTCACGGGGCTGACAAGTGAACTGGAGCTGACAATGGCGCTCATGGGCACCCCGACGCTGGGAAAGATCAATGCTGTTACGTAGGGAAGACATGCATCCCTCGGTCAGCGATCCCGAGGCAAGCTCGATGAACTTCCTCAACGAGATCGCCAACCGCTATCCCAACGCCATCTCACTGGCAGCCGGGCGCCCCTATGAGGGATTCTTTGCGGCGCAGGACATTCCGCACTACTTCAGCCGATATTTGGAATATCTCGAAGCGCGCAAGTTCAGCCCGACGCGGATGCTGATGCAGTATGGGCGCACGAACGGGATCATCAACGACCTCATCGCGCAGATGCTCGCCAAGGATGAGGACATCCGCGTACCCAACGAAGCCGTGGCGGTGACGGCAGGCTGCCAGGAGGCGATGGTCATCGTCTTGCGCGGCATCTGTTCCGGTCCCGATGACGTGCTGCTGGCGGCGGAGCCGTGCTATGTCGGCATCACCGGCGCGGCCCGGGTGCTCGGCATCCCGGTCATTCCGGTGCCCGAAGCCGAAGGCCCGCAAGGGGTCGCGCGGGCGGCGAAGGCGGCCCGCGCTGACGGGAAGAACCCGCGGGCGCTCTATCTCGTTCCCGATTTCGCCAACCCTTCCGGTGCTTGCCTTTCGCTCGGGGAACGTCATCAGCTGCTCGCGGTGGCCGAGGCGGAGAATCTGCTGATCCTGGAAGACGATCCCTATGGACTGTTCGGGTTGGACGATCGTCCCCGTCCGCGTTTGAAGTCCCTGGACACGAACAAACAGGTCATCTATCTGGGCTCGTTCGCCAAGTCGGCGTTCCCTGGCGCCCGGGTGGGCTTCTTCGTCGCCGATCAGGAAGTCATTGACACGCAAGGGAACCGGACGCTGCTGGCCGAGGAGCTGTCGGCCATCAAGAGCATGCTGACCGTGAACACCTCGCCGGTCAGTCAGGCCGTTATCGGCGGATTCCTCTTGCAACACGGCTGCAGCCTGCGCGCGGCTAACGCCGACCGGGTCAGTTTCTACCGGGAAAACCTGAACACGTTGCTCAAGGCGCTCGGGGAGCACATGCCCGAGGGCACGACGTGGAACACTCCGGCGGGCGGTTTCTTCGCGACCGTGGACGTGCCAGTGATCGCCGATGTCGCGTTGCTGGAGCGTTCCGCCGCCGACTACGGTGTGCTGTGGACGCCGATGAGTTTCTTCTACACCAAGGGCGCCGGGCAGCACTCGATCCGGCTCTCGTGCAGCTACCTCGAACGCAACGAGGTAACCGAGGGCGTCCGGCG
Source organism: Catelliglobosispora koreensis DSM 44566 (assembly GCF_000379685.1). Taxonomy (GTDB): domain Bacteria; phylum Actinomycetota; class Actinomycetes; order Mycobacteriales; family Micromonosporaceae; genus Catelliglobosispora; species Catelliglobosispora koreensis. Next base: position 1,224,851 of record NZ_KB903249.1, on the reverse strand, counting down.
GCTAGCGGCTCTCATCGCCGATCAGCTCGCCGAGCGTGATGGGCTGGGCAATAGGGCGGGTGCCGAAGGCTAGCAAGTCGGGGACGCTCACGCGACGCTGGTGTCGCTGGGACAAGACACACGCCACCGCATAGCCACACGTGCGTCCCTGGCACCAGCCCATGCCCGCGCGCGTCATCAGTTTCACGCCACGGCCGTCGATCGCGGGTGCCGCCTTGACTTCGCCAACGGTAACGCCTTCGCACCGGCACAGGACTGTCTCCTCTGGACAGTCGACCGGTGGCGCCGGGTGCACGCGCTCCAGCACCCCCGCGAAACGCTGCAGCCGATGGCGCCTGCGCCGCAACGCTTTCGGGATGTCTTGCCCGGCACACGCCAGCCCGGCGATCTGGCCTTCCACCCACGCGAGGTCGGAGCCGCCGATCCCGGTCACCTCGCCAGCGGCGAACACGTTGCCGACCGAGGTTTCCTGCCGGTCGTTGACGGACACGACGAGGCTGCCGTCCACGGTGTGCACCGCACAGCCGATCGCCAGCGGCAGCTCGATTTGCGGGGTGAACCCGTAGCTCACCGCGAGCGCGTCGCACTCGATGGTCTCGTGCCGCGTCTGCACTGCCGTCACGTGATCGGTGCCGTGCGCGGCGACGATCGTCCGGCCGCGTTTGTAGGGGATGCGGTGCTTGGCGAGCGTTATGGCGTACCCGCTGGCTTGAAGGGTTTTGGAAAGCGGCGGAACGGCGGTGAGGTAGCCGCGTAGCTTGCTTGACTCCAAGACCGCCTGCACCTTGACTCCGGCGGTGGCGAGCCCGGCCGCGACCGGAAGGAGGAACGGCCCGCTGCCGGCCACGACGACCCGGCTGCCAATGGCGACGCCGTGTTCTTTGAGTAACGCTTGCGCGGCACCGGCCGTCACGACGCCGGGCAACTGCCAGCCCGGGAACGGGACCGACCGGTCGTAGGCCCCTGTGGCCACGATGAGCCGCTCTCCTTGGATCACCGCGGTTTCGGTGTGCACGCGGAATCCGGGTTCCAGGAACCAGATGCGGCTGCCCGGCAGGTAGTCCACACCGGACAGTTCGAAGCGGACCGGTGGCTTGCCTTCGGCGTGGCGCCAGAACTGGCCGCCCGGGCGAGCACCGGCGTCCAGCAGCGCGACCGACATGCCAGCCTCGGCACAGGTTTTGGCGGCTGCTAGCCCGGCTGGCCCGGCGCCGATGACGACGACGTCATACCGCACGGCTAATCACCTGTCCTGGCTCAGCCTGCGTCACACAACCGCGCACCGGCTTGTCACCGATGACGACGAGACAGCCGAAGCACACACCGATGCCGCAGAACACACCGCTGTCACGCTCGCCCGCGCGCACTAGTGCCGCGGTGACGCTCTGCCCGGCTTCAAACGCGATGTCGCGGCCGTTGAAGAGGAATTCCACTCATGCTCCAAACCGCAGGGGTGAAAAGGGGGCTGGATCGACGATCGGCGCCGAACCGGTGATGAGCGATGCCAGCAGCGAGCCGGTCACAGGAGCCAGGCCGACGCCGGCTCCTTCGTGTCCACAGGCGTGATACAGCCACGGTTCGGTCGCGCCAATCGCCGGCAAGTGGTCGGGCATGTAGGGGCGGAAACCCTTGTAGGCCCGGATAACCTGCACGTTCGCGAGCGCTGGGAACAGTTCGACCGCAGAAGCGGCGAGCTGGCGTAACACGGGCAGGGACATGGTGCTGTCGAAACCGACGCGTTCGCGCGACGATCCGATCAGGACGCTGCCAGCCTGGGTGCTCTCCACGACCGGAGACATCTGCAAGTCCGCCTCGGAGCTGCCCACCGCGGCGACGTAGGAAGCGGCGTAAACCTTGTGCCGCACCAGCCCTGGCACCTTCGAGGTCACGAGGATGAAGCCACGCCGGGGCATGACGGGTAGCCCGGTCAGCTCCCCTGCCCAGACACCCATGGCGTTGATGACGACGCCGGTACTAATAACGCCGTCCGTCGTCTCCACCCGCCCGCGAGCTAACCCGGTGACGGTCGTGCCCAGGCGCACCGAAGCCTTGCTGGCACGCAGGAACGCCGCCGCCGCCAGCATCGGCTGCACCTGCATGTCCTGCGGGTAGAACCGCCCACCGGTCACACCCGGCCCCAGATGCGGCTCAACATCATGCGGGGCAACGGCTTGTGACTCCACGCCCGTCTGTGTCGCGGCGAGAGCGTCGAGGGCTTCCTGCTCGGCTGGCGAGGTCGTGACGACCAAGCCGCCCTTGGCTTCCAGCTCCACGTCCGGGAAGTCAAGCTCACGCCACAGCCGGTTCGACCGCACCGCAAGGGAAAGCTCGGGCCCAGGTTCCTTGTCGGACACGAGGATGTTGCCTTCGCCCGCGCCCGTCGTCCCGCCAGCGATCCCGCCCCGGTCGACGACCGTCACCGAGAGTCCTTCGCGGGCAAGATAATAGGCGCAGGCGGCACCAACGATGCCCGCCCCCAGGACGGTTACATCTGGTGCATCCACGACTCAACCTCCGCCGCTGTGCGCGGTAGCTGATCGGACAGGATGCGGTATCCCTCCGCCGTGATGAGAATGTCTTCCTCGATACGGAAACCCATGCCGCGCAACTCGGCCGGGATGAGGCCATCGTCGGGCTGGAAGTAGATTCCCGGCTCGACGGTCAGCACATGGTTCTCAGCGAGGTATCCGTCGAGGTACTCCGATGCGCGCGCCTGACCGCAGTCGTGCACGTCCAGCCCGAGCATGTGTCCCGATCCGCAGAGCGTCCACCGGCGGTACACCCCGGTCTCCAGCGCCTCTTCGGCCGAACACGGCAGGATGCCGAGATCGGCGAGGCCGTGCGCGAAGACCTGCATCGCGGCCCGGTGGAAGTCGCGGTAGGACCGTCCGGGTTTGAGCGTCTCCAGCGCCGCGTCGTTGCCCGCACGGCACAGCTCGTAGAGATCACGCTGCAACGGGGTGAAGTGCCCCGAGATCGGCAGGATCCTTGTCACGTCAGCGGTGTAGAGGTTGCGGTTCTCCGCTCCAGCGTCAAGCAGCAGCAGGTCTCCGTCAGTCAGCGGGCCGTCGTTGTCGATCCAGTGCAGCGTCGCGGCATGCGCTCCGGCCGCTGCGATCGTGTGGTAGCCAACGTCATTGCCTTCCAGGCGGGCCCGTTGCCAGAACACGCCTTCGAGGTGACGCTCGCCTAGCCGCTGCGGCAGGGCACGCACGACGTCTTCGAAGCCGCGGGTCGTGATGGCGACCGCGTCTTCGAGCTGTGCTATCTCCCACGGGTCCTTCACCAGGCGCAGCTCCGCCAGAACCGTTGCCAGATCCGGGTTTTCTGGCTCAGCGCCATCGAAGTCGTCGATGTGGCGGGTTCTGATTCCTAGCCGTTTCGAGGTCTCCCCGAGCGTCGCCCGACGGCCCGCCCACAGCTCGCCGTATTTGCGGTCACGGAAGAACTCACCGTTGTCCCGCGACGACCGCGGCCTGACGTAGAGCGTGGATTCACTGTCGGGCTCGATGACAACGACGCCATCGCTCGACTGATCGCCGGTGAGCCACACGTAGTTGGAGTGCGGCCGGAACCGGTAATTCTGATCGTTGGACCGTTGCTTGAGTTCCCCGGCCCGGATGACGAGCCGTTGTCCGGGAAACGCGTCGGCTAGCTTCTGACGGCGCTGGGCGGCATAGCTCGCGACGTCTTCGATCGCCGGATCGAGCTCGGAATCGAGCCAGCCGTGCCGCATGAATTCCTCTAACTCCGGGGTCACCGGCAGGTCATGCGATCCAGTGTGGAACTTCTTCACAACAGGAATCCTTTGGGGAAAGGGTCTTCTGGGTCTAGGAAATGCTGGGCCGTGCCGGTGACCCATGCCCGGCCGGTGATTTCCGGCAACACCGCTTCAAACCCACCCACCTCTTGGGTACCAGTTAAGCGCCCCGTGAAAGAGGTGCCGATGATGGATTCGTTGGTGAAGCCGGTGTGCAGGGGCAGCTGCCCCCGCGCGTGTAATTGCGCCATGCGGGCCGACGTCCCGGTGCCGCAGGGCGACCGGTCGAACCAGCCGGGGTGGATGGCCATCGCGTGTCTGGAGTAGACAGCGTCAGAACCAGGCGCGGCGAGGTAAACGTGGTGGCACGAATGGATGCCCGGATCAAGGGGATGAACCGGCCGGTCCTTTTCGTTGATCGCCTCCATGATTTCCAGCCCGGCATTGAGCAGTGTCTGCTTCGGACTGGCCAGGTCGAGCCCTAAATCGGCCAGCTCGACGAACGCGAAGAAGTTCCCGCCGAAAGCCATGTCATAACGGATCCCGTTGACTTCCTGATCCAGCGCGTAGGAGAAGGCGGGCACGTTCTGGATCGTCACCGCTTTGGCGGCCCCGTCACGCACTTGCACGCGTGCCGTCACGAGCCCGGCAGGAGTGTCGAGCCGGACCGTCGTGACCGGTTCGGTCACCGCCACCATGCCGGTTTCCACCAAGACGGTGGCGACGCCGATCGTCCCGTGCCCACACATCGGCAGGCACCCGGACACCTCAATGAACAGCACGCCGTAGTCAGCCGAGGGATGGCACGGCGGCTGGAGGATCGCCCCAGACATCGCCGCGTGCCCATGCGGCTCGAACATCAGCCACGTGCGCAGATCGTCAAGGTGTTCCATGAAGTAGAGACGGCGCTCCGCCATGGTCGCGCCCGGGATGACGCCGACGCCCCCGGTCACGACCCGGGTCGGCATGCCTTCGGTGTGGGAGTCCACAACGTGAACAACCCTCTTGCTTCTCACGCCGAACACTCCCTTCGGTCGCGTTCCGCGCGAGGCACTATCTCCCCTGCGATTCTGATTCGCTCGGGCAAGCCCTCGCTCATGCGCAGCCTTCCGCGATGGCGCGTTTGGTCGCTTCGGTCACCGCCGCGGCGGTGAGCTCGTCGAGCGGAAGCCGCGGCGGCCTGCAAGGTCCACCGTATCGGCCGGCGAGGTCCATCGAGAGCTTGATCGCCTGAACGAACTCGGTCTTGGAGTCCCAGCGCAGCAGCGGGTGCAGCAAGCGGTAAAGCTCCTGATCGCGGTTGTGGTAAAGCTCAACGCACGAGCGCGGGAAAGCGTTGGGATATCCCGCGATCCAGCCGACCGCTCCGGCGTGCAGCAGTTCCATAAGCACATCGTCGGCACCAGCGAGCAGATCGAGGCCGGGCGCGAGTTCGCGGATCTGGTAGGCCCGGCGCACGTCGCCGCTGAACTCCTTGACGGCCACGATGAGGCCCTCGTCGAACAGCTTCTGCAGCAACACCGGAGTGAGGTCGACTTTGGTGTCGAACGGGTTGTTGTAAGCGATGATGGGCAGCCCAGCCTTGCTGACCTCCCGGTAGTGGGCCATGATCGCGGCTTCGTCGGCCCGGTAGCCCGTCGGCGGCAGGAGCATGACGGCTTGGCAACCGGCCTGCGCGGCTTGTTCGGCCCACTGCCGCGCCTCATAAGCGCCGTAGGCGGCCACTCCGGGAACGACGGCCTTGGCTCCGGCTTCGATCGCCGCGAGCACGACCGACGTGCGTTCCGCCGGGCTGAGCACCTGATACTCCCCCAGCGACCCGTTGGGCACGACACCGTCGCAGCCCTGCTCGGTCAGCCAGCGGACGTGCTCTTTATACGTGTCAAGATCAGGTTTGTTGTCGCGCCACGGAAGTGCCGTCGCGGTCAGTACGCCATGCCAGGGTCTCATGCTGTAATATGTTACACATTACTGCTATGAAGATAACCCCCCGGATGACACTGCGTGAAGAAGTAGCGCGGTCACTGCGGGCTGGCATCATTTCGGGCAGCCTGCGGCCAGGCGCCGTTTACTCCGCCCCGGTGCTGGCCACGCAATATGGCGTGTCGCTGACCCCGGTCCGTGAGGCGATCCTCGACCTGGCCAAAGAGGGCCTGATCAGCATCGTCAAGAACAAGGGCTTCCGCGTCAGTGGACTGTCCGAAGCGGAGCTAGACCAGGTGACACAGATCCGCACGCTGCTGGAGGTTCCGGTGGTCAGTGCCCTGGCCGGAAACCTCACCCAGGCACAGCTCACCGGCCTGCGGTCTAAAGCTGAAGCGATCGTGAGCGCGGCACAAGCCGCCGACATCCCCACTTATCTGGAAGCGGACGCGGTCTTTCACCGCGAGCTGCTATCCCTTGGGGGCAACCCGATGCTGGTGGATCTCGTGGGCGATCTGCGCAACCGCACCCGGCTCTACGGCCTGGGCACCCTTGTCCACAGTGGACAGCTCGTCGCGTCAGCGGCCGAGCACACCGAGCTGGTTTCCCTTATCGCACAAGGGGACGCCGATGCCGTCGCCGCCTTGATGCGTGAGCATCTCGGTCACGTGCGCACGATCTGGGCCGCGCCCACAAGCTAGAGCTTCGGTCCCGGGCGTCGCACCTGCCCGGGACCGAAGCCTATGGAGTTATACGGGCAGACCGCCAACGGTGGTGTTGATCCAGGGACGGATCGAGGAGAGGTCACCGTAGATGGACGGGCCGGTCGCGCACACGGAGCTGCCGTTGCCTGACCTGCTCGTCGCACCGATCAGGTGCCACCGGTTGTTGATCCGCCGCACCTGCGGGCCACCGGAGTCGCCGTAGCAGGCGCCCGAGTTGCCGTTGGTGTTGTTGGTGCAGATCTCATACGGCCCGTTGATGCCGTAGCAGGCACTGTCGGCCCGGATCGAGGTGTCGAGCTCTTGCGCGATCGTCGGTGCCGAACCGCAGCCACGGGTCGGGCACGTCTGGCCCCACCCGATGATGCGTGTCGCTGTGCCGACCGCACCCGAACTCGTCGGGATCGGAGCCGGAGCGTAGGTCACGTTCGTTCCGAGGCGGAACAACTTCACGTCGATGGACGGGTGGTTGACCACCTGCACGACGCTGACGACGACGCCGCCTGAGGTCCGGTTGACACTGCCGACGCGCACTGTGCTTGGCGAGGGACAATGCTTGGCAGTCACGGCCCAGTTCGCCTTGATCAGTGAGCCGGTGCACCCGGACACATAGACCATGAATGAGTAGTTCTCGGTCGCGGGACGCCCGCCGACAACCATCGTTCCGATGTCGTCAGTGGCTTCTCCCGCATAACCGAACGCTGGCGCGGCCGCGGGCACGCTTAACCCGGCAGCCAAGAAGCCCGCCGTTGCGGCGAGCTTCAGAAAACGGGGGATGTTCATATACGTGAATATAGATAGTCATGAGTCGATTGACTATCTCAAGATTGTGCCAGTTACTCCTCTGCCTCGTCCTCACCCAGTTTCGCCTGGTGAAACATCACCACAGCAAACCCGTGAACAGCCAGGTAGACGACGGCTCCACCGATCAGCATGATTCCCAGCGCGAGCATCCCCAGCGTCATGAAGTTCTCGCCCGGCCCGGCCGACAGCGCAACAGAAATGACGCCAAAGATGCCCATGATCAGAGCACCGTTGAAGAACACGCCACTGATAGCTGGATGCTTTTCCGTCATGATCGGGCAGCGTAGGCCATCAGCGATCGGTTTGCTGTCCCGGCCGTTTAGGGAACAATGCCAGCATGGGATGGAACACGTCGGCGCTATTCGTCAAAGGCGAAGATGGGCTCGCCCTGCTGGAGCCGCACGCCACCGCGACCGGGCAGGCCGTGAGCGGCGACGTCGCCACCTCACGGTTTAGCAACAACGTCTTTTACGTTGCCCAATCAGGACAGTGGCAGCAAATCTGGGATCCGTCCGCGGCGCACGTGTTCAACGCCAAGCCGGGCAAGGACACCCTGACAGCGGTGTTTTCCAGTGTTACCAGCACCTATGGCTTCATCCTGATCGAGGGCGGGAAGCTCACCCGGCAGGTGGTGTTCACCGACGGTGAGCTCACCATCGATGAAGGGCTGCCGCTCGTTTTCGAGGCGACGATTCCGTTGCCCAGCTGGGGGCCAGACGAGGACTGGCTCTGGGCGATCATCGAGCACGTCACCGGCGTGACCTTCGATGTGGACCAAAGTTACGCGGTGTACGCGTATCCGTGAACCGCAGCAGGCGCGGGCCGCCTAGCCAGGCCGAGCAGACCGACTTCGGGATGGCGGAACTGACACCCGATGCGGACCGTCCTGGGTGCTGGACATTGTTCATTGACGGTCAGCCACACTCCCATGTGGACACCTTGCGGCCGCACGTTCTGCATTTCGAATACATGCGGCTGCTGGCGCTTTTCGCTGACCACGTGGCGGCTCCGGGAGTACCGTTGCGTGTCTTGCATCTTGGCGGCGGGGCGATGGCACTGGCCCGCTATGTCGCGGTGACACGGCCTGGTTCGGCACAGCTCGTCATCGAGCACGATGGCGCCCTGACTTCCTTTGTCCGGCGGGTCATTCCGCTGCCACGGCGTGCCAGCATCCGGGTACGCCAGACGACGGTCAGCGAAGCGGTCAAAGTCTTGCCACGCGGGCGATTCGACCTGGTGCTCGCCGACATCCCCGATCTGCGCCCGGAGACGGCCGCTCAGGCTGAGCGCATCCTCGACCCACGCGGCATCTACGCGGCCAATGTGTTGCGGTCAGCGCCCTATCACGAACACGCGATGCAGCGGGCCTTTGGGGCCGTCTGCTCACTGCACTGTGGACACTATGGCAACGTCGTGCTCGCCTCCCGCAAAGAGATCCCGTTGCCGGAACAAGCGATCCGGCAAGCCATCGCCAACCTCGGCCAGCCCGTCAAGCTGACTTTCCGTCCTTAGACCCGCGCCCTGTCCACGATCCGCCGCAGTGCCCTTCCCGCCCGGCGCGCGAATTCCCGTTGCAGCAGTGGCGTTACCGGCGCCAGCGCGTAGGCATACCAACGGGCGGGCCGGCTAAACGACTTGACCTGCAACCACACCCGGTCGTCCGGTTCGTGGGTGAGCAGAAAAGTCTCCTCCCCGTGCAGGTGATGTCCCGGCATCGTCCCGTAGGTGAAGCCCGCTTTCGCTGGAGTGGCTTCACTCCACAGCACGCGGCAGCGCGTGGTGATCCCGAGCAGCTTCACGTAAACGACATCGTCTTCCAGCCGGGCGCCCAGTCCCATCTCCCGGTACATCTCAAACGAAAGCAGCGCCTCCGTGGCCGCGGCCATCGTCTGGCCCCCATAGCCGATGAACGTTTCGTAGCGCAGGTACTGATAGCCTGGTGGCATGGGCTCTACCCGGCTCGCCCCACGCTCGGCATACGTCACGTCTGCTGTCATTGCCCCTCCTTCGCCAAACCTTGCCAGGCCAACATCGCGCACAGGGCGAAGCCCAGCGCGTTAGCGACACCGTGTGTCATCACCATGGCATCCCACGACAAATGCGGCGTGCCAATCGCTTCGCCGAGCGCCCAGATCAGCGCCAGCACCATAGTCAGAACCAGAACGCCGGCCGAAACGTTAAGCAGCCCTTGCCTTTTCGCCTTGGGCCGGACATAGCGCCACGTGAGCCAGCCTGTCAGCCACATTCCGGCCGTCAGCACCGCCGCACCCGCGAGCTCCACAAAGTCATTGCTGAAATAGCCGGCGAACACGATCCCCGTTCCCAGCGGCACCGTCCACGCCGCGACTGTCGCGAGTGGACGGTCAGTCATGCGGCTGACCAGGCCAGCGATCAGCGCCGCCGCGAATCCGGCATAGTGAAAGTGCGCGACGGTCAACACCAGGACATCAAGTTCAAACCCCATCAGCTGGTACTCAGCCCGCTCGGCCACCAGCGAAACGCTTGCCACGACAGGGCTCACGAGCGCCGTGATGATGGCGATCCGCCGCTCGTGAACGGCCCGTGTGGCGACAAGCAGCGTGACCACGAAGTAAACCAGCGCTAGGGCCGCCGCTGCCTGCCCCCGTGGCAGGAAGAGGCTGATCGCTCCCGGCACGGCTCCGGCGAACCACCACCACGGCACCTGCCCGATGAGCCGCAGGCCAAGCGGGATGATCGCCAGCATTCCCAGCGCGACCAGCAGGTTCACCACCGCGTGTGCCCAGATTCCCATCGCCTCTCCCCTGTTCTTGAACGCGTTCAAATACTAAGCCCAAACTTGAACACGTTCAACCCGGGGTGAGACGGCTAACGTAAGTGAGTGACCGAACCCTCGTTTCTGGACGCGATACGGGAGTCGTATGACACTGTCGCCGTCGCTTACGCCGAGCAGATCTCGCTGTCTGGCCTGAGCGCGCTGGGCCACGCGATGCTCGGCGAGTTCGCTGAAGCCATCAAGAAGGCAGATCTCGGGCTGCCCGTGGCCGATGTCGGCTGCGGCCCAGGCAAGATGACGGCCTACCTGGCCGAGCGAGGCGTGACCATCTTTGGCATCGATCTGTCACCCAAGATGATTGAGCTGGCGCGGGAAGCCTTCCCCCACTTGAGTTTCACCGTCGGCTCGAATACGGCTCTCGATCTGGAGGACGGTTCGCTGGGCGGCATCCTGGCCCACTACTCGACCCACCACACGCCGCCGGAGCATCTGCCACTGGTCTACGCCGAGTTCTACCGCACGCTTACCACCGGCGGCTGCCTCATGCTGGCCGGCCACGCTGGGCCGGACGAGCACCTCCGCCCCACGCAGGCGTATGGCGGGCATCCCGTCAGCTACGAGTCCCACCTGATCCCGCCGGACCGCATCGCTGAACTGCTCACCCAAGCCGGGTTAACGGTGACAACCCGGCTGGTGCAAGCACGCGACGACGACACGGGCCGTCAGCACATCAGCTATCTCGCTTACAAGCGGCCGTAGGCACGCAACGTCCGCAACGCGTGCAGGGTCACCATTCCGCGCCATTCCAAGGTGGACGCTTGGCCCGGTGCTTCCCACGTGATCGGCCAGCCGCCGTCGGGCTGCTGGTCGCGCGCGAGACGATCGAGGTGGCCTTCGATGATGGCGCCGTCGAAGAGCTGACACCATGGGCTTTCCGGAGTGGGCGCGAGGTGTAGTGGGGTCACGCCATAGCCGGGGTCGGCCGGGTCGGCCTGGAACCACTTGGCCCCGGCCATCCACGCCGGAACATTGACCGCCACGGCTTCGGCCCGCGCCCGGTCGGGCACGTGAGCGAGAAAGTGCAGCACCTCGTTGAGGGCATGGGCGTCGTCGTCGAAGCCCGACTCGAGTTGTGCCCACGTCCACTGCGTCGCCTGGTCGAGCCACGCGTGCCGGACGCCCATCTCGTGCAGGCGCCCAGCCAGTCCAGCGGTCGGGTTCAGCCCTGGTTCGTAGGTCCACTCTGTCCAGTGCGCCGCGTGGGGATACGCCTCGATGACCGGGAACGCCAGCGGGACAGCGCCGTCGGAGCGGGCAACGGACCCGAGCCAGTCGCATGCTCCCGTAACCAGGCCATCCTTGTCACCGGCGCCTGCGGCGAGCAGCGCGTCCAGCGCCAGTTCAACGTAGACCGGAAGGCTTGCCGGGCAACGGGTGTCAGGCTCAAGCCCGTGCCCGAACCCACCGTCACCGTTGCGGTAGGCACGCACGGCGTCGACGACGCCCGACGCGTCGCCGTCTCCAAACACGACAGCGGCCAGCCGCCGCTCGATGAGCCTTGCCTCGCGCTCGATGAATTCGAGCCCTCGACGCAACGTCACCGGGACGCCAGAACGGCCAGGTCACGCTCGGCGTAGAGCCGGTGCAGCCATTCTTCGTTGATGATGGCGAACACACATCGCTTCACGGGATAGCTCTTCGACGGCGGATAGCCTGGCGGCGCAACGGCTTCGGTCATGCCAGCCAATTGCTCATCAGTCAGGTCAGCGATCACTTTGCGCACGGTGGCCATCCGGTCCGCGCGCACCTCAAGCACCTCATCGAGACTGGGCCTGGCGTCAGGATCGTTCGGGACGATCGGATCGGCTTCCATCTCAGAGTGCGGCAGACCGAGCGGCGAGTATGGCGCCGGGTCGCCCAGCAGCGCCCGCTTCACCCAGGCATCGGTGGCGAAAACCAGGTGCCGCAACGTTTCGATGAACGACCAGTCGCCGTTCACGCGCTCGTGCAACATTTCCGGTGGCAAACGCCGTGCCCTGTCAACGGTCTCGGGCCACAGACGCTCAAGAACCGCCCATGCCTCCCGGAACTCTTCAGCGGTGGAAGGCTGCATCTTGTGGCGGTCAGGATAACGGCGATTGAGCTCGGCTTCGATCAGCGGCCCGATGTCCACCCCGTTGATCGTCACGTTCTCGATCGCGCCGTCGATGTCGACGTCTTTCATCCACGCCCCGCGAATCACGACGCCGCTGAGGTTCACGTTGTGAAAGCGCGAGTCCGCGAGGTCGACGATGTCAAAGTCGGAGCCGCGCAAGTCTTTGTTCTTGTAATCAACCACGAACCCCACCCTGCCAGAAACGGGCCGCCCAGGAAACCGGACGGCCCGTTTCTCGTGTGTTGTGCCTAGTGTTTGGGTTTAGCGGCGTCGCCCTTGCGGTAGTCACAGACGCCCGTGGAGAAGATTTGCTCTAGGCGCTGCTTTTCTTCCGCTGACGGGACCCACGATCCGTAAAGGCCACGCTCGATCGCTTGTGACACGGTCTGCAGGTGGCATGCGTAGATGCCGCCTTCGATCGGGCCACCGGCGACCGTACGCGACGTTCCGTAGAGCGGGAACGCCTGCGTGCATGCACCGGCTGGCTTGCTGTCCAGCACGCCGTTCCACACGTCTGGCCCAGAGGCGATGGGCGATCCGTTGGACGCGAAGCACGAATCCACGGCCGCGGCTGGCTTCGTACCCCCGGTGATCCATTGTTCTATGACGGCGAGTGCTTGCGGCGTCTGGTCAAACGCGATGGCTGGACGGGCGTCGGTGAACCAGATGACCTGGTTGCCCGCTTTGCCATCGTGATTGAGCATCCGTTGCCGGGAGGCGAACGACTGGTGCGTGTTGTGCATGTCCAGTTGCTCTTCCAGGTAGTGCCGCCAGTCGATGATGGGGATATCGATGTCGCCCTGGAACACGTGGCCCGTCTTGTAGGCCGCCGCGATCGCGATGCGGTCACCTGCCCGGCGTGGGGCCGGGGTGGTGCCGTCGGGTGACAGGTTCATGTTGCGCGCACTCCACGGATCGAACTGCGCCGGGTTGGCACAGGCCGATGGGACGAACGGGCAGCCCTCCTGCACCATGTCCTTCGCCTCTTTCCAGGACCCGACCTTGGTGTTGAGGTCCAGGAATTCCGCCGGGGTAAGGAAACCCGACGTCAAGGCGGACAGTCCATATTGGACGCCCACGTTGTCCCACGAGTTGCGGGCGTACCCGTCCGGGCCGATGCCGTAAATCGTCTTGAGGTCATCGGCGTGCGTCCAGTGGACCGTCGCCGCCACGTTTGGCGGGTCCATGTTGGCCCACAACGGGTCGAGCTGTGTCCACAGTGGATTGAGGGTCAGTGGGGTTAGGCCCCGCCAGCCCTTGACGCACTCCGTCGACCCGGGACGGTTGCCCAGGTACGGGTTAGGCACCGTCGCGCTCGCGTTCATGCCGATCAGGGCCGTGCGGTTTTCCCAGTTGGCCCACTTCGGATTCGTGCGATCCGTGACATCCATGTAGTACTCGAGAAGTTCGCAGTCGCCGACGTGAATCGTCTGCGTGACCATGTCGGGGTAGGAATACTGCGGGATGGCGGCATCGATGATGCGGCTGCCGAAGTTTTGCCCGTAGACATACTGCTGCAGGCCACCGCCCGAACCGCCCACGCCGACCGTGTAACGCGGAATACCATGCGCCTCAACGAAATGCTCCTTGAGCATCAGCGCGGTTTCGGCTCCGAGCGTCAGGTTATAGTGGGTGTTGGTGCGGTTGCCCGTCGAGTACAAAATGGCGTAACCGAGGGACAGGCCCTCGTGATAGAGCGCCCCGCCGGGCAGGCGCCCTTGGTCGTGCCCGATCGCCACGCCACCATCGAAGCGGTAGATGACCCGCTTGTTCCACGCTGACTCGTCGTCAAGCATGGCGATGGAGTAGACGAACCGGTTGATGACGCCACGCTCCCGCTTGATGACGTAATCGAGAGTGCGGCCGTCCATGGTGGTTGTGGTGGTCATGTCGGCCGGGCGGGTGCCGTCGGCTGGCATGGCCTTGAACTGTCCGTCAGCGGCACGGTAGAGACGATCGCTGACAGGACCCGCGTTGCAGTCCCGGCTCCAGCCGATGACGGCGCCGGCCGCGTCTTTGACCTTGTAGCCCTGGCCGTCCTGGTTGTCGACGGTGGGCTGGCCCAGACCGGCGCTCTCGGTGCGGCAGAGGAACGGGTACTGCCGGGGGCCCGAGAAAACAGGACCTGAGCCGTGGTTCTTCAGCAACCGCAGCCCAGGAAAGCTGCGCGACGCTGTCGCGGTGACGAAGTTCCAGCCGTTGACCAGATCCGTGACCACACCGGTCAGGGTGCGGTTGGCCGGGTCGGGCGTCAGCGTGCTGGTGATGTCGGCACCATTGCGGAAGACGCGAAGACTGTCGAGTTTGGACTTTGAGCTGATCTGCACCTGGATGAGCGCATCACCACCGGTGACCTGATCCGCGCGGCTGGACAACACCTCCACACTGATCGTGTGTGGGGGCGGAGCAGCGGAAGCGGGGGCGGCGGAAACACCCACAAGCAGGAGGATCGCTGCTATGACGCGGGTTTTCATGCCCGCCGATGTTACCCCCGGGTTATCCGAATCTCTATGTGACGGGAGTGAAACTTACGCCCGCTGTAGTAGGGCCGGATACTCAGCGCGTCTGATGCACTGATCATGCCGATCGGCGATCATTCGTAGGTGAGACATCGCCGGCCCTGGCCCATCATGCTCGCGGTTATCCAGGTGATCGCCGGTGCTCTCGCGCATGTCGAGCCCTGGGGCTTCCCGCTCTTGCTGGCCGGGCCCGCGATTTTGCTCCTGGCACCCAAGCGCGTCGGGTTCGTGGCCGCCGTGACCTTCGCCGGGATCGCCTTGGGGCTCCCCCTCGGCCCGTTCGTTCCCAGCACCCTGGTCGCCGTCATCTACGCCGTGACGCACGATAGGCGCATCGCCGCGTGGTCCTCGTTAGCTGGGCTGTCGGTCGGCTGGCTGGGGCTGGGCCTGCTTCACTTTCGTGCCTTCGGGACGTTTTGGGAGGAGGCGCGCTGGATCGCTTATGCCGTGCTCGCGGGAGCGATAGCGGAGTTCGCTGACAACCGCCGTCGCCGGATCGGGGCGTTCCGCCAGCTCAGGATCGAAGAACGGCGCCGCCGTGAAGAAGAACAAGCCCGGCGTGAGGAGCAGGAACGGTTGCGGATCGCCCGGGAACTGCACGATGTCTTGGCGCACAGCCTTTCCCTGATCACGGTGCGGGCCTCGGTCGCGTTAGAACTGATTGACACCCATCCCGCGGAAGTGCGCAGCGCTCTGGTCGCCATCAAGCAGGCCAGCAAGTCCGGATTAGACGAAGTGCGCACGGTGCTGCATGGGCTGCGTTCCGACGAAGCGCCCTTGGCTCCCGCGCCCGACCTGAGCCAGCTCGGCGATTTGGTGCGCAGCATGCCGGGCCTGGAGGTGACGCTCACGCTTTCCGGGTCAGCCTCTGACGTTGCAGCGGGTACGCAGCTAGCCGCTTATCGCATCGTGCAGGAGGCCCTGACCAACGTCATCCGGCACAGTGCCGCCCGCACGGCCGAAGTCCATGTGCACCAGTCAAGCTGGGCCCTTCTGATCGGCGTTCACGACGCTGGGCCCGCCTTGGTGCACACTGACGGCGACGGCAGCGGGCTGACCGGGATTCGCGAACGAGCGGCCGCGCTTGGCGGGACCACAGAAATCGGGCCAGACCCGGCCGGCGGGTTCACCGTCTTTGTCGCCCTTCCTTTAAGGGGTACGCCGTGATCAGTGTTCTGCTCGCCGATGACCAGGCCTTAGTGCGGGCTGGGTTTAAGGCTCTGCTGGATGCCCAGCCGGATATCACTGTCGTCGGTGAGGCGGGCAACGGCGCGGAGGCGGTGGAGCTGGCTCAGCAAACGCGGCCTGACGTGGTGCTGATGGACATCCGCATGCCCAAGATGGACGGTCTGGAAGCGACCCGCCAAATCACCTCAGTGCTGCCAGACGTGAAAGTCATTGTGCTGACGACGTTTGAGCTCGACGAATACGTGTTCACAGCGTTACGCGATGGCGCGGCCGGGTTCCTGGTCAAGGACACCGAGCCAGCCGACCTGATCAAAGCGGTGCGTGTCGTAGCCGCGGGCGAGGCCTTGCTGTCGCCCGGCGTGACCCGCCGCCTGATCGCCGAATACGCCAGCCGCTCCCGCCCCCTGAACCGTCCCGTGACACAGCTCGAAAGCCTCACCGAACGTGAACGTGAAATCGTTGGCCTGGTGGCGCTCGGGCTGTCCAATGAGGAGATCGCCGCCCGTCTCGTGGTCAGCCCCCTCACAGCGAAAACGCACGTGAGCCGCGCCATGATCAAGCTTGGTGCCCGCGATCGCGCTCAGCTGGTCGTGCTGGCCTACGAATCGGGGCTCGTGCGGCCCGGCTGGACCGAGTGATACTCCCGCCGGAGTAGGCCCGAATGCCTTCTCCCAGACGACGTTTCCGAAGGTTCCGCGCGCGACTGTTGGGTCATGGATACCTTGCTTGCAGCAGCGACAGATCACTACGGTCACCACGGTGGCGGCTGGTGGATTTTCGCGCCACTCCTGTGGATCGGCTTCTTCATCCTCTTCTTTGGCGTGCTGCGCGGCTTCTTCTGGCGCCGTCGCCGGCACTACTTCCACTCACACTCGGCCCGCACGGTTCTCGCTGAGCGATACGCCCGCGGCGAGATCGACGAGACCGAGTACCGCCAGCGTCTATCGGTACTGGACGGTTCAACCAAGTAGACACGCCGGGTCAATCCACGAAGATCGACTGATGTAATGGTTGGGTGTATTTGTCCAAAATGCCCAACCATTACATCGGGGGGTTCCGGTGCGCATCAGTCGGCTCATCATCGCGACCGCAATAGCTACAGCAACATCCGTCATGCTGGCCTCGCCAGCCATGGCCTTCAGCCTCGCCAACCTCAACCCGGCGCATCAGAATTCAACGGCAGCCGGGTTCCCATCGAAGGACTGCAACTCGCCGTTCCCGACTCTGGCGAACAGCGATGGCTGGCATTTCGTGCTGCCGGCGTCGCAGGGCGACAGCTTCGCCACCATGACATTGAACTTCTCCGGTGGTCTCGTCGTTGGCCCGATCACGAGCTTTGACGAAAACAACCCCACGACCGGCCCCGGCTGGTCGGGTTACTTCGACAACGCTGGCATGGTCGAGAAGCACGCCTACGTCTCCACGTCGCCAGCCGGGCTCACGCTCCTCAACGGAACGGCCCAGATCACGCCGGACGGCAAGGTCGGCTCGACGTTCAACCTGAGCCACACCTGCCCGGGCACGCCGACTACGGCGACACCTTCCCCAAGCGGCGCGACGCCCACCCCGAGCGGCGGGGCTGAGACCGGTGGCGGCGGCAGCTTTGGCTTCAGCCTCATGGGTGTCGGCGCGCTAACGATGGCTGGTGGAATGGGGGTCGTTCTCTTCCTGAGAAGGCGGCGCGACGAAAGTGCGTAGAGGCACCTGGTGGGCTTTCTTTTTCGCGGCGATCCTGCTGGCCGTCTGGGGTGTGCTGCACCTTCGGCCAGCGGGAGTGCCCGCTTCAGGAGGCCCACCTCCCTTACCTGACCCGGTGATGACGCTGGCGAGCCCGATCACCAAACCCGTTTCCCTTCCCGTCATGCGGCGCTCGGAGCCGTACAAAATCATCATCAAGAAGATCTCGATGTGGGTGATGATTGACAAGATCGGGTTGCGTAGAGATGGCCGGGTGGAAACTCCCCCCTACGAAACAGCCGATCGCGCCTCGTGGTACCGGCACAGTGTGACCCCGGGTGAGAACGGCCCGAGCGTCATCTTCGGGCACGTGGATTCCAAGGATAGGATAGCGGCCTTCTTCTATCTGTCGAAGATTCGCCCAGGCAACGAGATCGAAGTCGTGCGCGCGGACCGCAGTTCAGCGTTGTTCACCGTCGACTCGGTGGAACAGTTCCCGAAGAACAACTTCCCCACGGCACGCGTCTACGGCCCGACCGATGGCGCGACGTTGCGGCTCGTCACGTGCGGCGGCAAGTACAACACGGCCACCCAGTCCTATGCCGACAACATCATCGTGTTCGCCCACCTGTCCGGGGTGCGGCCGTCTCCCGCACCCCGGTGACGCGCGTCAGTCCTGTTTGAACGACGGGCCAGTGAACCACTTGCGGGCGCCGAGAATCCACCACAGCCAGGCTCCACCGAGCACCACGATCACCGCGACGATGGTGTAGTTGAAGTTGGCGAACGTGATCGGCCACGCCGTCGGCAGCACGAACAGCACACAGATGATCCCGACCCACACGATCGCCAGCCAGCCCACGATCGGGCTCCACTTGCCGAGGTGCCACTGCCCGGGCTGGAAGTCCGGGCGCAGCCGCCGCAACAAAACCGGTGCCACATAAGAGATGTAGAGCCCGATGACGGCGACGGAAGTGGCCGCCAAGTAGGCGGTTGTGTTCACTAGCGACGGCAAGACAAGCAGCGTCGAGCACACGACGCAGAGCCAGATCGAGTTCGTCGGCGTACCAGTGCGAGGGTTGACTTTGCGCCAGATCCGCGAACCCGGCAGCGCACCATCGCGGCTGAAGGCGAACGTCATCCGGGAATTGGCTGTTACCGAAGCCATCCCGCAGAAGAACTGGGCCACCACACAAACGAACAGCAGTGCGGAACCCCAGGTTTGCCCGGTCGCGTCGATGAAGATTTGCGCGGGCGGCAAACCTAGGGCGGTGGTGCGTGCGCCTTCATAGTCCTGAATCGACCACGTGATCGCGGTCAGCAGGAAGAAACCAGCGATCACCGACACGACAACGGACATCACGATTCCGCGCGGCGCGGCCCGTCCCGCGTCGAGTGTTTCCTCGGCCACGTGCGCGCTCGCGTCGTACCCGGTGTAGGTGTATTGGGCCATCAGCAAACCGATCAGCACGGCATAGACGCCCGCGCCAGCGAACGTGAACCCGGTCGCGTTGTGCACCTCGAAGAACACTTCGGACAGTGGCTTGTGCTGGTCCGGAATGATCGCCAGCACGCCGACGATGAAGGCCACGCCGGCCAGGTGCCACCAGGCGCTAACGTCGGACAGGATACGCACGAGATTGACGCCGAAAGTGTTCAGCAGTCCGTGCGCGGTGATGATGATCAGGAAGACGCCGAGCACCAGCCACTTAGTGACTTCGATGTCGAGGGTGAGGCTGAGGAACGCCGACGTCGTGATCGCGGCACCGAAGTCGATGGCGGCAGTGACAGCGACTTCGCCGAGGAAGTTGAACCAGCCGACGAACCAGGCCCAGGCGGCCTTGTTGCGTTTGGCTAGCGCGTGCGACCACCAGTAAAGGGCGCCCGCGGTGGGATAAACCGAGCAGACCTCGGCCATGGCCAGTGCCACCAGGATGACCATTCCCCCGACGAACAGCCACCCGAGCGTGATCGCGAGCGGCCCACCCGCGGTCATGGCGATGCCATAGGACGTAATGGCACCGGCCAGGATCGAGATGATGGAAAACGAGATGGCGAAATTGCTGAAGCCGGAAAGCTTCCGGCGCAGTTCCTGCTTGTAACCCAGCTGCGCTAACCGTTGCTCATCGCTCATCTAGTCATGATGATAGATACAATCATCTTTGTGTACGCCTAAGCCGCCACCCGCGCGTTGTAACGTTGACCAGCCTCGGTGAAGAACGCGTTGACCCGGTCGTCCTGCTCGGCATACACGAGAACCTTGGCGTTCGGCGAGCAGGGGAAGCCCGCTTTACTAATACGCCTCTAACGCGCCTGCAGGAGTAACTTTTCGATGTGGCAACGTACTCAGTGTCTCACCACCAGACAGCTGTAGCGCTACCCAAACCGTCCCGTGATGCCTTCCATGCACCCCTCGCCCCGTGAGGATTGCTTCAGCAGCCTGAAGGGCAAGGTCCGCATCCTCGTCTGGCGGTCCCAGCTCGATACGGTCCGCGCCAGCAAATCCAATCACGATCTCGTGGGAACTCCAGGCGACGCTGAACGAAAGCGCCCGTGGGTTCGCAGGCATCACTTCGACGTACGAAACACCCTGAGGGCTGAGCCGCCAGTCGATGGCGGCTCGTCCCGCCACCGACTGAAGCAAGCGCCGAAGCCTCGTCGCGAACTCACTCTCCATGGAAGTCATTAAACCCGCGGACCGTACTTAATATCCCACTTCTTGAGGTTAGGGAACCTGGCACGAAACACCCAGCCGTATCCACCGGGACGCGGGCCGATGCTCCAGCCCAAGCGCGGGCCGACCTTGCCGGGCTGATTCAAGATCCCCGGCGAGACGCCTTTGCCAGCACCCTTGTTGCCGAACAAACGGCTAGCCCCGCCGATCCACTTACTTTCGAATGCCTTCTTGCCAATCCACTCGTTGACGCGGGAGCTCGCCGTCTTCAGCTTGCCCGCGCCCCACTTGACACCTTGGCTGAACTTCGCCATCGCCTTCGTGGCTGAGCCAAAATAGCTGGCACCGAACTTGGTCAGTTTCGAAACGTTAGCCACGCCACGGATCGAATTGGCGGCGACGACGCCCACGGCTCCGGCACCCACAAACGATAGAGCAGCGGTGCCGGCCATGATGGCGGCTTGTTTGTAGTTGCCGGTCGCGGCATACGCACCGGCGGAAACGAGGGCTGCGGCGGTACCGATGGGACCGGGGATAATAGCCGCGACGGATGCGACAACAGCCACCTTGGAAACGACCGACTTCCAGGACCACTTGCCGTCAAGGTCGGTGCAATTGATCGGGTCGGCGTAGCAGTAGTCGTACGCGTTGGCGGATCCGCCGTCGACAGGGTCGACGGACAGGAAGCGGCCCAGGGAGGGCGCGTAGAGCCGGACGCCCATGAGGACAACACCGCCCAGGGCTTCCGCCGAACGCTGCTTGCCGCCGAGCCAGCCGTAGCGGCCAGCATTCCCTGTGGTTGGAATACCGAACTCGTCGTAGTCGAAGGCCGCAGTCGGGCCGGCTTGCGGGTTGGCGAGGTCGAGCGTGAAGACGACGTCTCCATGCAGGTTGGTGGCATTTAGCGTCTTGGCGCCGAGATGCGTGGTGCTGACAGCGAAGTCGCCTTCGGGAGATTCCACGAAGCGGGTCCAGGCACTACCTTCGGCTATCCACTTTGGGCTGTCGGTTGATCCGTCATAATGGTTGACCTTTGTCACCGAGCCGGCCGTGGTCGCACGAAGGCGCATCGCCGGGTCAAGTGTCCACGACTGAGTCGTGCCTCCCAGCGTCTGCGAGGCGACCATGTCATTGGCGTAGAAGGTGTTCGTCAGTCCACCCGGCATGACCTTCGTGCGCCCAAACGCGTCGTACTCGTAGCCGCCGGTAATGCGGTCGGCTGCGTCATACGTATAGGACAGGGTTTCCGAAGGCGTTCCTGCGGTATCCGTGCACGCGCCGCCCGCACTCGCCAGCCAGATCTTCTTCGCGGTCCGGTTGGTTCGCTTGCCTTCCGTTCCCGTGAACTCGTACGCCCGGGTCGTGCACTGTCCGTCGTAGGTGTGGACTGTCTTGGTTAGACGGCCCAGCCGGTCATACGCGAACTGCTTTGTACCGCCGGTGTAGACATGCTCAGCCCATTGACCATGCGCGTTCTCAACGATCGACTCCGCGTAGATCGGGTCGGCCAACCCGTCGAGCCGGTACTCACGTGCCTTGGGCTCGAGGTTGGTGTCCAGCTTGTCGGTACGGGTGATGCCACCAGGGAAGCCAACTGTAGTCAGCTGCCCGTCCGGTGAGTAGCGCGCGGTAAACGTGCCCGCTGTGCTGTCCGTAATCGAAGTAACCATCCCGCGCGGCTCGATCGCCCGGTCGTAGGCGTAGGTGACGACACCCGTGGGGTCAGTTGTTTCGGCTGGGCGACCGTAGCGGTCGAACTTGGATATCGTCACACCACCGTCAGCGTTGGTGTATTTCACCACGCGGCCGAGCTTGTCGTACTCGGTAAGGGTCGAGACACCCGCCGCCGTAACGGAAACCGGCTGGCTGTTGGTCGCGTCATACAGGGTAGTCGTCATCGGTACGTCCACATCGGACGAATCGTTGGAGTCGATAGAGACGGTGTTAACGCGCCCGGCCGTATCGAACGTCGTCGTCGTTTCCCGCCACGTGGTGCCGCTGGTCTCACGGACGATCGCAGCGTCGCCGTATCGACTGTATGACTTGACCCAGCGAACGGGGAGGCTAAGGCCCAGCGTCCGCGTCACGCACGGCTGGCCCGCCCACTGTGGCTTGTTCTGACACTCGCTCAAGGCTGCTTGCGCACCTGCGGTGTAATAGATGGTTTCCTTAGCGCCATTGGTCGCGGTCTGTTCGATGCCCCAAGATTCGAGCACCTTGCCTGCCGAGTCGTACACGGTATACGCGGTGAGATTCTCCCCACCCGCGTCTGCGACAATTTTGGTCGCCTTGCGCAGCGCCCAGCCGGAGTGGCTGCCATTGACGGCGTCGTAACCGGTTATCGTAGTCCGCTTGTCCTGCAACCCTTCCAGGCCAGCGACGACTATCCCGGCCTCCTCTTTGGTTTCCAGGTGGTATTCCTGGCCATCCGGCTTGCCCTCGTCGTACGTCTGAATGGTCCGCGGGCGGCCTTGCACCTTGGCACCGGATTCCAGCACAGCGTCCGCGATTGGACCGGTCTGTTGGACCAGATCTTTGCCGTCATAGGAAAACACCGACTGCGTCGAAAGCTGGTCCGCGCGAGCGGACGTCGAAAGCGACGTCAGGTTGAGGCCCGCCAAAATCGTTGCGGCGGACGGGTGGTGCCCCAGGACGATGGAGCGGTTTGTCGCCTCGAGTGACCAGACCACGTTGCCATAGCGGTCGTACTGCTTGGAGTCGATGTTGCCACCATTGACCCCCGCCGCCGAAGGTGTTGCGGTGTTTACCTCTTGGGCGTTGGCGTTCAGGTAGTGGACGGTCGCGAAAGGATAGCCATTCGCACCCGGCGTTGAAGACGTCGCATGCTGTGCCAACGGGTCGTCTTCGGGGCCGAACACGGCTGTGGCATCGGTCGGCAGATCCTTTTGGCCCCAGGAACTGATGGCGTTGTAATCGAGGTCGTACGGGCCACCTTCGTTACGGGTCACCGGAACCCGGTACACCATGCGCGTGATGTTGTCCGGGCCAAGCTGATCATTAGTCCCCGGGACTAGTGAAGAGCGCAGAACGCGGTGCAGCTCGCCCTTATAAGGATCTACATCGCCGTACTCGAACCGCCACGGCAGTTGCCCAGCCGGGGTCGCTGAAGTGACCCGGCCGTCGTTGTCGTATCCATAGATCGTCTTTAGACCCGTCCGCGGATCGGTCGCCTCGATGAGACGGCCATTCGTGTCGTAGGTGTAGGTCATCACGGTGACGCTCGCCATCGCGTTAGCCGCCGGATCCCATGACCAGAGCTTGAGCGAGTCGACACGGTCGTTGGCGTAGAAGTATTCCAAGACTTCACAGCCCGCGGCTGGCGTAGCTGCGGTGCAATCGCCGACGCCGGGTTGTGCCGGGGAAATGACCTTTTTGATGAGCGTACGGTTGTCCGTCGTGTCGTAAACGTAGCGGCTGACCGAATCGGACTGAGTGGTCCATGTCGCGGTCACCATAAAGCGTTGGCACCGCTAGGTTTGGCGAACTCCATGACGGTACCGTCGAGTTCGGACAGCCGGTACTTGCTGTCGTCGATCTTCGTGAGCGTCAGCGCCTCAGCGCCCGGTTGCGGGAAGAACGAGCCCGAAGCGCTTCGGGCGAATGTCAGTTTCGTCCCACCAACGATGTTCACCTTCGCCAAGTCAGCTGAGGGGAACTCCAGCGACTGATACTCGTTCGCCGTCACCGCATCCGAAGCACCGCCACGCCACGAGGGACCAAAAGGCGCGACAAGCTCACGCAACGACAAGTTGTCGTAGAAAACCTGTTTGCCCGAGCCGAAATTGAACCCGTTATACAAGCGGACGAACGCGTAGTTGGCGTTAGAGGGAACGGTGAAGTCCACCGACAGTTCCTGCCAGCCATCCACCCACCCGGCTTTCACCGATTGAGCGCCCGTAACGCCGTATGGACCCTCGGTATGCGCGGTAAGTCGCAGACCGCGCGCGTCCGTCGGGTTCAAGCCGGTCGCTGCCGGAACGTAGATCCAGCCCGTGAAGCGGTAGCGTTTGCCAGCCGTCACGCCGAGCGTGGTCAGGTTCAGAGCCCCGATCTGGCTGAACGTGTCGCCTTCGTTGATCCAGCCCGGTTTCGTGGCGACCGGCGTCACGCGCAGCGAGTCGGTCGACGATCCCTGGCCACGATCGGTCACCCGGACGAGGTCCACGATGTTGCTGTAATTCGAGAAACCGGTGGTGTCCGTGGACACCTGCTGCTGGTTGGGCGTCAGACGCTCACCTTGTGGCGTCCACCCGTGGTCGGGCACACGGGACGACGCCGACCGCGAGACGGACAGGCCGAACTCGTCGATGTCCGTCGCGGCGAGGCTGTGGTCGCCGGTAAGCAGGTTCACTGAGCCAGGACCGACCGAAGTGGACGCTGCCCCATCGGCGTTGGGATCAACGTTGACGGTGATCCACTGAGTGTTATACGCCGCCTCGACCGGGGTGAACTGCTGGCTGATCATGCCATGACAGGTGTAGAGGACGATCAAGGTTCCGTTGGTCGTCGTGCCGCCGTTAGGGTCAAAACACTTGCCGCTGTAGGGGTGGTAGATCGAGCCGTCGGTTCGCTGTTCGAACTTCTGGCTGATCATCCCGTGGCAGTCATACAGTCCAATTCGCGTGCCATCGGTCGTGGTGCCGCCCAGCGGGTCAAGGCAACGGCCACTCTGCGGGTTGACGATGGAGCCGTCCGTCTTGTACTCCAACTTTTGGTTTCCGCCACCGTGGCAATCCCAGATTTGCATCGGTGTGCCATTGGCGGTGCCGCCGCCTGCGAGATCAAGGCAGCGACCGCTGTAAGGCTGCGTCACGCTCAGATTCGCCGAAAAGCTGTTGTCCTTGTACATCTTGGCGCGGACCTGGGCGACACCACCGATCGTGCCGAGAGTATCGACGGCCGTCCAGTTCGCGTATCCGCTCAGGCCCGCCAATGTGACCGGCTGCCCAGTCGTTCCCGTGACGGCCTGGCCGGTCGCCGTCGTCAGGTTGCCCAGCGGGATGTCGGCCTCCACACCACCAGGACCTCGCCGGAACTGGAACCGGACCTTCGTATACGTGGAATCGCCATCGACCGCGAGTTTGGACCGCTTGACGATGTTGGCTCCCGGCAGTGGCTGAGACAGCCCGGCTCGGCCCACGTTGAACACGTACTTGGCGGGCTCAGATTGGTTGCCAGCCTTGTCCTTCGCCCAGACGGTCAGCGTGCGGACGCCGTCCTCGGAAGGGGTGATCGTGACATCTGTTGCGGCGGTAGCGTTCGCCGTCGTCGGAGAGGTTTGGTTGTCCAGCTGATACACGATCGATGCCAGATCATTGGTGCCAGCCGCCGGCGTTATCGTGAACACTCCGGCCTGGCCGTAACCGCCGTGGCCCCACGTGTTGTCGACCGGAACCGCCGGATACTTACCGTCCTTTGACGACACCAGCGGTGCGCCAGGCTTGTCGATGTTGGTCGTCACTTCACACCACGAGGACCAGCTGCCTGCAGGCGAGCCAGAGGGGTCAACGGCACGCACACGCCACGAATAGTTCTGCCCGTTGACGAAGGCTCCAGGAGGCACGTCCACCGAACCCGAAGATCCCGATGGCACACCGTTGGATGACGCCGACCCGATCGCTGCGGTCCCGCCGGCCGGCCACCACTCGAACTGCAGATTGGACGCTGAGTTGTCGCTATCCCACACGGCTGCCGAAAAACGTGGCGTCAGCGAGGAGATGTGCGGACGTTCCGTGCCGAGTTTGCACTCGGTCGACGGGTTGGTCGAAAGGTTCGACACCTGTGGAGGTTCGTTCCAGGTCAGCGAAACGTGCGGCAAGGTGCCTGATTCCACGGATCTGAAGATCTTAAAGAAGGAGTTGGTGTCTTCCCAGGCCGCCTTCAAACCGACGGTGAAGAACTGCCAGCCCTGGTCGGCCGCGTACTGGTAGTTGCCGCGGATATCGATCTCAACCCAGCCGCCGCAGGAGTATTGGGTCGACGTGCCGTCATATGCCGCGATCCCCGGCTGGTTGGACCACCGCGTGCCCGAGTAGGCACTGGCCGTCGGCCTAAACGATTGCCAGCCACCAACACTCCCGCTGCAAACGCCGCCGGTCTGCCAAAGCTTGAGAGAAGCGGCTTGGATAACAGAACCATGCAGCCCACCGGCATGCACGTCAACATAAGACCGTGTTTGCGTCACTCCGCTGTTCTGTGAGCCGATGCGCAGTTCGCTCGACGAAGACAGGTCATAGTTGATGCCGTTTTGGGTGTAGGTGTCAAAACCGTAGAACGTTGGCACCTGATAGGGGTCGATCGTGACCGGGAACTGACGGGCCGGATCTCTCAGCCACAGCATGTCCGGGCTCAGCTTCACCTCGGGTTTGCCGCCACGGGCCTTCGCCGTGGTGACGTCGATGCCGACCTGCTTCACGTTGACCGGGTCGCCGGTCAGCGGGTCTTTGACCGCGTCCCACATCAGCGGCGCCGGGGTCCGCCCCACCACCTTGCCAGATTCATCCTTGTACGACAGGCCACCCTCCGCATCACGGACAGGCGCAGGGCCATCGAGCTTCAACGCTGCACGAACACCCTCAACATGTGGTACCGCATCAGCGTTCTTTACGATGAACAGCTGCTCGAAACCGGTCCGCGTAGTCTCAATCACCAGATCAATACCGGGCCTGACGTCCGCGTAGGTCGCCTTCGTGCCTTCGAGCACCGGCTTCGGCAGGTTCCCCGCCCAGCTCATCCCCAGGCGTTTGCCCGGATCACCAACGGCGGCAAGAGAATGCGTCCCCGCGCCAGCGGCTCCCGCGAGCTTCAAGTCCTTCGGATGCGCCTTGGGCGCCACCGTGCCATCCGGCTTGTGCTCCAGCGTCAGGTCGACATCGACCCACTTGCCATCGCGCCGGAACCGGGCGATCCCAAGACCTTGATCCGCACTCATCGAACCGTTCGGCTCCGCCCAGACCCGGGTCGTCTCCGACAACTCGCCAGCGACTTCGACACGGTTGCCGCAAAGCTTCGCCGCAATGCTGGCCGAAACACGGTCGGGCCGCGAGGCCGGGCACGGGGGGCTTGGAGGCAGGCACGGCGGACGCTAACGCCTTGGGAACGCTGAACAGCGTCAGCACCAAGACACCAGAGAGCATGAATGAGAACGCACGCGATCGACGCGACACGAAAACCCCCGTGAAGAAACTGAATGTTGAAGGGCAAAGCCACGGGAGTTTAAGACAGCCAGTCCAGCCGTTCAATAGGCCAAAACGGACCTGGGCCTTTCCCTGCGAATAGCCGTTTACGCAACCACGTCATCCCCGCCGGGGCAATTGCCGGTTTCTAACCGGGGGTGCGTCCGTGACTTAAGCTGGCGAATGTGAATCCGGTGGAGATGCTGGACGCTGCGCTCGCCGTTGCCGCCGAGGCCCTGCAGCTAGGTGAACTGCCCATAGCCGCGGTCGTGTTCGCGGGCGATGAGCTGATCGCCAAGGCCTATACGCAGGAGCGGGCGCTCAACCGCCGGCTTGTGCACGCGGAGCTGCTCGCGCTCACGGATGCCGATCATCAGTTGCGATGGCAGAAGCGGGACAAGCTGCTGCGCATGGCGACGACGCTGGAGCCGTGCCTCATGTGCCTTGGCGCGGCGGCAACCCTTGGCGTTTCGGCGATCTACTACGGGCTGGAGTCGCCGGGCGATGGCGCTGCGGGGATCGCGGCGACCTGGCAGCCCGCGACCGCGGATCTGCCGGGCTACAAGATGCCTGTCATGGCCGGAGGCATCAATCGCGCCAAGTGCCGTGAGCTTTTCCAGCGCTTCTGCGAAACCGCACCCGACAACGGCATCCGCCGCTGGGCCCAAACTCTCGCGGGCCCAGCGGCAGCGTCTTAGGAGCGGGAGCGGTGTGACGCCATGAGGGTGTCGAAGCCCGCACGGTCGACTTTGAAGCCGCGCTCACGGGCGATTTCCTCGGTTAGCTCGACCGGGAAACCGTGTGTCTCATGGAGTTTGAACACCAACTCGACCGGAAGCGAACCCCGGTCTAGCGCCCGCTGAAGGATGTTCTGTCCCCTCACGAGGGTGCGCGTGAACGCCCGCTCCTCGCGGGAGACCAGCGGATGCCCGATGAGCTGCCCGAGCACGGGATCGGTGACGCCAAGCAGGTGAAGATGGCGCATCGCCCGGCGCAGAAGCCGTCGCAGCACGTAAGACCGTCCATCGTTGCCCGGCGCCACCCCCGCGTCCAGCAGGAGCAACGACGTCCGCAAGTGGTCCACCACGATGCGCACCGAGGGAGACGATGAGCCGGTCAGTTCACGAACTTTGGGCAGTAACGGATCCAGCTCCTGCACGTGCCGGCCCCCGGAGAGAACCAGCTGCAAACGTGACAGGCCAAGGCCCGTGTCCACATGACGTCCTGGCAACGGGCCAAGGATCTCCTCGTCGGAGTTTCCGCGCACGTCTTGCATGAAGACCAGATTCCACAGCTCCAAGTAACGCTCAGAGTTGACCGACGGCCCACCGGAACGCCCGAAAGACGGCCCGCGGTCATAGAACAGTTCTGAGTTGGGGCCGCCGGGACCTGGTACACCCATGGACCAGTAGTTGTCCTCGATGCCCAAGCGCTGAATGCGGTCCGTGGGGAAACCGAGCTTCTGCCACAGCACGAACGACTCATCATCAGTGCTGAAAACGGTGACCCACAAGCGATCCCGGTCCAGACCGAAGCCGTCGGTGAGTAACTTCAGCGCCCAGGACATCGACTCGAGTTTGAAATAGTCACTGAACGCGAAGTTGCCCAGCATCTCAAACGACGTCGAATGCCTTGTGGTGTAACCGATATTGTCGATGTCGACGGTCCGCACACAGGGCTGTGACGACATCAGGCGACGGTGTGGTGGTGGCCGCTCACCTAGGTAGTAAGGCCGGAATTGGTTCATGCCCGCGTTCGTGAACAGCAGCGAATCATCACTGGAGACGACCGAACTGGGAGGCAGCAAGAGGTGACCGCGGTCACCGAAGAAGTCGAAAAAGGTCGAACGGATCTCATCCGGATTCATGGGGAAGCCCTCGCGTGTCAGGAAAGGAAGGTGGCAACAGCGGACACGCCGGGCCAGCGCACAGACTTAGACCAGCCCGGCGCTGCTAGCTCGCTTCCCTACCACTGACATGCCGGCAAGACTACCACCGTTGCCAGTGGACCGCTTCCGAGATTGGCTTGCGCCCGCCCAGCCGCGCCACCTGATGGTCGGCCGACGGATAGCCAAGAGAAACAAGGGCCTGCAAAGACATATCAGCTGGTACTCCGAGGAGCTTCTTGGCTTCCGCAGGCTGATAGATGGCTCCCAGGCATGACCCCACGCCCAGTTCGAGCGCCGATAGCTGAAGATACGAAGCGCATTGACCCAGGTCGAAGTAGGTCCACGGGCTGTCGTCCGGGGCGGCCAGCACGACGCAGGCGCTGGCTCCGGCGAGGTAGCCCAGGAAGTCGCCCAGCTTCGACAGCTGGAGGAGCACCTGCCGGTCTTCGACCACGATCAGGTGCCACGGCTGGGTGTTCTTGGAGCTCTGTGCGCGTAAACCAGCGCGGAGGATCTTCTCCAGGACGTCGCGTGGAATGGGCTCATCAGTGAACTGACGGACCGCCCGCTTGGTTCTGATCGCCTCTAACACGTTCACAGGCTCAGTCTGTCACGGCGGCGGGCAGCCCGGTGCCGGACTGCCCGCCTTGAACGCTAGTTCTTGCCCGTGTATTCGAAGACGTAAAGGCCGAAGTCACGGTCGCTGGCCAGGACGTATTCCTTGCCACCGCGCTGGAAGACCTGCACGCCCCAGAAGTCGTTGCCGTTGACGTCGAGGTAGTGCCCGACTTCTTCGATCTTGCCGCCCTTGACGGAGATCACGCGGAACCCGGCGTCGTAGTAGGACAGGTAGGCCAGGTGCGGGTTCTTGGCCGACACCGCCACCTCGTGCACGGTCAGGCTGCCGAATCCGTTCTCGTAGCCCGGATCCATGCCTTCACGGACCGCGTACGTGTCCAGCTCTTGCAACTTTCCGTTGCCGTTACGGAACAAGTGCACGTAACCCCAGCCGTCGAAGGACGCCTTGAGCGAGACATTGTCGCCCACGGTGCCGATCGGCAGGTTCAGCGTGTCGGAACTGGCCAGACAGGCCGCCTCGTTGTATCCCGCGTCAGCGTCCAGAATGGACAGTCCAGATTTGCGATTGATGGAGAAGTAGGGTTTGCTCGCCGTCACGCCCGGTGCGGTGATCCCACCACAGCCTCCGGCACCTGTTCTGTTGAAGACGAGCGTCCCCGCGTACCCCCGGGATTCTATATTTATGGCCTTTTCGGTGAAGGTGCAGCCGCCGCGTTCGACGAGGGCGATCCACGGCCCACCGGTCGCCGGAGCGGACGGTGGCGGCGACGTGTTACATCCCAGGCCAACGAAAATGGTCGGGCCGTTAACCGAGCCGCCCGTGGGCAAAGAGCCCTCTCCGCCTTGCGCACCACGGAATTCGCTGCCGTCATCGGTCTTGACGACGACGCGCGTGGCCGCGAAGTCCTCGTCGGTCGTGATGATGTACTGGTTGTTGTGCACGAATTCGGCGTAGTGGCCGTTGCCTTCCGGCTGTAGCTCTTCTCCGATGGCCTGCTTGAGTTCCGGGTCGGGGAAGGTGAAGTCGGAGTCGGCGAGATAGACCGGGTTTGCCGGGTCGCTCACGTCGAGCTTGACGTAACCCGCGTCCCAGAACGACAGCAGCATGATCTGCTGGTTGCCGTGACGGCGCACGACGACGTCGTGGAAGAAGACGGTGTCGAGGCCGGAGTTGGGCTGCAGGATCTGGGGGTAGCGCTCGGCGAGGTTGATGTCGATGACTTGCACCGGGTTGCGTGGGTCGGTGATGTCAAAGATGGGCAGCATGGGCGTGCGGCTGTCGGGCAAGACGATGTAGGCCTTGCGGTTCGGGCCGTGGCCGGTCTGCCACATGTAGGTGCTGTGAACGGTGCGCGCCCGAGTGCTGACACCCGGCTCCACAGCACCGAATCCGTTAGCCAGCACGACGGGGTGCAGCGGGTCGCTGATGTCAACGAGCGTCGCGCCGCCAACGGCCGGCGGTGCCGAGGCTCCCGTGCACAGTTCGTTGCTGTAGGCCAGGAGGTCGCCGTCGAAGGCGGGGGTGCTGATGTGCAATGGGTGCACGCCTTCTCCCACAAACGATCCCTGCGACGAGGCGATGAACCCGACTTGCCGGGGCTGGCGGACGTCGGCTATGTCCATGATGTACACGCCGCCTTGGCACGGTGAGCTGTTGAACGCACCCAGATAGGCGTAATTGCCAAGCACACCAACGTCAGACACACGGTTCTCGCCGGGATTGTTGATCTGCCCGCGGCCCACGAGCGACACGTTGCTGCTCGCTGTATCAAGGCGCCCCGCCATGTCGCCGTGCACGTGGCCGTCATCAATCAGGACGCCGCCATCGTCAAACGGGGCGTCATTTGACACCGCGGCTGAGCCGCCGGTGAATAGCGCAGCGGCCGCTACGAGTGTTGCTACCGCGATCGTTCCTGCCAGGGGTCTCCTGCGCTTCATTGCGATCACTCCAAGCACATCTAGAGGTTTAGATGCATCGTAGTGTAAGACCGGCCTGTGACTGACAGCGTGACGCTGGATCTTGTCAGGATATGGCGCAGGCACGGGGACTGGCCGCCCGAGAGCGGTCCAGTCCCAGATTCACCCGAACGATCCTCACACTCAGCGTTTGGTGGCGGTGTAGCGCAGGTATTCCCAGTCCATCGCCCCGCCGCCGAGGTCGTGCTTGCGGCCGAGCTCGGCCAGCGCCTCGTCCAGCTTCTGTGTCTTGGCGGCGTCATCGGCGATGTTGCGGTAGACCGCGATCGTCGGTCCGTAGTTCTGCTTGAAGTAGTCGCGGAACTCCTCAGCGGTCGTGAAGTGTCCAATGCGGACCTTCTTACGTTCGGCCTTCACGTCGGTGACCCGGTCGCCGAACAAGGACGCGACGTGATCCGGGTTGCCCCACAACGGTGGCGGCTGCGCCCCGGGCGGCGGCGGTGCCGCGTATGGCTTCATGGCCGCGAACATCTGCCCGATAAAGCCCTCCGGCGTCCAGTTGATCAGGCCGATCGTGCCGCCTGACTTGGTGATGCGGACGAGTTCGTCAGCTCCGCGCTGATGGAAGGGCGCGAACATGACCCCGACGCACGACATGGTCACGTCGAAGGAACTGTCCGCAAAGGACAGTGCTTCGGCGTCCTCCGCTACCCAGTCCAGTTTCAGTCCCTGCTGTGCCGCGAGCTTCTCGCCCACCTCGAGCAGCTCTGGGGTGAGGTCGCTAGCCGTGACATGGGCGCCTGCGCGGGCGGCCGGGATGGCCGCGTTGCCCGAACCAGCCGCCACGTCCAGCACCCGCTGACCTTCGTGAATGCCGCACGCCGCGACGAGGTCCTCGCCCAGCGGGGCGATCAGGTCGCTAGCCACCGCTGAGTAGTTGCCCATCGCCCACATGGTGCGGTGTTTTGCCTTAAGTGCCGTGTCTTCTCCCATGCTTCAACGCTAGGAAGACCGCTAACTGTCTGCTAGTACACGATCTGTACCACCGGTGACCGGCCAAGACGTACCGTCAGGGAATGGGAGCTCCGTATCATCAGTTCTGTCCGGTCGCCAAAGCCATGGAACTGCTCGACGAGCGCTGGACACTGCTGGTGATCCGGGAACTCATTTCGGGTAGTCAGCATTTCAACGAGTTGCGGCGAGGCTTGCCCAAGATGTCGCCCACGCTGCTTTCCCGGCGCTTACAGCAGCTCACGGCGGCTGGAATCGTGGAACGGCGGCCCGTCGGGACCGAAGTTCACTACATCCTGACGCCCGCGGGACGGGAACTGGAACCGGTCGTCATGGGCCTGGGCATGTGGGGCATCCGCTGGATCGGCGAACTCGGCGACCAAGACCTGGACCCTAAGCTGCTGCTGTGGGACATGCACCGCCAGGTCGACTTGAGCGCTATCCCGCCTGGGCGGACGGTCGTGCACTTTCGCTTCCCTGAGGTGGCGCCCCAGCTGCGTACGTGGTGGCTCATCCTGACGCCAGCCGAGGTCGATGTGTGCGATGACGATCCCGGGCACGACGTCGCCGTCACGGTAGAGACCACGCTGCGGTGCCTGACGGAGATCTGGATCGGCCGCCAAAACTGGCAGCAGGCGCAAAAGGGCGGACAGCTCACGATCACCGGGCCAGCCGAGTTGCGGCGGTCCGTGCCGAGCTGGTTCAAGAGTTCGCCGTTCGCCAGCGTGCCCCGCCCTGAGGCCGCGCTAACGGGAGCTGTAAGCCCAAAATGACGGCACGGCTATCGCTACGGCGATGACCGCGGCCATGGTCAGTAGGCCGCCTCCGGCGATCGTCCACGACGGCCCGATCGCGGGACTGAGCGTGCCGTGCAACAGGTTGGCCAGCGATGGCCCGCCCATCGTGATGAGCGTCAGGGCACCCTGCGTCCGCCCGCGCATTTCATCGGTCGCGTAGGCCTGCGTCATCGCGTTACGGAACGTTGTCAGCAGGAAGTTCGCCGCTCCCCCGACGATCAGGAACGCCATCGCGAACGGGAGGGTGTAACTCAGCCCGAGGCCGACGAGCGTGGCGCCCCAAGCGGCCACCGCGACGGTGACGATAACGCCGTGCCGCTTGAAATGCGTGAACCGGCCCGAGATCAGGCCCATGGCGAAGATGCCGATCGGCAGTCCCGCGAAAAGAAGGCCAAGCGCGCGATCGCCGCCGAACCTGTGCTCAGCGAGCTCCGGGTAAAGCGCGACAGGCAGCCCGAACACCATCGCGATCAGATCGGCGGCGAGCAGAGCGACTAGTACCGGCTGCGCGGCGAGATAGCGCAGTCCATCCACGACATTGATCCGCCTTTTAGCTTGTGTGCCGGGCGGCATCGCGGGCAACCGCCAGACGGCCCAAACCGTTGCTGTCAAAGCGATAGCGTCCACGGCGTACAGCCACTGCAAACCCGTCAGCGGAATCAGCAGCACCGCCAGTAACGGGCCGGCGATCGGGCCCAGGCTGCGCACAAGCGAGCCAAGGCTGCTGGCCGCCGTCAGGAGTTCCGTAGGCACGAGACGGGGAATCGCCGCCCCGAACGCGGACAGATGCGCACCCATGAACATCGCGTTCAGCCCGATCAGCGTGAGCATCACCGGCACGGTCGCCACGGCATACAGCGCCCAGAACAGCACCGCGGTTGCGGCGATCCCGGAACTGGTCACGAGCAGCACACGGCGCCGGTCGTAGACATCCGCCAATGCCCCGCCCCACAACGCCGCCACCCCGAGACAGCACAGCGTGACCGCTCCCGCGATACCTATGTACCGTGAGCTGCCCGTCAGGTCGTATAGCTGCTTGGGCACCGCGATGAACGAGAACTGCCCGCCGACGGCCGTGACGACGCTCGCCAGCCACAATCGCCGGAACGGGGCGATGCGCAGCGGCCTGGTGTCAACGGAGATCGGCACCCGCCCGAGACTAGCCGCGGCAACTCTTTCCGGCCGTAGTCATTAGTACCTAACCGCTACCATGCCGGGCATGACTGGACCCGTCTTCGTGCCCCTCCACGGCGGCACCCTCGCCACGTCAGTTGGCCTCGAAACCAGTGGAGGGGTCTTCACGCCGCTGCTGTTTCGCGGCGACACCGTCCCGTGCGCGGTCACCGAGGGCTTCACCACCGCCGACGACAACCAGCCCAGCATCAAGATCCGTGTGTTCCATAGTCTCGAAGACCGCATCGCGCACGCGACGTTCCTGCGCGGCTACCAGGTGATCCTGCCCGGCAACGCGCCCCGGGGTGTGCCCAACGTCGCCGTCACGTTCGCGGTTACCGCCTCCGGCGAGTTCGAGCTGACGGCCGCCGACGCCGACCGTGATCTGCCGGTGGTGCTCAGCTAGCGGCCCGTGCCAGCTCGCGATACAGCGGCGACCCCATGAACGTGCTGATGACATAGCCGGACACTGGGGTGAACGTCCGTCCATTCTGGACCTCATCACCCGGCACAAACCTGGTCACGAAACCCTTATAACGGGCGATCTCTCCCGGTACCCCATCAATGGGTATGTCTTGGTCTGTAGCCGGAGTAGCCACAGCAAAGAGGTAAGCCACCGCAGAAAGCTCGTGGATCAGACCATTCCAGGCAAGCCGCAGTTTGGTCGGCTCGACCTTCAAACTGGTCTGCTCGCGCACGATCCGCACCGCGGCCAGCTCGGGCGTCTCGCCCGCTTCAGTGCCTCCACCAGGCAAACTCCACCGGTTCGAGCGCACCACCGATCGTTCATCACGCATGCGTAACAGCACCGCACCACGCCTATTGACGAGCGCGACGACAACGATTCGGTCAGGGGTCATAAACCAACGGTATCGTCCTGACACCAGCCCCCGTGTCCTGCCAGCCCCGCGCGCGTTAATGAACTACTCTCTGGCCTCGTGACTGAAGCCATCGCAGAGGACCTCGTCCTCGACTCAGAAGCAAATGTGCTGCACAGGGTTTACCTCTCCACGATCGACGAAGTAGTCGAGCACGCTCGCGCCGCAGACACCCTCGGCTTGGGCTTCCGCATCGAGTCCTACAACGTCAAGGGCGCCGACGACGCCGACGCCGCGGAGCAATCCGAGTTCGAATTCACGCTCATGGCCGAACCGCCGGTTCGCACCGAAACCGAATACTGAAATCCGGGTTGGCGGGTTAGGTCCTCAGTGCCCTGACCCGCCAGAACGGGAAGATCAGCGCCACTAGCAGTGACAGCACCGGTGCCGGAGCCCCAAACACGAAGCGCCAGAACACAAAGTCGAAGACCGGGATCGCGATCGCGGCCAAAAACATCCACGCCGGCAGATCGGGCTTCAGCCGTTTGCGCGTCCAGGGCGTCTGCCGCCACGGTTTAGCCACGGACAGCCACGCCTGAAACGCGAACGCCCCCGCCATGAGCGCCGACCCAACCACAAGCGTTGTCGTGTCGCCAGGCTCCGCAATGGACAGTCGCGGGCTCAACAGAAAGACACCCGCATAAAGCTGCCCGATCGTGATCGTGAACTTGGCGAGCACCCACCAGTAGCGGAAGTACCCCCACTGCGTCAGCGCCGAAAGCATCAGCCCGGAAAACGCACCCGACGTCCCGAGGTGCTGCAGCAACTTAACGTCAAGAATCTCAGCGGCCGCAATACTTTCCGCCGTGCTCGTCGCGAGCAATGTGCACAAGCAGAGCGCCAGCGTCAGCCACCCGATCGACGTGATCGCGTGAAACCAGACGAGCAACTGCCGGGCTGTCCGTGCCACACCGTGCAGCCTGCCTCGGCGAGCCCCACGACAACATCCGGCCCAACCCCCAAATCAACCCTGAACTGACCCTGCGTCACGCCGGAAGTCAACGTCATACTGTCCGCTTAGGTAGCAGAACGGACGCTTCCTGCCAGTTTCGGCGTCCAAGACGGACAGACGCATCGTTGTGCCGGTCTGCTTCACGGTAATGAGATCCTCCGCCCAGACCCCGATTGGACCCTCGCGCTGGGCGGTAATGTCGTGCCGCACCAATACCCGCCCAGTGCCGAGATCCACTGCGATCATCGCGGTCGGGATAATCGACAGCGCATCAGGCGACTGCTGCCCAAGCCAAAGCCACATGATGGGTTTGTCACCGGACACGAAGAACGCCTCAGACCGCTCGCCTGGCTTGATCGCCGCTACAAGCTCGGTAAGAGGCATAGCGCTAACCGTTGCCTCGTATAGGTTCACGATTTTGACTTGCTTCCAAGCCATCCTCCCTGCCGCGTTGGCCTCGGTCGTGATCACGCGGCCGTCCGGGAGAACCGCGACAACAGGTTCTCCTTCCACTGGCTGGTAACGCGATTGGACTCTGCTGCCGTCGATGAGGCTCAACATGACGTACCTGCTGGGGCCTTCATCGAGAACTGGCTGGAACAAGGCCCATTTTGAATCTGGCGACCAGCCGTGGAAGTACGCGTCGCTGACTGCCAGCACTTCGCTGCTTGCCAGATCCCTGATCGAATAGCTAAACAGGTGAGGGCTTTCCCGGCGCAGCAGCCATCGCCCATCGGGCGATATCTCTATTCCATCGCCGGTCGGGTGGCGAGGTTGCGGAGTCACGCCAATGCTGTAGAACTCACCGCGCTCCGTCACCATGATCTTTATACCGGCATCAGAGTGATACTCGAACAACCCCGGCCCGACCGCCCGGTCACTGGGCAGCTCCGGGGCAGTCGCAGGCAGCACGATCGGCTCGACCGACGCAACGCGATCTGGCCGGCAGAACACGCCAGTCTCATGTGGAGGCCGGTGGGCGACAACATCCCCGCAACCGCCAAGCAGCAGCCCACTAAGCACGATGCCCATCCGCCGCACGCGCGCTCCCATACCCGGTGACGATACGCCTCGCCTTCCCACCCTGCGGACCTCAAAGCCTGCGCGCTATGACCCTTC
The DNA here is from genome assembly GCF_000379685.1 of Catelliglobosispora koreensis DSM 44566. GTDB lineage: Bacteria > Actinomycetota > Actinomycetes > Mycobacteriales > Micromonosporaceae > Catelliglobosispora > Catelliglobosispora koreensis. The sequence continues at coordinate 1,187,164 of NZ_KB903249.1, read as the reverse complement.
CGGCAGCTCCAGATCGTCCCGCTCGTCTTCAAGTCAGCCGCCTGGCACACTCACTTCGTCCTGAATGGACAAACCCGCTCCGATGGGCATATCAACACCGACTAATGGCCCCATTGTGTGACCGACCGACTATTGTCCGTAGTGGAGCGCTCTGCTGAGCTAGTCGACATGAACCGGCTTCGATTCGCGAAGGCTGGGTTTCCGGGCGGTCTTAACGAATGAAGTGGTCGGAAATTCCTGCTGGTCAAGTCACCTTTCTCGACGGTGCACCGACCGAAGCCATCGAGCTTGCCTTAGAGCCCCTGCCGGACGAAGCACCCCTTGTCGTCACGTACTACGCACCCGCTGGCCATTCCCGGACCGCCCTTGTGGACTCAATCCTTCGCCAGCTTGAAGAGGGTGCGATCAAGCTCTTCCCGGCCTGGCTACCCGAGGCGGCAGATCTTGAGGGGCCAGGTGGCGCTGGCGTTGCCGCCGTGCGACTGCTTGCCAAACGCCGTGCCGCCGAGACAAACCATTTCGGACCGTTTCTGGCCGACCTTGCCGAACAGGCCCTTCGCGGCGGAAGCCATAGCACCGCCCGCTTCGCGCCAGAGGTCCGGGCCTCCGAACTGTCTAAAGTGTTGGCTGCCAGCTACGCCCGCACTAAGGCCGCGATACTCATCGACGTTCCGGGCGGGCTCGATCCCGCCGCGGAACGCGTCCTAAGCTCAGTCAGCGAATGGTTTGCGGCACAAGGAAACTTCGCGGTCTGGCTCGCCGGGCACAAGCTCGCCACCGCTGAGCGGATCAGCACAATCCACATTGATCTGCCGCCGCATGTCGAGCAGATCATCAAGGTCCCGCCTCCCCCGGAAGCTCCACCCACAGAACGAAACCTTGTGGTGTTCCCGCCATTACAGGGCACTCCACGCTGGAACAGCAAAGCCGAGAAACTGCTCGAATCGGAACTGAGGAAGCTCCCTTGGGCTGCCGGGCGCATTTGGAACCGGCCATATAAGCTGCTTCCCCAATACATCATCGATCTCACCTGGCTCGACGATTGGTGTGCCGTAGAAATCGACGGCGACGAACACCGGAACCCGTACCACTTCGAACGTGATCACCGGCGTGACGTGGCATTGGCAACTCAGGGGTTCCACGTTCTCCGGTTCACAAACAACGAAGTGCTCCAGGACGTCGCTGATGTCATCCGCCGAATCGAACAGTTTCTCTTGATGAAGAGAGCTCAACCGCAAGAAGGGCCAAAATGACCACCGAGAAGCAACTCACCGCCGCTCAATTCGCTTACCTCGCCCTGTTAATGGCCGAGGCCCGCGAAGTGTCCAATACAGAACTGACCGCGAAGTACGGCGTTTCCATCACCGGCAAGGACAGCACCGCACTCGTCGACAACAAGCTGGCTACCCTCACAAAGTCGGGCCGGGTGTCAGTCCACGAACTGACCGACGAGGGCTGGGCAGAGGCAAAGAAAGCAATGGCCGCCCCGTATGTGAAGGCACAGGGCGCCGCTCCAGCGAATGCCGCGCTGCACGCTGTTCTCGCTGCCGTCCATCGCTACCTCGAACGCGCCGACGTCAGCGCCGCCGATTTCTTCGCCCCTACCGAAGCACCGCCAGCACCCGTTGCTGAGGCAAAGTCGGCCGCCGGCAAGTCCAAAGCAGGTAAGGGAACCAACGTTTCACTGCGAATTTCAAATGCCTACAAACGCCTGACCAAGGAAACAGGACCTCGGTGGCTGAGCTTGACCCTCCTTCGTCGCGGCATCGATATGAAGGGCATCTCCCACGAAGAGGTCGACACCGCTCTGCTCGAAATGGTTACCAAGAAGAAGATTCGCCTCATCCCTGAGGAAAACCGAAAGATGATCACCGAAGCTGATCGCTCGGCCGCCATTTACGTAAGCGGTGAGGAGAAGCATTTGATTGGAATTGGGGTGGCATGAACGGTCTGGAAAAACATGCACTGTCGTCTCTCCGATTCGACGTAGCACCCATACCCGATGACGTCTGGCGCCCGTCGCCGTTCCATGTCGAGTCCTTGCACGCCGAGGTGCTTGAAACCATCATGGATGGCCTTGGCAACACTCGCTTAGGTGCAGATGGCAACCCGAATGGTGTGGTCGTCCAAGGAATTGCTGGATCAGGGAAAACACACTTGCTCGGCTGGGTCCGTGAGAAAGCTCAAGGCGCCGGAAGTTACTTCTTCTTGGTTAGCCTCCTTGATGGGAGCATGTTCTGGAAAAGCACGGTTCTAGCGGTCATCGATGGTCTTCAGCAGCCTCACTCCGGCCTTAACACCCAGCTCGGGGTCTTGCTTCGTCGCCTTTGCTCCGAGCTTGGCGTTCGAACTGAACTCGCGCGGACTATCTGCGACGGCAAATTGGAGAATCGCGAACAGCTCGACGAATTCATCGGAGCCCTTCACAAGCGTGCGGGCCGGGTAGCCCTTGCCAGCCAGCACACAGCGAGAGCTCTCGTATTGCTCGCGTCTGAGCGTATGAGTTTGCAGGACATTGCCTACTCCTACTTGCAGTCGATAGGTGAGATGGAAGCCGGCGAAAGAGCAGCCTGGGGCATTCATCCAGAAACGAAGATCCCACAACAGGTTGTCAGAGAACTGTTTCAGTTAATGGCTCTCACTGGATCATCGCTTATCGCTGTTGATCAGATCGACACCCTCATCGCCCAGGCCGCCACCAGTACGGATGGGCTAGGGGAAGAGAGTAAGGAACAGGTCGCCCTAGTCAATCAGGTCGCCGACGGACTGGTCTCCCTTCGTGAACTTGCCACACGCACCCTCACCGTGATTGCCTCGCTTCCTAGCACCTGGACGATTCTGACTAGTCAGGCGGCTAAGCCTTTTGAGGATCGGTTCCACCGGCCGACGACCCTGAAGCCAATCGCTAATGCGAGCGTCGCCAAACAGATCCTTGAGAAGAGATTCGCGCGGCGCTTTGAGCAGGTTGGTTTCAAACCCCCATATGCAACATGGCCCATCAGGCCTGAGGCGCTTGAAGGCGTCCATGAGCTAACTCCGCGACGCTTGATCTCTCGGGTAAACGACCACATCATGGCGTGCCTACGCGACGACACGGTCATGGAACTCCAATCTTGGGATGCACGTCCGGTGCCGACTGAGGGACCGCCAGATCCACGGCCGCCTGCTTCTCCAACACTGTCCGCTCGATTCGACGAGCTTCGCAAAGGATCACGGATCGAAGCCGCACTTAGCCCTGACACAGAAGACCTGGAAATGTCCTCGCTCCTCAACGCTGGACTCGCGGCCTGGATTCAGGAACAAGGAGCAGCAAAGCACACCTTCAAACTCGATGCCCGCCAAGGCGGCAAGCATCCTCTTCATGCTCGACTGCGACAGGTTCTCCACGACGAACGCGACGACGAACAGCACTGGTCATTCCGCGGAATCTCGCACACTCATGGCGTCTCAATCCTTTCGCGAATTCTGGCTGCGCGTACGGCGGCGGGGCTAAGCAAAGGAATCTCCAAGCGAAAGCTGGTGTTCCTGCGCAATATCGAGTGGAACAAGGGCCCGAAAAACAAGGAAGCGATTCAGGACTTCACTGACGCCGGCGGCGTGACCCTAGGGGTCAGCGAAGAGGATCTGAAGACGTTTGCGGCTCTGAAACAGATGCTGTCCGAACGAGACCCGTCGCTTGAGGATTGGCTTCGCGCGAATAGGCCCGCAAGCAAGACCACTCTGCTGCGAACGGTATTGAGCGAAGTCGCTGCCTCGCTTGAGGCGGATGAGGCAGAGCAGCAACCGGAGCCGGAGAGTCTGTTTGAACCGCCGAAAACTAAGCTCAACGGGCGGGCAGTAGTGCCTCTGGGCAATGGCGTCGACGAACCGGGCGGGCTGCATGTTGATTTGGAGTCGCTCCGGAAGCACACAGCAATCTTTGCTGGTTCTGGTTCGGGAAAGACCGTCCTAATTAGACGGCTGATCGAGGAATGTGCGCTCCAAGGCGTGTCGACGATCGTGCTCGACCCAAACAATGACTTGGCACGGCTCGGTGATGGATGGCCTGCCACTCCATCGGGTTGGGCCTCTGGTGACAGCTCCAAAGCGCAAGAGTATTTGGCGAACACGGACGTTGTGGTGTGGACGCCTAGACGCGAAGCGGGGAGACCTCTGAGCTTCCAGCCGCTTCCTGATTTCCGCAGCATTCTCAAGGATCCTGATGAGCTGGGGATCGCGATCGACGCGACTGTCGCTAGCCTGGCACCACGCGCCAAGGTTGACGGCGAGTCAGCCAAGGCGCTGAGAGGCCGTGCAGTTCTCAAGGAGGCCCTCGACTACTTCGCCAAGACTGGCACGGGCGGGATCAAGCCCTTCATCGGCGTGCTGAACTCGCTTCCAGAAGGCATCAGCCAGCTCGATGACGCGGAGAAGATCGCCTTTGAAATGTCGCAGAACCTTATGGCTGCGGTGGTTACCGATCCGCTGTTCGGTGGTGCGGGAGCCGCCGTAGATCCGGGGCTTCTGTTGACGCCGCCAGAAGGCAAGCGGGCCAGGATTTCTGTCATCAGCTTCATTGGTTTGCCGTCAGAGGAACAGCGGCAAAGTTTCGTTAACCAGCTACAGATGGCGTTGTTCGCGTGGATTAAGCAGAATCCGGCGGGCAACCGGCCTTTGGGCGGCTTGCTGGTCATGGACGAGGCGCAAACTTTGGCTCCGTCCAGTCCCATGACGGCCTGCACGATGAGCACGCTAGCTCTGGCGTCCCAAGCCCGAAAGTATGGCCTGGGCTTGGTATTCGCGACTCAGGCGCCAAAGGGTCTGCACAACAGGATCTCCGGCAACGCGGCAACCCAGTTCTTTGGACTGCTGAATGCCCCGGTACAGATTGAGGCGGCACGAGAAATGGCCCGGGCCAAAGGGGGCGATGTCCCGGACATATCCCGGCTCAAGACTGGTCAGTTCTATGCCTCTGGCGAGGGGTTCACCCTCCGCAAGGTGCAAACTCCGCTCTGCTTGAGCTACCACCCATCGAGTCCGCTGACGACAGAAGAAGTCGTCGAAAGGGCTAAGGCGCAGTGATCATGGGGGATGCCGCCGACGCGGCATCCCCCACTCCCAGGTCAGCTGCTTGTGTCGCAAAATTGACAGGTTCAAGGGGTATGAACTGTCGGTGCTAATCGCGGCTGCTGATGATCCTCTGTTTCGGACAGTGACGTTCACGTGGGTCGAGGATGACCCTGGCAACCCGGCGATGGATGTGCTGATAAGGCTTATCCGGCTTGCGGATAGGGCGCGCGAGTCAAACAGCCTCGACCGGTTTCTGATGGACCATGGCGGCCACGGGACGTGGAGCAAGGACGTCGGGCTGTCCGTGGACTTTAGGTGTTCGTATCAGCTGTGCGTATTGCGGGATGAGCCGATCAGGGGCGTGGGGATCTCAGAAGAACGGTGGATGTTGGTGTTCGCAATGACGCGAAGATTCGGCCGTGAATTTATGGGAATCCGGGGCGTGCGTCTATTTTGGAGCTTCCGCAGACTTGGGTGCAGCCGTGGCACGCGAAGCGTGAAGGGATCGAACGGGCACTGTCACGCGGGTCGAGCACGGGACGTCGGTTTTCACGTGTACGAACCGGCCGGCGAAGGGACCGGGTACCCGCTGCTGCTGATGTTTGACGGCGACGTCTGGAACGGGATTGACGGGGCGTCCACGTTGGACAATCTGATCGCGGAACGGGCGATTCCACCGGTGATCGCGGTAATGGTCGAGAGCATGTACGGCGCCGAGCGTGAGCAAAGTCTGACCCAGCCCGATATCTTCCTCAAGTTCCTGCTCGATGACCTGCTGCTGTTCCTGAGCGCAAACTACAGCGTGATGAACGATCCGGCCAAGACGGTGCTCGCGGGACAGAGCTTAGGCGGGCTGGCAGCGGCTTACGCTGGCCTGACAGCGCCACACCGGATCGGGCGGATTCTGACGCAGTCCGGGAGTTTCTGGCGTGCTCGCAAGAGCCCGGAAGAGGTTGACGCTGAAGAGATTCTGGCCGCCTTCGCCAGCAATGCGAAGGCGGACCTGAGGTTCTACCACGACGCCGGACTGCTTGAGGGAAATCTACTCGACAAGAACCGCGATCTGCACAAAGTGTTGTCCGCCAAGGGATACGACGTCACGAATCGTGAATTCCCCGGTGGCCACGACTGCGCGTGGTGGCGCGGTGGTTTAGCCGACGGGCTTATCGCACTATTGTGAAGCAGCCTGCTGGGCATGCCATTCGCTCGCGAGCATGGCGAACTGGAATTCGTTGCTCCAATCGCCTTTGAACCACTCGTTTTCGATGAGGTGGGCTTCTTGGCGCATGCCGAGGCGGCGGGCTAGGCGGGCCGAGGGTCCGTTGCGTTCGTCAATGCGGGCGATGATGCGGTGCAGGCCGAGCTCTTCGAAGCCGAGGCGCAGCATGGCGGTGGCGGCTTCGGTGACATATCCGTGGCCGCCGAAGTCGGGATTGACGACGTAGCCCAGTTCTCCGCCCTGGTGTTCACGGCTGTGCCAGAACAAGACGACGTCGCCCAGGAGTTGACCGGTCGCGGCGAGTTCGATGCCGAGGATGAGGGCCTGGCCTTCGTCGGTGAGTTCGGTTAGCGCCCACTGAGCGGACAGTCGTTCCTTGATAACGGAAGGCGTCATGGGCTCGAACGGCACGTAGCGGCAAACGTCAGGGCGGCTGCGGTAGGCGAGCAAGGCGTCGGTGTCGTCGGCGGTTAAGGGGCGAAGGAGCAGACGCTGCGTGCGGACCGGATATTTAGGGCTGAGAGACACGAGGGCAATAGTGCCACGGGCCGCTAACGTGAGCCCTATGAAGGCGGTTGTCTACACCCGCTACGGCTCGCCAGACGAGCTGAAGCTGTCTGAGGTGCCTACGCCGGAGCCGAAGGACGATGAGGTGCTCGTCAGAGTCCACGCGACTTCGCTCAACCGGTCTGACTGGGAAGGGCTGATCGGCAAACCGTGGTATGCGCGTCTCGGTGGCGTGCGTAAGCCGCGGCGGAAGGTTCTCGGGTCTGACATCGCTGGGCGCGTCGAAAAGACGGGCAGCAACGTGACGGATTGGCAGCCGGGCGACGAGGTCTTCGCGGACGCTCTGAGTGTGATGGGTGGCTTCGCCGAGCTCATCTGCGTACCAGCGAATATATTGGCTCGTAAGCCTGTGTCGATGTCTTTTGAGGAAGCCGCGTGCTTGCCTCAGGCGGGTGCGATCGCGTGGCAGGGCATTGGTGAGAAGGTGCGGGCCGGCCAGCGGGTGCTGATCAATGGCGCTGGCGGCGGCACCGGCATGTACGCCATACAGCTGGCCAAACTTCTCGGCGCAGAGGTGACGGGTGTCGACAACGCCGAAAAGCTGGAGTTCATGCGTTCCGTGGGCGCTGACCATGTCATCGATTACGAAGCCGAGGACTTCACCAGGAAACGCTATGACGTGATTCTGGATTTGGTTGCCTACAGAAACGTGTTCGCCTACAAACGCGCGCTGAACCCGCACGGGCGCTACCAGTTCGTCGGTGGCTCGGCCGGCACGCTGTTGCAAACCCTGTTGCTAGGTCCCTTGACCGGTAAGAAGATCCGCATGCTGGTCGTCAGGCAAGGCGCCAAGCATCTCGCGCCGTTCATCGAGCTGTGTAAAGCAGGCAAGATAAGGACCGTGATCGACCGGCGGTTCAGTCTGAGCGAAGTGCCGCAAGCCTTGCGCTATCTCGGCGAAGGCCACGCTAAAGGCAAAATCGTCATCAGCCCGCTAGGCTGACGCGAATGACGAGTGAGGCCCCAGCAGACTTGGTGCAGCAGGCGGCGGAGAACCCCGGCGGCTGGGTTTATGAGATCAACCACGAGTGGGTGCCAGACCCCAACGGGTTCGTGCCCAACGAGGCGATCCGCGGCGGCTGGCAGGTCGGCGACGACGGGAAGCTCACGGGTGAGTTCCGGGAGAACCCGAATTACGGGCCGCCGCATGACGATTTCAGCAAACTGCTCGAACCTGACCACTGGCTGGGCTGGCTCGGCGACGATCCGGCGCAGGCGATCCGGGAGTCCGTCGAGGAAATCATCGCCGAGCAGGTGCCGGGCGCGGTCATCGAGTGGATGAAAATCACTGACACACCAAAGTTTCTGACTGCCGGTCGGCGTGACGAGAGCGATTCGAGTCAGCTCATCGTGACCAAGACGGGCATCGCCGCGCCGTTCGCCGTTGGGGTGCGCTCGATTGTGGAACGCGACATCCTGTGGGGTGTGCACACGATCGTGATCGTCGGCATGGACGATCCTGACACGGCCCGCAGCCGGGTGTGGTTTGAATTGCGTGCCCCGCTCGACGAGGCGGAAAAGCAGTTGCCCGTCCGGTTTACGGAGCTTGCCGGGTAATCAGCATATAGGCGTATTCATCGAGCACTTTGGACAGTGGGATGCCGGGCCGCCCCGCGAGCTCGGCGATCTGCTCCGGGGAAAAGCCCGTCTCGCGGATGATGTCGCGAGCCCACTGGCGGCCCAGCCGCAGGTGCGCGGCGAACGCTGGCTCCCCACGGGACCCGTGCAAGACTGAAGCGATGGCGGCATCCCATGGCATCACGGACAACGGCCGCAGCGCGTAGAGCAGTTTCGCCGCCGCGGTCGGCCCGAGGGTCCGCTTGCCGATGCTTAGCGTCGACAGCGAGCCGTAGGCGGTCGCCAGGGCGACGATCTGCCTGTCGGTCAGCTTGTGAATGGCTGGTGTCGCGGGAAGGTTTACTGAGCTGGCCCAAACCGCCGTGCTCTCCACGAATGTGCCCGTATAGGGCAGGCGGCAGCCCCAGGAGTTGAGCCAGGCCAACGCGAGCGGGCGATGGTCGGGATTGGACAGATCCAGCCCGGGAGCCGTGACCGCCTGCAGTTCAAGCCAGCTGGCATCCACTTTGCCCAGTGTCGCGAACTCGTGCCCCGCCTTGGACAAGGCGGCCAGATCGGGCGCGTCGATGGCTGGGGTGGGCAGGCCAAGCCTTTCCGCGGCAACCTTTTTCGGCACCGTCATGCGCCACGCCTCCTGCACTAGTTCCCGCATCTCGCCGACGTCAAGCCGGTCCAGCCATGCTTCCACCCATTGGTATCGGTCATCAGGCGGGGCCGGCATGTAGAACTTGCGCGGATCGGAGGCGATCAGGGCCTCGCGCTCCTCGCGCGGGTAGCCAAAGCCCATCGTCGTCTCATCGCGGGAAAGCGACACATAGACGATCTGCCCTACCCGGAACTTGATCCGGTCGCGGATGAGGTGCTCCGAGGTGCGAGGAAGCGACATCGCCACCGCCCGGATGTCCTCAACAGTCACCATGGCGAAGATCTTAGGCCGTGGGTGGGACAGACAGCCCGGCCAAACGTGAGGCACTATTTGGTCGTGAAACTGGCTCGGTTCGGTGTGGCGGTAGTAGTTTTCGGGGCGCTCTTGAGCGGGTGCTCTGACAAACCGTCGATGCAGCCCGGTGTGGCTACCCCTTCGTCTCCCCCGGTGCCCGCGCCGGCTCCCGTGACGCTCGCGCTCACGCCGGCGGCCGAGACCAAGGACTTGCCGATCAGCACCGAGATCGGGGTGACGCTCGCCAACGGGAGCATTGATTCGGTGGTCCTGGCCGATGCCAACGGCAATCAGACCGGGGGCGATCTCCGAGACGATAAGACATCGTGGGTACCAGATAAGCCGCTCAAGTTCGGCACCAAATACACGGCGACCGTGACCGCGTCTGGCGGCGGCAAGACCGTCACCGAGACGACCAGTTTCACGACGATGTCCAAGCCGGGCAAGCGCAATGGCGTCGGGCTCTACCTGTTCGGCGACCGCGAATACGGCATCGCCCAGCCGGTCGTCATCGAGTTCACCAACCCGGTGCCCGAAAGCGCCCGTGCGGGCGTGCAGTCACGCCTATTCGTGACCACGACACCGCCCCAGCCCGGGGTGTGGAGCTGGAACAGCTCGAAGCAGGTGACCTACCGCTCCAAGGAGTACTGGAAGCCGGGCACGAAGATTGAGGTCCGCGCCGGGCTCGAAGGGCACCCGATGGGTGACGGGCGCTATGGCGACTCTGACAAAAAGGGCGTCGGCAACATCTCGCAGACCGCCATCGAGCTGATCGTCGAGAACTCGACGAAAACCATGACGGTCAAAAAGAACGGCGAAGTCATCAAGACTCTGCCCGTGAGCCTGGGCAAGGCCTCGACACCGTCAGCCAGCGGGACGCTCGTCATCATGAACAAAGAGCGCAAGACGGTGTTCCGCAGCGACCCGGGTGATCCCGACGTCTACGTGGTGGACATCGAATACGCTCAGCGCCTCACGTGGAGCGGTCAATACATCCACGCCGCTCCGTGGTCAGTTAAAGACCAGGGCGTACGCAACGTCTCGCACGGCTGCGTCAACGTCTCCATGGACAACGCCAAGTTCCTGTTCGACCTGACACGTCTCGGTGACCCGGTGACGGTGTCCGGCACGGAGGAAAAGGTCGAGTCTGGTGACGGGTTCATGCCGTGGAGCTTGTCGTGGAGTGACTACATCAAGGGCAGTGCGCTGCCCGTGCCGTCAGAGTTGCAGTGACACGCGGCTGAGCGGTTCAGTGAATCCCAAGCGCTGATAGAGCTTCAGCGCACTGGGGTTGTGGTCTTCGACGGCCAGTGCCAGCCGCCCGTGCTCAGCGAACAGCTTCTCCCCCACGCTGACCGTCAGCGCTGTCCCGAGGCCCAGACCCTGGTGACTCGGCAGCACGGCGATGCTGCTGAGGAACCCGACGTCCCCTGAACTCTTGTCGGCCAGGCAAGCCACGACCGTGCCACCGTCGAAAACGCCGTACCAGTCCCGTATTTTCGGGTCGCCCGGCTTGCCGCCCGCGTCAGGCAACGACGCGGCGAGCACGGCATTGACACCGTCCATATCGGACTCGCCGAGCCTGACGACATCGTGGCGCACCCGGCCCGCGTTCGACGGTGCTAGCTGTCTGGGTGCCGCTGCCACCACGGTCTCGTGCGACGCACCCGCCACCCTGGTACCCGGGGCGATCGGGCCGTGTGGTGCGGACAGGAAGGTCCACGGCGGACGCTGGCCGATGGGCTGGAGCCCGGCGTCCGCGATGAGCGCGGGCGTGACCTGCCACCAGTCGCGGCCGGTTTCCTTACGCAGCAACGTTATCGCGTCACGGGTTCCTTCGGCCGGGCCGAGGGCGCACCCAACCGGACCCCACGGGCCGGCCCCGACCCAGGCGGTTACCGAGCCGTCGTGAGAGCCGACGACCTCGTCGCCAGCCGTCATCGCGCGCACATAAGGGGTGTCGCCCGCGGCGCTGAGCACCGCGGCGCGACCGTTGAGCCACCCCATGGGTTTAGCGGCGGGACTTGAGCGACTTGCCGACGATCGACACCAGACGGTCCAATTCGGACCCGAACGGGTTGTCGTTGACGAGGTAGGTCCATGTGGCGCTCGGGCGGATCAGCTCCGCGCGCTCGGGCTCCCAGCCGTCTTCGAAACCGTCGGCGTCGTCGATCTCCTCGAACGTCTCCAGCGTCCGCTTCTCGATCTCGGGGATCAGCGCGTTGAACGCGGGAACGGCCGAGCGGTGGAACTCGTCGAGCGGGTCAACGCGGCCCAGAGCGCGCAGGTGCACACCCTCACGGACCTCGGCCAGCTCGGCCAGGTGCTCGGCCCACAGCCGGTCGAGGTGATAGAGCGCGATGTCGCGGCCCATCTTGTTGAGCTCGTCGTCGTCGAGGTCCTCGGTCGTCTCGGGATAGGTCGAGCGCAACAGGTCACCGGCGACGTCTGTTTCCAGGAGCCGCTTGCGGCGCTCGGCTAGCGCCTTGCGCTGCTGCTCGATCACGATGCTGTAGCGCCAGGTGTTGCGGTGGATCTCGTGGTTGACGCCTTCGGCGACGCGCTGGGCGTGCTCGACCGCCGCGGTGACACGCTCGTCTTCGACCAGTCCACCGAACTTCATCTTCGGCCAGGCCGGAATGGCGTCGGAGGCGTGGTGACGCACGAGGTCGTCTTCGAGGCTGACGAAGAAGATAGAGCCGCCGGGGTCACCCTGACGGCCGGCCCGGCCACGCAGCTGGTCGTCGACGCGACGGGAGTTGTGCCGGCCGGCCCCGATGACGAACAGTCCCCCGAGCTCGGCGACGCGGTCGTAGTCGGCCTGGTCGCTGCCACCCAGGCGGATGTCGACACCACGGCCCGCCATCTGGGTGGAAACCGTTACCGCGCCGTACTTTCCGGCTTCGGCGATGATGGCGGCTTCTTCGTCATCGTTCTTGGCGTTGAGGACCGCGCACTCGACGCCGGCCTCGCGCAGCTGGTGGGCCAGGCGCTGCGACTCGCTCACGTCGAGCGTGCCGATGAGCACCGGGCGGCCGTCTTCGTGCAGCGAGCTGATCAGCTCCACCAGCGCTTCGTCACGCTCGGCGAACGTCGCGTAGATCTTGTCCTCTTCGTCGGTGCGCACACAGGGCGTGTTGGGCGGGATGACGGCGACTTCGAGACTGAAGTATTCACGCAGTTCGTCGCCGACGTGCACGGCTGTGGCTGTCATGCCACACAGTGTCTGGTAAAGCCCGAGGAACGCCTGAACCGTAATCGTGCCAAGGACTTCGCCTTCGGCGCTGGCGCTCAGTCCTTCCTTGGCCTCGACAGCCGCGTGCAGACCGTCAGGCCAGCGGCGGCGCTGTGCCACCCGGCCACGCATCTCATCGATCAGCTCGACTTTGCCGTTGCGCACGATGTAGTCGACGTCGCGTTCCAGCAACGCTTGCGCGTGCAGGGCGACGTTGACGGCGGACAGTTGCTCGATGTGCTCGCTGTCGTAGAGGTTGATGCCGCCGAGTTCTTCTTCCAGCTTCGCCAGGCCCTTGGCCGTGAAGTTGGCGCTGCGGCCGTCTTCGGAGATCTCGTAGTCACGCTTCGGGATGAGGGACTTCACGAGCCCGGCGGCGGAGTGCACCGGGTCCTGCTCGTTGGGGATCATGCCGGCGAGCACCATCGGCACCCGGGCCTCATCGATGAGGATCGAGTCGGCCTCATCGACGATGGCGCACGTGAGCTCAGGCTGGATCCGCGCCTCGGGGTCGGTGATCAGCTGGTCGCGCAGGAAGTCGAATCCGGCCTCGCTGACCGACACATAGGTCACGTTCTTGGCGTAGGCGTCACGCCGTTCCTCAGGCGTCGAAGCCCCCGTCACATACCCCACCGTCAGGCCGAGCAGGTCGTAGACCGGGCGCATCCAGTCGGCGTCTCGTTTGGCCAGGTAGTCATTGACGGTGATGACGTGCACGGGGCCGTTGCCGAGCTGAACGTGCCCATATGCGGCGATCGCCGCCACAAGCGTCTTACCCTCACCGGTGGCCATTTCCGCCACGGTCTTGCCGATCAGGCACTGCACACCGAGCATCTGAACGTCATAGGCGCGCTCACCGAGCGCCCGGTCAGCGGCCTCGCGGCCCACGGCGCAGATCTCGACGAGATCCTTCGCCTGGCCTGCCGCCTCCGTCAGCTCTTCATCGGTGACATCCCGCAGCTCAACACCACGATCCTCGATCTCTGGCAGCAGCTTGGAGAAGGGCCGCAAATCAACTGTGGTCCCCGGCCGCTCCATGATCCGGCGGAAGGTGTTCTTCAATCGCAACGAGACGCCCATGAGCGACCAGGCTACGTCAAATCCTGGCGTGTAGTCACCCCGGCCCGTGGTATGCCCCGGCCGTCGCGGCGGCCGGGGCATACAGCGATGGGTATCAGTGGGCCGCGCGGGCCTTCTTCGGCAGGAGGAAGCCGAGCCCGAACGTCACGAGAGTCAGCACCAGGGCGATCACGGTGACAAGGGCGACGGCGTCGACCGGGTTGCCTGAACCGGAGTGCTCCAGGCCGGAGGCTCCGAAGAACACCGTCCCGAGAACCGCGACGCCGAGCGAGGCACCGAGTTGCTGGAGCGCTTCGAGACTGCTCGATGCCGAGCCGACTTCGTGATCCTCGACGTCGCCCATGATGATGTCGAACAGCGGCACGAAGATCTGTCCCATCCCGAAGCCGTAGACCAGCAGCGGCAGCGACAGCAGCCATCCGCTCACGCTCGTGCCCGCCGTCACGACGACCAGCAAGAAGATCGCGGTGCCGAGTGCCATGAACGCGAGTCCATTGTGGAGGATCCGGCGGCCCTGCTTGGCCATCGTCATCGCCGAGACCGCGCTGCCGATGAACGCACCGACCGCCCAGCCGGCCATCGTCAGGCTCGCTTTCATCGCCGAGTAACCCAGGCCCATCTGCAGGAACACCCCGACCGCCAGGCTGAAGCCCACGATCGCGCCGAAGAAGACGATCACGAACAGGACACCCGAGGAGTAGGACCGCTTGGCGAACATCGTCAGCTGCACCAGCGGGACTTTGCCTTCGGCTTTACGGCTTATCTGGTACCAGGTGAAAAGCGCGAGAGCCGGAACGGAGGCACCGAGCATGACCAAGGTCCAAGCCGGCCAGCCGATTTCGCGGCCCTGCACGAGCGGGAAGACCAGCAGGAACATTCCAGCACCCGCCAGAAGCATGCCAAGCACATCAAGGCTCTTGGAGTCGGAGACCGGCTTGCGGCGGGGCAGATAGCGGTTGCCAGCGATCAGGGTGAACAGCCCGAGCGGCAGGTTGATCAGGAAGATGGAGCGCCATCCAGCGGCTTCGGTAAGCAGGCCAGCGACGATCGGCCCGAGGATCGTGGCAAGCCCAATGGACGGACCGAAAATCCCGAACGCCTTGGCCATGTCCTGCGGAGAGAACAGGTCGCGAATCATGCCGAAGCACTGCGGCACCATGACCGCCGCGAACAGGCCCTGCGCGACCCGAGCCACGATCAGGCTTTCCGGCGACCAGGCGATCGCGCACAACAATGAGGCGACCGTGAACCCGGCGGCACCGAACATCAGCATCCGCTTGCGGCCGAACATATCGCCAAGCCGCCCACCGGTCAGCAGGCCAACCGCCAGAGCCAGGGTGTACCCGGCTGAGATCCACTGGAGGCTGGCGAACGTGCCGCCGAGGTCACGCAGGATCGCCGGGGCGGCCACATTGACCACCGTCGAGTCGAGCAAGTTCATGAGGATGGCAGATAGGACCACCGAAAGGCCCAGCCAGGGGCGCACTACCTGAATTTTGACCGTCGCCGTAGGACGTTCCAGAACCGCTGTTGTCATGAGGAGAACGCTATTAGGCTATTAGGAAGACCCCGTTCCTAATGCGAAGGCAATATCAGAAATATGTTGGAGACCTCGGCACGGCTGCTCCGCCTGCTTTCGCTGCTGCAAACTCCCCGCGAGTGGAGTGGCAACGAGCTGGCCGACCGGCTTGACGTCAGCACCCGCACCGTCCGCAACGACGTGGAACGATTGCGGCAGCTCGGCTATCCCGTGAACGCGACGCGCGGCAGCACAGGTGGCTACCGCTTGGGCGCGGGCGCCTCGGTGCCGCCGCTGCTTCTCGATGACGAGGAAGCCGTGGCCGTTGCGATGGGCCTGCGCACGGCAGCGGCTGGATCCATTGAGGGCATTGAGGAAACGTCGCTTCGGGCGCTGGCGAAACTGGAGCAGGTGCTGCCGTCACGGCTGCGGCACCGGGTCAACACCTTGCAGGCCTACACGGTTCCCGTGGTGTCAGCGTCGCGGCTTCCTAAAGTCGATGCCGCCGTCCTGACCGCACTGGCCGCGGCTTGCCGGGATCACGAGCGGCTGCGCTTTGACTACAGCGACCACAAGTCTTCCGTTTCGATCCGCAACGTGGAGCCCTACCGTCTGGTGAGCTGGGGCCGCAAGTGGTACCTCGTCGCGTTCGACATGGATCGCCAAGACTGGCGCACGTTCCGGGTGGACCGGCTAACGCCGCGCGTGCCTACCGGCCCGCGCTTCACGCCGCGCGACATCCCTTACGGCGACGCGGCTACCTTCGTTGCTAAGAAGATCCGTGGCATCTTCAACGAGTCCCGTGCCCGGATCCTCATCCACGCGCCCGCATCGGTTGTCGCCGAACGCATCACGCCCGCTGTCGGCACCGTGGAGGCCATCGATGACAACACCTGCATCCTCGACACCGGCGCTTCCAACTATGAAACGGTGGCTGTCTACATTGGAATGCTGGGTCTGGACTTCAAGGTAGACGGCCCGCCAGAGTTCGCTGAGTTCGTGCGGGCGCTTGGCGAGCGCTACGCGAATGCCGTCCGCTGAATCTTCCTACTTGCCCGTAACATCTCTATGCTGTCGCGGATGAGCCCTCTGATCGGAGATCCGTCATGAGTCTTCGCCGCACTCTGGCCTCGGCCATGCCGTTGTCCGTCCTGGGTATGGCTCTGCGTGCCGTCTATCCCCGCATCGAGCCAGAGCTCAAGCAGCTGGGCGTGATCATGCCCGGAGGAGGCGTCGCGCTTGACATCGGTGTCTGGTTCGGCCCTTGGGCTCAGCGCATGCGCGCCCACGCTAACGAAGTGATCGGAATCGAGGCGCATCCAGAACTCGCGGCTCTTGCCCAGCGCTCGTTGTCCGGGGTTCGCATCATCCATGCCGCGGTCTCCGACGACGTCGGCGAGATTGAATTGATCGTTCCTCCCGGGGGCCCAGGAGTGGGCATAGCGTCAGTTCAGGAAGGCCTGGTCGCCGGTGAAGCGGTGACGGTTCCGAAAGTTTCCATTGACAGTCTTGACCTTCACGATGTGCGGTTCATCAAGGTCGACGTGGAGGGCCACGAGTTAGCGGTGTTGCTGGGCGGAAAGAACACCATCGCCCGCGACCATCCCGTACTCCTGCTGGAGCTGGAGGAAAGGATGAAGCCTGTCTCGGAGGTCGTCGGGCTCCTGGAGAGCTGGGGCTACACCGGTCACGTCTACCACGACGGCCAGTGGGTGCGGCTAGCCGACTTCGACCTCACGGCGCATCAGGCGGCCAATGTCCACCGGGTGAACCAGAGCTTCATCAGGCGCCTGATCTCGCCAAATCCCCGATACGTGAACATGGTGCTATTTAAGTAGCCCTGTTAGGTTGTCGCGATGTCCCCGCGGCTGGCCATCCACCTCGCGGCGGCCAGCCTGAGTGCGGTCATCCTGGCACCACTGGCCGCCCCTGGATATGTGCTCAGTTACGACATGAACTTCGTGCCGCGCCAGTGGCACACCCTGGACCTCATCACCCCCGTCGATGGCGCGCCGCGGGCAGTCCCCGTCGACGCGGTGATTTCCACCCTGAACGTGCTGGTTCCGGGATGGCTGCTGCAACGGGTCATTCTGATCGCCATCATCTGGGCTGGTGTGGTGGGTGCCGCGCGGCTGGTTCCGTCGAGCCGCACCGCTATCAAGATCTTGGCAGGAGTTGTCTACGTCTGGTCGCCGTTCCTCGCCGAGAGATTGCTGTTCGGCCATTGGGCGCTATTGCTGGCATACGCCGCACTGCCCTGGCTCATTTCCGCCACGTGGGAGGCGCGGCAGGGGCGAAGACAAGCACTGCCAAAGATCCTGCTAGCGGCCGGAATCTGCTGCCTGACCCCGACGGGCGGTGTCATCGCGTTCTCGGTATGCCTCGTCATGCTCATTGGATTGCCTTGGCGGCGATGGAGTACCGTCCTCATTGGACTATTGGTTCTGAATTCCCCGTGGCTGGTCGCTGCCGTTGTGACGCGGTCGGACATGCGGACCAGCCCGTTTGGTGTTACCGCGTTCTCTCCACGGTCGGAGAACTGGGCTGGGCCCGTCATGTCGCTGCTTGGCACCGGTGGGATCTGGAATGGCGAAGCGACTCCGGCCAGCCGTGCCTCGGCCCTCATACCGCTGGCAACGGTTGTCCTATTAACTGTCGCCTGGGCGGGCTACCGTCTTTTGGCTGACCGTCAGCCTGGTGCCACACGTCTGCTGATCGTCGGCGCCGCAGGACTATTCGCTGCCATCCTGAGCACCATCCCCGCGGCCCAGCCTGGCCTGAGCTGGCTTGTTGAGCATGTGCCTGGAGCTGGAATCGCTCGCGACTCGCAAAAGTTCCTGATGCCGTTCGCCTTGCTATTAGCCACCTGCTTCGCGCTGGGGATCGAAAGGCTTGCCGGGAGGCTATCGCGGGAGGCAGGCGCCGCGCTCGTCGCCGCGGGTCTCCTGCTGCCGGTGGTGGCGATGCCCGACTTGGCCTTTGGTGGTGCCGGGGCGCTGCGGCCGGTCACCTACCCCGCCGACTGGAATACCATCGCTGAACTCGTCAGAGCCGACCCTGGCCGTATGTTGTCGCTTCCTATGGCGGAGTATCGCAGCTACCCCTGGAACCGTGGCCGGACCGTGCTCGACCCTTCCCCCAGGTTCTTCCCGGTCCCGGTCCTGGTCGACGACACACTGCAGGTGGATGGACACGTCATCGCGGGTGAAAGCCGTGAGGCCCAGCAAATCAAAGCCCTAGTCGGCGACGGGGAGCCGTTGAGCGGGACGTCTTTTCGCTGGATCATGATTCAGGGGCCCGCAGACTCGGTGTCGCCGGCTTCGCTGGCGGGCCTCGAACCGGTTCACTCCGGACAAGATCTATCTCTATATCGCAATCCGTCCCCCACCGCGCCTGATCATGACACCAGTCGGCAGCTGGCAATCATCGTGGCCATGTGCTGGGCATCTCTGCTCTATGTCGGTACAGGAACGTACTTCTGGCGCACAAGGTGACCCGGTGGTAACGTGCGCCGCATTCACCTTCGCGAGGGGAGAAACATACCCATGGAACGGTCCGGCCTAACACTGCTGCTTACGGCGGTGGCCGCAGTCGTTATTGGACTAATTGGCGTCGTCTCGATCGCCAGCCTAGCTGTCGCGACACCTACCGAGGCGGCCGCAACTGAAACAAGTTCTACCGTTCCAAAGGAGTACGGCTCGCGCTCCTGAGAAGGCGCGTCAGGCACCGCAAAGCTTGTGGCTGTACGGCTAATTTACATAGACCTAACAGGTGGCCCGCTGTAGTTTACTTGGCGGTAACCTCCGCGAAAATGCAATTCGTTCTGGCCATCCCTTGAATCCCGGCATTTTGCTCGTGGGGAGGAAGCACGTGAAACGCGTCTTCGGCACTCTGCTCTTCGGACTAGGTGTCGTGTTCATCGTCCTTGCCGTGGGACTCCCGCTCTACGTCGCCCCCGCGGTAACCAAGCTGCCGTACGACTTGGAGCCCACTAGCTCTCTGGTGGTGGCTAAAAATGTGACGTTCTTGGACGTAGATACGGGCAAGGCGACAACACCGATGGGCAATCTGGAATCCCTGACCGAGGTTGTGCCGCAGAAGAAGAAAACCAACAACCTCCAGAGTCAGTTCCAGGACAACGCCGTGGTTTGGTCGGTCTACACCACGACCTGGCGCACGGACACGAAGAAGGTCATTAGCAAGGGTTCGACTGAGCTCGCCCTCGAAAGAGTTTCTGGCGCGGCGGTCAACTGGAAGGACGCCTGGGCCGACGACCCGTCAAACAAGGTCAACTTCAGTGGCCAGGTCTACAAGTTCCCCTTCCACACGGAGAAGAAGGACTACCCGTTCTGGGATCCTCAGCTCGGCAACTCAAACTTCCCCGCGAAGTTTCAGGGCGTAGACACCGTTAAGGGTATGGAGGTCTACCGGTTCGAGCAGACCGTCCCCATGACCAAGCTGCAGGCTAAGCCTGAGCAGATCGCCTTCCTGACTAGCCAGTTCGCGCCTGCGGGCACGACCGGTGGCGAGATGTGGTACAGCAACACCCGTACCTTCTGGGTCGAGCCAACGACGGGCCAGTACCTGAACCTTCGTGAGCGCCGCAACATGGAGCTGCGCTGGAGCGGTGGCATGCAGACCTTGCTGAAGGGCGACTTCGTCTACGCGGACTCCACGGTGGACAAAGCCGTCGAGACCGCTGGGTCGAACAAGTCGCTTATCAACACCGTGCGCTTGTACGCTCCCATCGGTCTTGGGGCCGGCGGTTTGCTGTTCATGATCGTGGGCGCGGTCTTGGCCCGGAGCCCGGGCGTGCGCCGCTCACGTCACGCCGCGGACAGTGAATATCTCGACTGAACCAGACAGTCCACGTTGTGGGGCTTGCGCTTTTGCGAGCCCCACTCCTTTTTCTTCAGCGGGTGAGCCCTCATGCGGATTCTGATCCTGAACTGGCGTGATAGCAGCCATCCCGAGGGCGGCGGTTCGGAAGACTACGTCGAGCAGCTCGGCCAAGGGCTTATCAAGACTGGGCATGAGGTGACGCTGCACTGCGCCAGATATGCGGGCGCTACAGCGACCGCGCGACAGGGACAGCTTGATATTCGCCGCAAGGGTGGGCGGTTGTCGGTGTATCCGCATGGCCTGGCTGCAGTCCTGCGGCTGAAGCCCGACGTAGTCGTGGACGTTCAGAATCACCTCCCGTTCTTTAGCAGGCTCGTCCACAAACGAGTGATCACCGTTGTCCATCACCTGGGCCGGGAGCAATGGCTTGCCACCTATGGCAAAGTGGCCGGCCGTGCCGGCTGGTGGATTGAGTCCTGGCTCGCTCCGAGAATTCAGCGGGGATCACGCTATGTGGCTGTTTCGACGCCTACCCGCAATGATCTCATCGCCTTGGGGATAAAGCCTGACGCGATCACGGTCGCTTACAACGCGTCCGATCCCCCACCGCACCGCCCGATGCCGCTTTCCAAAGCGCCGCATCCTCTTATCGTGGTCGTTGGCAGGATGATGCCCCATAAGCAGATCGCCCATGCCGTCGACATCGCGGCGCGGCTGGCCGATGAGTTTCCTGGGCTGCGTTTACAGATCATCGGCGACGGGCCGTTGCGGGAGGAAATCGCGCGGCACGTGACGAGCCTTGGGGCAGAAAGTTTCGTCGAGATGATGGGCCACCTAGACGATCAGTCCAAATTGGACACCGTGGCGAAGGCTTGGCTGCTGATCTGCCCGTCCCTCAAGGAAGGCTGGGGCCGCGTCGTTATGGAAGCGGCGGCCGAGGGTGTGCCAGCGGTCGCCTACCGTCACGCTGGCGGGCTGTCCGAGTCGATCGTTCATGGTCAGACAGGGTTGTTAGCCGACAGCCTTGAGGAAATGACCGAACACGTGCGGTCACTCCTCAAGGATGACACCGCCCGCGAAGCGATGGGCGATGAAGCTAAGGCCTACGCGAGCACCTTCACCGTTGAACGTCTCGTTGCCGAGTTCGACAGTCTTTTGCGCCTGCTATGACTTCAGCCTCCCGAAGACCGTGGTGGAGGCAAGCAGACCCGCGGAAGCGGTGGCCAGCAGCTGCACCAAACCGCCCGTGCCCGAGGCTTGCCCGACAGCGACGCCGCTAGCCGCGGCGAGCAGCACGACCGCGCAAACCGCCACGGCGGTTCGTCCCCACTTTACTTTTACGGCAAACACAGTGAGCCCAACGGCCAGCCCAGCGATCCCGCCCAGCGTCCCAGCGACAACGATCAGCGCCGCGGGGATCAGCCGCAGCCAAAGGGCGTCCGCGGCTGGGTTGAACTCGTGACGTGGCCCTGGCCGCAGGCGGAGTTTCGCGAAGGCGAGCGTCAGGCCGAGGATGAGCAGCAGCCCGGACAGCCCAGCGCCGATGGCGAGGGCGGTCCGGTAGATCCCATCCGGCGCGTATCGCAAGTGGACGGTCCCGCCAGCGCCCTGTGGCACGATCCAGCCTTGGAGCCAGCCTTCAAGCCGCACCGGCTTGAGCTCCTGTCCATTCAGGACAGCCACCCAGCCGTGGTTGAAGTTCTGGCGCAACAAAAGCAACGACTGCCGCCCGGCTGAAATGTCCACGGAGCGATCTGTCGCGGTCCAGGTTCGGATGCGCGGAGCGACCACATCGTTGACACTTGTGGCTCCCGGCCTGCGCATGAACAAGCTGGTAACAGCGAACCCTTGCCATGAGTCAGCCGACAGGCGGTGTGCTCCGGCGGAAAGGAGCAGTTCGCCGCAGGCGGTGAACTTCACCGGGCGGCGGTTGAGAACGTCTGCCACCAATCCTTCGACCGAAGTCTGCACGTTTTTCCCGTCGACCACGATTACCGGGCCTTCGCCACACGGCAGGGTGAACCGCGCCTTTGGATCAACGGCGGAAACCAGATCCCGTAAGGCTGGAAACGACATCTCCGCCATGCCAGGGGGTATTTTGGCCGCGCGGCCCGAGACCGGATCGATGCTGACGACATCGCGGGTCTTCGTCATCCGCACCTCGAGGTGATCGGTTTCCAGAGCCGCGAACTCGTGTACTCCGGGCCGGTCAAGCTTTACCACCCGCGTGCCGTCAGGCGAGACGATCGTGACTTCCGTTGGCGTGGCGGCGAAGCGGCCCGGAGATGGCTCGAAGCGGAGTTCCTTGATGACGCGCTTGCCCGGCCAGCGGTACGTGATGACAGGTTCAGTGTCGAGAGGATCGGCAGCCCACGATGTCAGTCTGTCTCCATCGAAAAGGTTGCGGGCAGGCACCAGAGGCTCGCCGGCGAACGTGGAGCTGACTTCGGCACTCAGTGGCCCAGCCGAGCGGCCTATCGCCCCCTGCGCGCTCTGACCGGGCCGCAGCACCATCGTGCCGGTTACCTCATAGGCGCTTTCGCTGCGCAAGGCGAACCGGCGGTCGAACGTTGATTCGTCCACATCGGACAGCAATGCTGGATCGCAACGCAGCGAGTCTTGATAGAGCACACACGCACCCGACGGTGGACGCTGGCTCAATACGATCCCTTGGGGAGCTTGACCGGCGACACTTGCCGGTGCGTCATCTGGCAGCCGAAGACTGCGGCCGACTGTCACACCAGGCAGACTGATCTCGCGAATAGCTGCCTGCGCGATGACATGCGGCGCCATGTCCACGATGATCACGCGCAGTTTCCGGGTCAGAACTGAGGCCGTGGCGAACTTCTGCGGTTCATTTCCGGGAGCGACCGCATACAGCAGCGTTCCGGTGTCGGTTTGAATGGCGACCTTGGTGACTGGGGGCTCGATCGCGCCGAGGGCGAAGAATTGGATGGTGACCGACTCTGCCGGCACTGGCGATTCGAACTCGATATCGATCCATTGCCCGACCGGGGAACCAAAGACAGAAGACTGCCAGTACGTTCGCGGATCGTTGTCGAAGGCGGCGAACGGAGAATTCTCAGTGCGTGTCGGGCCGACGCTATCGGCGTAACCGGCCGAGCTTGAAGCGGTTATCGAGCTGACTCCCGCGTACTGGGCGATTGTTTGATGATCCGATGAAAACATCTCATATGGCTGCGCGCGATATTCGATGCGGTACTCATCTTCCAGTGACATGACCGCGCTGCTGGCGTCGTGAACGCGTCCAATGTGGACCTCACGGCGTTGCAGGGTGTCGCTGGTGAACCATCGGGAGGCCGGAGGCGCGCCTGATTCACCAGATAGAACGACAGGGGTGCCGGCCCCCAGCATTTCGGCCTCAAGTAGCCCGAGAATGGCTTCAGGACCGCCGCTAACGGCCGCTAGCGCATCCGCGTCGTAGAGGCTGACGGGACTCAGCCCGGGCTCAGTGACTTCGTAAATCTCAACCGCTGGAAGACCCGCGTCGAGGTCGTATCCCGACACTTCCGGTGCACCCAGGGCCGAACTCGCGCGCTGCGGGCCAAAGGCGGCCACTTTGCGAATCCCGCCTGAGCGCGTCAGTGCTTGGTGAACCACGGCGGGACGCGCGGCACCCGTTCGCCACCATTGCATATCGTGACGGGCGACCACGTGGCTCACACCGGTGCGCGCGAGGAATTTGCCAAGGGCCGGCGATCCCTGTCCCGACGCCAGTACCGACTCGATCGTGTCCATCCACCGAACCGAGCCGGGCTCGCCCATGGGCACCTGGTTGCGCACCGACCACGGGACGGCAGACAGCGGTTGCAACGGCTCGTCATAGGTTCTGCCCCACGTGTATTCGCCGAACCCTGAACCTGGCACGAGATGGGCCGAGCCCTTGGCGTTCTGCTTTAGCCACTCGGCGGCCTGATGCCAATAGGTAGGGATGTTGCCGAATTCGTGGCCGGTGGCCAGGTCGCCGGTGAAGGCCGGCTTCGCGACGAGTCCCACCCCGGCCAGCCCCGCCAAGGTGACCACTGACGTCACTGCCCGCATGAGCGCGTAGGACGACCGGCTGAAGTTGTTTCTTGCTAACTGCTTCTCCGCGATCCGCCGTGCGAGCCGCAACTGGACGACACCGATGAGATGCGCCAGACCCACGATCAGAGGCAACCGCAGCACCGGGTCAAATTTGTGGACGTTCCTGAAAGCAGCCAGCGGACCATCAAGCAACGACCGCCACAAACTGTCAGCCCAGGGCCCGAATTCGCCAGCGTAACCAAGGGTGAGGAACGTGAACCCCACTAAAGCGATGGCCACCCACCGAAATCTTTCCGGCATATCGCTGCGGATCAGGCCCGCCAGCCCCGCCACGCAGATGACCGCGGTTGAGGCCATGCCTAAGGGCGATCCCAGCACGTACCAAGCCGCCTGCCACCAAGGTTCACCTTGGATGGAGACCGCGGCGACCCAATGGTCCGCGCCCCGAAACGCATGCCAGGCCGAGATTCGGCTGCTTGTCGCGGCGGCCGACTCGCTACGGGTCAGAAACTCGCCGAGATAGCGCGACGTGATAACCAATAGGCTGAGCCACCACATGATCGCGACAGCGCCGAACAGGCTCCACCAGGCCAGAAGCCTGCGCCCAAACCTGTCTCTCGCGCCTGACACCAGCCAGATCAGCGGCAGCACCATGGAAGCGATGACGACCGCGCCATTGATTCCCCCGATCGCCAGAATCGCCAGGGCGGAAAGGACTGCCGGCCGCGCGGCTGTGCGCTGGCGGTCAGGCCGCATCAGCGGCAGCATCACCCAGGGAAGCGCGACCAGTGACAGTATTTCCGAGGAGATCGGGCCGACGGTCGTGATGACTCGTGGGCACAGTGCCCAGGCCAGTGCGGCGACATGTTGTGCTGGGATGGTTCCCACGCGCAGGGCACGAATGAAAAACAGAAAGCCCAAATATCCGACAATCAGCAGGAGTGCCAGCCACAAGCGCTGCACGATCCACGGCGGAAGGCCGATCGCGTCACCGGCCAGAAAGAACGGGCCCATGGGCACGAAGTAGCCGTAGCTCTGGTTTTCGACTTGGCCGAACCCGGCGCTGGCGTTCCAGAGATGCAAAGCCCGCCCTAGGAACCCAGCCGGGTTCTCGCTGAGGTCGAGTTTGGTGTCGACGACAGTCTGGCCGGGCGCTTGTGCGAACGCAAGGATCACGAGGCCAAGGCAAACAGCAAAGACGGGGAAGGGGTTCCGAGACTTCAAGATCCTGCAATCAATTCGCGCATCGACATAGTCATTACTTTATGTATTTCTTGTAAGTTACTCGCGAGACACTTACGATACCGAGATCGCTCACCTGTGGCAGTTGGGAGATCGGATGCAGCCCTTTCCCGTTGCGGTTGACGGAAACATGCCCGACCAGGCAATTGCATCCGTTCAGTTATCAGTGATCATCCCGGCGTACAACGAACAAAATCGCATATTCACATCCCTGGTTGTCATTTGTGCCTACCTGGGCCACACGCGCAACTCCTGGGAACTCATCGTCGTTGACGACGGATCATCTGACAAGACCGCCAAGATTGTCAGCGATTTCGCGCGGCGAGTGCCATGGGTGCGCCTGGTCCGGGCCAAACACGGCGGCAAGGGTCATGCCGTCCGCATTGGTGTCGAGGCCTCCCTCGGCGCCGAAATTTTGATTACCGATACTGACCTCTCCACGCCAATAACCGAGCTAGAGCATCTGTCCAGGCTCCGTGGCGACGCGGTTGCCGCCATTGGATCGCGGGGCTTGCCAGGATCAGCCATTACGCGCAGACAGGGCAGGATCCGCGAGGCGATGGGCAAGGCGGGCAACTTTCTCATCCGCCGCTTTGGCGTGCGCGGGATCGCCGATACCCAGTGCGGCTTCAAGCTATTCGACGGGCCGAGCTGCCGCGCGCTTTACTCCATGACGAAGCTGAACGGCTGGGCCTTCGATGTTGAAGTGCTCTATCTCTGCAAACGCTTTGGGTGGCCTGTCGTCGAGGTGCCCGTGCGCTGGGCGCATGTCAACGGTTCCAAGGTCCGTCCAACGGCTTATTTCGCCGTTCTCGGCGAACTGGCCTACTTGAGGCTTGCCCAGCGGCGCGCGACAGAACCCGTCGTCCTAGCGCCGATACCCGCGCAGCGGCGCGGTTAGGCTTTGCGGCGTAACACCAGCACCGCGTTCCACGACAGGATCTCGCGTGCTCCTGGGATCCGCATTATCCAGTGCGCCCACCACGGGTGGTAGCGCGGCAGAACCTGGATGACGTCAACGAGTTCGCTTTGCCGCGCCCATTTCACCGCCCGCCCAACCGAGACCGCGAACAGACTCGTCCCGAAGACATTCTTCGGCTCATGCCCGTGCTTACGGGCGTACCGCCGCCGCGCGTGGTGCCCACCGAGGTAGTGCCACGGCGCTGTCTCGTGCCCACCCCAAGGCGATAGCCACGGCGTGAAGGACATGTATACAAGCCCTCCCGGTTTCGTCACCCGGGCCATCTCGCTGAGCATGGTCTCCGGCTCCGAGACGTGTTCGAGCACATTGGACGAATAGCAAATGTCAATGCAGCCAGTAAGAAACGGCAAAGCCGTGCCGCTGGCCCTTACCATCCCTGGATCGACCGCCCCGCGGGCACCGAGCTCACCGACATCGGGATCGACGCCGAAATAGGTCGCTCCCGCCTTGCGGAATCCTTCCGCGAAGTAGCCAGCCCCGCCCCCGACGTCAAGCAGAACCTTGTCGCGCAGCTCGGTGTAGCCCAGCACCTGGCTAACCGAATCCTCGGCGAGGAGGCGGTAGAAATAGTCAGGGTCCGTTGGCTCACGCCGGAAGGCACGAAACAGGGAAACCGACCGCTTAAGCGAGGGACGTGTCTGTGTTACTCCGCGGTACATCGTAATAGATTGGCGGTTGGGAGGCTGGTTCGCAAGCAGAGGCTTTGGCCGATTTGCCGCGCCAGATAAGCGTGCCGACACAGATGAGCAGACAGACCACGGCTGACGTGGCCGCGCACGTGACGATGGCCTGAATGCTTGGAGTTGGCAAAAGCAGCACGGCGGCGGCGAACCCGCCGACGGCCAGCCATGCGGGCCATGACGGGTACTTTGCCCCGTAAGCGATCCGCGTATTGATGAACAGAAACGCCAGGGCGTACGCCGCTCCGGTCACGGCGAACATTGGCGCGTAGGACGCCAGGTGGACGTACTGTGCTCCGCCCGCGAACCGCAGGGCTAGTTCACTGAACAATGTCGCCGCGGCGACGAGGACGGCCCCGACGACGGCGATAGCGGCGGTCGCTAGCGCGAGCGCGTGGCGCCGCCGTGCGGCCAGGTGTGGCAGAGCCAGCACGGTCACGACTTGTGGTGCCCACATGGCACCCTTCGTCAGCACAGACAGCACGGCGTATTCCGCTGAGGCGACAGGGCTGAGCAAGTGCCGGGCGGCGATAACGTCCATATAGGACATCACCAACATGGCGACCATTGCCAGGACACAGGCCCAGACTTCGCGGGCGATCCGACCCGGGACAGGAGCCTCGTCCCGTGGCACAAGCAACATGATTGGCAGCACGCCCAGCATTGATCCGGCCACGCCCAGCAGCAAGATGCCCGCGACGGACTGTCCTAACAGGATGCCCGTGATGATGCCAGCGAAGCGCGCCAGCCCCAGCAGGATCATCCCGATCGCGAGCCGGCCGAACAGTTGCTGCCCCTGCAGGACACCCAGCCAGCCGCCGCACACCACGACGGGGAACACGAGCGCCGCCGTCAGGACGATGACGTTCCAGCCGAGGTAGAGATTCGCGACGAGCAGGGGGCCAAGGAGCAGCAAGACACCTGACGTGACCGCCGCTGTGGCCAGCCCCAGCCGGGTCGTGCTCATCCGCTCACCGCGAGCTACGCGCACGGCTACCGCCGTTTGCAGACCCTGACTTGGTACGCCGAAGACCGCGCACAAAGCCAAAACCGTTGCCAGTGCGCTGAAGTCGGCTGGGGCTAGCTGGCGCGCGCCAAGCAGCGGGGCGAGATAGGCCAGCAGGTTAGCCGCCGTCGTCGCGACCGTGACCACGGCTCCGGCACGGCCCAGGCGGGCAAGCAGGTTCACGCCCAGCACCCTAGCCGTGGCAGGGCTACAGGTCGATCCAGTAGCGCATCTTGTCCTGGCGGACGTCTTCGAGCACGCCGCCATTGCGTTCGATGACCAGGCGGGAAGCGACGTTGGTGTCGTCGCAGGTGACGAGAACACGGTCGATGCCGAGGTCGCGAGCGATGGGCAGGGCGGCCTTGAGCATCGCCGTCGCGTAGCCGCGCTGGCGGGCGCTGGGCCGCACGTCGTAGCCGATGTGCCCGCCGACTTCGAGCAAGTTCGCGTTCAGCCGGTGCCGGATCGCGATGCGGCCCAGGTATTCGTCACTCGCGACCCACCACAAAGTCGTGCTCGGCACGAACCGTGGGTCACGCGGGGTCTCCTCAAGCGCTTCTGCCCGCAGCCCCTCAACGAACTTGGCGAAGCCCTCCGGGGTGCCCCAGAGCGCACTGGCCGACCGGATCTCACTGCCGATCATCGAATGGTCGTCCTCGCTGCCACGCCCTTCAGCCTGAAACTCGGCCATCGCGGCCAGGAACGACTGATGGACGTGCTGCGACGGAAGCTCCAGCTGTGGTGTCATGCTCCCTATGATGGTCCGGCCCGTGCGACCAGGCGAAGCGAATTAACTATTTGAGCTGCACAAGCACACGGCGCCGTAGCACGACACGGTGGCTCGGCGCGGACGAGACGCCACGGTGCTGGTGTGCGCGCACGAGGGTCCGTCACTGATGCCGAGCGGCAGCTCGGTAGCACGATGCGGCGCTGGAAACGGCGTCGAGCAGGCGATGACAGTCCACTTCGGACAGCCCGCGCCCCGCTCACGTTGCTTATGAGCCGAACCGTTCCAGGACTGCGGCTTCGGTGAGGCCGAAGTCTGATAGCGCGTACTTGTGCGCTGGTTTGCGGCCGCCCGTTTGGCTTTCCGTGTGCAGGGCTTCCATCGCCGAGCGTGCCTCGGGACTCAACGGGACGCCAAGGCCGGCGTAGACGGATTCCACGGCTGCCAGTGGGTCGCGGACGAAGTCTTCGTATTGCACGTCGACGAACTGGGCCGGGTTGTGCAAAGCCCGGTCGGCGTTGAACTGGTTGAGCCCGCGGTCCCACAGGTCGAGCTGTGCCCGGCCGACAGCGGCTCCTTCGTAAACCGTCGACCAGCCAGCCGACGCGGTTGCGTTAAGGCTGCACACCGAGGCGATCGCCGTACGCGGATCGCGGTGCGTCTGCACGATAAGCGCATCGGGATAGACAGCGAGGATCGCGTTCAGAGCGAACATGTGGCTCGGGTTCTTCAGCACCCACCGGCGCTCAGCGTCGGGCATGCCAATGAGCTGAAGGTTGCGCTTATGCCGCGCGTACGCGGGCGTCCAGTCCTGCTGGCGCAGCCACTGCGAGTAGGACGGGATGTGCGCCAGGCACTCATAGGACACCGACATCACCGACTGACGCAGCAGCTGCCAGCACTCCTCCACCTGGGCGGCGTCCATGTAGTGCAGCCCCATGAACTCCGGGTTGTGCAAGTGGTGCTGCTGATACTGTCCCTGGATCATCGCGAAGATGGGATTGTCCTCCCATGTGGCACGCGGCGGACGCGGCTGCGGGAAGTCAGTTAGCCACAACTCCAGGCCCTGGTGAGCCGGATCGGCGGTCAGCAAACGGTGCAAGGCGGTGGTTCCGGTGCGGGGCAAGCCAAGCACGAATATCGGCCGCTCAATGCGCACCTCAGAAAACCCAGGGTTGTCCTTCCACGCTTGCTCGCTAAGAGCCCGCGCGACCAGTGCCCCGCGCAAGAACGCGCGCTGCACCTTCTCCCCCAGCTCAGTAAGTGAGGCTTCCGCCGCGTAGGACTCGACAAGGACATTGAGTCCCTCTAAATAGGACTGATCGCCGAAGTCGTCAAGGCCGGTTATCTTCACCGCCGAGGCGTGCAGTTTGTCGATCGAGATCACGCGTGGAACTCCCCGCCGTTGACGTCGAGGCACTGGCCGGTGATGGCGCGGGCCAGGTGAGACGCGAGGAACACCACCACGTCAGCGATTTCGTCGGGCTCGATGAGCCGCCGCAGGTCGATCTGCGCAGAGATCTCTTGGTAAACGTCGTCGGCCGTCACGCCACGCTTCGAGCCCAAGTAGGAGAAGTAAGCCTTGAGCAAGTCGGCCCAGATGTAGCTCGGCGCGATCGTGTTGACGCGCACGCCCTTTGGCCCGAGCTCGCTGGACAGCGACTGCGCGTAGGCGAGCAGACTGGCCTTGGCCATCTTGTAGGTGCCAAACGTGCGCCGCGAATGCCTGATGACCGCCGACCCGATGAAGATGATGGACCCCTGCGCTTCCACCAAAGCGGGAGTGCAGTGCTGCGTCAGCCTCAGCGTCGCCAGGACGTTGGTTTCAAACGACGCCCGCACGAAGTCAACGTCCACCGCGGACATGTCCTTCATCGTCGGCATCGCGAAGACGTTATTAACCAAGGTGTCGACCCGGCCGAACTCGGCGAGGGCGGTTTCCACCAGCCGCGCCCGATCTTCCTCGACCGTGATGTCGGTGCGGACACACACCGCACGGCGTCCTAGGTTACTAACAAGCTTCGCGACCTCTTCAAGCTTTGATTCCGTGCGGGCGGCCAGCACGAGATCGGCACCAGCCGCCGCGGCCTGCACCGCGATCGCCTGCCCGAGACCCGGCCCAACCCCCGACAAGACAACGACTTTATCCTTGAGCAACATGACTACCCCACCATCCGGGCGCCGACGGCAAGCTGACGGGCCGCGATCCGTTCGCGGTAAAGCTCTGGCGTGATGCGTAGCCCCGGAACGTCTTGCACTTTCATGACTTCCACTGACGGCCCGTCCTCGGCGGTCAGATCACGCGATAGCCGCTGCCATCGCAACTGGACGTATCCTCGCTTGTGCCCCAGGCACTCTAGCCAGTTCGCGACACCGGGATCGCGTTCGCTCACGACGATGCGCATCATGCCGTCGTCGTCGACGTGAGCCTGCGGAACGGTCAGCGACGTTTGGTGGTTGATGTAATCCAGCGAGATGTACCACATGCTCCCGAGCTGAATCCCTTGGTAGGGCGCGTCTTTACACACCGGAACCGTGATCACGAGCGCCTCGTCGTCCTCGAGCGCGTAGTGCCCGACGGAGGAGAACTGTGTCGTCAGCCCGCCCGGCGTCGAGCGCGGCGGCGTCAGCGTGTTCACGGGAAGCTTGAGGTAGAACCATTCCGGGAACTGAAGGAAAGTCCTGAGCCGGCTAAGCAGAATCTTCCCGGCGACACCGTAGCGTTTGGACAGTGTGTCCTGAGTCAGCCGGGCTGGCGCACCGCCGAGAGTGTCCGCCCGGTGGATCCGCAACATCCCGCGGCGTTCCGTCCAGTCGCTGTAGACCTCGCGCACCACGATCATCGCTGAGCCTTTGCCGAGCGTGAAGTAATTGCGCGCGGCGGGCCCTGGCCCGAAACGGATTTCGAACCGTCCGTTGTCGTCGATGTCAAACGACCGATCGTCAAAGGCCGCCATGCTGTCGGGAACATCGACCGGGGAATAGTCGCCCGCGAGGACTTGGAAACTTAGATCCGCGGTCGTGCCGCGTACCCCCGTCACCACGTATTCCGCGTCATCGCGAATGTAGGAATGGAAGTAAAGGGTGTCCGGGTTGTCCAGCCCCATCTTCGTGTAGGGCCCGGTGGACTGGGTGAAATACGGATAGTCACGCTCGTAGGCCCAGGCCAGCTGCATCGATGCCCTGATGCTGCCGGACAGGTAGTCGTAGCCCTCGGTCAGATCCTGTTCGGACTCAACATGTTTCGCTCCGGCGATGATTTTCTCCGCCTCGGCCATCGCTTCGGCAAACGCCTTTGTCAGCATCAGGGTGTTCCATATCTGTAATGGCGTGGTCCATACTGGCTCGGCCAGATTAGAACGTGTTCTAAGGAATGGTCAATGGTACTGGCCCGTCGTTCTCCGCCCACTGCCCGCGTCACCCAGGTGCTGGACTTTTTTGTTTCCCGCCAAGGGAAAAGGTTCGGCCTGTCGGAGATCGCGCGCAGTCTTGGCATCAGCAAACCAACGTGTCTGGGCATCCTTTCGGAGCTCGCTCACTCGGGATATTTGGTACGTGATCCTATTGTCAAGACGTATGGTCTCGGCCCGGCACTCATCGCGGCTGGCCGCGTCGCGCAGAGCAATTTCGCGGCGAGCGATCTGGCCCGCCGCTATCTCGTGGGCCTGAGCGAACAGTTCGGCTCGACGTGCACCGCCAGTGCCGTCGTCGGCGACCAGATCATGGTGCTCGAACGCACCGGCCCGCCCGGCGCGGTCAAACTCGGCCAGCTGTATCCGTTCGCTCCCCCGGTCGGGCTGATGTACGTCCTCTGGGGGCCCGACTCCGCCCTTTCGCGATGGCTGCGAAAACCCGCGACGCTGCCGATGACCATCGATGAGGGGCACTTGCGCAAAATCGTCAGCGAGGGCAGATCCAGGGGGTACGTGGTGGAGAGCCTCACCCCGGCGGGCTTACGTTTGCACGCGCTGATGGCGGGTCTCGCGGCCTACGACTTGCCCGAGCAGGTGCGGGAACTGGTCGCCGAGATGGCGATGAGTCTCGGGGAACGCATCTACCTAGACGCCGATCTGAGTTCCCCGGAGCCGTTGCCGGTCAGCCTGATCGCCGCCCCTACCTACGATCGCGACGGGCATCAGGAACTCGTGCTCACCATCCACGTTGGACAGGCGATTAGCAGCACCGAGGTCGCCTTGCGCGGCAAGGCTCTCGCGGCCGCCGGAGCCGCCGTCACCCAAGCTCTGCACGACAGATAATTCTCCTCTCCCGCGAGCTGAGCAAGAGAAGATCGCGGCTGGCTTTTCGTTCGCTGACTGTCGCAACCCCGGCAAGTGGGTTGAGCCGTTCAGTTAAGCAGGTCTATTGATAGATAGTGCCGACGGCGTGCTCTGCCACGGGGAGAGCACGCCGTCGCGTGTGGACGCGGCTTTCAGATGCCGAAGGCGCGCGCCATCTTCATGTACGTTTCGGCCTCCGCGTGCCGGCTCTGCCGCTGCAACGTGCGGCCCAGCATCAGCAGGGCGTAGTTCTCGGTCGGGCACTGGTCGATGATGTGGCGCAGCTCGCCTTCGGCCTTCTTCAGCTGGGCCGAGTGGTAGTAGGCCCGGGCCAGCAGCAGCCGCGGCGCGAGGTCAGCAGGTGCGTCCGCGACGACGGCAGGCAGAATCTGCGCCGCCGTGATGTAGTCACCGGCGTCGAAGAAGAGCTGAGCGCGTTCGTATTCTTCGAAGGTCGTCACAGTCCCAGCCAACAAATGCCTGCGTAACATAATTCCCTTGAGTCTCCAGCGGCTGGAAGGTTGACCCTAGGACCCGTGAACGACCGCATAAGTATCGGGCAGCTCGCCCAGCGCACGGGTGTTTCCGTGCGGACTATCCGTTTCTGGTCGGATTCCGGGGTCATCCCGGAGCCGGAACGGTCAGCCAAGGGTTACCGGCTCTATGACGCCGAGGCGGTGGCACGGGTCGATCTCGTGCGCACCCTACGTGATCTTGGATTTGACCTGGTCACCGTGAAACGGGTGCTCGACCGGCAGGAATCGGTGACGGGCGTCGTCCGGGCACACATCCGTGCCCTTGACGGTGAGATCCGCGCGCTGACCCTGCGCCGGGCCGTGCTGCGTGCGGTCGCTCAACGTGCAGGAACGACCGAGGAGATGAGGCTGATGCATCAGCTAGCGAAACTGTCCGCTGTGGAACGACAGCGGATCATGGACGATTTCGTCGAAGAGGTGTTCGCGGGCGTCGACAGCGATGGGATGGGCAAAGGTCTCGCGCAAGCCATGCGCGGCTTGCCGGAAAATCCAGCCCCGGAACACATCGATGCCTGGATCGAGCTCGCCGAACTGGTGGCTGACGAGAGTTTCCGGCAGCGGGTGCGCCAGATGGCCACGGCACCGGACCCTGGCTTGCCGCCGTATGACCACACCCGCGTCGGCGAGGTGGCCGGAGCCGCACTCGAGGAGGGCGTCGCGCCCGAGTCGTCTCGTGGCCAGGAGATTCTCGAAGGGCTACTTGATCCACCAATGGACGCTGAGCAGCGGCTTAAGCTCGCTGACACGCTGGAAACGTTCACTGACCGGCGCGTCGAGCGGTATTGGCAGCTGCTCGGAATCCTTAACAACCGTCCACCGTTTGGATCAGCGGTGGCACCGTTCGAATGGATGATCGCGGCCTTACGGGGAGCACCGTCCAACTAGTAGTGTGATCGGCATGTCCGAAATAACTAGGCGCATGCTGCTCCAGAGTGCGGGTGCCGCCGGTGTCGGCGCCGTCCTAGCGGGTTGTGCGTCCGATGAGGACCTGAACCCGACACCGGCCGGCACCGGTGCCCCGCAGGAGACTTTCACCGAGCCCACTCGCAAGCTGTCGGGCGAGCTGAAAATCCTGCTGTGGAGCCATTTCGTCCCCAGTCACGACACTTGGTTCGACCGGTTCGCCCAAGACTGGGCCGCCAAGACCGGTGTCAAAGTGACGGTCGACCACATCGACCAGGCACAGATCCCGACCCGCATCGCCGCCGAGATTTCGGCAGGCCAGGGCCACGATCTGGTTCAGTTCATCGCCTGTCTGTCGCATCTGGAGGAAGGCGTCCTCGATCTCAAGGACGTCACCGAAGAAGCTTCCAAACGCTGGGGCACTCAGCTGGAGCTTTGCCGCAAGTCCAGCCTGAATCCGAAGACCGGCAAGTTCTACGCCTACTCGCCCGGGTGGGTGCCCGACCCCGGCAACTTCCGCAAGACGCTGTGGACACAGGCCGGCTTGCCGAACGGTCCGTCCACGTGGGAAGAGCTGCTCAAGGGCGGCACCGAGATCATGAAGTCGAAGAACATTCAAATGGGGCTAGGCATGTCCCAGGAAATCGACTCCAACATGGTGCTGCGCGCGCTGATGTGGTCGTTCGGGGCGTCCATTCAGGACGCGTCGGAAAAGGTTTCCCTCAACTCGCCGGAAACCATTGCGGCCGTTGAATATATGACGACACTGTTCAAGCAGACCATGACCAACGAAGTCTTCTCGTGGAACGCCGCGAGCAACAACCAGGGCCTCGTCGCCGGCAAGCTGTCCTATGCCGTGAACTCCATCTCGGCTTACCGCACCGCGCAGACCCAAAGCCCGGAAGTGGCCGACGACATTCACTTCGTACCAGCGCTCAGCGGCCCGCGCGGTGCGCTCGCCGCACAGCACGTCATGTACAACTGGATTGTTCCGAAGCACGCGAAGAACCCTGACGCGTCAAAAGAATTCCTGCTGCACTACACCGCCAACTACGCCGCGGCGACCTACGCCTCGAAGCTCTATGACTTCTGCGCGTGGGACAAGCTGACCCCGCAGCTCAACACCTGGCTGGCCACGGATCCCTTCGGCTCCAAGCCCGCTGACAAACTCAAGCTGCTCGGCGATGCCACCAAGTGGAGCACCAACATTGGGCATCCCGGCCCGGCTAACCCGGCCGAGGGCGAGGTGTTTAGCACCTTCATCATCCCGAACATGTTCGCCCGCGCGGCCCGTGGTGAGGTCAGTGCCCGGCAAGCCGTGCTCGACGCGGAAAACCAGATCAATCCCATCTTCGCCAAGTGGCGGGCCAAGGGCCTGGTGGGTGGCTAATGGCGATCGTCGAGGTCGCCGGTCTGGTCAAAGAGTTCGACTCCGGCAAGGTTCGCGCGATCGACAGCGTGGACCTTGCCACCAAAGAAGGCGAATACCTGGTGCTGCTCGGCCCCTCGGGCTGTGGCAAGACCACCTTGCTGCGCACGATCGCCGGGCTGGAGCAGCCGACCTCGGGGCAGGTGCTCATCAACGACACCGTCGTGACGCACCTGCCGCCCCGGGCCCGGCAGATCGCCATGGTGTTCCAGAGCTACGCGCTCTATCCACATAAGACAGTGCTGGGCAACATCGTCTTTCCGTTGCGGGCCGCGCGCGTGAATCCGCAAGAGCGGCAACGCAAAGCCGAGTGGGCCGCCGGGCTCCTCGGCATCGAGCACCTGCTGGCACGCAAGCCGCGCCAGCTTTCCGGCGGGGAGCGGCAGCGTGTCGCGCTAGCGCGTGCCCTGGTTCGCGATCCTCAGGTCTTCCTGCTCGATGAGCCACTGTCCAACCTGGATGCCAAGTTGCGCGCGTCAGCACGTGACGAACTCAAGCGCTTTCAGCAAGAAGTCGGCACGACCACCATCTACGTCACACACGACCAGGTGGAGGCGATGGGGCTCGGCGACCGGATCGCCGTTTTCTCACAGGGCAAGGTGCGCCAGATCGGCCCGCCCACGGAGGTCTACGACGATCCGGCGGACACCTTTGTCGCCACGTTCATCGGTTCACCGCCGATGAATCTCGTGCCCGACGGGGAAAAGCTGGTCGGCTTCCGCCCCGAGCACCTGCTGCCCGCGACCGTCCTCAACGGCGATGCCATGCGCATCGAGCTGGCCGTGCAACGGTTGGAATACCTCAGCGGCGACCGCCACCTCTACGGCACGGCCACCGGCATCGGGGAACCCACGCGTGTCATCTCCCGCCTTCCCGCCACCGTGACCGAGCCGGTCGAGCCCGGGCAGACGTATGACTTCGCCGTCAACCGCGACAAGGTGCGCTACTTCGACGCGGCGAGCGGATTGCGTACCACGTCATGAAAGCGAAAATCGCGGACCGTGACGGCGCTTTGGCCTGGATCTTCCTGATGCCTAGCGTTGTCTATATCCTCGCTCTCGTCGCCGTGCCATTCATCCTGGCGGTCGGGCTCGCGGTCTCGGACGTGACGGCCGGTGATCCGAGCTTCAACTTCGTGGGCGGCAAGAACTTCGAGGCGGCTTTCAGCGATCCGGTCTTCTGGCGGTCGTTAGGCAATACGTTCCTTTTCACTTCCGTGTCCATGGTGCTGATCGTCATTCTCGGCAAAGTGGTCGCCAACATTCTGATCGCTGACTTCAAAGGCAAGTGGTTCGTGCGCTTCCTCGTGCTGCTGCCGTGGACGACGCCGGTGACCCTTGGCGCGATCTCGTGGCTGTGGCTGCTCGACTCGATCTACTCCCCCATCGACTGGGTGCTGCGGCAGCTGGGTTTCCTTGCGCCCCAAGGCAACGGGTCGAACATGTACTGGCTGGGCGAGCCCGGTCTGGCCATGCTTTCCGTTATCGCCGTGCACGTTTGGCGCCTGACACCGCTGGCTGCCGTCATCATGATGGCCGGGCTTGTCGCCATCCCCAAGGACATGGACGAGGCTGCCCGCATTGACGGTGCTGGCTGGTGGCGGCGCATGTTCGAGGTGACGATCCCGATGACACTGCCTGTGATCGCGGTCGCGGCTTTGTTCGGCGCCATCTTCACCTTCACCGACATGGCCGTCGTTGACGTGCTTACCAACGGCGGGCCCAACAACGCCACGCAGGTGCTCACGAGCTGGGCCTTCTTCCGCGGCATCGACGGCGGTGACATCGGCCAGGGCGCGGCCGTGGCCTTGTTCCTGTTCCCGCTACTCATGGCTGCCGCGATCGCGATCCTGCGTGCCGTGCGCAAGCTGGAGGTGCACTGATGGCCGCCAAGGGATCGGCGCGCCCGGTCATGCCACGTGTGGCGCTTTACCTCGCCGCCATCACGGTCGCGTTCTGCAGTGCCGCACCGTTTTTGTGGAGCGTCATCACCGCTTTCAAGCAGAACCGCGATCTGTATAACCCGGACAACAACCCGTTCCTGTTCAACCGCCCGCCGACACCCGATCACATCGCCTATCTGTTCGAGAAAACGGCCTTCGGCACGTACCTGTGGAACACGCTGTGGGTCGGGGTCCTCGTCGTGCTCATCACCCTCGTGTTAGGACTCCCGGCGGCTTACGCGCTGGCCCGGCTCGACCGTCCGTGGGCGGGCTGGTTCGGCATCGTCATCTTCCTCGTCTATCTCGTTCCGCCCAGTCTGCTGTTCCTGTCGCTGTCACGGATCGTTGTGGCGCTGGGGCTTCAGGACTCGACGTGGTCGCTGGTCGTGATCTATCCGACGATCACGATCCCGGTGTCGATATGGCTGCTGATCGGCTTCCTCAAAGCCGTGCCGCGCGACATCGAAGAGCAGGCGATGGTCGACGGCTACAGCCGCCTGGGCGCGTTTTGGCGTGCCGTGGTGCCGTTGACGTTCCCCGGCATCGTCGCGGTGGTCGTGTTCGCGTTCACCCTGACCGCCAGCGAGTTCATCTACGCCCTCGCCTTCGTCTCCCCATCGTCGGAAAAGGTGCTCTCGACGGGTGTCCCCACGGAACTCGTGCGCGGCGATGTGTTCTTCTGGCAGTCATTGCAAGCGGCGACCATCATCGTGGCCCTGCCGCTCGCGTTCGTCTTCAACCTCTTCCTCGACCGCTTCATCGCCGGATTCACTCAGGGAGCCGTCAAAGGCTAGTCGTCGCCCTCGCCGTATTCGTCTTCATCGTCGGGTGCGGCAAGTTCCCAGTCCTTGATGTTGTTGCTGGCGACCAGCTCGGCCGCCTCGGCTGACGACGGATCCTGGGCGAGCAGGGCCCGGGTCAACAGGACGTGCACGTCACGCTTTTTCTTGTCCGGGGTGGCGGTCAGCAATTCCCGGGCCCTGGTTTCGGCTTCGGCGGGACGGTTCGTGACGAGAAGCAGCTGACACACGAGATGGGCCGCGCGAGGTTGCCGCTTGGCACCGGACTGCGCCACCTCCAGGGCAAGCGGCAGCGCCTGCTCGTGAAGGTCATGGTAGGCAAGGGATTCAGCGGCCCGCATCGCGAACTTGAGCCAGTTGCCTTGCTCGCGCAGGGTTTCGGCCCGCTCAAGCAGAGCCAGATCACCATTGGCCGCAAGGGCTTCACCGAGCGCCCGCAGTTCCCGGTCGGGGTCGCCCGTCTCGCGGTAGAGGTCGGCCGCGGCGATGAAACGTTCCGCGCGCTCGTCTCCCCAGTAGAGCTTGGCGCTCTGCTCGGTCAAGCGCGCCTTTTCCCGTGGCTCGGCATCGGGCAGCAGCTCATCGAACAGGCTCTTGGCCGTGTCGCGGTAGGCGTAGGCCTCCCGGTACAAGTCCCACAGGAGCAGTTTCGCCTCGCGCACCAGGCCCGTCAGGCCAGCGCGCTCAACGGCGATAGCCGCTTCTTCAGCCGCCGCGATGGCTTCTGGGTGGTTCTTCTTACTCATCGCGATAGCGGCGTCGAGCCGTGCCCGGGCAGCGCCTTCGACGTCTCCGGCCTGAGTGTGCTCCGCGATGCGTTCTTGAAGAGCCACGATCGCTTTCTTCTTGGTACCAAGTGAGTCCATCACGCTCAGCGAAACGTGCTCCGCCACCGGTTCGGCGGTCATCCTGCGTTCGGCGAGTTCGCTTTGATGGCTGGTGCCATTGCGGGCGTCGAACTTGGCGGCGAGGTCACGGGCGAAGGCAGCCAGCTCGCCGCGCAGCGCGTCGACCGTCGTTTCCTGACGGCGGCCCGTGGCGCTGGCCCGGCCCAGGAGTGTCGTGTCGCCAAACCCGTTGGCGGACAGACGGTTGAGCACGAGCGCCGCGGGCGCGGCGAACTGCAGTGAGTCGGCTGGGGACGGTGAGACTTCCAGCCACGGCAAGTGTTTCTCGACCACTTCGAGACCGCGGGTCTCGTTGCCACTACGGCCCAGGAACGTCAAGTGCAACCCGATCCCGCCGAGGTCGGTGTGATCGGTGCGCATCTGGCGATAGGAGTTGCGGTGTGCCTCAGCGGCTTCCGCGTGCTGGCCCGTGTTGAGGTAAGGCAGCATGAGATAGGCCTGCACCCAGCGCGGCTGCCGCCGGCACCAGCCCCGCTTGACCGGCCCGCCCACCTTGACGGCCTCTTCGAACTTGCCGATTTCGCTGAGATAGCGCGTCTGCGCAGAAGGCACGCACACCGAGCAGTTGGCCAGACTGTCCATCTTGGACGTCACCATGTCGTGGTAAGACCGCGCGGCCGCGTCGAAATCGCCGACGTGCATGGCGATCTGCCACCGTGCCTGATGCACGGCATGCAGGCTGTGCCCACCGAGCAGATAGCGGCGCTGCATGTCATCGAGCACGGCATAGGTGCGGTCGAGCGGAATGTCGGGGAAGTCAGGCAGCGCGTTGACGACCCACTTGAACTGCCACAGGATCGTGTGTTCGCTGTAGTCGTCGGCGACCGTGGGATCGCGGTCATAAGCGGCCAGGCTCTGTGAGAAAGCCAGAAACGCGCGGCGATCGTCACCACCGAACGTGAACGTCTCAATGGACTCGTGCCTGAACTCGAACGCCAGCTTCGCATCTCCACTCGCGTCGGCATGGCGGATCGCCATATCGAGCGCCTGGAACTTCGCCGGACCGTCCGGCATCGCTTGCGCCTGCGCGAACATGTCCCGGAGCTGCTGTTCAGAATGCATGGCTACACCGATCCGTTTCGCATCGCCCGAGCGAGCAGGCCCAGGAACGACTGGTTCATCGCCGCCGTGTCCGCGGGGCGCATCGGCTGATGTCCCAGCAGCAGAGCCTGAATGTAAAGCCCTTCCAGCGCAAGGGTTAGCAGCTCTGGCTCGGCGATGCCGGCCGCCTGGCGCACCAGTGGATTGCGGAAGTTCAGCACGAGCTGTGGGCGCTCTGTCTTGCCCGCGGTAAAGGAGCCGAGGATGGACGCCCAGACGTCGTCGACGTTTTCCTTGCCCCGCTCCATATCCAGATGGAAGGCGGTGTCGCTGTCGAGAAGGTATAGGGCGGGCAGACCCGAAGGGTCGAAAGCCCGGACGAGAACCTCAACGCCGAAGCGGTCGAGCGTTCGCTGCGCTAGCGACAGGAACGGGCGCAGGCTCAACTCCGTCGCCGGCTCCAGCTCCTCCAGCTGTGTCGCCAGATCACCGGCGCCCAGCGGCTCGATGATGGTTTCCTTGTCCAGATCGGGCAAGCGTGAGACCAGCTCAGCGTCATAGACATATCCGGCGTTGACGACCGGAATCCCCTGAGCCGAGGCGACCGCGACGATCTGGCGGAACTCGTCTAGTGACGCCGCATAGCGAATGACACCATGCGTGGCACGAAATTCCGCGAGCGTCATCGGGCCCACGGTCGTTTCGAACGGCCACCACTGCTCGACCAGGCGCAGCATGTCATCGTCGTGCACGGCGAGCGCTTTGACGCCAAGGTGATGGATGCGCAGGAACGCGGAGAGCTTGCGCTCATCCATGGCTCCGAGCCGCGCGATCCAGCCGCGCAGCTGATCGCCCAGTCCATCGCGTACTTGTTCGAGCAGCCCATCGTCATAAAGCGCTTCACGGCTGGCCGTCGGGCGCAGCTCGGTCGTGTCGACGACGCAGCGCACGAAGAACGCCCACTCCGGCAGCAGTCCCTCGATGCCCTCGCTCAGCAGCATCTGCTTGAGATAGACGCGATGCGCGGCACGTGAAGCCGGGCTCGACTGCATCGGCAGCACGAACGCGACCCCACGCAAGCCAGCTTCGGCCACCGACAGGTCAATCACGTCAAACGGGGTGAAGCCGAAGACATCCTCGGCATAGGACAGCAGCCGGGCCCGGCGCGCTAGCGGCGATTCGCCTTCGGCGGTCTCCCACGGCGGCAGCCCAATCGTTACCAGTTCGCCGTCAACGGTCACCGGAATCGGCAGCATCGAGCCGTAGAGACCCGCTAGTTCGCGGACGGTGTCTGCCTCGACCCACTCCTGAGCGCCGTGGCGCGGGTCGAGTGTGACCACCGTACCGGCCGTGGGCAGCCATTCTTCCTCTGGCAGCACGCGAACCTGATAGCTGCCGTCAGACGATCCGATCCACTCCACCGTTGGCGCGTCGCCGCACCGGCTGTGCACCTGAATGCGGTCTGCGACAAGGAAACACGACAGCAAGCCGATGCCGAACTGTCCCAGGAACTCGTGCCGGGCGAACCCGAGATCGTCGCGTTTGGAGCTGCGCCCGATCGTCGCGAGCAACTCGTGCACCTGTGCCTCGGTCAGGCCGATCCCGTTGTCGGTCACCCGCAGCGGCCCGCCCGTGTGCGCGGGAGTCTCAATCGCCACCGCCCCAGCGTGTTCGGGGTGGTGCGTGCGCAGCGCCGTGATCGCGTCAACGGCGTTCTGCATCAGCTCCCGGACATAGACCCGGGGGCTCGCGTAAAGATGGTGGCTGAGCAGATCGACAATGCCACGGAGATCAACCTGAAACGTGAACGACACGGCAAAGCACGTTACCGGCACCGGATGAATTCCGCTGCTCCATTGCTGTCGCCCACCTGACCGCTCTAGCGACGCAATCTCATACTTTGCCCGCTTTCATGGTGCGGCGGCCTAGTGACGATGGCGGATGAGGCAGAATTCGTTGCCCTCGGGATCGGTGAAGACGGTCAGGTTCTCCTGCTCGCGCACGAGGGTCGCGCCAAGGGCGATGAGCCGGTCCTGTTCCTCGGGCGAGGCGACGATGTCGAGATGGATGCGGCCGACGGGCCGCAGATCGTGGGCGACGGCGATCCAGACGTCGACCTGATCGCCTGACGGGTCGTGCAGGAGACAGGACTCGAAGGGCTCGAGGGTTCGCGTGGCGACTTTGGCGTGGTCTTCCTCCACCAGGGGCAGGCCTGTCGCGGCGGACCAAAACGGTGCCATGACGTAGGGGTCACGGCAGTAAATCACGACGGACGATATCTTCGGCACAGCGCCAACATAACCAGGACGTCAATGGATTTCGCCGTGGAACGGGGTGACCCCGGGCCGGCTGAGGGCGGCCCGGGGTCGTGAGGGGGATGGGGCTAGGCCGCGGAGACGTTTAGCTCCGCGAGCGAGGTCCAGGCTCCACCGTTCACTTCGGACAGGGCACGTAACCTGACGTACCGCCCGGTTTTGGCGGTGAAGCAAGCGGACTGTTCGGTGGCGCTGTTGGCCCACGTTCCGGTCGCTACGGCGGCGCCCCAAGTGGTTCCGTCGGTGGAGACGTAAACCTCGTACCCGGCGATTCTGCCGTTGGTGCCGGTTTGCCTGGGCAGGGCGTAGACGCAGTTGACCGCGTGGGTACCGCCGAGATCGATGCGAATTTCGTGCGGGTGCACCGGATCAGGGTCAACCGTGGACCACGCGGTGTGCCACAGTGTCGCCGGATCGCCATCGAGCACGTTGGCGGCCTGTCCCCCACTGGCGTCATCGGCGCTGGAAGCGAAGGTGACGGTCATGGACGATTGGGGAAGACGTGACTGGACGCCAACGTTGATTTCGGCGGCCGAACTCCAGGCGTTGCCGCCCACTTCGGACAGTGCCTTCAAGCGCACGTAACGGCCCGTCTTAGCGGCGAACGTGACGGTCTGTTCAGCGGTCGAGCTGGGCCAGGTGCCGGAAGCCACCGCCGTGCCCCAGTTCGTGCCGTCGGCCGAGACGTAGACCTCGTACTGCCCGATCCGGCCGTTGGCGCTGTTTTGGCGGGGCAGGTAGTAGAGGTTGGTCACCTGGTAGGTGCCGCCGAGATCGAGGTCGAGCGTGTGCGGCAGTGGTGCGGT
The DNA here is from genome assembly GCF_000379685.1 of Catelliglobosispora koreensis DSM 44566. Lineage (GTDB taxonomy): Bacteria > Actinomycetota > Actinomycetes > Mycobacteriales > Micromonosporaceae > Catelliglobosispora > Catelliglobosispora koreensis. The sequence goes on along the minus strand of NZ_KB903249.1, from coordinate 1,143,494 downwards.
TGAGTTGTACCACTGGGTGTGCCAGATCGTCGCGGAGTTGCCGTCCAGGACGTTGGCCGCGGCACCGTTCTCGCCCACGGTTTCCTGGCTGTCCACGGCACGGATGGACATTTGCGACTGCGGGAGCCGGTTGCCCACGGGCGTTCCGCCACCGAGGTCGTCGACGGCCAGATTGTCGATGATCAGATCACGGTCCTGATTGGACGTTTCCGGGGTCAGCTTCTTCATGCCGATCCAGGCGTCGGTTCCGGCCGTGAACGTCTTGGTGAAGGTTGTGGTGGTGTGGGCCTGCGCCAGTGAATCCGTCGAGACTTCAGAAGCGCCAGCGCCTAGGACAAAGCCGTAATCGCCGCCGACGGACTGCTGATAGCTAAACGTCACGCGGTATTGCCGGCCGGGTGTGAACCGCAGCGTTTGCGGCAGCGTCCGGTAGATCAGCCCTTGCCGCTCCTCGTGGGCTTTGAGGGACTGCTGACCGGCGATCACGTCGTCGATGAGCTTGCCGTTCCAGCCCTTCTGCGTATATGGCGCGTGGATCTGGGCGAGGTGGGTGCGGGGATCGGTGGCTGACCCGCCCGCGTTGCCGACCACGAACGGATACCAGCCCTGGTCCACATTCTCAAAATCCTCGAAGAACATGTGGGTACCTTGCGGAGACCGCACCGTTTTCACGACGCGCACATCGTCGAACGTGACAGCCGCCGTGCCAGCGTCGGCTTGCAGCGAGAGCGCCGCGGCCGACTGTCCTGACAGGACGTCGAAGAGCACGCGCATCCGCTGCATGGACGAACCGTTCTTTTCGTCTCCGCCAACGTTGTTGGTGTAAGGCGAGTTGGTGGTGTAGGCAGACTGGCCACCCGCGGTCAGGGTGGCGCGGCGGCCGGAAGACGTTGACACGTAGACGGATGCCGCATAAGTGCCGGGAGTCAGGCCGGTCACGGTCTGGGTAACCGAGGCGGCTCCAGAACCCATGACCAACTGCGACTGCCCTAGCGCGTTGCGGGTTACCGAAGCCGCCCCGGAGACTGTCCAGTCATTCGTACCCCCGAAGAATCCTGGATTCTTAACCGGACCGCCCTCGCCCCAGTTCGGGGATGAGTGAGCCGGTGCCGTGGCGGGATAGACGACATATGGTGTCTTGGCCGTGGCGTTGATGGTGACCTGCCCGCCGGAGACATTGAGATCAGAAACGAAGACGCGCCCGGTGTCCGTGAGGCGATACAGCTTCGCGGTGGTTGCGGTCCAGCTAGTGGGTACTCCGAAAGTGCTCGGCCCGCCGCCATCGTTCCAGTGATACAACTTGGCGTCGTTGTCCCACGGCAGCAGATAAGCGTTGCCCGACAAGACCGTGCGTCCGTCGCGCGTGATCGTGCGGGTGGAACCGCTCACGCTGGCGGTGACACCACCCGTGAAGGTGATCGTGTTGCCGCTCCACCTGCTGATCGTCTGGTGCTGCAGGAACTTGGTCGGCACGTTGACGCCGAAGGTGGTGTTCACGAAAGCCGTGAAGTCTTTCTTACCCTGCCAGCCTTCGTAAGCCGTGATTTCGGCCCCGCCGAGCACGGGATGGCGGGCGATCCAGTCATCGCGCTGGTGGTTGCGAATGAACCGCGCGATCTGGGAGTTGATGCCCTTGTAGTCGGATCCGCCGTAGTTGACGTCGGTGGCCCAGTGGTTCCAGAGCGTGTTCTCCTCGAACTTGTCCGGGAACTCTGTGGTGACCTGATAGCCGAGGCCGTTGATTTCGCGGGCGAACTTGCGCGTCTCCCAGCCGTCGCCATACCAGACATCCACATAGAGGAAGTCGAGGTTTGGCACCTCATTCTTGAGCTGCTGCAAGCGGTTGAGCCGGTTGCCTGAGTTGGCGTCGAAGCGGCGGTCGATGTAGTACGACTGGTCGAGCCAGTCCCAGCCCTTTGAGCTCTCGTCCACGAGCGTGTCACTGAACGTCTTCGCGACCGGGTATGCCTCTGTCGCCTGCATGTGCACACCGAAGTCAGCGTTGTAGGCCGAGCCCTGATTCACGAGAGTATTCAGATCGGTGAGACCACCGGCGCGGGTGTTCATGTTGCCGCCGTAGTCGGGGTGTGCGGAGTCATGACCCTCTGAGGCGTAACCCTTGAGCAGAACGAACTGGCCGAGGTTGTCCGTGGCTAGCGCGACACGTTTGGTCTCATCCAGTGTGCGCAGGAACGGATGGGTGGCCTGCGACGCGAAGTTGAACGGAATCCGTTGCACGACCCGGTCTTTGGTTTCCTGCCAGCCGAGCGGGTTGGTCATGATGTCGCGGAAGGCGATGGCGCCGTCTTGCCAGTCAACGGCACTGTCAGCATTGCGGTCCGCGGTGATGACGATTTTAGCGAAGGGCAGCGGTTCTTGCTCGGTGGCGCCGTTGGCCTTGACCGTCCAATCACCACTCCACAGGCCGGCCCGCCGGTAGGTTCCCTTGTCCACGACCTGTTTGCGGATGCGGCCGTTTTCGTTGGCGTTGCCGCCTGAGGGGCTGTCATAGTACGAGTTGGTGGAGATCGCGGCAGCCAGTTGCGCCGTGTTGGCGATGGCATACATGACGCCCACGGGACTGGCGTTGACCGCGGTGGTGCCGGTGATGGAGGTGAACGTGTCGCCGGTGCCCGTGGTCGCTGTATGCATGTTGGCCGTCGCGAGAGCGGCACCGGTTTGCGTGCTGCGAACGGACACGAGGTTGTGGTTCGGGATCGCCAGGCTCATCACGCCGGACGAAGCACTGGTGACCTTGAATTCAACGGCGGTGCCGCTGACGGAAATCGTCGCGTTGACGGTGGCACCAGTGGAAAACGACATCGCGTAGTCAACCTTGGTAGAGCTGACCGTGCTCGTAATCGTTGGGGTATAAGCCGTTCCGTTAAGCACGACTTGGCTGAGCGTGTCTTCCTGTCCGTGCAGGGTGCTGCCGCCGAGGGTGTAGCTGATGACGCGGGGAAACGCCGAATCGACTGAGGCGCTGAGTGATCCGGAGCTGATCGTCACCGGGGCGGCGAGCGCTGGTGCGGGAATTGCCACGGCACCGGCCGCGACGGCCAGTGCCAAGACGAGAGTTCGTCTCATTCTCGTGCTCCCGTTCTGAAGTCATACAGACAAGGCAGTTGCGGAAGTGGTGTGGTCCCCCGTTGCGTGTGGTAGCTGAACCACAGATCGTCGAGCGCGTCTTCGCCTTCGCGCAGGTCATCCACGATGATGCCGGTGTCGACGATGCGTGCGGCGCGGTCGAGGCGGCCCGCCGCGAGGGCTGCCCGGCATTCGAGCAGCCGAACCCGGCCGTGTAGGCGCAAATCAAGCACGAGCCGGTCGATGAAGGTGAGTGCTTCGGCTGGTTTGCCGGCTTCCAGGAACGCCTGGATCGTCTCTACGGCGATGGCCCTGACGCCGGGAACCATGCCATGTGCTTGACGCAGCAGCTCCACGGCCGCTGCCGCGTCCTGCGCCGCGAACGCCAGATTCCTTAGTGCCCAGGGGTTCTCGCTCTCGGCACGGGATTGTTCCCACGCGCTGACCGCCTGCTCGCGCTCGCCGGCGTGCCAGCGCGCCACTCCCAGGTGCAGCAGCGTGAACCAGTTGTGTGGGCTCGCGTTTTCGAGCAGGTGCTTCCATTGTGGACTGACCTGATAGCTCGCCGGAGACAGCCGTGGCGCCGGAGCGGTCATCGTGCCGGCCTCCAGCAGGGTCACCCACGACGCCTGATCCCGCCCGAGCGACTCGTCACCAAACGGCGTCCCGGGCAAATCCAGCCCGCCGTGCCATGCCCACTGTGGCGATCGCGGTCCCGGCTCTGCGGCACCATCGGGCCAGGCCAGCATGGCAGCCTTGTCGTGCGGCCCGGGTGCGGCGGAAGGCGCGTGCGGCGCGGACCCTGCGGTGGCGACCGCATCGATTCGCGAGCGGAGGCGAGATTCGAGGGCGCCCCAGCCGGAGCCGGTGTGCAGGATTTCGGTGGGTCGTGCGTCCACGGTGGACGGATCGAGCGCTGGCAGTTGCGGCAGAACGGCGGTTACGGCGGCGGTGGCGTCACCGCGGAGTCCATGAGCCGCGGCCGGGTCAACGGCGACACGGCTGTAGGACTCCAGCCACGACCAGCGCGACTTCGCCGGCATGGGCAGGTGTTCAAGCTGTGTGCGCGCGAGACCGGCCTGGATTTCCAGATACGGGTGGCCGGGCGGGGACAGCCACTCCTGCCATCTCTGCCCGCCGTTGCTGCGTCCCCAGACGAACAGTTTCCGGCCTCTGAGGTTTTCGGTAGAGGTTTGCAGCAGACCCGTGCCGTCGCTGTCGATGGCGGCGATCCAGGGGCGGCGGCCGGGCGGGATGTCGTAGAAGTGATCGGCGGCGTGCTCGAAACGGTCGGTGTAACCGTCGGGCGCGGGGACCTTGTTCAGGATGCCGTCGAAATTCAGGTGCCAGGCCTGTTCGGCTGGTGCCAGCACCCGGGTGCCGTCGCGTTCCGGGACGGCGATGTTGGACCACCAGTAGACGGGCACTTCGTGCTCGTTGGCGTTGGTGATGGTCACGTTCACGAACAGCACAGCGCCTTCGAGCCACACGTCGAGCTGATAGACCAGTTCGCGCATCCGCTCGAATTCCCACAGGCGCAGGAACTTTCCGCCTACGTTGGCGGCGTGCACGGGAGCACAGGTCAAAGGTGTGTGCCCGGTGGTGCCAAGGTTCCACTCCACTCCCCCGGCGAACCACGCGTTGCGTAACGCGAGGTTGCCGGGTTGCAGAACGGTATTGCGGTGCAGCAGTTCGCGTTTGTGCGCCTTGTCGTAGAGCGACCAGAGCCGGCCGCCGTAGTCGAGCAGGAACTCCGCCCGCATCAAGTCGTTCTCTACGACCGCTGTCTTGATCTCGGTGTCAGCGAGGTTGCGGGAGTATCCATCTTGGACGGTGTAGGGCAGCAGCGTGTTCGGCCGGCCATAGGCCAAGTTCCGCGCCATGACAGGGTCGGCCGCGCTCAGGTCGGACGGCACCGTCACCAGCGACGGCCCTCCCAGCGGTGGCAACGGGTTATCCGGCCCGAGCGCGGCCGCGGGCAGGGTAAAGGAGCCGATGCTAATTCTCATTTACCCGACCCCACAGTGAGTCCCTCGATGATGCGCCGGCCGAGCCACAGGTAGATGGCCAGGATCGGGACGACGACAATCACGACACCGGCGAACAAGCCGCCCCAGTTCGACGTGTACTGCATCGTCTGGTACAGACCCAGAAGTGCCTGGGGCAATGTGTATTGCTCGTTGTCGGTGATGAGGATGAGCGCCAGGAGCGTCTCGTTCCACAGGCTGACGATGTTGAGGATGAGTGCCGTGATCAGCCCTGGCTGGGCGAGCGGCAACATGATGCGCACGAACGTGCGCAGTCCCGTCGCCCCGTCGAGCGCGGCCGCCTCCTCCAGGTCTTCTGGCAGGGTGCGGAAGAATCCCGTGAGCAAAAAGACCGTGAACGGCAGCGACATCGCGATGTAGACGATGGTCAGGCTGATCCGGTCGTCCCACCACCCGAAGGTGTCGTTGGCGAACGACGAGATCTGTGTCGTCATCACGAAGATGGGAATGATGACGGCCTGCAACGGGATGCCCATGCCCACGGCGAAAAACGTCGTCAGTGGACTGGCCGTCCAGGTGGTCGAGCGGGTGAGCATATAAGCCGCCGGAGCGGCCAGTGCCACCACGGCCACCGACGCTATCGCCACGATGAACAGCGAGTTGATGAAACCTTGTCCCAGCTCGGAAACGGTCCACGCGCTGTCGTAGTTGGCGGCTTCCACACCGGTCGGCAGCGAGAACGGGTTGTCGAAGATCTCGCGACTGGGCTTGAGGGAGGTGAGGGCGAGCCACCCGAGCAGGGCGACGTTGAAGCCGACCCACACCCACACGGGGATTCTGGCGAGGCGTGCGAGCATCAGAAATGCACCGCCTCTCGCCGCATCACCCGGCGCAGGCCGACCACGAGGACGGTCACGAGGGCGATCATGACGACACCCATGGCACAGCCATAGCCCAGCGCGTAGGCAGGGTTGCGGCCGCCGGTCGTCATGAGGAACTGATAGATCGGAATCGTTCTAGCCTCACTGGGCGGGCTGTCTCCGGTACCAGTGAAGGCGTAAATGAATTCAAAGATCTTCAGGGAGTTAATCACCCACAGCACGGCCGCGACGGTCACGATGTCCCAGCTCATCGGCAAGGTGACGTGCCAGAACTGGCGCCAGCGGTTGGCTCCGGCGAGGGTGGCGTCTTCGTAGAAGTACGCCGGGATGCGCTCCTGCCCGGCCATCAGCAGCGTGACGTAGAACCCGGTCGTCACCCAGATGATGCCGATGAGGATGGTGGCGAAGATGTGATCGGGGGCCAGCCACGAACGGTTGAGCCCCACGGGTTCCAAGACACCGTTGACGACACCCGACGGATCCAGCAGCAGTCCTAACCCGACACCGATGGCCACCGGCGACACGATGTAGGGGAAGAACAGCAGGGCGCGGACCGTCTTGCGGCTCTTCATCTCCCGCAGCACGATCGTCATGAGGAACGCCAGGGCGAAGATGAACACGCCGCAGATCACCAGAATCTTCAGTGAGTTGGCGAACGAGTCTTTGAACGCGTCATCTTCCAGGAGCCGCTTGTAGTTCGCCGCTCCGGTGAAGTCCATCTCGTCGCCGGCTCCCCGCCACTTGTGCAGGCTGATCCAAATGGACGCGATGGCGGGGCCAACGAAGAACGCCACATATATGAGGGTCGCGGGCGCGACGAACGGCCAGTAAAGCCGCCGCCGCGCCCTCGATAGTGCGGTCATTTATTGCTTCCCCAGCTTGATGGTCTCGTCCTTGAGGCGCTTGACGAATCCGGCCGCGTCGAGCTTGCCGTTGAAGAAGTCGGCGTTGGCCGGCTCCCACACGTTGGTCGCCCACTCCGGCGCGATCGCTGAAGCGTCGTCATAGGGCAGGAAGAGGTCGCTACCAGCGGCTGACACTTCCTTCTGGTAGTCGGCCAGCTCCGCTGGCGCGGCCACGTCAGAGCGCGGCGTGAGGTTCTTCGCGTCGGTCGCGATCTTCGCGAGCCGTTCCTTGTTCAGGAAGTACGCGATGAACTTCTTCGCGGCGTCGGCGTTTTTCGCCTTCTTCGGAATGGCGAACCCGATGACCCCGGCCTCCGCGGCCTTGTTGCCCTTGCCACCCTCGACCGTCGGGAACGGGAAAGAGCGGTGCTTGAAGCCGGAAGCCGCCTGCGGGCCGGTCTCGCTCGGTGCCCACGTGCCCATCAGCAGCAGGTCGGTGGGAGTCTTGCCACCCGCCCACGCGTTCTGCTGCGCCGGCCACTTCGTGCCGTTGAAGTCCTTGACCAGGTAGCCGCCCTTGATCAGCTGCTCGACATCCTTGGCGGCCTTGAGGAACGCCGGGTCGTCGAACGTGGCACCGGTCTTGTCGGTCGCGGCCTTCGGCAACAAGCCGATGCCACCGTGACGGATGATGGACCACGTCGTCCAGTAGGCGTCGTAGAACTTGATGTCGCCGTCAAGCGCGATAGGCGTGCGGCCCTTGGCTTTCAGCCCATCGAGCACGGTGATGAACTCTGCCCACGTCTTGGGCGGGTTCGTCGCCAGCTCCGGGTTGGCGGCGGCGTTGAACCACATGGTCGAGCCGATGACCTCGTAGGGCACGACGAACGGCTGCCCGTCCTTGGTCTTGTAAGCCTTGACGAGGCCTTCCGGGATGACCTCGCTGACCTTCTTCGACTCTCCCTCGATGGTCATGCTGTACACATCGGACAGTCCGGTGACGCCGTCGACCTTGCCGAGGTTGCCGGAGATGGCGCCGGCGTCCTGGTCGGTCAGGTCCGGCGGGTCGCCCGCGTTGAGCCGGGCCGCGACCTGCTTGAGCACGTCACGTCCGCTCCACTGGACTTTCACCTTGATGCCGGTGGACTTCTCGAAGCCCTCGATCGCCGATTGCAGCACTTTCTGCTGGTCTTCGCCGGGCTTCCACATGGACCAGTAGGTCAGTTCCTTGTCGCCGCCGCTGCCTGAATCACTTGAGCCGCAACCACTTAGGGCTAACGCCGCGACGGCAGCTATTGCGACTATGTTGCGTACTCTCATTGGGTGCTCCTAACAAGATTTGCAACTTCATGTTTTGTAGATGCAAATATTGCGGCCGCTCTGAGCACAAGTCAACAAGAAACTTCATTTACTGTCTGTTCAATCATGTCGGGAGGCGTTTACTCTTCTTGAGTGAAGAAGTACGACCGCTGGAACGCCCTGATGGAACTGCTCGCCACGCACGGGCAGATTGACATCGACCATGCCGCCGGACAGCTCAAAGTCTCGACGGCCACCATTCGGCGCGACCTCGATGAGCTGACCGCTCAGCAGATGCTCGTGCGCACGAGAGGTGGAGCGGTCGCGCATAGCGTTTCCTACGATCTGCCACTGCGTTACAAGACGGCCCGTCACGCATCGGAGAAGCAGCGCATCGCGCTCGCCGCCGCCGCGATGGTGCCGCCTGACGGCATCGTCGGCCTGACCGGTGGCACGACCACGACGGAGGTGGGCCGGGCGCTCGGGACGCGCACGGATCTGCGATCTGATAGCGGGCCGGTCGAATTCACGTTGGTTACCAACGCTTTGAACATCGCCAACGAGCTAGCGGTCCGTCCCAACTTGAAGATAGTGACCACCGGCGGGGTGCTGCGGCCGCAGTCCTATGAGCTGATCGGCCCCTTCGCCACGAGCGTGCTCAACGAGATCACGCTGGACATCGCGTTCATAGGTGTCGATGGTATCGATCCCGTTCGCGGTGCCACGACACAGCACGAAGGCGAGGCGTTGATCAACCGGCTCATGGCCGAACACGCCAACCGGGTCGTCGCCGTCGCGGACGCTTCCAAGATCGGCCGCCGCGCCTTCGCCCGGATCTGCGGCCTCGATCAAATCGAAACCTTCATCACCGATACTACGGCGACCGACGAGGCCGTGCAGCCCCTGATCGACGCCGGCGTGCGCGTGATGCGTGTGTAGGGTATGCACCGGTGGCGACCCTCGCCGCACCCTGGTTTGGAGTGAAGACAGTGAACGTTGGAGCTCTGAGCCTGCTTATCGACGCGGACGCGCACAAGATTCCGCACCCCGGTGGCATGTTGCTGGCCCACCTCGAACGGGTGCAGAATCTGCTCGACTCGTGGGAAGCCCGCCCGGCGCTGCAGATGGCTGGCCTGTGCCACGCGCTCTACGGCACCGACGGTTTCCCCACCGGGCTCGTGAGTGTGAACGCCCGCGCCGACATCGCCAACACCATCGGCGTGGAGTGCGAAGAGATCGTCTATTGCTATGCCAGCTGTGATCGCAAGTTCTCCTACTCGCAGCTGACCGTCCCGTCTGGACAGTTCCGCGACCGCTTCACCGGGCAGGTCTATGTGCCGACCCTGTCGATGCGCCGCGACTTCGCTGAACTGACCGTCGCCAACGAACTCGACCTGGTCATGGTCAGCGACGAGGTGCGGGCCAGGCACGGTGAGGCGATCAGAAGCCTCGCCATCCGGCTAGAACCGTTGCTGAGCAAGGGAGCTAGCCGGGCGGCGCGGGAACTGGTGACCAGCTAGTCGAGGTGCCAGTTGAGCATGGCCTGGCCGATTTCGGTGTAGTGCCAGGCGTGGATGCCGATCGCCAGCAGCCCGATGACGATAGCGATCACGCGACGGCGTTTGTTTAGGCCCGACGCACCGAAGCCGAAGATGATGGCTAGCACCCCGATGAACGCTGCCGTCATCCCTTCGTCCATCAGCCTGAAGGTGTCAGGAATCCAGCCCAGTTCACGGCCGGCGTTGCCCAGCGTGATCGCGGCGGCCGCGACGGCTATTCCGATGAGGGCAGTGACGACGCGGTATCTGGCACCGGTGCGGCGCCGGGCCGTCCCGGCGATGAGGGTCGCGATTCCCATCCAGGTAACCATCAGCCAGCTCATGATGACGGCCCAAGCGCCCATCATGAGGAGCACCCACAGCGGAATGAGCACGACGAACGGTCCGTCCATGGGCCAAAGGTCCTTGGGATCGAACGGTCCCGCGTATTGCTGCTGCGCCATGGCCGCGAAGATGCCGGGGATGTCCAGAAGGTAATAGCGGAACGGGATCGCGATGAGCCAGGAAATCACTGGTAGCCCGAGTCCTATGAGGACCACGCGGTAGAGCGTGATGACCGACAGCGGCGTCGGAAGCACTATCGTGTGTGGACGGTCGACGCCGGGTTTGCCGGCGTGAGCACGCAATGCGGGCAACGTCCAGGCAGCGGAGAACAGGTAACGCCACTGTCCAGTCGCGCCTATCGCGATGAGGTCGCCGGTCCACTCGTCGCGCTGACGGTTGCGGAAACCTTCTGGCAGAAAGCGGCACAGCAGCCAGATCGCTCCGCGCTGGGCCCGGGTCACCACGCGAGTTTCCTTGTCAGCGCACCGGCTCCACGGCGTTTACCGGCACTCGCCAGCACCTCACGCGCACTCGCGACTCCCGCCCCCGTCAGACGGTAGTAACGCCGGCGCGGACGGCCTTCGGCGTGAGCCTCCGCATCATCCTCTTCCCTGCTGGACAGCCAGCCGGCGCCTTCGAAAGCCACGAGGATCGGGTAAATCGTGCCCGGCTCCAGACCAGCCTCCACCGCCAGGTCAAGGCCATAGCGTTCCTGCTCAGGGTTTTCCAGCATCGCTTGAAGCACGAGCCGTCTTGGTGTCGTCATTCGCAACACAGGCATGTCCGTACTCTATATAGCTATTCCTTATTCTGCATAGGGGTGATTTTGCGTGACACCCTGACTACATGACTTTCGTACCGGGCAGCGCACAGATGACGATGGAGCCCTGGCACCTGTGCCTGGCGGTCCGTGAGGGGAAGCTGGTGCTGCGCGGCGACGGTCAGCTCGCCACCGTCGCGCAGATCGCGGACCTGAGTGAGCCATGGTGCATGGGAACGTTTGAGGGCACTCCTGTTTGGACCGGGCGGTCATCGTCACTAGTGGCCGTTGACTGGATGTCGTTGCCGGAAAGGCTTTCAGCCGCCGGTGTACGAGCCCCGTCCGTCGTGAACTGGCGGGCGGCGCACCGCTATTGCGGTGCGTGCCGAGAGGAGCTGGCTGACAACCGCTGGCACGATGGACGGGACTGCCCCTCGTGCGGTTTGCATGTCCCGCTGGCGTTCCGGCCGGTGGTTCTGGTCTGCATCACGAGGGGACCCGAGGTTCTTCTTGTGCGGCATACCTATGGCAATCCTGAGACCTGGGCGATCATCGGTGGGCTCGTGGAAGCGGGTGAGTCCCTCGAGGAGGCCGCCCGCCGGGAAGTTGGCGAAGAAGTCGGCTTAACGATCGGCGAACTCACGTATGCGGGCAGCCAGCCGTGGCACGCCGGGACGCAAGCCAAGGTGCTAGCTGCCTTCACGGCTGAATACGCCAGCGGCGAGGTGCGCATCGACCCAGACGAGCTGGCCGAGGCACGGTGGTTCGCGCGTCACGCGTTGCCGGCCAAGCTGCCGCCAGCGTTCGCCCTAGGCCGCCGCATCATCGAATCGCTGCGCACTAGCGCTTGAACCAGCTGAGCCCGCAGGCAGTCCGGGTAAGGATGCTGCGCGGGCGGTGAGCCGTGATTGACGATCTCTCCGCCCTGAAGGACGGAGATTCCCTTCACGCTGCGCGTGTTCTACGCGTAGCGTCAGGGCGGATTCCTGCTTCCCGGCGCCGTGCCGGCACGGGTGCCGGTCTTACCTGCGCTCCACAGGCGTTTAGACTCTCGGCGCGTCCCGCCGCGAGCAGATTCACGGCGGCTGCGCCAAGAATTCCCAGACCTGATCCGCCACTACTACCAGACCAACCGACTATGGTCCGGCTCCTACTTCGCCGGATCTGTCGGCGGGGCGCCGTTGTCTGTACTCCGGCAGTACATCGAGCAGCAGAACCGTCCGGTTTAGAACACGCTCAGCAAGCGGCCCTCCCCGCGTGTGCCAGTGCACCGCCCTGAAGGACGGTGCACTGGCGCATATAACCGTCAGTAGCCGAGGATCGTTATCTCGCCTGCTGAGGTCCATTGACCGCGGTTACCGGCTTCGGTCAGGGCACGGAGCCTGACATAACGCGCGGTGCGGGTGGTCCAAGCCAGCGTCTTGGCGGCGGCGGTGTCGGCCCACGTGCCCGTGGAAACCGGTGTGCCCCAAGAGGTGCCGTCGGTGGACACGTGAACTTCGTATTGGCCGACGCGGCCGTTGACGCCCGTTTGGCGGGGCACATAGGACAGTCCCGTGACGTTCTTTACCGAGCCGAGGTCGAGCTCGATGAAGTGTGGCAACGGCGCCACGGTGTTGTACCACTCCGTGTGCCACATCGTCGCGGGAGCGCCATCGACCGCGTTGACGGCCCGCCCGTTCTCCCCCACGGTTTCCTGAGAGTCGACCGCGCGGACTGTCGCGGGCAGCGGCTGGGACGTGACCGCCCCAAACGACGGGTCGCTCGTGGACGGTGCCCCGGTTTCCATGTGCCCGGCGAACCGTCTGAGGAACCCGTCTGTGGTGCTGGCGGTGGCGGTGAAGTCGTACCAATGGTTGTAGGTGGAGACGGTGAAGTAGTCCTCAACGGTCGCCGATGGGGCGACGGTGTAGGTCCACGGTCCGTCGGAGCGATAGCGATTGGCGCGGATCGTGATGACGCACGAAGCCGTGCCGTTGTTGCGCATCGTGAAGTAAACGCGCCCTTCCGACGGTGCGTAGCGCAGCGTCACTTCGGGATTGGCGTTGCCGGAAGTGGTTGCCGTGACCCGGTTTCCGGCGAACTGGCGCAGGAAGCCATTGGCGCCGTAGACCGACAGGTCGTAGGCGCCCGTGGGCGTGCCGGACTGCCAATAGTCCGACAGCGTCTGGCCGGCTCCCACGCCGTAGCGCCACGGCCCGTCGGTGCGGAAGCGGTTGGCGTAGACGTAGAAGAACGCCCCGGCGCCCGGTGTGGAGAAGTCGATCCAGAACTGGCTCGCCGTGACTCTGCCGTGCGCGCTTAAGGCGTAGGGCAGGGGGCGGGCGGGTCTAGTACCCCCTTCTTGGCCCGGCATGACCTGCGTGGACGGAGCGACCGGAGCGGGCAGCGTGGAGCACTGCCGGTCGGCCTCGGCGGGATAGCCCGAGGTGTCAGGCAGGGCAGGGAAAGCCGCGGTGGCGTTGAAGTCGAACGCTGAGGTGAGATCGCCGCACAGCGATCTCCGCCACGGGCTGATGTTCGGCTCCTGAACGCCGAAACGCCGCTCCAGGAAACGAATGACCGACGTGATGTCAAACAGCTCGGAGCAGACATAGCCACCTCTCGTCCAAGGAGAAATGATGATTTGGGGTACACGGTGACCGAGCCCCATCGGCGTCGTCCCGGAGAACTCGCCCGTGATGTCTATTGTGGACAGTCCCTGCGACGAGTTGTAAGGCGCTGCCGGTGGCGGCATGTGGTCGAAGAAGCCGCCGTTCTCGTCGTAGTTCAGGATGAAGACCGTCTTGGCGAACACCGCCGGATTGGCGGCCAGCTTCTTGAGCAGCCGGGCGCACAGGTCCTGGCCCTTGGCTGGAGGCCAGTCCGGGTGCTCGGAAAGGAAATCCGCCGCCACGACCCACGAGACCTGTGGCAGTGTCCCGTTGGCGATGTCGGCGCCGAACTGCGCCACCATGTCGGGCATCTTGCGCATGCCCCGCTCATAGAGCGGGTTGCCGGCCGTGGCCTGGCGGAAGTTCCTGAACCAGGCCAGAGCGTTGTCGTCGTAATTGTTGGCTTCCTGGTAGACCTTCCACGAGATGCCGGCCGCTTGCAGGCGTTCGGCATAGGTGGTCCACGTGAATCCACCGCTGGGCACGGTGTTGTCGGTGACCCCGCTGGAGGTGCCGGACCACAGGTAGAGCCGGTTGGGGTTCGTTGGGCCCATGACAGAGCAGAAGTTGTTGTCACAGATGGTGAAAGCGTCGGCCAGGGCGTAGTAGAAGTCCATGTCCTGGCGGGCGAAGTGGCCCATCGTCAGCGGGCCGATCCGGTTGACCCACTGATCGTGTTTGCCGTTGTTCCACACTGTCGTCAGGCCGGTGCGGCTGTGGTCCGGATCGTCTGAGCACTGGCCGCTGGTGGCGGTGGTGTTCATGCGCCAGGGCATCCGCGTGCCCGTGCCCTGGGGCTGCCGGAAAACGTTGGGGATCGGCACCGGGTCGCCGAAACCCCTGACACCACGCAGGGTTCCGAAGTAGTGGTCGAAGGAACGGTTCTCCTGCATGAAGATGACGACGTGCTGGACATCGGCGATGGTGCCGGCCGCCCCCTGGGGAGCGACCGACGCCAGCGTCTTGACCAGGGCGGGGAGGGCGGCCGTAGCGGCCGCCGCTCCTAGGAGTTGCCTGCGGTTGAGGGGGGTCATACCGGCGTCCCGGTGAGGGTGACCTCCGCACACGATGTCCACGGCCCGCGGTTGCCCGCCTCGGTTAATGCTCTAAAGCGCAGATACCTGGCCTGTTTTGACGTGAACGACACCGTCTTTTCGGTGGCTGTGTCGGCGAAGGTGCCCGTGGCTACCGCTGTGCCCCAGCTCGAGGTCGAGGTGCTCAGATATACCTCGTACTGCCCGACGCGCCCGTTGATGCCACCGTCTTGCCTTGGCAGATAACGGAAGCTGTCGACGTTGTAGGTCGCGCCGAGGTCGATGACGATCTCGTGCGGCAGCTGCCCGGCCGGGCTCGACCACTTGCTGTGCCAGATGGTGCTGCTGCTGCCGTCGAAGGCGTTGGTCGCGGCACCGTTCTCGTTGGTCGTCTCCTGGCTGGAAACGCTCACGAGAGACCAGCCGCCCTTGGGCAGGACGCCGCTGCCGCCGCCGATGGGGGTGGTGGGCGGAAGGGCGAAACCGTTGGCGGTAATGCTGAACGCGCCATTGGTCGCCTTGGAGCCGGTCTTGACTTTCAGCACCCCGGCGCTGTGGAACCAGCCGGTCGAGGCTGAGTCATAGGCCGCCTGGGTGGTGTGCTTGGTCAGCGTCGTCGCGCCATCCGTCACCGAGGTCGGCATGCCACCGTGCACGGTCAGTTCATAGCCGCGTGAGGTTTGCTTGCCGGTGAAGGAACCGTTGCTGGCACCAACATTGATCGTCACGTTGCCCGTGCCTGAGGTTGGCGCGGTCACGTCGATTTGCTGCTTGGCGAACGATCCGGTTTGGAATTGCCGCGTGATGCCGTCGTCCTCATAGAGGGTGAAGCTGGAGTTGCCGCGCGGGTAGATGTCCAAGGTGATGGGCGTGTAAGGCTTTTCGCCGGTGTAGTTCATCTGTGGCCACATCGGCACGATCGAGCCACCCTTGACGAACAGCGGCAACGTGTCCAGAGGAGCGTTGTAGCCGTTCAGTGTCCCCGGACCCTGGTATACCGTGCCCGTCCAGTAGTCGGTCCACGTCCCGGCGGGCAGATAGATCCCGTCGCGGACCGAGGTGTCGCTGACGACCGGTGCGACAAGGAACGCGTCGCCGGCCATGAACTGACCGCTGGTCTGGTTCCCTTGCGCCACGGGGTCATTCGGGAATTCCAGCACCATCGCGCGGGTCGAGGGCACGCCAGTCTCGTGAGCGTTGCGGCTCATCGTGTACAGGTAGGGCATCAGCCGCATCTTGAGCTGAAGGTACTTGCGGTTGATGGACAGGTATGGCTCGCTGAACCGCCACGGCTGCTTGTCGTTGTAACCCGAACTCGGGTTGGTGGCGCCCCAGCCCGACATCGTCATGAAGGCTGGTGTGAACGCCTTCCACTGCAAGTCACGGGCATAGGTCTTCGGGCTGCCCGAGAAGATGCCGTCAACGTCACCGGCCGCGTAGTTGTGGGCGCTCAGGCCGGCACCGGTGATGGCGGGAACGTGCCATCTCATGTCGGCCCACGTGCCATAGGTGTCGCCGGTCCACACGACAGCGTTTCTCTGGGTACCGGCCCAGCCGTCCACTGTCCACACGAAACGGCGTGCGTTGGAGTTGTTCTCGATGCCGTTGACGGCTTGCTGAACCCCTTGGAAGGCGGTCTTGTAGCCGCCACCGATCCACGCCACGTCAGTCTTGACGCCGCGGGTTCCGGCGGTGCCGACTTCCCAGTTGATATTCGCCAGGCCGGTGCTGGTCCACAGTCCTGTTTGGAAGCCCTTGGCCTTCAGGTCGGTGACCGTTTGCGGAAGGCTCGTGTAGCCACAGCCATAACCGTCGTTGGGCAGGAACCAGCCACTGGGCATGTTGGCGTTACGGGCATCCGTCGCGTAGCCCACGACATCGGGCGTGATCTGGTGCCGTGCCCGGTTGTGGTCGCCTTGGTAATCCGGGTTGGAGGCGTTGAAACAGTCGGCGTTGCCGAGCTCGAAGCCCCACATCGGCGCCAGGAACGGCTTGCCCGTTACATCGGTGTAGCGGTTGAGCACGTCCTTGAGCGAGCCGCCAACGAAGTAGAAGGCGTCAAACCGGTTCTCGTTGTGCGTGGTGCTGACGGGGCTGAGGAAGTTGTACTGCCCCTGTGCCCACGTGTTGCGCACGACCCCGTAGCCGTTGGTGCTCATGTAGAACGGTGCTGGGCTGGCGTTGTTGTTCTCGCGCCATCCGTTGTCCACTTTGATCGGCACGGACTTGTCGCGCAGCGCCCAGTCTCCCAAGCGCAGACCGGTGCCGTAGAACTGTTCGGTGGCTCCTCGCGTCAGACTCTGGCTGGCCTGCGATCCGGTCCAGGTCAGTCCCGTGGACTCCTGCCAGACAAGCGTGGTGTTGTCGGTCTTGTAGAGCCGGAACGTCAACGGGGTCTTGTAAACCCGCAGCACGGCCGCGCTGGAGTTGATGCGGTAGTAGGTGCCAGCGTCGGACCACGTCGTGCTGACCGTGCCGAAATTCTGGTTGATCGCGATGTCCGCGCCGGCCGGATCAGTGAAAGATCCCGTGGGCGCGAGCCAGATCCGGAAGATGTCTGCTTTGGACCAGATGACCCGGACCTGAGCAGTACCAGCGGTGATGGTGTAGGTGTTTCCGTTTTGGCTGAACCCGGTTACGTTGCCAACCGTTGCCGCTTGTGCCGCGGCCGGAACGCTTAGCGTTCCGAGCACTACGGCGAGTATGAGCAGGATTTTGCGCATAATAGACCGCCCTCTTTTTATCAAAGTCTGCGAGCGAGTGCACAATTCTGAAACTTCAGGGCATCGTATTTGCATGTACGAGCATCAGCAAGAGTCTGTCGAAATCCAGGTGCCCACATTCGTCAGCATGGTGAAAGGAGGTACGTCATGAAGTACGTGATGTTGATCAACGATGACCCGGATCAGTGGGACGCCATACCCGAGGAGCAGGTAAAACAGGACTACGAAGCGATCTACGCCTACGTCGAGAAGTGGCGCGAACGCGGCAAGTGGGCCGACCAGGGAAACCAGCTCGACCATCCCCGCACGGCCCGCACCATCCGGCACAACGGCACCGCCCCGGTGGTGACCGACGGCCCGTTCACGGACACCAAGGAAGTCGTCGGCGGATATATGGTCCTGGACGCGGTCGACCTTGACGAGGCGGTGGCCATCGCATCGGAGTGGCCGACACTGCACTACGGCGGCTCGATCGAGGTCCGCCCTATTGTCGAGATGCCGTAGCCAGCCGTGAGGCGATGAACGCGCGCTCGGCCGGGTTGGTCGCCAGGTCGAGCGCGCGTTGCCAGGCCGCCCGCGCATCCTCGGCCCGCCCGAGAGCTTGCAGCATCTCGCCACGGGTGGCGTGGAAGAGACGGTAAGAGCCGAGGCGCTCAGTGAGAGCGTCCACATCGGACAGCGCACGCTCCGGCCCCCATAGATAACGGGTCGCCACCGCCCGATTCAGGAGAGCCACCGGATTGCCGGTCTGTTCGTGCAGCGCCGAGTAGAGCATGTGGATTTGCAGCCAGTCAGTGTCCGCCGTGGACGGTGCGCCCGCATGCAGGGCCGCGATCGCGGCCTGAAGCTGAAACGGCCCGGGACGGCGGCGCGCCATAGCACGGTCAAGACGTGCCGTAGCCGACCGGATGAGGGCCGCGTCCCACAGGCCGCGGTCCTGATTTTCCAGCAATACCAACTGTTCCTCGTCATCGAAACGGGTCACGGCACGGGCTTCCTGCAACTCGATCAGCGCGGTGAGCCCGGCGACCTCAGGCTCGCCCGGCATCAGGCGCGCGAGCTCACGGGACAGGTCAAGGGCTTCGCGCGCCAGT
The DNA here is from genome assembly GCF_000379685.1 of Catelliglobosispora koreensis DSM 44566. Classification (GTDB taxonomy): domain Bacteria; phylum Actinomycetota; class Actinomycetes; order Mycobacteriales; family Micromonosporaceae; genus Catelliglobosispora; species Catelliglobosispora koreensis. Next base: position 1,125,246 of record NZ_KB903249.1, on the reverse strand, counting down.
TCCCGGCGCTGTGGCTGGGTTTTGGAGCTAGCCAGGTAACCCTCGTTGAAAACAAGGTAGATGACCGACAGCACGGCGGGCAGCCGCTGCGGATAGTCCTCCGGCTCCGGCATCGTGAACCGCACGTTGTCTTTCTTGAGCTGTGCCTTGGCCCGGACCAGCCGCTGGGCCATCGAGGCGGGCGGCATGAGGAAAGCCAGCGCGATCTCTTGACTCGTCAGGCCACAGACCGCGTTGAGGGTCAGCGCCACTTGCACCGGCTCGGCCAGGGACGGGTGGCAGCAGCCGAAGATGAGGGCAAGCCGGTCGTCTTCGCTTTCCGACGGCGGAGTGTTGGCGAGGAGGGCGAGCTTGGCCTGGCCGGTTTGCTCACGCCGCAGGCGGTCCAGCGCCCGGTGCCAGGCGGTGGTGATGAGCCATCCGGCGGGCTTACTTGGTACCCCCTCGGTGGGCCAAATCTCTAAAGCCCTTGCGGCGGCTTCGGCGAGGGCCTCCTCGGCCAGGTCCAGATCGCCCAGGCGGCGCACCAGCGTCGCGAGCATGTTGGCTCGCTCAGCGGCCCAGACGTCTGCCAGCACAGGCCAAGGCTAGTGGACCGGGCGCAGCTTGCGGCGCACCACGGTGCCGAATACCCGGTCGTGCAAGGCGCGCCGCTGGCCGTCCCAAAGCACAGTCACCATCCCGATAAGCCAGACGAGCGGGATCAGCAGGCCGAAGAAGGCGCGGGCGAGGGCACGGGGCAGGCTGACGTGCGCGCCGTCAGGGCGCCGCACGACGGTGCCGAACAGGAGCCCGCCAAGCGTCTGCCCGGTCCCCCACCAGCACATGGTGAAGTAGACAACCGGCACGACGGCGGCGGTCAGCTGGGACAAGGTTTTCAGCCATCCCGGCGCTGAGCCTTCCAGCGAGGTCCAGAGTGTCACCGGCCCGGTCGCGACGACGGGGACGAGGAGGGCCATCAAGGTGGCGTCGATGACGAGAGCGGCCAAACGGGTCACGATCCCGGCATTGTCCGATGTGGACACTTAGCCGCCTGGCGTGAGGTTGAAAACCCGGCGGAAAGCCGACTCGACGCGGTCATCGGCCTTGGCCGACGATTCGCGCAACTCGCCGGTCGCGTCGGAAACCATGCCCTGGCTCTGTTCTGAGATCATCGACCGGATCCGGTCGTCCTTGGCCAGGTCGTCAATGACTTGCGGCAGAATGGTTTGCCGGATCGTGCTCATGAGTTTGGGCGTCATGTCGTCGATAACCTTGGGGATGACGGACCGTTCCGCCCAGGCGAGGCCGTCGTCCATGCTTGTCTTGAGCCACACGGCGGCGTCGTGCCGTCCAATATGGATAGTCCGTGCCCCTTTGCGTCCCGTCTCGTCGAGGAACCCCCGCACGAATTGCGGCGCCCGGGGCATCGCTTTGGCCGCGCGGGTGACCGCTTGGGCGGCTATCTCACGTCCGCGCGCCGCCAGCCCGACCAGCAGGGCCATCGGGCGCGAGGGCGGGCCTTCGGTCAGGTGCAGTTTTTCGCCTGCCAAGACCGCGGCACCCAGAAGCAGACGACGCGCCGGCGGCCGTTCTCCATTGCTGGTCATAAGCCCACTTTTCCATTTTTCTCGCGTCAAAGATGGCTCAATAGGAGAATGACCATGCACTGGCCGGCCACGGTCACGAACCTGGCTTCGGTCGCGGCCCTAGCCGCCGAGGCCGAGGAAACTTATGATCGCCTGCGCATCACGGCTGTGCTTGACGGAGATCAGGTGCGCGTTCAGGTGCTGATGCACCCGCCGGGCGACCCCGTCGCCAAGCAGCAGATGCGGGCGTTCCTTGACGTGGTCAGCTCACTTCCCGTGGCTTGAGGTAGAACTCCCGCACGAGCAGCTGCGCTGAGGCGTAGGCCGGCAGGGCGATGATCGCCCCGAGCACGCCGAACAGCGCGGCCCCGATCATGACCACGATCAGCGCGGCCAAGTTTGAGATCTTCAGGGCGTGCTGCATGACGCGGGGATGATTGACCCAGTTCTCGATTTGCTGATAGACGATGAAAAATATCGTCGCGACGATCGCCAGCGTCAGAGACTCGGTTAGTGCGACCGCGACCACCACGATCGCCGCGATGGTGGCGCCGATCTGCGGGATGAGGTCGAGCACCATCACGATGAGCGCGAGCAGCAGGGCATAGGGAATCCCGGCGATGAGCATGAAGATCAGCGAAGTGGTGCCGGCGATGACGGCGATGCTCACCGCGCCAACGAGGTAGCCGCCCACTTTGCCGAGGATGTCGTCGCCGATTAGCCGGGCCCGGCCGCGCTGCGAAGCAGGGAGCAGCCGGTAGGTGCCGGTCTGCAGCGGTTCGTAGGCGCCGAGTATGAACAGCGACAGCAGCGTCGCGGTGACCGCCATGGCCACGAAGAACGCGGCACTGGCCGCTCCGCCGAGCACGCCGCTTACGAGCGTCGACAGGTGCGCCGGTGTGATGAGATCGGTGAGCTTACTGTCGGCGAGGAACGGCAGCTGCGCTAGTTCCTGCGCCACGGCCGGGATCGCGTCCACGAAAGCGGTGGCTTGTTCGGCGAGGGTTGGCACGATGACGGCCAGCAAACCGCATAGCAGCAGCAGACCGGCGCCGATGATGGCCGTGATCGCCCAGCGGCGGGTCATCCCTTTGCGGACAAGGAAACCGACGACCTGGTTGAGCCCTGTCGCCAGGAAGCCGGCCAGGAAGATGACGATGAGCACGGTGCGGATGTGCCAGGAGGCGATCGCGATCACGCCAACGATGAGCAGCCCCAGGCCCATCCCGAGGCCGAGGCGCAACGGCGAGACGTCCCTGACGGCTCTAAACGAGGCCACCGAATCCCTTGCCTAGCAACACAACTCCCAAAAAGAGCAGCAGCATGGCCATCACCGTGGCGTTGTTGGCCTCAAGCCAGCCCTTGAGCCGGTCAAGCGGACCGCGCATCTTGTCTTGGGCCACGGCGTAACCGATGACGGGCACGGCGACCGTCAAGGCGGCGAGCACGGTGAAGATCGCGACTGTGAGGACGTTTTGCCCGCCGGAAAGCCCGCCTGCACCGATGATCGTGCCCGCGGCGGCGCACATCGCGAGGTTCTTCGGGTTGACCGCCGAGAGCAGGAAACCCAGGCCAGCACCCTTACCTAGGGTCATGGTGTCGATGGCGGACATCCACTTCGGCAGCACCGGCTCGTCACGTGAACGCCACTGCTGCCAGGCCAGATAGAGCAGAAGCACCCCGAGCAGGAGTTTGAACCAGCTCGCCATCGCCGACGGTTCGGCACTGGTGCCCATGCCAGCCGTGCCGGCGATGAGCGCGAAAGCCGTTACCGCGAGCACGATTCCGGCGACCCAGCCGCCGAGGAAACCGAAGCTCGTGCTGCCAGCTTTAGGGCCAAAGAGCATGAGAATGACAGCGATGACGGGTACTGGGCTGACCGCCACCCCCAGGGCAAGCGGCAACAGATCGCCTAAGACCGAGCCCACACCCATGTACTGACGATATGGGAGGTTCCAGCGGCGTGCCCCCATATAAGCGGTTATCGTCGGCTATATGAGCCGTGGCCCACTTGAATTCGTCGTGATCGAGTTTCCGGACCGGGTTCCTGGCCGGATCCTGGGACCTGAGCTGGACCGTCTCGTCGCCAACAAGACGATCCAGCTGATCGACATGCTCTTCGTCTCGAAAGCAGAAGACGGGACGGTCGATTCGTTCGAGCTCGCGGACCGTGACGGTGACGGCGAGTTCGAGGCGCTCGACGTCGCGGCACAGGCGATCGATGGGCTGATCTCACCGCAGGACGTTGCGGCCGTGGCCGAAGGATTGTCACCCGGGGCGACCGCCATGATCGTCCTGTTTGAACACGCGTGGATGCGCGACATCAGGGACACCGTGCTGACCGCGGGCGGCGAAATCGTTCTGGTGGAACGGATCCCAGCCCCGGTCGTGGAAGCTGTCGAAGCATTGGCAGGGAGATAATCATGCTGCGAAGGCCAGTTGTCGTGCGCCGTGGCCCAGGTCTGCTGGGCACCGTCGCCAGAACCGCCGTCATCGCCGGGACGGCGACCGCCACCTCAAACGCCATTTCCGGCCGCCAGCAACGCAAGCAGGAGGAAGCGGCCGCTGCCCAGCAGGCCGCGGCCGAACAGCACCACACCGCGCAGCAACAGCAGTTCGCGGCGGCCGCCGACCCACCACCGGCCCCGGTGCCCGCGGCACCCGCGCTCGACCTCACCGGTGAGCTGCAAAAGCTGGCAAAGCTTAAGGAATCAGGCATCCTGACCGATGCCGAGTTCGCCGCCGCCAAGGCGAAGTTACTCAGCTGACTCCGGCTCGGTCACGTCAGCCAGGGTCGCGTTTAGAGCTTTGAGTGCCGCGTCGGCGTCAACCGCTATAGCCATGCCATGTTCACCGGCGCCGAGGGTGATCTGCCTGCCCTCGATGCGCTCATCGGCGATCACTGGCCACGGGTGCACCGACCCGAACGGCGTGATGGTCCCGCGCTCATAGCCGGTGACCTCCTTCGCGGTAGCCGCGTCAGGCATCGAAAGCCGGTTCACCCCAAGCACTTTGCGCAGTTTCGGCCACGAAATCGTCCGGTCACCTGGGATGAGGACGAACACATAGTCGTTGTCGCCCCTGCGGGTCACGATCGTCTTCACCACATCGGCGACCTCGACACCACGTGCCTTCGCGGCTTCAGAGGCGCTGCGCACCGAGCCGTAACGGATCACGCGATAGCTGACCTCGGCCCCAGCCAGGGCGTCAAAGACAGGATTAGGATTAGGATTGGTCACCATCTCACCTTGACGTTCTCTCCGCACCATGGGACGGAGATTCCCTCCACGCCGCGCGCGGAGGGCGAGCGGAGTTCGGGTGGATTACCGCTTCGCTGCGCTGTGCCGCCATCGCTGCCGGTCTTACCTGCGCTCCACGGTCGTTTGAGTTGTCCCAGCGTCCCTGGGCCAACACATTCATTGCCGCGTTCACGTCCCGGTCGTGGGTCACGCCGCAAATACAGGTCCACGACCGAACGGAAAGCGGCTTGGGACCGTCGAGCCGACCGCACGCCGAGCACGTCTGCGAAGTAGGCACGAACCGTCCAATCTTGCCGAAAGTGCGCCCGTACCTGGCAGCCTTGTACTCCAACATAGCTGTAAAGCTGGACCACCCGGCGTCGTGCACACTTCTGGCCAGCCGGGTCCGGCCAAGACCGACCACGCACAGATCCTCGACATACACCGCTTGGTTGTCACGGATGATCCGTGTCGAGAGTTTGTGCTGCCAGTCCCTGCGCGTGTCAGCCACTTTGGCATGAGCCTTGGCGACTTTGACGACGGCCTTCTTGCGGTTCTGGCTGCCCCGCTGTTTGCGGGACAGATTTTGCTGCAACAGTTTGAGCTTGCGGGCCGCCCGGCGCAGGAACTTCGGCGCGGCCACCCGAGTGCCATCGGACAGGACCGCGAAGTGGGTCAATCCCAGGTCGATGCCCACTTCGGAGTCCGTGGCAGGCAACGATTCGCCGTCAGCCATCTCAACGACGAACGAGACGAAATACCGATCCGCCGCATCCAGGATTACCGTGGCCGAACTGGGATCGGCGGGCAGTTTGCGCGACCAGCGCACGGTCAGGTCACCGACCTTCGGCAGCCGCAGGCGGCCGTTATCCAGCACCTTGAACCTGCTGTTCTTAGTGAAACGGATGGCCTGCCGGTTGTCCTTGCGCGAGCGGAAACGTGGCGGCCCCACCTTGCAGCCTTTGCGCTTGCCGCTGATCGAGGCGAAAAAGTTGCGATACGAGGTGTTCAGGTCGGCCAGGGCCTGCTGCAAAACCACGGAGGACACCTCGCCCAGCCACGCCCGTTCTGGCGTGGCCTTGGCCCGAGTGATGACCCGCTTGGACAAGTCCCCATCCGACAGGTACGGCCGCCCGGCCTCGCGGGCCTCCTGACGTGCGCGCAGGCCATCGTTGAACACCACCCGCGCGCATCCAAAAGCCCTTGCCAGGGCGTCCTTCTGGCTCACCGTCGGGTAGAGCCGGAAGTTATAACGCAGTTGCACAGCCACAAATTACCATTGGCATAGTCGTCTCTACTGGTGCGCTAGGAGTTCCCCTGGCCAGGTATGCCATTTCTACGGCCCAGCCGATCCTGGTCCAGTTGGGACTTTCGTCGGTACATCGAGCAGCAGAAACGTACACCCTAGAAACACAATCGGCCGATCTGGCTCCCGTGCGCACCTTCACCACGGCTCTGAAGTACGGCGCACCGGCAATATTCCCGTAGCGTTCCGCTCCGGTAGCCTTGCTCGCTATGAAGAGCGACGATCCGCTAGAGCGCCTGGCCGCCGAAGAGGACTGGCAAGCCAGAGCGAAGGCGGTCGAGGCGGAGGTCGCGCGCGCCCGCCGCAAAGAGCAGATCCGCATTCCCCGGCCCAGCGGGCGCCGCAGAGCCCGGGGCCATGGCATTTCAAAGCTGTTCCTCGCGATCGTGGCGCTATTCATCCTCAGTGGGGTCACGTTGTGGACCGGCGTCATCCCGGCCCAGGCGAGCATGTTCGTCTTCGTGCTGTCCGGCTGGGTGATCACGCTTTGCTTCCACGAATTCGCTCACGCCCTCACGGCGCACCGGGGCGGTGACGACACCGTCGCGGGTAAGGGCTATTTGCGGCTCGATCCGCGAACGTATGGCCACCCTGTGCTGACCCTCATTCTTCCCCTGATCTTCTTGATGCTCGGTGGGCTGCCCCTGCCCGGCGGAGCCGTGATGATCGAGTCGCACCGGCTGCGCAACCGGTTCCGCGACGCTCTGGTCTCGGCGGCCGGGCCGGCCGTGAACGTCGCCGCAGCCGCTATCTTGCTTTTCGTCGTGTCGGTGTTCGGCCCGGAGTGGATCATCAGCGCCGATTTTCCGGAGCACGCGCCATTCTGGGCTGGCTTGACTTTCCTTGCCTTCCTTCAGGTCGCGGGCGCTTTGCTCAACCTGCTGCCCATGCCGGGCCTGGACGGCTACGGCATCATCGAGCCTTACCTGCCCTCGCGCATCCGGCATCCCCTGAGCAAGGTCAAGCCGTTCGGCATCCTCATCGTCTTCGTCCTGCTCTATTTGCCGCCGGTGCGCGCGGCGTTCATGTGGCCGATCGAGCTGGTGATGGACGGCTCAGGGAGCCCGGTCAACGGTGCCTACTTCGGCAGCAGCCTGTTCATGTTCTGGCGGGACTGGATTTAGGTCACGTTGACGGTAATTAGCCGGGTGTGTTCGGATGACCGCCCGTGAGACTCGATCGTGCCCTGCATCCGGTGGCGTGGTGGCTGTGGGCCATCGCGCTGGCGACCGCTGCGAGCCAGACGAGCAATCCGCTGCTGCTTCTGCTGATCTTCGCCGTGCTCGGGCTCGTCGTCACCGCCCGGCGCGCCAATGCCCCGTGGGCACGTGCGTTTCACTATTACCTGATCATGGCATTGATCATCATCGCGATCCGCGTGGTGTTCCGGTCTGTCTTCGCGACCGGGATCACGGCTGACGATCACATCTTGTTCACGCTGCCCCAAGTGCGCCTGCCGGAGTGGTATGCCGGGATTCAGATCGGTGGGCCGGTTTCGCTTCAGGCGACGCTGTCAGCGGTCATCGATGGGATGCGTTTGGCGTGCCTGCTGTGCTGCATCGGGGCGGCTAACAGCCTCGCCAATCCGAAACGTGCCCTGCGCGTGCTGCCCGGAGCGCTCTATGAACTCGGTGTCGCCGTGACGGTCGCCCTTTCCGTGGCACCGCAACTGGTGGAAAGCGTGCAGCGGGTGGCGCGCGCCCGGAAGCTGCGCGCCGGGCGCCGCCGCGGGCTGCGCGCGTTCCGCTCGATCGCGTTGCCGGTGCTGCATGACGCGCTGGACAGGTCGCTGAAACTGGCCGCTGCCATGGACTCCCGGGGCTATGGCCGGACCGGGGCGGCCACGCCACGATCACGGCGCCTGACCGGGGCGCTCATGCTCGCCGGAATGGCCGGGCTTTGCGTTGGCGCCTATGGGCTTTTGGACCCGAGTGTGCCGCGGGCCGCCGGGATAACCGGGTTCGCCGCCGGGATCGCGTGCAGTGCCGCTGGTTTGGCTTTGGGTAGCAGACGGGTTTCGCGCACTCAGTACCGTCCCGATCCGTGGCGGTGGCCGGAGTGGACGGTCGCGGGATGTGGCGTGGTTACGGCTGTCGTGCTCAGCCTCGGGCTCGGCTACGACCCGGCCGCGCTGAACCCGGTGCTCTATCCGTTGCAGTGGCCGGATCTGCCGCTGTTGCCGACGGTGGCCATCCTGCTCGCCGGTGCGGCTGCCTTCGCCTCCCCTCCCCCGCCCGCCGGAGCCCGCGCGTGATCGAGTTCGCCGACGTCAGCGTCACCTATGAAGAGGCCAGCCAGCCGGTGCTGCGTGACGTGTCACTGTCCATTCCCGAGGGTGAGCTGTGCCTCGTCATTGGGCCCACGGGCACGGGCAAGTCCACCCTATTGGGCACGATCAACGGGCTCGTGCCGCACTTCACCGGCGGGACACTGGCCGGGCGGGTCAGCGTTGATGGCCAAAGCACGGCCGATCATCCACCGCGTGAGTTCGCCGGTTTGGTCGGCGTCGTGGGCCAGGACCCCGTGGCCGGTTTCGTCACCGACACGGTCGAAGAAGAACTCGCCTACGGCATGGAGCAGCTGGCGATCGCACCGTCGGTGATGCGCACGAGAGTCGAGGAAACCCTTGACCTGCTTGGTCTTGCCGATCTGCGGCACCGCGGGCTGCATGAGCTGTCCGGCGGGCAGCAGCAGCGGGTCGCCATCGGTGCCGCGCTCACGGCTCATCCGCGGGTGCTCGTGCTCGACGAACCGACCTCGGCGCTCGACCCGACCGGGGCCGAAGACGTGCTCGCCGCGATCACGCGGCTCGTGCATGACCTTGGCGTCACGGTCGTGCTCGCCGAACACCGGCTAGAGCGGGTGATCCCCTATGCGGACCGGGTGCTTTACGTGGCGGGCGATGGGACGGTCGAATCCGGGACGCCGGCTCGGATCCTGGCGTTGAGCCGGGTCGCTCCGCCGCTGGTCCACTTAGGACGCCTCGCTGGCTGGGAACCCCTGCCGTTGTCGGTGCGTGATGCGCGCCGCCATGCTGGTTCCCTGCGCGAGACGCTGCCGCCGCAACCGCCTGTGCCACACCGGCGTTCGCATGCCACCGGCGTCACCGCGCTTACCGCGCAAGGGATCGTGGTACGCCACGGTGCCGTGTACGCGGTCCGCGGCGTGGACGTTTCGCTTTACGCGGGGCAGGTGACCGCACTCATGGGACGCAACGGTTCCGGCAAGTCGTCGCTGTTGTGGGCGCTGCACGGAGCTGGCCCGCGCAGCGCGGGGAAAGTTGACGCCGCTGAGAAGGTCGGGCTCGTGCCGCAGACCGCCACGGATCTGCTGTATCTGGACACGGTCGGCGCCGAGCTGAGCCAGGCCGACCGCGACGGGGCGGCGACGGGCACGGCACGGTCTATTTTGGACAGTCTCGCGGCGGGCATCCCCGATAGCGCGCATCCGCGTGACCTGTCCGCCGGGCAGCAGCTCGCGCTGGTGCTGGCGATTCAGCTGACGGTCACGCCGGGTGTGGTGCTGCTCGACGAACCGACCCGGGGGCTGGACTACGACGCGAAGGCGGCGCTTGCCCGCACCCTGGATCAGCTGGCGTCCCAAGGACGGTCCGTCGTGGTGGCCACCCACGACGTCGAATTCGCCGCGACGGTGGCCGACCGCGTTGTCGTGCTCGCCGAAGGCGAGATCGTCGCTGACGGTCCAGCACCCGAGGTGCTGACCGCTTCGCCGAGCTTCGCGCCGCAGATCACGAAAGTGCTTGCCCCGCTGCCTTATCTGACGTTGGGCCAGATTCAGGCGGTGACCGGATGACTGCGGTCAAGGTGCCTAAGCGTGCTATCGCCGCTATCGCCATGGCGTCGTTCCTGGGGTTTGCCGCCTTTTTCTGGCCTTTCGGCGTACCAGCTGGATCGGTTGACTCAGCACAGACGGCGCCGCTGCTGTTCGGCATGCTGCTGCTCATCGTTTTGGCGGTGGTCTTCGCCGAGATCGCCGATGGCCGCATCGATGCCAAGGCCCTGGCCATGCTGGGTGTTCTGTCAGCGATCAATGCCGCGCTGCGCCCGCTCGGCGCCGGAACCGCTGGCATTGAAACGGTTTTCTTCGTGCTCGTGCTGGCCGGTCGCGTGTTCGGGCCGGGCTTCGGCTTCACGCTGGGCTGCACGTCGCTATTCGCGTCGGCTCTGCTGACCGGCGGCATCGGCCCGTGGATGCCCTACCAGATGTTCGGCTGCGCCTGGGTCGGCATGCTGGCCGGCCTGCTGCCGAAAGCCAAGGGCAAGAAGGAAATCGTGATGCTGGCCGCCTATGCGGCGTTTAGCGGTTACCTTTTCGGGTTCCTGATGAACCTGTCGTTCTGGCCGTTCTCGGTCGACCCGAACAGCTCGGTCGCTTATGAGCCTGGTCTGCCGCCACTGGAACAGCTCCAGCGTTACCTCGTGTTCTTCAGTGTCACGTCGCTGGGCTGGGACACCGGGCGGGCCGTGACATCGGCGATTCTGGTGGCGTTAGCTGGCCCTGCTGTGCTCGGCGCTTTCCGCCGGGCTGCCCGCCGCGCCCGGTTCCAGGCCAAGCCGGTCTTTACCGGCGCGGGAAACCGCCCACCAGCCCAGCGCGAAGATAGTGGCGACCTCGAAGGTGGCCAAAGCCCGCTCCGTCAGGCCCAGCGGGATGATGCGCCACCAGCGGATGCCGGTGACGGGCTGCAGCACGAACGCGCCCACGATCACCCCAAAGCAGAGCAGGGATAGCACCGCGAAGACCACCGTCCACTTCGCTGGGGTGCTTTGCTTGCGGTGCGCCCGGGCTATCACGATGGCGGCTATGGGCAGGCTGACGAAGGCGACCAGGCTGGCGACCCGGTGAATGTTGCCATCCATCGACGGGCCGACCGACCAGTTGTGCTTGGGGAAATAGACCACGCCGAGCAGTCCCGCGCACCACAGCAGCAGGCCCACGCCGCCAAGGCCAGCGAGCTTCGTTAGCCCGGCTCTCGATAACGCCAGCAGCACGCCAAACGAGCCCAGCGCCAGCGCGATCAGAGCGAGGTTGAACACCAGCGCCGTGTCGTGCAGGGCGTATTCGCTGATCGTCCGCCGCACCGGGTTGAGCTGCCCGCTGTGGGGCACGAGGTGCAGCGCGAGCACGGCTAGGGTTCCGGCGATGGCGGCACCTAGGCCGGCTAGGGCAAGGGGACGGGCTGGCATCACTTCACCTTAGGCCGGGACGGGCGCATCCGCTCTCAGCAGGCCCACAGCCTTCAGCTCTTCCCACAGCGCGGACGGGGGCGCTGGCATGGCGAAAAGTTCAGCGTTGCGCCTGATGTGCTCTGGTTTCGCCGCTCCTACCACGACGGAGGCCACGGCCGGGTGAGCGCCGGCGAAGGCGAGGGCCGCCTGTGGCAGCAGGGTCCCGTGCCGCTCACATGCTTTGGCGATCGCCCTGGCCCGTTCCAGGACTGGTGTTGAGACGGCGGAGTACTCATACGTCGCGGTCTCGTCAGGCGCGGTCTGAGCGAGCAGCCCGCTGTTGAACACGCCCGCGTTGAGCACGCGGATGCCGCGGCGAGTGCAGGCGGGCAGCACCGTGTCGAGCGCGGGCTGCTCTAGCAGGGTGTAGCGGCCGGCGATCATGAGGTAGTCCACATCGGACTCGCTGGCGAAACTCTCCAGGATCGACAGATCCTTCGTGCCGACCCCGATCGCTTTGATCACGCCTTGGCGGCGCAACTCGTGCAACACCGGGTACGCCTCCGTCAGCCCCGTTTCCGGCGAAGGACTCTCATCGGGATCGTGGATCAGCACGATGTCAACGTGATCGGTGCGCAACCGCGCCAGAGATTGCTCGATGCTGCGCTCGATCCCGCTGGCACTGAAGTCCCAGACGCGCCGGTGCGTCGCGGGCACATCGAAGCCGTTGGCGATATCGGTGCGCCCGTTGGCTTCCTGTGGTTCGAGGAGCCGGCCCACTTTCGTCGACAAGACGTAGCTGGACCGCTCGTGCTGTGAAAGCACTTGCCCCAGGCGCGTTTCGGCGATGCCGATGCCATAGTGCGGTGCGGTGTCGTAATAGCGGATGCCGCTTTCCCAAGCGGCCGTGACGGTTCGCGCGGCTTCGCCGTCACTGATCGCTTGAAAGAGGTTGCCGAGAGGACCGGTCCCAAACCCGAGGTTCATCGTGTCATCCAAAGGCGGCGAGGTGGCGCTCGCGGGCCCGGTTCAGGTGATCGTGCATGGCCGTTTCGGCCTGCTGCTCGTCGCCGGCCTCGATGGCCAGCGCGATGCGCTGATGCTCCTGTGCCGTAGTGCCCATCTGCGCGAACGGAAAGTAGAGGCGGTGGATGTGCAAGTGTGCGTGCAGGCGCGCGATGCCGTCGCGAAGGAGAGGATTGCCCGCCGCCCCGGCGATCAGCTGGTGAAACTGAGCGTCCAATTTGGTGAAGGCGGCGTGCGCGGGCCAGCCATCGGCTCCTTCTGGTGCGGGGGCGACGATGTCTGTCGCTTCGCGCAGGATCTGCTGTTTCGTGTCGGTGCCGGCCCGCGCGGCGGCCCAGCGGGCCGCGGCACCTTCGAGCACGAGCCGCATGTCGAACATTTCCATGAACTCGGCACGGGTCAGCAGCGGGCTGACGGCGTATCCGGCCAGGGCACGTTTGCGGACCAGGCCGTCTGATTCCAGGCGGGCCAGCGCTTCGCGCACCGGTGTCGCCGAGACCTCTAGCTGGCGGGCGAGCGCGTCGATGTTGATGCGGTCTCCCGGAGCCAGCGTGTGCTCCATAATCAGCGCCGTAATGGTCTCGTAGACATCATCGCCGAGCGTCGAGCGCCGAAGGCGCGGGAGGGGTGAAGGTGAGGCCACGGTCGATATCCTATAGACAGTCAAGTTGCCTACCGGGGCAGCCGCAGGCCGGACATCCCACCATCGACCGCGAGCGAAATGCCGGTCACGGCACCGGCTCCCGGGCTGGCGAGATAGCAGACAGCGGCGGCGACTTCTTCAGCGCGCACGAGACGCCCCGTGGGCTGACGCGCGGCGAGGCGCGCCTTTTCCGCCTCGGGATCGCTTGTCCTGGCTAGCAATCGCTCCACCCAGGGCGTGTCAACCGTGCCCGGTGAAACGCAGTTCACGCGAATCCCTTCGGCGACATGGTCAGCGGCCATCGCGAGCGTTAGCGCGTGGACCGCGCCTTTGGACGCCGAGTAGAGCGCCCGCTGCACGAGACCTGCTGTCGCCACGATGGAGGAAATGTTGATGATGCACGGGTTCTGGCTCTGTCTCAGGTAGGGCAGCGCCGCTTTGCTGGCCCGTGCGATGCCGGTCACGTTGATGTCGAGGACCCGCGCCCAGTCGGCGTCGTCGTTGGCGGTGACGTCGCCGACGGCACTGATGCCAGCGCAGTTGACGAGCACGTCAATGCCGCCGTGCACTTGCGCCGTGGCTCGCATAGCGTCGGTGAGCGACCGTCCCTTCGCGACATCGGCGGTCAGTCTCAGCCCGGCGCCCTCCCCCGGGCTCAGGTCCAGGACCGCCACGTTGGCTCCGGTGCCCAGAAACGCTTCAGCACAGGCGGCGCCGATGCCGGAGGCGCCGCCGGTGATGACCACACTCAGGGTTGCTGCTGCCACGCTTCACCTTCCGGGAACGCATAGCGGACAAGGGATTCGGGTTTCATTCTGGCCGAGAATCCGGGCACCCGCGGGGCGCGGTAAGCGGCGCGGTCGATGATGACCGGGTCGACGAAATGCTCATGCAGGTGATCCACGTATTCGATCGTGCGGTCGGTCAGGTCGCCCGACACCGCCACGTAGTCGAACATCGACAAGTGTTGCACGAGTTCACACAGCCCCACCCCACCCGCGTGCGGGCAGACAGGGCGGCCAAACTTGGCTGCCAGCAACAGAATCGCCACGTTCTCGTTGACACCGCCAACGCGGCAGGCGTCCAGTTGCACGAAGTCAACAGCGTTGGCCTGTAACAGCTGTTTGAACATGACGCGGTTGGCGACGTGTTCACCGGTCGCGACCCGGATCGGGCCGCCACCCGGGCCTGCCGTCGTGAGGGCCTGACGGATGTCGGCGTGTCCCAAGACATCGTCCGGGCTCGTGGGTTCCTCGATCCACCACGGGTCATAGGTCGCCAGCGCGGTCATCCACTCGACGGCTTCGGCGGTGTCCCAGCGCTGGTTCGCGTCAGCCGCAATCCGGATCCCGGGACCGGCCACAGCACGGGCGAGCGCGAAACGGCGATGGTCGTCGGCGAGGTCCGCGCCCACCTTCAGCTTGATTTGGGTGTACCCGTCGGAGACCGCCTCGCGTACCAGCCGGGTGAGTTTGGCGTCGTCATAGCCCAGCCACCCTGGTGACGTCGTGTATGCCGGATAGCCGTGCCGCAGAAGGTGTTGCGTGCGTTCATCCCGGCCGGGCACCGCTTCGAGCAGCATCTCATAGGCTTCGGCCGGAGTCAGCGCGTCGGTGATGTAGCGCCAGTCCACGAGATCGACGATGGCATCGGGACTCATGTCGGACAGGAACTGCCACACCGGTTTGCCCGCCACCTTGGCGGCCAGATCCCAGGCGGCGTTGATGATCGCGGCAGCCGCGAGGTGGATGACGCCTTTCTCCGGGCCCAGCCAGCGGGTCTGCGAGTCGTGGGTGATCCGTTTGGCGAAAGCGCCCAGGTTGCTGATGTCCTGCCCGATGACAAGCGGCGTCAGGGCTTCGATCGCCGAGCGGCACACCTCGTTGCCCCGGCCGATGGTGAACGTGAACCCGTGCCCCTCGTGCTCTGTGCCCGTGCGCAGCACGACATAGGCGGCCGAATAGTCGGGGTCGGGGTTCATGGCGTCGGAACCGTCGAGCGAAAGCGAAGTCGGGAAACGGATGTCGTAGGTGTCGACAGCGTGGATTTTCACGCCGCCTCCCGGCAAACGCTGCGCTGGCGGCCCAGTCCGTCGATTTCCACCTCGACGACATCGCCCGCCTTGAGGTAGGGGAACCTTCCGGACAGCGCGACGCCTTCTGGCGTACCAGTATTGATGAGGTCTCCTGGTTCTAGGACGGTGTATTGCGATAGGTGCCAGATGATGGTGGCGACGTCGAAAATCATGTCGGCGGTGCTGGAGTCCTGGCGGGACTCACCGTTGACGAACGACCGCAGCCCAAGGGGGCCGCTGATTTCATCGGGCGTGACCAGCCAGGGCCCGAGGGGGTTGAACGTCTCGCACGACTTTCCCTTGGACCATTGGCCACCGGACACCGCGATCTGAAAGTCGCGTTCGGACACATCGTTGGAGACCGTGAACCCGGCGACGCACGCGAGCGCTTCGTCAGGCGAGGACAGGTAGCGGGCGGTCCGTCCGATGACGACGCCTAACTCCACTTCCCAGTCCGTCTTGGCCGACCCGCGCGGGATGAGCACGTCATCGTGTGGGCCCACAACGGTGTTTGGCGCTTTGTAGAACATGATGGGCTGCTCAGGCGGGGCGGCGCCGGACTCGGCGGCGTGAGCGGCGTAGTTCTGCCCGATGCACAGCACGACGCCGGGGCGGGCGATCGGTGCGCCGAGGCGTTGTCCTTCGATGTCGATCTGCGGCAGCGTCGCCACGTCAAGGCTGGCGGCCGACGCCAGGAAGGCGCCGTTGATGTCGGGGGTCACCGGCGACAGGTCGAAGTAGCGGCCGTCGTGGAACACCACGGGCCACTCTGCCCCGGCCGGGCCAACACGCAGGTATTTCATGAACCGCCCTCAACGATATTCAGATCCTATAGGATATTTCCTAGATGTTTACCGTGCGTGTGTCAGCGCCGTCAATAGCCCATCGGGTCTCTACGCTTTCTGGTCATGGGGGACGACGCGCTTGCGCTGGTCGCGCGGCTGGCACACGTGATGGTCAGCGGGAGTTTCGAAGGAACCGTCCTCGCCGAGCGGCGGCTCAAGGCCGTCGCCGCCGCCTATGGTCAGCAAGCCGAAGTCGCCGTGCTCCCCGAGTCGGCGACCGTCACCATCGGCGACCGCACGAGAGTCGTCACGGCGATCCCCGGCATTCCCCCGCTGAACCAGGTTTCAGCGATGAAGGGCTGGGTCGGCGGAGTCACCGAAGGACGGCTGAGCCTGGCCCAAGCCGAACGGGAGCTTTACGCGATCGCCAGCATGCCGCTGCCCTATGGCTGGCCGTGGCGGATTCTGGGCGTTGTCCTGTTCAGCGTCGGGTTTGGACTGTCCGTGCAGGCGACCTGGCAGCAGGTGATCTTCACGACGCTGACCGGTCTGTTCGTCGGGGTTCTCGTCGTCGGGACGGACTTTTACCCGCGCCTGCGCTGGCTCGCGCCCCTGATCGCTTCCGCGCTCGTGGCGATGGCCGCGCTTTACGCCAGCGAACAGGGCTGGATCAGCGGTGGTCCGATCGCGCTGATGCTGCCGGCCTTGTTCGTCTTCATTCCCGGTGACTCCATCACGATGGCCATGCTGGAACTGTCGTCTGGGCGCATGACCGCCGGTGCCGCCCGCATGGTGCAAAGCCTTGCCGCGCTTGGTGTCCTGGCCTTTGGCCCGGTCATCGCGCTCGCCGCTCTCGGTGCGCAGGCTGGCTCGCTGTCCGACGTCGCCGCCCCGGCCACGCTCGGGGTGCTCGCGGGCTGGCTCGGGTGGGTCATCTTCACCGCGGGCGTGATGCTGGTCTTTGGCATGAGCCTGCGGGACTTTCCGTGGGCACTGGCGATGGTGCTTGGTACCTATGGGGTTCAGCTGCTGACCGTGCGGGCCACCGGTGACCTTGTCGGCACGTGGCTAGCCGCCGCCATCCTCACTGCCGCGTGCCTCATCGTGGGCAGGCGACGGCACAGCCCACCGGTTTACGTGCTGTTCCTAGCCGCGTTCTTCGTGCTCACTCCAGGCTCGCATGGCCTGCGTGGGCTCGACACCTGGATCGGCGGGCATCCGATCCAGGCCATCGGTGACTTCGGTGACATGTTCGGCCTGCTGGCCGCGATCGCGCTCGGCATCCTCACCGCCGCCACGCTGTTGCCGGCCGGGGCGTTAACCCAGCCGGGCCATCGCCTCACGTAACGATTTGGGCCGCAGGTCGGGCCAGTTCCGCTCCACAAACGACAGACACTCGTCTTTGCCGTCTACGCCGAAGATGATGCGCCAGCCAGCTGGTACGGCGGCGAATGACGGCCAGAGCGAGTGCTGGTCCTCGTCGTTGACGAGCACGAAGAACTGGCCGTCGGCGTCGTCGAAGGGATTGCTCATGATGCGGAGATCTCCTTAATCGTTTCCTGGATGGCTGTCACGATGTCGTGTGCCTCCTCTGGGCGGAACGTTTCGGTGGCGTAACCGAGCACGCACCGCACCGGCCCGGCTGACCGTGGTTCGTAGAAGCTGAGCACAAGTTCCGCCGCGACAGTTCCCGTGTGGACAGGCGCGAGGCGGCCGGCGAAGCCTTCGATCCCGTCGAGCCGTGCTTGCTCGTGCTGGACGATGAGCACTCGTGGGGCTGGTGTCAACGCAACGTCGGCGTGATCGAACGCGGCCAGGTTGCCTTCCCTTATGCGGGCGAGCAGTTCCTTGATGCCGGGGTCACCTGACATGTCAGTCTTGAGGACGAGCCGGTTGGCGAACCCGCCGACAAGGCCGCTGAGCTCCAGGCGCGGCCGCCCGGCGGCCATGGCCGCCACCGGGATCACGTCACCGAACCCGTGCCGCCGCAGCACCTTTCCGAGCACGGCTTGCAGCACCATGAACGAGGTCGCACCGGTGTCGCCGGGCAGGTCGACCGTGAACTCGATCTGCTCGCCGTGGCGCTTGCCCCGCTTGCCGAAGCCTGTGGCAGTCGCCAAAGCCTTGTCCCAGGCCGCTTCTTGCTTGGTGGCGCGCTGGTCTAGTACGCGGGCGAACCAGTCCGTGTAGTCCGGATAGGACACTGGCAAGGGTTCCAGCTCCTGTCCCGCGTAAGCCGCCGTCAGATCTCGCAGGAACGGCACGACTGACCATTCGTCACAACCCAGGTAGCTAACCGTGATGAGCAATGTCCCATCCAGCAGCCGCGCTCGCATCGGCGGCTGCACCGACAGATCGATCCGCTCGCGGGCCAGCTCCTGCGGATCGCCTTCCGCTATCTCAAGCACCGGCCAAGCAGTGTGCGAACGCTGCCACACTTGCCCGTCACGTTCCTCGAACACGGTACGCAGCGGCCAGTGCCGTTTCACGACCTCGCCGATCGCATAAGCCAGCCGATCGGCGTCGAGTTCGTCGGCATGGCTGAGCGTGAACGCGATATCCCACCCGGTGTGAGCGCCCTCCCAGAGGTTGCGTTGCGTTGGTGTCAGCGGGATCTCGCGGTGTTCCAGCCCGCCACTGAGTTCATCGACTGTGCGCCTTCTGGCCGGCGCCATTTCGCCCGGATCGCCTACATGGCTGCTGTCTTCCGCCGTGTCGCGATCGCCCGAGGTTCTCAGCGCCGTGCCGGAAGGCAAGGGAAGCGGTGGGAGCGGCTCGTTGGCGCCGGAGTCGAGGCGTTCCGCTAGCGCGGCGACGGTCGGGGCGTCGAAGATGTCGCGAAGGGACAGTTCGGCTCCCAGCACCGCCTGCACTCGGCCCACGAGCCGCATCGAGGCCATGGAGTGCCCGCCGAGGGTGAAGAAGTTATCCGTCACCCCGACCGGTTGCGGCAGCTCTAGCACCTCTGCGAACAAGGCGGCGAGGATCTGCTCGCGCGGCGTTTGGGGGCGGTCCGTTCCGGTGAGCGTGGACCAATCGGGGGCGGGCAGCGCGCGCCGGTCGAGTTTGCCGTTGGGTGTCAACGGCAGCGTGGCGTCCAGGACGACAAGCAGCGTGGGCACCATGTATTCGGGCAGCTGCGCGGCGAGGTGAGCTTTCAGCGCCACCGTGTCGATTCCGGTGCCCGTGACGTAACCCACGAGCCGCCCACCGTCGGCGACAACGGCCGCCTGGCTGACCGTCGCGTGTGACGTCAGCACGGCTTCGATCTCGCCGGGCTCGATCCGGAACCCGCGAATCTTGACCTGCTGATCCACGCGGCCAAGGAAATCGAGTGTCCCATCGGCACGCCAGCGAGCGCGGTCTCCCGTGCGGTACATGCGTGAGCCCGGTGTGCTGAACGGATCGGCGAGGAACCGCGAGGCGGTCAGTCCAGGGCGGTTCAGGTAGCCGAGGGCGAGCCCCCGCCCGGCGATGTAAAGCTCCCCGGTCACTCCCGGCGGCACGGGCCGCAGCCGTCCATCTAGGACATAGGCGCGGGTGTTCGGGTCCGGGATGCCGATCGGGACGGCCGCTTGCCAGCCCGGTTCCGCCCGCCACAGCGTCGAGTTCACGGTCGCCTCGGTCAGCCCGTAGGCGGCGAACAGCCTCAGTTTGCCCGCCCAGCGGCGGATGATCTCAGGCGACACCGTTTCCGTGCCGACCAGCACGACGGCGTTATCCGGGATCGTGCAGTCAGCCGGAAGTGCCGACACCAGTGACGGCGGCAGAATCATGTGAGTGACCTGCTGCTCGTGCAGAAGATCGGTCAAAGCGTGTCCTGGCACCCGGGCACAATCCGGCGTGACCACCAGCGTCGCCCCTGTGCACATCGCCATCGCGAGTTCGAAGGCGGCGACGTCGAATCCGATCGACGCGAACTGCAGCACCCGCGACGCTGGCGTGAGCTCCATCCGGTCCACGGCGGTCGCGACGAGGCTGCCGATGCCCTCGTGCGAAACCATGACGCCCTTGGGTTTTCCGGTCGACCCGGAGGTGTAGATGACATAGGCCGGGTGATCCAGACCGGGCCGCGATTGCGTGAGCGGCGGACCGTCTAAAGCGGACAGTGCCGTGAAATCGTCGACCACAAGCCGGGCACCCGAGTCAGACACCATGTACGCCACGCGGTCCGCCGGAAGACTCAAGTCCAGCGGAAGCCAAGCGGCACCGAGCTTGAGGATGCCCAGGATGGTGGCGGTCAGTTCGACGGAACGGGGCAGGGCGACGCCGACGATGTCACGGTCGGCGACCCCTTGTGCCGCGAGCGCTCGCGCCGCCCGCGTGGCCAGCGCGTCGAGTTCGGCGTAGGTGACAATGCGGTCCTCGTCGATAATCGCGATGGCGTCTGGCGTTTTGGTGACCTGGGCTTCGAAGGCGACCGGCAAAGACACCTCGTCCACGGCACGGCCGGTCTGGTTGAACCCGTTGAGCACCAACTCCGCTTCGGCAACGCTCATGATGTTCAGCTCGCTCACCGGCCGCGCCGGATCGCTGAGCACCTCACGCAGCACGTGCGAGAGCCGTTGCCCGAGCATGACAGCGGTGCTGTGGTCGAACAGATCAGCAGCGTATTCCAGACGGCAAACCACATCAGCGTCGTCTTCGGTGAAGCTGAACACGAGGTCGAACTTCGCCGACTTGGCTTGCGTGGGCAGCGCCGAGGCCTGAAGGCCGCCTAGGCTGAACTCTTCCGCGGGGCGCAAGTGATGCCCGACCATCACCTGGAACAGTGGATTGCGGGCGGTGCTGCGAGCCGGGTTGACCGCCTCCACCACCGCCTCAAACGGAATGTCCTGATGGGCGAAGGCGGCCAGGTCTGTCTCCCGGATGCGTTGCAGCACCTCGGAAAAGGCCGGGTCACCGGACAGGTCAGCGCGCAGCACGACGGTGTTGACGAAGAACCCGACGAGGTCGCCGAGCGCGTCGTCGCCGCGGCCGGTGACCGGTGCCCCGACCGGGATGTCCGTGCCCGCGCCCAGGCGGTGCAGCAGCACGGCCACAGCGGCGTGCAGGAGCATGAACATGCTGACACCAGACCGCTTCGCCAGGTCCCGCAACTCTTGCGCACGGAAGTCCACGTGCACTTCCCCGCCCACGAAACTGGGCCGGGCAGGGCGGCTGCGGTCGGCAGGCAACTCCAGTTCCTCGGGAACTCCGGCAAGGGTCCGCTTCCAGAACTCCGCCTGCCGCGCGAGCTCTGGGCCGAGTTCCTGCTGCCACAGGGTGTAGTCGGCATAGGACACCGGCAACGGCTCCCACGACGGGGCTGCGCCGCGGCAACGGGCCGTGTACGCGAGTGTCAGGTCGCGCAGGAAGGGGCGGTCCGACCACTCGTCGGTCGCGATGTGGTGCAGCAGCAGGACAACGACGTGTTCGCTGGGACTCACACGCAGGATCGTGGCCCGCAAGGGGAAGTCCGCGTTCAAGTCGAACGGTTCGTTCAGCGCCGCCTCAACCGCTCCTGGCGCGTCATCGAGCACGGTCACTCGCGGCTGAGCGTCCGCGACGACACGCTGGTACGGCACACTGTCATGGACATCGATCAGCGTCCGCAACGGTTCGTGCCGCCGCATCACGTCCGCCAGCGCCAGCGTCATGGCGTCGGCGTCGAGCGGGCCGGTCAGGCGTACGGCGAACGGGAAGTGATAGGCCGTGCCATCGCCCAGTTGCGCGAGCAGCCAGAGCCGTTGCTGGGCAAAGGAAAGCGGGATTCGCTCCGGCCGCTGGCGAGGTGCCAGGGCTGGCCGTGACGGCTTAACCCGGCCGGACAACCGTTGCGCGAGCTCGGCCACGCGCGGGGCTTCGAACAGGTCGCGGATCGTTAGGTCAACGCTCAGGGCGGCCCGGATGCGGCTGACGAGCCGGGTCGCGAGCAGGGAGTGACCGCCGAGATCGAAGAACGATTCTTCCGCACTGGGCACGGCGACGCCCAGGACGTCGGCGAACAGCCCGCACAGCACGTGTTCGGTTTCGGTTCGCGGCGCACGGCCCACGCTCGCGGCCATCGCTGACGGGGCCGGGAGTGCTTTGAGGTCAAGCTTTCCGTTGAGGGTCAGCGGCAGGTCCTCTAGCGGCATCAGGACGGCGGGCACCATGTAGCCCGGGAGGCGCTCCCGCAGGAAGGCACGAACTTCCTGCGGGAGCGCCGTTCCCGTGTAGTAGCCAAGGAGCCGCCGCGCCACGTTCTGCGCCGGGGCGTCGGCGATGACGGCGGCGCGCCCGACGGACGGGTGCTCAGCCAAGACGGCTTCGATTTCGGACAGCTCTACCCGGTACCCGCGGATTTTGATTTGGCTATCGGTCCTTCCGAGGAAGTCGAGGTTGCCATCCGGGCGCTGGCGCACGAGATCGCCAGTGCGGTACATCCGGTCTCCCGGCGCGCCGAACGGATCGGCGACGAACCGTTCGGCGGTCAGGTCCGGCCGGTGCTGGTAGCCACGGGCCAAGCCGATGCCAGCGATGTAGAGCTCGCCCGGGAATCCAGGCGTGACCGGGCGCAGCCACGCGTCAAGCACGTAGGCACGGGTGTTCCAGATCGGCTTGCCCACCACCGGCGTCGCACTGTCTTCTGTGGACGCGCCAAGGGTGTTGATCGTGTACTCCGTTGGCCCGTAAAGGTTGTACCCAAACGTCGAGTCAGCGTCGCGCAACGCGGACCAGACCGCGCCGGAAACCGCTTCACCGCCGAGCAGCACGAGCGGTGGTTTCTGTTCCAGCAGGCCTTCTTCGAACAGCAGCTGGGCATAACTGGGCGTCACGTTGACGACGTCGATCCGGTGAGCGGCGCAATAGGCGGTCAGTGCCTGGGCGTCGCGGCGCAGCTCCTCGTCACAGACGTGGACCTCGTGTCCCTCGACGAGCCACAGCAGCTCCTCCCACGACATGTCGAACGCGAAGGAAACCGTGTGGGCGATGCGCAGGCGACGCCCGCCCGCCATGGCGATAGCCGGGTTGAAGATGGCGTCGCGGTGATTGAGCTGCATGTTGGTCAGACCGCGGTACGGGGTGATGACGCCCTTGGGACGCCCCGTCGAACCTGACGTGTAGATGACGTAGGCCGGGTGGTCGAGCCGGTTCGCTTGCCAGTGCTCGAATCCGGGTGTCTCCCCGGCACGAAGCGGTTCACCGCTCCACGAGCCAGCCGCCATCTCGTCAACGACGCCGGGCGTCAGCGTACACACCGGTGCGGCCTCAGCCAGCATGTGCGCGAGGCGGTCCTGCGGGTGGTCGAGGTCGAGCGGAAGGTACGCGGCACCGGTGCGCAGCACGGCGAACAACGCCACGACCATGTCCGCCGAGCGTGGCAGGGCAAGGGCCACCACCTGTTCCGGGCCCGCGCCTTTGCTGAGCAGGAACCGGGCCATCTGGTTGATGCGGGTGTCCAGCTCGGCATAGGTCAATGTTTCGCAGCCGTTCACGAGGGCCGTCTCACCCGGTGTCCGGAGTGCTTGGGCGGCAAGCAGATCGGCGACGGTGTCGGCTCCCGTGGCGTGAGCAGTGCCGTCGAAAGCGTGTCGCGGCACCGCGTCGATCTGCCCCACCGGGACGGTCAGTTTCGTGAGCAGTTCGCCGATCGTGGCGGCGAACCGTTCCAGCAGTTCGCTCGCTGAGCTTGGCGGCACCACATCGGGCCGGTAGGCGATGCTGACGACCGGCCGCTCGGCCGGTGTCACAACGAGGGTGAGTGGATAGTGCGTGGAGTCGGTGCTTTCCATGACGCTGACCCCGAACTGGCGCTCCAGCACACTGGCATCGTCGCCGCCACCGAAGTTTTGCAAGACATACAACGTGTCGAACAGTTGCGTGTGACCGGCGATACGCTGAATCTCCGCGAGGCCAACGTGTTCGTGCGACATCACCGCTGCCCGGTCTCGCTGCACGCGCCGCAGCAAGTCGAGCACTGCCTCGCCGGGGCGCAGCTCGACGCGTACCGGGATGGTGTTGAGGAACATCCCGATGGTGAACTCCGCGCCGGGCAGATCGGCCGGGCGGCCCGCGACCGGTGTGCCGAAAACGATGTCGCTGCGCCCGGTGATGTTCGACAGCACCAGGGCCCACGCCGCCGAAACGATCGTGTTGACGGTTAGCCCTTGCCGCCGCGTCTCTTCGCGCAAACGGCTGCTCAGCTCGGGGCTCAACTCGGCCCGGACCTGTTGCGGGATAACCGGTTCGAGCTGCTGCCCGGGTGGTCCGACTAGCGCTGGTTCCGCCAGGCCGCGAAGTGCTTCCTGCCAGACGCGAGCCGACTCGTCCGCGTCACGCTGGCCCAGCCATCGCAGATAGTCGCCATAGGACAGTGCCTGCGGCAGTCCTGAGACGTCGCCACCGTTGCGGTATAAGGTAAACAGCTGCTCCAGGAACAGCCCCTCCGACCAGCCGTCCCACAGAATGAGGTGATGCGTGATGACGAGCCGGTCACCGCCGGGAAGCCTGAGCACCTTCATCCGGAACAGGGGCGGCTTCGCGAGATCAAACCGCTCCTCCCGGTCCGCGCGCAGCAACCGGTCGATCTCGGTGTCATCTTCCACTTCAATAATGGGTACTCCGTAGGCCCGCCCCTGCTCGACAAACTGCACCGGCCGGCTGACGCCGTCACCGGTGAACCCAGCGCGCAGACTCGGGTTGCGTTGCAGCAACACCCGCACCGCGTGTTCCAGGCGTGCGACGTCGATCCGTTCCGCGAAAGCGAAACTCGCCTGCGCCGTATAGACATCCACACCACCGGTGTCATAGCTGGAGTGGAAGAAGAGACCTTCCTGCAACGGGCTCAGCGGCCAGATGTCCTCGATGTGCTCACCGAGGCTGTCAATCTCAGGCTGGGTCAGCGTGATCGCTGTCAGGTCCGAGGGTGTGAGCCGGGGCCGGGCTGTTTTCGCCACCGCGGCAAGGGTTTTCAGCTCGACGGCGAACCGGTCCGCTATCGCGAGCACTTCGGGTTCCGTGAGCGAGGGGCCAGACCAGGTGAAGGTGGCGCTTAGCCGTGGACCTTGCGGCGTCTCCTCGGCAACGGCGTCCACTTGCAACAGGTAGGGCAACGTGAGCTGACCGTCGGGCAGCACGTTCACGGCGCCGGATTCTGGTGCGGGCGCCCAGTCGTGCTCTAGCGCGCCCGGCATCCGCCCGAAGTAGTTGAACAGCACCTGGGCCGAAGCCAGACGGCTGAGCATCGGCGCGGTCTGGGCGTTGACATGACGCAGCAGACCGTAGCCAAATCCGTTGTCCGCGGCTTGGCGGACCGCGTCCTTGACGGACCGCAGGGTTTCCAGGGAGCTTTCCGTGGGGGCGGGCAGCCGGACCGGATGCACGGAGGTGAACCAGCCGACGGTCCGCGAAAGGTCCTGTCCCGCGGCGGGAAGGCGGCCGTGCCGCTCGATGTCGATGAGCAGGTCACCTTTGTCCACGGCGCGATGCAGAGCGGTCAGGAGCACATCGGTGACATCGCCATGGACCGCTTGCGGCGCGCTGGTGAGCACGGCCACGGTGTCGGCAATGGACAGCGTGATGCTGTGCCGTTTGGCGTTGCCCACGGTGCCGTGCGTGACGGGGCCTTCGATCAGCTCTCCGCCGGGCTGAAGCGTGTCAGCCCAGTGCGTCAGCTCGTTGAGCCGGGCTGGTGCGGCGGCTTGTTGCATGGCGGTCCGGGTGAAGGAGCGCAACGACGTCGGCACGGGAAGCAGCGGCTGACCGGCCCAGGCGGCTGCCAAGTCCTCGAAGAGAATCCGCCAGGACACGCCGTCGACGGCGAGATGATGCACCGTGAGCAGAAGCCGCCCCGGTTGCCCGGTCGCGCCCTCGAACCACACCGCTTGCACCATCGTGCCGTTGTCGGGATCGAGGCGTGTCGCGGCTGCGGTCGACTCGGCCGTGATGCGGTCGCGATCGATCCCCTGAACACAGCTCAGGAGTGACGCTGCCGCAACGGTTCCGGGTGGCCGTGCTTGCAGTGACCACAGCAGCCCGGCGATGCGGGTCAGTTTCAGCCTCAGCGCGTCGTGGTGGTCGATGACCTTCTGCAGGACTTGAGTCAGCCGTTCAGCCGTGAGCCCCGCTGGTGTGTTGAGCAGCATCGGCAAGGCGAACGTGCCGATCTCCCCGCCGCGCTCCCGCAACCCGTGCACGACGGGCAGCAAGGCGACGTCACCGATGCTGTCTGGGTCGCCCTGGATCTGCTGCGTCACTGTGCCGTTAGCGGCCAGCGCCGCCGGAGTCCTGTGGTCGAACACGTCCTTAGGGCTGACTTCCAGCCCGGCGCTGCGCGCCTTGCTGGAAACGCTAATCGACAAGATGCTGTCCCCGCCCAGCGCGAAGAAGTCATCATCGACGCTCGCGTCCACGCCCAGCACGTCACTGAAAATCTCAGCGAGCAATTGCGCAGCATCACTAGACGCTGCGGCGGTAAGCGCGGGTGCCGCGGGAACAGTGGACGTGAGGGCGGCGCGGTCGAGTTTGCCGTGCGGGGTCAGCGGCAGGGTGTCATGCACGATGATGTCTGCGGGCACGAGCGCTGCGGGGAGTTGTGCGCGCAGGGCGTCTATGACGAAAGCGGTGTCAGCGGTTCCGCACACGTGCGCTATCAGACGTTGAGCGCCCATCTGTCCGGTGTGGACGGTCACGGCCGATGCGGTGACTCCCGCCATGGCGTTGAGCAGTGCTTCGATCTCGCCGGGCTCGATGCGGTTGCCGCGCACTTTCAGCTGAGTGTCGGTGCGGCCGGCGTAGGTGAGCACGCCGTCGGCGGTGGCCACGGCGAGGTCGCCGGTGCGGTACATGCGGCTGCCCGCCGGGCCGAACGGGTCGGCCACGAAACGCTGGGCGGTAAGGGACGGGCGTTCGGCGTACCCCCGGGCGAGTTGAAGACCAGCGACGTAGATCTCGCCAGGCTGACCGGCTGGCACCGGGCGCAGCTGTTCGTCGAGCAGATAAAGCCTCGTGTTCCACACAGGACGCCCGATGGGCACAGCCTGAGACTCGCCGTCATATCGCCAGCTCGTCACCTGAACAGCGGTCTCGGTCGGGCCGTACATGTTGTAGACCGCTTGTCCCGTAAGCGATTGCCAGCTCCGGGCAGCGCCGGCTGACAGTGCCTCTCCCCCGGCGAGCACGTGACGCAGGCTGGCCACGGACGTGGGGTCGCCCGCGGTCTCCAGGTAGCCGGCGAAAGCACCCAGCATCGGCGCGGCGATCACCATCCCGGTAACGCTTTCGCGGCGGATGAGGCCGCTGAGATAGGCCGGGTCTTGGTTGTCATCGGCGATGACGACAGCGGCACCTGACGTTAGCGGCCAGAAGATTTCCACGAGCGAGGGGTCGAAGCTGCCTGAAAGCTGGTGCAGCACCCGGTCTGACGCTTCGATGGGGAACGTGTCGCGCATCCACGCTAGTTGTGCGGCGATGGCACTATGGCTGACGACGACGCCCTTGGGCCGCCCCGTTGAGCCGGAGGTGTAGAGCACGTAGGCCGCGCTTGACGGCGCGATCACTGGACTGTCCTGTGTCGCGGGCGGCAGATCGGCGAGGAACGCGCGGTCGATGGTGATAGCCGCACCGGAGTCCGCGATAAGGTAGGCGATCCGGCCGGCCGGATATGCCGGATCAACGGGAACATAGGCCGCCCCGGCGCGGTGGACGCCGAGCAGCGCGGCGATGAACTCCGGCGACCGGGCAAGCTCAATGACGATAAACGTTTCCGGCCCCGCACCTAGCGAAGTCAGCTTGGCGGCGATGGATCCGGCGAGCGCCAGGAGATCCGCATAGGACAGGATGCGATCACCGGCGATGACGGCCGGAGCTTGCGGTGTCAGCTGAGCTTGAGCGGCAACAAGCTCTGGCAACAGCGAGTCGGTATGGGCACGCGACGGCCCGGCGAACCCGGTCACGGGCTGCCCGGGATCGGCGGCGAAACCCCTGAGCGTGGCCAGCATCGCGTCACCGAGAGCGGAAACCGTCGCCGCATCAAGCCGGTGTGCGTCGAACTTGAGGTGCAGCTCCAGGTGCTCCAGCGGGACCGCCAGCACCGCGAGGGCATAGTGGCCCTCGCCGAAGAACTCCACCCCGGTGACACGCAGCTGCCCACTGGCGCTGGCCAGCTCGGGCTCCCACGGGTAATTCTCGAAGATGAGCATGGTGTCAAACAGGTCGCCCTGCCCAGCCAGCCGTTGCAACTCACCCAGCCCAACATGCTGGTACTCAAGGAGCCCGGCCTGCTGGCGCTGAAGCGCTGTCACGACGTCTAGAGCGGTGGCGTCCGGCGTCCAGGAAACCCGCACCGGCAGGGTGTTCGCGAACAGCCCCACCATGGTTTCGATGCCGGGCACGGGCGCTTCACGGCCGGAAACGGTGGTGCCAAAGACGATGTCGCAGCGGCCGAGGAACTGTCCGAGCACGGTCGCCCAAGCCGCCTGCACGACGGTGCTCATGGTGACGCCGTGGGCACGGGCTCTAGCGGTGATCGCGGCGGTGTCCTCTTCGGACAGCGCGACGATGATCTGCTCCGGTTCAGCGGGCGATTCGGCTAACGCGGCGATGAGGGCCGGGCTGGCGCCGGCGAGAACCTCCGTCCACGCCTGCTTCGCCGCCTCGTGGTCGCGCTGGCCGAGCCACGCCAGATAGTCGCGATGCGGTGTGACCGGTGGGGTGTGGCCTGTCATGATTTCCTTCAGGATCAAGGGAACCGACCATCCGTCGGCGATGATGTGGTGCAGCGTCAGGATGAGCCAGCTGGACTGTCCGCCGCCGCGCACGAGCGCGCCGCGCAGAAGCGGTGCCGTGCTCAGGTCGAAGGCGCGATTGCGTTGCTGGACAGCGAATTCGTGCGGATCCCCGGCGGCGAGTTCGGTCCACTCAACCGGTGCCGTGACGGCGATGTCCTGCACGATCTGGCCGTTGTCGCGCTGGCGGAACGACGCCCGCAGCGGAGCGTGCCGGTCGGCCACCGTTTGGAGCGCGCGGTGTATCGCGGCGCCATCGACCGGGCCGTGTAGCGAAACGATTTGCTGCTGCTGATAACTGTCCGCTGTGGAGGGTTGCAGTGCGGCGTGGAAGAAGAATCCTTCCTGCAGCGGCGTCACAGGCAACACTTCGCTCACGTTCACGGACAGTTCCGCTCTGGCCGTCTCGATGAGACTGTCCAGGTGCCGCAACCAGCGCGAGGCGACCTCCGCTACCTCGTGTTCGGCGATCGCGTCGCCTGGCCAGGAGATCTGGGCGCTAAGGCATCCGTCGTGCACAGCGGCATTGATTTCCAGCGCATGCGTGACGGGAGTCCGCGGATGCTTGCCAGCGCTGAAGTTCTGCTGACCGCCGGGCAGACGGCCAAGATAGTTGAACAGGACGGTGGCTTGCGCCTGGGGCAGACGATCGCGCAGCACGCCATAGCCGAGACCATCGCCTGGCACGCGCCGCATTTGTTCACGGACCTGCTTGACGGCCCGCCAGCCCGACGCCCGGCCGGTGTCCACGAGCACGGGGTGGATGCTGGTGAACCAGCCAACGGTCCGGCTCAGGTCGGCTTTTCCTTGCCGTCCATGGGTTTCGACGTCCACGAGCAGCGGTGCTTCCCACGCCTGGGCTAGCGCGGCGAGCAGGATCTCCGGAATGTTAGCCCCGGCCGAGGTGGGCAGCGTTTGCAGCAGGAAGGCCGAGCTGTCCTCGGGCAGCGAGACCGTGAGCGAACGAACCGTGCTAACGGTCGCGGCGAACGAACCGAGGGTCCGGTGTGGACGGTTGAGCATCTGCTCCCAGAACGGGATTTCCCCCCAAGCGGGGTCTAAAGTGCGCGAGGCGGCCCACTGGCGGAACGACATGGGCACGGGCGGCAGCGGCTGTCCGTCCAGGGCAGCGGCGAAGTCGCTGAGCAGGATGTGCCAGGACACGGCGTCCACGGCGAAGTGATGCACCACGAGACGGACCGCTTCGAGCCGTGGGCTGTAAACAGCACTGAGCATCAGGCCACTGGCCGGGTCAGGATCGGCGGCCTGAAGCTCATCGCTGATAGCGATGTCAACCGGCGTAGCGTCCGCCAGCACGGTGAGAGTGTCGTGAACGAACCGCGACCGCAGCATATCGTGGTGCTCGGCGAGCCGCTGGAGCGCTCCGGCGATCCGGTCCCGGGACACGCCAGGCACCGCGACGGTCAGGCTCTGGGTGAAACCTTCGCTGACGCCACCGCGTTCGATGAACGTTCGCATGACCGGGGTCAGGTCGACCGGACCGGGATCGCTTTGGTGCACGGCTTTGCCTGGTGCCGTCGCGACTTCGGCCAGGCCGGCCACGGTCGCGCGGTCAAACACGTCCCGCACGCTGAACGTCAGGCCGGCTTGGCGAGCACGGTTCACCAGTGCGACGGCGCTGATGCTGTCACCGCCGAGGCTGAAGAAGCTGTCGTGCACACCAACGGCTGGCAACTTCAGCAGGTCAGCCATGATGCCCGTGAGCTGTCGCTCCACTTCGGACGCTGGCACCGAGCCTGACGTGAGACCCGCCCAGTCGGGCGCGGGCAGCGCCGCCCGGTCGAGCTTTCCGTTGGCGGTCAGGGGAAGCGGGCCATCAAGCGGCACAACGATCGCTGGCACCATGTAGGCCGGGAGCGCTTCAGCGACGTACTCGCGCAGATCTGACGGCACGTCCACGCCGGGAACCGTTGCTACGTAGGCGACGAGGCGCTTTCCGGCGTCGAGCACCACCGCCGCCTGGGCGATGCTGGCGTGTGCCATCAGGACGCTCTCGATTTCGGCGGGCTCTACCCGGTACCCGCGGATTTTGATCTGCTGATCGCTGCGCCCGAGGAAATCGAGGTTGCCGTCGTGGCGCCAGCGGGTTTTGTCGCCCGTGCGGTACATGCGGCTGCCGGGTGGGCCGAACGGGTCGGGCAGAAACCGTTCAGCGGTCAGGCCCGCGCGGCCGTGATAGCCGAGGGCCAGGCCACGGCCGCCGACGTAGAGTTCGCCGGTAATGCCTGGCGCTACCGGCCGCAGGGCCGTGTCGAGCACGTAGCAAGTGGTGTTGGGGTCGGGAACGCCGATGGGCACCGGGCCGGCCCAGTCCTGCGCTGCCGCCCAGAAGGTCGAGTTGACGGTCGCTTCGGTCAGTCCGTAGGCCACGACGACTCGCAGCCGCTTGCCCCAGCGCGCGATCAGTTCGTAGGGCACGGTTTCGGTCCCGACGACGAGCACGGCACCTTCGGGAAGCTCGGCGTGTTCCGGCAGTGCGCTCACGAGCGATGGGGGCAAAATCATGTGTGTCACGCCGTGACCGGTGAGATAGGACGTCAGCGTCTCGTCGGCGACCCGCCGGTGGCTGGGCACGATGACGAGGGCCGCGCCGGTGCACAACGCCATGCAGGTGTCAAAAACCGCGACGTCAAAACCGATCGAGGCGAACTGCGCGACCCGGCTCGCGCCCGAGACCCCGAGCCGGTTGACCGCCGTGAGCACGAGGCTCATGATGCCGTCGTGGCTGAGCACCGCGCCCTTGGGTTTGCCGGTCGATCCCGAGGTGTAGATGACATAGGCGGGAAGATCGAGGGTCAGCGGCGGGCGCACCGGATCGCCGCTGTCCCAAGTGGACGTGGCGATAGCTTCGCGCACCACGGTTTTGGCCCCGCTGTCTTCGAGCATGAACGCGATGCGGTCAGCTGGGAGTTCCAGATCCAGCGGCAGGTACGCGGCACCGGTCTTCAGCACACCGAGCATGGCGATCGTCATCTCCGCCGTGCGCGGCACCGCGATGCCGATGACCTCGCCGGGACCGGCCCCTTCGGCGATGAGCTGGTGCGCCAGCCGGTTGGCAGCGGCGTTTAGCTCCGCATAGGACAGCTGCTCGTCCTCACACACCACGGCGACCGCGTCAGGCGTACGGCGCACTTGCGCTTCGAACGCCTCCGGCCACGAAAGCCCGGCTACCGGCTGCGCATCGGCGGCAAAGCTAAGCACTCGCGAGGTGTCGTGCAAGTCAAAGCTGGCGATCGGCGCATCGGGATCGCTCGCCATGGCACGCAACAGCGTCACATAGCGTTCCGCGTGGCACCGCAGCTCTTCAGCCGTGATCTGGGCGGCGTCGGCGTCGAAGTCGGCCCGCAGCACACCAGATTCCGGGTCGTCTTGCACCACTAGCGACAGGTCGGCGACCGGCCCGTGCGACAAAACCTCGACCGGGCCAGGGCACTCGCCGACCGGCACCCGCTGACCGAACGGCATGATGTTCACCGCTGGCCCCGTGATCGCGGCGAGTCCACCTTGGAGTTTGAGGTCGCGCACGGTGAAGTGGCGGCCGTGGACTGCCAGTTCACGGTAGCTTCGGGCGACCTGTCCCAGAAGATCGGCGGCCGTGTGCTCCGGACGGACCGTCAAGCGCAGCGGCACGACGTTTGCCAGCATGCCCGGAACCGTTCGCTGGTACCGGGTTCGGGCGGTGACAGGCAGTGCCAGAGCCAGATCGGCCGCACCGGTGATCCGGTGGGTGTAGGCCGCCGCGGCCGCGAGCGCCAGCCGGTGCCGCTGCGGATGGTCCAGGTCGTGCAGGCGCACGGTGTGGCGGATCGTTTCCCGCGCGGGCGACGGGCCGCGCGCGATGACGGTCGCGGGTGCGGGGAGGGTAGCGAACTTCTCCTGCCAGAACTGTTTGCTGGCAGGCGTTTGCGGCTCTGTTTTCGTTAGCCGCTCCAGCGACCAGTCCACCGCCGGCACAGTCTCACCAGCGTAGTGTCGCGCGACCCGCTGGCTGAACAACACGATGCCGTAGCCGTCGATGACGAGATGGTGGAAACGCTGATACCACAGCACTCTTTGCGGCCCGACGCGCAGCAGTGCTTGGACGAACATAGGACCGGTGCCGAATCGTCGTGTGCGCTCCTGTGCCATCCAGCGGTCCGCCGCGGCCAGTGCGTCGTCGTCCCCCGACAAGTCCACCACCGGCAACGGCCAGTCCTCGAACGGTTCCGCGAACTGGCGGGGCTCATCGCCGTGCATGACGAACCGCGCGTGCAGGCACCCCGTCTCGTCAACGGTCCGCCGGATCGCCGCCGTCAGCCGAGACGCGTCCAGCTTTCCGTCCAGGTCTATGTAGAAGACGAGATCGAAGGCGGTCGTGCCCGGCTCCATCTGCATGGCCAGCCAGACTTCGGCCTGCGCGCTGGTTAGCGGCAGCATGAGGGAACTCTCCTTACCAGGGAACGTTTTCGGCGCTTAGCGCGACGGCACGAGCGAGCGGATGGACTGCAGGATCTCACCCGCGCGCACCGCTGTGTTGGAAAGCAGCGAGGAGGTGATGCCGTGCGTGTGCTCGGTTCCCCCTTGCAAGTAGATGCCGGGCGCCATGTCTGTGCGCGGCTGAAGCCGGTAGTCGCGGCCAACTTTGAGCCGCCCGTTCTCGTCGCGGCGCAACTGCCCGGCAACGGTCCCTAACACCGGGCCCGGGTCGGCGGGACGGTAGCCGGTCGCGCAGACCAGCACATCGGCGTCCAGGTAACGCTTTTCGCCGGTCAGGAGCGACTCGACAGTCGCCCGCACGCCACCTTCCTGCTCCTCGGCTTCGATGAGCCGGGACATGTTGTGCAGGTGCAGCCGTTGCACGCCGAGCACTTTTTCTTGGTACGACAGGCGATAGAGCTCGTTGATGAGATCCATGTCGACGACCGAGTAGTTCGTGTTGCGGTGGTAGGCCGTCATCAGTTCTTTGATTTCCTGTGGCGCGTGGAAGAAGTCGTCCACGGCCGCCGGGTCGAAGATCCGGTTAGCGAACGGGCTGTCGTCGGCCGGGCTGTAGCCGTACCGGCCGAAGACCGCGGCGATATCGGCCTGCCGGAACCGGTCATGCAGGAACGAGGTGACTTCCGCCGCGCTTTGCCCGGACCCCGCGACCACAAATCCAGCCGGTACTCCCGAAAGCGTGTCCACTTTGGAGAGCAACTCGCCGCTGTGCCAGATCCGGGCCGATCCGGTGATCCCGTCGGGGAAGCACGGCTGCAGCCCGGTGGCGAAGACGAGGTTGCGCGCCTTAATGACCTCAGCGGTCCGCGGCCCCTGAACGATCACCTCAAAGTGATCACCGGTCAGGAAGACGTCTACGGCCTCGTGGCTATACCGCACCAGGTGCCGCACCTGCGCCGCCGCCCATTCGAGGTAGTCGTGAAACTCGATGCGCAATGGGAAAAGGCTCTTGTGGTTGATGAAATCGAGCAGCCGGCCTTGTTCGTGCAGATAGGACAGAAAGCTGAAGGGGCTAACGGGATTGCGCAAAGTCACCAGGTCTTTGAGAAACGAGACCTGCATCGTCGCGTTCTCCAGCAGCATGCCGCGATGCCAGCCAAATTGTTCTTGGCGCTCAAGGAAAACCGCGCTGACCGGGTTATCGGACGTCTCCAGCTCGCTGACGGCGATGGCGAGGGCCAGATTCGAGGGGCCGAAACCAATTCCGGCGAGATCAAAAATCTGGTCCGTCACTGGGTTTCTCCCCACATCCACACACGTCGGTTTAGGTTAGGCTTGCTTAACTTAGGGTTGCCTTGCTTAACTAGTCAAGCCCAGCCGTCCACTTCGAAGGAGAAATTCATGCGCGTCGTCCTAATGGGCTATCAGACCTGGGGTCATAGAACACTTCAGGCTCTGCTGGAGTCGGCGCACGAGGTCGTTCTCGTCGTCACCCATCCCAAGAGTGATCACGCATATGAGAAAATCTGGGACGACTCGGTCGCCGATCTCGCAGCTCAGCATGGTGTTCCAGTGGTCATCAAGAACCGGCCCGACGATGAGCTCACTTCACACGTCGTTGCCGCCAAAGCCGATGTGATCGTGGCAACAAACTGGCGCACCTGGATCCCACCGGAGATCTTCACGGCCGCCCGGCTGGGCACGCTCAATGTGCACGACTCGCTGCTGCCCGCCTACGCCGGATTCGCCCCGCTGCTCTGGGCACTCATCAACGGCGAGAAGGAAGTCGGCGTCACCGCGCACATGATGGATGGCGACCTCGACGCCGGTGACATCGTCTTGCAGTGGGCCGTCCCGGTCGAGGACACGGACACCACCACCGACCTGTTCCATAAGACCGTCAAGATGTTCGGGCCGATCACGATCGAAGGGCTGGCCCAGATCCAGTCCGGCCGCACCGACTGGGCCAAGCAGGACCGGGCGAAGGCGAGCTTCTTCCACAAGCGGTCGGTCGAAGACAGCCGCATCGACTGGACGTGGCCGGCCGAGGAGATCGAACGCCTGGTGCGGGCACAGTCAGACCCCTACCCCAACGCGTTCACCATCCACAATGGACAGAAGCTGCGCGTGACCAAAGCTCGCGTTTCTGACCGCCGCTACGGCGGCACTCCGGGGCGCGTCTTCATCAGGGAACGCGATGGCGTTGTCATCGTCGCCGGAGCCGACGCCCGCCGCGGCCACAACCACGGCCTGGCCATCACCGAGGTCCGCACCGAGGACGGCACTCGCCTGCCCGCCCTCGAATACTTCGCGTCTATGGGCGGCTACCTCGGCTAACCGCCTAGGCGCACCGGCGTAAGCGCTCCCGCAGTGCCGGGAAGCAGTTTGGCGATCAGCTGCCAGAAAGCCGGCAGCTGAGTGGCCGCGCACATGACCTGTTCATCGGTTTGCTGAAGCAGGGCCAAGTGCCGGCACGCGTGTGCGGCCACCGCGTCAAGCTCGACATGCTCCGGACTTGGTGCAAGAGGATGACCCGCGCAGGCCATCGCATCGACCTGAACCGGGGTCGCTCCCCGCTCAGGGTGCAGGTCTGGAACCGCCGCATAGGTGAGGACGATGCCGCCACTGACAGGCCGCCACGAGGTCGAGTGCAGCAGCCCGCCGGACGTGCACGTGGTTAGCCCGGCCAGTTGCCGCGCGGCATCGTCGGGGTGCACGAAGGCCGGCAGGATTTCCCGGACAGCACGGTAGTTCAGACAGCCGTCCCGCTCGGAGAGCAGCAACACCTCGATCTCGATACTGGGCCCCACGCAGGAAGTGTTCCCTTATTGCCAGCATTTTGCAACAAGGCGCGTCAGCCTGTCACCGGGCTGACGGTCAGCGTCGAGGACGCGACGTCCAGGGTGGACATGCTGCCGTGCGGGACGGCGTAGTGCTGATCGCCGTGCCCGATCGGCAGACCCCCGAGGATCGGCACGCCCAGGTGCCCGAGGCGATCCAAGATGATGTCGGCCGCTTCGGGACAGTTCGTGAACTGCCCGACGGCGAATCCCGCGACGCCTTCGAAGGCGCCTGCCCGGCACAGGTGGTTGAGCATCCGGTCCACTTTGTAGTGCGGCTCGTCCACTTCCTCAAGCAACACAACGGTTCCGGCGAGACTAGGCATGTCCTGCGTCCCCGTCGAGGCGGCGATAAGCGATAGGTTGCCACCGAGGAGCGGTCCCGAGGCGGTGCCTTCCGTCCTAGCCGGAGCGGAGGCTTCGGCCGGGTCAACTGTCAGCACAACGGGCTCGCCCGACATCACGGCATGCTTGGCCGCGCGAGCCGTCAGGGAGTCCGCGCCCTTATCAAACTGCGCCGCGACCGGACCGTGCACGCTCACCAGGCGGAGCCGTTGCCACAGGGCGAAATGCAAAGCCGTGATGTCGGAGAACCCGATGACGAGCTTGGGATCGGCTTTGAGCGTGGCGAAATCCACGTCATCCACGATGCGCTGCATGCCATAGCCACCGCGCAGGCACCAAATCGCCCGAATGCTGGCGTCCCTGATGGCGGTGTTGAGGTCGGCGAGCCTCGCCTCATCAAGCCCCGAGAAGTAGCGGTGATTGCCGCGCGCGTTCGGGAAAACGTGCGGCCGCAGCCCCCAGCCGCTCAGCACACTGACCGCCGCCTCAATGCGGTCGTGAGGCACGGGACCCGACGGTGAGATCAGGGCGACGTTGTCGCCTTCTTTGAGCAGGGCCGGGCGCAGCACATCTTGAGTCACGCGCCGAACGCTACCTGCTCATCCGAGCCTGGCGCCCCACACCTTCGCCCTTGGCCGAACTCCGCTGGAGTTATGCGCCGAGGCTCCGCGTTAAGCGATCACTAGCGGCCCAGGTGGAGGTAGGTGTGAAAACCCCCTTTGCTTTGCACCTATAGAGACGCGGCACGCTGCATATTTGTGCCCCGATGGGTGCAGAGCAAAGGGGGTTGGCGAAGGTGTGCTGACCTGCGGGTGGGCCGGGCACGTGAAGCGCCCAGCCACCGCATAGTTGCCCGCATCTACCGCGCTTGGCGTGAGCGTCGCGGCCGGCCGGGAGTATCAGGTGAGCGTGATGCTCACGGTTTGGGTCTGTGCGGCGGTTCCCGGGTGGGTGACCGCGATCGTGATGGTTACCGGGCCGGTCGCCCCGCCGAGGAACTTCGGTGTGGTGAACCACGGCAGGACGAACGAACGGGAGAACGGGTCGTAGAGCGGGCGGACCGCTGGCAACGACTGTGCTCCACTCGCCGACACGGTGACCCGGCCGGATACGACGAGCAGAATCGACTCCCCGACCGGGATCGGGTTGCCCGCGGCGTCAGTCAGCTGGAAGCTCACCGGCACGATGGAGCCAGCGGTGAACCGGGCTCCGGGAGCAGGTGACGTGAGCTTCACTGCATAGTGGACGATCTGGGTGAAGGTGCCTTCACTGCCCAGGAACGATCCGCTGCCGGAATACACGGCCTTGACGCTGTGTGCTCCGGTCGACAGGGTCGCGATGGGGCTGCTCACGGCGACCCCACCGCTTAGGGTGACCGGCCCACCGACGGGTGCGCCATCGACCGTGAACTGGACCGTCCCACCCGGCGTGAGCGGACCGGAAACCGTTGCGGTGAAACGCACCGCGCCGCCAACGATCGACGGGCTAGCCGAGGACGTCACCACGGTCGTGGTCGCCGCCTTGGCGATGGTCACCGCATAAGCCTGCGATGCCGTGCTCACGGGGTTGGTGGCCTTGATGGTGAAGGCGAAACCGCCAGCCGTCGTGGGCACACCCGTGATCGAACCCGAGGACGACAGCGTCAGCCCTGGCGGCAAAGCACCGGCGGTGATCGTAAACGTCACCGGCTGACCGCCCGTGAACGGAACCGTTGCCGCATAAGGCGAGCCGACCGTGCCGTCCGGCAACGTGTCGCCCAGGGTCACACCGTCGATCACGGCCAGGACGACAGCATCCGATGTGGACGGATTGAGCGACGTGTCACCCGAGTAAGCCGCCGTTATCGAGTGTGATCCCACCGGCAATGTCACGCTGAGGGGAGCCCCCACCGCGACGGCGCCTAGGGAAGTGGCCCCGTCGAAGTACGTGACGGTTCCGGTCGGTGCGACCGGCGCCGTTACCGAAGCGGTCAGCGTGACCGGGTTGCCGGTCAGCACAGGGTTCGGGGAAACCGCGACCGTCACGGCGGACACGCCTCGGGCCACGGTAACCGTTACGGGCACTGACGCCGAGCCGAACGCGTTCGACGCCGACACGGTGAACGCGAAAGTGCCTGCCGCCGTGGGGGTTCCGGTCAGGGAACCGTTGGCCGTCAAACTCACCCCTGGCGGCAGCGTGCCAGAGGCGACCGAGGTCGTGACCAGTCCCGTGCCACCGAGGGTGAAAGAGAACAGGTACGGATCCCCGACCACACCGGCCGGCGGCGTGCCCGAGATCGATGCCGCGACACCAAGGTCGAGCCCGGCCACCACGGGGTCGTGGTCGCTCGTGCGGAACCGGTCAGGAGCGTAGAGCGAGACGATCTGCCCCGGGCTCTTGAAGTCGGTCAGATAGTCCAAGACAGACGGTTCGTCGGCGTTGTGGTGCGCGTCGGCCGCGCCGGTGACCTGAGCGGTCAGCGAGGCTGAGGACATCACGTAGTCGAGGTAACCCCACTGCCCGTCAAACACGTAAGAGTAAGCCGAGGAACCGTGGAATGCCTTGACAAGGTTGACATAACCGGCGTTTTCGAGGGCCGCGATCGGGTCTTCACCGGCGTAGGAGTTCAAGTCGCCCACGATCATCACGTCCGGGTCACCGGCCGCTGGCACGACGACCTCGCCGATCCAGCGGGCGAGCTCGATGGCCTGGGCGGTGCGGCGTGGGTTCCAGCAGCTTTGACCGTCGCCCTGATCGGCGTCGGGACCACTGGCCGGGCAGGAGCCCTTGGACTTGAAGTGGTTGCCCACCACGGTGAACCGTGCCCCGGCTGGGGTGACGAACGTCTGGGCCACGGGACGCCGTTCGTAGATGGCGTTCTGGTTGACGAACGTCGCGCCGGCGACGGGCTGCACGGCTGCCGTGCGGTAGATGATGCCGGTCTTGATGGCATCCGTTCCGGCGACGTCGATGACACCGGTGGCGGCGTCAGCGTCCACAAACGACCACGTGCCTGGGCCGTCAGCCGCGTTTAGGGCGTTGACGAGCGCCTGAACCGCGCTGGACGGTCCGTAGCCGTCGTTTTCCATTTCCATGTAACCGATGACATCGGCGTTCAGGAAGCGAAGGGACGCCACCTCTTTGGCGAGCTGCCGCTGATACTCCGTGGTGTCGCTGGCGCCACGGCACTCGGTGACTGCTCCTTGAGTACCAAGGGTGCAGCCCGTAAAGGTGTTGAAGAAGTTGAGCAGGTTGGCGCTGGCCACCTTGACCGGGCCGGAACCCGTGTCCGGAACGGTGGCGGGACGCGGGTTGGCCTCGTCGAAGACCGCTGAGCCACCGAGCGCGCCTAGCGGGCGCAGCCGGTATGCGTTGCCGCTGGCCGCGTTTCCGCCCCACGTGTAGGTCAGCACGCCAACCGGGTTGGTCACGGTGTCGCCACCGCGCAGCGTGTTGCTGGCCGAAAGCGGTTGCCCACCACGGGCCCACACGATCGGGTCGGGGTTCTGGCTCTGCAGCGAGTCATCGATGATGAGCCGGTTGCGGTTGTTAGCGGCCTGTGCCGCGACGACGGCTGCCGTGTCGGTGGCGCGGATGTCTGACGTGGGCTGGCGCAGCCGGCTACCTGAGGACACCACGACCTGGCCGAAGCGGCCGAGCTGGAAGTGCTCGGTCACGGTCAGCGTCTGGTTCACGCGGATCAGCATGCCCTCGTAGCGTTCCAGGACTTCTGGCGACGAGACTGGCAGCGTCACGTTGACTGGGTTCACCGAACCTGAGGTGCCGCAAGGAGATACGCCACTGGCGCTAGTGGTGATTTGCGTCTGTCCCTGGAACTCCGAGACCGCGCCCGTGACCTCAACGACATCACCGAGCGAGACGAGGTTGGCCCCGCCCGTGAAAACGAAGATGCCGTCGGAAGTCAGTGACGTTCCGTCTCCGGTGTCCTGCAAGTAGAAGCCACGCAGGGCCGGCGATGCGCCCTCGTGATCGCCCACGACCGTGCCGCGGACCGCCACGGTCTGCCCGTTGACCGGGCTGGTCTCCATGGCGCCTTGCACCGAGCCGATGCTGGCCACGCTGCCGAGGCAGGCGGGCGCGGCACCCACGGAAACCGTTGCGCTGGTGGACTTGCGCAGCACCGGCGCGAGTTCCTTCGCGATGATGCCGTCGCCGTAGAATACCGTGTCGCCAGCGTCGGTCAGCACCTGCACGGTTGAGGCGTTCGTCAGCGGGCTGGGAACGTCCACCATGGATTCCGGCTTGCCAGGCCCGGCAACGGCGTCCAGCGATCCGGCGCGCAGCAGCGGCTGGCTGGCCGGGTTACCGTCCCAGCTGTAGAAGCGGTATTCGCCGGCGGCGCCGGTTCCGGCGTCGGTCGGCCCGGCGATGATGAGGTACTGCCCGGTGCTGTTGCGGCGAATCTCGCGCACGCCGCGGCCGCCGAGGTCCCAAAGCAGTGGCGTACCAAAGCTCGCGGTCACCCCGGTCGTCGGGTTGCCAGCGACAAGAGCGGCCGGGTTCGTCAGCGGAACGACGATCGCTTTGCTGTCAGCGCTCAGTGGTCCACGGAAGCCGAGCAGCAGGCTTGAGCCGTCGGTGGTGAACTCGGCGCCCTCGATGTTGAAGCCGGCCGGATTCGCCTCAGGCGCGCGGGTCGCCGCGGCGGCGAGGCCGAGACTGTCGCCATTGGACTGATCCCAGGCGATTAGGTCATCGCGCAGCAACTGGTAGCTGCCGCCGAGGCTCACCGTGGTGCCGGAGAGGTTGGTGGTAAAGAACTCTTGCCGGTTGAGCCGGGTGTT
Organism: Catelliglobosispora koreensis DSM 44566; assembly: GCF_000379685.1. Taxonomy (GTDB): domain Bacteria; phylum Actinomycetota; class Actinomycetes; order Mycobacteriales; family Micromonosporaceae; genus Catelliglobosispora; species Catelliglobosispora koreensis. Next base: position 1,084,261 of record NZ_KB903249.1, on the reverse strand, counting down.
GCCCGACGAGTTCTGCCCGTGCGAGCCGACCCAGAAGACCGTGTTCCCCAGGCGCGCCGACGCTTCGATGTCGATTTCGCGCGTCACATTGCTGTCGCGCAGGGCCAGGCCCGCGGCACGCAGATCAAAGACCTCCAGGGGGTACCGCGAGTGCACGCGATCGTAACGGCGTAGCACATTGGTCTCATCGTCAGCCACGAGCATCGTGCCGTCGCCGAGATCGATGGCGGTGCTGGCATCGCTTGCCCCGTAATGGTTACGCGTGCCCACGGGTAGAACGCCAGACACCGCGACCGGGAACGTCGTCGTCGCGCTCAGCGCGCCGTCAGACACGGTGACCGTCAGCGTGGCGTGGCCGACGCCAGCGGGGGTGACCGTCAGGGTTCTGGTCGATCCCGTGCCCGTCGTGCCGCCGGCGGCGACAGCCGTGTTGCTGGACTCGACCGTGACGGTCAGCCCGTCAGCCGGTGTCTCAGCGTCGTTGACGTTGACGGTGCGCAGGGCCGGCGGGTTGTCCGGGTCACCGAGCGTCAGCGCCAGCGCCTCGACCGGAGCCGGGGTGATGCTGGGCGCTGTGTTCGGGGTGTTGTTGACGGTCACTGTCGCGGTTGTACTGTCCGCGCTGCCGCCCGGTCCGCTCACGCGCACCCAGAATGTCATGGTGGCGGTCAGTCCCGGCGTCGTATACGAGGCACCGGTCGCGCCGGAGATCGGATTGGCGGTGTCGCCTGAGGTTCCTGAGTACCACTGGTAGGACAGCGGTCCCGTGCCGCTGGCGGTGACACTCAACGTCGCCGAACCACCCGTCGCGACCGTCGTGTCCTGCGGCTGTCCCGTGATCACAGGCCCCGCGACCGATGCGGCCGGGGTGAACGCGACGCCACGCAGGGCCGTGTTCGCCACACCGGAAGCCAGCGTGACGGGCGTCGCCGACAGCGCGGCGTCAAACACGGCCGTGTCTTCGACCTTGACCAGCTGACCCGTGCCAGCGGTGGTCGTGGCGTACAACGTCGCCGTCCCGCCGGTCACCGAGCCCGTGAGTCCCCTGGCGCCACTGGACGCGGGACGGATCGAGCCTCGTGCGGTCCACGTCGTGCCATCGAAGCTGAACTTGAGGACGCCACCGTTGGGGCTGCCCGAATCGTCGGCGATGTAGAGGGTGTCCACTCCGGACACGGCTGGGCTGCGGTCGAGAGCGACGAAGCCATAGGGGCTGGGCACAGGGATCGTCAGCGTCGGTGTCTGCCCGCCGGTCGCTGGCAGGCCAGACCCGACCGCGTAAACCCCGGTCGTGCCACTGCCCGTGGAGATGGTCAGCTGGCCACCAGCGATGCCGACCGCCCTGATGTTCACGGGAGCCGCGCTATTGATCTGCGTGGTCGCCCCGCCACTGCCAAGAGCGGCTAGCCGCACACCGCCGCTGGCACCGCTCACCCAGAACCGGCTGCCGTCATCGGAGACGGCACCGCGAACGTTGTTGCCGCTGAAGGCATCCGTGATCGCGGTAGCGGTGTCGATGGTGCCGTTGCCGTCAACGCGCCCGACGACACGCGGCACAGCCGCCGTTGTCGAGCTCGCGACACTGGCCGTGCCGGGGTCGGTGTCATAACCGGCCATCGTCAGGAACCGCCCGTCAGCGGACAGCGCCAAGGCGCCCTCCGACGTCGCCGAACCACTCATCGTCAGCCGGCGCTGGTCCCCCGCACCAGCGATCGGCAGGGCGATGGTCTGCACCAAAGCTCCCGCTGGCGTGTATTCGTCCAGGAACACCGGTGTCGCGGCACTGTTCAGGGCAGCCGCTCCCGTGCCCACGCGCAGGACGACAAGGTTGCCCGGGCTAAAGCCGGCCGCGCTCGCGGGCTGGCCCACGACGACGATCGCCAGCGGCACGGCCAGCACCATCGCCAGTATCCGGGCGACTTTCCGGGATAGCCATGGTGGCCGGTGCAAACGTGAAGTGGAAAAACGGGGCACGGGGGATCCTCCGTCTGGTAGGGACAGTCGGCACAGCCACGTTAGGTGACGATGTGTGTACATGGAAGTGCGGTGATGAAGGTTCAGCCTTTGGCTACTGTGCGTTAAAGCGGGCGGGGCTCACAGCGTACACAATGATGGTTTTGAGTCTGTTTATATTGACGGGATGCGGTCATCTTCGTCGATAATGCTTGTCCCGTTTTCGGGCGATGGCTCCGGGACAGAAGAACTCACGTGGGGGCAATGGGACGTTTGGTTCATGATGCGGATGTCGGGCACACCGCGCATGGCTGGCGGGACGATGCCCCTGGCGGCGGGGACGACCGTGGAGCAGATCGCCCATTTGCTGTCGTTCATCGTGAGCCGTCATCAGTCCTTGCGCACACGCATCCAGCTGAGTCCCGATGGCACACCGTCGCAAGTGCTGTCGGCCTCCGGCGAAGTGGCACTGGAAGTCGTTGACACGCTTGATGATCCGGCCGCGGTCGCCGAAACTGTCCGGGCCCGGTTCGCGTCGGAGCCGTTTGAACTGGAAACCGATTGGCCGGTACGGATGGCCGTCGTTCAGCAGGCGGGCAAGCCCGCGCATTTCGTGGCGATGTACCCGCACGTGGTCATCGACGGCTACGGTTTCGACGCGCTCGCCCGGGATTTAGCGCTGCTGGACCAGTCGACCGGGCAGCACCTTGGCCCGCGCTCTGGCGTCCAGCCCATGGACTTGGCCCGCCAGCAACGCGGAGCGTCGGCCTTACGCCAGAGCGCGGCTTCGCTGCGCTATTGGGAATCCGTGTTGCGGGACAATCCGGTGCCCCAGTTTGGACAGTTGCCGCCACGCTCGCCTCGATACTGGGAGGCGACCTATGACTCGCCTGCTGCTTTGCTTGCGTTGCAAGCACTTTCCGTGCGCACCGGACTGCCTTCCGGCCCTCTTCTCATGGCCGCCTACGCTTCCGCTCTAGCGGAAGTCACCGGCGTCGCCCGCCGCGTCATCCGCACTCAGGTCAGCAACCGGTTCCGGCCCGGGTTCCGTGACTCGGTGAGCATCCTTGTCCAGGCTGGACTGTGCGCCGTCTCCACCGGCGGCCCATTGCTCGACGTCGCCGCGGCGGCATGGCGCAGTCAGCTCGCCGCCGGCAAGCACGCCTACTACGACCCGCGTTCGCTATGGGCTTTGCTCTCAGCTCTGGAAGCTGAACTAGGCTTCGCCCCGGATCCCTTGTGCTACTTCAACGACCGCCGGCGTACCGTGGCCGGCTTCGACGGCGTCGCCCCTTCGCGAGCCAGCATCCTTGCCGCACAACCGTTGTCACGCCTCACCCCCGGCGTGCGCTACGACAACACCGACGTGACCGCCTACCTCAACATCAACGCCGTCCCCGGCACCCTCAACTACACCCTGCGCGCCGACACCGCCGCCCTATCCCCCACCGACCTCGAGCACATCCTGCTGTCCATCGAGTCCCGCCTCATCCATGCCGCTATCTAACGGCGTGCTTGAATAGCGGGCATGGTTCGCACCACGCCCCCTCGTCCTGTTGACATCGCGGCGATTTTCCCGGAGCTGTCGGCGCACAGGGCTACCGCGACGCGGCTACACCCTCGGGCGGGCCGTCCCACGGTGCACGACAGCTCTGTTGGCGGGCCACTCATGTGGCCGGCTGAGGAACCGTGGCCGTATTGCGAGCGTGAGCACGAGGCTTCCGTGCTGGTTAAGCCAGATGATGTACGCCGATGGCGCCAGATCCTGCTGATGCCTAAGGGCGAACGGCCGGAGCTGCCGGATCTGGACGAGTCGGAGCCCGAAGAGCTGGCGCACGGCCCGATCGCGATGCTGCCGGTGATGCAGCTGTACCGCAAGGACATCCCCGATTTCATCGGGCCGGCCGACGCTGATGTGCTGCAGGTGCTCTGGTGCCCACTCGACCATCCGGACGAGCACTACAGTCCGCATGTCTTCCTGAAGTGGCGCAACACTTCCGGCGTGACCGAGGTTCTGGTCGACCCGCCGCAGCCGGTCGTCGTCTCGGACTCTTACCTGCCCGAGCCCTGTGTCCTTCATCCGGAGCAGGTCGCCGAATACCAGTACCGCCTGCTTCTTCCGCCGGACCTGAGCGCAAGCATCAAGGACTGGGAGGCGACCTCTGACCTGTCCTATCAGTCCGACCTGTCAATCTCCCCCGGCTACAAGGTCGCCGGTTTCGCCTCCTGGCACCTAACCGACCCATACCCCATGGACTGCGACGAATGTGGCTCGGCGATGTCGTTGCTCGTCACCATCGCCAGTTACGACGGCAACGGCACCGAGGATAGCTGGGCGCCCGTTGAGGATCAGGGCAGTCGAGCCGGCAACGACACGGAGATCCTGATCGGGCGTGGCTACGCCTTGTGGGTTTTCTTTTGCCCACAGTCGTTTGAGCATCCGTGCAAGGCGTCGATGCAATGAGGGGGCTACGACGCAGCCCCCTCAAGCGTCACGGCTGATAGATCGTGGGCCGTGGTGGAGTGCTCATACCGTCGCCGATGAAGTAGCTCGGGTGCGGCGGCTGGTTGTAGGCGGTGTTCTGCCATGCCAGCGCGACGCGGTACATCGGGTCTTGCAGCAGCGTCGGAATCCTTATCCCCGTGGGCGCTGGCGTGGCATAGACGCGCAACGCGGTGTTGTCGCTCAACGGCCAGATCACCTCTTCGCGCCAGTCTCCGAACAGGTCGCCGCTCAATGAAGGTGTGGCTTTGGTGCCGTTGTTGGAATGCACACCGCTGGCTGTCAGGAGCCTTGTGTCCGAAGACGTCCCGTATTTGTCGATGCGCGTCCCGTCAAGTAACTCCCGCACCGGATCGCCGTCCCAGTAAGCGAGGAAGTTAGCCGAACTCGGCTTGCGGCCAAGGTTTCCACCGGTCGCCGACTTGAGATTGGCGTCCGCCGACGACCACGACTCGGCACCGGCGCTGCCGGCCCAGACGTCACCCGACACACCACGGCCGTTGTCGCCCGCCGGGGCGGTCTGCCAAAGGATCTGGCCGGTCCGCGCATCCGCCAGCCACGAGCCAGGCTTACTGCTGTCTTCGGAGACCTTATAAACCTCCAAACCCGTTCTCGCTGGTACTAGATCCCCGGCGTGCAAGGCGTCGCCGTGCCCGAAACCGGTGTTCCACAAAGGCTGGCCGTTGTCGTTGACGCACATGGCGCCGAAGATGATTTCGTCCTTGCCGTCAGCGTCAACGTCGGCGATGGACAGCTGATGGTTGCCCTGCCCCGCATACTGGCCGCCAGCGTTGTTCGAGTCGAACGTCCAGCGTTTGGTCAGCGTTCCGTTACGGAAGTCCCACGCCGCGATGACGGTCCGCGTGTAGTAGCCGCGCGACATGATGAGGCTCGGGCGCTGTCCGTCCAGATAAGCTGTGCCGGCTAGGAAACGGTCGACGCGGTTGCCATACGAATCGCCCCATGAACTCACCGTGCCCCTGGGCGGATCGTAATTCGCCGTCGCCATAGCCGCTCCAGTCTGTCCATTGAAGACAGTCAGGAACTCAGGCCCACTGAGCACATATCCGCTCGCGTTACGGTAGTCAGCGCTGCCGTTGCCGATCACCTGGCCCGTCCCGGACACGGTGGCATCAGCGGTCTTCATGGCGACTTCGGCTCTACCGTCGCCGTCATAGTCGTACACCTGGAATTGGGTGTAATGCGCCCCTGCCCTGATGTTGCGGCCGAGGTTGATGCGCCAAAGCCTGGTGCCGTTGAGTTTGTACCCGTCAACGTAGACCACGTCGGTCACGCCCGACTGAGAGTTGTCCTTGGCGTTCAGCGGCTCCCACTTGAGCACAAGGTCTAACTGCCCGTCGCCGTCGAGATCGCCGACGCTGGCGTCGTTCGCCGCGTACCGTGTGGGATCGGGGTTTTGAATGGGAACATCGAGATAGCCGTTGCTGAACTGGAGTGCGTTCTCCGAGACGGGCTGTTCGACTCCGTTGACCACGGCCCTTACGGTGTAGGCGATCCCGGCCGCCGCACCACTGTCGAAGTAGTTGGTGGAGCTGGTGATCGGTGTCGCGTTGGCCTTCATTCCGCTGCGGTAGACGTTGAAGCCCACGCTGGCCGGATCGGTGGCCAGCCAGCGCCAGCTGACCAAGTTCCCGTTTCCGGAGCGGACACTGATGAGCCCGCGGTTAAGCCGTTCCATCTGTTTGCCCGTCCCGGGCTGCGGTGGCGGGCTGGTCGTTGGCGGTGGCGTCGTCGTTGGTGGCGCGGATCCATTGCAGACGGTCCCGTTGACGCTAAAGCTTGCTGGCGCAGGGTTTGATCCTGTCCAGCTGCCGTTGAAGCCAAAAGACGTGGAACCGCTGGTGGGAATGGCCGCGTTGTAACCCGCGTCGCGGACTGTCACCGTGCTGCCAGCCTGCGTGAACGACCCGTTCCACAACTGGGTCACGGTCTGCCCAGCGCCGAAGTTCCACACTAACGACCACCCGTTGATCGGGTCGCCAAGATTAGTGACCGTAACGCTGGCGCCGAACCCGCCTTGCCACGAATTCGTCACGCTGTAATCCACCCGGCACGCCGCTGCCGCTTGAGCGCCATTGCTCAGCAGCACAGCCGTGCCACCGGTCACGAGAGTCGCGGCCGCAGATGCCGCCAGAAGTCTTCTGTGGAGCATGTTCGGGTCTCCTCCCCCAGCTCGCACTGGGTGCCTGGAGTCCGCGCGCTGCCCCGCGCGCTTACAGTCGTGCCTCATGCTCCGAGGCCGATCGTACTTCTGAACGCGACATACGTCACGGCAAGCAGGTGCTACGCTGCCGCGTCATGCACGTAGACGAGAAGCCGGGACTGCTCAAGACCAGCATTTGGCTTGCTATTAGCGGAATTCTGATATTGATCATCACGTTCTTCTTCAAGCCCACCGATGGCGCATGCATCATGCGCGTAGGCGGCGAGTGTGCCCTTCCTAGCGCCACACCCTACGGCTTGGTCATCGGAATGTTCGTGCTTACGTGGGCAGCCATTTTTTACGCCGCGCACAGAATCATCACGGCTTTGCGAGGACGTTAGTCTCTGACTGCCCCTTCCGGCAGACAGTCGAGCCGCAGGTAGCGGAAATTCGAACGCGTGTTCTATTGTCTTCAGGTATGCGCGAGCTGGCATCTATCCTGCACGCTGACCTCGACGCGTTCTACGCGTCGGTGGAGCAGCGCGACAATCCGCGATTACGTGGCCGCCCTGTGATCGTGGGCGGCGGAGTGGTGCTGGCTTGCAGTTATGAGGCCAAGGCCCGTGGTGTCAAGACCGCTATGGGCGGCCGAGCCGCGCGGATGCTGTGCCCAGAGGCGATCGTCGTCGAGCCCAGGATGTCGGCGTATTCCCAAGCGAGCAAAGAGGTTTTCGAGGTCTTCCGCGACACGACGCCGCTCGTGGAAGGCATCTCGATCGATGAGGCGTTCCTTGACGTTGGTGGCCTGCACCGCATCGCTGGCCCGCCGGTCGACATCGCGGTCCGTTTGCGGGAGGAAGTGCGCCGCCGGGTCGGGCTGCCCATCACCGTCGGCGTCGCCCGCACCAAGTTCCTAGCCAAGGTAGCCAGTCAAGTGGCCAAACCCGACGGTCTCCTGGTGGTCCCGCCTGACGGTGAGCTCGCGTTTCTGCATCCACTGCCGGTGCGATTGCTGTGGGGCGTCGGTCCTGTGACCGCGGAGAAACTCGGCGAGCGCGGCATCCGCACCGTCGGGCAAATCGCACGTCTCGGCGAGGCGACTTTAGTGTCGCTGCTCGGCCAAGGCGCCGGAAGGCATCTGCACGCCCTCGCGCACAACCGCGATCCGCGCCGCGTCGAAGTCGGCCGCCGCCGTGGCTCGATCGGGGCGCAGCGTGCGCTCGGCAGCAGGCCAAGAAAGCCGGAGGAAATCGAGGCCGTGCTCGCGGGACTCGTCGACCGGGTCACCGGCCGCATGCGCAAAGCCGACCGTCCCGGAAGGACAGTGACGCTCCGTTTGCGGTTCGCCGACTTCACTCGCGCGACGCGTTCACGCACCTTGCCCCGCGCTACCGCTGCCACTCAAACCATTTTGGACACCGCGCGCGATCTGCTCACCGAAGTGCTGCCGCTCATCGAGACGCGTGGCCTGACCCTCGTCGGCGTCGCGGTCGGCAACCTCGGCCGCCACGGCTTCGTCCAGCTCGAATTGCCGTTCCGCAAACCAGACCGTGGCGCGCTCGACTCAGCCATGGACGCCGTCCGCGAACGGTTCGGCTCCGCAGCCGTCACCCGCGGCGCCCTCGTCGGCAAAGACCCTGGCCTTGTCATGCCCATGCTCCCTGACTGAAGCTCAGCGATCGTCCGATGCGGATGCCGGTAGTGTTGAACCCATGACGGCGAATCCGGGCCGGTTCCGATGGCGGACAAGGTTAAGGAGACACCTGCCATGGTGGCTTCTCAACCTTGGATTCGCGGCGAAAGGCACCACCGACTGCGGAGCACACGAGTGGTATCACGCTGAAGAGGGCATCAACCGCTGCTATCACTGCACCGTCGGCGTAGCAACGCGATAGATCCGGCCGAGCGGACTTCGCCAAGTGTAAGCGCCTCGGCCTGCCCGCCAGTAGCGCCAGCCGCCATGGTGTTTGGCCCGGTGGTGGTGCCGGCACAGCGGAACCAGGTTTCCCGCCTCCGTCAGGCCGCCCTTCGCCCAATCTTGGCAATGGTCAAGGTCGCAAGCCCTAGCTGGTACTCGGCAGCCCGGCGCCTGGCACGTCCGGTCCCGCGCCCGCAGGTGCCGCACCACCTCGGCCGTCGGCCGTCTGCCGTGCCCACGCCCCAACGCTTCACCAACCGGCGACAATCTGCCCGCGCTCAAGTCGTCTCGGGCCTCGTGATGACTGCCGCGAGTCTCCCGATAGCCGCTCGCACGTGCGCCAGCTGCAGCGTCTGTGTGAACCCGGGCGAGCTGTGGGCGGTGGCGAGTGACACCGTGGAAAGTGTTGCCAGTGCTGGTGTCTGTGGCGGTGAACGTCCACTGCGCCTTGGCTTGCAACGCCGCGACTTGCCGCGCGATGTCGGCGATGACCGGCCCATACCCGGCAAGGTCACCTGGCGTTTCGGCGAGGTTGGCCAAAGCCTGAACAGTCACGGTCAGTTCGACGCTGCCGCCTCGGCCCCCGGTGTCCTTACCGGACAGTCGCTCTAGAAAGATGTCAGCGCGCAACTGATCCATCGTGCGCGTGTCCCCTGCGGCCTTGGCCAAGCGGGCTTGTTGCTGAACCGCTTTAATCGCCGCCCTTGCCTTCGCCGCAGGCAGGCCAAGTCCAAAAACGTTGGCACAGCCATCACTATCAGGCTCGAACACCAGCCGCCGCTCGCTCACCTTTTGCTCGTGCCGTTTCACCGCGCTAGCCGGGTCTTCGCTCAACACGAGACGGGCCAACCGGGCACGCAGTTGCGGGGCCGTAAGACCAGCCGCCACACGAAGAATCTGTGCGCAAACCCGCAAAGCAGGCTCAGAAGCGAGCACTGAAACACCTTCGGCGATGATCCGAGCCTTGGTCAAGTCAATGTCGCCAAGAGCAAGAGCGGAGAAGACACACGGAAAGCCAAGCAGCTCTTGGGCTGACGCCAGCCGGGCGGTAGCCGCCTGCCGCGACCACGTCACCGCCGACGCGATCTCCATCGGAGCGAACTCCCGCACAGGAGTCTCCTGAGCAACGGCCGCAAGGGCTTTGACGACGCGAGACTCAGCAACGGCAACAGCACGAACCGCTGCCACCAGCTCCTCAACCACCCCCGCCACAAAACCCAAACTAGACCCAGGGTCCGACAAGTTCGGCAATCACTCCAGCAAAGATAGCTGGACGTTGTCGTGACCGGCCTCGGCGAACGCGAGAAGGCCAGAAGCTTCCGCTAGGACGCTAGTCTTGTCGGCTTTGGACAGACCGCTAAACAAGCGGACACTGAGCACATCGCGCTTGAGTGCCCATAGGCCGCGCACGAAACCGTCCACGGTCACGACCGCTTCGACGCCAACGTGCTTGCGTTGCGAGTCAGTCATCAGGCGGGAACGGTCCGCATAGGACAGCACGACGTTGTCGAGTGGGGCGAGGAAACGCACGGGTGCGGGGGTGTCAGGGTCTGGGCGCGGCCCATCGGGTACGTCATAAAGGTCGTTGCCGAAGGCCACCAGCGAGGAGCGCATGCCGTCCACGACTTCCCGAAGGCGGGTCAGCCCGCTCCACGCCTGGACATCGGCAACCGTCGCCGGACCGAAAGCCGCGAGATAGCGGCGGATCAGCGTCTGTGGCGAGGGCGACGTGGCCAACGACCGGCCTAGCCAAGAAGGAGCCATCGTGAACGGGGTCGGGCCGTGGCGGCGCCATGTCCCGTCGGGCGGTGGATGAATGATCGGCAGCAGGTACTGGACGGTTCGCGCCAGGGCGACAGCGTCGCGGCCGGGGAACTGGCGCACGAGTTCCTGGCCGAGTTCGGGACGGCTGACCGTTCTGTCGCCGATGAAGTCTCGCGCCGCCTTGGCCAAGGCGGACAGATCTAGCCCGGCGGTCGCCTTGCCGAAGCCGCCTTTCTGCACACGCAACTGCACGGGTTGCAGGAGCGGCTGAAGCCACAGATAGTCCGAAGAAGACACGAGGTGCTGGGTGCCGCGGTAAAGCGTTGCCCGCACGACCTTTCGGCTCTCCAGCAGGCTGATCAGATCCGCGGGTGTGAACGATCGCAGCCGCGACCAGAGCCCGATGTGGGGCGGGTCTGGATCCTGAGCTTGCAGCCCGGCGAGCCGTTCGATGACGTCGAAAGCCGAGACAGCGGACCGTTCCAGCAGGAGCTGCCGCTCCAGCGTCGCCCGGTTGAGCGCTCGCTGCGAAAGAACCGTCACCAAACGAACATTAGTAGGATCCGGGGCATGGGAGTCACGATCCGCGCGGGCGGGGTTGGGGATGCGGCGGCGGTCGCGGAGATTTGGCGTTCCGGGTGGCGTGATGGCCACTTAGGACACGTGCCAGACGCGCTTGTTGAGGCGCGGACGCCGCAGTGGTTCGACGACCGGGCGGCCGAACTGGTCGGCAACACCACCGTGGCGATGGTCGACGGGCAGGTCGCCGGTTTCATCATGGTCCACGGCGATGAGGTCGAGCAGGTCTATGTGCTGAGTGCGCATCGTGGCTCGGGGATCGCCAGCCTGCTGCTCGAAGAGGCGGAACGTCAGGTCAGGTCCAACGGGCACGGCCGGGCCTGGCTCGCGGTCGTCGCGGGTAACTCCCGGGCGCGGCGGTTCTATGAGCGGCAAGGGTGGTCTGACGGTGGCGAATTCGAGCACCAGGCACCGTCGCCGGACGGTCCGATCACGGTTCCGTGCCTAAGGTATGTGAAGAACGTCGGTCACTAAGAAATGGCGCCGTAGTAAAGGGTGGTCAGCCGCGGCAGGCGCCGGCGCATTTCGTCGTGGTCCTCGAAGTCGAAGCTGAAGTCCAACTCGGGGTAGCTCACTTGGTAGGCGTCTTTGGGCAGCTCTTCGCCGGTCGCTGCTTCGTAGGCGTCCCAGGCGACGCTCAGGATCGCTTCGCACTCAACGTTGTCGTTGTCTTCGGCGTGCGCGGCGAGAATCGCTGGCACTCCGGCGAGACTATCCGGATCGGATAGTGCCTGCTGGTAGACGGTTCGGCCCTGGGCGATGAGCCAGCCGCGGAAGTATTCGAAGCCGTCGTCGGAACACCCGCCGTTGATCAGGTAGGCCGCCGCCCACAGCTCGGTGCGGTAGGACATCGCGAGCAGGTCCCATAAGGGCTGGGCGAACGCGACGATTTCAGCCGGTTCGCGCTCCTCCAGCAGGTCGACCAGGCGTTCAGCGACCGCTTCGGCGTCCTCGGCGTCTTCGCCCAAACCGGCCCGAGCCTGGGCGATCAGCTTCCAGACGTCTTCGGTATCCATGGGCGGTGAGTATGCCAAAGTTGAGGGGTGAGCGCTCCTAAGGATGCTTATGATGCCGCGCTGGAGCGTGCCGTGGTGCACGCCCGCGAATGGCTTGAATCCCTCCCAGAACGGGCTGTTCCACCACGTGCCGACGCTGATGAACTGCTGAGCCGGCTGGGAAAACCACTTCCCGATGAGGGTACTGACGCGGCCGCTGTCGTGGATGAGCTGGCCGCGCTGGCGGAGCCTGGGCTGATGGCCATGCCATCGGGTCGGTTCTATGGCTGGGTCATTGGTGGCACGCTGCCCGCGGCGCTGGGGGCCGACTGGATGGTCAGCGCGTGGGACCAGAACTCGGCGATGCGGTTCCCAACGCCCGCTATGGCGGCCGCTGAGGAAGCCGCGGGCCGGTGGGTCGTGGACCTGCTGGGCTTGCCACCCGACAGCGATGTCGGGTTCGTGACGGGTGCGACGATGGCGAACTTCACCGGTCTCGCCGCCGCGCGCCAGCACGTGCTCACGGAAGCGGGCTGGAACGTCAACCATGATGGACTCACGGGTGCGCCACGCGTCCGCGTCGTCGTGGGTGCCGAGCGGCACGACACGCTGGACTTGGCGTTGCGTTACCTCGGTTTGGGTGTGCCCACGGCGGTGGAGGCTGACGAGCAGGGCCGCGTGCGCTCCGATGCTCTCGCCGAGGAACTGTCCAAAGGCGACGGACCGGCGATCGTGTGTCTGCAGGCCGGAAACGTCCACTCTGGAGCGTTCGATCCGTTCGCTGACGCGATCGCTGTCGCGCGTGAGCACAACGCGTGGGTCCATGTCGATGGGGCGTTTGGGTTGTGGGCGGCCGCCTCACCGCGGCTGCGGCACCTGACGGCGGGCTTCGCGGCCGCTGACTCGTGGGCGACCGATGCGCACAAGACGCTCAACGTCCCTTACGACTGCGGCATCTCGATTGTGGCCAACCGCCGTGCTTTGCGGACTGCTATGGGAGTACACGCTAGTTATTTGATTAATCCAGCGGCCGAAACCGGGCCGGCGGACCCGTTTGAGAAGGTGCCTGAACTTTCCCGAAGGGCACGCGGGGTGCCGGTGTGGGCGGCGCTGCGATCGCTTGGGCGCACGGGTGTCGCTGAGCTCGTGGACGGTTTCGTGACGCACGCTCAGGCTCTGGCCGACGGGATCGGCTCGATTGCGGGTGCTCAGGTGCTCAATGACGTTGACTTCACTCAGGTTTGCGTGTCCTTTGGCGACGATGAACGCACGCGCGCGGTGACGGCGGCGTTGCTGGCCGACGGGACCGCCTGGATGTCCGGGTCACGTTGGCAGGGCAGGGATGTGCTGCGGGTATCGGTGAGTAACTGGTCGACCGACTCAGCCGACGTCGCCGCCTCCATCGAGGCCGTCCGCCGGGCCGCGGCCCGCTAACGCATCGAGGATCACCTGGCCGCGCGGAGATAGCTGGTACCCAATGGGCAGGCTCTCGGTTAACCCGAGTTCCTTGAGCCGGCGCACATTCCGCTTGAAGGGCACCGTTTCCCAGCCGAGCTGAGCGGCCAGGTCCGGTGCCCTGACGGCGGGCTGTTCCGCGATCAGGCGCAGAAACGTTGCCGCCCAGGGCAGTTTCAAAACCTTGGCCGTGACCGGGCCGATGTCAGTCGCGGCGTCTTCACGCAGGGCGATGCGAGGATCGGCTCCGGCGAACCGCACCCCGATGCGGTAGAGGTTGCCCTCTTTCTTAAGGAAGGCAAGCAGTTCCGCTCGTGTGGCGAAGCCGGCCTGATGCGCGTCGGCGGCGGTGATTTTGCTGAGTGTTACCGCCTCGACGGAGGTTATCTCGACGAGACCAATGAACGTGCGCAAACGGGTGCCTGCCTTGACCCGTGGACGGTCCCACCGGCGAAACGCCAGCGTGACCTCACCGGTCTGGATGCGGGCCAGTGTGGCATGAGGTATCAGCATTTTTGCAGCAATCCGTAGACGAACCAAAGGCTGCGGTCACCGAGGTCGATGCGCCACTGGGACGGGATTTGCGGATCGGCCTGCTGCGCGTCAGGGAACCGGAACACGATGTCGCCGACCACACATCCCCACGGCTCAAACGTTTCCAGCGGCGGGATGGGGCTGTCGTCTGCTCTGACGAGCCAGCCGTTGAGCGCCATTCCCTGGTCGCCGATGAGAACTTCCCAGCGCAGATCGGGCCACAGCCCGGGCAGGCGCCAGGTGTGCGCGGTCATGGTGAGGTCACCGAACGGGACTGATTTCTTGCTGTCGGCTGGGCCGAGAACGGCTTCGTAGAGCTCGAGACCGCGAGGCGCGCGTTTCGACTTGAGCATAGAGACCCAGCGGTTGTGCGCGGCCATGTATTGCTTGTGCGTCGCGTCAAGGGCGGTATATGCCTGTTCGACCAGCCCGGGCTGGAAGTCGGCCATGCGGCGCAGGAGCATCAGCTGAAACTCACGCCTCGCGAAGCCCTTCACATCGCTTAGCCTAGCGGCCTCAGCTGTCAAACGGTGTCGCGGCGACCAAGTCGGCGAACTGGTACTTCTCGATGTATCTGGCTATCCGTGACGTGGGCTTGAGTTTGCCCTGCTTGACGAGAGCCTCTTGCAGATAGGCCTTCAGGCCGTCGCGGGGGAACTCCTCAAGTGCTTGGGCCACAAAGTGTTTGGGCAGCTCGTCCAAGCGCAGGCCGAGCACGTCGACGGCCGCGCCGATGGTGACGCCGGTGACTTCGGCTCGCAGCTCGTCGTCTGCTGGCCGCAGGTGCAGGGCGATGGCGTCGTAGACCAGGTTCGCTTGTTCGGGTGTGGCGCCGTGTTCGAGCAAAGACGCCTGTGCCACTTGGGCTCCGCGGATTTCGAAGGCGGTCTCGCCGTCTTCGAATTGGTCGGTGAGGCCGAGGTCGTGTAGGAGGCAGGCGACGTAGAGCGTTTCGGTGTCGAAGGTCCGGCCGGCCTGTACCAGGAGCTGCGCACCGAATTGGTAGGTGCGCCGGCAATGGCCCACAAGCGTTGGTGGGCTGGAGGTAACGAGGATCTCGTTGGCGGCGCGGGCTAACGCGGTGTCGGGGATGGTGTGCACGGGATTCCTTTCTCAGAACCGGAAACGGTGGCGGTAGGCGCTTGGTGTGGTGCCGAGGCGCCGGCGAAACGTGCGGTAGAGCGTTTCGGCGGAGCCGAAGCCACAGCGTGCTGCCACCACGTCGACGGGTTCGTCGGTTTGCTCCAGGAGCCGGCGTGCGGCTTCGGTGCGGCTGGCTTCGACGAAGGCGGCTGGGGTGACGTGGGTTTGCTCGGTGAACAGGCGGGCGAAGTGACGTTCGCTGAGGTTGGCGCGGCGGGCGAGCGCGGGCACGGACAGGTCTGCCGACAGGTTCTCGGTCAGCCAGTGCTGCAGGTCGCGGATCTTGCGTGAGCGGGGCTCCGCAGTGGACAGTGGCACGCTGAATTGGCTCTGCCCGCCGGGCCGGCGCAGGTACATGACGAGCCATTGGGCGACTTTGCGCGCGAGCTGTTCGCTGTGGTCTTCGGCCACGAGAGCCAGCGCTAGGTCCATCCCGGACGTGACTCCCGCGCTGGTCCAGACTTTGCCGGACCGCACGAATATCGAGTCGGGGTCGACGTCGATCTCGGGGTGGTCGGCGGCTAGCTGGTCGGTCGAGAACCAGTGGGTCGTGGCGCGGCATCCGTCGAGCAGCCCGGCGGCGGCGAGCATGTGCGCGCCCGCGCACACCGAGGCGACGCGGTTCCACTGTGGTGCCCCGGCGCTGATCCAGTCGACCATGTCGGGGCGCACGATGGGTTTGAGCTGACCGTGCGTGATTTCCAGCCCGCCCGGGACGATGACCGTGTCGGCGGTGCCCACGTCGGCGAAGCCGATGTCGGCCACGATCTGCAGCCCGTTCCCGCCGCGCACCGGCCCCGGACGCGGACCGGCGAGCAGCACCTCGTATCCGCGTTTGCGTGAGCCGAGCAGTTTCGTTGCCGCGTGGAAGACCTCGGCCGGCCCGGTCACGTCGAGCATTCCTACCCCGTCGAAAACCGCGATCACTACCCGCACGGGACAAGCCTGCACTGCTCAGCGGCATGGCAGCAATGACATAACTCTGGCAGATTCGGCCATCCTTCGGTCTGCGGCGAATTCCTTCACCCTCCGTGATAACAACGAAAGGTATCGACATGGCGTCTGCCTGCGTTATAACGTGCGCTCACCTGGTGCATCGAATCGCCCCTAAAAGGAGCGCCATGCGAAAGTCCCGCATCATCCACTTAAGACGGCGGGCCCTGCTCACCGTCCCCGCACTTGTGGCCGCGGCCGTGGCAGTGATCGCCAAGCCCGCGGCCGCGAACACCAGTGAACCGGAATGTCTCGCCGATATTCTGGGAGCGTCCTGATGGCTACCATTCCCTGGCTCGCTGATGTTCTGCGGGCCGCTGGCGTAACGGTTGTCGAGCACGGAGACTGGCGCAACCGGATGCGCCCAGGCTCCTTCGACCCCATCGGGGTGCTGTGGCACCACACCGCGGCGACCTCCAGTGCGAGCAACCCGCATCCCGCCCTCAACATTTGCATCAACGGCCGGCCCGACCTGGCTGGCCCGCTGTGCCAGGCGCTGGTCGACTATCACGGTGTCTTCCACGTGATTTCAGCCGGGCGATGCAACCACGCCGGCCAGGCGCGGGCCAGCGGCCCGATCCCGGCAGGCGATGGCAACACGATGCTGATCGGCTGGGAGATCGACTACAACGGGGTCAACCAGCAGATGACCGCCGCGCAATACAACGCCTCGGTCAAGGCGACCGTCGCGGTGCTGCAGCGGCTCGGCCGCGACGCCAGCTATGTGCGTGGGCACCGCGAGACCAGTACCACCGGCAAAATCGATCCGTCCTTCATCGACCTCAACGCCTTGCGCACCGAGATCGCTGGCCTACTCAACCCGCAACCCCCGGGCTGGTCGTCCATTGTGGACAACTCGACCGCCGGTCGGTTCACCGCTAGCGCCAACTGGGGCACGTCGTCGTATTCGTCGCAGAAATACGGCGAGAACTACCGGTTCGCCGATCCAGTCGCGGCAAGCGATGCCGCCTGGTACCAGTTCGCCATTCCCGAGACGGGCAACTACCGGGTGGAAGCCTGGTATCCGGCCAACTCGGGATACAACTCGGCGGCGCCCTATGTCGTGGTGACCACGGGCGGCAACGTCAGCGTGCACGTCGACCAGCGGGTGACCGGCGGACAATGGCGTGTGCTGGGCACCTTCAACCTTGCCGCGGGTGACGCGAACAAGGTCGGGGTGAGCCGCTGGACCAACGGCACCGGCATCATCATCGCCGATGCCGTGCGCGTTAGCCGCGTCTGATCGTCGCGTAAAGCACCGCCTGCCCTTACCGGCAGGCGGTGCCACCTCCGCCGTGATACATCCAGTCCTGCAACGAGATGCTCGTCTTCGTCGCGGTCGCACTGCGCACCGAAATGACGGCACCCGTTTCACGATGCAGCTCAAAGACGGGATTGTTGCCCGCCCGCAACGGCACCTTGAACGAGGTCACTCCCGCTTCGGCGTCTTTGGTCTGCACGTCGCCGCCTTGCGTGATGGTGAGTTTCCCAGGTGTGGCAAGGAAAGCCAGCAGCTCGACGTCGTTGGTCACGGGATCGCCCTGGACGAGCTTCATCGGCTTGACCTGTTTGGACGTGTCGTAGCCGAGACTGGTGTGATGGCTGCGGTGGAAGTAGTACACCGCATCGCGTTTGAGGGCGGGCCGGGAACCGGTCTTGAACCACGTCAGGTAGTAGGCGGCGACGTCACCAACGGAGTGGCCGCGCTGGGCCGATGGTGCCATCCAGGATTCGGTGTAGTCGTTCCACGTGCGGAAGTAGACCCAGTCAGCCCCGCCGGAGATGGCTTTTTCCATCGTCGCCCGCAAGGTGGCGCTGTTGCCGGACTCCCAGTATTGGCCGCTATATGTCCGGGTGTCTTCGAAGACGATGGGTGCCATGAACAAGCGGCTCTTCTGATGCGCTTGCGACGACATGGTCGCCAGCGATCCGGCGCTTCCCGCCCAGGAACTCCCCCACCGCGAGTAGCCGATGACGCTGTTGTTCCATTGCGGTCCCCGCGAATCCGGTGTCCCGTCAAGGAAAAGCGGCATCATGGTCGTCTTGACCCCTTGCGCCGAAAGTGACTGGCGCACACCGTCCCAAAACGACGGTGCTTTGCGCTCAGGGTAGAACGGCGCGAGCACGATCGAGCCTTCGTGGCGGAACAACGCTGGCTCGTCTTTGACTTTCAGCACGTCGGAGATGATGCCGTCAGGCAACGTGTTCGCCTCTTGGGGCAGGTCGGGGCTGAGCATGATGCGAAACCCGGGGTCGACGGCTTTGACCGCGGCGAGCATGGCTGGCAGCTGATTCCAGCGCTGATCGGTGGCGTGTGTGTGGTATTCCCAGATGAAGCCGTCGAGGCCCACCGCGATCGCCTGCTTGACTTCGAGTTCAAAGTCTTGCTGGCGCCAGGAGTTTCCGCGCACGGGACGGCCGATGGGCCGGTCACGCAAGTCATACTTCCCGGTCGCGTCGCCGGTGAACTGCCACTTGGTGTAACTGTCGCTCGCGGGATCCTTGTTCTCAATGGAAACAGGGAAAGGCGGGAAGTAGAAGGCGAAGGCTTTCTTCTTCGAGGACCGCAACGCCGCCGTGGACGGTTTGTCAAAGGCGAAGGCACCGCAGTTGGGAGCCGTCGATGGACTGGGGTCGCTCACGCCGGAAGCGATGTCCAGATCGGACGGACTTGGCGATGCGGTGCCCGGTGAGATAGCGGCGGTTTCCCTTGGCCAGGCCACGAATGCGCCCGCTAACAGGAGCACGCCCGTGACGATCAGGCAGGTGTAAATGATCGTGCTACGCCGCATCAGAGGAGGGTACTAGGTGGCCCGAACCCGGGCCACCTAGTGTTGCGTTTACGGCATCGAGTCCAGGTGCGCGCTAACGGAATTGGCGAACGCGTAACCGTTGGAGGCGTCCCAGTTGATAGACCAGGTCATCGCGCCGCGGATGGTTGGCCAGGCCGTTGGCGGGACGAAGCTGCCGCAACTGGTGCGGGCCGCCAGACACGTCAAGGCGTTGTTGACCACAGACGGGCTGACGTAGCCACCGCCGGCCGCTGATGTGGTCGCGGGCAGGCCCAGGGCGATCTGGTCTGGCCGCAGCGCCGACTGCAGCTGAATGCACGCCAGCGCGGTCAGGAAGTTGATGGTGCCCTGGTTGTAGGCGAACATCTGGTCACAGCCGAGCATGCCACCGGAGTTGTAGAACTGGGTGTGCACGATGGTGAGGATGTCGCGGATGTTGAGCGCCAGCGAAAAGTAACCGGCTCCCGTGGACTGCATGTCAATGGTCTGCGGTGCCATGGTGATGAGCAGCCCCGCGCCGACACTATTGCGGATCGAGCGCAGCGCCTGCTCCATGTAGGTCGGGTTGAGCCCGTTCTCCAGGTCGATGTCGACGCCGTTGAACCCGTATTCGTTGATCAGCGAGGTCATCGAGTTAGCGAAATTCGTTGCCGCGGCTGAACTGTTGACCGCGACGGACCCCAGCTCACCACCGACGGACAGGATGACCTTCTGGTTGCGGGACTTCAGCGTCGCGATGTCGGCCTTGAACTGTGCCGTGGTGTAGCCGCCGAGCGCCGAGGACAGTCCACTGTCCAAATTGAACGTCACGGCTCCGGGTTGCCCCGCGACGGCGTCAGCGAAGGCGACGGCGACGATGTCGTAAGACGTTGGCACGGAGGACAAACGCAACGGTGTCGCCCCGTTGACGAAGTTCTGCCAGTAGCCAGTGAGCAGGTGCTTGGGCAGATTGCCCACGGGACAGCCGGTCGTGGTGGCGGTCAGCGTGGCTGGGCCGGACTCACCGGTGCTGTTGTAGGCACGCACGCTGAACGTGTAGCTCGTGCACGCCGTCAAGCCGGTGATCGTGGTGGACAGCACGGTGACCGTGGCCTTGAGCGTGGCGCCCTGGTAAACCCGGTAGCCGGTAACGGTTCCGGAGGAGGCGTTCCAGGCGAGGCTGAGCGACGTGTTAGCAGAGGCGGTTACCCGGAAATTGGGCGGCACACCTGGTACACCCGTGGTGCATCCTGTGGTTTGGACAGTGACCGTGCCGGAACGTGGTGATTCCCCGGCGGAGTTGTAGGCGGCCACGCTGTAGGTGTGCGTTGAGCAAGCGGCCAGTCCCGAAATAGTCGCGCTGGTGCCGGTGGGCGAGGCGACCACGGTGCTGCCCTCGTAAACCCGGTATCCCGTAACGGTTCCCGACGACGCTCCCCACGACAACGCGATGGAGGTGTTGGTGATGGTGCCCGGGGTTGGGGTGCCGGGCGTTCCGGGCACCTGGATGCCGGTGCCCTGTCCCTGCAGCGACACGTCGTCGGCATGATAGTTGCCGGTGCCATACCAGCCGTGCAGGTAAACCTGGACGGTGCTGCTGGAGGCGGTGAAGGTCAGGGTCAGCTGGGTCCAGTTGGCCGCGTTGGGCGTCCAGGTCGAGCTTCCACCCGTGACACCAAGGTAGACATAGCTACCGCGCACCCAGGCTGACAGCGTGTAGCTCGTGCCCGAAACGACCGGTACTGATTGGACGCACTTGGCGTTGTCGGAGCCGGCTGGCGCGCCTTGCAGGGCTTTCGTTCCGGTGCGCACCGGTGTGGAGACAACGCTTCCGGTGCTTCCAGAACAAGACCAGGGCGAGAGGGTACCGGTTTCAAAGCCCCCGTTTACCAGCACTTCCGCGGCGGCGGCCGGCGCGGCCGCCACTGCTAAGCCAGCGACCAGGGCGGTAACGGCGGCAGTTGCCACCAGACGCAGTCTGTTCATGGCGACTCCAAAGTCAGGAGGGTCACATCTATAAAGAAAGTTAATTAAATATTCGCTAGTAGCGATGCCCCCTGTCAATGAACGCCCGCCTATTTAGACACTCTTTAAGGTCGGCAGAAACGCCACGGCCACGCCCATCAGCAGGGCCAGGATGGCCACCGCGAGGAACACGCGTTGCGAAGCCACGGCTAGGGCGGCTCCGTCACGCCGTAACGTCGCGTTCGCCATCGCCCCGAACAGCGCCACGCCAACGGCACTGCCCATCGAGCGGCTGAACATGTTGGCACCGGTCACCACGCCACGGTCAGACCAGCCGACGGTGGACTGCGCCGCGATGAGCGTGGGCGAGGCGACGAAACCCAGGCCGGCGCCAATGATGAAGCACGAAAGCGCGACCGAGGCGACCGACGAACTGACCGTGAGCAGGACCGTTCCGCAAAGGGTCGCCGCGCTGCCGATGAGCGCGGTAACACGAAAGCCAAGGCGCAGGTAGACCCGGCTAGACAGCGAAGCCGTGATCGGCCAGCCAATCGTCATCATGGCGAGCGTGAACCCGGCCGTTAGCGGGCTGGTGTGCAGCACTGCCTGCACATAGGTCGGCACATAGGAGGTCAGGCCGATGAGCACAGCGCCGACACCCACCGCGATCAGGCAGCCGATGACGAGGAACCGGTGGCGGAATATCCACAAGGGAAGCACGGGTTCGGCGGCCCGGCGCTCAACGGCGATGAACCAGGCGAGCAGCACCACACCCGCTGCCGGAATCCCTATCCCTGGCAAGGAAATCCACGGCCATGCCTCGCCGCCTTCGAGCATGCCCAAAATGAGCAGGGCGGCACCCACGCTCAGCAGTGCCGCCCCGAGATAGTCGAGTTGATGTTTCTTGCGTTCCACGGTTTCGGTCAGGTTCCGCCCGAGCATGAACGCGGCGAGCAGGCACAGCGGAATGTTGATGAAGAAGATCCAGCGCCACGTCAGGTACTGGGCGAAAACGCCACCCAGGGTCGGTCCCGCGATCGCCGATATTCCCCAAACGCTGGCCAGGTAGCCCTGCACCTTGCCTCGTTCGGCCAGTGAGTAGATGTCACCGGCGATGGTCAGGCTGATCGGCTGGATGGCCCCGGCGCCAAGCCCTTGCAGCGCCCGGAACACGATCAGCGCGGGCATCGACCACGCGAGTCCACACAGGACAGACGCGACGAGGAAGAGCCCGATGCCGAACAGGATGATGGGCTTGCGGCCGAACAGGTCAGCGAGCTTGCCGTAGATCGGGACGGTGACCGCCTGGGCTAAGAGAAACACCGAGAACAGCCACGGAAACTGGGCGAAGCCGCCGAGGTCGGTTACGACGGACGGGACGGCGGTCGCGATAATGGTCGCGTCGATGGCCACGAGCCCGGTCGAGACCATCAGGGCGAGCAGGATCGGCCCCCGTTCCGATCGCAGCCCCACGTCAACGCTGGTTTGCACGTGTCCCCGCTTATATATTTGCATGCTACGATTTTCTGATGATGCGTTTAGCCAGCCGCCTGCTGATCACAGGCGCTATCGCCGCCTTCGCCGCGACCGCGGTCGCGACTCCCGCCGCAGCCATCCCGAATCCGGGACCATACCAAAGCGTCACCTTCACCTACTACTCCAACGCCAGCAAGACCGTGGTGGTCGGTGGCTGGTCCTACGGCTACTGTGGCGAGCCTTTTGACTGGGGTCAGCACACTCGCTATTCCACATACCGCATCATCAACTGCCAGCCCTAGACGCCGAGCCGGTGCCAGGGGCCCCAGATGGCGAAAGTCATCCCGGCCCCGGCCTGGATGTTGACGAATAGCGTGTGCCCGCCAGGGCTGAACGTCGAGCCAGCGAATTCGTCGTTGGAACGGTCGGCCCCACCGCTGCTGCGCAAGCGGTTCAGCGCGATGTCGAACAACCGCCCGTCCTTGGTCAGCCCACGGATGAAGTTGTCCTGCGCGTTGTCCTCACACAGGATCAGCGTGCCGCGCGGACTGGTCGTGATGTTGTCCGGGAAGTCCAGCGTCTGGCGATCCGGTGACTGGTAGACGAGCCGGAGCATGCGTGAGCGAATGTGGTATGCCCACACCTGGCCAGCGCCGTTGCCGTAACCATCGGCGACCGGGCCGGGCGAGGTTTCCGCCGCGCCGCCGCCTTGAGTGGACGTGAAGTAGACGACGCCGCGATCGTAGACAGCGCCTTCGAGCCGGGAGAAGTGAGCCGCTCCCTGCACGCGGCCCTGCTTGCCGACATAGTTCAGCGCGGTGTCGTTCGTGGTCGGTGCCACAACGCCTGGCTCATAAGGGAAACTGGGCGCTGGGTCGTCGATGTCCACCCACACCACCTTGTACGCCGCTCCGTCGGCCTGGTGCGCGGCAAGCTCCGCGTTGGGCGTGCCTTTGACGGCCAGCATTTGCAGCCGGCCACCGTTTTCCAGACGGCCCGTGTGACACGGGTTGCGCCGCGGCACGTAGCGGTAGAAACCGGAGGCGTACCCGAAATTGTCCTCGGTCAGGTAGAGCGTGCCGTCACGCGGGTCGCAGGCGACAGACTCGTGCGCGAACCGTCCCGCGTCGGTGATCGGCTCCCGGTCGGATTGCCCGTCTGAGGGCACTTCGAAGATGAAACCGTGGCGCTTTTGCAGTGCGGTGTTTGGTGCTCCGGTGAAATCTGGCGCGACGTCGGGGCCGTTGACGGTTTCTTCGCAGCTCACCCAGCTGCCCCAGGGCATCGGCCCGCCGGAGCAGTTCATCTGCGTTCCGTTGAGACTGGTGAACGCCTTCTGCACCTCGCCGAACCGCGTCACCTGAATGGTTGTCGTGCCGCCGCGGGCCATCGCGTCATAGGGCGTGCCCGGCCCAAACGCCGCCCCTGGCCCGTTCACTTCGTGGTTGCGGACCAGCCTGATCGTGCCGCGCGGGCCGGGGAACGCGGCCATGCCATCGTGGCGTCCGGGCAGGATGGTGCCGTCATCGAGCGTGACGGGTGTTTCGGTGTCGTGAAACGAGCGATACTGAAAGCCTTCCGGCAAATGCAGTCTGACCTGGTTATCTCGCAGGTCAGCGACCGGCCCAAGCGGCAGCTGAGCGGCCTGCGGTTCGGCCGCGCTCGCGGCTCTGGCGGCGAATCCCGCGAATGGCCCGCCTAGCACGGCTCCCGCTGCGATCCCGCGCAGTAGAGCACGTCGGTCAACAGTTGTCATGACGATCCTCCTCGATCCCCCGCAGCCTGCTGGTAGGTGGAGACGTTAGCGTATGGTCGGGGGAGACCGGAGGGGGAGAAGTGCTCGGCCCGGAAGACAACACCAGGGAAATTCCTATTAGGGGACAGGCACAGGTGCCGCTGCCTGTCACCGCGATCCCTTATAACGAGCCATACTTCGCTCCCCCGCCACCACCGCCACGCAAGTCGCGCAGCCCGCTGAGGGCCATCGCGATCGCGGCCGTTTTACTGATCGTTTGTTCCGGCGGCGTGCTCGCTGGCCTCGCGTTTTCCACCAGCCTGTTCGGTGGCTCCTCGCCCCTGGGCTTGGGCGGCGCACCCTCGCCAACACCGCCGTCGCCGACGCCGCCACCGGTGCTGAGCCCGACCGCGGTGGCCGAGAAGTTCCTTGCCGCGACCGTGGCCAACGATCAGGAGACGGCGCGGTCGCACCTGTGCGTGCTGCTACGCGGTGAAAGCGGGCAAAACTCCAATAACCAGCAGCAGCAATGGCTCGCGATGCTGGTGGGCTTCAAGGTCAGCAACGAGACCATCAACGGCCCAACCGCCGACGTCGACGTCACGCTGACGCTGCCGGTGCTGGGAGAGGTGCCCTTCGGGCTGTACCTGATAAAAGAGGACAAGGACTGGAAAGTCTGCGGGTTCAGCCTGTCCTGATGAACGGGTAACAATCCGTTCATCCATTTACCTCTTTTGATCGATCACCTCCCTCTGTTAACGTACCGACATCCATCGATGACACGCAGTGTCACCAAGAGGGGGTGTTTGCCATGCTGAGCTTCTCTGGCCAGGTGGGAACGACCGCGACCGGTGGTCTTACCGTCACTGTCGCCCCAGGCGCTTCCACCACGTGTGGTGGCGGCAACTGCTGCTGCACGAGCTGCTGCTCCTGGTAGCCCATCACCAACCGGTGACGCCGCGTCGC
The DNA here is from genome assembly GCF_000379685.1 of Catelliglobosispora koreensis DSM 44566. Taxonomy (GTDB): domain Bacteria; phylum Actinomycetota; class Actinomycetes; order Mycobacteriales; family Micromonosporaceae; genus Catelliglobosispora; species Catelliglobosispora koreensis. Next base: position 1,059,347 of record NZ_KB903249.1, on the reverse strand, counting down.
GGCGTCACCGTCGTCTTTGGAGGGCACGTTGGCGTACCAGCGATCGCAGCAAGAAGTGGAACAAGCGCTCGGCGAGCACAGCTATCTGCGGGCGGCGGGCGGGTTCTCGATGCAGCACACCCTCGTGTCGATCTATTCGTCGTCCACGGTGGTGGCCACACCCGACACCGTCGTTCGTGGACGGTTCGCCGCCTCAGATGACGACTTCGCGGGCGAACAGCTGCTGCTCAACTACCGCAACGACAACGCCAAACTTGGCTTCCAGCTGGGCATCGGCCGGTTCTATGAGCCTGACGCGATCCTCACCTCATGCCACGCTGACCTCGAAGAGGACCTGCGCGAAGCGATAGCGTTGCCTAAACCCAAGCCGCTCAAGGCCGGGCTGACCGCGGTCGTGACGCAGCGGCGCAGTGCCAGAGGTTTCACGGGCAAGCCGGTCGAGCTGACCGACCTGTCGGCGATCCTGTTCCACTGTCAGGGCACGTCAGGTGAACTGCCCTATGGCAATCCGGCCGCGCCGCACGGCATCATCAAGTTGCGCAACGCGCCGTCAGGCGGTGGGCTCTACCCCATTTCGCTTTTCGTGCACGCGTTCGCGGTCAATGGGCTGCCTCCGGCGACGTATGAATACTTGCCTTACGCCCATGCTGTGGCGAAGGTCGCCGACGGCACCGGGGCGGAAGTCTTGCGGTCGCCTGATCTGGAGATGACACAGTCCGGTTTCGCGGTCACGTTCGCGTACAACCTGTATCACAACTCCAGGAAGTACGGCGATAGCGGTGTCGTGTTTGGACTCATCGAAACCGGGGCGATCCTGCAGAACCTGCACCTGGCGCGCACGGCTCTCGGCCTGATCGGCTGCGACCAGGGCAGCTACGACAAGACCGCTATTGAACGTCAGCTAGGCCTCGACGGGCATACCCGCCACGTCGTGCACGTCACCGTCGTCGGGCAGGGGGAATAAGTGGCTTACGTGCTGGCGAGCACCACGCGCCTCATCGAAGACAGTGCCGGGCGAGTGCGCATCCGCACCGGAGTGTGGAACTTTGAGGAAGCCGTCATCGACGTCAGCGCCGAGCCACCCGCGGTAGGGCGGTCCGTTAAGGCGGCGTTGATCGCCTTGGGGCGCGGTCCGATGCGGCTGTCCGATCACCTCGATCCCGGGCTGCTCCCGATCGAACGCGCCAACATCGAGCGGCTCTTCGCCGACATCGCCGGCGCAGGGATGATTACTGACACCGACACCGGCGCTCACCAAGACGCGATAACGGCCGCCTTGCTGGGCCGCCTGGTGACCCCCTACCCGACCGGCGGACAGGCGCCCACCGGTGAGGTGCTGTTCCTGACCGACTCCGACGCGGCCAAGCCACACGCCCAATTGCTTGCCGAAGGCATGCGCCTGAAGCTGACCGTCGTGGAAGACCAGTTAGACCAGGACTTGACCTCCAGAGTGGACGGTCTGGCCACGGAAGCCGCGATCGCGGCGCTCCGGCCGCGGTTCACCCAGGCGGCCGCGATCGTGACCTGTTTTCAGCGCCCGTGGCTGCCCATGCTGCGCAACCTGAACCGGCTCGTCGAGGGCCAGGACACCCCTTGGATCAGCGCTTTCATCGACGGCCCGTTCGTGTCGGTGGTGGGCATCAAGTCCCCGCACACGGGCTGTTTCGAGTGCTTCGAGCAGCGGGCGCTGGCCCGGCTGGAAGACCACGTGTCCTACCACGACTTCGCGCGCTCGCCGCTGGGCCGCCTGCCCGACCGTCCCACGGACGCGCCGATGCTGGCCATGCTGACCGCCATCGCGGTCACCGAGGGCTACCTGCACGCCGCCACCGGCACGTCGCGCTTTAGTGGCCGGGCACTGTCGATTCACCTGCCCACGTGGGAGATTCAGACGCAGGACCTGCTGCGCATGCCGAACTGTCCCGCGTGCGGAAAGGTGTCGCGGCAACGGCTGCGGGAAATCAACTTCAACAGCCGCGCGGCGGTCGACCGTGTGGTGGCCGAGGTGTTGCGGTGACAGCCTTTTACCCGCCTATGGCGCATCTCCTCAAGCGCTATCGTCACCTGGGCGGAAACCAGGCCGGAATCATGCCGGGCTTCTTCGTCACGGTGGCCGACATCCCGGGTGAGCCGCTGATGCGTTCCATGACGGCGACCATGCCGCACTACCACCGCCAGATCATGAATGATCCGCATCTTCAGGTGCAGTACCACCTCAGCGGCTACGGGCTGTACCAAGAAGAAGCCATGATCAAGCTCATGGGCGAGAGCGTGGAACGCTACGCGGCCATGACGGCGATCCGCATGTTCGACCACGAGTTTCGTTACGCGACAAGGCGTGAGCTGTCCGCCGAGGGGGCGTGTTTGCCGCTGGACCTGCTCGGGATTTTCAGCCCCGCGCAGCAGGAAGCGCTGTCTGGACGGCTGCACCGGTATTCAGGGCGACTTCCGGAAGAAGACGACGTCATCGCCTGGGTCAGCTGTCCATCACTGGTGCGGCCGGGCACGGATGTCTTCGTACCAGCGCAGCTTTTCTTTCTTGGCTTCACCGCTAGCGCGCAGCATGCCGATTTGCTTTACACCCCTTCGTTTTCCACCGGAACAGCCGCGCACGTCAGCCTGGACCAGGCGCTGCGCAACGCGCTGATTGAGGCCGTTCAGATCGACGCCTTCATTCTCAACTGGTACACGGCGACTCCCGCGCCGGAGATCATCAACGACGACAGCGATGTGCAGCGGGTACTAGAAAGCCTGCGCCTGGACGAATATGACGTGCGCGCTGGCTATCTGACACGGCCAGAGCTGCCGCTTCCCACGATCGGCGTGTTCCTGACGCGGAAGAAGGACGCGCTGCCGCTCATCAGCTTCGGCGTTCAGGGCGACGGCAGCCCGAAGACAGCGTTTCTGCGCGGCACGATGGAAAGCGCGGCGATCCTGGGACTGGGCATGTATAGCTCCATCTTCGACACGACGAAGGTGCACGCGGCCGTCAACTCCTCGCCCTACCTCGATCTGGACACCAACGTCCTGTTCTACGCCAGCCCACAAGACGCACAGGTGAAGAAAGACATTGTCGGGCAACGGTTCTCCGGCGAGATCAAGCTCAGCGAGATCCCAGCGATCTCGGCTGACCAGCAACTGCCCGAGCTGATCCGGATGGTGGCCGGGGTCAGCGAGTGGGCGTGTTACCTCGACATCACCCCACCCGAGCTGGCTGACACCGACTGGAAAGTGGTGCGGGTGCTCATTCCCGAGCTGCTGAGCATGTGCCTGCCTGGGCTGCCGCCCAAGGCGCACCCGCGGATGACCCGCTATGGCGGAGTTGCGTATGACCACCCGCACCCTTTGCCTTAGCCTGCTGGTGCTTGTCAGCACAGCGTTTCCGGCCCAGGCGGTGCGGCTGGCCCGCACGCGGCTGAGCCCACATGTCACGTTTTCTCTTGCCCTGGCGGCGATCGCCGGGCTCGCGTGGTTCGTGACGCCGCTACGGCCATTGCTCACGCTTCCCTTTGACACGCGCTTTTACGCCATCGCGATTGGCGCCGGGCTTGCGGCGCCGTTCGTGGAATATGTCATCGGATCACTGACGATGCGGCGGTTCGCCAGACTGGCCGTGCACGAGCGGTCAGGGCGCGGGGCCACGGCTCTGCTTGCGGCCGTGGCCGCAGCAGCCGCGGAGGAGGCGCTGTTTCGCGGTGTCGCGTTCACGTTGTTGGAGCAATGGCTCGTGCCAGCCGCCGTCATCGCCATCACGTCAGTGGTGTACGGGCTCAACCACCTGTACTTCGGGTGGCTCACGGTATGGCAGAAAACCCTGACGGGAGTAGGATTCGGGACGCTATTCGTCCTGAGTGGACACAGCCTCGTGATCCCGCTGATCGCCCACGTGACGCAAAACCTCGTCGTGCTGCTCGTCCTGCAAAGGCGCGCGCCATGATGACCTTTGGCGCCCAGGCCATCGCGGTGACAGCGATCTGGCTGGCCGCCTACCGTTTGCCGTTCTCCAGCACGCGCACCAGGCAGCGCGTCAGGTTACGGCTGTCGTCACTGACCGGGGTGCCGTCGAAATACGTCTTCCCGATCCTGGGGACTCTCATCTATCTCGTGCTCGGAGTGTCCGCGGCATACGTGCTGGGCGGTCCGCTCACGTTGTTGCGCTGGCACGTAACGCCACACGGGGTCGCGCTCACCGTCCTTGCCGCCGCGGGCGCCAGCGCCCTGACCGCCTTCGCCATGTCCGTGCTGTATGCGGTCAACCCGCGCACCGACGTACCGTCAGCGGTCACGGGAGTGCGCTGGGTGCAGGAAATCCTTGCCCTGCCCGGGCCGTGGCGCTGGATCGTCCCGGCGGCCAGCGCGGCCGTGGAAGAGTTCTTCTTCCGGGGCGTCGTGCTCATGGGACTGCTGGCCCTGGGCGCACCCGCCTGGGCGGCCGTTGTCATCGCGGGCGTGCTGTTCATCGTGGGCCAGCTGGTGCTCACCGAGACCAGAGCGCAAGCCGTCGTTTTAGGACTGTCCAGCGTCACTATCTCGCTCATCGGCGGACTACTGACCGTCGTCGAGGGTAGTGTGCTGCCAGCGATCCTCATCCATGCATCATTCGCCGCGTACTACACCAATGTGAGGAGGCCGGGGTGATAAACGCGAAGCGTTTGACTGTCCGTTATGGACAGCTGACCGCGCTCGACGACGTATCCATCGCGGTTAAACCCGGGGAAGTCGCCGGAGTCATCGGCCCCAACGGGGCCGGCAAGACAACACTGCTGGAGTGCATCGAGGGGCTGCGTGTGCCCGACTCGGGCGAGGTCACCGTCGACGGCCTGTCCCCGCGGCACGACCGCAAGGCCATGACCGAGCGCGCCGGGGTTCAGTTGCAGCACAGCGTCTTCCCGCCCCGGACTCTGGTGAGCGAGATCTGCCAGGTGTTCGCGTCGTTCTACCGCGACCGGGCCGACTACAACGAACTGCTGGACCGCTTCGGGCTGGCCGAGCACCGCAAACATCAGGTGACCAAACTGTCCGGCGGCCAGCAGCAGCGTCTGTCGCTCGTGCTCGCCTTGCTGGGCAACCCGAAGGTCGTGTTCCTCGACGAGCTGACCACCGGGCTCGACCCCGCGGCACGGCGCGTCATCTGGGAGGAGTTGCGCCAGCGCAACGAGAACGGGCTGACGATTCTGCTGACGTCACACCACATGGAGGAAGTCGAATACCTCTGTGATCACGTCACGGTGCTGATGCGAGGCCGCGTCGTGGCCACCGGAACACCTGCCGGTCTCGTGGGCGAACACTCCCGCGAAAGCCTGGAGTTCACGGGGTCTCTGGGAGAACTCGCGGGCGTCGCCGGCGTGACCGTCGCCTCGGTCGGCAAGCGCACCCTCGTCAAGTGCTCGACGCAGGAGGCCCGGTCCGAAGTTGACGCTCTCCTTCAGGCGCACAACATCTCCGCACGGTCACTCAATCCGTCTCTGGAAGACGCCTACCTCAACCTCACCGGGGGGCAAGCACATGTTCAGTAACGTGCTGGCGTTTGAAAGCAGGCGGATGCTGCGCAACTTCCCGCCGCTGTTCTTCGGGCTCGCCTTCCCTGTGCTGGTGCTGGCCATCTTTGGCGGCATCTATGGCAACGAGCCGTCGGAGTTCTGGGACGGGCGCGGAACGGTCGACATGTCCGTGCCCGCCTATGTCGGCCTCGTCATCGCCGTGGCTGGGCTGATGAGCTTCCCGATCGGCATGGCCGAGTATCGCTCGCGCGGATTCCTCAAGCGGCTCAAGGCGACCCCGGCCCGCCCCGGTTACTTTCTGCTCGCCCAGATCCTCGTCAACGCGGTCATTTGCGTGCTGGGCATCGGGCTGCTGATCGGCGTTGGTGTCGTCGCGTTCGGCCTGCATGCCCCGGCACATCCGCTGGCCTTCGCCGGGATCGCCATTCTAGGCTCGGCGGCGATGTTCGGCATCGGCATGCTCATCGCCTCGGTCGCCGGCTCGGAGCAGACCGCCATCGTCATCGCTAACATCATCTATTTCCCGATGATTTTCCTTACCGGAGCGACGGTTCCGCTCTCGCTCATGCCCGACGCGATGCAGAACATCAGCAAGGCTTTCCCGCTCACCTATGCCATCGACGCGCTGCGCTGGGCGTGGGTCGGCACCGCCGACTCGCTGACCCTGCCGTTGTCGGTGCTCGGCGGGACGGTCGTCCTAACCGGAATTTTCGCGGCATGGCTGTTCCGTTGGGAATAGCGCCACCGGTGCAGGCGACGGCGTTCATCGCCGCCGCCTGCCGCGTGTCCATCGATCCGCTCGCTTCACTGTTTGCCACGGCGCTTTCGGCCACGCAGCGGGCGATGGTTGCTTCGGGCACCGGCGAGGTCTTATCGCGTACCCGCATTATCGATTCGATGCTCTTGGAATGGTGTCCTGGGCGGACGGTCTTGAACCTGGGCGCCGGGCTCTGCACCCGCCCCTACCGGCTCGACCTATCCACGTGCGTGTCGCTCACCGAGGTCGACGCGGCGCCGGTTTTAGAGCTCAAAACCAACATCCTCAGTGGGTACTCGGTGAGCTGTCCCGTGCATCGCATCGCCGGCGACGCCCGGTCTCTGCCTTCTACTCTGACCGCCGATGTGGTGCTGACGGAAGGTCTGCTGGTCTACCTGTCGCCGTCTGAGCTCGCGGCTCTGGCTTCTTGTCTGCCAGGCAGCCACTGGATCGCCGACATCGTGCCCGCATCGTCGGCGGCTTTTATGGCCGCGCAGACTGGCATTTCCCTGTGGGGATTGGACAGTCTGACCGTCTTCGAAGACGCCGGATGGACCGTGGTCGATTACCGTCCGCTACCTGTTCCACGCGCGCCGTCGCCTTCCAGCCACGCTATCGTCGATGGGGTCCTGCACCTCACCCGTTAGCACGGTTACGCAACGTGTCGAGTGGCGTTTATGGTGCGCGGTATGGGATCTTCTGACGCTCCTCAGGGTTCGGGCGTCCTTCGTCACGCCCCGCGGGACCAGCAGTGGGTGCCTGCCGCCGAGCCTGACCCTTATGCCGTTGAAGCGATCGGCCAGCATGTCACCCACCACTTCGGTCCCATCTCCTACGTCTGGCACGAGCTGGCTTCCGATCTGGTGCGCATCGACATTCACGTGGTCACGCCTACGGCGGAACGGCCGTTCTACACTCTTGTCACCGACGGCATGAGCGACCTGGCGATGTCGGTGCCCGCTGAGGCAAACGACAGCCCCTACGCCGAGCTGATGCTCTGCCTGCCCGCCGACTGGGAGCTAAGTGGCGACACGTTCCGTGAAGACCGCAACTACTGGCCGATAGGCCTGCTGAAGTCGATCGCCCGCCTGCCCCACGAATACAACACGTGGATCGGCCTGTGGCATTCTGTGCCCAACGGAGATCCGCCTTCGCCTTACCTGCCAGGCGTCCCGTTCGCTGGCGCCCTCGTGGCACCAATGTTGCGCTGCGACCCGTCGGCGCACGTCATCAAGACCGAGTCGGGAAAGGACATTTCCCTGCTCGCCCTGGTGCCGCTACACCCGGCAGAGGTCGCCCTCAAGGTCCGCTCCGGCACCGACGCCCTCCTCGACGCCCTGGCAACCGTCGAGATCAGCGAACTCTTCTCCCCCACCCGCCCCTCAGCCGTCTAGCCCACCCCCTTCCTTCCCACCTTCACCCACACCGCTTCTGCCCACACCGCTTCTGCCCACGCGCTTCCGCATGCGCCGCTTTCCGCCTGCCGCCGCTTCTGTTTTGCCGCGGCTTCCGCATGCCGCCGCTTCTGCTTGCGCCGTTTCCGCTGACCGCCGCTTCTGCTTGCGCCGTTTCCGCTGACCGCCGCTTCTGTTTTGCCGCCGTACCGCGCCACACGTCGCACCTCGTCCTGCGCCGTCTCAGTGACGGGTTCATCGTGATCCACATCCATTTGCGCGATCGACATCCCTTGGGACGTGATCCACAGGCAGTTTGATCACGTCTGCCGGGCTGTGGATCTCACTTGTGGATGTGGATCAGCGTCCCTGGACGACTCCATGTCCGGCTTGGACACGCATGTGCCCTAGTTGTGGGGGGGGTGCGCCGGTTTGACTGCAGGACATCGATGACAACCGCATGGATGTGGATGTTGGGACGTGATCCACAGCCCAAAGGGTGTGCCCAGCAGGCCATTGGATCACCCTTTTCGGGCTGTGGATCACAGTTCAAGATCCCCGCCACGGCAGCGGAAGCAGAAGCGGCGCGGAAGCGGCCGGCAAGCGCGGCGCGGGCGGGGGTGAAGCAGGTGACGTCTGGCTAAGGCGATGTTGGCCGGATGGCACTGACCGCTGGCGGGATGGATTCGTAGCGTCCGTGGCATGAAGGAAATGATGCGAGCCGGTGCGGTTTGCGGTGTGGTGCTGGGGTTGTCGCTCGGGGTGCCGGGTGCTGTTGAGTCGGTGACCGGTGAGACGGGGGCGACGAGTTTCGTGGTCGGGCTGGGAGCGGCGTTTGGGGCGCCGGCGTTGACGGCAATGTATTTGCTTCAGCGCAAAGAAGCGGGCAGTTTCGGAGGGTTCGCGTATCTGGCGAACGTCATCGGGCTCGGGTTGTTCGCGGGAGTGGCTTTCTCGCTCAACCTCGTGCTGTTCTTCTTGGACGTCACGACGGTGCCGATGCCAACAAAGGTAGCGATCCTCAGCTGTGCGGCGGTTTTCGTCCTCGGCACGATTCTGTTTGGCATCTCGATGCTCAAGGCGAAAGTGTTCCCGAAACTGCCCGTCATCGGCTACTTCACGGCGCTGCCCCTGCTAGCGGTGTTCGCGTCGTTGCCGGACACGGTGCTGACTAGTGGGCTGCACGTCATCGGTGCGGCAAGCGTTATCTGGCTGTCAGTCGTGGTCTGGCGCCGGGCCGCCGTAGTCTCGATGCCGTGACGTCAGACAGGCCCGTTGCGTGGGTGTCGCCGCTGCTCTACGGAGCGGTCCTGGCCGCTGGGCTTTATGCCGGGGCGGCCGGGTTAGGCGACACCCGCCTGCCGTTGTTTCTTGGTGCCCTGGCAGCGTTGGCAGCCCTGGAGTTGCCCGCCGCGCGCAGGCTCAACGCGGGAGTCGTGCTCACGGGGCAGGCTGTGCTTTTCGTGGCGGTGTCCTACGCCGATGGTTCGGGACTGTCGCGGGTGCTGTTCGTTTTGGTGCCGTTCCTCGCCTATTTCACGTATGGCCGGGCGGTCAGCGTCGCTCTTGGGGCGGGTTGTCTCATCGTGTTCATGGCGACGCAACCGCGTTGGTACTCCAATGTGGAGAGTCTGTCCGATCTCCTCATGTTCGGCATCGGGATTGTGCTCGCCATCGCGATGGCGGCGGTAGCCGTCGAGGAACGCAAGGGCCGCAAGGAAATCGCTCGCCTGTCCGCTGCGGCGGAGCGGCAGAAAATGGCCCGCGATATCCACGACGACCTTGGGCACCATCTCACCGCGGTGGTGGTGCTGCTGGAGAAGGCGGCCGCTTACCGCGACCGGGACGCCAGTGAGGCCGACCGTGCGGTCAAGGATGCCGCGAAGTCGGCGAAACTCGCTTTGGCCGAAGTCCGGGAGTCCGTGCGCACCATGCGTTCCGGGGACGGGCCGTTCGATCTGGCCACCGCCTTGCCCAGGCTCGCCGCACCCGATGTTTCCATAACCTTCAACACCACCGGTGGGTACTCAGAAAGCGTGCACACCATCCTCTACCGCGCCGCGCAGGAAGGCATCACCAACGCCCGGCGGCACGCCAACGCGACCAAGATCAGTGTCAGCGCGGATCTCGGCCCGGAGCTTGCCGAGTTAACGGTGACCGACAACGGGCACGGGCTCAACGGTGCGGCGGAAGGATTCGGGCTAAGCAGTATGCGGGCTCGCGTGAGTGCCGCAGGCGGTCAGGTAGTGCTGGAAAACGCGGCTGTGTCTGGTACCAGAGTCAAGGTTTGGATTCCCCGATGATCCGGGTGCTGGTGGTGGATGATCAGCAGCTCATCCGGGAAGGCATCGCGTCGCTGCTGGCCCTCCAGGACGGGATCGATGTCGTTGGCACCGCTAACGATGGGCGTGAAGCGATCGAGCAAGCTGTTGCGCTGCAACCGGATGTGGTGCTGATGGACATCAGGATGCCGGTCATGGACGGTGTCGCCGCGGTGACCGCGTTGCGGCAACGGCAGCCGGGCATCCGGGTCATCATGCTGACGACGTTTGATGACGAGGAATATGTGGTGGCCTCGCTGAAAGCGGGTGCCACCGGATATCTGCTCAAGGACCTTCCGTCTCGCGAGCTGGCTGATGCCGTTCGCTTAGCGCACCGCGGCATCACCCCGCTCGACCCGGCGGCCGCGGCGCTGGTGACGAAGGCTCTCACGGCACGGGTCCAGCCCACGGTTGAGTTACCTGAGCGGGAGCTAGCGGTGCTGAGACTCGTCGCGCGCGGCCTGACGAACCGTGAGATCGCCGCCGAGCTGTTCTTGTCCGAGGGCACGGTGAAGAACTATCTGTCCAAAGTGCTGGAACGGCTGGGCCTGCGTGACCGGACGCAGGCGGCTCTCTATGCCCGCGATCGTGGCCTGATCTAGTCGGTGCGGATCCGGCTCTGCCACCACAGCAGGATCGGCACCACGACGAGTTCCACGACGAGGGCGATGCGGAAAACAAAGTGTGGCCAGCCTGATGCGGCGACCGCCATCAGCCGGGCAAAACCGCCGAGGACTACCGCGCCGAGTGTCACCCGCAGCACGGTCGTGACCTTCTCCACGCGCGGCACCGCCCACCAGGCGACCAGTCCGGCGGTGAACCAGAACGCGTTGGTGAACCGGTACTCGCTGTCGACGGTGGCGTTCACGGCCTCGCCATCGGGCAGCGTCACCGGCCCGAAGAGCATGCCAGCCAGCCCGGAGGCCACCGCGACCGTGGCTAGCACAGCCAGAACGATTTGAAGGGCTCTACGACTCACGCGGGCAACACTACCTGCGCGATAGGCGGGCCGGGATTTTGGCGAGGGTGCCCCATACGCCAGCGCGGAACAGCAACACGGCCAGGACGAAGATGCCCCCGGTCACCAGGCCGATCTGGTCGAAGCCGGAAAACGAGAGGAAGTCTTCGAGCCGCGTGATGATGGCCGCGCCAAGCACGCCGCCCCACAAGGTGCCGATGCCGCCGAGCACGACCACGATGACAGCCTTGCCGGAGGTCGTCCAATGCAGAACGTCCAGCGAGACGAAACGGTGTCCCATCGCGAACAGTCCCCCACCCAGCCCGGCAAGGAAAGCCGACAGCATGAAGGCGAGCAGTTTGTAGCGGTGCACCGGATAGCCCAGAGCCCTTGCCCGCGAAGGGTTATCGCGGATCGCCACAAGAACACGGCCAAACGGCGAGTGGACGATCCGCCAGGCGAGCAACAGTCCCAGCACGACGATCGGCAATGCGGCGTAGTAGAAGTAGAAGTTGTCCGTGATGGTGCGCGGCACGCTTTGCAGCCCGTTCTCACCGCCGGTCAGTGAACTCCACTTGTTGGCGATGACATAAACCATCTGCGCGAACGCCAGCGTCACCATCGCGAAATAGATTCCGGTGCGCTTGACCGCGAGATAGCCAACGGGCACCGCGATAAGGGTCGCGACCACTGCCCCGCTTAGCACCGCCAAAGGAAACGGCCAGTCCCAGTTGATAGCGATCAGGCCGGTCGCATAAGCGGAAGCTCCCCAAAACGCCGCGTGGCCGAAGGAAAGCAGCCCCACGTACCCCAGAAGAAGGTCGATCGACACGGCGAACAGCGCCCAGCACAGGATTTCGACCGCGACCGCCGGGTAAAGCCCGAACGGCAGCCACAACGCGAAGACGATCGCGGCCGGAAGCAGAATCCATTTGAGTTTCACGCCGGGGATTCCTCTCGCCCGAACAAACCGGAAGGCCGCCACAGCAGCACTACGGCCATCACCAGATAGACCAGGATTTGCGAAACGAGCGCACTGTCCAAATAGGCCTCACTGAGCGCCTGCAGCACTCCGATGACGAAGGCCGCGGCGACCGAGCCGAAGATGGAGCCGAGGCCGCCGATGACCACGACCGCGAACACGACGATGATGAGATCGGCGCCCATGAGCGGATGCACGGCCCGCATCGGTGCGGCGAGGACTCCGGCGAGACCGGCTAGGGCGCAGCCGAAACCGAACACCGGCGTGACCCAGCGGCCGACGTTGATGCCGAGTGCTTGCGTGAGCTCGGGGCGTTCCGTGCTGGCGCGCACGATCAGGCCAACCCTGGTACGCGACAACAGGAACCACACACCAAAACAGATCAGTGCCGCCATCGCGAGCACGAAGACGCGGTACGCGGGAAAGTCGAACGCGCCGAAGTCGACCGACCCCGTCAGGCCGCCCGGCGTGGGATAAGGCGTGGACTGCACCCCGAAGCGCCACTTCACCAGGTCCTGGAAAATCAGCGTCAGGCCAAACGTGAGCAGAAAGTTGTAGAGCGGGTCAAGTTTGGCCAGCCGGTGCACGAGGGTGCGCTCGAGGACCATCCCACCGGCCGCGAGCACGAGGGGCACCAGAATCAGCGCCCACCAAAACGACGGCATGCTGAGGGCGAGGAACGCCCCGAGCATGTAGATCGCGCCGTGGGCGAAGTTCACCACCCGCAGCATCCCGAAGATAACGGCCAGGCCGAGGGCGACCAGAGCTAGGAAGCTCCCCCCGACCAGGCCGTTAAAGATGTGCTGTGCCATCAGAGTTTGCAGTCCGCCGACGGGGCACGGAACGCTTCCGCGGCCGGGATCGTCTTGAGCACCTTGACATAATCCCAGGGCTCGGCGACCTCTTTGGACGGCTTGACCTGAGCGAGGTAGGCGTCGTGCACGACACGGTGGTCCTCGGCACGGATCTTTCCGTTGCGCAGGAACACGTCTTCGACAGTGCGGCCTTCGAGGTACTTCACGATCTCGTCAGCGTTGTCGGTGCCGGTGGCTTGCACGGCTTCCAGGTATTGCATGGCCGCCGAGTAGTTGGCCGCGTGGGCGAAGGTCGGCCGCGTGCCGGTCTCCTTTTGGAACCGGTCAGCGAACTCGCGGCTCTTGAGGTCGTAGTTCCAGTACCAGGCGTCGGTGTAGGTCGTGCCTGCCAACGCGTCTGGGGTCAGTGAGTGGATGTCGGTCAGGAACATCAGGCCGACGGCCAGCCCGACTCCCTTTTCCCGCAGCTTGAATTCGTTGTACTGCTTGACCAAAGCGACCAGTTCCGCACCGGCTTGCATCGTCCCCAGGACGTGGGGTTTTGGTGTCAGGCTAGGTGCCTTGAGCAGATAGGTGGAGAAGTCACCGGAGGCGTTCGGGAACGGCGCCGGGTCCTTGGCCACGACACTGCCGCCCGCCTTCTTGATGGCCGCCTCGAACGAGGCTGTCATGTCTTGGCCGAACTGGTAGTCGGGGTAGACGAGGTACCAGTTCTTCGCCCCTTGGTCGGTAACGGTTTTACCCGTCCCGTTGGCGAGCATGTAGGTGTCATAGGCGTAGTGGAAGGTGTACTTGTTACACGCCTTGCCCGTCAGATCCGTGGTCGCGGCGGTGATGTTGAAGTAGAGCTTCTTCTTCTCTTTGGCGACGTCGGCGACCTTCAGAGCGGCCGAAGACGTTGGCACGTCAAGGATCGCGTCGACAGCCTTGCGGTCGTAGAGTTCCGCGGCTTTGGCGTTGGCGATGTCAGGCTTGTTCTGGTGGTCAACCGATTCGACGGCGAGTTCCTTGACCACAGCCTTGTCGCCATATTTGGCTTTGTAGTCAGCCATGGCCATCTCGACGGCCTCTACCGAGTTCTTACCGCTGAGCTGAGCGTAGACGCCGGACTGGTCGTTGAGGACACCGAAGACGACTTTGCCGTCGCTCAGTTTGCCCGACCCTGACCCGGCCGGTCCCCCACCACCACATCCCGCGGCCGCGGTTAAAGCGACGGCACACAGTATCGCCCACCTGCGCATATATATTCACACTCCCAAATAGGTAAGAAGTTCTTTGTCGTCCGGCGTGGTGGGCCGGACCTCGCCCTCGGCGAGCAGGTAGTACTTGTCCGCGACGGTGGCCGCGAAGTGCAGATTCTGTTCCACGAGCAGCACGGTGACGCCGTGTTCCTTGGCCTGGCGCAAAATCGCGCCGACCTGCTCGACGAGCAACGGCGAAAGTCCTTCGGTCGGTTCGTCGCACAGCATCAGCCGTGATCCCATGCGCAGCACGCGGGCGAGGGCGAGCATCTGCTGTTCGCCGCCGGACAGTTTCGTGGCCGCCGAAGCGCGGCGGGCGTACAGGTTGGGAAACGCGTCGTAGACCCGCTGCAACGGCCAGCCGTCTTTGGACACCCGCAGCGACAAGCTCTCGGCGACGGTCAGCGTGGCGTAGGTTCCGCGATCGTCGGGCACCCAGCCCACGCCCAGCCGGGCACGCTGATACGACGCTTTGCGCGCTAAATCGTTGCCGTCTAAAGAAACCCGTCCTGTGTAAGGCAGCAGCCCCATGACACACCGCAACAGGGTCGTCTTGCCCGCGCCGTTGCGGCCGCAGAGGGTGACCACTTCGCCCTTGCCCGCGGACATGCTGACCCCGCGCAGCACTTGGGCCTCGCCGTAGCTGGCCGACAGGTTCTCAATGTCCAGCATGGGCGCTGCTCCCGAGGTAGGCGGTGATGACGCGCTCGTCGGCGCGAACGTCGGCATAGGACCCTTCGGCGAGCACACGGCCGGCTTGCAGCACAGTGACGCGATCCGCCAGGGCTGCGACCACATTCATGTTGTGTTCCACCATGACGACGGTCCTGCCTTCGCGAACGGAACCGATCAGGGCGACGGTGCGGTCGACATCTTCCAGGCCCATCCCCGCCGTGGGCTCGTCCAGCAGCAGGACCGTAGGTTCCAACGCCAACGCGAGCGCGAGTTCCAGCGCACGTTTCTGGCCATAGGCCAGACTGTCCGCTTTAGAGTCTCGCGAGGCGCTCAGCCCCACCAAGTCGAGCAATTCATGTGCTCGGGCAGTGTGCCGTCGCAACAACTTGACCGACCGCCAGAACTTCCACCCATCGCTCTGCAGGGCGAGTTCCACGTGCTCGGTGGCGGTCAGCTGCCCGAACAAGCTCGTGATCTGAAACGAGCGAGCCACACCAAGCCGGGCGACCCGTTCCGGCGGCAACCCCGTCACATCACGGCCCGCCACCTCGATGCGTCCCGCGGTCGGCGCGAGAAACCCGGTGAGCAGGTTGAACAGCGTGGTTTTGCCGGCGCCGTTGGGCCCGACGAGCGCGTGCACCGAACCGGCCGCCACGGACAGGTCCACCGCGTCGACCGCACGGAAGCCGCGGAAATCCCGGGTTAACCCACGAGCGGTGAGCGCTGACGGCTGTGTCATGAGCCAGAAATCTATGAGCCGCCGTGTGACGCGGGCCATGGTGGACGATCACATAAACAGGCGGTTCGTTATGGTGCCCTAATGTCGGAACAGCGGGCCGTGGACATTTTCACCGATGGCGCTTGCAGTCCCAACCCGGGACCGGGCGGCTGGGGTGCTCTGCTTCGTTACGGGGAGCACGAAAAGGAGCTCTACGGTGGCGAAGCCGAGGTCACGACGAACAACCGCATGGAGCTGACCGCCCCGATCATCGCGCTGGAGAGCCTGACGCGCCCGTCACTCGTTCGGATGCATACGGACAGCACTTATGTGCGCAACGGGATCACTCAGTGGGTACCAAAATGGAAGGCCAATGGGTGGCAAACCTCGGCGAAGGAACCTGTCAAAAACGCTGACCTGTGGTTGCGGCTCATCGAGGCGGCCGGCCGGCATCAGGTGGAGTGGTTCTGGGTCAAGGGCCACAATGGACATCCCGAAAACGAGCGCGCCGATCAGCTGGCGACCCGTGGGCTGCAAGAAGCGCTGCCCGGCACGCCAGCAGTAGCGCACCGGGCAGCGTCCGGCCGCTAGGCGACCTGGGCGGAGTTGTAAAGATTCTGGGCGTCGGCGCCGAAGTACGGCCCGAACATCCAGTTCGGAGCGAAGTTGTACTTGAAGCTGTTCACCGAATTGAGCACTCCATTGCCAGTGGCTTCGCTGAACTGCAGGAACCACGGCCCGCCGCTGGAGCCGCCGGTCATGTTGCAGGTCATGCCGATGCCTCCGGTGCCGAGGAACTCGTTGAACACCTTGCCGCTGCAGTAGATCAGGATCGTGCCGTTGTAAGGCGAGGCGGCCGGATAGCCGAAGGCGTACATGTTCTGCCCGCGGGCCTGGTTGAACGCGATTCCTTGCCCGCCAACGACATCGGTCAGGCTGGCGCCGTTGAGCTGGCTGACGACGGCGGCGCCGATGTCGTAGCTGATGTTCTCGCTGGCGACCCATTGCGGGGTGGCGCGCAGCAGACGTGCGGCCCAGGTGCCGTAGGGGGCGTTGCCGTTGTTGTACGCCGGGACGAACGTCCAGTTGGTGTGGAAGGCGCCACCCAGCTTCACGCAGTGCCCGGCCGTGATGATGGTGCTCTTGTTGGTGCTGGTGACCGCGCTGCCGGAGCAGGAGGCGGTCCGTCCCTGGTAGGTGAAGAACACGCGGCCGGTCGTCTTGACGACGTTGCCGCCACCGGTCCAGGCGGAACCGCCGTTGGGGAAGGCCATTGGCTCGACGACGGCGGGGGCGCCCACGGCCACCTGGGACGGTGACGCGTTGACGACCGGAAGGTCAAGCGGGCGCGCGGAGCGCATCCGCTCGGCGGTCCAGAAGTTTTGCGCGCGCTGCTGAGCGGCAGCGCTGACGCTCACCTGAGCGGTTGTGGTAGCGGCGGTGGCTACCGTGCTCATGGCGAAGATGGCGGCGGTGGCGGACAGGATGACGGTCGCGCCACGCCAAAGCGTGCGGTTCATCGGGGATCACACTCCATCTATGTGTAGAGGGTGTCCCCGACGGTAACTGAATATTCACATGTATGATTTGTTCTGCCGCCAGAACCGCCGCTAAATCTGCCGGTCTACGCCTTCGGCCCGGCTATGTTGACCATCCATGGGATGCCGAACTTGTCGGTGCACGCGCCGAACTCGTCGCCCCACATCTGCTTCTCCAGCGGTACGGAAACGGTGCCGCCTTTCGACAGCTTCTCCCAGTAGCCACGCAACTCGGTGGCGTCTTCACCACTGAGGCTCACCGTGATGTTGTTGCCCGGGTTGTGCGGCATGCCCGGCGGAGTGTCCGCGCCCATGAGGGTGAACCCACTTGGCGTCTCCAGCTGCCCGTGCATGATGTTGCTTGCCTCGGGCGCGCTGGGGTCGCCGTACTCGCCGTAGGTGTTCAGTCTGAGTTCGCCACCGAGCACGTCTTTGTAGAACTCCAACGCTTGCCGGGCGTCACCGGCGAAGTTGAGGTACGGATTGAGTATCGATGCCATGATTTTCACCGTAGGACAAGCGTTAGGCGGTCGCTTCGATATAGATGGACTCGTCGTTGCGAAGCACCTGATCGAGGTCGGCGACGTCTTGCCGCGCGCCCTTGCGGTAGGCGTGCACCTGCACGGCGTCGTCGGCGAACCCGGCCTCACCCAGCACATAGCGCAGCTCGTTCTCGTCGTAGATCCACTTGTGGCCGTAGACATAGAACAGCTGGTTGAACATAAACGCGCCCCGGGCCGGCATCGGCGGGGCGATTGCGCTCAGTGCCATGTTCATCCGGCGCCGGTGCTTGCCGAAGAACCCGTCGCCGTTGACGTAACTCTGGGCGTAGACCTTCAGGTCCGGCGTCGTGATCCGCACGGTGCCACCTGGCGCCAGGATGCGGCGGACCTCTTTGAGCCACGCGACCCCGGCCGTTAGCGACACGTGCTCGATCAAATGCTCGGCGTAAACCCAGTCGACGGCACCGTCTTCAATGGGCAGTGGCTCACTAATATCGAGTTCGGTAAACAGCGCCGCCCCATCGACGCGGTAAATTCCACCCCGCTTTGTCGCCGTCTCTCCATTGTGGAGCCCGACGATATCCGAGGCGAGCCCAGCCGGATGATCCGTCTTGAACTGCGCGAACTCGATTCCGGTAACGCCTATGCCTTGCAGCACTTCCCGGGTGAAAAGCGGTGCCTCAGCGACCAGTTCGAGCTTTTCGCATTTGGCGAGATCGACCGTAAAGGTATCCACTAAGGCCGTTAAACCTTCCGGATCCTCCCAGTTCCACGCCAATGCCGCGGAGTCATCCGCCATTGCTTTTCTCCCATCAAGCGCACCCCAAATACAATTTCCCCAGCATGGCGCTTGATGTGCGGCTCAACAATAGAGCGAAAGACCTATATCCCTGAACATGTCTCCCAGAGGAATTGGTACTTCAAGGCGGTCAAGAACGCTGCTTGCTCGTTGTCGGCGGCGGCGCCGTGGCCGCCTTCGATGTTCTCGTAATAGGACACGTCGTGGCCGAACTCGCGCAGGCGGGCGGTCATCTTGCGGGCGTGTCCAGGGTGGACCCGGTCGTCGCGAGTGGACGTGATCAGGAGAACCGGCGGATAGGACGCGTCGCGGGAAACGTTGTGATAGGGCGAGAAACCGCGGATGAAGGCCCAATCCTCGGGGTTGTCCGGATCACCGTATTCGGCCATCCACGACGCTCCGGCTAGCAGCTTGTGGAAGCGCCGCATGTCGAGCAACGGGACGCGAATGACAACGGCGCCAAACATTTGCGGGTACCCCGTGAGCATGTTCCCGGTGAGCAATCCGCCATTGCTTCCGCCGTCGATGCCGATCTGCTCACGGGAGGCGATGCCCCGTTCGACCAGGTCGGCGGCGACGGCGGCGAAGTCCTCATAGGCCCGTGGGCGTTTCTCGCGCAGGGCGGCCAGGTGCCAGCGCGGCCCGTATTCGCCGCCGCCGCGGATGTTGGCCAGGACGTAGACGCCGCCGCGGGCGAGCCAGCCCCGGCCCAGTGTCCCGTCGTAGTCAGGGGTGCGGGAGACGTCAAAGCCGCCGTAGCCGGTCAGCAGCACCGGCCCGACCCGGTCGCCACCGACGACGAAGTAGGGCACCTTCGTCCCGTCGGCGGAGGTCGCGAAGAACTGGCGGACTGTCATTCCTGTGCTGTCAAAGAAAGCCGGCGCTTGCTTGAGCAACTCGGGCTCGCCGCCGCCAATGTGTCCTAAGTGGAGCGATGGTGGGCTGAGGAACTCCGACGAGGCGATGAGGTAGGAGTCGGACTGGTCGGGGTCGGTGTCGACGATCCAGCTGTGCCCATAGGCGGGAACTCCTGGCAGTGGTTGGCGCGTCCAGCCACCGTTTGACGGTGTGTGCACTTCGAGGCGGCTGAGCACGTCGACGAGCAGGCTGACGATGAGATGGTTCTTGGTCCACGCCCAGGAGTAAAGCGACGAGTGGTCGTCTGGAGTGTAGATGACGGACAGTTCGCGGGACCCGGCGATGAATTCGTCGAAGTTGACGGCGAGCAAGGAGCCGGCCGGGTGTCCCAGCCAGTCTGTGCGTGGGCGGATCAGCATCCACTCGCGGTGCACTTCCCATTGCGAGTCGTCGGGCACCTCGATGGGCACGGGCTGCCCGGCAGCGTCGAGGAGATAGCTCTTGCCGCTGAAGAAGTCCACGCTGCGGCGCAGGAAGCTGCGCTCGAAGCCGGGCTCGGGGTCGTGGAAACCGCGGGCGGAAACGTCACGGTGCTCGCCCTCGAACACGGTTTCGGCGTCGCTCAATGGCGTGCCGCGTTTCCATCGCTTGACGACCCTCGGGTAGCCGGAGTCGGTCAGCGACCCGTCGCCGAAGTCTGTTCCCACGAACAGATGGTCTTCGTCGATCCAGCTCAGGCGATGTTTGGCCTCGGGCAGGGTGAACCCGCCGGGCACGAAAGCCTTGGTGCGCAAGTCGAATTCGCGCATGATGGCGGCGTCAGACCCGCCGTGGGACAGGCAGATCAGGGCACGCGCATAGCTGGGGCGCAAGACGATGACGTCGTTCCATACCCAGTTTTGGCCCTCTTGCGCCGCTAACGCGTCGACGTCGATGAGGATTTCCCAGGCGGGATCGTCTTTGCGGTATTCGTCCAATGTGGTGCGCCGCCACAGCCCGCGCGGGTTGGTGGCATCGCGCCAGAAGCTGTAGAAGTGCTCGCCGCGCCAGGCGGGATAGGGGATGCGGTCGTCGCTGTCGAGGACCTCAAGCAGCTCTTCCTGCCGCTCGCGGAACGCGTCGCTTTGGGCTAGCTCGGCCACCGTTTCCGCGTTGCGTTCGCGGACCCATTCCAGCGCGGCTTGTCCCTCAACGTCCTCAAGCCAGAGATACTCGTCGGCTACCTCAGTCACTATGCCACTATGCCAGCGATCGGGCGGTCGCGTCCGCTTCCGAGGGCAGTGTTCGCAGAGTGCGCAAAGGAGACAGGAAAACGGGCAGGAAGGCGAGGCATCCGGCGATGCTGCCGATCCAGATCGTGGTGCGGGCACCGGCGAGTTCTCCGGCGATCCCGCCGAGCAGGCCGCCGATCGGCATCGTGCCCCACACGAGGAAACGCATAGTGGCGTTCATGCGGCCCAGCAAGTGATCTGGGGTGAGGCCCTGGCGGAAGCTGAGCTGATTGACGTTGTAAACGACCACGCCGAATCCGACGACCGCTTGCCCGGCCGCGGCCAGCCATAGTTTCCAGCCTGGTTCGGCCAGTGGCAGGAGCAACGCGAAAGGTGTCGTGAGCGCAACGGAAAGCCAGATGGCAGGCCCCTGCCCGACCCAGGTGGCGATGCGGCGGGCGACTAAGGCTCCGGCGAGGCCGCCGATGCCGCCGATCGTGAACACGAGCCCGATCAGTCCTTCGCGGATGTCTAGGTCGCGGGCGAGAAAGACGAGCAGCATCGACTGGGCCATGGTGCCGAAGAGGTTGAAGGTGCCGGTGCACATGGCGATGCGGCGCAGGAGCGGATGTTTGACGACGAAGCGCAGGCCTTCGCGAATCTCGCGCAGCAGGTGAGCGTCGGGGGCGCGGTCCGGCTTGGGTTCGCGTTTGCGGATGCGGGTGACGAACAGGGCTGAGACCACCATGCCGATGGCGTCGACGAGCAATGCGACCGGTGCGGTGAGGATCTGCACGAGCTGGCCGCCCAGGCCCGGCCCGGCGATCTGGGAGACGGCCCGCATGGATTCCAATTTGGAGTTTCCTTCGACGAGTTTGTCGCGCCCGGCCAGGTGTGGCAGGTAGCTCTGGTAGGCGACGTCGAAGAAGACGGTGAACACGCCCAGCAGCAAGGCGACGGCGTAGAGCTGCCAGATCGTCAGGACACCGGTCCACCAGGCGACCGGAATGGACAGCAGCAGCATGGCCCGCACGAGGTCGGCCACGATCAGCACGTTGCGGCGGCGCAGCCGGTCGACCCACGCTCCGGCGGGTAACCCGATTAGCAGGAACGCCAGCGACATGAGCATGAACAGCAGGCCGACCTGAAACTCGGTGGCCCGCACGGCGAGCACGGCGGCCAGCGGGAGCGCCAGCATCGAGACCTGCTGGCCAAACTGGCTCACGGTGGTGGAGGCGAACAGTGCCCGGTAGTCGTGGTCAGCCAGCAGCCCGAGACGCATGCCGCAAAGAGTCGCACCACTGATTGAGAAAAGTCAACCAGTTAGTCGCTAGGCTGTCTGGCGTGGACAATTCCAAGCGGCCGGCGACGGAAGCCGAGGCCAAAGCGCTCGCGTCGGCGTTGCGGCTGCGGATTTTGCGCTTGTGTCTAGACGAGGCACTGACCAATAAGGACATTGCCGCCCGCCTGGGCAGCCAGCCCGCGACCACCCTGCATCACGTGCGCACCCTTGTCGCGACCGGATTCCTTGCCCCCGCCGAGGTTCGCCGGGGCGCCCGGGGCTCACGCGAGATCCCCTACCGCGCCACGGGCAAGTCCTGGCACATGTCCATCACCGACACCTCGGCTGTGGCGGCGGGCAACCAAGCGATGATCAACGCCTTCCTGCAGGAGGTGGAGCTGGTCGACGATCCCGGGCAGATAATGCTGACCCGCATGGGCTTACGGCTGTCTGACGAGAACGCGGCCGCCTTCATGGAGCGCCTGCACGAGATCTTCGAGGAATACAAACAGCGCCCGCCAGACCCCGACGGCAAACCGGTCTCGATGTTCTTCGCCCTGCACCCCGACACCGGACGTCTAGCCAACGAGCCGTCGATGCCCTAGCCTCTCGGTCATCTGACTTGGACAGGTGACCCACTAATGACAGAGCTCTCCCCTCCCGCTCCATTCGCCGAACCCACCCGCCGCGTGAGCGGTGCCTGGATCGCCTTATTCGGCATGGCCTGGCTGGGCATCTGGATGGCGCAGCTGACCCCGATCCAGCTCCTGCTGCCGATGCAAGTCGAAGCGCACGTCACGGCGACCGGCTGGGAAGACAAGGTCATCGCCTTCGGCGTGATCTCCGGCATCGCCGGGCTTTTCGCCCTGGTCACCTTTCCGCTCACGGGAGCGCTGTCTGACCGGACAGTGTCCAAGTTTGGCCGCCGGCGCCCGTGGATCCTCGGCGGGGCCGTGCTTTTCAGCGGCTCACTTGTCCTTTTAGGACAGCAGAACACGATAACCGGCATCGGCGTCTGGTGGACCGCCACGCTGACCGGCTTCTGCGTGCTCACCGCAGCACTGACCGCCACGATCTCTGACCAGGTTCCCGCCGGGCAACGGGGTCTGGTGTCCGGCTGGATCTCAGCCCCGCAAGCCATCGGGACCATCCTTGGCATCCTGCTGGTCACCACTCTTTCTTTAGGGCTTTTCACGGGGTACGCCGTGATGGCCCTTTTGCTTATGGCTCTTGTGCTTCCCTTCCTGGCGCGGATTCCCGACGCGGTGCTGCCCAGGGAAAGCCGCCCGCCGCTGACGTGGCGCGGTCTGGTGACCGGGTTCTGGATCAGCCCACGGCGTTTCCCGGACTTCGGCTGGACCCTGCTAAGCCGCGTCCTCGTGAACCTCGGCAACGCTTTCGGCACCACGCTGCTGTTCTACTTCCTCGAAGACCACCTCAAGGTCGCCGACGCCGAAGCGTCCATCCTGGTGCTGTCACTGGTTTACATGTTCTTCGTCGTGCTCGCGGCGCTCGTGTTCGGGCCTTGGTCGGACCGTTGCGGCAAACGCAAACCGTTCGTCTGGCTCGCCGCCGGGCTGCAAGGTGTGGCAGCCCTGCTGCTCGCCTTCTTCCCCCACTTCTCCGTCGCCCTCGCGGGCGCGGCGATGCTCGGGCTCGGCTACGGCTGTTTCCTCGCCGTAGACCAGGCTTTGGCCACGCAGGTGCTGCCCGACCCGGCCGCCCGGGGCAAGGACCTGGGCATCATGAACATCGCCACCGCCGTCCCGCAGGCGATCGCTCCCCTGCTCGGCGCCCTGGTGGTCGCCTACGCCGGCGGTTTCAGCGCGCTGTATATCCTTGCTGGTCTGACCTCGCTGCTCGGTTCCGCGGCGGTGCTGCCCATCAAGAAAGTGGCTTAGCGATGCTGACTAACCCCGCCGCGACAACGGTTCTGTGCTTCGGTGACTCCAACACCCACGGCGCTCCCGACGCCCCCGGCAACCGGCTGGCCGCCGACGTGCGCTGGACCGGACAGTTGCAGCGGATTCTGGGCGAGCGCTACTACGTGATCGAGGAAGGCCTCAACGGCCGCACCATCGACATGGACTACCCCGACCGTCCCGGCCTCAACGGGCGCACCTACCTGACGCCTTGCCTGCTCACACACTCGCCACTGGACATAATCGTGCTCATGCTCGGCACCAACGACACCAAAGTCCAGTTTGGACGGTCCGCTGAGGCGATCGCGTTGTCGTGGCACGGTTTTCTCGACGACCTTTTCGCGGTGGCCTTCCGCGCCGACGGCAGCCGGCCCGACGTCGTGCTCGTCAGCCCCATCCACATCGACCCCACGCAGCCGCTGGCCGACATGGAGACCGACAGCTTCGACGCCGCGTCAGTCGCCAAGGCAGCCCAGCTGTCAGCCCTCTACGCGGCCATCGCCAAGGAGCGCGGCTTGCGCTTCCTCGACGCGGCCGCAGTCGCCGCTCCTGGCGCTGACAGCATCCACCTGACCGTCGCCTCCCACGCCGCCCTCGCTGAGCTGATCGCCACCGAAATCACCTCCCGCTAACCCACCCGGCCAGCGAAGGTTGGCGTTGCGGATTGGAGCCGGGGAAACGTGGGCATACTGAGCTTATGGTGACAGTTACGGCGGACGATGTGCGGAAGCTCGCGCGTGGGGAACATGGCGAAGTGCTGGCCGTCATCGACGGCGCGATTCATTTGGTCCCGCGCGATCAGGTCAACGGCGGGGTCGTGCTCTACACCCGGGAGACGCTGATCAGCGAGACCGGGGTTGAGCTGACGGAGATGGAAGCCGAGACGCTCGCGGCCGGATTGACGGCTAAAGCTGCGGGACTATAGCCGAGCCATTGAGCTTGGCTTGGCGCGGAACGCGCACGGGTGCTGACGGGCGCCACGTGCGGCCGGTGCCATACACGATTCTGAAGCCGAGGTAGGAAGCCAGCGGCGCCCACGGGCCAGAGCCCATGCGCAGCTCAGCGGCATTGCGCCGCTGGCCGTTGGCCAGCACGTCGAGCAGGACCGTTTCGAAGGCGGCCGACTCGACCCAGTTGACTTCGCGTGTGTAGCCACAGACAAGATCTGCGCCGGTCACCTCAAGGAACCGGCGCAGAACGGCATCGGGGGCCCGTAAGACCGAACAGCTTCCAAAGTAGAGCCGGCGCCCCTGACATCGCCCTTCGAGCTGGTCAGCGACGTCTTCTAAGGCGACGGTGTGCCAGTCGGTCAGGCAGAGCTTGGTCGGCTCACCATGCATGGCGAAGAAGCCCACCGGGTAGTCGGCGTATTGCTTGAGCAGCCAGCGGTCAAGGTAGTAAGTCAGCTCGTCGGGGGTCGCGACATCTTTGTGGATATAACGGATGGTGCCTAGCCTGTCCAGAAGCTCCAAAGTAGGCAGAACAGATCCACGCTCATGCAGATCTCGGTGCCACTGTCCCTCGATGCAGAAAATTCCACCCTTGGCCACAAGTCGCCTCCGTTGCAAGTCAGTCTTGGGAAATGCCATGACTAGCAGTCCGCGCTTGCGCGTGGACGGTCCCGGTCTGGTCCGCAGTTGCGGTGCCGGGTTCTCGTTTCAACGCCACCTGCCCCACGGATGGGGTCTTCTGGTTGGCTCGGCGAGCGTTTGATGTCTCCGGGCCACTCCCGGCGACGTTGTGCTGTGCCGCGAGCGCGGCGAGGTTGCGTGCGGCATTCAGATCCCGGTCGAGGACCAAGCCGCAGTTTTCGCAAGTGTAGACGCGTTCGGATAGACGCAACTTGGGTTTCGTCGCGCCACAGTCAGAACATGTTTTAGAACTGGGGAACCAGCGGCTGGCGACGATGAGGGTGCCGCCGTGCCATCTGGTTTTGTAGTCGAGTTGTCTGCGGATCTCACCGAATCCAGCGTCATGAATTGCGCGGGCCAGCAGCCGGTTTTTCGCCATGCCGGCAACGTTGAGGTCTTCGATGACTATGGTGCCGTAGGTGGCAGCCAGGGTGGTCGTCAGTTTGTGCAGGCTGTCGCGGCGCAAGTTACTAACTCGGGCGTGCGCGCGGCCGAGGGCTCTACGGGTGTCTGCCCAGTTTTTCGATGCTGTCCGGCGAACATTCGCCTTCGTGTCATGTGGTCCGATCTGGCGGGCAGCCCGGCGGGAAAGTCGCCGCAGGCGCCGCAGACCAGCTACGAGATGACGAGGGTTATCTATGACATGCCCGTTGGATAGGACAGCTAAGGACTTCACGCCCAGGTCGACGCCGATCACCTCGTAGGGGCGGGCTGGGCGGCGTTGCGGACGGGTGACTTCCACGGTGAACGAGCAAAACCAGCGTCCCGCCTGATAGCGAACGGTCGCGGATAGTATTCGCGCGGTCCCTGCCTCCAGACGGCGTGCGAGTTTACGCGTGGATTCGTGCGTTTTGATCGTGCCCAGTCTTGGCAAGGTCACGTGGTGGCGATCCGCCTCGACCCGGATTACCCCGGTAGTAAACCGGGTCGAAGGTGTGGTGTTGCGCTTGGACTTGAATCGGGGGAAGCCAACCCGTTTACCTTGACGCTTGCCCGACTTGGAGTCGGCCCAGTTGCGCAATGCTCTGGCCATCGCGTCTAGGCCTGTGTTGAAGGCCTCTTTGCTGCATTGCGGCCACCACGGCGCCGCCGCCGGCTTGGCCTGGTTCCACGCCCGCCGCAACGCCGGCAGGTTCCAGCCCACCGCTGGCGTCAGGTCCTGGTCAGCCACTCCATACGACCGCTCGGCCACCCGCTGTCCGATGTTGGCTTTGACCGCTGCGAGTGCCCAATTGAACGCGTACCGTGCGGCACCGGCGTGCCGTTGCAAATCCCTGGCCTGGGCCGGGCTCGGGTCCAAAGCGAACCTGTATGCCTGCATCACGGCCATCATGACCAGGCTTCCTGGTTCCTTATAACAACCGCGACCGCGTTAGCTGCCGGTCGCGGCACCGGCCAACTTTCAGGCAGACGGGCACACAGCGAATTCAGACCGCAAAACCCGAAGCCGGTCAACCGATCCCAATGGTCCACAGCCAACACGCTAGCGGCGGGGTCTGACACTGAACCTCGTCAAGACGTGATCTGGTATCGGTCAGCCTGCTGGTCCGTGTTGGAGGGTGAGGGTGGCTTTGGCCGGTGTCCGGGCGCGGGTGGGCGGCAGCGGACTACGGCGAAGATCGTCCTGGCGCTCTGTATAGCGCAGCTCCACTCGCCTGGCCCAATTCAGTTACTCCACAGGCGGGTTGCCGTCGCAGTTTTGGGTGGTGAAGACAAGGTATCCCTGCCGCACACCCCAGGAGTGAGGCGTTCCTTCGCAGTTCACGCTGTATGTGCCGCGCACCTGAGTGCGGCTGGAGTCGGTGTACCACGTGTGCAAGCACATTTTTCCGGCCGGGCAAGGATAGAGGGCCTGTGCCGGGGCGGCTGGCAGGACGATCGCGGCACCGGCGATGGCTGCGGCGAGAAGAAGGCGGCGGATCACACTGGGCTCCTTTGTGGACGGTAGCTTGTGTCATCGAATTTAATCGATTTAGTGGTCCGATGGAAGGTATCTGCGCAGGCAGGACTTACGCTTAGCGAGTGGCCAGATATTTCGACGTGCACCCGGACAATCCGCAACCGCGCGCGATCGGCCAGGTTGTCGCACTGATCAACGAGGGCGGACTGATCGCCTACCCCACCGACTCGTGCTATGCCCTGGGCTGCAAGGTGGGCAACCGCGACGGCATCGAGCGCATCCGTGACATCCGCAAGCTTGACGACAAGCATCATTTCACGCTTGTGTGCCAGGACTTCGCGCAGCTGGGGCAATACGTTCAGATCAGCAACTCGGTGTTTCGGCTGGTGAAGGCCACGACGCCGGGGAGCTACACCTTTATTTTGCCGGCTACCCGTGAGGTGCCGCGTCAGCTGGCGCACCCCAAGAAGCGCACGATCGGGGTGCGCATCCCGCAGCATGCCGTCACTCAGGCGATAGTCGCTGAGCTGGGCGAACCGCTTGTGTCGAGCACTTTGCTGCTGCCCGGCGAGGCCGAGCCGCTGACGGAGGGCTGGGAGATCAAGGAACGTCTGGACCACCAGGTTGACGCGGTTGTCGACGCCGGTGAGTGCGGCACGATTCCCACGACCGTCATCGATCTGTCCGAAGACGAGCCGCAGATCCTGCGCGTCGGCGCCGGCGACCCAACGCCGTTCGAGTAGCCGGTTCGTGATCCACATCCGTTCAGACGTGATCAAAAGGCGGTTTGATCACGTCCCGCGGGATGTGGATCACCGTCAGGGATGTGGATCACGATGAAGCGGGCAGGCATCGCACCCGGCGAAGCGGCAGCCGGCTCGCCTACGCCGAAGCGCGTTAGGCCGACACCATCTCGGGCTTGATCTGATCTGGGGTGGCATCGTCGTGTTTGGACGGGCGCAGCTCGTCGGCGCGCACGAGCGCGACTCCGGCGATGATGAGCAGGCCACCGGCGAGCTGAACCGGCGTGGGCAGTTCATCGAGCAGTAGCCAGGCGATGAGGACGGCGAAGACGACCTCGGTCAGCCCGACGAACGATGACAGGCGTGCGCCGAGAATCCTTGCCGCGCCAATGCCCGCGACGTAGGCGATGAGGGCGGCGACCAGCGACAGGCCGAGCACCGGCACGAGCCAGCTTGTCTGCTCGCCAGCGAAGGTGACTTGGCCGAACGTGGCGCGCAGGGGCAGCAGGCCGATCGCGCCGAGGGCTAGCAGCACGACGGCGCCGACGGCCATGCCGCCGCTGGCCAGGGCGACCGAGGGCAGTTGCGGGTCGACTCGTGCTGACAGGACGAAGTAGGCCGCGAGACCGATCGCCGCCCACAGGCCCCACAGGACGCCGACGATGTTGAGGCTGGTGTTGCCGGTGAGGTTCAGCACGAGGAACAGCCCGGCGATGGCGGCGATCGATCCGGCGACGGTCAGGGCGCGTGGGCGTTGCTTGTGCACGGCCCACATCCAGATGACGACCAGGATGATGCCGAGGTATTCGAGCAGGAGTGCCACGCCGATCGGCAGGTAGCGCACGGCGTTGAAGAAGCCGACCTGTGCGCTGGCGACCGCGAGCAGGCCAAAGACGGTCACGCTGCGCACGTTGCGGCGCAGGACGGACAGTTTGCCGCGCAGCGCCCACGCCGCCGGAATGGCAAGCAGCACCGCCGCAAGCCCGACTCGCATCGCGACGGCGGCTTCGGCTGACCATCCCGCGTCGATGAGGGATCGGGCAAACGTGCCGGAAGTGCCGAAAGTGAACGCGGAGACGAGGGCTAGCGCGAGGCCGATCCCGGCGGAACGTTGCGGGCGCATGACGTGCCCTCCTAGCTGTAATGAGCAAAGGGTGGTTACACTAATGACGCTAGGCTGGTTCGCGACAGGAGTCAAGATGCTCTTTGCCCATGACACGGAAGTCGCCTTGGTGTCGGCCGCCGCCCTCGTGAACGCCGACCTGCCAGACATCGATGCCGTTGATGAGTTCTTCGCCGCCTACGACTGGGCCGGCACGTGGAGCCGCACCAAGACGGAGCTCAAAGCCGTCCAGGAGCTGCGGCCGCGGTTACGTGAGCTGTGGGACGCTGACGAGGACCGCATCGTGGAGATCGTCAACTCCCTCCTGCTGGAATACCGCGCGTTGCCACAGCTGGTCAAACACGACCACTGGCCCTATCACCTGCACGCCGTGCCGTCGGATTCCCCATTGTCAGCCCGGATGGCCGTTGAGGCGGCGATGGCGTTCGTCGACGTCGTGCGCAGTGGCGAGGTCAGCCGGCTGCGCATCTGCGAGCTTGGCGACTGCGGCAACGTGCTCGTTGACCTGTCTAAGAACCGGTCAAAGCGCTTCTGTGACACCGGATGCGGCAACCGGGCCGCGGTCAGTGCCTACCGTGCCCGCAAGGCTGCCCGGAAGTAACCGGCCCTTGGGGCCAGCGGCGCTTTGCAGCTGTTCGACCGCGATAGACACGCGCAGTTGCATCGCGCGCGATGACGGGTGCAGCATCGGGCGGTAGCCCGAGGCGAGCACCGCGACCGACGCCGCAGGCGTGAGCACTTCCACGACGGTCGCCGGGGCGAGGGACAGTGGTTGCGCGTAACCACGCAACGACCACGGCAGCAGCCTTTCCCGCACCACCAAAGCGATCTCACCGTCGTGGCGGACCATCACACCGTCGGGAAGCGAACGCAGCGGCGCCTCATGTGTGCGCTGAATCCGGGTGCGGGAATGGACCCGCTCACGGTGCAGCTGGGCGTCCATTTCCGGGGCCTTGGGCCGGTCCGCCAGGCGATGCGCTCGCTGCCAAGCCTGCCCGTAGGCGAGGTAATCGGCGCGCCGGCAGTAACCACAGGGCCGGTGTCCGGCGGCCAGAGCCGTTGCCTCGTCAAGGAAGAACAGAGCGGTCCACCGTCCCGGTGGCATCGGATCGCGCTGAACATCCTTATAGGACAACAGACAGCAGATCCACAACTTGGACCGCCAGCGGGACTTTCCGAGCTCACGGCCCTGACCGTGCAGGCAGCCGCGGTTGCCCATGAGCAGCCCACGGGACGGGTCAGCGACGATCTCACCCGTTGGCAGCACCCGGTTCTGCAGAGCCATCGGCAGGAATCTACACCTGTTGCCGCTGTTGCGCCTCAAGCAAAGCGGCCGGAAGCGACCGGAGCACCGGCCAGGTCCAGTGCCCCATCAGGCTGATCTGCAGCCAGTTGCGGGCGCGCAGGTAGCCGCTCTGGTAGGCCAGCAGGTACCCTGCCACCTCCATCCGCTGCCCCACCACGAAAGCGTCGCCGTCGATCGCGATGCTGATGATGCCGGGAGCGGCGCGTTCTGGCGGCGCGATGAGGGCGAAGCCCAAGCGCCGCAAGCGCCGTTGCAGCCAGGCCGACGCGTGCGCGAGCCGGGCGTAACGGTCGGCCCAGTCCGTCGCGCTGACCGCGGCGTCCAGGGCGGCCACGAGATTCGATGACTGTGTGAACGCGACACCGCCACTGTCCACATAGGACCTCAGGTCGAGGTAACGCGCGACGGTCGCGGTCGGTGGTGGGTTCTGCTGGAAGAAGACCATCGAGATTCCCGGGTACGCGCGAAGCGCCTTCCCGCTGGCACCCGAGGCGAGGTGCACTTCGCTCAAGTCGACCGGCACCGTGCCGATGGAGCTGATGCCATCGATGGCCAGCTTCACTCCCCCGGCCGTGCAAAGCTTTGCCAGCCAAGGCAAGTCGAGCAGCACGCCCGTTGATGTCTCGCAGTGCGTGACCCATGCCCACGTGACGTGGCCGAGCTGAGCGGCAAGGTCTTCCGGTGACGTGACGGTGACGAAATCGAGCCCTGCCCGGCGCGCGTGATCGGTGAGCCGTTGCCCGAACTCGCCCTCCGAGAGCACCACACCGGTGCCGCCCAGTGCCGTGAGCTGACCGGCGACCACATCGTTGGCCAGCGTGCCCGATCCCATGAGCAGCTGACAGTGCGGCGCGCTGACCATGGCTGCCAGCTGGGACTGCAAGCGCGCCAAGGATTCGCGGTAGCCGGGCGCGCGGTGGTAGGCGGCCGGGGCTGATAGTGCTCTCGTTACCTCCGGTGCCACGGAGACTGGACCGGGCAGGAAGTTATGCTGCGCCGCGGCCCGTGGCTCGTGCAGGTACATGGGCTGAAACTGGGCGCCGGGCACTCCGGTAAGCGGGCCGAACGGGACGAAGCCGAACTTGTAGTACATGTCGAGGGCTCTCGTCGTACCAGATATGAGGGCCAAATCGCAGCCTTGCTGGCGGAAATGCGTGGTCAGCAGTTCGATGAGCCGCATGGTTATCGCACTGTGGCGATAGGACCGTTCCACGGCCAGAAGCCGGAACTCAACGGGCCGCCCCGGCGGCAGATGCCGGTCTAGATCGTCCACTTTGCTATCAAGGGAGAACGGGCGGACCGCCCGCCCGGCCAGCATCCCGACGACGTGGCCGTCGTCTACACAAATCGCGTAGGTGTTCTCGTCATGGAACCGGTCCACGAGCCGGCCGTCGTCATGGGCCTGATGCTGCGGAATCTCTTCGGCGAAGGTGCGGTGGTTGAGGCGGTGGATCGCTTCAAACTCCGTTGGCGAATCGGCAATCTTATAGACGAGCGCCTGTGGCATGCCGTTCATTGTGTGCCACGGGCATCCTTTATGGACGCCCGTGGCATTAGTTAATTAGTGAACACCGGTGAGAACCGGCTGGTTTTCCTGGTCAGGGGCACGTTCGATGCGCTTGCGCGGCAGGAACAACGCCGGGATGAGGCACAGGACGACGAGCACGAGAGCGACGACGTAGGTGCTGCCGAACGCTTCGGCCAGGGCACTGCGTCCTTGCTCCAGCACGGGTGCCGGAGGCATTTGCTCCGCCGGGACCCTGCCCTGGATGACCGCGCTGTAGATCGTCGCCGCCTGGCTGTTGAGCACCTGGTTGGTCAGGATGACCGACATGGTTGCGGTGCCGATCGAACCGGCTACCTGCTGCACGATGTTCATCATCGTGGAACCGCGGGCGATCTGGTGATCGGTCAGGCTCGCCATCGCCGAGGACATGATCGGCATCATCGTCATGCCCATACCCATACCGAGCACGAAAAGTGACCCGAGCAGGAACACATATGACGAGTCAGCCGCGACCTGGGTGTAGCCACCGAGGCCCAGGGAGATGATCACGATGCCGATCAGCACGATCTTGCCTGGCCCGAACCGGTCCGTCAGCTTGCCACCGATCGGCATCGTGAGCATGGCGCCCAGGCCGTTCGGGATGAGAAGCAGACCGGTGTCGAGGGTTCCCTCACCGCGCACCTGCAGGAAATAGCTAGGCAGCAGCAGCATGCTGCCCATGAACGCCACCGAGAACAGGGTCATCGTGACCACGGCGATGGTGAGGTTGCGGTTCTTGAACAGCGACAGGTCGACCAGCGCGTGTTCCTTGCCCAGGGCGTGGAAGACGAAGCCGATGATGAGCGCCAGGCCGATCAGGCCGGGCACCAGAACCTTCGCCGAGGCAACGGTTCCCGCCTCCGGGATCGACGACGCGCCGTAGAGGAACAGCGCCAGGCCTGGTGAAAGCAGGAGCATGCCGAGGAAGTCGAAGGACTCCGAGGGCTTCGGCTCGTCCTTGGGCAGAATCTTCAGCGCGGCAATGAAAGCGACGATGCCGATCGGCACGTTGATCAGGAAGATCCACTGCCAGCTCTGCGACTCGATGAGCCAGCCGCCGAGGATCGGCCCGCCAATGGGACCGAGCAGCATCGGAACACCCAGCACGGCCATGACCCGGCCGACGCGGTCGGGACCCGCGGCCCTGGTCATGATGGTCATGCCCAGCGGCATCAGCATGCCGCCACCAAGACCTTGCAGCACCCGGAAAGCGATCAGCGGGCCAATGTCCCACGCGAGACTGCAAAGCACCGACCCGCCAACGAACAAGACCAGTGAGGCGAGGTAAAGACGCTTGGTGCCGAAGCGGTCCGCGGCCCAGCCGGTGACCGGGATAACCGTTGCCAGAGCGAGCGTGTAGCCCGTCATCGTCCACGCGACCGTGGCGTAGGTAGCGTCGAACTCCTGCATGAAGGTCGGCAGCGCGACGCTGACGACGGTGACGTCAAGGATTGCCATGATGGCACCCAGCACCACCACGCCGGCGACTTTCAGGACGCCACTATCGAGTTTGTCCGCTGAGGGTTTACCAATTGCAGCTGAGCTCATGCGCTCTCCTCCGTGAAGGGTGTTTCCGTTCATGCTCGCAACCGATCGTGCCAAAACGGTTTCGCGCAGCGCGCCCGGGGCCGCATAGTTGGCCGTATGCGCGCGAGCCGGCTGGTTTCGATCATCTTGCTGCTGCAAACCCGGGGGCGGATGACGGCCCAGGAATTGGCAGATGAGCTGGAAGTTTCCGTGCGCACTATTTACCGCGACGCCGAATCCCTGCACGAGGCCGGCATCCCGCTATATGGCGACGCGGGACGTGACGGGGGTTACCAATTACTCGACGGGTACCGCACACGGCTGACCGGCCTGACAAGTCACGAGGCTGACGCCGTGTTCCTCGCGGCCGTCCCAAAAGCCGCCGCTGAGCTGGGTTTGGGCACCGTCATGGCGGCCGCTCAGCTGAAGATGAAGGCCGCCATGGCACCGGAACTCGCCGCCCGCGCCGACCGGATCCAGCAACGGTTCCTGCTCGACGCCCCCGGCTGGTACAGCGATGGTGACTCCAGCGAGCATCTTCCGGCCGTGGCCGGGGCGGTGTGGGATCAGCGGAAAGTCGAGGTGCTCTACCGGCGGTGGCGCGAACCTACTGATGTCACGCGGGTTCTCGATCCGTACGGCATCGTGCTCAAGAGCGGCAAGTGGTATGTCGTGGCCGGCTGTGATGGGCGGGTGAACACCTACCGGGTCAGCCAGATCCTGAAACTTCTGGTGCTTGAGGAGGAATTCACCCGCCCAGCTGATTTCAGCCTGCCCGGCTTCTGGCGTTCGCAGGTCAGCCAGTTCCGCACACGGCTCGTGCAAGGTGATGCCGTTATCCGCATGTCCCCGCTGGGCGTGGAACGTGTCGCCGACCTGATGCCGTCAGATGTCGTCAAGGCCTTTCAGGAAACAGGTCACGACGATCCTGTGCGCGAAGGCTGGACCCGCGCGACCGTGCCGATCGAGTCCCTGATTCACGCCGAGACCGAGTTCCTGAAATTTGGCGGCGAGGTCGAAGTGCTTGAGCCCCAAGCACTTCGCTCCCGTCTCACGGAAACCGCCCGTGCGCTTGCCGCTCTATATGCGGGTGTGGGTGGCGATCCAGTTTAGTTCGTCCCAGGTTTTGCCGTCGTCCCACGAAAAGCGTTGTGCCCATTGGGCTTTGCCGTCACCGAGGTTGTCCCACTCATACCGCACGATGATCGGCTTGCCGTGAAACTCATCCGGGCCTTCGAAAATGCCGCGGTTACCGTCGAAGCGGCCTTCCACGGGCGGGTCGAGGACGCCGGGGTAACGCGTGGACATCCACCAGATGCGCCACGTCTGGGTCTCTGGCACGAACATGCGCAAGGTCGCGCCCTCAAACGATGCACTGGACAGGGTGTCCACGTTGCCTAGCCCACCGAGGATCGGCATGCATTGCGCCTCTGACTCGAACTCGACCCACTCGGTGCATGTGGGATCGGTGACGTCGGCCAGCTTGCGGTTGCTGGTGCGCCACTTGCCGTGGAAGAAGTCGAACGCGTGGCGCCCGTCATTGATCTGACTCATGACCGGGACGCTAACTACAACTCACTGACACCTTCTGTCAGTGGAACTCCGAGGGTCAGGTAGGCGAAGCCGAAAGCTCCGCGATAGCCGTGCAGCCACCGGCGGCGGTGTTCGTCGGACTGGGCGCGCACTTCCTGTGCCCGGGGGTGAGCCGGGTTCTTGATCAGCCATTCTTCATAGTCGGCGAGATATCCGGATTCGAAGGCGTCAAGTTCGTTCAGGGAACTTTCCTCGGTGTACAGCGGCCGGTAGCCCGCCTCGACCGCCACATCCACCAGGCCTCGTAATGTCGGCAGCTCAAACAGGTCTGGCCACACCAATTCCGGCTCGGGCACGGGACCGGTTGGGTCCCATAGACCTTCGCCAAACAGCAAGCGTCCTCCCGGGCGCACCCGCGTGCGCAACGCTGACAGTGCTTGCGCCGGGCCGCCGAAGGCGTGACTGGCCCCGATACAGATAACTACGTCGGCTTGTTGCTGTGTTTCTTCCCCGGAAAGGGTGCGAAAGGTCGCCCGGTCAGTAAGCCCGCGTTTTTCGGCTTCCATGCGGCCGCGGGCCAGGCCCCGCTCGTCGGTGTCGATGCCGGTGCCGACGGCTGACGGTGCGTGCTCCAGAACGCGCAACATCAGTTCACCCCAGCCGCAGCCGATGTCCAGGACGTCGGCGGGCCGGGCGGCGGCGAGACGGGCCGCTAAGTCGTTGGCCCGGTGCTCGCTGAGCGGAGCATTGAACGATAGATGGGCATACCAGGTGGGACCGTCAGATTCCGTCATGAGCCGGCAATCTACGCGGATTGCTGGCCGGATGGCACTGAGTTTTCTAACCGGTATGCTCCGCGTTGTGACTAGGCGGGAATCGATCACCTGGTGGGGCAGCGGTGCTGTGCTGCTCCTGTTCGCGGTGAGCGGTTTGATCGGCGCGCTGGTGAAACCAGCCGAGGCGGCGAAACCTTGGCAGGTCAGCGTTTTGTCGGCATCGACCGCCACTGACCGGCCTCCGCTGCAGCGGGCTGACGCGGCCAACCGCTGGCTGATCGTCCGCGCCAAGGTCGAGGTCACCGGCGATAGCAGTGCTTCTGGCCTGAGTTCAATGGTCCGATTGTCCGGAGTGGACGGTTTAGTGAAACCCGAACCTGGTGTTGTGCTTTTGCGGGATAGCACGCAAATTGACCGGCTACATCCCGGAATGCCGGAAGAAGTGGTGTTCGCCTGGGAGCAGGCTGCCGCGACGGCATCGCCCCAGCAACTGACCGTGCAGATCTCCGGCGCGCAGCCCGTCACCGTGGCGGTGACCGCCCCGTGAGCTCCTCGAAAAACCGTTACGACCGGCTCAAGAATCTCGGCGGTGGCGAGAAAGAAGCCGAAATCCTCAGCGACGAGTGGATTCAGGCGCCCGATGGCAGCTGGATCCGCTCCAGTGACAAAGCCGCCAAGAAGCTCGCCCGCAAAGGCAAGATAGCGGCCCCGGCCGAGCCGGAGAGCGCCGAAAACGGGGAAGCCCCGGAACCGAGGCGCTGGTTTAGCCGCAAGTCGTCGGCCGAAAAGAAGCGCGAAGAAGAAGAGCTGCGCCAGCTTGAGGCCGAACGCAAAGAGCGGCTGGACAAACAACAGGCCGAAGAGTTCGAGCGGCACGCTGAGCGGGAACGCAAACGCAAAGCCGAGCTGGAACGCGAGATCGAGCAAGAGCGCCTCGCGAAGCTTGAGAAGGAATCGGCCGCCGAACGCGAACGGCAGGCCGAGCTCGAACGCGAGCGTCAGCGCAAGGCCGACCTTGAGTTCATGGCCGAGGTCGAGCGCACCCGTGCCCGCGAGATCGAGGAAGAATTCGAACGCGAGCGCGCCAGAGTCGCTGAACTGCAACGCGAAGTCGAGCAGGAGCGGCAGCGGCAAGCTGAGCTAGCCCGTAAAGCCGAAGAGGAACGGGCACGCCAAAGCGAACTCGCCCGCGAGGCCGAGCGCGAACGCCAGCGCCTCGCCGAACTCGAACGCGAAGCCGAGCTCAACCGCACTTCTAGCAAGGACTCTGGCTACTTCCGCGGCTCGGGCAGTGGCACCAGCTTTGACGAGGCGACGATCGGCAACAATTCGCCGACGTCATCCGGCGGATTCTGGGGCGCTGGCACCGGATCCGGCACCGGGTTCGCTGACGACACGATAAGCAGCGGCTCGTCCTACTGGGATTCGGCTAGCGGTTCGGGCAGCGCCTCGTGGGATTCAGGCGCGGCAAGCGATCCGTGGGCTGCTTCGAAGGATGACAGCTGGGACTCTGGCACGGCCGAAGGTGCTGGCAGCGAAGGAACCTATTGGCGGGCGCCTGACGCTGACGGCACCCTGACTGACCTTCCGCCAGCGGACACGAAGAAGAAGCGTAAGAGTAAAGCCAAGACGAGCCCTGCCCCCAGCGCTCCCGCTGGGCCGAGCATGGCGTTCATTCCGCCGCGGCGTAAACGCAGTGCGGGAGAACGGATCGTCAGCGGTGCCATCGCCACGGGGCTCGTGCTCGCGACGCTGGCCATTGGCGGTGGGCTGCGCTGGCTGGGTCCCGACCCGGAGCGCGTTCAGCGGCCGTTTGTGACCTCAGGTGAGCAAGGCGAGACGGTCAGTTTGCGCAAGTTCGCGATCACGGTGCAGACCGCCAAAGCCGTGTCGACTGTCCAATCCGGAGGATCGGCTCACGACTCCCAGGGCGTGTGGGTGGTGCTGCGCGTGCGCGTGGTCGCCAGCAACGAACCGGGGACGGTCAGCTATGTGGCGCTTCGTGATCACAGCGGGCGGACGTTCCTCGCGACGGACCGTCTTGGCCAGCCGTTGCTCGATGGCAAACGCACTTTCCAGCCGGGGATTCCGCTGGAGGGTGAAGTCGTCTTCGAAGTGCCCAAGGACGCCCTGGGCGGCCTGACCGCGCTGTTCGCTCCCGACCCAGCACTCTTGAGCATGGAGGCGATGGCCTCCGTTGACCTGCCAGCCTTGAGCGTGCTCGCGGATCAGTCTTCGGCGACGCTTGGCGCGGCTGAGGTGCGGCCGTGAACCAGACCAATTTCTTCAAGCGCAACCTGTGGGGACTCGTCGCGCTGCTGCCCGTGACAGCGGCGTTCGGGATCGTGGCCCTGGACCGCACCGGCTACTTCGACGTGCGCAGCCCGGGGCAGGCCGTCACCGCTGAGCCAACGCAGTGGGTGGCCTACTCCGACGCCAAACTGCGCCTGCTCAACCTCGTGACCACGGCTGATCTTTACGACGGCGAGGCCAAGCCGGTGAAACTGCCCGATCAGGTGCGTGCGTGGCGGGCGGTCATCGAGATCCAAGTCAGTGACCAGCGCAGCCTCGACGGATGTCAACTGTCGCTTGAGGACAGTGCGGGCCGTGTCTTTGGCACCCAGCCCAGTGAACTTTCCGCCGTGCGCATGCCCCCGCCGACCTGCACGGCCGAGGACAAAGGGCTAAACACCTATCAGGTGACCGTCTTGTTCGTCACGCCCGCCGAAGCCAAACCCGTCGCCGTCCGCGTCATGCGCCCCGCCGCGCTGCCCGCCTATGCCCGGCTGCCCGCCGCTTGACCGCTCCACGAACGCGGCGACCAGGCACACCAGCAAGAACACGCCGATCGCACTGTTGACCGCGCCGAAAATGCCCGACAGCGGAAGCCAGAACGTTTCCGGATCGCGGGCACCGAGGATCAGCCGCTCGATCTGCCACAGCAGCAACGGGATCAGCTGAACGACCACGATCAGCAAACTGGTCGCCAGCGTCAGCGGCAAGCCCACCCGGCGGACCAGGTCTGGCGTTTCCAGCGGGTTGACTCCCGTGGCCAGGGCACCGACAGCAAGCCACGCCACCGGCACGATGATGACCATCAAAGCGGTGCTGAACACCCACGACACCGGCTCAGCGAGGTCGGCGATCAAACGCGACAGCGGGTGAGTCGCGATCGTCAGCGCCAGCAGCGACATCCAGCAGATGTCCAGGCCCATGCGCACATAGGCGGCCCACGGCTGATCGTTCACGGCTGCCCACAACGGCATCAGCCAGCGCAGCAGGATCGCGCCGATCAGCACGCTCGCCGCTGCCACGTCCATGGTCACCTGGGGCTCCAGGGCCGGGTTCACAGAGTACCCATCGAAGTGGTTGGTGCTTATATAAATGAGCAGGAATGGCACCAAAACGACGGTGAACGTGGGCCAAGAGCGCGAGGGAAGCATCTTGCGGAACATCAGCAAGATGGTGGCGAGTAACGCGGCTGGCGCGAAGGCGTGCACGAACACCCCTGCGGCCCAAGCGATCCCGCTGGCGAGGACGGCCAGTTTGACCGTGGCGAGTTTGGCCGTGAAACCAGCGAAGGTCAGGGCAAGCAAGGTCGGCCAGTGCTCAGCGAGCTTGGCTCCGGCCGAGCGGACCAGCTGTAAGACATCGGCGGCGGTCTGCTGCACGGGCGACAGCTTACTGGACGACATGCCATCGCCGCGCCTCCTAGCATGACCGGGAAATCTGACTAGGTTGTCAAAGATGCCGACGTTAGAGATTTCCGTTGCCAGCCTTGATGATGTCCGGCTCATGGGACGGTGGGCCGCCGACGAGGGCTGGAACCCTGGCCGCGACGATCGCTTCGCGTTCCTTAGCGCCGATCCGCAGGGGTTTCTGATGGGCCGCGTCGGCGGTGTGCCCGCTGCCTGCATCTCGGTTGTGCGTTACGAGGCCGGGCACGGGTTCCTTGGGTTCTACATCGCCCGGGAACCGTTTCGGGG
This sequence comes from Catelliglobosispora koreensis DSM 44566, assembly GCF_000379685.1. Lineage (GTDB taxonomy): Bacteria > Actinomycetota > Actinomycetes > Mycobacteriales > Micromonosporaceae > Catelliglobosispora > Catelliglobosispora koreensis. The sequence goes on along the minus strand of NZ_KB903249.1, from coordinate 1,019,801 downwards.
CAAGGGGTTTGGGCTGCAGATCTGGCAGGCGGGCATGCGCCGGATGGCTGGCCGTAATGTCGGGCTTGATGGCGTTGTGGAGCGTCAGGCCGACTACCGCGCTTCCGGTTTCACGACAGCGTGGTCCAACGTGCGGTTCGCCGGTGTCCCTGCGCCACAGGATGCGTTGCCTGACGTCCAGTTGGTGGACGCACGAAGCTTGCCGTTCGACGCCATAGCGGCCTACGACAGACGGTTCTTTCCTGCTGCCAGGGACAGCTTTCTGGCCTGCTGGCTTAGCTTGCCAGACCGGCAGGCGGTCGCGGCAGTACGCGATGGGCAAATCGCCGGATTGGGGGTCGCCCGCCCGAGTGAAACCGAATACCGGGTTGGGCCTCTTTATGGTGAATCACCGCAGATCGTGGCACTTATCCTAAGCAGACTGCCTGCGCCGCTAACGATCGACGTGCCAGACATCAATCCGGCGGCGATCAAACTCGTTACGCGGCAAGGGATGCAGCCGCAGTTCGAGACGGCGCGGATGTACACCGCAGGGGCGCCGCGGATCGATTTGAGTGGGTTGTTCGGAGTTACCAGTTTGGAGCTTGGCTAACTCGGCCGCGGGTGAATCTTCTTCAGCAGCTTGGTACCATGCCGCGGTCAAGGCGCCGAGGTTTGCTCAAGCAGGGAGGTCTTTCCGATGACCGACAGAGGAGTGAAAGGCCGCGTCAAAGGGCTGTTCAGCGGACCAGGCCAGGAAAGCGAAATGCTTGACGCACCACAGCAGGTGGCGCCGGTCCTCCCCGACGCTGAAATGGAAAGGCAGGCGCTGCAAGTGCTGGTGCTAGCCCGGCGAACGGCCGAAGAGCACGTGGCCAACGCCCAGCAGGAAGCTGAGCGCATCCGCACCGACGCGCGGGCCAAAGCCGAACAAACAGCCAAAGACGCCCAAGCCATTGCCGAGGGCGTACGCCGCGACGCCAACAAAGCTCTTTCAGACGCCCGGGCACGGGCCGAAGAGCTGGCACGTGACGCCCAAGGTCACGCCGAGACGGTGCGCCGGGAAGCCGACATGACCTTGTCGGAAGCGCGGGCGAAGGCCGAGGAGATCACCAAATCGGCACAGTCCAAAGCAGACGCTCTTGAGCGCGAGGCCCGTCAGCGTTATCAGGACGTGGTCGGCAGCCTGGAGATCAAGCGCGCCTCGGTGCAGCAGCAAATCGAAGCGCTGCAACAGTTTGACCGCGACTACCGGTCACAGTTGCGCACGTTCATGCAAAGCCAGTTGCGCGTGCTCGGCCCGGAAGAGCCGAACACGGCCACCGCCGCGGTCATCCCGGCGCAGTCCACGGGCTCGCTGGATGAGGCGCCCCAGACGTTTGAGTCCGAAGCGCCCCAGCAGGTTTAGCTAACGTTCTGACGTGGCTGGCTCAGCGTCGCGCTGGGCCACGTCGTCCGGCGGGAACTCAGTTTCCCGCCCGAAGTACTCCCCTGGCTCCCGCTGAGCCGGGATCTCAGGCTCACGCCGCGGCAGTGGCTCTTGCTCCGGCTGCCCGAAGTATTCGCGATCCTGCCGGACATAGGCGTCAGGCTCACGCCGCGGCAACGGCTCACGGCCAAACGGATCCCGGCGCGGCAACGCCCCAGGCTGACCTTCGCTGTGCTGGCCTTCGGCTTCGCGCGCTTCGTCCTGACGCAACTCGGCCTCGCGCTGGGCGGCTTCCGCTTCCCGCCGCGCTTCGTCGTGCTGCGCTTCAGCCTCGCGCTGGGCGGCTTCGGCTTCCCGCTGGGCTTCGTCGTGTCGCGCTTCGGCTTCCTGCTGCGCTTCCGCGTCCCGCTGCGCTTCTTCCTGGCGCAGCTCGGCTTCGCGCTGCGCTTCGGCTTCACGCTGGGCCTCAGCCTGGCGCGCTTCCGCTTCGAGCTGGGCTGCCTCGTGACGGGCTTCGGCCTCGCGCTGGAACTCGGCCTGACGCAATTGGGCCTCGTGCTGCTGCTGAGCCTGGCGCTGTGCTTCGGCTTGACGCTGGAACTCAGCCTGCCGCTGGAACTCGGCCTGGCGCTGTGCCACGTCGTGGCGCATCTCGGCCTCACGCTGCTGCTGAGCTTGACGCTGCGCTTCAGCCTGACGGCGCAGTTCGGACTCGGGAGCCTGACTCAAATGCTCAGCGTTCTGGCCGTTGAGACCGGCCAGCGCTTCCTCAAGAGGCTGGGCCATAGGCTGCTGAGCGGCGGCACCCTGGGGTCCTAACTGGACGATGGGGAACTCGCCCGTGGCATCAGAACCACGCGCGGCCGCTGCCATGACCGCTGCCGCGGCAAGGCTGGCGACGCGTTCGGCTTCCCGCTGGACCCGCGCCCTGACCTCGATCGCGTGCTTTTCCGCGGCATCGGCTGCCCGCTGAGCCTCGTCGAGCCGGCTCAACTGAGCGGTCAGTTCCTGCGTGGTCTCGCCGAGACGCTGCTGCAGCTGAGCCAGCTCACGATCGGCGGCCGCACCTTCTTGCCGTGACTGGCCGAGGCGCTGCTGCACACTGTCCAGTTCGGACTGATGTTGCGCCACAGCCTGACGCTTGGTCTGGATCTCGTGCTGCAAAGCATTGAGAGTCTGCTGAGCGGTTGACGCCTGCTCTTCCGCGCGGCGCTTGAGGTCAGCGGCGTAGTGCTGGGCCTCGGCGGCGAGCGCGGAGTTCTTCTGGTTGACCGCCTGACGCAGATCGTTGATCTCGCGCTCGGCGACGGCCTTCATCTGTGCCGCTTCCTGCTGGGCCTGGTTACGGGCCGCTTCCAGGAGCGCTTCGATCTCGGCACGGGCCAGCTCAGCCTGCTGCGCGGTCTGCTCTTTGACCTGGGCTGCTTCCTTTTCGGCCTCTTCTTTAGCGGCATCGCCTTCCGCACGCAGACCGTCGGCCTGCTCGCGCGCCTCTACGAGCAGCTTGTCGGCTTTTGCCTGGTGATGCCCGGCTCGCTCGACCGCGTTGGCGACGATCGCCTCGGACTGTTTCTCAGCCAGGGCAAGGATCTGGTCGACCATCGGGCCAAGGTGGCGAAACGAAGCGCGCTCGATCTGGGCCGGCCGCTGGTGCAGTTCAGTAAGCTCATTTTGCAGCTTCTGAATCTGCGAACCCATGTCCTGGATCTGGCCGAAAGCGCGCTTACGCTCGCCCATGAGCGCGGTGAGTTCACTGTCGACGCGGGCGACGTATTGGTCGACCTGCCGTTTGTCGTAGCCACGCAGCCCGACTTCAAAGCCCGGCCGCGCGATCATGTCATCACGACTGGGCTGGTCTTTAGCCTGGGACATACGTCATCTCCTCCAAACGTCCGCGTGCACAGCGACACGCTACGCGCCGCAGAAGGCCACGTCACTACGCCCTCTGTACCACTTCGGCCAACTCGGTCTACCTATGCAGCCATCGACATCTGATCAGGCATGGGTGAGACTCGACGCGCGGCGGTCGCGGAACATCGCGCAACTACGCGGAAGTGGAGTAAACCAGGGTGCAATCCGACCGGCAGCTCGAGGTCACCTTCACCTCCGGGAGATCGGGTTCAGGCCCGGCCACCTGGGGACAGCAGAAGATCTGGAATGTGGTCAGCAGCCTCGGCAATGACGCCGCTAGGTACAACGTGACCGGTGGATCACCCGTGTCGCCTGGCATAACGCTGGCACGGGCCGATGAGATCTTTCGTAGCCTGCTTCATTTGCATGACTCTTTGCGCACGCGGCTTCATCTGGGTGATGACGGTCAGTTGACGCAGGTCGTGCACGCGAGCGGCGCGATACCGGTCCTCTCCCGACAGACCGCCGAAGATGACGTCACTGAAAATGCCTATGCGCTCTATCACGAGCTTCAGGGGCGCACGTTTGACTGTGCGAATGAGTGGCCGCTGCGCATCGGGCTGATCGAGGCGGGCGGTCTCGTGCGCTATGTCATCTTCTCGATGCCGCATACCGCCAGCGATGGCTGGGGGTTACGCAACCTGCTGGCCGATTTCGTGGATCTGCTTGGCAGCGTGCCTAAGGCGCGTGAGGATCTGATGCAGCCGCTGGAGGAAGCCGCGTTTCAGTTGTCTGATCGTGGCAGGCGGCGTGACGCCGCTGCCCGGCGGTCGATGCTGGACAAGCTCGCCCAGGGTCCGGTTTGCCTGTTCCCCGCTTATGCTGGGCAACCGCCGGCGCCGAAATTCCCTAACGCGTGCTTGCATTCTCCGGCTTTGGCCCTGGCGCTGGACTGGATCGCCGCTGATTTGGCGGTCACACCGTCGTCGGTGTTGCTGGCGGCCGCTTCCGCGTCGGCTGGGCGCATCACCGGCGTACGTGATGCGTTGTTTCAGGTTGTCGTGAGCAACCGGTTCCTGCCTGGTTTGGCGACGGGTGTGAACGTGGTGGCCAATGAAGGCTTCTTCTTTCTGCCCGATATCGACAAGGATTTCGCTGACGTGATCAGGCGTGCTTTCGGGGCGACGCTGTCCACGCAGCGGCACGCTTACTACGACAAGCTCACCCTGGATCGCGAGATTGAACAGCGCCGGTCGGCCGGTGAGGCAGTGGCTGATTATTCGTGTGTCATCAACGACACGCGTGGGCTGATGCCGATCCTGAACCTCGAAAAGGCTTCCCCTGAACCACTTTCCGAGGCTGTCGCCCGGACGGTTCTGACGTGGCCGGTCGAGTTCGAGCCGCGGACGTATACGACGTTCGCGCTGGGGGCTGGCGATGCCCGGGGTGCGCTGGAGTTGTCGATGACGGCTGACAGCGCTCTGGTGCCCAAGCCGGATATGGAGCGTTTCCTTTACGGCATCGAGGATCTGGTCGTCACGCAGGCTCTTGCCCTGGGTGCGCCTTAGCCGGCCGCTGCTGACAGTTCGTTGTAGCTGTCGGCGATTTCCTGTCCGCTTAGCTTTTGGATAGCGGCCATGATGTCGTCGGTGACGTCGCGGCGTACTTTTGCGCCTGCGCTGCCTTCGGGCTGTGCGAAATACATCGGCTCACCGAAGCGGACCGTGATGCGGCCTAGCTTGGGCAGCCGCGCTCCCACGGGCTGAATCTTGTCGGTGCCGATGAGCCCGACCGGCACGACCGGCGCTCCGGAGGCGAGGGCCAGCCACGCGACGCCGGTGCGGCCGCGGTAGATCCGGCCGTCGCGTGAGCGGCTGCCCTCGGGGTGAATGCCGAACGCGTGTCCCTCGGTGAGGACGTCCAGGGCCAGCTCGAGTGCTGCTTGGGCGGCGCGGTGACCGCCGCGTGGGACCGGGATGGCGTCGGTGCCGATGAAGAAGGAGCGTTTGAGCCAGCCCTTTATGCCGGGCTGGGTAAAGAATTCCTCTTTGGCCAGGAATGCCACGGGCCGCGGGGTAACCAGCGGGATGACGAAACTGTCGATAAACGACAAATGATTGGCAGCCAAGATGACCGGGCCGCGCTTGGGGACGTTGTGCGCTCCTTCGATCACCGGACGGTAGATAAGCCGGGCTGCCGGGGCGATGACACCGCGTACGGTCTTGGGAAGTAGCACGATCTTGGAGTTTACGCGGCGCTGACAAGCAGGTGGCGGGCACGCTGGCCGCGTGCCCGCCGCGACGGGCTGCTAGGTGACGCTGTAGATGCGCTCGACGGTCTGCGTGACGCGTTCGCCGGTGGCGGTCGTGGCCTCGACTTTGAGCCAGACATAGCCGGTGGCCGGGTTCTGGATCGTCGTGTTGCCATTGGTGACCGTGGTTTCGTGCCAGGTGGCTCCCTCGTCGGTGGAGAACCAGGCGCGCAGTCCGGTCAGTGCGGCCGTCTCGCCGGTGTTGGTGCGCTTGACGTCCACGCCGATGGTGTGCGGTTGCCCGGCTGGGGCGTTGTTGTAGAGGTCGAGGCCGAGCCGGTAGAACGGTTGCAGCAACGATTCGTCCTTGCATTCGAAGGGTGATCCTTGGAAGCAGGGCGCCGGATTTCCGCGCCCGGACCGGAAGGTCCACGTGGTGTCGACGCGCGGGGACAAGCGGCGGATCGCTTGCACTGGCCCACCGGGGCCGCTGGCCGGCAAGACGGTCTTAGCTTCCAGACGATATTCAAATTCTTCAGCTGGTACTGGGAAATCAGGCACCGAGGAATATGGTGACCCGATCGGGGGGATCTCGGTCCCGTCGCGGAACAGGCGGTAGGTTGTCGCGCGGTAGCCGTGGCTGTCGACGTCGAGCAGGTGTCCCACCGATCCGTCGCCCATGTAGGTGCTGGGCCGCAGGAATTGTTCTTGCCCTGCAAGGTTCAGCCGGAAGAACGACCGGTTGTGCGGATCGAATCCGCCCGGGGAACTCGGGCCGGAGAACCACACGTCGGTGCCGCCCATGGGACGGCGGTTGTACATCGTGATCTGGTTGCGGCCCTTGTCGTGGATGACCGCGATGCGGGTCCAGGTCACCTTCTGGATCGCATCGGCGCTGCCGCCGACGTATTCGGTGATTTTGGCTGGGCCGTTGAGGTTGATGGCTGGCATGACGATCGTGCCGGCGGCGTCGTTGCGGAATCCGATGAACGCCCGCCATGAGGCTAGCCCGGGCAGGTCGGCGTGATATTCGGCGTCCACGCGGGTGAGTTTGGCCGGGTCGACGCGGTGGGTCAGGTCGCTGGGGATGCCGCTATCGGGACCGTAGTGCAGGTTGTAGATGAACGCGGGGTTGGGTTTTGTCGTGACTGCCAGTGTCCCAGCGGTTTTCACCGCCAGGCCGTCAGCGCGCGAGAGCCCGAGGTAGGCGAGGTCGCGATAGGACGTGGGCACCGGTGCCGCGCCTTCGGTGTCGACGAACGTGACGATCGCTTTGGCACCAGCCGTGTGGGCGTTGCGGGCCGCGTAGTAGGTGGCCAGTGACGTGTTCTCGGCGGGAAGCCCTACCAGGGCAACCTTTCCAGCTACGTCGATGCCGGTGAAGTCAGAACCGTCGCCGGCCCAGACGGCCGGTTGCGTGCTCTGTCCCGGCAGGCCGGCCGCCCACAGGGCGGGGTCGTGGATGCCGCGCAGTTCGTGGCCTGCGGCGGTGAACCAGGTGATGCGGTCGGTGAAGGTCCACGTGTCTTGCAGGTTCAGCTTGCCGAACCGCGGGGCAAGGGTCGGGGTGGCGTAGGCGTCGCCGATAGCGCAGGCGCAGCCTAAGACCGCGGCGGCTCCGCCGGGCACGGAACGGCTAAACGACACCGAGTGCACCCGTGCTTCGGCGTCTCCGGCGTCGGTTCGCAGTGGCACCGCTAGGCGGGCGTCGAGGGTGACGCCGGTCTTGCGGGAAACAGGTATGTCCACTTTGGATAGTGCGGTCCAGCGCAGGCGGCCCGTCGCGGGACGTTGCGCCAGCGCGGACAGCACGCTGTAGCTTCCAGTGGGGACCTCTGCGGTGAACGTGCCGTCGGCGGTTTGTTCCGCGTCATAGAACAGTTGCGCGAACGGATCGTTGTTGGCGGCCTGATCGAAGTCGTCGCGCATCACGTAGACGCCCGGGGTCGCTTGCTGCCCTTGGTGATCGAGCACGCGTGTGGTGAGGGTGTGGGTGGGGGCCACGACGTAGAAACTGACCGGCGTGCGCAGGCTGACGCCGTCCGCGGTAGCGGTGATGACGCCGGAATACGAGCCGTTGGGGCCGAAGAACGTGTTCACGATGAGGAACGCGTCGGCTTGCCCGCGGGCGGGGACGGTGATCCGGCCGGTGAGTGCGGTGGCGCCCACCGGGATCGGGCGGCCGTTCCAGCCGGTGCCGGTCAGGGCGAGGTTGACGGTCACGGAACGGTCAGAGTTGTTGTGGTAGGTCAGCTTTTTCAGCTTCAGCGACTGGCGCTTGAGGCGGCCGAAGTCAACGGCGGCGGGGGCGGTTAGCTTCGCTGAGTACGCGCGAGAGATGTCGGTTCTTCCGGAACCGCCTTCGGTGACCTTGATGTTGACGTCGGCGGCTGTGGACACGAGGGTGTCTTTGAGACGTTGCGGTGTCCACTGTGGATGCTGCTGAGCCAGGATCGCGGCGGCTCCGGCGACATGAGGAGTGGCCATCGAGGTGCCGCTGGCCGAGGTGTAGCTATCGCCCACGGGTGTGCCCATGGCCGTGTCAACGGCACGCGCGGCGACGATGCTCACGCCGGGCGCCGTCAGGTCGGGCTTGATGCCCGCGTCGAGATAGCGGGGGCCACGGCTGGAGAAGTTCGCGAGCTTGTCGTCGCGGTCAACCGCACCGACCGTCAACGCTGCCTGTGCCGCGCCCGGAGACCCGACCGTGACCGGCCCGAACTCTCCCGTATTTCCCGCCGCGACAACGAAAAGCGCCCCGGTTTCGGCGGTGAGGCGGTTGAGTTCCAGCGATAACGGATCGGTGCCGTCGCTGATGCCGCCGCCGACACTCATGTTGATGACCTTCGCGCCCGAGGACGCCGCGTAGTTCATCGCGTCGATGAGCCACGAGTCGTAGCAGGAACCGGAGCCGTCACAGGCCTTGGCGTTGATGAGTTTCGCGCCTGGGGCGACACCTTTGTAGCGTCCGCCCGAGGCGGCTCCCGAGCCCGCGATCGTTGAGGCGACATGGGTTCCGTGCCCGTAGAGGTCGGCCGCGTCGGGGTCCTCGGTGAAGTTGTGCTCGGCCACGACCCGGTCAGACAGATCCGGGTGGGTGGCGTCGATGCCGGTATCGATGACAGCCACGGTGACGCCGGTGCCGTCGAGACCGGCACCCCAAGCCGCGGGTGCGCCAATCTGCGGCACACTCACGTCAAGGGCGACTTTGCGCCGGTGGTCCAGCCAGACTTTCGTTTGCTGGGCTAGCCCGCGCAGGAATTCGCCCTTGCGTTTGCCGTCGACGCGCACGCCGTCATAGCCGTTGGCCTGCTTGATGAGCACGGGCAGGGTGGTGGCCTGGTCCAGGCCTTCGCGCACGAGACCGGTGACGTTGAACAGCTCCCGGTCCAGGCGGGTGTCGTCGTCCACATCGGAGGGAATGACGTAAAGGTCACGGCTGCCCGCGATCGTGGATCCGGTGAGCCCCGTGAACGTGACGTCACGGCCGTCGGGGCGTGGGGCGGCCTCGACGGCGAAGGTGTTGTCAGCGAAGAACGTGACGACGTCACCGGTGATCAGCGTGACCCGGTGCGGTGAGGTGTCCACGCGCGACGGAAGCCGGGGCTGTGTCACGCCAGCGCTGTGCGCGGGGATCGGCCCGGCGAGCAACGCGAGTGTTAGCGAGATGATGAAAAGCTTGTTTCTACGCATGGCACGCATCCTGATAGGTGAATGTCAGGTGACGGAAGATGAAACAGCGGCGGATCCTCGCCATTGACGAGGACCCGCCACGAATCCACACTCGTCGCATGAACCCGCTCGGCCTCGATGAAGCGGCCCTGGCCGTCTATGAACGGCTCGTTGACCGGTCGCCCTCCACTGTGGACGAACTGCGAACCGCGGTGCTCCTGCCAATGAACCGGCTCCAGGAAGCCTTGGAAACATTGGAGTCTCGTGGCCTGGTGAGCCGGGTGGCGGGCAGCCCGGCGCGCTATGGCGCGATATCGCCAGACATCGCGATGGAAGTGCTTCTTCTGGAACGGGAGGAGGAGATCAAGAGGGCACGCCGTTATGCCGAGCAGCTCACGGCCCGGTTCCAGGCCGCCGCCATGCAGCGTGATCCGGCGGAGCTGGTCGAGATCGTCACGGGGATCCCGGCGTTGCGGCAACGGTGGGAGCAGCTTCAGCGCGGGACCCGCCAGGAGGTCCGGGGCATCGACAAGCCGCCGTACACGGTGTCGGCCAAGACGCCGGAAAGCACGCACACGGAGACGGAATTGCTCGGGCGTGGCGTGAAGTACCGCATCATCTATGACACCTCGGGCATTGATGTCATGACCGACTGGCATCTTGATATCGAGCGCAGCGCCGCTCTGGGTGAGCAGGCTCGGGTCATTACCAACGCGCCCACGAAACTGGTCATCTTCGACGACCGGTACGCGCTGATCCCGCTACAGGTCGCACCATCGACGATCGCCTCGATGATTCTCGTGCACCGCTCGGGTTTGCTGGAGGCGCTGTGCGCGTTGTTCGAAAGCCTTTGGGCCCAGGCGCTTCCGTTTGCCGTGCAGCAGACCTCCACGCCTGACCGCCCGACCGAGGACGAGGCACGGCTGCTGGCGTTGCTCGTGACCGGGGTTCAGGATGAGGTCATCGCCCGTCAGCTCGGCCTGTCGTATCGCACCTATCAGCGCCGCCTGGCTTCGCTTTTGCGCCGTCTCGGCGCGGAAACCCGGTTTCAGGCGGGTCTTCGGGCGGCGTTCCTCGGCTGGGTGACGCCGTAGCCTCCTACCTCCCGGGGGTAAGAGGTATCCTCCTCGGATGCGACCTCGACGACGAGCACGGCTACTGCTAGCCGCCCTGCTCCTTGTCGCGCTCGCTGGCTGGCAGGGCTGGCAGTGCCATGCCTCCCCCGCCCTGCCCTTCACCGCTGCGGGCTCTGGGCACCACGCCTCCGCCGACACCGGCTTCGCCGCGGCCGCTTTGCTCGACAGCCGCATCGCAACTGCTCCCGCCTCTGCAGCCAAGCCGGCGGAAGCCGGGCATGCCGATAGCAGCCTCACACCGGGTCAGGCGAAGGTGGGTGCGCAACTTGGCAGCGCCAAGGTTCGGGCAGAAGTGGATGCGCACCTTGGCACCGCTATTGCTGCGGGCGGCACGTTTGGCGGGCATGAGGAGCCGGCGGCGATGCTGGCGTGTTTGAGTTTCCTGGCCACCTTGGCCGTTGCTCTGTTTGTGCTCGCGCGGCCGCTGCGGGTGTTGGAGCTTGTGTCCCAAGCGCGTGAAGCGGTCAGCGTGGGGTGGTTTGGTGCGCGAACGCCACGACTGGCTCAACTAGGCGTCATGCGGACCTGAGGATAACCAGCTCTCGATGCATTGATAGTCATCGCTGGTTTACTACCCTCGGAAAGGCTTACTCGTGTCTGCACAACTCATCTCCGTTCTCCTGCTCGGCTTGCTCGCCGGTGGCGTGTCGTGCGCCGCGGTGCAAGGTGGGCTGCTGGCCGGCCTGGTCACCCGGCAGCGCACCGGCACCGATCAAGGCTCCAGCGTCACCGACGATCTCGCCCCGGTGGGCGGCTTCCTCGCCGGAAAACTTGTGTCCCACGGGCTGCTCGGGCTCGCGCTCGGCAGCATCGGATCGGTGATGCAACTGTCCCTGCACGTGCGGACGATGGCGCAGCTGGCCGCCGGTGTCCTGATCATCGTGATGGGGCTCGCTCAGCTCGGCGTCCCGGGATTGTCCAAGCTGGCCTTTAGCCCGCCCGCCGCGTGGGGACGTTTCGTGCGCGGACGGGCCCGTTCGATGTCCGTTTTCGCTCCCGCCGTGCTCGGCTTGGCGAGTGTGCTGATTCCGTGTGGCGTAACACTTTCGGTCATGGCCATGGCGGTCACGACGGGGTCGCCTTGGCAAGGTGCGGCGCTGATGCTGGTGTTCGTGCTGGGCACCGCGCCGCTTTTCACCCTTCTGGGTTATGCCGCAGCGCGTGCCCGCAGGGCTGCTGGGCCGTGGCGCAAGCGGCTGGCCACCGCGACGGGGTTGATGGTGCTCGCGGCCGGGCTTTACACGTTCAATGGCGGTCTTGAATTGTCCGCCTCTCCCCTGGCGGCCAGTCAGATCGCCGCCTGGTTCAGCGATGGCGCACCCGCCCCGGCGCAGGCGACCGTGACCGACGGCCAGCAGCGGATCACCATCACCGCCGTGACCGACGCCTACGAGCCCGCCGATCAGCAGGCGGTCGCTGGCGTGGACACGGTGCTTGTGGTGCGGTCGAAGCAGGCCCAAGGATGCATCCGGGCGTTCGTCATCCCGAGTTTGCGCATCGAGAAGACGTTGCCGGTCAACGGTGACACCGTCATCCCGCTTGGTGTGCTCAAGCCCGGCAAGCTGCGCTACACGTGCGGCATGGGCATGTACACCGGGCAACTGTCCATTGTGGAGAACCTGTCATGACCGTCGAGCACACGTTCACCGTGTCGGGCATGCATTGCGCCAGTTGTGGCCTGCTGATCGATGACGCGCTCGAAGACCTTGCCGGTGTGGAGCATGCGCAGACCAGCCTGCGCACCGGGGTCACGACCGTGCGGCTAGATCCAGCCGTGATCACACCTGCCGAAGTCGCCGAAACGATCCGCTCCACCGGCTATGGCGCCGCTTTACAGGCGCCTGAAGACTGACACGACTTTGCCGAGGATCGTCGCGGTGGTGCCGTCAAGCGGCTGGTAGTGCTGGTTGCGTGGCTCCAGCATGACCTTGGCACCTTTACGGCGGTAGACCTTGACGGTGGCTTCACCGTCAAGCATCGCCGCGACGATGTCGCCGTTTTCGGCGGTCGGCTGCTGGCGCACGACGACGATGTCGCCTTCGCAGATGGCGGCTTCGATCATCGAGTCGCCCTTGACGTGCAGACAGAAAAGCTCGCCCTGGCCAACCAGTTCTGGCGGCAGGGGCAGGTAGTCCTCAATTGACTCTTCGGCGGTGATGGGCACACCCGCCGCGATCGTGCCGAGCAGCGGAATCCAGACCGGCTTGGAACCTCTGTTGCTAACGGGTCTGTCCGTTGTGGACGTATCCAGAGTTACCGCGCGCGGCCGGTCCGGGTCGCGGCGCACGTAGCCCTTACGCACCAGTTCTTTGAGCTGATAGGCCACGGACGACGGCGAGACCAGGCCGACCGCCGCGCCGATCTCGCGGACGGTGGGTGGATAGCCGTGCTCCTGCACCCATTGCGCGATAGCGGAAAGGATGCGTTGCTGGCGTGCGCTGAGCTGGCTGGGCACCGTCATGCCCCAGATCCTACGCCATATTCGATCAGGTGTACGGGAGGCGCCCGCTTAACTCGAAGGGGGTCATAGGTGCTCTGCGAAGTGCGTACGCCAGTGCCCGCTCAGAAAAGGGCAGAGCAAGCGCATTGATGCTGGCAGTTGTGGGCAGGTCAGGTTGCTGTTGTTCTTGGCGGCTTGGGCTGCGTCAGTCCAGTGGGGCAGCGCAAGGAATTGCGCGCTCGGCTGCTGAGCTGCCAGCAGGGAGCAACCGGGCGTTTTGCTGCTGCCCGCACAGACTGGCCCAGCTTTCTGGCCTGCGGTAAGGACTATGCGACTAGGCGGATGACATGCCCCCATGTATGCGGGCACCAACCATACGCACTTCGCGACTACACATGAACCCAGGCCCGGCGGCGTGACTACCATCGCGCGCGCATGCCGACGGGCGCGGCGTGGCGGGCTGAAGCGGGCGCGCGGCAGGGCATGCAACGGGCGGCGGCGTGGCAGGCGGAGCGGGTGCGCGGCAGGGCATGCAGCGGACGGCGGGCGGGCAGGCGGCGGTCAGACGCAGCCAGCGGAAGCCCGCGAAAGTCAACAGGGCCAACAAGAATGAGATGGCGCGGCTGGAGGCGTCATAGCCTCGAGCCGCGCCATCGCAGGCACGTTCACCTGCCTCCGGATAGTCGCCAGTTAAGTGGTGACCGAACGGAAACGGCGCAAGCGCAAGCTGTTGGATACAACGAACACGGATGACAGGGCCATGGCCGCGCCGGCGATCATGGGGTTGAGCAGCCCGGTAGCGGCCAGTGGAATGGCGGCCACGTTGTAGGCGAACGCCCAGAACAGGTTGCCCTTGATGGTGCTCAGGGTCCGCCGCGACAGGCGGATGGCGTCCACCGCCGCGGTGAGGTCTCCGCGCACGAGCGTCAGGTCGGAGGCTTCGATGGCGACGTCGGTGCCGGTGCCCATGGCGAGGCCGAGGTCGGCCTGGGCGAGGGCGGCCGCGTCGTTGACGCCGTCTCCGGCCATCGCGACGACTTTTCCTTCGCCCTGAAGGCGTTTGACGACCTCCACTTTGTCCTGTGGCAGGACTTCGGCGATGACTTCGCTGATGCCAACCTCTTCGGCGATGGTGCGCGCGACCGTCGCGTTGTCGCCGGTGAGCAGGATCGGGGTCAGGCCCAGGTCCTTGAGCGCTTGCACGGCTGCCTTGCTGGTGGGCTTGACCGCGTCGGCCACGGATAGCACGGCTCGCACTTCGCCGTCCCAGCCGGCCAGCACTGCCGTGTGTCCCTTGGCTTGTGCGGCTTGCTGTGCTTCAGCGAGGGCTGCCGAGACGGTCAAACCCTGATCGCTGAACAACTGTGGGCGCCCGACAACGACCTTCTTGCTGTCGACGATGCCGGTGACGCCCAAACCCTCCACATTGGAGAAATCCGTAACCGCTGCGGTTGACGCGGCGGCTAAAGCGATCGCCCGTGCGACCGGGTGCTCGGATGCCGCTTCTAGGGCGCCTGCGAGGCGAAGTGCCTCGTCGCGTGCCGAAGCCGGGAAGACGTCCACCAGCGTCATCTGCCCGGTGGTCACGGTGCCGGTCTTGTCCAGCACGATGGTGTCCACGGCACGGGTTGACTCGAGCACTTCAGGGCCTTTGATGAGGATGCCCATCTGCGCTCCGCGGCCGGTGCCGACGAGCAGTGCGGTCGGTGTCGCGAGCCCTAGCGCACAGGGGCAGGCGATGATGAGGACCGCGACGGCGGCGGTGAACGCGGCGGCGACGCCGCTTTGCGTACCAAGCCAAAATCCAAGGGTGGCAACGGCCAGAGCGATGACGATGGGCACGAACACCGCGGAGATCTTGTCGGCCAGGCGTTGCACCGCGGCCTTGCCCGACTGGGCTTGTTCCACGAGCTTGGCCATCTGGGCCAGTTGTGTATCAGCGCCAACGCGTTCGGCCCGCACGATGAGCCGGCCGCTGACGTTGACGGTCGCGCCGACGACGCGGTCGCCCGGTTTGACGTCGACTGGGACGGATTCACCGGTGACCATGGAGTTGTCCACGGCCGACGTTCCTTCGGTGATGATGCCGTCGGTGGCAACCTTTTCGCCGGGGCGGATGACGAACAGGTCGCCGACGGCTAGCTGCTCGACCGGAATGCGGGTCTCGGCTCCGTTGCGAAGCACCGCGACCTCTTTGGCGCCCAGCTCCAGCAGCGCCCGCAGGGCGGCACCGGCGCGGCGCTTGGAACGGGACTCGAAGTAGCGCCCGGCCAAGATGAACATGGTGACCCCGGCCGCGACCTCAAGGTAGAGGTTGCCCGCTCCGTCACTGCGCTCGATGGCGAGGCTGAAGGGGTGCTTCATGCCCGTGACGCCCGCGGTGCCGAAGAACAAGGCCCACAAAGACCATCCAAAAGCGGCGAGGGTACCAAGGGAGATGAGCGTGTCCATCGTGGCCGCCCCGTGGCGCAGGTTGGCCCACGCCGCTTTGTGGAAGGGCAAGCCGCCGTAGACGACCACCGGTGCGGCCAGTGTTAGCGATAGCCATTGCCAGTTGGGGAATTGCAGGGCGGGAACCATCGCGAGCACGATGACCGGAACCGATAGCACGATCGCGACGATCAGCCTGGTACGCAAGGGATCTGATGGCTCTTCGGTGGTTTCGGCTTTCGCAGCGGGCAACGCGGCGGTGTAGCCGGTGGCCTCGACCGTGGAGACGAGGTCTTGTGGGGTCACCGTTTCCGGGTAGGAGACGGTGGCCTTCTCGGTGGCGTAGTTGACGGTCGCGACGACTCCGTCGAGTTTGTTGAGCTTCTTCTCGATGCGCATGGCGCAGGAGGCACAAGTCATGCCGCCGATGGCGAGTTCGATTTGCTTTGGTGCTGTTGTTGTCATGACTCTTCCTCCCTTCAGTGGCCGTGGCCGGGTGAGCCGTGCGGGCTAGGGGTGGCGGTGGGAGCCACCGGCACCGTAACGCCGTTGGTGGTGGCGGTGAACTGGGCTGTGCGGACCGTTCCCTGATGCTGGAAGTCCAGGAACAGTCCGTATGTTCCCGCGCTCGGCACTTCGGCGTAGAACACGATCTGCGGTCCGGCTTTCGTGGTCTCTTCCGGGTGCACGTGCAGGTAGGCCAGATCACCGTCGCGCAGGGCGACCAGGTGCCCAAAGGCGCCGAGATAGGGCTCCAGATCCGTTACTGGCGCTCCGGCTTTAGTGACCGTGAGCGTGAGTTTGGAGGAGGTGCCCGCAACGAGGTCGCCGTCGATGGTGACGGTGTAGTCATCGACCTTGGCTTCGCGGGTCACCTGTGCGGGTGGTTGCGGCTGGTAGTCGCCGGGCGCGTTGACGTCGGCGCCCAGGATCAGGCCGCTGTCGCGTCCCGTGGGCTGAAAGTCGGCGAAAACGCGGTATGGGCCCGGTTGCCCGGCGCGCAGCGGCACTTCCCACGTGCCGTCAGGCGCGAGCACCGGGTGCACGTGCTGGAACCCGGTCAGGTCACGGCGGGCGACGATCAGGTGCAGATCCTTCTCGTGCGCACGGGTATAGGAGGTCAGCGCTTTTCCGTCTGGGTCAAGCACTTTGAACCGGAACGGCTGACTGTCCGTTGTGGACAATGTTGGCGTGACGACCTCGAGACGGTAGCCGTCCTGGGCGATCTGCAGTCCGCCGGGCACGGCTGGAGCGGCACTGTCGCCGCCGTGTTCGTCGCCGTGCGCTTGCGGTTGCGTGGCGGGGGCGAAGGGACCGGCGAGTGTGCCGGCGCCCCACGCCGCCGCGAAGATCGCTACCAGGCCCAGCCCGAAGAGGCTGAGCTTGACAGGTGTCTTCATACCGTTGTCACCACCCGATATCCGGCCTCGTCGACAGCTGACGCGATGGCCGCGTCGTCTAGGGCCTGTTCACTGTCGACGGTAACCGTCCCTGAGGCGAGGTCGATGTTCACCCCGCGCACGCCCGTGAGCTTGCTGATCTCGGTGGTAACGGAGTTCACGCAGTGGCCGCAGGTCATTCCGGAAACGGTGTAGGTCTTCGTCGTCATAACGCTCACCCTACCCCTACCCCCCAGGGGTATCAAGTGTGACGGCGGCCGCAGGTTTTCGGCCCCATCCGGCGGGTACGGGACCGGCATGAAGACAACGTGGAAACCACCCGCCCGGGAACGCCACGGTGAACTCACCAACCGGTCGAATCTGCCGGACGAGATCTTCGCGTTCCCGAAGAAGCGCAAGGAACCACTCACGGACGCCTCGCATGTGCGCAACGCGCTAGCACGGTTCGACCAGGTCGAGGACGTGACCGACGCCGAACGCGACCAGGCGTTCGCCAACATCAAGAAAGCGGCCGAACACTTCGATGTCGAGGTGAGCGAGGCCAGCTGGCACGAACTCGGCAAGCCCGAATGAAACAGTTGCGAGTACCAGTTGACAAGTTAACGCAATATTTCGACAATTCAATGAAAGTTTGGCAGGGCCGAGAGGCCCTGTAGGTCGGTCCCGCTCGCCGCCCACCTGTTCCTTAACCGTCCCCCAGTGACAGGACAGCGATGAGACGAACGACCCTGGCCTTGTTCGCGGCCGCGCTTGTGACGACATATGGGCTGGTAGCCCCCGCGCAGGCCGCGGGCGGGCCCAATCTGTCGCCCGGCAAGCCCGTATCGGCGAGCACCTCCAACGGCCCCTACACCCCCGGCAACCTCAACGACGGCAACGCCTCGTCCTATTGGGAAAGTGCCAACAACGCCTTCCCGCAATGGGCTCAGGTCGACCTCGGCACCAGCACCAGCATCGACCAGGTCGTGCTGAAACTGCCCGCTGGCTGGGGCGCCCGCTCCCAGACACTGTCCATTCAGGGCAGTGCGACCGGCTCCTCCTTCACCCCGATCGTGGCTTCCGCCAGCTACTCCTTCGCACCCGGCAGCGCCAACACGGTCACCATCAACTTCCCCGCGGCGGCAACGCGCTTCGTGCGCGTCAACATCACGGCCAACACCGGCTGGCAAGCCGCGCAGCTGTCCGAATTGGAGATTTACGCAGCTGGCACGCCTTCGGGCAACCTCGCGCTCGGACGCCCCACAACGGAAAGTGGTCACGCTGACGTCTACGGCGCGGACCGCATCGTCGACGGAAACCAGGGCACGTACTGGGAGAGCGTCAACAACTCGTTCCCCGAGTGGGCACAGGTCGACCTGGGCGCGGCGGTGAGCGTCGACCGGGTCGTGCTGAAGCTGCCCGCCTCCGGCTGGGGCAGCCGCACGCAAACGCTGTCCGTGCAGGGCAGCACCAACGGAACGTCGTTTACCGACTTGAAGGCGTCCGCCACGTACACGTTCGACCCGGCGGTCGCGGGCAACTCGGTCGCCATCACGTTCACGGCGACGTCAGCTCGTTATGTGCGGATCAACATCACCGCCAACAGCGCGTGGCCTGCCGGTCAGTTGTCGGAACTTGAGGTCTATGGGGCGGGTGGCCCGGTCGATACGACGCCACCGAGCGTTCCCGGGACTCTGTCTTATTCGGTGTCCGGCACGACGATCACGCTGAACTGGGGCGCGTCGACGGACAACGCCGGTGGCAGCGGCATGGCCGGTTACGACATCTACCGCAACGGCTCGCTGGCTCAGACGGTGGGCAACGTGACGACGTGGAACGACACACAGCCCGCCACGGCGACGGTGTCTTACTTCGTGCGTGCCCGTGACAACGCCAGCAACGTGTCTGGCAACAGCAATACCGTTACGCGGCAGGGGACTGAAGTGGACACGACTCCCCCGGGTGTTCCGGGGACACTGTCCTATCTGGTCGCTGGCACGACGATCACGCTGAACTGGGGCGCGTCGACGGACAACGCCGGTGGCAGCGGCATGGCTGGCTACAACATCTACCGCAACGGCTCGCTGGCTCAGACGGTGGGCAACGTGACGACGTGGAACGACACACAGCCCGCCACGGCGACGGTGTCTTATTACGTGCGTGCCCGCGACAACGCGGGGAACCTTTCCGGCAACAGCAACACCGTTACCCGGCAGGGAACGCAGCCGCCCGGATGCAACAACGTGGCCTCTGGCAAGACGATGACCGCTAGTGGGTCGACGTTCACGTTCACTCCGGAGAAGGCCAACGATGGGCAACTGTCGACCTATTGGGAGGGCGCGGCTGGGTACCCACAACATTTGATTGTGGCCCTTGGCGCCAACCACCACGTCACCGCGGTGCGGGTGAAGCTGAACCCGGACCCCGCGTGGGGAACTCGCACGCAAAACATCGAGATCCTTGGGCGTGACCAGGGATCGTCTTCCTACACCACGGTTCTGGCCGGCGCTACGTACCAGTTCGTTCAGGGCAACAATGTCGTGGAGATCCCGGTGACGGCCACGACGGCCGATGTGCAGCTGCGTTTCCACAGCAACTCTGGCGCCCCTTCGGGTCAGGTGGCCGAGCTGGAAGTCTGTGGCACCCCAGCGCCGAACCCGGATCTGGTGGTGTCCAATGTCTCCTGGACCCCAGCCTCCCCCACCGAAACGTCAGCGATCACGCTGTCGGCGACGGTGCAAAACATTGGCACCGCTGCTTCTCCTGGCACGACGGTCAACTTCGTGCTCGGCGGATCGGTGGTGGGCAGTGCGGCGGTTGGCGGGCTGAACGCTGGCGCGTCAACGACCGTCTCGTTCAACGCGGGCACCCGCGCGATGGGCAGCTACAGTGTCGTGGGCGTGGTTGACCCCACGAACACGGTGGTGGAGCAGAACAACGCCAATAACACGTTCACGTCACCGATTCAGCTCGTAGTGGCACAGGCTCCGGGCCCGGATCTGCAAGTGGCTGGTGTCACGTGGAATCCGCCTAACCCGGCTGTTGGCGCAGCTGTTTCCTTCACAGTGTCGGTCAACAACAGGGGCACCACGGCCTCGGCCGCCTCGGTGACCCGGGTGACGGTTGGCAGCACGGTTTTGAATGGCAGCACAGGAGCGATCGCCGCTGGTGCGACGGTCAGCGTGGCCATCTCCGGCACGTGGACGGCCACTTCCGGTGGGGCCACGATCGTGGCGGCCGCGGACGCGACCGGTGTCGTGGCAGAAACCAATGAAACCAACAACACGCTCAGCCAGTCCATTGTGGTCGGACGCGGCGCGGCGGTGCCGTGGGTGTCCTACGAAGCCGAAGCGGCCGCACACAACGGCACCCTGCTGACTACCGATCCCCTGCGCACGTTTGGGCACACCAACTTCGGCACCGAGTCTTCGGGCCGGGCGTCGGTACGCCTGAACAGCCAAGGCCAGTTCGTGGAGTTCACGTCCGCCAACGCGGCCAACTCGATCGTGGTGCGTAACTCAATTCCCGACGCCGCCGGCGGTGGCGGGATCGACGCGACGATCAGCCTGTATATCAACGGAGTGTTCAACCGCAAGCTTACGTTGTCGTCCAAGCACAGCTGGCTTTACGGCACGACCGACGACCCTGAGGGTTTGACGAACACGCCACAGACCAACGCACGCCGTCTCTTTGACGAGTCAAGCGCCCTGCTCTCGCAGTCCTATCCGCAGGGCACCAAGTTCAAGCTGCAACGCGATGCCGGGGACGACGCGTCGTTCTACATCATCGATTTCATTGACCTGGAGCAGGTTGCCCCGGCTTTGACGCAGCCATCGAACTGCACGTCGATTACGGCCTATGGCGCGGTACCAAATGATGGTCTTGAAGACACGGACGCGATCCAGCGTGCCGTGACCGATGACCAGAACGGTGTCATCAACTGCGTGTGGATCCCGGCCGGACAGTGGCGGCAGGAAAAGAAGATCCTGACCGATGACCCGCTCAACCGCGGCACCCACAACCAGGTTGGCATCAGCAACGTGACCATTCGCGGGGCTGGGATGTGGCACTCGCAGCTTTACAGCCTCATCCAGCCGCACCAGGCACCCGGGATGATCAACCATCCGCATGAGGGCAACTTCGGTTTCGACATCGACAAGAACACCGTCATCTCCGACATCGCCATCTTCGGTTCTGGCCGCATCCGTGGCGGTGACGGCAATGCCGAAGGCGGCGTTGGCCTCAACGGCCGGTTCGGCGTCGGGACAACGATTTCGAACGTGTGGATCGAGCACGCCAACGTGGGTGTATGGGCCGGGCGCGACTTCACCAACATCCCCGAACTGTGGGGCCCCGGTGATGGCGTCATGTTCAGCGGCATGCGGATTCGCAACACCTATGCCGACGGCATCAACTTCGCCAACGGCACCCGCAACTCGACCGTGTTCAACTCGTCGTTCCGCACCACCGGCGATGACGCCCTGGCGGTTTGGGCCAGTCAGTACGTCAAGGACACCTCCGTCGACATCGGGCACGACAACCGGTTCGCCAACAACACGATTCAGCTCGTGTGGCGGGCCAACGGCATCGCCATCTACGGCGGCTACGGCAACAAGATTGAAAACAACCTCATCTACGACACGATGAACTATCCCGGCATCATGCTGGCGACCGACCACGACCCACTGCCGTTCTCGGGTCAGACGCTGATCGCCAACAATGGGCTCTACCGCACCGGCGGGGCGTTCTGGAACGAGGATCAGGAGTTCGGGGCGATCACGTTGTTCGCCCAGAGCCGCGGCATCCCAGGCGTCGTCATCCGCGACACGGATATCTTCGACTCCACCTACGACGGGATCCAGTTCAAGACCGGCGGTGGTGTCGTCACCGCGACGATTACGAATGTTCGCATCGACAAATCCAATAACGGTGCCGGCATTCTGGCCATGAGTGGCGCGCAAGGCAGCGCCACGCTCACCAATGTGGTCATCACCAATTCCGCTGACGGAGACATCGTCCGCCAGCCTGGCACTCAGTTTGTGATCAACGGCGGCTAAATCGCGCCTTGATCGTTGGCCAGGGCATGAGATCAATTATTCGTGCCCTGGCCGTCGCCTTTGTGGCCACCGCCGTTGCTATCACTGGCACACCAGCGGTGGCCGCTGCCGTTCCGCCTGAGATCTTCTTGCTGATCGCCGAGATTCCCGGCGGGTCCACCGACGCTAAGCACCCGCGTGAGATCGTCATCGACTCGTTCTCCTTCGGCGCCACCCGGGTTGGCGACGATGGCACCGGCGGTGGTGGCGCCACCGGCAAGGTCGTGTTCCAGGATCTGCACCTGACGAAGAAGCCTGATGTCGCGAGCCCGCTGCTGTTCCAGGGCATCGTGCAGGGCAAGCACTACGTCCAAGCCGTGCTGTCGGTGGAAAAGCCGGGCCCGGGACAGACTCCGTACCTCATCATCACGATGAAGGATGTCCTCATTTCCTCCTATCACACCAATGGCGGCACGGAAGCGGTAAGTCTTCACTTCGACGAGGTCACGCTCGGCTAGTCCTTTTTGGACGCCGCCTTGATAGCATGTCGTCGATGAGAATCGGGATTCCCCTGGCCTACAGCGGCGGCTTCACCCAGGCGGTCAAAGCACTGGCCGACTATGAGAAAGCGGGCCTCGACGTCGTTTTCGTCGCCGAGGCCTACACGTTCGACGCGGTGAGCCAGCTCGGTTACATCGCGGCGAGCACGCAGCGGCTCGGCATCGCCTCAGGTGTGATGCAGCTTTACACCCGCACCCCAACGCTGATCGCGATGACGGCGGCCGGCTTGGACTACGTGTCCGGTGGCCGCTTCACTCTCGGGCTCGGAGCGTCTGGGCCGCAGGTCATTGAGGGCTTCCACGGGGTGGCTTACGATTCCCCGCTCGGGCGCACCCGCGAGACGATAGACATTTGCCGCATGGTGTGGCGCCGCGAACCTGTTTCCTACCAAGGCGAGCACTATCAGGTGCCGCTTGCCGAAGGCTTGGGCACGGGTTTGGGCAAGCCGCTAAAGCTCATCAACAAGCCGGTGCGCGAGCGGATTCCGATTAGCCTGGCCGCCATTGGTCCCCGCAACGTGGAGCTCGCGGCGGAGCTGGCCGAAGCATGGCAGCCCGCGTTCTTCTACCCGGAGCGGGCTATGCAGGTGTGGGGCGAGCCGCTGGCCAGCGGCACCGCCAAGCGCGCACCCGAGCTGGGCAGGCTCGACACCATCGTCAACGTCATGCTGGCCATCGGTGAGGATGCGGCGCCACTGCGGCGTTTGGCACGGCCCGAACTCGCGCTCTACATCGGTGGCATGGGCGCGCCTGGCCGCAACTTCTACAACTCGCTGGCGCAGCGTTATGGCTTCGAGCAGGCCGCCGCGAACATCCAGGAGCTCTACTTGGCGGGCCGCAAAGATGAGGCTGCCGCGGCGATTCCCGACGAGCTGGTCGACGGGACCACACTCATCGGCCCAGCGTCGTGGGTCAAGGAACGCATCGCCGCGTTCGCGCAAGCCGGGGTCACCACGCTCAACGTGGTGCCGGTCGCGCGAACGCACGAGGCGCGGGTTCAGCTCATCGAGCAGATCCGCGATCTGGCCGGCTAGCCGAAGTAACGCTGGCGCAAGGTTTGCTCGCCGTCGTAGGACTTGCGGAACAGGCCGCGGCGTTGCAGTTCTGGGATCAGCAGCTCGCAGATGTCGGTGATGCCGCTCGACGGCGGGCATGGGATCAGGTTGAAGCCATCGACTTTGGCGACTTCGAGCCACTGCTCGACGCGGTCGGCGACCTGTTCCGGGGTGCCGTAAAGCGTTACCGGAGCGTCGGCCCGGGCACGCCGCGGCCGGGAGACGAGGTATTTCACGTCGCCGACGGTCCAGTCCCGGTCTGGGCTTAGGCCGCGCAGGAAGCCGATAAACGATTGGCTTCCCTGGTTTTTCACTTCGCTGACCGGTGTTTCTTCCGGGTACGCCGCGAGGTCGACATCCATCCAGCCGCACCATTTGGCGAGCTGTCCTTCGGCGCTCCACATTTTGTTATAGGCCTGTGCTCGGGCGCGGGCTTCTTCTTTCGTCGGCCCGACCATCACCATGGTGCCCTGCAAGGCTTTGAGGCTCGCTGGATCCCGGCCCACCTCGGCGGCCCGTTGCCGCAGTGCCGCGACCTGCTTGGCGCCCGCTTCGGGGTCGGACATCGTCAGGAATACCACTTCGGCGTGTGTCGCGGCGAAGGTCATGCCGCGTCCTGAGGCGCCTGCCTGGTAGAGCACGGGTGTGCGCTGTGGCGAGGGCTCGCATTGGTGCGGCCCGCGGACAGTGAACCATTGGCCCACATGGTTGATTTCGTGCACCTTGGCTGGGTCGGCGAAGATGTCAGCTTCGGCGTCACGGATGACGGCGTCGTCTTCCCAGCTGTTGTCCCACAAGGCGCGTACGACACTGAGGTATTCGTCGGCACGGTCGTAACGCTGGTCGTGGTCTAGATACTCCCCTAGCCCGCAGCCCTCAGCCGAGCGCAGGTAGGACGTGACGATGTTCCAGGCGATGCGGCCGTTGGTGAGATGGTCCAAAGAGGAGAACAGCCGGGCGCACTCGTAGGGCTGGTGATAGGTGGTCGAGTAGGTGACCGCGAAGCCCAGGTCGCGGGTTGCCGCGGCGAGCGCGGCCACGACGAGCACCGGGTCGATCGACGGGATCTGCACGCCGTGCTTGACTGCCGTGGCCCACGATCCCTTGTAGACGTCATAGGTGCCGTGGATGTCGGCGAAGAAGAGAGCGTCCACACACGCCTGTTCGAGCTGGCGGGCGATCTTCGTCCAGTAGTCCAGCGACCGGTAGCCGGTGGCGGTGCGGTCATCTGGCGAGCGCCACATGCCGACGAACTGCGGCGACGGCGAGCACTCGGTGAAGACGTTGAGATGCATTAGTGGGGGCTCCCCTCAACGTGCAATGGCATCGCTTTGATGCCGTTGACGAAATTGGACTCCAGCCGGACGACCGGGCCCGCGTGCCGCAGCCGGGAAAGGTGTGGCCGCAACGCTTGCAGCATCGCCGCGGCTTCCATGCGGGCCAGGTGCGCGCCGAGACAGAAGTGCGGGCCAATGCCAAAGCTCAGGTGCGGGTTGGGATCGCGGCGCAAGTTGATCGTGTCGGGTTCATCGAACACGGCTTTGTCACGGTTGCCCGAGACGTAGTAGAGCACGACCTTGTCGCCGGAGGCGATGTGCTGCCCGGCCAGGGTGACATCACGCGTGGCGGTCCGCCGGAATTGCATGATGGGTGTGACGGCACGGATGAACTCTTCCACGGCGAGGTTGACCGGGCTGTCGCCAAGTGCCGTCTGCAAAGCTGGGTCGGCAAGGAGCATCTGGACCGAGTTGGAGATCAGATGGCGGGTCGTCTCGTTGCCGGCGACCACGAGCAGCAGCCAGAACTGGCAGAATTCCCGGTCTGCCAAACGTTTTCCGTCCACCTGCGCGTTGGCCAGCAGGCTGATGAGGTCGTCGCGGGGATTCTCCCGGCGCTCAAAGGCTATGCCTAGGGCGTATTTGAAGGCTTCACCGAAGGTGGCACGGTAGGCCTCGATGTCGCCGCCGCCGTATTCGGGATCGTCGAAGCCGACGAGGTTGTTGCTCCACCGGTAGAGCAGGTGACGGTCTTCGCGTGGCATGCCCAGCAGATCTGACAGGACGAGCAGGGGCAACTCGGCGGCCAGATCCGTTACGCCGTCAAAGGTTCCGGCCGCCATCGCGCGCTCGACGATCTGAGCCGCGTGCTGGTGAACGCTTTCGGATAGCTCGCGCATCGCCCGTGGGGTGAACACCGACGTGACCAGTTTGCGGATGCGGGAGTGTTGCGGGGCATCCATGTTGACGAGCAGCTGGCGGGCGGTGTTTAGATCGGCGACGGTGCGCGGGTCAACCAGGAACGCGCCTTTGGCCGCTGAGGAGAAGTCTTCCGGCCGCCGCGACGCCTCGATGATCGCGTCGTGCGCGGTGACGGCCCAGAAACCGGTGCCGCGCTGCAAGGTGCGCCCGACGGCGCTGTGCCGCCACAGAGCCGGTTCGTCCGTCCACGTGACGCCACCGGCCGCGCGCAGCCCGGCGAAGTGTTCGTGGGGAACACCTTTGGCGTAGGTGGCCGGATCAGCGATGAAATCGTTCATGCGCCTGTGCCCTCTTCTGGATGGGCCGCCAGGAGATCGCGCAGCAGGTCTTTGCGGATTTTGCCGGTGCTTTCCCGCGTGAGGCTGTCGACGACCCGGTATTGCCGTGGCACCTTGAACCCGGCGAGCGAGGAGCGGCAGTGCACGTCCAGTTCGCTGAACGGCACCGGGGACTCCAGCTCCACCACGGCGGCGACGCGTTCGCCGAACTCGTCGTCGGGGGTGCCGATGACGGCGGCGTCACGGACAGCCGGGTGGCGTAACAACACCGCTTCCACCTCGGCGGGGTAGACGTTGACCCCACCACTGATGATCATGTCCTGTGCCCGGCCGGTGAGGAATAAGTACCCGTCGGTATCGACGTGGCCGATCTCGCCGTAGGTGAACACGCCTGGCCGCAAGTGTGCGGCGCGGGTTTTGTCTTCGGCGTTGTGGTACTGAAAGCCGCGGCCGGGCCGTCGCATGTAGACACGGCCGGTTTGGTTCGGGCCGAGTTCGTTGCCGTCCTCGTCGACGATGAGGATGTCGTTGGGCGGGATCGGGCGGCCGACGCTGCCGGGACGCTTGACCCACTCTTCAGCGCTGATAAGCGTTACCGCGCCACCTTCGCTGGCACCGTAGTACTCGGTAATGACCGGCCCCCACCACTCGATCATGAGGCGTTTGACGTCTTGCGGGCAGGCCGCGCCACCGTGCCAGATGGTGCGCAGGGCGCTGGGGTCGAAGCTTTCCTTTACCGCGCTTGGCAGCCGCAGGAACCGCACGAACTGTGTCGGCACCAGGTGGCAGTGCGTGATGCGTTCCTGTTGCAGGACCGTGAGGATCGGCTCGGCGTCAAAGCGCTCACGCACGATCAGCGTCGAGCCGCGAAGCAGCGACATCAGGGCGAAGAACAGCTGTGCCGAGTGATACCACGGCCCGACGAGCAGCACGCGGCCATCGTTAGGCACGTCGAGTAAACGGCCCGCGTAGTTCAGCATGCGCTCGATGCGGTCAAACGGATCGCCCAGCGTGAACAGTCCATTGAGGACGCCCTTGGGCGCGCCGGTGGTGCCGGAGGTGTAGACCATCAGCTGTCCGCACACGGGCTCGCCGGGGTCCTTGCCCTGCACCGGTTTGGCCGGGTCGAAGATGGGAAGGCCGGTGATGTCGGTGCGGTCGGTCACGAGCGCGGAAGCGCCGGAGTCCTTGAGGATATAGGCGACTTCGGGTTCGGTGAGATGTGTGTTGATGGGCACGACGGTGATGCCGCTGTGCAGGCAGCCCAGCAGCACCTCGAAGACTTCGCGGCGGTTGGTCAGCAAAATGCCAACGGTGTCACCGGTTTTGAGGCCTGCCGTGGCTAGCGTGCTGCGCCAGGCGGCCGCCCGGCTGGCCAATTCCTGCCAGGTGAGGGCGCCGCTGTGGTCAGCCAGCGCGATCGCGTCAGGATTGCTGGCCAGCTGGGCCCGCAACATGGTGATCATTCGAGCAGATCCGGGTGACGGCGGATGATTCCCTGGTACATCGTCTTGAAGTTGAACCGGCCGATTCCCGGAGTGCCGATGGTGTCTCGGGTTGTCCGGGCGCTGTCCGGGTCGATGGGTATCGTTTTTCCGGCCGCCTGGGCCAGAAGCTGGACCTGGCAGCACCGGTCCATGGCCACGAACCACCATGTCGCCTCCTCTACCGATGCGCCTACGGTCAGCAAGCCGTGGTTGCGCAGAATGACCGCCTTGGCCGGGCCGAGTGCTTTGGCGATCCGGCGGCCTTCCTCGTGGTCGAGCACCACGCCGGTGTAGTCGTCAAACAGGGCATGGTCTTCGAAGAAGGCGCAGGCGTCCTGGTTGATCGGATCCAGCAGGGTGCCTAGGGCCGAGAAGGCACGGCCGTGCACCGAATGCGTGTGCACCGCGGTGACGACATCTGGCCGTGCTTCGTGGACGTGGGCGTGGATGGTGAAACCAGCGGGATTGATCCGCCCCCGGCCATAGACGATGTCGCCGTCGCTGTTGACCAGGAGCAGATCCGACGTGCGCACGTGGCCGAAGTACCGGCCGAAGGGGTTGATCCAGAAGCAGTCCAGCCGCTCCGGGTCCCGGGCGGTGATGTGTCCTCCGGCCCCCTCGTCGTAGCCCAGTTCGGCGAACAGGCGCAGGGACGCCGCGAGGCGCTGCATGCGGTGCAGTCGTTCCGGGTGACGAAGGTCGACGTCCATTATCCGCAGCCTCCAGCCTGATCGGTGTCGTAGGCGGTCTCGGGTTTCGCCGGCGGCTGCACCGCTGGTGTTTCGTCGTCGGCCTGGAAGACGCGCAGGAACGCGTCGACTCGGTCCAGACCCCAGAACCGGTGCTGGCCCCATTTGAGGTAGGGCACGGCGAAGATGTCGTCAAGGTAAGCCTGGTAGAGACATCCGGTGCCTTCCTTGCGGATGGCATCGTCGAGGTGAGCGTCCACAATGGACACCGGGTCGAGGCCGGCCTGCTCGGCGCAGCCGGTCAGGACTTCGGGCTCGCAGATGTTCTCACCGCGGCCCCAGCGGGCCTCGATGACGGCGTCGTAGAACTCGTTGGCTTTGCCCGCCGCACGCGCGCGCAGCCAGCCCAGGTGCGGCAGCTCCCAGAACGGGTCCACGTCAATGGGCCAGGCCATGGGTACGCCTTCGGCCTGCGCCAGGCGTTTGGTGTCCATGAGGATGTAGAGGTGCTTGGCCCGGCTCATCTGCGCGTAGTGGAATTCCCCGCCAGCCTCGGCGAGTTCACGGCTCGTGCGCTGATCGGGATCCCAGTAGGGGTAGACGTCAAAGGTTTCCAGGACGTTGGGCACGGCCGCGCGCAGCCGGCGCATGGTGAGCCAGCTATACGGGCTGCGGAACGAGAAGTACAGCTTCGGCGGCTTGAGAGGTTTACGCGCCACTGCCGTCTCCTAGCAATATCCGGCTTACCTCGGCGTCCAGTTCGGCCAGGTTGCCCGCTTCGGGTCCGCGGCTGATGGCGTAGCCGTGCAAGATGGTGGCCGTCGCGACATGGAACAGCGTCTGTCCACGTTGGACATAGCAGTCCATCTGGCCGTCGAACATGGTGGCCCGCAACACGTCGGTGACCCGGAAGGTGGTGTGGATCGTCTCTTCCATGTGAGCTGGGGCGAGCATGCGCACCCGTGCCCGCGAGACGACGGGGATCCAGGAGCGTTGTGCCAGCATCCGCCCGACGGCCAGGCCACGGCTGTCGAGGAACCGGTCGACGACCTCTTCCAGGCAGCGGGTGAAACCTGAGTGCTGCACCCGGTCGGAGAAGTGGCAGTAGAAGTATGGTGCCCGCCACGACCACAGCATGCCTGTGCAGCCATGGGGCACCAGCACTTGCTCAACACTGAAACCCGCGGGGATCTGAAGGTCACGGGCGGTGCCGTCGTGCAGTTCGGTTACCTCGTACGCCGCCAGAGCCGACGGGGCGGGCCGGTGCGCCGGGGCGTCGCGTTCGGGCACGAGGTTGAGGGTGACTTTTCCGCGCAGGGCCACGACTTCGGCACCCTCACGGGTCACCAGCAGCCGCACTTGCAGCTGCCTGCCCTTGGCTGTGATCACTTCAGCGCGCACCAGGTCGTCAACCTCAAGCACGGCGGGCAACTGGACCGAACAGTCCACGATCTCGGCGCCGAGGCCATAATCGTGAAACAGCTCCCGGGCACCGGCACCGTTGTCACGCAACCAGGCGAGGACAGCCTCCTCGACTAAATACATAAAATGCTTGAAGCCGACCCAGGTGCGAATGTTGGCGCCCTCGTAACGGGGGCGGCTTTCCAAAACAGTCGTCACAGGCTGCAAAATGTGGGTCACGGGCCGCTCCTTTGATAAGGGACGGGCGCCAGCGCGTCGGCGAACCGGATGATTCGATCCGCGACCTCGCCGGGCCGCTGGACGTAACAGAAATGGTCGTACTCGTCGTCGATGAGCAAACTGGCGTGCGGGATACGCCGTGCCAGTGAGGTTGCCGCCTGGGGCGACAGGGTGGGGTCGGCGCCGCCGGCCAGCACCAGCACCGAGGCTGATATTTCGCCCAGCGCCACCGCCGCACTGGAGACGAACTGGTCGAAGACGGCGAGGAAACCGGCCGGGCCCACCCGGTCGATCGCCTTGCCAATCATGTTTTCCACGACATCGGCGCCGATGCGTTCTGCCCGCCCGGACAAGCGGGAGAGCAGTGAGTCCTTGATGTGCTTTTCGAAGGCACTGCGGGACCGGTCAAAGATCTTCCAGGTGACCGCCACTTCTGGCGGCCGGTACAGCGGGCAGATCAGGGCCGCTGCCTGGCTGGTGCGCGGGTCGCCGATGCTCAGCAGTTCGAGCAGAGCGTTGGCGCCGTAGGAGTGGGCGATGATCAGGTCGGGTCGCTGGCCCACCAGGTCGAGGGCGTCGGCGAGCAGGGCGCTGGAAGAGCGGCGCCGCCATTGGTAGTCGTTGCCGGGACGCCACGGCAGATCGAGGGCGACCAGTCTCCATTGTGGACTGATCTGCTTGGCCAGCGGCAGCCAGCTTTCCCACGAGTCTTCGAGACCGTGGGCGAGCACGGCAAGCCGGCCTCCGGGTTGTCCCGGGGCCAGCTCGCGGCAGGCCAGCCCGGTCACGCCGGCTGCTCCTGGTGCAGTGCGCTGACAGCTAGCGCGACGCTGATGATGTCTTGGGCGCCATAGCAATCGCCCCAGGTTTGGGCAATGCCGCGGGCGTGTTCGCGGGCCTGGCTGAAGCTGACGCCGTGGTCGCTGTGTTCCAGGACGAGGCAGGCCGCACCGGCCCGTAGCGGTTTGGCGTAAAGCCGGTCGGCCACGGGATCAGAGGGCTCAGCGCCCACGACGATGACCCGGTTAGCCCGCCCTGATCGCAAAAGCAGGGCACCGAGCCGCAGGGCGTGTGCGCCGCTGTCGCGCCCGGAGCAGAGCATGAGGTTGGGGCCGCCGAATTTGAACCATTGCGCGACGGTGCCGGACAAGACGTTGCTGGAAGCGTTGGGGGCGACCATCGGGCTGACGGCTTTGCCGCCATCGGCCGCGACCGTGGCGACCACGTCCACGACGGTTTCGACGTTGCCGAGGTTGCTGCTGGCGACGACCGCCGTGCCTGGGTCGGCCGGGCCGTCCTTGCGTTCACCGGTGCCCATGTTTAGCGCGCGGTGCACCGCGCACAGCGCGAGCCTCGTGGCCGGTTCCTTCATGAGCAGGCCTTTGCGCCCGAGCAGGGTGTTGGCTTGCTCGGGTGGGCAGGCCCCATCCGTGCCGGGCAGATGCACACTCCACCCGGTGACCGTTATTGGCTTCATGCTGACTCCAGCAGGGTGACCGCGTTGACGCCGCCGAAGCCGAAAGCGTTGAGCTGTATGAGCTTTGGCGCGTGGGTCGCTGGGGCGTCTTTGACGATGTTCAGGTCGGCTCCTTCGGGCAGCACCTCGCGCAGCCCGGCCACCGCTGGCACTTCCCCGCCGGACATGCAGCGCAGGGCGACGTCCACATTGGCTAGCGCGGCCCCGCCTGACATGTGGCCGACCGCGCCTTTGATGCCGGTGATGAGCGGGTTGCCGCCGTAGGCGATGACGCTGCGGCGCAGGGCTTCGCACTCGGTGGGGTCGTTGAGCGCGGTGCCGGTGCCATGGGCGAGCACGAGGTCGGTGTCGCGTGGGTGCCGTCCACTTCGGGCATAGGCTTCGTCGATGGCACGGCAGATCCCGTTGATGTCCGGTGCTGTTTCGTGGAACGCGTCGCAGGACAGCCCGGTGTAGAGAAGCTTGGCGAGTTTCGGCCCGGCCCAGTTCTCCCCCACGACGACCACCGCCGCGGCGCCTTCACCGAGCAGCACGCCGGGGCGGTCTTTGTCGAAGGGACGGACTTGGTCTGATGGCTGCTCGGCGACCCGGCCGATCATCGCCAGCATCGAGGCGGTCATGACGTCGGCGGCGCCGACGACGACAGCGTCTGCCTCCCCGGTCTCCACCATGTCCTGGGCCAGGGCCAGAGCGTGCCCTCCGGCGCTGCACGCGTTGGCGATCGTCATCACCTCAGCGATGCCTGGCACGCTCTGTCCGAAGTGGAGCCGTTCCGGGTCGGTCAGGTTACCCTGCTCGACGGCGGCGAGCTCCCGCAGTCCGGTGCCCACGATGGCGACGACCCGGTGTTCAGCCAGGTCGAGCCGGGCGTCGGCCAGGGCCTGGGTCACACAGCCGGAAAGCAGGTCACCGGCATAGCCGTCCATGGAACGGCCGGGGATGTGATAGCCAGCGTTGACATTGATCGGTCCGGGCACAGGATGGCGCAGGGGGCCGACACCGGTGATTCCTTTGAGGAGACTGGCGAAGGTTCGCTCGCCGTCGCCGAGGCACGTGAGCAGACTGCTAGCCGCGATCAGCGCCGCCACGACTCCACCCCCGGATGATTGCCGCGCCCACGGCGCCATCGTCCGTGCTCGCCGTCAGCAAGGTGAGCTCACCGTCGCGGGCAGGCTCGGCCTCGTGTAGTTCAAGGACACTGGCCAGGGCGATGGCTCCCGTGGCGGCACCGCAGTCACCGAAGTGCTGTGCGGCGCGGAAGATTTTCGTGCCGGCGAGTGCGCCGCTTTCAGCCTCACGGGTGATGGCGTGCAGCCGGATGTCGCCAGCGCTCGCGTGTGCTTTACGCAAGACGCGCTGCACGCATCCGGCGAGGGCCTCACTGCCCTGACCGCCTGGGCCGTAACCGTTGGCGATGGCAAGGACTTCGGCGACCGGGGCCATGCGCACTGTGCTGACGGCGAAAACGGCCACGGCTTCCCCGGCCGGGTGCGGGACCTTGCCGGATAGTGCGGTCATCCACGCGCGGTGCGGGGTGAACTCCTCGACGGCTCCTACGAGCATGGTGTCGGCGTACCCGCGATTGATGGCGTTTCCGGCGTAACGCAAGGCGTTGAGGAAGGCCATGGGCCCGCCGGTGATGGTGGCGTTGGCGCCGCGCAGGCCGTAGCGGATCGCGGCCTGCCCGGCGGCGCAGTTCATGACGGTGTTGGGAAACAGCACCGGGTTGACCAGGTAGGGCTTGGGCTGCACCAGCGTTTCCATGCTGAAGTCGCTGGTGGACTTGAAGCTGCCCAGCGTGGTGCCCAGGGCGATGCCGATGCGGGGGCGGGTTTCTTCGTCAATTTCGATGTGCGCGTTGGCCAGTGCCTCACCGCAGGCGACGACGGCTAGCGCGGTCGCACGGTCGTAGAAGCTGGTTCCCTTGCGGCCCAGGTGGGTTTTGACGTCGAAGTCGGTCAGGGCGTGACCGTCGGCGGCGGGAAGCTCGGCTTCGTAGAGGGAGCCGACGGGCACGCCCGGGTGGGCCTGCCCGCTGCTTACCCGTTCAGCTAGCGCACCGGCCCGCATTCCGGCTGAGCTGATCGAGGCGAAGCCGGAGATGAAAAGTGTGCTCACCGCACCGCTCCCAGCATGACGATGGCGTTGTTGCCGCCGAAGGCGAAACCGTTGTTCTGCACGACCCGCACGGTGGCGCGCCGGGCGACGTTGGGGATGGGGTCCACACCGGACAGTTCCGGGTCGGCGTTTTGCCAGTTGATGGTGGGCGGCAGGAAGCCACGGTCGATGGCGATCGCCGAGGCGATGGCGCCAAAGCCACTGGCCGCGCCCATGGTGTGCCCGATCATTGACTTGATGGAGCTCATGGGCGGCGGGTTGTCGCCGAAAACCTCAATGACCGCACGGGCTTCGGTGAGGTCGTTGGCTGGGGTGCCGGTGCCGTGGGCACAGATGTAGTCGACTTCTTCGGGTTTGATGTCGGCGGAGCGGTGTGCGATGCGCATGCACTGGGAGATGCTTTCGCGGTCTGGTGCGACCGGGTGCTTGGCGTCGCAGTTGATGCCGTAGCCGAGGACTTCGGCGTAGATGCGGGCGTTGCGGCGCTGAGCGTGCTCGAAGGTTTCCATGACGAGCACGGCTCCGCCTTCGCCCGTGAGGATGCCTGAGCGGTCCCGGTCGAAGGGCGCACAGGCGGTTTCGGTGAGGGCGCCGAGTTTGAAGAAGCCCGCGTGTGCCCAGCGGCATACCGAATCCGCGCCCCCGGCGAACACGACGTCGGCTTCACCGGTGACCAGCAAGTCGTAGGCGTAACCAATGGCGTAGTTACTCGCCGAGCAGGCGGTCGCCAGGGTCAGCGATTCGCCGTGCAGGCCGAGCTCTTCGCTGACGGCGTGGGCCAGCCGGCCCGCTGGCAGTTGCTCGATGAGTTCCGGGACCATGCCGGGAAATCCGCTGGCCAGAATCTGCGCCGTGAGCGCTTCTGCCACAACGGATTCCCCGCTCGTCGTGCCGAGCACCGCGTGGGCGCGGCCACGGTCGAGGCTGTCGAGGTCCAGACCGGCATCGTCGGCAGCCAGCCGTGCGGCGGCTGCCGCGAATTGGCTGGATCTGCCCCACCGCTGCGGGTCAAGACGCCGCAGCCACCGTGCCGGATCGAAGTCGCGCACCTCGCCGCCATTGCGATGCGGAAAGCCGCTCGAATCGAAGCTTTGGATCTGCGAAATACCGGACGCGCCGGCGAGCAGAGCCGCCGCGAACGCCTCGGCACCGGTGCCGATACTCGACACCGGTCCCAGGCCGGTGACTGCGACGCGAGTCATGACTCAGCCCTGCCAGCCCGCGTGACGCGAAACCGCGTCGAAGGTGGCTTTTAGGTTGCGCAGTTCCGGCAGCTCCGACTGCGGGATCTCGACCTTGAAGTGCTTGTCGATACGGGCGAGGATCTCAATCGCACGAAGCGAATCCGCTTGGTACTCCTCGGCGAAGTCGCCAGAGTCGGTGAGTTCCTCAGGCTCGATCTCGAGCACCTCGGCAATGATCTCGCGCAGCTCGGCGTACCGCTGCTCAAGTTCTGACATGGCGATCCTCCTCATTGGACGTTGTCCCGACCGCGTCCTTGGGGCGGCGGGCGGCCATCAGTGAGCCAATGTGTGCTATCCGTGTGTCCCCGACCCACGATTCGCCAGTGGCGAAAGCGGTGTCGGCGACAACCTGCTCCAGGTGCACGACGTGGCGAACCACGTCCCCGGGGTAGGCCCGTCCTTCGACGCGGTACTCACGTGCGCCCAGGAAGAGCAGCACTGATCCGTCGGCTGCCGCTTCGTCGCCGAGCCACAGCAATGCGGCGCTCTGCCCGAACGATTCGATCAGCAGCGAGACCGGGTAGGCGTATGCCCCGATCTCGGCTCCCACGGGGACGTCCGCGTAACACGGGTCCGACGCGGTGACCGCTTTGATGGTTTCGATCGACCGGCCCGGCTCCATGTTGAGGACCCGGTCGACCAGAAGCAGCGGGTGCCGCTGCGGCAGTGCCGCTTGCACTTTGGCGATATCCATTAGGCACCACCAAAAACGGCCCAGATGGAGGCGGCGGCCGCACCGTCGCGGCGCCGGCCGGTGCCTCGCGCGTTCCATCCGCCGTCTAGTGGGGTGAGCTTGACGGTCAGCGTGAGTTCGTCGCCGCCGTGCAGCGGAGCGGTCAGGCGCAGTGACCGCACCGACAGCAGGCGGCTCTGGGTGGGAAACGCCTGAGCCATGGCCTGGCAAAGGGTTTCGACGATGAACACGCCTGGATACAGCGGCAGGCCGGGGAAATGGCCGCGCAGGATCGGGTGCTCCGGGTCGATGTAGAGCCGGGCGGTGAGGGTGTCGGCGGTGACGTCGAGCTGCTCCACCGCGCGCAATGGCGTCGCGAATGAGACGGTCATAGGGTGATCCCGCCGTCCACTTGGAACACCTGGCCGGTGATGTAGTCAGCCTTGGCGGAGATGAGGAACTCGACCATGTGGGCGACATCGTCGGCGCTGCCGTAGCGGCGCAGGGCGATCAGTTGCAGGGCCTTGTCGCGCACTTTGGGGTCGAGCACACCGGTCATGTCGGTTTCGATGAAGCCGGGGGCGACGACGTTGACGCGAATGCCATAGGCGGCAACTTCTTTGGCCAGCGACCGGCTCAGCCCGATGATCGCGGCTTTGCTCGCGCCGTATGCCGTTTGGCCTGAGTTGCCGTAGACGCCGGCGACGGAGGACAGGTTGACGATGTTGCCGGCCCGCCGTTTCATGAACCGGAACGCGAGCGCGCGGCAGAAGTTCCAGGTGCCGCCGAAGTTGGTGTCCATCACGGCGTCCAGATCGGACCGCTTGGCGAGCACGAGGGGTGCGTCGCGTGTGATTCCGGCGTTGTTGACCAGTGCGTGGATGGGCCCGAGGCGGTCCTCGGCGGTGGAGATGAACGATTCGACCGCCGCGGCGTCGGTCACGTCGCAGGTCGCGTAGTAGTGGGGCACGCCGACGCCGGCGATTTCCTTCTGCGCCTCGTCGGCGGCTTCACTTGGCGTGCTGTAGCAGGCCGCGATCGCATATCCCTGCTGGGCCAGCCGTAAGGCGATCGCCCGGCCGATGCCTCGCGATGCTCCGGTTACTAGTGCCAGCTGCTGGTCGCGCAAGGTCCCGCCTCCTGTCACTGGAACATACGAGAAAACACGAGACTCGTATGTCGTGTTCCCACGCTGAACAGTCTCAAATACGAGTCTCTTGTGTCAACACACTCTCGGTGTCGGCTCCGGGAGCCGAAGCGCCAAACCGCACCTTGGTAGGGGTTCTGGAGAACTTCGCCGCAGGTCCGGTCAAAGGTGCGACAGTGCCGTTGTGCAGGCGAGTGTTTTGCAGCATGTCGCGTTCAAGCACGTGCGGATCGGTGGCGACCTCGGCTAGCGGGCGGATGCGCTCGGCGACCAATCCCGCCTCGGTAAAAGCTTTGATGACAAACGCCACAGGGCGTTCGGCGCACCAGGACGCGACGGCGGTGTTGATTTCGCCGCGGTGGGCCAGCCGGTCCACATTGGTGGTGTGCCGGGCCAGGTCAGGCTGCCCGAGCAGGGCGACGAGGGCACGCCAGTGTTTGTTGAGCGCGACAGCCAGATAGACCGAACCGTCCTGGCATGGGTACACATTGGACGGAACGACGAAGTCGGTTTCGTTGCCCATGGGCACCGGTGGCGCACCGGCGGCCGCGAGGGTGAGCAGCCCGCAGCTGCTGGCCAGGACGGCGTCAAGCATGGCGACGTCGACGTGCTGGCCTTCGCCGGTGCGATGGCGGTGGTTGAGGGCGGCCAGGGCGCCGATGGCGGCGTGCAGGCCGGCTAACTCGTCGGCCAGGAACGTTGGTGCCCGGGTGTCGCCGTTGAGGGCCATCCAGCCGCTGGCGGCCTGGACGGCGGGATCGTAGGCGGGCCGGTCGATGCCGGTGCCGTATTGTCCCCAGCCGGTGATGGACACGAAGATGATGTCTGGCTTGACCTTGCGGCAGTCTTCGTAACCGGCGCCCCATCCGCTCAGCGTCCCGGGACGGTAGTTCTCCACGACCAGGTCGGCGTCGCGTACGAGGTCGAGGAACGCACTGGCCGACTCCCGAAGATCCAGGCCGACACTGCGTTTGTTGCGGTTGACCGACTCACGAAACCACGACAGTCCCGTGCCCGGAATGTTGGGCGGCACGTCACCGTCGCGGCCGTTGGGCAGCTCGACGCGGATGACGTCGGCTCCCATGTCGGCCAGGACACAGGTGGCCTGCGGTCCGGACCAGACGCGGGTCACGTCGAGCACGCGGATGCCGTGCAAGGGTCCGTCCACATCGGAGCGGGCTTCGCGGTAGAAGTCTTCGCGCCGCATGTCAGACCCGCCGCAGGATAGAAGCCGTGCCCAGCGATCCGCCGCAGCACATGGTGATCAGGGCGTGTTCTTGATCGGTGCGTTCGAGTTCGTGCAGTGCGGTGACGAGCAGCCTGGTGCCGGTGGCGCCCAAGGGATGCCCGAGGGCGATGGCACCGCCGTTGACGTTGGTGCGCTGCAGGTCGGCCTTGTGCTGCTCAGCCCAGTTGAGCACGACGGCGGCGAAAGCCTCGTTGACTTCGAATAGATCGCAGTCGCTGATGCTCATGCCGGTCTTGGCCAGCACGCGGGAGGTGGCTTCTACCGGTCCGTCGAGCAGGTAGTACGGATCCGCTCCGGTGACGACGCCGCCGGCGAGCACGGCTCTTGGCTTTAAGCCCAGTGCCTTGGCTTTGTCCAGGGACATCCACAAGATGGCGGCCGCGCCGTCGGAGATTTGAGATGTGGTACCAGGTGTGTGTACTCCGTCAGGCACATTGGTCTTGAGGGTCGAAAGAGTGTCCATGGTGGTCGGCCGCAGGCCCTCGTCTCGTGAGACGCCCTTAAACGCGGTGATCTCGCGGTCGAACCGTCCTTCGGACCAGGCTGTGGCGGCCCGTTCCTGCGACTGCACGCCGAACGCGTCCGTGTCGGCACGGGTCAGGCCCTGGCGTGTGGCGATCCGTTCCGCGCCACCGAATTGTGACTTCGGCGGATCGTCCCACGGGTATTCGGCGGTCTTGTAGTGGCCGGGACCCTGGTAGAGGTTGACGCCGATGGGCACACGGCTCATCGTTTCGACCCCGCAGGCGATGCCGATGTCGATCGCCCCGCTGGTGATGAGAGCCGACATGAGGTGGTTCGCCTGTTGTGCCGAACCACAGGAGACATCAACTGTCGTACATCCAACACGAGGGTCGAAGCCGGTGTTGAGCCAGGCGTTGCGGGTGACGTTGAGGCTCTGCTCACCGGCCTGGGTGACGCAGCCGCCGATGATCTGGTCGACCTGGGCGGGGTCCACTCCGGACTGATCCAGCACCGTTTTGATGACGTGGGCCAGCAGTTCAACGCCTTTGTAGGCGGACAGCACACCCGCACGCCGGCCGATCGGCGTGCGGGTGGCCGCGACGATCACCGCCTGGCTCATGCGTCTTCCAGCGTGATGGCGAGTTTCGGGCACGCCCTGGCGGCCTGCTCGACGCTTGGCCACAGATGCGGCGGCGGCTTCTCGTCCAGCACGTAGAGAAAATCGTCTGAACGGACTTCAAACACTTCGGGAGCCGCGGCGGCGCACAGGCCGTTACTGTCGCAGCTCTCATACTCGACGACTACTCGCATGGTCTCGTATCTCCTCGTATCTCTTGTGTCTATCCAACACCCTAGATAGCGTCTGTGCGAATGCAAGTCTTCACTTGCGAGGAGGTTCGCGTGGAAACACCACTGCATGGCTTCACGCCCTGGCCACCAGAGTTTGCGGACCGCTATCGCCAGGCTGGTTACTGGCGGGGCGAGGTCCTGGGCGATCTTCTGCGCGGGCCGGCTGCCACTGATCCGCAGCGCACCGCGGTCGTCACTAAGCAAGCCCGCTATTCCTATGGTGAGCTGGATCTGCGGGCCGATCAGCTGGCTGCGGGCCTGGCCGAGCTCGGGATTGGACGGCGTGACCGCGTCGTGGTCGGGCTGCCCAACACCGTCGAGTTTG
Organism: Catelliglobosispora koreensis DSM 44566; assembly: GCF_000379685.1. Lineage (GTDB taxonomy): Bacteria > Actinomycetota > Actinomycetes > Mycobacteriales > Micromonosporaceae > Catelliglobosispora > Catelliglobosispora koreensis. The sequence goes on along the minus strand of NZ_KB903249.1, from coordinate 980,683 downwards.
TGACAACGTGTGTCGCGCTATTCCGGATAGGAGCGCTTCCGGTCCTGGCGCTGCCGGCGCACCGGCGGGCCGAGCTGACCTATCTGGCGCAGTATTCCGAAGCCGTAGCGTTGATCACCCCGCACGCCGACCTGGCGCAGGAGGTGGCCAAGGAGGCGAACACGCTCAAACATGTGTTGCTTGCCGGTGACCTCGCCTCGGTCAGCGGCACGCCTCGCGATCATCAGGGACCTAGCCCGTCGGATGTGGCGTTCTTCTTGCTGTCCGGGGGCACAACGGGTTTGCCGAAGCTGATCCCCCGGACCCACGACGACTATGCCTTCCAGATGCGCGCGAGCGCGGCGGCGATGGGCTTCGATGAGCGGCACGCCTATCTGGCGGCGCTGCCGGTGGCGCACAATGCCGCCCTGGGCTGCCCGGGTGCGCTTGGCGCGCTGTGGGTGGGCGGGCGGGCGGTGCTGGCTTCCAGCCCGGCTCCCGATGAGGTCTTCCCGCTGATCGCGCAGGAGAAGGTCACGCTGACGACACTGATGCCGGCCGTGTTGTCACTTTGGACAGACACCGCGGAGTTGTTCAACGCGGACCTGTCCGGCTTGACGATCGAGGTGGGCGGTGCGGTGCTCGCGCCGGAGCTGGGCCGCAAGGTGCGCCCGGCGCTGGGGGCGACGCTGACGCACTGGTTCGGGATGGCTGAAGGCATTTTGTGCTTCACCCGCCGCGACGACGGAGATGAGGTGGCGGCAACGACGCAGGGCACGCCGATGTGCGAGGGCGACGAGTTGCTGATCGTCGATGAGGACGACAAGCCGTTGCCTGCCGGGGAAACCGGGCAGCTGCTGGTGCGTGGGCCGTGTGTGCTGCGGGGCTATTACAACGTCGAGGAGCACAACAAGACGGTCTTCACCGCTGATGGTTTCCTGCGCACGGGTGACCTCGCCAAGCTGACCGCCGAAGGCCGCCTGGTCATTACCGGCCGCATCAAGGACGTCATCAACCGCGGTGGTGAGAAGGTCTCTTCCGATGAGGTGGAAAGCCATCTGATCGCGCACCCGAACGTGCGTGGTGCCGCTGTGTTGCCGCTGGCGGACCGGCGGCTCGGCGAGAAGATCTGCGCGGTGATCGTCGCCCGTGGCGAGCCACCGACGCTGGCCGAGTTGCGTGAGCTGTTGCGCCAGCGGGGCCTGGCTGATTTCAAGCTGCCAGACCGGCTGGAAATCGTGGAGTCGTTGCCGCAGACCAACGTTGGCAAGATCGACAAACGCAAACTCGCCGCATTGCTGGATGGGTCATGAGTCTGTGGCTTGAGGGCAAACCGCCGCGGCGGCCCGGTTTGCAGGGCCGCCGCGAGGCTGATGTCGTCATCGTCGGGGCCGGCTTTACCGGGCTGTGGACCGCCTATTACCTCGGCGTTCAGGCACCTGAGCTCAGTGTGCTGCTCATCGAAGCCGAGCACGCCGGGTTTGGTGCCTCGGGCCGCAACGGTGGCTGGTGCACCACGGAAATGCCGACGTGGCTTGGCAATCTGGTGCTTCGTTACGGCCCGATGGGCGCGATGCGGTTTTACCGCACGGCGGGCAAGTCGCTCGATGAGATCGAGAAGGTGCTGTCCAGCGAGGGAATCGACGCCGGCTGGCAGCGCGACGGATCGCTTTACCTGGCCCGAAACGAGCCGCAACGGCAGCGGTTGCTGGCGTGGCAGGACATGCGCCTCAAGCTGGGCATCAATGACATGACCATTTTTGAGGGTACCGCGGCGAAAAGCCGCCTGAACGCCACGAGCGTGATCGCGGCAGGGTTCACCCCCAACTGCGCGACCGTGCAGCCCGGGCGGATCGCGATCGGGCTAGCCAGCGCGGTGGAGCGGCGTGGGGTGACGATCGCCGAGGGAGTGCGCGCTGTCCACATTGGACCCGGTGTCGTCCGCACCGATCAAGGTGACGTGCGCGCCAAGGTGGTCCTGTGCGCGACGGAGGGCTACACCGGTTCCTTGACCGGGCATGCGCGCCGGGTCCTGCCGGTGCGTTCCCGCTTGATCGCCACCGTTCCATTGCCGGACAGTGTGTGGCAGGACCTCGGCTGGCAGGACCGCATGACCGTCGCCGATTCGCGTTATCAGTTCGGCTATTTCCAGCGCACCGCCGATAACCGGCTGGTCGCTGGCGGCCGTGGCGTGGGCTACAAGGCGCGCGCCGGTGCCGATGAGGTGATCTTCGCCCGGTTGCGGCAACTGATCGGCGAGCTGTTCCCCCTGCTGCGCGATGTGGAGATCACGCATCAGTGGAGCGGTGAATATGGCCTGCACCGTGATTCGGAGCCTGCCGTGGTCTTTGATCCGGCCACCAACATGGGCTACGCGGGTGGTTATGGCGGGGAAGGTGTGGCCCTGAGCAATCTCGCGGGGCGCACGCTGACCGCGCTGGTGACCGGGCAGCAGCGGGCCGAGACCCGGCTGTGCTGGGTCAACCACCGCTCCCGCCGCTGGGAGCCAGAACCGCTGCGCTGGCTGGGAGTCCGCGGTGTCGCGGCGGCAGCCAGCTGGGCAGATAACTACGAGGACCGGACCGGGCGAAAGGCGCCGCTGGCCGGATTTGTTATGAGGAGAGTCCTGTGAACGTCCCCATGCTTAACGGTGGCACGCATATCAACCTCACCGTGCGGGATCTGGAGCGCAGCACGGAGTGGTATTGCCGCGCGCTGGGTTTCACCGTGGTGCGTGATGCGCGGCCGGTGGAAAGCGGCTTTCACTTCCGGACCCTGCTGCACACCAAGGCGCTGACGTCAGTCGTGCTTGGACAGGCAGACAACCCGGACCCGGAGCCGTTCAATGAGAACCGGGTCGGCTTGCACCACCTCGCCTTCCACGTTCCTGAGCGGGAAGACCTCGCCGCCTGGGCTGAGCACCTGACCGCGGCGGGGGTGCAGCACGACGGGGTGCAGAAGTTGTTCCTGGAGGCCGGTTTCGGGATCTGGCTGCGCGACCCGGACAACATCTGGCTGGAGCTTTACTGGCTCAACGCCGAATTCTTCATGCAGCAAATGCGCGCTCGCGTCAGGGAACGCCGCGCGGCGACTCCCGCAACTGTCTGATTAGGAGCTAATCCCATGCGGTATGAGAATTATTGGCTGAGCACCGAGCCGGTAGAGCCGGGGCCGCCGTTGCCCGGCGACGTCAGCTGTGACGTGGCCATCGTGGGTGGCGGTTACACCGGTTTGTGGGCCGCGCATTTCCTCAAGGAAGAGTCACCCGGCCTCGACGTGCACATCCTGGAAGCTGACTATGCCGGTGCTGGAGCCTCCGGCATGAACGCTGGCTTCGTGCAGATGACGGCGGGCAAGGTGCTGCGGCGGATGCTGTGGTACTACGGCCGGGAGAAGGCCGGCGGTGTGTACAAGTCGGTCGCCCGGTCCATTCTGGAGCTGGGCCGTTTCTGCAAGCGCAATGAGATCGACGCTGACTTCCAGAGCAACGGCATCGTGCAGGTGGCCACGGACCGCAAACAGCTGGCGCGCATTCAGCTGCAGGTCGCGCGGGCCAACCGGGCCGGTGCGGGTGCCTTTGATCTCCTGGACGCCAAGCGGGCGCAGGAGATCATCGGGTCACCATCGGTGCTGGGTGCTATCAAGGTCAGTGGGGCTCAGGTCAACCCCCACCGTCTGGTACGCGGGCTGGCCCGCGTGGTGCGTTCACAGGGCGTGACGATTCACGAGCAGACGCCGGTGACCACCATCGTCAAGAACGGCGACAAGTGGGAGATCACCACCGAGCATGGCACGGTTACCGCGAGCCAGGTCGTGGTGGCCACCAACGCTTGGCAGGGAACGTTTCCTGAGCTTTACGCCCGGCAATATCCCATCTGGAACTACCTGATGGTCAGCGAGCCGTTGACGGACGCTCAGCTGGCTAAGGTGCGGTGGCCGGGACGGGAAGCCGTCGCCAATTCACTGTCGTTTTCCACCGCGGCCCGGCTCACTCCGGACAACCGTGTGCTGTGGGCCGGCGGTCTGTGGTACCGCTTCGGTGACCGCGAGACGAGCCGTGCGCACGAGCGCAACGACGAAGCGTTTGGTCTGCTGGAGGAGTCGTTCCGCGGGTTCTTCCCGCAGTGGGGCGATGTCAAGTTCGCGTATGCCCACGGCGGCCTGATCAGCTGGAGTCACACGTTCATCCCGCAGTTCGGCCGCACTCCTAGCGGGATGATTTATGGACATGGCTACACGGGCAGTGGGATCGCTGCCAGCCACACCGGTGGGAAGATCCTGCGGGATCTGGTGCTGGAGCGGCAGACCGAGTACACGGATCTGGCGTTTGTGACGGTCAATCAGCCGAAGTTCCTGCCGGGCGAGTGGGGCAACAAGGGTGCCGATTACTTCATCTGGCGGCAGCGTGTCGGTGACAAGCTGCCGTTGATGCTCCCCTATCGTGCCGCACTCGCGCCGGGTTCGTTCTTTAAGCGCCACAGCCGTTCTGGCCGTTAGGTCAGGCTCTTGGCGCGGTGGGGCTGGGGATAAGGTCACGGGTTTCGCCGACGGCGAAGTCCCACAGATCTTCCGCAGGGCGGCCGGCTTCGGCCCAGGCCTGGCGGGCCAGCTCCACCGGCGCCATGGGTGCTTCGGCTGACATGGCGAACGCTCCCCAGTGGATGGTGCCCATGCGGGCCGCCCCAAGGTCTTCGGTGGCGCGCACGGCTTCGGCTGGGTTCATGTGCAGTGGTTTCATGAACCAGCGGGGCAGGAACGCGCCGACGGGCATGAGCGCCAGATCGATGTTGGGACAGCGCTGGCCGATTTCGCTGAAGTAGTTGCCGTAGGCGGAATCTCCGGCGAAGAACACGCGCTGCTGGGTGGCGCTGCCTCCTTCGGCGGTGAACATCCAGCCGCCCCATAGGCTTTGGCATCCGTCGAACAGGGTGCGGCGGCTCCAGTGGTGGGCCGGGACGAATTGTGCCTCGACAGGGCCGATGGAGGCGGTTTCCCACCAGTCCAATTCGGTCACTTGTGTGAAGCCGAGGCGGCGGAACCACCAGGCGAGCCCGGCGGGCACGAGCATGGTGGTGTCACGTGGGAGCCGCTTGATCGTGGGGGCGTCAAGGTGGTCGAAGTGGTTGTGGCTGATGGCCACGGCGTCGATGTGGCCAATGGCCTCTAGCGGAATGCCGGGCGGGGAGAAGCGTGGTTTGACGCCGGGGATGCGCTGTGACCACACCGGGTCGGTGAGCAGGGTGACCCCGCCCATGCGCACGACACAGGTGGCGTGGCCGATCCAGGTGACCGAGCTGCCTCCCTCGGGCACGGCCGGCAGATCGCTGGCTACCGCGAGCGGAATCCGGTTGCTGTCGCGCAGGTCGGGTTTCATCCCGCCGGAGAGCATGAGCTTTTGCACATGCCGCCAGCTGGGCATCGGGTGGGTGAGCCGGTCGGCGAATCCTCGTGGCCAGCGTCGCTGTCCGCGGCGCTTCGATCGCAAAGTGTCAAACACTCGGTAAACACTCCGTGGATACCACATGTGACCCTCCGAAAACCTATTTAACAGAAGAAGATTACTTAATATTCATCGATCCGTAGACAGGGCTAGATGACCTTGTGACAGAGTCGGTTGTAAATGCCCTAGAGTGCCCGATCCAGCCGCCACAAGCAACTTCGCCTCTCCCCTTGAACCTTAATCCATGGGGCAACGCTATTGAAGAACCCTCTTGCAAAGGTGCCTTAGTGCGCTAGCGTGTCGTCATGCAATCACGACATTCATTCCCGTGGAATTATGGTCCATTATGGACACGCCGGGCATTTTCACATCTTGTTTGAAATCTTGTATTAGGTGCTTTCTGGGGGGAACTGGCGCCAGGGACAGGGGGAACTGTTGAACACCCAAGAAAAAATGCTCGACATATGGGGCAATATCTTCAAGAAACCGGTCGAGCCGGAGACTGACTTCTTTGACGACCTCGAGGGCGACTCCATGGCGGCGGCCGCGGTGGTGCACTGGATCGGCATCGTATTTGGGGTACAGGTGCCGATGGTGGAAGTGTTTGAGCAGCCAACGCCCGCAGAGCTAACTCGCCTCGTCGACTCGATGATCGCTAGCGGCTAGCCGGAAACCTGCTAGTTCCGTCGAGGATCCGACGAAACTAAGTCCAGCATTTCCAGCTACCGCAACCATTACCCAAGTGGATCGCGCATCCTACGACGCCGCATTCCGGCGGGGGCCCATATGCATCTGAGTTTATCGATGCATTCAAGCAGAGGTTTGGGGACCACGTGAGATGAAGAACATCCGATTTCAGGCCTGCCTGGTGGGGCGAAACGGCACTAGCCAGACCAACATTCCAAAGCAGCCCGGACGCATTGTTGCCAGGGCACCGTTAAGCGACCTACAAGGCGCATACCTGTTTGGCGAGCTTGGTGATTATTCCCTTGGCGGCCCGGCACTTTTCTATGAGGAGTACGCATGTCGGGAAGTCGACATCGTCGCCCTAAGCCGGGCTTTACACGAGCTTATGCGCCGCCATGAAATGCTTCGCGCCACCTTTGACGCATCAGCGACGTTGCGTGTCCACAACGAGCTTCCAGTGCCACTGTCCTATCGCTCATTGCAAGGCTTCCCAGCCGAGGTGTGCGCACAGATCCTGGCCGAAAGCCGCGACGAGTGCTACCGGCTGGCCACGCCGTTGACCGACGCCGCTCCGTTCACCGTCAAGGTGTTCAAGATGGACAGTAAGACGATCGTTCAGGTGTGCGGGCGCCTGCTGGCGATCGATGGCTTCTCCGGCGAGATCTTCGCCCAGGAACTAAAGGCGTTGCTGGCGGGGCAGCAACTTCCTCCCTTGCGTTACACGTTCCGCGAGTACCGCAACGAGATCGATGAACGCAGAGAACTGCCTGAATACGCGACCGCACGTGCCTACTGGATGGACCGGATCGAGACACTGCCGTCGGCACCACAGCTTCCCCGGCGCCGCCGTGGCGGCGACCCGGATCCCAATCTGGTCCGGCGTATCTTCCGGATGCCATCGCAGCAGTGGGCCAAACTGGCCGCCGCGACCAAGAAGAACCGCCTCACCCCAACGATGGCCATCGGGGCGGCCTTCTGCGAGGTTCTGCGGCACTGGGCGAAGGCACCGAACTTCACCATCAACATCATGTATGGCGAGCGGGCGCCGTTGAGTCCAGACGTTGGCAATGTGGTCGGCAACTTCAGCAGCACCTTGCTTCTCGAATGTGCCGGTGGGGCACCCGAGAGCACCTTCCTGGACCGGGCGAAGGCGTGGCGGCGCCAGCTGGCCTCAGATCTGCAGAACTCCGCTTTCAGTGGGGTGTCTGTCATTCGCGAACTCAACCAGCGTCACGGCAACTCGCGGGAACCGTTGATGCCAGTGGTCTTCACCAGCATGCTGGGGGTTGGCGAAGACAGCAGTGGTGTTTTCCTGGAAATCCTTGGCTGGCAACGGCTTGAGGGCCGGGTTCGCACCCCGCAGGTGTCGCTTGACCATCAGGTCTATATGGCCGACAACGAACTGGTGGTTCAATGGGACACCGCTGACGATCTTTATGTGCCGGGTGTCATCGATGAGATGTTCGCCGCCTACCAGCGTGTGCTCACGCGACTGGCCGACTCCGAAGAGGCGTGGCATGCCGAGGCGTTTGACTTCACACCTGCCTCGCAGCTGGCCATCCGGGCGCGGGTCAACGACACCAGCATGCCCATCGCGCCGGTGACGCTGCACGAACTGTTTGAGCGGCAAGCGATGCGCAGCCCCGGCCGGCCCGCTGTGATCACCGCGGCCGGTCAGGTCACCTATGGCCAGTTACGTTCGCAGGCCAATGCCGTCGCCCACGCTCTGCGGGTGCGCGGGGTCCGCCCGGGCGAGCTGGTCGGGGTAACCGCTGCCCGTGGGCCGCATCAGATCGCCGCTTTGCTGGGCGTCATGATGGCCGGTGGCGCCTACGTCCCAGTGTCTCCACAATGGCCGGAGCAACGTCGTGAGCAAGTCAGCCAGATGTGCGAGTTACGGTTCATTCTCAGTGATGTCGAAGAACCCGCTGGCGAGGCTGAGGCCGAGGTGCTGCCGGTGGCGCAGACCATCGCGGACAATACCGGCGCGCCAGAGGTTGTGCCTGATCACGACGGCAGCCGGCTGGCCTACGTCATCTTCACCTCGGGCACTAGTGGCACGCCAAAAGGTGTGATGATCACACATACGAGTGCGGCCAACACCATCGCCGACATCAATGACCGCTTCACTGTCGGCCCTCAGGACAGGGTTCTCGCGGTGTCGGACTACACCTTCGACTTGTCGGTGTGGGATGTGTTCGGGCTTCTGGCCGCCGGCGGGGCGATTGTCGTTCCCGATGCGCAGGCCGCCCGCGAGGTGACCCACCTGTACTCCCTCGCCCTCGATCACGATGTGACCATCTGGAACAGTGTCCCGGCATATCTAGCCATGTTCGTCGACTTCGTGCGGGCAGGGGAACGCTCACCCTTACCGGCTTTACGGCTGGCGATGGTCAGCGGCGACTGGGTGCCGGTGACGCTGGGCGGTGATCTGCTTGACGCGGCACCGAACGCGCGCTGTGTCAGCCTGGGCGGCGCGACGGAGGCGTCCATCTGGTCCAACTACTACCCCGTGCCTGCCGAGCCGCCCGAAGACTGGGTGAGCATCCCGTATGGATTCCCACTGCGCAATCAGCGTTTCCATGTGCTGGACGGGCAGTTGCGGCACCGGCCGGACTGGGTGGCCGGTGAGCTTTACATCGCCGGGCACGGTCTGGCGGCCGGTTATCACAACAGCCCTGAGCTGACCGAGGCGGCGTTCAAAGTCCATCCGCGCACCGGCGAACGGATCTACCGCACCGGCGACTGGGGCCGTTACTGGCCCGACGGCACACTGGAGTTCCTGGGCCGGGAAGATCCGCAGGTGAAGGTCAACGGATTCCGGGTCGAGCTGACCGAAATCGAAGCTGTGCTACTGGCGCATGAGGCGGTCAACGACGCTGTTGTCGTCACCCGCAAAGCCACGCATGGGGTTTCCCTGGTTGGCTTCGCCGCCTCGGACCGCACCCATCCAGGCTTCGAAAGTGAGCTGCGGTCCTATTTGGAGGACCGGCTGCCGTCCTACATGGTGCCGCGCATCATTGACGTGCGGTTCAGCCTTCCCCTCACCGCCAACGGCAAGGTAGACCGGCGGCTGCTCAGCGAGCAGGCCATCGCGCTGAACACGGTCGCCATCACTCCTAAAGGCGCGGCACCGGTGGGAGACACCGAGCGGGCACTGGCCAAGATGTGGCAGGAGCTTCTTGACGTGCCAGAGGTTAGCCGTTTCGATGACTTCTTCGCCTCGGGCGGCAACTCGCTGCACGCGGCCCAGCTGATGAACCGCATCGAGCAGGAGTTCGGGCAGCGACTTCCCCTGGCGACGCTGTACACCTCGGCATCGGTGGAAAAGCTGGCCCGCAGCCTGGTTTCACAGACTCCGCAGGCAACACGCCGGGTGCTGCAGCGGTTAGGCGGCAGCGGCGGCGATCCACTGGTGCTGGTGCACCCGGTCGGCGGTGACCTGTTGTGTTACCGGGATTTGGTGTCCGCTGTGGAATCACGGCGGTCGGTGCTTGGCCTGGCGGGCTCGACGGCGACGTCTATCGAGGAGATCGCGGCGGAGTATCTGTCCGAAGTGGTGCAGACGGTCAACGAGGGCACGGTCCGGCTAGCGGGATGGTCACTTGGTGGGGTCATCGCCTATGAGATGGGCCGGCAGCTGCTCGCTAACGGCCGCGACTGCACCGTGTTGATGATTGACCCGTGGGTACGCCGTCAGGACGCCCCAGTGCCCACGGAACTGGCTCTGGCCGGATCGTTCCTGTCCAATCTGGCCGAGTCGGAAGTCGACTTGAGCGCTGCTGGTCTCGACGGGCAGGCTGGAGCGTCCAAGGCGCTGCATTACGCGTGGAGCGACTTGTCCGGGCAGCTGCCGGTGCTCAAGCAGCTGACGTTTGACGAGCTGTCGCGCATGTTCGAGGTGTTCGCCCGCAACACCAAGGCGTTGCTGGCCTACACCCCGCAAGTCACTGCCCAGCTTCCGGTTGAGCTGATCGAAGCCGGTGCGGGGCTAGCGGGGCCCGGCGGGCACTACCTTATGCCGCTGCGGCAAGCGCTTCCTGACATGAGCGCCGGCATGGTACTGCCGGCCGATCACTTCGGCATGCTGAAGGGAGACAACGTTTCGCAGATCGCCCGGCTGCTGTAAGCCTAGCCGCCAACGGTGGGCCGGAGCGGATGAGCAACATCCGTCCCGGCCCGCAGCCGTTTCAGGCCCGGTCGGTCAGGGTTCCGGCCAGGTGCGCCGCCCACAGTTCACGGCGCTTGGGTTTGCCACTGGTCGTACGCGGCACCGTGCCCATCGGCACGGCTACGGGCACCAGGCGTGCCCCGCCAACGTGGGGGAACAAGACACCGGAGAGCCCTTCGCGCCATGCGGGACGCGCCCCTTCCAGGATCACCAGCGCTGTAGCGGTGCCGTTGTCGTGGCCGAGGACGGTGGTGGCGCGCCCGGCCGGAATGCCAAGCGCGGCAACGAGAAGAGCGTCGAGGTCTTCGGCGAACACGGCCCGTCCACGGATCTTGAGGCTGTCGCCGAGGCGGCCGAAGACGTAGAGCTGCCCGTCTTCGAGCACACCGGCGTCTCCGGTGCGGACTGTCCCGTCGTCAAACGTGGTGGACTGGGCGTAGCCTTCGCCCACAGATGTGCCGCCGACGACGATTTCGCCGGGTTGCCCGTCAGGCACAGCGTTTCCGTCATCGTCGACGACCGTCACGGTGACGCCTTGTAGCGGCTGGCCGCAACCGACCACGGTGCCGGCGTCGCCGTCGCGGGCTTGCCAGCCGGTGCGCAACGGCAGCCCGGTGACGGCCAGTGTCGCTTCGGCTAGGCCGTAGGCGGGCAGCAGCGCGGATCGCGACAGGCCGGCCGGTTCGCCGAGCTGGAAGAACCGCTCCAAAGTGGAGGCCGAAACGCGTTCGGCACCAACGATGACGGCCCGCCAGGCGGAGAAATCGAATCCGGACAGTGCTTCGGGGCGTACCCGCCGGGTTATGTGGTCTAACCCAAAGCCGGGCAGTGCGGTGAGCCGCGCACCGTGCACCCCGAAGCATTCCAGATAGCGCAGGGGCCGGCGGACGAACTCTTCCGGCGGCATCAGCCACAGGTCTCCCCCGGTCGCCAGCGGAGCCAGCAGGCAGCCGATCAGGCCCATGTCGTGGTGCACGGGAAGCCAGGAAGCCGTTGCGTCTTCTGGCGTCATCTCCAGCCATGCCTGGATGGCGTGGACGTTGGCGGCCAGTGCGGTCGCCGCAATGCGCACGCCCCGCACGTGGCCGCTGGTGCCGGAGGTGAACTGGATGAGCGCCAGCCGCGCCGGGTCAACGCCGGGTCCCGTTTGCCCGCCACCGGCGGCCAATAGCGCCCCGGAGTCGATGGTCCGCACCCCGAGCTCCGCGGTCACTTTGCTTACCGTCTCCAAAGCCGTTGGCGCGCAAACGACAAGAGCTGGTTTGGCGGCGGTGAGCGCACCGGTCAGGTGTGCGGCATAGCGGCTGGCGTCGTCGAACGTCATTGGCGGCGCGAGCGGCGACGCGGTCGCTCCGGCCTGCCATGTGCCGAACAGCGCACCGACGAAGCCGGGCCCGGTTCGCTCCACAATGGATACCACGTCACCTGGGCGGACCCCAGCGATCCGTAACGCGTGGCTGGTTTGCCGGGCCAGCTCGGCCAGTCTGGCGTAGCTCCAGAAGTCCCAGCCGTCAGGCTGAGCGAACCGGATGCCACGGTCGCCTGATTCGCTTAGCTGGCCCAGCTTCACCGCCTACGCCGCCTTCGCCTCGATGATGGGGAACATGGGTGTCATGGTGACGTTGACGAGTTCGAGTCCGGCCGCGCCCAGCAATTGGCGCTGCTGTTCGATGCTGCGGGCGCCGTTGCCGTTGAGGGTGAAGATGAGCATGTCCATGCGGCGAGCCAGCGGCGGTGAGTCGGCCTCGACCCGGCCGGCTTCCAGGATGAACACGCTGCCGTTGGGGGCCATGGCTTCGCGGATGCGCGACAGGATGCTGATGACCTGTTCCTCAGACCAGCTGTAGAGAATCCGCTTGAGCACGTAGGCGTCACCGCCGGGCGGGATCGGGTCTACCAGGAAGCTGCCGCCGACGACTCCGCAACGGTCGGCAACCCCTGCTTCGGCAAGCATTTCCGGTGCTCCGGCGACCACACCGGGAAGGTCGAAGAGCACTCCCTTGGCTTTGGACAGCCGGCCGAGCAGGCTGGCGAGGAAGCCGCCGTTGCCGCCGCCGATGTCGACGATGGTGCCAAACCTGGTCCAGTCAACGGATCGCACGATGGCCATGAGTTCCATGGCGGTGACACCGCTCATCACCTTGTCGAAGCGCTGGCTGTCGGCCGGGTGGTCGGCCAGGTAGTCCCACATGGGACGGCCGTGCACGGCGTCGAAGGCGGGCTCGCCGGTGCGCAGGGCGTGGTCGAGGCCTTCCATCGCCCGGGTGCACACCACCGGGGACAGGAAGACTTCACGGGCCGAGTAGGGGTGATCGGTGCGCAGCAGTTCCGCGATCGGGGTCAGCGCGAAGACATCAGTCTCGGTCTCCTTGAACAGCCCGCGGGTGGCCAAGTAGCGCAACGTTTTCTTCAGCGACTCCTCGTGGCCCCCGGTGGCCTTGGCTAGTTCCCCGATCGGCAGTGGCCCGTCAGCCAGGTGGTCGGCGACGTTGAGCAGGCACACCGCACGGATCGTGTAGGGGTAGAGGTAATCGCCCAATTCCATGAGCGTGAGGATCGATTCGACATCAATGGGTACGCGGCGCTTAGTGGTCAGCACGGTGCGGTCCTTTCGCTGGTTCGCAGGCCTGGTCGGTTTTAACTGGGCAGGTTGGCCCCGCCGAAGGCCTGCAGCCACAGGGCCCGGCGATGCCAGCGGTGGAGCGGGTGTTCAGGTGTCAGGGCGGTTTCGCCGATGACTTGCCTCGCGTTTTCGGTGCACGCCATCGCGGCTCGTCTGCTGGCGGCTATGGCCGAGGAGAGCGCTTGGCCGGTCTCGGCACCGGCGGCGTCGACCGTTCCGGTGAGCCAGGCGGCGCGGTAGGCCAGCGCGCGGACGACTTCAAGTTCGGCGTAGGCGTCGGTCAGCTGGTGCGCCACGGCTTGAAATGGTGCGTTAGGACGGTCGGATCGTGTCTCGTTCTTGGCGTGCTCGACGGCCATATCGAGCGCACGGTGGGCGATGCCGATGCCTTCGCAGGCGAGCAAGGCGATGGCGGCACGTGAGGCGACCTGCATGACCCGTCCGCTGTCCACTGTGGACACCAGGAATCGGGCTGGGGCGTCGAGGAACCGCAGGTCGCACATAGGGCGCAGCGGGTCGTGGCCTTCCCTGGCCAGCATCCCGGCGTTTTCCGCGCTGACCGCGAAGACGGCGGTGCCGCCGGCGATGACCGCGGTGGTCAGGATTTCGGTGGCGAGCTCGGCATCAGGCGTGTGCGGTGCCTTGCCCATGAGCGTCCAGCGTGTTCCCGAAGCGGTGGCTTTCACTACGGGAGTGGCCGAAAGCAGGCCAGCGATAGCGACGGGATTGGTGTCCTTCTCCCCCGCGGCTTCCCGGATGACCGCACCCGGCCCGGCGCTCTGCCACCACGGCGCTGGCATCAGGGCGTAGCCGCTGGCTTCGGCGAGAAGGCCGCGTTCCACCGGGCCGAGGTCATAGTCGAGCCAGCCCCGGCGCACGAGTTCTGGCCACAGCTGCATGTCGGTGGGAGGTTTGCTGGTGGCCAGGTCGTTGATGGCTTGTGCCGGGTAGCGCTCGGTCAGAAAGGCCCGTGCGGTTTGCTTGAGCTGTTTTTGCTCGCCGGTGAGAGCGAAGCCCATGTGCGTCTCCGTTCGGCAGCGGGTCATCTCGCCGGTGAGTTGAGCCCATCAAGGATTCCCGCGTGTACGTGGTCGATCAGCGGGACCAGATAGAAGTGATCACCTGAGAACACTTTGAAGTCAAACGAACCGGTGGTGGCGTGCTCCCAGTCGGCGACCTCGGGCACGAGCGCTTCGGGGTCCTGGTCGCCGGTGAACGCTGAGATGGGCGTGGTGATCGGCGGCCCGAGGGTGGGCTGATAGGTCTCCACGAGCCGGTAGTCGGCGCGCAGTGTTGGCATCAAAGCGGCTCGCAGCTCGGGGTGGGCTAGGGCCGCGTCGGTGGTGCCGCCGAGCCGGCGCATCTCTTCCCACAGGAAGTCGTCGCTGCCAAGGTGTTTGGACCCGGGACGGTGGTGCTTGGGTGCGGGGCGGCCGGAGACGAATAGCCGGACTGGAGGTGCCCCCAGGCGATACTCGAGCCGGTAGGCGACTTCCCAGGCGATCGCGGCGCCCATGCTGTGACCGAAGATGGCGTAACGTTCCCGCACCTTGCCTGATAGGGCGGTGACGATGCTGTCAACCATGGTTTCCATGTCGGGGACGCACGGTTCGGCGATGCGGTCGAGGCGGCCCGGATATTGGATCGCCACGACTTCGATGTCGGTGGGCATCTTGACGGCCCAGTTGCGGTAGAAGGTGGCGTTGCCGGTGGCATGCGGGAAGCAGAACAGCCGTAGCCGCGCACCGGGCCGGGGGCGGTAGGCCCGCAGCCAGTCGTCGGGGTTGATGCTCACGCTTCACCGGCCTTGTCCGCCGCCGCGGTCAGCGCTGCCAGGTCCTCATTGGTCAGCATGACCGGTGGCCGTGAGCCGAGCAGCTGAGGCGGGCCGAGGCGCAAGGTGAGGTCTTGCCAAAGCTGGCATAGCGACAGGTGGTACTGGCCTTTGCGTAGTGGGTCCTCACCGGCGTCGGCGGCTGCTTTCAGTTCTCCGACGGCGTGGACGATGCCTTCGGGCCAGACGCTGCGGAAAACGTGCAGATAGGACGGAACCTGCGCCTGGCCGATGACAATCGAGCTGGGCACGTCGTCTTCGTCCAAAACCGACTCGTAGTGCGGTTTGGCGTCGTTTTCGGCGACCTCGCGGGGGAAGTCGGGCCGTGCGGTCCACACCACGGGGCCGTGGGTGCTTAGCAGCGTTAGGTTTCCGGCCTCGGTGCCGATGCTGAGCCGGTGCATCAGGTGGGCGTAGTTGTCGGGGTCGGCGGGGTCCATCTGGTTCTGCACGCGCAACGTGATCGGAATGCCGGCCAGGACGCCGTCGAGGCTGCGGAACGGAATGTCTAGCGGGGTGGCTGAGGCGATGTCGGGGTTCATTTCCGGGACGGGCCCGAACGCCCAGGGCCGTACGCCGCCGACGGCCATGCCGATGATGTCGAGCATTGAGTACGCGAGCTGGAAGCCGCACGCCGCGTCGATGTAGAGCGGCTTTTGCCGTGACAGCAGTTCCCTTGCCGCGCCGAGGAACCGGCGCACCGGTTCGGTGTGGGTGTAGAACGGGTTGAGCTGGTAGATGACTTTGTTGCGGCGGGCTGTCTTGAGGTTTTGTGCCAGCTCGTCGTGGTGCAGCGGATGTTCCTGCAGCACATGCATTCCGCGGGCCATGAGTTCCTGGGCCAGCTGTGAGCCTTTGCCGCCGAGCAGCCCGCCGCGGATGACGACGCAGGCGAATTTGACGTCTTCGGGGATCTGGCTTGGCGAGGTGTAGAGCGGCACGCCGTAGCGGCGGGCGCAGGCCTGTGAGCGTTCGCTTCCGCCGGCCAGCACGCCGGCGAGTTCGAAGGGCTGGTTGGGGTTTCCCAGTGCTTCTAGGTAGACCTGGCCGAAACGGGCTCCGGCCACCACGACGCGTGTCTTCACACGGCCTCCTCGACGTAGGATCCGGTTTCTTGCGCCGAACCGTCCAGGATGGACAGGTCGTCGATCGTGGGCAGTGACGTCAGCCGGGCGACCGCTTCGGCCGGGTCGAGGATTTCGCCCGCGTGGTGGACTCCGTCCGGGACGCGTTTGCTGGCCAGGGCGTGCGCGGCGAGCGCGGCGACGGCACCGGTCAGTTCACTGGCGCCGTTGCCGCGCAGGACAAGCGTTTTGGTCTGCGTCGCGGTGGCCAGCTCGATGACGATGAGCTGATAGGTGGCGCGGCCGAAGCTGTCCAGGGCCGCCGCACGGGTCAGGGCGTGCGCGTCGGCGTTGCCGCGCATCACCGCGCCGACGTGTTCTCCGGCGAATACCGAGTAGGTGGCGGCGTTGGTGACGCCGAGGCGGGCGCAGACGCGCTCGGTCTCGGTGCTCAGGAACGCCATGCTGAACGCGGGTTCGGCGAAGAACGGCAGCGTGTCCGGCGGCGGTGCGGTGGCGGGTGCCCGCTTTCCGTTGCGCAGCACCGTGCGCACGGCCCCGAAGGCGGTGCCGCCGCGGAAGTAGTCTTCGGCGGCGGTGAGCGTGAACTTGTCGCGGCCGCCGATGTAGGCGGTGAGGGTGTGGGGCTGGCCGGTGGTCAGCTGGGCGAGGTAGCGCGGCAGCAGTGAGGTCAGGCCGGGCATCATGCCCGCTGAAATCATGGCGGTGCCGGGGCGGATGCGCGCCACTTGCTGGTAGAGCACATCGTCGCCGGCGGCGTCGGCATATGCCGCACCCACGGCCGCGGCCGCGCGGGCGACGCGGTCGCCGACTTCGTGTGCGGGGCCAGCGCAGTTGACGATGACGTCGCATCCGGTGCAGAACGCGGCCAGGCTCGCCGGGTCGAAAACGTCTGCCTGCTGGGTGTGGGAGCCGGGAAGCGTTGCGGCCAGGGCGGTTAAGGCATCCTGGCGGCGTCCGCCCAGGCGCAGCGCTGTTATGCCCCAGCGGTGCAGCGCCTGAGCGGCAGCCTTTCCGACCGCGCCGGTGGCCCCGACGATGCCGATCACGGTCATCTCCTTTACCGGTTCGTGACGGTGGCGGCCAGTGTGGCGATGGTTTCGGTGTCCGATGTGGACGCCGGCCACGCCAGTTGTGCCGCGGTGAGGGTGGATTCGGTGACTTGCAGGTCGCCGAGGCAGATGTCCTCCCAGAACTCGAGGTCCGTGGAGGTGAAGTCGGCGGGCCAGATGAGGGTCAGGTCGCCGGCGTAGATGGCGGGGCTGGGCGTGCCGGCTTGCGGCCCGAGTGGGGCGAGCAGCACGGTTTCTTCCACGAGCACGCCGCGTTCGGTGAGGGTACGGGCGATTTCGAGGGCGATCAGCGCACCGGGGCCGGTCGCCAGGAGCCGGACCTGGGCCACGTCGGCGTCTTCGAGGGCCTGGGCGCAGCTGGCCGCGACCCGGTCCACATTGGGCAGTGCGGCGAAGGCGGCCGGGCTCAGCGTCCACGCCGGGGCGCTGGCGTCGATCGCTTCGGCCACCGCCTCCAGAGCCTCGGCGCCACCACCAATGGCGGGCACCAAGACCAGCGGCACCGAACTGCCCGAAGAGCGAAGCGGGACAAGGACATCGGCCTGCGCGCCGACGGTGGCCAGAGCTGGCGAACCGGTCGCTTCCGCCGAGGCTAGCCATTCGGCCAGACCGGCGACGGTCGGGCGTTCCAGCAGATTGCGCAGGATCTCGTCGAAGAACCCGCCTTGTGCCTCGGGGAGCTCTTCCATGATCCGCCCAGCGAGCTGAGCGGCCACGAGCGAGTCGCCGCCGAGCTGGAAGAGGTTGCCGTCACGGCCGACCGGCACCTTGAGCGCCTCGGACCACATGGCTTCGAGCCGCTGTTCGAGGTCGGACATGGCTTCGGTGCGCACACCGGTGACCGTGCGCTGGCGTGGAATCGCGGCGAGCAGGGCCTTGCGGTCGATTTTGGCGTTGCTGGTGATGGGCAGGGTGTCGAGCACGTGGATTACGGGCGGCACCATGTGTTCGGGCAGCCGGTCGCGCAGGTGTGCCGTGAGCGCTGCTGGGTTGAGCGGTGCCCGGTCGGCCTTGAATGAGGCGGCCAGCACGCACATGCCGAGTTCGCCGATGTAGGTTCCCGCGTCGGGCAGGCACACCTGAGCGTGTGCGCCGGCGCGGGCGAAGACTTTCTCCCAGGCGATGCGGTCGAGGAAGACGCTGTCGGTTCCTTGGCGGTCGTCGGCGAAATCGCCGGTGGCCGCGTCAAGGCTGACGAGCAGTTCCAGTGACGTCATGATCTGGTAGTGGTCACGGGTCATTTCCAGGGCCACGATCCAGCCGCCCGGGGCGAGCACGTCGCGGAGTCGGCCGAGCACGGCGTCGACGTCGGCGGTGGCGTGCAGCACGTCCCCGGCGATGATGAGGTCGAAGCTGTTGGGCGCCAGGCCTTGTGCGCGCAGGTCGGCGTTGAGGTCGCAGACCGCGTAGTGCACGGCGGTGTTGTCGGTGAACCGTGCCTGAGACTGGTTGAGGAAATAGGGCGACAGGTCGGTCGACAGGTAGGTGTAGTCCACATCGGACAGTGCGCTGAGCACGGACTGGGTCGTGCCGCCACCGCCGGCGCCGACTTCCAGGATGCGCACCGGCCCGCGGAACTGTCCGGTCAGGTGACGCACGACAGCTCCGGCGGCTTCGTTGGCCCAGCGGTTGAACAAGGCGTCTTCGTAAAGGGTTTGGGAGACGTCGAGTTTGCCGTCGGGGAACAGCAGCCGCAGCGGGTCGCTGTCGCCGCGCAACAGTGCGGGCAGTGAGCTGATGCTCGCACGGAAGTAGTCAAGCAGTGCCTGATCGGTGGGCAGCGCGACCTCGTCGACTCCGGCCCACGCCTGATCCAGTGGTTGCACGGCGGCCACGAGGGAGTAGCGGCCGTCGTGGTGCGACAGCAAGCCTTCGTGGGTCAGGGCGCGCAGCCAGCGGCGTACGAGCCGGTGGTGTTTGGGTGAAACGGCTGCGCCGGTGAGGATGTCGTCGAGGGTGTGGCTGGTGCCTGGCTCGGGGAACAATCCCCCGGCTTGCAGCGCATGGATCATCGCCGGCAGCGCGACCCGGTCGAGGCGGTCGGTGAAGGTGCGGTAGCGCTCGCGGTCCACGCCTTCGATTGAGGCGTCTCCGGCGGCCGAGGCGACGGCGGGCAGTTCGTCTAGCCCGGTGACCTTAGGGGTGATGCGGGCCGGTTCGGCGAAGGCCACGAGACGCCGTTCGAGGGGCTGGTCGCCTTCGACGAGCACGGCCGCGTTGGCCACGCCGGTGTGTGCCGCCAGGGCGGTTTCGATTTCGGCGAGCTCAATGCGGTACCCGCGAATTTTGACCTGGAAGTCTTCTCTGCCAAGGAATTCGATGTTCCCGTCGGCCAGGTAACGGCCGAGGTCACCGGTGCGGTAGAGACGTTCCCGTGTCGTGGGGTGGGTGATGAAGCGTTCCTGGGTGCGCTGTGGGTCATTGAGGTAGCCCATCGCGACACCGGCTCCGCCGATGTAAAGCTCACCGACGACCCACTCCGGGCACGGCCGCAACGCGGCGTCCAGCACGTGGAAGGTCTGGTTGGCCAGTGGCTTGCCATACGGAATGCTGGCCCAGGTGGGGTCGACCGTCCCTATTGGATAGGAAATAGACCAGATCGATGCCTCGGTCGCCCCACCCAGGCTGACTATGGACAGTCCCGGGACCTGGGCCCGGATCTGATCGGGCAGCGCGACGGGAATCCAGTCTCCCGAAAGCATCGCGAGCCGCAGGCCCGGCAACGCTGGCGCGCCCGGCACGGAAAGGTAGCCGCTGAGCATTTGCAGCTGGGCCGGCACCGAGTTCCAGACGGTGATGTGGTGCTGCGCCACCAGCTGTGCCCAGTGCGACGGGTCAGCGCGGCGCTCATGATCGGGGATGACGAGGCAGCCACCCACCGACAACGGGCCGAAGATGTCGTAGACCGACAGGTCAAACCCCAAGGCGGACAAGGCGAGCACCCGGTCGTTGTCGGTGACGCTGAAGCGCTGGTTGATGTCGGCGATCGTGTTGAGGGCCGCCTCATGGGCGATCATCACGCCTTTGGGGGTACCAGTCGAGCCTGACGTGTGGATGACATAGGCGAGGTCTTCCGGCCCTGTTCCCGTCACGTCGCGCGGCGGCGAACCCGGCACGATGGCAGCCATCGTTGTTGCGGTCAACCGCAACCGGGCACCCGACGATGACATGATCTGTTCTTGCCGGGCGGCCGGTGAGCTGGTGTCGATGGGCATGTAGGCGCCACTGGCCAGCAACGTGCCCAGGGCGGCACTGACTTGGTGCCAGCCACGTTCCAGGGTGATGGCGACGAGATCGCCTTTGCCGCAGCCGTTGGCGGTCAGCCAGCTGGCGACTCCGGCGGCGTGCGCGGCGAGCTGGCCGTAGGTGACCTCTTCGGCGCCGGCGATGACGGCGATGCGGTCCGGTGTGAGGGCCGCCTGGGCGAAGAAGGCATCGTGCAAACGGCCGCGGGTGAACGGGGCGGCGGTGTCGTTGGCCTGGGCGCGGCGGGCCTGTTGCGCGGCGGGCAGGGCACTTTCCAGTGGCCCGGTCCACGCGGTGTCGTCGGTTGCCAAGCGCAGCAACAGGTCCTGGTACGCGGTGAACATGTCGTCGATGACGTCGTCGGGGAACACGCCTTCGCGCACGTCCCAGTTGGTGGCCAGCATGCCGTCGCGTTCCATGTTCTGGCAGTCGATGAACACCTGTGGCGTCTGGCTGATGCCATATCCCAGCTCGCCTAGCGGAATGTCGCTGGCCTCAACGCCTCCGGCCAGGCCGATGGCGCTAGTGAACACGACCGGGAATAGGGCGGCGTCGCCTCCCTTGCGGCGGGCGATTTCGCGCATGACCTCGATGCCGGTGAAGGTGCGGTGGTCCATGTCTTGCCACAGTTGTGCTTGCGCGGCGCGGGCCCGCTCGGCGAAGGTGACCGGCGTGCAGTCGACGGCCAGCAGTTCGACGCTGGTGAAGTCACCGACGAGCAGGGGAACCTGCTCGTGCAGGGGCAGCCGGTTAAGCAGCGTCACGTTGACGGTGAAGGCGGGGTGACGGCTCCACCGGGAGATGGCGTCGACATAGGCGGCCAGGACGGCGGTTGAGGGGCTGACATCGTGGCGTCCGGCGCGTTCGCGCAGCTGACTCCACGTGTCGCGTGGAAGGGTGAGGGCCCACCGCTTGAACCTGCCGGCGCTTTGCCCGGCCTGGCTGGTGACCGGAAGCTCGGGGGCCGGCGGCAGACTGTCCACGCGCGAGAGCCAGTAGTCGCGGTCGGTGTCATGGCGGCCGCCCGCGACGTAGGACCGCTCGGCCAGCAGGTAGTCGCGGAAGGTGATGTCAAGGCTGGGCAGTGTGGTGTCTGGCTGGTGATAGAGACGGTGCAGTTCGTCGAGGATGATCTGGATGCTGATGAAGTCAGCGATGAGGAAGTCGACCGACAGGTGCAGCACGGCTTCGTCATCGCCCAGGGTGATCCTGGCTTCGAACAGCGGCCATTTGTCGTGTGGGAAGACCCGGTGGTCCATTTCGGACCGTGTCGTTTCCACCGCGGTGTCGAATCCTTTGGTGCCACGGGTGTCGGTCACGGCCACCACGTAGTCGTCGACCTTCGGCAGGACGCGCTGTGAGCCGTCGTTGGCCACGACGGCGCGCAGCATGTCGTGGCGGGCGATCAGCGCACGCCACGCTGCTGTCATGCGGGCCGGGTCGAGCGACGGGTAGCGCAGTTCGCCGTAGCCGTGGCAGGCCACGCCGCCGTAGACGAACGTGCGGCCCCGGCCGAGCAGGTATGCCGACTGCACGTCGGTGATCGGGAACGGCTCGTAGCGGCTGGCCTCATCGGCGGTCAGCCGCGGGAACCCGCCGGCACTGAGGTGGCTGATGATGTCGTCTTTGTGTTCCCGCAACGCTTGCCGGCGTTCGTCGGTCATCGCCCCTTGCGGCGCACGGAAACGCAGCTGTCCCTGCTCGGCCCAGACCCGGATTCCGGCCCGTTCCAGGTCGTCGATGAGCTGCGATATGGCCTGTGTCATATGACGCCTTCCTCAAAGTCACCTGGTTGCACATCAACGAATGCCGCGAGCTGGGCGATGGTTGGCGCGGCGAAGAGTTGCCGCAGGGTCAGCACGACACCGAAGCGCTGGCGCATGAGTTCCAGCAGCCGGGTGGCGAGCAGGCTGTCGCCGCCGAGGGCGAAGAAGCTGCGGTGCCTGCCGATCGGGGTGCCGTCGCCGAGCAGCTGGGCCCAGAGTTCGGCGAGGAGTTTCTCGGCTTCCCCGGCCGGTTGTTCGCTGGCCGCTTCGGCGATGGTGTTGCCGAACAGCTGCCGCACGGCGGTTCGGTCGACTTTTCCGTTGGCTGACAACGGAATCTGTTCCAGCAGCTGGATCTGGTCGGGCACCATGTAGCTGGGCAGCCGTTCGGCCAGGGTGCGGGCCAGCGCGTCGAGGTCGACTTCGCTGAAGGGTGCGAACACGCCCAGGGCGATGCCGGGCCCGGCGACGACCGCGACGGCACGTGACACGCCGGGGTGTTCGGCCGCGACGGCTTCGATCTCGCCGAGTTCGATGCGGTGTCCCCTGATCTTGACTTGGAAGTCAAGGCGGCCAAGGAATTCCAGTGTGCCGTCGGGCCAGTAGCGGCCCTGGTCGCCGGTGCGGTACCAGCGCTGCCCGTCCTCGCCGGTGACGAACTGTGCCGCGGTCAGGCCTGGTTCGCCACGGTAGCCGAGGGCGACGCCGGCGCCGCCGATGCGCAGTTCGCCTGGCACCCAGTCGGGGCAGTCGCGGCCACGGTGGTCGGTGACGCGGTAGGCCTGGTTGCGCAGCGGTGTGCCGTAGGGAATGGACTTCCAGTGCGGCGGCACTTCGGTGACTTCGATGGCGTTGGACCAGATGGCCGCTTCGGTCGCCCCGCCCATGGCCACGAACGTGGCCGAAGGCGAGGCGTTCTTGAGCCGGCCGGGCAGATCGAGACCGACCCAGTCACCGGAGACCAGCACTGTGCGCAACGAGGCCAGCGCCTGCGGTTGCGAGACGGTCAGCAGCATGTCCAGCAACGCGGGAACCGAGTTCCATACCGTAATGCCGTGCTGCGGTACCAGTTGCGCCCACAGCCGGGCTTCGCGGCGGTCTTCGTCGTCGATGAGCACCAGCGCCCCGCCAGCCGACAGCAGGCCGAAGATGTCGTAGACCGACAGGTCGAAGTCGAGGGCGGAGATCGCCAGGACCCGGTCTTGTGGCCCGACGTGGTGGCGGGTGTTGATGTCGTCAATCGTGTTGACGGCGGCGGCGTGCGTGATCTCCACACCTTTGGGCTCACCGGTCGAGCCGGAGGTGAAGATGATGTAGGCCAGCGCGTTCGGGTCGGCGTAAACCGGTTCGGTCAGTGCTGGCCCGTCGTCAAAGGACAGTTCGGTGTTGATGATCGCTTTCACGCCGGCCTTGGCGTAGATGCGTTCTCGCCTTGCCAAGGGCTGTTCGACGCCGACGGGAACGTAGGCGGCTCCGGCGGCCAGGACGCCGAGGACGGCGGCGATTTGGCCCGGCCCGCGCGGCAGGGTCACCGCGACGGTGTCGCCGGGCTTGACGCCTTTGCTGACAAGGGTTCCCGCGATCGTCAAAGCTTTGGCCCGAAGTTCGCCATATGTCAGCGAAACGTCGCGGTGGATAACGGCGACACCAGCAGGGCCGGCGGTGAAGAACGGCTCGTGCAGGGTCCGCCAGGGCCGTTCGCCGCTGGTGTTGTTGACCTGCGCCCGGATCGCACGCTGGCTCGCGGGCAGCATGTCGGGCACGGGACTGTTCCAGTTGCCTTCGGCGAGCCAGACCAGCAGGTTGCGGTAGGCGGCGAACATGGTGTCGAGCAGGTTCTCGGGGAACAGTTCGTCGACGCTGTCCCAGTTGAACGCCAGCCCGCCTTCGCGTTCCATCACCTGGTTGTCCAGCCACACCTGTGGTGTCTGGGATATGCCCCAGCTCAGCGAGCCGAACGGGAACCGCATGTTTACCAGGTCGGGTGCCACCCCGAGCGCGCTGGTGAATACGATCGGCATGCTGACGGCGTCGCCTTGCTGGCGGCGGGCCAGTTCGCGCAACACCCACAACGCTGATACGGCACCGTTTTGCATGCCGTCCCACATGTCCTTTTGCAGCCGCTGCACGGTGTCGAGCCAGCTGTCGCCGGGTTCGGCGTGGTGGCCGACCAGCAGCAGTGAGGTGAAGTCGCCCAGGATGTTGTTGATGTCTGGGTGGACATCGTCGCGGTGGAACATGGTGGCATTGAGCGTGTGCTGGTCGGCGCCGCTGAAAGCGCTGAGCACTTCGGCGTAGGCGGCGGCGAGCACGGAGGCCGGTGTGACCTGGTGTGCCCGTGCGGTTTCGACGATCGCTTTCCACTGCGCTGGGTTGAGGAAGTCTTCGCGGCGGTGGAACACGGGTTTGGTCAGGGTGGCCGGGTCTTTGGCCAGCGGCAGGGGTGCCGCGGGCGTGAGGCTGTCCAGGCGCTTGAGCCAGTAGGCCGCCGCGTCCTCGTGTCCTTCGGCTTCGCGTCTCACGTAGTCGCGGAACGAGACGCCGAGTTCGGGGAGGGCGGCGTCCAGATCGCTGTACAAGGTGGACAGTTCCGAGAAGAAGATGACGATGCTCAGCGCGTCGAGCACGATGTAGTCGAAGCTGAACCCGAGCCGGTTTCCAGCGGACTGGATTTCGATGAGCGGCCAGCGCGCCGGGTCGGGAATGCGCTGTGACAACTCCGCGCGCATCGCCTCGGCGTCGTCGCGGATGCCGATGGTGAACCGGGGCACCTCGGCCAGGATGCGCTGATTGCCGTCGTCGTCGAAGATGGCGCGCAGCATTTCGTGTCGCTGGACGAGCCGGTTGACGGCTTCCTCGAGCCGGGCGACGTCCACATCGGAGCCTTCGAATTCCCAGTACCAGTGCGAGCCGACGCCGCCAAGGGCGAAGTCGTCGCTGCGGCCGAGCCAGTAGGCGCGCTGGACATCGGTGGGCGGGAACGGGTCGTTGCGGTGCTCGGGGTCGTGCTCGATCGGTTTCAATGGGGCGGGCGCGGCCTCGGGTGTCAGGTGAGCGGCGAATTCGCGTAGCGTCGGTGAGCTGAACAGGTGGCGCAGCTGAACGCCGCCCAGGCCGAGGATGCGTAGCCGGGCGAGCAGTTTTGTCGCGATGAGGCTGTCGCCGCCGAGGGCGAAGAAGTTGTGCTGCCGGCCGATCTGGGCGACGCCGAGCAGTTCTGACCATAGGGCGGCGACGGTTTGCTCGGTTTCGCCTTCCGGCTCTTGCATGTCGCCGCCGCTGTCGACGGTGATGAGTTGCTCAAGGCGCCGCCGGTCGATTTTTCCGTTGGCTGACAACGGAAATTCGTCCAGGACGGCGATGACACCGGGGATCATGTAGGCAGGCACCCGGTCGACGAGCAGGTCACGCAGTGCCGCCGGGTCGGGTGAGCCGGTGACGGCGGCGGCCAGTTGCCGGTTGCCGCCTTCACCAATGGCCAGCACGACGGCTCGTTTGACGAGCGGGTCGCTTTCGAGGGCGACTTCGATTTCGCCGGGTTCGATGCGGTGGCCGCGGATTTTGAGCTGGAAGTCGCGCCGGCCCAGGAATTCGACCGTGCCGTCGGGCCAGTAGCGGGCCTCGTCGCCGGTGCGGTACCACCGCTGCCCTTGGTGGGTAACGAATTGCGCGGCGGTGCGGTCGGGGTCGCCGGTGTAGCCGAGGGCGACGGAGTGCCCGCCGATCCATAGTTCGCCGGCGACCCAGTCGGGGCAGTCGCGGCCGTGCGCGTCCACGACACGCATGAGCTGGTTGTGCAGCGGCACCCCGTAGGGCACCGAGCGCCAGTGTTCGGGCAGCGGCACGGGCACGAGCTGAACCGTGGAGTGGATCGCGGTTTCGGTGGTGCCGCCGAGCGCGACAAGCTGGCCGGGGAACCGGGGTGCGAGGTTGAGCGCGACCCAGTCGCCACCGAGCAGTGCTAGGCGCAGCGGCAAAACCCGCTCCCCTGCCGCGGTCAGGACGAGGTCGAGCACGGCCGGAACCGACTGCCAGATGGTGATGTCGTGGCGCAGCACCAGGTCGACCCAGGCTTCGGGGTCACGGCGGGTTTCTTCGCTGACGGTCACGAGGGCGCCGCCGGCCGACAGCATGGCGAAGATGTCGAACACCGACAGGTCGAAGTCGAGTGCTGACACGCCGAGCACCCGGTCGGACGGTCCAATGTGGAATCGTTCGATCAGGTCGTCGAGGGTGTTGAGGGCGGCGGTGTGCGGCACCATGACGCCCTTGGGTTCTCCGGTCGACCCTGAGGTGAACAGCAGGTAGGCCGGGGCGTTGGGGTCGCCGGGCAACGGCTCGTCGCGCAGCGGCACGGCCACAGCCGGCAGATCGGCTTCGGTGATGGTGAAAGCGGCGTTCGCGCGGGCGGTGATGCGTTCGCGGCGCGCGGCGGGCTGATCGATGCCAATGGGCACGTAGGTGCCACCGGCGCGCAGGACACCCAGGACCGCCAGAACCTGACCGGGTCCTTTCGGGACCGTCACGGCGACCGCGTCGCCGGGCTTCATGCCCCGGGCGATCAGATCGTCGGCGAGCGCCTGGGCCCGGCCGGCGAGTTCGCCGTAGGTCCAGCTGCCGTCCTTATCCCACAGCACGGCGGTGCGCTCGGGGCGCATGCGGGCGCGTTCGAAGAAATCGTGGTGCAGCAACCGGATATTGCGCGGCGCGGCAGTATCGTTGGCGCGTGAACGGGTCGCGTGCACGGCACTGCTGAGCATATCGGGCAGCGGCTGATCCCAGTTCTCCTGCGCCAGCAGCCAGCTGATGATGCGCCGGTAGGCGCCGAACATCTGCTCGCACATGCCTTGCGGGAACAGTTCTTCCACGACGTCCCAGTTGAGGTAGAGGCCGCCTTCGCGTTCGGTGACCTGATAGTCCAGCCACACCTGCGGCGTCTGCGACATCGTGTATCCGGGGGCGCCGAAGCAGCGGCGCACCTCGGCGTCGAAAAGCTCGCCGAGGCTCAGCGCGCTGGTGAACACGACGGGTGCGCCGACGGCTTGCCCGCCGCGGCGGCGTGATAGGTCGCGCAGCACGTCGACGCCGGAATAGGCGGCGTTGGCGGCGTCGGTGCGCATCCGGTCCTGGGTCGCTTTGGCAAGGGCTGCAAAGGCTTGCGGGCCGGTGTGCACTTCGAGCAGCAGCAGGTTGGTGAAGTCGCCGACGAGTTTGTCGACCTCGGGATGCACTGGCCGGCGGTCGTAAAGCGGCAGGTTGATCATAAAGTCGGTGGTGGTGCTCCACGCGCCCAGCACGTGGGTGAAGGCGGTCAGGAACGCGACGGACAAGGTGATGTCGTGTTGCCGGGCGCGCGTGTTGAGCAGTGCTTGCTGTTGCGGGTCGAGCCAGTGGAAGTAGCGGGTGGTGCGGTGCTGGCTGACCTGGCTGGGATCCTGGGCGAGCGGCAGTTGCGGCGCACCGGGGAAGGTGTCGAGCCGTTGCTGCCAATAGTCGCGTGCCACCGACCGGTTGCGGTCGGGCTGCGCGGCGACGGTCGCCAGATAGGAAGGAAAGTTCCATTCGATGGGTACTAGACCCACGCCCCAGTTGTCGTAATAGGCGGCCAGGTCCGACATGAGCACGCGGAAGCTGTGCGCGTCGGCCACCAGCATCTCGATCTGTACGTGCATGCGCGTCTTGCCCTCGGGCAGCAGACTGAGCTGAATGTCGAACGTCTGTCCTTTTTCGACATTGAGCCGCCGGTGCGAGATCTCGTCGCGCAGCTGTTCCAGGCGTTGTTGTGCGAAAGCCGCGTCAAGGTAGCGCAGGTCGTGCACGGTCAGGCCGGGCCAGGCGCTGTGCGGGCGGATCTGTTGCGTGCCATCGGGGTGAAAGACGGCCCGCAGCATGGGGTGGCGGGCCAGCACGCAGCGCACCGCGGTCTCCAGCCGGGCGGGGTCGACGTTTTCCCCGTCGAACTCGTTGTAGAAGTGGGCACCGACGCCGCCGAGCGGCTGGCCGTCAGCGCGGCCGATCCAGTACGCGTGCTGCATGGTGGCGAGCGGGAACGCGGCCGATTCGTCCACCGTGATAGCCGGTGTCGTTTTCGGACTGTCGCCCATGCGCGTTTGCGCGAACTCCCACCATTGCGCCAGCGTCCGGAACTCGATGAGTTCGGCGAAGGTCACGTTCGCGCCTTGCGCGTGCCAGCGGCTAGCCAACCGCATGACGGCGATCGAGTCGAGGCCTAGCCGCAGCAGGTCGTCGTCATCTCTGACGTCGGCCGGCGGGCAGTCCAGCGACTCGGCGATATCCCGGCGCAGATCTTCTATCTCCAAGGTCGCAACTCCTATTGTCTCGTATGACACATAGGCTGGCGTTAAGCTATCAGCGCCGACAGATACAAGTCTAGAAGATACTCGTAAACACTGCTCCGTTGAGGACGTGAAGATGACTATTACCTGCAGCGATAGGGAATGTCACGTGTTTTGGGCGCAGGTAGACGCGAGTCATTCGATCCTGTGGCCGCTGCTTGACGACGGCGAGCGGGAA
Organism: Catelliglobosispora koreensis DSM 44566; assembly: GCF_000379685.1. GTDB lineage: Bacteria > Actinomycetota > Actinomycetes > Mycobacteriales > Micromonosporaceae > Catelliglobosispora > Catelliglobosispora koreensis. The sequence goes on along the minus strand of NZ_KB903249.1, from coordinate 952,245 downwards.
CGTGCCCGCGGCTACAAGCACACTCCCGATCGCGCCCGGTTTGTGCTGGGCCGTGGCCTGGCCAAGCTGGCTGTCGCGCAGATCGCTGACGTGGAGCCGGAATCGGTGAGGCTGACCGCGACGTGCCGTCATTGCGGTGGCCCGCATGGGCGTCCGGAAGTTGACACCTTGGACGGGCGGATGCGTTTGTCGATCACCCACTCGGGAACCCGCGTCGGGGTGGCCGTGACGTGGGATATCGAGTGCGGCCTCGACATTGAGCAGGTGGCGTTGCGTGGGGGCGGCCCGCCGCGTAACGCGCTGTCGCCCACTGAACGCACCGTCTTAGACGCGATCCCGCAAGACGAGCAGGTCGGGGCGTTCATTCGCACGTGGACGCGTAAAGAGGCGGTGCTCAAGGCGACCGGTGATGGGCTGATGCTCTCCCCGGCCGATCTGACGATGAGCCTGCCGTGGCAGCCCGCCCGTCTCGACACGTGGGTCAACCGGCCGCTGCCGCACACGCCGGTGCACCTGCATGACCTCGATGTCGGACCGCACTACCGGGCCAGTCTGGCCACCCTGAACGTTCCCGTGACGGTGGTTGAGCACGATGCCGACATTTGCTGGCTTTCTGAGATGACCGCTCCACTGTAGAGACAGGAGAACGCGTTGCTTCCCCGATTCGATGCTCTCGACCCGGCTGTGCTCGAGTATCCGTATCCGGCATATGCCAAGCTGCGGGCAGAAGGCCCGTTGTGCCGCTTCGGCCCGGGTGCCTATGGCGTGACGCGGCACGCCGATGTGCTTGCGCTGCAGCGTGATCCGCGGCTGGGCAGTGAGTTCCCGGACCAGTATCACCACCTGTCCGTCGGCGATGGCCCGGCCAGTGCGTTCTTTCAGCGCATCATGCTCTACCGCGACCCACCGGATCACACGCGGCTGCGCAAGCTGGTGGGCAAGGCGTTCACCCCGGCCGTGGTCCGCCGGCTGCGTGCGCACATCGAAACGCTCGTCGAAGAGCTGATGGCGCCGGCGCTCAAGGCCGGCGGGTGCGACATCGTGTCCACTTTGGCCTATCCGCTGCCGGTGCTGGTGATCTCCAAGCTGATGGGCATTCCGCCCAACGCGCACGATGATGTGCGGCGGCACTCGATCCGCCTGGGCCGGGCCTTTAGCGCGATCGTGCCGCAGAACGCGCGCGAGGAGGCGCACGAGGCGGTGCGGTGGCTGCGTACCTACATTGGACAGTTGCTCGACGCACGGCGGGAGAACCCGGGTGAGGATCTGCTGTCGGATCTGCTGCGTGCCGAAGACGATGGCGACACGCTGACGCACGAGGAGATCGTGGACAACACCGTCTTCTCGTTTTTCGCCGGGTTTGAGACCACGGTGCATTTGATCACCAACGGGTTCGCTTTGCTGTTGCGCTATCCGGAGCAACTCGAACGGCTGAGGCGCGATCCTTCCCTCGTACCAGCCGCGGTTGAAGAGTTTTTGCGGTTTGAAGCCCCGATTCAGGGCACCGCGCGGCTGGTGCACGAGGCGGTGGAAATTGGCGGGCACAAGGTGCGTGCTGGGCGGGTTCTGGTGCTGATGCTGGGGTCGGCCAATCATGACGAGACCGTGTTCGACAATCCTGAGCAGCTCGATGTCGGGCGGGCGAAGAATCCACATACGACGTTTGGTGGCGGCGGGCATCTTTGCCTGGGCGCGTTTTTGGCCCGGACGGAAGGCCAGGTGGTCTTCGAGTGGCTGCTGCGTCACACGACACAGCTCAAGGCCGCCGGTGATCCCGTCCGGGAAATCGATACGCCGTTTAGGGCTTACGAATCGCTGCCGGTCGCGCTGAGCTGAGCCCGCAGAATCGTCAGTGTCGGGGTGGGTGTGACTTCGGTCAGGCTCAGCCCGGCACGGTTCAGCAGCTGCGCGGTGCGTTCGGTGGTGCGGTGCGCGCCGCCGGTCAGCACCATGGTGTGCACGTCGAAAAGCTTTGCCACGTCATAATCGTCGCCCGGTGGCAGCACGGCTTCGAGCAACAGCAGGACGCTGTCGGGGCGCATGGCCGCGGCGATGTTGGCCAGGATGCGCACGACATCGTCGTCGCTGAAACCGGGCAGCACGGTTTTGCAAACATAGGCGTCGGCGCCTGGTGGCACCGTGTCGAAGAAACTGCCCGGCACGATCTCAGCGCGGTCCTTCACCGGTTGCAGGAACAGGCCCGCCCCGGCGACGACATGGGGAAGATCAAAGAGAATGCCCTTTATCTGGGGGTACTTGGTGAGCAGTCCCGCCAGGAATGAGCCGTTACCGCCGCCGACGTCGACCAAGGTGGACAGTTCGCCCCAGGCGAAATAGGGCAGGACAGTGCGCAGGTGCAGGTGGTTGATGCTGCGCATCCACAGATCGACGCGCACGCTTTCGTCTTGGTGCGCGGCCAGATAGGTCCAGTAGTCGGTGCCGTGTGCCTGGTCGAACGCGGGCTCGCCGGTGCGCAGCGTGTGACTCAAATGCGCCCAGGCCTGCGCGTCGGAGGGCAGGAGGGTGAACACGTCTTTGAGCGACATCGGGTGATCGCTGCGCAGCGGTTCGGCTAGCGGTGTCAGCGCGAAGACCCCGGGTTCGGTTTCGGTGAAGATTGCTTTGCAGGCCAAGGCTTTCAGTGCCCGGTGCAGCGAGTGCTCGTGTGCTTGCGTTTTGGCGGCGAGGTCGGCGACGCTCATCGGCCCGTCGATGAGCAGGTCTGCTATGCCGAGGTCGCTGACGGCCCGCAGGGTGAACGGGATGATGAAATCGCCCAGCTCCCCCAGGCGCATGATGGAACCCAAGTCCAGCCGCTTCACCGCTTTGTCTCCTCGCTGTAGCGCATCAGGTCGAGCTGATGCAGGCCTTTGCGCACGTTGGGGCCGAGCAGGCCGATCTGGCCCAGGGAGTGGCCGACGCGCGAGAAAATGGTTTGCCGGTAGGCGACCATGAGGTCGTTGTAGGCGGCGAATTCGACGCCCTCGGCCCGGTTGACGTCCATGCGTTCCCAAATGTCTTCCAGCAGGAAGCGGCGCCGGATCAGGCTGGCCGATTCCAGCACGAGCTCTTCACGCTCGGCTCGTTCGGCACTGGTCATCTCGTCATAGATGCCGGCCAGCGACAGCACGCCGAAGGACACGTGCCGGGCTTCGTCGCGGCCGACCATGGCGGTGATGCTCTTGATGAGTTCATCGTGGAAGGTGTTGTTGGCCAACCGGAACGCGGCCATGGCGAGGGCTTCGACCATGATCTGCATGCCGAGGGCGACGACGTCCCAGCGGCTGTCAGACAGGATGCTTTCGAGCATGAGCCGCAGCGGATCGCAGACCGGGTAGGGGTCGGGCACCTTCTCGCGCAGATAGCGGGAGAACACTTCGACGTGGCGGGCCTCATCGACGGCCTGGGTCGTGGCGTAGAACTTGCTTTCCAGGTCCTTCATCGTTTCGACTAGGCGCGCGGACACCACCATCGCGGCCTGTTCGCCGTGCAGGAACTGGCTGACCATCCAGGACTGCAGTTCCCACCGGAACTCATCCCAGGCCGGGCGCCCTCTTTTCGCCAGCGGTGAGGCGGCGAACGCGGACATGGCGAACGCCGAGTCGTCGGGCAGCGGTGCCCCAAACGGAACGTCGAGCGTCCAGTCGATGTCCTCGACTTTCCACTGGCCTTCTTTGGCCCGTTCGTAGAGCGTGCGGACCCTGGACCCGGTCGGGTCGTAGTCCCAGCCGAGACGTGTATCTACAACAGTCTGTACAAGCATCTCGCCCACACTCGTAAACACTAGCTATCCTCGGGTGGTGGAGACAACGGAAACCTATGACGTGCCCGCCTCCGTTTCCCAGCGGCTGCTCTGGATGATCAAGCACTATCGCACCGACTATGGGGCGCTGAACTGCCCTGTTGTCTGCCGCGTGCGCGGATCGCTAGATCTTGACGCGTTTCAGCGGGCGGTAAACGATCTCGCGGCGCGCCACGATTCCCTGCGCACGACGTTTCAGGGACGCGGGCCACGGCTGTCCCAGCGCATCCACGCGCCCCGGCCAGAGCCCGTCGTGCTGGAGGATCTGTCCACTCACGACGATCCGTCCACGGCGGCGGACAAGGCGTTGGCGCAGGAACTCAGCTCCCCCATCGACCCGCAACAGTGGCCGGTGCGCGCCCGCCTATGGCGGATAACCGCCCGTGAGCACCTGTTCTGCCTGAACCTGCACCATCTCGTCACCGACGCGTGGTCGACGGGGATCTTGTTGCGGGACTTGTGTTTGCTTTACGACATACACACCGGCGGCACGGCATCGCTGGCTCCCTTGGGCTGGTCGCCGCGCGAGTTCGTGGAGTGGCAGAAAGCCCTGCTGGCCGGGGACCGCCTCAAACGCCACCAGGACTATTGGCGGCGTCAACTGGCCGGCGCCCGCCTCCCCCAGCTCACGTCTGCTCCTCCTGCTTCCGCTGCCTCGGCTTCTGGCGCTGCTGTTTCCGGCGCCGGCGCTTCGGGCGCTTCCGTGACGGGCGGAGTGGGTTCGGGCGGCTCGGCTTCCACGGGCGGCGGTGCTTCGGGCGGCTTGGCTTCCGGTGCTTCGGGCGCAGGGGCCGAAGATGGCGCGGGACTGTCCGGGGTGGATGGTGCGGCGCGGGTGGACACGGTGGACTTGCCGGCGCGTGTGGTGTCGGGGTTGCGTGACCTGGCCAAGCGGGAGCAGACGACGCCGTTCACGGTGCTGCTGGCGTTGTTTCAGGCGCAGCTGCACCGGGTGACCGGGCAGGGCGACATTTCCGTGGCTTCCATGTTCGCCAACCGCACCCGCCCCGAACTGCGGGAAACCGTGGGTCTGCTGGCCGGCATGGTGCTGTTGCGGGCCGATGTCGCGGCGCAGCGGTCCTTCACCGATCTCGTGCGGCATTGCCACAAAGCTGTGCTCGGGGCGTTCACCTACAGCGAGCTGCCGTTTCAGTTGCTGCCGACGAATCTGGTCGACACCGGTGGCGGCCGTGCGGACAACGTGATGTTCAACGTGATGACTGAGACACAGCACCTGCGTACCGGCGGCGGGGTCCACTTTGAACTCGTTGTGCCCACCGACATCGGCAGCAGGTTCCCGTTTGAGCTGGCTCTGGTTCCTGTTGGCGAGTCGGCGATGAAGGCCGCGCTTTTCCGCGCCCCTGATCAGCTTGAGGCGGCTGGGGGTGAGGCTTTCCTGCGCGGATTCGCCGCGTTGGCGGCTGCCGTGGTCGATGAGCCTGACGCGAGGTTGGCAGGTCTATTGACAACGAGCGCGGATGCCTGACAGCCTCGTGACTGGACACTCGTAAACACGCGCATATACGAGAGAACGCAAGCAAGCGGATGGCGGAGGCGCTGATGACATTGCGGCTGCACTGGTTCATGCCGTTGCACGGAGACGGGCGTGAAGTCGCCAAAAGTGCGGACGGCTCGTCTGAGACGAACATCCGCCGCGAGCCTGATCTCGCCTATCTGAGCCAGGTCGCCCAGGCGATTGACCGGTTCGGTTTCGTTGGAGCGCTGATTCCTACCGGCATGTTCTGCGAGGATCCTTGGCTCGTTTCCAGCGCGCTCGCGGCGTACACCCAAAAAATGAATTTTATGATCGCTTTGCGCCCGGGATCGATGCCGCCGATGGTGGCCGCGCAAATGTCGGCGACGTTCCAGCGCCTGTCGGGCGGCCGGCTCATGCTCAACATCGTGACCGGCGGCGACGCCGACGAGCAAAAGCGTTACGGCGATTGGCTTGACCACGATCAGCGTTATGAGCGCACCGCGGAATTCCTTGATGTGTGGTCGCAGGCGTGGAAGGGCAAGCCGTTCGACTTTGAGGGCGAGCACTTCCACATCAAGGCTGGCCTGCTGACTCGCCCGCATCCGGTACGCCCATTGGTGTTGCTCGGTGGCGCATCGGCTGGGGCACAACGTGCGGCTGCCGCGCATGCCGACGTGTATTTGAGCTGGGGCGAATCGCCTGACGCGATGCGGAATTTGACCAAAGAGGTCAGTGAGCTCGCCGCCAAACACGAGCGCACCCTGGAATTCGGGACGCGGTTTCACATCATCAGCCGCGACACCTCGCAGGAGGCGTGGGAGGTCACTGAGCGGCTGCTGGCCGGCATGGATCCTGAGCGCATCGCTCAGGCCCAGAAACGTTTCGCCCGAAGCGAATCGGAGGGGCAGCGGCGTATGGCCGCCCTGCACGGTGGCAGCACGGACAACCTGGAGATCTACCCGAACGTGTGGGCCGGTTACGGCCTGGTGCGGCCGGGGGCTGGAGTCGCGCTCGTGGGCAGTCACGAGGAGGTGGCGGCCAGGATCGAGGAATACCACGACACCGGGCTGACGCATCTGATCCTTTCTGGCCAGCCGCATCTGGAGGAGGCCTACGCCTTCGGCGAAGGTGTCATGCCTATTCTGCGAAAGCGGGGCTTGCTGTGAGCACACCGACCACTTTGGTCATTGGCAACCCGCGTCAGGGTTCGCGGACCTCCACGGTCGCCGTGGCGCTGGCTGACGCGTTGCGCACGGCTTTGGCGCCTGAGGGTGTGACGCTGGCTGAGCCGGATGTTGTTGACCTGTCTGAGCTTGGGGCCATCATTCCGGCGCGGGCCAGTTCCAGCGTGGCGGCGCCTGACGCGGTCGAGCAGGCGCTTAAGGCGGTGCGCCAGCCGGGTTTGCTCATTGTTGTCAGCCCGACCTTCAAGGGCGCCTATTCGGGGCTGCTCAAGCTTTTCCTAGACATGCTGCCCATTGACGGGCTGTCTGGCACCGTGGCCGTGGCGGCCATGACCGCCGGGTGGGCCCGCCATCGTGGTGCGGCAGACCAGTTCCTGTGTCCCTTGCTCACGGAACTGGGAGCAAGTGTTCCTGTTCCCGCACTATCGGTTATCGAAGAAGAGTTCGCCGATCTCAATCCTGTTATCGGCAGCTGGATCACCTCGCACGCTCCGACGCTGGGGGCTGTCTTGTGGCGCCACCGCGACGGGTTCGAACGCCTTTCGGTCTCGATGGAGAACCGAAGTCCAATCCCGACTGGAGGAAGTTGAAATGACCGAGCAGGCGACCCCCGTCAGCACGGACCTGTCAGAAGATGTTGTCCGGGCTAAGGTCCTGACCGTTATCGGTGACATGGCACCCAAGCAGGATGTGACCGTCACCGCGCAATCGATCCTGATTCAGGACCTGGGCTATCACTCCCTTGCCCTGATGGAGGTGGCGTTCGCGCTTGAGGACGAATTCGACCTCGACCCGATCGATGAGAAGACCGCCCGTCAGATCACCACGGTGGGCGCGGTGCAGGATCTCGTTATCAAGAAGCTCGCTGACAAGAAGTAGTTATAGGAGCCCTTTACGGGGAGGTGCCGAGGGCGCACCTCCCCGTAAAGCTTTAGCCGGCTAGGCGGTAGAGGCGGTGGAAGCCGTCGGTGGCCGGCAGGATGGTCATGCCGGAGAATCCGGCTTGTTTGGCTAGCGTGCGCACGGCTTGCGGGCGAAGCACGGTGCCGGTTCCGGTGGAGCCTTCGCCGACCATCGCCGCGGGCAGGCAATGCAAAACACTGGTGCAGTACTGGAACCGCTCGACATCGTCGCCAGGAGCGGTGAAGGCGGTGGCTACTTTGGCGTCCATGAGCAGGACTGTCCCTTGTGGACTCTTGAGCGACCGGCACGCTTTGAGCACCGCGACTGGGTGCGAGATTTCGTGCAGGGCGTCGAAAAGGCACACGAGGTCGTATTCGCCGGCTAGCTCAGGGTCAGCGGCGTCGCGGGCTTCGAAGCGCACCCGGTCGGCGACACCTTCTTTTTCGGCAAGCATTTTCGCGTCGGCGATGGCGTCGGCGTCGAAGTCCAGGCCGTCGATGTGCGCGTCCGGATAGGCGTGTGCCAGGGCGACGCTGGACCAGCCGGCACCGCAAGCGACGTCGGCGATGCGCCGTCCCGGTTGCGACAGCGTCTCGTGAACGTCCGGCATGCTTTCTTTGATCCAGCCCGCGAGCTGGTGGGCGAACAGCGACCGGTTGGCGCCGGAGTGCCCTTCGCGCCAGTCGATGCCAAACACACTGTCGGGCACGCCTTCGCCGGTGCGGTAAGCCGACAGAAGCGTTGGCAGGGCTAAGGCGATGCCTCCGAGCGGTAGCACCGCGAGGGAGGCCATGGAGGCGGGACTGTCGGAAATGGTCAGCACTTCGGCGTGGGCCGCGGGCATGCTGTAGCGGCGTTCGCCGGGCTGTGCCCGTATGTCGTCGACGGTCAGGATGGCCGCGACCGCTTGCTGTTCCAGCCATTCGCGGGCGTAACGTTCGGCGATCCCGGCTCTGTCAGCGACTTGTGCTGCGGTCAGCGGTTCGCCCGAGGCGGCGAGCACGTCATAGAGCCCGAGCCGCACCCCGAGATAGGAGGTGAGGAGTTCCTGTGTGGCGAGAAGCGATTTCCACATGCGCATCGCGAATACATTGGCCTGCGTATCCGGGCTTGTCACCGGTGCCCCCAAGAAGTCTTTACGAGTATGTTCACACACTAGCCTTGTCTATGGTCTGATAACAGTCGTGGATGTGAAGAGAGCAGTCAGCGAGCTTTTACCGGAGGTCGCCAAGCGGGCCGATGAGGTCGAGGCGGGGCGGCGGCTGACCGACGATCTGGTCAGCGATCTGCGTGCCGCCGGATGCCTGCGCATGCTGGTGCCAGTGGAGTATGGCGGCCTGGGGCTGCCGATGCCCGAAGCGCTTCGCGTCATTGAGGAACTGTCCACGGCAGACGGTTCGGTCGGGTGGGCGGTCGGTCAGGTTGGCTTGTCGCAGCTCATCATCGGCTGTGGGCAAAAGGAAGCCGTGGACGCCATTTACGCGGGCGGGCCGGATGTCTATGCCGCCGGGGCGGTTGCGCCTAAGGGCCGCGCGACGGCGGTTGATGGTGGCTGGAAGATAACGGGCCAGTGGCCGTTCGTGACGGGAAGCCCGCACGCGTCGTGGCTTTACCTCAACTGTGTGCTGGTTAGTGACCGGGCGGTGCAGCTGTCGGATGCGGGGACACCGCTGACCCGCATCATGCTGATTCCCGCTGACAAGGCGCAGCTGGTGGACACGTGGCACACCATGGGGCTGCGGGGAACCGGCAGTAACGATATGGCGGTCTCAGGCGCGTTCTGCCCGGCGAGCCATGCGGTGGAACTGGTGGAGGGTCAGCCGGAGACGATCCGTGCGGTCAACAGCATCGCGCAGTCGAGTCTCATCATCGCCTCAGTCGCGGTGGGTGTGGCGACGTCTGCTTTGGACGATGCGATCAGCCTTGCCACGGGCGGGAAACGGCCGTCGCTGAGTGCGACCCGGCTGGCTGCCTCGGCGACGTTTCAGGACCGGCTGGGTGAGGCGCACACGTTGCTGCGGGCGGCCAGGGCACTGCTGCGCGATGAGGCGGCACAGGCGTGGCAGCGTTCGGTGGCCGGGCAAACGTCGGCGCAGGACCGGGCTGGGACGCGGGCGGCTGCGGCTCAGGTGACCACGCTGGCGGCGTCTGTTGTGGACGCGGCCTATGGGCTCGCGGGTGGCAGTGCGGTTTATGACACGTCACCGGTGCAGCGGCGGATGCGTGACGTGCACACGGCCACGCAGCATTTCGTGGCCGGGCGCAATTCCTATGCCACTGTCGGTGCTTTGCTGGTGGGCGAACCCATCGACACCGGCATGTTCTAAAAGGGGCTGGGGTGGGGCGGGTTACTTGCCCGCGGGGATGACTCCCTTGCGGCGCAACCGGCTCACCCAGCCTTGCGCGGTGTGCGTGGGCACACCGTAGTGTTCCGCGACCCCGGTGATGGTGCGGCTGGCGAGGTAGGTTGCCTTGACCTCAGCCGGATCCGGCATCCGGCGGTAAGCGCGGTCGGGTTTGCGGCGCGCGGCCAGCGAGGCGATGGTGCGGCGTTCACCCGTTGCTACGGGGGATGCTGTGGAGACGGCTTCTGTGTGCTGACGGCGCGCGAACGCCTGCAGCAGAATGTCTAGGTCGACCTGGATCACCTCGCCGGGACCAAGCTTGGCGTTGTCGGCTACCCGGACGGTCAGTTCTTTGATGTATGCCTGACCGTCTTCGGCGACCACTCGCATTGTCGTGCGGGAGGCCGCATCCTCGTCGCCACCACTACCCAAGACCGGGGTGATGGTCACAATGTATTGAGCCATAGCCCGTCCCTTTCTCTCGGCCAGCAACCCGTTTCACATTTGGCAAGCCGTACATACAGTTTACGTCTAACGCTTGTAAACGGTTCACGCCTGTGCTACCTGCCGATCTGCAGACACATTAACACTTGCCATCACTGTCGTGAAACCCAACGCAACACAAAGGGCCGTTGAAACACGTATCGCCTCTGCAAGGGTTACCGAGCGTTAGCCGAAATGGCGATTACACCGGGATCCATACGTTCTTGGGTCGCAGGAATTCCCGCAATCCGGCCAGACCGCCGATACGACCCGAACCGCTTTGTTTCACACCACCGAAAGGCACCGAAGGCATGAGACCAGGGGCGCCGTTAACCCATACCGCACCTGCTTCGACCGCACGGCTGACCCGGTGGGCCCGGCGCAGGTCGTTGGTGTGCACATAGGCTCCCAAGCCATAACGAGTGTCGTTGGCTAAAGCGACACCCTCGTCTTCGTCAGCGAAGGTGATCACGGAAAGCACGGGGCCGAATATCTCTTCCTGTGCCAGTTCCGCGGCGGGGTCCACATCGGCGAAAACCGTAGGCTCGATGAAGAATCCTGCCGAAAGGTCGCCGCCGCTGCGGTTGCCGCCGCTGACCAGGTTGCCGGATTGCCGGCCGCGGTCGATGACGCCGAGGATGCGCTGGCATGCGTTGTGGGACACGACGGGACCCATCACGGTGGCTTCGTCGGCCGGGTCGCCGAGTTTCGTTTTACGCAGCCGCGACACGAGGATGTCCAGGACCTGGTCGCGAACGGATTTGTGCACCAGCAGCCGGGTTCCGTTGGCACATCCCTGTCCAGATAGGGCGATGACGCCACTCATGGCTACGCGTGCGGCGAAACGGATATCGGCGTCTTCAAAGACCAGATGTGGAGATTTGCCGCCAAGCTCCAGGGCGACCGGGGTCAGGTGTTCGGCGGCGCTCGACAGGACGCTACGGGCGGTAACCGCTCCGCCGGTGAAATGTACTTTGCCGACACCGGGATGCCCGGCTAGCGCCTGCCCCGCGGCGGCCGCTCCGGGCACGACGACGACGGCGCCGGTGGGCAGTCCAGATTGGACGGCCAGCTCAGCCATGCGTGTCGCGACAAACGGCGCGAGCTCCGATGGCTTGACGACGATGGTGTTGCCGGTGGCTAAGGCGGGGCCGAGCAACTGTGCCATTGACATGAGTGAGCCGTTCCACGGGATGATTCCGGCTATCACTCCGTAAGGCTCATCGAGGGTGTAATTGAGGCTGCGGATCGGCCAGGTGCTGATGACGTCGCCGCCGGACTTGTCGGCCCACCCGGCGTAGTAGCGCACCCAGTCGGCGGCGATCGCGGGCATCTGCCGGGACAACTGCACGGGGACGCCGATTTCAAGGGTTTGCAGATCGCTGAGTTCCGTGGCGTGCTCGACGATGAGGTCGGCGAAGCGCAGCAGGATGTCGCGGCGTTCGTTGACGGGGGTGTCGCGCCATTTCGGGAAGGCGGCCCGGGCGGTGGTGACGGCGAGGTCTATTTCGGACGGTCCGGCCAGCACGACGGGGGCGGTGGTTTGGCCGGTGGCGGCGTAGACGTGCTCGACAGTACCGCCGGATGACTCTGTTATTTCTTCTGCCCCGATGCGGAGCCCGGGCTTGCCGATCAGATGTACCGCTGCTTGACGGACAGCCATATCTCCTCCTGAACCAGCAACCCCGGGCGGGGCCCTGACAGCTATGAAGTCTCGTATTCCATCGTATGTTGACGAGACGAGTCTGTCACTTTGCCTGGCTTTCGGAATAGCGCATCAAGCGCGTACCGGCCCGGACCGAGTATCGCGATGAGGAAGAACGACCAGCAGAACATGGCCGCGAGTTCACCACCGTTATTGAGCGGCCACAGTGCCAGCGGGGCGTGGACTACGAAGTAGGCGTAGGCCATCGATCCTGAGCAGATGATCGCGGCGACCCTCGTGGCCAGGCCCGTCATCACTAAAAGCCCACCGGCGAACTGGATGAGGGCTGCCCACCAGCCCGGCCAGTCGCCGACGGCGATCGCGGCACCGGTGCCGCGATGTCCGCCGAACATGCCGAAGAGCCCTGAGGCGCCGTGGATCGCGAATAAGAGGCCAATCACGACCCGGAACAGGGTCGTGGCCGCCTCTGACAAGCGTGTCTGCATTGTTCTCCCAACTCTGCTGTCGCACGTCGTGTGCGGCCCACGGTGCGCGTGGGCATTTACATACACGCATGAATTGGGTGAAGGTTCAAGAGTTGGCGAATTTAAATGTATGTTTCCATCTGCAGCACCGGCTTGATGATTTCTCCAGCCGCGGCAGCGGTTAGCGCCTCTGCCGGTGGGATGTACCCGATGAGTTCAGTGAACGGAAACCGCCCTTGTTCAGCGAGTGTTAACAAGGCTGGCACGAGCGTGTGGCTTTGGCCTTCGCCGCCCATACAGCCGCGAATGCTGCGTCCCCACTGCGTGCTCTGCTGATGTGCCCGCAGTTCCGTCGTGGGATCGCCGGTGCCCACCAGGCAGCACACGCCCAGCATGCCAATGGTTTCGATGGCCTGGCGGATGACTTTTTCCTGTCCGGTGCATTCGATGACAATGTCTGCCGGGCCGCCGCACGCTTCGCGGACCGCGCGAGGCACATTGCGAATCCCATTCACGTCAATGGTTTGGGTGGCGCCCAGTTTGGCGGCCAGGGCGAGCCGCTGTGGATTGCGGTCCACGGCGACGATGGTGGTGGCCGGGGTGAGCCGGGCCGCCATGACCGCTGCTAGCCCGACCGCGCCAGCGCCATAGACCACGAGCGACGATCCCGGTGCGGGCTTGGCGTTGTTGAGGACCGCGCCGGCACCGGCTGAGAAGCCGCATCCGAGGGTGCCGATCGCTTCTAACGGCAAGCTGGTGTTCACCTTCACCGCGGTACGGGCGTCGACGATCGCGTGGGTGGCAAACGACGACTGGCCAAAGAATCCGCCGTGCAGCGGTGTGCCATCGGTGAGGTGGATGGTGCGTTTGCCGCCGAACAATAGCGATGGCAGGTTCACGCAGTAGCGGGGTTGCCCGGCATAGCAATTGCGGCACTGGCCGCACCACGGCCAGCCGAGCACGACCGTGTCGCCGGGGGCGAACCCTTGCGCGCTAACGCTTTCCACTACACCGGCGCCTTCATGGCCCAGGACTCCCGGCAGCGGGAAGGGCATCTTGCCGGCCGCGGCCATGGCATCGGTGTGACACACGCCGGTTCCGGCCAGGCGCACCAGCAGTTCGCCCGGTTGCGGTTCGCCGATGGTGGCCTCAGCCAGGCGCAGCGGTTGTGCCGGGCCGTCGGTGACGGCGACGGTTATCTTCATAGCGTCACCTTGGCCAGTTCGGGGCGGATGGTCAGCCACTGGGTCTCGGTATAGGCGTCCAGATCGGACAGTCCCCCGGCGCGCCAGCCGTTGCCAGACAAGCCGAATCCGCCGAAGGGCGCCTGCGGTTCGTGGTCGATGGTGGGGTCATTGATGTGCACCATGCCGGCCGGAACACGGTCAGCTAACGTCATCGCCTTGCCGACGTCGGCGGTCAGGATGGAAACGGCCAGCCCGGTTTCGTTGTCTGCCACCAGCTTTGCCGCCTCGCTGACGGTGCTGAACGCCCGGACCGGGGCGACGGGGCCGAACACTTCTTCGCGGTAGGCCTCCGTTGGCTCTGCTGGCTCAGCTAGCACGGTCGGGCGGTAGAACAGGGCGTCGAAGGTGCCGCCGGTGACGAGTTTCGCGCCCGCTTTCACGCTAGCTTCCACGAGGTGGTGGACGCGGTCGCGCTGGCGCACGTCGATCAGCGGTCCTAACGCGACATCGTTGTGCGACGGGTCGCCGACGATGAGACTGTCGGCGAATTCGGCGAGTTTGGCGACGTATTCGCCGTAGATGCTTTCGTGCACGAGGTGGCGCCCGGCTGCCATGCACACCTGTCCTTGGTGCAGGAAGGAGGAGAACGCGCCGGCCCGCACGGCACGGTCGATGTCGGTGTCGTCAAAGACAACGAGGGCGTTGTTGCCGCCTAGTTCGAGCATTACTCGTTTGAGCAGACGGCCGCCGCGTTCGGCGACGTGTCTTCCCGCTTGTGGTGAACCGGTGAACGACACTACGCGTACCAGCGGATGGTCAATGATGGCCGCACCCACCGCGGCATCGCCGGCGAGTACCTGCAGCAACCCCTTACGCAGTCCTGCTGCGGCGAAGATTTGCGCGAGCACGACTCCCCCGCTGACGGCGGTGCGCGCATCGGGTTTGAGCAGCACGGCATTGCCCAATGCGAGTGCCGGGGCGACCGCGCGGATCGCCAGCGCCAGCGGCATGTTGAACGGGGTGATCACGCCGATGACACCGGCTGGGATGCGGCGGGTCAGGCTCAGCCGCGGCTGACCCGAACGGATGACCTCACCGTAGGGGCTATTGGCTAAGGCGGCGGCCTCGTGGCAGGTTTGCGCGGCGGCGGCCACTTCCGCTTTCGCTTTGGCTTGCGTTGATCCGCTCTCGCTGACGAGCCAGCCCACAATGGCGTCTTGGTGTTCGCTGAACAGGTCGCCGGCGCGGCGCAGGAGTGCCGCGCGGTAGCTGGCGGCGACTTGTGCCCAGGTGCCGCGGGCCTGCTCGGCGTGTTCGGCCGCGGCGGTAACGTCCATTGTGGACGCTAGGCCGGCTATCCCGAGCCGCTCGCCGGTGGCCGGGTTGATCACCTCACGTGTTTGGGTGGCTGGATGCCATAGACCTGTGAAGATCCGCCCACTCCAGAGAGTGGGGTCAAGCAGTGACATACCGGCCCGCCTCATGAGCGTTGACGATACAAGCTCGTATTGGCAAGTGTCTCCTGCTGAGCCTTACCAAATACTCGCAAAGGCGCCCCGCCTGCGAGGGGATGTCCTAGGTGGCGTTTAGACTCGCGGGGTCACGAGGTATCGGAGGCTTTCCATGATCGGATGGCTACGGGCAAGACAGGAATGGCAGTTCTTCGGGGTGCTGTATCAGGCCGACCGGCCGCTGGCGCTGCTGTGGTGGCTGGTGTTGCTGCTGCGCGGGCTGTTGCCGGCCGGGTTCGCGGTGGCGATGGGTGTGCTGGTCGGCGCCGTCGAGAACGGACAGTCCCTCACCATGCCGTTGGCGCTCACCGGTGTGATCTTTGTGCTGCTGCAGGTGCTCACACCGATGCATGCCGCTATCGGCATGAACCTGGGCGACCGCACGTCGGCGTGGCTATATGACCGGCTCACCGAGGCGTGTGTGCAGCCGTCGGGCATGGGGCACCTGGAAGATCCGGAACTGGCCAAGGACATGACCACGGCCCGTGACTTCGACTTGGGCATGAGCGGGCCACCACTGTCGCTGTCGATGGACTTCATCGCCGGCGGACTGGTGGAGTTGCTGGCCGGGTTGTCCTCAGCGGTGGTGCTGTTCGCGTTCGCGTGGTGGGCGCCGCTGGTGCTGGCCGGTGCGTGGCTGGTCACGCACTGGATCCTGCGCGAAAGTGGCGTATGGAGAGACCGTGAAACCGATGCGGTGCGTGCCGCCCGCCAGGACGCCGACTACGCCTACCGGCTGGCCGTGGACGCCCCGGCCGCCAAGGAACTGCGGCTGTTTGGCCTCGTGGGCTTTGTGATCGAACGGTTCATGGCCCGGCGCGTGGTGTTGCACGACCTGCAATACCGGGCGACGCGGATGCGGGAAAAGTCGGTCATCTTGTGTCTGGCGATCGTGCTGCCGGCGAATGTGGCGGTGTTCTGGGCGCTGGCGTCCACATCGGATCTTGGTGCTTTGGTGACCTATTCCCAGGCGGCTATCGGCACGTCGCTGATCGCGTTCGGTGGGCTGAACTGGGCGCTGGATGGTGCTTCGGCTCCGGTGGCCGCGGTGTTGCGGCTGCAGAAAGCGACCGGGCCGCGCGGTGCGCTGGAGGTGCGCGGTTCCGCACCGGCCACAGGCATGCCCGCTGAGGCGGTCGCGTTCCGGGACGTCACCTTCGCCTACCCCGGCACGGCTGACCGTCCGGTGCTCAATGGGTTCGACCTGACGATCCCAGCCGGATCATCGCTGGCGATCGTGGGACGCAACGGCGCCGGGAAAACCACCCTCGCCAAGCTGATCTGCCGCCTCTACGACCCGGTCGCAGGGTCGGTGGAAGTTGACGGGGTTGATGTGCGGGCGATGGACGTGGAGTCGTGGCGGTCGCGGATCACGGCCGTGTTTCAGGACTTCATCCGCTTCGACCTGCCGTTGCGCGACAACGTCGCCCCACACGGTGCACCCGACGACGTTATTCTCGCCTCGCTCAAGGCCGCAGGAGCCGAAGATCTGGCCAGTTTGGACACCATCTTGGCCAAAGGCTACGAAGGCGGCACCGACCTCTCTGGCGGGCAGTGGCAGCGCATCGCCCTGGCGCGCACCATCTGCGCGGTGCGCCAAGGTGCCGGAGTGGTGCTGCTGGATGAGCCCACCGCGCAACTCGATGTCCGGGGTGAGGCAGAAATCTTTGAGCGGGTACTGGCCGAAACGCGGCACTGCACGACCATCCTCATCTCGCACCGGTTCTCCACCGTGCGTCAGGCTGACCGGATCTGTGTGCTGGAAGAGGGCCGGGTCGTCGAGCTGGGCACCCACGATGAGCTGATGGCTTTGGGCGGCCGCTACCGCACCATGTTCGACCTGCAAGCCGAGCGGTTCGCCGCCGGGCTGCCCGCGGAAGACTCCGACGAAGAGGTGAGCTATGACGTCCTCGGCTGACGACATGCCGCCGCCGTGGCAATCGATGTG
Source organism: Catelliglobosispora koreensis DSM 44566 (assembly GCF_000379685.1). Lineage (GTDB taxonomy): Bacteria > Actinomycetota > Actinomycetes > Mycobacteriales > Micromonosporaceae > Catelliglobosispora > Catelliglobosispora koreensis. The sequence continues at coordinate 935,275 of NZ_KB903249.1, read as the reverse complement.
GCGGTGCTGCAAACTCGGGTTCAAATTCGAACCCAAACTGATGTCTGTAGCGTTTGGACTATCGTTGCTCGCCGCGCTGCCCGACGCGTTGCTGGCACTGTGGCTCAAGTTCCTCAGCGACGGCGTCCTGGACGGCAACCGGCGCCTGGTTTACATCTCGCTGATGGGCCTTGCCGTCTCAGCGGTAGGCACCTGGTTTTTGCGCACCGTGGCCGACCGGGTGCAGCGCCGCTTCCGCGACCGCGTCACCATCGCCCTGGAAGCACATGTCGCCCGCCTGCAAGCCTCGGTGGGCACCATCGCCCACCACGAACGCCCCGACTATCTCGACCGGCTCTCGATTTTGCGGGACCAGGTCTTCGTCCTCGACCACATGTACCTGTCAGTGTTTTCCACCGCGGGCTGGATCGTGCGGCTCGTCATCACCGTCGGGCTGCTCACGTCGATCCATCCGGCGCTGGCGTTGCTGGTGCTGTTCGCCGTGCCAACGGTGATGACGTCGTCGTGGCGTCCTGCCGTGGAACGCAAGATTGAAGAAGCGGGCGCTTCGGCGGCCCGACTGGCCCGGCACCTGTTCGTGCTGTCCACCACCGCGCCGCCCGGCAAAGAAGTTCGCGTCACCCGCATCGGCTCGCGTTTGGTGTCGATGAGGCGCTCTGCCTGGGAGCGCTGGTATCAGCCGATCGCGGCCGCCCGCTGGGGCACCGCGTGGTGGCATTCGCTGGCCTGGCTGGTGTTCGGCCTGGGTTATGTGGGCGCGATCGTGTTCGTCGCCGTCGGCATCAACGCCACCCCTGGCAGCGTGCTGCTGGTATTGGCGGCCGGTTCCCGTTTGTCGGCCTACATCGGCGCCACCGTGGGCGAAATCGGGTTCCTGCGCGGCTTCTGGATGGACGGCTCACGCCGCCTAGCCTGGCTGGAAGACTATGCGGCCTCGTTTGATGAGGCGGCCGACATCGCCGTGCCTTCCACGTTGGCGTCGGGGATTCGTTTTGAGAACGTGAGTTTCGCTTATCCCGGCACCACCGCGCTGGTGTTGCAAGACGTGTCGTTGACGTTGCCTGCCGGTGCCGTTATCGCCGTGGTGGGCGAAAACGGGGCGGGCAAGAGCACATTGGTGAAACTGCTGTCGAAGTTCTACTCCCCCACCTCAGGCCGGATTCTCGTCGACGGTGCCGACTTGGGCCGCATGCCCGCTGACGAGTGGCGGGCACGGCTGTCCGGGGCGTACCAGGACTTCTTCCGGTTCGAGTTCTTCGCCCGCCAATCCGTTGGCGTCGGTGACGTGCCGCGCCTGGATTCTGTGCCGGCTGTTTCCGCGGCTGTGGATCGGGCCGGGGCGGCCGATGTGGTGTCGTCTTTGGAATCCGGGCTCGACACCCAGCTGGGGCCGTCGTGGCCGGGCGGGGTTGAGGTCTCGTTTGGACAGTGGCAGAAACTGGCTCTAGCGCGTGGGTTCATGCGTGACGAACCGTTGTTGCTGGTCTTGGACGAGCCGACCGCGGCGTTGGACGCCGAAACGGAGCACGCCTTGTTTGAGCGATATGCGTCCGCTGCGCGGTCGTCGTCTGGGCGGATCACGTTGCTGGTGTCGCACCGGTTCTCCACCGTGCGGATGGCTGACCTGATCGTCGTGTTGGACGGGTCACGCGTCGCTGAAGTCGGCTCACATGAGGAACTGATGGCTAAAGGCGGCCAGTACGCTGAGCTTTACGCTATCCAGGCGGCCGCCTACCAGTAGCGTGCTGTTTACCTTGGCGCTCTAGCGTTTCGGCTCGTGCTGGCACTTGTCACCGGGGCGACGTCAGGGATCGGCCACGCGTTCGCCGTCGAGCTGGCTGCGCGTGGCTGGGACCTTCTGCTGGTGGCCCGTCCGTCGTCTCGTTTGGACGCGTTGCGGGCTGCGTTCCCTGAGGCGGTCGTGGTACCCGCCGACCTGTCTGACCCTTCTTCACTTGCTTCGGTTGCCTCGCTCGCCGCGTCTTCCCCCGTGGACCTTTTGGTTAACGCTGCTGGGCTGACCCTGAACACGGTCTTCACACGGTCACCGTTGTCCCGTGAGCTTTACCTGCTTTCGGTGAACGTGACGGCTGTTCTGGCTCTGTGTCATGCCGTGCTGCCTTCGATGGTCTCGCGCGGCTCGGGGAGCATCATCAACGTCTCTTCAATCACCGGCTTCGCGTCCACTCTGCCCGGCAGCACCTACCCCGCTTCCAAAGCGTGGGTGACCCACTTCAGCACGTCTTTGGCCCTGTGGGCGCGTCCTCACGGCGTTTCCGTCATGGCGCTGTGCCCCGGGTACACCCAGACTGCCTTCCACGCCTCCGCTGGCGTCGACGTAGGCCGGGTCTCGCCCTCGGTATGGCTTTCCCCCGCATACGTGGCCCGGGTCGCGCTACGCGACCTCTCCCGCGACGCTGTGGTGTGCGTGCCCGGGTGGCGCTACAAGCTCGCCGCAGCCTTCATGCGCCACTCCCCGCGCTGGCTCCTGCACCATGTCTCCCGGCTCGTCCAGCCCCCACACGGAACGTGAAATCCGCTCCTCTGGGCCCGCTTGATTCGGACATTCCGGCCCGGACGGAACCGGATTGTGGTGATCAAACACGGCCGTGTATTGTGGTCCCTCGTGCGGTTGTCTGACCTGCTTAGGCAGGTTAGCGGCAACACTCACCCTGTCCGGGTGGCGGAATGGCAGACGCGCTAGCTTGAGGTGCTAGTGCCCGTATAGGGCGTGGGGGTTCAAGTCCCCCCTCGGACACGATCTATCCCCCAACGGTGCTCGCCGAGATCAATTTCGGCCAGCACCGTTTGTGTTTCCTGAGCGTAGGTCAGCCTGAGGTCGAGGGCTCGGTAGACCTTCCACTTGTCCTCTGGGATGGCGTCCTTGATCGCCTGCGCGATGTCGCCAAGCTGGTTGATCAAGGTCCTGATGTCGTCAGTGGTGATCTCTTTGGGCTTCGGTTGGGTGATCGTCTTTCGCTGTTGATCGAACTCGTCTTGGGCTTCTTTGATCCACTTGGTGACGACCGCGGGATCGGCTCCCGCATCCAGGGCTGCCTTGTAGCGGGCCATCTTCGCATCGAGGGTCTTGGTCGGGTGCTGCCCCGGCGGCGTCTTCGGGCCTACATTGAGCTGGCTCGCGAGATCGTTGATTGTTTGGTCGCGTGCCGTGGGGCTGAAGCTCTTCGTAAGCCAGAGGTCGATCGCTGGCTCGATGGCGTCCTCGCGCAAAATGATGTTCTTGGGGTGGTCTACCCGGTTGGCACGGGCATACTCGGCCGGATACCTACAGCGGTAGTACTTGATGTCGTGCGCATGCAGGCCCTGCATCTTCCGGCCGCAGAGTCCACAGAAGATCAGGCTCTTGAAGACATACGGATGTTTCGACGGCTTCACTCTGCGGGTGTGTCCGTGCTTCCGCCGGTAGCCGAGCATCTCTTGTGCCTGGTCGAAGGAGTCCTCGTCAACGATGGGCTCGTGCACGATGTTCTTGGAGATGATCCAGTCTTCCTTCTTGTTCCATCGCATCACCTGCGTGTGGCCTTGCGCGACGTCGTCGACGTCGAGCAGGACCTCGTCGGTGCGTTGCTTGTTCCACACCTGCCGGCCCGTATAACGCGGGTTTGTAAGGATGGTCCGGACTGCGCCCTTGCTCCACGCCAGGCCGGTGCGGTGCGGGTTGCGTTTGCGGTCGTAGGCGGACGGGCACGGGATGCCTTCCTCGGTAAGGTCTTCGGCTATGGCGTACATCCCGGCGCCGTTGAGGAAAGCCGCGAAGATCCGCATGACGACGGGCGCGGTAACGGGGTCGGGTGTCAGCCCGTGCAGCATTCGGCCGTCGGCTGCTTTCGCCGGGTTGGGATGCGGGCCAAGGTCTTTGAGCTTGTAGCCGTAGGGAGGCCGGCCTCCAAGAAACCGGCCTTCGATCTCGGTCTGGGCGACCATCGCGTTGCGTACGCGGGTCTTGACCCGATTGCGTTCGCCTTTGCTCATGCCGCCGAAGATGGACATCATGAGCTCGTGCACTTCGTTGCGCGGGTCGATAGCGCCGCCCATTTCGGGCACCCATAGCGTCACTTTGTAGTGCTCAAGCAACGGCAGGGTGAGCCCGAACTGGTTGCCGTAGAAGGCCCGGTGCGGCTCACCAATGACGATGTGGTCGAAGCCGCGCTTGGGGTCCTTCAGTTTCTTGAGTAAACGGCTTGCTTCAGGCCTCCGTTGCCACGGAATGGAGCGGCTTTCGCCGACGTCGAAGAAATTTTCGACGATCTGTCCGCCGTATGGAGTGATGAGGTTCTGCGCGAGTGTTCGCTGCCAATTGAACGAGGACTCTGGGTCCTGGTTGTCTTCCGTGGATACTCGCCCGTAGAAGGCGAAGCGCATCGTGTTTGTCATGGGTTTCCTTCTTCTTGCTGTCGGCGTTTCTCTAGTACGGCGCGGAACAGGCTCAGCAGTGCACGTGCCGATTCCGGGTTGAAGACAGGCGGTTGCTCGGGCACCTCAACGTGCACGTGTGCTTCGCTAATGCGGTCTGCGGTGGATTCGTCGTTGGAAGACATGGCATTCCTCGGCTTTCTCGATGCGGTATTGGCTTTGGCTCTTGCTCTGGCGAATGTGCATCGGGTTTCCTCCTTCGTTTTTGTCTAATGTGGACAGTTGGATTCGATCTTGCCTGACGGCCCTGTTGTGGATCTCCGCTCCATCTCGGGCTGGTGTCAACCGCCGGTTGGCTGACCGCCGACCCTCAGGTGGGCATCAGGCGCCGAACGGCGGCACGGCGGGGATGGTTTCGGGGTGGTGCTGATGTGGATGAGCCCCGACCGTAGCGGCCGAACCTCTCAGCGCAAGGGCCTGAGAGGTTTTGAAAACCTCTCAGGCCCTCAGGCGGAAAACCTCTCAGGGTTCGGCCGAAAACCTGTCAGCCGTGGTGGCGCCCACTTTTAGCGCGTCTCGGCGTCGAACGCGGCGAGGTTGACGGGACTTTGCACCGGAAGCTCGGCTAGGCGCACCAGTGGTGTGGCTGCGGCGTGGAGGTGCCAGACCTGTTCTGCCGGGTTGCTTCCGTCGAGGCGGTCGCGGGCGATTGTCGCGATGGGGATCCTGGCCTTCACGCTGGCCAGCTTCTGGTGCAGGTGTCCTTCCCGGACCGTTGTGGGCAGGCTGAACAGCACGGGCCATCGTGCGTCCCACATCTCGTTGTAGCGGACGACTTTGTCGACGAGCGTGGGCAGGGATTCGGTGCCGTGGTCGTGCTCGTAGTAAAACGCGATCGTCTGCCCTCGGTCGGTCCATACGCCGATGCCGTCTGGCTTGACCGAGGCAATCGACATGGTGCCGGGCGGGCTGAACCACTGGTTACGGTGTTCGGGTAGCCAGTGATGAAGCTTGGCTCCATCGTTGAGCCGCTCATACTTCGCCAGCTGGGTGAAGAAGTCATTGATTCCGAGCCGGTGTTCGAAGTTGCGGCTGGTGACGATCCGGTGGATCCGGGCTTCAGACTGCCCCAACCGGGGCGGCGGTTGTGACCGTGATCCGGCGACGATGAACGCGCCCAGGTGGTCTATGACGTAGTGGAACGGGAAGTTGCCACCTTCTAGCCGGTACGGCTGGAACCGCTTGAGGACGCCGTAATCGGTCAGGTTTCTGAGCCGGACCTGGGCACGGTGCAGGCTCGGATAGAGAGCATTCGCGATCTGGTCGGTGGTGAGCAGCTGGTGATCGTAAAGCCAGCCGAGCAGCCGCCAGTCGCGCGGCGTGAGCCGGTGCTGCATGAGCACGGCTTGGTCTGTTTTGGATTGGCGTGGCATAAGGCATCGCTCCTTTGTTTGTCCCCCTCGCGGGGAGAAGAGAGAAAGACCCCTTGGTCTTTCTGGATCGGGCAGAGGCGGCCGGGAGCGGCTTGACCTGGGCGGTGGCGCGATGCGGGTGTGCTTAAGGGGCAAAGGTTCAAGGAGCACCGGCTTAAGCACGAGCTCAAGCAGCCGCTGGAGCGCACCCCGGGTGTCGCGGGCGGAATTTCTATTCCACTCCCAGTACCGCGCTGAGATGCGATATGGCTGGACGCCAAAACCTCTCAGTACCTCTCAGCGACTGCCGGTGCAGGTCGGCGCGTTGGGCGTGATCATGGCTGAGAGGTTTCTGCGTCAGGGCGGGGCTCTGTCAGGGTTCCACCGATGCATGGTTCCGGAGCCCGAATCCTCACACCTCTCAGCGGCCGATCCCCCACGCGGCCGGACCTCACAGCCCCCGGCACCTCAAAGCGATACTGAGAGGAATTCCGCTGACCTGCGCTGACAGGTTTTCTGTACCGCTGAGAGGTTTTCGGGTCCAGCCATTTCGCCTCTCAGCGCGGTACTGGGAGATAGCTATCGCCCGCCTGCTGCTCGGCTTGCGGAGAGGTATTTGAGGATCGCGTCTGCCACGTCATACGCTCCGGGTTCTGGCACGCTTGCGTTAGGCCCTAGCCGCTTGGGCGATGTCAATGAGCGCGCGGGTGGCGGCAACGGCGGCGATGAGGTCGGGACGGTTGAGTCCATCGAGAGTTTGTCGGAGCACGGCAGCCGCGTCGCTAATGGACAGTCCCTGAGTCGCGGTCACCTTCGCCGCGAGTTTGACAAGATCTCCGCGGGCGAGGTACTTGGCGGCCACGGCTGCACGAAGCAGGGTCGCGACGGCAGTGTCGGTATGTGCTTGGGCCGCTTGGTCGCTGTGGGCTTCGATGAGCGGAATGAAGGTCAGGTTGCTAGCCGGTAGCCCAAGACAGTCAAAGATCGCAGTGCCATCGGCAGGAATTGCCGCGGTCACTGGTGGCCACTGGTACCAGTCGACCCACAACGGTAGGCCCGATACCTCAAGGCATACGCCGACGCAGTCGCCGCCGATCGGTGCGTTGCGTGGTGCCTTCACGGAGGCCAGCACCTGACTGCCGAACAGGTCAGCGAGGTCCAGCCCTGAGAACCAGTCGCCAGGTACGGCGATGAGATCTAAATCGGACCATGCGTCGCCTCCGCCACGGCCGAGTGAGCCAATGAGAAGCAGTGCACCTATACCTGCGCCGTGGGCGGCTTCGACGAGCCGGTCCAGGGCATGCTGGCGCCCGCGTTCAAGCGCAGCGAGCTTCACGGCTGCGCCGCTAGTGTGCCCGTGCGGTCCACTCACTCACAGTCCCTTTGAGATGGTCTTGGACACCCCGCCGCCAAGGGCTCGCACCATTTCCTTGCGCGACGGGGCGTAGCGCGCATAGTTGACTAGGTTAGGGACTGCGTGACGATCGCGCAAGTGCACTATTCCTTGAGGCCCAGCACGCCCAGCAGAGGGAGGCATGGCTCCAGGCCATCGACTCTCACCGAAAGGCGTTTGCCCTCCAGCCACCTTTCGCGGCTAAGCCGGAGACGTTGCGAAATCTGCAGGCGTCCCTGCACCACATCCCTGTTTATTCCGTCGTTCGAGTAGCCAAGCTTTCGTGACACGCCTAGCGACGCCGGGTTATCGGTGTATGCGGCCGAAACGATGGCTGTGGCGCCGAGGCCTGCGAACGCGAGGTAGGCGACAGCTGCCCGCATTTCTGTACCGATTCCTCGGCCGTGAAATCGCCGCCCGAGCCAGCTGCCGGTCGAGCACTCCCGAGTGACGGCGAAGCTCTTTCCGGATAGGGACTGTTGACCTACCACTTGGCCGTCCCAAATGACGGTGAAGGGAAGCGTCCACGATGCTGGCGACCATGCGCCAAGTGTCGCCCAGTGGTGCACGACCACCGAACGCGCCCGTTCTGCGGGAGGAAGATCGGTCCAAGGCACCGTGAAGGGCATCGTCGAAGGGTCGTGTACGCCTTCGCTGGCGACGTCGGCCAGAGCGCCCAGCTGTTCCGGTGCCGGTAACCCCAGCTCAAGCCTCGGAGTGCTGAGCCGCAAACCGAGCAACGGGAAGTGGTCGGTCAGCATCATTCAATAGTCAGCCATACCTTCTGATCGCTCAATTCGATTTAGACATCGGCGCCCGGACAACCCGATTGTCCGCCTACGAGAGATAGATGCACGCCGGAATTCATGTGAGCTTGTCTATGACTGCTACCCCGTGATGCGGGAGCGGCAATCGGTGCCGGAGGGCGGACCAATGAGAGCCAAGGCTGTTGAAGGTATTGCGATGATGCGACTTCTGAGGCGGCCGACCTTCATCTTGTCGACTGTGAGGTCGGGTTCAACCTTGTTGCGCTGCTTGATGAATTCGCACTCAAGGGTTTGCGCTCCGAGCGAACTTCATCTCGGGTCAATCCAGGTACGCGTCGAAGGCGAACATGGGCAGCTTGCAATGGATGTTCATGATCTGCCTATTCGCGAGCTGGAGTACATGCTCTGGGATCAGGTGCTTGCCCGATTGCTCCAGAGGTCTCGAAAGGACTACTTGATCGAGAAGACGCCGGCAAACGTAAAGATCGTTCCCCGGCTAGTCGAGTGCTGGCCGGACGCCAAGTTCATTGTGTTGAGGCGGAATCCTGCGGCGATAGTGGAGTCGATCGTCGCTAATGGACACACGCGGCCCAGGGCCCTAACGGTGGTTACCGAAGCAGTGATCCGACTGGATGAGGTTGCTCTTCATCTGTCGGCACATGAGATAACGTACGAGGGCCTACTTCAGGATCCACGCAATGTCCTAGCGGAGACCTGTGAATTTGTTGGTGTGGTCTTTGAGCCGTCGATGATGGCGTACGGCGATTTCGATCATGGAACGTTTGAGTACGGCATTGGCGACTGGGGCAAGCAGATCCGCTCCGGGCGCGTCCAGTCGGCCCGGCGGGTTCTGGAACCCGCCGAGCCCGAACTGCTAGATCTCTGTCAGCGGTGGGGTTACTACACCGACACAAGCACGGTGGCACCAGCATGATCGTGATGACACTGGTCGTACGCGATGAAGTCGACATCGTCGCCGCGACAATCGAGCATCATCTGGCAGCCGGAGTGGACCGGATTATCGTCGCTGATCATCGTTCAGTTGACGGGACCAGTGACGTATTGGCTGCTTACGCCAACGCGGGCGCCTTGGAGCTACATCAGGAAGATGGCCCAGCTTTTCGCCAAGCCGCCTGGACCACGGCTATGGCGAGGCAAGCCGCTATCAGACTTGGAGCCTCCTGGGTGATCAATGGCGACGCCGACGAGTTTCTATGGCCGCCGGTGGGCGTTGTTGAGCTGCTCAAGTCCACTCGGGTCAGCTGTCTTGTCGTCGAACGTGACAACCTCGCCGAGGATCCAACTACTGACAGCTCCTGGCCTTGGCCGTCGCGCTTGGTTCTGCGGGACACGCGGTCGTTGCGGAACGAAGGCAAGCGGATCGCACCAAAAATGATTCACGTAGCTGATCCTGAAGTCAGTGTCGGTGCGGGCGGCCATATCGTGTCCGGGCCGCTTATTGGTCCACCATATGCCGATCACCCACTGCGGATCCTGCATGCCCCTGACCGCGGTTTCACCCAGTACCGCCAGAAGATCAGCAATGGTGCCGCGGCTGTTGAGGCGGCAGATCTTGACGCGAGGATCTGCCGGCATTGGCGAGACGAAGCGGAGCAGCTCAAGGACGGCACGTTCGCTGATGCTTATCTCGCGGGCAGGCTGACTGCGGCCGAGGTCGACAGGCGCCTTGTATCCGGCCGCCTGGTTCGCGACACGAGGTTACGAGATCACCTCGCAAAGTTGGTCAGCACCGCTGTGCTGCCCGCGCAGTTGGCGAAGGTCGTCGGTGGTTTGCGTTCGCTGTAGGGCATTGTGAAGCGGACAAAGAACATGTCCGCCGTCGTAGCGCGAAAACATCGTCCGCGAAGGGCACGATACTTATATGGACTTCACTCCGATCAAACGTGAACCGGGCTCCTTCCAGGAGTCAGTCTTGGCAGACCAGATCTTGGCCATGTCCCGCCGGATATTTGGCGAAGACGTCAAGGTGGCGTCGGCGGTGGAGCTAGGCAACGGGATGTACAACAACACCTACCGTGTGGAGATCGAGTCGGTAGGACCCGTGATTCTTCGAGTGGCACCCGAGCCAGAGCGGCAGTTCCGCAGCGAACGCGAGCTGATGCGGGCGGAATACGACAGCGTGCCCTACTTGGCCCCTATCGCCTCGCTCATCCCGAAGACGCTGGGCGCAGACTTCACACACGATGTGATCGGACGCGACTATCTGTTCCAGACCCTGCTGGCCGGCATCCCTGGTCCGCAAGCCCTGGGCAAATACGATCGGAGCATGTGGCGGCTAGTGTTTCGACAACTAGGCGAGATCACCCGCAGCATTCACTCTGTTCACGGTGAGAGCTTTGGGGCGGTGCGCGGGTCACGCTTCGCGACGTGGAGTGAGGCCTTCCTCTTCGTGCTCGGGCAAATTGCCGACGACATCGACAGCGTCGGACTGGAGTCGAGCGACGTGCGCCTCCTGGCAGCGCTTGCAGAGAAAGACAGGGACGTCTTCGACGAGATAGCCCAGCCGAGCATGCTGCACGGCGATCTGTGGACGGTCAACGTCATGCTGGCAGCGGATGCGCCCGAGCCAACCATTACCGGGGTGTTCGACAACGATCGAACCTCCTGGGGGGACCCAGCTTCCGACTGGGCCATTCAGATGGCGGGTAAGAAGCCTGGCACTGAGCGAGATGCGTTTTGGGAAACCTATGGGCAGCTTCCCGATACGCCAGGCCGGCAGGTGCGCGAGCTGTTCTATCAAGCCAAGCACGTTGCGGCCATCCGGCTGGAGCGTCATCGGCTCGGCAATCACAGCGCAGTACCAGAGACGTACGAGCAAATGCGTGAGGTCATAGCGAAGCTGCAGCGCTGACAGCTCAGCTCATCCGTCAGCCATGAGCTGGCGGACCGCGCTATTAAACTCGGGCTGCGAGTGGGCATACGCAAGCAGATCTAGCTGGTGTGGCAGCATCGATGGGCTTCCGCTCAGGTACAAGCCAACGGGCACAAGAAAAGTACGGACCACAGCGTCCACACCGCGTTTGTGGCGTGGTGCCTGGTACAGCAGGTATGCGGCCCGAACCCACCTTTCCGCCGCGTGACCTTCGCCGCCTGGCATCGCTAGCAGCCACATAGCCCAGCGGAAGATTACGCGCCGCTTGTGCTCAAGCGCACTCGCGATGTAGAGCATTTCATCGTTGCTGTGACAGCGCGACGTATCGCCCCCGCGTGCCGCAATCCTTGATGCGATAACGGATGCGGCCTCTGAAGCAGCCGAGTTCCGCAGGAGGCGTGCGCCAGGAACCGTTTGACCGGAAGGAAGTCTTACTTCATTAACGACGACATCGCTGTCGTCCTTCTCGAATCGTCGGCTGCCAGTTCGGAGGATCTCCTCCATAGTTCGGCTTGCAGGCGTCTCGGCTCCGTCTGTGTACCGGAGCTCCTGTTCGTCCCATACCGCTCCCTCGCGAAACCGGCGTGGATCTCCGATCGGAAAATAGTTTGGGCTTTGGTCTGTAATCCGGGTTCGGAAGTTTTCGGCATGGATGGCGCTGTATCGCCCGTCAGCGCTGGGACGCGCCGCAGCGAGCCGGTATCTCCACAGCTCAACCGCAGAAAATGCTGACGCAAGGACAGCTTCCCGGCGGCGCGAGTCCGACGTGGGAGAAAGGCTGCGGCGGAGCATGCGATAGATCTGTTTGGCTTGATGCGCTTGAAGATTCGCGAATTCTCCCAGGTCGGAATTCACTTTGCCGTTGCTAGCCCGGATGAGGATGTGTGGCGTCGGGAAGCAGGCTGGGGTGATGAGATCTTCTAGAGCATGCCATGCGGATGTCATGCGTCGCCTGCCTTCGCGACCGGCTCTACCTCGATCCGTATGTCTGCCAGCAGATCGTTTGCACGTCGCTCTACATCGGAGGCATTGTTGCCCACAACAGCGAAGCATCCGAGCCTGTCGGAGTTGCTGCGGGGTGGCGCGACACGCGTACCCGCCGTGGCACGGACCCGTACGAACGGAATCTCTGAGCTGACCTTGGGAAGCCCATGTATCGCGACAAGCCGACCAGAACGATTGGCGCTTAGAAACCTCACCGTGGCAAAGCAATCAGAGGTCCTCTGTAGTTGCATGGGGCGGCCCAGGGCGACGTCAAGGCAAGCAGCCCACGGGTCGACTCCGGTGGCGTGCCTTATGAGGTGGCCGATGTTGCCTGCGGCGATTCGAGCAGCTACTTCAACGACCTTGCATTCGCCGGTGGGCGTGAGGATTACTTCCGTGTGGGTGGCGCCATTGCGGATTCCTACAGAGGCGATTGCCTGGCTGGCGGCATCGAAAATGGCCGTGCTGTCTGCATCTTCGTCGGCAGGAAGCATGTGGCCGATCTCAACGCGGTTGGAGCCTTCTGATACAAGCTTGCGGGTAAGGCAAAGGTGAGAGGTTCGCCCATCCTGAGTGATGGATTCGACGCTGTACTCCTGGCCGTTCGCGTACTCCTGGATGAGGACGCGCCCGTCAAGCAGCGCGCCGTACATCGAACGTTGACCATTGGCATCGAGCACCGCTCCCGCTAGCGCCTTAGGCCAATCAACGATCGTGACTCCGCCGGAGCCTGCACCTTCCGATGGCTTGACGACGACAGGAAAGCTCAGCCCTGCCGCGTGGATCTGGTCTTCCACGTTGCAACCGCCATCTAGGACGAGTGTTCGCGGAGCCGGAACATAGTATGCAGCAAACCTCGCTGCCATTTGCGCCTTGTTGCGTGCTGCTAAGGCGAGGCTCGGGTCGTTGCCTGGCAGCCCGAGGTCGGCGGCAGCGAGTGCACAAAGTGGCGTCAGGTACTCGTTGGTGGTGAGCACGGCAGATACTTTGATCAGCCTTGCATAGGCGACGACAGCTTTCGCCGCTTGGTCTGACGACGAGAAGTCAGTGAGCAGGTGCCCGGTGAGGAGGTTTCGGAGAGCGGTGTCGTATCCGTCCCAACGCTCACGGCTTGTGACTGTGAAGACCTCGTATCCACGGGCAGCGGCTGTCGTTGCGATGGCATGGGACTCGGGCCCTGCGGCCTCAAGCAACAGGACCCGCGTGGTCGTCATGACTGGTAGTCCTCGCGCTCGCCGTCGCGGTTCGTGTCGAGGGTGAAGCAATGGAACCCGCCTCCGAACAAGCGTCGGTGACGGTGTCTCACCGGCACGGCGGTGAAGCCTTCAGCCTCAAGAGTTTTGATGAGGCCGGTGCACTCCTGGTTCACCAGCACTGTGTTCGTGTCGATGGAGAGCACGTTCAGGTCGATGTATGGACTTGTGAGGACCAGATCGTCTTCCTCATAGGTCGGGAAGGTACCTGGGTCTGGCTCGGGAGGAACGATGAACTTCCACGATTGAAAGGCGTCTGGGAGCATCTGCCGTAGTCCCTCGTGGCGCGCAAGAAATACTCCTGGCCTGAGTGCGAGCAGCATGCTGTCAATGTGGTTGTCCGCCATCCGGTATACACGGTGGATTCGGTAGCGTTCGCCAAGATGACGGGCAAGCCACTGAAGTGCCATCTCGTGGTTGGCATGCGCCACGTTGACCACAAGGTCTCGTCCAAGCCGCAGTACCTGCGCACCGTCCAGCATCATCTCGAAGCCCACGTCGTACGGGCTAACCTGAGGATCGCTGATGGGCTCTGTGGGGCCGCCCAACGTCGTCGCGGCATCCCGTGCGTAGGCGAGGTCGAACGATATGTCGGTCAGCACAGGCCGGGGCATCGTGGTCCAGGTTGCTCCGGCGTTGTAGTAGTCAGTGAAAACCTTCGCCAGAAGCCGGGTTTCGAGATAACGCGACCTGATCGCAGGCGGCGTCTCTATGATTTCGTTGCCAAGTATCAGGGTGTTGTCGCGGATGTTCAGCGCCGGCGTTGGCGTGGCTTCCCATCCGCATCCGGCGATGCGGGTGGCCGCTGCTGGCAGCGGTATCGGCCGGCGGACCGTGACGCCAAAGGTGGCAATAACTGAGGCTAGGTTCTCGACGTCCTCATGCAGTTCCTCGGTGTATCGCTGTTTTATGCGCCACAGGTCGCTTGCTTTCCCGCTGTCCTGAGCCGACAGGCGCGGGTAGGCCCAGTCCGAGCGAAACCCCGCCAGGCTTTCGTGGTGGAACAGCTCGAAGGTCACGTCGCGCTCGTGCGAAAGGTAATTCTCGGCGGATCCTACGACGATCTCGCGCAGCGGCGTGAAGTCATCATGGCTTCTCAGTTTCACAAATGCTCCTAATTGGACTCTCGTCATGCGGATGCAGCTGCTGGGACACCAACTCGTTCACTGGCGTCATACGTGCCATCAGGGATGCCGTTGAAAACGTGGTCAAGGCCCGCTAGCGTCGCGTCACGTTCGAACTCGGAGCCGTAGGCGACGCAGAACACGAACTGTGCAATGCCCGGCACTTGAGCCTCGATCGGCATCGACACAATGACTCCTGTGCGGGTCTTCGGGTCGTAGAGTGTCCCTTGTCTTTCAGCCTCCGCGATGAACGTTTTCCAGTCGGGCACGGCCCAGGTCGGTGGCACGTGGTACTCGGTCACGGCGCGGCGTGGCGACTCGCTAACTCTGACGATGCCGTTAGCGATAGCTTGATAGATGTGAAGCGATCCTGAGACTTGGGCGTTTACTTCTGTGAACAGCACGTCTCCGCTTGGCGTGACAATGGCGTCTGCGCTTAGGTACCCGCGGTATCCAAAGCGCTGGTACGCGTCGGCAAGCTGGGTACCGCCGTCGAGCAGTTGCTGCTGAACTTCTGATGCCGCATGGCGAAGCGGGACGATCTGGTAGCTGAGTCGACGGCCAACGTAGTGCAGTGACCCCGCCTCTGTCGGCTGAGTTCCGTCGTCGCTTGCGAAATGCTCGGAATAGATCGTCTGTGCACCAGGCACGTACTCTTCGACGACAACGGGAAATCGCCTCTCCGCCGAGGCCCAGACCCATCGCTCGGACCAGTAGGCCTCAAGCGCAGCTATGTCCGATCCGGACAGTAGGTGCAGGTGCCGTGCGCCGACATGGCCGACAGACAGAGTCTCGTCGGCTAGGAGGAGTTGGTTACCCATGCCCGCACCGTTGTGGGCCTGCTTGACCATCACGGCCCCAGTCCGTGCGATCAGGTCGCTGCTAGCCTGGATCGCTTCACTCATGTCGTGGCACACCGTGCCGGCAGGTGTGGCGGTACCGGATGCTGCAGCGATAGCGCGGAAGAGTGCCTTGTTGTTGCAAAGCTCTCCGCCACGCTGAGACAAGAAGTCCGCGGCAGGCAGTCGGTCACGGAGACCTAGCGCATCGGCGAACCTAGCAACGCTGTCCGACGGCCAGAGGGGGAAGATTTCATCGACTCGCTCGCTGCCGATGGCTTCCGTAACAGCCTGAAGCAGTTGCGGGCTCGTAAGCGTTTCTGGATCGAGCAGGAGACCGCGGTGCGGGCCCTCCGGCGAGACGATCACATGCAGGCTCGTCTGGTCAATCCCGAGGTGATTGCATACGTAGCTCAGAAATCGATTGTCCGGCTCTGCACTCAGAATGACGACGTCGCCATTGCGGGCGAACCAGAACACGCGCTGGGTCCATGTGCGCAGGTCGCCGCGGTCGCGTATCGCAGGGTCAATGTGATTGCCGATGAGGATTCGCACGGAGCACTAGCTCCTTTCTGGAGTTCGGGCTGATTAGGCGGATAGGGCGGCCGGCAGTGTGGCGAATAGCCGCATCGTCGCGGTTCTCCTTCGCACTGCCGGGCCGGCAGAGTGAAGTGAGGCAGGGTGGTCTGCCAGCGCGCCAACAAGGCCGCGAAGGGTCGCCTGCGCGGCGGTCGTGCCAATGCAGGAATGAGTGCCCCAGCCGTAACCGAGGTGCTGGTTCGGGGAGCGCAGCAGGTCGAGTACGGCGGGTTTGTCGAACTGGTCAGGATCATGGTTAGCAGCGGCGAAGAGTGCGACGACCATGTCGCCGGATGACAGTTGCTGACCGCCGATCATGCAGGGCGACATGGCGATCCTGCTCGTGCCTTGGACGGGTCCGTCATAGCGGATGAGCTCATCCACGCCCGTCTCCAGCGGAGCGCCGTTTCTAAAGAGCTCCAACCCTTCTGGGTGCGTCATGAGTGTGTGGAGGACGTTGCCGATCGCGGCTGTGACGGTGCTGTAGCCGCCCTGGAACATCACACGGATGGTGTTGCGGATGTATGTGAGCTCCTGGTCTGGCCAGCCTTTTGAGTTCCTCACGACATCACCGAGCAAGCCCTGGCTATCAACGTTGAGCCAGGAGTCCACAAGCTTCGTCAGCGCCACTCGCGCTATCCGGCCGGGCTCAGCAGTCGAAGGATCCAGCCCGGCATCCATACTGCGCATGATCGCATCGGAAATCTCAGCGAAAGATTCAATCCGTGGCGGAGCCACGCCCAGCAGGCCGGAGACGGCGTCCACGGCAACCGGCATGGCAATTTCCGGCATTACATCGAACGAAGGCTGCGAGGACAGCTTGGCCAACAGATTGCGCGTGAGTTCGTGTGCCCGGGTTTCGATGTGGCTGAGGTCTTGAGCACGAAGGGCGTTCATGAACAGGTGCCGGACGGGGGTTTGGTCCGGAGGGTCAAGGGACTGGACGCTCAGGCTCGGACCGGCGACGGTATCTCCAGCGCGGCGCCGGTCGCGGGCGAAAGTCTTGTGATCGCGAAGAACCTGAACACAGTCGGCGTACCGAGTCAGGCACCACGACCGCATGCCCTCATGCCAGAAAACCGGGGTGCTGGTGCGCAGCGCGTCGAACAGTGGATAGGGATTGGCGATGACTTCCGGATCGAGCGGGTCATAGCTTGGTGCGATCACTTGAGGCATGGCAGTCCTTCGCAGATGATGTGGGCCCGCAGGGGGCGTAGGGCGGGCCCAACTGGTTCGGCAGAAATCAGTGGTCGTAGAACACAGCGGCCTCCAAGTTTGTTTAGTTGGTCGGTGTGATTGGGTTATGCGGCAAGGGAAATGACCGGCTGCGATGCCAGCCGCACAACGCCTACATCTATTGCGCACTATCGCGCGTGTGCCGTCTATGTGTCCTGACCGGACAGGCCAACTGTCCGGACGCGCATTAGGCATTGCGGTCACGTGGGTCAGCGGCGGCGATGATCGAAATATCTGAGTAAACAGTTGTTATGGCGGCTGGCCGTGGTCCAAAATCGATGATGCGACAGGTTGTCCGGGGGGAGGGATGGCAATGGGGGTTCCGAGGCGGACATTGCTGCCGTCAGCATCGCCGCTGCACCTGTTCGGTGCTGAGCTGCGCCGGCTTCGGGACGAACAAGGCTTGAGCCAGGCGGACCTAGGACACGCCTCACTCGTTAGTGAAGACCTCGTTCGCCGGATCGAAAACGCCGACCGATACCCAACCTGGGACTTTCTGAAGCGCTGCGAGAACGTCTTGCACTGCAACGGCTATTTGCAGCGGATCTGGCCAATGGTGGCTCGTCAGCGAGCTTTAGTGCAGGCACGTGGAAGCGCGCCGTTCCGGCCTGAACTATGTGATCGTCCGGTGCTCGATTGGCTGATCTCTGAATCAACGCCCGGAGGCATCGAACCGACGGACACCAGCCTCGACAACGAACTGGTACAGCTACGTCAGCTTGATCACGCTCACGGCGCGGGAAGCCACTACGGACACGTGATGGGCGCACTTCCGCGTGTCCGAACAGCATCGCTGCGCGCATCGATTGGATTCCTCGAACTCGCAGGCTACGAAGCTGTGGACCTAGGCGCTGACGGATCGGCACAAGAGCATTACCTCAAAGCACTCGCGACATCGACCCTGGCAGGCGACAAACTACATGGCGGCTACCTGGTCGCCGTCAGCTTGGCGCACCTGTCCCTGCACTGTGGGGATCCCGAACAGGCCGCTCGTTTGGCGCTTGCCGCGATGAAGGGCACAGCTACCGTATCGACGCCGGCAACACGGTCCGCATTTCTTGTCGTACTCGCACGTGCGCGGGCGCGGTCGGGTGACGAGCCAGGCACAACCTCGGCCCTCTTAGCCGCTGAGCGAGAACTCGGGCGTAGCCGAGCCGGCGAGGAACCAGCGTTCATTTCGTATTTCAGTCAAGCGGACCTAGCGGACGAGAAGGCGCACGCCTTCTTCGACCTTGGAAACTTTCGGCTAGCGCAGGAGGAAGCCGCACAGGCGATCAAAAGCGTTGGCGCCTCCCGGGTACGGCGGCTCGCTATCGATAATGCGCTGCTTGCCTCAGCCTTCGCACGCGACGGGGAGCTGGAACGTGCATGCGCCGCCGGAAGGCAAGCAGTCGATCTGGCGGCTGGGATCATGTCGTTTCGAAGCCAGCATCGTGTTCTCGAAATGCTTGGTTACTTGCACCCGAATATTGGTGTTCCAGCCGTTCGCGATCTCTTCGAGTACACATACGAAACGCTGCCTCTCAACACATCCTGGCTGATGTCAGCGTCGTGATTGGACGAACTTCTTGAACGCTTGAAGCTCGAACTCCAGCGTTTCCACCAGTGCCTTACCTGACGGGAAATGGCCGACTTCATCAAGCTCAAGGTAATGAACATCTGCATTTCGCCTGCGTAGTCCGCTCACCAGGCTCCGCACATCGGCAACAGGGGCGACAGGATCCTCACCCCCATGAACTATCGCCACCGGTCGGCGAAAGGCTTCGGCGAAAAGCTCGCTATGTGGTGAAAGGAGGGTCGCAGCGTGGGGGCGCTGGAAGCGCGGCGCTGTCGTTACCCACGACCTTGGGCTCACGATCGGTGAACGCGCTACGGCTCCGGCGAAAGGCGTGCTGTCAGCTGTCACCGCCTTAAGCGCTGTTAAACCTCCACCGCTCGCACCAAAGATCACCAGGCTGTCTGAGGAGGCCTTGCCGGATGTCACGAGAAACTTGGCTGCAGCGACGCAATCATTTACATCGAAATGTCCCCAGTTGCCGTTTAGTGCAGTTCGGAAAGCGCGGCCGTAGCCGGTGCTGCCGCGATAGTCCACATCGGCTACAGCGAAACCGCTGCTTGTCAGGAACTGGGTTTCCCAATCGAGACGTAGCTCCAATTGGTAAGTCGGCCCAGGATGCGCTCGGACGATCGTTCCTACTGGCTCTGAGCCGTTGCTCGCATAGTAGGCGATTACTATCTGATTGCCGTCGCTGTCACACGTCAAGATCTCTGGCACCGAGATCTGCGCCGCATCGGGAATCTCCGCGGCCGAACGGAGGACCTCGACCTCACCACTCGTGGCGTCTACTAACGCGATCTGCTGAGGCAATGTAGGCGATGCGCCAATCAGCGCGATCTTGCTGCCGACTGAGGCGAGGTAAGGCTTTATCGCTGTGTAGGGCAGCGGGATCTCGGTGAGCTTTCCCTCCGTGCCGACGGTCATAAGCTGCTGGAGCGGACCACGGTGGGCCAATATCGCAATCGTTCCGTCAGAAAGGAATGTGTAGCTGGAGTAGCCATGCTCCCATTGAGCTGCAGCGCATTCGGCCTCCATCGGAGCTACCGCCTCGACACTGTGCTGCTCGGTCCACCGGTAAAGGTTCCACCAGCCTGTTCGGTCGGAAACGAAATGCAGCACGCCATCCGGGCTCCACCGCGGCTCCGCAACAGACTCATCCAATCCACCAGCAACGAGCCGCGCAGGGCCCAACGCACCATGGCCGCTCCAGTCCGCTGTCCACAGGCGACAACTGTCCCAAGGCATGACATCCGCAGACCAGGAGACCCAAGCAATCCGTCCGTCAAACCAGCGAGGCGATGAGATGAACGGCGCAGACAATAACTCACGACATGCGTCGCCTTCAAGATCAATTGAAATCAGGTCGTCGCCCTCAGCGCCCTCAGAAACTGCGAGCAAATGACCATCCGCAGCGGCTAGATCACCGAATGTGCCTGCTTTCGGGCTCAAGGGCGCAGAAGCACCCGCATCCCAGATCCCGCCATCGCGGGCGTCAACAACCCAAAGACGGTCGGGCTGTATAGCGACTGCTCCACCGCCATAGGCATGCAGGCGGCTAGATGCGCATACCCCGTGTTCCTTAGCACCACTCGCAGCAGCCCATGTAAAGATCCCCGGCCCATCCCTGCCGGTCTCTACCCATACAAGCTGCTCGCCGTTAGACGACAGGCCATCGAAGGAGACAGATTGCCGCGCCACCTCATTGGCAGAAATATCCATCAGTACGTCCCTGGGTAGTTGATCCCGCCTTACGGTAGACCACACGGCCCTGAGTGCTCACGAGCCAGCTGTCCCAGCTGAAGAATTTCACCTCGACGGAGGCAGCCGCCCGCTGTAGCCCGGACATTAGACGTGTCCTGTTACTTGCGTCGACAATGATCGCGGGCCGCTGGCTACGGGATCATGCCGATCAGCCGCTGGAATTGCTGGTGAAGGAACCCGAAGTGATCGGCGCTCGCGGGCAGCGTCTGCTCCTCGACCAGCAACTGAAGATCTTCGTCGTCAATCGGAATGATGAAGCCACGATCATCCCGGGCAGTGTCCACACAAGACTGCCAAATTGATGCCTTGTTGACGAAGCCTCTATAGACTAGCAAGCCGAATTTTCCTCTAGAGGGTGAAAACCTGCCCTGGAGCTGGTCTAGTTCTGGGTTAGCGATTGGTCTACTGTAATTCTTGCACTCAAGGACTACATGTGCTGCTGGGTAATTAAGCGCTAAGAAATGGAAAAAGCCCCGAATGGCGTTGTTCGTGTAGGAGATGTCGATGCGCTTTCGTCCATCATGGATTCTCTGTTGACGGCGTGGAAACACCAGGTGCGGGTAAAACAATGCAGACGTCAATGCCTCCACCCTACGCTCGTACTCATCGGCGGCATCGTTACCCAGCGGAGTAGCAAGAACTATCCGAAGTAGATCATTTAGCGTAACTACAGGACCTCCGATCGCATCAACCAGTTCTTCATCTGGGATCGCGATGCTTGGCTCGGATGACTTTACTTCTCTGTATGATTGTAGGAGTTCTGGATTGCCTTGCGATGCAAACGCATTTATCCGCTTCTCTACGCCAGGATTGTGTCGACCCGCATCAAACCTGTCCTTATACTTCGCGTCCACAGACTTCTTGGTAATCCGGGCAGAACGGCGCAACAGCACCCCGAGCGAACTGCCAGGCTCTTGATCGACAAGGTAATTGAGCACGTGATGTCGATAGAACTCGCTGGCGTTCATGTGAAGCCCACGGCGAACTATCGCCTTAGGAATTAGGATGAGCTTCTCTCCATCAGGCATAGGCAACGACGTGAACTCCTCGCGCCATTCGCCTGCCACTGCATGCCACAAGGGGCCGGACGAAACACCTGGAACCAATGTAATCCCGTAGTAGTCACACGTTTCCTGGGTGTACTCGATAAGCTCTCTACGGATCAAATTTGTTGTGATGTCTGATATTCGGTCTCGGTCAATTCCTTCAACCACGAGGGCCGTATCCTCAAGGTCTTGAATAAGCCCTGTCCGGACAGCACCACTCGTCGAGAGCGCTGCCCAAAAGTCCTCGGCCAGATCATGGCCAAGGCCACTACCTCGCGATTGCCCACGGGAGAGCCCAAGGTGAGTCTCGTTCGGCTCACGCAACATCGATAATAGCTGAATCGCTAATGGATGATCATCTACAGCAATCGCATCAAGGACGCGTTGGAAGAACGACTGGACACTTGCGACACAGCTGTCGGCCCAAGGCGAGGATATTTGCGCCAATGCCTTTGGGTCCAAAAAGAGTCCTACGTCATTCCTAATGTCGACATCGACAAAGTCCAGCTCTGCCTGTGACCTTCCGAGCTCGTAATACTCTGAAACACGCACTTCGCTCTGCCTGCCTGCGCGACGCACGAACACCGGGGTGATGGCTAAAGTCCAGAATACTGTTTCGGCGCCCGGCTTTCCTGATTCAATGGCCATAGGGCGGGCTCTCTGGCCATTACCCCCACTCATCCTTCCCAACCTTCGCGCGAACAGATCGTGTTCGATAGAAGTTACGGCCCTGCCAAACTAAATCCCGTGAGTCGATCCGTGCATCACTGAGCGGGATCCATCGCTGCAGGAACAGACGGGGAACCACGGCGACTCAGTTCTGTATCAGCGCGAGCGATGTCGGAACGGCCTTCATGGCAAGGATGTCGAGTTGACTCAGGATATCGTCTGGCCGCCGAGTCAAGTCGAGCGGGTATGGTTGAATGTGGATGTCCGAGTGACGTACGGCGCGCGCAGTAGACCCGGTACCGTGGGCGTATACAAGCCAGCCGCAGTTGAGCTGCAGGGCAGTGCAATACGCAAGCATTTGGTATACATCGGCGTTAGGGTAGCCCGACTTTGGGTCTTCCAACTTGTACTTCGCATCGAAAACCGCCACCGGTATGCTGCTGATGAGGTGCACGATGTCAGGTTTCATTGGAACATGGCCAGACTCGTCCAAATTCACTTGGTACTGCGAGTGTGTGGCGCCTGGATACGAACGCAGGGCCTCTTTGACGGCGGTAAAAAGGAAGTCCTCAAATACCTTCGCCATGTTGACAACGAAGGACGTAACGGCGACGTTTCCTGGTCCGGGCTCTGCCGAATAATGCCGAAGAATTATCTCTGCGAGTCGTACGGCCGGTACATAGGCACGATTGAGCCGGGTTACGCGCCATGACGGGAGCGGTGAGCGGAGCCGGAGGACGGAGACGCCTTCGAGGCGGGCATCGAGATGCTTCAACCGAGCCTTGAGCGTTGGCGCCAACCGTGGCACCGCAGCAAGCAGGCGTACGGCGGTCCGCAGAATCTGGTTCTCCGCGATGTCGCGCGAGTAATCGTCGTACCTGACTTCAAGCGGCAGCAGCATGCCAGGACGCCGGGCGATCTGATCGGCGATGCGGACCCGGCCGCGAACAACTGCCAACGAGTCATCGACGGTGACGTATCCTTGCCGGACGCCCTGAAGCAGGGCACGTTCTGCTTGGCGGGCAAGAGATTCAGCCAAGGCCGGCCAGAGGTCTGGCTCAGCCTGTCCAGGTGTGTCATCGGGACGGAAGCCAGGGTCATGCGCGTATCCGAGCAGGAATAGCAGACGGCTGATACCGATTTTGGGCACGACATGGATGTCGACTCCGCCAACGCTGACCGCACCGACCCGGCCAGCCGGGACAACCTGCCACGTTCCGCCACCGATCGGGCGAAGTTCCACCAGTCCGGTCGAGGCCAAGGCGGCCGCTGCCTCAGTTTCGAGTGACACCTGCGCACCAACCCGGCTAAGTTCCGCAAGTACGATCCGGGTCATGTCACATCGGGGCCGAACGTGTGGCCGGACGGTGGATTCTCAGCTATCGCCTTGCGGATCGCCTGTAGCCCGAATCGCTCATGTACTTGGTGGCGGGTGAGTCTGCCGTAGTAGTGCTCTTCTAGCAACGGCATCAGATCGTGCCGCCAGACGCGTTCGATGCCGCCAGGTGTGTCTACCCAGGACTTCATGAAGTAGGACGGGCCAATCTTAAAGTCGCGGTCCTCCTCGTCGATCGCGCCATTGAGCGCATTGAGGAGTGCCACCCGATCGTCATGGTCACTTCCCTTGGCCGACAACCACTTGCCCAGCAAGTCTCGCACTGGCGGCTCATCCGGGTGAAGCTCCATAAAGGCGAATCGTCTACGGATCGCGGCATCGACAGCTGCGATTGAGCGATCTGCGGTGTTCATAGTGCCAATCACGAAAAGGTTCGGCGGCAGCTGGAACGCGGTCTCGGGCGAGTATTGCAGGCGGATAACTCCATCGCGGTACTCCAGGAGGAAGAACAGCTCACCGAATATCTTCGGCAGGTTGCCGCGGTTCATCTCGTCAATGATGAGTACGTAGGCCCGGTCGCGATGAGTCGTCGCTTCCAGTGCGAGTTCACGAAGCGGGCCGTCCTTCAGCTCGAATCCACCATTCTCATTGGGACGGAATCCCTGAAAGAAGTCCTCGTATGCATACGAGGAATGGAATTGAACGAGCCGGACCGCATCTATGTCAGCAATGTGCCGGGCTATCGCGCGGGCGATGTAGGTCTTGCCTGTGCCGGGAGGACCGAAGAGAACCAGCTGGCGCCGCTCTTGAAGTGTGTCAATGACCTCCTGAAGCCAGTCCACATTGGCGTGAAGGCTTTCTGCGAGTTCGTCGGTGGCAGGGGCGAGCGTGAGCGGATCAATGGGTGTGGACTGGGTGTCCGGGCCTGGCTCGTCATCACTGGTCGCTTCCTCAAGCCACTGCGACAGAAGGTCCAGGGCAGCGGTAATATCAACTACGGTGCCTTGGTGTTCTAGCAGTGCTGGCAATGGGACTGGCAGGTTGGTGAGATCGTGGCCTGGGCCCGCCCAGTCGACTCCGCGGCGAACCCGGGCATCGTCGGCATCCGCCTGGATCTCGGCATCACTCGTCACACGGCCAAGAATGAGCCGGTCGCCGGAGACTGTGGCAACGATATCTTCGACATTCATTCGAGTAAGCAAGGTGTAATAGGCGTCGGCGAGCGGTTTACGCTGCGATAGTTCAACATGTTCGTAGCCGTCATCGACTGCAGCCCGCACCTTGGCGACTTCATCACCCGGTTCGACTCCACGCAAGTATGCGCCTGAAAGGGAAACGAATTCGCCGTCCAGCCATCTGGCGACCAGGTCTGTCGTGTTGTTGTCGGGCCGGATTAGCCATGCTCGCTGCGCGTCATCTGGCTTGAGGATCTTCCACTCGTCGTACAGCCGGAAGTCCTCCTCACGGAGGTCGTAGATATCCGGAAAATCGGCGAGAGCTTTGCGCCCTGCGGCAGTGATCTCCCACATTCGCCCCGGCGGCTTAGTAATCCAGCCGATGCGAGCTATCCCGCTGCTATACCACTGGAACCGGATCCGGATCTTCTGGAGGTTAGGCCCCCCAACTTGGAGTTCCTCCGGTGTGGGTGGAATCCGTTGCAGGACTGCGCTCCAAACTTCACCTGCGGACAGCTTTCCGCGTTCTTGAAGCACACGAAGACCTTCGGCAATCCGTGGCCACGCGAAGTCGTTTACAGCGCTTGCCATCAGGCCTCCCCATTCTCGGTCACGGAACGTGCCGGGTGCCGAGGTCCGCGCCCCGGCGGCGGATCCACAATGGATTGATAGGCTACTCCGGTATCAATCGCTTTCTGCATCGCGTCGTAGACCTGCAGAATCAGCCTTTTAGTTCGGTACTCGCCATGTGTTTTCTCGTCACGTTCACGAAGGACCTTGAAGGTATCCAAGATGTGGTCGACGTCGTCTCGTTCGACACCGTAGAGGTGGAAGTAGGCGGCATCGAGTTCAGATCGCATAAACGTCCGGCGTTCGGTGTCCCATACGAAAGGTGCCCCATCGTATCCGAGATCATGCCCGTAGCCCGCGATATCATATGACGTGTAAGTAAGCTCCAAGACTCGCTGGGTGATCCACCCGTCAAGGCTTATGGTATTTTCCCAGGGTGTAAATCGGTCGTATGTCTCTGGCGGAAGGACTGCCAACTGGCGAATCACGAAGTAATTCAGGTTCGAGCCACTTGCCTTTTGCCTAGTACAGAAGTCCACTACGAACGACGAAAGGCATGCGTACAGCGGTGCGATATGAAGTAAGGTTTTGGGGAGCAGAACGAATGCGGAATCCGCGACACCAACAAGCGGGAGAACGAGGCTAACGAAGGTTCGCTCATTGCCGGTATTGGTAATTTTGCGCCATCCGAGTAGCCAGTCCCGGTCCCACCGGGCCATACTACGGTCGGAACTTTCGGTGAGAGTCTTCTCGATCAGCTCCTGAGGAACCCAGTAGCGCGGCAGAGGCACCCTGGCTGGATCTATATGTTCGGAGTCTGACATCCGGGGCAGAGTCCCAACGTTGAGCTGTTCCTGCGTGGCACCAGCGTAGGTGCTAAAGCGGTGGTCGAATTGGTGGGCCATCTTTGCTTCATACAACGGCAGACGTCGATCACTGCCACGACGATAAACGTTCCCGTCGAGCATCCATCCGGCTCTGAGCAGATCATCAGCTGCAGAAAAGTTACCGGAATCGTTTGCCATGTGGAACATGGCCATGAAGGTGAGTTGCCACAAGTTGCCGTCAGGTCCCCAAAGTACAGGGACACGTTGATAGATCCCTAGCGTGATCTCGGCATCCCGACGAGTGTTGAAGACCGGGCACGTGCCAGTGTTCGGATTGAGGAGCGTTATCTCCTCGGGGGTCAACGAATACGAGCGGCCGACGATCTGATCAGGTTGTCGCACGCGGAAAACGAGTCGGATCGACGCGATGCGGCGTGAGAGTCCACTTAGGCTGAGAAGCGCAAATCGGAAGCGATGGTCAACTCCCGGAAAGAGCTTGTCTTCGTTCTCGAAGTCGTAGAGTGAGACGAGCGTATTCGTGGTGACGGTATCTCTGAAGAAGCGCTGTGTCGTAGAGTCGGTCGCGACACCCGTCGGCACGATCATGCCGAGTAAGCCGTGTGCGTCAACTAACGAGCGAAACGCTTCAGCGAAGATTGCGTATGTATTGATGTCACCAGTTGCAGTTAATGGGTATCTTGTCGACTCTCGTATGAACTGGCTAAAGCCAGCTGAAGCTCGAAGTGCATCCGTCCATTCACGATAGAGCGCACGGTCGCCATTCTGATTGCTGATCTCAAGAGCAGCGATTAGCTTCTTCCGTGCGCTAGCGTTGGGCGCATTGGCTATTTCCTCATCACGGCCGGCGAAGAACTCCTTTTCCTGCAGCTTGATCCGCTCCCACGGAGGGTTGCCGATCAGGCAGGAGAAGCCTCCGGTCCATCCTGCGGCTCCGTGTCTTGATTGCCCGGCGACGGCGAAGATTTCGGGAAACTCTAGGTGCCAGTGGAAGAATCGGTACTGGTGGCCTAAACGGTCGACCATCTCGACTGTCTTGTTGAGTCCGGGGTCGAACGGGTTGGTTTTGATCGCTCTGACCACCGCGTCGACGGGTGCCTCTGGGGCTGTGGTGGTCAATGGCCACACGAAGGCGGCACACCAAGCATCAGCGTGGACTTTTTGCCCGCGATAGTTCGGAGATTCCTGAAAAGCAGCCCATCGCTGAGCTTGCTCCCGAACAGCATCCACGTTGTCAATGAGCGCCAGTGCTGCGGCACGTTCGGCAACGAGTGCCTGGTGCGAAATTCCGGTCTGTCCAAACAGGAGCATGCCTTGGCCCCCGCGGCTTTCCTTGTTCCGTTTCCGGGTGGCTGCGGCGACCTTCTTGTCGTCACCTTCGAGATCTTTGAACGCCGCGTCGGGTACCCCGTCTTCGAGGAGCTTCGGGGTTGCCCCCAGCAAAGAGTTGCCCACCCGGATTCGGGCGTCGAGAAAGCCGAGTGGTTTGCCGGGTTCCAGCGCCTCCAGCCAAAGGGAGACTTTGGCGAGTTCGGCGGCGAGGTCGTTGAGGTCAACGCCATAGATACAGCTTCCGATGACTTCACGTAGCGCATGGCGTACCGCATCAGGGGTTGGTTCGTCGTCACCGAAACGAACCTGAGCGAGGCGGCGCGCGATACGTCGGGCTGCGGCCACGAGGAAGTGGCCCGATCCACAGGCGGGGTCACAGACCGTCAGTGCAAGCAGACGCCGTTCGGCGTCAAATGCATCTCTGGATTCCATGACGGCTTCGTCCAGGAGCGGATCGAGGGCCGAGTCGAGCAGCGCGGAGACTAGAGATGGTGGGGTGTAGTAGGAGCCGGTGCTCTTGCGCTCGTTGCCAGCGACGGTGGTCAGGCGGAAAGTGCGGTCGGCCAGATCGATGTCGGGGACGAGTTCCAGCAGGGATTCGTAGACACTACCGAGTTCCTCTGCGCCGAGGTTGCGGTAGTCGACCGGCTGCGCACGAAGACCGTCGATCTCCATCCAAGCCAGCTTGCGAACCGCCGATAACAGATCCTCATTGGACAGTTCGTAGCCAAGTAGCAGGTCAGTGTGGCCCTCGATGTTCGGCAGTCGTGGGTCGGGGTCAAACAGCCCGGCGAGGGCGGGCAGGCCCAGTCCAGGATGGCCGTGATCGCCCAGTGCGAGGAGCACCAGGCGCTGAGCGTGCCACAGATCGCCGTGTGAGGCGCCGGCGCGTACCCGGGAAATGCGCCGCAGGCGGGCAGTCGAGAAGTAGGTCATGTACCGATCGCGTGCCGCCTGTGGTGTTTGCGGGTCAAGGAGCGCGTCGCGGTCTTCGGTGACGAAGATGAATAGGAGCCGGTATGCGAGACGCAACAACGCCCGCCGGAATTGCTCCTTGGTCAGTGCGCCAGAGGAAAGGGCAGCGACAAGGGAGATGTTAGCCGGATGGTGCAGGAATCCGGTGCCGAGGGCGACGAGTGCCGCCTCCACGCCGTTGCGCAGCCGGTCGAGAGCCCGTGTTCCAGCATCAACCGCCTCACCCCGCCAGGCCTCCATCCAGCAGTCGGCGGGAGATGACTGGGGGCCTTCGCGCTTCTCCAGCCGGCTGACGTGGCAGAGCTGAAAGAGCAGCAGGAACTCTGAATACAGTTCTCCCTCGAAGATTGTTTCGAGATCGAATTCGAGATAGGCCGAGCCCGCCAGCGCAGTTGAGTCACGAAGGAGACGCAGTCGCAATCCGTTTGATACCAAGGCCCAGAGGTGATCGCTGGACCGGTTTAACAGCTCCTGGACCATCGCTTGTGGTGGACGTTCGGCGCCCGCAACAGCCGCGTTGCGCTGATTGAGGTTGACTTCCGGGCCCAACAAGTGAATCGGAACATGGTCCCAGCTGTGGGACACCGGATAGTGGCGCTCGTCAATGGTGTACCCGCTAGCTAGGGCTGGTACGCGGCCATATCCAAGTTCACGTAGCAGGATTAGCAGCCAACGTTCTCGCGCGGCATTGGTGCCTGGCGTCCCAGGAGGCTGTTTGGAACCGAAGTCACGCCATGCTGTCCATGCGCCACGCAAATAGGTCCAGGCGCGGCTTGCAGCATCGCGGACTGTTTCCCGGCCCACGAGGTGATATGTGGCAGGGTCAAGGCTGCCTTTGGAGGTCACCTCACCGGCTTGGATGCGAGCGAGGAGGCTTGGCGGAACTACGCCTCCGACGGCATGAATCGCTTGCAGACCCGGAGTGCTCATTTGGTGCCTCCGGGCTGGTAGAGATACACGCCGAGAATGTCGGCCGGGAGTTGCGGTTGGACGGTCAAACCACGAATCGTTAAAGCGCCAGCACGATCACCGCGGGCTGCGGTACGGACGCGGACGTGTGCTTGCCGCAACTCGTCTGCAAGCGATCGAGCATGCTTATCGAGGTGCGGGGTTACTGTGTCAATTGAGGCAAGAATATGGGTCATCATGTTACGTGCCACGTCTGGCGGCATGTTGGCATCAGGTTTCGCAGCGAGAAGCCGGTCGACGGAGGCTTGGTCGAGCCATGTGGGGCTTGTGGGCGAGCCCGTGAATGCTAGAACACGGGCTTCCTCAGTGACTTGAGCATGCGGACCTGCCCGTCCAGGCAGCGTGAGGTGGATGCGAAAGCGCACCAGTAAAGCGATCGTGGCAGTGTCGACAGCCTTCGTGACAATCAATCCGCAGCGCCGCGCTGGGCGTGCTGATGCAGGCAATGAGGAGTCCAGTGAGGCATCGAGAACGTAGCGGGCGATAGCGGCAACGCGGGGATCGGTGCGTTGGAGGACTGCAGAACCACGGGTTGCTGGCAGATCGGGCATAAACGGGATTGGAGCATTCGGTCGGCCAAGTGCGTCCAGGAGTCCAATGGGGAGTCCCTGAGGTTGCAGGAGAAGACCGCCGCTTTCGTGGGGCAAGACCGTTGCCCCACTTTCCTTTAGCGCGGTACGGACGAAGCCCGCGATATCGTCAGGAGTGCCGAGTGCTCGCCGGTACGCGTCGATCTCGTTCTGTACCTCGTCTGGGGAGATCGATGCCTGCGCGAATCTTGTCCGGCGGACCTTACGTTCCTCTTCTGCGCTGCTCTGCCAGTCGAGTTCCAGTTGCTTGATTTCTCCCGGCATTTCAAAGAGGGTGTCCTGCACGAATTCCGGGCCTGATCGTAAGACGGTGTCCATTAGTGCGTTGAGTACCTGCTCGGTGCTCGCTGGCACCGGAACGCTGATGCCGAGGTCCCGCCGGATCGCCTCATGCTTGCGGATGAGAACATCCATTACGATCTTGTCGATTCCGTTGTCGGATCCGTAAAGCGTAACCGCACGCACGATTTCGGCAGGCTGGCCAAATCGGTCGACTCGGCCTTCGCGTTGCTCGTGCCGTGTGGGATTCCATGCAAGGTCGTAGTGGATGACAGCCTGGAAGTCTTCTTGCAGGTTTACGCCTTCTGAGAGGCAGTCAGTCGCAACGAGTATCTTGGCTGCCTCCCCCGCCTGGCTGGCGAACTCGCGTACTCGTTCGGCGCGGTCTTCGGGCGGATGCTCGCCAGTGACTACCTGGATGCGTGCCTTTGCGAAACGTTCGCGGAGGTGGTTGGCAACATATTCGGCGGTGTGGATGAAGCGGCAAAAGACGATGGGGTGGAAGCCATCCTTGTGCAGCTTTTTGACTGTCTTGACTAGAACTGCGAGTTTGGCGTCTTGCTCTTCGCGCCTAGCGGGCTCGGCTTCAGTCGCGATACCTGCCGCCCTTGCGGCGAAGCCGCCTAGCAACGCCTGTTGGGGGCTGGCGTTGGGCTGGTCGTCGACCAGGGCGCCAAATGGTGTGTCGCTGCCTTCGGCCGACTCGTCATCGGCCAGTTCGTAAAGCGGTCCGACGCTCATTCTGTCAACGGATTCGGGGGTGTCCGCCCCGGCAGCTTGCGCACGGGACCGAAGAGTTGCTGCAGCGGCCGCAGGAGAGGATGCCAAGGCACGCAACAGAGATAGCGCCGACCACCACCGGACCCGTTGTTGCACCCTGGTCCCGGATTCGTCAGTGACTTGACCCTTTGCGTAAGCCAAGACATCCTCGAACAGGGCTCGATATTGCGGGGACAGCTGGTAGGTGTCCTCAATGGTTTCGCGATCGGTTGGGAACTTGGTCGCCGCCAGCCAGCCTCGGATGTCGTGACGTCGGCGTTGCACCATGTGGCCAGCCAATCGGCGGCGACCCGCCTCGTTGGACAGGTCCGCATCGTGGAGCGCTGGATCCAGCAGGGCGATCAGGTTGCGGAAGGTCGTGTCGTTGCCGCTGTGCGGGGTTGCGGTAACGAGGATCAAGTGCCGATCGGTACGACGGGCCAGATCTTTGACCAGACGGTAACGCTGAGTTCGGCCGCGGCCGCCAGTGCCTGTGTCGTCAGAGACGCTGGAGTGTGCTTCATCGACAATCACCAACTCTGGTGCTGCGCGAAGGAAGTCGTCTCGCCGGTTGTCGGCCTTGATGAAGTCAGTCGAAACGATCGTGACTTCGTGCCGCTCAAAAACGGATTGTCCGTATTCCAGTCCGCGTTCGAGTTTGCGGACAGTGCTGGGAAGGACTAGTTCAGCATGGATCCCAAACTTAGTGGCAAGTTCCTGTTGCCATTGGTCGGCAAGGCTTGGCGGGCACAAGATAGCGAATCGGTCGATCGTTCCCTGTTCACGCAGTTCGGCGGCAATGAGGGCTGCTTCGATTGTCTTGCCGATACCCACATCGTCGGCGATGAGGAGTCTGACCACCTCCTGCCGTAAGGCCAGGAGCAGCGGAACGAGCTGGTAAGGGCGTGGCTCTACGGCCAACCTGGCTAGGCTACGGAACGGCCCACCGCTAGCGCGGAAACCAATCCGCAGCGCGTCCCGCAGGAGGCGGGCGCTCAGATCATCCCCTAGATCATCAGGGCGGGGGCGGTCGAAGGTGGCGGGAGTGACGCCTTCATCGGCGAAGACTCCGGCGATGTCATCGTCGCCTCCGCCGAGTGGGCGCAGGATAAAGAAATCATCACTGCTGCCGGGAAGAACGACCCATTCTCGTCCACGTGCGCGTACTAGCGCGCCGACCGCCGTACTCATCGGGCGGCCTCACCGAACACACCAGGGTGGGCAGCAATGACCGCGTTGAGATCATCGCCCGGAGCAATCGTCACCACGTTCCATCCGCCAAAGACCAGTGGAATGATCTCTGCTGACCGGCTGGGCTCGAAGTCAACCAGCACAGCTGAACGGTGATTTCCGTTGTGGTAGACGAGGTCCACATGCAGTCCTTCCAATGTGGTGTCAATCTCGGTGGGCCAGCGGAGCGCATTACTTTGCACTATGCCGAGAAGAACCCCGAGGCGGCCTGGATAGTCGTTGCTGGGAGTAGCGCCTTCGGGTCCGACGCTCGCCGTCACTGCATTGGTCGCGCTGGTTGTCAACGCATGCAGCATCGCGATGACTTGCCGGCGGTCGATCATTTCGTGGACCTGCTGATTGCCAAAGGACAGCAGACACCTATAACAGCCACGTACACAGGCATCGTCTTGCTCGGACAGAGTGACAGGATCAACGTGCATGATCCGTAGCGCCTCAGCGGATACACGGCTAAGTGCATCTGGTTCGGCCTGAATACGGCGTAACACGCCTGCGCCGCCTTCAGCCGCTTCCTGTAGCAGCAGACGGCCACGTGATTCACCATCAGGAAGCAGTTCGCTGGCTAATTCTGAATCCTCTAGCTGGAACACCGCTTCGATGCCACGTTCTAAAGCATATTGGAGAGTCGTCGCCTGCTCGATCGTGATCTCATCAACCCAGCGAAGGACGACGATGTTACGGCGATCTTCCACGTATGGAATAACGCGCTCTTTGCGCTTTACGTCGGCGAAGCCTGCTTCGAGGTCGTCCTCATCTGAGTCGTCCTGAGCGTCGCCTTCGCGTTCGCTGAGCCATCGTCCCTTGATGAGATCGAGATAAAAGCCGTGCTGGGATTTGTTCCGGCGGGATGTCCGGCCAAGATTGGTTACCCGTACTTGGGCACCGTCACCATAGGACAGTTCTGCGACCGCTTCGCCGGACGCGTTCTTGATTGTCGCGTCCAGCCGTCCAGGAGAGTTGTTGCGCGGCACGAAACTGTAGGTGGTTCGCAGCTCAAAACCGATCCGGTTTCGCTCTTCCTCGTCGGAGCTGATCCGTTCTCGGCGGCGGGTGACTACCGACTGCATTTGAAGCAAGTGTTTCCATGGATCCGGCAGCCGGGTACCGCAGGACTCGCAGACGGCGATTTCCGCCCGGCGCGGGTGATGGTAGCCGCATGACTCACAGATGCGGGCTTCGGTGAGGACAACCTGTCCAGCCGCTTCCGCATCCGTGCTGCGCGGCAGGTTGATCCGGCTGACCTGGTAGCGCGCTCCCTCGTGGTAAATCAGCGCACCCGGACCGAACTCGCGAACCGCAAGAAAACGGGGCCGCTGAAGCCAGGCGTTGCCCCGGCCCCGATAGCCGGGAATGTATGCGGCAAGAGGCAAGCGCGGGAAGGAGTATCCGGGAAGGAAGCCCTCGGACGCCAGGTAGCGATACGTGTAGAAGTCAGACTGACTACCTTCGTCTGTCTCGTTAAGCAGCAACTCTGCGCGCTGCCGGGCTTCGCGCAGACGCAGCTCCGCGTCATCTCGCTCGCTTTTTCTTGAGGAGACATCAGACATCGCTTCGTATGCCGCTGTTCGCTCGGCAACAGTGGTCGTGTAAAGGCCACGCCACCGATCACATGCCCGGTCAAACGTGGTAATCGCGTCACCGACAACGTCCGATGGCCACGTTGCCTTCCACCAGACGGTGGCCTCTAGAAGGCCACGCAGAGGGCTCAGAAGCCGGCCAGCGATACGGATAGCACGTTCGCGTGCGTCTGGATTCTTTAGTTTCGCGACCAGGTCGGCCTTGAGCGGAAATCCTTCGGCCTCAAGGTTAAGGACGTCGCTCATCGAGCTTTTCAAGTCAGCGGTAGTCTCTGCCAGCCAAACGGCCTGGATATGCGACTTTATGAGATCCTCGTTCGCCAGGTCCAAGCGTGGCGGCTGAACCTGGCCGGCGACCATCAGTTCAGAACGCTGGAAGTAGTAGGTGTCGTGGCTGTTACCACTGGCACAGTAGGTCACGACGAGCGCCGGCTCACCCGAGCGGCCCGCACGGCCGGATCGCTGAGCGTAGTTCGCCGGTGTGGGAGGGACGTTTCGCATTCCAACGGCGTTGAGCGAGGAAATGTCGACGCCTAGCTCCATTGTGGGAGAACAGAACAGCAGTGGCAAAGCAACGTCTTTGTCGCGTTCTCCACGAAAGGCTGCTTCCCTCTCCTGACGATCCTCAGGCCGCACTTGGGCCGTGTGCTCCGCGGCGTGGAGACCGGCAAGTTCATGGCCCGTATCGCGATACAGATCGCGGAAGAACTCCACCACCCGCGGCCTGGTTTCGGCCTCGAAACGGCGCCGTAGCGGATCGGCTGCGCCGTGTTCACCGGAACCGGGGCGCAGCAGCATGGCTGATGACTTCAGGCGGTAGCCCGTATGCGGCCCTTCGGTGACCCTAGTCAGGATCCCTTCATCCGCAAGAAGTTTGAGGAGGCTAGCGATGATGAGATCGGCATCAGTCGTGGAAAGCGTGTGGCCGAATCTGTCGGAGTGGCGCAGCCATCGGCCGAACATCCCCCGGCCGGACAGATACAGCGCGTTTCGTGGGCCGCCAACTCGGCCGGTACCAGGAATGACTATGCCGGGTGTGGGATCAGGTTCCGTTTCAGGGAGCGCCCAAAGTCCGGCAAGATGTTCGCGACTCTCCCGGCGAAGGCGATCGACAAAGTCCGTCTCCAGCGCCTCCGCGTCGACCGCGAGCACCCGCCGGAATTCGTCTAGCAGAATTCTCATGATTTCGACGCGTTCGCTGTTTTCAATATTCCGCAACGGGCCGGTTTCATGCCAGCGTTCGTCAGCTGCGGCAAGCGGCTGAATCAGCGGGTAGTCGACAATGAGGAGTCCGGACTGCTCAAGGTTTGGCAGGGTTACCCGCCATCCACGTTGCAGGTCGCGGAGGGTTCGGTACTCGACAACACCTCGCAGCGCGCGTTTGGCCCGGCGGTCGTCGAAAGATGTGGGCGCAGCGTCGTAGTCTGCGCGGCTCAGCCCAAGGTGCTTGGTTACTGCGGTGCCAAGCTCTAACGGGTCGACGCCACCGTCGCCGTCTTGCTCCGCCTCCATAACCGCTCGATGCAGCGCGGCGCGGATCTGGATCACAAGCGCGAAATCGTTGAAGTGACCCGCTTGGAGGCTGGCGTCTTGCCGGTTGTCAACGAACGTAAGGAGCTTACGGGCATCGCGTGGGAGGTCTGCGTGAGGCAGGGAGCGCATAGTGCGCACAATGCTCGACGCAACAACTGTCATCGCGCTGCTACGGCCTTCGGTATTCAATGTCACAAGCTTCGCAAACTCACTACTGCGGAACTGCTCGTAAGACACTCCGCAGCGGAGGCAGAAGCGGAAGACGCCGGGGATCCAAGCCGCCAGCACTCGCGGGTCCGCTGGGTCACCAGCTGTCAGAGCCACCTCGGCGGAGCCATCCGGACCGATGCGATGCCGAACTGGAATGTCCTTGCGGCGTGCAGGAACGACCGGGTGGCCGCTTCCGTCCGGTTGCCGCCACGAACTTGGCAGCCTGTTCTCGGCGATCGGGTCTGTTGGCCACTCGCGGTCCCTGGAGACATACAGGTAGCCGTGCCCATCCTGGGTGGGCTTAAGGTTTTGCCTCGCCCGGAACCTGACAGCGCCGTCGGTCTGCGTTCGTTCGGCCAGCAGGTAGTCCTGTCCGCATTCGCGGCAAAAGGCCGCAGGAAACAGCCGCCGGCCGCCAGGCAACTCAAGCTGATATTCGGTTTCCACCGCCCGCGTCCCGACCGGCTCAGCTGTCAGATAAACCGAACCTCCTTTGGATAGGAACTGGTGCAGCCGGAACGCGAATAGCGGTTGTTCAGATTCCTGAGCTTTTACCCGCGAGCCCGCCAACAAGGTCGCGCGTATCGCGGTCGCGCAATCTTCTCGGCTGCGGCCGGTGAGGGCGGCGAGTTGCTCGGAGGCCTTATCAACGGTCGTGGGCACACGGCGGATCAACCGGCCACTCTCAACTTCGGTAGTGACACCGAAGGTGTCCTCGATCCATGAGGCGAGTGGGTCTTCCCGTAAAGCCTCGAAACCCTTATGGAGCGCGGGATCATCGTTCTCCGCACCGCCGCGGGCATTCACGGCATCAGCAAGTAACTCAACATCCGGATCGCGCAAGGTGGTCGCGCGCACGAGTGATTCGGTGATGACACGTTGCGGGTACACCATCGTTCCGAAAACGTCGGTGGCGATGGCGGCGACGTCGCGCTGCTGGTCAGACAGGGTTCCGCCGTTTGACATCGTCGCCGAAGTGCCTACACATTGGAGAGTGTCTTGTGCCCCACAGGCGTCACGAACTCGACGGACGAGCATTGCCACGTCGGCGCCTTGGCGTCCGCGATAGGTATGCAGTTCATCTAGAACAAGGAAGCGAAGATTTTTCGCCGCTCTTGCAAGATGCCGACGCTCGTCAGGTCGGGTGAGCATGAGCTCCAGCATCACGTAGTTCGTCAGGAGTATGTCTGGCGCCTGTGCGCTGTCAGACAGCACTAGCTCACGCTCTTCGCGGGACTCCTGACCTGTATACCGGGCAAATGTCACCGGCGACTGGTCATAGCCGACTTGCAGGAACTTGCGAAGCTCCTCCATCTGGCTATTGGCAAGTGCGTTCATCGGGTAAACCACGATCGCCCTGATACCGCGACCGGGTCCCTCGCGCAGCACTCGGTCCACAATGGGCACAATGTATGCGAGTGACTTTCCTGAACCAGTACCTGTAGTCAGCACATATGAGCTGCCAGATGCTGCGGCGTCAATAGCATCAACTTGGTGCTGATGGAGAACCATCTGTTTACCGGTCGGATCGGACGCTCGCTTCTGTGCTCGGAAAATCCGTGCGCATTCCTTATGCAAGATCCCGTCGGCGACCAGGTCGTCGACCGCACCGCCGGGGGCGAACGATGGATTCAGGGATAGCCACGGTGCGGGCCACTGTGCGCCCCGCGCACTCTCAGCTTCCACCTTGTCGCGGATGGCGGCATCGTGGATGTCGACAAAGCCTTCCGTGAACTGCTGATAATCGCGTATTAGGTGCTTATGCACCGTAAAGGCGTCCACCGACCGCTTCCTCCCACCCACGTAGTACGCTGAGTTACTTCGCACCCCACGCAGAGCCTACAGATCTGCTCCAATGGTGTGGCGTTGGCGACAGACAACCTCTACGCTGCTGTCAAATACAGTGACAAACGCCTTAACGCCGGACAATCCCCTTACCGGACGAGGAGGCCGTATGGCCACTCTGGGCATCGACCGAGAGTTCTTGCGCGACTTCGCGCGACTTCAGCGCCCGGTCCAGGAAAAGGTCTACGAGATCTTCAGCAAGTTCGAACAGGCCACGCATGCTGGAATTCACCTTGAGAAGATTCATGACGCCGAAGACAGCCTCCGCAGCGTGCGTGTGGATCAATTCTGGCGCGGTATCGTCCTAGCGCCAGCGGCTGGAGACGCTTATCTGCTGCTAAAGGTTCTCCCGCACGACGATGCTTACACCTGGGCCAGGCGACACAAGATCACCGTCAATCGGGCGACTGGTGGCATTGAGGTTAGGGATTCAGCTGGCCTGCTAAGCCGGGCTTCGGACATGAACGTTCCGGCCCAGGCCGCGGCTCATAAGCTATTCAATCAGATCAATGATTCAGACATGGCCCGCCTCGGCATCGACGAGCAAGTCCTCAGTTTCGCGCGAGAACTAACCACTGCGGAGCAGCTGCATGCAGCCAGAGCCATCCTTCCTGAGACCCAGTACGACGTACTGACAGGGCTGTCGATCGGAATGACACCTGAGCAGGTGTGGCAGGAGCTATCCGATCGGATTCTAAGTCCGGCTGAAATCGACCCTGAGGATCTAAGCGCCGCTGTGGAGCGCTCCGCCGATCGAGTATTCACCGTCAGCGGTCCCGACGAGCTTCTTGATTTGCTGGGCATGCCATTGGACCTATGGCGGGTATTTCTCCACCCGATGCAGCAACGGATCGCCTACGGCACCTACGCGGGATCCGCGCGGATCACTGGTGGCCCTGGAACAGGAAAGACCGTCGTCGCCCTGCACCGCGCGAAGGCTCTCGCCGAGAGGGCTTCGAACACTAAATCAATTCTGTTGACTACATTTACAAGGGCGTTGTCGCAGCAACTGGAGCACGGTCTTCGGCAATTGATCGACGACCCGCAGCTATTGCGAAGAGTCGACGTGCGTCATATCGATCAAGTCGCAAACCAGCTCGTTTCACAGCGACATGGTTCAGTGAGGATCCTTGACGCAGGCACCGAGCGCTCTATATGGGAGGGCCTGGCAAAAGCAGAAGAGCTCGACTTTGCCCCCTCCTTTCTTGCGCAGGAGTGGCGCTATATCGCATTCTCTCAGCAAATTGATGATATTGATTCATACTTATCCACTGCAAGGCGCGGGCGCGGACGTCAGTTGAGCGCGGACCAGCGACGTCGCATCTGGCCGGTACTGGAGAAGTTCAACTCGGAATTGCGCGCTCGCGACCTTTGGACGCACGAGAGAGTGGTAGACGAGGCAACCAGCATCCTGTTACAGGACGGACCGCTATACCGACATGTGATCGTGGACGAGGCGCAAGACCTCAGCCCGTGGCAATGGCGGCTCTTGCGTGCAGCAGTTCAGCCAGGGGGCGACGACCTGTTTATCGCGGGTGATACGCACCAGCGGATCTACGATCATCATGTCAGCTTGCGGCGCCTGGGTATCAGCGTGGCCGGGCGTTCCGAGCGGTTGCGCCTCAACTACCGGACGACGGCGGAGATCCTTGCATTCAGCCTTGGGCTCCTAAACGGACAGCTTATTGACGACATGGACGATGCAGTCGAGACATCCGTTGGGTTTAGATCACTTCTCCACGGACCCATGCCTCAGGTCAAGGGTGCTGCTACCCCTAGGGAGGAGCTGGATCTGATTGTCAGCCAAGTCCAGCGGTGGTTACGCAATGGTATTTCTCCAGGGGAGATTGGCATCGCTGCACGCTCTCGTCAGCTCGTTGGCCGTATCACCGCGGCCCTGTCCGCGGTCGGAATCCCAAACGCTGAACTAGCTGCTGACGTTGGAACCAAGGAATCAGTGGCAGTGGGAACTATGCATCGGATGAAAGGTCTGGAGTTTCGTTGCGTCGCCGTCGCCGGAGTTAGCGATGGTCAGGTCCCAGCTCCGGCCTCACTGACAGCGCCTGAAACGGATCAGGCGACTAATAGGCTCGACACGTTGCGAGAACGATGTCTTCTGTTTGTGGCATGCACCCGGCCACGTGAAGAACTTCTGCTCACCTGGAGCGAGGCGCCCAGCCAGTTTCTACGCTAAACGATGGGTTCTCGTCCATGTAGACCCAGTATTTCGCCGGCTACATCAGTAAAGGCCGAGATCGCCTGACCTCTCCCCGCCACGAACAGTTATCCACAACCCTGTCCACAGGAAATAGAGCGGACATGGCGGTCGTGCGTCAAATCGCGGAACATTTACTTCATGCACAGCTGGGGAATCTGCCGGACGTCACACTTGGCACGGAGCGCACGATGACGGCCGACCGCCGCTGGCAGCAAAACGCCCTTGCGCTTCATCCGTGTAGTGACAACACGTGCGCAGAGGGAGTTCTTCTGCGGCAGGGGATGTACGCTGCGGCACTTCATCTTCTGGCACATGCGACGGACTGGCAAGAGTGCTACCCACCGGGCGCCTGCGGCGAGTGTTTTCGTTGCATAGCAGGCAACCTCATGGCATTCGACGCAGACGTCGTCCGTAAGGAATTAGAGGACTTTACTGACATGTTCCGCTGGTCAGCTGCAGACTGTCCTAATTGCACGAGTCGTGTCTATCTAGAACAGCAAGAGGCCGTGGGAACCGAAGTTACCTGCGCTTCCTGCCGTCACCGTTCGGCTCTGGCCTACCGGCTAGTTCCGCTGAACATTACTCAAACGTAGGCCACTGCCACTCGCCTTTATGGAGCCTGTCGCTAGTCACCAAACCCCAGCGCTTCCAGCAGCCCTTCCTTATTGCGGTCCGCCTGAGGCTAATGCAGTGCCTCACCATCGCTCGCCGACGTGGCGACGATTGCCACTGTGGAGTCCGATTCGCGGCGCGAGCCGTTCTATCAGTGCGGCTCAGTTCCCTTCTCCCACATGTCAGCCCACTTGAATTGAACGCCATTGACAAGGGCAGTTACCGCGAGCCCGGCGAAAGGATCGTCGACATAACGGATCCGGACCTCCTGACCCACCTCCACTAATGCAAGCCGGTAATGATCGGAGTTCTGGCCAGTCCGGATCTCGCGGTTGGTGACGAAAAAGTCATCGGCGCCTTCGGCTCTGCCCTTCACCTCAATGTGGACCAGCGCTCCTTCCGGACCGACCGACCGAAGGTCGTAGCCGGGATTGTTGGGCGGCATGATCTGAGCTTCCCGTCCCAGTTGCCTCTCGGCTGCAACAACAGCTTCGATGGCACGCATCTCGACTTCTCGAGAATTGGCCAGCTCGGGTTTTCCACTGGCTGCATCAAAAAACCCCTGAGGTATAACAATCGCAACAGCTTCTACCACGGGAGGGGTGACTTGGGTGTGCTCCTGCGCGTTTAGTTCGGCGGTTCGCTTTTCTAGTCTCCTTTTCAGGAGCTCTACCTCCTCCGAGGCGGTTCTGAGACTGACCCCCTGGGTGGAGGATTGACCAGAAGCAAGGCGGCTTGTCTCGTGTTCCCAGAGCGATATCTCTTGCTTGAGCCGGTCGACCACGAGGCTGCGGGCTTTAGCTACAAACTGCCTACGTCTGCTTGCTACCTGTTCGAACCAGGCGGGAAGGCTTGATGAAGTTGCCCACAGCTCCGCCGTTTTGGCCGCCGATGACAACCACGCTTGTTTCTTGATTCCGTCCAGCAGCCGGAATTCCTGCTCGCGAACACGGTCGTAGTCGAGGAAAGGCGCTGGGCCAGGCCGACTCTCTCCGTCTTCGGTCATCTCTACATACTCGAAACGCTTCGCCACCGCCCGGTTCGTCCCATCGATGATTTCCTCGCTTAGGGCAACCATAAGGCGAGGCTCCTCGCTGTTGTCCTGGCGATCGACGAGAACGGTGCCACGTATGAGGGCATCACGGTATTGGTCCAAGGTGGATTCAATCAAGGTCTCTAACAGCGTGTGGCCAGGAAAAATGAGCGACGCTTTGGGCTTTCCGGTGACCTCAACGTCCTTCGCGTCGAAGCAGATTCGGTCGTACCTCAATGGCAGCGAGCCAGAATTCGCCGTTCTATCGCGTAGTGCGGTGGGTATGTGTGGAATGGAGAAGCGGCCCGCTTCAGCCGGATTGACGTCGCCGCCGGCCCGGCGCATCGCGTCACGAAAAAAGCCCTCTATATAGTGTGGCTGGAGACGTCTCAGCCGTGCATCCTCCAGCTCCTTGCGCAATCTAGCTACGTCTGACATGCCAACGAGGTTGGGATGCAGAGCTTTTTCCTCCGCGAGCCTCTTGGCGAAGTCGCCGATACGTTTGTCGATGATCTGCGAAAGGTGAGTCTTGACGTGCGGTTGCTCGCCAAATCTGATCGCTTCAATCAAGAGTTCTTGCAGCGGCTGTCCTTCAAACGCTTCGCCGAGTACATCGAATATCTTGTCACCTAGAGCCTGGTTCATCTGAGCGATCTTGTCGAGTAATGTCTTGAATACGGCACCTTCGCGTGTTTCGTAAGCCACCAGGTTCCACAGATGACACATCTCGGTCTGGCCAATGCGGTGGACGCGCCCGAATCGCTGCTCGATTCGATTGGGATTCCAAGGCAGGTCATAGTTCACCATGAGGTGTGACCGCTGAAGGTTCAAACCTTCACCGGCAGCGTCCGTCGCCACCAAGATGAGGCACGTAGGGTCATTGTTGAAGCGATTCTGGATGGCTTTGCGGGCATCGCGGGCGACACTTCCGTGAATGGCAACAACAGCATTTCTTCGCCCGAGCAGCTCAGTAATCCGAGAAACAAGATAGGTCAGGGTGTCTCGGTGCTCAGTGAAGATGATGATCTTTCGTGGATCGCCGTCGGGCCCGCTGATTTGTGGCGCAGATGTCAGCAGTCCCTTCAGTTCTGTCCACTTTCGATCGATGCCGGAGCTCCGCACCTTGGTGGCGGTCTCAACAAGAAGCTTCAGCGCGGCGATCTCCCGGATCAGCTCGTCAGCCGACCGAGATGCAGTCGCGGCGTCGGCGAGTTCGTCTTCGGTGGTTTCGCGGTCGGCGGCGGCATACTCGTCGACGTCCTCGGGTTCCATTTCCCTGGACCGAGACTTGGACGCTTTCCGCTTTACTGCTGTGGCAGTTTCTGCTAGAGCTCGCTCAAGACGTTCCTGTCGGCGTTCCAGCGAACGCAAGATCGCCTCAGGGCTGGACGCAAGCCGCCGCTGGAGCACTGTCAGAGCGAAACCGACGGTGTTTCCCCGGGCGTCGTTTTCCTGGCGGAGCTGGTCAACTCGATTGAACTCGTGGGTAACGTACGCCGTCACCTGGTCATAGAGCTCTTGCTCTGCCGCCGACAGAGCATAAGGAACGGTGTAAGCAGCGCGCATCGGAAACAGCGGCCGACCGTCAAGAGTCAGCAGCTCTTCCTTGACTCTCCGGATCATCAGCTCGTCTGCACCAGCTGGGTGGACTTGGTCGCGATACTGGCCTGCGAAACGATCAGGATCGAGCAGGCGAAGAAAGAGCTGAAAGTCTTCCTCTTTGCCCGAATGCGGTGTTGCTGTCATGAGGAGCAGGTGCTGGGTGGTATCTCGCAGTGCTTTCCCGAGCGAATATCTCCTCGTCTCGATGACCTTTTGCTGAGGCCCGAAACGTGCTGCCATACGATGCGCTTCATCGACGACCACGAGGTCCCAGCGCGCAAGCCTTAGCTGGGCTACTAGAGCGTCCTTACGGGCGAGCTGGTCCATTCGTGCGATCAGCCGCTGCGGGCCGCGGAAGAGGCGCTGACCGTATCCGAGGGCAGCGATGTCGTCACTGGACAAAATGGAGAATTGAAGTCCGAGGCGTTCGGCGAGTTCGTCCTGCCATTGCTCGACAAGGCCGCCCGGCGCGACGATGAGGCAACGCTCCAGGTCGCCGCGCAGCTGCAGCTCTTTGATAAACAGCCCCGCCATGATTGTCTTGCCGGCACCGGGATCGTCAGCCAGCAGAAATCTAAGCGGAACCCGCTCCAGGAGCTCGCCGTACACCGCTTCCACCTGATGGGGAAGTGGGACAAGTGCGCTCGATGTCACGGCGAGCATCGGGTCAGTGCGTGCGGCAGTCTGGATGCGGAGGGCTTCCGCCGCAAGTTTGAAGTCTTCCGGGCTGGCATCGTAAGGAACGTGACGTTCCTCCAATTGGGACAGATGAGGTTCATTTACCCGAAACAG
The DNA here is from genome assembly GCF_000379685.1 of Catelliglobosispora koreensis DSM 44566. Classification (GTDB taxonomy): domain Bacteria; phylum Actinomycetota; class Actinomycetes; order Mycobacteriales; family Micromonosporaceae; genus Catelliglobosispora; species Catelliglobosispora koreensis. The sequence goes on along the minus strand of NZ_KB903249.1, from coordinate 891,884 downwards.
GATCTGCTGCTGTAGTTCAGAACCTGCTGTGTAGATGACCTTCACTGCATCCGGAGATATCGAGCTTACGGCGACCAGTTCAACCGGTCCACCTGCAACTACTCCAAGCACCTTGATGCCGGGTACCAGCTCTTCAAGGCGCATTTGGACTCCCAAATCTGCAGAGGCTGGCGATCCACATTAGAGTGCCCCTGTCGTGGGTGAGCATAGTAGTCATCTCGTCACAACGCGTACCCCAATTCACCTGGTTGTCGTCGAACCTGGCCGAAAGGGTGGGTGCCTGTCGATCGATGCGGCACTTAACGTCATGAGCGCGCACCAGCCTCCTGGGCGCTGCTGGCATGTCATGCAAAGGAGGGTGGATGAAGATTGTTTCGGTCCTGAACTACAAGGGCGGCGTCGGCAAAACTACGCTCACCTCGAATATCGGCGCCGAACTCGCACGCCGAGGGCGAAAGGTCCTGTTGTTAGACCTCGACCCTCAGAGCAACTTGACGTTCTGTTATTACACACCTGATGAGTGGCGCAAACAGTTGCGTGACCGACACACCATCAAGCAATGGTTTGATAGCTTCCGCAATGGCAAGCCGACGAAGTCCCTCGCCGACATCATCACTAAACCTGCGGTAGTCAACGCCGTTTTTGGCGAGGGAAAAGGAAGTCTGGACTTCATCGGTTCTCATCTGCGTCTGCTGAGCGTCGATCTCGACCTTGCCACAGACCTGCGTGGGACCAATGAGGACATGAAGGCGGAGATTCACGAAGTCCGTGAGGCACTACGGTTCGCGCTGGCGAATGATCCCATTCCTCGCTACGACTACGTCCTCATTGATTGCCCTCCAAGTTTCAATATTCTGACGCAAAGCGGTTTGATAGCAAGCGATTACGTGCTTGTACCGACACGGGCCGACTACCTCTCGACGATCGGCGTCGAGTTTCTCTATGGCGCGATGCACGACCTCGTCAGCCTGCACAATAGATCCACGAAGAAGGCCAAAATTGCCCCACCTGAGATCATGGGTGTGGTTTTTACGATGGTCGAGTTCTACAACCAGCACCCGATCATGACGCAGCAGGAATACATGAACAGGGTGAAGCGGCTTAATCTTCCGGTGTTTACCAACGTGATGAGGCATAACACCACCCTCTTCGGCAACCCCATCCCCACGTCTATGCCGGCGGTTCTGAAGCACAGGCTCAACAGCCAGATATCGATCGAGCTTATGGCTCTTGTTAGCGAATTCGAGAACGCATTTAAGACTGAAAGGGCCTTGGCCGCATGAGCGACGTACAGAAGCTTTCCTTAACAGTGCTCCACACGGTTGCAGAGTTCCTCGCGCTCCTTCCAGCCGAGCATCTCGATGATCTAGCCGCCGGAGCGGCTCGCTTGGCAATCATTCCAAAGGATTCCAGCGAGCCGCTACTGCTGGCCACTGCGGCTGCACCCAAGCGTGCCTCAACCCGGAGTGCACCCAAACCCCCGCCTGCCCCAGCGCCAGAAATCGTTGCGCTGGTTGAACAACTCGACTCGATGGAGACACGTGAAGGCGCTCAGGCACTACTCAAAGGCGTGTCTGCCGCCAATGTGAAGAAGATGGCTGTCGCACTTGGGATAGGAGCTGCCCCATCAAAGGCGGACAACGTTACGAAGCTGGTTGAATTCACTGTTGGCAACAAGCTGAACTCGGCGGCCATCCGTCAGCTGTGAGTAGGGCTTCACCAGGGTCTATGTACCGGGTGGAGCTGATGGAACACGCTCGCGCTTCTAAACCTGGATGTTCGCTCCACAGTTATGACCAGGCCGTGCAAGCACCGCCGACCCGCTCGCGGAGCTCCATTTTGTTGACATCGATGGCCGTGCCAAACCAATCGTTTGCCACGAAACGAGCGCGCTTTGCGTAGCGCCTAATCAACGCTGGCAACAACGGTTTTAATTGCGCGGCGTACAGTGCCACGCTTCGCGTACGTGAATCATCCTCGCGATGCCTGCAGCCTCGTGGGCTCAATCATGTCGACATCTGTCGATTGACCACGGTATAGTTCAGTGTTTCATCGATGCCGCCGGACGGGGACAAGGTGGTTCTGCACAAAGAGTTCATGGAAATGGCGGCTGCGGCGCGAATTGAGGCCGCCTCGTCGCGACGAAGAATCAAGGACCAGCCAACCGTCAAGTTGACGAAGGGGCGGACTGCGGCGCACCAGGGCAACGGGTACGCGTACTACTTTGCCGCACCACGCGGTTTTCGGTTAGCTGATCGAGACCTTCTGATACGCGCAGCCAGCAAAGAGTGGCTGCGGGTCGTTGAGCTGACTTGGACTGACAAGACTCTGCAAGTCGTGACAGCCGAGGCGCTCCAGGTCATCGCCAACGACTTCCAAGCGGAGTTATGTGAAGACGAAGGCCGGTCCTGGGAGGTGTTGGCCAAACAGATGGAACTGCTGGCCAGCACTGGCGACAAAGGTCGGGTCACTCGGCCGATCGCCTTAATTAGCAGACGCAGTACCAGGGTGGCCGATTTCCAAGCTGCAATACCCTGGGCCGAAGGCGGAAACGGTAAGCCTTTTAACCCGGCTCAACAGGACGCGGTACGGCGCGCGATGGCCAGCGAAATCACGTTTATCTGGGGCCCGCCTGGCACCGGCAAGACCGATGTCGTGTCTGCGATCGTCGAGGGAAGCGTTCGTCAGGGTAAGCGGGTCCTATTTGTGGCTCCTACCCGAGTTGCGGTAGACCAAGCGTTGGAGCGCATTTGTGACCGTCTCCGGGAACATCCGCGCTTCTCCTCGGGCTTGGTTAGACGCCTCGGTGAGATCGAAAGTTTGTCATTAAACGAGCGCTACGGCGACTACATACTGCAGGACAAGGTGGTAGCACGGCGCACCGCGGAAATCGACGCGCAAGTCCAGCAAATGGTCCAGGCGCGCGCCCAGACGAGCGCTGCCATCAAAGACCGTGAACGGTTCGAGCAGCTGAGCAAGCAAGGCGCCGATGCAGAGCATGTTCTCAAGCAAGCCAAACATGCCTTTGAGCACCACCAAAGAGAACTTGCCCAGGCGCAACCAATGCTGTCGGCCTTAGACAATCGCATCAAAGATCTGGCTGCCGACAACAGCATCATCGGCAAGCTTCGTCGTGCTGGCATAAGTGGCCTTGAACAGCAACGGGCAGTCCTTGTCAGGAAGATCAGCGAATCCGAACAGCAGCTTGCAGCGGCCAGGCAAGTCCATCAAGTCGCACTCGATCGATACCAGAACATCATCGCCAAAGTAGCGGAGGCCAACTCGGGACTCACAACTCAGTCCACTCTGGAGCAGCTGCGCCATCGTGTACGGCAGCTTGGCAACGCAATCACCGAAGCCGCCACGCATCGCCAGGAAATTGAGCGGCAAGTCGCTGCAGGCTGCCAGGTAGTAGCCACGACCGTGGCGAAGGCGATCCAATCGCGCCTCCCTCTGTCTGCAATGGACATCGTCATTGTCGACGAAGCAGGCATGGTAGACCTTCCGAGCGCATGCTACTTGGCCACACTCGCGGAGCCCGACAACGGTCAGCTCATCTTCGCTGGCGATTTCAGACAGTTGCCCGCAGTCATTGGCGGCGCCGATGACAACGCAGCCACAAACGAAGAGCGCTTGCTCGTCAAGCATTGGCTGGCACGTGATGTGTTCCGCGCTGCTGGTGTAGTGGCGTCTGACGGTATCGCCAGTCTGACCGACCGCAGGCTTGTCCGGCTGGACACCCAGTATCGGATGCGTCGCTCGATCTGCGAGGTGATCAACACGATCGCCTACCCGGACGCGCCACTCACGGTGGGGCGAGATGAAACCAGCTCCATCGAAAGGTCGCCGCTTCTTCAGGCGCCGCTTGTACTACTGGACACCAGCGGACACAACGTCCGTGGTCCCCGGCGTAATTGGGGCAACGAGGTTCATGCAGCTGCCATCCGCGAAATCGTCCGTGGACTCCAGCATGACAAAGTGCTTCCTGCCCGCCGGGATCCAGAGCGGAGCCCCGGAGACACATTGGCAATCATCGCGCCTTACAACGACCAGGTCGCCCTTTTGCGCAGCAGGCTAAAGGAACGATTCGGCGAGGGCTACGGCGATCTGGTAGACACAGTTCACCGATTCCAGGGAAGCGAACGCCCGATCATCCTGCTGGATACCGTAGTGGGCGCGCGACCTGACATCGGACGGTTCTTTGACACTCAGGGTGTCGACTCGCAAACCTGCCGGCTGCTGAACGTCGCCGTGAGCAGGGCTCGCGATCATCTAGTGCTGCTGGCTGACCGAGCTCTGCTGTATGAACAGCTAGGGCCGGCAAGCGAAGTGCGGATGATGCTGGATCATGTCGCCTCCCACGGTCACTGGCTGTCAATGACAGACCTCGTCCCGATCAGGGCAGCCTCAGAACTCGCCTTGCTTGAGTCAGACGAACTAGAACGGCCTGCGTTCTTCCCTGCGGACGAAACCGATATGGCCGTACGTTGGGACATCGACCGTGCCACCCATCGTGTAGACGTCTATTGCGCATTCCTCAACGGCGGCCGAGTAAAGATTTGGGCCGACACACTTCGTTCCGCTGTACTACGCGGGGTGACCGTGACGGTGCACTGTCGGGATGGCAACCAAACTCCTGATAACGGCCCGCACATCCAGACACTCGCGAAAATAGGCTGCGTTATGAGCCATCGCGATCAGATGCACGAGAAAGTCGTCATCGCCGATGACGTTCTTTGGCATGGATCCCTGAACCTGTTCCAGCACACCAGATCCACTGAACTCATGATGCGTATCGCCAGCTCATCGGCTTGCCACGAGGTTTCGCGGATCGTGGAACGAGCCAATCCCACGCAACCTCGGTCAATGCTCGCACAAGCCGCGCAAGGAGCCACGTACCTCAATGTGCCTTATGCGGAGAAAGATGAAGCTAAGCAACTCGGCGCCAGGTGGGACCGTAACAGTAAAAAGTGGTTTGTTCCGGGTGGCGTTACGGACCTGACCGTCTTCACCAGATGGCTATAGAGCAAAGCCCCGTTGCCGCAACATGTCCTGCCGAAGCGCCGCAAGTCCCTTGTCGAACGATCACGGCGCGGATAGCCGCGACACCTGCACTATGCGCGGCGTGGGCGAGCGTTCGGCGCGCTCGCCCACGGACATCACAGTTCGATCAGGGTAGACAGGCTCAGACCTGGCTGGCCGTTGGGCGGTGTCACTCCAGGCACACGAATACGAGTATCTAGAGACCACTGTCTGCGGTGGTAAGACGAATCGCCGGAGTGCCCGGGACTGGCCGCGGTTTCGAAAACCTCGTGTGGGCAAGCACCGGCGTGAAGTCTCGTCCAGGCAACTGTGGGATGTGTCGCAGAGGCAACCTGCGCGGCGCCCGTGACGATTCGTGGGCGGACCGCAGCGCCACGGGCATGACTGGCTCGCCTGAAGTTTCGTCAAGCCGATCTGGGGTTAACGCAATGTGGATGAAACCACTATATGCTGGCCGTGGCCACACTACGTGCTGTACTCCCCCGGCTAGCGATCCTGCCAAACGTAAGGCTGCCAGCCGTCGGCCGCCCGTGCCGAAAGGCGCAGGCGCCTGCGTGCACCGAATCCGTGCACCAATGCCCCTTCGCCAGCCGGTGCCGTGGTGTGCTGTTCGGCTGCGTCCTTTGTTTGCTGTGATCGCCCAGGGGGTGGCGAAGCTGCGCGCGTGTCAGCTGCTGGCGAGCGTGGGGCTATCCGGGCTAAGGAATTTCTTGAGCCGTGCAGGATCGACGAGGACGGCGACGGATTGCCCGGCTGTCCACATCGTTGCGGTGATGACGTAGGCGGTACCTGGACGGCCTTAGACCCGTGGCGTCACAGCTCAAACAGCTCGCGAAAGACCTCGGAGCCTCGATCACCGGCGCTTCCACCAAGGTTCAGATAAAGGACCGGATCGTCGAGTGCACGGTCGGGTTCCGGCTCAACTCGCAAATCATCCGAAGTGGTTCCTGGAAGTCGTAGCATAGCCGCTAGCCGCTGCGGTGCCCGCGCGCAATATCGGGCGGGCACCGCACACGCTGTTGTTCAAGCTGGTGCGGCCGCCGCCGGTGCTGAAGCCTGCTTCGACGGAGCGGTGAACATCATCAGGCCGCCGACGATGAGGATGGCGCCGAGGAGTTGGCCTGCCGTAAGGCGTTCGCCGATGGCGATTACGGCGGCCAGGACGCCGAAGACCGGAATGAGATTGAGTGCCATGCCAGCTGTGCTGGCGTGGACCACGGTAATCGCGTAGTTGTAGAGCAGGAACGGGGCCACGAAAGCCATGGTGCCGGCGAGTATCGCGGTGATCCAGTAACCCGGTGAAACAGTGAGGACCAAGAGCTCCTGGCCGGTCAGCCATTGCGATGCCACGACAGGTGTCGCGAAGATCAGCCCGAACCCGAATTGGTAGCAGGTCATGGTAATCGGGTCCACACTGGACGCCATCCGGCTGGCCATCACGACGTAGATGGCCGCTGAGAGGGCGCCGCCCGCGATCAGGACGTCGCCCAGTTCCAGGGCGAGTATCGGCCGGGCTCCTTGCAGGACAGCGACTCCGGCGGCCGCGAGGGCCACCCCGGCCATGGCGCGCCGGGACATTCGTTCACGCAGGAACCAGACCGCGAGCAGGACGACGAACACTGCCTCAAGGCTGGCGAGCAGTGCCGCGTTCGCGGCAGTGGTGTGCACGAGGCCGAGATTGAGCCCCGCGTAAGCAAGTGCCGGCTCGAAGAACCCGAGCAAGGCGAAGCGCCACAGCCGGTCTGGCCGGGTCAGGCCTTTGCGGATGATCAGCAGCGGCCACAGGATCAGGTTGGCGACGACCAGTTCGATGAGGAGCAACGTCATGGGCGGAAAGCCGCCGAGCGCGTACTTGGTGACCGCTGTCGAGCCGCCCCAGCAAAGCACGGCTCCCAGCAAGGCCAATCGCGGCATGGCGTTCATCACTGCGCTACCAGGAAGTTGACAAAGCTCCACGGCTCGCTAGAAGGGCTCGCCGGCTGGAAGGCGGCGAACGGATCGTGCGCGGAAGGCGTCCAGTCGGTCGAGATGGACGGGCACGGTCCCAGATAGGGCGCCGCGACGGCCAGGACCTCTTCATGGTCGAGGTCGTCTGGGACGCATAGGCCACGGCGCGGATTGGCGACGATCCAGTACACGGCGCCAAGTACCGAGGCGGCGACTTGCAGGGTGGTCGCATTCTGGTGTGGTACCAGGTCGCGGGCCTCGTGAATGTCCAACTGCGATCCAGTCCACCAGCCGCCGAGATCGTGCCCGAGCAGCAGCACGCCGAGTTCGTCCATCCCCTCGGTGATTTCGTCGTTCATGATGCGCTGATCGGTCTGCAACTCGTACCCACGCATCCGGCACTCGTGCAACGATGCCATGGCCGCATCCGTTGGCAGATAAGCATAGTGAACGGTAGGCCGGTAGACCGGCCGCGCATCCGACCATACGGTGAGGTTGTCACTGATGGTGAACGCCTCGCCGTGCCGCACCACCATGCCGATGATCGGGCCGCCGACAGGTACCCAGGATTTCACGAAGGTCGTGATGCCGGTGCGGGCAAGGCAGATCTGGTTTCGCGGACCCTCGGCGTGCTCGAACGCGCCGGGTGGCAGCGTAGGTTCGTGGGTGCCCCAGCCGAGTTCCGCCGGGGCGATGCCTTCCTCGTAGAACCCTTCGACCGACCAGGTGTTGACGAATTCGCCTACCTTCTTTGGCTGCGAAGCGATTTGGGTGTCGCGTTCGGAGATATGGATGACTTTCGTACCGGTCTCCATGGCGAGCCGAGCGTAGTCAAAGTCAGCGAGCGCTTCCTCAAGCCGGGTACGCCGCATGGCATCGAGATCAGCAGACTCCTTAAGGATCGCTTTCGCGATGTCCTCCAGCGCCACCTTCGTCCAATGGCTGACCAGTCCTGGGTTGGCCCCGTGTTCGACGACAGCGGTTGGTCCATCGGGTTTCCAGGCGGCCGCGCGCTTGCGCAGTTTCATGTGCCGGGCGTAAAGCGTACGGTCCTGTGGCGAGGTACTGGCCTGGCCGGCGTAGGGATCCCACATCTCCACCGACGTGTCCACGTAGAGCACCCCATGGTCCTGGCACCACTCGATGATGTCACCGGTGTCGATATTCCAGCTCAGGTTGATCAGCAGGTCGCCAGCACCCAGGTGTGCGCCGAGAGCAGAGGAGAGATTCTCCGGCGTGATCTGCTCGCGCACGAATTTCGCACCGGTGGCCAGAGTGTCCGGGATGGACCCGCCGAGGTCGGCCATGTCCATGACTGTCAGTTTGGTGAAGTCCATGTCCAGATGCCGCAGCAGCAATGGTTGCAGGCACTGGGAAACCGATCCGCACCCGAGGACGAGAACGCGGCCATTGAACCGAAGTGAACTCAACATGAGCTGCCTCCCAGACAGAACGTGGGCAGTGGCGAGAAGCCGTTGAAGCCCATGGAGGAATAGGTGACGGTGTAGGCACCCGTACCGAGGATGTCCACGTAGTCCCCTGGCCGCAGTGACAGGGGAAGCTGATAGCCGGCGTGCTGATACATGATGTCGACGCTGTCGCAGGTTGGGCCGGCCAGCATGACAGGCCCGGTAGGCTCGCCGTCGTAGCCGGTGACCATCCGGTACTGGATGGCTTCACCTTCGGTCTCAGCGAGCCCACCGAAGCGGCCGACATCGAGGTATACCCAGCGGTGGTCATCGTCAGCGGATTTCTGGGATACCAGAACGACTTGCGCCCGAAGCACTCCGGCGTCCGCCGCGATGTAGCGGCCCGGTTCGATGGCCACTTCTGGTACGTGCGCGCCGAAGTGGCGCCGTACCGCACCGTAGATGGCCGCTGCGTAACACTCAATGGGCGCGACCGGTTCGCGGTAGGTCACCGGAAACCCGCCACCGACGTTGAGTAGGCGCAAGTGGATTCCTTTTTGGCGCAACCACTCGAACACCAGCGCGGCCTGAGCGATGCTCGGTTCCCACCGCGACGGGTCCAGTTGCTGTGACCCGACGTGGAAGGAAACGCCGACCGGGTCCAGACCCAGTGCCGCCGCTCGCTCCAATAACGACACTGCCATTTCCGGTGCGCAGCCGAACTTTCGGCTCAACGGCCAGCGCGCTCCGTCGCTGCTGGCCAGAATCCGGCAGAACACCATGGCGTCTGGGGCGTGTTCGGCCAGCTTCTCCAGTTCGGCCTCGCTGTCGAAGACGAATAGTCGCACGCCGCGCTCGTAAGCGTAGGCGATGTCAGCCGCCTTCTTGACAGTATTGCCGTAGGACAGCCGTTCCGGTTCGACGCCTTCCTTGGCACACAGGTCGATTTCGGCGGGGCTCGCCACGTCGAACGAGGCGCCCATTTCGGCGAGCCGCTGGATCAGTTGCGGCTCCGGATTCGCCTTCACCGCATACATGATCGGGGTACCCATAAAGGCTTTCGCTAGCCGCCGGTACTGCCGGGCGGCGATGTCGGTGTCAAGCACCAGGTACGGTGTTGAGCGAAGGTCGTCGATGGTCATGTCAGAGCCGCCTCTCCGATGGTGGTGTCAAGGGCGAGAGTCAGGCAGCGGCAGCCTCCGCCGGCTTTCACGAACTCGCTCATGTCGCACAGAAGTACGTCGAAACCACGCTGGCGCAACAGATGCCGCAGCCGTTCGGAGCAGGCCGACATGATGACGCTGTCGCCGACTACGACCGAGTTCGCGCTGAAGGCCAGGCCTTCCTGCAAGGTCAGCTCAATCGGGTCGGGTACCAGCTCGCGCAGGACCGTCAGTGACGCCGCGTCGAACGCGGCCGGGACGATCAGTGCGCTGTCATTGTTCAAGGGGCAGAAGGCGATGTCGAGGTGATAGAAACGCGGATCGATGAGCCGCAGCAGCCGCATGTCCCAGCCGGTCTGCGCATGGATCGCGGGGTATGCGCTGCGTTGTGAGCGCATCCCATGCCCGCCGGCCAGTCTCCCGTTGAATACCAGGGCATCGCCAGCACCCTCCTGGCAGTCAACCGGTGACTCAAGCACCTTCCAGCCCCGCTCGGCGAACCAGTCGCACAGGTAGGTTTTCTCGCCCTGCCGCTGCGGATGCCGCATCGACGACGGCAGGAACACCTCGCCGTCGATCAAGCCCCCGTTGGCGACGAACACCATGTCCGGCAGGCCTTCCACCGGATCGATCAGCTCCACTGAACCGCCGCAGGCATCGATCGCGCCAAAGAGCCGGAACCACTGGCTTTTGGCCAGATCATGGTCGACGTCAACGGTCACGTTCATCCAGGGGTTGATGGAGTAGCTGACCTCGTAATGAAACGGAGGGCACATCAGAAAACGAGTCATCGCACGCGCCTCTCAGTACTCGAAGAGCTCCGTGTTGGAGGCTTTCCGGGCTGGCCAGGGGTTGTGGTACTTGTTGCATTCGTCGATCGGCTGACCGTGAAACAGCCCGTAGTTGAGGTGATCGGGCGGGAAGACCTTGTCGGTGATGTAGTCCAGGATCAGGTGGGACCAGATTTCGAGTTCGTCATTGTCCTCATAGGACCCTTGCACCAGGCGGCCGTCGTAGGTGGCGTCGGTCGGGACGAGCACATCGGTGTGGTACAACGCCGAATACCTGGTGGGATCGAAGTTTTCCGGCACATACGAGGGCAGCTTGCGTACCGGGCAGACGCCGGCCGGGTCGCTGTCGATGCGCTTGTTATGCCAGCTCTGGCTTTCCACCTCAGCAGCGCCCAGGCCGCCGTTGCCGATAGACCGGAAAGCGGTGTCGCGCACGAATTCCAGCGCGTCGTCGAAGGTGGACACTCCACGTAGCGCCAGCGACTGGGCGTAGTGTCCGGGTGAGTTCATCGAGAACATCAGCCCGCCGGGCAGCCGCCGGTCGTGGTTACGGGTGCGGTGCGCCCCGGTGTAGAAGATGTTGCAGCCAGCCTTGAACAGCTGTAGCTGTCCTTCGGCGTTACGCAGCGGTACCGCTTCGGTGTAAATCACATCAGCCTGGATCGGGACGTGCTCGATCAGGTACAGGTTGGAAAGCTCGATGCACAGCTGCACAAGCTCTTTGCTCGGCGCCGCGTAGGCGAGACGCCGGCTGTTGAACATGATGAGGAATCCGCTTGCCTCGCCCCGTTCGGCGAGATCCTTCCACTCCCGGCGGCCGCGCTGAATCTTGGAACTCACGTGTTCGGCCCCGCGGCTGATGTCTTCCTCGTCGAGCCAGCACAGGTGGGCGTACAAACCTTTGGAGGCGGCCATGCCCTTTTCCGCGTGCGAGGCCAGCCTCCCGAAAAGGCAGGGCTGCCAGCGCCCGGTCCACTTGAGCAGCGCCTTGCGCTTGTCGGATTCGGGTGCGTCGGAGAACAGAATCTGGTGTGCCGCATTAATGTCGGCACCGAAGTCGGTGTCGCCGGGAAGCTGGGGCAGTTCGTCGATCAGTTGCGAGAGACTGGCCACACTGCCAGCCATGGTTTGGGTCATGATCGCGCTCATCGCGCACCGTCCAATCGCACCAGCACGCGCTCGTCGGCGTGCAACCGTCCAGGGCGCTGGCCAGCGAACATTTCCGCCAGCTGATCCCAGGTGAAAGACCGGTCAAACCCGTCGGGGCCGGCTTCTGGGGTGGCCGGGGCCGTCATTTCGATCAGCACCGCGCCAAAAATGAGCCACTCCGCGGGTACCCGGAAGGCTTTGCCTTTTGAAGAAGTGGAGAACACCAATTCGGCGCCCATCACCGCGTCGCGGGCGTTTTCGGCGGCCGCGACCACGACACCTCGCGACTGCCGCAAGGCGGCACAACAGTCCACCAGGGATGTGGCGAGCCGGGCATCGCCATCGAAGACCGCCACGTGCGACAGCTTCGACAGGTAGCGAATCATCAACGCGACGAGAATCCGGGCGGGCATACCCGCACCGAGAACGCCGACCACGCGGGGAGCCGGCGTGAGTAGCTCGCCGGCCGCCGCGATCGCCGCGGCACAGATCTCGATATCGCTTGGTGGCGCTGGCTTTCCCGGACCGAAGTTGGCCCGGCTGATCAGCGCGTGACGCGAAAGCGCCACCACGTCGCAACTGGACAATTGCTCAGCCAGCTCGTCATCGATGAGCTGAGCAGCTTTGATCGTCATGGGCCGATCGTGCGAAGACCGCCCAACCGGCGGCTATCAGATGACCATCGTGAGCCCTAGACAGCGACGATGGTCAATTGATGGCTGGTGAATGGCGGCGGGCCGGGAAATGAGGGTGACAGACGATCCCAGCCCGAGAGGAAACTCCGATGACCATGGACGAGACCAACTGGGGATGATCCTCAGCCTTCCGGCAACTGCTGACCCAATCGCAGCAAGCTCTGCCGAATCCGAAGTGCCTCCGCCGAGTCCACTCGCGACAGCATCGCCAGCCCCAGTGCGGCGCCTTCCGCCGCCCCCTGACTGTCACCAAGCAGCATCCGCATCTCACACAGCATGGCCATGGCCCGGGCCCGCCATACGATCGCCCCAATATCGGCGAACATCTGTTCCGCAGCGGCGAAGTGCGACGCCGCCCCTTCCCATCGCTGCCGCCCTCGGTCGAGCTCGCCGAGGGTGTAGGTGGCCTTGGCCGCGACCATGAACTCGCCAAGTTGCCGGGCCAGCCGGATCGCCTCGGAAAGCACCAGCTCCGCCGGATCCTCGCGCTGCTGGCGCTGGTGAACGGTACCCAGGCCGAGCATCGCGTAGGACTCCCCGACCCGGTCGCCGCTATCGCGTACACGGCGCAGAACCCAGTGAAACGCGTCCTCGGCGGCGTCGAGATCTCCCCATTGCAGCAGCAACTCACCGAGCCGGTGCCGCGCCTGGGTCTCCACCCGGTGACTGCCAACCGCCTTGCATATCGCCAGCGATTCATCAAGCAGCGCCCGGGCTCCTTCCAGATCGTCGTCGGCCAGTCTGAGCTGCGCCTGGTTACTGAGGACGTGGGCCTCAGCGACCCGGTCCCCCACCTCGCGCAGAGCCCGTAGCGCCAGTCCGTAACGCTTTTCGGCGGAGGACACGTCGTTGCGAATCCGGTCCAGATAAGCGAGATTGCGCAGGACCAGGCCCTGACCGTGCCGGTCGGAAAGCGACTCGAACAGCCGTAGCGATTGCTGCAGATATGTCTCTGCCTTGGCGGTTTGCTGTTGAGCGAGCTGGTACGCCCCGAGTGTGTGCAGCATGGCCGCCTCACCGCGGTGGTTACCCGCCCGCCGGGTGGCCTGTAGGCCGATCTCGGCGCACTCCCGCCACTCATCGAAGTATCCGCGTGCTTCGAAGAGTGTCACGGTGGTCATGCACAGGTCCCAGCAAAGGTCATCGAGACCTTCTGCGGCGGCCAGCCTGATCGCCGCGACCACGGCCTCCCGTTCGCTTTCCCACCAGCTCATCGGCCGCACGAGCAACCGGTCCAGCAGCTTGCGCGGTAACGGCCAGCGAGGCGTGTTGCCATGCAGCACGGTGTAATCCCCGCCGTACACCCTGCGGTGCGCTTCTTCCACCAAAGTCATCCAGGTACGCAGGCAGCGGTTCGCCGCGTCCTTTACCGCCACCGGATCGTCGGCCGAGAGCCGCTCCCGCGAGAAGACGCGGACGAGTTCGTGAAAACGGTACCGGGCCGCCTGTCCCGGCACCGGCACCGCGGCTTCCAGCAGCCGTGCGTCGACCAGGCGGTCCAGCTCCTCCTCGGCGATCTCCAGCGAGCAGTCCAGCAGTGGTGCCGCCACCCAGCTGGCGAAATCGCCCGGCCGCATAATGGCCAGCAATCGCAGCAGCTGACGGCCGCGTTCGTCCAAGGTTGTATAGCTCAATTCAATACTGGACCGGATCTGCAGCTCCCCGTGTACCAGTTCGTCAAGCCGGCGTGATTCGTCCGCCAGCTTGGACACGAGCTGCTCCACCGTCCAATGTGGACGCGAGGCGAGCCTGGCCCCGGCGATACGCAGGGCGAGCGGCAGGTGCCCGCACAGCTTGGCTAGCTCCGTAGCCGCTTCCCGCTCGGCGGCTATGCGGTCCTCGCCTGCGATTCTGCTCAGCAGCTGATGCGACTGATCCATCTGAAAGACTTCGACGTTGACCTGGTGCATGCCGGACACACCGGTTAGTGAGCCCCGGGTCGTCACCAGCACAGCGCTACTCGAGCTGCCGGGCAGCAACGGCATAATCTGTGCGGCGTCCATCGCGTCGTCGAGCACGATGATGACCTTGTGTTCGGCTAGCCGGTCCCGAAACATTTCCGCCCGTTGCGGCACGCCATCGGGAATGGCCTGTCCCGCGACGCCGAGCGCACGCAGTAGTCTGGCCAGCGCTTGAGCCGGCGACAGCGGATCGGTGCTGCTGCCACGCAGCTCGGTGAACAACTGGCCGTCGGGATAGTTCTCGCGCAGTTCGTGTGCGATGTGGATGGCCAGCGTCGACTTACCGATGCCTCCGGGACCGCAGATGACGATTACCCGAACCGGCTGCGCATCCGGCATGGCCGGGCCGAGCAGATCTCTTATCTCGGTGACGAGCTTTTGCCTGCCGGTGAAATCCGCCGTGTCCCGGGGCAGCAGACGCGGTACCCTGTGCCCGGCGGCTGGCGCCTGAGCAGCTTCGCCGCGTACGGCATTGGCCGGCAGGTCAAGGATGGGACTTCCGCTGAGAATGGCCTGCTCTATCCGCTTTATCTCTTCGCCCGGATCGATACCCAGTTCGGTTGTGCGGATTCGCCAGTTCACCCGGTACGCCTCCAGCGCCTCGGCGGACCGGCCAGCCCGGTGCAGCGCCAGCATTAGGTGGCTGTGAAACTGTTCCCGCAGCGGATGCTCCGTTACCAGGATCATCAGTTCCGCGATGACCTCGTGATGGCGCCCCAGGGCGAGTTCGACGCGAATCCGCTCCTGCGTGGCCGCCATCCGCCGCTCATGCAATTGCGCCCGGGCCGCATCCATAACTCGGCCGGGCAGTCCGTCCAATGCGGACCCACGCCACGTCGCCTCGGCATTTCGCAGGCTCTGCGCGGCGGCACTGAGGTCACCTTCCGCGATCTGATCTTTGGCCGCCGTACTCAGCACATCAAATACGCCGAGGTCAAGCTCCTCTGCCTTGAGCCTCAGCTGATACCCGGAAGCATGGGTGGTGATCGCCTTGGGGTCATCCACCGCCATTTTGCGCCTGAGCCCTGAAACGCAGATCTGCACCTGATCGCGGGCTGTCTGCGGTGGCGACTCGTCCCAAATCGCATCGATCAGCCTGTAGACAGGGACGACCCGGCCCAGCTCCAATGCCAGCATGGCAAGCACGATCTGTTGCCGCTGGCCGCCGAGGTGCACCCGGTTGCCACCAGCCAATAGATCGATGGGTCCGAGTATGCGCACCTCCACAGCGCGAATTTAGCTCAGGTTCGGCCCAAAAAATATGCCCGGATGCGTGTGTCACGACGAGTTAATACAACCCGAACACTTAGCGCTTCGCGAGTGCCTGAGACGCCTCCTGCGCAAGCTTCTCGTCGTACGGCCGTCCGAGCTTGCAGGCCAGCTCGATAGTGCGCTTGTGTAACGCCAGCGCTTCGGGGTAAAGACCCGCCGCGCGGCTGGTCTCGGCGTCTCCAAGGTGGAGGCGCCACTGGCCGCTAGCGCTAACCCGCATCCTCCTGCATAGAGGCAGATCGAGAGCAGCTTGCCGCCTACCAAGCCGAGGCCCGCGAGTGGGCGGAGCTGGACACGCAGGTTAGCGAGTGAGCCCTAGCAGTCCAGCTCGCCCCGCGGCAGGTGTGGTGGGTCGAGTTTGATCCGCAGGTAGCAAGGGAGCAGGCTGGCCGAAGGCCCGGCATCGTCGTGGAAGTGCAGCCCCCGAACTTAAGCAGCAGCCACCGGCACGCTAGGTAATGGTCGACGGAGCTACCGCCGCCAAACCGGCTGGCCGGCCAATCCTATTTCGTCAGGAAGCCACGCCAGGCTTGTTCGAAGGGCCGGATTGTTGGAACGCAAGTGTTCGAAGACGCTTCGCATCTGGCGGAGGTCGTGTGTGTCGTGGCGGAAGTGCGCATCAGCCGAACCGCTCCTGCGATCACCGATAGCGGTGGCCGCACGGGCCAAAACCCTTTGGACAGCGCGAACTCAATAGCCAGATCCGTTGGTGCATCCACTAGCAGTCCTAATTGGACTAGCGAACAGTTACGCCGCACCAGCTCTCCAATGCAGGGAGATGAAGGACCGGAGTGCCGTTATCGCCGGGTGCAACGGGACGCGACAGCAGCTGGATTGATACGGACGCAGCACGTTAACGTGCCACCGATGCAACCCCTACCGCAGCGGCGTGGCCTTTGGGCACCAACGACCCAGCTCAAAATCCTTGCAGCCCTGATCGGCCTCAACGCTATCCCGGTACTGTCGAATCTGATGCTTCCTGCCGTACCAGTCTGGATTACGGTCAGCACCGTACTCGCATAAGTTGCGGCAGCCGCAATGCTGTGGCGTTTGGCGTCAGCATCACGGCCAACACAGCCGGTCATCGCCGGTGCGCTTTTGGCGATCATCGCTTTGATCGGCCTTGGCATCGTTTATGCCCTACAACCTTCGTGACGCTGCACCCCGCAATCACCATCCCGTTAAACGTCGTCATAGGTAGTGTTCTGCTCACGTTCGTGTACAGGACAGCGCGGGCTATCCAAGGCGAAGCCACACTGATCCCCTATGAACGGCTAGGCGAAACCTGCTCCTTCGATAGCGGCGGCCGATATCGTCTCAGCCACGTTTGGATATCGAGTGCAATACCGCTGACGACCGCGGGCGGCGCCAAACCAACCTGGCGGTTCCAAAGGTTGAGTTCTTGGCCCGCCTGCCGCACTATGCACCGATGGGTGTGCTCTATGACTACTTCCTGTGCGGTGAGCCTGCACAGATGAGGCAGCTGCTCGACGAGCACAGTGGCCAAAGCCCGGTCATTGCTGGCTTGTGCGAAGGCGTGGATGCTAAGGGCATTGACTACACCGTCGGCCTAGGGCAAGCCGTCGCGTTGTCGCAAGGTGTCCCGTGGTCTGTTGACCTCATGGCAAATGAGCTGGTCTGGCCAGCCGACGATGATGACGGCGAGGGCCCGTTCGTCATCGTCTACACCAGACTGGCAGTCGAATTGCTCGCCAAGGTAGATGCCGCCAGGGTCGCACCACCGTGGGCGCTCACCGAGGAGTTCGGTGGCCGCGCCGATCCATCCGATTTGGCGCACGTACTCGCAGAACTGACCGCGTTGGCGCGTAAGGCCATCGCGGAAGACAAACACCTCTATTGCTGGTGCTCCTTATAAGCAGACCGGATGGTGCGCCATCGATGGCCGGACAGTGGGCCTTGGCCAGAGACGGGCGCTGGTGAGGCCTTGCGGCGCGGAATTCTGGGCATTGAGTTCCTATCGGCTAGGCGGTGCGCTTCGCCAATACAGCCTGCGAAGTCCTGGACCTACGGACCTCTCGGGGAATGGAGGGTCGATTTGATAGCTCAGGATGCCCGCTGATTGACTTCGGTTGTTGCTGGCTAGGATGATCGTGAATGAAATCATGAGGGAGGCATTCATGAGGCTATCGGAACTTGCTGCTCTGGAAGCGGCATATCAAGCGCTGCAACCACTGTCGCTCGCGAGCCGGCGGCGCGCGCTAGCCTGGCTTGCCGATGCGCTCGCAGAAGATAAACCACTCGTGGAAACCGGGGATTCCGATTCACTTAACACCCAAACCAATGAAGTGCCGAAGAAGGTAAGCAGGCGCGCCGCCACCAAATCCGTAAAAGTCAAGAAGCGCCGCGGCCCTCAAAAGACAGCTGCCAGTAAAGCAGCCGCCAAGCCTGGCACCCGGACCTACAGGCGGATGCCCGAAGCCACAGACATCATGGGCGCGTACCGGCAAATGGGCAGCATCAACGGCCTCGCGGAACACTTCGATGTCCCCGTCCACACGGTCTACAGCTGGGCGCGGCGCCTGCGGCAGCAGGGATATCAGATCGGACGATAACGCTGCTCGATGCTCCAGCACGTACCAACTGCCGCGAATCATTTGCCAACAACGACCGGCCCGTGACAGACACCGCGGGGCGGCAAAGGGCCTGCGTCTCTCGTCTAAAGGCGAGAGATGACCGACCTGTTCTCGTCGGCGGAGCCTTCTGTTGCAAGGCTTTCTGACATTCGCCGTTCAGCCCTTAGCGTAGTCCGTGCACGCGTCATCAAAACTTCGACAGCTCAGCGCCTGGCATGCCGCTGCACTCCAGTCTGGGCTGCAGAATGCGGCTAACCACGGCGGTGGTAAAGCACCGCTGGCCGGGCCGGAGTCTTCGAGCGCCGAGGCGCCGGCCCAAAAGTCAGCACTTGATCGTTCCGGCCTATGCAGGCAGGTTTTCGGTCGGTGCTCTTTCGGCTGTTGCCGCTTGCGTTTCTGCCTGTCGCTTCACTGTAGGTGTCGATGGGCAGGCCGGTCATCGTCGTGTGTGAATTCGCGTATTCCCGCTGATGCCTCGCAGGCATGCGGCAGATTGGTTGAGCAGCATGGTTCCTGTGCGCTCTGGTGGGTGCGCAGCCCGGATCGGCTGCGCGCCTGGCTGACTGGGACAGCCGTTGGCTACGAACAGTTGTGGGGGCTGAAGGTGATGCCTGCCTGCCACGGCTCACCGATGATGACGGCCATGGGTGTTAGGACACCTGAGTAGCGCAGGAGGAAGGTGCTAAACGACATGTCGTCAAAGGACTGCTGGGACCGCATGTGTGGCAGGAACGCGACTACTGTCCAATGTTGAGGGTCATTCTTGACGGTTTTCCAGCTCAGGTAGGTGCCGTCGGCTCTGCGGCCCCAGCACAACAGCCCGTGTCTGCTGGGGTGAAAGCTCACATGCTCTGCCAGGCCAGCGTTTTCGGCCGCTGCCGCTTGACCGGCCTGGCTGGCAACCAGGTTGTGGCTTTCGCACGGATCAGGGCCCAAGATGGTGATGTCACAGACGCAGCCGGTGCCACAGCCGTCCATGAAGGCTTTGTAGTCGCTGGGCAACGCCGTTCCTAGTCGTGTTTCCAGCGCCGCCCAGTCAATGCGCCTACTGGCCGGCGCTGGTGAACCGATGGCACCGATGAGGGCTTCGCTGTCGTCACGTGGCAGGGGTAGCCCATAGAACGTTTGCTCGTTTGCTTTGGCAGGCTCGAAGGGTCGCGGTTTTGCCGCTGGGTAGGGCTTGAACCGGGCGAGCCGGCCAGCATCCAATTCGGCTACCACGAACTGGGCCATGCCCGCCTCATGCGTACGCCAATGGTTGAACGACCGGTCACAGGTGACCACCTTCCACTCGTTAGGGTCCTTCGGCCCGGTAAGCCACCAGTAGCAACTGCTATTTCCGCTCGCCCACAGCAGCACACCTTGCGGCTCCGGATAAAGGGGGAAAGGAAAATTGCCGTCCCCGCTGTGCCGCCACCGCACGAAGGTATTCAGGATATGCGCGTGGGGAGCCAGGTAGTCGTTCGCCGGGTAGCCGAGCAGGCCAGGGTAGTTGGGCAGAAGCTCGTTGCTGAAGGTCCCGGCCGGCGCCTGGTCGACAAAGGCCTTGAAGTCAAAGGGAAGCGCAGTGCCCAGGCGCTCTTGCACAGCCTGCCAGTCCACCTGCGCCCACATGGCGTCACGTGGGGATGTGATCGTGGCAAGGAGGCGGTTGATAGCTTCGGCTGACAATGACAGACCTCCGGCCCAGTAGACCCTGTGAATGCCCTACCGGCCAACGAGACTCGCTAGGACGACTACACCGAAGACGATGGTGCCGATCGCCGCTCCCCCGTATACGGTGATTTTCACGATGAGTTGAAGGCGGTCGTCTCGCTGTTTTGGATCTCGCAGGAACGGCGCAGTCAACGTTGATCTCCTCTGGAGTACTCGCCCCGATCCTGCCAGTCGAAGAATCTCAAGGCAACGTACCTACTTCGCTGGCAGACCTAGCCGAAAGGTCTCCCTCTTTGCATCGAGTGATCCCAATGCGGCTGGGAAGGCTAACGCCCCTAGTGATAGGCCACCGCTGACAAGATTCTCAAGTACCTTGATCGACGCTCTGGATCTACTGTCGAAGATAGACAGCGCGCCCTCGTACGACAACCGTGACCGCCTTGCCATGCATCGACAGTAAGGAATGGAAGCAAATGACTCTGACGGGCGGCGTTGGCAAGCACCTCAGTCCGCCGAGTAGCTCTTCACTCAACCGGACGACAGCGCCTGTCTAGTCCCACCTAATGCTTCCCGCAGGCCTAGGTTTCTGATGGGTTGATGAAGGGCCGTTCGGGTTCGATTCCGTGCTTGCGAAGAATTTGGTCGAGGTGTTGCTGGCCTTCTTTGGTGAGTCCGATTTCCGTTTGCGGGAACAGACGTCCCGTGACTACAGGGACATCGCCGCCTGATTCTGCATGGAAGATCCAGCCGTTTCCCACGGCGATAGCTGAGAACTGAGCGAGTTCTTCGGCAAGCGCGTCTGTAATTTGCGGGGCCGCGCTGGCGTTTGGGCGTTCCGGTTGGATCTGTTCTGCAGTTTGGGCGTCAGCCATGATTAAGGGGTTGAAGTCCATCAGTGGTATGGGTTTAGGAATTCCGGCTGGCAGTACTGGGCGAAGCTGGTTCCAGACGAGTTGCGCTGCTGCGGTGTCGAATCGCTGCGGGGTTTTGGTGGCCTGCAAGATGAGGGAGTTGCCAGCTTCGATCACTTTGTCGAAGGCACCGCTGCTGCGCAGCGCCTCTGGGCCGCCCAGCTTTTCGGCAAGCGCGCTGTTGAGCAGGGTGGCCCATTCGTAGCCGCGCAGCAGGCTTGTCGCGAGTCGTGTGGAATCTGTGTCGGTTCGGCGCAGCAGCAAATCGAGGCGTGTGGACGGTTCGTGTGCTGTCCACTTGGGACAGACTTCGCCGTAGACAGGTTCTGAGGTGGCGGCCATGGTGGACAGCATGCCGATGACCGCGGCCGTGGCTTTGCTGACGGTTGCGGCGTCGTAGGTAGTGAAGCCGATGGATTGGTGGAGCAATAGATGTCCGCGGTCTTGGCCATACCGCGCGAATTTGAGCCGTACGAACTCGAGAGTCTCGTGTTCTCCGTGGTCGAAGACGAGGGCGGCGTAGGCGAGAATGGATGATCTTCCCTGCATCAGGCCGCCCAGATTCGGCAGGTCGGTGTTGTCGATGCTCGGGCACGGCTGGCCGTCTTCGCTTGTTTGTGAGATGTACCAGCGTCCCGGGAACTCGGTGCCGAACAGCTGCTTCACTAGCCCGAGAGCTTCGGTGAGCCATTGGGTTAGGAGTGCCTCGGCTTGTGCGCCGCCAGGAGTGGTGTAGTAGATCGCGGCGTTCGGAGGGTTGCGAAGCGCAATGTCGGTGGACTTCACGTCCATTGCTGTCCCTTCGCTGGGCGTCCTGGCTGGCTGATAACTATAGGCATGCGTCCCCGATTCGTGTCCCAACGCGCCAGGAGCCGCAGTGGTGGCCTGCATGGTGCACGTCATCGATCAGAACTCGTCTGTCGCACAGCTTGCGGCACTTCCGCTAGAGCACGTGGCGCGACGCGATGATCCCGGCCTTCCGTGGACCATTGAGGAATTCGAGTGGGAACCCGACCCTTAAGACGAAAGGACTTGACTGGCCAACTAGCCTGCAACACCTTGGCCAACCCGGCTGCAAATTCGCGCTCAAGCACCGCTTCGCGGTGGCCATTTTGCTGTGGCAGGCACCGACAAATCGCTTAGCGGTCGCCAGAACAGCTCAATATGCACGTGCACGATGCACGTGCGGACCTAAGGTGGCGGCATAAGAACCTTCTTCATGCTGGCCAGAGGTCGTATGAATTCCAGTTGGCGCCGAGTTCTACTTAGTTAGCTTGCGGACTCCGCATGTTCAGCGTTCTGGCCGCCGTTGCGCGCAGGCGGTGCGGTTTTAGCCCAGACGGAAGGCACCAAGAAAGAGGGTAAGTTTCTGACAGCGATTACATCGATATACCTCAAAGGCCCGCAGCATCATGCCCAGACTGAACAGCGGGCTATTTGCGCCTGGTACCGGTTCGGGTCTCCCAAGCCGCCTGGCTGACTCGTTGAGTTCCCTTACCTGTGACGTGATATCGGCCGCCTCTGTGACCGTCAGCGGGTTGTTCCAGCGGTCCGCCGATGTCAGCGGAAATTCACAGCCCCTACAGAACCTCATGTCCATGTGGCCGCGTCCCAACGTATTCGTCCTATATTGGAAAACCTAAGTATCACTGCGTCGGCCAGCGGCGACAAGCCGCGGTCTGTGCAGCTTAAGGACCACCCGCAAGTTTCGCGGTACGACAGGTCGGCCACACATTTTCAGCCCAGAGGCGAGGTCTGTTAGGAGCAGTACGGCGGCACAGTTTGTGCGGCCCATGAGTTTCTGGGCTGCTTTACGATCCTAGGCGAACTCTGGAAAGCCATTGCCAACTGCTCGGGTCACAGATAAAGCTGGTGCTGCTAGAGGGCCACATCGCGCCGCCTGGCAAGGTCAAGCCAGACCGAAGTATCGATCAACAGATGCACCACTTCCGTGACGATAACGATGTGCCTCAGTCTGCTCACCTGAACACACGGTCCGTCGGATCGGGGGGTGACCGTGCGGGGGAACGATTGAGCTGGAGCGCATATGGCAGGGTCTATGCATGTCATATCGGTCCGATGACGACACGGCGGGACACTCGGCATCGACCGGCAGGCGCGGCGTTTTCCGGCAAGTAGCAGCCGACCTGCGGCGCGGACGGAGCATAGAGCTTTACGTGACGATCGCGGTCTCCGTGACCGCCGCGGTGCTCGGGGTTCTGAATGTCGCCAATGTGGACGTAATTGGTGCTGCTGTCTTGGCTTTCCTCGCTCTTCTGGCAACTTCTGGCCTCACTTACGCTTGCTGTAGCTCGAAGAGACGGATGCGGGTGATCGGCTAGTGTGGGTTGCCGTACACCGTAAAGCCCTCCGACGTGGGGCAGATGAGTTTTGTTGGCGAGGTATCGCAGTTGCCGTTGATCGCGATCACGCCAAGCGAGCGCGCACGACGGGTGGCCAAATCGTAGATGATCATTTCCGCTTCGGCGATCACGCGGCCATCTTCACTCGGGCCAGTAATGTCGCTGGATCGGACTCTGAACACCAAGGTGTGATCGTTCATCCACCTCGTAGCCCAACCGGTCAGGTTCCCGGGGGTGATGTCTTTTCCTGCGTAGTCGAAGATCTTCGAGCTTGCGGAGTCCCGGTCGTCGCCGGCGACGATGATCCCGGCGCTGTAGGAGGTTAGGTCGTATACTGATATATCACTGTGGCGGCGCCACAATTCCTTGCCGGTCTTGCGGTCGATCACGATCAGCTCGTTTGCGTCCGAGACCAAGCAGATAAGCTCACCGCAGGTCTGCAGCGGCGTCCGTGCGGATCCCAAGGGCTGGCTCAGGACAATCGGCTGCCAAGGATCGTTGCCGGACAAGGAAATACGCCTGAATCCGGCCGCATCCAAGTAATACAGCCAGCCATCGGCGATCACCATCCCGGATCGATCCTTAGCGATAGGTACGCCGGTTCGCCTCACGAACGTCTCACCTGTTGCCGGGTCGACCGTGCGCAGCGTGCCGTCGGCGAGGATCTGCAGTAGCTCGCCTTCAAATGGCATGGCCAGCAAAGGTTTCGCCGTACCGGCGATGGTCCACTTCGGCTGTCCAGTTTGGATATCCCTGCCTTCGGTAACCCCGCTGGCGAAGCCAGTGACCGCCACGATGTCCGGAAAAAATTCGATGCTGTCGCTGTCGTTGGTGGTGTAATTGACAGGCAGCTGCCACAACAGTTTCCCAGAATCCGGTGCGATCGCGAGGAGAACGCTGTCTGCAACCGTGCCATCACCGCGTACGCCTATGGCGAATACAGCGTTGGGCCCGGACCCAACTAGGCCGAATGTACGGTCGAATGTGCCGAGATCGACCGGGTTCCAGGCCAAGGTTTCCGACGTCAGGTCAAACGCGGAGATGCGCACGTTGCCCGACACCTGTTGCCAGAACACGAAAGCGCGGTTGTCATGCACCCGCACGTACCCGACCTTGGTGTCGGCGCCGTACGGAAGTACGAGATTTGGTGGGACGGCTGGCGGGGCGGGGCTTGGCACGAACAGGAAGGCGGCCGCGGCAGCGGTCGCTGTGGCGAAGAAGGCGATGATGGTGGCCGTCAGCGTGCGTTTGCGTTTTTGGCCGGCTCTGCGGCGTATCAGAGAAAGGTCTGGCTGGTCAAAATGCGTGTCAGCGAGCTGTTTGAACAGCGCCGACCGTCCTCTGTGAAGCCACGTCTTGACCGTATTGACGTTGACGCCCGTTTCGGCGGCGATCTCGGCCACCGGCTGATCAAGGAAATAGTGCAGGACCAGTGCCTTGCGCTGTTGGAGCGGCAGCTTCTTGAGCGCGGCAACGAGATGGAGAAGTTCCGGATCTGGGCCTGGCTCGTTAGCCACGACCGGAGCGGGCGCGTTCCGGCGCAGACCCAGCCAGCGCCACCTGTCTGTGGCCATGCGGGTGACCACTAGACGCAGCCAAGACTCAGGGTTGTCGTAGTTCTGCAGACGCTTCCATCGCTGCCACGCGCGGGCATACGCCTCCTGCGTGAGGTCCTGCGCCTCGGACATGTCCCCGGTTAGGCCGTAAGCAAAGCGCATCAGGCGATGAGAGGTCCCACGGTAGAAAGTCTCAAAAGTTGCGGTCACACTCTCGTACACGGGCCACCCGTTGCCTAGGTTTCGCTGACGTAGTCCGCCATTGAACCAGCAATTACCCGATCGCCGCTGTCCAGCAGGGAGAGCAGTCAGCCCCCACCCGTCCTTACCGGTTGAGGGCTGAGCTTTGTGGACTTAAGTAGCGGCAAGCGAACCCCGTTCACGCTGGCCAGAGGTCACATGCATTGCCGGTGGAACGAACTCCGCCGTGCAAGTTACAGCAACTTCGTATCGGCGGTTCGCGGCTTTCGAGCCCATCTAGCCGGAGCCCATACAGAGATCAAGGTCAGCGGCTTCCCGGACGACCGGCGCCTTGTTCCTCATCTCGATGCCGAGGCAACAGCACACAGGCAGGCTATGGACCGTGCGTTCACCGAGGTCCAGATGATCGCTAGTGCAGAAGAGACCGTAGCCGCGGCGGGAATGCTTCACCGGATAGCCTTTCGAGTCGCTACAGCGCGCGGGCTTTACGATCGGGTACTTTCTGAACGCTACTCGAACCAGCTATGGCTCGCCGAACGCGCATTCATTGATGCCGCCCGCACCGAACTGGGTTACGGCTGCTCTCCGTAGATCCATTCAAGCCATCCACCGACATCGACAACCTAGACAGCGAACTGCACCAAAGCTTCTTCAGCCCCGAGAACGGGGCCAGCAGATCAGCAGATTAATGGGCACAGCGGGCTCCGGGTCGTCATTAACGCTTCACCGCACGTGCATCGTGCACGTGCGGTGGACCCGATGTGGCACAACCCGAACCGCATTCACACTGTTCAGGGGCCTGCTGTGGTTGTTTCGGCGGTCCGCCGACGTGTCGCGTAGTCCGGCATCCACGCAAGCGGCGCGACCGAGATCTCGGTCGCGCCGCTTGCGTACAGCTCCGGCTCCGCATCCCAGTAGTTCAGGGGCAGGTTGTTGCAATTGTGCCCGTGCGGCTGCGTGCGTTGACCTGTGATCGCTTCTGGCGCAGGAGGCGGTTGGTGGATAACTACGCTCGCGGCCGGCCGCTGCCTGGAGCGGCGCCGTGTTCTTGTTGCGGCTGTACCGGTGCCGCGGCTTCGACGGCGCAGTCGACGAACGCGCGAATCAAGGCCGTCTCGTTGGCCGGCAGCCACATAGGCGCCCACTGCACCGGCGGGGCATCCGGCATCGGCACGTACACGATGTCGGGCCGGGGGTAGAAACGTGCTGCGTGTTCGCCGACCGGGAAGACGCCCTTGCCGGTGGCGACGAGAGCCAGGATCTCCGGGAAGGTATCGGCTTTGGGGCCAAGGAGCACGGGCCGTCCGCTTGGCGTGGTGGCGGGTATGCGGTATTGCCGGGCCTCCTCGGGAAAGGCGTCGGGCATTTGGACGACCGAGTGGTCGGCCAGAACCTCCCGAGTGACCTCGGTGCAGCCGGCCAGAGGGTGCTCGAGCGGAACGGCTAGGAGCTGCGACTCGGAAAGAAGCACCGGCCCCACGCGTACGCCGCGGACCGGCAATGCGGTGATCAGGACGTCGACGGTTCCGTTCAAGACCCGCCCAACAGCATCATGAACTTGAGCCTCGTGGAGGTGCACCCCGCATTCGGGATACCGAGCACCCATCCGCGCGACCGCCTTGAGAAGTAGTTGGCCCGCCCCGGCGCCGAGAAAGCCTACCCGAAGTGTTCCGTTGACCCCGCGAGCTGCTTCGACGGCACGGCGCACCGCTTTGTCGATGCCTGCCACGTGCGGGGTGAGCTCCTCGACGAGGCTCGCGCCGATCGGCGTCAGGGCGACGACGCGACTGGTACGGATGAACAAGTCGGCACCGATCCGCCGTTCCAGGCGCTTGACGATCCGGCTGACCTGACCGGTGGTAAACCGCAGCTGTTCGGCTGTTCGACCGAAGTGCAGCTCCTTAGCGAGGGTGAGCAGCACCTCGACCTCGCTGCGTTCCAGCATGTCCACCCCTCACCGTTGCACCGAGCGCAACGACGGTAGCCAGAACCGTGCTTGATCGTAATCTCGCGCTCACCGAAGGTGGTTGCTGTCACTCCTTCATACACGTTACGGAGACAAAAGATGCCATACCAGATCGGAGATGCCCGATGAGCAAGGTCGTAGCGGCAATGTCCATCTCGGTCGACGGATACGTCGGCGCGAGCGACCCCGAACAGTGGTTCCCAGTGCACGACCGGGTGCACAACTGGGTGTTCGACCTGGCCGCCTGGCGCGAACGGCAAGGTATGAGCGGCGGCCGCCACACGATCTCCTCGGACCTGGTCGCCGAGGAGTTCGCCAACACTGGTGCCTATGTGATGGGACGCCGCATGTTCGACTTCGGCGAAGAACCCTGGGGTGAACAGCCGCCGTTTCGCGCCCCGGTGTTCGTGGTAACCCACCGCGAACGTGAGCCGTTGCACCGGACTGGCACCACCTTCACGTTTGTGACAGACGGGATCGAATCCGCCGTCAAGCAAGCCACTGAGGCGGCTGAGGGCCGTGATGTCTTCCTGTCCGGTGGCGCCAGCATCGTCCAGCAAGCCATCGCCGCCGAGCTGCTCGACGAGCTGCACCTGCACCAGGCACCGGTGCTACTGGGCGCCGGGGTTCGGCTGTGGGATGGCATCGGCACCGGCTGGACGGAACTCGCTCCGGTGCGGGTCACACCCGGCGACGGGGTGACCCACCTGTACTACCGATGCGTCCGGTAGTACAGCGGCACCCAGCATCACTCGAACCGCGAACCCATGAGATGTCCCAGACACGCGGCACACGCACGCCATCCGAGTGACTGGTTCGCACTGCCACATCCGCGATGGATGACCCAGCTGCCCCAGATAGCTGAAAGCCCAGCTCAGACGTGAGCTGGGCTTTCTCTAATCGGACATATCCGATTTACGGGTGGGCCTGACGCACCAGAATGCGAAACGGATCATTGCGGTCGCGGGTGATCCATTGTCCATTGGTACGGCCAGATCTGTCCGCTGAGCACCAAATGCGTAGCAGGCAGTTCGGCGTCGGATGCCTCCTGGGGCCGCGTTCTCACGCAAGCCTTCAGATTGCGCGACAGAGCCAACTACATATGACTACACTGAAGTCATGACTGCACCGCGTTCTGTTCGCTTCGACGAGAGCGTGCTGTCGCGACTAGACCGCTACGTCCGCGAGCACCCAGGGTCCTCCTCGTCGTCGGTCGCGAACATGTTCATCGATGAGTCGTTGCGAGCCTACGAGCATCCCGGCATCTACTTCCGGCCTGGCCCAACTGGCCGACGCGCCGCCGTATCAGGAGGCCCTGATGTTTCAGAAGTCGTTGCCGCCCTGCACGCGATCCGGGCCGAAGAACCTCACCTCGAGGGCGATTCCCTGATTGAGGAACTGGCCGCTGTGACGGGACTCAACGCGCAAAAGGTTGGGATCGCGATTCGCTACTACGCGGCGTTCCCGGAGGAAATCGACCAACGGATAGCTCTGAACAGAGACGCAGCCGAGAGAGAGGAGCATTTGTGGACGTCTCAGCAGACACTCCTACGGCGCCAGAGCTCCTAAACCGCGTGCTGCTAGACGAGATGTACCCGCCCACGCTCGCTCAGTACCTGCGCGACAACGGCCACGACGTAGTGGCAGTGCTCGACATCGAGGTCGGCCTGGCCTCCCGATCCGATGACGATGTGCTTGCCTGGGCGGCCCGAAATGGGCGATGCGTGGTCACAGAAAACGTTAGCGACTTCGCCAGGTTGGCCAATACTGGCCATCGACTCCCGCTAGCCGTGAGGTCGGGCGCCGGCGAGCTAAGCGGGCTCAACGTTTAGGAACTCTGGTTCGGGAAGTTCGTCTGGACCCGTTAGTTCAACGCCAACCCACTCAATGCCACCAAGGACTTCGCCCTGTTGAGGGTCTTCAATCGTGTAGAGGAAGAGACCATCGTGAGAACCTCGAACGCCCGCATTGACTCTTATCTCCATCCCGTTGCCGCGTCCGCTCTGAAAATCGATGGAAGGACACCCGCAGCCGCACATGCCGACAACAACGGCTTCCATCGCCTGCTGCCGAAGAACTTCGGCATTTCGGATATCCACGGCAAGCAGTGCCTCAAGTACCGCCCGTTCTCGTGGCGTCAACGGCCTGCTGTTCATACCGATGATCCTCTCACCGGCTCCACACGGTCAGCACCTGCGATATCACACGGATGAGTTGTTCTTGCGGAGCTCACGGGCAGCCAGCACGTGCGGCATACAAGTGGGCCTGACACACCAGAATGCGAAATGGGCCATCAGCCTGACGGGTGATCCACTGCCGGTTTCGGCAGCTAGGTCGATCGTTTGAACACCTTGGGTGCGGCTGAGTGTGCCCGATGTTGCGCGGGAGACATGAGCGTCCGCCTCACTAAACTTGTTGTGTCATAGGATCTTTGCTGTGATACTGCCGCTCGTGGAACGCTTTCGGTGCGCATGGTGCGATGCCGTCCTTAGCGTTTCGTTGCGGCAGGTAGATTTACCAGCGCCGCCGCATTGGACGCTTCTCGATCACCATCATGTGAACCCGCCGCTGTTGCCGCCGGGCTGCTACGCGGTCGACGAGGCTGAACGCGGCCGGGATCGAATCAGCGGAACCTACGTGCTATCTCCTGGCGACGTGCGCGGGACGCGGTTTGTTCATGAGTTCACTCAGCTCAGCGACCGAGCGCTTCGGCCCTCCATCAATCTTGGTTTCCCGACCGTTCACCGACCGATATGACAAAGCTGGGCACGCTCATCATGAGGACCTTGTACAACCTCACGAATGAGGCCTCGCTCTACGTGCCCAATCCGGGCCAGGCAAGTCAAGGGGGACGGCATTCTGATCTATCCGGCGCATAGGGCGTCGCCGGTGAGGGTGCGCGCATAGACGACGCGGCGGCCTTCGCGCCAGCGTGTGACGAGCCCGGCCCGGCGCAGCACGGAGAGGTGATCGCTGATGCCGCCGCCGCTGACGTTCATGCGGCTAGCGAGGTCCTGGGTCGCGGATGGACGGTCAAGCTCCTGAAGGATTCGGGCCCTCCGCCGGCCGACTAATGATTCCAGAGCCTCGGCGTGCGGCCCGGCAGGCTCCCATAGGTCACCGATGGCCCTTGGCGGGTAGACCAATGCTGGGTCCCAGGGCGGATCGGTCCGCGGCCAGACACGCGGCCACGTGAACGCTGACGGGATAAGGAGCAGCCCCCTTCCGCCCAGGTTCACGTCAGCCGCCCTCACCGCGGGCCGGACGATGAGCCGGTCCGTGTCCCAGTGAACCGTTGTGTGCAGGCCTGCGAACGCCGCGCGCGATCCCTCCGCCACCAGGCTGCGGGCGCGTGCGGTGAGTTCGGCTTCTAAAAGCGCTGAGATGGTGGGCCATCGAGGTGCCAGGGCGGCTTCCCACAGCGACCGCATTTGCTCCACTAGCTTGGCGAGCGCCCTCGCCGGGTCGTCCACGAACGGCCGCGCGGCGGCTGGCAGGTCATCGGCGTACCGCTGAGCGATCTCCCTGGCGACCTGCTGAGGCGGTGTCGCCGCGACCCGGGCCAGTTCGGCCTCGATTGCCGGGTGCGGCTCGCGTGGAGGTGGGCTGACGAACACCGGCCAGTAGGGTCCGCCAAACGGGGTGGCGGCGTCGAGTAGCGACAGGTCAAGGTGCTGTATCCGGGGGGCCGCCCACGCGATCCAGCGGCGGTGCACCGTGTAGGGGCCGGGCCGCCGCAGCACGTAGAAGGCGCCGATTAGCTCCATAAGCGGCGCGATGGCGAACCGCGTACGCAGCAGGTCGTCTTGCCCGAAACGGTAAAGGATCACGGATTCAGCCTAGGCTGAATCTTTGGGGTAAGCGGCACCGCCGATCTAGAAACGATGTATGAGTGAAGACCTCGCCGCCATCGCACGATCGATCATCGACGCCAACAGCTACCTGACACTCGCCACTGGCGACGGCAGCGGCACGCCATGGGCCACCCCGGTTTGGTTCGCGCACGACGGGTATACCAAGTTCATCTGGCTGTCGCGGACGTCAACGCGTCACTCGGTCAACTTGGCCAGCCGTGCGGAAGTCGGCATCGTGGTCTTCGACTCGACCGTCCCCATCAACCAAGGCCAAGCCGTGTACGCCGAGGCAGTGGGCGAAGAGATCCCAGCCACCGAGTTAAAAGCGGCGATCGCGGTTTACTCCGCTAGGTCGGTGGCGGCCGGTGGCCGTCCCTGGCAGGTGGCCGATGTCGTGGCACCAGCCAGCTTCCGGCTCTTCTCAGCCCGCGCGACGGCCCTTTATGTCCTTGACGCCCACGACAGCCGCGTCCCTGTCGATCTGGCCCGGGCATAACAACCAGGCGGCCGTGTCCAATGAGGAGGAATCACTATGGGTAAAGTTTTCGTTCACGCCACCGTAACTTTGGACGGGTTCATGGCAGACAGCCAAGGCGGTATGGACTGGATGTTTGGCTTCGACATCGTCGACAAAGACATGGAAGCCGTAAAGAAAGTGATCGATGAAATCGGGGCGATAGTTGGCGGTGCCAATGAGACTCGCACCATTGAGGAAGGCGAGCTGCCATACGGCGGCTCCCTGAAGGTGCCGGTATATCTCATGACCCATGAGGCCCACGAGCCCGTAGAAAAAGACGGAGTTACCTATTCGTTCGTCGTCGACGACATCGCGGCGGCGGTCGAAGCGGCCAAAGCCGACGCTGGGGACAAGAGTGTGAGTTTGCTTGGCGGCAGCATTTCCCGGCAGTGTTTGAAACTTGGGTTGGTGGACGAAATTCACCTGCACGTCGTGCCGGTACTGCTGGGCCAGGGCATTGCGCTATTTGGCGGGCTCGATACGCGCATTACCTTGGAGCGCCTGCACACGGCCGCATACGCGAGCGAGACACACATGCACTATCGGGTAGTCCGCTAATCCGGGTCGAGGAGCTGCGCCGATTGCCTCGTCCATTGTGGAACGAGACCGGCCTTTCCTGGCCCTGTCTGGGTATGAGACATCTCGCGCTGATACTCCACCTGCGGAATTGACACCGACCCCGCGGAACCTACAGCCGGACAAGGAACTGATCTACAGGTCCGCAAGTTCAGTGAATACAACTCACATGACGTGCTTGGCGTAAAGGGTGAGCACACTATCGGTGAGCGGACTGCGATCATCGTTGAGGGCCACTACGATGCGCTAATCATCAACGCGCTGCTTGGGAGACAACGTATCCCGGCATATTCGGTAACCCCGGCCGGTGGCCAGCTCAACCTGCCCCTTACGGCTCTAGCTCAGTTCAGTATGCGTCCAGACACTACCAAGATTGTCATAGTTACTGATGGTGATACCCGCCCTGAAATGGTCCGCGACCGAATTCGGCAATCTCTTCACGACGCCACCGTGCCATCTGGGTCAATCATCGAAACGGTTGTAATCGACCCGGACCTTGAGACCGCTTTGGGCCTTCCTAAACGAACACGCAGTCATCCCAACGCTCGCGAGGTGACTGAGCAGGTCGGCAATCTGGACCTTGCGGCCTTGGGTGCCAGCGAGCCCGAGCTTCGTCGGCTGTTTCATTTGCTGAACGTTTCGCGATGATCTCAGTCGGCCGGGCGCACGCCTCGCGAGCCATCCGGTCCAATGACTCAGGCGAGCAGTAGATCCTCAGCAGACCGAAAAATGCAGGAAGGGTTCGTGTTAGGCCTCGGACACCAAATATTCACACCATCGATCGCACTTGCCGCCATCAGCGCCGAGTTCCCCAGCGGGCTCACCTACACCGTCGGCGCGCTGATTGCAGAACAGGACCGGGTAGCCGCCGAAGTCGGGTCCACCGGGGTTCATCTCAACGGCAAGCCTTACGCCAACCACCACCACTTCCTGTTCACCGTGCGCGACGGGCAGATCGTGGTGGCCAACGAATACATGGACACCAAACATCTGCATGACTTCGTCATCTAGACCTCAGCGCTTTTGCCGGTGATGTATGTGGGCTGGTACAGCGCGGTGTACGAGATGATCGTGGCTCCACATGTGGGTGTGGAGCCTAGCGATGACAGCGCCGCTAGTCCGTGGCTCAGTGGGACTGCAGGACGCGCTCGGAGTGGTGGTTACGGTCGCGTGCTTCGGCGAGCTGGTCTTCCAGGATCACGATGCGGCACGCGGCTTCCACTGGCGTGCCGTGGCGGGCGATATCGCGGACCCGGGCGGCCAGCCGAAGCTGGTAGCGGCTGTAGCGGCGGTGCCCGCCTCCGGAGCGCACCGGATCGAGCAGGTGGGCGTTTTCTACGGCACGCAGAAACGCCGGGGAGACGCCGATCATTTCGGCGGCACGGCCCACGGTATAGGCCGGGTAGTGCTCATCATCGAATCTGTCGGCTACCGATTTCCTTGCATGGGCCATAAATGCCTTTCCTGTAAACGGTTGAGGGTCCCGGCACCAACTTGCCGGCGCCGGGACCCTTAGGAGAGTTCGAGTTACTTACCATCACCGGCCAACGTTCACCGGTTTAACGCCTTGCCAGCCTTCCAACCATGATCAGCGGCGCGCCAGCATTGGCGTGGATACTTTCCGGACCCTGTCGTTCCGGGATCTACGGCACCCATCCGGCCTGAAACACCGTCGGGTGATCCGATGGCATTACTCCTCTCAGCTGACAGCTGTTTTCAAACCTTGTTGTTCGTATTACTGGTCTTGCCTTCTACCGGCGGCCAGAACGGTCTGACCGCTGTGCCCGGCACCGCCGCACAGCCCACTTGCACTTTCCTGGCCGTGTGACTTGAACCTTTCGGGCTTGCCTTGCTGTGCGCCAGTTCGTCTGCCGCACCATTTCTTATCTCTCAACAACGAGAACCATACACACACGCTTAGGCAATGTCTACTCCCGCTCTTACAGATTTTCTGAAGTTCTGTCGTACGGCTATCTGCCTGCGGCAAAACCAGATAGCTACCGGCCCGTGACAGCCAGTGCCCGGCAATTCCTAGCCCCAACACCGCCGTCAGCAGCATCCCGGGGCATGTACGGCCTGTAACCCGCCTGGAATTCCAGGCGGCGAGGTAGTGCGTCCCGCCACCTAACCTGGCCCGGTCGAACCGCTTGCACGACGCGGAGAGGCGTCTCGCCAGTTCAGGACCACTGCGCGGGATACAGCGAAATTCTGTGCCCGCGGAAGTAGACATGTCCTCAGAGCGTGTGTATGTTCTTACTCGTTACGAAGAACGATTAACGCAGGCGACCTGCCACAGAGAAAAACCCGCGACAAAGATTTTGCGGCCACGCAAGCGAACAGGGCTGCAGAATGACTCGCGGCGCAGATAGGCGGGCAACCGTGATATCTGTGCAAGAACAGTCAAGTTGGTGTGAAGCAGGTACCAGGGAGAGGAGTAACGCCATCGGATTGCCCACGTGGCCGCGTCACGCGCCGGTGGGAACCGCAGACCCCAGTCAACGTCAAGGAGGTCCCCGGTCAATATCCACGCCACAGCCCCGCACCCCTGCCTCACGGCGGGCTAGCGGGCACGACGAAAACCGGTGCAACGTAACGGCCGGTGATGGTAGATAACTCGAATTCTCCCCAGGGTCCCGGCGCCGAAAAGGTGCCGGGGCCCTTACCCGCGTTCAGCAGAAAAGGATGTATATGACCGTTGACGACACCACGTCGCCAGACAAATTCGATGACGAGCACTACCCGGCCTACACGATGGGCCGCGCCGCCGAAATGATCGGCGCTACCCCGGCATTCCTGCGCGCTGTCGAAGCAGCAAACCTGTTCGACGCCACCCGGTCTGAAGGCGGGCACCGCCGCTATAGCCGCTACCAGCTGCGCCTGGCCGCCCGGGTACGCGAAATAGCCGACCAGGGCACCGGAGTAGAAGCCGCCTGCCGCATCGTGATCCTGGAAGACCAGCTCGCCGAAGCACTCGAGCTCAACCACCAATACGAACGCGACCAGCAACGCAACGCCACACCCTAAGCAGCCACAACAAGGCAAAGCCGCGGCCATCGGTGTCACTGGCCAATGGGAACAGCGCTACGCTCACTCGCGGTGACCCGCCGAACTTCCCGCCAGCAAACCTCGATCTTGCCGCCGGTTGCCGGCATCTGGCCAGTCTGCCGCAATGGTGTCTAGGGCAGCGTTTTGGCGGCGGCTCCAGGTGACCATTCCATGATGAGGCGTCGCCGGTGGGCGGGCCGCCGAGGTGGCCGATGACGGCTTCAGTGAGGCGCCGGGTTGCTTCGGGTGCTGACAAGTGGTCGATGGCGTGCGGGTGGCCAGGTCAACCAGGCGGTCGCGGCCGAACAGTTCGCCGTCTGGGCTGCGGGCTTCGATGACACCGTCGGTGTAAAGCAGCACCCGGTCACCGGGTTCCAAAGCCTCCTGGGCGATGCTGGCGGCGGCCGCGCCGGTCAGGGATCTAAGCCGACGTTCTTCGCTAAGAGTGCGCACAGCATTCGTTCCGCGAAGCAGCACGGGTTCGGGGTGCCCGGCGTTGATGTAGCTCAAAATGCCCGTGCCGAGATCGAGCTGCGCGAGTATCGCGCTGGCGAACCGGCAATCACTAAACTGAGCTGCCAGTTCGGTGTCTGCAGCGGCGGCCATGGCGTCGACTTTGCTGCCCGCGCGGCGGGCGGCGCGAGTCGCCGCGAGAGCCACTGCGGTGCCCAGCCCGGCGTACATGCCGCGGCCCGTGCCATCAAAGACCGCCACATGCGCGGTTCCGGCGTTCACAGCGTAGTCAAAGGCGTCACCACCAGCGGTATACGGCGGGCACAAGGTGGCACTGATGACCCAGCTCGGCGCAGGTGAAGGTGCGCGGGGGAAGCATCCGCCACAACAATTCCGATGCCGCAGACATAGGGCGGGTGCGGCGGAACTGTTCGAGTCGGTCGCCGTAGCAGCTTCGCGGCGATCAGGTGCCCCATCAAGTTAGCCACCGCCACATGCGGCTGCATGTCCAGATCGCCGCCGCTGGCCGCAGCCGGGTCCATATCGGACACACAATCCAGTCAGAAACCCAATTAACCACATGGCAAACAACCCAAAAATAGGAGCGCGCAACCGCTGCCGTGCGTCAAGCCCGGTACCCCAGTGACGTTGTCAGATGTTGGCACAGGCGAAGGCGTCTGAGAATCCGCGCCGTGGGCACCACAGGAGTATGGGTATAGGCGCAAGCATTTTCCTCATCGCCTTGGGCGCGATTCTGACCTGGGCCGTCGACTGGAGCATCGGCGCAATCGACATCAACGTCATCGGCGCGATCCTCATGGTCGCCGGGGTCGGCGGGCTCATCTTGTTCTTCTACTTCTGGAACCAGAGCAGGGTGCCCGAAGCCGTCACAGCGGTACGGCAGCGCCAGGTCCCCGGACCGCCGCGTGCCTACAACGATGCCGCAGCACCACCGGCCACCGTGACACCACCACAGCCGCAGCCTGCGACCGTCACGACGGTGATGCCACAACAGCCGCACCCTGCGACGTTCAACACCGTCACGGCAACGGCCCCGGTCCCGGCCGCGTCACAGAGCCCGAGGCAAGGCGACTGAGTGCGGCGCTCTTTCGAAGGCCTCACTTCGATGAATATCGAGGACGTCGATGCCCAGCGGGCCGCCTCCCGCTGGGCATCAAGGTACCTGGCTACTGCTGGCTGAGCAGCAGAGTGCGGAGGTCTTTCAAACAGCGGCCCAGCAGCCGCGAAACATGCATTTGCGAGATACCAAGCCGTTGCGCGATTTCGCGCTGGGTCATGTCTTGGGCAAACCGAAGGCTGAGGATAGACCTGTCACGGGCGGGCAGCCCGGCAACATACTGGGCCAGGGCGTGGCGGTCGGGTACCAACTCCATGCGGCTGTCCAGCCCGCCGAACAGGTGCCCGAGTTCACGTTCACCGTCATCGCTGGCGGGCTGATCCAGTGACCGGGTTTGGTAGGCGAACCGGGAATCCAGGCCATCACGGGTGTCCTTTTCGGACAGTCGCAGATAGACAGCCAGATCCCCCACGGTTGGCGTGCGGCCTAAAAGCTGGGTCAGCACCGGGATGGCGCGGCTGGTTTGCATGTGCAGTTCCTGCATCCGGCGGGTGCGTGAATTGGCCGGGATCGCGTTTGAGGGAAGCTCGTATCCGCAGACGTTCGTCCTGGCCGACCTGGAAGCTGACGACATCGAGCCTGGTGCGGCGCACGTGTTCTTGTCGGGTAGCGGGATGCTGTTCTTCTTCCCCCTGGTGCGCCCTGCGTCTTGGCGGTTGCTGGTGATGCGTCCCAAAGGTGACCCGACCCCGGCCGGCGCTCCAGTCGGCTTGGCGGAGCTGCAATCCTTGTGCGCCGCCTATACCGGTGGTGCGGGTGCGGCTGCGGGATCCGGTGTGGATGACCAACTTCCGGCTGCACCACCGTGCCGCAAAGCATTATCAGTCCGGGCGGGTGTTCCTGGCTGGCGATGCCGCCCACATTCATTCCCCGGCCGGAGCGCAGGGTATGAGCACTGGCATCCAGGACGCGGCAAACCTGGCCTGGAAACTGGCCGCCGCGCTGCACGGCATCTGCCCAGCATCCATTGTGGACAGTTATCAGATTGAGCGGGCGCCGATCGGGCGGGC
Source organism: Catelliglobosispora koreensis DSM 44566 (assembly GCF_000379685.1). GTDB lineage: Bacteria > Actinomycetota > Actinomycetes > Mycobacteriales > Micromonosporaceae > Catelliglobosispora > Catelliglobosispora koreensis. The sequence goes on along the minus strand of NZ_KB903249.1, from coordinate 854,614 downwards.
CGTGCTGCGCACGTCCGACCGCGCGTTCACGATCGCCACCTCCACCAATCCTGTCGTGCGGTTCGCCCGCACTCGCCTGGCCCCAGCCGTTATCCCCCTTGTACTCAAAGCGAAGCTTGGCCGGGCTTACATGTTCCGCACAGTGTCGCAGCTAGGGATCGGCTACCGCAACAGCCCGCTGTCGGCCGATGCTCCCGGCGTGCGGCGCAGGCTGCGGGCTGGTGACCGGCTCCCCGATGCACCCATAGCCGCCGGTTCAGCTACTTCTCTGCACAGGCTGACGGCGAAACCTGGCTGGCATCTGCTGCTGTGCGGCGGCGACGGCCTCAATGACGTGACCAGGCTCGTGAACGGAAGGCCTGATGTTTTTGCCGTGCAACATCTTCACGGCCCAGGAAACGAGCAGGCACTGGCCCGCCTTGGCATCAAACTAGCCCAGCAAACGATCCTGCTGGTGCGCCCCGACGGGCACATTGGATTCCAGGGCACCGGCATTGCCGGGTTGGCCTCCTATCTGGACCGTTGGCTTCCGGTACGGCCCTAACTGTCAAAGCCCGGCGCCGTCAGGTCTGGAGCCGGCTGGTGTACCGAAGAACCCGGCCAGGTTGCCCCCTAGGCCGCCATATCCAGCCTGCGGCCCGCGGGGCCGTGTTTCCGTAGAGCTGGCGCAGTACCCCGTCGATGATCAGCCCCGCCGGCGCCTCGGTGTGCTGCCGTCCATTCCAGTTCCACACCCGCACATGCCACCGGTGCCGTGCCGGCGCTCAACGTGGTGCAGTCACCGCATGCGGCTTCGGCCAGCTCGCCGCTGATGTCGGTGCCGTTGACCCGGATCGTCGGCGACGATTCCAGCCGCAGCTTCTCGGCTTGCCCGGCTGAGCTGACCTGAACCGGCCGCAGGTGCAGGGTGGTCCCGGCCTGATCCGGTACGGGTTCCAGCAAGGCGATTGCTTCACGCAGGCTGGCGTCGCTGGCCACACACGGCCCGTACGACGAAAGATCTAGGTATAGGAACTCGACCTCGGCAGTCCGTTGTGCCTCATCCATCTCATGCCTTCCGGAAAGTGTCTACATGCGACTGCTTCACTATTTCACATGTTTGTGTAACAGTGAATCTCGTGACGAGTAATGAAGCGACCGGCCCTGCCGGAACCGCCGGACGGCCGGCACTACGGGACCGGGATTTGATGGATCCGCCGGCCGCGACGCGGCTGGAGGGCATCTTCAAAGTCCTCGCGAATGACACCCGCCTGCGGCTGCTGCACGCCCTGGCCCGCACCAAAGAACTGACCGTGACCGAGCTGTGTGCGTCGGTGGGTATGCAGTCCTCGGCGGTTTCCAACCAGCTGCAGCGTTTGACAGACAAGCAGATCGTGGCGTCGCGCCGCGACGGCAACCGGATCTGGTACCGCATCGCCGACCCCTGCGTGGTCGGGCTGATCGACCTGGCCTGGTGCCTGGTCGAGACCCCGCCACCCCCGGACGGCACCTCATGAACGCCGTCTTCGAGTGGGCTACCGGTGTGGTGGGGCGGGCTTTGGGGCAGGTGTGGCACACCTTCACCGGGGTGTGGCCGTTCCTGCTGATCAGCATCGTGGTCGCGGCAGCGCTGACCACCTATATCGGCGCCGACCGGCTGGCCAGTGCGTTGCGTGCCAACGTAGTTATCGCGGTTGTGGGTGCTGTGGCGCTGGCGGCGTTCACGCCGTTTTGTTCCTGCGGCACCACCGCTGTCGTGCTTGGGGCTTTGGCGTCGCGGGTGCCGTGGGCACCTTTGGCGGCGTTCATGGTCGCCTCACCGTTGACCAGCCCGCAGGAGTATGTGCTGTCGGCGGGGCTATTCGGGTGGCCGTTTGCCAACACGTTCTTCATCGCCGCGATCGTGCTCGGTCTTGCCGCTGGTGCGGTCACCCACGCCATCGAGCGCACCGGTGCCCTGGCCGGCCAGGCACGCCTTCGCCCAGCCGCGGAGGCCGAAACCGGTTGCTGCGCAACAACTCCACCCGCTGCTCCAGCTAACACCCCGGCGTGCTGCACCACCGAGAACACCGCGGCCGGCGGGCCTCCTGTGGGAAGCACCTTGACCCTCACCTCGGTGACGGTAGTGGCACCGGTGACATGGCGGGCACGGTTCAAAGTAGACGCACTGGCACAGGAAATCGGCGTCACCGCACGTCGGCTGGCCCTGTATTTCTTCGCCTTCGCCACCGTCGGCTATCTACTCATCGAAGCCGTCCCCACCGCCTGGATCAGCCAGTACCTCGGCGGGAGCAGCCCGTGGTCAGTCGTTATCGCCGCTGTGGCCGGAATCCCGGTCTACCTCAACACCGACGGCGCTCTGCCGATGGTCGCCGCATTGATGCACGGCGGCATGGGCCCCGGCCCGGCGCTGGCTTTTCTCGTCACTGGGGCGGGCACGAGTATCGGCGCGATCTCGGGCATGTTCGTCATCGCCCGGGCCGGCATCGTCGCCCTGGTGATCGGCTGTCTGCTCGCCGGAGCCCTGCTGCTCGGCTGGACCGCACCCCTCTGGCTATAGACCAGATACCGCCAATCCCTTAAGCCACCTGGAAAAATTTCGACCTCACGGGAGACACCATGACCACCGAACACACCACTACTTTGTCCGGCGGGTTCGCCGGCGACCCGTTCGCCGCCCTCAAACCGCCCGCCGACCCCAACGGCTGCTGCTCCACAGCGGAGGCCACCGACTCCTCCGCCTGCTGCGCCAGCCCAGCGGTCAGCACCGCCAGCGCCTGTTGCGAACCAGCCGCGGAACCGGCCGGGTGCTGCTGATGACCGCCACAGCGACTGGTGAACCGTTGCACTCCAGCGGATCTGCCGAACCGTCCGCGGACCGGATGATGGAGGTCGTCGCCCGGCTTGCCGCCGATGACTTCGCCGGCAGGCAGGCCGGAACATCGGGCGGGCACGCCGCAGCCCAGTGGCTGGCCACCCATCTGGAATCCCTTGGTGCGGCGGTGACGGTGGACGAGTTCGCGGTCACGGGGGCCGTGCGAACCCTCGATGTGACACCGGTTCTGTCTTGGACAGACGGCGCCAGCCGCTGGGGCCTGGTGCACCGGCGGGAATTCGCCGAGCATCTCGCCTCCACCTACCTGCCGCAGCTGGCCACCGGCCTGCTGCGCCTAATGGGCAGCGGCGATCCGGCTGGGGTGTGGCTGCTTGACAGCGAGTACGCCGCCGAACGTGCCGCGCAGGCGGCAGCCCAAGGGGCGCTGGGCGTAGTGGTCCCCAGGGGTGTCGATGACGGTGGCTGGATGCCGAAAATGGTCGGCGGCCCGCCGACCGCCGCCCTGCCAGTGGTTTCGGTGCGTACCGATATTCAGCAGCAGATGACCACCGCCGCTATGCAGGGCGGCGCAGAGCTGGGTGCGTCGGTTCCGTTGCGCCCCAGGGATATCACCGCCGTCAATGTCCATGGTGTCTTCGGTGTTGCTCAGCCGGGCCAGGTATCCGTTCTGCTGACGGCCCATTTTGACGGTGTCGGTGACGACCCAAACGGGCTGCGGCATCCAGCCGCGTGCGACAACGCCAGCGGAGTCGCGGCCGTTGCCGTAGCCGCCCGGATTCTCGCCGCAACCCACCCGCACGTTGGTGTGGCGGTGGCGCTGCTTGACGGGGAGGAAAGCGGCCTGCACGGATCGGCCCGCCACGCACCACACGTCCCGGCGGGCACGTTTGTGATTAATCTCGATGGGGCGGCGGCATTGGATAAGCCTGCGGTGGTGGAGGCCGGCGGCCCCGCGCACCGCCTCCTTGTCGCGCTGGATCAGGCGGCCCGGCAGACCGGGATGCCGTTGCGGGCGCAGGCGATGCGCTCAGACAACCGCCGCTACACTGCCGCAGGACTGCCCACTGTCGGGATCGGTATGGGGATGCCCGGCTACCAAACCCCCGCCGAAACTCCCGACCGGGTCCAGCCTGAAGTCCTTGTGGCAGCGGTCCGGCTCCTGCTGTCCACCGTGGACAAGCTTGCGGCCTCGCCGCCCGAAACGGCAATACACGAGATCGGCCGTGATGAGCTCGCCCAACTGCTCCGGGACGGCGAAATCGTTGCGGTGGAGGCCCTGCCGGAAGACGTCTACGCCCGAGGGCATCTACCTGGTGCACTCAACATCCGGCCACGCCGCGTCGCCGAACTCGCCCCACAACTCCTGCCAGACAAGGGCGCACCGATCGCCGCGTACTGCGGCGACGCCGGATGCGACGCCTCGCTTCGAGTAGCCCGCCATCTGTCCCTGCTCGGTTATACAAATGTGCGCCGCTATACCGGCGGCAAACGCGACTGGACCCAAGCCGGCCTCGCCCTCGAAACGGTATCCCGGTGCAGTGAAACAGCTGGCGTGCCTCAAGGTTGAGGCACGCCAGCACAGGGTCAGTAGTGCCAGAGTTTGCGGCTGGCCCGTTGTGCGAAGGCTGGCCCGGCCCAGTTGCGTTCCTTCAACAACGTCATCAGCGCTGGCGTTAACAGCAGGCGGATCAGGGTGGCATCCAGCAGCACCGCGATCGCCAGCCCCACCCCGAGCTGCTTGATGATGAGCAGGTCGCCTGCGGCGAACCCCGCGAACACCACCACAATCAGGCCCGCAGCCGTGGTGATAACGGCTACGAATTTGCCGTTCTGGCCGACCGCTTTGGCCGCCCAGGGGAATCACCAAGGCCACTGCATACTCAATTGGCCCCGCCAAGCGAGATTGCCGGGCCAGTACACACTGGCCGTCTCGCCGATGCCGTCAACGAGAAGGTCAAGAAATACGCCGGCATCGCCACACGTTTTCACGCTCCCCTCATCGCAGCCGTCGGGCTCGGCGGCTTCACCGGCCTATTGCTCGGCTCCACGGGTCATGCACTGATCAATCATGCAGGCTGCCCGTCGTGATCGCACGGATGCGATCTGGCGAGCACGGGGCGTGGACCCACTTGCCGTCCTAGGGTTCCGCACCGTACGGCTCCCGCCCGCGGTCGGCTTCCCGCCGCTGGAAGCCGGTACTGCCGCCCGATAGTCGCCCGGCGGCGGCAGGAGGGTCCCGCCAGCTACGGGTTTAGGTGCAACTGGTTCTGCGGCCAGACGCTCGGGCAGGCTGTCGACCTCGCCAGAAAGGGTTGACGCGCTGCGACAACAGCCCAGCGGCTTAAAGCGGACCTTCGGCCCTAGCCATTAGGTGCCCGGTGGGAGAATCTGAAGGTGGCACCCGCCGACAAGGCCATAAGCAAGTAGCAGACGGAAAGTGGAAAGGCAGCCGAGCTGCATGACCCACCATCATCAAGATGGGTACCGCCGAGCGAAACTCATGATCACCGGCCGACGGGTGTCATTTCGTGCTTCGGCCCGCGTCTATCGCGGCCACGAGGGGACTTTCAGCCCTGGGCCCAGTCTTGGTCCCGGCCTAGCCTGCAACCATGCGGGCTGACACCTGGCGGATTACCGCGATGGCAGGCGCAGTCCTGTCCATCTTCGTTCTGTGCACGCTGGGGTGCTGGGTCACGGTGTTCTATGGCCTGGGCCAATTCCTCGACCGTTGACGCCGGTACTCCGCCGGTCCTGCAATTCGCGTTACCGGCGACGCAGTCGTGACCAGAATCCGCTGCCGGGCTCTTTCTGGGTGGGATGGCAGTTGCCAGCGCAGCGCTGCGACTTGGGCACTCCGGCGAGTACCTGCTCGACGTGGTTTCCGCAGCCACGGTAGGTGGCTTTGCCGCAAGTGCGGCAGGTTGTTCGCTGGCACATCGTTTAAGCTCCTGGTTTCTCTGGCGTTACGCGGCCTGCGCCTGGTGCGGGTCCAATTCGCGGACAGCGGAAATAAGTTGTTCAAGCGCGGCCGGTGGGAGCGCGCCGGGCTGGCTGTAAACGAGGATTCCGTTGCGGAATGCCATCAGCGTAGGGATTGAGCGGATCTGAGCGGCGGCTGCGAGCCGCGGCTGCGCTTCGGTGTCAATCTTTGCGAACACGACATCGTCGTGATGGATGCTGGCCCTTAGGAAAACGGGTGCGAAAGCGCGGCAGGGCCCGCACCATCCGGCCCACCAGTCGACCAGGACGATGCCTTCACGCTTGACCGTGCTAGGGAATGTATCTTCCGTCAGGTCATGGTTGTCATGGTTCTTTCCTGTCTTAGCTGGCCGTGGCGAAGGTGCTTTCCAGGCCGCATACCCGCCAAGGAGGTCAGACGCGTCGGTGTGGCCGTGATGGCGCGGCAGGCTGGCCGCGACCGAGGATCGGTAGCCGCCTGCGCAGTGCACGACGGCAGACCGTCCAGCTGGGATTTCGCCAAGGCGAGCCGATAGTTCTGCCGACATCATCGGGCACTGACAGTGCAAGCTCCGCGCAGGGATTGTTCGGGCATTCCAACGATCGATGCTGCTGGTGCGTAGCGCCTTGAACGCCCCTGCTGCAGGGTAGGCCCGTCCGTCACCGGCCCCCGAAGGGGGTGTCCCAGCCAAGCGGGACTTAAGGCTCTGACACTATCCTCCGTTCCCGCCATACGCTGCGTTTCATGGACGGGCTTAAGCTGGCCGGGCCGATTGTGGCAGGCTATGACGGATCGCCGGGAGCCGATCAGGCGCTGGCGTGGGCTATGCGTGAAGCGGCTCTGCGTGACGCGCAACTGCAGGTTGTTCATGCTATCGAGTGGCCGGTATACGTCGCTCCAGGCGACATTGGGTGGCTCAGCGGCCAAGAGCGTCTCGACATCGCCGCCAAACTCGCCTCGGACGCCAAGGCTGCCACCGGGTACACCGGAGAAGTCTCCATTTTGGACGGATCCGCGACCGGAGCGCTTTGCCGGCTCTCCAAGTCCGCTGGCATGGTAGTAACCGGATCACGGGGGATGGGATACTTCTCTGGAATGCTCATCGGGTCTACCAGTGCTTCTGTTGCGGTGCATGCAGAATGCACCGCCATCGTCGTGCGCGGCGGCAAATCCACGCCGGATGGTCCGCTGCCAGTAGTTGTTGGTGTGGACGAATCCGTATATTCACAGCGGGCAGCTGAATTCGGTTTCGCTGAGGCGAGTGCGCGCGGCTGTGACGTGGTGGCGGTCCGGGCCTGGCGGCCGGGGCCTGACCCACTCGGCGAAATCGACACAGCGGAACGGCACGCGCTGCGTATTGCGCTGGACCCTGCCCGTAAGGAGTACCCAGAGGTGAAGTTCTCTCTGCGGCTGGTCGCGGACCGCCCAAGTGCGGCTCTTGTCGAGGCTTCCTCCGAAGCGCAACTCGTGGCCCTTGGAGCTCGCGGAACCGGTGGTTTCAAAGGGATGCTTCTGGGCTCAGTGGGCCACAGCCTGCTACACCACGCCCACTGCCCAGTCGCTGTGGTGAGGTAGGCCAGTAGCTGGAGTCTGAGGCTCCAAAATCGACAGTGGATTGATGGGGCTTTTGGTCCTGCGGGTGCGAAGTCGTGATTACCGCGCCGGGCTGGCGTTCCTCATCAAGAGCATTCCGGGACGCCACCTTCCGTCTTAAGCCAGCACGGCCGAGTAGAGCCCAGCGGTCCCGCTACGGTGTGATGCCAGAGGATGTGCTGGCCTTGCGTGCGGCGAGGCTGCCCAAGGTATCGCCCCACAGCTGCGCGCGAGCTAGCTCGCCATCGGCTAGCGGTCCGGTGGTGTCGTTTACGTAGAAGCTTTCCGGCGGCGCTGCGATCGGCAGCCCAAACCGCTTTAGCCGCTTCATGGCACTTCGGGCGGCCGAGCCCGGCAGCCAGGCCGGTTTGGCGATTTTGGTATCGAAGCTTGCGGTCAGCGTCTGAGGACTGATCTTTGGTGCGTTTTCCAGCCACTCTCTGATGCCCTCGCCCGGTGATATCAAAGGGCCAGTGCCTTGCTGCGCGGCGCTTTCGCGAGTCTTGGCTCTGCTCATCCCGAAGGCATGAGTCGGGCCTCCAATGATGAGGAGGCTGAGATCTGCGGGAAGAGGGCCTGTTGCCTGGCTGACCTCGATCAGATCGGCTTTTCCGTGGCGGGCTAGGCCTTCGGCAACAGCCTTGGCAATCAGCTGGGTGTTGCCAAACATGGATTCGTAAATAACAAGAGCTCGCATACCTCAAGTGTTCGTACGGCGCTGACCAGCGCTCAGGGCCGTCGTGCCGTGCACGTAAAGACCAACGGCCTGCACTGAAGCGCCCGTTTGGAAAATCACGCCCGGGGCTGGGGCGCGTGCGGCAAGCGGTGCCGGGTCCAACGACCCTGACGCGGGAGGGCGCATGCCTCTGCCCGCTGGCGGCGCACTGGTGGGACGGTGAAATCCAGAAGAGGTGAAGCTGATGAGACCTCGGTTTCTAGCGCCCACCATCGTTGGCGGGATTGGCCGCAGCGCCGGCGAAGACATCCTTACTGCGGCGTTGTGGCAGGCCCACGCGGCTGACGGCACGCTTAGACGCGAAATGATCGTGATCGGAACCCGGGGCAGCCAGGACATTGCGGTGCACGCTGAATGCACCGTCCTGCTCGTACCCAGCAATAATCATGACAACGGTGAGTCCCATGTCCCGTAACCTCAAATCGGCGCAAGCACTGACCGTTGTCGTGGCAGCGCTCATGGCCGTAGCGTCGGCTGCAGGATTGTTGATGCCCGGCCTGTACCGGGAGCCGCTTGCCGCCGAAACAGTATTACGCGCCTACGACCTGGTGAATCTAGTGATCGCAGCCCCGGCATTGCTTTTTGCCAGCATCTTCGAGCGCAGGGGCGGGCATCGCGCGCAGCTGGCATGGGCCGGGACTCTGGCCTACGTCGTGTATGCCTACGCGTTTTATGTTTTTGGGACAGCCTTTAACGACGCCTTCCTCTTGCACGTGGCTGTGTTCTCCTCATCCCTCTACGCACTGGTGCTGACGCTGGCGAACACGAATGTCGCAGGCATAGCCGCAAGCTTCCAGCCGCGCACTCCGGTCAGGACAGTCAGCATTCTCCTTTTACTGCTGGCGCTGCCCATCGGGGCATTCTGGGTGTTTTCCTCGTTGCGACTGACGCTGACTGGCCAGCTGCCGGCCGACACCTTGCTCGTCCAGTCCCTTGACAGCGTTCATCTGTCCTATGTGCTGGACCTCGCGCTGCTTGTGCCGGCCTACGTGCTCGCGGCGGTTCTGCTCTGGCGCCGTGCCGCATGGGGATACACCGCAGCGGCTGTGCTTCTGATATCCGGCCTGGTACACCAGCTCAGTACATGACCGCGCTGGCTTTCCAGGCGCAGGTGGACGTGCCCGGGGCAACGGCATTCGATCCGCAAGAGCCGTTCATCGTTCTGGCGTACCTGATAGCGGTTGTTCTCCTAATGGTGAACCTGCCCGCTGGCCCCGCCCTTCAGCCCGCCGGCAATGAGAAAATCCGGCCGGGAATCTCATAGACGAGCCTCTAGTCCGATGTGGACGTACGCTACGGCTGGCCAAGTTGGTGATGTGGGACCGTCGCCCCTGCCGTAAAAGCAGCTAAGTACGCGACGATCACGTTATGGCTCGGACGTGGATGCGCCAGACCACCCGTGTGCTAGCCAGTGAGCCGAAAAGCAAAGGCGCAATGGGTCGCTCATGCGCCGCGCTGGTGTTGTCTGGGCTGCTCGCATCGGTGAGTGCGCTGGCGTCGGCACCGGCGCTAATGCCGCCTAGCTATTCGTGGATTGCCAACACCGCCAGCGCATCCGGTGCGCAAGCGCTGTCTGGCACGTGGCTTGCCCGGCTTGGTTTCCTCCTTTTCGGACTGTCTGTGTTGATGCTGGTAGAGCTTCGGGCGGTAGCTGGGGCAGCGCCAGTGCCGGTCTGCGCGCAGCCTTCGGTGCGCTGATGACAGCTACGGCGGCTTTTCGCATCGTCCAGCTAGCGGATCGTTCGACTGCATGGAAGACCTGCTTCATTCTGCCGCCGCTACGGCGATGGGTTTCGCATTCGCCCTGGGCATCGTCGCTGCTAGTGTCCACAGCCCCAAAGAGCGGCCGTCCTCGCCATTGCTGCTGGACTGGATCGCCGTTGGCGCCTCGGTGCTCATCCCGCTAAGCATGAGCGTCTGGCCGCAGGCTGCTGGCCTGCTGCAGCGACTCATGTTCGCGGTCGCCTTTGCCTGGTACGGCGCCCAGGCTTGGCGCGCGACGAAATAGACGATGCAATAGAAGCCGAGCTGGGCCCAGCAATCACCGTGCTCACTCGCGGCGGCTTCCGGGTGCACGGTGGCGGCGCTGCTAGAGACGAGCAGAGCATGCCTGGCGCGTACCTGCGTGCCACTGCGGGCATCTGCTGGGGAACCGGCATTTACGTCCCCACCCCTACTGGCGACCGGGTCTGTGCCCTCCCCGCTTCGAAAGCAGCGTCCTGCCACGGTTCGTGGCTACCACGGTCGATCCCAACCCATCAAGTGAAGTAGAGCTCAAGCGTCTTGCGAAACGGCCGTGGGAAGGGCTCAACGCGTCATCAATACGGGTGTGTACTCAGTAAGGACGTGAGGGGTCGAGGCCTATTGCCGTGATGATGGGGTCGCGCAGGCCAGGTCGTGGTTCTGCCGTGCCTTTCAATTGGCATCGCAATTTCTGGGGCGACTGGGATGAGGCCGTGGCGGCTTCGACCTCCTAGGCTTGCGGCATTGAGAACGGACCTGAGTGCGCGTGCTTGTCCTGGCTTGAGTCCGTAGGTGACTTCACCGGTTGGTTTGCCGTCGACGACCCGGCCGACCCGGTCGAGTTCGCCTAGGCCGCCAGGCTGCAATGCGGTCACCCAGATCCTCTGCGTCTGGCGAATTTGAACGTCACCGCGCAAGGCTCGCGCCTTTCTGCCGGTCGGCGGCCAATGCGCGGCACGGTCGGCCCCGGTCCCGCTCTGGAGTGGACGACCGGAGAGCAGATCGCCCGGCATCTGCTGACGCGCCTCGATTGTATGGTGGCCAAGGGTGCGGCGAGTTGACGTCTACAGGCTGGGATCGACCGGCCCGAGTGGACTGTCGGTGGTGGACGGCTCGCCCTTGAGCTCGATGAAGATCGTGTGGGTGTCCGTGTCGCCGATGTTGTGGCCGACGTGCTCCTGCGCGCCCAACCACCGCACCTCGCCCGCTGCGAGCTCGACGTCGACCTCACGGCCACCTTCGCGACCGCCGTTGGAGACGCGCCGGGTGAACGCGCTGAGCGTCACCATAACGCTGTCGGGGTGCCGATGTGGATGGGTCTGATCGCCTGGGCGATCGCGATATTCCAGGACCCGGACACGCTCGTTTTCGAAGACCAGCCGGTAAAGCCCTGGATCGGTGATCGTGGGATCTTGACTGCTCATCGCCCTTGCCTGCCCTCCGTGCGAACCGTTATGGGACTAGAGTACCATAACGGTATGGCAGTGCCATATGAACGCGGCGGACGCACCAAGCAGAAGGAGCGCACCCGGCAGGCGCTGGTGGAAGCGGCGCGGGAACTGCTCGCCCAGGGTCAGACCCCCAGAGTCGAAGACGCGGCCGCGCGGGCAGGCATCTCCCGCACCGCCGCCTACCGTTACTTTCCGAATCAGCGCTCGCTGCTGCTCGGGGCGCAGCCACAGATCCAGCCCGACACGCTGCTCGCCGACGATGCCCCGACCGAGCCGAGGGCCCGCCTCGAAGCCTTCATGACAGAGTTCACCCGCTACAACCTCACCTATCAGCCGCAGCTGCGCACCGCCCTGCGGCTATCGTTGGAAAAACTGGCGGCAGAAAAGCCGGTGCTGCGCCAAGGTCGCGCCATCGGCTGGATCGAAGACGCGCTCGCGCCCCTGCGCGACAAAGAAAAGAACGTCGACATCAGACAGCTCGCCATCGCGATCCGCTCGGCCACCGGCATCGAAACACTGATCTGGCTGCTCGACATCGCGGGCCTCACCCCGGAGCAAGCAGCCGAAACGATCCGGCACACGGCACTGGCCCTCCTCGACGCGGCCCTGGCTGATTCGAAACGCTGACTCGACCTTCCATGGCTGCAGGCACAGGCATTGACGGCCTATGCGTACACGCGGCAACTGCCCGCATCAGCGAGGCCCCCGACAGCAAACCTGTTGTGCTGCACTGCGACGGCAGCTACAGGTCCTCCGTCGCCGCATCCCTGTTACGCCGGACGGGCCACCCCGACGTGTCCGACCTCCTCGGCAGCTACACCGCATGGCAAGCCACCTTGCATCCAGTGCCATAGCACCAGGCAACGGCAAACCCGCCGGCCTTCGTGCCGGCGGGTTGCACACAGGCAATGGGAGTGGATGCGGCCCACCTTCAGGCCAGCGCACCGTACAGACATCCTCTCGGCCCCGCGCCGGTGATACCACCGGCCGCACGGCAGCCAGCTTTCGCACTACCGCGCGACGTAATCCGGCTGCGGCCCAGGCCGTGGCGCGCATTTGCTTAGTCCTCGCCGGTGCCCTCATCTCGTGGGATGGATGGCTTGAGCCGGAACACCGCCGCCCGCACCTCTTTGATGATCTGGTCGGTGGTTTCGACGTGCTGCTGGATCGCTTGGCTGACTTCGGGTTTGATGGTTTTACCGGCGGTGACTTGCAGGTCGAGGGCCAGGCCGAACAGGGAGCTGATGACGTGTTCACGCATGTCGTCAGCGATGTCTGCGCGTTCTTGCAGTACGAGCAGGGCCTCCTGGTCTCGGCGGGCCTGTGCGAGTTCGAGGGCCAGGCCGGCGTGGGCGGCCGTGCCGCGGATGATCTGGATGTCGAGGGCGTCAAAGGTCTGGCTCACCTGGGCCGCGGGCCAGGATGAGCACGCCGCTGGTGCCACGTTCGCCGCGAAGCGGCACGGCAACGGATTGGCCGACGACGCCGAGGGCGTCTGGCCATGTTTCGTGGGTGCGGTCGTCGGTGCCGGGGTCGGCCACCATGACAACTTCGCCGGTGATGGATCCTTCCAGCGGGATCCGCTTGTCCTGCCAGCGGGTGAGGGTCCCTACCGACACCGCGATGCGCCATTCATGTTCGCCTTCCACCGGGACCGAAACCGCGGCACCTTTGGCATTCACGATTTCGCGGGCATGCCGTACCAGGGCCGAGAGCGCGCTTTGGGGGTCGCTGTCGGACAGGACACCAGTGGTTAGGGTAACCATTGCTTCCTGCCATGCCTCCCGGCGGCGCAGCCGGTCAAACAGCGTCGCGTTCTCTATCGCCGTCCCCGCGATCGCGGCCAGTGCGATGACAAGTTCTTCGTCGTCGCTGGTGAACTCGCTGGCCTGCTTTTTTCCGACAGATAGAGGTTTCCGAAGATCTGGTCCCCGGCAACAATGGGCACCCCGAGAAAAGACCGCATGGGCGGGTGGTTCTCCGGGAATCCGACCGATGCCGGATGGTCGGCGATATCGGCTAGCCGCAGCGTTTGCGGATAGTTGACCAGCAGGCCGAGCACACCTTTGCCCTCGGGCAAGTGGCCGATCGCCTCGACGGTATGCGGGTCCATGCCGGTGTGCAGGAACCTGGTCAGTACGCCTTCGCGGGTCACGCCAAGTGCGGCGTAGCGGGCGTCGACCAGGTCACGTGCGGCCTCCATGATCCGCCGTAAGACGCTTTCCAGGTCGACCGTCGCGGGTCACCTCCCGGTAGGCGTTAAGCAGCCCCCGCAGCCTGCTTTGTGTCTGCTGCACATCACGCGCCCGGTCCACCAGCTGCTCAAGCAGCTCATCTAGCTCCAGCCGTGCCGCAGCCGGAAAACTGATCTGCTCATCCGCACCGTTTCCTGGCCCCGGTGCCGTTACGCCTTCCACAACACCCCCTTACCACCCGAAAGGGATACCGAAACAGTCTCCACAACGACCTGCACGCCCGCAATGGAAGTAATGCGCCAACCTCAATGAACCGGGCGCGGAATTTTGGCGCTCAAAGGCGAGCCCCGGCAGACCAGTGACCTCAAGCTGCGGCTTCAACTGCGCGTCTAAGAAACCTGCACCGTGACGTTCGGCCCAGGTTTGGAGGACTCTTTGCCGTACCACGCACAGCGTAAGACAAGGAAAGATTATGAATAGGATAGTTGGCTTTATATCGGACATTAGGTCAAGGAGCAGGTCATGGCGAATGCCAAATACGGCACACGAGCCGCGCGGTGGCTAACTGCAGCGACCATAGCGATTCTGGCCAGCGCCTGCGCCGCGTCCGAAAGCCCTCGCAGCACCGAAACCACCAGGAATACGCTGAACGTGGCCCCGTCTGCCAGCCCAGGCAATACCGCCACTATCGCTGAGCGGATCTGCCAGAATGCGATCGCCTACTACGAGCGGCTCAAAACATCAGATCCCGTCGGGAGCCAAGTGGCTGCGAACGAGGCCATAGGCGAGGCGGTCAAAGCACTTGAGCGCACAGGCTCACGCGAGCTTGAGCCACTCACGCAGGCACTGCAGGACCTGGCCAGCATTGGCCAGCAGCTTGCCATCGCGATGGACCGCGGGGAGCCAGCCGCCAGCGACCTGTTCGAGGCCTACTCTGCGGCAGGTGACCTAGTCGTTGCCGAAGCCGAAGCTGTTGGCGCACCGGCCTGCGCCCGTATCGCTGCGGAAATGTGAGGAGCCAGCCATGTCTCCCTGCACACTTTGCGGAGGCACCGGGCTGGTCGCCCGCACGGGCATGCCAGCCGATCTGACCGGCGTCACCAGCGGCGCCGCCACCGCCACAATGGCCTGGTGCGGACACTGTCACGGAACCGGGCACGAGCCCGGACCCCAGCACACAGAAGACAGCCCAGCCATTAGCCGAAACGCTTTCACCCCGCAGCCGTGGAACGTCTATGTCAACCCGCGAAAACCAGGCGAAGCATTCTGCGTCATGGGGGCACCGCTGTCGCTCTACTTCTGCCCGCGCTACACCCCAGGCGTCTCGGAAACCGACCCGAGCCACTGGGAGTTCGTCACCACCATCGGCAACCTGCCATACGTGCAGTGGACGACACCCGCACGAGCCAATGGCCAGAACCTGCCACTGACGTTCTTCCACGGCAGCATCTTGCAGGCGTCCTGGATCTAAACACGCATCACGGCCGCGCTGGCCAACGCTCGTGTATGCGGCGCGTCCTGGCATCAGCAACGCCACGCGGCCTCCAACACCACGCTGACCTGGCGGCACCGCCGTGTCCTGCGCTTGTGGCACTGACGGTGTCTGGCCGGATGTGCTCTGGCCAGCAAGCCTGCGGCGAGCCAGAGCCTTACTTTCCTGGCCGGGCACCAAACAAGCGCGCGTCTACCGCCGCAGCAGCCGGGCCGGTTACGTTAGCGGCAACCGGGTCTCCCAGACTTGCCTTACGGGCGTGGGCTGGGAGCCCGGGCTTTCCGCCTTGTTCCACAAGTAGGCCGGGCGTTGTGCGTTGCGCCGCTTTACAGCCGACGCAGCGGCACGGCGAGCACCATGTTGGCGCATCAAAATTTGTGTAGGCCGCTCCGCTCACATGCACCCCACGGCATAGGAGGCGGGATGCGCCGATGCCAGGTCGTTACGCCGTGGCACACGTATCGGCCACAAGCACGCATGAGGGCCCGCCCTGCCCGGAGGGGTGTCACAGCGTGGTTTTTGGCAGACCCGGCGCCGTCACAAGGACGGCGCCGGGTTCCAAAGGGAGGGATGGGAGCGCTTCCAACATAGTTCCCCGTGCCACCCTGGGGCAGTGACCTTCCGGGTCACATAAATGCCTGCAAAGACGACAGTTGCGGGCGAAAAGACTAAATATGGCAATGATGCGCCGGCCGTCGGCTGAGCTGGCTGACGATCCGAAGCCTGCGGCTTTTGTCTAGAGGCCGGCGCGATCTGGGCCGGGCCAGCTTCCCGGGTGTCAGTGTGCGGCTCCTCGACATGTTGGACCATGTGGCGCCTGTCGTTGCTTGACAGGTTCAGGAGTTCTCGATTGCTCCCTGGGCGGTCGCATGGTCGGCGAACGCGCCCACCCGGTCAAGTATTTCCTCCCGCAGGGTCATCTTGTGCCACCGTTGCCGTGCAGAAGCATTTCCGGTGCGCGGAACGCATGCACGGCTGTGGGTACGCCGCGCTCGTGATGCCAGTTTCCTGGGCGCCAGCTGATCGGCAAATTGAGTGGCTACCGTGCAGGTGAGACAGCTTCACAGGAAGCCAATGACACCCAAAGCTACTAAATTTGACAAAACGCGGCTACAGTTCGGATCTTCGCCTGGCGGGTGCGTGACGTCGCGAGCGTGGCCGGGTCGGTACGATACTCAGCGTGGCGAAACGTCGGTTAAGTTCTTCGACGCGGGAGGTGAGCGGTGAGTGCTGAAGCTATCGCCCCGCCGTGGATGCACGAGCTGGTGACCGCGCAGCAGTACGACTCGTGGTCTGCCGAGCAGTGTGCCGGTATTGAGATCGTCGATGGGATGATCGTCGTGAGCCCGAGCGCGTCGAAACGCCACAACCGGATCGCCAGGGTGGTGGCGAACGCACTGGACGCGGCGGCGAGACCTGAGTGGAACGCCGATACCGACTTCGACCTGCGCCTGCAGGATGTGCCGTTACTCAACCGGCGCCCTGACGTGATCGTTTACCGGGCCGACACCCTCGATGTCAGCCCGACCCGGCCTGAACACGTCATCATGGTCGCCGAAGTCGTCTCGCCTGGGTCGGAGACCACCGACCGCATCGTCAAACTCGACCAGTACGCCAAAGCCGGTATCCAGTTCTACTGGCGCATCGAACAGGCGCTCACCGGTATCCCGATCGTCTACACCTACGTGCTCGACAAGGCCGCTACGAAATACCGCGAGACTGAAGTTTTCACCGGCGTGGTCACCACGGCTGCGCCGTTCCCGGTCACGATCGACCTCACCAAGATCTAGAAGTCACCAGTAAGCCGGGACTGTTTCTCCAAACCCGTGTTCGCGATCCGCAGCTTGTGCGGGCCAGCGGGTGGTGATGCTGCGTGAATGCGTGGTCTCCTTCGCTTCGTACGGGTTCCGTGCGGCATTTCACCACCTGCTCGTCAGTGCCGCGGTCCCGCAGCGCCTTGTCCGGTGCCAACAAACCTTCGGCGCGGGAGCGGCTGTTTACTGGGGCAGGGACGATCAGGTGGCACAGGTCCTTGCCAGGGCGTGGGTTCGGTGGACGCGGTTGTGCCAATCGATCGTCCCCAGACTTCGGTCCCTATTGCGACTGGTGTGTTTGGACGGCGGGAAACTGCCAGGTGCCGTTGAGGATTTCGGGGTGGGGCCGGTAGAGGCGGACCATGTAGTTCCAGCCGGGCATCACGGGCAGCCGGTTGGGAAGACTGGGGTCGCCGCCGAAGTGGATGGTGACCGCGCCGTCGGGGTCGTGCTGGGCGGTGAGGTTGTTGATGCTGACTTTGTCGCCGGCGTCTGTTGGGAAGTAGCCATCGGCGTTGTAGACCGATATGGACCAGAACCCGTCCACGGGTACGTCGCGGACGGTGAGCGTGTATTCGCCGACGGGCAGGCCCGGGTCGACGTTGATGTAGTGCGCTGCCGCGTCGGGTAACCCGCCCCAGGCCGCGGCGGAGGCGATGAGATGGCGTACGGGGTCGATTTGGGCACGGGAGCCGAAAGCGTGAGCCATGTCGGGCAGGCCTCTGCCGAGCTGTAGCAGCGCGTTGCGGGTGGCGTCGAAACTGGTTTTGTCATAGTTCGGCATGCTGAACGGGCGTGCGGAGTGCGCTTCTAGAGTGATCTTGTCTTGAAGGGAGTTGGCGTTGGCGATGTCGGCTGGGTCTGCGGGATCGGCGAGCACTCGCACGGCCAGCACCAGGTAGTCGGTGCCGAATTCGGTTGTGGTCAGCGTATATTCGCCGGGGTCGTGATACACGGTGTTGACGTATCCGTCGCGGTTGATCGGCATGACCGATAGATAGCGCCCCGCGCTGTCCGGAATCGTGAGTTTCGCGCCTGCACTGATGTCGGCTAGCGCGGCGCTGTAGAGCGTATCGCGGTTCTGCCGGATCACCGGCTGGTGGTCCAGGGGTGTAGGCGTCCGGTTGTGCTTCCACTGGTTGACTCCGCCGGTGTCGGCCAGAATCGCCATGAACATCCGGTCGGTCTCGGCCCTTACGAAGTTGTCGGCGTTGACCGCTACCACATCCGCCATGCCCTCATCATGCCGGGATACGGCACGATGCAGGCGAATATCGACAGTCATGGCTTGCAGCACGGAAGTCGGAGGTAGGCAAACTCGCGTCGATCACCGCGATCGTCCGCGCATAGCCTCCGGTGCAAACCGTGTGGCTGGCCGGCCGGGGTGAGCCCCGGCCTGTGGAGACATGCAAGTGGCTGGCCGACAATCCATTGTTGGGCAGCACATGCTGAGCGGAACGGGTAGCGCCACGAGCCGGCCGCCGTGCGGTGCTTGCGGGCTCTGCCGTGTCCGCAGGGCTGGCCGGCTAGACCCAGGACGCCTGCGACATCTTCGATTAAAAACACGCCCCCACCTCAGAATTCTCAGCCATAGATTGGTGAGAATAAGGGCCGGCGCAGCCATTCGACCATCGCGCGCGCGTCGGGCGCTGAAACATCGTCGGCATAGTTAGGATCCCACGCCGGCCAGGTCAAGGTTAGCTACTTGTCATGATTCACGATCAAGGCCGCCCGAAAACCGTCTGGCCATGGATCGTAAAAGAGTTCTATGACTAACCAGCTGCCCAAACCTGAGAACCATCTGCCAGCCATATCCAAGAGACGCTCAAGGGACGGTCCGCTATGGACCGTCCCTTGCTGCTTAGGTCAGGCGCTGACCCATGCTCCACAACCATTGGAATTGCATGCCCGGAACTGTGGCCGCTCGGCGCACCACGGAAAGAACACGACGAAAGTCGGCCTGGCTGTGCTCTGCCACACGGCGGTCCCGTCGGTGTTGACCCACTTGACCTGCCCGAAGCTTTCTCCGTAGACGGTCCCGGTGACGAGCCACATCGGCATGCGGCCACCGGTGAAGTCGCGACCTTCGCCGTAGGAGTAGCAGAATTGCACCTTCGCACCGCCTGTGCTGGTCGGTGTCTGACATGCCTGAGTACCGGCGTCTTCCTGGCTGGACATTGGCTGGCGTACTGTCGCGTTTGGAGGGCTGGCCGAGACGGCGGAGGCCGCTGGCCCGGGAATGACTATCAGGCTCGCCAAGAGCAGACTCAGCATGGCAATCGCTGATTTTCGTTGACCTAGCAAGGAGATCTCCTTCGGATGCTGGCTTTCCGCGAAAAGCGGCGTGCCTGACGAGAACAGCACGGCTGGCGCGGCGCCGAAAATGATTCGAACAAGGTCGAATCTCTCCTCCAGATTCGCGAATCTGATTGGATGCGGTGCATGCTCACCTTGCGCATGACGGCTAGCGCAGTAGCGCGCACCAGGCTGGCCCTATCGCCCGCTGCCGAAATCACCGTGTGGCTTTGGCTGCTTGCTATGGGGCGCAGCCACCCTTTGTTCGGGGCGCACAGCCCGGCTGCCCGCGCGGCTCTGCGGCATCCCGACGTGGCGCTGGTCGCCAGCTCGCTGTCCCCGGCCTACGCACCAGATCTGCTCACTCCCGCACCACTACCGGGGCTCGTGTCATCGGTGCTGGATACAGACATGATCAGCAGCACCACGCAGGAAGCGATTGCCGAACAAATTGAACGCGTCGGGCACTACCGCCGGCAAGTGCCAGCCACTGTCCGCGAGGCTGTCGACGCCGGCGTCTTCGGCCGCCGGGCCGCCAACGGACTGAGGACGTTCTGGAGGCACGCTCTTGCCGACGGCTGGAGTTCGCTGCATGACTCGATGGAGGCAGACCTTCTGGCACGCATGCACACCATGGCAAGCCAGGGACTAGCAGGAATGCTCGAAACACTGCATCCAGCCATCAGCTGGACCGGCGACTCTCTCCTGATCGAGCTTGGCCGGCACGAGGAGGATGTCACGCTGGGCGACCGGGAGCTGGTACTGTCACCCACCGTGCTCAGCTGGCCGAAGGTCACCGCGAAGATATGCGGTCAGGGCCCGGCCGTTATCAACTATCCGGCCGCAAGCCTCGCGCCGAACGCAGGCCGGAATCCGCACGTGCTCGCCCGGCTCTATGGTGATACCAGGGCAAGCCTGCTCGCCGATCTAGACCGCGCACGGTCAACGGCCGAATTGAGCGCCCGCCACGATGTCGCACCATCGACAGTGTCCTATCACCTTCGTGTGCTGCACCAAGCAGGTCTCATAACGCGGCGCCGAGCAGGCCATTACATGCTGTACCAACGCAAACCAAGCTGACGCACTGAAACAATAACTCACTTTAAGCCGCACATGACCGTCGCCTGCCAGCACGACCGCCGAAGGTGAGCCAAGCAGCTCGCGAGGCTCACCAAATTGACCCGTGCGTGCAGGCAAACGTGAGCCACCTGTCTGTCTTTCAGGTCGAGCCGGATGGACGTCATGTGGAACTGACTGCCCCCCTTGGACGTTAGCACTGCTGCTTGTCAGCAAGGTGTCAACCGATTCCACGGCAGGTCCGGCAAGAGTTTCTGCTGGGCGCAGACAGCGTCCTCGTCCGGGCATGCGCATTCACGCCCGGGTGATGACCGAGACGAGGTTGACAAGTCATGAAGAAAGTAAACCGAAGGACGTTTGTCCTCGGTGGAGTGGCGACGGCCGGAGCGTTTGCGTTAACCATGCCGAACGGATCCAAAGCGAATGGGCTGGCCACCATTGCGTACCCGTTCAAGCTCGGCGTCGCCTCAGGCGAGCCGGATTCCAGCAGCGTTGTGCTCTGGACCCGGCTGGCACCGACACCCTTGCACTCCAGCGGTTTTGGCGGGATGCCAACCGCCGACGTCACGGTCGACTGGCAGGTGTCCACAAACGACAGATTTACCACCCTGACGGCTTCCGGGTCGGTGGTAGCGCGTTCTGCCGACGCGCACTCGGTGCATATTGTCGCGGGCGGGCTGAACCCTGATTCCGACTACTACTACCGGTTCCGGGCTCAGGGGCACATCTCTGCGGTGGGTCGGACTCGAACGGCTCCGGCGCCGGGGACCAACGGCCGCGATCTGGTGATGGCATTCGCGTCTTGCCAGCATTATGAGATGGGGTACTACAACGCCCACCGGCGTATGGTCGAAGACGATCCAGGACTGATTCTGTTCCTCGGGGATTACATTTATGAGGGTGCCGCGACCGCTGGCAGGCCACGGATCCATGTTGGCGGCGAGCTTCAGACACTGGCCGATCACCGGCGGCGTTATGCGCAGTACAAGTCAGATCCCGATCTGCAAGCCGCGCATGCGATCGCGCCGTGGCTTGTGGTGCCTGACGATCACGAAGTAGAGAACAACTATGCGGGTATGGTACGAAACACCGGGGAATCCCCGGTTCTGAGCCAGCAGGAGTGGATCGAACGGCGAACCGCAGCCTATCGGGCGTTCTACGAGAACATGCCGCTTCGGCCGGCGCAGAAATACAACGGCAACAGCATCCCGCTCTACCGCCGGGTGCACTGGGGTCAGCTCGCGACGTTCCACATGCTCGACACACGCCAGTTCCGCACGGATCAAGCCTGCGGAGATGGCAGGCAGCCACCGAGTTGCGGTGAAGGGACGTCACGCACTTTGCCCGGCATAGCGCAGGAAGACTGGCTGCTCGACGGTTTGGCGCAACACTCCGCCACCTGGGATCTCATCGGCCAGCAGGTGTTCTTTGCCAGGCACCTCGATACCAATGGGGAGGTGTCGATGGACAAGTGGGACGGCTACACGGCCTCCCGGGCTCGCATCCAGAATGGCTGGGTGCAAAGGCAAACACGCAATCCGGTCGTGCTGACAGGCGATGTTCATCAGCACTGGGCCAATGATCTGAAGGCCGACTATGGTTCCGCGAACTCGCGCGTCATCGGTGCCGAACTCATTACGACGTCGGTGAGTTCGGTCGGGGACGAGGCATTGAGCACCGAAATTCCCAACGGCGCAGCCAATCCGCACATCAAGTTCTTTGGCCGCACCCGCGGTTATGTGCGCACAACCATTAGCCCAAGCCAGATTCAGGCCGACTTTCGCCGCGTCAGCCAGGTTGGTGAGCATGGTGCCACGGCCACCACGCTGAAATCATTCGTCATTCTCGACGGCCAGCCCGGCCTTCAGGCAATTTAGGGGTACGCGATGAAGGCGCTTATTTCTGTAGCCCTCACTGGTTCGATGGCCTTGGGTGTCGCCGGTGAGCCGATCGTCGCCAGTCCTATGTGGCAGGACGCCAACTATGCGGCCAAAGGCGACCAGGACAGTCCGTCTATCGCCACGAACCGGTATGGGCATGTGGGCGTGGTCTGGGAGCACGATCAGGACACCGACTATGCGAGTAACGTGCACAGTGACGTGTTCTACCGGCTGTTCCGCCTGGGTACGCCGGTTTGCGAGATCAAGCTGTCGGCCGGCGGCACCAGTGGTGCGAACTGGCGCCACATCATGCCCGACGTTGGCCTTGACGACAGTGGCAATGCCGTCGTCGTGTGGGCGCACGATCCGGACGGGAACGGCTTCTTCAATGTGGCCTACCGTGTGCTTAACACCTCGTGCGATGTGACCGGTTCAGGCTATGCCAACAGCGACCACGCGGGGCAGCAGATCAATCCGAGGGTGGCCGTCGATCCCGACGGGTCTCCTAAAGGCGGGAAGACCGCGTTTACCGTTGTCTGGGAAGACATTCAAGGGTCGAACCCGGCCACGATCAAGGCGGCGCGCTACAGCGATCCGGCAACTCGCGCGTATGAGGTCACGGCATCGCAGCCCGGCGGGCAGCATCATCAGCCCGACGTCGCGGTGACGGCGGGCGGAGATGCCTGGGTCGTGTGGGACGAAGATGCCAACGCCGACGGCGATTACAACATCGGGCGGGTCAACTTGTCCCGGTTGGGATCTGTTATCGGCACCCACGGCGTGGCCAACGAGAACGTTGCGGGTCAGCAGACCAGCCCATCGATCGCGGCGACGTATGCCGGCAGGTTCGCTGTCACGTGGCAGTCCGATCACGGTGGTGCGGCTGGGGTTTGGGCCCGTTCGTTTCAGCTCAGCGGTTCCCCGTCGCACAGCGAGGTCGAGGTGGCGGGCGGCGGGCTAACACCGCGGGTCGGCTTGGACGAGCAGGGTGGCGTTGTGGTGGCGTGGACGGCACAAGCTAGCGACCTTGACGTGTGGGTGCGGGGGTTCAACCCTGACGGTTCGCCAGCGGGCCGCCTCGAAGTGCAGCGGCTCAGTCTGGCCACCGCCGGCAAGCAAGAGCAGCTGACCGTTGCGGTCTCACCGTACGGCGAGGTCGGTGTCGCCTACACGGATGATGCCGACGGCAACACCGGCGACCAAATCATTCTGGGCGTGGGAATCTTCAACACCAGCTGGTGAGGACGACAACAAAGGGGGGGCGGCCAGTAGCCGCCCCCCTTTGTTTGTTTATCTTCCGTGCCGCTTGCGGAACTGGTTCAAGCCGCCGGCTCTATTCACCTTGCCCCCGGCCCGCTTGGCTTTGCCGCCACGGTGTTGCTGCCCGCCGGATCCGCCTCCGCCCGCCTTCGACCCAGGCTTGCGTTTGTCGTGTGCCTTCGCCGGGGTCTTGCGTTTGTCGTTGGCAGATGCGGGACGGTACACCTTGCCGCCGACGCCAGCCCCTGCAGCAGGGCCCAAGCCACCTCCGCTGCGAGCCACGATCCCCTTCGTGAGCGGCTTGGGTGGCGGCGGCATGAAGCAACTGGCCGGAATAAGCGCACACTCGTGCATGGATTTGTTCGGGAAGAGGAATGACCACGTGGAGCCTATGGCGGTCATTCCTATGCCGAGACCTTTGACGAAGGCGTCCGTCCACTCCGCCTTGTCGATTGCCGCAGCGAGCCTCGGAAACAATGCACCTGCCCCGCCGAACCCGAAAAACAGGCCCACGAAGCTGATCGCACTGCTAATGATTCCGACCTGGCAATCGAGCGTTTTACCTTCGACGCAGGACTTTACCGTAGCGATCACTCCAAACTGGAACGACATCATGCCCAACCAGGGCGCGAACGGTGCGCAGACAATTAATTCCATGCAGATCGCAGATTCGGCACCCGTAGCGGCGCTGACCTTGTCTGCGTTATTCCAGACCCAATCAGCAGTGGTCTTGACGCCTTCCACTACTGCAGGAAGGCCAGCAATCTCGGCCGTAAATTCGATTCCCTCGGCGATGAAGTCGAAGTCTGGCCAAAGACCGTCCGGGTCGCTGGCGCTGACCGGTGAGTTGTTCGCGTACGAATACCCTTGCAGCTGCTGCGGATCGTCCTTGTCGAGCACCGGGTCCACCGAGATGAACCTTCCGATCGACGGGTCATACTCGCGTGCTTCGAGGTGGACCAGGCCCGTGTTGTCGGCGGTGCCACCGACGAAGCCTTTGTCCATAGACGACGGCCAAGTACCTGCGCCCGCCCGGCTTACGCCGAAGGGAGTCTCGCGGCGGATTGCCGTTGTCTGCGCGTTGCCCGCCTCGATACTGATGTTGGCGGTGCCGTGATGATCGCCCGAGAGCCACACGACCCCGGCAGCGGTGCGGGTAGCGAGGGTTTGCCCGGCATGCGTGTAGTACCTGCTGCAGCTTGCTGCCGAAACGCCGTTGGTGGAACGCACCTCCTGATCGGGAAGGTAGAGGGTCGTGCCGGTGGGATCGTTGCGGATGAGCCGGCTGCCGTCGGCGTCATAGATGTAAGACGTGGTCCCGGTCGTGTCTGTGCTCGTGGCGAGGTGCCCTTCGGCGTCCCACGTCATCGTCTGAGTGCCACCACCCGGGGCCGGCCGCGTCAGCATGTTCCCTGCCGGGTCATAGGTGTACGCCGCACTGCCTGCACCGGAAACCTGATGCGTCCCCGGTTTGATGGTGTAGTCGGTCGTCCGGGCGACGGGAGCGAATTCTTCCAGTCTGGTCCGGTTGCCCACGCCGTCGTTGGTGTAAGTGTGCCGGTACGGCGCCGGGCCGCCCAGCACCGCCGTTGCCGGATCCTTCAAACAGTCCCCGTCGGCCGGAGTCCACGCGTCTTTGAGGCGGCGCAGGTGGTCGGAGGTGAAGCACTGGCTGTCACCGGTCGCCACATCGGCGATTCCGGTCACGTTGCCGGCTGGGTCATAGCTGTAGCGAAGGTCGGACACCGGATCCAGCGCCCCCGAACGCTTGGTCTGGATCTGCTCCAGCCGTCGCGTGTGGAGGTTGTAGGCACGCGTGACGTCCACACGAGGTGCGTTCACGTCGGTGCTGTTGCGCAGATGCATCGCACCGAGTTCCCCGAAACTCGTGTACTCGGTGCCCGTTACGTAAGTCGCCCCGAGGGTCGTGCTCAGCGTTGATGGCAGGCCAGTCTTGCCGTAGTCGAATCTGAGCGTCTCAGAGCCGAGGTTGCCTGCGGCAGGCAGCCGGACAGTCTCCGGAGAGCCGTCTGGCTTGTAGCTGAACACATAGGTGTACTTGCCGCTGACGCCGGTCGTAGAGGGAGTAGCCGGGATGGTGTGCGTCACCGCCCCAGCGAGATAGCCAGCGGTGAAACTGGTGTATTCGGTGGAGAACGCCGCCGTGCCCTCGTAACGGGTCGTTTTGACCAGTCTTCCGCGCACGGCCAGGCCGTTGCTCAGCACGTCGTAGGTCCACTCCGCACGGACCGGGCCGGTGACCGACCCATCCCGCACGGTCCGCTTGCGCCCGATCGTGTCGTAGGTGTAGGCGATCGTGACCTCGCGACTGTCCCTTGTGGACTCGATTTCGTCGTAGTCGTTGTAGACATTGGTGATGGTGCCACGATCCGGGTCGGTCACCTTGACCTGGCGGCCACGGAGGTCGTAGGTGTACTCCCACTTGAGCCCGGCGGGATCAGTGAGCGATATGAGCTGGTCCTTGCGGTTGTACTGGTAGGCCGTCTTCTCGAATCCAGTGCCGCTCTTGTGGTGCTGGCGCTTTTCCACCACCCGGTCGCCAGCGTCGAGGACTGATGTGACTTTCGTTCCGCCGCTGGGAGGCGACGTTTCCTCACGGTCACCGAAATGGGCGTAGCTGGTGCGCCAAAGCTCGGTGCCGCCTTCGCTCGCCGGTGGCCCGTCCTTCTTCTTGACGTCGGCGATGGTCCGCCCGGCGGAATCAAAGAGCTTCACGTTCAGCGACGGGATGTTTCCGTGAGCTACGAACAGGCTGGTGCTTGGGCCTACTTCGGCGACGTACGGGTCGTGGGTCTTGTGGGCGCGGCCGGCCGAGTCGTAGAACGTCTCGGTGACGACCGCCCCGGTCCCCTCCCCCGCGTTGGGTTGCTGCGTCTGAATGTCGCGCAATAGCCCGTCTTGGAACGCGTACGAGGCGATGTAGTCACCAGACGGGCCGAGCCGCTTGGTCACCGTCACACTCGGAGCATCGTGGCGCACGTGGTATTCGTGAATCACGTTTGCTGTCTGAGTCTTCTTGTCCCGCCCGGCAAACCAGGTTTGGGTCATCCGCCCGAGTGGATCGAATGTCGATTCCACCTTGCGGCCGTTGGGATCAGTCGTGGAAACTTCGACCCCCCACGCCGGCTCGAACTGTGTGGTCGTTTCCCAGCCGAGCGGGCTCTTTGATGTCATGGCTGTCAGCGGCCCGCCTGTGCTCGGGGTGTACGCGGTTACCGTCTTGTTGCCGCGGATGTCCACGGATTCGAGCACCCGGCCATAGCTGTCGTAGGTGGCAGTGTTCTCGACGAGGTAGGCGGGGTTGCCATCGTTGAAAGCTTTGAGCTTCTCGGACTTGAGCAGGTTCCCGGTCGGAGCGTCGTAGGTATAGCGCAGGTCATCGAGCACGTCGTCGTCGGTCAAGCCCGTGCCACTCAAGGCTTTCGTGCAGTCAACGGCGAAGGTGCGCTCGCGAGCCGGCAAATCCATGATCCACAGGTTGACGTTCCGTGCATAAGTTGTCAGGGCACACTTTTCGTCGCCAGTAACGGCATTGTCACCGCGGTCTTCCGCCTGCACCCGCATGCCGTACTCGTCGTATGTCATGCGTTCAGTCGTCGTGCGTGGAGCACGGCCACCGTCCAATGTGGTGCGAGTGTGCTGTGCGATGGTCTGCGCGACGCGGGCGCTGACTGTAGAACCGTTGATGGTGCGGGTCGCTTTGACCGCCGACTGCCACGGTTCAGTGGCCAGAGCCGACACCTCGTTGCCCGGTCCGTTGAAGGAAATGGTCTCGCGCAACATTCCCGCGTAGGCATCTTCGTCGTCAGCCGCAGGCACCCCGCCTAGCGCGATCCCTGGCACCTGCACGCTGCGGGTGCCGGTGGGCAACTTGTCGCCATGCATTCCCCGGAAGAACCGCCGCTCCTGCACCGTCTGCTGACCTGGATCGCCCTTGGTAACCCGGACAG
The DNA here is from genome assembly GCF_000379685.1 of Catelliglobosispora koreensis DSM 44566. Classification (GTDB taxonomy): domain Bacteria; phylum Actinomycetota; class Actinomycetes; order Mycobacteriales; family Micromonosporaceae; genus Catelliglobosispora; species Catelliglobosispora koreensis. Next base: position 827,333 of record NZ_KB903249.1, on the reverse strand, counting down.
CCGAGTACCCGCGCCAGACCGACCACGTCTTATAGGCGCTCTTGATGAGGCCATCGTCATCGGTGTAGTGCCAGCCGGGTTCACCGAGATAGTCGTAGTGGGTCAGCACCCGCGGCGACCGGCCGGACATCTCTGCCTCTGCCACATCGGAGACGAGATAGCGGTGGAAGAAGTCGTTGATCGGGCTGGTCAGCCCTTCCGGCGTCCATTTCACCGGATAGCAGCGCAAGTTGTTGGCATGCAGATTGTTCTGGTCCGGCATGCGCGTGCCCTTGACGCAGCCAGCGCTGGTGTACGTGACGTCGATGCGCCCGCCGGTCTCCGTTGTTATCGCCTTCATGCGATAGCGCGTCATTGCCGGGAACTGATCGGAGTTCGTGTCGACCCGGTTCGGCAGCGATGTCCCCTGGAAGGTCACGTCCGGGACGCTGGCCGACCCGCCGACCAGCCCAGTGTGCGAAATCTTGGCCAGCCACAGCGACGGCTGGTCTGAGCTGGGGAAGGAGTGAGACAGCGTCCATTTTTCGACGTCGGTGTAGGCGAGCCCAGCCCAGATTTTGGTGATGACAGCAGCAAGCCGCTTGGTCGTGAAGAAGGTCGGCGAGACCTGGTTCAAGCCACAGGTTGCGGCCGTGCAAACTTGGTCCCACGGGACGTCGGGCCAGTGTGCCGCATCATTGACGGTGCAGTCGGCTAGGCAGCGGTCGGCAACGTCGAACACGACCTGCATCGGGGCGTTGCCTGTGGAATCCGTGCGCGTGCCGTATTCGATCTTCTGCAGATAGCCATCGCGGTCGTAGACCGTGTCATCCTCGGGCCGCAGGTTTCGGCCGTACTTGTTGGTTTCCTTCACGTAGGTGTAGGACATGGTGTTGCCGGTGGTATCCACCACATAGTCCAGGAGCCAACGATACCCCTGAGTGCAGTAGGAGGCCGCATAACTGCTGCCGTGGCACGGTTCGCCGCTGTGATTGCCATACACCGGCACCGTGAGTGTGGCACTGGAACCAGAGCGGCCGCCGAACCAGTACTGCGTGCCGTCGGTGGTGCGCACCAGCCACCATTCGCCGTTGTTGTCGCTGTTGGGACCGCCGGTCTTGCGCTCGATATATGTGCCGTCGTCAGAGCGCAAGAACCACCGGTTCGCGTTTGCCGCATCCTTGAGGAGTTCCCCGGAATGCCCCGACAGCGTCAGCGACGCGTTGTCCGTCTCCCAGCACAAGTCCCCGGTCTTGGTGGTGTTATTGGCTCCGGTGCCCATGTCTTCGGCGCAGCTGTTGTAACGGCGCTCAATGTGCCCAGGGTTGAAGGTGAACCCCTCACCCACCAACGACGACTGATTGTTGGCAGAAGCCATGCGGCCGTCCACACTCGCCGAGGAATAGTCGAAGCCGATGGCGGGTTCCGGGCCACCGAGGCCGGGCGGCACACGCAGACCGTAAGACCAGTTGAAGTCACCGGAGTTTCCCGCTGCGCCCCACGTGGCCGACGGTGACAGCGAGGTCGCCTTGTAGTCGCCGGCCGACCCAGAAGGTGCCGCAGCCAGCATGACGGTTACGGGTTCGGCGCCCACGGCCATCGTCGCTTCCACGGTGCCCTTGGCGACATCGTTGGTCGCCGCGACCTTCTGCCCTTGAACGTAGAGCGAAAGGCGTGACGCCCAATCACCACCACCGGCCCAGCGGAACTGGCTGTAGTCGATGCTCAGGCCGATGCGCGTGGCCACGGCGACACCGTCTGCTCGCGACAGACGCATCTGAACACCGTCGCCGGTCGCTGACAGCGTCTCCACACTTATCCGTCTTGGTGTGATGCCAGAGGGATCGCCCGTGATGGTCAGCGGCTGCCCGGCCACCTTCACCGCGTTGTCGGTACCTAGCTGGCGCTCCCGCAAACCAGGCAACGTCACCTCAGTCTTGCCCACGGACGGCCACTTCGTCACGGCTGGGCGGAACTGCGTACCCCATGAGGTATTTGGTCCTTGGGGTTTGAAGGAGGATCCGGGGACGGCCGGTTCTCGCTGAACCGATCCCGGCTGATAGGCCTGCGCGCCCGCAGGCAGCGCCACTGCCAGCGGCAGCACCAGGATTAGTGGTGCCAGCCGTCTAAGGTGCTTGAGCATTTGAGGTTCTCCCCAGTTCTATTTGATGGTGGCGAGATCGCGGACGATTCCCTGGTACACCCGGATCTGATCGATGTCGGCAGCGGCAAACTGTCCAATCAGGAATGGCCCGCTGGCGTTCCACGGCGTCCACAACGGGTTCATGGGTGTGATTACCGGAGCAGTGGTGGTGTCGACGTAAAGCCGTAACTCGCGCTTCTGCGCATCGAAAACGCCAATGAGGTGGTGGAAGTCTGTGGTAGCACCGGTTGCCGGAGCAGCCGCGATGGTGTCGGCGGCGGCGTTACTTCCCGCTGCCGGTAAGCGCAGCCGCCACTGCCCCCCATTTCCAGGCGAGAAGGCCAGGGTGAAGCCTGCCTGCGACAGGATCACCTGCTCGCGATCGGTGGCTGCCAGGCGAACCCACGCCGAGACCGTGAACGACTGATCGGGGTAGAGCACCGGCTCGGCGCAAGCCGCGTAGTCATCAAGCCCGTCAAGCCGCAGCCCGGTTCCTTCCTTTCCGGCGCCGGATGGCGGAATCTGCGCTCCACCAAAGAAGTCCAGGTCGTGTTGCATCCCTGAGCTGTCATAAGTGGGGCCTGGCCCGATCTCTTCCATCAGCCAGGTGCCGACGCCTCCGACCAGAAGAGCATCGCTGGCCCATTGGGCCTCGGCGAAGCTGACCCGGCGTTCCCACAGCTGGACTCCGGCCAGCGAACCCTTGAATCCCTTGCCAACCCGCGTCGGCCCGTTGGCGTCCCACAGCGTAATGCCGGAGACGCGGGCTTCTCTGGTTCCGTTGACGTACAAATCGAAGGCGTTGATGGCTTCGTCGTAGCTGACCGCTAGGTGTGTCCAGGTATTGAGGCGAGCTGGACTCGTGGAGTCGGCATTCGGATTCGCTGCCGCCCCAGCAGTATCCGCGGTCGTGCTGCGGAATCGCCAGACGCCCGAGCTTGAGTATTCGAGCGCGAAGAACTCGCCGCTGGAACCGCTCTGGCTAACGATGGTGCGGCTCGTGCTCAGGTCGCCCAGCTTCACCCACGCGGCAACGGAGAAGTTCTTCGTGGTGTCGTCAATTACCGGTCCGGAGGTCTCCACCACGTCGTCCACGCCGTCGAAGGAGATCGCCGTCCGTGAGACGCCATCGTTTCCGGGAAGGAGGCGGCCCGGAGCCCCAAGTGTCGCTCCATTAAGGACTGCCGCGGGAGGACTGTTGCCCGATTCATCAGCCAGCGTGGCTGCGCCCGCCGCGTCGTTCATCAGCCACGATGCGGCCAGGGGTCTGCCCGCTGCGACCGTGAACTGATAGCGGCTCGNCGCCTCGTTGCCAGCCTTGTCGATTGCCTTTACATACAACGAGTACGCTTTGGCGTTGAGCGGGGTCCAGGCGATGGTGACGTTGCCACCAGCTGCCGCTGGCACTACGGAGGTGTAGGGCGGATCCGACCAGCCCCACAGGTATTTCACCGTGTCTGGCGAAGAGGCGAAGGTGAAATGACCCGTGATCCCGGTTCCGCCTGAGGTTTGGCCCTCCTGGTAAACATCCCCTGTCACCGTGGGCGCTATAGGCGCAGTGAGATCGACCGTCCATTCACAACTCGCGCTCGCGTTGGACGTTAGGTGTGGGGTGGTCGACGGGGAGTCATCGGCCTTGGCGTGAAACGAGTAGATGCCGCCCTCCACACCGGCGTTGACGCTCATTCGTGCGGTGCTGCCGCTTGGCACCGAGTCCTGCTTGGCACCCGAACCAGGCTCCGCCGCGAATGCCGTGCCGTTCCACTTCGACCAGTAGAAGTACGTGTCCATGAGGTCGGTGTCGGCGTCGACCACCCGGGCCTGAAGTGCTGGCGTGGTGGTCTTGACCGCTGGGCGTTGCGGGCCTGTGGCACAAGGCTTCCCGTCAACCGTGAGGCTGTCTGGCGGGTTCGGCCTCGTGTTGAAGGTGACCCTGAGGCGGTAGTCATTGAGGAAGAAGCGCATGTAGCGCGAATTGACGGACTCGTTCGCGCCGTCCTTGGTGTCGGCGGCGGACAGCCCGACGGTGTAGAAACTCCAGCCTTCGTCCACCCCGAACTGCAGGTCGCTGGCGAAGCCGGTTCCCTCGAAGAGCTGGTTCGCGTAGTAACAGGGGTCATTGGCCTCGTTGGCAGACTTCACGCTGGCCGTGGCGATCCGTTCCTGGAGCTCCGGCCCGGGCCAGCTTTGCCTCGGGCTGCTTGAGATTGCTTTCGCGCGATAGAAGTAGGTGAGCGACGCAGAACACAGCCAGGTGTGGTCGGCCTTGCCAGCGATGTTGGCGCTGAGGATGGTTTTTCCCCGCAGCCCGGTGAGGGGAAACTGCAGGAAGCTGCGGTATCGCCGTCCCATGCCTGGCTCGGGCCCGACGATCAGGACCTCCGCCTCAGGCGAAGGGTCCGCGCCGGTCACCTTGGTGTCTCTTGTGTTGCCTTCACTGTTGTTGGAGGTGGCATAGGCCCATCGCGTCTGCGTCAGCCCGTCCTCGTGGTCTTCGTCCGAGGCGATCACGATGTCGGTGCCTTCGATCCCGGCACGGTCTCCTCCAATGTGGAGCTTGACCTCGGGTGCGTCCTGGCCGGTCAGGCGATGGCCGAATCCGGTCGGTGTCGCCCACACCATCAGGTCTACCCCAGGCATGACACTTTGGTAGGTGGCCGAATTCTTATCGACACGGGGTGCGGGCAACGGCGTGGGCCAGGTGAGCGTGGTCGTGCGGCCCTCTCGCTGGAACGTCACGAGCGGGCCTGAGCCCCCGGCGGAAAACTTAACGTTAGCCGCGGTACCGGCCGGAACGAGCCCGTCAGCCATGCGGTGCAGTGTGGTATCGATGGTCCCCCAGGTTCCGTCATGGCGTTTGGCGCGCTGCGGCACGACGGCGCTTTCCCAGGTGTGCGTCCCGTCAGGATTCGCAAACACCTGGGCGTATTCGGTGCGGGCCGTCTCGATCTCGACCCGCGTCCGGCACGCCGCGGCCATGGCAGTTGCCGCAACGGCATCCGCCGCAACAGCAGTGCACTTGGCGGGTGCGGCGAGGGAAAGCGACGGTCCGATCACGACAATCATCGGCCCAGCTGCCAAAGCAGCCAGGATGGCGTTTATTCGGCGCATGGTGCCCCTTTGGCGGATCCCAGAAAGCGTTACGTTGGTCTGGGCGACAATGAGGGACGGTGCCTACGCCACGGTTGCCATTTTGCTGACACGCTGCCGGGCCTTTTCGGCGTCCGCGGGCGCGATGGGGTCAAGCGCTAAGGCGTCGTGCAAATACTGCGGCGAATTCAGCAGCATGCCCAGGTCGGCCAGGGCCTTGCCCAGCTCGTTCCGCTCGGCTCGCTCCGTTGCGAAGACCCGGGCCTGCTGAAAACTCTGATACGCCTGGTCGCGCAGACCCGCCGCCGCAAAGAGGCCGGATGCTTTATTCTTTATCGACGGCGGTCGAGCTGGTTAGGAGACCTAGCCTTGGTGAGTACCTCAGGGATCTAGCCCAGGCATTTATCAACCGCCGGCATGGCCACTTTATGGCCTCAGAGCAGTCAAGGTGGTCCACGGCAATGGCCACATTGGAACAGAACCTGCGCGAATCCTAAAAGGACTTTCTTTGGGCGTCGGCTATCGCGTTGGGGTCAACCGGTATCCGGTCTCATCGCAGATCTCCGCTACGCGTTCGGCCCGCTTCTGCGCAAGCTTCATATCGCCGCCGACGGCATCCAAATGTGACAATATGTTTAGCGCATCAGCTTCCCGCAGTTTGAGCTGCGACCGCAAGGCTACGTCCAAAGCTTGTGTGGCCAGAGTGCGTGCTTGCTTATGATCGCCGAGTCCAGCGCACGCTTCGGCCAGCCCGAGCACGGCCCTAAGGTGCGCCCGTCCCGGGCGGCTGCGGCCAAGTTTGGCGAGGGATTCCTGATATGTGCTGGCTGCCTCCGGGTACCTGCGTGCCGCGAGGTGGATCGATCCGATTACAGCGGTTGCCCGGGCCGCTGCTAGCTCGAATCCGCCAGCGGCAGCCTTTGCCAGGGACTGCTGGGCATGATCCATCGCGCCTTCGAGGTCGCCGAGATGCCGGAGTGCGGTGGCCAGGTTTTCCAAAGCCAATGGTTCTACCCAGCGATCGCCGCTCGTTTGCGCCAGATCATGTGCTCGCCTGGCATAGTCGAGCGCCTTGGCGTATTCCCCAAGCATTTGATAGCTGGCCGAAATGTTCGATAAGACATTCGGCTGCGGATACTCTCCGTAGCGATCGAGTTGTTGCTGTGCCAAGTCAATTGATTCGGCAAGCATTCCCAGATCCTGATAGGCGCCACCAAGGTTGCCGAGCGCTAACGACTCGCCCAGCTGGTTGTTGTCTGCGCGGCAGCCGTCAAGCGCCGATTTGAAAGCTTCCATGGCTTCGTGTGGGCGCATCAGTTCCAGGTAGACCACCCCAAGGTTGTTGTGGGCGGCCGATTCGGCAACTTCCCATCCCGTTTGCTGGCAAAGATCGATGGTGTGCCGTAATTCGCGGATGGCGTCGTCGTGTTTGGCCTGTCGCCGGAGCACTCCGGAGAGGCTTAACCGGGCCGCCGCCTCCCCGAGCGGATCCGCGGCGGCTAGCGCTGCCTTCAATGCGGCTTCGGCGGTCACCGTCCACTCCAGAAGCGGGACTCGCATGTTGTAGAAACCGCGCAGTGAGTCAGTTAGCAGCCAGGCGATGTGAGAGTACGGCTGCTGCGCCGCGCTCTGCACGGCTGCAACGAGGTTCGGCAGCTCCTGAGCGAAAAAGGCCATCGCCGTGGGGACATCAGGGAAAGGCGCGACGCGGTGGCGCCATTTGGCTACGGCGGGGTGCCTGGTAGCCATAGGGTAGGCGGTCGCCGAAGCTTCAACGGTCATCGACAGATACCACTCGGTTAGCTGCCGCAGCGGCTCACCCGTCACGTGATTCTGCGCGGCCTGCTCGCGGGCGTGCTCGCGGATGAGGTCGTGCAGCGAGTACCGGTGTGCGCGGTGCTCGATAACGAGGCTGGCCGCGCATAGCTGGTCGAGCAGCCGGTGTGTCACGTGCGGGTCGAGGCCAGCCATGGCACTAGCGGCTTCGGCTCCGATCTCGGGGCCAATGGCTACCCCGAGCAAACAGAATAGCCGCTGAGCCGCTGCGGGAAGCCGGTCATACGACAGCTGAAAGGCGGTGCGGACGGCCGCGTCGCCATCGACCTCTAGCGCGTTTAGCGGCTGGTCGCGCATTTGGGCCGCGTACTCAGCGAGGCTCCAATGTGGATGGATGGCGAGATTGGCGCCTGCCATGCGCAAGGCCAGCGGCAGGCGCGCGCAGCGGTTTGCGATTTCGGCAGCAGACTGCCGGTCAGCGTCGCATCTGGACGATCCAATGATGCCTTCGAGTACCGTGTGCGCCTCGGCGGCTGTCAGGGTCTCAAGCGGCAGCCAATGCGCTGAGTGCGTGCCGATGAGCGATCCGAGCCGGGCACGGCTGGTGACTATCGCCGCATTACCAGCCGTCGCCGGAAGCAAGGGCTTGATTTGCCCGGCCGAGCCGACATTGTCTAGCACCAGCAGCACACGCCGCCCGGCAATTCTGGAGGCAAGCAGACTAGCCGCAGCCTCCTCATCGGCAGGAATCTCGCTTGCGGCAACGCCAAGCGAACGCAGCAACCGCGTCAGGCCGTCCAAAACGGACAATGGCTGGGAGTGCGAATAACCGTTGAGATTGAGGTAGATCTGACCGCCTGGATAGCTGCTCGCGACGCGGTGAGCCGCCTCGATAGCGAGAGTTGTTTTGCCGATACCCGCTGTCCCGGTGATAAGGGTGACGACTGGCCCGGCCTGGCTCTTCCTGCCCAGCAGTTGCTGCAGGAGCGCCACCTGCTCGTCGCGGCCGGTGAACGCCGAGGCCGGAGCCGGAAGGTCTTGCGGGATCGCCGGCGGCGGGCAGAGCTCATCTCGCAGCACCTTCACATGCGCCGCTTGCAGCATCGGTGTGGGGTCAATGCCTAACTCGGCAGCTAGCCACACTCGCGTGCGCTCATAGGCAGCAAGGGATTCTGCCTTGCGGCCCGCCTGATAGAGCGTCGTCATAAGCAATCCTGTGATTGGCTCCCGGCCTGGGTCTTCGGCATTTAGCTGCTGCAGCAGGGGAAGTGCCTCGTCGCGCCGGCCCAGCTCCACGAGCGTCGCCAAATGAAGTTCTTGGGCCGACAACCGTATCGACTCCCACGAGGCGGCTACCTTCTCATGAAGGGCCGGCCCAGCATTGTCGCCCAGTACCGGCCCCTGCCAAAGCGCTAACGCCCGTTCCAGTGTGGACAGCCGTTGTATGAGATCCATTTCGGACTGTGCTTGCCGGGTTAACGCCTGGAACAGATGCACATCGACCTCTTGCGGATCAATATGCAACGTGTAGCCAGAGTCACTGGCTGTAAGTGCATCTCCGGTGAAGGCACGAATACGGGCGATGTGGCTATGCAGGGTCCGTTTGGCGTTTTCGGGTGGCTCCTCCCAAAGGAGCTGGGTAAGGCGGCTGGCCGGCATAGGACGGCCTGCTTCGAGCATCAGCAGGCCGAGCAGGCAGCGCTCGCGGCGGCGATTCAGGACAACGTGCTGCCCCCGAAACTCCGCTGCAACGTTGCCAAGGACCCGAAACCGCATAATGCTGACCATAACTATGGGACGCAATGCCGTGTCAATTCGTTGTCAACAACGACGCGGGCGCCGGTTGCGATCGTCTTCGGGACGTTATTCCACGCGCACCTAAGGAGACAGATGAAGGGCGACAAGGGTATTGTCAACCCGGATGACATCCTTGCTTATGCAAAAATGTTCCCGGAGGTCATGGCTGACAGCGAGGTGGCCAGGCAGGCGGCTGGCCGCTGCACGATCGCCATGCCGCAGCCGTCAGAGGATTTCATCGGCAAGCGGCTGATTAGGGGCGCGGTCGGCCAGCCGGCCAGCTATACGGGGCGCTGATGGGAGTTTGCTGGCGGCGATTGCCGAATCCAGCGCATGCATAGCGGTGAGTGATCAGCTTGACCGGTGGGTTGCGCAGTCCAATTGTGTCGACGCAGAATGGCTGCTCCATGCCACGGCTTTGTTCCGCGAACCCCCGCGGCATGCTCGTCAGCACGCTGACAACCGTCCAATCTGATTGTCGCCGTCGCCCATCCGCGATCGCAATGCCGCCTCGCCTGAGGTCTGAACCAGCGAACACCGCCTTGAGGTCCGGCTGGGCGTCGAGGTACTGGTTGACTGCCGTGCTCGCAAGGTCCATCGAGCTAAGGCAAGGGGCTGTGCTCGCAGTTTTTGCTGGTGGTCTGGCTGAAGGGTCCAGTGCAGACGGCCGCAGGATCGCGGGCAGCGGCAAGGTCACGTGCTCCGCGCTGCACACGGCGCGGAGCAACAGGCCGGGATACGGCAGCACCCGCGAAAGAGTATTCGGGCTTCATTAGCTAGATGGGGTGTCACAGTACTTCAGACCTGCAGGTGCGGCCTTGCCTGACAGCTACGGCTCTTGCGGCAGACCTCGCGGCATTTCACCGTCCGGGGTATGTCCATTTTGGACGGCAGCCAGTCGTTACCTTCGCGGAGTGGAGCCGCTCCGTTCGCCGCGCTTGCGCCCGGATCGGGCCGAGTTTTGCGGCTGTCTGGGCTTCCCTTGTGAGACCTTAGCCTCTTCGTGAAAAGCGGCTCATGTCCGGACCCTGTCAGGCATGCCATCTTTTCGGTCAGTGTGGATAGTTCGTTTCCTTGCCCTGATGCTGTTGCTTGTATCCCCGGTCTTGATTGTTATGCCTGCCCGCGCCGAAGGGCCGACGCTGGCATGGGTGGAGTCGCTGCACAACAGTGGTGGGGAGTTCGCCGTCCATCCGGATGGATCAGTCACGATCACGTCCGGCTGCGGAAGCGAAGGAGCGACCGTTATCGAAACTGTCAGTGCGAGCCAGCAGGAACGATGGACTGTGCCGACGGGAGCTCAAGGCCTTGATTGCTGGCGTCCAACCACTGCCGCCGGGGACCAGATTGCCTATACACACGTGCGTGATGCCAGCAGCGGACAGCTGCTCATCGCCGCCCACCGCCACGGAACCCGCCTGTGGCTTACCGATCTGCCCGAGCCGCTTGTGTGCGCTGAACCCTTTCAGGAGACCGCAGCGCGAGACATCAAGGTCGGCGCCGACGGCAATGTTTACGTTCTCACCACTGCCGCTGCAGCCGACTGCCACCGTCGCGAATTCCGTGTCATCGGGCTTCGTGCGGCAGACGGGAGCATCATGTTCAGCACATCCTTCGCGCCGACTGAAGACAATGTCGAATTCTTCGATGCTAACGCCGCAGGGCTTGTCGCCGCGTCACCGAGTACAGCCTATTGGATTGCGTATACCGGGGAAGTGACCGCGACCGCCTCCTTGCCGGAAACCGATTTGGTTGAGGGATTCATGGGCAGCAATAACGCCGATGGCCGGTTTTTCGCCTTCCTCAACTTTCGCCAGCTGCCGCAAGGATGCCCCGCGGGCTCCACATCGGCTCAATCGGTGGTAGCGATCGACAACGGTCACATACGCTGGCGCACCAAAATAGTCGGGCACTGCACCGAACCCGTCGACATCGATGCACTCCCCGACGGCGGCGTCGTTGTGACGGTCATCGAGCGAGGCCGAGCCAAACTCATCCGCTTCGACGCGGGTGGGCACATGACGTGGTTGAAGGTCTATGGCCCGGACGTGATCGCAGCGATCACAACCATCGACGGCACCGGCTTGATCGTCGTGCAGGCCGATATCGACACTGGCGACACACGCCGGGCGCGGACGATTGTCTACTCAGCGGACAACCACACCGTGATAGCAGACTTCACCACCGAGCAATTCGACGGGCTGCACAACGGATTCGCCAACGCCACGCGCGTAGTGCCCGGCACGGACCTCGCCCCAGGACGGATATACCTGCCAGTGGTGCGATGTTTCGACTTCTTTGACTGCAACTACATCTATACCCTCTACGCGGTGACCGTGCCTGGCATCACGGGAGACTACCCTCGCGTCCAGCTGATCTCGTAGGCGCCGCAAGGGTCACATGAGTGATCACCGGATGCCAAGCCCTTCCGCTTGGCACGCCATGCGGAGATGCCGCATGGCGCAACGGCTGCGTTGCACGCGAACTGACGCGGGCGACGAGACCAACCCAGCACCTACCTTCCACCGATCCGGGTACGAAAGATTTGACGCTCGTTAGCGGGTTCCGGCGATCGAACAACCTGGCTACACCAGGAATCCGCCACGGGCTATGCCTCATCCTGGCCCTGTTCCGGTTGGCGTTTTGGTTGCTTCGAGCGCTTAGGGCTTCGCGGGGTCCAAGAGACTCCCGCTTCGCGTAATTGCTTTGCCACAGTCGCATCGAGCTTGCCTTCACGCTTTTCGAGACGGCGTTTCTGTAACCATTTGCCCAGCCGTAGCCCGTCAGCGGTGATGTGGCGCGACGGTATTTCGGTGTGACCGTGCTCGCCACGAAACTCCAGCAGCGCAGGCAGCATCCGGGCGGCGTACTGCTCCCGCTTGGCCTCCCACGGCGACAACGGGTCAGCCCACGACTTATCGATGCTCGACAGCCGTTCCTGCAGCAGCGGATTGAGCGTTCCTGCACGAAGTTGGTTACGCCGATCCGAAAGCCACCACCCGAGGCCCACACCGGACGGTGCGACATATGCCTTCGGCACCCGCACATGGCCATAGGCATCGAAGTATTCCTGAGCCGCCTGCAGCATCGGCTGGTAGCGCCCCAGACCGCCCAGAACGGTGACGGTCCAGCCTGGCGCAATCTCTTCCAAAGCCGCTGCGATCGATGGATCAAGACGGCCATTGGCATACGCGGTACGGCATCTAGCCAGAAACCCGCCCAAATGAACCCCGTTCACGACCTCACGCACCCGTACCTGCAGATGCCCATGCGTCTTGGCAAAAGACCGTGCCGCTCTTAGCACCTGCGTTAGCCGTTCGGCACTAATTTGCATCCGCGCCGGCTCGCTCGAGGACCGGCCACTTCCGGTGGCTGACTTCTGGCCAGGCATAGGAATCATTTTCCACACAGCAAATGCAGGAACCAAACCCGCGCGCGAGTGGCGCCGACGTTGACTTTGTATAACAAACCCCTACGCCGGATGCTGGGCTTACTTCAAATTAGGCGCTGCCGATAGTCGCAGGATTCGTAATCTGTTTCCTGGTAAGGGTTTTCGCCTTAGCAGGATTGTCGCGTTTGAGTCCCCGATGGTTCTGTGACGCGGATGCTTGCCAGGATGGGTGAGTTTCCGCAGGCAGGGTGCGCGGCGGATCGCCAAGGCTCTACTCCGTCCGGTTGGCAGATCCGGGATTGAAGGATCGCCTGTTCAAGCCGCTATCGTGGCCGGATGACGCACAGCTTTCGGGGGGCCGCCGCAGTCACCGTAGACGGCACTGTCGTCCACCAGATCCCTCACACCGCCACGACTTTCTACAGTTTGGCCTCGGTCGGCAAACACATCTGCGCGGTAGCAGTTCTTGCCGCAGGCCTCGACCTGCACCGCCCGGTGATGCACTGGCTGCCGGACTTCCCCGATGCGAGGGTCACCCTGCACCACCTGCTCAGCCACACCTCAGGCGTCGGGCACTGGCGGCCGGAGATACCCGGGTTCGATGTGGATGCGACCCTGCCAGTGCTGGAGCGGATGTCGCTGTTGCAGCAGGCGCCACTTTTGTTTGAGCCTGGATCATCGTGGCTCTACAGCAGCCCTGGGTACGCTCTTGCCGGCCGTGTGCTGGAGGTCGCCACCGGGCAAGACTATTCGTCCTATGTGAATTCACAGATCTTTGCTCCGCTCGGGGTCGCATCGATACTCGCAGGTGATCCGCCAGCTGGGGCCACTGTGGCCTCCGGCTACCGTGACGGCGAGCCCATCGAGACCAACGCCCTGAGCGCGCTGCCGGGCACCCGTGACATATGGGCGACGGCTAGCGGCCTGGCCGAGTTCAGTACGCTGCTCCACAGTGGACAGCTCCTGTCACCGCCTACGCTGGCGCTCCTTGGCGCCGCTCACTATCCCATGCCGCGCCAGTTTGGCTTGGTGACGACGTCCAGTTACGGCTACGGCTTGTACTCCGCCGTGGTGGACGGCAAGGCGGCCCTGCTACACCCAGGCGACAACCCGGGCTTTCGGACTCTGGTCGTCTGGTTCCCTGAGCCGCGGGCATGCATCGCGCTCCTATCGAATGAGGAGACGACGGATCCACTGTCCGTCCTGCGCTCCCTTCTCCGCTACGTCCCCTAAGCGACCCCACCCGCTTCCCGCCGGTGCGCCCATCCAAGATCACATGTCGAGGTCGACAACGGCCAGTCACAAGACAATCCTGCAACGGCTGAAGCGGCATAGCGGCCAGTAAGGCGTTCGAGAGTCTCTGACACGGCTCGCACAGCCCGCAGCGACGCGCTCGCTGCTGCGCAGGGACCGGAACGAGACTAGATATAGGGATGGTTGCGTTCTCCCCCTGTCCCCCGCCCTCGGCCTGTCTGCCACGCCTTGGGTGCTCGAATATGTAGCCCGCCACCGACGACAGGTGCAACTCAACGCCGACCACCAACTCGCCGCAGTCGCCTACCTTGGTGTGGCACACGCCCGCCAGCTCAGCGTCACCGTCAAAGACCGAATGGTGAACGTCGCCGCCTGGTACGAACACATCGACCTCTTGACGAAGCTTTACTCGGTCTTCACCCCAGCTCACCGCCGCTCATACCTCTGGGATGGGCACAGCTTCATTCAAACCAGTGGCGCAGATCAGCCGAAAGTACTCGCCCCGAGCAAAGACACGAAAACAGGTGACCCCGTAACACTCTCACCGCCTGCGATGATCGCGATGCCATGCGGCGGCACACTACAGTTCACCGGCGGCAAGGCTCACCTCGGCGACACAACATACGAACTCCTGCCACATGGTGCCGTCGACGACATGGCATGCGGGTATGCGCAGGTGCCCGTGTTGGGGCGCGGAAAGCGTCGGCTGCGCCCAGGTGGGCGGCCGCTAGGTCGCTGTCTGAGGGTTGCAGGTTTGCAGGCTTGTTTTGGGCGCCATGCCCATTGTATGGCTGGCTGCTTATGGGGTTGCCCGGTGATGTCCGGCCTGTTGNGNNCGNGTGGATTGCCATCATGGGCTTGCCGGTGTTTGGGTTGGCCAGGCGAGTCGCGGTGATGNNTTCAAATACATAAACGGGTAAGTGTGTGCATGGAGTGTGCGCTACATTCGCGTGTGAACGCTTCGATTGTCCACAATGGATGAACCTGCAACCTATCGCGGGGGACTGATGACTGTCTGGTCGCGCCGTGCGGTTATGACCGCGGGCGCTGCCATGTTTGCCGCCGGGTGCACCGGCCCGTCCGGGCCAATCATCACTGGCGAAACGGCGATCGGCGTGTCGGCGGATGCGGCTGCGTTTGCCGGCATTCTGGCGCGCAGGGCCGCTGCGGTGCGGTCTGGCGACGAGGCCGCCTTTCTGGCCGACCTCGACATAGCAAAGCCTGGGCTGCGCAGCCAGCAGCGGATGCTTTTCGCCAATTACCGTCAGCTCACCTTCGCCAGCTTCGGCTATGTCCCCGTGCGTCATCCGGTCCGTCTGCCCGATGGCCGTGTTGCCTTCGACGTTGTCGGGATCTTGCAGTTGAGTATCGATGACGCCGGGGCTGGCGTGCTTCCCGGTGAAACGTGGCGGTACACAGTGTCGGCCAAGGACAGCCGGCTGATTGTCACCGACATTGTCGGCAAGACGCACGGCAGCACGGGCATGCAAGGTGTCGAGGGCCCTTTCGCGGATGCGCCATGGAACAGCACCGCGTTGACGGTCAAGAAGGCCGGCAATGTGTGGCTGGCCGCAGATACGTCCGTCACCGACCTTGACCGTTACGTCGCCCTGGCCACTGGTGAAGCGCACCGTATCGACGCGTTGTGGGGCGGCCGGTTGCGTTACCCGGGAAGCATGCTGTTTTTTACCCGCGACCCGCAGGCGTTTAAGACGTGGTATGGGTTTGGTTCGGCGCCTCACTACCGCGACACCGTTGAGGGAATCGCTACGGCGCGCTTGGGCGTGCGTGCCAACGGTGCACTGTTCTCCGGCCAGTTCGCCGGATCGCGGGTGGTGGTGAACCTGATGAGAACTGATGCCGCCAAAGACGATCCCCAACATGTCATCCGCCATGAACTGGCCCATGCTGTTACCGCACGCGCCCGGGAAGTCGGCGCCGGGTTCGACGATTTCTATTGCGGTGCGCCGGTGTGGGCGGTCGAGGGGTTCGCTGCGTGGACGGAAACGCTTGACAGCCCGCACCGTGCCGCCGCCTACCGCCATCACGCCCGAACGGGCTTCACCGGGTCGCTGCCCCGGTCGGATTCTTTCTACAGCGGGGATACCGGTGCGCACTATGCGCAGGCGGCCACGGTTTTCCTGCTAGCACAACAGCTTAAGGGGCCGCGGCGGCGACGGAGTTCTACGCTGCGGTGGCAGGTCACGCCGATGCCGGCCCGGAACCGTTTACGGCACTGCCCGCCTTTAGCAACATTTGCCAGAACGTGTTCGGTGTTAGCGGCGCCGTGTTCCTGTCCCAGTGGGCGGCCTTCGTCCGAAACGGAGGATGACATGTTCACAAGCGCGATCAAACAGGTGGGCCTGTGTGTTGCCGCGATGCTGATTGCCACCGCGGCCTCGTTTTACCTGTCCGGTGGCGGCCGCGCGGCTCGTTACGGCCCGGTGCGCTGGCTGTCGCCACGTCGTTTCACTGCATCCCCGGCTTGAATGCCAGCGATGTCATCAGCCCGCTGCAAACCAGCGGTTTCACGTGTAAGCAGAAACGCGCAACCGTGTACGCCTGCGAGCTCAACGTTGGGGCGGCAGGGTTCGAGGCGACCGTCGCCACCGCCGGGAATGCGGTGACCCGTGTGAGCGCGATCGTGCGTATCGAAGCAAACCTTGAACCCGGCCCCGGCACATTGGTGTTCCTGACCTGGATAGCCACGATCCCTTATAGCGGCGACCAAGCCAGTGTCACCGAAATCGCGTCGTGGGTCACCGGCCACGTCCAGGCCCGAACCTCAGCAGCCGCAACGATCGGCAGGTACATCTACACCCTTGAAGCATCCGTCCCGGGCACGTTATACCTCACGGTTGAAGGTGACGGTAAACGATGGCCGGCATGACCCCTTCACGGCTCACGATCGCCGTCATGGTCGCCGTGAGCCTGGTCGTCGGCGTTGTCACTGGTGTGGTTGCGGCGAAAATCGGCGAACCACCCCCGAAAGGCCCCGCGCTTCCCCTTGCTGTTGCCGCCGGATTCCCCACCGCCGGGCGGGCGTACTTGCCGGGTGTCACGGTCAGCCTGATCACGCAGGATTGGCTGGGAAAAGCCGCATGGACATGTGACGTACCGGAACCGGCCGGGTACCTCAACGCTGCTCAACAGCGCACCTTGTGTGTCGCACCGGCTTTGTCCCCTATGAGCGTGACGGTCCTGCACGATGGCAGCAAGGTCCGCAGTGTGTCCGCGTCCTGCCGTCACCCGCTCGGCTCCACGATCTGCACGACCTTGTATTCGGCTGCCGCAGAACTTGTCTTTACGACGATCCCGGAACATCGTGCGTCGGCGGCTGGCTGGGCCGCCGGTAACGCCACCCTGGATGCCAACACCACGATCGGCGGTATTCGGCTCATCACCGACCTGAGCGCACGGCATATCCGGTTCGTGGCCGCCGAATAAATCCCGGCCGGTTTCCGTCAGCTGCTCGGCTGATGGTGCCGCGCCTGCGGCCCATCCCCAAGTTGGCCGGACAGGACGTCACGCCGGCGCTTGCCCACACGAGGTCTTCGAAACCGCTGCCAGCCCGGGCACTGCCGCGATTCGTCTTACCACCGCAGACAGTGGTCTCTAGATACTCGTATTCGTGTGCCTAGGGCAAGCCGCGCGGCGCCGCTGATGATTCGTGGGCGGACCGCAGCGCCACGGGCATGACGGGCTCGCCTGAAGTTTCGTCAAGCCGATCTGGGGTTAACGCAATGTGGGTGAAGCCACTATGTGATGGCCGTGGCCACACTACGTGCTGTACTCCCCCGGCTAGCGATCCTGCCAGAACGTAAGGCTGTCAACGGTCCGCCGCCCATGCCGAAAGGCGCAGGCGCCAGCGTGCACCGAATCCGTGCACCAATCCCCCGTTCGCCAGCCGGTGCCGTGGTGTGCTGTTCGGCTGCGTCCTTTGTTTGCTGTGATCGCCCAGGGGTGGCGAAGCTGCGCGCGTGTCAGCTGCTGGCGGGGGTGTTGCTATCCGGGCTGAGGAATTTCTTGAGCCGTGCAGGATCGACGAGGGCGGCGATGGATTGCCCGGCTGTCCACATCGTTGCGGTGATGACGTAGGTGTATGCGATGGTGTCGCGGGTGCTGATGCTGGCCAGCATCATCCCGATGATGGCCAGGATGCCGCAGGTGTAGATGCGCGCGCCGGGGCTTCGGGTCAGCAGCAGCCCGATCGCGGCACCAGATAAGCCGCCGCCTGCCCAGATGAGAATGGTCCAGGTCGCTTTGTCCTGGCCGAACAAGGTGATGTCGCCGGATAGTCCGGCGGTGATGGCGGCTGTTCCTGCTGCGGCGCATAGCAGTGAGCTCGCGGGTAGCGAGCGCGGCCGGGCTACGGCGGGGGTGAGGTGGTGTGCGGCAAGGAGGACGACCGCGGCAGGGATGGTGCACCACATGGTGATGGGCAGGATGGGGTTGCCGTCGGTTTCGAGGTAAAGCTGTGCGGTCAGGCCGTAGATGACGGCAGCGGCCAGGCCGGTGAAGATGGCGCCCGTTCTGAGGTTGCGGCGTCGGCGTTTTGCGTCTGGGGTGTTATCCCCCGCTGCCGCCAGGAGGTGGCCGATGGTGGCGGCGGCGTGCAGGGCGATGAAGGCTGCCAGGCCGTAGGCGGCCCACGCGGTGATGATTTTCTGGCCGGTGCTGTACGTGGCGGCGTAGACGTCTGCGGCCATGAGGGTGTGGGTGAACAGCAGGATGGATGCGGCGATGAGCAGGAGTGGGCTGGCGAGTTTTGCTGCTTTGAGGCCGGGTTTGGTTGTCGGCGTTGGGTTGGCTGTGGTGTGTTGGCGGGTGGCTGCGGCGCGAACTGCTGCGGTGGCGGGGTCGGCGACGGTGATGACGGGGATGCCGAGCGAGTGGTGCAGGGCATCTGCGGCGCCGGGAAGTTGTGCTGTGCCGCCGCGCATATATAGGCCGGCCCACTGGCCGAGGGTGGTGTCGCTGTGGGCGGCGGCTTGTTTGATGGCGCCGGCGAGGGCTGTCCACAATGGATGGGCGAGTTGCCGCAGTTCGGTTTGGGTCAGCGTTTTACCGTCCGCTGTTGCCGTGGGGTATGCCGACAGCTGATGTTTGAGTGTTTGGGCGATAGCTAGCTCGGCTGGATCGCCTGTGGTGTCCGGGTTTTCGGGATAAAGGTGCGCTGCGATGAGGATGTCGATGGTGTCGCCGCTGACTTCGCGGGCGCGGGTGGCGGCGAGGATTTCGTGGCGGCCGTTGACATTTTGCACAACGGTGATGTCGGTGGCGGCGGCGCCGAGGTCGCAGATCGCGGTGATGGAGCCGTCGGGGTGTGGCGCGCCGGCGGCGGTCAGCGCGTCGAGGTGGGTCGTCGCGGAGTCGGCCAACTGTGGTGCCGGAAGCTGGGCGCGCCCAGCGGCGCGGCGCAGCGTGTTGCGCCACTGCGGGCCGCTGTAGGCGGGAACGAGCAGGACAGTCGTGTCGAAGGCGTGTCCTGTTTGGGCCGTGGCAGTGGTGTGAATGTGGCGCAGCGTGACGGCTGCGAGGGTGGCCGGGTCTGCCGCACTGTCGGCCGGGTCTTTGCCGAATGCGGCGGCCGGACACACCGGCTTGCTGCCCGGTGCCGGTGCGAGGTGAACGTTGCCGCGTTCGTCGGGGTAAACAGTGGTGCTCACATAGGAGTGGCCGTCGAAAGTGATCAGTTGCGGCGGTGTCGTGGGGCCGGCGGCGGCGGCCTTGGCCGCGGACATGCCGTAGTCAATGATCAAGGCATGTTGAATCATCGATCAAGAATGCCGCACGGGTGTGACAGTGTCCACCCAAAATACTGCCACCCCATGAGCAATCGCCTGATGTATACATTGGACGTGATCGCTGTGACAAAGAGGGTGTGACTGCCGGGAGGCGGGTGCCGGAATGGACAGGTCAATATTTGTGGCAATGCGCGGCCTAGCGGTAATCGTGGTGCTGGCCGCTGTACCCGCCGGGCTGTGGTGGTGGTTTCCGTGGCAGCCGGTTCCGGTGCCGCGCCTGGATTCCCCGGGTGAAACCGGTGTCGCCTCGCTGGTGCCGCTTCTGGTCAACGCCGCCGGTGTTGCGGCGGGACTGCTGTGGGTGTTGCTGGCCTATGTGACGGTGGTGCGGATTGCCGCGGTGTTTCTGCGGATCCGGCTGCCGCTGCCTAAACTCGCGGTCCCGTTGCATACGGCTATCGGCGGCGTTGTTGGAGCATCCGTTGTCACCACCGCGATCGCTTCCCCTGCTTCAGCATCGCCTGTAACCGCGTCTGCCAGTGCCGCGGCAGACGAAACCACTGCCGCGCAGGCGCGATCTGAAACGGCAGCGCTGGTGCCGGTACGTGTGATGGTGGGAGCACACCAGTACACGCACGTGGTGCGTAAAGGCGAGTACCTGTCTGTGATCGCAAAGGCCTGGCTCGGTGACGCCAGCCGGTGGCCTGAGATCTGCCAGCTCAACAAGCATCGTCATTTCCCGCGCCAGGGCGGCACCTTACGCGACTGTAACCTGATTTACCCGGGCTGGGATTTGCTGTTGCCCGCCGATGCGGTCCCGCCGCCGGGCACAGACGTAGTGCGGCCGCCAGACGACAACGCACAGACAGCACCTGAACCCGAACCGTTGGCGCCGCATACCACCACACCTTCCAGTACCGGCCCGGCAACGGCCACACCGCAGCCGGCTGCACCTGCCGTAACCGGGTTTTCACCATTGGCATCAACGGTGCTGCAACCATCCACACCCGACACCGGCCCCAGCGGCGATGCGCACGACGACATCACCGAAGACGGTGGCATCAGCGTGCCAGGCGGCTGGATGGTCCCCGCGATGGCCGGCCTAATGCTCGCCATCGCCGCAGGCGCATGGAACCGGCGCCGCCACCGCTACTTGCCCACCAGCACGCACACCACCCCGCATCCGGCCCCCGCCTTGGCCATCGCGGCCCGGCTACGTCACGCCCTGCGCCGCCGCTGGCAACACCAGCAACCCGAAACTATTCCGGCGCCTGAAGATGAACCGGTAACCGTGGCGCCAGAAGAACAGGCGCTGCCCGACCTGACCGGACTTGGCGTGCCCACCGGCACCGCCCTGAGCGGGCCGGGCGCCGACGGTGCCGCACGCGCCCTGCTCATCGCCGCCCTGTCCGCACACACCCTCGACGCGGACGGCCCGGCCGCACAGGTCATCATCCCCGCGCAAACCCTGCGGCGGTTGCTCGTCCAGCCGCACACCCCTGCCATCGACGGCCTCACCGTCACCGGCACCGCCGCAGACTCCCTCACACAAGTGGAAGAACAACTGATTAGCCGGTCGCGCACCGCAGCCGACACCGACGGTGCGCCAGCTTTGCCGCCGCTGCTGCTGCTCACCGACGTCCCCGACCCGCGCTGGCATCCCCGCCTCAGTACCGCGATCGCCGTCGGCGCCAACCTTGGCATCACCGTCGCCCTCATCGGCGACTGGCCCGCTGGGCACACCCTCACCCTCGACACAGACGGTGTCACACAACACAAAACACGCCTGTCGCATGTGGACAGCTCAATCGCCAATGATGCGCTCCACGCCATCGCCGAAGCGTCCGGAACCCAGCCAGAACCCGCACCGGCAAACACGACCACGACCGCCCCCACACCGGCCAGCGAAACCAGCCCGGCACAAGTAAAAGTGTGGGCGCGGATCCTCGGCGAACCTGCCATCCTCGGCCCCGACGGGCGGCCCATGCCCAAACTACGCACCAAATCCCTGGAACTACTCGTCTACCTCGCCGTCAACCCCGCCGGCGCCACCCTGTCATCCATCATGGAAGCACTCTGGCCCGACATCACCATGCGCCGCGCCAGCGAACGCCTGTCCACGACCGTCGCCAACCTGCGCAGCATCATCCGCGCCGCCCACGCCCAAACCACCGGCACCACACCAGACCGCAACCTCGAACCCGTCACCAACACCGGCGGCCACTACACCCTCAACCCAAACATCCTCGACATCGACTGGTGGCAAACACAACACGCCACCGCCCACGCCGCCGCCCTCCCCCGCAACCAGCAACTAACCGCACTGCAAACCGCCATCAGCCACCTCAACGGCCCACTAGCCGCAAACCAAGACTACGAATGGATAACCACCGACCGCGAACACATCCGCCGCCAGCAACTCAACCTCTACACCAACGCCGCACAACTCGCCTCCGAAAACGACCCCACCCAATCCCACGCCCTATGGGAAAAAGCCTGCGACACCGACCCGCTCAACGAAAACCTCGCCCTGCAATCCATCCAAGCAGCCGTCCACATCGGATCCCACACCGCGGCGGCACGGCGCCTGGCACACCTGCGCAAAGCCCTCGCCGACGCCGCAATCCCGGCCACCACACCAGCAATCACCCAAGCCGCGAAGCTCGTGCACGCCGCAAACACACACGGAGCGAGCCGGCGCCGAAACCAGCTCACCCCGCCACGGTCGGGATAACATCCGACCGCAGCCGATCCAAAGCATCGCCCGCATCTTCGTTACCTCAGCCTGTCCGCGCACAGATTGGATTGGCGCGAGCCGGTCAACTGCCGCGCTCCAGTTGCTCCAAGGTGCCTCGAACTTCCCAGCCTTGAACTGCACCCCAGGCAGAGCCAGGCTTGGCTGAGCCGGCTAATCAGAGCTCGTGTCAAAGGACATCGCGGAGTGCCTGGCGACTACGTTTCAATCCCTACCCGATACAGCATTTTCCCAGCTTTCACCGCATACCCCTCCGCTCATAAAACGCAATCGCCAAAGGGTTGTCGCTGTCCGCGGTCCATTCCACCCGACTACAAGCCGTCTCTTGGGCGATCTCAATGAGTCTGTCCATCAGGAGCTTGCCGACACCGCTTCGTCTTTCGGCTTCGGACACATACAGCTCCTTGAGGTAGAGAGATTGGGTGAGATCGGCAGCAGGCCGCAGAAATGAATACGAGGCGGTACACCGAACCATGGCTTCGCCCCGCTAGCGCCTGCGCTTGCCGCGCAACGGTTATCGCTTCCGCCAGGTTGCCTGCGTAGTAATGGACGTACGCCTCGTGCGCTCGTACCCACGAGCGGGTGTCGTTATCCACGGCTTCGTCGGCAGCTACGCGAGCGGTACGCGCCCAGCTCCGCGCCGCCAATGGCTCGTCCAGCTTGATGAGTGTCAGGAACATGAGTCCGGCCATCTGCGCCGTAGCTCGGGTGAGCCGACGTAGCGCCGAGGACGAGGACGAGTGCCGCCGTTCTAGAAGCTGTTGCAGCTCAACGAAATCCGAAGCAAGCTCCACAAGCATCTGGCCAGCCGGACGGAATCGGGTCGCCTGGCCGTGGATCTCCACAGTCAGCTCCCACTCATCCAGCCCACTGCACTGACGCTCTCGGTACTCACCGCGTCGTGCAGGTTACGCCAGTGCGTGCCTTCACTGCCTGGAGATGAGGTCTTCAGGCTCGGTCCTGTTGGGGTCCGTGTCAGCCAACTGATCTTCAACACGTCCAGGTCTCGGGCATCTTGGTGCTCGCCGGCGGCTTGATTAGGCTCTTCGACGTTAGGGCCGAGGCTCAGTGAGCAGGGCGCGAAGTTGGGCGACAAAATTATCGCCCGGCATGATGCCGCTCGTGACATCCACATATTGAAGGCTGGCGAGGCTAAAGAAGCGGTTGCCTTTGAGGAGAAGAGGGAGGATGGCCTTCTGGTAGTCCTGGGCTTCGGCGATTTCATTGCTGACCCAGTCGGAGTGTTCTGCCATGGGGGTCATGACAACGATGACAGCTGAGCTGGTGTGGATGCGTTCTCGGATAACGTTGGCCCATTTATGGCCGGTGATGATCTCATGGTCGTACCATACGGGAATGTCCAAGTTAGACAGATATCTTGCGAGGCGCTTCACATAGTCGGCGGCTTCGTGATGGCTGTAGCTGATGAAGACGTGTTTAGTTGACGACGGAAAGCTATTTGGCGGGTTCGGTCCGGGCGCCGATTGGGCTGGATCAGGTGTATGCAGAGGCAGATCGAGTAATCCGGGCCGGTTAACTTGCCGTGCCCGCACCCACAGTGTCCTATCGGGAACTGCGTGTGCCGTGGGAATGGAGACGATTGGTTCTGGTTCCGGTGCTGGCTGGTCAAGAGCTGCCCCGAGCTCTCCCCTGGCAGCTGCCCAGACAACTAGCGGGGCATAGAACGCCAAGATAGCAGCGCCACTCCATAGCGCGGCCGTCATTGATTGAAATATCAAACCGACCACGGTTGAGACCAAGAGACTACCAATGATGCCGCCGCATCCGGCCTTTAAGCCGTCTTCCACGCGAGACACCAGTCACCATCCAATGAACATCGACAACAGCCACAGTCTCGCAGTAGACCCACCGTCAACCCAATCCACTAAACGGAGCTACAATCCTGAGGCTCACCCCCGGGAATGGACACAGGGTTTCACGCGGCCAGCGCCAGCGTAGCGGTGAAGCGCCCCGACTTTCGTTGAACCCCTGATCTCCACCAGGCTCGGGGCGCTTCACGTAGCGCCGTGTGGGAAGTCGTTCTGTCCTTGCGTAGCCGGGAATCATTTCATCCCAGTCGGCGGAAGACGCGAACTGTGTGGTCAATACTGGTACGAACCGGTTGTGGTGTGCGCCGGTCGGGCCCCGGTTAGTGGCTGAAACCTGGTTTGAGTCTCATTTGGAGCGCGGCTAGGGTTTGCACACGTGACCAACAAATCGACAAATGTGACTGGGCGTCGGCGGCGGGCTTCGTGGGAAGCGATCGGCGGGATCACCGCTATCGCGGGCCTGGTGGTTGCGGCGGTGTTCGGGGTGTTAGAGCTCCTTCCTGACCGGCAAGCGCCCGTTGATGAACGCCTGGAACTCGTCGATTTGGAGTTCGCACCGGACGCGGCGGATGTCGCGGACCTTAGGGGTGGTGATGCCTATCCGCGGCCGGTTCTGCTGGTCACCTTGCGTAACCCGGCGGACGATACGGCTGTGCTCACCGGTGTGAAACTGGTGGTACGTGACCTGTTGCGGGTACCTGGCTGCGGGCTAGCCAGCGGCGGCGACCTCGGCCCCACCCTGAACTACGACTTCAAGTTCCCTGTCGCCCAAGGCGACTGGGAGGAAACCAGCCCACGCAATTTCGCGGTGGCGCCTCGTTCAGCGGACGCGCTATCGATCACTATGGGCCCCAAGCAAAGCGACGACCACCTGGTGTTCCTGTGGCGTTTTTCCGTCTACGGTGTCTCGGCCGCCGGCCGCGAGGCGCACTGGGGCGATGGCATTGCCATCAACATCCACGCCTCACCGCAAGGCTATGAGGAATACGTTTGGGGTGAACGGTCGCCGAGTATCACCGAGGTGCAGGTGCGTGCGTGTGCCGGCACGCGGGCAAAGGAGATCGCCAGCTACCTGGCCAAACATTCCGATGCCACGCTGCGTCACCGGGAAATTGCCAGCCTGCTCACCGGTTTCCAGTCAATGGCAGCAAAGTAATGCGCCGGCGCACGATCCTCGGAGCCGGTGTGGGGATAGGACTAACGGTTGCCGGCGGTGCCTGGCTGGCACTTCGCCGCGATCCGGGTAGCGGATCCGGCTTCAAGGATCCGGCGGGTACGCGAGACAAGCCTTTCCTTTGGCAAAGCAATCTCGTCGTCGATGGCTCTGGCGATCTGGCCGCCGACGACAGTGCGCTCTATTTGGCCAACGACGATAGGCAGTTGATCGCCCTGGACACGGCGGCGGGAAAGCAGCTGTGGCGCAACGACGACGCGGTCGCAAAGATGGAGTCGGCCAGGCTGGTGCGCGCTGGCGGGCATCTGTACGCCTACGGCGGCTTTAGCGACAAGAACAGGCACTGCCATCTGGTAGCACTCAACCCGGCGACCGGGAAACCGTTATGGCACCGCGATTTCCAGTACAGCGCCGGCCCGGCACAGCCGATCCTGCTGGAAAAGGGGCTGCTGATCGGGTTCCACGAAGGGTATGTGCACTGCGTCGACCCGGCAGACGGCGACGACGTGTGGCAGGTTGATGGTGGAGCTTTCGCCGCAGGAAACTACATCGATCATCTCGGTGCCACGCCAGGCGGATCCGTGATCGCCAGTGTCCAATGGGCCAAGAATGGCGGCGCGGTGCTGGGGATCAGGCCGGGCGGAGGCCTGACCGAGTGGCTCGCCGACCCAGGCAGATCCGAATGGCCGGTACCCAGCGCATGGGCGACCGAGCCGCATTATCGCGCCGGTGTGCACTGGCTCGCGGTAGCCTCCGATGACCTTGCCCACGCGGTATGCAAGGTCGCTGGCGGTGCGGAGCTGGTGGCGTTTAACCCCCTAAACGGACAGCTGCGCTGGCGGCTAAGCGCGGCACTGTGCAGCAGCCCGATCCTGCGCGAAGGCACCATGTACGCCGCCGTACTGGAACAATCCGGCACCGCAGCAGTCCTGGCTCTCAATGCGGCGACCGGTAAGGTCGCCTGGCGGTGCGAGGCAAACGCCGACCTGCTCACTACCAGAGTGGGCAACATAACCTACGCCTCGCTGGCCGCAGGCGATGATGGCATATGTGCCGCGTCGGACGAAGGGCTCATTTTCGCCGGCCTGGCCGACGGCAAACCCCGCGCACAGGTGGCTGCACCGCCAGACATGAGCTTTGAAAACAGCAGCATGCTGGCAATCGGCCACGTATTGCACATCGTGCGGCACGGGCCACAAGGCGACGCGGTCGACCGGTTCGATATGAGCAACGGGCAGGCCATCGAGCCAATCAAGCTAAGCGGCCACGGTCACATGCTGGCCCAAACAAAAGCCGGTGTCATGCTCACCACCTCAGAGGGCACCTTCCGGCTCGCGATCTAACGACCCGGCCTGCAGCCGGTGACTGCGCCGGGCGGTTCACGACCTCGGTCTCCCACTCGGCGATGACCATCGCGACGAAGTGATCGATGATGGGCTGAAAGGCTTCAGGTGGTACGTCAAGCTCAAGCCGTGCGATCAGGGTCTCGTACAAGTCCCGCAGGCGCGCTTCGCATTGGGCCTGCGTCACGGCTGAACCGGTTGCGCGACAGGTAGATGCGTACGTCCCGGGCTTGCTTTAGCGTGCGTGCGATGTCGGCAATGCTTAGCTTTCGCGCCAATGCCTTGCCGAATGTGGCTACCAATGGTGGTAGCACCCGTCCGGCATGTGCTTTGGCGTATTGCGTGAATAGAGCCGTCGGTGCCGCGACCCGGTCGGCGATGGCCGCAGCCAGCAGTCCAACGCAGGCGTCAGCGAGCCTGACTGGGGCACGGCGAGCCCATGAGTTCGAGGGCTGGAATGCCGCAATCTCACCGCCGTCCACAATGGTGCGAAGGTGACAGACGCCTTAACGTCCCCGAGCCAGCGAACTCCAAGGGCAGGACGGCGCGGCACCGGGGGAGCCAGGGTCGTTCGCCGGAGCGTCGTGAGGTACGGGATTTCTCAATGAGCCCACGGTGGTGTGGCATCGACTGGGCCGAGACCCAACACGGCGTCGTCATCGTTGACGAGCAAGGAAAACCAGCCGCCCGGGCAAGGATCACCGACGATCCTAAAGGAGTGTCGCGTCTGCCGGGAATGCTGGCTGTTGCCGCAGACGCCAACGGTGGTGTCGCGGTGCCGGCGGCGATCGAGACACCACACAGTCTTCTGGTCGCCTCGCCGTCAAGTCCGCTGGTCTGTCACATGAATAGCAACAGAGGTCAAGTTAGAAGGTAGTGCAAATTGGACAATAGCCTGCCTCGCCAGCCAATCCACCGAATAGTGCTCGACCTGCGCAGCCCTCGATCGGACCGTCGACCCCATCTGCGCCGTGGCCGCGATCAGCCAGCCATCGCTGGTCCGCTCATTATCACGCTGGCCGAATCTGGTGCCTGCGCCGTCACAGCGCAGGGAGAACGCCTCAGCTGCGCACAGCGGCTGGCACCGCACCGCATCCGCGCATCAAAGAATCCAGAAGTTCAAACATAGGAGGACGCCAAGATAGAACAATGGTGCAAGCGTGAACACCGCTTTACTGATGTCATTCTTGATGTTTCTTACCTCTTGTGGGCTCGCGTAGACCCAATCATCTATCGCCTCATACCCCGGATGGCTGGGGTCATCGCGCATGATATCGATAAACTTTTGCCTATCCTGACGCTCCTTCTTGATCTTCCGTGCGTTCCGGAAGATAGATACCACCGAGCCGGCCAAAGAGGCAGGCCACATTATGACTTCAAGGATCAGGAACATGACCACCAGAGCGGAGCCAGGCCAGCCAGAATCACCTCGATGGTGTCGGCCACTGCGCACTTTCGAGGCCACATAAATGATTCCCACAGACAGGTAGTCCCGCACATAGGCTGGAACTTCGGCCTGTATGCCAATCCAGCCGAGCGGGACGGAAACAAGAACGTGGAAGACCCACGTAGCAGCGG
This sequence comes from Catelliglobosispora koreensis DSM 44566, assembly GCF_000379685.1. Classification (GTDB taxonomy): domain Bacteria; phylum Actinomycetota; class Actinomycetes; order Mycobacteriales; family Micromonosporaceae; genus Catelliglobosispora; species Catelliglobosispora koreensis. Next base: position 799,477 of record NZ_KB903249.1, on the reverse strand, counting down.
GCCGGATAGTCACCTCCCACACCGCCAACAGCGGCGAAAGAGCACTCTTCCAAGGGATGTCCCACATTTGCCCAACCGCGGCGGCAAGTCCAAGAGCGGCAGTGATAGCGGCCACCTGCTGACCGAGATCACGTACCTTTGCCCGGAGGGGGTTCCTGGGCTTCTTGCCGGGACTGGCTTCAGGCACGGCAGTAGTGTATTCACCCGCGTCAAACGCCCGTCATGGCTGCGCGCGTCAGCGAATCAGCTCGTTGGGCCTACTGTGCGACTCGCACGGCGCAGTCCGAAACGACGACCGCACCCAGACCCGCTTTGAAACGCCGCAACCAGCTGCCTGCTCGCGTCCGCCGGCTCGCTCGGTCTCTTTTGGGCAGTCGTGGGCCCGTGCTGGTGCTTCGATACGGTCATGAGGCCATTTTGTGATCTTGAAACGAGTTGAGCCCCGGCGATGAGCTGGTGCGTTGTTAAGTCAATGAAAGTGTTTGGCATGCCTGCCGATTCGGGGTGGCTCGGACAACTTCACCACTGCCTGCAACACCGCGAAATCTTTGACGAGAGCTACGCCTACCTCGAAACAAGCCAGACCCCGTACGAACCTACAACAGATAGTCAGGCATTGATGTTCAATGGCTTAGCAACCTGGAAGTCCGGCCAGCAGTTTGCGCGATGAGCTGGGGATCGAACCGCTCCGCCGCAGTCGAAGGCCAGGTCAACCGCATCAAAATGCTCAAATGTCAAATGTACGGCCGGGCCAAATTCGATCTACTCCAGAAACGTGTCCTCCTCGCCACCTGAAACCAAGCGGGTCAACATTAACGGAAAGTGGTTAGATCCAGTTTTTCCGCAGTGCGGCAGAACCCGTCCGAGCCGAGGCGGTGACCTCGCAGCGGGCTACCCGGTCCGGTGATTGGCGGATGTCCATTTACCCTTCGGGGGGTGACACTGTCGAGCGGGTGCGTACTGGAGGTGGCGTGAGACGGGCTATGCGCTTCGCATCGGCGTCAATCGTCGCCGTAGGAGCATTTCTAGGCACTTGGTGGTTGTGTTCGTCTATCTTGGAGCTTGATCAAGAGACCGGTCAGGCTCTGGCTGGTTTGGCTGCCACCATCGTGCTGCTCCCGCTCACGTGGTGGGCGACCCGGGAGATTCACTACGCCGCCGCTCTGCCCGGCCGAAGGCGAGTCGCGGTCATTGTTGCGAGCGGGATTGTGGTAGCTGGTGCCGCTACGGTGGTGCTGCTTAACTCGCGCCACCCCAGCGGAACCGCCAACACCGCATCTACGCCTGGCACTACTGGCGCTAGTAGTTCACCATCATCGTCTTCTCCGACCACGCCATCTCCATCGGCGAGCCCCGTAAGCCCTTCAGCGACTGTTCTTGCCACCACGACCACTCAGGCGGCAAAGCCAAAGCCGTCTCCCACCTACCCAAGCGGCGACTTCTTCTTCGCGCAGTTGATCGAGTGCCTATGGGGACCTGACGGAGTTGGTCAGAACGAAGTCATCGTCAGGTATCACATCGGCTATTCAGGAGCGCCGCTGACGAACCTCCCCAACGGCACCATGTTCGAGCGACGACACAGATACATGGGCATCTGGAGCGGCCCGTTCTTCAATTCACCGCAGGCATTTGCCAATCAGGATGACCAAGCCATCGTCGACAGGCTAGCGGACTTGTCCTCCGAGGCGACGGGGACTGCCCTCATCAGACTGGACTATGCCAACACGTTCGCGGAGCCAAACGAAAGTAACAACACCTTGAGCGTCACCTTTACACGTCCAGCTGGCCACAACACCGGGTTCTACACCTCAATTCCCTGCCACGTAGGGTAAGTCCATATATATCTATATTTGTGCTCCTGAACTTATCTCGCTGCTGCCGATGCAGCTGATCTACCTGGATGGTGGCTTACCCGATGGTAGTGATGCTGTCCCAGCAAGTGCCACAGACCGGGCCCGGACAGAACCGGCGGGCCGGGCGAGGGTAGCGCGCGGACACAATGATCGAGCCCATGAAGCTCAGTGACTTACAGGGAGCGCTGACGCGCATGGAGCCCGCCGTGCTGCCGTCGTGGTCAGCCTCAAAGGCGGCCGTCCCGATGACGGCTTCGCCATCAAACGCGAAGGCGCTAAATGGATCGTGTACTACAGCGAACGTGGTGGCCGGTCCAACATCGAAAAGTTTGACAGCGAAGACGCAGCCTGCCGACGACTATGGACTCTGGTGACCGACGGTCTACCAGTACCGGAAGACCTGCCAGGCTAGGCGGCTGAGCGCCGAAGCAAACAACCCATCATAAATCTAGGCCACCGGTTAACCATCACCTGGGACGGAAAAGCTAAGCATCAGGTGGGACTAGACAGGCCGACGCTGATTGTAGGTATGACGAAGACCGTTGACTTTCGGGTCGGCGGTCTTTTGCTTGAGGCGTTCGTAGGGTGTTTGCCCGTTGAGGCCGCCGTGGGGGCGGTGGTAGTTGTAGTAATCTTCCCACTCCTGGAGCTTGATGTTGAATAGCTGGGCGTCGTCGATCACGACGCCATCCAGGAGTCGGTAAAACTCTTCGGCGTCGATGCGGTGTGATCGTTCGACTTTGCCGTTGAGGCGTGGGGTGTGGGGTTTGATGTAGACATGGCGGACGCCTAAATCTGTTACGTGCCAGTGGAATTGGGTCTGAAATTCGGCGCCGTTGTCAGTCTGTATGACCTCCACGTGAAACGGCAGCTTGGACAGCACGTAGTCGACGAACTGGATCGCGGTTTTCTGGTTGCAGGCCGGGTAGGCGCGCAGCACGCGCAGGCGGGTGCAGTCGTCGATCGCGGTGAACTGGTAGAACCGGCGGCGGGAGCCAGGCAAGCGCTCGAGGAATTTGACGTCGATTTGCAGCCGGTGGCCGGGCTGCTGTTTCTCGTAGCGTTTCCACCGCTTGTTGTGCTGTTTGTAGCGCTGGTAGGCGGGCAGGCGGCCGACCCCAGCCCGGTGCAGGATGCGCCACACACCCGAGGTGGAGATCTGTACGTCGTGGTACCGCTTGAGGTACATAGAGATCTTGCGTGGGCCGAAGTGGTAGCTCTGCCGCAGGTACAGGATCTTGCCGACGACCTCGGCTGGGGTCTCGTTGCGAATGTTCTTCGGCCGTTTCGACCGGGTACGCAGGCCATCGACGCCTTCGGCCTGGTAGCGGCGGTACCACAGGTAGTACGCCTGGCGGCTGATACCGAAGTATCGGCAGGTCAAAGCCACATTGCCCGACACTTCCTCGACATGCTGGATCATCGCCAGACGGCGTTTAGCATCACGATCAAGCGGCTGCGGCTTCGGTGAGTCTTCCGGGGGCTGGTTCACTTTGTCTCCAACGGTTCTGGAGACCCGAAGTGTCAACGATCTTCGTCAGTTTTAGAATCAAGTGGACCTAGGCATTTCGGGGACATTTTGTCGTGTCCCGGTAGATTGCTTAACCCAGGCGCACCACTGGATGCTGAAGGAACGGCCAACGGCGCCCGGGTGGTGAGGTCCGGTGCCGTGGGCAGACACCTTTGTGCTTGCCCACGGCACCATCATTATGTTATTGGAGCATTAGCGCCTGGGGCCATTGCCCGCCCATGTTTACTGCTGATGCTTGCCTCGACCAATGCGTCGTACTGGCAATGTGCCAGCCGCTCGTATCGGTGTAGATGTGTTGTACGACACCGTTTTTGAGGGCAAGCCCCTGGGGGTGCGTGCCACCCATGTTCACCGCTGATACGGCATCTGCCGGCAGCCCGGTGCTTCCGATGTGCCAGCCAGAGGTGTCAGCCCAGAT
>NZ_KB903249.1:135725-795564 GCF_000379685.1 Catelliglobosispora koreensis DSM 44566 | reverse complement strand
AGAGGTGTCAGCCCAGATCTGATGTACGACACCATTCTTTAGGGCAAGCCCCTGAGGGTGCGTGCCACCCATGTTCACCGCTGATACGGCATCTGTCGGCAGCCCGGTGCTTCCGATGTGCCAGCCGGAAGTGTCGCCCCAGATTTGATGTACGACACCGTTTTTGATTGCAAGGGCTTGAGGCCATTGCCCGCCCATATTCACTGCGGAGACGCCGTTCACACTGTTGTCGGTGTTACCGCTGTGCCACCCGGCAGTGTCGCCCCACAGCTGGTAGACCATTCCAGACGGAACGGCAACACCTGGCTGGCTGATGCCATCGTCGTCATCGCCGCCATCGCCTGGTGTGCCGCCTCCGCCTGAGGCAGTCCATACCTCGCCCACGCGTTCGGTGTCGGCCGGGTTCCCGTTCTCGCCACATAGGCCGGCAGGTGTGGTCACGGGGATGTACGTCTTCTTGTGTGCTGAGGTGTTCTTCTGGACAGCCGCTAGCTTTGCGCCGTTGAGTTCTAGGCTTCCGGAGATAGTGGTAGTGCTCGCTTTCGATACCCATGTGGGGTTGCTGATCTCGGTTCGATACTGTTCTGCGCAGCCGTAATAGCCGGTGTACGTCGTGTTCCGGTTGCCGCCTGTGAAGGTGTGTGGCAAGAGCTTGGTTACTTGGGCGTCAGTGCCTCCGCCGCCTAGCCGTGTGCACCTGAGCCGGTGGAAGTAAAAGTCATACTGGGCTTCGAGATCGCGTACGACATTGTGTCCTGTGCTGAAATCGATCCCTGATGCGTTGACGAGGGTTTGGCTGAATCCACCCGTGACGGTCGCGCCGCTGTACTCAAGCTTGATGCCGACTTCGACAGAGGTCTCGTTCGTGTTGCTCCACTGGTACTGCAATTTGGTCCGGTTTCCAGTCTGGGAGCGCTGGACGGGAACCCATTTCTTGACCGCGCTGCCTTCCTGGACCCAGAACCACTGGTATAGCTGAGGCGATCCCACCGTTTTGAGGCATTCCTCCCTCTCGCTGAATGACTGCGTTCCGAAGGCAGGCGCGGCAACCGATCTCTTCGTCGCGGTGAGTTTCATGCCTTCAATCGCGGTTCCCTCGTCGCTCACTTGAACAACCCTCGGTGAGGTGCCAGCCGAGAAGACGCGGCTGTCGGCGATCGCGGCCCGGGCGGGTTTGCCAACGATAGTGGGAAGCTTGACTTGCAGCTGATAAACCAGGTCGTGCTGCTCGCCGAAGCTCATGAACTGCAGCGTGATCAGGCCCTTGCGGTCCAGATATCTGCCGATGCCCTTAAGCGCCGGGATCGTCAGCTGGAACTCACCCTTGGCATTTGTGCGCACGGCTGCAAGCGGAATGGATTCAGCTGGCTGTTTTCCGGCCAGCATCGCCGGGCTCGGATCAAGAAACGCCGCTAAATCAGCGTCTGGCACAGGGCCGCCGTCCTTGTCAGCCAGAACACCCGAGACAGGGAATGACACGCTCGTCCGCCCTGGGTCTGTATCCGAGGTTGAGAACTCGCTTGCTACGACGGTTGTCGTTTTAGGATCTAGTTCGCTGGCAACGGCAGGCTGCACAACGAAGATCAAGGATAGGGGCAGAGCTAGGGTAACGAAAGGGATGATCCGCCTAGTTCGCGTTAAACGCGGTATGCAACGGAAGCTGTTGTGCGCCAAGGATTTCCTCCGTGATCGATGCAGTGCATCACGGTAAACGTGCAGCATGCTGCCGTCAAGTCCCTGCGTAGATAGGGTGAACCGCCGAGCATGGAAATGGCAGGTAACATCAACCTGTTGCTGTGAAAGACCTTACCCTCCAGAGAATCAACAAGAAGTCAGAAATCTGTTGGTGCCTATGACAAATCTGACTCCACTGATTTCGTGCGACATGGCGCTTGGTTGCCGTCGATTGGCGGGTTTACTCGTCGTGTTCTGGCTGGCATTCTGCGGTCACGGGTGCGCAAATTGCCAGATAGCTTGGGATCACCGTCACATGCCGCGAACCGTCATACTCATAGGTCACCTCGACACCACGGCGTGCAGAGCGGCCTTCCGCAACAACTTCGTACCCGATCTGGAACTCGACCCAGCGAGTATCCTGCCCTGCCGATGACGGCCGGATAACGAGTTCATTCACAGGAACTGCGCCCGCCAGATCAGGGTGACCAGAGGGAAAGCCAGGAGAATCCTGCACCGACGAGTAAGTGAAATTCCGTGGGAGCATGTCCGGTACCACCCGGGCGCGGACGCCAACAACCTTCACCGCTCCGCTCTCGTCCATGAGCGGTCGAGCAGAGATCAGCCGAATATCGCCGCGTGCATTAGGCGTCAAAAACAAATAGTTGAAGCCGTCGGTGAACACTGACCCCACGGCCTTGGATCCATGCCAGCCATAAGGCGCCGGATCCCTCTTCAACTCGTCACCAGGAGCCAGGCTCCCGGTGCGGGTCAAAACAAATGAGACGCTAACGACCACGGCGGCAACCACGACAAACGCTACCAAAATCCACTTAACGCGGCTCGCCCGCATGCCAGCAACTGCGGCTTTCACTGTCCCACGCACGCCTAACACCAATCAGCCCAAATATCAGAATAGCGAGACGTCACTTACCACGCCTTATCAAGACCACGAACTGTACATGAGCAGGGCTAATACTTCGGTATCCAAGAAAGAGAGGCAGAGTTGACTGCGCGCTCAACAGCTCAGCTAAGTTAGGTGTTCGCCCGCGGTACTCCCCGTGACGCGGGCGACTGAGGGGCCGGTGCGATAGGGGTATCGCGCTAACTGCTGGCCCCTCAACAGCTTGCCGCGCTGACCTCAATGACTGACCTCGTTGTCACCGCAAAGCCAGTCTCCGACCCACCCGTCGAGTCGATTATCGTCCGTTTCGACTGGGATTCGGTCACTATCGAGCACTCTAGCCATACTGGACGCAATGACAAGATCACCCGTCCTGGACGAGAAGCCGTCCGGCTGTTCTGGCGATTCATGATCGAGAAGTCTGGCGTACACCCCACGCCGACAGGCGCACCACCCTCACGCAGTTTGCGGATGACCTGCTCAGGTGAATGCCGTCTCGTTCCCATCCGTGATCGTCCTCCCGGCCCCATTCTGGGGCATCGGGCTCTTACTGGCGATGGACCTGTTCAGTGGGATCGAGTCAATTCGTTCACGACGTCACGACATGATGTGAGGGTAGGTAACAGCGGGATGCTATGCATGCCGATTTCAGCGATCCGATGCCTGCGGAATATACGCGGAATGATCTAGCGGGCGAGGACCCGCTTTCGGACAAGAGCAACAGCTCAAGTCCACTATGGACGCTGCACGACCCCCGGACTCGTAATCCGCCGATCGCAATAGGACTTCTGCCCGGGGTCAATCGGAAGATCTCGGTCTCGGTTTTCCACTACGAACGTTCCAAGACCATGAACGCCTTCAATGAGCCCGGCTGCCTTTAGCCACTGTATGGCTTGCCGGACGACCGTGATTGACACGCCGAACTCTTCCCGCAGTTGGGCATGGCTCGGCAATCTTTCGCCCGGCTTGAGCTGGCGGGTCTCGATCAGTTCAGTGTAGTGATCGATCATTTTGAGGCAGCGTAAGGGTTTTCAGGACTCGGCGGAACCGCTACCGTCAACCATCCCGCAATGCCCGTGCCATAAACCGCATTGGTAGAACTCATGACGATCCTAGTGCCGCCGGTGATACCACCAGACTCGCAGCCTGTGCCAGTGCCAGCGCATTGGATTGGCTCGTAGTTGTGCTTCGGCTCGCTCTCGGATCTCGGCGGCTGTCATGGTCAGGGGCGGAATCTTGATGCCGTACGCCGGATCGGTGTAGCCAAACAGCATGCGGAGCACTTCATCGTCTTCACTCATCGGCTCGGCAAGTGGTTGGCGTGCAAACTCCGGCATAGGAGGCGCGTTTGGCCGGGTGTCGCGAACGATGAGTTCACCATCAACGAACTGCACGATTTCGTAACCGTCGGGTCGCCCTGTCCCTGCTTGCATAAACTCGGCTGCTCTCTGACTCTTGGCCCACAGGTAGGCACGGCCGGTGGCAAGGCTGCGGATGCCCCAGTCCCGGGGTTCAGCGGCGGACATGCACCCGTCCCCGCACTGGGTAGCGGATCATGGACTCCTGCACCCGAAACCTCTGCTCCTGCTCCAGGTTCGGCTCGAACTCCAGCGACTCGTAGAACTTCGTTAGCCGCTCCACATCGGAGCCCCAGTGGTCAGAGGGCGTCAGTTCCAAGGTCACCCGTGCACAGTCAGCCCAAGCGCACAAGACACTCATGACCAAACGGGCGCGGCCTTGACCTGGACGGCGAGCCAGCAGCTCGCAGATAGCCACGTGATCGCCCCGAACCAGCATCTTGAGCTGCACCTGGTGGAACAGCTGTGCCCATTCCATGAAGTCGGCAAGCACCAGGTCGCGGCTGACGTGGTGCAGCAAGCCCCAAGGTCGACAATTGCATACCTGTTGAGGCGTCTCGTTCGAAGCGACCAGGCGCAATTTCGGCGTCGTCATAGCCCACTCCTGTTAGCTGTAGACCCTGACAAGGAGCTGTTCTTCTTCGACCGTCACGAAGTCGCCAGCCTTGGTGGTGCCGCCGCGCACCAGGACACATTGGATCTTGCCGTTGTCGCCCTCGGCCACGATTCGCCCTACGGCATCAGAGTGGGCCAGGACGCTCAGCGCGACGAGATCGCCAAAGCTCACTTGCTCGTCAGCACGCGTTGTCCAGGTACTCATCGCCAGAGCCCCACTCCGAGATCAAGCGGGCGCTCGTCGAGCTCGCCAGCGGGGCCGTACACGGGAAGCTCCAGCGTTTGCACGGTGGCCCAATTCTGGGCCTGCATGCGATCACGCAGAACGCGCACCACTGTCGTGGAGTTGTTCCATAAGGGAGCGTTTACATCGGGCTGATTCCTCGGCTGCTGCCCAGTCACGTTCGCACCTCCGTTAGCTCTTGGGTCTGAGTCCGTCCGGCGTGCTGGCATACAGAAGGCGGTCAGCCGGGCTCCGCTTCCGCTACGGCGCATCTTGCGAGCCAATCGCCGTGGCAGGTACCAACAATCTTGGCAGCGACACCCGTGCCATATCGACGAAGAGCACTGGCCACTACCAGGACCTGCCCATGACATTGGACTGACATTTCCTCGTCGGTGCTACCGTGATCTCGCTCATGGGGCTCCCAGCCTCTACCGTGAGCAACATGGATCGTCCACCCCCGCGCACGCTGCTAGAGCAGCTTGTCCGCCACAGTCGGCGGACCATCGGGGAGACATGCGCGGCATTTGAACGGACGGCACGTGAACACCATGAGCGGGTCACGCTCTCTCCACGGCATCTATCGCGCTGGATGGCGGGCGAGATCGAAACGGCGCGTCCGGTCGCGCAGCGCGTTGCCTCGCTGCACTGGGGCTTTGACTTTGAACGGCTAATCGGGCCGCCTGCGGGAGAAATCTCTGTCGCTGACGCCAAGCAACGATCTGAGCAGGCGTGGCGGGCCTCCCAGCCAAGCGATGATTACTCGATCGGTGCCCCAGATTGGCCGGTGTGGTTCGGCGTCCGGCTCGGCCACCTACTTGGAACCGTAGACAACTGGACCGGCAGCGGCGCTCCATCTGACGCTCTGCAAGATCTGCTCAACAGGGAAGTCTTGATGTTCGACGCTGTCGGTGAACACCGCGATCCCGCCCACGCCCTTTCCCGGCGGCAGGCACTCATAACCATTGCCGCGCTTCCCCTAACGTTGGCAACGCCGACAGCGGGCCGCCTTGGTTGCACTGCTGCGACTGAATTTTTCCTCGCTCGCTGCGCGGCAAGCCTGACTGCTTGCTGGCACCTGCTCCGGGGCAGTGATCTGCCGACAGTCGCGCAGGTAATGTCGGCCTATCTCCTTGAGCTGGAAGCGATTGCCAGCCGGGAGTCAGTGTTCAGAGGTGTTGCTGCCCGGCTCGCGTCCCAAGCACACCGGATCTGCGGAATCGTTGCCCTGCACCGCAACCAGCTCGGGATAAGGGAGCACCACTGCAAGCAGGCTCTGCACTTCGCTAACGCCACACCGGATATGAGCAGCCGCGCTTCAGCACTCATTTCGCTAGCCAGCACCTATTTCTACGGCGACGATCCAACTCAGGCTGCCTCGGTATATGAACGTGCGCTGAACTTCGAGTCCGCGCTTCCTGCGCTTCAGCGGTCGCGAATCCATGCGGAGCTGTCCGTCGCCTATGGCCAACTTGGGCGTGAACGCGATGCCCTCTCGTCTGCAGACCTGGCTGAGCGCCTGTACCCGCAGCATCCCGAGCAGGACCCTAGCTACCTGTATGCGGAGTTCACCAGAGCCTCACTCACCCTTGAGCAGGGCCTTTCCTATCTGGCGCTCGCCGAGCGATTCCCGGGTCGCGAGTATCAGCAGGTAGCGGCCAACGTCTTCGCCCGAATGGAGCAGCAGACGCACAGCCCGGTGCCTGACCGTATCCGGTTCGAGATCATCAACCATCAAGCGCGAACCGCAGTGCTGCTTGATGACATGGACGCGTTCGAGCTCTACATCGGACAAGCCGCCGAGGGCGTAGCGAAGCTCGGAAGCAAGCAACGCCAGAAGGAAGTCCAATCCGCTTGGAAGAGTGCTGCCGAAGCATGGCCGCAGGAGCGTCGTCTCGTAGCACTTGGCGAGGCGTTACGGCCCGCCATCACCGGATAACCCTTCCCTAGGAGTCTTCTGTATGAGCAGCAATGTCAAAACCGCAATCGTCACCGGAAGCTCCAGCGGGATCGGCAAAGCCATTGCCGAACGCCTGCTGCACCAGGGATACCGTGTCGTGCTGAACTACTCCGCCAACGATGAACGAGCCGCGGTGGCACTGGCCAGGTGCCAGCAGATCAGCCCGCACGTAGTGATGGTCAAAGCCGACGTGAGCAACGCTGAAGCGGTATCCGGCCTTATGCAGCGCGCAATCCACGAGTTCGGCAGTCTCGACGTTCTCATCAACAACGCGGCGCGAGTTGTTGACCGGCCCTTGCTGGAGATGAGCGAACAGGACTGGGACTCGGTGATTGATGTCAACCTCAAGGGCGCCTTCCTATGTTCGCAGCAGGCAGCCCGGCAGATGCTCAGTCAGGACCAGGGTGGCGTCATTCTCAACATCGGGGCTTCAACAGGCATCCGGGGCAGGCGTAACGGGGTCAACACCTGTGCATCAAAGGCAGGCTTGATGGTGATGACCCACTGTCTAGCTTTGGAATTGGGGCCAAAGATCCGCGTCAACACGATCGTTCCCGGCTTGACCCTGACCGGGGAAACCGAACAGCGTTTCGGCCTTGCCGATCCGGCGACCCGGCGGGCGAGAGAAGAGCAGATCCCTTTAGGACGGTTGGGCCAACCAGACGACGTTGCCGACGCCGTTATGCTGCTGCTGTCTGATGAGTCGCGCTTTATATCCGGCCAAAAGATCGTCGTCGACGGCGGTCAGTACATGTGGTAGGTAAGTCCTCGGACACATCTGTTCACGTTGGAGAGATGAGGCAGACTGTGGTCACGAACTCCGGAAACGCCAGCAAGACGGCATTCTTCGATCAGCAGCGGCTAGTCATGGGAGCATCGGCGTTGCTGTTGCGAGATCAGCATGGACGGATCGTACTTGTGAAGCCGCGCTACAAGCGGGTCTGGCACTTGCCCGGCGGGTTAATCGAGCCAGACGAGTCACCCCGCGATGCTGCGCGACGCGAAACGCAGGAAGAGATCGGGTTAGAAACTTCAGCTGGCCGACTGCTCGTGGTCGACTACAAAGACGCCGAGCAATGAACGACCCGCGTGCATTCAGTTCGTCTTTGACGGCGGTGTTGTGACAGCAGCACAACTAGCGACGATCGTATTGGAGGACAACGAAATCGAAGCTTGGCAGGCAGTCACTAGAGTTGAAGCTGTTGCCTTGGTGGCTCAAGGTGGCCCATCTGCTCGTCTCACGAATGTCTTGGCAGCCTTAGATACCGGTGTGCTTGCTTACCTCGAAGATGGCCAAACCGTTTGAGCTAGGCCAGTGCTGGCAGCAGATCAATGTGTTAGGTGGGCGGCTCAGGCACCAGTAGCGTGTGGTAGCCCGGCTTGGCGGCCCGGCCTTTTACCCACGCAAAGGCGTGGGCTGGCCGGGCCGCCGGGCGAGTTTCACCGTCGCAGTAGTTTGCGCCGTAGCCGGTGCAGCCTGTTGACATGCCGCCACCACAGCCGGTAGGACCATCGCTGTTCGGCTTTGGCCCTCATCTGGGCGGGTGTCATGGTCATGGGCGGCACCGGGTGGCAGCGGGCGCGGTCACGGGCGGCGAGGGCGCGCCGGATCAGGTCGTCGTCGATCCTGCCCGTGCCAGTCATGGCCGCTCCAGCGGCAGCACGGTCGTGTTGATTGTCCAGGTTGGACGGTTGGGTCTTTTCGCGAAGGCATCAAGCCATTGCTGGACGGCTTCGGGGTCGCTGGGTGTTACTTCGTGTGGTGGGTAGTCGTCGAGCCAGAAGTCGGGTAGGTGGGTATCGCCGTTGTCGTCGAGCCAGACGACGAGTCGTTCGAAGAGCAGACGGTGTAGTTGGTGTTCGGTGGCGCCGATGTAGGTGGCGGTGGTGCTTTCGCCGGGGTAGCAGATGGTGATGCTGTACATACGTTTCCTTTCAGCCGGTGGCTTCGCTGTGGTTTGTGGTTTGCGTTTCTGCGGTTTGTGGTTCGCGGTTCTGCGGTTGTGTTTTCAGTTCTGTGCCGGTGGTGGGGTTTCGGTGTTGAAGGTGAGCAGGTCGCGCATTTGTTGTTGGGTGAGGCGGGCGTGGATGGCGCGGGTGAGGATGTGGGTGAGGCTGTAGGTGGGGTCGGCGTGCTGGGCGCGTTCGAGGGCGATGTTGGCGGTGAGGTGGTCGCCGTGGGTGAGGGCGTTGATGGCCAGCAGGCATGCCGGTGGTGCGGCGAAGGCGGGTGGCGCCAGGCGGGTCAGGTGTGCCCATAGGCGTTGTGCGGGCAGGCTGTTGCCGGTGGTCCAGGCGTGGTCGCGCACGGGCAGGTGTTGTAGCAGGAGCAGGAGCCAGGCGGCGTCGTGGTCGTCGATGAGCTCGCCGGTGTGGGTTTGGGCGATGGCGTCGTCGACGGCGGTGGTGCCGGCCAGGTGGAGTTGCTGGCTGGTTTGCCCGGCCGGGTTTCCGCCGTCGCTGGCGGTGAGGCTGCGGTGCCGCTGGAGTGCTTGTTTGAGAGTGTTGTCGAAGTGGTGGCGGCGGGTGCCGGTGATGGGTGCGTATTGGGCGGCGATGGTGGCCCGGTCGGGTGGGTTGGGCATCCCGGCGTAGGCGGCGGTGGCCGAAAACGCGCTGGTGGTGATGTCGTAGGCGGTGATGTCGTGGTCGCAGCCGCCGCATAGCAGGCAGTGCAGGTGTTTTTCGCCGATGCGGTAGGCGGCGGCCACCTGGATTTCGTTGTGGTGCAGGTGTTGGAGGATGGTGGTGATGCGGTGGCCGGTTTGGCTGGTGTTGCCGTAGAACAGCAGGATCAGGGTCCAGTTGTTGGTGGTGGCGTGTGCGGCGAGTTCGTCGGCGACTGCGGTGATGGCTTCGGGTTGTGGTGGGATGCGTTGTGCGTCAATGCCGAGGCAGGCTTGGATGCGTGCGTTGTGGACAGCCAGGGCGGCGATGCTGCCAGGTGAGGGCTGGTAGCCCAGCAGGTAGGCGGTGACGGCGGGCAGGTCGGCGGGGCCGGACAGCCGGTAGCGCAAGATGTTGCTGGTGTTCACGGGTTCTCGTCCTTTCCAGGGTTGGCGGTGGCCGCTGGTGGCCGGGTGGTCAGGGCGCGCACGGTGGTGGTGGCGGTGATGGGTGCGTCGTGTGGGCCGCGCAGGAACGGGCTGATGTAGACCAGGCGGCGCTGGGTGCGGCCGGGTCCGTAGGGCTGGTTGCGCCAGTGACCGGTGACCCAGAATCTGTTGCGGTATAGCCGTTTGCCGGCATCTCCGGTGTGGATGGTGCCGGCGGGTGTGGCGGGTTTGATGCGCACGATCCGTACCGGCGGTGCCGGTTTGCCGGTGCGGCGTGCGGTGTTGCGGGCCGCTTTCGCCGGTGGCGCTTCAACGGTTTCGGCGGCTTGCTGGGTGATGAGCAGCCAGGTCGCCGCGGCGACAGCGACGGCAGGATGCACCGCCGTGCTGCTTTGTGTGAGGTGATGTGTGGCGGCTGGGGCCAGCCAGCCGATCTGCTGGCGCAGGTGCTGGATGTGCGGGTCGGGTAGGCCGTTGCCGATGGTGCGGTAGACGGTGACGGTGTGCCCGGATGGCTGGCGGGTCCAGGAGATGGCGGTGATGTGCCGGGCGGTGACCGGATGCGGCCAGGCGAGCAGGCCGTCGTCGCAGGGGGCGAGTTCGGCGGTGATGGCATCAGGTGGCAGCGATGTGGCGGCGTGTTGCGCCAGTTCGGTGAACGCCGGGTCGATCCAGTACAGGTGTGCCCGTGCCAGGCTCGCCTGTATCTGCTGCCGGTGTGCGTCCATGGGTGCGGGCAGCCGGTCGGTGCCGGCGAGGAACGCGGCCAGGCGGGTGCGGATTTTCGGCAGGTCCGCGGCGCCGATCGCGGCGGGCGGCCATGGTGTGGTGGTGATCAGGGTGCGGCCGGGCCGCCGGTGCTCGATCAGCGTGTGGTGCAGGGCGGACAGGTGCGCCACGGTGTGCGGGTCTGCGGTGATGCCGAGGCCGCGTATGGCCTTGTGCGTGAGCTGGGCGGGGCTGGTGGTGTCGATATCGGTCCAGCAGGGGTGGCAGGCGGCCCAGCTGGAGCCCAGGTTTTGCAGCAGCTGGGTGTCCGCGGTGCCGGCGATGACGGTGAGGTCGCCGGTGTCTAGTTGCCACAACGGAAACGGGTCGCCGCAAAAGTCGCAGCGCCGGTTGACGATCTCCATGGCGGACACGGGCGTGGGCTGTGGCTGGTGGCCGGGATCGGGCAGGTGGCTGGGATGGCAGTAGGTGCCGTTGAGGATGTTCAGCGGGGTCAGGCATTGCCGGCAGGCCATGTCGTGGCCGGGTGGGGTGTTCACCGGCGGCCGCCTCGCTGCCGGGCCATGGTGGCCGTGGGCATGGTCATGCCGGTGTGGTGCAGGCCGAAGGTGTTGCCGCCGCTGGTTTTGGCGTGGTACATGGCGATGTCGGCGTGGTGCAGGGCTGCGGTCAGCGTGGTGGGTGCGCTGATGTGGCAGATGCCGAGGCTGGCGGTGACGCGGATGCTGGCGCCGTCGGCGGTGACCGGCTGTCTGATGTGGCCGGTGAGGGTGGCTGCAACATGTTGCGGGGTGTGCCGGGTGGGCAGGATAGCGGCGTATTCGTCGCCGGACAGGCGTGCGGCGATCCCACCCAAGTGTGTGGCCGCTGTTGCCAGGCGGCTGCCGGTGACAGCCAGGAGATGGTCGCCGGTGCGGTGGCCGTGGGTGTCGTTGAGGTGTTTGAACCTGTCGAGGTCGAGCAGCACGATCAGGTGCGGTGTGGTGATCGTGTGGTAGGCGGCGGCAAGTCCGGTGCGGTTGAGCAGCCCGGTGAGCGGGTCGTGGTGGTGGCGGTGGGTCGCTTGGGCCAGCTGGGCGTGTAGCCGGGCTCGGGTGGGGCGGGTGCTGGCGCGGCCGGCGGCGAACGCGGCGGCCAGGGCCGCGGCGATGAGCAGGAGCCGGTGCATGGCGGGTTTCCTTTCAGGGGCAAGGAAATCCCGGGACGGCTGGCGCGCGCCCCGGGACATCGGTCCGGTTTTCGGGTGCGCGCCACGTGGCGGTGGCAGGCTGAGTGCGTTGGCAGTGTTTAGGTTTGGGCGGTGCGGATGCGCCGGTGGCGGGTCAGCGGCAACGTGTCCAGGTGCGGCTGCCAGATGCTAATGGTGTTGCGGTGGTGGCGTTTGGCCGCTTGCAGCGCTTGGTCGGCGCGGCGCAACATGGTGGCTGCGGGCAGCCGGGCGTAACGCGGTGAGGTGGCGGCACCGGCGGTGGCCGCAATGCGGGTGGTGATCTGGTGGCCGCAGGTGTGTAGTTCGTAGGTGCCGGTGACCGCCTCACGTAGACGGGCAAGCAGTTCGGCGGAATCTGTTGTGGTGGTGGTGATGGCGTATTCGTCGCCGACGAGTTTGAACACCCGCGTCTGCCGGCATGCTTGTGCGGCATGGGCGAGGCGGGCGGCGGCCAGGACGAGCAGTTCGTCGCCGGTGCGGTAGCCGGCGTGCAGGTTGAGATACGCGAACCGGTCAAGGTTGAGCAGGCACAAGGTGTAGCCGCATCCGGTGCGGGCCAGCCCGGCGAGGTGACTGGTCAGGGCGGCCCGGTTAGGCAGCATGGTTAGCGGATCAGACTGCAGGCGAGTGTGCAGCCGGTGGTGGGCGCGGCGGTGCCGCCCGGCAACGGCAGCCAGCGCAATCGCCGTAAGCACAGCTACTGCCACGGCACCGGCGGCGATGAGCATGGTGAGCGTCATGTACATGGGTCTCCTTTCCTGCCATAGGGTTTATGTGCTGTTGTGGGGGTGGCCGTTGATGGCAGTGGTCATGTCAGCGATGCGCTGCAACGGGGTGCGGGGGTCGTTGAGCAGGCCGGTGGCGCCGATGGAGCGGATCCAGCGGACTTGCCTGTCGCTGATGCCGTGGCGTTGTGCGAGCACGTTGGTGGTGTCGGTGCTGTTTTCGGTGATGTCGTGCCAGATGTGGCGCCACTTTTCGTAGTCGGCGGTGTTTTCCGGTACCCGGCGCAGGATCCCTTTGGGCCACCCGGCCACTGCAACCTGCGGGCCGTATGGCGCGGGCGGCTCGTGCGGGTTCGTATCAAGCGGGCCGGGGGGTGTGGGCGGGCTGGCTGGTGTGGGTGGGCTGATTTGCCCGGCCACGACGGCGACCCAGGTGTCCACATCGGAGGTGGCGGTCAGCTGCGCGGCGACGGCGTCAATGTCGACGGTGCTGATCGCGACAGCGGCCAGGGCCGGGTTGGCGTGTTGCTGGCGGATGAGTGTTTGCAAATGTGCGGCCAGGGCACGGTGGCGGTGTTGCTCGCGCAGTGCGGCGGCGGCGGCCGCAAGGGAGTCGTGCAGGCCCAAACCTTGGGTCAGGGCCAGGGTTTTCGCGCGGCGGGTCAGCCGGTAGGCGCCGATCCATTGGGCCAGGCCGTAATGCGGTGCGGTGCGGGCGAGTTTGCCTTCGGCGCGCAGGGCGTCGCGGCGGCGGGCGGCGCTGTGGGCCAGCCATACCGCATAGGCCAGCACACCCAGCCCGCCGAACAGGGCAGCCAGGTAGGGATCGCTGCCGTGCCCGGCGATGTTGATGGCCACAGCGAGGGTGACGCAGAATCCGGATAGGATCCGCCACTCCAGGGCGCTTTCGCCGAGCTTTCGGCGCAGGTCGGCGAACGCGCTGGTGACCACACCGCCCAGATCGATGACGGCGGCGAACGGGAACATGATCAGGCCACGGGCCCACCAGTCGACCTCATCAGGCCAGGGTGGTTTTTCGATGCCGACCCAGATTTGCCCTGCGAGGGACCCGACGGCGCAGATGCTGTAGAACAGCCAGGCGGCGCGTTCGGCGCCACGGTGGTGTTGCGGATGCATCGGTATGTCCTTTCTGGACGGACGGCGGCCACCCAGCCGCTCCCCCACTCTCTTATGGCGTTTTCACGGTGAGGGTGCGGTGCGGCTGGGTGGCCATGATGCTGGTGCGGTGTTATCGGCGGGTCAGGGTGAGCAGGGCTTTGTGAGCTTTGGTTTTGATGGTGTCGTTGCCGCCTTCGACAGCCAAAGTGGCGCGGGCCGCGAGGTGTTTGCCACGCAGCGATCCGGTGGGGCGCACGGTTTTGTGCCAGTCGCAGTATTCGGTGATGGCCCGTTCGGCGGCGTAGCAGGTGTTGCCCAGGGTGCCGGTGTTGGCCGCGAACAGGCCGGTGAGAACGTCTTTGCGGCGCTGCCGGCTGGTGGTTTCGCGTTTACTGCCGGTGGTGGCCGGCCACAGGTCTTCGATGAGGTCGTGGAATTCGGTGATGGCCATGCGGGTGCGGGCCAGGGTTTCTTGTTCGGCGGCGAACTGCTGGTAGTAGGTGCGGGTCAGGCCGAGGGTGCGGCGGGCTTCCTCGATGCGGGAGCGGGCGTTGCGGGTGTGGCGCACACCCCAGCGGGTGTAGGCGTCGCGTAGGGCGAACCGTTCGGTGTTGGCGCATACGGGCCGCCACGGTGTGGTGACGACTTCGGCTTGCCGGGAGCCGTCGTGGGTGTTGGTGGCCATGATGAACGGGATGATGGTGTCGCTGATCCCGGCGGCATCAATGGTCAGCGTGTCGGGTAGCCGCATGCACACGAACACGGTGCGCCCGTCGCGCAGGGCTCCGGCTGACTCCCACACAATGTCGCCGGTGTCGGCGAGGTCTTGCAGGAAGCCGAAGATGTCGGCGTTTTGCAGGACGTGGTATTTGCTGCCCACGACGCCCAGCGGCGCTTCGGTGTCGGTGCGTACGGTGATGAAGTAGCCGGGCACCATGTGGTGCCCGCCATCGACGGTGCGCCGGTATTCGGCGGGGCGGCGGATGACGTCGAAGCCGATACCACCCAGCGTCAAAACCTGTGCCACGTCGCTGGTGCCGCCGGGGATGACGTTACCCAGGCTGTGCCAGGCAGGTGTGCTGGTGTACAGGGCGGCCTGGCCGAGGCTGAGGTCGAGGCCGTGCTGGGGCAGCAGTTGCCCGGCGGTGTAGGTGAGCGTTTCGTTGTGGTCGAAGCTTTGCGGGTCGTTGATGCGATAACGGTCGCCGCCAAGCGGGACGAGGGTGCCGGCGGCGATGCGGGCGTCGATGTCGGCTTGCCGGGCGGCCGCCTGGCTGATTTGGGTGTGCCGCTGCGCGGTGAACGTGGTGTTGATGTCTGCGGTCACGATGGGTGTTGTCTCCCTTGGGTGGGTGAACACGAAAACGCGGCGCAACCCCGGTGAGATAAAGGGTTACGCCGCAACAAAGACGACGGTGCAGCACGTGCACCGGCTACGGGTGGGTGAGGGCTACCAGGCGGGTGGTTTCAGGCAGGGCATCGAGGATGCTGCTGGTGTGTTCCAGATAGGACTGCAGATCGGCGAGCCGGTCAGATCCCGGCGTGTACAGATGCCCGGCATACAGCAGCCCGTTGGCCGGTACGGCGGTGGCGTGCCCGATCAGCCGGTAGGTGTGAAAGGTGGTCTGCAGCGCCTCCAGATGCGTGGCCGGCAACAGCATCGCCCGGCGGGGGTGCATGTTGTAGGCACGCATCGCCGCCACGCGTGGCTGGCTGGCGTAGTCACGGGCCGCCGTGCTGGCCGGATACCGGAAGGGGTCGCGGCGGTGGCGGTCTTCGAAGTGCCAGAACGGTTTCGCCGGGCGGGTTCCGGCAACCACGGCACGCCAGCAGGCCCACCGGGCCGCGTAGGCGGCCGCCCCGTGCTCACGCATGGCGGCCAGGTTAAGCAGCCGTACCGGCCCGCCGGCCGCTTGGCCACGATACGGGTGCAGCAGGCCGCGCTGGTGCCAGCGGGACGCGGTGAAGTGCCGTGTCAGTGTGTACGGGCGGGTAGCGGGTATCGCGTGTTGAAGCGCGGTGGTGGCGGCTTGCGCCAGGCTGGCGGGATCGGTGGTTTCGGGTAGGCAGACAACAACAATGCCGTGTGGGGGGATGAGTGGAATCGGGTCCTCCAAACAGGACAGCGAGACGGGGTGGGGTGGGTTTCCGGGGGCGGTTGCCTGGTTGGCGGCGGGCCGGCCGTGAGGTGGCGGGCCATGGGTGCCGTCAGGCAGGCGGGCGCGAGCCGGAAAAGTGAAGCAATACAAGTGGTATGCCATCGACGGTAGGCGGCCGGCCCAACACGCTCCCCCGCCCAGCCGTTGCCTCAACAGGGGTGTGGGCTGCGGTGTTGGGCTGTTTGGCTTCGCCTGGGCCGTCTGTTGTCGCGGCGGTGTTGGGTGTGTTGGGTTACGGCGTGCCGCCAGATAGCCGCCACAGCGGCGGTGCGGCCTCATCAAGTCCTGGGTTGAGCGGCCCAGGCTCGCCGCCGGTGCCGGGCAGGCCGGCGAGCCGGTGCCGGCCCAGCACCCCGGCGATGCGCCACACCGGCCCTGCCGGATCCCCTCCGGCGGGCAGGCAGGTGGTCGCGACAGGCACCATAAGGTTCTGCCCGTCCAGGAGGTGGTGCAGGTTGGCTTCCCGGCCGGGCTGGGTGAACACCAGCAGCACCACCCACCCGGGGCCGCCGGCGGCACGCAGCCTGCGGTAGGCGTCCAGTTTGGACAGTAGCCGCGCCTGCGGTTCGGTGCCCCGGTCGTATTCGGTGAAAAACCCGGCCGAACGCCCATCCTCGCGCCAGACCCCGGCACCGTCGGGATGCACACGCTGCCCGAACGCTTGTGTTGCCTGCCGTTCCGGCCACCACCTCGTCAGTGCGGTGCCCGGCTGGGTGCGTGTGTGAGCCAGCAGGTTCATAAAGAAACCGTTGACACCCAGCAGGTGATCCAGCGCCCGTGACTGCATCAGCCGTTCCTGGCGGGCCCGGACCGCCTTGGCGGCCGGCGCGGGTTCATCGCGGGCGATCGCTGCGGCACGCGCGGCGAGTTCGCCGGCCATCCAGCACATCGGATGCGGCGCCCCGGGCCGGTTACGGCCGAACCCGGTCACAAAACCGATGCGCCGCAACGCCTGCAGCCGATGGGCGCACGTGACCGGACTGGAAAACAACACCGATGTCAGCTGGGACGTGGTCAGCACACCGTGATCATCGAGAAGGTCACCGATGGTGTAATCGCGCGGAGTCAGCCGTCGCCACAGGTCCACCAGCGACCGGCTGGCACGCCGCCCGGCAACGGCACCGGCGGGCACGGGAGTACTTCCGGTACGGGAGTGTCGGGGCCGATCAAGGCCGGGCATGATTCCTCCTTTACGCTGCGACAACACCACCTTGCCGTCCCGGCATGAGCCCGGCAGCACCACAACCACCCCAGTGCCGGGCCACAGCCGCCTCCACGGTCAGGGCCTAGCCGCCCGTGTTTTGAGCAGCTTGGCCAGCCCGGGCACCGCCTGACGGCCAGTAGCGGCGGCCGCCGCCTGCCGCAAAACGGCCTGCACACCCATGACTGGTTTCGGTGGCGCAGTCCGCATCGTGAACGCGGGCGTTTCCGTACCGTGCGCGAGAAGCCGCACCGCAGCAACATATTTGCCCAAATGGGCCAGGTCGTGTTCGGACAGATACGGCATCGTGTGCCGGGCCAGCTCCCGGGCATCTTTAGGGCTGCAGGTGAAAAACACCTTCGTGCGCGCATTGGCGGCGATCGCCTCCAACGCCTCACCTGGCATCTGCCCCAGATGCTGATGGGCCAAAACCATGCCCAGCCCATAACCACGGGCCTCGGCGAGAATGTCGGCCACGCTGCCGGGCAGGTTTAAAAAATTGTGTGCCTCATCGATATACACGGCCGCGTCACGGCGCTCAGCCTCGGGCAGGCGGATCCGCGCGGTAGCGGCCTGCCACACCGATGCCAGCACGAACGAGCCCATCAGCCGGGTCGTGTCTTCCCCGATCTGCCCTTTGGGCAGCCTCGCCAAAAGGATCCCGCCATCAAGGACCTTGGCCATGTCAAACGACGACCGCAGCGGGCCAAAGGTTTTGCGGACAAAATCGCGCAGCATCAGGTTACGCAGCCGGGCCAAAACGGCACCGGTCAGCTGAGCCCGCAACGGAATCGGGGTGGTCTCATACCATTCCCAGAACCCGTGCAGCCCTTCGGGATCATCGAGGTCGGCGGTGAAGTTGGTGCGGAACCGTTTGTCATTGAGCAGCGGCGGCACCATCGTCAAAGACGCGTTCGCGTGGCGCATTAGCGTCAAACAGGCCACCCGCATCACATCGTCCATCCGCGGACCCCAGTGCCGGGCAAAGATTTTGTGGAAGATGGACACCACATTGTCGACCGCGAGGTCCGCATCGCCGGCGTCGAGGGGGTTAAGGGCCGCGCTGGGATCCTGGTCCGGGTCAATCAAAACCAGCCGCCCGGCAGCGGAGGCCGGAAGACGTTGCAGCACATCGGTGACCAGATCCCCGCGCGGGTCAATGACGACCACCCCACGCCCGGCGTGAACATCATCCAGGACCATGTTGCACATCAGCGTCGACTTACCCGACCCCGTTGACCCCACAATGTGGACATGATGACGGGCATCAGCAGCGGTCAAAGCGATCGACCGTCCGCTGGTCTCAGCCCGCCCCAGCACTTTCGTACTGCGGCCGCCTTCAGGCAGGTGCGGCGGCGGGGCAACAGCTTTCGCGCGGGCGCGCGCCAAACCGGGCACCGCCTCATCCAGCGGCAACCCGGCGATACTGGCAAGCTCCGCCACACTGAGCAAAAACCCGGCCCGCAAGGCCCGCCGCGCCAGCACCCGGGCCGGGTCGCCCATGGGTATCTGCCGCAGCTGGTTGCGGGCCGCCCACGCCCCGAACCCAGCCTGCATCGCCTGCCCGGTCACCGTGACCGGACGGCGGCTGCTAGTGATGCCGTAACGGATGGCCGTCTGCCACAACGGGCCGGCAAGCTTGTCCACACCGGAACGCGCATCTCGGTCACGCAACACTCCCCCACCCCCTGCCACCACAGACGGTGCCGCCGCACCGGTGCCGGCGGTGAACAGGCCCAGGATCTGCCCCATCCACGCCGCCGCCTCCCCCCGTGGCAACCCCGCCTGCCGCAGCCGGGCGACGTCGCCGGCGAACGCCCGCCGATACCGGCGCCCCGCCGGGCGCGCCAGCACCTGCACACACGCCACCTGCCCCTCGCACAGCCCGGACGCGGCAGAAAGCAAGCCACGCAACGGATCGGCATCATGTGCGGTGTTAAGCCCGCCCCACGCGGGCAACACTGGCACCACATGCCCGCCCGCCTGATACACCGCATCCGGCAGCGGACCAGATGCGGCCGTGACCGTGCAGGTCGCGCCAGGCCACGCCGCCGCCACCGCCGCCACCACCGGCGCCACCGCCACCGGCCCTGGCACCCACAACCGGATCGTCAGCTGCTGACTGGCCCACTGAAACTCAAACCCCATATGCGAGGCCGGAAGCCACCACGACGGCCGCACACACAACGGAGCCAGCAGCCGCCACAACGTTTCCGCACCATCCGCGCCAACCTCAACCGGTGCAAGAATCTGCACCAGATGAGCACCCGCGTTCATGCGTGCCTCATAGACACGCCACAAGCACCAGATAGCGAGCGCAACCGCAACCACGGCCACAAACAACCCCGCGGCACTACACACCAACGACAACACCCAGGCTCCTTCGGTCATCGGACGGCCAACATCAGCCAGCAGGTAAGCCGAGAAGCGCGCAAGAGCCGGCATAGATGCCTCCTGAATGGGGTTTGTTGCGACGTGTAGCCGGCATGCCCAACAGATGGGATGCATTCGGATGCGTGGAATGCGGGCGCGTCCGCGCTCTTGTCCGCCCGGCCTGTCCCGTTGCCTCGGCAAGCGAGGTGCGGTGCTGCCGCAGCGACTCCTTTGCCTTCGCGGGCGAACGCGCGACAGGTTTGGTTAAGCCGCGCGGTGCGTAACCCCCCGGCCTGATGCTCTTGGCGTGCACCCCGCCCGCGACATTTGCCCGGATACACCAGGCCCCGGCGTGCAGGACAGCACGCCGGGGCTAGTTTTGTGTTTGCTACCAGGTCAATTCGGCGCGAGCACGTTTCGCTTTGTCGCGGATGTTGGACCAGTGGGCCTCAACTTCGGCGATTTTGGTGCTGTGTTCCTTTTCGAATTCGGGCAGCACCGGTGCGATCAGCCTCATCGCCAAGGGGTATGAGTCTTTGCGGCATAACGCGTCAGCTCTCGCGGCTGCGACCTCGGCTTCATACGCCGCGTTCAGCTCTGCTGCCGCTTCGATCCCCTCGAAATGCTTGCCTCGCACGTGTTCGGCCAGCTGTTTGCGGTCTTTTACTGGGTACCCGGCGGCAGCCATGCAGGCCGGATACTTGCTGGTGGCCATGTCGCGCAACACATCTGATGTTGCAAGGATGTTGGCTAGCGTCTTTTCGAGCTTCCACGCGAGATCAAGAGATGCCTGCGGAAACTCGTATTCGTACGAGCCTGGCAGCGGCGAGCACGTGCCAGCCATTGCCGAGTAGCGCCTGCGCCCGGCCTCGTCAAGCTTGTCGAACCCGGGGTTAGGTGGCTGCTGGCGCGCGCCGCGGTGATCCTCGGTCAAGTACAGACCGCGGGCGATCTGCTGTTCGTCTATGGGGATGAGAACGTCGATGTAGGACATGGGCCGGTTGGCTGGCCAAGACCGGTATGGGTCCTCAAATGGCGGCGGGGTGTAGTCGAATCCGTTGCGCGTCATACACTCCCGGATCGGTTTCTGGAAAGTTGCGTATTGAAGAAATGATGCCGCCGACCGATCCTCGCGGGTTCCGGTGATTCGCTCAAACAAGGCCGACAGCTGCCCGGCGGTACCCGGCTGCGAGTGCGGGGCTGCCGGCGGTACGGCCCGCCCGGTACAGCCTGCTCCCAGAGCAAGCACGGTCAGCACGATTGCTGTTGTCTTCACGTTGGTCTCTCCGTTTCGCTCAGCTAGTTGGCGAACGAGGATCGCCGCCGCAGTGATATGCACCGGTCCCGTTGGTCCTATAAACAGCGAACGAAGCCAGCACGGCGGCGTACGTCTACTCGCCGTCGGGCTGGATCGTTTCCGTTTCCCGGCGGCGCTCAGCCTCACGCCGCATCTGTTCGGGCGTCATGGTGAACGGTGGGACTTCCTTGCCATGCGCTGGGTTACGCGCAGCGAACGCACGCCGCAACAGATCCTCTGTCGTCATTGCTCCTCTATCACTTTGTCGCCAGACGCGATTGGCCGCGCCTCCCATCGCCTGAAGCGATGACGTCCGGTATCAGCCTGCTTCTCATGGCCGCCCGACAGCGCAGCACGAGTTCACAAACCGTTTGCCGCCGTTGGCGTATATGACGCAACAGCAGGTCTCAGGTGCCGCCCCGCTCTAATGCTCAAGCAAGTACGAACCGCAGAACCCCCGCGGCCGGGGTGCGATCCGGTCCGCGGGGGCAGTCTTTAGGTGACGGAGCTATGCGTGGCGGTAATAGTCCTTCATGGCGGAGTCACCTCCTCCGCACTTCATCAGGATCTCTGACGGGAAGACCAAGGGCCGGGTACGACCGCGATTCGGGCCTTCGGTCACCTTGACGGCTGGAAGACCTCGCTCAGGATGAATGCCGGTGATTACGCCTATCTCATCCGGATGGAACTCCAGCGCGACCGCGTCCCCCACGGTTACTTCCTGGCCGCTCGAGATGATCCACCGCGCTTTCGTCTCCATTAGGCAGCCACCGGGATGATCCGGGTTTGGGCCTGCGCAACTTCGGTGGGCGTGAGCCGTTCGCATGCCGCGGCAGGCGTCGCCCATCGTTTTCCATGGGGGTGATTAACGATCGCCGCCAGTCGCCAGTCGTTGTCGTTGACGGCTTCCAGTTTGGACACCTGCCTCGTGACAGTGGGCGGCATCGTCGGCCGTGCAACTCGCGTCATGGTTTAACGGTATTTCCGAAGACTTGTCTAGCGCGACAATGTTGCGACTAGTTGCGCGAATCCAGTTCCGCGATAGCTCGGGAGATAAGTGCACGTGCTGATTTCCCGTATACCGCATAGCTTTTCAGGTTCTCGAACATCCTGGCGTAGAGCTCGATTTCCTGCGGCCGAGTGACTTCAATGCTTGCAGTCGGGATCTCCAGCGCGGCAAGTGAGTTGTCGAAAATCCAGAAGCCCGCCGATCCGACCGGCCCCCGTTCGACCATCATGGGGATGATTCCGATCGAAACGTTGGGCAACGACATGACAGCAAGGAGCCGATCCAGTTGCCCAGCTTGTGTTTCAGCGTTTCCGAACCAGGTACGCAGGGCCTGCTCCTCCACCACGACGACGAAGTGCTTTCCTTTCTGGTAAATCACCCGCTGCCGTTCCATGCGGGCGGCCACCGCAGCTTCCATGTCGTTAGGCGTTTCGAGAAACCTGATCCAGAACGCGAGCATTGCGGCCGTGTAGTCCGCTGTCTGGAATAGGCCGGGGATAACGTTGTGCTCGTAGATACGAAACAGTGAGGTTTTCTCATACAGGGCAACGGTATGAGCGCCGAGGACTCGCTTCATTCCTGCGCGGCTCTGCCGCCGGAACTCCAGGTATTCGGAGTCAACCGAGCGCTGCGTGGCGATAAGGTCAGGGATCTGCTCTGCAGCGCCACAGGCTGTTGCCCACGCATGCAGGTCCCCATCGGACGGTACCTGTACGCCGTGCTCGATCTTGCTCACCCGGGTGAAATGCTGACCGGTGGCAGCGGCGAGCGCCCGTCCCGAGAGTCTCGCATCTTTGCGCAACTCACGAAGGCGGACGCCAATTGCTCGCTGGGCCTGTTTGGCCGAGCTAGACGGGATCGTAGTCACGATGAGAAATCGCGTGCAGCCACACCGCTTCAAACGCCGACCGGCAAAGCCGAATATCAGCAGGGTCGGTCGAGGTCACCCTGTCCATCGCCAGGCCGTTGCCCGCATAAATCAGGAACACCACGAGGCGGTCATCGAAAAGATAGTAGTCGTTGCCGGGCAGGGCGACCGAGGAAATGAGCCGCCTGGGAATCCAGCGGATGTCTTCTCCTGCATCCACCATCGGTTGAGCGATGCTGTGTGACCACCGCTGATATTCGCTCAGCGGCTCCGAGACAACTCTCGCGCGCCGAACCTCCCGCCCGGCGCTAACGTGGCCGCGGACAGTTGCGCACCAATCTTGGAGCCACTCGAGGTCATCATGTTCACCGGCAGCCCACATCGCCATGTGCGGCAACTCGATAGCAGTGCCGTACGCGTCTCTGGTCTCCATGTGGATCGAGTCGCGTTCGAACAGACGCAGCAGCTGTTCGAACTCCTCCTCACCTATCGAGGCCACTGTCCTCCTGCCTGAAGAACTGGAGCATCCTGTCGGGGATCTCCACCACAGTCTCCCCTGTCGGAATGCTCATCTGGGCGAGCGCATCTGGGTCATCAACCACCCATCCTTGCACCAGCCAGCTACCTCTGTCCGTGCGATACACCGTCGGCGATCCGGACGGATTGGACTCCGGATCCTTACCCATGAAGGTGAGGTACATGACCCACTCCCGTGTCGGTAGTGTTGCGTCAAGTTGCGAACATCGACCATCTTCCCCGTATTGCTACACGTCGTCAACCACAGATTCCTTCGCACGCACGAAAAATTCCAACCCGCAAGGACTCTTCGACCAAACCAATGTGCTCGACCACCTGCGGAGCTGGGCAAGTTCGAGCCACCCAACGACTTCACCAACGGCTTCCGAACCTTTCGATCACACGGGTGTTTTCGGCAGCCTGAGCTGATCGCAGTTTCGCCTGGCGCCGGGCGTTGTGAAATTGGGCGCACCCGGCACCCCTACACCCTGAATGGCCACGGGCACACGTGGTCTCAAATACAACAGCGATGCGAGCTGTTCGTAGGTGCCGACTGGCACCACAGGCTTTACGCTTAGGGTGTGAAGCCGTCCGATGTAAACACGGCGCCCATCGGCGAGCCCACCAAAACCTTGCGACTGCAACGAAGATGGTCCGTTCGCCATGCAGCAGATCTTGCAGGGATCAGCCACACCCAGTGGTCCCAAATAGAGCGGGGTGAGAGATCAGCCGACAACTGGTTCATCCTGGCCGGTAACTCCAGGGCGCTAAGGTCGCGCTATCCGACCTCACGTGGCCTGTGTGAGCGAGTCGGTATCCGATGGTAACCGACGGCGTCGTGGTGATTCACGCTGGCGAACAGCCACCGATTGATGCTTGGCACGCTTCGATCTTCCTTGCGGGCCCAAACCCGAGAGATCAAGGCGTGCCCTCATGGCGTCCAGACGCAGTCGACATGCTGCGTCAGGCGTGGGCCAACCGTGGCACGTTAGCGGTTTTCGTGCCCGAGGGGCGTGGCTGGAAGCCGCTCAAATACGAGCGTCATCCGTGGGAAAGCAAATGGCTGTCCACAGTCGACGTGATCGCATTCTGGGTCCAGCGCGATATGGCCACCATGCCCGCTCTCAACACCAACATCGAGTTCGGGCGCTGGGAGGACTCCGGCCGTATCGTTTTCGGTGCGCCACCGGAATCCGTCCACGTTGGCTACATGCGTGAGCGTGCCCACCGCAACGGTGCGCCCGTGACGGACACGCTAGACGCCACAATGCTTGCGGCATTGGCGAAGGTAGGCGCGGGCGCCTACCGCGAACACGGTGAAAGAGACGTTCCGCTCAATGTGTGGCGCTCAGACGCCTTCACGAGCTGGCTCAGTCGACAACGGACGGCTGGGCGAAATCTAAACGGTGGGTATGTCCTGCTGGCGCGAGGACCGGGCCCTGACTATTGGGCATTCAACGCGCAAGTCGATGGGCAATCCGTAGTCGTTGTCTCAGACTCGCTGTCCACCCGAAAGGTCTAGCAATCTGATGGGCGATCTGCCGAGCGCGCCCAGCAGTTAGCGGATTGACGGGCTCTGCCGCGGTCAGATGCTGTGTAGGAAGTCATCCACGCGTTTGGTCCGTACTGAGCGCACTACTCGCAGGCGTTATCGCACATCGCCTATACAAGGGTGGAGTCTGATCACGACCTGCACGCAATGGGCCTGGATCTACGAAAGCAAGCGGCTGCCTGTGCTTCTGGCAATGCGAACATTGGAGATGACGTGAGGCTGCGGCAGATTTTCGTTTCAGGCACGTGGCGCGCAGACAATGCTGCCCCGTATGCCGAGGCTGCTGCCGCTGTCGGCGGGCTGATCGCCAAAGCGGGCTTCTCGCTAGCCTGCGGGCCAGGTACCGGGATCGCCCGGCACGCCATCGACGGATTCCGCTCAGTGGAAGGACGCGCAGGCGTAGTCCGTTATCACCTTCCAGCCCGCCTGCATATGGACGCTGTAGGAGAACAGGTGCAGCCCGGGTATGACGAGATAGACCAAACCGATTTTGACTACCCGATGCGAAACGTGTACCAGGTCTCGAAATCATCCGGGTTGATCGCGATCAGCGGCGGCAACGGCACTCTGGAAGAGATCCTTCCTGCCTTAATCGACTACGAAATTCCAGTGGCAGTACTCAAGGGTTCCGGCCAAGCCGCTGCCGCCATCGAAGTGCTGTTGGGAGTCTTCCCGGACTGGCAGCGCAACGTCCTCCTCGGTGATGATCCCGCGCAGCTGGCCGCGTTCGTCCTTGACTCTCAGACTGCCGCCTGATTCGGCCACGGACAGCGTCTAAGACGAGAAGCGGCCAAACCCAAGCGGCGCAGCATGTCCAGGCTGCGGAATGAATTCCTTGGATTCGGTCAGAGATCGCTTGAGTCCAGCTCAAATCCTGTTTCCCGAATTACCTGAAGTTCTTTTTGAGCGACGGGTGGCGTCGACTCTGTTGTGGCAGGCCAGGCACTCGCTCGGATGTCACCGAGATGGCTGAGAGGGTCTTGACCGTTGGTCAAAATTCCTGGAAGTTTGACAGTGTTCATGGTGTTTTGCCGCTTTCTGTAGAGGTGGTAGTGCTGTGGCATTGGCAGTGGTCAGGTCGATCGACGCGCCCCGTCGCCTGGCTTCTGCGCGGGACGAGGCCGATTACGAGCAGGATTTGGTTGACCAGTACCTGCTGGCGTCGATGGGGGCAGGGTGCCGGGATTCGACGCTGGCCAATGACCGCAGTGTGATCTTTGAGTTCGCGAGGTTCCTCGGCCGTCCGGTGTGGACGGCATGCGCCCCGGATGCGGACCGTTACTTGACCCATCAGCGCAAGGTCTTAGGCCGGTCGTACTCCACGGTGCATGGCAAGGCATTAGCGCTGGGGAACTTCTTCGATTTCCTTGTCATCCGGCATCAGGGCGACATCCATGCGCTGACCGGACGGGTGGTGGCGCAAGTGATTGACGAGTTCAACCGGCCCGCCAGCCCTGACTACGGTTCCGCGCCTGTCCCGCCGGGCGATGACGATGTCGAAGCGCTGTTTTCGCTGTGGCGTCAGGAATTACCTAACGCACGAAAGTATTTGGTTGCTGTTCGCGACTATGTGGTGGCGTCACTATGGCGGCGTATCGGTTTGCGGATTATGGAAAGCTACATGCTTGACATCCGCGACTGGCGCCGTGATCTCGGCGACTACGGCAATGTGCATGTTCGGTTCGGCAAAGGCAGCCGTGGCCGTGGTTACAAGACCCGGCTCGTTCCCGCGATCAACTCGGTACGCGAGCTTCTGGACTGGTGGATGGTGGATATCCGCCACCAGTTCGGTGATGACTACACGCGCCTTGACGCGCCTATGTTTCCCAGTGAACGGCGCCCAGACGCGGTGACGGGCCTGTGTCGCCGGGCCGGAGATCAAGTGCTGCGGGAGGGACTGAACCGGGCGGTATCCCGGTGGCTGCCGCAATGGGCTGGACGGCTGACACCCCATGTACTGCGCCACTTCTGCGCATCATCGCTGTACCGCCGCGGCATGGACCTCAAAGCCATACAGGAACTCCTAGGCCATTCGTGGCTCTCCACCACGACGCATTACATCCATGTGCCCGCAGAGCACATTGAAAACGCCTGGGAGCAAACGAATTCACGAACCGCGACGCGGCTCGGGCTGACGGTGAGGTGAAAACGGTTATGCGATGGAACCTGAGGATGCGCGCAGCGCAGCAGGGTATCTGGAAGTCCACGGAAATGCGCCGCCGGCTGGCCGACGCGGGGCTCGACATCAGTCACGGCAAGATGTCCGCGCTGTGGACGGGAACACCGACTACGATCCGCCTCGACGACCTGGAAGTCATCTGCATTGTTCTGCAATGCGAACCGTCGGATTTGCTGATCTGCGAGCCTGACAGGGTTCAGGCCCCGGCCCCTCAGGGCTTGCCGAAGTCGGATGCCGCGGCCGGGCATCTGACGCCCCGGCTGGGCCGTAACCGTACGGTCCCGCCAGCGTGAGCGGCAAAGGAAAACCCAAGCCACGCAAACCCTGCCAGGTCTGCGGGCAGCGACCGCCGGCCATGCAGGGCATCACCGTCTGCTTTGACTGCTGGCCCGGCGGGCCGATCGCCGCACCTCCCTGCCGAAAATGCGGATCGACGGAGAACTACTGGACATCAGGGCTTTGCCAGCGGTGTCACGCGGGCGCGCCGGGCCAGTTGTCATCCGTATTCCGTTACGGCGGCCCGTTCGCCGAAGGCAAGGTCATCGTCGAAGCGTGTATCGAGTGCGGCGGCTGGGGCGCAACCCGAACCCTGCGCTGGCTCTGCTACGGCTGCAAGGCCTGGCGGGAAGAAAACCACCGTAACCAAGGCGAATGCCTGACCTGCGGTCATCACCGAACGCTGCATCGCAGAACCGGCTCGTGCCGGCCCTGCTACAAACAGCGCAGCTACTATGCCCGACTGACCGGCCGCCGCCACCAAGACGTCAGCCTCGCCGAGGCGAACCTCAGCGGGCAACAGATCTTCATCGTCAACACCTTCCACGCCAACCACGGCCGCGGGAACCGGCCTTACGTGAAGAAGACCGTGCCAGCCGACATGAGCTTGCTGCGCCCGGTTGGATGGGAGCAACTGACCATGTTCGACAGCCCGCGTGACCTCAAAGCTGCTATGACCAAAGGGTTTCCGCAGCCACCGGATCCAGGCCTTGTCGCGGCGTTCAACCAGCACGTCAACGATCACGCGGCCCGATACGGCTGGCACAAAACAAAATCTGACAAAGTGAAACGCGGAATCCGTATTCTGCTAGGCATCCAAGACACCCCAGGCGCCCTCCTCAGACGAAGCGACGTTGCACTACTTTCACGGATCAAGCACTCCGCTGCCGTCGTAGCCCACGTCCTGGAAACCGCCGGAATGCTAACCGAGGACCGGCAGCCCGCCGTCATACGCTGGTATCACGCCACCGTCGTCGAGCTCCCGGCCCAGATGCAGGCCGAACTCGCCGTCTGGTTTGACGTCATGCGCAATGGCTCCACCACACCGCCGCGCCAACAGCCCCGCAAAGACGGGACCATCGGCACGAAGCTGCGCTGGGCCATGCCGACATTACGCCAGTGGGCAGGCGAGCACGATTCGCTGCGGGCGATAGGCCGCGACAACGTTCACGCGGCGATCGCCGGGAAGACCGCCCTCTACCGGGCAACCACCCTGTCCGGGTTGCGGTCAATTTTCTCCGTTCTCAAGGCACGGCAACTGGTTTTCATCAACCCAACAGCACGTATCAAGGTCAACGAGCCCGGAGGCTCGATACCGCCACCGGTCGACTTGACCCGCCTGCGGGAGCTACTGCACTGCGGCGACCCAGCCAAAGAACTACTCAGCGCCCTGCTCGCCTTCCACGCGGTCAGGATCTGGCAGCTGCGCATGATGAAACTCACCGACTACCACGACGGCAGGCTCCACATCGGAGACCAAAGCATCGTCCTCGCTCCAGCTGTTCGCCAGAGGCTCGACACCTACCTCCAACATCGCTATGAAACCTGGCCTGCCAGCACCAATCCGCACCTGTTCATCCACGAACGCAGCTGGTCCCACCACGGATACGTCTGGCCATCCTGGATCCGCTGCCAGCTCGGCATGTCACCCAACCTCATCCGCCGAGACCGCATCCTCGACGAAGCCCACGCCACCAGCGGCGACATCAAACAACTCGTCAGCCTCTTCGGTCTATCTGTCGCAGGCGCCATGCCATACATCAACGCCGTCAGTCTCGCGTCCGGCGAAGGTGAACGCGAACGCCGAAACGCGCGCCAGCATCGTAATTCAGCTGGCTAGGCTGTCGGCACCACCATCAGCGCGATGTGCAGGAGCGCCATCACCTACTAGCTGTTTGACAACGGTGACTATCCGTTCGATGGCTTCCGGTTCGAGAAGAGCCCTTATCGGATCGCTAATGGAAATGGTGTCGGTGTGACCCGCCCGACTCTCTTCGCTGCCAAAGACCACGCGGATGACCTCTTCAACGGCCTGTTCCACTGGGGTACCGCCGGCAATCCTCGTACGGATGGCTTCTAGAGCCAGGGCTGCCAGCTTGACTAGCCCCGCATCGTCGACTGCCGTATCGCTGGTTACAGGATGCTCAGGTTGCAGCTCGTCGAATACCAACGGTTGCTTCAGGCCAAGGGGCCGCTCAACATAGTTCGCATACCATTGCGGCCTGCTACGCATAGCCCGAGTAACCAAGTCGATGTCCGCTTCCAGTGCGCGTCGGCCATAATCGTCACTACCAGAAATGGAAGACAACCGCCGACGTTCAAGCCAGACGTCGACTGGCCAAATCCCATCGCTGGCTGATGTGGGAACCCCAACCCAAACCAGCATCTCCAGAGCGAGGCTGCACAACCACGGGTCATCCCGGAGTTCCCGACGAAGCCACCCTGGAACACGCGGTCTCTGAAGTGCACCGCGTTCACCCCGACGGCGCCGGTTCCCATCGACGGTGCTGCTCACAAGTCGGGCCGCGATCCATCCCTCAAGGTTCTGAATCGTTTTGGGCGCATGCAATAGCACGTCCTGCACCACAGCTTCTACATCATCATGAAATCGATCTAGGCAACCGTCTCGCAGGTGCTGAACGCTCCTGGCACAGTCAAAATGGCCCCGGCGAAGCTCCAACGACCTGGTCAGGCGCGAATACACGATCGGCCATGCCACCGCGTATATCTGGGCCTTGTCCTCCTGGACGGCTGCAGGCAGCTGCACGGGGGCCGCAGATCTTGTATTTGGAGCCGGTCCGTCAACGACCGACCCCTCAAACAAGGCTCGAAGCCTAGAAAGCTCACGCGGGTCGCTTACACCGCAAGCGTCGGCAAAGGCTTGTACAAACGACCATGTTGGAACCTTGCGACCGCTAGCGACTTCCGAAACAAAACCCACGCTGTAATGAATCTTTCCGGCAAGCGTGCGAACGCTCAAGCCCGCCGCTTCACGGTAGCGACGCAACTGCTCTGCCAGCGAGGCACCGGGGGCCGCCAGATCAATGGGGCGTTCGGGCCTAGGCACGCTGGCCACCTCGCTGGTGCTCGGTGTCCCATCGCTCACGCCATTCGTGCGCGGACCCCCCGCACACGCGAACGAACGCGAGCGTCACCTCAAGGGACGGCAGCACCAGTCCACCTGCCGCACTCGCTAGCGCCGCGATGGAGTAAACGGCAGGAATGCTCATCTGCTTGAACGTCAGCCCGCACGCGGTCTTCAACGCCCTCAGGCCGTTCGCGAAATCCGCGAACGGCCTTTCGGGGTTGACCGCCTCAAAGGGACGACCAACCTGGATAGCCATGTCTCAGGCCTCCGCCGCCCTTGGCGTCGGCGCGATTGGGCCCGACTGCCTGGCCCAGCCGACGTACAAGATCACCCCGAGGGTCAGGAGCGATAGGACGTCGGCACGCAGCGCAATGATCACTACTGCGATGACCACGCCGGAAACCGGGGGCCTGCCGATGACTGACTCCGGGAAGAGTCGGCAGCCAGCCATCACTGTTGCGGCTGCCAGCGAGCAGACCGCCAGTGCAGCGGTGACAGGCTTGACGCCGATGTGGATTAGCGCTTCCGCCGCGCCACACATCGAGGTCACCACTGCCAGCCGTAAGCGGAGCAGCGACCATGGACTCGGTCTTACATTGGGCACCTTGCCCTCCTCATCTCCTAGCCTGGACACATCGGATTTTTCGCGCATCGGATACTTCTCGGTCACGGTATTTGGCGTTTCCCGTGACCCGACGCGCTTGGAGTCCATAATCGACGATGGGGGCACCAAGCACCACATCCAGGCCAAGATCCTGAACAACTCGTCGGGGTTGGCTCGTCAAGGCATTGTTCGCGGCTCCGTCCGTCAGACTATGGACGTCAGGGCGTATGTGCACGACGCCGCGGGACGAAGACTCGGCGACACCAGGCCCGCGAACGTTGTTCACCGCCCCGTCCGTCAGTTCCAAATCGAAATAGGACCGGCACTCGTCTAATAGCCTGGACACGTATCGGCCATTGAAAGGGTCTGCCGTTGGCGCGGCAGACCCTTAATCCTTCTTTGGTCGGCTGCGCACAAACACGCCTCGACGACGTCCGCTGATCTAAGCCCGGTTCCGGTTCCGTCACAACCAACTCCGGGGTCAGCCGCACGCACAAAGCGGCCGCTCATCCTTGGGTTCCGTCATGAATCCCCATAAGTTTCGTTGAACTCCAGACCTGTGGTGCACAGCCGGTGTTCGCCACGGGAGGCGACGGCGTTGAATGCCGCACGGTGGCTGCCACCGATGAGCAGGCCCTGCCCGCGTTCGGCGGCGAGCAGGAGTTGCTGTTCGCCGCGGGTTAAACCGAATGCGCTGGCGACAGCGGCGATGGCTTGTGGGCTTTGCCGCATCAGGATTTGGGTGGCGGCGTTGTTGGCGACGGCTTGGCCGAGTTCGGTGCCCAGGATGTCGGCGACGTCTTGGGTGATGATGGTGAGTCCGGTGTGGCGTTTGCGGGCTGCTTTGGACATGCGGTAGAGGAATCGGGCGCCTTCGCCGTCGCGTAGCAGGGTCCACGCTTCATCGACGACAACAAGCCGCCGCGCCGATTGCGCGGTGGTTGCGGGTGTGTCCGTGGTGCGCCAGATCGCGTCGAGGGCCAGCAGCATGCCGGCGGGACGCATTTCGTCGGGCAGATGCCGCGCCGACCATACGATGAGCTGTCCAGCCGGGACGGTGGTGGTGGGGCCGTTGAAAAGGCCGGAGTAGGAGCCGTCGGTCCAGGGGTGAAGGCGTGCGGCGAGATCGGTGGCTGCCGGGGTGGCTTGGGTTTCCAGGGCGTCGCACACGTCGCGCAGCAGTGGTGCGGGGTTGTTCCAGGTGGCGGGGTCGTTGTAGATGCCGGCGAGTTGGTAGGCGGCCAGGACGGCTTTGTCCAATGCGGAGCGTTGTGCCGGTGGCGGGGTTTGGCCGAGCAGCACGGTGATGAGGGTGTGGACGAACAGGGCCCGGCGGGTCAGGGCGTCGCTGCGGATATCTCCTGCGGGGATGTCGAGGGGGTTGAGCCGGGCGCCGGGGTGCCCTAGCCGGATGACAGTCCCGCCGGTGGCTTCGGCAAGGGCGGTGTATTCGTCTTCGGGGTCGATGACGGCGACGTGTACGCCGTCGATGAGTGAGCGCAGGATGTCGAGTTTGATCAGGTAGCTTTTGCCGGCGCCGGAGCGGGCCAGCACGATGCTGTTGTAGTTGTGTTGCTGCCACCGGTCCCACCACACGAGTCCGGTGGAGGTGTTGTTGAGTCCGTAAAGGATGCCGCCGGTCAGCGACGGCTTGCCCGGTAGCGGTCCGGGCAGGTCGGGTGAGGCGAACGGGAACGCCGCGGCGATCGCGTCGGTGTCCATGATGCGGGCCGCGGCGAGGCTGTCGGCCCCGAGCGGCAGTGTTGAGGTCCAGCCGTGCAATTGGCGCCAGGTGGCGGGCTGGGTGTCGAGCATCATTGACGCGGCAAGGGTTTGCACGGCCGTGACGGCTTCGGTGAGCTGTGGTTGTGTGCGGGCGTGGATGGTGAGGTAGACGGCGACGGTGAACAGCCGGGAGGCGCCGCGGGCGATCCGGTCGGCCAAATCAGCCGCATCGCCGGCGGCGGCGTCGACGGTGGGGTCACCGAGGCGTCCGTGGTCGTCGGCTAGGCGGCGGCTGGCCTCCAGCCGGGCACGCTGGGTGCGCAGCCGGGCCGCGGCGTCGGCGGGTGGCAGGGGTGCGACGTGGACCGAGACGGTCATATGGCCGGGCCAGGCCAGTAACGGTTCCAGCCATGCTGGGCCGACAGTTTCGGGGTAGCCGGTGACGATCAGGGTGCTGCTGTAGCCGGATCCGGCCTGCGCATGGTCTGCGGTGAGGGCGAGATGCGGTGGTCCGGTGATGGCCGAAAGCGGCGGTGGGGCAACGGTTTTGAGGCGGGGTGCGGGTTTCATCCGGTGGGCTCCTGGGTGTAGGCGCCGGGGCGCAGCGACATTGCGGTGATGGCGGTGGTGGGGGTGGCGCGTGGCCAGCTGGCGTGTGCGGGGCCGAACGGGTCGGCTGCGGCCTGTAACGCGGCGATGGCGGCGCCCCCGTCGAGGACTTGCGCGCCGATTCCGATACCGGCCAGGGCTGCGGCGCTGTGCTGTGCGGCTTGTATGGCGTGAGCGCCGGGTTGCGACGATGGTGTGGTGAGCGTGGTGATGATGGTGCGGGCGCGGATGTCGTTGCTGCGGGCCAGGTTCGCCAGAAACTTGGCATAACTTTCGGCGGTCTGGCGTAGCGCCGGTTCGTTTATCGTGGCGGCACGGGTGGTGATGAGGTGGGCGTATTGGGCCAGGTCGAGACGCTGTTCCGTGACGGTGATCTGTACGGGGGTGGTGATGCTGTTGAGCCACCGGCCGAAAGCGTCCAGCAGCACGGTTTGCTCGGCTGGGTCGCGCAGCTGCAGGTTTACTGTGGACGCGGCGATCATCACCACGGTGGTGCCGGTACCGGTGTCGATGCTGCCGTCACGGTGGATTGCGGTGGCGGGCAGCCGCAATGTCGCCACTGCGGTCTGGGCAACCGGTGGCGCCCACGGCGGAAGCGGCCCGCCCGGATGGGCGCGGTAGCGGCGGGGGCTAAGCCCATACCAGGCGGCGGCGATCAGCCACCGGTCCAGCGGCAGCCCATCGCGCCTGCCTAGCACCACAAGTGCGGTCACGGCCGCAATCGGGGTAATCACAGCGATCGTGCCCGGCAGCGACAGGCTGATGATGTCAGTGATGGCGTAGCAGATTGCCGCTCCGACACCGGTGATGAGCAACTGGCGCCCAGTCAACCCGAACGCGATCTTGTCCGGGGTGTCCACATCGGCGGGTATCCGGACTGCATTCGCTGCGGCGGTCTCGCCGGGTTGCACTCCCATCGGTGATCACTCATCCTTTCCTTCGCTAGCAGTCAGCAGTCAGCGGAGCCTTGATGCGCCGGTGTGCATCGAACGACGACAGCGGTGGTGCCTGCAGCACTCGATGGGTGCGGGGCTAACGCCAGGCGCGGCTGGCCAGCATCTGGCGGTTACCTGCGGGAAGCCGCATCCGTGAGGGGATACGCGTCCACCGCATTGTTTGCTGCAGCAACATCACAGGGGCCATGCGCCGCCACGAGACGCTGCTGTGCATCACATAGCGGCTCATCAGCGACGGGATTTTCAGCACCGTCCACAGCAGACAGGCCACGATCAGAAGATTGAAGACCTCGTTGGCCGGCTGGCGTAGCCCCGGAGCGGGCAGCTGCGCCTGCGGGTCGAAGAACACCGACAGTCCAATATGGAGCACCACGGCTTGCGCGGTGGTGGTGCCGACGGTGCCCAGCAGCGCGCGCCACCACAGTTTCGCCGCCCCTTCGGTAAACGGCAGCCCATGCAATGCCAGCGCGACCGGCGCGATGCCAGCCAGCACCACTAGCAGGCCAAGGCGCACAATCCACTGCATCGCCATCGTGGCGACCTGAACGGCGACGAGCACACCAATGATGATCAGCAGGACCGCTGAGGCGCCAACGGTTTGCGTCTCACCCGACAGCAGCCCGGCGGTGATGCCGCGCAGCGTATTGAGTGGATTAGCCGACGTGACCTGCTGGGCGGTTAGCGCGGCCGTGACCGCGTTGGCGACAGAAATGATCGCTGAACACAGCGGCAACGCGAAGTTGGCGGCGATCAAACCCACTGCCAGGCGCGGGGCGAGATCGCCGATGGTGTAACGGATGTGCACGGTTTCTCGGGTCATCACCACGATCGCCGCTGTCAGGATCGCCAGCACATAAGAGGTGTTGACGACGGCGAGGCTGGTGCCGGCGAACATGCGCACTTGCGGCAGCCCGGTGACGTCCGGTGACATGAACACCGTCGCCGACAGCAACTCCCACAGCAGGTTCAGCGCCCCCGCCAGCATCCGGGCGATCCAGGCGACGATCGCTTCGATGAGCTCGTCGGCCAGGATGCTCATGGACTGACCCAGCCGGACACAATGCGCAGCAACACCGGTGCCAGCAGCGCCAGGCCGTAGCCGATCAGTGCCGAACGCAGTGCGGTTTTCGCCTTCTCAATCTGCATCGGATCCCCGCCAGCGGCCACGTACCGGACCGCCCCAGCGGTCAGGAACAAGGTGGCGATCGCCAGCAGGAGCCCGAGAACCCATTGGGTGATCCTGCCGATCACGGTGTCGAGGGTGACTGGTGGGGCGGGCTCGGCCAGCAGGGCCGCCGCCGCCGCCAGGGCTGAGCCGAACGTGTCGCCCAGCAGTGCCGCCCTGGTGAAAAGGTGGAATGTCATCGGTATCGCACCTCCTGCCCTCCGCATCGGAGGGATCTGGGAAACGTTGGAATCACCAGCAGCCACACACCTAAGGCACGCCTGGTGCGCGTGCGGCGGCGATGTGTGAGAAACCTGCGCGGTGGCGCAAAGTGTGAGCCGGCGCCGGCACGCGAGACGGCAGCGATCCATCAGCGCTTCGTATGGCTGCCCGCGATGTGAGCTGCCGGACAGCCCGGCGCTGGGGTGAGGGTTCCGGCGCCACGGCGGGGAACTTCCGCAGCCGCCGCAACCCTCACCTATAGGAAAGGCATGTGTTGGGTGCCCAACGCACCCAACAGCTACCCAACACGACCCAACACAGCCGCGTCTGGCAGCGCCGCATGGTGCAAGGCCCCGCTGGTGATCGCGTCACGCAGCCGGTGTTCGGCGCGGCGCCGCCACCGGACGGCAAGGTCCGGGTGGACCCCGGCCATCGCCGCCGCATGCGGTAGCGGGAGCTGTTCCAGGCGGGTCGCCCCAATGACATACGCCTCACGGGCATCGATCACCCGCGCCAAGACAGCACGTGCCAGAACCCAATCCGGGTGTCCCCACGGCCACACAGGTTCGGCTGGCCCGCCAGGTGACACCCGGACCTGCACGAAGTCCGCCGACGCCGGCACGGCTGCGTGGGCGTAGCGCCAGGCGGCATCCATCAGCCGCCCACACACCCGCCGTCGTGCAGGATCAAACCGGTCATCGTGCAGCCGGGCCAGAAAGCCCGCCAGGACTTCACCGTCCACATCGGCCTGTTCACCAGCACGGCCGCATCCCAGACGCACAGCCAGGCGCCGCAGCCCAGGCAACGCCATCCCTGCGGCCACCACCTTCGCTGCTCCCCCGCTACGGGCATGCTCGACGAGCACCCGCCACACCACATCGCGGACCTGCGATGAGGTCGCCGGATCAAGCAGCATCCGCCGCACCCGCTGCAACGTCCAGCCGCCAGGCAGATCGGGCCAGCACGCCGCCACTACCGGCGTCAGCCAGGACGGCAACGGACCCCGTACCCCATCAAACGCATGCCCCACCGCGTCCAGCGGCGACACCCCAGACCACACAACGTCCCCCTCTAGCCCGACATCCTGCGCACCACCTGATTGCGGTACGCGACGCCTGCTATTGGTTCGCCGCCACCCAACCCACGCGACCTCCGGCCACAGCACGGTGGCCTGGCCCAACACACCTGTTGGGCCAGGCCAAGCCAACCGTGACCCACGCACCCGGGTCCGCGGCCCACCCGGAACACGTTGGGCACAGATACAGGCCGTGTTGGGCCGTGTTGGGCCCGCCCGCAGTCCACCGTGTCACAACGGAGCTAAACCCGCGTCCACATCAGACGACAGCACACCCACGCCGTCCGCCGCTTCCCGCACATCGGCCCGGCGCGGCACGTATATGGAGCGTTGGGTCGTGTTGGCCAGCCGCCCGGCACCCAACACACCCAACACCAGGCCATTCACAGGCAACAAAATTCGCCTGCCTGAAAGGCCCCGCCGTGAGCATCCAAGCCATCACCTGGACCCTCAACAACGCCCCCAATGTCCCACCATCCCTCGTGGCCACCCTCCTGGCATTGGCCAGCCACGCCGACCCCAACGGCCAAAACGCCGCACCATCACAGGCCCGCCTGGCCCACTACACCCGCAAAACCAGCCGCACCATCCGCCGCGACCTGACCACCCTGCAACACCTCGGCCTCATTCGCCGCGGCGACCAAAACACCGTCGCCTACCTACCACCGGACCGGCGGCCCATCGTGTGGGACCTCGCCGTCGAACAAACCCGCCCCACCCCAGAACCCCACAACGGCAACCACCGCGCCAACCGCGGCACAGCCCGGCACCAGCAGACCGGCCACCGGCAGGACGCTTGCGCCCGCCCGGCCGCCCACTCCCCTTGGCACCACGCCACCGCCGGGCGCACACGCCCACCCGCACGCCACTACGCCACCAGCCCAAACAGCCCACGGGCGGACGCACACGCCCACCGAATCTTTACGGAGGAGGAAAAAACCACCAGCCCACACACCCACACCGCCGAACACATCCTGAGAACCCTCAGCCCCACGTGGCGCATCGGCGCACACACCGTCACCCAGCTCACCCCCGCCATCGCCGCGGCGCTGCGAAGCGGCTGGAGCCCCGAACAGCTACACCAGCACCTGTCGGCGAACATCGCAGGGATCCGCTGCCCGCAAGCCGTCCTGCGCGCCCGGGTCCATGACCTGCCACCCCCAAAACCCATCCGCCCCCACCACAGTCCACAAAGGACCGGCCGCTGCCGCGAGCACCCCACCGAAAACGCCAAACACTGCCGGGCATGCCGATCAGAAGCAATCGCCCGCCCAGACGATCGATGACGTGCACAGCAGCCAGCCCGAATCCGGTACCTCTGTTTGCGGCGAGGCCGCGGTAACGGCGATTGTCCTAACGCGGCACTGCACCTCAGAGCGTCGAATATCGGGATGCGACACCGGATGTGGTTGCTGCAACATGCAGATTCGTCCATGATGCGAAATGGCCGTCTAACATCGACGTTCGCTGGTGCAATCCTTCGGCAGGGGGTCAGATGGCAACGCCGAACGATCTACTGCGTACGGCTCGCTTGCGCATTAAATCGCCAAGCGGATCCGGCAGGGACATGTCGCGGCAGGAGCTGGCAGACCTTGCGAACAAGCACATCGCGACCAATAGCGGACGTCAGGGCGCGATAGACGCGGAACATATCGGCAAGCTGGAGCGAGGCGAGCATCGGTGGCCCAACATCCACCACCGCGCCGCGTTCCGCGCTGTCCTAGGGGCGCACAGCGATGCGGAACTCGGCTTCTACATCGATCGCCGGCCTAGACGGCCAGAATCTGCCGCACCTCTGCCATTTGTGTCGTCAGCGTCGGATTTGCAGCTGTGGGCACCTGATCTGCTCCGGCCGCATACTGGGGGCCATGGCTTCGGGGAAGGCGGCGATATGCAACGTAGGCGTTTCATCACGCACGCTGCCAATCTGGTTGTCGGTGGACAAGCCTGTGTCGGTGTCCTGCGGTTCCTGCATGACCATGCTCAACGACGAGCTGGGGACAGCCGGTCGCCGCTGTTGGTCTTGCAGCACGAAACCTACGAACTGAAACGGGCTTATCAAGCCAGCCAATATCAGGATCTGCTGGCCAGGTTGCCAATGCTCTTAACCCTGCGGCACGAGCTGGAAACCGAAGGTTCCCAGGCGTTGGCACAAGACTGGCAAGCCACAGGCGTGCATCTCTACCACCTGCTGGCCAGCGTATTGATCAAGCTGAACGATCCGGCGCTTGCCCTGTTGGCGGCCGAGCGAAGTGGGCTGCTGGCCCAACAGCAGGGTGACAGCCTCACGCCCGCCATCAGCGCCCGGATTCTCACTCATGCGTTTGCAGCCAGCGGTCACCATGAGGCCGCCGTGGTCGTCGCCCAGCGAGCCGCACAGCAGCTGGAGCAGGCATCCGTTTTCATGACCGACGACGGGCTGTCGGTCTACGGCGCTCTGCTGTTGAGGGCAGCTGTCGCCGCAGCCAGTGCCGGCGACCGGGCCACCGCCTATGAGCTGATGCGCGATGCGGCACGGGCCGCGACACTGCTTAGCCACGACAACGGCAACGCGCAGTGGACTGCATTCGACCGGACCAACGTGCTCCTGCACGAGGTCAACATCGCGCTGCGCCTAGGCGATCACCCGACAGCGCTGGCCATCGCCGACCGGATTGACCTGCGGGCGGTCCGGCTGCCTGAACGCGGCGCCTGCCTGCACATCGACGTGGCCAGCGCTAACGCTCATCTCGGACGATACGACCAAGCCCTGGCAGCCCTGGACACCGCACGCACCATAGCGCCGCAGGAGCTGCGGAACCGCAGCGCCCGCAGGGTCTTCACCCACCTGCAGTCATGCACCCGCGGCGCCATGCACGACCGGGTCCTGGCCGCCAGCCATCACGCTGGAGTACCCCGGTGACCGGCAGCAAGACCATGAGCATTGTTGTCACCGGTGCCGGACCTGCTAGCGATATCGGTCGGCTCGTCGCCGTCGCAGTCCGTCATGGCTGGAACACCAGTGTCCTGGCCACACCCAACGCTCAAGCCTTCATCGACGAGCCCATGATCGAACAACTGACCGGCGCGCCCGTGCGCTGGGACTACACCACTCGCCCGAACGGCTCCTCGCGGGCGGTCGGCCGCCCGGATGCGCTCATCGTCGCCCCGGCCACGTTCAACACCATCAACAAGATCGCGGCAGGGATTGCTGACAACTATGCGCTGACCATGATCGCGGAACAGATCGGCCAGGGAACGCCCACGCTGGAGGCAGGATTGGTTGAGCCCACCGACCAGCTCAGAACGCCCATTGGACAGTGAACCTCTCGGAAACCCGACTTAAGTGGCTGCAGCGACTGCTGTAAGTGCGCGTATTAGTTTGGAATCTAGACCTGGGACAGTGGTTTGTCTTATTCCAAGCCGCGTAAGCCGGGTGCGCATGGTCCCGCCAGGAGTCTTAGCCGAAGTACACAAAGGGGATAACGCAGTCGCCCTAAGGACTTTTATGGAGGCGTATTTGCGCGATTTTGAAGCTATGCGCGAGCTGGAACGAGCACCTGGCAGTAGGGGCATGTGGCGGTTCAACAGGAGCTGACTAGTGTTGGCATCGGCTAATCCACTTACCGTGACGTTGTGGAGTGAACATGAGCGAGATCCTGCCGAGATGCCACGGTTGTGGGGCGGCCGCGGGCGAGGTACATGATCGCGTCTGTGATGTGGCGCGCTGTCGGGCAACCGGCCTGCAGTGGGTTACCTGCGCTCATACTGCCGCCTCGTCCGTGCCGCATGAACGAGATGTCTGGACGGGCCGCTGGCCTGGCGAAGAGGATTGCGAACGGCTGGGCTGGTACGTGTGCTTGGAGCCGGGCAGGGGCTGGGTGCCCTGCGACGCGACGGATGCCGGGGCTGAGCCTGACTTGAATCGGCTTTTCGCGGAGGCTGTGTGGGACGCGCCGTCCGGCCATTGGGTGCCCAAATCATAGGAGACTAAATCGTCTTGTGTCGGATGTGAATGCCCGGTGAGTTCTCTCGTCGGCTTGGACGGCTTTGAGCGTGCGCTCAGCGTATTTGGCTAATCGGCCTGATCAGATGGGTAACGCCTATGCCGCAACGAGTGCCGAAGATCTCATGGCGACGGCGCATCGCTGGCTCGATGTCCGCGTCCGAGCGGAGGCACACGATGATTAATGGTGTTGTGCGGTTGTCGAGGCCCTCATTGAGAGCCGCCCAAAGTAGATCCTTGAAGAACTTCGGCTTTCCCCAGCAGACGTATCGAAGGCCACTTCCATTGGTAGCCATGCAGTGGGTGGGCCGGTCACCAACACTTCCAGCGACAATCGACCAGGAGCCGCCCAGGAGCCTGGGTAGGAATTCTTCGGCGGGCGTGTATCCGCGGGCCGTGAACTTGGCGAACCGGCCGAGGCCCTCCAAGGCGCGGCTGTACTCCTTGAGCGGTATTTCCTTGATCCAGCCATGAACGTCCGAGGTGTAGTCACCGAGGCGTCGGCCAATGTTTGTGTCGTCGGCCCACCGTTGGTATTGCTCGGCTTTGCGGTGATCTGGAAGGCGCTCCCATTCGAGCCTGTCGGCG
Organism: Catelliglobosispora koreensis DSM 44566; assembly: GCF_000379685.1. GTDB lineage: Bacteria > Actinomycetota > Actinomycetes > Mycobacteriales > Micromonosporaceae > Catelliglobosispora > Catelliglobosispora koreensis. Next base: position 754,544 of record NZ_KB903249.1, on the reverse strand, counting down.
TCGGCGTACAGGAGCTTGACGACCTCATCTCGCACACTGAGGGGAACCTGTTGCATCGCTTAGCCTTTCTGGATGGCTGTAACTTCGGGGAACTGGAGCCTGTGTTCGTCGTAGGCGGTCTCAAGACTTGCCGCGTCCAGTATCCACTCGTCCATAAGCGATTCAACGCGCTGGTCAGAGAATGTTATCGATGACTTTGCGTGCAAGGGCAATACTTCAACAGAGTCGGCTTCAAGGTCCCGGCGGAGCTTGAGGGTCGCGGCAATTCGACGCAGGTCGCTGACGAAGTCTAATACAACCACCGATGTCTTGCCGTCGCGTAGCCGAAGGCCTCGGCCGAGCTGCTGAACAAAGATCCGGCGACTGTGGGTTACCCTGGCGAAGCACAGGATGTTCACATCGGGAATATCGACACCTTCATTTAGAATGTCGACAGCCGTTAGCAATGGGACGCTGCCTGAACGAAATTCCAGGAGCCTGGTCTGGCGCTGGCGTGCGGTCAGCCCGGCATGAATCGCGCGGACGCTTCCCCAGGGTGAAGCTCCATTTAGGAGAGACGACATTCGTTCTGCGTGCTCGATTGTCCGGCAGAAGATTATGCCGCGTGGCCGGGTGACGTTTGACCACGCCACGGTTAGCTCGTCACGGATGGCGTCGTCGCGCTGGGGAAGGAACAGGCGAGCGTTGAGTTCGCTGAGGCTGTAACTATATTGGCTGGCGCTGCGGACCATGTCCCAGTCAATGTCATCGACGAACAACCGGTAGTCGACCTGAGCGAGGTAGCCGCGGCGCATGCCATCCTCTATGCCGAGGGTATAGCTGGCCTCACCGAAGTGCCGCGTGAGGTCGTAGCCGTCGCCGCGCCATGGTGTGGCTGTAACACCGAACTGCGCAGCCGCAGAGAGTATCGAAAGCAGCTCGGCGAACTGTCCGTCCTCGGCGATGTGGTGGGCCTCGTCCACCATGATCAGTTTGGGCCGATAGCCCGCCTTGGCCGCACTAAGCGCGGAGGCAACGGTTGCGCACGTAACCCCACTTAGATCGTCTGGCCTTTCGTCTCCTGTAACCAGGCGGGTCCGAATCGCTTTTGGAAGGTGCGGCCAAAGTGCTCGCTCAAGTTGGGCGACGAGATCCTTGGTGTGCGCGATCACGAGGATGTCGTCTACTGGGTACCTCTTGAGGTGCTGATCGATAACGTTGCCACCGACGACGGTCTTTCCCATTCCGGTGGCCAAGACAAGCAGAGCCCTGCCGTCCTTGCTGAGGCTTGATTGGAGGGCTCTGACGGCTGTCCGCTGGTAGTCGCGCAGGTCGCGGCTAGGGAGGCGGTCCGCAGCGCGATCGTAGGCGCGGCGCAGGACGTCCCCGGTCCAGAATTTGATGGGCGGTGCTAGTGCGGACAGCTCGCCCGCGCGTTTCCTAGCCGCCGGACCAGGCTGGCTAGTTGTGACGACCGCCGCCTCATTGGCTCGATAGAGCTCACGTGCGCGGGCGACCTCGTCGACAGCATCGGCGCCAATCGCGCCCCGAAGTTTCCATTTGCATTGCAGCACCCAGTCTTTGCCGTTGTGACGGCCGATGATGTCCCCACCTCCATCACCGGCGCCGTCGATCGTGGCGACGTCGGTGAATCCGAGGTGCCACAGCAACCGCTCGACTTGTCTCGGAAATTGCCGTGGCCCCAAGTCGCGCAGGTGAGGCAGGTCCATAAAGACCGTTTCGGGCAACATCATTCCGCCTCAGCGAGTTCGCGCTCAACCAGGTCGCAACTGAGCCGCACACGCAGAAGTTCGTCGACGTGAAGCTTCGGGGTGTGATCGGCCATCAGAGCGAGTTCCGAGACAAGGCTTGTAATGCGCGAGACCGCCAGGGCGCGCGCTGTGTCGTCGGTTAGCGCGGTGTGCTCGCGGGAGAAGACGCGGCCGTCGAGGAAGACATCGGGCCGCCGTTCGATGAGCCGGACAAGGGCCGCGGCCGGGATGTGGCGGACGAAGTCTCCGGTCTGGATTACGTCGTCCCAACTGATGCCAGAGGCTTGGCCAACGGCGAAGCGCCGCTGCGCCTCGTCTTGATCGCTGGGAGAAAGCAAATTCCAATAGCCGGTGGGCGATCCCTTGATCTCGCGGAGCATCTCATCGCGTATGCGGCTGAGGAGCTGACGTGACCGCTCGGAAAGTGCACCGGTTGTAATCCGGCGGTCTCGAGACGCTCGTGCCTTGATACGGTCGAGAACTACGGACATTGGCTGCTTGGCGCCGGAGGCGCGCGTGATGACGTACTCGGCCACGATCACTTGGACGAATTCCGCCAGATCTAGGCCATAGTCGGTCAGCATTTTATGGATGCCTGCCAGGAAGACCTCGAGCCGAGGTGCTCTCGTCATATGTGCGAAGGCCGGAACCAATCGCCCTACCGGGTCTTCGAGCTGATCGGCGCGGACAATGTAGACCGTGGCATCGACCTTTCCGAGGTCTTCGGCATCGAAACGGCCACCGATTCCCGGCATGACGGTTGAGTTCTCGCGGTAGACCCCCAAACGTTGCTCAAGGGTCAATGGCTGTGGCCCTGGACTGGCCGCGCTGCCTGAGGCCGATGTGGCGGGTGTGCCACTGGTTGTTGCCCCTGTTGGTTTCCAAGTGCCCGACGAGGATGACGCGCCATTCGCGCCGGGATCTGTTAAACCCATCTCGTCAAGGACGTCGGTCTCAGGCCTGGCAGACGGAACGGGCGTGCCCGCATCATGCTGCTTCGCCGCCTGGTACCAGACCTCATCGCTCTGATAGTCCGGATCCCCCTTTCGGAACTTTTCGACCCATTCGGTTACGCGATCACGTAGCGCGGTCTTGCCATCGCCCGGCAGCAGGTATTTGAGTCCGGGCTTATCTGTGCGAAAGCCGGCGTAAAGCTTGGCTAGCGGACTCTTGTTCTCGCCGAACCCGCGCCTTTCCGCGATCTTGGGGCGCAATGGTGCCTCGCCGCGGATGGTGCGAACGACTTTGCGCCATTCGACAGTGTCGTATTCGAACGCGTTCTTCTGGTAGTTGACGCCGACGTGGTCACAGTGAATCTCGCCGACGATCCGGCCTTCGTTGCGCGGGTTATCGACGGGATATTCCTTCTCGGGGTCCTCGTTGCCGCTCGGGTCGATCCAGTCGAAGATTCGCTGATCGCGCATGAGTATCTTGCGGCCGTTGCGAAGGAAATCGATGCCGAAGTCGCTAGTGTGCAGGTATCGCTGGACCCCAATCCAGCCCCAGATTCGCTGCTCTCTCAGCTCAAGTAGTCCACCGCTAGGGCAGAAGACACACTTCTCGTGATCACGCGATTGCCACTTCCCGCACACGAGGCAGGCCTTCATGAGATCGAGGCGGACATCGATCGGCTGGATCGCCTTGATCTCCACACCATCCCGCATGACAGAACGGTGCTCGCCCCACACACAAGGGCGCCTCGGCACGACGGACTTCCCGCTGACCGTGATGTCAAAGTCATGTTCGCGCAGCAAATAGCTGTACACATCGCCAAGTTTGTTACGGATCTGCTGGTGGTTTTGCGACAGCGCCTCGTGGCGTTCGCGCTTTAAGGAGCTAATGATCACAGTGGTGCCATGCTGTGCGGGGTCGTCCTTGGGCTCGTACGAAACCGGAACGTCGTATTTACCACCCGCTGCTAGTGCGGGAAGGTCAAGGGTGACGACAGTCCAATAAGGATCTCCTGTGCGAGTCGTTCGGACCTGCGTCCGCTGGCCCAGCCGAGCGGTGGCGATGTTGAACCCCATACCAAAAACGCCGAGTGAGCCGTGGGCTGCATTCGAGGTCCAGCCCGCACGGATGGCGTTGTTCAAAATGGACAGATCCATGCCCCGGCCGTTGTCTGACACCCACACTTCCGCACTGCGGTGATCGCTGTTTTTGCTGGGCAGCGAAACAGTGACGCTCGGCCTTTCGCCGACAATTCCCGATCCGAGAAAATCGTCGAATGAATTGTCAATTAGCTCGGCCAGACATTGCCACGGGCTGAATTCAATATCCCCGAGAACGGTCAGAATTCGGGGGTCCGGGGTGACGTCAATGGCGTCAGTTTGCATTCTCGCTCCCATCAGGCTGAGGTTCCACGCCGGCCGCTTCTGGCGATCTCCGCCACGTTGGCGGGGGTCGCTGATGCTGTCTTGGCGGGAGCGTAGCGGATGAGTGCGACAGTCTGAAAACCCCAAAGGAGCGGGAAAAACATGCTCGACCATGATCAGGGGGTTCGATATTTGCTGCCTGCGGCTGAGAAGTTATCATGCTCCACAGTGGACAGTCAAGCAATCGGATCAAATGAATATTGTTGTCACCAAGACGGGGTCAACCAGGGCGACACACTCCGTTCTCTCTTTGCGTGACAATTGTGAATCGCTATTGCGCATAACAATTTGAGACCGGGAAACTCGGAAACCGACTCTCCACGAGAGAGTGTTCTTTGGTGTCGAAACACCTATTTGAACGGTGATTGAGGTTTGGCAATGCGAGCTGACCTGGTAGCGCGATGCGTCGAGGTACTGTCCGAAGACGCCGAGCGCCTGGGTGAACTGACCTGGGCTCAAGTCGTGGCGGTCACGTCACGGCGCGAGCTTGACGCCGGTGAGACCAGCGCGGTGTTCCTTGGCCTCGCTGAGGCCGGTATTGAGGTGGAAACACCTGATCGGGACTCAGGAAACGACACGCTAGAGCCAGCCGCGCTGCGGAGTCTGAATTCCCAGCTGCCCCAGGCGATGCGTGATCACCGCATCCTGACCGCCGATGAGGAGGTCGGTTTCGGCCGACGGATCCAGCTGGGACTGCGGGCGCGTGAGCGGCTTAGTGAACTTTCAGTCCCCGATGAGAATCTGGTGCGGCTTGCCAGCGATGGCGACGATGCGCGAAACGAGCTCATTAGGTTCAACGTGCGGCTTGTCATCAACATCGCACGCCGACACCTGCATTTCGCCGGGGAGCTGGACTTTGAGGACCTCGTGCAGGAGGGCTTCACCGGGCTCAACCGCGCGGCCGAGAAGTTCGATCCGGCCTTAGGCTACAAGTTTTCCACCTATGCCACGTGGTGGATCCGTCAAAGCATCGACCGGGCGATCGCAAACATCGGCCACTCGATCCGCCTGCCGGTTCATGTGTGGGAGAAGGTGCGGCAGATCCACATACATATTCGCGACTTCGAACGCCGCAATGGCCGGGCCCCGGCCCTGGCCGAGATCGGTGCCGCGCTGTTGATGGACACCGGGCACATCCAGGGGCTACTTGATACATCCGCACCGCTGGTCCGGCTGGATACCCCCATTGGAGAGGCAGGCGAGTCAAGCCTAGCCGACTACCTACTTGTCGAACGCGGGCCTGGGCCCGAAGCACAGGTCGTAGAACAGTCATTAATGGACGATCTCAGCGATGCGCTTCGCGAACGTCTGGATGAGCGCTCATTGCATGTCATCGCGATGCGGTTCGGCTTCCTGGACGGTGAGGCTCATACCCTCGATGAGATTGGCCAGGTACACAACGTGACACGCGAACGCGTCCGCCAGATCGAGGGCAAAGTCCTCGGCATTCTTGCCAGCGACAAACGCGTGCTGGGTATAGCCCAGAGCCTGGGTTACGGACTACCGCGGCCCGGCGTGCCGTATCAACGAGCCCAACTCGGGACAGCCCGCAACACCGTGCCCCTGCCCGAATCCGTGACCGCGACTGCCGGAGTTTCTTGATGACCATCGACTACAAAGAACGGTTCGTCGCCTTTCTCGACGAGCGGGTAACGAGTGCCGGAACCGGCACGCACGAAACCACCCTCGCTGTTGATCCGTCAGGTGTGTTTTGGCTGGGCCGGCTCGCCCCGGAGGCCGACGCCATGACCGACACCAAACGCGAACGCCGTATGGACCCATGCTCAGTTGGCATGCGGCTTCGCCCAGCCGCGCCCGGACCCTGGCGATTCGGTGTGAAAATCCGCGCTTGTGGCTGGAACCAGGCCGCTGCGGCATCCAAAAAAGACGGCGTCGAAGAGCGATGGGAAAAGAGCGAACTCGCTGCGGTGACCGTGGCCATCAACACCCCCGAGGCAGGCGGCTCCGCTGATTTCGGCCACACAGAGATAACCGCGGCGCTCCGGCAAGCTGGAATAACGTCGGCAACAGCCCATATCGCCGTGACCGACGAGTCGTGGCGGGGTGCCCCAGAGCTTGTGGTGGCGCTGGTAAACACGACCGATGCAGGCAAGATACCGAAAGGAGAACGGTACCTGTTTGAGGTGCAGCTGACAGTGGTTGGTCTGGAAACAACACCGTTTCTGCTCGAGTCATTGCCTGATAGCTTCCGCTACCGCAGGGAAATGCTGGCTCTAGGCATCAACTGCGGGGTGGAACTAGTACCCGGCTCTGGCCTAGTAACGAGGGACACCATCGTTGTCGACACACCACGGCCGGTCTTCGCCTTCGACGGCACCGCACCGGAGAACATTGACCTCTCCTTCGCTGGGCTCACCAGCGACCCATTGCCGCGGCTGCGGGCGCTGGTCGACGCCTATGCCGTTTGGGGCGAACAGGCCTGGGCCGAGGAAACACTCGCCGAGCGCGCCAGCCTGGAATCGTGGAGCCGGGAAATGGTCGAAGAGGCCAGGCAAGGCCGGGAGGCATACCTCGAGGAGCTGGACCGGCTCGGCCGCGGGCTCAAGGCGCTTGAAGACAACCCTCGGCTGCTCCACGCGTACCGGCTAATGAATCAGGCGATCGGCATGTCGGCGCAACGACGCAACTACAGCCACTGGCGGCCCTTCCAGGTGGGCTTCCTTCTCGGAGTGCTACCCAGCATGGTCGACGGACATCGGGACTGGGACACCGTCGAGATCGTCTGGTTCGCCACCGGTGGTGGGAAGACCGAGACCTACCTTGGCCTGCTTGTGCTTGCCGTCTTCTACGATCGCCTACGCGGAAAGCACGCAGGCATCACCGCCTGGTCCAGATTCCCCCTGCGTCTGCTGTCGCTTCAGCAAACCCAGAGGTTCGCCGACGCGCTTGCCGCCGCCGAGCTAGTCCGCCGACGTCACAAAGTCGGCGGCGACCCCATCGCAATGGGCTATTACGTGGGAGCCACCAGCACACCCAATGAGATTCCACCGGAAAAGACCCCCCACAACGACATCGATGTCGAAGACGACACGATGCCAACCAAATACCAAGTGCTCATGCGCTGCCCATTCTGCGGCTCGGAAAACATCACGATGCGGTTTAACCGCAGGCTATGGAAGCTTGAACACATCTGCGGAGCCACAGACTGCCCACTGACCGGCGAAGCACTGCCCATTTACATCGTGGACGCGGAGATCTACCGCTTCCTCCCCAGCGTTGTCATCGGCACCCTGGACAAAGCGGCGCTGATCTCGATGCAGGCCGCGATGCGCGGATTCGTGCACGCACCAGCGGGACGCTGCAGAACCGCAGGTCACGGCTTCACCTACGCTAAGCGCACAACTAGGCCAACCGGTTGCCTCGTCCCCGGCTGCAAAGAGATCAGCGAACCGATTCCCGCCGCCGACAAAGCGATCTTCGCCCCGTCGTACCGTCTGCAGGATGAGCTCCATCTGCTCCGCGACTCGCTGGGAGCCGTCGACTCGCACTACGAGGCAATGCTTGATGACCTGCAGCGCAAGAACACCAATATCGCACCGGCAAAGATCATCGCTTCCTCGGCGACGCTGACCGGCTACGACCGGCAGACCCGGGTCCTTTATGGACGCATCGGTCGCGTCTTCCCTGTTCAGGGACCACGTGCCGGTGAAAGCTTCTGGAGTGCGCGTACGCCAGCGCTGCTGCGCCGCTATGTCGCGGTTTGGCCGCGGGGCGTGACGCTGGAATGGGTATCCGACCGGACAATTACCGTGCTGCAGCAGACGATCCGGGAACTGCTCAGCGACCCGGCCGGCGTTTGTGCCCGGGCAGATATCGATCCGTCACATGCCGTCGAGCTGATCGGCCTGTACGGTACAAACGTCATCTACGGAAATACCGTTAAGGATGTCGAGGCCGCCCGAAGGTCGATGAACACCCAAGTTCCAGTTGAACCCCTAAACGCCGTCTCTCTTCTCGGGCAAACACCTTTTCAGGAGATCCGCGACGCGATCGAGCACCTCGACAAGCCGCCGACGGAGTTCGGCGACCGGATTCATGTCGTGGCCGCGTCCTCGATGTTCTCCCACGGTGTTGACATCGACAGGCTCAACGTCATGACTGTGCTCGGTGTGCCTCTCACGACGGCTGAGTTCATTCAGACAACAGCACGTGTTGGCCGCACACACCCGGGCCTTGTCTATGTCGTGCACAAGATCGGCCGCGAACGGGATGCGAGTGTTTACAGCCACTTCCGGCCATTTATCGAGCATGGCGACCGCCTTGTAGAGCCAATCCCGGTGACCCGATCCAGCCGCCGGGTCCTTGAGCTCACAAGTGCGGCGGCTATCGAGGCAAGGCGCCTGTTCTTCCACGAGCCGCGATCGGCCAAGCAGCGTCTTACCACGGTCGACCTGATACGCGAGCATCATCGGACCACAGTGACGACAGTCGATGACGAAGCGAAGGCACTACACGAAATGCTGGGCATCCGGGAGGAGGAACATCTCCTAGAGACGGATCTCCGCAAGTTGATCGAGATGTACTTCATCCGGCTGCAGGATTTGGGATCCGGTTCGCGATGGCCGCAGCAGCTGCTGCACCGCGAGCCGATGACCTCATTGCGTGATGTCGAAACCCAAATCCCCATTAGTGACGACTGACCGGAGAGCCAAGAATGAAGGATAAGCGCAGTGGCACACAGGTCCTCTTCGGATTCTTGCCCGAGCAAACAGCTGACTTGCAAGGCCGTATCTGGAAGACGGTCGACTGGCGCGACCCCAAGAAGGTAGATGTCGATGAGACCGCGATCCGGCGGCGTTTGGAAGAGGAGATATACGGCTGGAACAAGGACCGGAGTGCGATCGCGACGTTGAACGCGGTAGATCTCGAAGTGGTGGAGATCAACGGCGGTCGCGGTGTCAAAGTTGAGCGCTTTCCAAACGTGTTCGTCTGCCGCTCATCGAATTGCCGGCGCGTCGAGAACCGCGACGACCGCGACTGCCGTTGTGGCCAGAAACGCTGGGAACAAGTGCATTTCGTTGGCTATCACGAATGTGGTCGCCTTGAACAGCCATTGGTTCCGCGGTGCCAGCAGCATGACCAAGTACGGATGGACTTTCAGCCGACTATCGACGCGAGCAAAATCCGCTTCATCTGTCCGGTGTGCTCAAAGCTTTTGCGCCAAGGGTTCGGGTTCCGCCGATGTCCGTGCGGGCGCAAGTGGGATGGCCGCGAAAGCGAGTTCATGGCGTACAACGTGCACCGTTCTACCAGCGTCTATACGCCGCAGAGCTTTGTCCTGATCAATCCCGGCACCAGCAAGAAGCTGGCCGAGATCACGGAGTCCGGTGGTCCCAGGCGGGCGTTGACATGGGTGCTCGGGGGAATGGCCGAACGGCATCCCAGTGGGCGTATGCATACAGCTGGATCTCTTGTGGACCAATTGGTGGCCACCGGGATCGAAAGGTCAATTGCCGAGCAGATGGCAAGCGTCGCGTCCGGCGCCGGCCAGCTTGCCGGCGAGGACGATCTGGGCTTAATGGCAACCGCTCCTGTCGAGCGGATCCACGAGGCCGAGCGTGCCGCTGTCGACATCGCGGTGGCTACATTCGAAGGCCGGTCACGTATCGCTGAACTTGACAGGCACGGAGTCCCAGAACAGATCCGGCGCACCTATCGCGACGACTACCCAGCGGCTGTCGCCCGAGCAGGGCTTGACACTGTCGAGCTCGCTGACCGTTTCCCTGTCATGCGTGCCGTTTACGGCTTCACCCGCGGCGGGTCAACGCCCGGACAGGTCAACCTCAACCTCTTCTCCAGCAAGAAGGGACGGCGTGTCTTCGCTGATCCTCAGCAATCAGAAGCGCTAATGTTCCGGCTCGACCCGCTCCGGGTCGGACGGTGGATGCGGGCCCGCGGCCACGCCATCCCGGAGACGGCTGATAAGAAGGCGGCCCGTGCGGCCCTGGCCGCTAACATCAGCCTGCCGAACCGTTTTGACGATCCGTCAATCGTGAATCCTGGGGTCGATCTACTAACACTTATTCACTCATACGCGCACAGGGTGATCCGGCAGCTATCCGTTTTCGCCGGGGTCGACAGGGAGAGCCTCGGGGAATACTTGCTACCGACGCATGGTGTCTTCTTCGTGTTTGCGGCAGCTCGGGGCGATTTCGTGCTCGGAGGGCTTCAGGCGGTCTTCGAAAATGACCTCCACACGTTTCTTCACGCGGTGGTTAACGCGGAGCACCGGTGCCCGCTGGACCCGGCCTGCGAACGCAACGGAGGGGCATGCGTAGCATGCACACATCTGGGAGAGCCTGTGTGCGGCCATTTCAACAACTACCTTGGCCGTGACGCGCTTTTTGGGCCGGCGGGCTACTTCGCACTCAACTCATAGGTTGCCGTGATGCGGGACGCCTGGCGAGGACGGCTTCCCGCACCCGCAACGCGGCGTCTTCGAGGTTCTCGTGCTCCCAGATACGGATGACGTGCCAGCCCGTCTCCCTGAGCCGTTCATCTGTAGCGGCATCGCGCAGACGTGTCTGGGCAAGCTTTTCCGCCCAGAATTGCGCATTGACCCGTGCAGGCCGATGGTGCTCCGCGCATCCGTGCCAGAAACACCCGTCGAGGAACACCGCGACTTGCGACCGGGCGAAGACCAAGTCTGCTGTACGTCGGATTGTCGAGATTGGACGGATGCCGACTCTGTACCGCAACCCCAAGGCGTGCACGGCACGCCGTAGCCTGAGCTCCGGCCGAGTATCTCTGCCTTTGTTGGCCCGCATAACATTCCGGACCGCAACAGACGATGCCTCCGGCCGGATCGCGTTCACAGCCTACTTCTTACGGCTTCGTGTCTTGCCTTTAGTCTCAGACAAAAGGCTCACCTCCGCTGCGGTACCGGCAGCCTTCGCCAGGTCATCAGCCACCGATTTCGCAACTGCTTCGGCGAGACGCACAGGGACCGCATTGCCGAGCTGTCGCATCTGCGGGCCACGGCTGCCATCCAAGCGCCAGTCGTCCGGGAAGGTCATTAGCCGGGCGACCTCACGCACCGTCAAGTAACGCACCGGTTTGCCAGGAAACTTAATCGCACCTTCTCCGCCAGCGACGCCGTGCACTCCGGCTTTCACTGTCTTTGATGGACGGTCAGGGTCACTGGGCTGATGACCGCGGTAAACACGGGCGCCTGGCCAGCCAACATGGTGAAGGAAGCCCGGTGTTTCTTCGCGGTTTAGTTTGGGCTCAGGCAACGGCTTACCGCCGTTGGAATATCCGCTGATAGCGTCTCGGACGGTGAACCATGGCTGTCGCTGGTCCTCAATCGCGGCCTCGATACCGAATCCTCGGCGACGTTTGATATTGTGGCGTTCCCAGTAGGCACCAGTCGCCTGATCGTGGAGAAGCGCGGCCTCACTGTGTGTTGGGTCCGGAGCGGCCCATTCCTCTAATCCGAGGTCTGCCCGGTAGGCGACAACGAATACACGCTTCCGGTATTGCGGGACGCCGTAATCAGCGGCGTTGAGTAAAACCGCTTTGACCACATACCGTTCCGTTGGATCGCTGTTTTTTCTGCGAAGCGCGTCTTGCAAACGCTTGTCATGGTCATACCATTCCTCGCCCGATACGCGCTTTTCGAACGGTGCGCGCAGCTCGCGGAGGATGTACTCGAAATACGGTGCGAAGGATGGACGCATCAGGCCAGCAACATTCTCGGCAATGACCGCCTTCGGCCGGGTTTTCTGTATAACCTTAAACAGCTCCGGCCAAAGATTCCGTTCGTCGCCGATCTTCTCCGACATCCTGTCGAAGTCAGTAGCGGCGTCACGCTTGGATGAACCACCGATACTCCAAGGCTGACATGGCACCCCGCCCGCGATGACGTCCACCTCCCCGTGCCAGTGGCTGAAGTCGACCTCCTGGATCCCACATGCCTTGAGCGGCCAGCGACCCAATGGGAGATGGCCGGCGTCAGCCGGGACAGCCTTGTTAAGCAGAAGTGACGCACAAGCTCTTGGATGGTTCTCGACCGCTAGCAGATGCTCGAAACCCGCTTCCGACATTCCAAGGGCGAGGCCGCCGCCGCCAGTGAAGAGCTCAATGCTGGTCCACCGGTTGGCCGACACGCCGGACCCTCCTATTCGTACTGGTGTCCGCAGGTAATTCCAAGAACATACCCGGACATCCATTTTCGGCAACAACTGTGGGACCTGACATCACAGGACCGTTTGGATATTAATGGTGTCACTCCGGGGCAAAACCGTTGGGTATGCCTACCGCCCCGCTCGGTATCTTCGCACGCCGCGATCGACAGCGGGAGCTAACCAAACCCTTAGGTCGGTCCGCCCTGGCCAATCTGCCCGGCGGCTGCGCCCGAGTCATTGTTTGCCCAGCGAAAGAATGGTCAGCACAGAATCTTGAAGGGTTTCGGACGCTCGTGCGATTTCGACGGCTTTCTGCTCAAGGTCCGGGTCGAGGCGTGCCCATGACCGATGGGGCACTCGACGCCGAGGACCTGAACGTGGTGAACCCGGCGGTGCGGAGTTTCTCAACGAGCCCGCTCGGGACTAACGGTCAGGCGACTCGGGAATCGCGCAGAACGTGGAGTGAGTCGATATAGCTGCGGCGGCGCTTATCGAGGCGGAGACTGGACGTAGCAATGCCGGGAGAAATATGAAGTCGCCGGACAAAGTAGCGCCTGCCGCAGAGCGCTTTGAGGAACACACGCATGCGAAGTTCGAGCCTGCGGACGGTTATGTGATCGTACACGGGCTCTTGAGGCTTCAAGAGCCGGTGCCGCTGGCACTCGACGCTATCTACGAAATCGATGCGCGCCGCGATACCCGATTCGAGTATCCCCAAATTGTCGGTTTAGAAGCAGTGGTTCCGATCGCGCGCTCGGAGAGGCTCCCCCAGCCGCTCTATCCCGGAACCATGCGCACTCGGATAGTCACAGCCAGAACGATTCATCCCGGTCTCGTTGCAAGCAAGGAGACCGAAGACCTTGCTCTAGCCCTGTGGGGTGGACGGTCGGCACCGTCACGTCGGCGCAGACGGACCTGGGCAAGAAAAGCCGGCCCAAAGAGCACGTGGCCGACTGCCTACCTTGAAATTTCTGCCCGCTGGTCTGTGACCATTGGCTGTACTCGCTGTATTCAGGTATCAACCGACAAAACAGCAATGGCTGCGGTCGACGTCGCGAATATGACCGGGCGTGCGGGATCGTTCGCCTTCCCCATCCCCGTGGACCCTCTGCCTTCTGCTTTGTTCCGGGAACAATATTCGTTCGGGATAGATATTTTCGATCTCCACGACGCCCTCGTTGAGGCGCGGCCAGTAGCCCGGATGCGGACCTTCGATCCGCGCCTTGCGGTCCTCGAAGGCATAAAGGAGAGAGATGCTGAAGACGGGCGACGGCACAGAGAGTTCGGAGCTGCGGAGATCGAAGACCTGTTCTTTGCTATAGGAGCGATGCAAAACGCCGAAGAGATGGCGGCAGCCGTGAGTTTTGTCGGTGACGCCTCTCGAAGCCTATATGTAGATGACAACCCATCGACGAGCGTTCTGCTTTCCGGGCAGGCGTGCGAAAACATGCTGACCTTAATTCTGCTCCATATTTGTTGGTGGGAACGCATATCTTGGATGGACGCAGGGGAACGTTGGCGGACAAGCATCCATCGGCGGCTCCAAGAGCATTACACCGAGTTCGCCGCAAATTGGAAGCTCGAACTCGAACAGCCGGGCCCGATGCAAGATTGGAGGCGCCTTGTCGCTGACAAGCGTAACCGCATAGCAGGTGGTCGCAGGGCAACCTACTCAGAGGCTGAGGCGGCTTTGACTGCCACCAGACGCCTGAACAAGTATCTAAGAAACTTGGCGAGCACGGCACCAGCAAAAGAGCGATTTCCGGCCCTCGCACGGGTTCTCGGTGGCCCGATGACCTCACCCCCAATACTCGACCAAATGGCTGCTCACAAGGAGTACGACCGTGTGACCGGTGATCCGATACGGTCCCTCAAATATTATGTAGCGCTGGCGAATAGGCATCGTGCAACCCTGTTGCGTAACCCTATAGAGCCGAGTGCAAACCATTCTGAGCTCCTGGTGACCCTGAACGCAGAGGACGATCGCGTTGATTGGTGGGCATATGACCCGGAGTGCCACTTCGTTTCGTCGGCCGCAGTTCCCAACCTGAGCCCGGAGCAGCTCTCAAACCTACTAGCTAGGAAACGATCACAGATGCGCCCGGAGCGTTTGGCCGAGACGTTGCTATGAAGTCAGACTTTCAACCAGAAGTGATTTCCCAGGATCGATGGGAGGACGCGCTAGAGGCGCTGCCCCATCTAGAAACTGAACGACCTATTCCTTAGGGGCGGCCAGAGAATGGGATTTTTGGGAGTCACCCGAGGCGGCAATGCGATCGGGTTTGTTCGAATTAGGCGTTCATATATGCACTGAGGTTTACCCCGCGGAGTGGACACACGGTTTCATGCGGCTAGCGCCAGCATAGTGGTTGATGGACGGTGGTTTTCGTATGCGGCTGGGCTGAGGTAACCCAGGGTTGAGTGCCGTCTTTCGTTGTTGTAGAAGGCAATCCAGGCGAACACGTCCAGGCGGGCGCGCTGCGAGGTAGCCCATCTGGGGCCGTGGGGCAATTCCCGTTTCAGGGCGGCGAACCAGCTCTCGGCGACCGCGTTGTCGGTGCTTGACCCGACCGCTCCCATCGAGCGGCGGATCCCATACGCGGCACAGGCTTTCGCGAATTTCTCCGAGGTATGTTGCGACCCGTGGTCCGCATGGAAAATGACACCCTCGACGTCACCGCCGCGGGCGGCGACCGCGTGGCGCAATGCGGCGACGACCAGATCGGCGCGCACGTGATCAGCCATCGAATAGCCGATCAGTCGGCGTGAGTACAGGTCGATCACGGTGGCCAGGAACATCCATGACCTGCCCACCCGCAGATAGGTGATGTCGCCACACCACTTGGCGTTGGGCCTGCTGGCGGTGAAGTCCCGGCCCAGCAGGTCAGTGCTGGTGCGGCCCTCCGGTCGGCGATCGTGGTCCGCATACGCCGCCGCAGATGCAGGCCAGCGATGCCATGTCGGCGCATCAGCCGGGCAACCCGTTTGCGGTTGATCGCCCGGCCCTGGCTGCGCGGCCCGGCATGGATCCTAGGCACTCCATACGTGCCACCAGAGGCGGCATGTTCAGCGCGGATCACAGCCACCACCTCGGCGTCAGCGGCTGCTTTCTGCTGCCGCACAGCAGTTCCGGCCAGCCACTTGTAATACGCTGACCGGTGTACCCCGAGTACCTGGCATAGCCGCTGCACACCGAAAGCCTTGCGGTGCTTAGAGATGAAGGCCCAGCGGCAGGCGTCTACTTCATCTCCCTGGCGAAAAACTGGGCTGCCTTACGCAAAATCTCGCGCTCCAGCTGCCACTCACGCTCTGCTTTACGCAGGCGCTGCAGCTCGGAGCGTTCATCACCACTGAGGCCAGCGTTCGGGCCGGTCAGCGAGTCAGCCTCATCAGCGGCCTTAATCCACTGACGCAGCGTCTCGTGATTCACGCCGATCCGGTCAGCGATCACCTTGACACTACTGCGATCCGAGGCGCGGTACAACGCCACGGCGTCTTGCCTGAACTCGTCGGAATACCTCGACGGACGTCCCACCTGGACATTCCCTTCCTGGACCAACAGATCCAAGTTTGGGTGTGTCCACTCGCCGGGTCAAACCTCAGCCAGCGCGGGTTTGGTTAATCCGTAGCTGATGGTGGATGGCTGGGGATTGCGGCCATCGTTTGTCGTAACGGAACGCCGTGAACTTGTACCTGGCGGACTTGGCGCAGCGCGCTGGCAGCGGTGAACTCACCTGTCGCCTTACCGACAACGTGAGTACCTTTCGAGTATGGCGTCACCCTATCGAGGGATTTAACTGTCCCCCGTGTCGCACCCGGCTTCTACCGTCAGCGGCGATCTACTCAGGCTCCGTCATCGCAGCGATCCGCCTGCTGATGCGGCAACAAAGAAAGGCACCCCTGTAGATGTTGGATGAAATGACGACAGCGATCATCACCGGTGCGGCGGGCAACATTGCCGCGAATTTGGTCAGCGGGCACGTGGATTCACTAAGGCAGTGGATCGGCAAGGCCTTCGGCAGCGGCTCGGACATGCCACTTCAGGCGCTTCAGGACGACCTCGCGGCGCTGCGTGCACAACTGCGGTCCGATCGCGACGTCCAGGTCAGGTGGGTGATGCTGCTGACCAGGTTGCTGCACACCAGCCCAAACGCCCGTCCCTTCATCGAAGAGATGGCCCGCCAGCCGGCAGCGTCAAACCTTCACATCGGATCGCAGACCAACAATGGCTCCGGAACCTTCGTAGGCGGTAACAACTATGGCCCGATCACCGTCCCGTCCAGCCAGGGGGCCTGATGACCCTCACCCAAATCGCCGGCGACGACAGCGAACCCGGCCCCAGGCAGCAGCACAACCACGGCCCCGGCGTTTTCATCGCCGGAAACAACCACGGCCCGATCCACGCGCTCGACAAAGAAACCAAGGCGCTGCTGAAAAAGGTTTCCAGCCAGACACCCGAACTGGCCTCCAAACTCGGCCACCTGCTTGAAAAAGGTGTCATCTCCCGCGACGAGCTTCATGCCCTAGAACGCGTTGCCTGGAGCATCAACGAGGACGTCGCACGATCACTGCTGTTCGCAGGACGGAACATCAACGAAGACGTGGCGCGGATGTTGAGCCATGCAGCCGAGGGCATCAACGACGAGGTCGCGGCCTCGCTGTCAGCTTCGGCCGCGCAGATCGAGAAGCAAGTTTCCTTGTTCGGCGAGACAACATACTCCCTTAGCCACGCTGCGGACAATGCCGAAAGCGCCGCACGCAGGTTAGAGGCCTCACTTGCGGCAACCGGGCGCCTACTAGCGAACGATCAGAACACCGGCCTGGTCAGCAATCTGGAAGCGATCTCGATGCATCTCGGTTTTCAGCTCGAACTGGCTAGCCGCATCATCCAGACCGAGCAGACATGGTGGTCCAGACTCAAAACAAACCTGATCTGGTTCTTAGCCGGAACGCTGGCTATCGCGTCCATATACATCGCAACCCACTAGGACCCAGGCCTGCGCCATCGCTGCCCAGGGGCCGCTGGCGCAGGCCTGCAGGAATTGCTGTTGGAATACTAGCTGGTCTGGCAGCCGAGGAATTGCACGAGTTCTGCGGGCTGTGGTGGCTTGCAAGCATCGGTCTCTTTGCGTGCTATGTCGCCTGGCCTGCCGCTGTTGCTCCCGCCGTATAGCCACCAAGCGGATCCGTTCCATTTCAGCACCACGAACTTTGGGGAAGAACGAAACGAGTCACCGCATGCAAATACGTAGAGCTGTAACGGGCTCGATGGCGGCTGGCTTGAAGATACTTCGCGCTAACCCTGGCTCACCTAGCGTGACCTTCATGCGGCAAGGCAGCACACAGCTGCTTCTGAGACAATGGTGGTCTCTACACGCTTATGGGTAAAGGCTTTTGGTGCTTGCGACTGCTTCTGCGAGGGTGGATGACACCAGGAGCTGATCGAGCAGGACCCACAGGCGGCTAGCCCGGTACTGGGCACCGTTTGGTATTGGCTCGTGCGGGGGCAGCTGTGGACCCAGACGGTATATCGCGTGTGGCCTTGCCGTGTCAGCGGTCACAGGGATGTCTGGCCATCGATCGCTGAGGCTGCCGATAACATCGGCGTGCATGACTCGGTGAATCGCGCGGACAGCTGAACCCCAGCGAAACGCCAGAAAGTTGGGTGGATCGGCCGGCCAGCCGCTGGTGCCGTACGGATGGAAGTAGATCTTTTCCTCGGTGACGAACTGGCGGAATGTCCGGGAGCCTCCGTCACCCGGCCGGTCACTGCTCACAGAGACGCAGTAGGTCCAGCTATCTGCCACAGACTTGATTCTGATCACCCTCCTGAGATAGGTGCGGAATTCCCTGAGCCATTGGTGTTGTGTGCCAAGCGATTCCGCTTTAACGGCGTCAATGTCCGCCAGCACATCACGCCAAGCCAGGTGGACCACCGGAACCCCGTCGACCTGCGATGGAAGCTGCACCTGTGCCAACGCCTGGCTCGCCTGAGACAACGTAACCAAAGCCCCACCGCCCCACGCCCGCACCCGCCCGGCATATTTGCCCAGCTGCCCAACCGTTGGCAACAGCCAGGCACGTTTGGCCTCTACCACTATTAGGTTCCCTGGCCACGAAACCTCTAGATCGGTCCGTCCCTGTGGCCCGCGGACCTCCAATGCGACACCCACGTCAGACCGATCCGGACTGGCTACAGCTGGGCACGCACGCATCAGGAAGGCAGAAAGCAACGCCGGGCAGCGATTCAGCGTGAACCCCAGCGCCGCAGTCAGATCATTCTCGGCATCACCAAGAAGATCGAAAACCGATCCAACCTTCACTCCATGACGCCTCAAGCCCCCCATCACCCACCTGCCAGCGAAGTAGGCAACAGCGAACCCTTCAGCGGCACGGGCCTCAGCAGATGTAGTCCCGGCACATGACCTACCTTTCCCCATTTGCACCAGAGACGGATACAGCCATCTGTCCAATACCGAGCACGGACCACGGACCGTCTGAGGCCCGAAAGGAATGCCCTGCATTCGCAGCCCGGACAGAAAGGTCTGCCCTTAAGGACAAGCCCACCTTTGAGGCCAGGTTGCCGCTGCTGGTATCTCGTGCGCCGCCATCGGTTATGGAGGCCAGCCAGCGCTGGTACGAGCGCCATCGACACGAGCCCAGGAGCAAGATGATCCACGTTGTCCACTTTGGCCCCTCCGCTCTTAGGCAAGGTCGTGGGCTTGGACGATGCGGCAGCCGGGACTTTGGGGAGGCGTCATGTCGCAACCGGCGTCGTCCACCGCGGTAGCGACTTGGCGCCCGCAGCATGGACCTTCAATACGAGCCAGTCCTGGCCGCTGGCACGTGGCAGCCAAGGGAGCAGTTCCTTAACCGGTTCGACGAGAGTGTGACAGGGCCGTGCTCCTCGCCCGGCCAGTGTTTCCACTCCTTTTCGCTGGCCGTCCGCTTGCCTATCTGCAAGACGTCTGGCAATACCGTGTCCTGGCTCTGCAGTCCGCAGCCCTCAGACATCGAAAGCTCAGATTCTGTACGAACTGCTGACAGCAGTTCGTACCGGAGGAAAGTCCTTACTGCTCATATCATCCGGATTCGCCTGCCAACGCAGGCAACCATTGCGACGTCTCAGCCGCCGGGGACATCAGCACAGCCATACCGAAACTTTGCCTCTATAGCGGCCTCGATCATACGTTCCCAATTGGCGCCGACATCAATCCGCTGGTCGAACCAGACTCGGACCCCTGCGCCCTCAATCCGTTGGGCGACAAGCTCCGTCACCTCATGGTCAACGTGGGCGTAAGAGATGAAGAAATGACTCGCCACGACGAAGACACTAGCTACTGCGGGCAACCGCATCGCGTTGACTTTGCCAGGCACGGTCTTGCATCCCAGGTGATGGTGTTCCACTTAGTCCGAATTAGACAGACTGAACTCTGACCATCACGGTACGCTCTCCAATGTAGCAGCAGGTCTGTACGGCGATGGATCTCTCGCACTTGAGGCCGGTGATGGGACGCCGAAGGAAAGGACGGGCAAACAATGGTCGTACCAAAGGCCGAAGGCTACTGGACGAAACATGGGCGCTTCACCGATGCCGCAATTTTTGTTCTCCCCGTCCATGTGGACCGGATGGAAGAACTTGACGCCCTAGATGGCGGTACGCCGCCAGATTCCTCCTGGATAGATCCCGATATCGCCGAAGTCGTACAGGAGATACATCAAGATGGCGCCCATTTCTGCCCGGTTCCGGCGGGCCGGGGGGCATCCGGCGTAGCTGTCGGGCTGGAGATCCTCGGCGTGGTAGCAGATGCGGGCGGCGCAATAGCCTTCCTGGTTGGCGCGGCAGCCCTGACAAAACGGATCTGGACAAAGCTTCAGAGCACCAAGCGAGGAATCATCAGCTTATCGAGCGGTGCAGCAGCGTTACTGGCGCTTCACGACGCAGCCAGCCGTCTCACTTCAGCGAACGTTCGGCTCGTTAGCTTCGGCGCTGTCGACCAGGGGTGCGGGCCGTCTTACTCAGAATTCGACCTCTATTGGGCCGTGATAGAAGTCGCCGACTTCGAGGTCATCGAGTTTTACCTCATCACAGACCAAGGGAACGTCACGTTCGCGGGACGGGCTGCACGTCCAGTCAGCCCGCATGACCGATGAGCAAATCAACGGCAGCGCGCTCGGCCGACGCTCCAAAAAATGGTTCGTTTGGATCGGCCTGATCACCGGGGATCAGGGCTAGGCAATCCCATTCCAATTAGGACACACGGCCAGCAGAAACGATGAGCGAGGCTAGTCCGCGGTATCTGTCAACGACGCTAGTGCAGCAGGCATTGGCATGACCGCCGCGGTGTTCGGTCTCGCCGTCGCGGCGAAGGGCGGCTGGTGGTGAAGCCAGAGCAGGCCCGAAAGCTGTCGGGGCATGTGCCAATGGTGCGGCAGGCCAAGATTCACGGTATGCGTGCCGATGCACTGATCTCCCACGTTAACTGGAAGCTGATCGTTGGTTCGCCTGCAAGCAGATTGTCGACCTCATGACGGCCCACACCGGTAAACCGGTGCGCACCAACGGCTGCGACTAACGGCACCTGACAGCGGCCAGCAAGTCCGGCATACTTCTTAACCTTCTCATCGACGGCATCCGTCAAACGACTAGCGTGCACCGGCCCGGCGATCTCGCTTGGCGCGGCCAGCTGAGCATGCAACGGTCTTGCCGAGCCCAGCGGAAAGCCAAACCGGTCGGCAAGCACTACAAACCTGGAGCCGCAGCTGCTGACCGACGTCACGTGGGCCGATCCCAGAAGCGCAGCCTTGACGTCGCGTGCAATCCGCTTAGCGGTTGCTCCATCCCGGTGGCCGCAGCCGAACTTTCCCATTGCCTTGGATGGCAAGCACGACACCGACCGGTATCGCCGCGATGCGCTGCTCAAGGTCGTGCCACGCGCGGATCCTGCCACTGCATGGTTTGCCGCGGGCCGGTCGAAGGTGGTTCCTGGGCGAGCCGCGATGAGCGAACCGCCCAGTGCATTGCCGAATACGGCTGGAATGTGATTGGAATTTTCAGCGATACGACGCCAGGGTGGGCCTACTCCGTTGGCTTGTGGCATTCGCTCGGCAGCCCAGAGGTAGCGGTGTTCGGGCTTGACCACCAACATGGGATGGACGTGGTGAACGCTGTCGGCTGCGACATCCGCGACGGCAACGAACTCATACCCGACCAACGCCGTCACACCGTCGCCGGTGGGCCGATCGTTGTCGTCCGGCCCGTGCATTCGACCGGCGCCACCCTGCAAGGCCGCGCCCTGGCACAAACCGAAGCCGTCACACTGGACACCAACACCATCACCGAACCGATATGCATCGCACCATCACCTACCGCGAGCCCAACAGGTTCCCCGACCGGTAGCCCAACAGGCAGTCCCACCGGTTCGCCGACAGGAAGCCCAACTGGCAGTCCAACGGGCAGTCCCACAGGTTCCCCGACCGGCAGCCCCACAGGTTCGCCAACAGGAAGCCCAACTGGTTCCCCGACCGGCAGCCCAACAGGAAGCCCAACTGGCAGTCCCACCGGTTCGCCAACAGGAAGCCCAACTGGCAGTCCAACGGGCAGTCCCACAGGTTCCCCGACCGGCAGCCCCACAGGTTCGCCAACAGGAAGCCCGACCGGCAGCCCAACAGGAGGCACGGGAAGCCCGACCGGTGGCCCTGGTCAAGGAGCGGCAGAATTGCCTACAACAGGTAGCCGGCTCCTGCCCAGTCTGCTAACCGCAGGGACCATCCTCGTCATCCTGGGCGGCGCCATGCTCATCGTCCTGCGCCGGACACGCAAATCCTGATCGGTGACCCATTAATCATCCGACGGACCAGGCCACGGTCGGCATAAGACCGTAGCGAAAGGACACGCCCGCGCGGGAAGTTCCGCGCGGGCGTGCTCCGTCTAAAAGTCGCCACCCGGTACCGGCCCCCTGCGGCGGCTGGGAGCGCCCTAGTGGTCTTGAAGACCACTCATACAACAGGACATGGCCTGGCAATCTATGGGCCGAGATTCGGCTCTCTCCGTTCATTGTCCGAAGACGACAGTGCTTGCCTCATAAAGCCTGGGTGATGGCTCGCGGGGAGCCCCGGCGCACGCTTCCAATCCTGTGGAACGTCGTTCAGGCGTTTCGTGTGGGTCATTCGGCTCACGTACGCAACGGAAGGCCCCTCTATGTGTAGCCACCCGAGACTACGACCAATATGACTGTCCGGGTTTAACAGGATGCCTGATTTCTGGCACGTCTGTCCGATGCAGATCCGCGTCGCAGGTACGGCGGATCTACTTCCTCATCAATAACCTGGTCGCGGTCGTCCTCTCAGCGGTCGTGACGACGCTGCTCGTCGCCTCGACGTCCGCCGATGTACCTGGACCGGGGTGGGCAGACTGTGGTCATCCTGACGGTCGCGATGGTGCGTGCGGCGAACCTGAGCGATTTTCCTGCTCTACCGCCGCACCCAGCGCTGCCCGCATTGGATGCAGGCCGAACTCACCGTCAGCATGGGCGATGACTGATGGGCTGAAAACCATTGTCTAGTGACGAGAGTGCGCGCAGTCTCTATCATCCACATTGATGCGAAAATCGTTCAGGGTCTGGTGGGCCAGGCTCTCCCGGGCGTTTGGCCTACGGTCGCTGCTAGTGGTGGTGATATTCGGGGTGCCAACGGCACTGGCGTTGTCCTACGCGGCCACCTCATCCGACTATTCGCAGAACCTCGCGCTAAATCTCGGATCGGAACTGATCGGCTCGTTTCTGATCCTCTTCGCTTTGACCCCAATGCTGCGCCGTGCCCAACGTGGACAGGTCGTCGAGCATCGGCGGATGAACTACGACTGGTTCAACGACCGGCTTTTCGGTGCGCGGAAGCGGGCAAAGATCCTGCACACGTTCTCACGCATCTTCGGGCCACCCTTCGACAGCGACTTCTTCAAGGCCGTGGATGCGCTGATCCGTGCCAAGGGGCAGGTGCAGATCCTGCTCATGCATCCGGACTCCCCGGCGGCTGGGCAGCGCACCGAAGAATTGCGGGGCCGCTGGGACGTCGCGAAAGAGATCCGGGCGAACCTGTTGCGCCTCAACCAGTACCAGCAGCAAAGAGGTCTTGAAGGCCTTGAGGTCAGGCTCTATGACGAGTCGCCGGCGGTGACCCTCTACCAGTGGGACGACCAGGGCCTCATCGCGTTCCTGCCAATCGGCGGACTGTCCGGCGACACCATCCAGCTGGAGATCTCCATGGAGTCCGGGCTGGGCGGTTTTGCGGCCAGACAGTTCGACGAGCTGTGGCAGGTCAGTTCGTCGTTCGCCGATTATCAGCTAATGCCGGTCACGGTGGGCGCCAAGACGTACCGGCCACGCTTCGTCATTCTCGACAGCACCAGCTACTTGGCCGATGGCCGTCTGATCGCAGACCTCGCCCGAGGCGGCGAATCCACCGTGCAGGCGGGCGGCCAAGTTTTGCGGGCCGAGGTGGTGCCAGGCGAGTCCACTTTGGAGGCTGAACTCAATCGGCTGTCCCAGGAAAAATACGGCCGCAAGGAAGACGCGTTCGTCGCCCTCGTACCGCTGCCGTAGTCGAGCGATCGGCAGGCTGGCCTGCGATAACTTTCGGAGCGGGCGACGGGAATCGAACCCACGCAATCAGTTTGGAAGCACACGGCTATCGTTCCAGGTCATCTTGTCCGGGACTGAATCCAGCTTTCGGAGCATCTGCCGTCTCGCTTCCACATTTCGCGTCAAACGAGACCCGCATGGCACGATCTTGGCATGACCACGCTCACCTTGGTACCAGTCGATGGCGGCAACTGGCGTGCCGTCGCCGGGCTGACCGTCGCCCCGCACCAGCGCGAGTGGGTCGCCGAACCCACCTACTACCTAGCACTTTGCCACTACAGCGAAGTGGGCTGGCAGCCGCTCGCGGTCTTGCTGAACAGTAACGTCACCGGCTTCCTCATGTGGGCGGCCGACCCGGCCGACGGGTCGGCCTGGCTGGGCGGCATCATCATCGACGCGGCCAGCCAGGGCAAAGGCATCGGCCGCGAAGCCGTACGCGCCACCGTCGCGATGCTAGCCGCCGAGCATGGCTTCACCAGCTTCGCCCTTTCCTACGAGCCGGCCAACGAAGCCGCCCGCCGCTGCTACGCCGCCCTGGGCTTCACCGAAACCGGCGAAACCGAAGACACTGAACTCGTCGCCCGCCTCCAACTCCCGCCCAACACTCCACCCCCGGCCTCGTAGTTCTTCAGCCCCACGAGAATTTGGGGCATCCGGCGCGATTAGTCGTGCGTTGCAGTGTTAGCAGCCGAATGCTCGTTGAAGGTCCGGGGTAGATGACATCAGACTGAACGTTGCTGTCCACAGGTCGCGCGGGTTGTTGTACTCGTATGCTCTGCCACTGTTGAAGGTCGCACCGATGTAGCAGGCGCTGCGACAACAGAATTCACATACCCAGGGAGACACCGACATCTCGGCCGGCTGAACCGATCAGGAGGACTTATCCGTTGCATCTTCTTGGAAGTCCTGCCGCTGCACTTATTTCGGTGAGGCTTCTAGCAGTCACCACCCGGCCCGAAGCCATCAGCAATCCTCCGGCGGCTACAGCCGGGATGCGATCCTTGCCTCGCTCGGTCAGCAGCTCGCTCATCGCGCCTATCACGTTGCGCCGCTTACGTTGCGCGTCCGGCTTCGGGGCGGCCGCTACCAGGCATGTGCATCACCTTTCGCGGCATCGCGCCGCATAAGGATTGGCCGCAGCCAAGCACACGATCTCCTCCGGGGTCCGCAGGCGGGGTTTCGGCTGCCGGGGCAGGTTTCCGCCTGGGTGCTGCAGTTTACACACCGCCAGGCTGCGGTTGACACAGCGAGTGTCCAGCCGGTGCCGGGCACCGGCTGGACCGCCCGATGAGCGATCAGCGTAGACCGTAGGCCCGCACAATCTCCAGCCTCGCGGTAATGCCACGGTCGGTGGACGCTGTCGCCCGTAGTGAGACGAACTTCGCGCCCGTTGGGTGCGCGACGGTGACCCTGCGGTCCGTCCCGCTGCCGGTAACCTTTGCTGGATACCAGGTTTGGCCGTCGTCGAAGGAGACGTCGACGGTCAGCGTGGTCACCTGGCCGGCGTCGGCACCGGGTGCCTGGCTGACCGACACCGGGAACGTCATCAGCCGTCCCGCTGGTGCCAGGTTGTGTTCATCGAGGGCCGGCCGGAAACCGATGGCCAGCAAGGGCAGGACCTCATTGTCCACTTTGGACGAGGTGAAGGTCCATGCCGCCGACAGCCGGGTCGACAGCGACGACACGGTGCGCGTGGCGGTGGCCTCCACACGGTATGCGCCGGGATCGTCCGGGACGGGGAACCAATCAGCCTGGTACGGCGACTCGCCGATGAGTGTGCCGTCCTTGTAGAGCGCCAGCCGCATCGTGTCGGTCACGCTTACGCCTGCCTGGCCACCTGGGCCGCTGCCGAACAGCGGTACCCCGGCATACAGCCAGGTTCCGGATCTGGCCAGATAGGGCACGAACTCAGAGTGGTCAATCAGCGTCGGGGCGAACACGGCAGCGTTCCACCGTCGCTGTGTCTCGCCGCGCCGGTAGGTGACGGGGGCGGAGTAGTAGCCGATGTCTGGGTCGCTGTCGGCTGGTCCCTGGCCGCCGTGCCATAGCCCCACCGCGGCTTGCGTGTTCAGGCCTGCAGTGACGAGCTGGGTGATAGTGCCGGGCACCGCGAGCGGTCCGACCGAGTTGAGCCATGCCTGCTGGTCCGGTCCGCTCTTGGCGATGCGGTGGGTGATGCGGGCCAGTTCGCTGTCGCGTATGCGCGGTGTCAGACTGGCCGGGACGCTGCCACCGTGTGTCCAGCTCAGCTGGTAGGCGTACGGGGAGCCGGTAAAGCCACCGTTGCCGTCGGAGCGGCCTGCCGAGGCGATCTGCTGATAGGTGAACTGGCCGGCCGGCGCCGATGTGCTCGACGGAATGACCGTGAGCCGCTCCGGTGACCCGATCGTCTCGTCGCTGTCGACTTGCCCGGCGACGGTACGGAAGAACCCGATCAGGCACGCCCCAGCGAGTTTGGCGTCTGGCCGGTCCAGCCGGAACCCGATCTGTTTGGCCTTACGCGCGTCGACCACCAGGGTGCGGGGCCCGTTCACGACGTAGGCAGGTTCGGCTGCCAGCGCGTGGGAGAACTGGTCATTCCCGGCTGGTGTGCTGACATGTGCGATCACGAAGTAGGTGCCTTTAGGTACCCGGATCGTTGGGGCGCCGTCGGCCACGATCGCGTGGTAGTAGCCGGTGTCGACGTTTTTGAAGGTGGCGCCCAGCTCGTAGGGTTTGCCGCCGGACGGGCCGAACCCGGTGACCCTCACGTCGTAGCTTTCCACCTCCCGGGTCAGTGTTACGGGGGTATGTATCGCCGTTTCGCCAGCCGTACCAACGATCGCGCCCTCGTAGAGGCCGTCCGGTGCGTCCACTTGGGTGTCCGCGGTCAGCCGTGCCGTCGCCGTGCCGTGTGCGGGTACCACGAGTTCGGCTGGTGTCACCGTGAACATGCCTGCGGGCGCGTCGCCTGCTGGACCGCGCATCCGTGGTGACAACGCCACGGTGACCGGTGTGTCCCCGTCGTTGTGGTAGGTCAGGGTGGTGTTGATCGGCTGGTCGTCGCCGTGCGGCCACTGCGCGATACCGGCGTCCACACTGGACGGTGTGGTGAAAAGCGGCTGCTGTACAGCCCGGCCCACATCGATGCGCCCGGCGCCCTGAGTGTGGACGCTGACCCCGTCGGTCGCGGTGGCGCTTGCCATCAGGACACCTTTGAGCTGCTCGGCCCGCCAGCCTGGATGCTGCCCGGCCAGCAGCGCCGCCGCGCCGGACACGTGTGGCGTGGCCATCGAGGTACCCGACAGCGCCACGTAGTGCCCGTCGACCACGGGAAGCTGGGTTGCGATCTGCGATCCGGGTGCCAGCGCGGAAACGACGCCGACTCCGGGCGCCATGACGTCAGGCTTAATCCCCGCGCGTTCGCGGCTCGGCCCACGGCTTGAAAAGCTGGCCGGCGCGTCATGGCGGTCCACCGCCCCGACGGTCAGGGCCAGCTCGGCGGTACCCGGGCTGTTGATACTGCCCTCACCGGGCCCGCTGTTGCCCGCCGCGACAACGAAAAGCGCGCCCGTCTGCCGGGTGAGCCGGTCGACGGTGGCGGCTATCGGGTCGTCGCCGCTCGTGGCGAACGCGCCAAGGCTCATGGACACGATCCGCGCTCCCTGCGCGGCGGCCCACTCCATACCGGCGATTAGCCACGACTCGTAGCCGAAGCCGCGGTCGTCGAGGACCTTGGCGTTGAGCAGCGTCGCTTCCGGTGCCACGCCTTTGTATTTGCCGCCGGATGCGGCTCCGTCGCCGGTGACGATGCCCGCGACATGGGTGCCGTGGCCAACCAGATCGCGGGTGCCGGAGGTACTGCCCGTGAAGTCCCGCTCGCCAACGACAGCGCCGGCCAGATCGGGATGCGTGGTGTCGATACCGGTATCGAGCACCGCGACCGTGACGCCCGCGCCGGTGTGCCCCGCCTGCCATGCGGCCGGGGCGCCGATTTGCGGCACGGTGCGGTCGAGTTGGGCGGTGACCTTGCCATCGAGCCAGACCCGGGTCACCCCGCCGGTGAGGGCGCCTGCGGTTGCGGCCGGGCGAATGGCGGACCAAAATCTTGTCGCGTCACGCTTTTCCAGCATGACCGCGGCGCCGTCGATGCTTGGCAGCGCCCGCCCGGCCCTCAGCCCGGTGGCGGCGCCAGAAACCAGCAATGGCAACGTATTGCGGCTGCGGTCGTCGTAGCCGTAGTCCAGGAGCAACGACACGTCGAACAGCCGCTGATCGACCAGTTTCGCGGCCAGCAACGCCTCGGCGTCGGCCGGAACAACGTAATGATGGCCGTGGCGGGTACGGTGCTTGAATCCCATGGCAAGGCGGCCTTTGCCCGGCTCAACGGTGACCACCCGCAGGCCAGTACCGGATGGCTGGACCAGAACCCGGTCACCCGTGACGAGAGTGACCCACCGCGCGAGCGGATCGCCAGCCGGCACGGCAGCCCCCACCGGGGTGACACTGGCCGCCAGCGAGCCCGCCGCGACCACAGCAACCATCGTGCACGCCCACAGGCGCCGAAGCCCTAGCATGCCGGCCTCGCCACCCAGCCGGGAGAAAGCGGCATCGCCGGCGGCTCGTCGTCGGTCCACCGGACACTCTCGACAAGCTCATACGCCACAACGGATCCCGCCGGCACCCAGCTCATGTAATCGGCCGGGCGCAGCGCCCGGTCCTGACGGCCCAGAACCGCGCCGGTGTCCGGATCGAACAGCAGGCTTACCTCCATGGGGCCGCCGGAGTCCGCCCTCTGCTCCTCGACGGTGTCATTGCGGTCGACAGAAACAGCGACGCCTGAGCGTCCTTTCGCATCGGTCACCGTGCCCAGCGAACGGATTCCCGGCACCCCCGCAAGCACCCGGAACGCGGCGGCGCGAACAGCTGGGGTGACAGGTGTTCCGAGAACCAGGGTCAGTACCGCGTCGAACAGGGACTCGCCGGTTTCCACGGGGTTACCTCGTGGCAGATTCTGCTTTTCGATGATGCCGAGCAGCCATGCCCGCAACGCGTCCGGGTCTGATGGCAAGGCGCGGATCTGTTCTGCGGTCAGGTTTTCGCCGACGACCGTGAACAACGGGAAGTACGGCGGCCGGGAGCTCGGCCTGACCTGCACGCTGCCGTTTGGCCCGCTCGCGGAAGGCGGGCTGTCCAGTGAGATGCGCACGCCGGTTTCGGGCCCGCCCGGCGCAGCGGTGTAAACCCGGCTCGGGTCACAATCGCCGGCCGGCCAACTCGCCGGCGAGCCGGCGGCACGCCAGGCGGCTTTGTCCTTATCGGACGCTGGCTCAGCACCCGCCCACCGGGACACGAGGACGTAGTCCTTGCCCGGCACGAGTGGCTTCCAGCTCGACTGCGTACGGCGGGTCATGATGGCATAGCGGTTGTCGTTGGGGCCAACAGGAAACAGCGATCCGAGCTCCACAGTGGACACCCAATAGGTGCGTGCCCCGGGGGCCTGCTGCTGTTGCGCCTGCTCGGCGGCGACAAGTAGCAGCTGGGGAGCGTTCGTGCTGTCCCAGGTGCGGGCCTTCGACGAAGGTACCGATGGTGAAGTAACTTGGTTCGGCGCGCCACTGTTCAGGCTGAGCGCCACCACGGTGATGACGACCAGCACGGTTGCCAAGGCTGGCACGAGGATCGGCGCGCGCAGGCGCAATGTCCACCGAGTCCGGGCGGGCCGGGTGGTTTCGGTTGCCTGGGCCGCGGCCAGCTGAATCAGGGCCGCCCGGGACCGCGCGATCATCTCCGGTGAGGGTGGGGCGGCCGGTCGCGCTCCGGCGAGCAGTTCGAGTTCATCCATGATGATCAGTCACCTTTGGTTGGTGGGGTCGAAGTCGTTTAGTGCGGCCCGCAGCCGGCGCCGCGCCCGGTGCATCCGGGAACCGACCGTGCCGACGGGGATGCCAAGTGCCGCAGCGGTTTCGTCGTGGGAAAGTTCGCCCCACACGATGAGGAGCAGCGCGTCGCGGTCGCCTGGCGAGAGGTCAGCGAGGGCTGCCACGAGCGCGTCGCGGGCCGCTCCCGCGAGGATCCGGGAATCGGCCCGTTCCTCATCGCTGGTATAGACGGGCTCAGCCGCAGCGCGGGCATGCGCGCGGTAGCCGCGCTCCTCCGCGCGATGGTGTCCCCGGATCTGATTGGTCGCGATCCCGTACAGCCACGCACGCACCGAGCCACGCGCCGGGTCAAACCGGTTCCGCTCGCGGAACGCGATGAGAAAAGTCTCGGCTGCCACATCGTCGCTCGCTGCTCCCCCGAGGCGCCGCGCCACGTACATGTGCAACGGCGTGAAGTAACGTTCGAACAACACAGCGAAACGCTCAGGATCGGCGCGCGATCGCGCGAGCACCTCAGCGTCGTCGACATCCGTCACCGTTTCCATCCAGCTCCCTTCCTTGGCCATGTCCCTGTTCACCGCTTATTGACCTAAAGGGATGTCGATCTTCACGACTACCGACAGCGCGGCCCCGGTTGCCGGGCTTGGACAGCTCGTTGATGAAGATTTTGGCCCACTGTGACCAGCCATAGCCCTGGCCGTGATCGGTCACTTAGGCCGCGCGCCTCATCCGGTACCGGAGAAGCGGCTGGCGAACCCATCTCTTTGAACAGCCGGAACCGATCTTCCGTGCCGCACTGCTCCGTCCGGACACCTCGGGCTTCCCTGTGCTGAAGCTGAGTCGAGACGACCGCAGCGAAGGTGGCAATCAAACCACCGAGTGCGGTCGAGAAAAGTGACTCCCACAACGGCATGCAGATATCCCACAGTGGGGATGATCGAAGCGAAGGAATGTACAGATTGGGCGGAGCCGGGGTCACTCAATGATTACGTTCTGACACAACAACGCGGAGTCACGGCCGGGCCGGGTGGCAATGAACCGACTTACGGTCCCGGCAACAGGGCAGACGCTCTGGGCCGGCAGACGGATCGTAGAGCAGCGGGCCCACCCGACCGCCTCAGCCCGGGCTCACTTTGCAATCGTGCGGATTGAGGAGGCGATCGCCCGGCTCGTGGCTGAGGCGCCACCGCTCAGCAAGCAGCAGCGGGTGCGGCTGGCAGAAATCTTCGCAGAGGCGCGCCGGGATCACCGCCCACAGCGATAGCTGACGCGGGTGCCGCATGGGACTTGACGTTTAGCTGCCGCCACGGCTGGCGCGGGCACTGGGCAGCTTCAGGTGGGTACCGCCCGGAAACAGGCTGTCGTGCAAGGGATATTGCGCGTTTGGGTTCGGCAGCTCAAAGATCCAGCACGGCTCCGGTTTCCACGGCGCCCACCGGTGCAGGACGTAGACCGCTGACACCCGGGTGTTGTTGCTACGGTTGCCGGTGCGGGAGGTAAAGAATCCTGCGTTGCCGTAGACGGTTACCAGACGTCGTCGATATCGCAAGTTAGGTCGTGATTGGACACGACGACCACGAATGGGCGGTCCTGCAGGTCACTGGAAAAGCCTGCTGGCCTGAACAGGCTGGCCACCGAGTCCGACCCTACGAATTCGCCGCTTGTGCAGAGTCGGAAGTCGGTGGGCATGGTGGCGCAGGTTTCCTCATAGGCCACGCGGTAGCGCTGGCTGAGCATTGAGTGCACGTAAAGTTCATCGATTGCCGACTGATGCGTGATGTCGTCAGTGTTACGCAGCCTGGCGAGTAGGGCACCGCCGCGGTCTGGGAACGCCGCATACCAGCTGTTGATCCAGTCACGGGCTAGCCGTATCTCGTCAATGTCCCGGCGCAGGTAAGCGTCGACCTGTGGTTCGAGTGAGCCCAGCGGTGCCAGCTTCGGATGCCGGGCGGCGCGAACACCAGCTCCTGGTTCATTCCCGAAACGTTACGCGCGACATACCCATACGCACCATCGATATTGGACCACCGGGACTGCTGGCGGTTGAGTGGATAGCGGAGTCATCAGTAATGTTTCGTACGAGCCCCGGCTGGACCCGGCAGCGCTGTTGAGATCAGCCTTTCGCGCTACCGAGGTCTTGGACGCCGGGTGGCCTTCGCGGCTCGCCCGTCAAACCGGCCAGGCCATTCCCCCCGACGCGAAGTGCGCCTCATGTCAGCGGGCGGCGCCTGTGATGGTGAGCCGGAATTCGTTGCCTCCGCCGGGTCTGGGGTGGACGGTGATGGTGCCTTGGTGGGTGGTGGCGGCTTGGTGGGCGATGGCTAGGCCGAGGCCGCTGCCGGGGATGGCGCGTGCGGTGTCGAGTCGGTGGAAGCGCTGGAAGATCCGTGTACGTTCATTTTCGGGGATGACGGGGTTTTGGTCCAGGACACTGAGTTGTGCGGTGCCGTCACGGTGTTTTGACAGATGGATGTCGATGGTCTGTTTTTCTGGCCCGAATTTGGCGGCGTTGTCGAGCAGGTTCACGATGGCACGCTGCAGGGTGCCGGGACGAGCCTGGATCGTCACCGCTGCTGGCGCGTGGAGCCGGAAAACCGTTTGCGGGAAATGGGTTTCGGCTAGCCCGATGGCTGATGCCGTAAGTTCGGATAGTTCGGTTTGGGTGGCTGGTTCTTCGACGGTTTCCGAGCGGGCGAGGTCGACGAGGCTGGCGACGAGGTCTGCTAGTTCGGTGCTTTGCAGGTTGAGGTCGGCCAGTAGCGCGGTTTTGTCGTTGTCTGCCAGGCGGTTTCCGGCGTGGATGAGCAGCTCGATGTTCGTGCGCATGCTGGCCATTGGGGTACGCAGTTCGTGGGCCGCGTCTTCGATGAGATCTCGTTGCTGCCGCTGGGCATCGCCAAGGCGGCTGAGCATGTTGTTGAAAGCTTGGGCGAGGGTGGCGATTTCGTCGTCACCGGTGACGGGTATGGGCTCGCTGAGGTCGCGGGTTTCGGCGATGCGGGTGGCCGCGGTGGTGAGCTGGCTGACTGGCCGGAGCCCGGCACGTGCTATCAGCCGGCCCGCGAGTCCGGCGATGATTGCCGCGCCAGCGATGAGGCCGGCGACGATCATCGCGAGACGGCGTAGGGTCGCGTCTGCGCTTTGCAGCGATTTGGCCAGCTGGACGGTTTGGCCGTCGCTGCCTTTGACGGTCAGGATTCTGAACCGGCCTTCATCGGTGCTGGTGGTGTAGCTGACTTGGCTGCGCTGGCCGTCTGCGACGGCTTGGTCGGCTGCGGTCCACGGCAGCGGCGCGGTGTCTCTGGGGATATTGGCGCTGCCGCCGCCCGGGAACTTGATTTGCATGCGTAGGTCTTGAGGTGCTTCAAGTGGGCTGGGCGGGATCTGGGCAGCTGCCGTTGGTGACAGGTCCCGGATGGGGCCGCGTGCCATGTGCTGTAGTTCGCGGTCTGCTTGGGAGGTAAGGGTTTCGCGGAGCGCGAGCAGGGCCAGGACACCGACGGCGATGGCGACGAGGGTTACGGCTGCGGCGGCGATTAGGGTGAGCCGACCGCTGATGGAACGCCTTCGGGTCACGGGCGTGGTTCTCCCTCGCGCAGCATGAAACCCACACCGCGAATAGTGTGCAGCAGTTTGGGCTGGTCGCCGGTTTCGAGTTTGCGGCGCAGGTATCCGATGTAGACGTCGAGGCTGTTGGATGACTGGCCTAGGTCGAAGCCCCACACGCTTTCGAACAGTTCCGTGCGGCTCAGAACCCGGCCTTTGTTTTCCATCAGGGTTTGCAAGAGCCCGAATTCGGTACGCGTGAGCTCTACCGGCACACCGCCACGGCTGACTTCACGGGTTCGCAGATTGACGGTGAGGTCGGCGGCGCGCAGCACGCCACCGGTTTCGGTCAAAGGCCCGGCGCGGCGCAGCAGGGCGCGGACCCGCGCGAGCAACTCCTGTAAAGCGAAGGGTTTGACAAGGTAGTCGTCGGCTCCGGCGTCGAGCCCGGCGACCCGGTCGGTCACGGCGTCACGGGCGGTGAGCATGAGCACGGGGGTGTGGTTGGCGGCGGCCCGTAACTGGCGGCATGCCGCGAGCCCGTCGAGCACGGGCATGCTCACGTCGAGCAGCAGCAGATCCGGCTGGGTCTGCGTGGTCTTTGCCAGCGCTTGGGCCCCGTTGGCGGCCAGTTCGACCGTGTAGCCCTCGAACCGTAGCGCCCGTTCCAGCGCCTGGCGTACCGCTGGATCGTCGTCAGCGACCAGCAGCCGGTTGCCTGTTGTCATGAACCCACGATAGGAACGTGCTCATTCATGCTGGCACTTTTCTTACTGAGTTCTTAACGAGCCGCCTGCCGCCCGCCAAGCTGAAGGTATGTCCATGTTTATCAGCAGCTGTCGTTCTTAGGCGTTTCTTAATGTATTCACGGCTGGCTTTAAGAATCGGCCCTCAGGCTGTAGCCGTTCACCTTCCGGCCACCCCTGGTTAAGTCGCCGTTCACTGCTAGAAATGCTGTGACGCGGCCGGGGACTGAGAGAGAAATGGTACGCGGCATGCGATGGCGTTCCCCAGCAGCAGCCAGCCAAAGCGAAGGAGGTGAAAGCCTCCCCGAAGCGGCTAGCGACCGCGGTGGTCACGCGCTGCGGGCCCCCAGCCCGCTGCACGCGTTCAACCGCTACGAGATCAAATATCTGGTACCCACGCTGCGGCTGCCGCAGTTGCGTGGCCAGTTGCAGGCGCGGCTGGACCGTGACAGCTTCTGCCCCGAAGACGGCTACGGCGTGTGGAGCGTCTACTACGACACCCGGCAGTTGCGCTTCTACTGGGAAAAGATCGAAGGACTGCGGTTCCGGCGCAAACTGCGCCTACGCCACTACGGCGACCGGTTCAGCATCGGCGAAGACACCACCGTGTATGTCGAGATCAAGCAGCGGGTCAACCGCGTAACGCAGAAACGCCGCATCGGCCTGCCCTACGCCGCCGCCCGGCAGCTGTGCGACGGCAGGCAAACCGTTGACCACCAGCCGGGTCAGGCTGGTTTCGTCAGCGAAATCCTCGGTTTGGTCAGCGGACTCGACTTGCGGCCGGTAGCGATGACCGGCTACCAGCGTGAGGCCTACGTCGGCCGGGACGCCGAAGTCGGCCTGCGCGTGACCCTAGATCACCGCGTACGTGGCCGCGACCGCGACTTTCACCTCGGCGCTGACGCGGAAAACCGGCTGATCATCCCGGCGCGGATGTCAGTGCTTGAGGTCAAGGCCAACGACCGGGTGCCGTACTGGCTCACCGATCTGGCCGCTGCGGCCGACCTTTCGGTGGTGCGGGTTTCCAAGTACTGCCAAAGCGTCGAAGCGTTCGGCAAAGCACCACGCTCCATCTTTCACGTCCCCGACGACATCCCTGCCGCCTCACCGGCACCGAGCACGAAGGCCTGACGACCATGAACTTTGAACTGCAAGACCTCACCGGCACCTTCAGTGTCACCGACATCGTCCTGTCGATGGTGCTGGCGTTCCTGCTCAGCGCCGCTATCGGCTGGGTCTACCGGGCCACCCACCGCAACGTGTCCTACAGCCAGTCCTACGTGCAGACACTGGTCATCCTCGGCATGCTCGTCTCACTGATCATGCTGGTCGTCGGATCCAACATCGCCCGTGCTTTCGCGCTCGTCGGTGCGCTGTCAGTAGTGCGTTTCCGCAACGCCATCAAGGAAACCCGCGACGTCGGGTTCATCTTCCTCGTCATGGCCGTCGGCATGGCTGTCGGCACCCGCTTCTATCTCCTGGCCGGTGTCGCGACGGTAGCGATCTGCCTGGTCATCTTCGTCATGTTCCGGTTCAACTGGTTCCGCCTGTCGGTGCAGCGCCAGGTCGTCAAAGTCCAGGTACCACCGGAGGGCACCTACACCGCCGCCATCTCCGACGTGCTCATCCGGTACACCACAGAGTTCGAAATGGTGAGCATGGAATCCATCCGCGGCGGTGCGCTCACTGAGCTCATGTACACGGTGCGGCTCAAGAAAGGCAGCGAACCGGGCGACCTCATCACCGCGTTTGGTGAGCTGACCTCCGGACAGCGCGTCACCGTGCTAACCGGCTATGACCAGACGGACCTGTGATGACCAGTCAGCAAGAGGAAGGCGGCCGTGCCCCGGCCGCCCGCCTCAAACACTGCATCCCCGTACGCGTACGCCACTACTGGAAACTCCTAGCCACCTGCGTAGCCGCCAGCGCCGCGCTCGTGCTGCTCGCCGGGAACGTGCGCGTCACCCCACTGGTGACCAGCCAGGCGGCCGGAAACGAGGATGAGGTTACCCTCAATATCGAAGGCACCACGGACCTTTTCGACTCCGCCATCGCCCATACCGTTGGCATCAGCTACAACGAAGCCGATTACCAGCGCATGTTCGACGAGTACATGAAAACCGGCGAGAAGGAATATGTGCGCGTCGATATCACGATTGACGGCACGCTCATCAAAGACGCCGGAATCCGCCTGAAAGGCAACTCCACCCTCGGCACCGTCACCCACAAAGGACAGACCAAGTCCTTCCGCGACGGCGCCGGCGGGCCGGGCGGTGGACAGCGGCCCCAAGGTGGACAGCGACCGCAAGGCGGGCAAGGACTTCCGCAGATGCCGGCAGGCGGATTCCCCGCAATGCCCGGCGCGGGCCAGGATCCAGGCACCGCACCAGGAGGCGGAATGCCTGGCGGCGGCATGGGCGGACTCGGTGGTGCGAGCAGCCTCGACAGTTCACGGCCAGAAGAACTTCCCTGGCTGATCAGCTTCGACGAATTCGACAAAGGCCGCCGGTACCAGGGGCACAGCGAAATCGCCATGCGTATCTCCGGCATGGGCGGCGGCAGCACTGTCGTCAATGAGGCCGTCTCCCTTGACGTCATTGATGCCGCAGGGATGCCCGGTCAGGAGTACGCCTACACGTCATTCCAGATCAATGACAGGCCGACCAAAGCCAGACTGCTCGTCGAGCACCCCGACGAAAATTTTGCCAGCACTCTCGGCAATGGCGTGCTCTACAAATCTGAGGCGACCAGCCAGTTCACCTACCAAGGTGAAGACCCCACGAATTACGGGGACGACTTCAAGCAGATCAACGGCAAAGGCAGCCACGACCTCAAACCCGTCATCGATCTGCTGAAATGGGTAAACGAAGCCTCCGACGCCGAATTCAACGCCCATCTGGCCGACCACGTCGATGTCAGCTCGTTCGCCTCCTATGTGGCACTGCAGAACCTGCTGCTCAACTTCGACGACATGTCCGGACCCGGCCGCAACTACTACCTGTTCTACGACCTCGACACCAAAAAGTTCAGTGTCATCAGCTGGGACCACAACCTCACCTTCAGCGGCAACGCCACCGCAGGACCCAACGACACCATGAGCATGGGCGGCAGAGGAGGCCCAGGCGGATTCCAGCCACCGCAAGGCATGCAACTGCCTGAAGGCTTCACCCCGCCGGGCGGAGATCCCGGCGCGGGCAACGGCCAAGCCGGGCGCGGCCCAGGCGGCGGGATGGGTGGCATGGGCGGCAACAAGCTCAAAGAACGGTTCCTCGCCTCCACCGCATTCAAAGAGATCTACAACCAGGCCTATCGCGACCTGTATCAGAAGATTTATGCCAGCGGTGCCGCGCTCAGCGCCCTAGACGGCATTACCGCCACCCTGGGCAAGGTCGCCGGTGCCGACGCTAGTGCGGTCAGCACCGACACCGCACGGCTACGCACCCTTATCGAGCAGCGCACCACCGCGCTGGCACAAAACGACGTCATCAAAGCGAAATAGCGTTACCCGGGCTAGGCCCTTTCCTCCTGCCGGTCCAGCTCCAGCGGCCCGGGAGCCGGT
Source organism: Catelliglobosispora koreensis DSM 44566 (assembly GCF_000379685.1). GTDB lineage: Bacteria > Actinomycetota > Actinomycetes > Mycobacteriales > Micromonosporaceae > Catelliglobosispora > Catelliglobosispora koreensis. The sequence goes on along the minus strand of NZ_KB903249.1, from coordinate 716,920 downwards.
CGCCGCGCTGCAAGCCGGAAGCTAGGCGGCGCAAGCCTTTGCGGTGCCGGGACGCTGCAGAACGGTCCCGGCACTGCAGTGAGGCTCAACGCCGACATAGTGCCGGCCGTTGTTGATCCGCAGCCGCTAGCGTGCACGACCCCGCGGGCAGCCTCGTGTCCCGTCATCCCACGACCCAGAAAGATAAGCGGCGATCGTGGGCCCGCATCTCCTGGAGTTCCGGAAACAACCTGAGGCGGTCGAATGGCGGGAAAGTAGCGAGGATGTGGAGGAGTGTGCCTGCGTGGCGGAGGGGTGACTTTGCGCCGAGGTTCGGGCATCCGTTGCGTATCTGACCAAGCGATATCACCTCATGTCGGTTCTCGTACCCGTACAACCAGGTATCCGCATCATGCCTGCGCGACATCGTGGCCAAGTCCATTTCGGACGCATCGCTTGCCTGGCGCGGCCGTGGCCAGCTGGCGTGACAGGATCATCAGCATGCTCACCGACCGTGGCCTCAACCGGGCACTGCTCGCCCGGCAACTGCTGCTGACCCGGTCGCCTGCGGACCCGCTCACCGCGATCGGCCGGGTTGCCGGGCTTCAGGCGCAGTCACCGAACCCGCCCTACTTTGGGCTGTGGTCTCGCTTGGGCAAGTTCGCCCTCGCGGACCTCACCGAGCTGATCGAGACCCGGCAGGTCGTTCGCATAGCGCTGATGCGCGGCACCATGCAGCTCGTAGCCGCACGCGACGCACCGGGCCTGCGCCACGTCGTACAGCCCGCGCTCCACCGCGCACTGCTGGTAACGCATGGCGAGCGGCTACGCGGAGTGGACTTGGCCGAGGTCGCCCGGATGACGCGGGAGCTGCTCGAGGACACCCCCCGAACTATCGCCGACCTCGGCAAAGAGCTAGCCACCCGCTGGCCGGCAGTCCCGGTGGCGTCGCTGACCGCTGCGGCCCGGACAGAGGTTGCGCTGGTCCCGGTGCCACCGGGCGGTGTCTGGGGAGCCGTGGGCCAGCCCGCCTGGACGACACTGTCTGCTTGGCTCAACCACCCGGACCCGGTGCCGTCCAGCGTGACCGACCTCGTGGAGTGGTACCTGTCGGCCTACGGCCCAGCCACCCTCGCCGACGTGCAGGCATGGTCAGGTCTGCCAGAAAGCGAGATCGCCAAGAGCGCCGGCCGGAACCTCATCCGCCTGCGCGGTGAAGAAGGCGCCGAGCTTTTCGACCTCCCCGGCGCGTTGCTGCCTGACGAGGACGAGCCCGCGCCCGTCCGGTACCTGGCCGAGTTCGACAACGTGCTCCAGGCGCACGACGACCGGTTGCGCATCATGTATGACGACGATCGCAAGACCATCTTCGCCACCCCTGGTGTCGTGCCGGGGGTCGTGCTGGTCGACGGATTCACCCAGGGCACTTGGAAGATCACCAGGTCGGGTCAGTCGGCCTACATTGTGGTGCGGCCATTCGCCCAGATCCCCACCCGTGACGTTGAGGAGCTGACGCAGGAAGGACTGCGGCTGTTGGCGTTCGCCGCGCCGGACGCATCGACTCACGACGTGCGCTTCAACTCCCGATCGTGACTTCCCTTACGAGGGGATGACATGCGGTGAGGCTGGTGGCAGATCGAGCCGTCAGGATCGTGCGTTGACCGCTGCCTGCATGGCGTGCACGTCCTTCGGGCCGGCAGGGTGGGACAGCCGGCGTTGTTCCTGCGCCACGATCGTGCGGGCGAGCTGGACCTCAGAAATGTCGACGGCGCCGGCAGATGCTTCGGCGATCGCGCTGTGCCGCACGTATGCGTCGAAAAGCTGGGCTTTGGAACCGAGAATTTCGAGCATCCGCTGGTCGACCGAGTCGGCGATCAGGAGGCGGTGCACCTGCACCGACCGCACTTGTCCCATCCGGTGCGCGCGGGCTATCGCCTGCGCTTCGGTGGAGGGCTTCACTTGCGGTTCGCACAGAATCACGACGGAGGCGGCCTGGATGTTGAGGCCGACGCCGGCCGCCTCGATTTGGCACACGAGTACTGCGGCGGTCGGCGATGTGGTGAACCGGTCGACGATCCGCTGGCGTTCCACGGTCGGCGTGGAACCGGTGATAGGCCCGCAGGCGCGTGGGCTGAGGGCCGCGCACACGGTCTCCAGCACGTCGCGGAAGTACGAGAACACCACGACCTTTCGCCCGTTGGCCATCGCCTCGGCCGTGATCTCCAGTAGCCGGCCGAGCTTGGCCGAGTCGCGAGGGTCGCTGACCGCGAACGCCGCGCGGCGCATGGCCATGAAGTTGCCCTCGCTCACCGCCGCCTCGTAGGCCGCACCGTCCTCGGCGCCGAACTCTTCCCATTCGTCGACCTGGACGAGTTCCGGCAGCTCGGTCAGAACGTCCTGCTGGTTGCGCCGAAGGTAGACGGGTGCTGCCACCCGCCGGAACGCCTCGGCGCCACTCACACCGTGCTGGGCCTCCATTGTGGACGCGATCTCCGGCCTCAGGTGACCCACCAATGCCACGAACTCGTCGACCCGGTTCTCCAGGGCCGTGCCGGTGAGGAAAAGGACCCGTTCTGATGCGGCGGCGATCTCGCTGACGGCCTGCGATCGCCGGGCATTCGGGTTCTTCACATAGTGCGCCTCGTCAACGACGAGCAGGGATGGCCTGGTCGGCGTACCGGTGAGGGTGCCAAGCGAACCGAATGTCGTGACCGCGACACCGCCCTGGTCATGCCAGCGGGCAGCCGCCCGGGCACGGTCGCTGCCGTGCAGGGCAACCACCGGCAACGTTGAGTGCGCTGCGACCTCACGGGTCCAGTTGATGAGCACACTGGCTGGACACACCACGAGGAAATGGGTAGCGCCGGCCGCGGCGAGGTGCGCCATCGTCGCGATCGATTGGACCGTCTTGCCCAGGCCCATCTCGTCACCCAGGATGACGCGCCGTTGCACCAGAACGAACCGGGCACCGAACGACTGATAACCACGTAACCGCAGGCTGTCCGACAGGCGGGACGTGTCAAGTCGCTGTGCGTTGATCCGCTCCACGATGTCGGCTGGCAAATGGCCCTCGGCCGCGGCGACGTCGCCGCCGAGATCGACGACCTGAGCGAGCAGGCCGTAGTAGGCGGCAGACCGCTGCTCGAAATCCCGCCACACCTCGGCCGCGGTGGGGACCTTGACGGCAAGGACGTCCCGCGACGCGCGCAGCAGGCCGCTCGACGCGGCCTCCTGCATCAGTGCCTGTACCCGTTGCGCGGCAACGTCCGCGGCCTGCTTGCGGCCGGCGCCCATGAACAGACGCCGCATTTTGCCAGCGCCGGCGTCCTGCGCCTGCGGGCGGTGCTCGGCCAACTCTCGGGCGAGCTGCGCGCCCTGCTTCTGGTGTGCCTCCCCTGCGTGGCGCACCGCGGCCCAGACCGCGAGGGCCTGCAGCAGCCGGGTGGTCTGCGCGTCGGACGGGTCGAGGTCGATACGGAACTGAAGCGAATCCCGCACCTCCTGGCGGACCTGCTGTGCCGCCTCGACCACCTTCGTGGCCTCGTCCTCCCCGATGTCGCACGCGGACGCGAGCTGTGCCGCTCCGGCGCGCAGGACGTCGGCAACCGTGAAAAAGCCCTTCTCCGGCAACGTGTCCAGCCGCAACTGGCCGTCGCTCACGTCTCGAATGGACTCGATGGACAGCTTCTCCGTCTGCGCCGACACCTGCCGCTCGCGGACCGCGTCGAAAGCCGCCACGGCCTCGGTGCGCGCGGCGTCGACGACCTTGACCATCTCTTCGGCGTGAACCTGGGCTTTCTCGGCCCTGGCCAGCATGACCCTCGTCGAACGGCGACTATTACGCGATGCTGGCGGTACCTCGGTCACGCTCACCATCGACCTGCCCAGCACCTCGCGCACATCACCCGACCGTACCCGAAGGTCGGCACCACAAATCCGCAAGACGGCTGCCGGGGATCCCGTCTTCCGGTAGTCGCCACAACCATCGGCGCTGCCCTGCTTCTGGCGGATCATCTGTCCAATGCCGACGCCACGGCGGCGCCCGTCTTTAGTTGCCGTGATTCTCGGCGTTGTTGCCTTCGTGCAGCAGCGCCCGCCCGCGCGCTGTCGACCTGATCACCACCGTGATAGGTGCTACAAGCTGCACCGGACGCTTGCACAGCACCTGCAACCATCTACCAGCGGGTGTGGACGATGGCGCGAATGCGGCGGTCGTACAACTCCTCGATCGCTAGCAGGGTCTCACCGGGTAGGTCCGGGCCAGCTGCGGCCGCCGCGTTGCCTTCGGCCTGCTCAATGTTGCGCGCACCGGGTATCACACAGGTCACGCCGGGCTGCTGAATCACCCAGCGCAATGCCGTGTGAGCCGGTGTCATTCCTTCAGGGGCCAGCGATCTGAAATCGGCCGCCGCATCTAGGCCGGTCTCATAGTCGACACCCGAAAACGTCTCCCCGACGTCGAACATTTCGCCGTGGCGGTTGTACGTCCGGTGGTCGTTACCCGGAAAGACTGTGTTGCGGTCGTATCTGCCCGATAGAAGGCCAGAAGCTAGCGGCACTCGTGCGATGATGCCGACACCGGCCTCCTTGGCCGCAGGCAATACCAGCTCCAGCGGCTTTCGCCGAAACGCGTTGAGAATAATTTGGACACTGACAACACCCGGTCGCGCGATCGCGGCCAGCGCCTCATCACAGGTCTCAACACTCACACCGTAAGCCTTTACGCGGTCCTCGGCGACCAGAACGTCGAGGTCGTCGAAGGTACGGTCAAGATGGAACACGGCAGTCGGCGGGCAATGCAGCTGCACCAAATCGAGAGTGTCCACGCCGAGGTTCGCACGGGAACGGTCGGTCCACGCACGGAAATTATCCAGCGTGAACTCGGCCGGGTTCTGTGGTCCGCGACGGCCCATCTTGGTCGCCACCACTATCTTCTCCCTCGAGGACGGCTCCATGCCGCGAAGGAATGCACCAATGATCCGTTCGCTGCGGCCATCGCCATACACATCGGCTGTATCGATGAAGCTCACACCCGACGCTACCGAAGACTTAAGAATCCCCATCGCATCGTCCTCATCGACCACACCCCAGTCGGCGCCTAACTGCCACGTACCAAGCCCAATGACCGAAGCTTCCTGGCCCCACCGCCCGAACACACGCCGTTGCATTGGCGCATCTTAGCCCTGCTTGACCCGGGCATGAACTCTCCAAATGGGATGAGTTCCCGGATGCGCGTTATGGCTTCCACGTCAGCGCAGCTTGGGCCGTTCTGCGATAGCCACCTATCGCGTCATCCCATGTCTGGGAACTACAGGCGCAAATGCTCTAGCGGCCAGCTATACCCGGCATGGATTTTGGCTCATCGATCGTTGCCTCTAGACGCCGTGGCCCGTAACGCGTTATAAAGACATCCCATGACATCGTGCTAATGCTCCGCAGGAGACCGGGCCTCCCACGGAGCATTGAACGCCGGCGCGCTGAGGCGCCCGTTCACACATCCTGAAGGGGTATTCAGAATGTCTTCCTCCCCAGCCCGGACCTTGCGCGGCAGCCTGCCCTGCGATCCGGCTGTTCGCATCCGCCGCCGTGGTTTGCTGCCCGCGGCAGGCTTACTGGAGCCGGCCGCGATACGGCTATGTGCAGATCGCCAACGTCACCACCTGGCTCGTTCTCGACAGCGGCGGGAACGCGAAGCAATGCCCGGCCCACAGCAGCACGAACCGGCATCGGCAACTCGCCGACCTCGGCGGCTGGTGCTCGATTGCCAACCGCGCCAACGCAATGGTGGCCGATAGCTGGGGCAACACCGCTAACGGCGCACCGTGCTGGCGGCTGGCGGCTGGCCTGCAATGGCGGCAGCAACCGGCAGTGGCGGCTCAGCAGCATGGGCAAACGTCCGCTACCAAATCATCAACCGTGGCACCGGGACCGCGCTTGATGGCATGGGCAACACGACGGCGGGCTCCACCGCGTCGATGTGAGCGCCAACCGTCACACCCAACAACCAATGGACCTCACCGCAGTCTGATTTCAAAGGAGATACATCCGTGATACCCGTCCCTCGTCGTGTCCAAAATAGACACCTCAGATGGCTATTGGCAGCGATAGCATCCATCACCACCGCAGCCGTGGGGGTGCTCGTCGCCACGACGGTAAACATCCCCGCGGCGTCCGCGGCGTCCACCGCTGGCTGCGGCAAGGCACCGCTGGCCAGCGGTCAGCGCACTGTCCAGAGCGGCGGCAGTACCCGCAGCTACATATTGCGAGTCCCCGATTCCTATGACATGAACCGTGCCTACCGGCTGATCTTCGCCTTCCATTGGCGGGGCGGCACCATGCAGGACGTCGACTCCGGTGGATCCAGCGGCTATGCCTGGTCCTACTACGGCCAAAGGGCACTGGAGAACACCACCACGATCTTCGTCGCGCCACAGGGCTTCGGCAACGGCTGGGCCAACTCTGGCGGGCAAGACGTCACCTTCGTCGACAACATGATCGCGCAGCTCGACGCGGGATTGTGCATTGACACGACACAGCGTTTCGCCATGGGCTTTAGCTACGGCGGCGGTATGAGCTACGCGCTGGCCTGTGCACGGCCAGCGGTCTTCCGCGCGGTCGCTGTCTACTCCGGAGCGCAGCTGTCCGGGTGCAGCGGCGGTACCCAGGCCATTGGCTACCTTGGGTTCCACGGCCTAAGGGACGGCGTTCTCAACATCTCCAGTGGACGGGCACTGCGAGACACGTTCGTCAGGAACAACGGCTGCCCCGCCCAGAACGCGACAGAACCAGCGCAGGGAAGCCTCACCCACACGGTCTACACCTACTCGGGCTGCCGCGCGGGCTATCCGGTGGTGTGGGCAACGTTCGATGCGGGCCACACGCCCGGACCATGGGATGGCTCTCCGGGCGAGACGAACCCGCACGAAAGGTCTTGGACCATTGGTGTGGCGCGTAGTTTCTTCGCTCAGTTCGGGCCGGGAACGCCACCGACGACCCCACCACCATCAAGCCCGACGCCCAGCCCGCAGAACCTTACTATCAAGGGCCAGGCCTCGAATCGCTGTCTCGACGTGCCTGGGGCGAGCACTACCAACGGCACGCAGATTCAGTTGTGGGACTGCCACGGTAATAGCAACCAGCGCTGGACCTACACGGCCAGCAAGCAGCTCCAGGTGTACGGCAGCAAATGCCTGGACGCCTCCGGCCAGGGCACGGCTAACGGCACCAAGGCCGTCATCTGGGACTGCAACGGACAAGCAAACCAGCAATGGAACCTCAACGCCAACGGCACCATCACCGGTGTCCAATCCGGACTGTGCCTGGACGCCAGCGGCTACGGCACCGCCAACGGAACACTGATCCACCTGTGGGCCTGCCACGGCGGCACCAACCAGCAGTGGCTTCGTCAGTGAACGAATAGTACGCGCACCGCTGTCCGCGATGTCGCTGGCGCTGGCATTCGCTGCCGCGCCAGCGCATCCGGCGGCTTTGGATCAAGCGGTTGGTTCCGGTCGTCATCCTTGAGCTGCGCTCAGCGCCTGTGTGACCGTCCGAAACGGCAATACTAACGCCATAGATATACATGTATCGTTCCCACATGTCTTCGTTACTTGTTGCGCTATTACTGATCGTCACGGCTGCCGTCGCCCCGGCGAGACAAGCGGCCGTGGATCCAGGCCAGCTGCGCGCCCAGCTGGCTGCGGCCGCGCCGGGCGGGAGCACGTTGCGTATTGACCACGCGGCAGGCAAAGTCGTTGCCACGCTTGGTGCCCAGCCGTCCGAAGAGTTCCTTTCCCTCGCCGCGGCACATCCGGGCAGGGTGAGCTGGCACATCGGATCTGGAGTGCGGCCGCTTATCACGGCTCGCGGAGGATGGGGCCTGACAAATCCTTTCGCCGCACCATGTACCGCCGGTTTCGCGATGAAGGCAGTCAACGGATTCAATTACATTGTGACGGCTGGCCACTGTGTCGCCGATGGGATGGGGACGCAGTGGAATCTGGCGGGATATCTCCTGGGCCCGGGCCACTTCCACAGTTTTCCCGGCAATGATTATGGCGTCATCATGGTCGCCTACAACTCGCCTGTGACAACGCATCCGACCCTCATTAACTACAACGGCAGCGGCGTGCGGGTGCTGGGCACCAACACTCCAACCATAGGCCAGCGTTTGTGTAAGTCAGGCAATGTCAGCGGCGTGACCTGTGGAACGGTGCTGGCCCTTGACGTCACCGTCACCTATCACACCGGCGAGGTCGTGAATGGGCTCATCGAGACCGCGATTTGCGCCAGCCCAGGAGACTCGGGCAGTCCGCTGTTCCGCGATCCGGGTGACCGGCGCCTCATTGGGATGGGAGTCCTATCTGGCGGCAACGGGGTGCGCTGCGGCGATCCCGGAGTCCGTACCTATTACAACCCGCTGACCGAAATCATGGCCGCCTACGGGCTTTCCCTCATCAAGTAGAAGCGGGGATGCCGAAGGTGGCACGACAGGTTGGGCCGCGTTCGGCGAAACGTTATCGTCCAACACCAGCGTGGTGCATAGCGGCACACGGTCACTGATGCTGTCTGGACGCACGGCTTCGTGGAATGGCCCCAGACAAGACGTCACCTCGAAACTGACCCACGGCAAGAGCTACACCACAAGCGTCTGGGTGCGCACGCAAAGTGGAACACCCAGCGCGAAAGCAACACTGGCCCTGACCGCAAACGGCACCACGACCCACCTGTCGCTGACCCCGGCAACCACAGTGAATTCTGGTGGCTGGACACAGCTTTCCGGCACCGCAACGGTGTCCTGGAGCGGGACGCTGTCTGGCGCCGCCTTCTACGTCGAGACGACGTCGGGCACCGACACCTTCTACATCGACGACGCCTCGCTCCAGTAAATCCTGAACCTGTAGGTGGATTCCATCCCGGGGATCCACCTACAGCTCACGATCGCCTCGTAAAGACCGTGGTTACGGCGTCTTCAGACCTCAACCAGGATCTACGAAGTGAAGCTCGCGGGCGATCCGCGGAACGGTGAATCCCTCGGCCCACCATATATACAACTCAAGACGCCGGCCGATCGTGCGTACGGCCAGACAGGTGAGGGCGATCCACGCAACCCGACATCGGCGCTGGCTTAAAGCTTCCACCGAGCGGGCTAGTCTCGGCGTTGTCATTTCATCCCGGTGTCCATTCAGAACGGTGCACTGCCGCCCGGGACGTAAAGGAAAAACCTGTATTCCCTCCAGTGAATAGATGTTGCTACACCCGGTGCGGGCCGCTGACGATGTCGGCGGCCCGCACCTTTCGGTCGCGGGTCATCCCGATATCTCAGGATAGGACTGCACTTGAAAACTCGGGCTTTGTGGCGATCCCGGTGGGCCGCCACTGTGGCCGCCATCGTCGCGTTCGCGGCCACCACCGTAGGTGTCCAAATAGGAACGCAAGAACCGGCGGCTGCCGTCGACCTTCTCGAGTACTGCGACCAGCACCCTGGCAACTGGTGGGGTTACCGCTACGAGGCGTGCGCGGAGCAGGACGTGTACATCGTCCTCATCAACGCGCAAACCCTGCAGCAGACCGGCACGGTCACCTTTCACATCACCAGGCGCCTATGGCTCAACGACGGCCTGATGCGCTTCGCCGAAACAGTGACAGTGTCGCGTAAGAGCTACACCAACTCAGGCAGCACCGTTTTGCACGATGTGGACATGGGCTGCTCAGGGCAGTGCATTGTGGACAGTGCGGACGCGGTCGGCCTCACCCCGCCGGGCATCACCTCCAGCGGCACGTGGTACTACCGCAGCACCCTGGGAGCGAACTGGCACACCACGTTGCACACCAACATGTCCCTGGAGATCTCAGCACCAAACACGATCCCGGATTCGGTCACCTGGCGCTCACCCGACGTCCGCTGCGACACACTGACCTACATCCAGGGTGAAGGCTGCGTATTCCCGTGGGCGATCCCGATCGCTTCCTGGAGCACAGGACAGGGCTTTGATGACATCATCAATCACATCGCTTATGCCCAGGGCGTGCGAGGTCTGCCGGGGCGGCCGGGAACAACCCCGCTGCACCGCACCACCGATCCGCTGACCCAAACCGCCAACCGCAATATCGCCTGCCCCAGCAGTTTCCCCACCGGGACAGGGCAAAGCTGCGACGAATACCCCTTCGCCTCCACCTCCGAAGGTGCGGCCAGTGGCATCGGGTACAGCGCACGGGCGGTCGACGCCGTACAGAACTACACCCACGGCGGGCATTTGAGCACCTTCCTGGCCAGGCAACGGGTCATCCATGGCGACGCCTACTGGGTCACGGTCTCCGGCGCGACCATTGTCTCCAGCTACCCAATCGGCGGTGGCAGCGGCAGCGGCGGTGGCGGCAGCTCCGGCGGGACGGTCAGCAAAGCCGAGCCCGCGCTGGTACGCGACAACGGCGACTCGACGATGAAGATCTGGCGCTGGAAATCTGATGGCAGTTCGTTCGACCGGACGAACGACCTTCAGTCAGGTGCGTTCCGTCTGTCCCAAGTGGAGAACCGTGTGGCCAGTGGTGACGTCGACGGCGATGGCGACGACGACATCGTCATGGCGTACCAGAACAATGACGGCACGTTCTCCTTCCACGTGTTCAAGAACGGCAATTCGTGGGCCGGGATCTGGTACACCAGCGGGCCGTTTAGCCTCGGCCCGGTCGACGGGCGCCTGGTGGTGGGCGACTTCGGCGGTGACAACAAAGAAGAACCAGCGCTGGTACGCGACAACGGCGACGGGACGATGAAGATCTGGCGCTGGACGTCAGACGGAAACTCGTTCAACCAGAGCACTCACTATCAGTCCGGGCCATTCCACCTCGGCAACGTTGCCGATCGCGTAGCCGCCGGTGACGCTGACGGCGATGGCAAGGACGACATCGTTATGGCCTACCAGAAACCCGATGGGACGTTTGGCTTCTACGTGTTCAAGAGTGGCTTGTCCGCAAGTGTGTGGTACACCAGCGGCCAATTCCACCTCGGGCCCGTGGGTAACCGTATGGTCATGGGCGACTTCGGGGGCGACAGCAAAGAAGAACCAGCGCTGGTACGCGACAACGGCGACGGGACGATGAAGATCTGGCGCTGGACCTCCGACGGCAACTCCTTCAACGGTGCGGCCGACTACGATTCCGGCTCGTTCCACCTGTCCGCTGTCGAAGACCGGGTCGCCGCCGGCGACGTCGACGGTGACGGCAAGGACGACATCGTTATGGCGTACCAGAAATCAGATGGCACCTTCTCGTTCCACGTGTTCGACGCTGGCGCCAGCTGGGCTGGAGTCTGGTACACCAGTGGCCAGTACCACCTCGGCCCTGTGGCTGGCCGCATCACGGTCGGCCGCTGGTAGCAGGTCTTCCAGCAGGTTCCTCGGCGAGGCGAACGCGGCTTTGGTGTGACCCCGTAGTCTTCGTCCTCGCCGAGGCGTGACCCCACACTCCGAACTCCCCTGGCGACATCCGCTAAGCCGCCGGAGGTCATCATCCAAATGTCCAAACAGGACAACGACCCCCAGGCCTCAACCTCCGGCGATCGTCAAGAAAACTCGAGCGGCAGGCGCAGCGTGGTCTGGTCCACTTCGGATACACGTATGGTGACCGCCGCCTCCCACTTGCCGGCGATAGGAAACGTCGCGGTGCCGAAGAAGTGGCCATCGCCGGCCGCCTGTACCGGTACGGGAATTGGCCCGAGGTCTTTGGCGGGCAACGAAAGCGTGACTTTGACATCCGGCACCGCCATCGGCCGGCTGTCCCGGTCCAGCACGCTGACGTGCACACCGGTAGCACCCACACGGCGCGGCTGCACTTCGAACGCCAGCAGTCCCCTGCCGGCGGGCCCACCGGCGTCGAACGCCACCAACCCGGGCGGCACCGGCGTGCCGGTCTGGGCGGCCGGAGTGGGTGGGCCCACTTGCGCCGCGGCGTAGGCGCTGTGCGCCGGTTCGCTGTTGACAAGCGCGGCGGAGATCCCGAGCACTGCCAATGCCAGCAACACCTCACGCGTTATGCCGCGCCGGAAGTAGTACAGCTGGTGCGGGTCCGGCCCGGAGTGGCGATCGGCGTAGTGCTTTTTCACCGAGGCGCGTGCGGCGGCGGCCAGCGCCAGGATGACCAGCACCGCCGCGACTTTCAGCAGCAGCAGGCGCCCATATGGCGTAGTCAGTAGGGCGGGCATGGTGCGTACCTGCCGCCATGCCTGGAAAACGCCGGTGGCGATCAGCGCCGCAACACTGGCCGCCGCCGCACTGGAAAAGCGCGGCACGGCGGCCCGCATCGAGGCCACGTCTCGAGTGGGTAGCAGGGCAAGCGCGAGCACCACGAGGCCGCCAAGCCAAACGGCCATACCGGTGAGATGGACGACGTCGGATACCAGCGCGGCCCCGGAAAGCGTGCCTGTGGCGCTGTGTCCGGCCGCACCCCACGTGATAGCAAGCACGGCGCCCGTCACGAGCACTGCCACAGACAGGACCACGCTTGTGCGCGGGTTCAAGGCGCGAGCTTGGGCCAGCCACCGCAGCCCGTACCAGATAACAGGTCCGAGCATGAGCAGGAGCGCGAGCCGCACGCCGAGTGCGGTGCCGAGGCGTGTATTGGCGGTCTCGGCGATCAGCTGACCGTCCAGTGTTCTGCTCAAGGAGGTACCCGTGAGGTAAGGGCCATACATCAGCCCGGAGGCGACCACGGCCGCGACCGAAGCGGCCCATCCGCTCCACAGCAGCCGGCGAGCCATGGGCTTGCGTGCGCCCCCGGGCCATGCGTACACGAGGAAGAAGGCCGTGCCGACAAGCAGTGCCAGAGCGGCGAAGCCGAACCAGCGGGTTATCCCGTACGCCGTTGCACCGCTATCGGGCGGGGGCGCGGGAACCGTTACCGGTGCCGCCGCGCCCGGTACCCCGATGTTGAACGTCAGTGCGCCCGAGACCGGGTGGCCATCGGCCGACACCACCCGCCATGCCACCGCGTACCGGCCATGGGCCAGCGCTTCAGGGAGAGGCACGTCGACAGTGGTCTGGTCGCTGGCCGGATGGACCGGTGCTCCAATGTGGACGGTGGATCCGGTCGAGGTGAACAGCCGGACGCCGTCGCCGGCGAGGCTGACCGGTTCGGTGAACTGCAACCGCAACCGTTCCGGCGGGTACTGCAGGGTCTGCCCGTTACCGGGGCTGGCGTGGACGAGCTCGGCGTGGGCCCAGCTCGGGGTGGCGACCGCTAGGCAGGCCACAGCGGTGGCGGCCGCGCTGAGCATCAGCGTGACCACCACACGGCGCAGAGAGATGGCCGTCATCGTCTGCCTGCCTTGACTGGTTGTTTGCCAGCGTTTCCGGGCCGGGCGGGCACGTCCGGCGATGCGGGCGGGGCAGGTCGCCGGCGCAGCAGGGCGACGATTGTCAGCCCTAGCGCGAGCAGCGCGATAACGAGACCCGCCAGCGCCAGTGCGGTGCCGTTGGCCGGGGCCGGTTCGGCGGCGGGTGCCGCTGGCGGTGCCGCCACTGTCACGACCATCGCGGGATGCTCGGGCCTCGGTGCCCCGTCTTGGGGCACGTCGATCCAGCGCACCACCACACCATCGGAGTACGTCTGCAACGCTTTGAACACCAGCGTTGTGGGTTCCTTCGGCAGCTGCCCGACCGCCACATCGAAGGTCTGGAACTCGTTTTTCCCCACGCCTACCTCGCTGCGCCAGACGATGCTGGTGACGGCCCCGGCGGCAGCTGTGTGGTCTTGCTCGGTGGGCTGGGCGGGGGCCGCGGACGGCTTACGGTTGACCGTGGCGCTCCAGCCCGGTACCGGCCGCAGCGAGACGGACGTCAGCGCGGCGTTGTCCGGGAAGACGACCTCTAGCTGGACCGTCTTGGCGGTATCGCTTTCGTTGGGCACCTTGAAGGTGAAGGTCGCCCGCCCTCCGGCGGTGGCGGTGGTCGGGGTGACCGTGACGTGGGCGGCGGCGGATGTCGCGGGTAGGAGTGCGGCGAAGGCAGCGCACGCAACGACCAAGGCTTGTGTGAGGCGCCGTTTCATGGGCGGGTCCTTCCAATGTGGAATGGGCGCGGGCAGATGCAGAGGTGCCGGCCCGGTCAGGTGGCCGGGCCGGCTCTGGGATCAAGCGGTGACGTCGATGGTCGTCACTAGCCCGATCATTCCGTCGGGTCCTTCGGAGTGGGAGAAGATGTGGCAGTGCAACAGCCACTTACCGACTTCCCTGGGCTGGAAGATGATGTCGAACGTCTGCCCCGGCGCCACACTGAGCGTGTCCACTGTGTACGGGGAGGCGAGCCTGATCCCATCCTGCGCGATCACCTGGAAGGGCATACCGTGCAGGTGCATCGGGTGGATCATTTCCGGGCCGGTGCCGATCAGCCGGATGTGGACCTTCTGGCCCACCCGGGCCGGCAACGGCACGGTGGCCGGGAACGACTTTCCGTTGAGCGTGAAGCCGTTTGACCCATCGCCGATCTCGACGGTGTAGTGCTTGTCCGCTGCGATGTCGCCGAGTGTCGGGGTTATCAGCAGCGCGCCGTAGAGCCCTTTGCCGACCTGGTTGCCGCCCATGTGCGAGTGGTACCAATGTGTGCCGGTACTCTTGGCCGTCCATTCGTAGGTGTAGATCTGGCCCGGCATGATGTGCGGCTGAGTGATGCCCGGTACACCGTCTTGGGAGTTGGGCAATTCCATGCCGTGCCAGTGAACGGCGGTGTGCTCGGGCAGGTTGTTCTGGACGATGAAGCGAAGCTTGTCGCCCTCATTGACCTTGATCGTTGGACCGGGGACGAGCCCGTTGAACGCGAACGCCGGTCTGACGACACCGGGTGACACCGTCAAATTGAGCGGTGCCATACACAACTTGAACACCTTCACTCCGCCGATCAGCTCGAATGTCGCGAGCCTGGTGCCGTCGCCCTGGTCGGCACCCACCGTCGGGTTCTGGCACGGTGGCGTGCCGGACGTCGGCGATGGGCTGGGCGAACTGGTGCCCGTGGGGGTGACGGTCGGGCTGGTCGGGGGTGGTGTGGTGGTCGGGGGTGGTGTCGTGGTTGGGGGTGGTGTGGTGGTCGGAGGTGGTGTCGTGGTTGGAGGTGGTGCCGTGCCGGAGTTGATCGTGCCGAGCATGTACGGGTGGTTGCCGCAGAAGTACGAGTAGCTGCGGTTACCCGTGATGGTGACGGTGAAGGAGGCGCCCGGAGGCAGATCCGGTGAGGTGAAGTCCCCCCGGATCGTGTGCAGGGTGCCGTCGGTTTCCTGGTTGATGAAGGTGACGGTGTCGCCGGGGGCGACGTTGAGCACGTCGGGGGTGAACGCGAAGTTGCGGATCGTAATGGTGTGGTTGGCTGCCATGGCCATCCGTGGCGGGAAAATCGCCAGGCCGGCCAGCATCGTCACGACCACCACCAAGGCGGCGATGGCTAGCCGCCGTATCGGTGGTGATGAGTTTCGCAACAGCCGCTGGACCGCGCCGAAGCGATCCGGCAAGCTCATATCTGACATGAGGACACTCCTCATCTACGCTGTTTGGGTATGCGGCATCGCCACCGGTCGCCGTGCGTTGCAAAACGCGGTGTGTGCCGGGGATTTGCTGGCCCACGTTGGCCAGCGGTGTGAACCGCCCTGAGCCGGGAGGGACCGCCCGCTTCGCGGTCCCTCCCTTACCGCCAGAGGCGGCTCGAGCCGGGAACTGGTTTAGCAGCCGCCGGTGTTAATGGGATTCAGCTGGGCGCAGGTGAGCTGGGCGGCCATGTCCGCCGGCGCGTTTTGCACCCATCCGTTGTAGACAATCGGATACGGGAACACGCCTTGGCCGCCCATTCCGTTGTACTTGACAACGGTGTCGTCGCTGATCGTGCCCGGAGCCCCGTCCAGCACCATCTTGCCGACGATCGCGGCGTCGGCGGGGTTGCCGTCACCATTCGGATCGGGATCGACGACCGCCAGTGTGTTGGCGAATTTGCTTGACACGTAGGCGTAGTAGCCGCCGCCGCGCTTAGCGCCGAAGTTGATCCCATGGCACCCGGAGTCACACGGCAAGTACTTGACGATCTTGTCCGTGTCCGGGTCGATGACCGTGATGCTGCTGGTCAACGTGTTCGCGACCAGGAGGGCCTGGCCATCCGGGCTGACCGGGAGCTGGATCGGCAAGCCACCGAAGGTTCCCCCGGTTGTCGCTCCGCTGATCGGGTCGTAGTTGGACCACAAGTTGATTGCCTTGTAGCCCACCGACGCACCCGCGTCGCTCTTGCACGCCGCCGCGGTGATCGAGATACACGAGACGCTCTGTCCGAGGAAGTTCGCCACGTAGTACTTCGAGGCATCCGGCATCATGCCGGTCGCGATGGGCAACTGCTCGGTCTGCATCTTCTGAATCGAGCCGGTTGGCACGTCAACCAGGGTTGAGTCGTGATGGTTGACGTTGGGAGTGACCATGTATCTGGCGTCGTGGCTCATCCAGTGCGCGTGCGGATGCGCGGGGGTCTGCCCCGGCCCCTGCACCATGATGCGCCGATCGATCTGCGTGGCGCCCGGACTCAGCTCCACGACCGCGTTGCCGGCGTTGATGGCCACATGGAGCTGATCGGTGTCAGTCCGGGTCATCACGTGCGACGGGTCGGGTCCAACTTGGATGGTCCGGACCAGCTGTCCCGTGGTGCGGTTGAACACAGTGAGCCGGTCGGAGAACCATTCAGTTTGGTAGATGTACTGGCCGGCCCGGTCAGACCACATGTTATGCGGGTTGTTCATGTTGATCTGCGGGAGCGCCACTTTCCGGGCCACCGTCCAGTTCACCACGTCCACTTTGGTGGCCGCGCCGGACTTCACCTTGCCCGCGTATCCCTCCATCTGGGTATCGATCCATACCTCGCCGACCCCCGGCACAGATGGCCGCTGGTTCAGCGCGGGCAGGGTCACGCCCTCGGAGAACTTGCTGTTGTAGAAGGAATCAAGGAGCGGAACCAGCACCGGTTGCTCCGCCGCGTCATACATGAGGATCGGCGCGGGTGGGTAGTGGGGGTTCCACTGCTTGGCCTCGGTGTTGCTGAACGTCTGCCAGTTGTCCGGCACCGTGATACGGAAGAACTTCTGCACCAGCTGCTGGACGACGTCGGCCGAGCTGGGCACGACCATACCGCCCTTGACAGCCACGTTGAGCTTCTTGCCGAAGTCGAGGCCCGGCGTGAGCG
This sequence comes from Catelliglobosispora koreensis DSM 44566, assembly GCF_000379685.1. Lineage (GTDB taxonomy): Bacteria > Actinomycetota > Actinomycetes > Mycobacteriales > Micromonosporaceae > Catelliglobosispora > Catelliglobosispora koreensis. The sequence continues at coordinate 699,743 of NZ_KB903249.1, read as the reverse complement.
GATCGTCGACAACGACCGCACCCAGCATGTACGGGTGGATCTTGCAGGCCCACGCGTACAAACCCGGCTCGACAAGCGACGTTTCCACATCACCGATGAAAGCGCTGCTCTGGTCCAGTGGCGTGGCGCCGACAGGCCAGATAATGCTCGTCACCGAATGTGAGGAAGCCGCCGCCGGTGCGGCGACCTTGAACTTGGCCTTAGGGATCAGGCTCAGATCCTTAGGAGCAAGTGCCTGCAGATCTGCCAGAGTCCGCATCAGGTCGAGACCGACCGGCAAGCTGGAAAGTGCCACCGCTTCGTTGGCACTTTGCCCAGCGAGCTGGGTCCGGAACTGGTTGACCTGCTGCTTGGCCCGCTGCACGGTCGGATTCAGGAATCCGAGCGCGCCACCAGCGGCGTCGATCGCCGCATTGAGCGCGTCCAAGTTCAGCAACGAGTTCAGGTCAACCCCGAGGCTGCCCAGAAGCGGCGCCTCACCGCCCACAATGGGCAGGTTGGTGAGGTCACCAAGGTTGCTGTTGAGTAGCGGCAGGCTGTCCAGCGGCAGATCCAGCAACCGGGTACGCGGCGTGACCGCGACCCCGAGTGCCCGCGTACCGAACAGGTTGACACCCGTGTCGAACCAGGCGTCGTTGTTGTCGGTGAGGTTGAACATCACCGGGACGCCGGCACCGACCGGCTGCGCCTGCGCAGAGCCCGGTACAGCAGCGGTGGCTACCACGAGTACCGGAACCAGCAGGGCCGCCCAACGTCTGCGCGCGGCTCTGCGATTGGCGTCCCGTACGTCGTCGGGAGGTGAGTGCATATTGCTCCTCCTCTATGAGATCGGCAAGCGAAGACATGTGCGCTCCAATGCGGGCAGCTTCGCTTGAACGCCGCAAGCGCGGCGGTGGCCACATCGCGTTTCGATCGGACCACATCGATATAGGAGCAAGCCGGTATTACAGGGATCAACAGCAACACAGACCGACCAATTAAGAACTGCGCACGGCATAAACCATCGCCCGTGCTACACCGTTAACACGAAATTTATCAATCTTGATGTAACGCCGGCGGGGCCAAACCCGATAACGCCGCCATAGGCCCGCTAGGGCAGGAAACAAAGGAGGAGCCCGCCGAAATATCGACTAGCTCCTCCGGCGGCCCAATTGCCGACGATCCAATGAGGACTACCCGCAGCTGAAATGGCGGGTCAGGCGCGCAGACTCCATTGCTGGTTGGTGCCGCCATTGCACGACCAAAGGACGATCTTGGTGCCGTTAGCGGTGGCCGCACCAGTGGCATCCACGCATAGTCCTGATTGGACATTAGTGATGGTGCCGTTGGCGTTGACGTTCCACTGCTGGTTAAGTCCGCTGTGGCAGTCCCAAATGACAACCGCTGTGCCGTTCGCCGTCCCTGCGCCGGACGCGTCCAGGCACTTGTTGCCGTAGACGGTCAGTTGCCTGCCTGTCGTATAGGTCCAGCGCTGGTTCGTGCCGGCGTGGCAGTCCCAGAGCTGCACCTGAGTTCCGTTGGCTGTGGCGCTGTTGGGCACGTCGACACAGCGGCCCGATTGGCCGCCAACGACCTGGACGTTCTGCTGGCCGCCTCCGCCGCCTTGCCGCCTGACGATCGACTTGGACTCAGCTGATCGATTGCCCTGAGCGTCCAAGACAAACAGCCTGTAGTCACGCGCCGTCGTGGGAACGGCAATGGAAGTGGCCGTGCCGCTTGCCGTCGTCATCGTCGGGCCGGCGACGAAGGTGGTCGTGCCAGACGGAGCCAGCCAGATGGCCTTTGCCGCGTCACCGGTGCTGCGAACCGGAATCGACGATCCACTGCTGCCGATGAACGTGCTGGCCGGCAGCACGTAGTCAGGCAAGGCGAGATTGCTCTGCGGGATGATGTCCCGGTACGAATCCTCAAGCCCCGAGTTAACGGCAATGGCGTAGGCGGCCGCCGGCCAAACATAGTCGGAGGAGACGAGGATGTCGTGGATCGTGCTGTTCGGCAGATTCTTGTTGGAGACCTTGTTGATCGGGCCGTAGGTCTGGGTGATGCTCAGATCGTGCTTGCGCCCGAAGTCGTCGGAATTGATGAGCCACGTGACATTCTTGTCCACGCTCAACACGTTGTCGCGAAACGTAATGAAGGCTGAGCCCTCGTCCGGGTGAAGTCCGTATTTGTGACCGGAAGGAACGCCCTGGAGATAGTTGTTGACGATGGTGGTCCCCGGCTGGCTGCCCAAGGTATAGATCGGAGCCGTATCGCTGAGACGCTGCACGGTATCGATGATGTGGTTGTAGCTGATGTTGTTGTTCTTCGCTGTGGTGGTCGGCCGGTTAGGCGCTATCGAGCCCGATGAGCCGTCGAAGTTCCACCATCCCCAGCCCATTGTTATGCCCGACCAAGGAGTTTTCTCGATCCGGTTGCGCTGCACCGTGAGGGTGTCGGCGAAGTATGCCGAGATAGGACTGTGCCCGTTGAACAACACAGCGCTGTCGTAAAGGTAGTTGTTCTTGATCTCGATGTTCTTTGGCAGTCCCTCCGCCTGAACGGGATACTTCTCGCGGTTAGACGAGGTGTGGTCTCCGATGTAGACGTGCTGGGGATGGCCCACGGTGACCGCGGTTCCGGCGATATCGTTGGTGAAGTTTCCGGTCAGCTGCGTGTTCTGCACGTCGTTGACCATGCTGATCCCGTCGGCACCGGTGTGCTGAATCCGGTTGCGCTGCAGCGCGATCGCGTCGGCGTTCTGGATGTCGATAATGCCCGGGGTGAGGTCGACGTTGCGGTAGTAGTAGACGTGGAAGTTCCCCTTGGCGTAAACATTGGCGCCCAGATTGCCCTGCTGGGCTTGCTTGAATACCGAACCAGCCACGTTGACCAGGTTCCAGTCGGAGTGCTGCACCGTCAGGCCAGACAACGTGATGTTGCGCGCGTGACTACTCGTGGACGTACCAGCGATCCGCAGCAACGTGGTCACATTGTTTGGCGCGAAAACCGTTGCCGTCGCCATGTTTTCCGAGCTGGCCTTGTAGTAGTACAAGGTCCGGCTGGTCTTGTCGAAGTGGAACTCACCCGGCGTGTCCAGGAACTCATAGGCGTTCATGAGCTTGTGTGATCCGCCGACTTGAGCGTTGCCGTTGAACGCGCCCTGGGCGATGGCCGCGCCCGGTTGCTGGAACAGCGCTACCCGGTTGGCACCATCGGTCGTCACCTGGCGAACTCCCACGATGGCCGTGGTCCAGGTCGTGCCCGTTTCGATCTCAATATCATCGTGGTTGCGGGCAATGGCCGGAAAATCCGCGGGGCTGTACCGGGCGCCATCGCACTGCGATCCTGATTCCCAGGCCCACGGAGCTTGCCCTGCCGTGATGTTGTAGGTTCCGTGGCATCCCGCCGAGTTGACGGTTTTGGAAGCCATGAAGGCCCGCTTGTCGTTGACATAAAGCGTGCGCAGCTTGCTGGCGCGGTCGAGCGGGGCTTTCCAGATGTTGCCGCTGTGCTGCGTCCAGCCGGTCACCTGAACCCCGCCGTCGAGGACTGGAATCTCGCTGGGGTATGCGGCATAGATGACCCGGTAACCGTTGGTGCCGGAGTCACCCGCCCCGAACTCGATCGTGCTGCTGACCGGATAGGTTCCGCCGCGCAGATACACGTAGATATCACCGGTCATATTCGCATTCACCGTGCGGACGGCGTCCCGCGCGCGTTGCAGGGTTTTCCATGGTGACGCGATCGTTCCGGGGTTGGCATCGTTGCCACTCGGGGAGATGTAGTAGGTCGCTTGGGCCGCGGCCGAAGCCGGTACCTGGTAGGCGACGATGGCCGCAAGCGCGGCGGAAATGAGCACCGCGGCTGCCATCAGCGACCGTCCAGCGGTGGAAAAGGCTGACCTCACGTGATGTTCCTTTCGCTTGCCGCTCCTGCTGGATCCCGTCGTGGGCAGGCGCCTTCGTCCAAAATGGAGATCCATCATGAATTTCAAGCCGTGATCGCGTAGCGGAATACGACACCGAGGTAACACAGGTAATGGGATGAATATATATCTGTCACTCTTGCTGTTGTCCAGCGACTGAGAGACATAGCAGCTCACAGCTCTGCGTTCAGAATCAGCCGGACCCAGTTGCGGCACAGACATGGGATGGCCTGAAGGTGTCAGCGCTCCCCCCATCGGGCATGCAAGAAGCAGCGTTGCGTCCGTATCCGCGCGATTAGCTTTTACATCAAGGGGTACGGCGCACCACGCCATACCCCTTGATGGCTACTCACTGCCGTTACCGGTGTCCTGGAACCTCACCGTCCTGATACCACTGGCACCGCTATCGATCTGCGTTACCTTGTGGGGTAAGGGTTCTGGCCGCGCAGGTGAGCGCGGTAGCCTTCGCCGACGCCCGGTTCGGGGGTGCCGGCCCAGTCCTTGATGAGGACGGCACCCGAGGTGCAACCCCACGGGTTCCACGTCCAGGCCAGATAGGACAAACCATGCGTGTCGGCCCAGTTCGTCAAGCCTTGCATGTAGTCAAAGCCGCAGTTGTCCTGGCCGAATTCACCGAGCACAACGGGCACCTGCTGGGCCAGTGGTGCGATTTGGCTGTCCCAGCATGCGGCGCTGGCACACGCGTTGAAGCTGTAGGCGTGCCACGATGCCACCAGGTTGCCGGTTGGGTCGGCCGGGCGGTATTGCAGCCACTCACGCATGTCGTTGGCCCATTCCAGCCCGCTGACCATGACGACGTTGGTGGCGCCGGTGCCGCGCACGGCGTCAACGAGGTCCTGCATGCCGGCGACTTCGTAGGAGATGCCGGTGCAGGTGCCGCCGTCGCGAAGGCACTGCCATCCCAGGGTTTTGTTCCAGTCGGCGCCGGCCTCCGGGTATGGCTCGTTGAACAGATCGAAGACCACGGCGTTGTTGCCTTTGAAGGTGCTGGCGACGCTGGCCCAGAACTGCGGAGCGTACTGGGCATCCGGGACCGGCTTCTGGCATGTCGCGTGCACGTCGGTGCAGTGCCAGGCCGGCCCGTTGGTCCATGCCCCCCAGGTCCAATGTAGATCCAGGATCACGTTGATGCCGTTGGCGACAAGCAGGCTGACGTAGTCCTTGACGCCCTGCTGGTACACCGCACCGCTGGGCGAGCCGTTGAGGCCAAGCCAGCACTCTTCGTTGAGCGGTATCCGCACCGCGTGGATATTCCAGGTCTTCATCGCATCGACCGACGCCTGGTCGACCGGGCCGTTGTCCCACAGTCCCTTGCCCTGCACGCAGGCGTACTCACCGCTGGAACGGCTTACTCCCAGCAGCCGGTACGGTGTGCCGTCGGAGGTGACCAGCTTGTTGCCTGATACCCGCAGCTGCGGGGCCGGGCCGGACGGATTGGACGGGCTGGGAGTCGGGCTGGCCGTAGGCGACGACGAAGGACTCGCTGTGGGGCTGATCACCGAACCGGTACACGTCGTGCCGTTGACCGCGAATGAGGACGGCTCGGGATTTTGGCCGATCCAGGAGCCGACGAAGCCGACAGAGGCCGAGGCATTCGTTGCCAGCGCACCATTCCAGCTCATACTCTCCGCTGCCACCTGTGCGCCGTCCTGTGACCAGGTAGCGCTCCAGCCGTTGCCGACTTTCTGGCCGCTGTCGGGAAACCCGAAGCTCAATGTCCAGCTCGTGATAGGACTGCCCAGGTTGGTAATCGCAATGTTGGCGGTAAACCCGCCAGGCCACTGGCTCTGCACGGTGTAATCGACCGCGCACCCCGCTGTCGGGGCGGCAGATGCCGGCAGCGTAAGGGCTGCCATGCCAGAAGCCGCAAGCACGCCTGCGCATGTTGCAGCAACCAGCGCTCGATACTGTTTTTTCACCGAGTTCTCCTCTGATAGAGCGGGAACCCGTGGGAACGCTCCCAAAGCATAGTGGCTGACATCGATAAGTCAATACCTCGCGACCTCGCCCGACATTCGAGGGGCACAAAAGTAGCGGTGTCCCTCCCCCAGGGAAAGGACACCGCTCCTTGGCGCTCCTGTTCAGAAGTTGATCCAGTAGCACTGCGGCCTCTGGTAGGCCTGGTAGCAACGGACTTGGCGGGTAAACGGTGCGCTGCTTTGGTTACGGCTGTCGCGGACGGTCAGGGCGACCTGGTACAGGCGGGTGACGTTGGGATAGGTGTGTGACGTGGTACGGCCCGTGCCTGTCGTGTTGTCACCGAAATCCCAGTGGTACGAGGCGATCGCGCCCTCACCGTCGCTGGACGCGCTGCCGTCGAACTGACACGTCGGCAGCCAGCACGAGCCGGTGAACGACGCGGTAGGCGGCAGGTCTCCGGCCTTCACCTCACGGCGCACGGCGTCCTTCTTGCCACTGTTGTCGGTGACGGTGAGCTTGACGCTGTAGCTGCCGGACTGCTGGTACGTACGGGACGTGGTGCGGCCCGTACCGGTAGTGCCGTCACCGAACTCCCACGCGTAGCTGGCGATGGAACCATCAGGGTCACTCGACGTGCCCCCGTCGAAGGTGCACGTGTTGTTCGCGGTCGTGCAGGCGAACGTGAAGGCCGCGTTCGGAGCCCCGGGATCTGGTGCGCCACCGGGGAAATCGGCAGCGCTGCTGACGTCGAGGAGCGGCTCTTTGACGTTGTCGCCCGAGTCGTCGGCCCAGTTGGTGTTGGCGGTCTCCAACAGCCGGTCACGTACGCTCTGAACGCCTTGCCGGTTAACGGGTTTGCCGCTGCCGGAAGCCAGCAGTGCCGCGGCACCAGCCACGTGCGGGGCGGCCATCGACGTGCCCGACATCGTGGAGTACCCACCGTCTTTGTACGTTGAGTAGATGCAGGTACCAGGCGCGGCGATCTCGATACTGGGCCCGAAGTTGCTGAAGCTGGCCAGGGTGTCGTCCTGATCGGTACGGCAGGTCGAGCCAGCGCCGCCACCCGGCTCGCCGTTGAAGTCGGCCAGCGCCGAAACGGTGATCACGTCCGGGTGGTTGGCCGGGAAGAATGTCTTGGCGTCCTTAGTGTTGTTGCCCGCCGCCACACTAAACACGATCCCCTTGTTCACCGCATTGGTGATGGCCGTCGTGAGCGCACTGTCGGTGCAGCCGTCACAGCCGAGACTGAGGTTGACGACCTCGATCTCGTCGGCACGGGCTGCTACCCAGTCAACGCCCGCAGCCACTCCCGACAGAGTGCCACTGGCGTTGTCGCCCAAAACCTTGACCGACCAGATACGCGCGCCTGGTGCGACGCCGACGACACCGATGCCGTTGTCTATGGCACCGACCGTGCCTGCGACGTGGCTACCGTGGCCGTGGGCGTCATCGCCGCTGTTGTTCACGCAGGAGGTGCGGTTGGCACAGTCGGTGCGGGCCACGACATTGAGGTCGGGGTGATCGAAGTCGACACCGGTGTCCAGGATCGCCACATCAACGTCGGCGCGGAAGTCTTCCTGGCCATTGATTTTCAGGTTGCTGTTGTCGTCGGCGAACACACGGCGGATCCCGGTTGGCACATCCTGGGCCGCGATCGTAACCACCTGGTCGGCCTCCACCGACAGCACCCGCGGGTCCCGGCGCAGCGCTGCCACCGAGGTGGCGTCCAGAGTGACCGCGAAACCTTTCATCGCGTGCCGGTAGACGTGATGCAGCTGGCCGCCGCGCCGGGTGTACTCCCCGGCGACAGCAGACGGATCGGTGTTGTCGCGCAACACGACCACATATGCCGTTGGCGTACCCGGCTGGCTCGCGGCCATCGCGGTCCCGGTGCTCGCCAGGGTGGTGCCAGCCAGGAACAACGCGGCGGTGAGGGTGAGGAGCGTTCTGAGTCTTCGCATGTCGGTCCTTCACGAGGGGGTGGTGGCGCGGGGACATGGCCGCGCTCCCAAACACCCTGCGATCGATGTCCTGGCCGGACAATTGCGGTCCATATACGTAGGGGTACGTATCAAATGCGAAGCCGTCACTCCGGTTCGGGCAGACCGGGCAGCTCCGCCCGGTCACTGACGGCCATTTTGCGCAGCACCCGCGCGGCATGCAGCTCCACTGTCCTGGGCGACAGGAACAGCACTTCGGCGATCTCCCTGTTGGTGCGGCCAAGTGCCATCAGACGGGCCACCTGTTGTTCCCGAGGCGAAAGCGAGCTGCCATATCCGTGCCGGCCACGTCTCGGCCGCGGGGCTACGGCACCATAGCGGCGCAGCAGATGCCCACAGCGAGACGCGTCCCACGACGCACCAAGCGCGGCGTAGCGGCCGGCAACAGCCCGAAGCTGATCCTCCGCGTGCTCACCGCAAGCCAGCCGGCACCGGCCAGCCGCCTCGCCGGCTCTGGCCTGGTCATAGGGACGGTCGATCGACTGATACTCGGCCGCGGCCAGCTCATACCACCTGATTGCCTCAGATAGCTCACCGGCCGACTCACAAAGTGCACCCCGGCAATACCGCACGGTCGCCTCAGCCAAAGGCGTGTCCTGGCCCGCAATCTGCTGAGCCACTTCGTCGACAAGCTGACCGGCCTCCGCCGCCAGGCCCTGTCCAATCAGGAATGGCACCGCGGCGTGCAGCAGATCGCTCGCCCAGCCCCAAATCCCCTTGGTACGCAAGCGATCCAGCGCTATCGCCAGTTCCCGCCCGGCCAGACCCGGCTGCTTCGTCGCGGCGAAAGAGGTGATCCGCACCGCCGAGGCGGCGCAAAGCTGTGGCGCACAACCGATGTGCGGCTCCCGCATACCCGGCACCTCCAGCAGCCCCAGTGCTTCGGCCCACTCGCCTCGGCTCAGCGCAAGCTGCGCCAGCACCAGACGAGCATCAGCGATCACCGGCCAGCCAGCCGGCTCACCCAGCAACCGCAAAGCACGCCGGCCCAAATCAGCCCACCGGCCCAAGGCGAACTCCAGACGCAACTGCGTCCCATTACCCAGCCCCACCGCATACGCGGCACCGGCGTCAACAGCCAAACGCAGGCCCTCACGCAAGAACCGTGCCGCGTGCTGACTGTGCCCCAGCCACACCGCCGCGTCGGCCAGATTGCAGTACGCGCGCCCCGCCTGCTGACGTTGCGCCACACTTCCTTCATGATCGGCAAGCTGCGGCACCCGTTCCCAAATGGACGGATCACCCACGTTCATCAGCAGCGACAGCTCATTGGCCACCACCGCGGTAGCGATGGCAGGGTGACGCGCCCGGGCCACCGTCTGCTTGGCTTGCTCAGCCCACCAACGGTGTTCATCAACGTGACAACTGCCCCAGTGCGGCACCACCAGCGCCGCCATCCCCCGCGCGGCAAGGGCCGGGCGGCGGCGAAGCTCCGAGACCGCCCGGGTGATCTCCTTCCAGCCATCCTCACCGTGGCCCATCTGATTCATCAGCAGAAGGCCAAAATCAAGCCGGATCTCACCGCGAATCCCGGCAGGCAGACGTTCGTCACGCACTAAGTCGCGCAGGAGCACGAACGTCTCCTCACGATGCACACTCAGCGGCGCGAGGCGGGCCAGTTTTACCGCGAGACGTACCCGCGCCGGGCTGCCCGCCGGTGCCTGAGCGACAAGCTGCTCAAGCAAGCCAAGCGCGGCCGCTGTATCACCCGCGAGCATGGCTTGTTCGGCTGCCTCCTCACCAAAGCGGCTTGCCGCCGCCCAATCCCCGGACAGCCCACTGTGCCGGGCCAGCGCGGCCCGGTCAGCTGGCTCGTGAATGGACAGTGCCTTCATCGCCGACGCATGCAGATGCGCCCGCCTCATTGGCGCAATCTGCTGATACAACCAGCGGCGCACCAGTTCAGCCGCGATCTTCGTACCCGGCGAGGTGACCAGGAGCCCGCTTCGTACCAGAACGGTCACCGCGTCGTCGAACTCGGCAGCGGAAACCTCAGCCACCTGCGCCAGCACAACATCGGTCACCTCCACGGCCACCGCCGCCGCGTACAGCACCGACTGTTGCGCCGCAGGCATTCTGGTCAAACGGCTGTGCAGCCACTGGACATACGCTGCTGGCAGCCCGGCACACTCCATCGCCCCCACGGGATCACCCTGCCCGCTGGCTGCCGCCCGCACACAATGCGCCGCGAGGGCCGCTACGCCACCGCTTAGCTGGCCAAGTGGGGCGAGCACGGACGCGCGAACCTCAACATCGAAAGCCGGCTGCGCGAAAGCCGTAAGTTCCTCGACGCTCATAGGCCGCAGTTCCACAGCGGCGATCCGTATACCCACCGCGGCACGTGGCTCCGCGCCGAGGGGCAGACCCGCAACCGTCAGCTCGTCTGGCCGGTACGTCACAACGATCCGGCAGGTGCCCGGCATGTGGGCGATAAGCCTCAGTAAGGCCGCCCGGCACGCCTGGTCAAGCCAGTGAGCGTCCTCGATAAGGATCGTCTGGCCTTCTGCCACAAGGTTTGCGATGTCATGCAACGCAGCCTCGTCTGACTGTCCCGGTAGGCAACTGATTACCGTGCATCGCAGGTGAGGCATCGAGCTCAGTACCGCCTGTATGACACTGCTCTTGCCCATCCCCGCGGCTCCGGCGACGAACAGCACCACACCAGGCGCCCTCAGCGCCTCGGCAATGTCCTCAAGGTACTGCTTCATGTGCCCTCGAACTTGCCATCGGCAGTAGCGACCTAGATGCGATCCATGGTGTCCGCGATGGACACCCGGCACAAGAACGCGTCCAACCCTCGGGCACGCGTACCAACGCGAAGCCTCGACGTCAACGGCCATGGCTGAGCGGCGCCGGTAATCAGGCCCGATACTCCCCTTTACCCGCGTCGTAGCTGGTCTGAATAACGGGCTCAGGTTGATGAAGCCAATTTGTGTTATCCGTGGCCCGGGAAAACATCTCCTAAGCGTGACGCAAAGACCAGAGAGCATCCGTCGAAGAAGAACACCGATCCCACACTGGTTCTCCAGCACGGCTGCTCGTGAAGGTCTGTGACTGTAGTGCCCGTGCTAGTTCGGCTGCGTTGCTTCACTTCGGCGCACATCGCATGGGCGATTCACGGCCAACTCTGGCCCTGCGCACGCACCTCAACGCCCAAATTTTTCTCAGCATCGCCGGGCGACCTTTCCGGTTTGCCGGACCACTAAAGGTCGTCTGGTCGGCTGGAATGCAAGGAGAGATTGATATGCCAGCTCTAAACCCGCACCGGCGGTGGCGCTTCGCGTTGGCGGGTGCCGTCTCGGCGATGCTAGCGCTAGTCGCCAGTTGCGCTGAGCCGCCCGATCGTGGGGATGCCACAGCCACACCAGCCCCCAGCAGCCAACGGGGTGCGGGGGATATAGCAGGGTCACCGACCACGCCGGCTTCACCCACCCCGGCCACGTCAGGCTCAACCGCCCCGGCCAAGGGGAGCACCACCGGTGGCAGCTCGGCGAAACGTTTCATGGGCAACAGCACGGTGCTCATCGGCGCGTCCATGGACGACTCCTCGGCGAAAGCCGCGCCGTTCGACATGCGGTACGCCTACGTGCACAGCCAGCCCGCACCCTCGCCGGAGTACTACACGGCATCGCGTTGCCAAGATGCGTGGACGGGCTGGTGGGGCTGCTGGAACGGCAGCACCACGGCGCCTGGCACCTACGTGACCTACCGGCTGGCGCAGGCGGCGCAGGCGACGTACCAGGGCCGCTCGCGCCCGCAGAAGTTTTTCTTTACTTGGTACTCGTTGCGCGACCTCGGCGATGCGGCGGGGCAGGGCGATGGTCCGGGTGAGGTCGTGGCCATCAACAGGCTAGATCTGCTTACACGGTATTTGAATGACTACCGCTTCTTCCTGCAGAAGATCGGCAACTCGCACGCCGGGATCGACCTTGAGCCAGATTTTTGGGGCTTTGCCCGGTCGCTAGGCAATCTGCACCAGGTTCCCGCGCAGGTCTCCGGCGCGAATCCGGCCGATTGCGGATCGCAGGAAAACAGCGCCGCCGGACTGGCCCGCTGCCTGATCGCGATGGCACGCAAATACGCGCCGAACGCCGCCGTCGGCTTGCACCTTTCCTGCTTTGACTGGGAAAGCAACATACAGAAATGCGTCAATGACTACGCCGATCTCGGGGCCCGAAACGGCGACTTCGTGGTCTGCGACGTGTCGGACCGCGACGCTGGCTGGTACGCGCTGCCGGCTCATGGCAGCCGGAACACCTTCTGGACCGAGCAGAAGGCCGCTGCCGCGCTGCGGTTCTACAAGACGATGGCAGAGGCGGTGGGCAAGCCGGTGGTCTTGTGGCAGATTCCCGTGGGCAACATGGCGCAGAACAACACCCCCGGCCATTACAAAGACGACAAGGTGGACTGGTTCTTAGGGCACATGGACCAGGTGGCGAACGCACACGTCGCCGCCCTGCTCTTTGGTGCGGGGTGGACAGAACAGACAACACCCGAGACCGACGGCGGAAACCTGATCAGCAAGACGATCGCGTACCGCAACTCAGGTGGTGTAGCGCTCAAGTAAGCCGATGTGCCAACCCGACCCCATCTCTTTCGAAGGGGGCCGGGTTGGCACCTCTTCGCCGGGATGCCACACGGGCGGGTCTGTCGTGCGAGCGCGAGCTGCTTGCTTCACCAGGCAGCGCTAGCCGGCCGCGATGGACGCCTTGATGCGGCCCTGGTACGGCTGCGCCTCTCCCGTACTTGGTATGCCGAGGACGGCATTCACTTGGAATGAGCCAACGCGCGACGCCACAGCGATGGACCACCGGCGGTCTTCTACCAGCTCAGCAGCCCGGGAGGCTGCTCGCTCAACGGGAATCCGCGACTAGGGCTGCTGGAAGTTGGGTGTGGTCCAGATTCGCTGGGCCAGGTAGTCCTTGACCCGGGCGATGTAGCCTTCAGCCGCATCGGTGTGCCAGCGGCCCGAGAAATGAACGCCCATACAGCCCCACGCGTCGCCAGCGGCGTACGACGATCCGCGCTCGACCGTGTTAAGCCAGGTCATCTTGCCTTCAAAGCAGGACCGCCAGACGGCGAACACGTAATCGGTATTCATCGCCGTGGACGTTTCGACGCCAGGAAATGCGTCCACATTGTACGGATAGCGGACCTGCAGCATTCCGTAGCTTTCCGGGCATTTTCCCGGGGTACCGTCCATTCCCAGCCCATGGTTTGGAGGGCAGCGTGAGGAATCGGTGCCCAGGTCGCCTTTGTTGTCCATGTGCCACCAGCTTTCTATGGCGGCCTGAGCTTTGACCATGTCTTCGTCGATGCCCCACTTGCAGGCGGCCCAGCGCAGGATCTGCTCGGTGGTGCCGGTGAAGTTCCCGTCGACACGGGCCAGCTGACCGCTGGCTCCCGCCACGGTGTGCCCCTTGGTCTGGTTAGCGACCGCGTTGACCGACTTGTTCTCGGGGATGGGTTTGGTGCGCACAGCGGTGGCGCACTGCGTACCCGATGGCAGCTTGGCACCTGGGGCCAGCAACCCGAACGTGCTGGAGGACAAGCCCGCTGGCGATGCGCTGGCTATCGCCGGTGATGGTGAGGTGCCGGTGCTCGCGGAGGCACTCGGCTGCGCTGGCGTCGCGGCCGCGGGCCTGAATGCCGCGCCAGAAGGCGTCGCCGCGAACGCTCCCAGACCATAGGCGGTAAGGGCACCACCGCCGAGTACCAAGACGGCGGCCGCGGCGGCCACGGCCGGTTTCGCGGTCAGTACAGGTCCGATCTTCGCGAGCCAGCCGTGTGAATGACCAGCTGCCGCCGGTCCCCAGAGGCCAGCACCAGCCCGCAACGCCGGAAGGGCAAACCCCAGCGGCAGCGGGACCAGGGCCAGCCCGACTAGCAGCCGGTCAGCCGGAACCAGATCGGCCCAGCCGCCAGCACACCGGCCACATTCGCGGGTATGACGGGCGAATCGCTTGCGCCACAACGCCGAAGGCTCGCCATCCCAGCCCCGTTTCAGATAGGCAAGCTGGGCACATTGCGGGGCTGCCCGCAGCGCACGCACGATCGCCCGGGCCGCGTCCAGCTGCCCTCTCATCCGCTGCACCCGCACTGCCGCCTGTGCGGGTGTCACCTCCAGCGCCCCGGCCAGATCCGAGCGAGACAGTTCACCTACGGCTTCCAGCCACCACAAAGACAGCAACTGACGGTCGTCTTCGTCGAGCCACCGGGTCGCTTCGGCAACCTCGCGGCGCTGTCCCTGCAGACCCAGCCTGGCGATAGTGAGGTCCACGAAGTCGGCCCCAGGATCGGTGACGTCTACATCCAGGTCGGCGCGCCGCGGCGAACGGCCCAGGCTTCGCCACCGCCCACGCACTTGCTGGATCGCGATCGCCACCAGCCACGACCGGAAACGCTGCGGATCACGCAGATCAGGCAACCCGCGCAGCGCGTTGAGCATGGTTTCCTGCACGACATCATCGACATCGGCATGCCCATCCATCGCCCGGCCGACGACGTTGTACACCAACGGCAGGCACCCCACCACAAGATCATCGACAGCTGTCTGACTCCCACCCATCGCCGCGGCCACCACCGCCGGATCGAACCCGATCCCTTCGTCCATCTCATCGACCTTTCAGGCATTCCACCGGCATCTCGCCCCGGCCTCTGATGTAGGAGATGCACGTGGCGGGGCGACATTGCAGAAACCCACGAATTGATCCACAAAGGTAGGCATCTTCCTCAGGAAGCCCGCGCGGTTGTTAACGTTAACATCCGCTGGGGCGCCACTTGTGAGCTGAGGGCAATGCCTAAGAAGCGGGCCGAGGTTGGGGAGTCAATTTGTGTTATCCGTGGCCCGGGAGAGACATCTCCTAAGCGTGGCAGAAGACCAGAGAGCAAATGTGGATCTACCCGGGCTGAGGTTGTCAACCCGGATCTGCCCATTGACCGGCTCTTACCCATCGCCGTGGACGTGACCCGGCCATAACCGCCTCCCCCCTAGCAAACACGTGCAGAAGGAGAACACCCCCGCCATGAAAGGCCTCACGAACGGCTGGCGCCGCGGGCGTCATCGCCGCCGTCGCTGGACCGCCACCGTCCTGCTGCTCGGCATACCCGTCCTTCTCGTGCCTTACTTCCTGTTCGTTCACGAGTACTCACTGGCCGCGGCGGTCGACGGCGATGCTTATTACCGGCTGGTTTCCGTGCGCAGCGGCAAAGCGTTGGACGTCAACGCCTTCTCGACCGGCGACGGCGCCCGCATCCAGCAATGGACCGACCAGAACACCGCCAACCAGCAGTGGAAGCTGAGATCTACCAGCGACGGCTACCACGAGCTGGTGAACCGCAACAGCGGCAAAGTGCTAGGCATAGCGGGCGATTCGACCGCCAACGCAGCCCCCGCCGAGCAGCAGACTGACAACTCGTCCGCCTCCCAGGAGTGGCGCATCGACGATGTGAGCGGTTCCGATGCCGTCACCTTCACCTCCCGCAGGAGCGGCCAGGTCCTGGACGTATACGAATACTCCACGGCCAACGGCGCGGCAGTCATCCAGTGGCCCAGCCACGGCGGCAACAACCAGCAGTGGAAGCTGGTGAAAGTGGCGGACACCGAGACGGGAACTGGCGTGCAGCCCCCGGCCGAGACGCCGGCACCCGAAACCGCGGCACCGCCCCCGGCCGCGACCGGACCATACGTGTGGAAGAACGCCCAGGTGGTGGGCGGCGGTTACGTCACCGGGCTGGTGTTCAACCCGCGGGAGAAAGGTCTGCTGTACGCACGCACCGACATGGGCGGTGCCTACCGCTGGGATAGCGGGTCCGCGCAGTGGATCCCGCTGACCGACTGGGTCGGCGAGAACGACTGGAACCTGCTGGGCATCGATGCGGTGGCCACCGACCCCGTCGACCCCGCCCGGCTCTACCTCGGGGCGGGCACCTACACCAACGAGTGGGCGGGCAACGGCGCGATCCTGCGCTCCACGGACCGGGGCCGCACCTTCCAGCGCACCGATCTGCCGTTCAAGCTGGGTGCCAACGAGCCCGGGCGCGGCGCGGGCGAACGGCTCGTGATCGACCCAGCGAACCACGCCACCCTGCTGCTGGGCACCCGCAAGAACGGCCTGTGGCGCAGCAGCGACTATGGCGTGACATGGCGTCAGGTCTCCTCGTTCCCGGTCAAGGACGGGGCGGGCAGCGGCGCGGGCATCTCCTTCGTGACGTACGGCCCAGCCGGCAGCAACACTGTCTACGTCGGCGTCCACGACAATTCCACCCCGCTGTACCGCTCCACCGACGGCGGCAGCAGCTGGCACGCCGTTGCCGGACAGCCCACCGGCCAAACGCCGCAGCACGGTGTGGTCTCCGGTGACGGTTCGCTGTACTTGTCCTACAGCAACAGCATCGGCCCTATGGACGCGACGGCGGGCTCGGTTTGGAAGTACACGCCTTCGGGTGGGGTGTGGAAGAACATCTCCCCCTCCCAGGGCGGTTACGGGTTCTCCGGCCTGGCCGTCGACCCGCAAAAGCCCTCGACGGTAATGGTCACCACCTTGGACCGCTGGTGGCCCGAGGACGAGATCTACCGCACCACCGACGGCGGCACGACCTGGAAAGCCCTGGCCGACAAGTCGCAGCGGAACGCCTCCGGCGCTCCTTACGTCGGCACCCACACCGGGCACTGGATGACCGCCCTGGCCATTGATCCCTTCGACTCCGGGCACGTGCTGTACGGCACCGGTAACGGCATCTGGCGAAGCAAGGACGCCACTGCCACCGACAGCGGCGGCACCAGCCACTGGACCGCGGGCGCCCGGGGGCTGGAGGAGACCTCACTGCTCGACGTCATCGCCCCTCCCGGCGGCGCCACTGTCATCACCGCCATGGGCGACCAAGGCGGTTTCCGTCACGACTCCCTGACCGAGGTACCCGCCGGGCGGCTGTCGCCGTTGATGGGCAACAGCACCGATATCGACTTCGCCCAGTCCAATCCAGCGGTGATGGTCCGCGTTGGCAATGGCGACAAGGACGGCGCCTACTCCACTGACGGTGGCAGCAGCTGGATGGGCTTCGCGACGGAGCCAGTGGCCAGCGCTAACGGTGGCCATGTCGCGCTCTCGGCGGACGGCTCCACCATCGTCTGGACCCAAGCCGGACAGCTCCCGTACCGCTCGACAGACAAGGGAGCGAGCTGGTCGAAGGTCAGCGGCCTGGGCACCGGCGCCGTGGTCGTCGCTGACCGCTCCTCGGTTAAGACCTTCTACTCGCTGGCAGGCGGCACGCTTTACGCCAGCACCGACGGCGGCGCGACCTTCACCACCCGCGCCACCAACCTGCCCTCCGGCCGGCTTACGGCCGTCCCCGGCATCGCCGGGGACTTGTGGATCGCCGCCGGTGGCAAGGGGCTGCTGCATTCCACCGACGGCGGAGCTAGCTTCACCACCCTCACAACGGTGCCCTCCGCCTCCGCCCTCGGCTTCGGCAAGGCCGCACCGGGCGCCTCCTACCAGGCCCTGTACCTAATTGGCACCATCAAAACCGTCACAGGAGTCTTCCGCTCCACTGACAAGGGAGCCACCTGGCTGCGCGCCAACGACGACGCCCACCAATGGGGAGGCATCGGCAGCGTCGGCGTCATCAGCGGCGACCCCGACCTTTTCGGGCGCGTCTACATCGGCACCAATGGACGCGGCCTGCAGTACGGCGACCCGTCCTAACCCCAGCGCCCGAGCGGGTACGCAGGCACCGCCTCCTGCGTACCCGCGACGGCTGAGACCTCGCTTCGCCTTGCGCTGAAGGAGAAACGTAAATGAACACCACCCCCGCACACCCGAAGCGGTTCACCTGCGCCAGCATCGGGCTGTTTCTTCGCGGTGCCTGCGCCCTGTCGCTAGCGCTGGCCGTGACTATCGTGCCCAGCGCGGCCCACGCGGACACCACCATCACATCAGGCCAGACCGGCTACCAGGCTGGCAACGACAACGGCTATTACTACTCCTTCTGGAACGATCGCGCTGGATCCGTCACCATGACCCTCGGACCTGGTGGCACCTACAGCACCTCGTGGAGCAACGCCGGGAACTTCGTCGCGGGTAAAGGCTGGAGCACCGGCGGCCGCAAAAGTGTGAGCTACTCAGGCAGCTTCAATCCGTCGGGCAATGCCTACCTCACTCTCTACGGGTGGACGACCAGCCCGCTCGTGGAGTACTACATCGTCGATAACTGGGGCACCTACCGGCCTACGGGAACACACAAGGGCACGGTCAGCAGCGATGGCGGCACGTACGACATCTATCTGACGACGAGATACGACGCACCGTCCATTGTGGGCACCGCGACCTTCCAGCAGTACTGGAGCGTCCGGCGGTCCAAGAAAACAGGCGGCACCATAACGACCGGCAACCACTTCGACGCGTGGGCCAGTCACGCAATGAACCTGGGCAGCTTCAACTACATGATCCTGGCCACCGAGGGATACCAAAGCAGCGGGACCTCCAGCATCACCCTGGGCAGCTCCACGCCACCCCGTACCACCCCGCCAACGACCGCACCCGCGGTGCCGCCGGCTCCCACGAGATCCGCCATTGCGTCCGCAAGCCATGCCTCAGCAGCGCCATCCAGTTCGCCGCTTCCGGCATCGGTGTCAGCGTTCCCGGCGGCAGACAGTGACGTCGCTGTCCTCACGCCCGCCGCCGGCAACGGCAGCGTCATGTGGCTTGCCGTCGCAGGCGTGCTGATAACCGCTGGCGCTGCCATCGCGATCCTGATGAGACGCCGCCGGTTGGCGGCACGCGCGGCGCACACAGAACGGGCCGCGCGGCACGGGCGCCGCTAGAGAACTGACCTTCCCGTTAGAGGACTGACACCTAGGAGAACCACAACATGGCACCCGCTCGGCCACTCCCCCTCCGGAAGCCTGCGTTCGTAACCACCATCGTGGCGGCCCTGCTAGCGGCCGCTGGCGGTTGCAACGCCAGCCCGTCGCAGCCAGACACCGCCCCGAGTCTGGTACCGGCACTGGCCGCGAGCGGCACTCCGTCGCTGTCGCAGATGAGCACCAGCGCGTCACCGTCGGGCATTCCTTCGAGCCAGCGCCCCAGCGGCATACCATCCAAGGCACCTGCAGCCAGCCCGTGCGCTCTTCCCTTGAAGTACCAATGGAAATCGACGGGTGCACTGGCGACCCCCAAGCCGGGCTGGGTCTCGCTCAAGGACTTCACGACCGCCCCCTACAAGGGCAAGCACCTCGTCTACGCCACCACCCACGACTCCGGAACAGCCTGGGGCTCAATGAGTTTCGGCCTGTTCGCCGACTGGCCGGACATGGCATCGGCCAGCCAGAACACGATGTCTTCGGGCACCGTCGCGCCGAGCCTGTTCTACTTCGCCCCCAAGAACATCTGGGTACTCACCTACCAGTGGGGGCAGTGGCCCTTCATCTACCGGACCTCCAGCGACCCCACCAACCCGAACGGATGGTCGTCACCGCAGCCGCTGTTCTCCGGAACCATCTCAGGCTCCGACAGCGGCCCTATCGACCAGACAATCATCGGCGACTCCACGAACATGTACCTCTTCTTCGCCGGCGACAACGGCAAGATCTACCGGGCGAGCATGCCCATCGCAAACTTCCCGGGCAGCTTCGGCACGAGCTACACGACGATCATGAGTGACACGAGGAGCAACCTGTTCGAAGCACCCCAGGTCTACAAAGTCCAGGGCGACAACCAATACCTCATGATCGTCGAAGCGATGGGAACCCGCGGGCGCTACTTCCGCTCGTTCACGGCCACCAGCCTGGGCGGCTCATGGACACCACAGGCCGCCACCGAGAGCAACCCCTTCGCTGGGAAGGCAAACAGTGGAGCCACCTGGACCAACGACATCAGCCACGGCGAGCTGATCCGCGTCAACGCCGACCAGACCATGACCATTGACCCGTGCCACCTGCAACTGCTCTACCAGGGTCGCTCGCCCAACTCCGATGGCATGGACTACGGCCTGCTGCCCTACCGCCCGGGCCTGTTGACACTGCGACGCTAAGACCGAGGACCAAATCCTGCGGTGTTCCCGGCGTCCGGACGGCGTGCGGCGGTGATCGCGAGCTCGACCCGTGACCGGGCGTCGAGCTTGCTGAGGATGTTGGAAACGTGTGTCTGCACGGTCCGCCGGGACAGGAACATCTGAGCAGCGATGTCGGGATTGGACAGTCCTTCCACGACGAGCGCCAGAACCTTGTGCTCAGTTTCGGTCAGCGACTCCCAGCCCTTCTTCGGACGGCCACGCCGGCCGCGTACGCCCCGGCGCACACCAGACTGACGCAGACGTGCCTCGGCGCGCCCGGTATCCCAGGCGGCATCGAGATCGCCATAGAGCATGAGCGCGCTGTCCAGCGCCTTACGCGCCTCGTCCGCCCGGCCCAGCGGGACTAGTGCCAGCGCGGCATGCTCCAAGGCGTACCCCTCAAACAATGGGCGCTTGGCCTCAGCGAAGCTGGCTGCAGCGGACAAAATGAGGTCGGGGTCGCCGCCGGCCACGCCGCGGCAAAACTGCGCTATTCCTTTCGTGGTTGGGTTTGGCAGTTCGAAGGCTACTTGCTGGGTACTGGCAGCGAGCTCCCGAAGACACTTGCTGTCGCCCGCCGCGGCAGCCAGGCGCGTGAGGTCAGGGCAGATGTCGTAGATGACGCGATGGTGTTCCATCAGACCGCCGTCGCGCCATACGGGGTAAAGGATGTCCAGTGCCGCCTGCGGCCCGGATGCCGTCTCTTCGGCGATCGCCTTTGCCCACAGGAGGAGGAACCGGGACGACCTCATCCCCGCGCTGTCGTCATCCGCCGGAATGCTCTGCGTGCCAACAGCCGTGCTCTGGCGGTGTAACCCGATCATCGCGGCTATTGCCTGTGCTGGCAGGCCAAAGTGGTACGGGTCAAAGGATTCCAGACTTGTCTGTACTTCGGCCAGAGCATCGTCCCAGCGCCCGTCGCTGAAACGGATGCGTGTTCGCACTAGCCCGGACAGTCCGGCGTAGATGCCGCCCACTCGCACGTTTTCACGGATGGATGTGGCTAGCGCCTCATCCGCCTCAGCCAGGCGATCCAGCATCGTGAGGCAGAAGCCGCGCAGATAGTAAGGGTCCTGATGCTGGTCGGGATCTGTAGCGGCGCCACCAAAGGCCGAAAGCGCCCGGTCAACATAACTTAGCGCCTGGCTGAACTCGCCTCCCATCATGTTGACCCCGGCGAGCATGTCGTAGCCGTACCCGATCGCGATCCTGTCACCGGATGCTTCCCCTGCCGCGATGGACCGCAGAGCTGCCGCCTCAGCCTCGTCGAACTGGAACATGACGGTGTGGCACAGGCTCAGGAAGCCATGCATCCGGCTGATCTCGCCCTGGGTCAATTCTGGTGAACGGAGTGCGCGCTCCGCGGCCTCCTTCGCCTCCACCAGCCGCCCTTGGCGGTAACAGCTTTGCAGCAGCAGCCAGTACAGTGCGCCCTCCCGGTGCGGATGGTGGCCTGTGACAAGAGCTGTCCGCACCGCGTGTTCGGCTTCGTGGGCGTCACCTACCCAAAGCAGCGCGCGGATCAAATCGAAACGCAGCTGCTCCGCCACGGCGTCTTCGGCGCTGTCCAGCGCGCGGCGTAACAAGGTGACAGCCGTGCGGGGCGAGCGGGTTATCAGCTGGTCGGCGTTGTCCGTCAGCCATTCGATGGTCGCGCGGTCGATCGAGGTGCCAGCCAGCATGTGTTCAGCGATCCGTTCGACCGGAGCGCCTATGGCACCCAAAACCTGCCCAGCGTGCAGGTTCAGCGCGATGCGCACCGACCCGGGAAGGCTCGCGGCCAGCGCCTCGCGGATCAGATCGTGCCGGAAGAGCAGGTCGGTCCCGGTGTCGATCAAAAGTCCGGAGTCGACTGCGGTGATAGCTATTTCTGACAGCACGGCAACGGAATTGCCCGTCACCGCCGCGAGTTCCGTGAGATCGACTGTAGGGCCGAGCACGGCTGCCATCTGAAGCGTCTCGCGGGCCTTGTGCGGCAGGAAATCAAGCCGCCGGATGATGACCTCGATCAAAGATCTGGGTACCCGCCCAGCAAGCGGCGGTGCGACATCGGCTACGCCGTCGGTGATGTCGATGGCGTCCTCAGTGGACAGTGCGGTGATCAGTTCGGCAACGTACATGGGGTTGCCGCCTGCCCCAGCCATCAGACCGGTCAGGACCGGCCCTGGTCTCGCGCCAATCAGCCGTTCTGCAAGCGACGTGAGGGATTCACGATCCAGCGGCCCTAGAGTGAGGGTCTTGGCGCCGCGTGACCTAAGACCACGTACCAGACCGGTTATCGCTTCGCTGCGCGGCGTTGAGCGCCCGGAAACGATCAGCAGCAACGGCTGTTGCGACAGGGCCTGCCCGATCCGGTTGAGGGCTAACGCGCTGGACGGGTCAGCCCACTGCATATCGTCGACAATGAGGGCGATGGGCGCTTCGGTGCTCCATTGGTCCAGCAGGTCGAGGATTGCCTCGACGATCGCGAGTTCATGGTTTGCCGCTGAAAGGCTCTGCCCTAGGGCACCTTCGCCGCGCATCAGGCTGGCCACCTTCGCCGCGCCCGCATCATCTGTCTTCGTACGCACTCCGAGGGCGGCACCGATGGCGGCGAATGGCAGACGTTGCTCAAGATCCTCAGCGGCGGCCCGTAACACACGCGCGCCGAGTCGCTGACATTCCGCTGCCGCCGTGTCCAGCAGTGTTGTCTTGCCGATCCCGGGTTCGCCCTCTAGCACGATGGCCGCACCCTCCCCGGCGAAGGCCTGGGCGGCGATGGCGCTGATTTCCCGAAGCTCAGCCTCACGTCCGAGCACTCGCGGCGCCGCACTCGACGTCATAAACGAAGCATAAAACCATTTATGCGAATCAGATTCCTTCTTTGGGTGTTTTGTCTTAATCGCCCGATTTACGCATTTGAGTCATGTTGGGAGCGCTTCTTTACGTGCGGTGGCGGATGTTTCCGCTCCGGATAACGAGGATTGTTGTTCTCGTCGGGAGCGGAGTCACCCCCCAGGATTCCGCTCCTGGCCCCCACAGCAGTCGAAACAGCGAAAACGACACGGGGAAGAAAAGCATGTCGCATCAAACGCTCATCGCTCACGTAGAGGCACTGTTCATCTCAGATCTGCAGTCGTCTCAGCAGCCGAGCGCCGCCCAGGTGCGGGCCGCTGTTCGCAGAGCATTGCAAACAATCAGCATCGACGACGTCGCGGCCTTAGCCGCTCAGGAGTACGGCGACCATCCCGAAAGCTCCGTCACACGTATGCGGTGGGCCTGGGATCAGGTACTCCACGCCTACGATTCAGGCGGCAGTGCTCGTGCAATCCGTTGCGCCACTTTGCCAGCCGTGCCGGTATCGCCCCGCGACGGCCGCGATGAAGGCCTCAATCGCGACGGGATCGGCGTCATCGAGGAGTTGCAGCCGTTGCCAGCCGGTGAGCGCGACACCTTGGCGTAACACTGGATAGGGCGCGATCACCACCTTGCGTGGGTGCCCACGGGCGATCCGCTCTAAGGCTGGCACATCGCTTCCGGCGGCGTATTGCACCAGGACATGACCATGTGCCAAGACCTGAACCTGAGCCTCTTCCGGTAGCGGCTCCCGGTAAACACCGGTCGCCAGCACCCGCAGCGAGTGCGCACCCGAGGTCGGCGGCACCGTCCTATATGGAGGATGCGGCTCGGCATCATAGCGCAGCAAGATATCGCCCTCCGAGGCCTGAGCGGTGCCTGGAACCTGGTCGCAGGAAAGGGCTGTCGCCGTTTCCCGGACGGAGAAGTCCACCACCACTGACAGCCCGAGCGCGGCCATCGCCCCAGCCGAGAGCACGGGTGCCAGGATGGCAATCAGCCTTGCCTTCATCGTCGCGCCAATCGCTTGCGAATGATGATGAACAGGGGCAGGCCAAGCTGCACCGCCGCTAGCGCCGCCAGCGCGAGCGCTTCCCACCAGTCCGCGCTTCCCCAAGGCGCCGCTGTCAGCGCGGCCGCGGGCCAGCCGAACACGATCCTCGCGCTGGGCAGCAGGAAATGAAAGGCATACCAGCACAGCCAGAGCAAACCCGCAAGATAAAGCATCTGGTACCACCTCGCGGTGCTGACATCGCGAGGGTGAGCATTGTCCAGCTCGGCCGCATCCGCGGCAGTGAGCCGCCAGAACCGCTTCTTCAGCGACAGCTGGGTTATCCGGTGCAGGTTACGTCCGCCCGTCGCGGTTAGCAGCACCATGTACAGATCAGTGCGCAAGAACGCGAGCGCCTGGAAAACCGTGCCCACAACGAGCGTTAGCACGACCACGCCGAGAATCCGGATCAGTGTGGGCGGCACATCAAACCAGCCGCGGGTCCACCCGAACTTCACCGTTAAAGCGGCACAAAGGACGACCGAGTCGATCGCCATCCCAGCGAGGAACGGGCCAAACCGCCGGCCCGGTGGCACAGCCCAAACTCCCGTGAGATCGGTTTGCAGCACCGGGAAGTAGGCACGCTGATCGAGCCGGATCGTCGAGCGAACGCCCAGCGCCGCACCGGCTAACGCATGCCACACCTCGTGCAGCCCGGTCAGGCTCAGCGCAAGCACGTTGACTGCCATGATGCTCAGCAGCACACTCGGGGTGAAGAACAGGTCTTCATAGGTGGGAAGCAGACCGGGTTCCAGCACGAAAAGTGTTACAGCGCCTACGAAGCAGCCGGCGTAGAAGCACCACGCGACGCGGCCAAACAGCGGTTTGACGAATCTGGCGGGAATCTTTGACACGGCCCAGAAGCGGCCGCGCGGTCGCTCAACGCCGACCACACCGGCCGCGGCTATCTCGGTGGCGAAATCCAGCGCGTCGACGTCGGCTCCGGTCTCCACGCGCAGGATGTCAGCCGCCTCGGCGATCGTGTGGCCCTGCGCGAAGAGCTCTATGAGACGTGCGCCTTGACCTGGTACCGAAAAATAGATCCCTTGATCTGGATCTCCTACCAGGTATTCGTCTTCATCTTCCTGACGCACCACGAGATGCGCCACCGCGACCGTGTCCGATGGCGTCACGTGCGCCCACACACAGCGCAGGTGCTGTCCGGATCGGGCGCGACGAGATAGTGGTAGGTCAGATCGGTGAGGCTTTGGTGGAAGACCCGGCCGAGGGAGGTCGGCCGCAGCCCCACGAGGAAGTAGATGGCCTCCATCGCCGACAGATGACCGGTGAGGTTCGCTGTCGGGCCGAGCACAGCATGTCCCCCGCGTGACTCGAACAGGCCCGGCACCTGACCCCAGTCCCGGGCGATGGCGTCGTTGACGGTCAGAAGGCAGGCGTAGCAACAGGTTTGCCCAGGCACAAAGATGCCCGTCACCGCCATCGGGCCGGCATACTGTGAGACCTGCCAAGGCGTGCCGGTGGCTAGCGCGGCTTCGTTGACCCATTGCCGGATCTCGGCCATGGGCTGATCGGCGCAGAGCACGAACAGGTCAGTCTCGCGCATAAGCTCAGCGGCGTCGGCCGTACAGGTGAGCTTACGTTCGATGCCAGTAACCTGAACATGTCTGTTCATCCGGCGCAGCCTCGCCACCGCTGTCTGCACTTTGGACGCCCCGAGATCGTCCTCGGTGTAAAGCAGCTGCCGGGTAAGGTTTCCCACCTCGACGCGGTCGAAGTCAACACATCGCACGCTGCCAGCGCCAGCGGCCACAAGCGAAGAAGCGACCGCTGATCCCGTCCCGCCAAGCCCGCAAACGGTGACCCGGGCGGCTTTTAGCCGCGCCTGCAGCTCAAATCGCGATGGGCGTGGAGTGAGGTCGACCCACGCGAAGTAGTTCAGCGCCCTGTCGTAGCGCTCCTCTTCCTCAGCGCTGAGCGACGCCGGCCGTGGAGCACCAGCGTCCTCGACATGACCGGCATCCACGATCGAGGAGATCGCTTCATGAAGGCTTTCCGCATCAAGCTCTGGCCGCTCGCCGGTAAGCTCGGCAACGATTTCATCGCGGCTGCGGCGGCCGTCCATAAGCGACATCAGCCGCCAGATGGTGCCCTCCTCGTCATCATCGATGCGTGCGCCAATGCCGTACTGCTGGCCCCCGACGCTTATCAGCGTTGGCGTCAGGCGCAGCGGCCGGTGATTTCCCTTGATGCGTGGCCTGTTCATGCCTGTCTCCCAACTCGGTGCGACCCGGGGACCGCAGGCGTCCCCGGGTCTTCATCCGATTAGCCTTCGAGGTCCCAGCGGATCTGCTGAGTCGTCTCAAGCTTCTCGAGCCGGCGGACGGCAACCTTGATCGCCTTGCGCTCGGTCTGCACGGGTTGCTGCACCTTGTCCGTCATAACGCCTCCTTGAGGTGATGTGTGGACTCAAGGTGCCAGGCGCCGCTATGCATCTGCTATTCACTCGCTAATCAGCCGCGTGCGCGCTGTTGCTCTCGCCGGGGCGTTGCTGGGCCTGCCAGCACCGCCATTGGCTTCACCCGCCCAGGCGCTGCCCTGGGATTCCGTGCACGGTTACTACAACTCCGAAGCCGAATGCGATGCGGTTGGATTCGCGGGGTTCGGCGTGTCCTGGTCCGAGTACGCCCGCACACGGCAATAAGCGCCCCCTGGCATGTGGGTTCTATACGTCGCCACCGACGGCAGCCAGCCAGAATAGTGCGGCTGGTTACCCAACAACCATTGAATGTTCATATGTATTAATTTTCTTTGGCTTGCGAGTCCGAGTTGGATTCCATCTGACCATTTTGGACTTAAATGGCCCCGCCATATGCTTTGAGCTGCCCATATTCCCAGACATCGAGGTCAGAGGCCCGGGGACCCGGCTGGTGCTGGAGCCAGGCCAGATGTACCATTTGCACGTCACTTGGCCAGCGTGCTTCATCGCTGGCCTGCAATGTGTTAGCTCCCAAGTTTCCCCTCGCTGCGC
The DNA here is from genome assembly GCF_000379685.1 of Catelliglobosispora koreensis DSM 44566. Classification (GTDB taxonomy): domain Bacteria; phylum Actinomycetota; class Actinomycetes; order Mycobacteriales; family Micromonosporaceae; genus Catelliglobosispora; species Catelliglobosispora koreensis. Next base: position 672,966 of record NZ_KB903249.1, on the reverse strand, counting down.
ATGATTGGATAGAAGTTGGCGCATATAACGGCTGACAGTGCGAGCGAGCGACTCACCCCGCAAAACGTCGAGAAGGTGCCCCGCCGCCGGCGGGATCGCCGCAAGCAGACGATTAAACGCCGCGTTATCAGGCTCGTCCTCATACCCAGTGTGGTGGCCGTGCTTCTGTGGTTCGTGGCGTCGGGATACCTTGTCTTCCAAGGGTTCTACAACCGTGCGGTCGCCGACTCGGTGCGTCAGGTGTCCATTCCCGCAGTCTCGGCGCTCGCGTCGATCCAGCAGGAGCGGCGGCTCAGCGTCGCCTTCCTCTCCCAGCCGTCGAGTGACCTGACCACATTGGCCGATCAGCGGCGGCAGACCGATGAGGGAGTGTCCGCGCTGCGGACCGCTGCCACCTCCGCGTTGGCGCTGGCCCCAGACTCCATTGTGTCCAAATGGGAGACGCTCACGGCGTACTTGGACAAACTTCCCGGCACCCGGACCGTCATCGATTCCAGGTCCGTCACTAGCCAGCACGCGTACGGTTTCTACAACGACCTGCTGGACGCGGCGACGAGCTTGTTCGATACCCAGGCCCGAGTGGTGCCCGACGTCGCGGCGACCCAGGGCGGCATCGCGGCGACCGAGGTTTTCCGGGCCAGCGACTTGATGTCACGGGCAGGGTCAGCCATTGATGGCGCGTTCGCGGCAGGCACGCTCAGCCCGGCCGATCATCTTGAATTCGCGCGGCTAGTGGGCACCTATCATTCGAGCCTGGTAAACCTCGAACCACACCTTCAGCCTTCCGTTCGCCAGCGTCTGAGCAGCATTTCAGCCAGCGACTCCTGGAAAGAACTTGTCGCCGCTGAAAACGCCGTCATCGCCGGTGGCGCATGGCGCACTGGAGTGCCCCGCGGATTGCCTGCTGACAAGGCCCGCTGGGAGACGCTGACCCGCCAGGTCTCTGACGATTTGATCGGCTTGACTATTTTGCAGGCTGATGTGGTGTCGGCCGAGGCGCTGCGGACAGGTAACTACCAGCTCATCACCGCATCGCTTGGAAGTCTCATCGCCCTGTCGATCGCTATCGCCGCCATCGCGTGGGCGGTGCGCCAGTCACGGGTGCTGGTGGACCAGACACTGTCCGTGCGTCTAGCACAACTAGGCAAAGACGCCGCCGACGTGGTCGATCAGCGGCTGCCCTCCATCATGGAACGCCTGCGCAGACGCGAACCAGTGGACCTCACGACTGAGCTTCCAGCCCAAAACTATGGCAGCGATGAGATTGGCCAGGTCGCCGATGTCATCAATAGATCGATGCAGGCGGCAGCAGGGGCAGCCATCAACGAAGCCAAGGCCCGCGCGGCCGGTATCGCCATGCTGATGGGTGTCGCACGCCGGCCACAGCGGCCGCTGCAGCGGGGACTCAAGGTCGTCGAAGACCTGCAGAGCCTCGTGGGTGACGAGAAGATGCTGACCCAGCTGTTCGACATCAACCATCAGCTCACTCAGACCCGCCGCTTCCTGGAGAACCTGGTCATCTTGTCAGGTGGCCAGATCGGCCGGCGATTCCACAAGCCAGTTCCCTTGCGGCGAGTCATGCTGGCAGCATCCGCCGAGGCCCGGCACTACCAGCGGATCACACTTCGCCACTCAGCCGACGTGGCCATCGTGGGCCAAGCTGTGGCCGGAACGGTTCACCTGCTTGCCGAGTTGCTCGACAACGCACTCGCGTTCTCCCCGCCAGGAACAACAGTCTGGGTTACCTGCAACGAAGCCAGGCACGGCGTCGCGGTAGAAATCGAAGACGCCGGCGTGGGCATGAACGCGGAGGCCATCGAGCGGGCGAATCTGCTGCTGGCATCGGCGCCAACTCCAGACGTGACAGAACTGAAAGACGGCGCTCAGGTCGGGCTGCACGTGGTGGCGGAGCTGGCCAAGCGTGAAGGTGTCCAAGTGAGCCTGCGCAAGTCGGCTTACGGCGGGCTGCTCGCCGTCGTCCTCTTGCCACACCGGATGCTGATCTCCAATTCGGACGGCGTACCAGCCGAAGGGTTGGGCATTGACCCACCCACCGCGGCGATGGCCATTTCGGCTTCCCCACAAGCTTTCAGCCTTGAAAATGTGCCTGGGCTTGTGCCTGGAGGACTGTCGTCGCCCGCCTCAAGCTGGCCGGGCTTTCTGCACCCCGGCAGTAGCAAAACCCAGCAGCCGGAAACCCAGCCGTCTAGCAGCGTCAGCGCACCCAGCCAATGGCCCCCCGTGCCAGAAGTGATGAGTTCGTCCATGACGGATCCAGGAAACGCTGAACGCCCGCCCCTGCCTAAACGGCATCCACAACAACATCTCGCGCCAGAGCTGCGCCAGGAAGGCTCCATAAAAACGGGGACAGCGCCGCAAGCGGCCACCGTTGCACGGTCACCCGAAGAATCACGCAACCGGTTCGCGCGCTATCAACGGGGCTGGACCGACGGCCGGATCGCCGGCCAGGAAGAAATCGCTACCAGCGCTGATCAAGGCGGGAAGGCATGACCAAACTCGACATGCAAAATAATCTGGCTTGGATGTTGGATGATCTCGTAGAGATCCCCCACGTTGCCTATGCGGTTGTCCTGTCCACCGACGGGCTGATCATCCAGAAGTCGTCATCGCTGTCACAAGACGTGGCCGAGATTCTGGCCGCCGGTGCCTCATCGATGTACAGCGTCGCCGCGGGCACCGGACGGCGTGTCGACAGTGGGCCCGTTCAGCAAGTGGTCATCGAATACCAGGGCCGCACCATGTTCATCGCCGCCGCCGGGCAAAACGCCCGCCTGGCCGTGCTTTGTGACGAGGCTGTCGATCTGGGAACCGTGGCATACGAGATGAGCCGTCTGGTAACGCGTATCGGCGATTACCTCGGCACGACACCACGTGCTTCCACGTTGCCGCCCGACGGCGTCTCAGGCGTGGTTCATGGCATATGACGTGTGGGACGGCGACGAGGCTGATGCTGGGCGGCTAGTCCCCTGGTATGTCCTCGTCAATGGACGCACAACGCCAAAGGCAAGCGACCTGGATCTCGCGACACAGGTCTACGCGCTGCCAGTTGATACCAGAAGACTGGAACCAGAATTCCTGGAGATCGTCAGGCAATGCGCCAACTGGATGTCCATCGCGGAGATAGGTGCCTACCTACATCTGCCTCTCACCATCGTCAAGGTGATGGTTGATGTCCTTCTTGAGCAGGGGTATCTGGGCGTCGGTACCCCAGCGCAGGAAAAGATCGTGGACAAGCGGCTGCTGGAGATGGTTCTCGCCGGTCTCCAGAGAGAACTAGATGTGAGGGACTGATGGCCGTGGATCGCAGATCGGTCAAGATAGTGGTGGCCGGCGGCTTCGGCGCTGGCAAGACGACCCTGGTGGGATCGGTCAGCGAGATTCCCCCGTTGACAACAGAGGAACTCCTGACACAGGCGAGTGTCGGCATTGACGACGTCACAGGTGTGGAAAGCAAGACGCAAACAACTGTCGCCCTGGACTTTGGGCGGATCACGATCAGCCCAAACGTGGTGCTCTACCTTTTCGGCACGCCCGGGCAGGACCGGTTCTGGTTTATGTGGGACGAACTAGCGCAGGGAGCCGTCGGCGCTATCGTGCTCCTGGACACGAGAAGACTCGAGTCCAGCTTCCCAGCGATCGACTACTTCGAACGGCGGGAGATCCCGTTCGTCGCGGCCGTCAATCAGTTCAACGGCACGTGCGCCTACACCGAGGAAGAGATCCGCTCGGCGCTGGAACTGAATGCGGACGTGCCGCTGGTGTGGTGCGACGCAAGGGATCGGGCGTCGAGCAAACTGGCGCTGATCGGGCTTGTCCGGCACGCGATGTCACGCCTTCCGGTTAGCGCGTGACCACAGAAAACCCTTCTTCGCCTGAGGTTTCGCTGGTTCCGCCGTGTCAACCGCGGAGTCGGCGGCGGCATCAGCCACAGGGGCTGCGGCAACTGGCGAGGCGCCCGTAACTGGAGGCGCTGGCTCAAGCCGCACCTTGAAGTGGCGCAACAGGTTTGGCGCGGAGACGATGCGGTGCCCGGGCACCCGGCTGGGATCCTTGGCGATGTGCGCTAGGACGGCAGCCACGTACACAAAATGGTCCTCGGTGTAGACCCGGCGCGGGATCGCCAGACGCACCAGCTCAAAAGGCGCCGGGGTCACGAGCCGGTGCTCGTTGTCCATCTGCCCCAAATACAGCGACCCAAGCTCGGCGCATCTGATGCCACCTTCGAGATAAAGCTGGCATACCAGGGAATGCCCGGGAAATTCATGCGGTGAAAGGTGGGGCAGCAGCCGGCCCGCGTTGAGGTACAGGGCGTGAATTCCTGGCGGCTGAACAGTGTCGACGCCAGCATCGTTGATCATCTGTGCGAGCCGGGCGGTCGATGCGGCACGGGTGCTCAGGTATGCGGGATCGACTACCTCACGGAGCCCTTGCGCAAGCCGCTCAAGGTCACGTCCCGACAGCCCACCGTAGGTGGAAAACCCTTCCGTAGCAATCAGATTCGCTTCACATACCGTATGCAGGTTTTCGTCGCGCAAGCCGATAAAGCCGCCGACGGGAGACATCCCGTCCTTCTTCAAGCTCACCACACAACCGTCGGCGAGGCCGAAAGCATGTGTGGCGATCTGCCTTGGCGTCCAATCCCGGAAGTCGGGCTCCCGCTGGCTGACTAGCCACGCGTTTTCGGCGAAGCGTGCTGCGTCAAGGAAAAACGGCACGCCATGACGACGGCAAAGCTCGCTGGTGGCGGCGATATTCGCGATCGAGGCAGGCTGCGCACCGAGCCCATTGTTGGTGATCGTCATAAGGACCAGCCCGACGCGTTTGCCGTCCGGTCCTTTGAGGACCTCCTCAAGGGCGTCGAGGTCGATGTTGCCCTTGAACGGTTCGTCGCTGTCGAGATCGGCGGCCTGCGGGCAAGGCAGGTCCCTCGCCTCGGCACCTGCCAGGACGACGTTGGCGTGAGTGGTATCGAAGTGAGTGTTGCTGATGCAAATCTGGCCCGGCTTGAGCAGGCTGCTGAAAAGAATGCGTTCGCCAGCCCGGCCTTGGTGGACCGGAAGGATGAAGGGGTACCCCGTGAGGTCGCTGACCTCATCACGGAACCGGAACCAGGAACGGGCGCCGGCATAGGTTTCATCGCCGACGGCGGCAGCGGCTTCCTGGGCGGCGGAGGTGGCACCGGTGCCTGAATCGGAAAGCAGGTCAACCGTTATCTGATCTGCCCGCAGGTTGAACGGGTTGTAGCCGGCGTCCGCGAGAGCCTGCTGCCGTTGTTCGGCGGTGAGGAAGGGAATCGGCTCGACGACTTTGATGCGGTACGGCGGCGGCATCCTCATCGGATCAACGGACATGGCTCACTCCTTTGCAATCAGCGGATCGTCGCCGTGGTGCGGGTGCTGCCACGCTCCACTGGGCTGCGAGCCGCCGGTATCTGTTTCGATCGCGGTGGGAAGACGCTGTAGGTCTCGGCCGACAGGTAGACCGTGACGCCTGGCCGCGGCGGGCCTAATCGCAGCGAGACGTGCGGTATCAGCCCGACGCCATCGCGAAGCGGCCGTTGCGTTAGCTGGGCTAACGCCTGGTCCAGGATCCCGGCGTCGAATCCGTAGCGTTTAAGCAGTGCCACCGCTTTGTCGCGGGCTTCCTGGTCATCGCTGACGTAGCTGCGAATCGGCACGTAGATGCTGTATCCGACCGGCTCATCAGAGCCTTCCGTCAGGGTGTAACTACCCACCAGCGGCCTGCCGCTGAAGCGGCTGGTGCCGGCTGCCAGCGAACAGAACTCCGCGACTTCGGATGGGTCGACACCGCTGACCACACGTGCGGCGCGGGCGATGTCGTGCACGTCAGCATGGTGGTGGGTCAGGTAAAGCTTGACGCGGGCTTGTGGCCCGTCGTCCAGATCCAGCGCGAAGAAACTGATCCGGTCCTGCAGACCCAGCTCGCCTGGCCGGATGACGCGGTCCAAAAGCGACTGGTATGACCCGCCTAATTTGAGACGGTCCAACGCTTCACCGACAAGAGCCGGAGCCTGGTCGACTCCCCTGACTTCCGGATTGAGGTAAACCTTGAACTCGGGCGCCCGCCCACTGCGGAATACCAGCGAACTCCAGAGCGCGAATGCGCCTTGGGGTTGTTCGGTGGCGAAGAGATCCTTGACCGCATTTAGCCGCTTAGTCGACAGGCCGAATTTAGTAACTTGCGAATCAATGAATTTGTAGCCGGCACGCATATTCGCCTGCGCACTTGGCGGCGAACCCAGAGCCTCACCCAGAATCCTCAGCGACGGCGGTTCGGCGCCATTAAAGGCCACCGAATATTCCACTGGAGTATGGTCATCGGCCACATTGGACGGCCATGGAGGTGGCTCAGACAGCAGGCGCGAGCCGTTGGAACCCAGGAGGTCCATCATCAGCTCAATCGATGCAGACTGGTCCAATCCGAGAACGTCGCATAGCCCTGCTAAGTGAGCACTCAATTGCCCCGCAACAGACAAGCCGCGCATGTTTATCCTCGCGTTGGATTCAGGCTGACCGTCGCATGCCAGCGATATCACTTGTCGGCACGCGTGCTTTACGCCCGCGTTTGTCTTCCTTCCATTGTGGCCTCCGGGAATTCTGACTCACATATCGTTATTGCCTAGTGACCCAATGTCGAGTGAGACATAGATCATATTGACAAGCGTCCACTTAGGACATTCGTTCTAATCAATGTAGTATGCGGCTGCCCACCCAGACCGCTGGTGTCTACATTGGATTCACGGCAGTGACCACCTGCGTTCATTGCAGATGAGACTCACTGTTGCCGGGCATCGCCATCCCTGATATAGATGCATGCACATTCTATGAGGTGGAGGCGTGCATGCGTTTCGTAGCAGCGAGAAGCCTGGCGATCCTCGCGATGGCGGCTGGAATCATTCTCACCCCGGCTGTGCCCACGATGGCGGCGACAGCGGAAGCACGTGCCTCACTTCGTGACCGGCTGGCGGAGCTCGCCCCGGTAGGCAGCTCGGCGGTGATCGACCCCGCGACCGGTGAAGTAGTTGTTAGGGTGGCCGGCACCGCCTCGCGAGAGTTCACCGCGGCCGTTTCGCGCCACCGTCCTGTACGGACGGTCAGCTCCGCTCCGGTGCAGACCACCGCGATCCTCAGGGGCGGACAGGCGATGAACAGCTATGACGGCCGCCCCTGCACCACGGGCCTCGTCACCCAGTACGGCAGCACCTTCTACTTGATAACCGCCGGCCACTGCCTAATCGGAGCGCAGAGCCCGTGGTGGGGCGAGGGTGGCGCCATGATCGGGCCAGCCCACTCTGCCACCTTCCCCGGCTCTGACTTCGGCTTACTGCGAGTCAGTGACGTCAGCCCGTTGACGCCACGCAGCGAGGTCGCCTTCCAGACCGGATATGCGCGCATCGGCGGGGTGGCCGATGTGGCAGTCGGGACGTCGGTGTGCAAGACCGGGCGGACCACGGGGACGACATGCGGCACCGTGCTAGCCAAAAACGCGACGTACCACTTCCAGCAGGGCGTGGTTTACGGACTCATCGAGACCGACGCCTGCACCGCCGCGGGCGACTCAGGAGCTCCGCTTATCAGCACCCGCGGTGGTTACGGCTCGCGATCGAAATATGGCGCCTTCGGCATCCTGTCCGGCTCCAACGGGGTGGCCTGCGACGGGCCTGGACATCGCTCAGCCTTCCAGCCGCTGCCGCCGGTGATGAGCTACTACGGGCTGCAGTTGCCCGAGGTCTGAAGCACGGCAATGGGTTCTGGGCGCGAGGGCGCACAGGGCAACCGGGGCCTGGCATACACCAGGCCCCGGTTAGAGGTCAGCTTATGCGGACATCGTCCACGGCGGCTTCGACCAGGCTGGCGCCACTGGCGTCGGCGGCCTCAACCGTCACGGTGATCGACTGACCGGCGAATGATGAAATGTCGGCGCTGGCCGTCTGCCAGGATGCGGCGACATTGGAAGCCGCGCCGAGTCTTTCAAACACCACAACATTATTGACGCGTACCCGGAAATAGTCGGCACTGCTGGCATTGTTCAGGTGTGCCAAGTAAAAGCGCAGTGACAGCGTCAACGGCCGCCCACTGGGCAACGCGATAGCCGGGGACCGCATCGAAGTGCTGCCACCATCAATGTCGTTGGCACCAACGGAACCATTGGCCAGACGCCCGGTCACGAGACAGTTAACGCCGCTCGTCGTGGTGCCCAGCTGATAGGTAGCGCCACCTGAAGTGGTGGCTTCCGGGTCGCCGCGTTCGAGGCGGCCCGAGGTTGCCGTGTCTGTCCCGTTTGGATTGGCCACCCAGCCGCGATTGGTCTCGAAGGTGTCCTCAAAAACGGTGCCACCACTGGTACTTGGCGGGAAGCGGACCACACGATCGTCGGTGGCGATCGGGGTACCCCGGCCGTCCCGGTTACTGGTCGCGATCCACAGGTAGCCGTCCGGTCCAATCACGACGGTACGGATTCGGCCATAGGCGCCTTGCAACTCAGAAGACGGTGGCCCGCTAGTGCCGCCGCTTCCGTTGAGCGGCACCAGCCACAGCCTGGTACCCCGCAAAGCGGCTGCGAACAAGGTTCCGTTGGCGATTGCCGCACCACTGGGCGAGGCTTCGGCCGTCGTCCAGGTGACGATGGGATTGCGGAACTGCGGGTTGCTGCAAGTGCCTTCGCACGTCGGCCAGCCATAGTTGCCGCCCGCCACGATCTGGTTTACCTCGTCGGTCGTGTTCTGGCCGAACTCGGTGGCATACAGCCGTCCCTGCGCGTCCCAGGCAAGCCCTTGCACGTTGCGGTGGCCATAGCTGTACACGACCGAGTTGCTGAACGGGTTGCCCGGCGGAACGGACCCATCCGGGTTCATACGCAGGATTTTGCCCGCCGTGGTGTTGAGATTCTGGGCGTTGGCGGTGTTGTTGGCATCACCGGTGCCCACGTAAAGCATGCCGTCTGGCCCAAACGCGATCCGGCCGCCGTCGTGAACGCTCGCCTTGGGGATGCCGGATCGCACCACCTGCACCGTGGCCGGACTGTCCAATCTGAACCGGACGATGCGGTTATCGGCGCTAGCCGTGTGATAGACGTAGACGAATCCATCGGTCGCGTAATTTGGTGATACGGCCAGCCCCAGCAGGCCGGCTTCACCGCTGGGCACCACCCCGGGGACGGTGGCCACCTGAACAGGAGCCATGCCGGGACGCAGGCGGAAGATCCGCGCTGTGCCCCTTTCCGCCGCGAGCGCGCTGCCATCGGGCAGGAACCCCAGGCCCCATGGCACCTGCATTCCTGTTGCCACTACTTCGGGCCGGGTCAGGTCGAATCCGCCGGCTTGGATCACTGGACCCGTGGCTGCCGGTAATCCGGCTTCGGCCGCACTGACGGCAGGTGCGGCGCTGATGGTCAGGAGGGTCGCAGCGACGATCGCCACTAATGATCTGATCTTCATTCGCGATCTCCTTAGATCGAGTATCATGAATACCCTACCATCGGTGAAATTACGTGGCGCCGATGACCAGCAGTGGTTAGCTTCCAGGCGTGAGCAGAATCCTCTCGGTCAATCTGCCCCAGCCCGGCGCGGGCTTCAGCAAACACCCCGTCGACCACCTGGTCACGGTGCCCGTTGGCGATGACGTTTACGCCTATGCCCGGGACGACTACGACTGGTGGCAAGCACGGCTTAGCCGCCGGCTCCCCAACGGGCTCTTCGGCGAGACCATCACCACCGAGGACCTCGATCTGGGCAACGCGGTCATCGGCGAAACATGGCGCATCGGCCCACGGCTGATGGTGCAGTTGGTGCCTGGGCGCATCCTCGATATCGCGTTTCAGCACATGATGGGCGAGCCCCGCTGGATGAAAACCTTCGCCCGCTCGAACCGGCCTGGCGCATGGCTGCGCGTGCTGGAGCCCGGCGAGGTGTGGGCCGGCGATCCGGTGTCCATAGAGGACCGTCCAGCCAACGGGATAACAATCGCGCAAGCCCAGCATCAGCGCACAATGGCGCCATGATTCTGGTGCTTCTCGGCGTCTCGGTCATCTTCGCCTTCAGCGTGACACTGTCCTATGTGAAGGTTTGGCAGCGCCGCCTGCGCGGTGTCACCGGCTGGGCAACGGTGGAGACACGCCGCGACATTCACGAATACGAGCGCGTGAGCCATCGTCTCCTCGTACGGCTCGACGCCGGCCCGTCGGTTCTTCTTACCCTTGTGGAACCCGGCCACGTGCCCACCGTAGGCGATCGCATCGAGGTCCGTTACGACAGCCGCAATCCCTCCAATGTGGACAAGGTAAGCCGCACTGTCGGCAGTCGCGTCCTGGCCGCCGCCACCGAGGTGATCATGGTGGCCTTCACCCTGGGCTCGATCGCCACCGTGGTGTTCCTGTCCTTCGCCGCGGCCAAATCGTTGTAAGCGCGGCTACGTTGGCCTGGCGGAACTAGGCCAGCACCGCTTTGCTTGTGAGCGCAACTGCACGACGCCAGCCATTGGCCCCAACGGCGGCCACGGGCCGCTACGGCAACCCTCGCCGTTGTCACCGCACCGACGCGGCCGGGCACAGGCCACCACTGCCGGGGGTCCCCTACCGGCCGGATAGCGTTGCCGCAAGGTTTTCCAGCAACAACGCTTCAGCGAGGCAGACCCGGTGGAAGTCGCCGAGGTGAAGGCTCTCATTTGTTCCATGAGCCCGTGAGTCGGGATCTTCGACACCGGTGACGAGCAGCGTCGCTTCTGGATAAAGCTTCGTAAGCACCTCAACCACGGGGATCGAGCCGCCCATGCCCACATCGACAGGGGCAACACCATCCCACGCCGCGGTGAAAGCCGCCCGCGCCGCCGTGAACGCCGGACCGATCGCATCAACGGCCCACGGCTGCCCTGAAGCACGGTGTGTCACCGTGACCTCGGCGCCCCACGGAGCGTGCCGCAACAGATGGTCGCGAAGGTTACCGAAAGCTCGCATCGCCTCGTCACCAGGGGCCAGCCGCATCGAGATCCTGGCTCGCGCCACAGGAGTCAGCGCATTAGGTGCATTAGCAACCGACGGCGCATCCAGCCCTAGGACGGCGATCGACGGACGTGCCCAGAGGCGATCGGCAATGGGCCCGGTGCCGATCAGCGACACCGAATCCAGCAAACCCGCGTCTGACCGGAAACGGTGCTCCGGATAGTCGATGGCGGACCGGGAGGCACGCGTGAGTCCTTCGACCGCGAGATCTCCCGCAGCGTCATGCAAAGTTGCCAGCAGGCGACACAAGGCCGTCAGCGCATCCGGTGCGGCGCCACCATAGATTCCACTATGGACAGCGTGTGTCGCGGTGCGTACCTCCACCACTGCGCTTACCGCACCACGCAACGACGTGGTCAGGGCGGGCTGACCCACCGCCCAGTTCGCCGAGTCAGCAACGACAACAACATCGGCGGCGAGTTCCCGGCGATGCTTGTGCAGCAAAGGCTCCAGCGACCTGGTGCTGAACTCCTCCTCGCCCTCAACGAACACCGCAACACCCACGGGCGGATCACCGTCGAAAGCACGCAAGGCGGCAACATGAGCCATGACACCGGCTTTGTCGTCAGCGGCTCCACGCCCGAAAAGCCGGCCATGACGTTCCGTAGGCTCGAACGGCGGAGTGTCCCAAAGCGACGGATCCCCCACCGGCTGAACGTCATGGTGGGCATAGAAAAGCACAGTCGGCGCACCGGCAGGAGCGGCACGGTGGCCGATAACAGCAAGGTGACCCCCGTCGATGCGCTCAACCCGCGCGTTGCTCAGGCCTGCCCCGCGAAACAGTCCGGCGACGGCCTGCGCTGATCGCTCAAGCGGCTCAAAGTCATACCCGTCAAAGGCAATTCCGGGAATGCGGACCAGGGCTTCCAAGTCGGCCAGGATTCCCGGCATCAGTGCGGCCATCCTGTCCGGGAGGTTTGGCATGGCCAGGACCATACCCGCCACCTACCGTCCGCGCTAGATTGCACGCAGCCGCGAAGACGACCGTGGCAACCTCGCCGTTCTAGCCACCGCAAGGGGGTCCATTGTGCACACCAGCTACTCTCGGTGGCGCACAAGCCGGTTACGTCAGCAGGTGCGCGCCAGGTCCCTGATCGCCGAGCACGTCACGCGGATTAACCAGCCCACACTGCTGGAACGACAGGCACCCGCAACCGATGCATTCGGTGAAGCGATCGCGAAGCCGTTCCATGATGGCGATGCGCTCGTTCAGCGTTTCGCTCCAGCATTGTGATGCGCGCACCCAAAACTCACGAGTTGGAGGGGCATCCGGGGGCAGAAACGTGAGCACCTCTGCGATCTTCGCCAGCGGAATTCCCACACTCTGCGAAGCACGGATGAACGCCACACGGCGCAGCACGCTGCGGTGATACCGCCGCTGGTTGCCACTGGTCCGCCGGGCACCGATCAGCCGCCGGCGCTCGTAGAAACGTAAGGCAGACACCGGCACCCCACTGCGATGCGACACCTCACCGATGGTTAGTTCCTGAGCGATCGCGGACATCTGAAGATTCTAGCTTGACCTGAACTTAGGTTCACGTTTGATGCTGTGATCATGACCAACTTGAAGCGAATTCTTGTCACCGGCGCCAGCGGAAACATCGGCCGTCATGTACTGCAAGGCCTGAAAACTGCGGGAGCCGATGTCACGGCATTCGCCCGCAAACCCGTACACGGCACCTATTCGATTACCGGTGACTTCACCGATCCTGCGGCCATCGCCCGCGCGGCAGATGGTGCCGACAGTGTGTTCCTGTTGTGGCCGTTCATGTCTGCCGACACGGCCGGCTCAGTGATCGAGATCCTGGCTGGCCGAGTGAAGCGAGTGGTCTACGTCTCGGCGATGGCGGTAGACGACAGCCGCGAACCCGAATCCAACGGGGTGTGGGGCCAACTGGAGCACCTCATTGCCCAGTCCGGGCTCGACTACACCTTCCTGCGGGCCGGAGGGCTCGCAGTCAACGCGCTGGGGTGGGCTGATCAGATTAAGACAGACAGCGTGGTGCGCTGGCCTTACGGCGAGGCCAAACGCTCCCCTGTTCACGAGAACGATGTCGCCGATGTCGCTCTCAAAGCCCTGCTCACCAGCGACCTGATCGGTGCCAGACCCACGCTCACCGGACCGCAAGTGCTCAGCCAGGCCGACCAGGTGCGCCTCATCGGTGACGCAGTCGGCCGTGAGGTGCGCTGGGAGGAATTGCCGGTTGAGGACGCACGGCAAGGTCTGCTCGCCGCTTGGGGCGATGCCACGTTTGTCGATGCCGCCCTGAACCACTGGGCCTCCATTGTGGACAATCCCGAACCGGTGAGCCACGATTTCGAGCAGATCACCGGCAAGCCCGCCCGCACCTTCGCGGCCTGGGCCCAAGATCACGCCGACGCCTTCCGCTGACCTGACCGGGGCCTGGCTCTCGTCCAGCCGGGCCCCGGCAAAGCCGTGCTCGCCGTGACGGCGGCAGCGTTAAGGCCCGCTTGGCAGATGCTACGTAGATGTTGCTAACCGTGCAGTACAACGGTATTGGCGGCCCGAGGGCCAGGCGAGCAAGCCCGGCGCGGTTCCCGGTCGGCGAGTAGGGCGTCCTGCCACCGAATATGCTGACCTACGCATACGGGTAACCGCAGCGACGGTTCGGCAGCTGGCGTTCTGACCTGCCGATCAGGCGGCAGCGCCTGGCGATCCTTCGTGTTCGTCGAGGTCGCCTCTCGCGCGAAGATGCCGGGCCGGCCTGCGAAATGTTGTCCCGGCGTCGTATCTTGACAGTCCGTTGGAAGAGGCGATCACAGCAGGCTAGCTAAGGAGTGCGGGGGACAATGCTGGAGTTTGGCGTGCTCGGACCGCTTCTCATCCGCCGCGATGGTGCGCCTGTGGAGCTGTCGAGTGCGATGCTGCGGCGGCTCACGGCGATCTTGCTCGCAAAAGCGGGCATAGCTCTCACCGCAGATACTCTCATCGACGCGCTATGGGATGGCAGCCCTCCCCCGACCGCCCGCAAGACGCTCCAGGTCTATGTTCACCGGCTCAGGCAGGCACTCGGGGGCGAAGAAACCGTTCCACGTGGCCCTGATGGGTACCGCCTGTGCCTAGATCAGGGAAGCCTTGATGCACAAGAGTTTCTGGACCTGCTGGCGAAGGCGGAGGCCGGCCAGGATCCGGCCGGATCACTCAGGGCAGCCTTGAACCTTTGGCGTGGACCAGCTTTCGCCGGTGTGAACGACACCGTGCTGTTGGCTGAGCATTCGAGCTGGCTCGAGGAACAACGCCTGGTCGCCCTCCAGACACTGGCCGGACTGGGACCTGGGCTCGTCAAGGAATTGACCGAAGCTGCGGCGGCGCATCCCTATCGCGAGGCCTTGCACGCGCGCCTGATGATCGCGCTGTATCACGACGGGCGGCAGGCAGACGCGCTCGAGGTCTACCGCCGCATCCGGGAACAACTGGCACAGGATCTCGGCATCGATCCAGGACCGGAACTACGGGAGACACACGAGCAAGTACTTCGCGGCAACGTACCCCGGTCTGGGCAAGCAGCAAGCCCGAGCCGCAATTTCCTGCCACCGGACGTCGCGGACTTCACCGGCCGGGCCCAAGAGATGAGCCAGCTGGATCTGCTGACGCAGGACCAACCGACAATCGCGATCACGACTGTCGCCGGGACCGCCGGGGTCGGCAAGACCGCCCTCGCGATCCGCTGGGCCAACCGAAACCTGGCGCGCTTCCCCGACGGGCAGCTCTACCTGAACCTGCGTGGATACGACCCCGGTCCGCCGTTGCGCACGATCGACGCGCTCACGCAGTTGCTCATTTGCCTGGGGGTACCAGCTGAGAAGCTCCCGATCGATGTGGATACAGCCGCGGCGCTTTACCGAGCCGAAGTCGCCGGTAAGCACATGCTTATCTTGCTGGACAACGCCAGCTCGGCCGAACAGATCCGGCCGTTACTCCCCGGCGGGCAGGGCTGCGTCACGCTCGTGACAAGCCGGGATCGCTTGTCTGGCCTCATTTCCAGGGATGGTGCACAGCGCCTGACACTGGACACGCTCCCCGAGGCTGACGCGATGGCGCTCTTGCGCCGCATCCTCGGCGAAGACCGGCTAGCGGCCGAACCCGATGCAGCACAGCAGCTAGTCGCAATTTGTGCCCGGCTGCCGCTGGCGCTGCGGATCGCCGCCGCTCAGCTCGCGGACGAGCCCTCGGCGGGGCTGGCCGGCTACCTGGCGAAGGTGGCCGAGACCGGTGCCCTTGACGCGCTTGCCATCGAGGGAGACGCCTCGTTCGCCGTACAGCCGGTCTTTCATCGCTCCTATGTGGAGCTCCCTCTCACCGTCCAGCGAGCGTTCCGGTTGCTAGGAGTGTTGCCGGCGGCCGACTTCACCGCCGAGACGCTTGCGGTCCTCGCCGCGGTGACGGAAGGCGAAGCGACAACGGCACTGGACTGCCTGAATGCGGCACATGTCATCGAGCAAAATGCGGCGGGCCGGTTCAGTTTCCACGACTTGCTCCGGCAATTCGCGCGAAAGCTTGCGCACACCGACGGCTGTCAGGAGTGGACAGAGGCACTGGCCCGGCTCGGTGATTGGTATTGCGGCCGTGCGGCCGCGGCTGGTGCCTTAATCTACCCCGGCCTGGACTTCCTTCCCTCAGACCCGGGGGGCGTCTTCAGCAGCAGAGCCGAGGCACTGTCCTGGTTAGACGCTGAGGCACCGTCGATGCTCGCCTTCATCGTGCACGCCGATTCGCCGGTCATGAGGCGCCACGCCTGGTACATCTCCGATGGGATGCGGCCTTATTACCGCCTTCGACGGCTCCACTCAGACTGGCTGCGGGCCGCAGCCAGTGCTCTGCAAGCAGCCGATGCCGAGGGCGATCTGATCGGCCACTCCGCCGCTCATCTAGGAATGGGCAATGCCTATCACCTCCGGGGAGACCAGGAAACAGCGCGGCACCATTACCAGGCCACGCTGGAATCAGCCCGCGCCGCTGGCTGGGACAATGGCGAGGGCGCCGCGTTATCTGGGTTTGGCGTCGCCTACTACGTCGAAGGGCGGCTAGCAGAAAGTGTGGAATACACGCGCGAGTCGCTGGTTGTTGCCCGGAGACTAGGAAGCGACAGACGTGTCGCAACGCTTCTGAACAACCTTGGCTTCGTTTGCATGGATCTCGGGCGTTTGGCCGAGGCAGAAGCCTACTGCAGCGAAGCGCTGGCATTGCACCGCCGCGACGGCGCGTCCGTGTCCGTTGCCTACGATCTGTTAGCCCTCGCGATGGCCCGGCACGACATGGGCAGGAATGCCGACGCGATCGCCACCTGCCAGGAAGCATTGCAGGCTTACCGCGAGCTGGGCGATCGCGGTGGCCAGGAATCGGCGCTGGTTAGCCTCTCCGAGATGTTCGCAGCCGCTGGAGATGCACAAGCCGCCGAGGCTTCGGCACGAGAGGCTTTGGCCATCGCGGACGAGATCGACACCCCTCGAAACACAGGCAACGCCTGCCTCGCTATGGCGATGGCGGCCAAGGCGGCTGGCGACCTGACTTCTGCTCGCCGCTACGCCGAACAGGCCTTCGAGTGCATGACTCAGGTCAACGATCGCGCTGGGCTGGCTACGAGCCATTGGGTACTGGCGCTGGTCCACCACGGCCAAGGCGACACCGAGACAGCGCGAAAGCATGCCGCGACAGCGTCCGAGATAGCCGAGGACCGGGGGTACAGTGTCATCCACGCGCGTGCGCAGCTGGCTCTCGCCTCGGCCGCAATGGTGTTAGGCCATCGAGGTACCGCACGTGCACACGCTACGGCGGCGGCGAAGCTAGCCACGACTTGCGGCGCGGCCCCGGAGCGAGACGCCGCCCACGCGCTGCTCGCCACGCTATAGCTCGTCCTCCGACAAATCAGCTCGCAACCCGCACTCGGTGCCGACACACGTCTCAGACGCTGGCCAGCTACGCAAGCTCACTTCGCCGGAATCATCGGCCTGACTTTGTCAGCAAGGACCTTGCCGTTAACCTGCTTCCCGGCGGGAACAAACTGCACCGCCGGATACTTGTCCTTCACCGCGCCGATCGCGGAGACCTGCTGTTCTCCAATGGCCACAATGATTCCGCACTTCTGCTGAACCTGCGTCGCGACAAACTTCTGCGCCTGAGCCGAAGTCTGCTCGCCGGTCACCGCCACGTATGACAGCCGCACCTTGGCCTCAAGCGACACGCCTTGCAGCGCAGTCCATGCCGCCTTCGCCTCGTCGTCTGTCAGCCCCGCTTCGCCTGTCAGCAAACAGATGTCGTAGTCGCGATACTCCCGCGCACGTGGCACCGACTCAGGATCAGGCTCCCACGCGAACCACGAGACGACCGCGACGATCGCGGCCAGCACCGCGATCCCGCTCCACGACCACCACATCACTTTCGCGATGGCGCGGTCCTCACTGCCTGAATCCATTACCGCGCACCATCCTCAGCTGCGGGAGCGACAGCCCACACTGAAAGCCGCAATGGCGCTTCCTTGTCCTCGTGTTGAAAGGTGACCATCAATAGGCACGCGTCTCGATTCCAAACCACACCGCGATCGAACTGACCTGGCACCGGAAGCTCAGGATCGTCGAACTCCGATGACAGATCAGGTTCCTGGCCGATCAAGCCAGAGACGTCATTTGCCAGCGCTACGAAGGCCTCTTCGAACTCGGTGTAGAGCCCCTCGAAATCAGCGCCCTCGTCTGGCGAGTGGAGCCGGGAGACGAGTTCGAAGCTGAAAGCGCCATGATCGCTGCTCGTGTAGCCCGACACCTGGCCTTTCCGCCATTCCTCCCACCCTCCGGCCTCGTTGGCACGCGTCAGCATCCAGCCACCGTTGGACAGCCAGCGGTTCAGCTGATCTCCGTCGAAACCAGTCGTCACACTCGCGAGATCAACAACACTTCTAACGAGGTCATCCATAACTAACGCTTCCTCTTTCTATCTCCCCACATACCGTCACCAGGTACATGGACGACGCGAAGAGTACCGTTCTTGATGTTGTCTTCAAAGAATCCACCAAGATAGCTACGGAAGAAGTCAGCGCCATCCTTGCTCGAGACCCGGTACTCCACGCCCTTTCGGTCCAGACCCGCTGCCAGGTCAAGCAGGCGTCTGGCTTGGTCCAGGATCTTTGTGCCGTCGAAGTGACGGTGGTTGGGGTTGAAGTTCGACGACCCCCACTGGTTTTCGTTGCCAGTCCACTTCGCTTCTAGCAGCCAGTCATCCGCATCACCGTCCACCTCGGTCAACTCATCGTTGTAGCGCCAGGTGGTCTCGGTCTTCGTTCCGGTGGCATGTGCCTGATAGGTGAAGGAAGGACGCTCAAGTTCCTTATCGCTCAGCGTCGAGGTCCTGACCGCCTCGGGACATGGATTGTTGTTGTGGACAAGGGCGGGCTCGTTGGCGGCTTGGATGTAGTAGGTGTGGACATTGGCGACGGTGAGGTCGCGCATTTGTTCGTTGCCGGTGAAGTTGTCGACCTTCACCACGTGCAGGGTTTGACCTTCGGGGCCGATGAAGGCGGACTGGCCTGGCTTGAGGTCAGCTGCATTGACCCATGCCTTGGCAGTCACATCCCAGAAGGGGTGGTGTGCCGTGGTTTCGATGACCGACTCAGTTGGACCGCGGGTGCTGCGGCCTCCCTTGCCTTCTGCGGTCTCCGACGGCTCGACGCCGCCGGCAGCGGCTGTGCTTACCGTGACATTGGTCAGCTCGGTGTCGAAGTTTTCGTGCAGCACCGTGACTTGCTCGGAGGTCGTCTTGCCAGTCTCCGGGTCTGTCGCGGTGACCTTATCTCCAACTTGGACTTCCTTGATGGCACGCCAGGTGCCGTCAGCCATCAGGACTTTGGTGTCAGGGTCGAAGCTGTGCGTAAAGCAGGACTCAAGGGTGCCCTCGTGCGGCCTTTCCTTGGGTGCGTTCTTGTCAATGTCGTTGGCCGTTGGTCTGGGCTTCGGCTTTGGCTTCGGTTTCGGCTTACCTCCGCCGCCATTACCGCCGCCGCCTCCGCCGTTACCGCCTCCGCCGTTACCGCCGCCGTTGCCGCCGGGCCCGTCGCCCCCGTGACACTTCTTGGGGTTGGCCATGCACCATTTTTCGAACTCAATGTTGCCGTCGGGATCGATGTATTCCGGCCGGTCTGGGTCGTCTTTCAGCCTGTCCCTGGGTAGTTTGAATTTCTTGACCAGCTCGAGTGCCCGTTCAGCGACCTTCTTCAAAAGTTTGATCGCGAAGGTCGCGCCGCCGGTGAAGATGTCGACAATCGTCATGAGCACTCCGGCGAGTGCCTGGCCGACATGTTCGGCACACTTGTTCTTGTTGCCGCCGGTGCAGTCTTCGACTATCTCGCATAGGCCCGAGATCGCGCAGATCCAGCCGCCGATTTCGGCCGCAAGGTCACATGGTAAATAGAACGGGCACTTGCCCTTGAGCCAGCCCTGAAGCTTGCCCTTCCATACGCTGGCTTGGTGCTTAAGTCCGTCCTGGATGCTCTTGATGGTCTGGCGGAAGTTGCTTATGGCGCTCCAAAGATCACGGGCCATCTTTGGGATGTCAATGGTGTCAATGATTTCGTTGACGAAGCCCTGGATGACGCAACCGAAGACGTCGTTGCAGTTCTTCATGCGCCAATGGCCAGTCGGGTCGATGCCCGTCATCGGATTGGCGTTGGCGTAGCCGTATCGGTTGGCGTTAGCAGACTCCGGGTTTGGCGACAGGGTGACGGAGTCGCGGCTGTCGAAGGCACCGGTGCCCGGCTGGTACCAGCGGGCGTGCATATTCACGCGGCCGGTCGAGGCCTCGGTGTATTCCTGTTGGTAGCCAAGCGATCCCAGCACACCGTTGGATGTCAGCGGTTTGCCATACGGGTCGAAAGCCTGCGAGCCCGAAAGCGATGCACCCGTTGCTGTGAACTGGCCCACCACGTCGGTGTGCAGATCGGTCCAGGCGTAGGTGTTGTTGGTACCCTGCCTGACGCCGAGCAGGCCGCCACCCGGATCCCGGGTGTACTTCGCGTCGCCGTCGGTGGCCAGATCGTTGCCAAGGCCGGTGTAGGCGAAGCCAGGTTTGATAGCCCGGCCAAGACCGTCGTACGTGTATTGCGCGGCAACCCCTGGCGCTGATTCCTGCGAGGTGATCTGGCCGAAGGCGTCCGCCAGCGTGTTGAGCGACACCGTGCCGACGGTGGTCCGCCGCAACGTACCCCTGGCCGTGTATTCGTAGGTGGTTCCGTCCGAATTGGACGCCAGCTGGTCGCGCTCGTTGAACGTATAGGTCACGGCACCGGCTTGGGTCCGGTTGCCGGCCTTGTCGTAGGCATATGCCGTTGACGTGGAGCCGTTGCTCCAGGAGATGAGGCGGTTCGCTAGGTCGTAGCCGTAGGTGTTGCTTGCGGCGCCAGCGAATCCGGTCGTCGTCTTGGAGGTGAGGTTGTCGTTGGCGTCATACCCGTAGGCGAGCTTGGCGATCGACGCTCCGGCCGGCGTTTTGAGTTCATCTGACGAAAGCCGGTGCAGCGGGTCGTAACCTAACCAGCGGGTGTTGCCGCCCGATCCGTGCGTGATCTGCTTCAGCTGCGATAGCGCGTCGTAGCCAAGTGTCATCTGCACACCCGTGTCTGGATTGGACACTGTGCCCAAGCGGCCTGCGGTGTCATAGCCGTAGGTCGTGGTCCCGGCGGCATCCTGACGTGTCTTCATCAGGCCATCGCCGGTGTAGGTGAACGTGTTGTTGCCCGAGGGACCAGCGACCGACCGCAGCAGGCCACGATCATCCCATGTGAGCGTATTCGTGCCGCCCGGACCGGAAAGTGATGTCACCCGGCCGGCCTTGTCATAGCCGAAGACCCGGTCTTCAGTCGCCGCTTCGGCTCCCGAGCCCGCGGAGCGCCTTAGCAGACCCATCTCGTCATAGGTGTGATTGACCGTTACGCCGCCAGGAATGCGCTCTTCCACGAGCTGTCCGGCCTTGTCGTAGACCGAGGTGAAGCGGTGGTCGCCTGGTTCCACAATGGATTCAGGCAAGCCGAGGGTGTTGTAGGTGGTCCATGTGGCGTTGCCGCGGCCATTGGTGAAGCGGGTTCGCCGGCCCGCCGCGTCGTAACCGAACGTGGACGTGATGGATTCAGTCACCGACGTTGGCTCGACCTGCGACATGAGTCGGTTGAGCGCGTCATAGGTGAACGTCTTCGTTGTGCCACGCCCGTCCGTGGATGACACTAGATTGCCGTTGCGGTCATATCCGGCCGAAACCGTACGCAGCAATGCGTTCGTGTTGCTGAACCACTTACGTGCTTGCATGCGGCCGGAGAGGTCGTAGGCGTCGACTGTGCTCGTGCCGTCGGCCAGAAGCGATTTCAGCAGCCGGCCTGCCGCGTCATAGGTGTAGGTGGCGACAGCGCCACCGGCATCCTTGGTGGAGGCTATCTCGCCAAGCGTGTTGTGGGTTACTTCGATACGCACACCGTCTGGTGACGTTTTCGAAGATAGAAGACCATTTACGGCGTACCCAAAAGTGGTTGTGTGGTTGGAAGACGTCTGCCGCACGATCTCGGTCGCGGTGACCTGCCGGCCAAGGTAGTCCCACGTCGCCCGCCGTTCCGCACCCGTCGGATCGACGGCGGACAAGAGGTCGCCATTGAGGCTGTAAGTGTAGCGGGACACGCCAGCATCCGCATTGGTCTGCTTCGTCAGGCGTCCGAAAATGTCATATGCCTGCGACGTCATGTTGCCGAGCGGGTCGGTGACGCTAGTGAGGTCACCGGTGTTTTCGTTGTAGCCGTACTGGACTGACGGGACAACGGGTGTTGACGCACCGGGTGGCGTGTAGGACGGATAAGTCACCGTCTTGACCCGGCTCATGGCGTCATAGGTGCGAGTCACGACCTCACCCACGGGATTGCGCGTCTGGGTCATTGACCCGAAGGTGTCATAACCGGCCGACGAGATCGGCACCAGCGTGACCGGCGAAGTCCCGTGCACTTCGCTGGTGATCGACGGAGCGGTGACACTAACTGGCCGTCCTGCTTCGTCATAGCTGATGTGGGTGACGTTGCCATTCGGGTCGATGGTCTTCTTCGCAACCCCGGATTCGTCGCGCACAAACGATTCCCGGATCACCTTGTTGGCTGGATTCGGGTAGCTTCCTGACACCGAGGCGAGATCGCCAATGTTGGTGAACGCCACCCCATGCGGTTCAGGTGCTGGCAGGGTCCGGTGCCTGCGGACCAGGGCACCATCCGAGGATCGCACCGCGTACGCGTCCAGGCGCCCGTCACCGTTGAAGTCACCAGAGGTCGCTTCGCTGAGCCCTGTCCATCCGGATTGGATGACCGCCATAGCCCCGAAGGAGACACCGCCGTTGCCAGACCAGAAGTGCAACTCACCGTTGCTGTGAACGGCCATCATGTCGGTTTTGCCATCACCGTTGAAGTCACCCGACATGCGGTTGGTGTAGGTCTGGTTGCCGCCGCCATAGGAGTCGTTGCCGTTGAATCCGCCGATTCCGTCTCCGAAGTAGAACCGAAGCACACCATCGGTGGAGCGGACGGACATCACGTCGGTTTTGCCGTCAGCGTTGAAGTCGGCGGCGGTCAGCTTCGTGTCTGTGCTCCAGCCCGTGCCGACGGTGACGCCTGCGGCGTAGGTCCAGGCACCGGTTCCCTTGAACCATTGCATCGTGTGATCGGAGGTCCGCACGGCCAGCAGATCGAGCCAGCCGTCACGGTTGAAGTCCACCGACATCAGGTCCCGGAACCCCGACCAGCCGCCGTTGACGGTGCCGCCGTAGGTGAAGGTGCCGTCGCCGTTGCCCGACCAGCGCACGAGAGTGTTGTCCGCCGACCGGATCGCGAGCAGATCGGCTTTGCCGTCCTTGTCGCCGTCGCCTGAAGTGTAATCGCGGTAGGTTCCCCAGTTCTGTTCCTGAGCGGCACCGGCGTACACCTGGGAGATTTCACCTGAGGACAGCGCCTTCTGATACACCTGAACGTCGGCGATGCCGCCCTGCCACCGTTGACCCGCGTCGCCACCGATGTGGGTGGCGGTGGCCTGGTTGGTAAAGGGCAAGGTGGTGGTGGAGCTGCCGGCCTGGACACCGTTCACGTAGAGCTTGAGCGTCTTGGCCGCGGTGTCCACGGTGACGGCCAAATGCGTCCACACGTTCACCTGTGGCGCACCGGCGGCTGACATCGGTGCGGGGACCCATGTGTTGGTGGATTTACCTGGCTCCCGGATGGCCATGGCGGCGAGCCATTTGTCCAAGGTGGAGTCGTAGCCGAGCTTGAGCGCAGACGATCCCAGCACGCCGGGCATCACGACCGCGAACCGCGAAGCGCCTTTGGCTTCAAGCTTCACCCACGCGGACACGGTGACGGAGTTCTGCACGTCGGCGACCGCTGCGGCCTGAGTGACAGAGGTTGTGCCGTTGAAAATCCCGGAACCGCCTTTCTCCGGCGACCAGGTGACGTTGGACGTTGTGCCGGGGCTGTTGCCCGTGGCGTCGGCGCCGTCCCCGTTGAGTTTCCACCGCGCGATGGGAGTCGCACCCGCGCCGGTGTATGTCGTCTTGGCCAGCACCCTGCCGAGCTTGTCGTAAGCCGTTTCCTGTTGCGAGGCAACGTTTCCGGCGCCGTCTTTGATCGTGACGGCGTTAACCAGATCCTCTGGCGAGTAGGTAATGGACGTTGTGCGCTTGAGCCCATTGGGGTCAAGCGTCGTGGACGTCACGCGGGAAGCCGCGTCCACGGCGTAGGCCTGAACGGTAGCGCCGTTATTAGTGACCTGTTTGACGAGGTTTCCGGCCAGGTCGTAGCTGTTGTCTTCGAGCACGAACCGGTCGGTTCCGTTGGTGCGGGTGGTTTTCTTGAGCAAGTTGTTGTCGGTGTACTCGTATTCGGTGTCCCACCCCATAGAGTCGGTTACCCTGATGAGCCGGCCCGCCGGGTCGTAATAGTTCGCGGCGACTGTCACATCCACTGGGGCTGTAGGGAAGTCCGGATCTCCGGTGTAGTTCTTGAACACTTTGCTGACACTCTTGCCGGTCGTGTCCGTGACCGTCTCCAGCACCGTGCCGGCCGGGTCGGTCTGCGTGCGGCGCTGCCCCAGCAAGTCGTAGGTGTAGCCGGTGACTTTGCCCGAGGCGTCCGTCATTGACGACCGCTGGCCCAGGCCGTTGTAGCCGTAAAGTGTTTTGCGTTCGGCGTCGCCACCGCTGGAGTCCTGCACGGCCATCGACAATGGCTGGCCGTCCTCGTTGTAGAGCACGGTCGTCACCCGGGTGTGGACCGCGCCAGTGACCCGGTTCGTTACGGCCGGCTCCGTGGTCTGCTCTGGCAGGCCGTGCTTGTTGTAGGAAACCGTGGTCGTCAAGCCGCCCGGGTAGATACCCGAGGTGAGCTTGCGGCTGCTGACCCGGCCCAAGCCGTCATAGGTGAACTCGGTGATCATCCCTGCCGCATCGACCGTCCTGGTTAAATCACCGGCCGCGTTATAGGTGTGCGTGGCGGTTGCGCCGCCCTGGCTCGACTCGGTCAAAGGCAGACCGCTTGGAATACCACTTGTTCCATCGCTGAACGTCGCTAAGGTCTTGCGTCCCAAAGGATCGGTGAGTTCAACCGGGTTGCCCTTGGTGTCGTAGGTGAAGGTTGTCAGGTAGGTGTTGTCGGTGCCCGGCTCAGGGGTCCGGCCGTCCTTATAGGTCAGCATCACGTCGTTACGCGGGTCGGCTGCGGGTGTCTTCGTGGTGGCGTCCGGGAAGTAGGTAAACCGCTCGGTTCCACAGACATTGGCCAGCCGGTCGAGACACGTCTTGCGGGTCAGCATGTTGCCGCGCACGTCATAGGTGAACTCGGCGAGGTTGCCATTCGGGTCGGTGACCGTCGACAGCAAACCACTGGTCGGGTGGTATCCGTACTGGCTCTTGTATCCGAGGGCGTCGTATACCGCGATCGGCTGTCCGGAATAGAGGTTGAACTGCTGGACGCTGATGTTGCCGTCGGGGTGCGTCATCGACACGCTCTTGGACGGCATCGCGGTGGCGTTCGGGTCGTTCGTCACCTTGTCTGCGGCGAGGTACTGGGCCCAGATCTGCTGCTGGGTCAACGCGGTCCGGAAGGTAGCTACCTCAGCGATCCGGCCGCTCCAGAAGGCACTGCGGGCACCGCTCCATTTGCTGGCACCGACGCTCAACGGACCAGTTGCCCGCCATGGAGTGGCGATGGTCGCGCTTCCGGCCGACGTGCCGTTGACGTAAAGCTTAATCGCCTTAGAACCAGCGTCGTAGGTTCCCGTGAGGTGCGTCCATTTGTTGAGCTCTGGAGCGTTGTGTGCCACCTGGGTGCACGTGGACGTGCTGGTGGAGTCCGTGGGGCAGACGGCAAACCGCCATTTGTTCGCGGCGTCGTAGCCGAGATAGAACTGCGAAATATTGTTGCCGTCAGCGGCGACTGCGGTTTGGTACACGCCGCTCTTGGTCAAAAACACCCACGCCGACACGGTGTACGACTTCGTGGTGTCGATGGATGAGCCATCTGCTTCGAAATACGCGCTGGTTCCGTCGAAGGTCGGAGCGAAGGTGTCGGTGAACGGCCCATTCGGCTTCTGGTCCGCCGAGCCGAGTACGGCGTTGTTGTTCGTAATCACCGACCCGTTGATTTCGTTGTATGCCTGCGTTATGCCGGGCAGATCGTTGAGTCGCCAGTAGTCGATCGGCGCCGCGCCGAGCAGAGACGAGGCGTATACCTGCGAGGAACCCTTGACCTCTGGGGTGTGCAGCTTCCATACTCCGCCATTGGCGTCAGTGACCTCCTTCGCCCGGCCACTGACACTGTCGTAGGTGATCTTCGCGCTGATTCCGCCGCCGGGACGGTTGATCTGCGACAGCACCTTGCGCGGTTCGGTTGAGCCGTAGAGGCTTCCGATCATCGCCGTGGTCAGTGGCCTGTCGAAGATGGCTACGTCACTGATGCTGCCCGAGAACCAGTCCGGGACGCCGGTGTTCTTGTTTGTATCCGGGTGTGACTGATTCGGCCAGCCGCCACCGAGGAATCCGGCACCGATGTACTGATGGCGCGCCGCGATGTCGGACACGATGATGCCGGTCTGCTCAGCGACCTTCACATTGTCGACATAAATGGCCTGCCTGTCACCCGCCGCGGTGAGCACGACGTGATGCCACTGTCCATCGGCCACACTCGCCGCCGACTGCATCGGGTTGTGCGTGCGCGCGGCGAAAGTCTGGGACTTGGAATGCTGATCGTGGCACGTGTGCACGACCAGGCGGGTGGCGTTGTCGACTCCCGTGGTGTCTAGGCACAGCCCCGAGGTGTGTGACTTGACCCGCCCTTCGGCGCTGAGCATCCATTTCTGGTTGGCACCACCATGGCAGTCGTAGACGACCACGTTGGATAGGTCCTCGGTGCCGCTGGCGTCCATACACTTGGTGACACCGCTGTGAGTGAAGCGCAGCTCACCCGTGGCTGTCAGCGTCCACTGCTGATTTCCGCCACCGTGACAGTCATACAGGTGGACCAGACTCATGTTCGCGGTGTTCGACGCGTCGACGCAGCGCCCCGAACCGTAGCCGAGCAGCGAGCCCAGCGGTCCTGGCTGAGGTGCGATTGGGTACCCACCAACGAGTTTTCCATCAGAGCCGACGTAGAGCAGGGGCTGATAGAGACCGCTGGTGGCTGTTGCCGTAATCGGATCCCATGACTGCCCGAACAGCACCTGATCAGTCGCCGTGGAGGTTTTGAACCACATAGAGATTGCCTGGTACCCCGACTGCGACTCCAGCTTCGCGGGCAAGCTCACGTGCGACGAGGTGCCGTTAAAGCCCGCCGCTGTGGCCGCCGTCCCGGCGAGTTTGCCGGGCTGCCCGAGCGCGACCTCGGAGTAGGTGCCGACATCGGTGCCTGCCCGCTCCAGCACATTACTCAGGGCGGCAGGTCCACTCGCCTCGCCGAGGCGCCAGTAGGAGTAGGGGTCAAGGTTTTCCACCGTGGACGGGTAAAGATTTGCGTCCACATAGGAGTATTGCGTGCACTTGACATCGCTCGCCGGAGAGCACACCTTCACCAGCTGGTTGCCGTTGTAGGCGTAGGTCCACGCGAGCGCCGAGTTCGGATCGCTGGCGGTGACCAGATCGGTCGTGACCTTCGCGATGCGGTTGTTCGCTCCCCACTCGATGTGGAGGTTACGCCCGGACGCCGCGGTCAGCTTGGTGACTTTCGTGCCGGTGTAGGTAAGGGTCAGCGCATTGCCTTGCGCGTCTGTAATCGACGTTAGGCCAACGGCTCCCGACCCTGCGGTGAAAAGGTAGCTGGTGCCGTCCTTGTCGGTCAGCTGGTAGCCACCGGTGACCGTCTTGAAGACCGATGCGCGGCCA
This sequence comes from Catelliglobosispora koreensis DSM 44566, assembly GCF_000379685.1. Lineage (GTDB taxonomy): Bacteria > Actinomycetota > Actinomycetes > Mycobacteriales > Micromonosporaceae > Catelliglobosispora > Catelliglobosispora koreensis. Next base: position 645,539 of record NZ_KB903249.1, on the reverse strand, counting down.
AGCCCCGGTGAGAAAGAGCCGTCATCGTTGCGGCCGAAGGAAACCTGTTGCCCCGTGGGATACGTCACGGTCACCGCGACGACGGCGCCCGTGGAGTCGTGCTGTTCCACCGCGTTCATATCGAGCACCGAGGTCCAGCCCTCGCCAAACGCGCCGGATGTCCGCGGGTCGAGCGAATGGTAGGAACGCTGGATGGCTAGCGGCGGCCCAACGGTTTCGACCTTCGCATCCACCGCGGCGGTGGTGTAGGACCCAGAGCCGGCCTGGAATCCGGCGGGACCATTTGAGCCGAGCGTCGACGTGATGACGGCTTGCGGGACCGGAGTGGTGAGCACAAAGCGCCAATCCGGCTGCCAAGGGAACGACGGCTTGCCGTTGTTGGATCGCCCGTCATGCGCGGTCACGTGCCACCGGTACCGGCCGCCCCATTTCAGCACTCCGGCCGGCACGGTCCACGATTTGCTTGTCTGCCAATTGGATTCGGCGATCTTCACCTGGTTCTTGTCGTCTTCGGCGTTGAAGATCTCGAAGTTGTATTCAAGAGTCGCGGGGAAGCCGTCTGAGTCATAAACATCGGCGATCAGCTGTGGCCGCAAGGAAGACACTTGCGTGCCCGATGGTGGGAAAAGATTGTTGACCTGAGGCTTCTCATTCTCGGTGTACGTCAGCTCCAGCGAGGGCCGGCAGTATTCTGTGCCGCACGTGCTTTCACCGAGATTGGCCGAGGTGAACCGCTTCCACGACGTGGTGACGTTCTCCGGGGCCGTCAGCGCCAGCCCGAGAGCCGGCGACGAACCCCGGTTCGTGGCCCAATCGCGAAACGTTGTGGGATCGAGCGTGACCGCGTGCCATTGCCCGACCGTGCGGTTACCGCCAGTGTTGGTGCACGCCGGAGAATGGTCCGTGATCTTCAGCGAGCCGATCGGAGACGTGTACGACGGTGCGGGAGGCGAGGCTAGCCCGGCGTCGGACAGCCCTGCCACCGACCATGCGGAGGTCACGCGGTGAACGTTGAACACATCCGTGGAGCTACAGGTGTTTGACCAGGTGTGGAAGAGGTGCAGCTTCGCAGCGGAGATCTTCTTGCCCAGGAAACCGCCGTTGTCGAACTGGTCGAAGGAAAGGAAGGAACGCGCGATGCCACCCGAATGCCGGCCCACGGCCAGTGACGTGCCGTTCTGGTCCTCAGCGTGGGTGTCCGACTCGTTGTCCACATAGACGTCGGCGTAGTCGCCCGAATAGCGCACCAAGGTCGTCGGGTCGAGGTAGACCGGCCACACCCGCTTCGGGTCATCCAGCCACGCTGTGCCCATGATGAGCTTCAGCGCGGGACGCCCGTCCAAAGTGGTCAGCTCATAGCGGGCATCGTAGGACTTCGGCCGTTCACCTCGCTCGTTGACCGGTGCGGAGTCCTCCATCCACGGCCGCGGGATCTCCATGGCCACTTTGCCCTGGACATCGAGCAACTCGACGTGACCCGCAGCGGTCAGCCGGGGCGTCAACCCAGTCAGGTTCAGCGGGAAAACGAACTCTCGTGCAGCTGAGCGGTTCTTGAGAACCAGCGTTTCCTTGACCCCATTGGCAAGAGCGGACAACTGAACGTCGACGTTTGGCAAAGCGTCGGGATAGGACGCTGTCTGGCCGGCGATCGTGGCGGTCACGTCCTTCGTGCCATGCAAGCCGTAGCTGAGCGACTGCCCACCGGTCAGCTTGACAGTCGCGAGATCCTGTGTCGCTAAGCCCCGCGCGGCGACCGAAATCTGCACGTCATTGGCGGCCACAGCCCAGCGGCCAGCCTGATTCACCAGCCGGCTGTCGATCGGCTGCCAGCGACCGTTGCGGTCGCGATAGTTCACCGCACCCTGCGTGTAGCGGACCGTGATCGACCCGTCCGTGTTCTCGTACACGTTGGCCCCGCGGCCAGAACTCTCGGCCAAGCGTTTGGAGGTTGCGGGATTGAAAGAATTCTCCCCGCCGGGCGCCCATTGGGGACGCGGCGGCGTCGTTGGCTGCTCCCGCTGGTTCTTGTTGGGCGCGTGGTGCCCACGGTCGTGCCCTGAGCCCATGGTTTGCTTGGGCACGCCTGCATAGGCCAGTGCCGCGTCGCCAAACGAGAACCTGACGTTAAGCCAGTCCAGCGGGAACGTTCCACCAGGGGTGACCTCTGCGCCGGCCTGCAAAAGAAGACTGAAGATTACTACCGCGGAAATTCGCCGAACGGCACGCAACATCTGAGGCCTCTCCCCCGTGAGCAGGCCAGCACTCTCGCTAGCGCTGGCGGGCGTCAGTGTGCCGGCCAGCGGTTGCGGCAAAGTTGCGTCGCAGGTCAGCCGCCATTTTTCAAGGGTCTGCACAACACCGGCAGCATGTGGGAACTGCAGACTGAACCAGCGCATCGCCGGAGGCGGAGACGATGCGCTGGTTCAGCTCACGAGCGGCGTTTACTCGCGGAAGGGGTCGTAGTCGCAGGTCGTGCGTGTGTCCGCCGGCCAGCAGATCTTCAGCCGGTACACGTCTCTGTCTTCGACGGTGACGTCGAAGGCGAACTTGTCGCAGCCGGGGTCGCCGCCGTCCTCCTGGGAGGCGCGGGTCACCCAGCCGAGGCTGCTGTTGATGTATTCCTGGACGGCGCCGTAGACACCTTCGCCGTCGACACGGGTGTCGCAAACACTAAACGTGTCGCCGTCGTCGTTGTGCGTGATGCAGCCACGTTCGTATCCGCCGACAGACACGCATTCGACCGTGTCTCCGGCGTATGCGGGCGACGTGATGCCCAGCATCGCGGTGAAACTCGCCGCGGTCACCACCGCTAGACGTGAGAGCACTTTCTTCACGCGGGACGTCCTTTCAAATAGGCGTCGAGCTATTGGTGGCATTGAGTGTGATTAATGCTCCTGTGGCCGGTCTGTAGAAATCCTGTACCGGCGTCCCGTTATCATCGCGAGTGCGTTTCCGGATGCTTGGCCAGCTCGAGGTGTTCGACGGGGTGCAATGGTGCACTGTGGGCGCCCCGAAGTCGCGGTTGCTGCTTTCAATCCTTCTGATCAACGCCGATCAGGTCGTGTCGCTGGATCAGCTCGCCTACGAGTTATGGGGTGACGCTCCACCCCGGACAGTCGCCAATCAGGTGCACGGCTACGTTTCGCGACTGCGGCACGTATTGTCCGATCACGACAGTAGGGCGCTGGTTACCCACTCGCCCGGGTACCGGCTGGTGGCTGAGCCTGACGACATCGACGCGAAATTGTTCTCCCGGCTTGCCGCAGGCGCGACGGCACCGGCCAACGCACAACAGCTGGCACAGGCACTCGCCCTGTGGCGCGGGCCCGCGCTAGCCGACGTCCCGGCAACGCAAACGATCCGTGCCGAAGTGTCCCGGCTCGAACATGAGCGGCTCATCGCGATCGAAGGCCGCATCGAAGCCGACCTCGCCTGCGGCCGCCACGCCCAGCTCCTCACCGAACTCGAAACCCTGATCACTGAGCATCCGTTGCGCGAAATCCTTTGGCAGCACTACATCCTGGCGTTGTACCGCAGCGGCCTGCAAGCGCAAGCACTGGCCGCGTTTCAGCGGGTACGCCTCATCCTTGACGACGAGCTCGGCATCTCCCCCGGCACCGGACTGCGCAAACTTCACCAGCAAATCCTCGCCGGCGGCGCCGGGCTAAACCTTCGGGCGCACACCACCGGCACCGATGCCCGCGTCGTCCCCCGCCAGCTTCCGCCCGACATCGCCAATTTCATCGGCCGAACCCGGCAGCTTGAGCAGCTCAATACGTTCGGGCACCACGACCCCGTCGTCATCACCGGCTGCCCTGGCGTAGGCAAGACCACCCTCGCCATCTACTGGGCACACCGTGTCGCACACCGATTTCCCGACGGGCAGCTCTACCTGAACCTACGCGGGTTCGACCCCGGCGAACGCATCATCAGCTCCACCGAAGCCATTCGCGTCTTCCTCGAGGCACTGCAAGGCGCCACACCAGCGGGCTTGCAGGCTCAGGCAGCGCTCTACCGCAGCCTGCTCGCCGGAAAACGGATGCTCATCGTTTTAGACAACGCACGCGATGCCGACCATGTCCGCCCGCTGCTGCCCGGCTCGGACAGCTGCTTCGTCCTGATCACCAGCCGGGATCAGATGCAGGGACTACTGGCCTCCGATGGAGCACGGCCGGTGTCGGTCGACATGCTCACCGACGATGAGTCGCGGGACTTTCTCGCTGTTCGCCTTGGGGCACAACGGGTCGCGACACAGCCAGAGGCCGCCGAGGCTATCGTGGCCGGTTGTGCCGGGCTCCCCCTCGCCCTGGCGATCGTGGCCGCTCGCGGGGCCACTCACGCGACGTTTCCGTTGGCGGATCTGGCCAGCGGGCTACGCGACGGGCTCGCCGCATTCGACAACGGCGACATGGCCACCGACGTACGCGCGGTCTTCTCCACGTCCTTGCAGACCCTCACTCCACCATCGGCAAAGCTGTTCCGGTCGCTGGCTTTGCATCCCGGCCCCGATCTGTCGGCCACAGCCGCGGCAAGCCTGGCCGGCATCCCCCTGCCCCAAGCGCGCACCCTGCTGGGCGAGCTTTGCCGCGCACACCTGCTGGAGCAACACCAGCCAGGGCGTTACGAGTTGCACGACCTGCTACGCGTCTACGCGCAGGAAATCTCTGCCAGGCAAGACACCGCCGCACAACGGCAGGAGGCGATGACCCGCTGCCTAGACCACTACCTGCACACCGGATTTAAGGCCTGCCGGCTGCTCGCCCCGCGCCGCGATCCCATCCCGCTACCCGCACTGCACGACGGAGTGTCCATTAGCGATCTGAGCGACCATCACCAGGCAATGGCATGGTTCGCCGCCGAACACCCGGCGATCAGAAGGCTCATCGATGAGGCAAACCCCTCCCACGCTTGGCAACTGGCCTGGACCCTGCTGACGTTCCTCGACCGGCGCGGGTACCGAAACGAATGGGTAGCCAGCCAGCGCACCGCCCTAGCGGTAGCCCAGGCCACCAACGACCCGCTCGGCCACGCCCAAACATCCCGCGATCTCGGCCGGGCCCTCAGCTTCGCCGGGCACATCGACGAAGCACACCTTCACCTGCGCCGTGCCCTGAGGCTGTTCGGTGACCTCAATGACCACGCCGCCATGGGACATATCAACCACGACCTCGCCGACGCAGCCCACCTCGTCGGGGACAACCACCAAGCAGTTGAACTCGCCGAGCAAGGACTGCACCATTTTGAGCTGGCCAATCACCAGTCAGGCCTTGCCAATAGCCTCAACAGCCTCGGCTGGTACCAAGCGATGCTAGGCAACGCCAAGCAGACCATCTCCTACTGCACCCGGGCGCTGGTCATCCTCAGAGAACTGAAAGACAAACGCAGGCGAAGCCTCCACATTGGACAGCCTGGGCTACGCCTTCCACGACCTGGGCGAAACCCGCCAGGCCCTCGCCTGTTACCAGCAGGCCGCAGATCTGTTCGCCGAAGTCGGCGACCGCCACGGGCTCAGCGAAGTGCTCAGCCATCTCGGCGACTGCCACCTGGCCATGGGTGAACCAGAAGCCGCCGGGCAAGCGTGGCAACAGGCACTCACCATCCTGGTGGACATCAATCACCCCGATCAGCACGACCTCCGCGCCCGCCTAAAAACCTTAGGGGGTACCAGGTGAGCAGTGCCGTTAATCATCAACAGCTGTCCTATGACGACAATCCACGGTGCAGGCTGCAGCACGCGCCGGCCGCTATCGCATGGGTTTGCCCCAGGTGGGCGGCATCGGCGGCGGGGCCGCCTCGAGTGCGAACGATGAGTAAATCGGCTGACCGGTAACTTCGTCCAGCAGGGAGAAGCCCTCGAAGACGAAGCCCTGGCCGTACCGGCTCCACTGTCCGCCCAGCGAGCTGTGTGGCGCACCTCTCTAATGGTCGCCGGACAACGCCCTGGTGAGCAGCTAAACGAGCGATTTCAGCCGATCGTGACAGCATTCCGGGAGCGAAGGGCGATGGCCATCGTTCGGCGGCAAGATTCCGCGCTACCGGGGAAGATGATCATCGACACTGGCGAGTGCGGCGCGGATGGGCACACCCGGGGCCAGCCATACCGTCAAGATAGGCGACCACATCATCTCGTCTGTCCACATAGGACAGGTCCAGGCCTTTGAGCTGGTAAACACAAACATTCCCAGCTCAAAGATCGATAAACCTTTACATTTATATGCATGCCAGGGACGATGCTTGGCATGACAGCGACGGGGACTGGGCCGGGCGATACGTTGCCAGCGACCTTTCTCCGGCTAGACCGGGCTGAGTTGAGCGACAACCACTTCGTTATCCGGGCGGTCGCGCCGCAGTTGCGTGAGACGCGCCGGGTGTCACAGACATCACCGCTGGGCTATCTGTATGAAAGCCCGCCCGGCGATGAGCCCGACGCCGATCTCACCATCTCGGCCGGGCACTACGACCAGGCAAATCTGGTCTGGTCGTTTTCCGGCGACGTGACCGGCATGCCCGGGCTCACGGAGCCAATGGCGGGGCCGGAATCCGGCCCGGCACACACCTGAAGGAGGTCCAATGACAACAACGCTTGCACGGCACCCACTCAGGACATCTCTGTCCATGACGTTCGGCCACGAGGAAGCGGCTCCGCTGCCCGCCGATGACCCGAGCCGCCCGTTCGCTTACGCCTTCGCGACGTGGACGTGTGAGGACGCCGAAGAGGCGCAGGACGACACGGGCCACTACAACGAGGAAACCCAGGTCTGGGAGATCCCCGGCGGCGGCTACACGATGGGCGTTTACACCAAAACGCGCACCGGCTGCAGCTGCCACCCCGACTACGTGACCGACGACGCCTGCTTCTAACAAGGAGGTCAACGATGACAACCACGCTAGTACGGCATCCGCTCAGGACATCTCTGTCCATGACATCCGGGCACGAAACCATTACCCCGCTTGACGGAGACAACCCTAGCCGTCCCCTCGCTTACGCGTTCGCGGCCTCGATCGCCACGGCCGACCACAGCGAGATTGAAGACGACCCGGGCTTCTACAACGAGGAACTTCAAGTGTGGGAGATCCCCGGCGGCGGCTACACCATGGGTGTGCGCACCCTGACCACCACTGGCGGCAGTTGCGGTTGCGACTGCGTGACCGACGACGCCTGTTTCTAAGCCATGGGCGAGCCATCGAATGATGGGGTTGTGCTCATCCTGACCCAGGACTTCGACCCCACCGTGGATCCCGTGGTGCACAGCCTGAAGGCTAAGGACGCCGAGGTGGTGCGGGTCGACCTGAGCTACTTCCCGCAGAAGATGTATGTGACGGCCTCTGATTTCGATGGCGAAAGGCGGCGGTTACTGCACCGCGGTCGCGACGTTGACCTGAGCAGGCTCAGTGGAGTGTGGTACCGCCGCCCTACCGCCTTCGACTTCGGCCCCGACATGGGCGAAGCCGAGAAACAGTTCGCCCGAAACGAAGCGCTGCAAGGCATTGGCGGCATCCTGCGCGCCACCACTTGCACGTGGATCAACCGGCCCGATCTGGACGCGGTCGCCGAACTCAAGCCATATCAACTCGATATCGCCAAGCGACTGGGAATGCGTACGCCCAAAACGCTGATGACCAATGACCCCGAGGAAGTGTCGGCGCTGCTGGCTAGAGCTGACCGCCCGGTGGTATACAAGGCTTTCAGCGGCGGCGTGATTCACTATCCTGGCTCTTTCCCCAGCGGTCTGTTCACGACCGTCGTGGGAGAAGAGATCAACGAACACCTCGATCGCGTACGCCACACGATGTGCATGTTCCAGGAATACATCGAAAAGGCATACGAGGTAAGGCTTACCGTCATCGGCAATACGTTCTTCCCGGTCGTCATCCGGTCGCAGGAAACGGATGCCACCTCGGTCGACTGGCGCGGCGCCAATCACTTGCCCTACGGCGATTATGTGCCGCTGCCCGAAGACCTCGTGAAGAAGACGCAACTGTTGATGGCGGAGCTGGATCTCGTCTACGCGGCGCTGGACTTCATTGTCACACCTGACGGTGAGTACGTGTTCCTGGAGGCCAATCCCAACGGGCAGTTCATGTGGATGTACCACGATCTGAAGCTGCCCATGGCTGACTGCATAGCCGACCTCCTCATGGCCGGAGGCGAATTCCGGCGTGGTGAGGTCACGCAGATCGGCTACTGATGACGACGTCCTTGTGGGCAGCGATAGCCATCGCCTGGTCATGCGCGGCCCGGCTGCTGGTCGTCAGGGTGCTTGTCACCCTGGCGGCCAGTGGTGCGCCGATCGCCGTGGCGCTGCTCATGAAGACCACCTTGGACCGGCTCGTGCTGCCCGGCAGCCCCGTGCTGGCACCGGTTCTGTTGCTCGCGACGGCGATGGCGCTCATGGTGCTGCTGCCCGAAGTCGGCCGCTACATTGACGGCCAGCTGCAGCGGGCCGTAAACCTGCACACGCGCACTCGTTTGTACCAAGCGGTCAACAGCTTTCAAGGCTTGCGCCGCTTCGAAGATCCCCGCTTTCACGACCGGCTCATGCTGGCCGCCGAAACCGGGCCACAGGGCCCGTCCGAAGTGGTCATCAGCTCACTTGGCATCGCATCCGGTGCGGTAGTCGTTTCCGGCTTCCTCGTCACCATCGGCTTGCTCAATCCTTGGCTATTGCTCGTGATCTGCGTAGCGGCCATACCCGCGATGCGCGCGGAACTGCGCCTGTCCCAGCTGCGCGCCGGAATTCTCACCCAGCTTGGCCACGCCGCACGGCGAGAGTTCTTCTACGCCAACCTGATGACCAGCCTCACGGCGGTCAAAGAAGTCCGGCTCTACGGGCTCGGTCAGCTCTTCGGCGGCCGGATGGTCTCTGAGTTGCGGCGCATTAACCACGGGTACCAGCAAATTGGCCGGCGGGAATTATGGGTCCAGGCGGTGCATGGCCTGATCGGCGCGGCTGTGGCCGGCGGCGGCCTGGTGTGGGCGGTGCTCGCCGCACAGTCAGGACAGCTGAGCATCGGTGACGTGTCGATGTTCGTCGCCGCTATCGCTGGCGTCCAAGGCGGAATCACCTCGGCCATCAACTACGCGGGCCGCCTGCATGCGGCCATGCTGCTGTTCGCTCACTATCGTTTTGTCGTTGACGGAGCGCCGGATCTCACCGACGAAGGACAACCTGTCGGCCCTCTGCGCCATGGCATCGAGTTACGCGACGTGTGGTTTCGATACAACGACGACCTTCCGTGGGTACTACGCGGAGTGAACCTGACCATCCCCGCCGGGCAAGCGGTCGCTTTGGTCGGCCACAACGGTGCGGGCAAGAGCACGCTGGTGAAACTGTTGTGCCGCTTCTACTCCCCGACACGCGGAAGCATCACCTGGGACGGCGTCGACCTGGGCCAGCTGTCCATTGTGGAGCTACGTGAGCGTGTCAGTGCTGTCTTCCAGGACTTCATGCACTACGAGATCAGCGCTGCCGAAAACATCGGCGTCGGCGATGTGTCAAAGCTAGACGACCAGCACCGCATTGAGGCAGCGGCGAAGATGTCGGGCAGCCACGACACGCTTTCGCAACTCCCCCAAGGCTATGCCACCATGCTGACACGCATCTACATGGACGCCGATGACCGCGACGAGCACACCACCGGCGTCGAGTTGTCGGGCGGGCAGTGGCAGCGCATCGCCTTGGCGCGTGCACTATTCCGGCGTGACAGCGACTTGCTGATTCTCGACGAGCCGAGTTCCGGATTGGACCCAGAAGCTGAATACGAACTGCGTGCCAGGCTCAACGAACATCGCGCGGGGCGTACCAGTCTGCTTATCTCCCACCGGCTCGGAGCGGTGCGCGATGCCGACATGGTGGTGGTCCTGTCCGACGGAGTCATTGCGGAGCAAGGCAGTCACGATGAGCTCATCGAATCCGAAGGGACCTACTCGCGGCTGTTCGACCTTCAGGCTGAGGGCTATCGCGCTTAACAACGCCGCGGGCCGCCGCGATGGGGTACCCATCACGGCGGCCTTGGCACGCAACTTTCAGCGGTTAGCCGTCCAGCCCGTCGAAGAACGCCCGCACATCGTCGGCGTACGCGTCGGGCTGTTCGAGGGAAAGGAAGTTGCCGCCGCGCTCGATCTCGGTCCAGCGCACGATGACGCTGTCGCGCTCGGCGAAGCGCCGGATGGTGATGTCGGTGTTCGCGGCCAGGAGAACCGCTGTGGGCACTGGGCTTCGGTCCTTTGGTGCCCAGGCGGCTGGGTCATGTGCGGTCTCGTAGTACAGGTTCGCCGATGAGCCGGCGGTTCCCGAGAACCAGTACACGCTGACGTTTGTTAGCAAGGTGTCGCGGCCGATGGCGTCTTCTGGAAGGTCGGCTGCGGGGTCGGTCCATTCCTTGAACTTCTCGGCGATCCACGCGAGTTGCCCAGAGGGCGAGTCGTGCAGCGCGTGCGCGAGCGTGTGCGGACGGGTCGACTGGATGGCGTTGAAGCCCATCATGTCATCGCGGAAGTTCTGGAGCCGTTGCAGGCGAGTCTGTTCGGCCTCGGTGAGTCCGTTGAAGTCCGACGGGTCACCCGAAGGGAAAGTGATGTGCCCGTTGAGGTGCACCCCGATGATGCGGTCAGGCGCTTGCCGTCCCATCTCGACGGCGATCGCCCCGCCACCGCCGGAGCCTTGCACTCCGTATCGCTCATAGCCGAGCCGGGTCATGATCTCGTTGAACGCACCGGCGATGCGGCCGGTGTTCCAGCCCGGACCGGTCAGCGGGCCACCGAAGCCGACGCCGGGAAGGTTGGTGAGCACCAGGTGGAAGCGGTCGGTCAGCTTCTGCACGACCGTGGTGAACGCGACGAACGACGCCGGCCAGTCGTGCGCCATCAGCAGCGGTGTCGCGTTTGGATTGGCCGAGCGGACGTGGGCGAAGTGGAACGGCTGCCCGTCGACCTCGGTGACGAACTGCGGCAGCTCGTTGAGGGAGGCCTCAGCGGCACGCCAGTCGTATCCGTCGGCCCAGTAGGTCGCCAGGCCCCGCAGGTAGTCCACCGGAACGCCCCGGCTCCAGCCCTGGCCCGGCAGGTCGGTGCCCCACCGGGTGCGGTGCAGGCGTTCACGCAGGTCGTCGAGGTCTGCTTGCGGAACGTCTATGCGATACGGGCGGATCTGCGTGCTCATGGCGAACTCCTTCAGCTCCTTGCGGAACGGAATGTTTTATTCCGTTAGCTAGACTGTAGCAGAGCGGAATGCTCCGTTCCAAATTTTGTGTAGGATGTGATCCATGTCAAAGCCGCTTCCCACCCGGCAGGCAAAGGCCACCCGCAAGGATCAGGTGATCCTCGACGCGGCACGTGAGGTCTTCCTCGCTGACCCCAAGGCGCCGATCACCGCGGTGGCCCAGCGCGCCGGCGTTGGCATCAGCGCTCTGTACCGCCGCTACGCCAGCAAGGAAGACCTCCTGCGCACGTTGTGCCACGAGGGCCTGCGCCGCTTCCTCGCCGAGGCGGAGGCCGCAGCGTCCGAACCCGACGGCTGGGAAGCGTTCACCGGCTTCCTGCGGCGCATCGTCGACGCCGACGTCCACTCCCTGACCGTCCACCTGGCCGGCACCTTCACCCCCACACCGCAGATGCACGACGACATGGCCCGCACCGAGCCGCTTGTGCGAAAGCTGTTTGCACGAGCCAAATCCAGCGGCCGCCTGCGCCACGACGCGGTGGTGGATGACATTACGTTGGTACTAGAGGGATGTGCGGCCGTGCGCGTGCCCGACAGCGTGCGCACCAAGCAATTGCGCCGGCGGTATCTGGCGATCCTGCTCTCGGGACTGTCCGCCGGTGCGGTCGAATTGCCAGGCCCAGCGCCAAAATCGCACGAGCTCAACTGGCGCTGGACCTCCGGGCAGGCTGAGTGACGTTGCCTTTTACTGGCGCGGCAAGCCCAGGGCCGCCTCAACGATGCGCACAGCTTCGGCCGGATCGACGCCAATGCTGGCAATCACCGCGGCGTAGTCGTGTGCTGCGCGGCGGGCCTGTTCGAGGGCCTGCTCGCCACCGGCCGACACGAACGAGCCGGCCCGTCCCCGGGTCTCGATCAGCCCGGCGTCTTCGAGCTCCCGGTAAGCCCGGCCGACCGTATTGATAGCCAGGCCAAGGTCGGCCGCGAGCCGCCGGATCGTCGGCAGTCTGGTGCCGACGGCCAGCGACCGCTCCTGAATCTGCCGGGCGAACTGGGCTCGCAGCTGCTCAAAAGGCGGGACCGGCGATTGTGGGTCGATGACGATCATCGGGCTGCCATGGCGCGGCGTGCCGCGGTTCCGATGTCCTTGGACCGCAACGTGATCACGCTGAAGGCGATAGCTCCCATCACCACGAGTGCGATCGAGGCCGCGTTCCACCAGCCAAACGATTCCCCGTACAGGAAGATAGGCGGCAGCGACCATACGAGCGTGGGCATGACCAGTGCACGGGCATCGTCGATGCGCATGATGACGTCAGCGGTCAGTGAGCCCTCGTCGTATGCCACGGCCGGGCTCGCGAACACCTGACGCAGCTGCATGATCAGCCCTGCGCCAGAGCCAATCAGGCCCACCAGCACCACGATGGCGCCGTTACGCAGGCCCGCATCGGCGATGGGCAGAACGCTTACCGCCAGTAGCAGCGCGGAGGCGTACGAGGCGATGGTGAAGATCGTGAGCGGCTTGCCCAGCACCTCGCGCCGGCCGAGCGCGACCGGATGAGCTACCCGCCGGGACAGTTGTGCTCCAGCCTTCCTGTCCACCCGGCGCACCCACGCGCTGAGCAACCATTGCCCCACAAGCAATCCGGCGACCAACAGCGCCAGCAAGAGCAGCGGCAGCCACGACGGCGTGACCCCGTCTTTCAGCCTCAACGTGTGCGTGAGCGCCGCACCGATGAGGAACCCGGCGATCAGGAGGCTGCCCACCACCTTTGCCTGCACCCGCACCGACAGCCGCGTCTTGAGCAGCGGCGTTGGCTCGACATCAGTCAATCCGTGCTGGTCGAGCCACAGCCTGACCGCCGCTTGGTCTGCCTGGCGCATCTGGCCACCTCCATATGTCGCAACCTTTGTCTTAATACAATGAGTCAAAGTATGCGACAAAGTCAAGCCCGGGCGTGGCGTCCGTGCTACACCGGGAAAAGGCCGCGGCGCCAATACCAGTGGCGGCCAGCTTTCCAATGGTCGAGCACCGCGCGCTGGAGTGCGGTGCGGCGAGGCAGCTCGTCGAGCGGCGTGCTCAGCGAGCGAAAGACGAACCGCCGCACCTCGACGTCGGCGTCTATCCCTTCCGGCTCCTCGTAGGGCTCGAGTTCGAACCTCTGCTGAAAGTGGGCGATGTTGGAGTCAGCCGGCAGGTACTCCAGGAGCTGCGGGTCGAGCAACCACGAGCCGCACGAGAACGCCGTGTAGTGCTCGCCGGGAAAGTGGCGCGGGAAGAACGCACGCGCTTGGTCGAGCGACGCCGATACCGCCTGTGGGGTCAGCGGCCCTGCCTCGGGGATGTGCAAGCCAATGGTGTCGCCGCGCTCGTGCTGAAGCCGGCCGAGCTCGAATACCCCGCCACGCGCGTGCAGTGTCAGCCAGCTCTGCATAACCGGCCAGCCTTCACCATGCATCCGCCTGTCGATCGCGAGGTTGCGTCCGAGGTCGGCAAGTGTCGCCCACGACACCGAATCGGCGACGCCGTGGTCACGGTGATATGCCATGACAACGTCGGTCAATGCCAAGTACGCGTAGACGTATAGATGCCGCCACGCAACACCTCGTTCGCGTGGCAGCTCCGGCCCGGGCGGCAGCCAGCCGTGGCCCCCAAGGTCGGCACGGACCAAGGCGATCGAACGGTCAAGAAGCCAGCGCAACTCCGGAGTCCACAAAGGAGAGTCGAGATCGGGCCAGCCCATCATGATCTCAGCGGCATCCTCCGGCGCCACCGCGAGCCGGTCGAGGAGCGCGGGCGCATCGGCCTTGCGTGGCAACGGAACCGACCGCACCCCATCGGCTAGCTCGTGCACACGCTCGATCTCTTCGACGGGAACCCCAAGCCGGCCAGCGATGTCTTCCAGATCCACGCGGCGATCCTAGCCGCCCAATCCCGGCCCACGTTACTGTCCGCTTAGGACACACTGGCACATACCAGACACCGCCCCGCCCGGGGTGCGGCCCGCTCTGGCTGAACGGGCCGCATCGGCAGGGCCTAATACCGGTAATGGTCTGCCTTATACGGACCGTCCACGTCAACACCGAGGTCCTCGGCCTGACGCGGAGTCAGCGTCGTCAGATGCGCACCGACCGCATCCAGGTGCAGCCGGGCAACCTTCTCGTCCAGATACTTGGGCAGCATGTGAACGGCCGTACCGTAAGAGCCCGGCTTGGTGAAGAGCTCGATCTGCGCCAGGACCTGGTTGGTGAACGAATTGGACATCACGAAACTCGGGTGACCGGTCGCGTTACCCAGGTTCATCAGCCGGCCCTCGGACAGCACGATGACCGAGTGCCCGTCAGGGAAACGCCATTCGTGCACCTGTGGCTTGATCTCGACTGGCTGGATGCCCGGGATCCGGGCGAGCCCCGCCATGTCGATCTCGGTATCGAAATGGCCGACGTTGCCGAGGATCGCATTGTGCTTCATCCGCGCCATGTCTTCTGCCATAACGATATCGACGCCACCGGTCGCGGTGATGACGATGTCCGCGTCAGCGATCACCTCATCGAGCCGCACTACCGTCAGGCCTTCCATCGCCGCCTGCAGCGCACAGATCGGGTCGATCTCGGTCACTACGACCCGTGCGCCCTGCCCGCGCAACGATTCCACCGCGCCCTTGCCGACATCGCCGTAGCCGCATACCACCGCTAGCTTCCCGGCGAGCATCACGTCGGTCGCCCGGTTGAGTCCGTCGGCCAGAGAGTGCCGGATGCCGTACTTGTTGTCGAATTTGGACTTCGTCACCGAATCATTGACGTTGATCGCCGGAAACAGCAGCCTGCCTTCGCGGGCCAGCCGGTAGAGCCGGGTCACCCCGATGGTGGTTTCCTCAGTGACGCCTTGGATTCCGGCGGCGACGCGGGTGAACCGCTTGCTGTCCTCGGCAAGGCTATCGCTCAGGATCTGCACGATCAGCTGGTGTTCAGCGTGATCGTCAGCGGTCGCGGCCGGGGCGACACCTGCCGCCTCGCACTCAACGCCCATATGCACCAGCATCGTGGCGTCTCCGCCGTCGTCAACCATCATGTTCGGCCCGAGGCCATCACCGAAGTCGAACAGCTGCTGAGTGCACCACCAATACTCGGCGAGCGTCTCGCCTTTCCAGGCGAATACGGGGGTACCAGCAGGCTCGTCCACCGTGCCGGAGGGCCCGACGACGACCGCCGCGGCGGCTTCGTCCTGTGTGGAGAAGATGTTGCACGACACCCAGCGCACCTGCGCGCCGAGCGCGACAAGGGTCTCGATCAACACCGCGGTTTGGACAGTCATGTGCAGCGACCCCGCGATCCGGGCACCGCGAAGCGGCTGTGCCGCAGCGAATTCCCGCCGTGTGGCCATCAAGCCCGGCATCTCATGCTCGGCCAGCCGAATCTGATGCCGGCCCGCCTCAGCTAGGGCCAGGTCCGCCACCGCGAACTCGATGCCGTTGAGGGTTTGCAGCTTCACGCTCATGGTCTTCCTTCCCAGCCGGCATTCCTATTCCGGCTGCTTCTCCGATGAAGTCCGATCGAGCGGTCCCTAAGAACACGAAAGGCACCTCCTCGACCGGAGGCGCCCTTGCGGATGATGACGAGCCGAGCGTGGCGGATAAACCATCCGTCGCAGCGCCTCTCGGCCTCGCCCGCGCCGAAGCGCGTACCAGCAAAATACCATGACGAAAGCAAGTCCAGACCCGCCGTCCTATGACCAGATCTTCACCGGCCCTCCGGGGTGACGGCGGATGGAATTGATCGACTCCTTTACCTAATATGGCGGGTGCGCGCTCGTGTACTTGTCGGTGGGCTGAGTTAGTTAGGCGGGGGCATGCAAAAACGGGACAAGGCAGTTGTTGGCGTCGCCCTGTCGGCGGTCAGTGTGGTGATCGCCGTTATTGCTCTCCTCTTTGGAGACAACCTGCTCGGGCGGGATAGCCTGCCGCCTTCGCCCGTTGGCGCCGGAGCCACACCCTCAGCCACCCAAACGCCTGCGCCAGTCAGCCAGACACCCTCATCAGCTAAGAACTCCCCAGCACCGGTCAAAACTACGACTCCACCACCTTCGCCCTATCCCACCGTTGCCAAGACCTACACCAACCTGTTCATCACGGCGTGGGTTGATGGCGAAGCCGATCAGCAAACCGATCTGGCTGGGCAAGCCGTTGTGTTAAAGATGAGAGCTGCGGGGCTCCCCTCCAGCGGATGGCAAGTCGAGGGAACGACCTGTCAAACCCAGGCTGACAAAAAGATTTGCGTCGTCCGCAATACGAACGGCAAGTATTTGACCGTTGACATTCTCAGCGACCGGCTCGGGAAACCTGGCGCCATCATCGAGGCCGCATACTGACACGCCGCTACTGCGGATAGAAGTCCGTCCACTAAGGACGCTCGGCGGTGCTCACCAGCGAAGGTTGCCGCCAAAACGCCGACGGGACAGGATGTACGGATGCATCGACGGCAGGTAATGATTGGCGCGGGTGCCGGACTGGCCGCGGCAATGACCGCAGAACCGGCATACGCCGCAAGTGACCGTATGCGGCTGGACCGGCTCGGCCTGGTTTTTCTGTCCCATGTCAACGATCCGGCAACCACCAGCATGTTTCCGGGCGATCCAGAGTTCACGCTGGAGACTATGGCCACCGTGCCCAACGACGGCTTCTATATGCAGTACGTCATGGAGGGCGAGCACACAGGCAGCCATTGGGGTTCGCCGAACCATTTCCAGGAGGGCGGCCTGTCGGCGGATCAGCTTGACCCACGTGACCTGTTCCTCCCAGCGGTGAAGGTCGACGTCAGGCACAAGGCGGCGGCCAACGCCGACTACGCGGTCACGGTGGACGATCTGCGGGCCTGGGAACACCGGTATGGCCGGATTCCTCGCGGTGCCGCTGTGATCGCGTGGACCGGCTGGGAGCGGCGCTGGGGGACGCCCGCCTACGCGAACCTCGACGCGAACGGCGTGATCCATCAGCCGGGCTTTAGCGTGCCGGCTGCCGAGTGGCTCATCGAGACGGGGCGGCTCGCGGCACGGGGAGCGCTGGGCACCGATACTTTCGGCCCCGATCTCGGTATCGACGAGACCTTTCCGGTCTCGACGTTGCTCTACGACAAGCACCGCATCAGCCTGGAGAACCTCGCCAACCTCGGGCAGCTGCCGCCGGCCGGGGCGTGGGTGCTTGTTGGCGGAACACGCAACAAGAACGGATCTGGCTCTACAGCGACGATCTTTGGACTGATTCCGCCGCAATGAGCCGCAGCTCGCTCAGCGGAGCAGGCCGTCCATACAGGTAGCCCTGGCCCAGGGTGCAGCCCCAGCGGGTCAGGGTTGCCACCTGGGCCGGAGTTTGCACTCCCTCGGCGATGACGGTGATCCCCAGGGCGTGCGAGATCGAGACCACCGACTGGCCGATCGCCTCCCCGCGCTCTGGGTGCGCGGCCGGGGTGATGAACATGTAGTCAAGCTTCACGGTGTCTACCGGCAGGGTATGCAGATAGGCCAGAGTGCTGTAGCCGGTGCCGAAATCGTCGATAGCCACGCTGACCCCGAGGTCACGCAACCGTTGCGCGGATTGTGCCGCTGCCTCTAGATCGGGGATGCGGCTGGTCTCGGTTATCTCCAGCACAAGCCGGCCGCCGCTGAAACCGTAGCGCGCCAACGTATCGCGCACACTTGCCTCCAGCTGCGGACAGCCGAGCCGTCCGGCCGAAATATTGACGTGAACTTGAAGGCCAGCCAGTTTGGCTGTCTCCCGGCAAGCTGTCTCCAGTACCAGATCGTCCAGTGCGCCGATCAGCCCAGCACGTTCGGCGGCCGCGACGAAAACGAGAGGCGGGACCTGCCCGAGCTGCGGGCTGGTCCAGCGGGCGAGCGACTCGACCGCCACCGTGACCCCGTCACCGAGCCGCACGATCGGCTGGTAGTGCACCTCGATCGGGCCGGCGTGCTCCTCTCCCCGGATCGCGGCCGCCAGCAGCGCCGGCAGGTCAGGGTCAGCCCAGTCGGCGAGATCGTTGTGGTAGATCGTCAGAATGCCCTTGCCGTTTCGCTTGCCGCGGTACATCGCGGCATCCACGCGATTGAGCAGCGTATCGGCTGTCAGATTCGGCTCTGGGTCCTTCGTGACAGCGGCACCGATGCTGGCACCGACGGTGACTTGACGCTCGCCGAGGCGAAACGGCAACCGCAGCGCGGCACTGATCCGCTCGCCTGCCTCATCGGGCTGCAGGTCGCTGCGCAGCAGAATCGCGAACTCATCTCCACCCAAACGCGCGACAACATCCACATCGGACACACAGGCGCGGATGCGGTCGGCCACACCTCGCAGCACAATATCGCCAGTGGCGTGGCCGAAACTGTCGTTGACCACCTTGAAGTCGTCGAGATCGACGAACAGCAGCCCGACCGGCACCTGCTTGTGGCGGTGGGCCTGGACCGCGGCCGCTAGGCGATCGTGGAAAAGCGCCCGGTTGGCAAGGCCCGTCAGCGGATCGTGGAACGCTTGATACTCCAGGCGTGCTTGCCCGTAGCGCACACGTTCCAGAAGCATCCGGTTCTCCAGCAACGTGATCAGCTGCCGGGCGACCACCATGAAGATCACGAGCAGTCCCACGACCTTCTCGGCCATGTCTATATGCCCACCGGTCAAAAGCTGCACGGAGATAAGCAGGCCCGTGCCCGCCAGCGGCACGTAGGGCAGCAGGAGATAGGCCAGCTCATACACTCTGTCGCGACCGCTGTCATCATTGCGCCGGCTAGGGCGATCGGTGGCGGCCAACGCGACCAGTGCCGGGCCCACGATGAAACCGATGTCCAGAATGGGGGGCATCTCTTCTGCTCCCCGGCTGACCAAATAGGCGAAGAAGCTATCTGAAATGGACAGTGCCACCAGGCCCAGCACCAAGGTCAGCAGAGCGGGCATCTGCCGGGGATTGCTACGGCCGAAGACCACCATGAGCACCATGATGGTAACGAGGACGAGGTCAGAAACCGGATAGGCGATAGCCACCGCGAACGCGGCCGGCGTCGGCGCCCCCGTCCGCACGACAGCACCTAGCGCGGTGGCCCAGGTGATGATGAACAGGGACCCCACCACGACCAACGCGTCGAGGATGAGCACCGCGTGCGGCGGACGCCACGGCCTGTTCGCCGCCAGGACAAGCAACGCGATAAAGGCGAACACCGGCAGGGTCAGGTAACCTGCGTCAGCCAGCGAAGGCGATGGCAATCCGATGTTGCCGAAGATCCGGTACCAGGCCCATATCGCCATGCCAGCCGACCAGCCGGTGAAGCCGATCCCCACCAGCACCCGCCAGGTCCGGTGTGGACCGTGCGATCGCCAGCCATTCCAGAAACAGCTCACCACCGCCGCCAGGCCCGCCAGCAGCTGGGCGCTGTCATCCAGCACGGTCGCGGCGAGCGGATAATCGCCATGCAGAAGCTGCGCTATCACTCCGACGGTGACAGCCGCCCCGATCACCGCCAGCACACGGGCTGGTGTAACAGTCATGAACCTTCACCAGGGGTATATGCACCCTGAAGGACAGCGTGCATCTAAAGACCCCCGCGCGACCGGTCGTACTTTACCGCAGCGGCGCCTCCCGGACTGTCCGACATCGACATGCACGCATCGACGCGCTACATCTGAGGAGCACGGCGATGGGGTGCCGCCGCGCAGAGCCCGTGGCGATGCCGAGTCCGTCCGCGCAGGATGCCGGAACGCGTCCGCGAGAACGGCGCAAACCGGCGCGACGAAGTTTGGCCGGCGTCCAGGCCGTGTCCTGATTAGACGGTTCCGCTGTCTGGCACCTCGCCGGTGGCTGGTCATGTGAGGCACACGCGCGAGGAATCGTGCGGCACGCGTGTCGAAAGCGGCCGCGATTCGCTGAGAGAAGGACTCACCCGTCTCGATCTCGAAGTCGTACCAGACCGGCACCCCGGCCTCGTGCAGGTTACCGGCCCCGCGTCCCGCATCCCCCGAGCGGCTCACTCCGCCGAACTCATCGTAAAACGTAAATGCGCCACCGGCCCTGGCTAGACCGCGAAGGCGGGAGTTTTCTTGCGGGGATGTTCAGCCGATGGCCTGGGTGAATGGGCCGCAGAATCTCCGCGCGTTTCTATTGTCCGGTGCTATCTGTGTGATTAACGTCAGCTCATGGCTTCCAGTTCACAGGCATACCGTGACGACCGTGCGCACGTGTTCCACTCCTGGTCGGCGCAGGACAGTCTTGATCCCACCGTGATCGCTGGCGGGGAGGGCAGCTGGTTCTGGGACGAGAGCGGCAAACGCTACCTGGATTTCTCCTCCCAGCTGGTCAACCTCAACCTTGGCCACCAGCACCCACGCGTCGTGAGCGCGATTCAGGAGCAGGCCGCAGCGCTGTGCACGGTCGCGCCCAGCTTCGCCAACGCCGCCCGCAGCGAGGCAGCCCGGCTAATCGCCGAGATCGCACCCGGCGACCTGAGCCATGTGTTCTTCACCAACGGCGGTGCTGAGGCCAACGAGCACGCCATCCGGATGGCCCGGCTCACCACGGGCCGCAACAAAGTCCTTAGCCAGTACCGCTCCTACCACGGCGCCACCAACGGGGCGATCACGCTGACCGGTGACCCGCGCCGCTGGCCCAGCGAGCCCGCCATGCATGGTGTCGTGCGCTTCACCGGGCCGTATCCCTACCGGTCGTCGTTCTACGCCTCCTCACCCGAGGAGGAGTGCGCCCGCGCGCTGGCCCACGTCGACGAAGTGCTGATGCTCGAAGGCCCGCACACGGTCGCGGCGATTCTGCTCGAGACCGTGGTGGGCACCAACGGCATTCTCGTTCCCCCAGACGGCTATCTGGCCGGGCTGCGGGAGCGCTGCGACCGGCACGGCATCATGCTGATCTGCGATGAGGTGATGAGCGGATTCGGCCGTTGCGGCGAGTGGTTCGCCGCAGACCGCTGGGAGGTAGTCCCGGATCTGATCACCTTCGCCAAGGGAGTGAACTCCGGCTATGTGCCGCTCGGTGGGGTCATTTTGGGCCCGAGGGTACGCGAGACCTTCGCCAACCGCGTGTATCCGGGCGGCCTAACGTACTCAGGGCATCCACTCGCCTGCGCGGCAGCCGTCGCCGCGATCACCGTCATGCGCGACGAGGACCTGATCGCGCGTACGCGCCGGATCGGTGAAGAACTCGTGCGGCCGCGCCTGACCAAGATGCAAGACCGCCACCCCAGCATCGGCGAAGTCCGGGGACTGGGCATGTTCTGGGCGATCGAGCTCGTGCGTGACCGCGACACCCGCGAAATGCTGGTTCCCTTCAACGCTTCCGGTCCTGACGCGGCCCCGATGGCGGCGATCGTGGCGGCGTGCAAGGAACGTGGCCTGTGGCCGTTCGCTCACTTCAACCGCATCCACGTCGTGCCACCACTTGTCACGACGCCTGAGGACCTCGATCTCGGATTGGACATCCTCGACGAGGTCCTCGACATCGCCGACCAGCACTACACGGGACGCTGAGCTATGGCGGGCATGACCTGCTCGCCATAGGCCGCAAGCGTGTGTTCCTTGTCGTCGTGCTGCAGGTAGAGCGCGAACTGGTCGACACCGAGTTCCTTCAAGGCGAGCAGCTTCTCCACGTGTGCCTCGGCCGGGCCAAGAATGCAGAACCTGTCGACAATATCGTCGGGAACGAAGTCGGCGTGCGTGTTTCCGGCTCGGCCGTGCTGTGAGTAGTCATATCCGTCGCGCCCGCGGATGTAGTCGGTCAGTGCCGTGGGCACCAATCCTGAGTCACCGTAACGGGAAACGATGTCGGCCACGTGATTGCCGACCATGCCACCGAACCACCGGGTCTGGTCGCGCTGATGGGCAAGGTCGTCGCCGACGTAGGCCGGTGCCGCGACACAGAACTTGATCGCGGCAGGGTCCCGCCCGGCCTTCTCCGCCGCTACCCGCACCGCTTTGATCATCCACGCGGCGATGTCCGGGTCGGCGAGCTGAAGAATGTAACCATCGCCCACTTCACCGGTCAGGGCGAGCGCCTTAGGCCCATAGGCGGCAACCCACACCTCCAGCTTTCCGTTGTTAATCCACGGGAAGTGAAGCTCGCGGTCGTTATAGGTTACCGTTTCGCCGTTGGCCAGGCCCCGGATCACCTTCACGCAGTCGCGCAGCTGGCTGATGCTCGTTGGCGGCAGCCCGAGCGTACGCATCGCCGAGTCTCCGCGCCCGATCCCGCAAATCGTGCGGTTGCCGAACATGTCGTTGAGCGTGGCGAACTGTGACGCGGTGACCGTCCAATCACGAGTGCCGGGGTTGGTCACCATCGGGCCTACCATGACTCGCGAAGTGTTAGCCAGGATTTGGCTGTAGATAACGAACGGTTCCTGCCACAGCAGATGTGAGTCAAACGTCCACACGTGGCTGAACCCGTAGGATTCGGCCTGTTGCGAGAGCTTGACGATGTCGCTGGCGGGCGGGTCGAGCTGGAAGACAACACCGAATTCCATGCCCTCACCTCACTTTCGGGAAGCCGAGATCCACCGTGGACAGGGCCGGATCCGGCCACCGCGACGTGACGACCTTGGTGCGGGTATAGAACGCCAGGCCTTCCGGCCCATACATATGCAAGTCCCCGAACAGTGACGCCTTCCAGCCGCCGAAGCTGTAATACGCCACCGGCACCGGGATGGGAACGTTGATGCCGACCATCCCGCAGACGACTTCGTACTGGAAGCGGCGGGCCGCTCCCCCATCGCGGGTAAAGATGGCGGTGCCGTTGCCATAAGGGTTGGTATTAACCAACTCCAGCGCTTCCTCATAGGAGTCGACCCGCACAACGGAAAGCACCGGGCCAAAGATCTCGTCGGTGTAGACCGGCGAATCCGTGGGCACCTTGTCGACGAGTGAGGCCCCGAGGAAGAAGCCAGGCTCTTGGCTGACCGCTGCCGCACGGCCGTCCACGATTACTTCCCCGTGCTGAGTGTCCAAATAGGACGCCACCCGGTCGCGGTGCTCCCGGCTGATCAGCGGGCCCATTTCGGCATTCGGGTCGCTGGCCGGGCCAACCTTGATCTCACGGATCCGCTCGGCGATCGCGGCCACGAGTGGATCGGCCACCGAGCCCACAGCCACCACAACCGACACGGCCATGCACCGTTCCCCGGCCGAGCCGAAACCGGCCGATACGGCGGCATCAGCAGCGGCGGCGATGTCAGCGTCGGGCAGCACCACCATGTGGTTCTTCGCGCCACCCAGTGCCTGCACCCGTTTGCCAGCCTTGGTTCCTGTCTCGTAGATGTGACGGGCCACCGCGGTCGAGCCGACAAAGCTGACCGCCTCCACCTGAGGATGGCTAAGTAGCGCATCGACCGCGGTTCTGTCGCCCTGGATCACGTTGAAAGCGCCCGCGGGCAGGCCGGCCTGCCGCCACAGATCGGCCAGCAGCAAACTGACCGATGGGTCCTTCTCGCTCGGCTTGAGCACGAATGTGTTGCCCGCGACCAAGGCGGTGCAGCACATCCACAACGGAACCATGGCCGGGAAGTTGAACGGGGTAATGCCCGCGACCACGCCCAGCGGCTGGCGAATCGAATAGACATCCACCCCGGTTGAGGCCTGCTCGGTGAATCCACCTTTGAGCAAGGCAGGCGCACCAGCGGCGAACTCCACGTTTTCCAGCCCGCGCGCGACCTCGCCCAGGGCATCGGCAACGGTTTTGCCGTGCTCTGAGCTAAGCAGGCGCGCTATTTCCTTGCGGTGGGCGTCAATCAGCTCGCGGAAGCGGAAGACCACTTCAGCACGGCGGGAAAGTGAGGCGGCCCTCCATTCTGGCTGTACCGCGGCCGCCGCCTTGACAGCGTCGTCGACCTCCGCCGCGGTGGCCGCGATCACCGTCGCCTGCTGCAGCCCGGTGGCCGGGTCGAAGACAGGCAGCGACCGGTCACCGGTGCCTTCGACCGTTGCCCCGTTTATCCAGTGTGGGATCGTCCTCATTGGTCTCGCCTCAAATCAGGTAACTTGATAGCCCGCGCTGCAGGAACTTGCCACGTCCCTTGCGGCCGTGGAACTCCCCAGCGTCATCGACAAGGACTTCGCCCCGCGATATGACAGTGCCGACCTTGCCCGCGATTTCATAACCCTCGTATGCGGAGTGGTCCATGTTCATGTGGTGCGTCTGCACGCTGATCCTGGTGCGCCCGTTGGGGTCATAGACGACGATATCGGCATCGGCGCCCGGCGCGATCACCCCTTTGCGGGGGTAGAGACCAAACATGCGGGCCGGTGTGGTGGCGATCGTTTCCACCCACCGCTCCAGCGACAGCTTGCCGTCGGCGACACCTTGGTAGAGCAGATCCACGCGATGCTCGACACCACCGATCCCGTTGGGAATCTTAGAGAAGTCGCCGAGCCCCAGCTCCTTTTGGTCTTTGAAGCAGAAGGGGCAGTGGTCGGTGGACACGATGGACAGATCGTTGGTACGCAGGCCCTGCCACAGGTCGGCCCGGTGTGACTCGTGCTTGCTGCGCAACGGCGTCGAACAGACCCACTTCGCGCCCTCGAACCCAGGCGCGCCAAGCTGATCCTCAAGCGTCAGATAGAGGTATTGCGGGCAGGTCTCGGCGAAGACGTTACGCCCACGGTCGCGCGCTTCGGCCACGGCCGCAAGGGCTTTGCTCGCCGACAAGTGCACGATGTAGAGCGGACAGTCAGCCGCCACGCTCGCCAGCCAGATCGCCCGGCTGGTCGCTTCGGCTTCCAGCGCCTCGGGCCGCGTCAGTCCATGATGGACCGGATCGGTTTCCCCGCGCGCGAGCGCTTGCTGGACAAGGACATCGATCGCGAGGCCGTTTTCCGCGTGCATCATAATCATGGAGCCGTTTTCGCGTGCCTTCTGCATCGCGCGCAGGATCTGGCCGTCGTCGCTATAGAACACGCCCGGGTATGCCATGAAAAGCTTGAAGCTGCTGATCCCCTCTTCGCGTACCAGGGAGTCCATGGCCTTGAGGGAAGCGTCGTCCACCCCGCCGATAATCATGTGGAAGCCGTAGTCGACGAAACAGTTGCCCGCCGCCTTCTCGTGCCAGGCCGCCAGTCCATCCTGGACAACCTCGCCTGTCTTCTGCACAGCGAAGTCGATAATCGTCGTCGTGCCGCCGAAAGCCGCCGCCCTGGTGCCTGTTTCGAACGTGTCGCTCGCCGACGTCCCGCCGAACGGCAGCTGCATGTGGGTGTGCGCGTCAATCGCGCCGGGGATCACATACTTGCCCGTCGCGTCGATGACCTGTGCGACGTCGGGAGCACGGCCCGGCGCGAACACGGCCGCGATCGTCTCACCGTCGACGAGCACATCAGCCGGAATCGAGCCGCTCGGCCCGATGACCGTTCCGCCTTTGATCAGAAGGGTCATGGCTTCACCAGATCCCCATAGGCGTCAGGGCGGCGGTCACGGTAGAAGGCCCACCGGTCGCGCACGGTGGCCAGCAGATCCATGTCCAGATCGCGGACGATCAGTTCCGGGGCGTGTGGATCGCCTACCTCGCCGACGAATTTGCCTTCAGGGTCCACAAAGTAGGACGTGCCGTAGAAGTCGTTGTCGCCGATCTCGGATTCGATGCCGACGCGGTTGATCGCCCCCACGTAGTATTCGTTGGCGACCGCTGAGGCCGGCTGTTCCAGCTTCCATAGATACGACGACAGGCCACGGCTGGTGGCGCTGGGGTTGAAGACGATCTGCGCGCCGTTGAGGCCGAGCGCACGCCAGCCTTCCGGGAAGTGACGGTCGTAGCAGATGTAGACACCTACTTTTCCGACCGCGGTGTCGAATACCGGGTACCCCAAATTGCCTGGCTTGAAATAGAACTTTTCCCAGAATCCCTTGACCTGAGGAATGTGGTTCTTTCGATATTTACCGAGATATTTGCCGTCGGCATCGACCACGGCGGCGGTGTTGTAGAGGACGCCGGGCTGTTCTTGTTCATACATCGGCAGGATCAGCACCATGCCGAGCTCGGCCGCTAGCGCCTGGAACCGCTCAGTGGTCGGGCCGGGGACAGACTCGGCGTAGGCGTAATACTGCGGGTCTTGCACCTGGCAGAAATAGGGGCCGTAGAACAGCTCCTGGAAGCACATCACTTTGGCGCCCTGCGCCGCGGCCTGGCGCGCGTATTCTTCGTGCGCTTTGATCATTGACTCTTTGTCGCCGGTCCAGCTCGTCTGCACGAGTGCTGCCCGGATCAGGTTAGCCATGGCCATCTTCTCCTCAATGCTTTACCCTGCGCTCTTGAAAAGATCACTGGACGGAACAGTGGTTACAACACGGGTCAGATGACGTAAAACTTTAGTGACACAGATGGCGGCGGACAATAACCAAAGCACGTTTCGCGGCGATCGGAGGAAGAGATTTTGCTGGATTTGATCACCGGCTCGGTCAGCGACCGCAGCGCCCGTGGCATCGCCGCCGCCGTAAGCCGCCTCATCACCAGCGGCCAGCTCCCGGCCGGCACCCGGCTTCCCACCGTGCGTGCTGTGGCACAGCGCCTCGGCATCAGCCCCACCACCATTAGTGAGGCATGGACCAGCCTGACCAAGGCAGGCATCATCCAGACACGTGGCCGTTCGGGCACCTTCGTTTTGGCACCTGCTGACCCGCGCCAGCGGCTGCGCTACACCAAGCTTTCCACGAGCCCGGACACCCTGCCACTGGATCTATCCACCGGAATCCCCGACCACGATCTGCTGCCGAGCCTCACCCGCGCCCTGCGCCACATCGGCCAGGCACCACCAGCGACCACAAGCTACCTCGACCGGCCCGTCCTGCCCCAGCTCGAAGAGCTGCTCCGGGAACGCTGGCCCTACTCCCCCGAGCAATTGACCATTGTGGACGGCGCACTCGACGCACAAGACCGCATCACCAGCGCCCTGGTGCGCTTCGGCGATCACGTCCTGGTGGAGAACCCCACGTTTCCCGCCACATTGGACCTTCTCGAGTCGGCGGGCGCGATCGCGGTGCCGATCCCGGTGGATGGATCCGGCCCCCGCCCGGACACGCTCAAGGCAGCATTGCAATGCTCGCCCGTCGCGCTCTACCTTCAGCCACGAGCCCAAAACCCCACCGGGTTAAGCATGACGGCCCGGCGTGCCCGCGACCTTTCAAAAATCCTCGGGGGTACGCCATGCTGGGTGGTCGAAGACGACCACGCCGGCGACATCGCGACCGCCCCAGCGGTGAGCATCGGTAGCCACCTTCCGCATCAGACAGTGCGCATCCACAGTTTCTCCAAGAGCCACGGCCCCGACCTCAGACTCGCCGCGATCGGCGGCCCCGCTTCCCTGCTGGCTTCCATCACTGACCGCCGGCTCCTAGGGCCTGGCTGGTCAAGCCGGCTACTCCAAGCCGTTCTCGTTCACTTGCTGACCGACCCCGCGAGCATCAAGCAAGTCACGCGCGCGCGAGCCGAGTACGCTCGCCGCCGCGAAACAATGCTGGCCGCTTTGGCCACGCGCGGTGTGACGGCCAGCGCCAGTGACGGCATCAACCTCTGGATGCAAGTCGACAACCAGGAAGCCGCCGTGCTAAGCCTTGCGGCACACGGGATCGCGGTCGCACCGGGCGCACCGTTTCAAGTCACTCCCCTGGGCGCCGATCACGTACGCGTCACCGTTGGCCTGGTACACAACGACTTCGACCACCTGGCCGACGTGCTGGCAGCCGCGGCCAGCCCACAGCAACGCCCAGCCGGAGCCCGCCAGCGAGAGCTGTCGCGCAACGGACGCTGAACGCAATCCCCTGAGATATCGCTGATGGCCGTCCAAAATGGAGCCGAGCCATTCTTTGCGACGGTGCTGGCAATCTCTCGCCAGCACCGTCAATGCGTGATCAGGCCACGCCGAGGAACGACACGTCGCTTAGCCATTCGCTGTCAGCGCACGGGCTAAAGCAAGCGCGCCACGATCGGGAAACGGCGAATTAAGAGCCAGGCGAGCCAGAAGGAGCCGGCCACTCCGCCCATCGCCACGATGACAGCCTTGGCTTCGGCCACCAACGGTACTGGCCTAAGCACCAAGGCTAACCCGAGCAAAACTATGCCCTGCAACAGGAATGCGCCGTACGCGCTGCGGCGCGCCGCGGGCCGAATCCAGCGAAAGTCGCGGTCCAGCAACCGTTGTGCGGCGGCAAGAAACCAGATCGCGCCGAAGATGGCAAGCATGCTTTCTATAGCCGCGAACGCTAAAGCTGGCCACCGCCACCCACCACTCCAGGTCTGCTCGGTGACTCCACCCCATATCGCCCCGGCCACGGCGAAGGCACCGAAGGCAGTTATCGCCATCAGCGTTGCTGTCCGGCTTTTCCTGCGCACGTTTTCCGTCACCCGCGAAAGCCAGCCCCGGTGGTATCCGGCGACACCCAGCCCAAACAGCGCCGCACAGGCTGGCCACTGGGACATATTCAAATCAATGACCTTGTTATCGGATTCAAGGGGAACCACCAGGCGCACGAGGAATGAACCGGCTGCTACAGCGGCAGCAAGGCCAAACAGGTGTGTCAGGGGTAAGTCCCGGCTTGCTGACCGAACCGGCTGGGGCGACAGCCGAACCCATGCGGCATAGGCCAGAGAGAAGATGAGCAGAACGCCCACGAACCACAGGACGCCAGTGTCAAGGCTTCCCTCGGCGGCAAGATATTCCCGCAGCCCAGGCGCCTGGCCGTACCAGCGGAACAGTCCATACTCCAGCAGCGGCCACAACACCACGGCGAAGATGACAAACGGAACCCCCAGGCGAACAAGACGGTCACGCACATACCGGCGGACGCCTTTGCGTCGCAGCGATGGCGGTGTCAGGAGCCCGGCCACCAGGAACAACAACGGAACGGCGAACAGCCCGAACGGGGCGGCCAGCGCGAAGAGGACAGCGACCGTCACCCGGGAAAGGGTAACCTCACGGACATCGGCGTAGGACCACCAATCGAATTCGGCATAGCTCAAAACACCGTGACCGGCAATGATCGCAGCGACCAGAAGACACTTCAAGTTGTCCACATAAGGCAGGCGCCCAGCAGAGTCGCCCGCCCAGCTAGCCTGTGTCGCCACGGCCCAAGCCTCAGACATCAACGGCTGCGCGGCAAGTGCCAAAAGACCTATCGTTGCCTGCCGCTGAGACATAACCGCCTCGGCGATGACCCACCCTATTTGCCCTGAAGGACGAACTCCATTTGATGCACGGGGGAACCAAATGGGCGACATGGATTTCGCGCGCCGAATGAAGCTGCCGATCGCAGACCCGGTCCATGTAGGGGTAACCACCTAGACGCGAAGGACCCTGACACCAGTTTTCCGCCGATCGAACAGCTGTTACCTCCGGCCGGCACCGACCACTTGATCAGCCCCGAGGAACGTCTCCGGGTGGCAATGGCACGCCAATAGCATGGCGCCCCTGCCCGGTGGACGAAATCACAATGCGGCGCGGTACCCCTGGGGGTATCGTGAAGACATGCGTTTGAACGAGGCATTGGCTGGTGACGCGCACACGCGACTGAAGCGGGCGCAGGGACAGCTGGCAGCGGTTATCTCCATGATCGAAGACGGCGAGGAGTGCGAGAAGGTGCTCACGCAGCTCGCTGCTGTCTCGAAGGCGATCGACCGGGCCGGGTTCAAGCTCGTCGCGTCCGGGTTGCGCCATTGTCAGGCCGCGCGCGAGCGTGGGGAACAACCGCCAATGGATGAGGCGGAACTGGAAAAGCTCTTCCTGGCTCTCGCCTGACTAAGTTTCGGAAAAATGCGCCCAGTGGCCTGGGCGCATTTTTCCGGCCTGCACGATACCCCTGGGGGTATAGGAATTTGGAGGCAAGATGGAGATATCGCAAGCAGATTTCGCACGCGCACGCCAGGCGGGCGACCCCGTGATCGACGTGCGCACCAACGCGGAATACGCGTCGGGTCACGTTCCTGGAGCCCTGTCGATTCCGCTCGATGACCTCACGGCCAGGCTGGCCGAGGTCCCAGCCGGGCGGGTCCAGGTGATTTGCGCCAGCGGCAATCGCAGCAAGATCGCTGTGAGCCTGCTGCGCCGCGCTGGCCGTGACGCGTGGTCGGTCACCGGCGGCACCGCAGCCTGGGCCGGCGCTGGCAATCGCGTGACGCTAGGCGCGACCCCGGCATGAAAAAGTCGAATTCTTTGGCACATGCGTGCCTTCCGCATACCCCCAGGGGTATATTTTGAAAGCGAGTTTAGGATGACAGCCACCGAGGTTGCGGCCGTTCAGGCATTGCTGCAGTCCAATCCGGACACTCTCGTCATCGACGTCCGCACTCCGGCGGAGTTCGAAGGAGTGCACATTCCCGGCGCCATTAACCTGCCGCTGGACCAAGTCGACCTCCACCTGGAACGCATCGTCACCGATGCGGGTGGGCAAATGGTCTTGGTGTGCCAGGCGGGGTCGCGAGCCGATCAGTGCCAGCGCAAGCTGGCCGCGGCCGGGCTAAGCGCAACAACCGTGCTATCAGGAGGCATGAATGCCTGGGCGGCGGCTGGAGGCGCCGTTGTCCGGGGCCGGCAGCGCTGGGGCCTGGAGCGTCAGGTTCGGCTGGCCGCAGGATCCATCGTCGCCCTAGCTGTCCTCGTTAGCGTGTGGTGGCCACCGGCCCGTTTCATCGCGGGAATGATCGGGGCCGGGCTTGCCTTCGCTGCCGTAACCAACACCTGCGCGATGGGGATGCTCCTGTCCCGGCTGCCTTACAACCGCCCCACGTACAAAGTAGATATTGAGGCAAGCCTGGCCCAGCTAACGGGATCGCGGCCGTGAGCACAGCGATGCTCCTAACCCTGGCCGCTGCCTTGATGGTCGGGTTAGCCCTCGGCGGGCTCGGCGGCGGCGGCTCGATTCTGACCGTGCCGGTACTGATCTATCTCGCCGGTGTAGACCCGAAACCAGCCATCGCCATGTCTTTGGTTGTTGTCGGGGTAACCGCGGCGGTGGCGCTCATCCCGCATGCGCGTGCTGGACGGGTTCATTGGCGCACGGGGCTCCTGTTCGGTGGATTTGGAATGGCCGGCGCCTACGCTGGCGGCCGGATCGCCGCCTTCGTGCCAGCGAACGTGCTGCTGGCTGGTTTCGCCGTGATGATGCTGGTCACCGCGGTGGCCATGCTGCGACCTAACCGCACCGCCGCTCCGGCGGCCGCTGCCGTGCACCGGCGTCCGCTGGCGAAGATCGCGATTGAAGGCGCGGCCGTCGGGCTGATTACCGGGCTCGTCGGGGCGGGCGGCGGGTTCCTCGTGGTGCCGGCGCTGGTTCTGCTTGGCGGCCTGTCCATGCCCGCCGCCGTCGGCACCAGCCTTCTCGTCATCAGTCTCAAGTCTGGTGCCGCCCTGGCTGGATATCTTCACTCCGTCGCCATTGACTGGCCCCTAACCCTTTCCGTCACCGCCTTGGCCGTCGCCGGAAGCTTGATCGGTGCCCGGTTAGCCGGGCGAGCCGACCCGGGCGCGCTACGCCGGGGATTCGGCTGGTTCGTCATCGTCATGGGCCTTGGCGTCTTGACTGGTCAACTACTCGCCTGACACTCGTACACCAACTTCCACACACCCGCCATGACCCGGAAATACCCCGGGGGGTATATAAGTTAGATGTGGCGGGACTACCAACGCAGGAGAAAACTCATGTTGTTCACCCAGTACTACCTGGATTGCCTGTCGCAGGCGTCATACCTCGTAGCCGACGAGACCACCCGCCGGGCCGTCCTCATTGACCCGCGCCGCGACATCGCTGAGTATCTCGCCGACGCCGGCGCCCGCGGGCTCACCATCGAAGGCGTCATCAACACGCACTTTCACGCCGACTTCGTCGCTGGGCATTTGGAAGTCGCCGCCGCCACCGGAGCGTGGATCGGCTATGGAAAGCGCGCCGACACCGAATACCGCATACGAAAGCTCAGCGACGGTGAACGGATCAGCCTCGGCGAGGTCACCTTGGAGATCATGGAGACGCCTGGCCACACCCCGGAATCGATCAGCATCTTGGTTTACGAGCACCCCGGCGATGCCGTCGCCTACGGCGTCATGACCGGCGATGCGCTCTTTATCGGCGACGTCGGGCGGCCCGACCTGCTCGCCTCCGCCGGAGTGACGGCCAGCGAACTCGGCCGGATGCTCTACGACAGCGTTCAGCACAAACTGATGGGCTTGCCCGACGGTGTTCGCGTCTTTCCAGCACATGGCGCCGGATCGTCCTGCGGCAAAAACCTGTCGACCGAACGCCAGTCCACCATCGGCGAGCAGCGCCGCACCAACTACGCCTGCGCTCCGATGACCGAAGAACAGTTCCTCACCCTGGTAACCGCCGGACAGCCGGCCGCACCGGGTTACTTCTCTTATGACGCGAAGCTGAACCGCTCAGCGCGCGCACTGCTAGACCTCACTCCACGGATCCGCTCACTCAGCCCGTCTGACTTCCAGCAGGCACGCCAATCTGGAGCCATCGTGGTTGACGCTCGCGATCCACATGAATTCGCCGCCGGACACCTAGAAGGGTCCATCAACGTCCCTGCTGACGGGCGGTTCGCCGAAACCGCCGGAACCGTTGTCAAACCCCACCAGGCCCTGCTCGTCGTGGCCCCTGACGACGACATCGCCAAGGAGACTGTGGTCCGGCTGGCCCGCATCGGATTCGATCACGTCACCGGTTACCTGGCAGACCCGTCAAGCTCCCTGGCCCAGCTGGCCCCGGCGATGACGCCAGGCAGCCGGCTGACCGCTGTAGCCCTTCACGAAGCACTTAAGGGCCCAAACGCACCGGTGCTCGTCGACGTACGCAACGCGGCGGAGCGCGAACTCGGTTACATCGCTGGATCGGTACACATCCCGCTCGCGGAACTGCCAGCCCGCCTCGGCGAAATCCCGGCCGGGGTGCCCACCGTCGTGCACTGCGCCGGCGGCTACCGGTCCTCGGTCGCGGCCAGCCTGCTGCGCCACCACGGCCACACCGACGTGTCAGACCTCATCGGCGGATACGCGGCCTGGGCGAGCACGTTCGCCACGGCCAGCTAAGGCAGGACGGGCGCACTCCCTGCCGAGGCGCTTGAACAACTCATCACCGCGGTCCGCGAAGTGGACCTGAACCAGCCGCACGCCACTTAGACACCGGCAACCCTCAGGAGGACAAAAATGTGCCAGCGAACGACTTGCCGCACCTGCGGCAAAGCCACCTACCGGGGCTGCGGAAACCACGTCGAGCAGGTGCTCGCCGGAGTGCCAAAATCGCAGCGCTGTCCAGGCAACTGCCAGCCCAGCCAGAAAGAGCCAAGCAGCGGATTCTGGTCCCGGCTACGCCGCCGGTAACTGCGACATATAAGCGGCACCCAAGGCAACTTTAAGACTGCCCCAAAAGCGGGCGTTTGCCTTGCCCTGGCGAAGAAATCGCTGGTAACAACTATCGCGATGGACCGACACCGGAGAATACAAGCCCCTGAGCGTCCCCGTGGCCGCCATTCCTTCGACGCCGAATGGGCGGATGGTCACTGGATCTACGATCAGGGGCCTGCGCTGGCTGTCGCCCGGCAACCATCGACGGCCGTCGCGCACCGGCGGCAAACACCTCTCCCACCGGCACGCACCTTGCAGTTGCCACAGGTGCCCGCCGGCACCGCTGCCGCACGGCAACGGCCATACGCGGCCGGCCGGACGTTCTTCCTGATCCTTCTGTGGTTCACCCTGGCGACAAGCGTTGAACTGTGGTGGCTCAACTCCCCTAGTGAGTCCATAACGGACACAGCCGGTGTCCTCCTGGCTATCGGCCGAATCACCGGCATGGTCGGCGGCTTCGTGCTGCTGTTCCAGCTGCTGTTAATGAGCCGCGTCGGCTGGCTGGAACGCTGGATCGGCGCACACGATCTTCTCATCTGGCACCGGGAATTCGGCGCGTACGTCTTCGCCGCCGTCCTTGTCCATGTAGTGACGACCATCGTCGGCTACGCGATCGGAGCCGACATACCGATCCTGCGAGAGGCTTGGTCTATGTCCACATCGGACATAGACATGATCTCGGCATCAGCCGCCACCATCCTGCTGATCCTCATCGCTGTCACGTCGATTCGCTGGCTGCGCCGCAGAATCTCCTACGAGAAGTGGTATTACCTCCACGCGACAAGCTATCTGATTGTCATTCTCGGCTACGCACACCAGTTTTCTGCCGGCCGGGAACTGATGGTGCCAGGATTCGGCGCCTGGTTCTGGAAATCCCTCTACGGCTTCGTGCTCGCCTGCCTTATCTGGGGCCGGGTCATCGGGCCGCTCGCCCTCAATCTGCGGCACCGGCTTCGGGTGGTCCAGGTGGCACCTGAAGCGCCCGACATGGTTTCCATTTACATCGGCGGGCGCAAACTGGACCGGCTCAACGCGCGGGCCGGGCAATACTTCCGATGGCGCTTTCTGACCTGGGGATGCTGGTGGCAAGCCCACCCGTTCTCGCTTTCAGCCGCCCCTAACGGCGAGTGGCTACGCCTAACGGTGAAGGTGGTCGGAGACCACACCCAGGAACTGCAGCATCTTGAACCCGGCGTACGGGTATTCGCTGAAGGGCCATCAGGAGTGTTCACCGCCGACCGCAGTGTCAAGCGCCGCGCTCTGCTCATCGCGGGCGGCAGCGGTATCGCCCCCATCCGCGCCCTCATCGAAGATCTTCCCCCGGGAACGGTTCTGATCTATCGCGCGAGCACCGCTAGTGAACTTGTCTTTCGCGACGAACTCGATTGGCTTGCCCGGCAACGAGGTGCCTACGTCTGGTACGTCCTGGGCAACCGAGACGATCCCGGCCCGAAGCATCTGTTTACGCCGCGCGGGCTAAAGGAACTCGTGCCAGACGTGGCACGCCGCGACGTCTTCCTCTGCGGCCCACAAGGACTAGTCGATGCCTCTGTCGCCTTGCTCCGCAAGGTCCGCGTCCCCAAACGGCAAGTCCACCTCGACCCCTTTGAATTCTGAAACGATGGAGATAACGCTCATGCGCCGCACGACTGTCGCCCTATTCGGCACCATGCTCGGTACCAGCCTCATGATCGCGGCGAAGATGGGAACCGCGAAGCCGGGCGGCGAAGACATATTCGCCGCGGCAGACGCCGGAGTGGGCACCGAGTCCTCGGCCGAGCCACTGCCCACGCCACAAGATGGCGCGACATCGGCACCCGCCCCCACATCCGCGCCAGGCCAGCCTCAGCCCACCGCGGCCACTACCACAGCGGCGGCCCGGCCAACAACACCACCGACAACACGGCCGCCAGCGACCGGATACAAAGACGGAACCTTTGCCGGGCCTGGAGTCACCCAGAAGTACGGAACCATCAAAGTCACCATCGTCGTTTCAGGCGGGCGGATTACCAGTGTCACCGCGACCTACCCCACCGGCGGCGAGACAGGGAGCATCAACGCCAACGCGATTCCCAAGCTGCGCCAGTCCACATTGAACGCTCAAAGCGCCAGCATCTCCACGGTCTCTGGGGCCACCTATACCAGCAATGCCTTCAAATCATCGCTGCAGGGCGCCCTGACCGCGGCCAAGGCGTAGCTGGAGCCGGCCTCGTGCACCGGGTTGAATTCGTTATGGGAACGGCGATCAGTGTGGAGATCGCGGGCGCGGTCGCACCTAAACTGGCCACCGCGATGACGGAGCAGGCTTTTGCCTGGTTCCGTTCGGTCGACTCGCGATTTAGCACCTACAAAGACGATTCGGAGGTCAGCCGGTTCGCCCGGGGCGAACTGGCCGCCGACGTGTCATCACCTGGTTTTCGTGAAGTGCTTTGTGAATGCAGCCGGCTATGGGATGAAACTCAAGGCTACTTCGACGTGTACGCCGGCGGCTCATATGATCCTTCCGGATACGTCAAGGGATGGTCAGTTCAGGTAGCCTCCGACCGGCTTCTGGCCGCTGGCATCGTCGATCACTGCATCAACGCCGGCGGCGACGTGAGAGTCCATGGCCGCACGGATTCTGGCGAGCTGTGGCGCGTCGGTATCCGGCACCCCTGGGAGTCAACGAAATTGGCCTGGGTCCTCGAGAGCACCAACCTCGCGGTCGCCACGTCAGGGACATATGAACGTGGGCTTCACGTCATCAATCCGCGCACCGGAAAGCCGGCTGACCAGCTCTGCTCCGTCACCGTTTCCGGGCCCGATTTAGGCGTCGCCGATGCCTATGCCACGGCGGCGATGGCCATGGGAGAGGCTGGGCTGCAATGGCTCGCCAGCTTGGCTGGTTACCAGTCTTCGGCGGTCACTGTCGACGGCCGCGCCTACGTTTCGGATGGCTGGCGGAGTGTCGCCTAATGACCCACGGTGGCCTCAGGCACGCCCTTGACGCACCGGACGGTGAGATAGTATTCGCGCCCGGATGTTTCGAATTTGACCCGCGCCACCGATGCGGGGCCTCTGCGAACATCTTCTGCTTTGTAACCCGGCGCTGGACTCCAGGAAACTAGAAATGCGCCCGCCGCCGAGCACCGGGCGACCGCGCTTCCACCAGGCGAGCTAACCTGCCTTTCCACGCCACTTGGCGCAAGGCTGGGCTGCGGAGCGGGTGTCTGGTCATTAAGGCTGAGCGATGGTGACGGCAGCTGTGGAAAGACATCTGAGGCCGGGTCAGGACTCGACCCGAAGTCGATCGAGGTTAGAGCGAACATGCCAACAGCCGTCGCCGACATAGCGCCCAGCAACCACGCGATGACAGCCGTCGCGGCCTTGCCCCAGTTCACCCGCACACCCTAGCTTCGCACCATCGGCGTTAAGGCAACGCTAACGAGAATCTATCGTTTCGCTGCCCTACCGATACCCGGCTAAGGTGGCGACCGTGGCACAGCTACTGCTCGTCGAGGACGATGGGGAGATCCGCCGTGCGCTGATCAAGGCGCTGACCGGTTACGGCCACGTGGTCTTGAGCGCTGGCGCGGGACTTCCCGCTATCGAAGCGGTGCTGGGCGATCGCCCAGACCTAGTGATCCTCGACCTTGGCCTGCCAGATATCGATGGCCGGGAAGTACTCCGGATGATCCGCGCTGTTAGCGCTGTACCGGTCATCGTGGCAACCGCGCGCGACGGCGAACCCGCGATGGTCGAAATCCTTAACCTTGGCGCTGACGATTACGTACACAAACCTTTCGGTGCCGCGCAACTCGACGCCAGGATCCGCGCCGTATTAAGGCGCGGCGGCAACGCGGCCAGCCAGCCCGAGCCCGTCGTGGTCGGCGGGCTCAAGCTTGATTCAGTGTCGCGAATGGTGACGCTCGACGATCAACCCATCGAACTGACACCGCGTGAGTTTGATCTGCTGTTCTACTTGGCCAGCCGCCCAGGTGCGGTCGTCACCAAACGCGAGATCGTCGCCGAGGTCTGGCGGCAGCCATTTAGCAGCACTGACAAGACACTCGACGTGCACCTATCCTGGCTGCGGCGAAAGCTCGGCGAAGACGCTCGTAACGCCCGCTACTTGCACACGGTGCGCGGCGTGGGCGTGCGCCTAACGGCACCAGACCGGCAAGCAAGCTCATGAAGCGCCGTCTAGTGCTGCTGGTTTTAGCCACCTGCACGCTGATGCTGGCCGCCTTTCTCATACCGCTGGCTTTACTGGTTCGCTCGGCCGCTGCCGAACGGGCGACTTCGGCGGCCATCGCGGAAGCTCAGCGTCTGGCGCCTTTGGTAGTAACCCTCACCCCTGTCGAGCTAACGGTCCTACTCAACAACGTCAACGCCCAAAGTCATTTCGCCACAACGGTATTCCTCGGAGATCACAGCGCCTTAGGCGCCACCGCCGCTCGCACCGATTCGGTCGGCACAGCAGCGCGCGGCGCGAGTATCACGCGCAACCTCGACGGAGGCAGAGAAGTCCTTATCGCCACCGCAGGGCGCACGGATGGCATCGCTGTCATCCGGGTCTTCATTCCCGCGAGCGAACTCACTTCCGGAGTCAACCGGGCCTGGGCCATCCTGTTTGGTCTGGGCGCCGGCGTGCTCGTCGTTGCCACGCTGGTGGCAAACCGGCTTTCGCGCACCATTATCCGCCCGCTATCGGCAGTCGCTGACGTGGCGGACCGCTTAACCGCCGGCGACTTGACGATTCGCGCCATACCAGCTGGGCCACCGGAGATCAGACGTCTAGGTGTCGGGCTCAACGACCTGGCCAGCCGCATCGGCGAGCTACTCAAAAATGAACGGGAGGCAGCCGCGGATTTGTCACACCGCCTGCGCACACCACTGACCGCATTGCGCATTGACGCCGAAGGCATTGCCGACCAAGCGGACCGCTCGCGGCTGCTTGCCGATATCGACGCCCTGGAAAGGACAGTCAACGAGATCATCCGGACCGCCCGGCGCGGCCGCGATCAAACCCAAATCTGTGATGCCGCAACAGTTCTGAGGCAACGCGTTGACTTCTGGTCTGCGCTCGCCGACGAAGAACAGCGTCCCCTTAGCATCCAGATCACCCCGGCACCGGCATACATCGCGGTCACCGGTGAAGATTTCGCCGCTTGCGTGGATGCCTTACTGGGTAACGTATTCGCACACACTCCGGAAGGCACACCGCTGGCCATCGACCTCGTGAAGCGCCCGGATGGATCAGTTGTCATGGCAATCGCCGATCGGGGTCCCGGCCTCGACCCCACGATCGCCGCACGCGGATTCAGCGGAGTCGGCTCCACAGGTCTTGGCCTCGACATCGCCAACCGAACCGCGATCGCCACTGGCGGAACACTGACACTAACCCAGACGAGCGGCGGCGGTCTGACTGTCATCGCCGTGCTGGCGCCGCCTTCTGTCAGCGGCAGACCGCGATCGTCAGCCCGGTGATTTGCTGAGCGTTCGCATTCCTTGCCGCTGGCGCCGCACTCATTAGACACCGTGGGCGCGGCGGGGGTTGCGCGAACAATCCGAGATATCACGGCGTGATCGACCTATGTCATGATTTGCCGGTGGGGGTCGAGATTCGTCTACTTGGTCCGCTGGAAGTGCTGGTCGGGGGCACGCCTATCCGGTTGACCGGGCGGCAACGCACGTTGCTGCCAGCGCTGGCTATCTCGTCAGGACGTGCGGTTTCGCTGGACCGGCTGACTGACGTGATCTGGGGCGCCGATTTGCCGGCCAATCCGAGGGCCAGCTTGCACACGTATCTGACTCGGTTGCGGCAAGTGCTTGGCCCCGGTGTGGTTGAGGCCGGCCCAGGCGGCTACTTGCTGCGCGACACCGCCGTCGACGTTGACGCGCTGCGATTCGTGCAACTGCTCGATCTGGCTGCCACCGCGACAGACACCGCCGAAGAGCGGCAACGGCTGGATGAGGCGCTGGCGTTGTGGCGTGGGACGCCGTTTACCGGGGTCGAATCGCGCTGGCTGGAAACCATCGAGGCGCCCCGGCTGGTGGAGCGTTACTTGGCGGCGGTGGAGCGGCGCATCGATCTCGATCTGACCGCCGGACGGCTCGATGGGCTGGCCGCTGAGCTTGTCGAGCTGACATCGCGGTACCCATTGCGGGAATCGTTGGTAGCACGGCTGCTGACGGTGCTGGATCGCGGCGGCCGCAGGGCTGAAGCACTGGAGCGGTACGAGGAATTCCGTGTCCAGATCGCCAACGACCTAGGCGCTGATCCGGGTCCGCAGTTGCGCACGATCCACGCCCAGTTGTTGTCAGCACAGACATCCAGGCCGCCAGCTGCACCTGCTGAGATCGTCGCCGTACCACGGCAGCTACCCATGGACATCGCGGGCTTCGTCGGCCGAAGCAGTGCCCTGGAAGCGCTGAATGCCTTACTAGACAAGACTTTGTCGCCGGTCGTCATCACCGCGATCGGAGGTGCGGCAGGGGTTGGTAAAACGGCGCTGGCCGTGCACTGGGCACACCGCGTGGCCGGGCGGTTCCCCGACGGTCAGCTGTATGTCAATCTGCGCGGCTTCGATCCCAGCGGCACCGTGATGACACCCACCGAGGCCATCCGGCGGTTCCTTGACGCGCTTAACGTTGCGCCGCAACGCATCCCAGCCGACCCAGGCGCGCAGGCCGACCTGTATCGCACGGTGCTGGCGGACAAACGCATGCTGATCGTGCTCGACAACGCCCGCGACCCCGACCAGGTGCGGCCACTGCTGCCTGGCTCCGCCGGTTGCCTAGTCTTGGTTACCAGCCGGCACAGGCTCACTGGACTGATAGCCGCAGACGGCGCCCAGCCGTTGCCGCTCGATTTACTTAACCCGGATGAGGCCCGCGATCTGCTGTCGCGCCGCCTTGGCCCGGCCCGGGTCAGTGCCGAATCTGAGGCGGTCGACGAGCTGATCGCCTGCTGCGCCCGGCTCCCGCTGGCTCTGGCGATCGTCGCGGCCAACGCCGCCACCCAGCCGCATTTGCCGCTCGCTGTTCTCGCCGGCCAGTTGCGCGACCGCCGCGACCGTCTAGACGCACTGTCCACTGGCGACACTGCCGCCACTGATGTTAGGGCGGTGTTCTCCTGGTCCTATGACGCCCTCGGCGAGGATTCCGCGCGCTTGTTCAGGCTGCTCGGTTTGCACCCCGGCCCGGACATTTCCCTTGCCGCAGCGGCCAGTCTCGCCGGCCTTTCTGCCGGACGTGTGCGACCGCTGCTCATGGAACTCGTAGGCGCGCACCTCATTTCTGAACACGTCTCCGGCCGGTACACCTTCCACGATCTGCTGCGCGCCTATGCCGCCGATCTGGCGCGCACCAACGATTCCGGTGCCGAGCGTGACGCGGCGAGCCTTCGCATGTTCGACCACTATCTGCACACCGCCCACGCCGCAAACGCACGCATAGACCCGAGTCGCGACCCGCTTACCCTTACCCCACCCCAATCCGGGACCACGCCGGAAAGTCCTGCCGACAATGACAAGGCGCTGGACTGGTTTGTAGCCGAGCGTGCCGTGCTGCTGGCTACCATCGATCACGCGGCCGCCACCGGTTACGACACCCACACGTGGCAGCTGACGTGGACTTTCGCGACTTTCCAGGACCGGCAAGGACATTGGCAGGACCTCGCCGCCACCCAGCACGCCGCATTGACCGCGGCGGCGCGCCTCAACGATTCAGCCACGCAAGCCAACACCCACCGCAATCTCGCCAGTGCATATGGCCGCCTGGGCCGCTTCGACGACGCGCACACTCATCTGCTGCAAGCGCTTGAGTTGGACCGGCAAGCCGGCGACCTCGTCGGGCAGGGCCACACCTATCGCAGCCTGGCCGTCATCTCGGGCAGGCAGCGCCAGCACCGTGAGGCCCTTGAGCACGCCCGGCAAGCCCTTGACCTCTACCAGGCCGCCGGCTACCGCAAAGGGCAGGCCCGCGCCTTTAATGCCATCGGCTGGTACTACACGTTGCTCGGCGACCACCAACAAGCCCTGACGTATTGTCAGCAGGCTCTCACCTTGCTGCAGGAGTTCGGTGACCGGCATGGGCAGGCCGGCACCTGGGACAGCCTCGGCCACGCCTACCACTATCTCGGCCAGCATATTCAGGCGCTCACCTGCTATCACCACGCCTTGGACCTCTACCGCAACCTTGGCGACCGGCACCAGGAAGCCGAAACTCTCACCAACCTCGGCGAAACCCGTGCCGCCATGGGCGATGTCGCGTCAGCCCGCAAAGCATGGCAGGAAGCGCTCGACATCTACACCGAGCTTGGCCATGCCACCGCCGGCGAGGTCAGAACGAAACTTCAGACCGTGATCAAAGAATGAAAGTGATTTGACCGCGAATAGAAAGTCGCCCGGAATAGCTTGCGAACCATGGCCGATCATGACATCACTCCCTTTCGCATCGCCATTCCGCAAGCAGATCTCGACGACCTCATAAACCGCCTTGCTGGTACCAGGTGGGCCAACGAGTTGCCGGAAAAGGAAGTCATCGCCGGTGGTGCTGGTGCCCCAACGCCACCGGGGTGGGAATACGGTGTTCCTGTTTCCTACGTGCAGGATCTGGTTGAGCAGTGGCGCACGTCGTTTGACTGGCGTGCCCGCGAAGCGCAGCTCAACGAATATCCCCAGTTCAATACGGTCATTGATGGGCAGAAGATCCACTTTGTACACATCAAATCGCCACAGCCGAACGCGATTCCGCTGATTTTGACCCACGGCTGGCCTAATAGCTTCATCGAGTACCTGCCCTTAGCCTTGCCGCTAACCGACCCTTCCGATGCCCCTGCGTTCGACTTGGTGATTCCGTCGTTGCCTGGGTTCACCTTTTCTGGCCCCACCCGTGAGCACGGCTGGAGCGCATACCGCACTGCCACGGCGTGGGCCGAATTGATGCGGCGCCTGGGATATGACCGCTACGGCGCGGTCGGCAACGACTCCGGGTCGATCGTCTCGCCCATCCTGGGCGAACAGGACCGTGAGCACGTCATCGGCGTGCACGTCACGCAGATCTTCTCCTTCCCTCGCGGCGACGATGGCGAGTTTGACGGGCTAAGCGGCGAAGACTATGGCGCGCTTCAGTTCGGCCAGGCATTTGTCGAGCACGCCATCCACGACCGCTCTCAACAGGCTCAGCCACAAACGCTGGCGCACGCTTTGGCCGACTCCCCAGCCGGCCAACTCGCCTGGAGCGGACAGTTGTTCGGCACGGCGCTGAGCGCAGAGGAGATCCTGACCAACGCGTCGCTGTACTGGTTCACCAACACAGCGGCCTCAGCGGCTCGCTTCTACTACGAAAACCGCCGCGCCGCACACGATTCAGAACCGACCACGGTCCCCATCGGCTTGGCATCGTTCGCTTGGGACTTCAAGGCGGTGCGGCGGTTCGCCGAGCGCGACCACCACAACATCGTGTCCTGGAACACCTTTGACCGCGGCGGGCACTGGTCCACTCACGACGCCGCAGATCTTCTCGTGCAAGACATCCGCCAATTCTTTAGCGCACTAACTGAAAGAAGCATCTGATGACTTTTACTGTCCTGACCACCGCTCTTGAGGCACTGGATCGCGTCACCATCGCCGCCGTCGACAGCGGACAGCTCAACGAGCCCACCCCGTGCACTGATTGGACCGTCGCTCAGGTGCTCTTCCACGCCGCGGGCGACCAGCACGCCTGGGCTTCCGTGGTCGGGTCCGGAAACATGCCGGCCTACGACCCGTTCAACCCGCCACACGAGCTCGACGAAGGCGTCGCCGTCACCGTGACCAAAGCCATCCAAGCGGCCACCGCGTCGTGGGCCGGCGTTGACCCAGCCGCTGCTTCGGTGCACACGCCACTGCCTCCCGTCCCGGTGATGGAGCCAGAGCTCGCCGCCGCCGCGTGCGCCCTCGACGCTGCCGTGCACGCATGGGACGTCGCCGTCGCGACAGGACAGCCTTCACCGCTCACCGCGGAGCTCGCGGAGCAGCTCATGCCAGCAGCGCGCGCGACAGCAGACCCGTTGCGCGGCTTCGCCTACGCCGCCGCACTCCCCTCACAACCCGGCGAGGACGCTGCCGAAGCCCTGCTTCGCTACCTGGGCCGCGACCCGCACTGGAGCTGATCATGAAAAACGGCCCCCGCTACCCAGGCGGGGGCCATTTTTCATCTGTTATGCACCATTGATCAGCGTTGCTGCATTGCGGCCAAAAGATCCAAGCGAGATGACTCCCGTCGTGAGCCGTCTACATCGGACCCCCTGGAGTTCCTGCCCGCGCCGATAGGGTCGGCGAACTCGCGATCCACCGGCTAGGTTGTCTAGCGGAATGAGGCTGGACGGAGTGCTTTTCAGAGCCCGCAGCAATGGGGGCGGGCGTATGGGTACCGGCTCCCGTGAACATGTCCCGGAGCAGGAAATCGTCTGACCCCCGCCCCCACCTTCAACTGGCTAGATCAAATCCATCCCAACAGCTCTGCTATAACTGCCTGTCACAGGGGTGCTAGCGGTCCGCCGCAGCCGGTATATTGCCCGTTTGACGCCGCGCCCGGCGTCGACGGGCAGGGAGATGGTTCACGTGCACCCAACGGGCCGCCTTGAGTATCGCGGGGACATCGAGGGTATGCGCGCGATCGCGGTGCTTTTGGTGGTTATCGGCCATGCGTCGGTCGGGTGG
Organism: Catelliglobosispora koreensis DSM 44566; assembly: GCF_000379685.1. Lineage (GTDB taxonomy): Bacteria > Actinomycetota > Actinomycetes > Mycobacteriales > Micromonosporaceae > Catelliglobosispora > Catelliglobosispora koreensis. The sequence goes on along the minus strand of NZ_KB903249.1, from coordinate 601,328 downwards.
TTCTCGGGTGGATTTGTCGGCGTCGACGTGTTCTTCGTTATCTCCGGCTTCCTCATCACCTCGCTGCTGGCCAAAGAGCTGACGGACACCGGAAAGATCTCCATTGGAGGGTTCTACGCCCGCCGGGCACTGCGCCTGCTGCCCGCCTCGACCGTGGTCTTGCTAGCCACACTGATCGCATCATGGGCCTGGTTATCGCCACTGAAATTCGCCGACACGGTCCGTGACATCCTCGCGAGCGCGTTCTACTTCATCAATTTCCGGCTCGCCGACATTGGCACCGACTACCTAGCGGCTGATGATCCGCCGTCGGCCGTCCAGCATTTCTGGTCGCTCGCGGTGGAAGAGCAGTTCTACATGGTCTGGCCGCTGCTGATCGTGCTGGCCACGCTGCGGTCACGACGTCGCGGGCAGACAAAGTTCGGCTTCCTCGTCGCGGTGCTGGCGACGATAACGGTCGGTTCCCTTGCCCTGAGCTGGTTCGTGACCCACCAAAGCGCGCCATGGGCCTACTTCGGCACCCACACCCGGGCATGGGAACTGGGAATCGGCGCGCTGGTCGCGCTAGGCGCACCCCGGCTTGTGCGCCTTCCTCGGGTAGCCGCCGAACTTGCCGCCTGGATAGGTCTTGGCGCCATCATTACGGCCGCAATGCTCTACGACGAGTTCACGCCATTTCCAGGTATTGCCGCGCTCCTGCCCGTTGCGGGCGCGGCCTTGATTCTCGCCGCCGGCTGCCGTACTTCTTCCGCGGGCCACGTACTCAGCGTGGCGCCCATGAGGTACCTAGGAAAGCTGTCCTACGGCTGGTACCTATGGCATTGGCCGTTGCTAATCATCGTCCCGGCCGCCTTCGAACTTGAGCCGAGCCCGGCGGTCAACCTCGCCCTCGTCACCGGGGCGCTGGTGCTGGCACAGGTTTCCCTGGTGGCGGTGGAAAATCCGATCCGTCACCTCGCCACGCTTCGGCACCGTCCCGTGCGAGGCATCGGGCTCGGTCTGTCGCTTTCGTCCACCACGGCTGCTGTCGCGGTGAGTTTGGCGATCATGCTGCCGCCAGACGTCCCCGGCCTTCTGCCCGACAACAGGGCGATATTCGTGCCACCGCCAGTGTCACTCGAGTTGCCCACCTTGCCGGCCTCCCCAGCGCCGGGTGCCAGCCCGTCAGCGAAGCCGGCTCCGTCGATGGCAAGCCTCATCGCACAGGGACTCGCGACACAGAGCCTGCCCCGAAACCTGGACCCGCCACTTTCCAGGGCATCCAAGGACGTTCCCGCCACCTATGCCGCTGGCTGTCACCGCGGTTTTGAGGGGACCTCGCTACCCGATCCCGTCCGATGCGTGTTCGGTGATCTGTCCTCGCCAACGACGGTGGTGCTGATCGGGGATTCCCATGCCGCGCAATGGTTCCCGGCGCTCCTGCGCCTGGCTGAGGAACGTCATTGGCGGCTCGTGCCTATGACAAAAGGCAACTGCGGCGTCGGCGATGTGCCCGTGTTCGAAAAGACATTCAACCGGACCTACACCGAGTGCGAGGAGTGGCGGGACAAGGCCTTTGCCCGCATCGCGACTCTGCGCCCGGCTCTTGTGGTGACAGGCACCTACTTCGACGGCCGGCCGCCCGTTCCCGCATCGTCCAACCCGCAGGCCGTGTGGGTCGATGGCTGGCGGAAGTCTTTCGTCAACCTGCAAAAGTCGGCAGGCCACGTCGTCATGATGGTCGACAACCTCTACCGTTTCACGGCCGGGCCGGAGTGTGCTGCCGCGCATCCCAATCGCCTCAGCGCTTGCATTCAATCGGCAACCTCCGGCGGACTCATGGAGTCTGTCCGCAGAGCGAACATTGCCAAGCTGGCGCAATCCCTGGGCGTGACCGTCATCGACCCGCTCCCGTGGATGTGCCTGGACGCCAAGTGCCCGGTCGTGATCGGCAACGTGCTGGTCTACCGCGACAACCACCACATCACGACACCGTTTTCCCGACTGGTCGCACCCATGCTCGACGCGCAATTGCCCTCACTAACGCCGTAAAATCGGGCCGTTGCAGATCGCCGTGCTTGGGGCAGCGTTCCCCTCGCTGTTCACTGGCCTGGTCGCTGCCGCGAAGCCACCAGCGGACGGGCCTGCAGGGGCGAATCATCGCGTACCCACTAGGGTATGGGGTTTGAATGATTGGAACGCTGGAGAAGACGGTTTTCGATTGCCCGGACCCGCGCGCTCTTGCGGCGTTTTACGCGGAGATCCTGGGGATGCGGGTCAATGAGGACAGCCCTGATTGAGTCGTGATTGGACTGCGGCCCGGCATGAGGCAGCTCGCGTTTCAGCGTGCGCGTGAATGGCGACCGCCGGTGTGGCGTGATCCGGAGCGAGGACAGCAGCTGCACGTGGACATTCTGGTTGATGACATTGAGGTTGCCGAGCAGGCGGTGCTGGCGCTGGGCGCGCGACGAGCGCCGGGAGAAACCGATGCGGAGGGATTCAGGGTGTACCTGGATCCGGCTGGCCACCCGTTCTGCTTCACCTTTCACGGCCTTGGCACGTAAGGGAATCCGGTCCAGCGTAGTTCGGCGGGCAGGTGGCTCAGGTCATTGAACATGACCAGCGCAGGGTGCTGGCCGGTGCGGTACTCAATCACCGTCAGCCCAGTGTTCGCGCTGTTAAGGCCGAGCCAGCGCGACAGCGGTGCGCCGAGGGCGTCTCGCACGAGCCAGGCGATCGGGTAGGCATGGGTGATAAGGATTTCGTGACTGTCCGCATTGGCGGCTGTGGCGAAGCGGGCGGTGAGCGCTCGGGCGAGTTCGTAGCCGGACGCCGCTTCGGCATCGTCGTAGCCGTCGAAGAAGCCGGCCCAGGATGCTGGCGTCTCTGCGGCCTCAGGGACGTAGGGCACGTGGTCGATGAGTTCGGCCGCTTCGCAGACGGCAACTCCCGGTAGGTGCCGGGCGATTTCGTGGGCGCTGGCGGCGGCGCGGGGCAGCGGCGAATGCCATATGGCGCCGATCGGCAACTTGGCGAAACGTTGGCCCAGCAGACTGGCCTGTTGTCGCCCAACGTCGGTGAGGTTTCCGAAGGCGTCGGCTTCGCCGTGCCGGGCGAGGTAGAGGTGCCGGGTTGCCATGTGCTCAAACCTCTTCCGTGGTAACGGTTCCTGCGGTGCCGTTGACGGTGATGGTGGCTCCGTCTGGGATCGCCGTGGTCGCGTTGGCGATGGCGAGGACGGCGGGGATGCCGTGCTCACGGGCGACGATCGCGGCGTGACTGAGCACCCCGCCGGTTTCGGTGACGACACCGGAAACGAGGCGCAGCAAGGGAGTCCAGCCGGGGTCGGTGTAGCGGCTGACGAGGATGTCTCCGGGGCGCACCCGGTCAAAGTCAGCAGGGCCGCGCACGACACGTGCCGTGCCGGTTGCGGTGCCGTGGCTGCCCGGGGTGCCGGTCAGCAACGTGTCCGACGGTGTGCCAATACTCATAGGAGGTAAGGCGGTAACCGGGCGCGCTTGCAGAATCCAGATGCGGCCGCCGGCGATCGACCACTCGACGTCCTGTGCCCCGCCAAGGAGTTCGGCGATCCGTTGCCCGAGCTTGGCTAGCCGGATCGCGGTCTGTTCGCCGAGTGCCGGCTTTTCGCGGTGAGAAGCCTGGACCTGTTGGGTGACAAGGTGTGTTCCTTGGCGGTCGATCCGGGTTGCCTTGGACGCCAGAAACTTTGTCACGACTTCTTCGGCGGAGACGTGGAAGGTGTCGGGTGTGACGGTGCCGCCGACGACACTTGGCCCTAGCCCCCAGGACGCCTCAATCTTGGTGTCACCGCGCATCTCCGGTGGCGTGAACATGACTCCGGAAACATCGGCGTCTATGTGACGCTGGATGAGCACCGCCATCGCTGGATTGCCCTCAACCCCGGCGCACGAAGCCCAGCATGACTTGACTGCTTCAGCGACGGCACGCACACCTCGTACCCCCAGAAAGGTTTTGTATTGCCCTGCAGCCGACCGCGCCGTGGTGTCCTCATTGGACGCTGAGGAACGCACCGCTACCGTCGGGTCGCCAAGCTCCGCTAATCCGCTGGCAATGGCGGCGAGCAACGCGGAGTCGAAGTGTTGACTCATCGAGCGGTAGATGGCGAATGGCAGCACGAAGCCGCCAGGCACTGGCAGTCCGGCGCGCATCAGCGTCGCCTGGGCGGCCGCCTTGCCGCCACAGCTGTCAGCCACGGCATCAGCCAGCGGAACTATCATCCGACACCTTCAACAAAATGTTGACAACGTTTTGTTGAGTATGCATGCTGATGGCATGCCTCGCAAGGAAGACGCCGCCAGAGCAGATCAAGCGCAAGCCAACCGTGAGCGGGAAGCCAGTCAGCACCTGCGGCGCCTCGGCGCGAAAGACATCGCCCCACGGCCGTGGCGGCCCGCTTCCGTTGCGCCGTCGGCAGTTGACCTCGCGCAGTTCGCCCTGTGGCGTTCGGCCAGCCTTGAGCCGCAAGACCTTATGAGCGCTTTGGCTTTGCTGCCCGCCGCACGCGCCGAGGTCGATGGGCTCGAATCGGGATTGTTGTTTGCCGCCCGCAGCGCCGGTCTGACGTGGGCCCAAATCGCCGACGCGATGGGATTCAACTCACCACAGGCCTGCCAGCAGCACTTCACGCGGCTCACTTCACGGCAGGGAGCAGATTCGTGACCCGGCAGTCCCCCAGCGAACTTCTTGTGCTGCACGCGGTTCGCCTCGCCGGTTTCGCCGACACCGCCGCGGCCGCGCACCGTTTTGGCACCGGCTTGGCCGAAACCGAAGAGATCCTTGGCGACGCTGAGGCATACGGCTGGGTGAGCCATGCTTCCTTCGCGGGCCTTAGTGGCTGGTCGTTAACCGAGCGAGGCAGAGCCGAAAACGAACGTCAGCTCGCGGCCGAACTCGCCGAAACCGGTGCGGTGACTGAGGTTCAGCAGATCCACGAAGACTTCCTCCCGCTCAACGGCCGTCTGCTGCACGCCTGCACCAACTGGCAGTTGCGTCCCACCCCGAGCGACCCGCTCGCGGTGAACGACCACAGCGATCCGGATTGGGACGCAGCCGTTATCGGGGAATTGGCTTTCCTCGCCGGTGCTTTGACGCCGCTGGCTCACCGGCTGGAGAAAATCCTCAACCGATTCAGTGGGTACGACACACGCTTCACCGCAGCCATGCAACGCGCCCGCGACGGCGACGGCAGATGGGTCGACCACACCGACATCGACTCCTGCCACCGCGTGTGGTTCGAGCTTCACGAAGACCTTATCGCCACCCTCGGCCTCAGCCGGGAACACGGCTAACAGCCCGGGTGCGGCAGGTTGCCCTTGCCTCACCCGGGCTCAGTGGACTATTCGTTGGCATAAACCAGGTGCAGCACACCGGTGCTGAAGGTCTTCGAGCTGACCAGCTTCAGCGGAATCTTGCCCGAGCCGTCGAACAGCCGCTGCCCGGCGCCCACTACGACGGGATGCACGAGCAGGTGCAGCTCATCGAGTACGCCTGCGGCCAAAAGGTTTTGCACGAGCTTGGCGCTGCCGGAGATGCCCAGGTCCTTGTCTGCCTTCAGAGCGCGCAGCTGGTCATATACATCGTCGCCAGTGATGACGGTGGTGTTCTGCCAGTCGGCGTGAGTGAGGCTATTGGACACCACGTACTTCTGGGCTTCGTTCATCTGCTTGGTGAACGGGTCCTCCGGGTCGGCACTCGGCCAGTACGCGGCGAACCCGTCGTAAGTCACGCGGCCCAGGAGCATGGCGTCGGTGGCCATGAGCGCGCCGACTGCCTCCCCCATCTCATCGTTGAAGTAGCTGAAGTGCCACGTCTCCGGTGACTCGATCACGCCGTCGAGCGAGATGAACAGGCCGGACTTGATGCTCCCCATGTCGGTTCTCCTTCGGTATGGCCAGGCAGGACGCTGGTGTCCGTAGCCAATCTGAGTATCTGGCGGCTATCTTGTGTCCGCCGGATACTTTGGATACTGTAGACACACGAGCGCGGCGGCGGCAAGCCCCAAGCTTCCGGCCGAGAGGAACAGCGAATGGCAGACCAGGATGACGCGGGCCGCGCAGGTGCCGAGTTTCTCTGGGGGCTGCGTGAACGGCCGGTCAAACAACCGCGGCTAGCCCTTACCGTCGACCGCATCGCCACCGCCGCCATTGAGATGGCCGATGCCGAAGGCATTGAAGGCGTGTCCATGCAGCGCGTGGCGGCCAGCCTCGACGTCACCAAAATGGCGCTGTACCGCCATTTGACCAACAAGGCCGAGCTCGTCGCGGTCATGATTGAGATGGCCGTGGGCGACCCGCCCGACCTCAGCGCTATCGAAGGCGGATGGCGCCCCCGCATCGAACACTGGGCCGAACTCATGCGCGGCACGTGGCGCCGCCACCCATGGCTTCCCACCGCGACCGTCGGCGACCGGGCGATCGGCCCGCGTGAGATCGGCTGGACCGAAAGCGCCTTAAGTGCCTTCGACGGTACGCCGCTGCTCGGCGCCGAGAAGATTGACGCCGTCTTCGTCCTAAGTGGACACATCCGCAACAGTCAGGTCGCCGCGCTCTCAGGCACGCAGCCGTGGACCAGCGATCGCCGCACCCGCGGCGACATCGGCGAACTGATGCGCCGCAACCACAACCAGTTCCCGCACATCCTGGCAGCCCTCGACGACGCGCGAAACGCGCCCGCCGACAACTCGTGGGCGTTCGGCCTCGAACAGATCCTGCGCGGGCTCGCCAGTCTCATCGACGAGCGTGCCACCACCAAACCGTTACGCAGGGCCAAGTAGATCCCATCGGTTGCCGGCGATGTCGAGGAACACCGCTACGCGACCATAGGGTTCCGAGCGGGCCGGGCTGACGAACTTCACGCCAGCATCAACCATTCGCTGGTACGCGGCATCGAAGTCCTCTACCCGCAGAAAGAACCCGACACGGCCAGCGACCTGGTTACCGACGGCATCGGCCTGACGCTGCCCGTCGGCCTGGGCGAGAAGGATGCCTGTTTGCCCACCGGGCGGGCGGACGACGACCCAGCGTTTGGCGCGGCCGTCATTCGTCAGCGACGGCGAGTCTTCTGCCAGTTCGAATCCAAGCGCATCAACAAAGAATCTAATGGCCTCGTCATAATCATCGACAATGATCGCTGTGAGCTCAAGGTGCATGAGCGTCAGCCTATTTCAAGCGACAAAGTGTCAGACTGGCCGGGCGCTCACCACACCCGGCCGGTGTGCTAGCCGTCATCGGCCGGTGAACTCGGCCGGCCGCTTCTCCAAAAACGCGCGCATCCCTTCGGTTTGGTCTTCGCTGGCGAATAGCGAGTGGAACACACGCCGTTCGAAGAGCAGTCCTTCTCGCAGACCGACTTCCAGGGCCCGGTCCACCGTTTCGCGAGCCGCCATGACAGCTGTTTTGCCGAAAGTGGCGATCTTCCCGGCCACGGCCATCGTTTCTGACAGCAACGCTTCCGCTGGAAAGACCCGTGCGACCAGACCAGCCCGTTCCGCCTCGGCGGCGTCCATCAACCGTCCAGTCAGGATCATATCCATGGCTTTCGCTTTGCCGACAAGCCTTGTCAGGCGCTGTGTTCCGCCGATGCCCGGGATGACACCGAGCGTGATTTCCGGTTGCCCGAACTTGGCAGTGTCCGCGGCGAAAATGAGGTCGCACATCATGGCCAGCTCGCAACCGCCGCCGAGGGCATATCCGGCCACGGCCGCGATTTTGGGCGTACGCAACGCGGCGAAGCCATCCCAGCCGGCGAAGAAGTCTTCGGTGAACATCTCCACCGCGGACTTCGGGGCCATTTCCCGGATGTCGGCACCGGCGGCGAAGGCACGTGCCGAACCGGTGATGACGAAACAGCCGATGTCAGGGTCGCGGTCGAGGGGGCGCAGTGTGTCGACCAGTTCGGTCATCAGCTCGGTGTTGAGCGCGTTGAGCACCTCTGGCCGGTGAAGGGTGACGGTGGCGACGCGGTGGTGCTGTTCAATCTTGAGGTATTTCATGGCTTTGCCCCTCTCGGTCAGGAGTCCCAAATCGCGCCGTAGGCCGGGATTCCCCGGCGTTCGAGGCCGTGCACGACTTCCCAGGTCAGCTTCTTGTTCGAGATGCAGATGACGGCTTCGGCGCCGAAAGCCACATACGCCTCGTAGGCCAGCCGCACCATGTCAGGCTTTCCGTGCTCGGCGGTGTCCCAGACGGTCGCGTCTTGCTGACAGGAAAGGATTTCGTCAACTAGCGCGTCGCCGTATGTGATCCGGGGGCTGCGGGTTGCCCAAACCAGCCGCGATGGCACCTTGCGCGCCAGCAGATGCGGCAGAACCGGCCCGATGCCGCTACCGGTAGCCACATAAACCACTTTGGAGAAAAGCGTTTCGATGTTGGCCACCCCAGCCGTAGTAATGCCTTTGACCCAAACATGCGATGGCATTTCGTCGATGAACGATCCGGTCCAGTCACCGGCCCGCGAGATGGTGAGCCGAAAGCCGGGCTCGCCCGGGGAAGGCACATTGGCGAACGAGTGCCATTCAAGCAATGGGCGGCGGCTAACCGCGGTAGACGATCCGGCGAACGGCGTCACCCCATACGTGAAGTGAGCCAGTGCCACATGGCTTGACGGTCTGGTGACGCGCACCGGAACCTTGCGTAACCGTAGCCACGGCAAGGCGATGCTGAAGGTGAGCAAGGCCAGCACCCAGATCTGCGGTGCGCTCAGCAAACTGACGCCTGGACCGGATCGAACTAATAGGACAGTCTGAGCCCAGAACAGGAACAGGGCGGTCCAGCCGCCGAAGCGGTGCATCAGCTCAAACCGGTTGTGCCGCTTGGCCCGGTAGCCCGGCCGCGCCATGACGACCATCGTCAGCAAAACTATCAGCAGTGCGCACGAAATCACGATCTGGTTCGCTGAGATGGCCGGGTCACGGCGAATCGCCGCGAGCGTCAGCGACACCGTGAGGATGAGGAACCACAGTGTCCCGGCAAGGGCACCGCCAACGTGCAGGCCACCGAAGTGATACACCTTCGCCAGGGTCCACCGGATCCTCAATGGCCAGTGGACGGGCGCACGGGTCGCGAGCCAGAACAGCACATTGATGACATACTGCTGGCGGATAAGAATCGCCAGCGCGAAGTTCGCCAGGACAACGCCGGACATGGCGGCCAGGCCGAGGCCTTCGGTAAGCGCGCGTACGAGCAGGGGCACGTTCGCCGCCAGAACCAGGGCTGCCAGGCGGTTGTGGTGCATCAGCCGGGGATGCTTGAAAATCCGCTTCGGTAAAGAGGTCACCGGAGGCAGGACAATTTCCTCGACGGTAGCGGGCGCGGAGATAGTCGTGGTCATGCCACGTGCTCCAACTGGGCGTCGGCGATGGCCATCTGCCGCAGCGCCGCTTTGTCGATCTTTCCTCGGCTAGTCTCGGGCAGAGCCGGTAAGGCATAGATGGCCGCCGGGACGCAGTAATACGGCAGCGCGTTAGCCACCGCCTGGCGGGCCGTCTGCGGGTCGACATGGCTTGGCGCGACGAAGGACACGAGGTTGCGGTCGTCGAGCTTGAGGGTGACAGCTCGCTGACAGCCGGGTACCGATTCCAAAATGGCCGAGACCGAATCCAGCTCCACCCGAAATCCCCGGACCTTGACCTGGTCGTCGGTACGCCCGAGGTGCTCCAACCGGCCATCATGAGTCCAGTGCCCCAGGTCGCGCGTGCGGAACATGAGCCGGCCGCCGCCAAGAAACGGATCCGGGACATAGCGTTCCGCGTTCAAGGCTGGGTTGCCCACATAGCCGGCTGACACGCCGTCGCCCCCGGCCCACATCTCCCCAATCTCGCCGATACGGCATGGGCGCCCGGCCGGGTCGAGGACATAAACCGTGTTGTTGGGAGTCGGCCGCCCAATGGTGAGCTGACGTGCCGCATCGTGAAGGTGCATCGTGTTGACGATGGTGGTTTCGGTTGGGCCGCAGCCGTTATAGAACGCGCACCGGGTCGCCCACTGATCCGCCAGCGAGGCAGGGCACGGTTCCCCCGCCACCGCGACTACCTTTACCGATTCGCACCGCCCAGGATCAAGTGCACTCAGCACGGTTGGGGTCGCGATGATGACGTCGGCCCGCTCAGCCGCCGCGGCGACGTCGTCGCCTCTAATCGCGAGGGTGCCGCCATTGCTGAGGCAACCGAGAATCTCCCAGGCCGCCATGTCGAAGGCCACGTTGAGCAACTGCGCCACCGTCCAACCTGGACGGATGCCGAGGTTTCCGGGCGCGGTGAGCAGGATGTTGCATACGTTGCGATGCGTGACCACGACCCCATTGGGCTTTCCTGTGGTGCCAGAGGTGAACAGCACGTAGCAGTTCTCCCCAGGACTCACCGGTGCCCGTAAGCGAAACGTGTCGTCATTGAGCGGATGAGCCATCAAAGTGTCGAGGTGGATCAGATGATGCCCGGCGGGCAAAGGAACATGGTGGGCGACGCTGGACTCGGTCAGGATGACGCGGGTCGCCGCGGTGTCTATCACGTGGCGCAGATGGGCGGGCGGAGCCAGGGCGGCGTCCTGCGGCACGTAGGCGCCACCCGCTTTGAGCACCCCGAGTATCCCGACAAGCATCGGGATGCCACGGCGCACGAAGACGGCGACATTGTCTCCCGGCCGGACGCCGTACCCGGCAAGCGTGGTGGCAAGCCGGTTCGCCTGGCGGTTCAGTTCGGCGTAGGTGATGGTCTCGCCGCGATGCTCGGCAGCGACGGCATCAGGCTGAATAGCCGCGTAGCGCTCGAAGGGGCGGTGAATATGGGTGTCCGGCACGGTCATCACGGGCCCTTGCCCGAAGCGCCAAAACCGCTCGCGGTCGTGATCGGAAAGGTGGTCCAGCGCCTGTACGGACTGAGATAGTGAAGCGCGCTCGATCACTTGCTGTTGCATAGTTTCTTTCCCTTCAATCGACAGGTTTGTTTGGAGTGTCGACAAACTTGCACATGTCGATAGTTGGGAACGCGTCTCAGAATTTTCTTAGAGAGCGTGACTATCTGGGTGCCGCGGGCAGCCGAACCGTGAACCGTGCACCGTGGCCGGGCTCGCTCGCGGCGACGACCGTGCCACCGTGACTTTCGATGACATCGCGGGCCAGCGCGAGACCGATCCCGAACCGCTGCCCGCGGCCCGCCGAGCCGCGCTCGAAACGGCCGAAGATGACGGCGCTTTCGGCTGGATCGAAACCCACGCCCGAGTCCTCGACGACCAGTTCGACTGACCGGCCACGGTCGGCTGGCGCGACGGAAATGACGATGCGTCCCGCCGGCCCGGTGTGCCCAATCGCGTTGTCTACCAACGCAGATAACATCCGCCTCAGGGCGGGCCTGACGCCCAGAACAACCAGCGGCTCAGGTTTGATATCGAGATCGGCCACCAGCCCTCGCCGGTGAAGGCGCCCGGCCTCCGCCGTGAGCAGATCGGCGGCGACCTCGGCTAGGTCGATCGGCTCATCATGTGGCCCGCCGGCACGTAACCGCGCGCCACGCAGCACGTCATCTAGGACATCACTGAGTTCACGGGTATCGGCTCGCATCCGGCGCAGCTCCGCGGCGACCGGCGCGGGCAGCTGATCGGCCCGCTGCAACAGAACCTGACTGCGCATATAGAGCCGGGTAAGCGGTGCCCGCAACTCGTGGCTGGTGTCCTCGACGAACCGGCAGCGCCGGTCCAGCAGATCCGCGACCGGATACACCACTCGCTTCGCTAACTTCACGCCCGTGAACACTGCCCCGATCAGGCCCATCAGCCCGGCAACACTCACCGTCACAGTAGCGTGGCCGGCGGATCGCTCCACAGTGGACTGGTGATGCCGCTCAATGAGCAGCAAGGCCAGGCCACTGAGCAGCAGGACAAGGGCGCTGATCGCGGCCGCCGCACTGGTCGCCACGCATAGGCGTAGTCGGCGCAGGACGCAGCCGTCCCGGCCCTGACGCGTTCGGCTCACAGAGCGCCAATCTGATAGCCAAGCCCGTGCACGGTGCGCACAATGCCAGGCCCCAGCTTGCGCCGCAGGTAGTGCACGTAAGTGTCCACTATGGACTCAGAATCCGCGCCGTCAAACACCCGGCTGCGCAACTGGTTTCGGCTGTGGACGGCACGTGGACCCTTAGCGAGCGAACGGATCAGCGCGAACTCACGGCCCGACAGACTGACGAAATCCCCACTGGGCAGCTGTACACCACGTTGTGCGATGTCTAATTGCGCCGCGCCCAGCGGAATTACTTGCGCGTCATCTAGTGCCCGACGGCTTAAGGCGCGCGTTCGGGCCAGCAACTCCCCTATTTCGAAAGGTTTGCCGAGGTAATCATCGGCGCCGGCGTCGAGGCCAGCGACGAGAGCTTCGCTGCCGCCTAGAGCGATTTCGGTGAACACCGGGATCGGCAGGCCGACGATCTGAGCCTGGTCGAAGATGCTCCCGATGCCAAACGAGGAGCGGATGCGCGCGTGGGCGGCCAGTTGCGCATCGGCGGTAAGCAATGCCCCGCCCTCGCCGCTGGTGGCTCCCTTGCGCCCGTGGAAAGACAGACAGGCCACGGGCGCCAGCGCACCGGCTTGCTGTCCGCGATAGGTGGCGCCCACGGAACAGGCCGCGTCCTCCACAACGAACAGTCCATGGCGGTCAGCTAAGGTGTGCAGTTCGGCGTAGTCGGCGGGCAGGCCGACCGTGTCCACAGCGATGATCCCCACCGTGCGCGGACTGATGAGATCGGCAACCGCTTGCGGATCGATGGTTCCGGTGTCGGGGCGCACGTCGGCGAACACCGGTGTAGCGCCGACGTATTTCACCGCGTGCGCGGGTGCGGGGAAGGTGAAGTCGGCAACGATGACTTCATCTCCTGGCTGCACGCCCAGGGCGAGCATCGCCAGGTGCAGGGCGGCGCCGCAGTTGCTCAGCGCGACCGCGCCGGCGGCACCGTAGCGCTGGGCCAGCTCCTGCTCTAGCGCTTTGCCTTGTGGGCCTTGGCCTGCGGGCCAGCCTGAGGCGAAGACTTCTTTGACCGCGGCTAGTTCCGTGTCGCCCAGGCTCGCGTGCACCAGCGGGATGTTGTCCATGGCTTACCTTTCTGGCCCGTATCGCAGCGGCGTGATCTGGTTGACGTCATAGCGGTCGCGCAGCCGTTGCACCGCTTCGGGGTCGACGGTCTGCCCAGCCGAGAAGATGTCAAAGATCTCCTCGAAATACCGCTCGTGATCGGGCGACGGATAGCTTTGAAACAGCATGCGGGCTGGCTTGCCGGTGGCGTTACGGAACGCGTGCGGGCAGCCGGGTGGCACGAACATGCAGCTTCCCTGCCCCGCCCGCACGACCCGGTCGCCAGCGGCGGATTCCCAGTCGTACCAGTTATCCCCACCCCGGCGCACCGGCTCGAAGGCCAGCAGGTCGAGCTCGCCTTCCAAGACGTAGAAGAACTCCTGCGACCGCGCATGACTGTGTGCGCCAACGTCAAACCCCGGCGGCACCACCACTTCGAAAGCCGACACGAAGGAGCCGTCAGCGCCGGTGACTTTGAACGTGACTTCCTGCGCTTTGGTCACGAGCTTGCGGCCTTGCCCGGCCGGCATCACGAGCCCGCTCATGCCACCCGGCTCCGTGCTGTCTGGGCCAGTTCCCGTGGGTAGGCAGGTGCTGTGGTCCACCGGCCGAGCGCCATTTCCGCGGTGATGCCTGGGCCGAAGCCGGCCACGATGCCGGTCGCTCCGGCGATCGGTTCTTCTTCGTCGAAGAGCCGCCGCAGCGCGTCAAAGACGACCGCGCTGGCGATGTTGCCGTATTCGGTGAGCGTCGCCCAGCTGTGGCGGAACATCTTGCGGTCGACATCGAGGAACTTGCTCAGATCGTCGAGGATGCGCGGGCCGCCGGCGTGGATGATGTAGAAGTCGAGATTGCCGATGTCCCAGCCGTGACCGGCCGCTAGCCCGCGCAGCACAGGTGCCAGCGGCTCCATCGTGCCGGGCACCCGCCGGTCGAGCTGGAAGTGAAACCCTGTGGCCCGAACGGAATAGGAGATCCATTCTTCGGTGCCGGGGATGAGGTAGGAGGCGTTGCGCTCCAGGGCCATGCCGGTGCCGCCGCTGCCCCGCACGACGGCGGCCGCGACGGCGTCGCCAAACAGCCCGTCGGATAGCAGCGAGCCGACTCCGTCGTCGTCAGGCTGATAGCACAGCGAGCAAAACTCGCACGCGACAATGAGGACGTTGCCGTCGGGATAGGCGGTGCAAAAGTCGTGGGCACGGTTGATGGCCGCGCCGCCGGCCGCGCAGCCGAGCTGGGCGATGGGAATCTGCCGTGTCCCTGACCGGAATCCCATGGTGTTGATGAGCCAGGCGGTCAGTGACGGCATCAAAAATCCGGTGCACGACACGTAGATGATGGCGTCGATGTCGCTCACGTGAAGGTCCGCGTTGGCCAGAGCTTCTTGGATGACTCCCGGGCATCGTCGCTTTGATTCGGCCTCATAGATCCGGTTGCGTTCGGCGAACCCCGGATGTTTAAGCGTTTGCTCGATCGGCTGCACGATGTGCCGTTTACGCACACCGGTGTTCTTGATTAATCGCATCACTAAGGGAAGCTGTGGCTTTCCGGCGTGTACCCGTTCAGCGAATTCCAGCGTTTCTTCCTGCGTGATGACATATTCCGGCACGTTGACCGATGGCTTGCATAGCGTTGGCATATAAGAGATCCACCTTCTCTAGCGTCCGTGCTCGTAAAGCCCACCTACCAAAGCGCTATGCCCGGGTCTTCGCGGCACTCAGAATCGCCTGCACGGGAATGACATCCGGAGGTATCTCGGCCGCGTCCTTGATGATGGTCTTCGTGACGGTGAACCCGCACTCGGTTAGCCATCGCACGTAGGTGGACAGTTTTTGCGGGCCGCCCTGGCCCATGGTGCAGCCGATGAAGAACGCTGGGAAGAAGTCCACGTTGTAGTTGCCGCGGTCGCGGAGGTCTTCGGGGTAAACGGGCACCATGATGTGCACCTGCCCGCCGATGTCCAGAGAACTGTTGACGCCATTAAGAATCCGCAACACGTCATCGCGGTCGAACATGTCCAGGAAGTGCTTGATCAGCACCACGTCAAAGCCCTGCGGCACACCGTCGAAAACATCGCCGCCGATGAACGAGCAGTGCTCGTGCACACCGTTGGCGCGGAAGTTTTCCAGGCAGTCGTCTTCCTTTTCCGGCAGGTCGAAGGTGGTCACGCGCAGACCGGGTGAGTTCTTCAGCCGGTACGTGTTGATCGCGCCGAGACCGGTGTTGCCCGCGAGGTCGAGAACCTTTGCCCCGGCTGGAATGTCGATGTTGCCGAAGAACCACGGGTCGACGCGGGCCGTCACCGTGTCCATGAGGGTGCCCCACGATTCGCGCAGGTCCCGGTGTTCGGCCACCGCGGCGTAGAGTGTGCCGCCGGAGCCGTAAAGTTCTTTCAGGCCAGTCAGTGTGCCGGTGCGGGCGCTGTCGGTGAGGTAGAACAGCTGACGCAATGCCACGACTTTGATCATGTTCATATAGGTGAGCGCTCGCTGCAGGTCGGCTTTGGCCACGTCAGCGAGCGCCGCTAAGAAATAGGTGGCGTCCTGTTCGCGGTACCCGATGAATCCTTCTTTCACCAGAAGGAACAGGAGTTGTTCCACAGCATCGGGTTTGACGCCCACCGCGGCGCCGAGCTTCTCTGCTGTCATGCCTGGCGTGTCGCGCAACGCGTCGATGATGCCGAGTTCGAAACAGGACAGCAATGTCATGAATCGCGATGGCCCGACCATATATTCGCGGAACCGGGCGAGGGTCGCTTCAGGCGTCATTTCACTAATCCTTGCTCGCGAAGCCGGCGCGATAGCTCGATGCGCTGCACCTTGAGCGTGGCTGTCCGGGGTAGTTCGGCGTGGGGAATCTGAACTGGCTCGGCCAGTTGCGGAAAGCCGGCAGCCGCGGCACGCCAGCGTTCACGGTCGAGCGGAACGTCCTCATGGGTGCACAGCACCGGGATCGGCTCAGAGTTGGGCCCTGGCACGACAACCAGTTCGACGAGCTCGTCCAGCCTGCCCAGCATGAAGTCCTCGATCTCCAGGCTGCTGCGCACACCGGGAATCATGTCGACCTCACGGTCGAGCATGTGCACACAGCCGAGTTTGGTGCGGTAGCCGACGTCGCCGGTGCGCCACCATTTGCCGAACCTGTTGGCGTCATAGCGGTCCTGCTCACCGAAATACGTCTTGGCCAGGCCTTCCCAGCCGACTTCGATGAAGCCTGGGTTCTGCTCGGAGGGCCGTTTTCCGTTGCGGCTCACGATGCGCACCTTGGCCGAGCCGGGCATGGCGAATCCGACGCAGCGGCCGTCCGCCTTGTGCGCCGACTTACGGAAATAGGGCCTGCCAACGGCAGGGCCGACTTCGCTTTGGCCGTATATCTGGAAGAACAGCGGCGCCCGGCGCTCAGATGCCTTGAGCAGCCGGCTCATCGTGCGCGGATGAATCGCGTCGAAGGTGCTGCTGAAGTATTTCACCGACGCGAATGGCTTACGTGGATCGTCGGCCAGGCCTTCCCATTCCATCAGCGAATTGGGCAGCGCCTCGATGAAGCCGGGCTGGTTTTCCAGAAAGAACCCGGCGACTTTGCCTGGGTCGGATTCGTTCATCAGCAACACCGGCATGTCCCGCAACAGGGCCAGGGCCATCGCGGCGAACATTCGCGAGTGGACAAACGAGATGTGGATCGCCACGGTTTCGCGTTTGCGCATCAGCGATAGCAGCCACCATTGTGGCGTGAGCCGGGCCGCCATGGTCCGGGGCGTGTGCACGACAAGCTTGGGAATGCCTGTGGTGCCAGACGTGTGGGTAATCATCGCGGGCTCGTCCTGCGGGCGGAACACCGGCTTGACGCGCGGTGAGCCAGCAAGCTCACTTAGCGATTTCGCTCCCGGGCTATGTCCACTCACGACAATCACCTGCCGGGTGACGGCGGCGATCGGCACGTCGGCGAGCACGCCGAGTTTGCCGGTGTCGGTCAGCAGCACGGGCTGATCTAGCCGTGCCAGCAGCGCGGCGACATTAACCGCATTAAGAGCAGGAGAAAGCATCACTGGTACCGCGCCTATGCGCGCGGCAGCTGTGGCTAGTACCCAAACATCGGAATTTGCGGTCTTATAAATCACGAGATGCTCACCGGGCCGCACCCCGCCGGCTGACAGCCTTCCTGCCAGGTCGTCGACGTGACCGGCCAGTTCAGCGATGGTGATGCGTCTTCCCGCCGCTGGGAGGACATCTAGGTCGTGATCCAGCGTGAGCAGCGTGGAACCATATCTGGCCGCGGCCATCTCGGGCACGACACCAAGGTGCAGGCCATTTTTCCGTAACGACCTGTGGAGCATGAAGCCCGCCATCTAGACCGCCTCCTTTACAGATTTTCGGGCAATCCAAGATGCGGGTGAATATATCCCACAGACTCTTTCATGTGAATATATCGATGGGAAATTTCCTTTTACGGCAACGTTAATCGCCTGCGTATGGGCTACATGCGGAAAGCCGCCAGCATTCACTCTTGACGTTGGTGCCTTAGCGCTTCAGCGCTTCCAAGGCCGCAACTTCTCCGGGTTCCGCACGACCCAGATGTGCTTGATCCGCTCGCCCACGACGTCGAAGGCCAGCACCGTCACGGTGACGCCGCCTTCCTGGGCCACGAGGCCGGGCTGGCCGTTGACCGTGCGTTGCAGCAACGTCCACCCCACCGCGCGCGTCGCGATATCCACCAGCGTCCGCGCGACCTGCTCGCCGCCCCGAATCGGGTCAAGCACGGCGCTCACGAGGCCGCCGCCGTCGGCGATAGTCGTGGCACCCGGGTCGAGGATGCCGATGAGCGCGTTGATGTCCTTGGCTTCCCAGGCCAGCTTGAAATCCCTGACCACGCTGGCCTTCTGCGCGGTTGTCGTCGCGGGGGCTTCAGCCGCACGCACGCGGCGTCGGGCCGAGGAAGCCAGCTGACGGCACGCCGCCGGGGTGCGCCCGACGATCTCGGCCACTTCAGTGAAGGAATAGCGAAAGACATCGTGCAGGATGAACGCGACGCGTTCGGCCGAGGTCATCGACTCAAGCACGACAAGGAAGGCCATGTTGATCGATTCGTCCAGGGTGACACGATCAGCGGGGTCAGCGATGGCACCACCGGTGCGGCCATTGACCCACTCCGTCGGGTCCGGCACCGGCTCTGGGACCCATTCGCCCACATAGCTTTCCCGCCTGGCCCGGGCCGATCCCAGCACATCGAGGCAGATCCGGCTCGCGACTTTGGTCAGCCAGGCACCGGGCGACTCGATGGCTTTCTGCTGCAGCTCAGACAGCGAATACCACCGGGCATAGGTCTCCTGAACCACATCTTCGGCGTCAGCCAGCGAGCCAAGGAGCCGGTAAGCGAGGTTGATCAGCTGACGGCGTTCGCTCATGATCGCGCTCAAGCCGGGATCGAGCTGACCTCCTGGCTCTTCTTGCGTGCTCACGGTGTGGCCGTCCCTCCATCGCAGCTGCCTCACTTATCCGACGAAACAGCCCGCCGAAGTGTGAGGCCTCACATTATGAGCCCCCGCGTCGTCGTACTAGTGAATGGCCGAGAGGGAGGAAACAGATCTTGGAACCCGTGAACGTCGCGATCATCTACTACAGTGCCAGCGGCACCCTGCATACCCTGGCGAAAGCCGTTGCTGAAGGGGCCGAGAAGACCGGTGCCAACGTGCGGCTGCGCAAGGTCACCGAGCTGGCTCCGCAGGAGACGATTAACACCAACCCGGCATGGGTGCAGCACATTCAGGACAGCTCCGATGTGGAGGTTGCCACCAACGACGATGTGGCTTGGGCTGACGCTGTCCTGTTTGGCACACCTACCCGCTTCGGCAATCTGTCCTACCAGCTCAAGGCATTTATCGATGGCGCCGGTCCACTGTGGATGCAAGGCAAACTCGCTAACAAGATTTACTCGGCATTCACCGCCAGCCGCACTGCGCACGGCGGGCAGGAATCCACGATTCTGGCGCTGTCCAACGCGTTCTACCACTGGGGCGGCATCATCGTGCCGCCCGGCTACACCGACCCGATCCAGTTCCAGTCCGGCAACCCCTACGGCACGTCACACGTGGCCGGCGACGGCCCACCCGGTGACGTGCAGCTGGAAGCGGCGCGTTACCAAGGCAGGCGCGTCGCCGAAACCACGGCCGCCCTCAAGGCGGGGCGCACCGTCTAACCCACAGACCATCACTCTTATGCGCTCGCAACGTCTCGGCAGCCGGCCGGGCACGCACGCCCGGCCGGCTCTGAGACCCGCATAATCTAGGCGCCCGTCACCCCATGGCGGGCGCCTAGGTGCATCACACCTGGCCTAAGTCGCGGCGAGTTACTGCCCCGCCGTCACTCCAGATGATTTGGCCGTTGAGATAACTCGCCCAGTCGCTGTTGAGAAACAGCAGAACCTTCGCCTGTTCATCAGCGGTCGCGAGCCGCCCCATCGGCCGGGGCGGCCGCAGGATCGCCTCCCCGAGCACCTTGACCGAATGCGCGAGGAAAGGTGTATCGGTCACCCCCGGGGCCAGGACGTTCACCCGGATCCCGCTTTCACAAAGCGTGAACGCCCGGTCCACCGTGTAGACAATCATCGTCTCTTTGGCGACCCGGTAGGCATCACGCTCGGCCAGGTAAGCGTCGTTCTCGTTCGCCCAGGCCACCGCGTCAGCGAACGTTTCGGTCGCGGCCAGCTGCCGCAGTCTGTCCACATTGGCCGTCCAGTCGCGGCCCGCTATCGACGCGGTGCTAACGATGGCCGACCCCTGCGGCAGGCGCGGCACCACACCTTCGAGGAACGCGCGGTAGCCAATGAAATTCACCCGCAGCACGGTTTGCCGGTCAGCGGCGCCACTGGACAATCCAGCGCAGTTGAAAAGCGACCACACTTCGCCCGGCAATTTCCCGGCCGAGGACTCAATGGACTGCATGTCACCGAGATCGGTCTGCACGAAGTGGTCGAGGTGATAGCCCGGCGGCACGCGATCGACGCCGATGACGTCGGCACCAGCGGTGAGCAGCTGCCGGGCGACCGATTCGCCGATGCCTGACGAACACCCGGTCACGACGGCTGGCTTGCCGCGATATGACGCCAGAAGGTCACTCACGGCCGGCTCCCGTCGCTTAGCCGGTCGAGGTAAAGGTCGCCAAGCAGCGTGGTGACCTCCCCGGCCAGAAGTCTGTCCATGTCCACTTCGGACTGAAGGAACTGGACGCACACGTCAAGCAGCCGCCGTTTGAACAGCGCCTCGCGCAGCTGAACCGGCCGCGTCGCCGCGTTGACATCGATGTCGACCTGTGCGGAAAGCCAGCTCGTTAGCTCGCTGTAGCCAAGTGTTTCGTTCACCGCTAGGTCTCCCCGAATGATCTGCGCATCCCGGGTGGAAGGCTAACAATCCACCCGGCAAGATCACAACGGCGATCATAAATCTCTCGATGCCCTGTCCGTTACGGTCAGCTCACACCGGCCGTCCACACAGGAGCGCTTGAGCCGGCCCCGCGAGATGGTTTGTATCAACCCGATCGCCCAGCAGGTCGGGCACCCCCGCAGGGCGAGCAGTCCTGCTGGTGCGAGCAGCAAGCTACCTAGCCCCAGCACGGGAATGAGCGCGACCGAACCGGCCAGTGCGCCGAAACCTATTACGCCACGTGCCAGATGCCGGGCGACCGAGGTGCTGGCGAAGCTCTGCCCCTCAGCCATTGCCGTCTCCCTGCAGCTGTTGGTGAACCGCCGTGCGGGCACGGTGTAGCCGCGACTTCATGGCCGCGGTGCTCAGGCCAAGGGTGTCAGCGACCATCCGCCCGGGATAACCCTGAACATCCCGCATGATCAGCACCCGCCGCTGATCGGAGGGCAACGCGGCGATCGCCGCCGCGACCCGTTCGGCCTCAAGGCGTTGCAGCACATCGTCCTCAACCGACCGCGTGCTCGCCTCCGCAAGCGGTTCGCGGTGCCTCATCATCGTGCGCAACCGCCGCAGACACTCGTTGCGCACGATGCGAAACATCCAGGACGCCAGCGCACCCGAGGCCCGCAAAGCCCCAATCTTGCGGTACAAGATGATCAGCGCCTCTTGCGCGGCATCCTCCGCGTCCTCAGGTGAGGCACACAGCGAGTAGGCGAATCGCTGCACATGCGGATACGAACCGGATACCAGCACAGCGATCGAATCGGCATCACCACCTTGCGCGGCGGCGATCAGCTGCTCCCCAGGCCATGCCGAGTTAGCCACGCGAGCGACCTCGCCTCCGCAACACGAATACCGCGCATGTACAGATGAGCACAGCCCCGACGATAACGGCGGCAATAGCGAGTTCCATGTCTACCTCCTGCTTGTTTACTGGGACACGCATAAGAGACGCGCGCTTCGCCAAAGGATTCAGCCCGGTTGTTCAAGGGTGTCTTCGCTGCTCTAAGTAATCGGTCCACTACTGTCCGACTTGGATCGTCCGAGGAGGACTTATGCGAGCAGCGGTCAACGCTTCCCTTCTGGCTGTCGTCGCGACAACACTTGTCGCCGTTCAGGCCAGCCCCGCCCAGGCGGCCACCTACGACACCACGCTGGTAAGCCGCGCCGCGGCCGCCGCCGACGCTGTGTCAAGCAAGCCAGTGGTTTCCGCCGACGGCCGGTACATCGCGTTCGTCTCCGACGCCGACAACCTCAGCACCGAAGACGACAACAGCCAGCCCAACATCTTCGTACGCGACACCGTGGCGGGCGTGACAACCCTCGTCAACCGCGCGGACGGCATGACCGGCGCCGCAGCCAACGGACCCTCCGGACTACCGTCCATCACCCCCGACGGACGTTACGTAGCGTTCGAATCCAAGGCCAGCAACCTGAGCACCGAAGACAACGACACCTGTCTCGGACTCGGGTTTGAGGAAGAGGGCCCGTGCACCAACGTCTTCGTGCGCGACCTCATCGCCGGCACGACAACGTATGCCAGCCGGGCCGGATCACCAGCTGACGGCGGCTCCTACACACCATCGATCTCCGCCGACGGCCAGCGGGTCGCGTTCACTTCGGTCGCACACAACCTCAGCAACGCTGACAACAACTTCTGTGTCACCACCGAAGGCTCGCCCTATCCGTGCACCAACTTCTTCGTGCGCGACCTGGCAGCTGGCACCACAACGTACATCGCCCGCGGGCAACAGCCATTCGGCATCGAACTTCCCTGTGCGCCAAAGATTTCCGGCAACGGCCGCTACGTCGCTTTCGACACCGACGAGACATTGCTGCCGGGCCTGGAAGACAACAACGCCTACCACGACGTCATGGTCTACGACACCCAGTCCGCCACCATCACGTATGCCAGCCGAGCCGAAGGAATCAACGGCCCCCTGGCACAACTCGGGCCCTCCGTCTGCCCCTCCATCTCAGCCGACGGCCGGCACGTGGCCTTCACCTCCGAGGCACACAACCTCAGCAACGAAAACGTCGACGGCAACACCATCAACATCTACGTGCGCGACATGACCGAAGGCCACACCTACTTCGCGAGCCGGGCCGACGGCGCCACAGGCGCCGCGGCCACGCTCCACTCCCACCAGCCATCAATCTCCGCCGACGGCCGGTACGTCACCTTCGTCACCGCAGCACAAAACCTCTCCAGCGAAGACACCGACATCTGCGACGACATCTTCTGGGGCGTCAACCGAGCGTGCAGCGACATCTTCGTGCGCGACACCCAAGCCCACAGCACCGCATACGTCAGCCGCGCAACCGGTCCCGCCGGTGCCGCCGCCGACACCTATTCCTGGTACCCAGCCATCTCCGGCGACGGCAAGATGATCGCATTCGAGTCCAGCGCCAACAACCTGAGCACCGAAGACTCCGATGCGTTCCACAACATTTTCGTACGCGACTGGGGCGCAGGCATCGTCGCACCAGCCGTCAGCGACCTATCCGTCACCATGACCGCATCAGCAACCGCCGTGGCCGTCGGCTCAAACGTGACCTTCACCGTGCGAGTCACCAACGGCGGACCCGCAGCAGCAACGGGTGTAGTCGTCACCGACCCACTGCCGCCCGGAATCTCCTTCATCAGCGCGACGGTGAGCCAAGGCAGCTATGCCGCCGCAACGGGTGTCTGGTCAGTTGGAAACATCGGCGTAGCCGCGAACGCCACCCTCACGCTGACGGGCCAAGTCACGACCTCAGGCATACACACCAACACCGCTCAGATATCAGCCTCAGGCCAAAGCGACCCGGATTCCGTCCCCGGCAACAACAATCCAGCCGAAGACGATCAGACCGCACTACACATCACCGCTA
This sequence comes from Catelliglobosispora koreensis DSM 44566, assembly GCF_000379685.1. Classification (GTDB taxonomy): domain Bacteria; phylum Actinomycetota; class Actinomycetes; order Mycobacteriales; family Micromonosporaceae; genus Catelliglobosispora; species Catelliglobosispora koreensis. The sequence continues at coordinate 577,969 of NZ_KB903249.1, read as the reverse complement.
CAGCGGGCTGCCCAACCACGGCCACACGCACCGCTGACTACGACGCCTGGATCACCCGAAGCTGGGCCAACACCAACTTCGGCAAGGACACGATCAACAAAGTCCGCAGCAAACTCAACGCCGACGCCCGCACGCTCGTTCACTTCGGGCTGCCCGCACTTCCAGCCGGCTGCAAAGTCACCAGCGCCAAACTCCGCATGTACGAAGGAACCGCGGTCACCGGCCGCACCCTGCGCGTAACCCAGGTGACATCAGCCTGGACCGAGACCGGCGTCACGTGGAACAACCAGCCGCCAACCACCGGCACCGCAGCCACAGCCTCCGCCAAGGCCGGCTGGGTCGAGTGGACGGTCACCACCCAAGTCGCCGGCCTATACACCACAGGCAACCGCGGACTACAGATCCGCGACGCGGCCGAAGGAGCCGCCGGCTACGAACAGCGCCTCCACAGCCGGGAAAACGTCAACAAGCCAACGCTCATCATCACCTACGGCGCGAGCTGACAGTATTCGGGAAAGAGCCATCGCCAAACAAAATCCTGGTGGCCAGCACACGCCCAACCGGAGTGCGCAGCAGTGTGAAAGCCGCCGACGCAACCTGCGGCGTGCGGATCGCTGCCAAGGCCCGGCGCATGAAAAGACGGCCGCGAAAGCGTGCCCGCAAAGCCGCGCCGTCATAGTGCACCAGCGCATCGGGACGCCCACAGCGCAACGAATCATCGAGAACGGAAGCAGCCAACTCCGACAAACGCAAGCAAGGGTCAAGACCACCGGCCGTCAGAGGCGACACAGCACCCGCCGCATCGCCAACCAGCAGCCCGCCAGGGCTAGCGATCCGGCGCAGGACACCACCGACCGGGATCGGACCGCCACGCCACTCAACGGCAGCCGCCAGGTGACCGGACGGCAACCCGGGTGCCCGGGCCGCGAAACGCTTCAGCGCGTGGCGCAGCCCGTTGGGGAACCTGTCCGCATAACCGGCAACACCGACGTGCACGCTATGCCCGTCATTGACAACCCAGGCCAGATAGCCGGGCGCGAGACTCGGATCGAGTACACAATGAAATCCTGGCGTGCCACTAGCCGCAACGGGAGCGAAGACTTCCTCCGCCCCTGTCAGGAAAAGCTGATTACGATCCAGCCCCAGCTCGCGTGCCACCCGTGACCGCGCACCATCGGCACCAACAACGAACCGGGCACCCACCATCACCGGCCCACCCGCCCCGTCCAAAGCCACCACGTTCGCACCCGCAAGGCTCAGAAAGCGCACACCCAACCGAATCCGCACCCCCGCGGCCATAGCCAGACGCGCAGCCTCACTGTAAAGCGCAGGCATATCCCCCACCCGAAACTCTTCGCGAGGACTGTCCAAAATCACCGGCCGGCGCAGCCCCGGCGGATACAACACCACCCGATGAATCGGCGGCCCAAGACAATGCGGTGCCAAAGGAAAATCATCGAGGGTACGCCGCACGAAAATCCCAGTCGTGCGAATACCTTCCGTCAACCGGCTACGGCGTTCCACCAGCAGCACCTCATGGCCGCACTCGGCCAGCAGTCTCGCGGTGTGCAATCCAGCCAGCCCGGCTCCCACGACAACCACGTCATAAGACTCCATGCCGCGACCGTAACCACGGCAGCCCCCGCGACAGGCCACCAGACACAAGCCTTCACAACCTCCACCCACCCTCTGCACAGAATCTGGCACCGATAATCCGTTGCCATGTGAGCGCTGTGCGCTTACCTTGGTGTCCAGACGTTTTCCACTAAGGAGATTCCGCGATGTTTACGCAGACGAGCATTGAACCGCAACAGCTGATGCTGTGCGGGCGCTCGGTGCTGCACGTCGCGGCCCGACCGAATCTGTCCGGCAACTGGGATTATTTCCCGGCCAGGCGGCAAATCTAGACGCATCCAATGCGCCAGACGCCGCCCCTCCGGGAAATCCCGGGCCGGGCGGCGTTTTCGTTTCCCTCCAACAGTTACCTCCTATGGGTGTAGCTCAGTTCGGTCAGAGCGCCGGTCTCCAAAACCGGATGTCGCAGGTTCGACTCCTGCCACCCATGCGTTTCGCATGCCCCGGCACGCCGGTGGCACCGCACCTTGAGAACTCCACAGTGGACAGCATGAAACCCGGGCATGGCAGCACATTGTGTTGCCCCGCCCGGGATTTCCGGGACGAGGGAGATGGCTGACCCGCCTGCTTTGGGAGCAGGACACACCGAGTTCGATTCTCGGGTCCCGGACTCATGGGCCGCACGCCACCGGTGTGCGGGGCTGCCTGGCGTGCAGCCCGTGAACAGTTCGACTCTGTTGCGGTCCACGATGCACGCGAGGCGGGTTCGGCTAGTGGTCAGGCCGCCAGACTCTCGATCTGGAGACAGGGGTTCGATTCCCCTACTCGCTGCTCATGCGGTCGTAGCTCACCGGGTAGAGCACCACTCTTCCAAAGTGGATGACGGGGTTCGAGTCCCCGCGGCCGTTCTCATTGGGGAATGGTGTAACCGGCAACATGCCCGGCTTTGACCCGGGAGACTGCAGGTTCGAACCCTGCTTCCCCAGCAACACATATAGGAGGTGATCCCGGTGGAAGCCGTACTCGTTCTCAACGCCGACCTTGGCCCGCTGCACCGGGTCAGCCTGCGCCACGCCATCCGGATGCTCTGCCGCCGGGTCGCCGTGGTGCACGAATCGGAGCCCCACATACGTATCGGCGTGTTCCCGAGGCCGAAAGTCCTGCGGCTAGTGTCCTATGTGGTCACTTGCTGGCGCTACACCAAGGGACCAGCCTGGTCGCGCGGCGGCGTGCTTCGCCGTGACGGCAATCGCTGCGCTTACTGCGGCGGAGAAGCCTTCACCATCGATCACATCCTGCCCAGTTCACGGGGCGGAAAGAACACTTGGCTCAACACCGTAGCCGCTTGTGGCGGCTGCAATCAGCGCAAGGGTGACCGCACGCCCGCCGAGGCGGATATGCGACTGCGGTTTCAGCCCAAGGCACCTTCTTGGTATGCCATCGCGAAGCGCTGAACGGGTCCGGCGGGACCATCACCCCCGCCGGCCCCATTCCCTGGTCATGTTCTAGGGCTGGGTGCTGGTGCACAGCGACGCCTTGCAAGCAACGCCCGCGGGGGTTCAACTCCCCGACAGTCCGCAACCGTCTATATAGGACGCATGCCCGGCTAGTCCAATTGGAAGAGACACCGCGTTTAGGCCGCGGAGGTTGTGGGTTCGAATCCCTCGCCGGGTACACAGTACAAATGCCGACGTAGCTCAGTGGTTAGAGCGCTCGCCTGTCGAGCGAGATGTCGAGGGTTCGATTCCCTTCGCCGGCGCGCACATTGTGGAGAGGTGGCCGAGTGGCCTAAGGCGCTGCCCTGCTAAGGCAGAACGGACTTTCCGTCCCGGGTTCGAATCCCGGCTTCTCCGCCAATCCCGTCGCGGCCGAAGTGGTTGAGGCGCCTCGCTGATAACGAGGAGACAGAAGGTTCAACTCCTTCCGACGGGACCATGCCCCCATAGCTCAGCGGATGAGAGCACTTGATTACGAATCAAGGGGTCGCAAGTTCGAATCTTGCTGGGGGCACGCAGTAACAAAATGTGGAGGGTGGCGCCATGGTGGCGAAACGGTCTTGAAAACCGTGCCCGGTGACACCGGAAGGTTCGACTCCTTCACCCTCCTCTATTGGGCCGCTAGCTCAGTTGGTAGCAGCATCCGACTCTTAATCGGAGGGTCCTCGGTTCGAGTCCGAGGCGGCCCACTTGCGGGTGTGGTGGAGTAGAACCACGTCGGGCTCATATCCCGAAGGCGCCGTGCAAATCGGACACCCGCCACTAATGTTCTGGTAGCTCAGTTGGCAGAGCGTCGTCTTGACATGGCGAAGGCCGCTGGTTCGAACCCGGCCCAGAACACTTGCGCGTTCGGCTATCGGTTAGGCCGCTTGGTTTTCACCAAGGAAAGAGGGGTTCGACTCCCCTACGCGCGACTATTCCGGTGTAGCTCAACTGGTTGAGCAGGCCCCTGTTAAGGGCAAGGTTCCTGGTTCGAGTCCAGGCATCGGAGCGCAGGCAACGCCCGTATAGCTCAGCGGAACGAGCGCCGGTCTTACAAACCGGATGTCCCAGGTTCGATCCCTGGTGCGGGCACGGTGATTATGGTGTACGGGTTGTGCACGCCGGATTGTGGCTCCGGAGGTCGCGGGTTCGACTCCCCGTGATTACCCCAAGCGGGTGCGCCGACGTGGGAGAGTCGGGCCTGGCTGTAACCCAGGTGCTTTGTGCTCAGGGGGTTCGAATCCCTTCGCCCGCACATCTTTTCAATGCCTTCGTAGCTCAGCGGAGTAGAGCGCCAGATTCCGAATCTGGAGGTCGCTGGTTCGATCCCAGCCGGGGGTACGCATGGTTCCGTGTCCGAGTGGTTAAGGAGCTGGTCTGCAAAACCAGTGTTCGCCGGTTCGAATCCGGCCGAGACCTCGATTGCTGTCCGCTGTGGACATTCTTCCGCAGGCGAGCGTTGGCGCTCAGTTGCTCCTCATAAGGGCGGCCTGCCCGGATCGTCACCGGGGCCTGCGACAAGGAGGGCCGAGCCGCTGGCTGGGATCTCCGGCGCACTGTCCGGTGCGAAGCTGAGCGGTTACTTCATTTGGGTTGAAACAAGACCGCACTGGCGTTACGGATCTCGGACGGTGCACCAAATGGCACGTTCCCGGTGTGATGCCGGCGGTTACTTCTTGGTTGATGGCTTGCAAAGCCTTGCGGTTTCGACACCGCGAGACCGGCGGCGGTGCTGTCCTCGGGAACGCTTCAAATTGAATATTGCACTTCCCTGGTGCGACTTTGATCTCAGGGAGCAGATGGCTGATGAAGGGTGCCCGGTGCGTAGGCCGCGGATACTTCGAATCCTAATCGAGAGGTCGCAGGTTCGACTCCTGCCGTCCCCACTCTCGGGGGCGTAGCTCAGAGGCAGAGCACTATGTGCCGCGACCGACTTGTTCTCGGGCACCTTTCAGTCGTCGCTCTCTCCACATTGGAGGGTTTTATAAGATGAGCAAGTTCAACAAGGTACGCGCGAAGGTTGCCGCGCTTTCTCCTATCGTGACTGGACGTTTGGCGAAGGGGCGCACTCACGAGGGTGCGCCGGGTTATGTTCGCGATGCTAAGGGAGAGCTGTTCTTGCTGGCTGTGTCGAACATGTCTGGTGAGGCGTCGTTCTATGAGTCCGCGTCGCAGCGGGACAGTCGTTTCGCTGAACTGGTGCATGAGGTGGCGCTTGCCGATCCACAGTGGATGGCCGCGTTTTTGCCGTGGTTGCGTGATGGGGCCAACATGCGCTCGGCCGCTCTTGTTGGTGCGCTTGAGGCGGCTAAGGCGATGCTCGCGGTGGGGATGAGCGGGGGCCGCCAGTTGGTGGCTTCGGTGTTGCAGCGGGCGGATGAGCCGGGTGAGGCGTTGGCCTACTGGACGGCGAACTATGGGCGGGCTATTCCTAAGCCGGTCAAGCGTGGGATCGCTGATGCGGTGGCGCGTTTGTACACCGAGTTTGGCTTGCTCAAGTATGACTCTGCGGCCAAGGGCTTCCGGTTCGCTGACGTGATTGATCTCGTGCACCCGACTCCGGGCGCGTTGTGGCAGAGCGATGTGTTCAAGGTGGCGTTGGAGCGGCGGCATCAGCGGGCGGATCTGTCGTTGGCGGGGTTGCCGATGCTGGTCGCTAACGGGGCGCTTCGGGAGGCGGCGCAGAGGGATCCGGCTGTGTTGCTGGATGCGGATGCGCTCAGGGCGGCTGGGATGACGTGGGAGGACGTGCTGTCGCTTGCTGGGTCCACGGTGGACAAGGCGAGGTTGTGGCAGGCGTTGATTCCGTCGATGGGTTACATGGCGCTGTTGCGTAACCTGCGTAACTTCGATGAGGCTGGCGTGTCCGATGGTGTCTCGGCGAAGGTCGCGGCTCGTTTGTCGAACCCGGCGCAGGTGGCGCGGTCGCGGCAGTTTCCGTTCCGGTTCCTTGCCGCTTACGAGCAGGCGCCGTCGCTTCGCTGGGGTCACGCTCTGGACAAGGCTTTGCGGGCGTCGCTGGTGAACCTGCCGGCTCTTGGCGGGCGCACGCTGATCCTGGTTGATACGTCGGCGTCGATGACGCAGCGTGCGTTTTCGGCGCGGTCGACGATGACTCCGGCTAAGGCGGCTGCTGTGTTCGGGGTGGCGTTGGCGGCCAAGGGCGAGAAGGTTGATCTGCACGGGTTCGCTGACGGTGTTTTCCGGCACGAGGTGGCTGTGGGCGGGTCGGTGCTCAAGGAGGTTGACCGGTTCGTGGCGCGGACGGGCGAGGTGGGTCATGGGACGCAGATCGCTGGTTCGCTGCGCGCTTCGTACCGTCGGCATGATCGGGTGGTGATCATTTCGGACATGCAGACGGTGGACCGCGGTGTATCTGAGGCGGTGCCGGCGAGTGTGCCGGTTTATGGCTTCAATCTCGGCGGCTACCGTGCGGCTGCCTACGCCACGGGTTCAGGCAACCGGCACGAGTTCGGCGGCCTGACGGACGCGACGTTCCGGATGATCCCGCTCTTGGAAGCGGGCAGGAACGCCAGCTGGCCGTGGGTGGCATAGCGACGTGATGGGGGCCTGAAGGCCCCCATCACTGATTCCGGCAAACGTCTGCGCCTTGTTGTCTGGTTATTTAGCATATGAGATCGGAGTCAGTTTTCGTAGCATTCCTCATGTAAACGGAAGTTTGGGTACCGCATGACCGTGGTTGAGGGCCTGGCAGGTCTCGATGAGGGGGTGACTTCTCCTTCGCCTGCCAGCCGCATGCATCAGGTGTTCGAGGCCTCGTGCGACCGGGATCCGGCGGCGATAGCGCTCGAATGCGCCGGTGAGCCGATCACTTATGTGGAACTCGACGTCCAGGCGAACCGGCTCGCTCATCATCTGCGTGGCCTCGGGATAGGCGACGGCTCCCGCGTGGCCATCCTGCTGCACCGCGCTGTGGCGACGTATGTCGCGCTACTGGGGATCGGCAAGGCTGGGGCGGCGTTCGTGCCGATCGATCCCGAGTCCCCGCCGGACCGTGTCGCCTACATAACCGGCGACTCCCAAGTGGACCTTCTGATCACGACGTCGGACTTGGCCGCGGAGCTGCCCGAGCTGAACGCGCCAGTTATCGCCCTCGATCAGTGTTCCGCCGAGTTGGCCGCGCTGCCGGGCGAACGGCCCTCGATCTCAGGCGGCCTGGACGACCCCACCGCGTACATCATCTACACCTCCGGCTCCAGCGGCCGCCCGAAGGGCGTCGAGGTCGCGCAGTCGAGCATCTGCAACTTCCTGAGCATCGTGCCGGAAATCTATGACGTTCAGCCCAGTGATCGTGTGTATCAGGGGATGACGATCGCTTTCGACTTTTCGATTGAAGAGATCTGGCCAACGTGGGCGGTGGGCGCGACTTTGGTGGCAGGCCCGACCGACTCCAGACGGCTCGGTGCGGAACTGGCCGATTTCCTTGAGAGCGAAAACATCACCGTTTTGTACTGTGTGCCGACGCTGTTGGCGACCATCCCTCGTGATCTGCCGCTCGTGCGTAATCTGCTCGTGGGCGGTGAGGCGTGCCAAGGGCAGCTGGTCGAGCGGTGGAGCAAACCCGGCCGCAAGATTCTCAACACGTATGGGCCCACTGAGGCGACGGTTACCGCGATTTGGTGCGAGCTGTTGCCTGGGCGGCCGGTCGTCATTGGCCGTCCTTTGCCGACCTACTCCGTGGTGATCCTGGACGAACAGCGTCAGCTCGTGCCCGACGGTGAGGTTGGCGAGATTTGTATCGGCGGGCCAGGGGTGGCCCGTGGTTACGTCGGGCGCCCTGAGCTGACAGCTGACCGGTTCATTGAGCATGCGCTGGCTCCTCCGGGTGGAAAGCTTTACCGCACAGGGGATCTGGGGCGGCTCACCGCTGACGGTGAGATCGAGTATTTGGGCCGGGCCGATGCCGAGGTCAAAATCCGGGGCCACCGCGTCGATCTGGGCGAGATCGAGAGCGTGATCCTTGATGACCCGCAGGTGTCCAAGGCGGTTGTCGCGCTCATGCCGCGCCCTGATCTGCCTGATGCGCCACGTGAACTGTCGGCCTACTTGGTGCGCAAGGGCGACGGTGACGACGAGTTGTTGTTCGCGCGGCTTTCCGAGGCGCTGCGCAACCGTCTGCCCGCGTATATGGTTCCGTGCTATCTCGACATTGTCACCGAGTTGCCCACGATGCCCAGTGGCAAGATTGACCGTAACCGGCTTTGCGCTCCGAGCGGGCGGAGGCTACTCAGAACGAGCGGTCCTGTCGTACCCCCGGAAAATGTTTGGGAAGAAAAGGTTCTTGCCGTTTGGGCTGAGGCTTTCGGGATCGAGGAAGAGGCGCTGTCGGTTGAGGCGAATTTCTTCACTGATCTGAGTGGGCATTCGCTGCTGGCGGCCCGGGCGGTCTCGCTGTTGCGGGAAAGGCGACTGGGCGGGCAGCCGGCTTTGCGGGATATTTACCGTCATCCGACGGTGCGGCAACTCGCCGCTCACTTCGCCGCCACAGCTGATAAGCCCGAGACGGCTGCCGCGCCTCGCCCGCAGCCGCTGCGTCACGACAGCCGCCGCATCGCACGGGCTGGAGCCGGGCAGGCGATAGTGATTTATCTGCTGGCGCTTATCGTCACGTTGCCGGTGTCCTATGTGTACACGTGGAATGACGGTGACGTTTCCGTTGGCGTGCTTGCCGAGCTGATGACGGCGATCCTGATTAGCTATCTGTTCGTGCGCTGGGTCGTGCCGCTGCTGTTGGTGAGGCCGCTTGCGGCGGGCATCCGTCCGGGCAAATATCCGTTGTGGGGCTTAACCTATGTGCGGATCTGGGCGGTGAACCTGTTGCTGACCGTCGGGCCGCTGCCCGTGTTCAGCGGATCGCCTTTGATGGCAACGTATTTGCGGCTGCTTGGCGCGAAGGTGGGTCGGCGCACGTCGATCGCGACGAGTGCGATCAGTTTGCCGTCCATGCTGGAGGTGGGTGCGGACGCTTCGATCGGCTACGGTGCCTCGCTTCGCCCCTGGCGGGTGGAGGACGGCTGGGTGCACGTCGGCCGGATTACGGTCGGCGCGGGCGCTTTCGTCGGTGCCAACGCCGTGCTGGAGCCGGGTGCCACGATCGGTGTGGGTGCGGCGCTCGGTGAGCAGTCGGTGCTCGGTCACGGTGAAACGGTGCCAGATGGCGCCCGCTGGTCGGGTTCGCCGCCAAGCCCGGCAACGGAACTGTCGCCCGTAGTGGAAAGCATGCTCACCTCACGCGGGCAGTTGCGCGGCTGGCGGCTGCGGCACGTCACGGCAGCGTTGCTTAGCCTTGTGGGCCTGGAGATTGTCGCGATCGGAATGATCCTGCCCAGTGTCGCGCTCGTGTGGTGGGCGCTGCTGACGTGGGGTGTCCTCGCCGGCCTGATCGCCACGTTGCTAGCCGGCCCGGTCTATATCGTCACGGTCTGCGCGGTGGTCGCGATCGGGAAACGTATGGTTCTCCCCCACGCACCCGTCGGCATCCATCCCGTGCGCTCAGGTGTGGGTGTGCGTAAATGGATTACCGACAAGCTGTTTGAGTTCAGCCTGACGTTCACGAATTCGCTTTACTCCACGTTGTACACCGTGCCGTGGCTCAGACTGCTCGGCGCGCGGGTCGGCCGGGGTGCTGAGGTGTCGACCGCCGCTCATCTCGATCCCGACCTTCTCATCCTTGGCCCGGAAAGCTTTGTGGCCGACATGGCCAGCGTGGGTGCCGCGACGTATGCCAACGGCAGGGTCGCGTTCCTTCCCACCGAGGTCGGCAGCCGCGCCTTTGTTGGCAACGCGGCTGTCGTGCCGGCCGGAACCAAACTGGGCGACGGATCCCTTGTGGGCGTGGGCACGTTGCCACCGGCCGGTGTGCCCGCGGGCACTTCTTGGCTCGGGTCGCCGGCGATGCACCTTCCCGTGCGGCAAAGCAGCGGTTCGTTTTCCGAGGCGCAAACCTTCCGCCCGGCGCGTAAAGCGGTGGCACAGCGGCTTTTCATCGAGTTCTTCCGCGTCACTTTGCCTGCGTCGCTGCTGGGTGTCTCGTTCTATTTGTATCTGCTCGTGCTGTCGTCAATAGTGCGCGGGCGCGATCTGCTGCTGCCAGCTTTCGTCTCGCCGCTTGTCGCCATGGCGACGGGTGTTGCCGTGATCGCCTGTTGCGCGGCGATCAAACGCAACGTCGCCGGAACGTATCGTCCCCGTGTCGAACCGTTGTGGAGCCCGTTTGTCAGGCGCACCGAGTTTGTCACGGGCATGTATGAAGCCGCCGCGGTTCCGGCCGGTGCGGGTTTGCTTACCGGGACTCCTTTCCTGCCACCGGTTCTGCGCTGGTTCGGGGCGAAAGTCGGGCGGCGGACGTGGATTGGCACCACCTATCTCACCGAGTTCGACCTCGTGGTGATTGGCGATGACGCCGCCGTGGGTGTCGAAGTGTCGCTGCAGACCCACCTGTTCGAGGACCGCGTCATGAAGATGTCTGTGGTCACGATCGGGTCAGGCGCCGCCGTTGGCACCCGCGCCATCGTGCTTTACGACGCCGTTGTCGGTGACGATGTCGCGCTCAGTTCCCTTTCCCTGGTGATGAAGGGAGAACACCTCATCGCTGGTACGAGGTGGCGCGGCATCCCGGCACAAGGCCTGGCCTGACATCCGGCGAAGGAGGACAGCGCATGAACGCAAGGCCTGTGGCACTGGTCTATCGGGGACCGGCCTCGTTGCCCGGATGTCCCGAGGCGGTCGCGGAGCTTCTGCGATCTAGCTTGTGCGGCTTTGAGGTCCACTACGTCGGTCCGCGTGAGAAGACGCCACTGTCGGATGCGGCCCTTGCCGGGGCGGCGGTCTATGCCCAGCCTGGCGGCGATTCGCTCAAACGCGGCTACCGCCACATGCGCCGTCATCGCGATTCGATTCGCAAGTTCGTCCACTCTGGAGGCCGGTATCTCGGTTTCTGTCTTGGCGGCTATCTCGCTGGCGCGACACCGGGTTTCGCGCTGCTGCCCGGAGACACCGACCAGTACATCGCCTCGCCCCGGGCGACAATCGACTCAGAGGACAACACACTGGTGCGCCTTCGGTGGCGGGGTCAGGAGCGCGTTCTGTTCTTTCAAGACGGGCCGTATTTCTGGGTGCGCCCGGAAGCCTCGGTGGCCGTCATGGCGACCTATCCGAACGGCACCATCGCCGCCATGGTTTCCGGCTTCGGCTCCGGCCGTGTCGGCGTGGTCGGACCGCATCCAGAAGCGACACAAGACTGGTACACCGACGCCGGCTTGCGCATGACCGGAAGCCTTGGCGCTGACCTCGGGCACGACCTCGTGGAAACGGTGATGACGTCATGACCGAGCACAGGCTCATCGGTGTTGACGCCGCCCGTGGCGCCGCGCTGCTCGGGGTCATCGCCGTGCACGCGTTGCACGAGTCGCACCGCGATGGCAGCCCGACGTGGTCGTTCTCGCTTTTCGCGGGACGGTCAGCGGCGCTTTTCGCTGTGCTAGCCGGGGTGGGTATCGCCTTGATGACGGGCCGTCAGCGGGTGCCGCTGGCAGCTGGGCGGGCGAGCGCCGCTGGGCTGGCCGCAAGAGCGCTCGCGATTGGAGGTTTCGGGCTGGCATTGGGATATGCCAACGCTTCCCTAGGTGCGGTGATCCTGCCCTATCTCGCGGTGATGTTCCTGCTGGCGATTCCGCTCGTCTTCCTTCCCACTCGGATCATCGCGGTTCTCAGCGTTTTGATCGCCGTCGGGATGCCCGTGCTCGGTCACGTTTGGCGGCCACGGCTGCCCGTCCCGGACTTGCTGAACCCGACCATCGGCTCGCTTATCGACGATCCGCTGGGGCTGTTGTCGGAGCTGTCGCTCACGGGCGAATATCCGGCGCTGCCGTGGATGGCGTACCTGTGTGCCGGGCTCGTGATCGGCCGGCTGGACCTGACGCGCCAGCGGGTCGCGATCGCCTTGACCGCGGTTGGAGCGGTGCTGGCCACAGCGTCAGCGTATGTTTCGTCCTATCTGGACCCCTTCGCCGGAGCGCACATTTGGCCAGCGCAGCCGGGCAGCTATCTCACCGGTCCAGAGACCGCCGAGTTGCTGATCCTCGGCGGCGACGGCACGACACCGGCGTCCACGTGGTGGTGGCTGGCCATTGACGCCCCGCACACCGGGACACCGTTTGATCTGATGGGCACCACGGGTGTCGCGATCGGGGTGCTCGGGGTCATGCTGCTAGCTAGCAAGATGCGGTTCATGTCCGCGCTTTTGGCGCCGCTGGCCGCCGCGGGCAGCATGACGCTGACGCTGTATGCGGCGCACATCATGTTCATCAACTCCGACTACGACACCTACAGCGCGGCGACTGGCTGTCTGGTGCAGATCGGTGCCGCGCTGTTGACCGGGCTGGCGTGGCGGGCGACGATCGGGCGCGGACCGCTGGAAGCGATCACGACCACGGTGGCCGCCCGCGCCCGCCGCTATGCCACGCGGCAGCCCGATCCTCAACCAGCACAAGGATCTTCACCAGCTTTAGGGTCGCTCACGTCAATCCACTGATTGGCGCATATCCATGTATCGATTTTTGTCTTAGCTTCTGCGCATAGGTAAGTCTCTTATCCCCACGGAGGCACCATGAGCCAGCAAACCCCACCCCAGCAAGGCATCGGGCATACCCGCCGGCTTCTGCTCAAACTGCTCGGCGTCGGCGGCATCACCGGCGCGGGGGCGTTGTCCGCCGGTGCGCTAGCTCTTGCCGAGCCAGCAGTCGCGGCGACGTCTAAGCCCACAGGCGTGTTCAGTTATGTCGCGGCCAAGAACGTCGACGCTGTCGTCTCGTTCATGCGCGCCGCGTTCGGGGCGACCCAGACGCTGCGCTTGACCGACAGCGGCGGGGCCTATCACGCCACCGTCAGTGTTGGCGGCGGCGAGATGTACATCGGCCGCGAGGACGCGAGCAAGACGTTCCTGGCCGCTTCCACCCTAGGCGGTGCAAGCACTTTCCCCATCATCATGGTGGCCAGTGCCGATGCCGCTTTCGACCGGGCCGTTGCCGCCGGAGCCACCATCCAGCAGCCACCGACCACCATGCCTTTTGGCCGGCGCCTCGCCTGCGTCGTGGACCCCTTCGGTCAGCCTTGGCAGCTCAACGAAGCGCTGACGGCCGTCCCGACAGCGAGCGCCACCGTCGTCCCCGTCTGACCGGCAACACCACGCACCGATCCACAAGCCGGTTCCCGCGCCCGGGAACCGGCCTTCCGCCTGTCTCGTATTTCGTCGTCTCTACTTGTATCTGGAGAACACAGTAGATAGCGTCGATGCGATGCACGCTCCGCTTCATAGGAGGTATGCGTGAGCAGCCCAGCACAGACGGATCAAACGGCAGCCGCGCGGCCACGGATCCAGGCGGTCGATCTGGCCAGCTCAGACGATCCCTACCCGCACTACACCGCTCTGCGCGAGCAAGGCCCGGTGGTGCGCGGAGAGTTCGGCCAATGGCTCATCGTTCGCCATGAAGCGGTTTCGGCGTTGCTGCGCGACCCCCGCCTGGCGAGCCACTTTCCGCCCGACTTCATTCGCCTGACGCTAGGCCACGGGCCAGCCTCGACCTTCCCGGGCCGCATCGTGCTGACCGCCGACCCACCGAGTCACACCGCCGTGCGGCGTTTCGTCGGCAAAGCCCTGGGCACCCCAGTGATCCGGGCCATGACCGGCAGCGTCCAGGCACTAGTGGATCAAATGCTCACGCCCGCGATGGATTCAGGCCGCCTCGATATCGCGGCCGAGCTCGCCGTGCCGTTGCCAGTGGCCGTGATTTGCCGCCTCATCGGGGTGCCTGACGAGGACCGTGACCATGTGGTGCCACGCGTCATCGACCTGGCGAAAGTGTTCGACGCGGCCAACCTGGGCCCAGGCGAACTAGATGAGGTCAACGAGGCTGTGGTGTGGCTGCGTCAATACATCGCCGATCTCCTGCTGAGCGCATCACCAGTACCAAATGGAAATCTCGCGCAGATGTATGCCGCTGAGCCGGCGGCCGAACGGATAGAGATCGACGAAATTGTCGATAATCTGCTCTTCCTCTTCCACGCCGGCTTTGAAACGACGATGGGCCTGATCTCCAACGGGTGTGCGGCCTTGCTGGCCTATCCTGACCAGATGGCGCTGCTGCGCAAGGATCCATCGCTCGTGCGCACCGCCGTCGACGAATTCCTGCGCTTTGACTCCCCTATTCAGAACGCCATCCGCGTCGCCCGCGAGCCAATCGAGATCGGCGGCATCAAGATTCGCACCGGGCGCTCGGTGATGTTGCTACTGGGCGCGGCCAACCGTGATCCAGCGGCCTTCGAACGCGCCGGCGAGCTGGACATCACCCGCTCCCCCAACCCGCACGTCGGCTTCGGCGGCGGACTGCATCACTGTCTCGGCACCGCCCTGGCACGCCTGATGGGCGAGCTGGTTTTCCAGACCCTCGCCGTGCGGTTCACGGCGATCGAACACGACGGCACCGCGACGCGGCGCAGGCACGGAAGCCTGCGCTCGTTTGAGCACCTGCCGCTATCTGTTTCCAGGTGACAAAACCGGGAGCGCACACCGCGCTCCCGGTCTGCAAAAACCTTTCAGTGGCGCGGCTTTGCCAGCTCCTGCAACAGCGCGGCCCGAATCGATGGCCGTGACCCGAACACGAGCAAGAACGTGGCCTCACGCACCAGCCGTTGCGCGTGCCCATCCATCAGCACAGCACGGCTGCCGTCGTGAACCGCCAGAGCGGTCGCCGCACGCATCGCCAGCTCCGAGCAGGCGGCCCTTGCCGCGGCAACATCCTGCGGGGCCGCGTTTCCGAGCTGTCGGCGCACACTGTCCAATTCGGACACCATGGCGCCGTCAGACAGCATGCTAATGGCCCGCCCTGCCACACCCAGCGCCAGCGAACCGTTGAAGCGCAGCATCTCCGGCTCCCGTTCCAGCCAGGCCGCATGCGGCACGAGACCGCTGACCCGCTCGGCTGGCACGAAGTGGTTATCAAAGCGGACCGTCACCGTGCGGCTGGACTGCACGGCCACCATCTGCAGCGGCTCAACGCTGAGCGTGGCGCCTTCCACCGCGTCGATCAAAGCGAAGACAAGCATGTCCTCGTCGTCGCGGGCGGCGGTGTAAAGCGTGTCGACCGAACCCCATCCGGTCACCCACGGCGCCTCGCCGCTAAAGACATATCCGCCATCAACCGCTTTGGCGCGCAGCACCGGCGGGCCAGGGCGCACCGCGGCGCCAATCGCCAGGCCGGCCCGGCGTTTGCCAGCGGCCAAGGCAGCCAGATAGTTCTCGCGAAGATGATCGTTGCCCGTGTTGGCCGTCGCCATCACCGCACTGTGGTGCTGCACCCAAACAAACGCTGTGGTGAGACAGCCTCCGGCGATCAACTCGACGACGGTGCGTGCGTCGGAGAAGTCACCCAAGTCGAGGGTGCCCAGCGGCGGTGGCGCGGCAAGGCTGTAGAAACCCTTTTCCGCCAATAGATTCAGGTGGCTCGCCGGGACAGCGCCGTCGGCGTCGACCGCCAGCGCCGCGGGGAAGAGCACCTCGTCGGCGATGCGCTGGGCCTCGCGCAACGAGGCGGAGGTGAAGGTGCCAGCGGTCATGAAGAACTCCCTCTCATGTTCACAGCTTGATTTCCTGCCGCACCACGGCTTCGGCAAGTGCGGCATAACGTTGCACGCATTGGCGCGCCCATTCCGGATCGAAGCGGTCACGGTCGCACAGCACGAGCGCGTTGAGCCCTTCTCCCTGCGGCACCACCACGAATTCCAGGGCGAACCGGCGCCGTTCGAGCTGAGCCTCCAGGTCGTCGAGTTCCTCACCTTCCATATCGGCCCGGGTCATGAACGAGCCGAGCAGCTGGAACATGATGTCGTCGGTGCGTCCCGGGCCTTCGATGGTGCCGGGCGGCAGCAATTGCAGCGGAAGATCGCAGTGGCGCATGCCGTTGAGCACCGCGTCGCGGGCTTGGCGCACCAGGTTTGTGTCGCCGTCGACACGGCACCGCAACAGCACCATCGTAACGAAGAATCCGACAGTCTCCCGGACTTCGGGCCGGCGGTTGGCGAAAAGCGAGGCGACAGTCAGGTCATTCTGGCCGGTGAGCTCGTGCAAGACCTTGTAGAACAGGGCGAGCATGACCGGGAACAACGTGGCCCGGTGTTCGCGCGCCAGCTTGCGCAGCCCGGCGGTGACCTCTTTGCTGATGGTCACTTCGCAGGAAACCCAGCCCGGTTCGCCAGCTGATCTGGGCACCGAAGCCTTTTCCGGCAGCGCTGGCAACGTGGCACCGGCCAGGTGACCGGACCAGTACTCCGAAAGCGCGGCCCTTTGCTCACCGTCGAGAACACCGTGGTGCCAGTCGGACCAATCGGCGTACTGCCAGTCCACATTGGGCAGATCCGTCTCGCCTCGATAGAGAGCCCGCAAGTCACGCTGCAGCAGAGCGTTTGACCAGTCGTCACTGACGTAGTGGTGCATCGTCAGCACCACGACGAAATGGTCGGCGGCGATCTGAATCAGCGTGGCCCGGGTGGGCCAGACCGCGGCGTCGATCGGGTCTCGCAACTCCGCGGCGATAACGTCACGCGCCGCCCGCCGAGGGTCCGGTTCGGCCGAAACATCGACGTGGCGCAGCTCGACCGGTCTCGCGTCGTTCACGATCTGCCTGAGCTGCCGTGCCTTCACCGTGAAGGTCGTGCGCAGCGACTCGTGCCGCTCGGTAAGCCGCTCGATCGCCACACGCAGAGCTTCGGCGTCGCACTTCTCACGCAGATGCCACAGCACCTGCTCGTTGAGGGAATTTTCCCGCCCACGGTAGTGATCCATGAGCCATAGGAGGCGCTGCCCCACTGAGGCCGGTAACTCTCGCACGCATCGACGCTACTCCAGACTCGTATTTGTGGGAATACTGTGCTTGTATGTACTCGTATCTTTTGAAGACACTCGCTCACACGAGGAGACGGCGATGACGGTCGTGCGATCCAGCGAGGTCGCCTTCGATGTGCGCGATCCCGCGCTCGTCGATGACCCGTTTCCCACCTACGCCGCGATGCGCGAGGCTGGGCCGATCCTGCGCGGCGGGCCCGGGCAGTGGATCGTGCCGCGGTACCAGGAAGTTTCGGCCCTGCTCAAGGATCAGCGCCTGACCAAGACTCTGCCTGAGGCCTATTACCGTTACACGGTCGGCAATGAAGAGCTCAGCGCGTTCCTTTCCGGGCAGAATCTCGGGCAGCGCAACCGCTTGGCCAGCAAGGTCCTTGTCGGCTCGTTCAGCCCCGGCCTGGTAAAGCGCCTCGGCTCGCACATGACCTCGCTTGTCGACGATCTGCTGGACGCCCCACTGGCAAAAGGCGAGATGGACATCGTCACCGACCTGGCCCTGCCGTTTCCGCTGATGGTGATCTGCGAGTTGCTCGGCGTGCCGGCACAGGAACGCGAGGTGCTCTGGCCGCACGCCGCGACCCTGGTGCGCGCCTTCAGCGATGTCGCGTTCCTGTCCGATAAGGACGTTGATGACGCGGCAGCCGCCCTGCGCTGGCTTCGCGAATACCTGACGGATCTGCTCAAACGCGGGCCAGAACCCGACAGCCTGCTCAGCCGGATGGCCACCACCGAAGCAGACGGGGAAAAACTGACTCCCCCAGAGATCGTCGACAACGCCATCACCGTGTTCTACGCCGGCTTCGAAACGTCAATGGGCATGGTTTCCAACGGCATCGTCCAGCTGATGTCCGAACCCGCACAGCTCGCGCGGCTGCGCGCCGACCGCACCCTGATCGCCTCCACGGTGGAGGAGATGCTGCGTTTCGAGGCGCCTATTCAGGTGACCATGCGCAGCCCGCTGGAGTCGATCGACGTCGCCGGCCAGACTGTCCGCCCCGGACGGGTGTTGTTTCTGCTTGTCGGCTCGGCCAACCGCGACAGCGAACGCTTCGCCGACCCAGATCACTTCGACATCGGGCGTGACCCGAACCCGCATCTGAGCTTCGGGGCAGGCAGCTACAAGTGTGTCGGAGCCGCGTTAGCGCGCGCCGAAGGAGCGGCTGTCCTCGACCGGCTGCTGGCCCGTGTCGCGGATTTCGAACCCGCCGCGGCACCACAACGGCGCCCGCGCTTCAACTTCCGCACGTATGAACGCGTGCCGGTCCGGCTTACGCCGGCCTAGGCGCGGGGAGGCATGGCATGGATCTGCGAGACAGCCCGCAAGAGGCGTCCTTTCGCGACAGTCTGCGCGGATGGCTGCGCACGCGACTGCCAGAGTCGCAGGCCACCGAACGCCAGTGGAGCCTTGACGAACTCAGGTCCTGGAGCAAGGAGCTACACGAAGCTGGCTATGCCGGGCTGACCTGGCCCGCCGCCTATGGGGGGCGCGGGCTTTCCCCTAGCTACCAAGCCATCTTCGCCGAGGAAAGTGCCCTGGCGGGCGCACCAGATCACCTCAACGTCATCGGCATGAACATGGTCGGCCCCACCCTCATCGCCCACGGCACAGCTGAGCAGCAGGCACGCTTCCTGCCCGGCATCTTGTCCGGCGATATCCTTTTCTGCCAAGGCTTTTCCGAGCCCGACGCGGGTTCGGACCTGGCCTCCGTGCGCACCCGTGCCACACCCACAGGCGACGGCTATGAGGTCAGCGGAGAAAAAGTCTGGTCCTCCTACGCCCACCTGGCTGATTACTGCCTGCTGTTGGCGCGCACCGGGCCCAGTGAACCCAAGCACCAGGGCCTGACCTGTTTCATCCTCGACATGCGAGCCCCCGGGGTACAGATCTCGCCGCTGCGCCAGCTTTCCGGCGACAGCGACTTCAACCAGATCATCCTGGAGCAGGCGGCGATCCCAGCCGAAAACGTCGTCGGGCAGGCCGGGGCCGGCTGGGGTGTCGCCCTTTCGACACTGGCTCATGAACGCGGCACCTTTGGCATCACGCTGACCGCGCGGTTGACAGTGCAGTTCCAGCGGCTGTTGCGAACGGTCCGCGAAACCGGCAAGCAGCACGATCCGTTGGTCCGCCGGGAGATCGCCGAACTTTACGCACGGCTGCAGGGTTTGCGCTACACGGGATACCGGGCGCTGTCAGCTCTGGCCGCCACGGGCCAGCCCGGGGCTGAATCCTCTGTCCTCAAACTTGAGTGGTCGCTTGCCCACCAACGGCTTTGCACCCTCGCGCTGCGGCTGCTCGGCCCAGCGGCCGCACTCGACGGCGAGGATTCGCCGTGGCAAGGCCACTGGCAGCGGATGCGCCTTCGCAGCCGCGCCAACACCATCGAGGGCGGGACATCGGAAATCCTGCGCGGCATCATCGCCGAGCGCGTACTCGGCCTTCCCAGATCGAGGTAGCACGGCGCGATGGACTTTTCTCTTACCGGCACACAGCGCGAGATCGCCCACTCCGCCCGGAGGCTGCTCGCCTCCGGCGGAACCTGGCAAGAGCTGGGCAAGCAAGGCTGGCTCGACGAGGACCTGGGCTCGGTCGAGCTGGGCCTGCTCGCCCAGGAAGGTGGCTACGCCCTCAACCCCACCCCGTGGTGGAGCACGGTCGCCCTGCCACCACCCCTATTCGAGCCTCGACCGTCCACATTGGCCAGTGGTGAGTTTTCCGCCCAGGGATCAGCCATTTCCGGGTACGCGTCGTTCGTGCCCGACGGCGCGAACGTGCAGCGGCTGGTGCTCGTCGCTGGCGACAGCGTCTTCGGAGTGCCGACACAGCAGCCAGGCGTGCGTGTCCAGGAACAAGCCAGCCTCGATCAGCACCGGGGCATGGCACGCATCGAACTCGACAGCGCACAAGGCACCCGGCTCGCCGACGCCAGCGTGATGACATTGGTACGGCGGCGGGTGCAAGTCCTGATCTCCTGCGAGGCGGTCGGTGTCGGCGCGCGTGCCATGGATTTCGCCGTCGACTACGCCAAAGTGCGGGAACAGTTCGGCCGCCCGATCGGCTCGTTTCAGGCTGTGGCACACCAGCTGGCCGACGGTTATGTCGAGCTGGAACTGGCCCGGTCGCTGGCCTACCGGGCCGCATGGCTGGCAGGTGCGTCAGCACAAGACGGCGAACTGGACGAAGCGCTGTGGTGTGCTCTGGCGACGACCCGCCAAGCCGCCGTGCGCAGTTGCGAGATCGCCATCCAAACCCTTGGCGGAATGGGTGTCACCTGGGAACACCCCTTGCATCACTGGATGCGCCGCGCGCTGTGGTTGCAGGCTTACGATCCTTTCGGAGCCGACCCGTTCGAGTCGCTTGCTTCAGTCTTGCTCGAGAGGAGCCCGCAGTCATGATCAGCCCCGAGGCCGTCGCCGAGATCGCCCTGTCCATGCCCGGCGCCCACCAGGGCAGCCATTTCACCACGATCGACTTCAGGGTGAGCAACAAAATCTTTTGCTCCCTGCCGAAGCCGGGCCACATGGGCATGCGGATCAGCCCGGCTGAGCAGGCCGCACTGTTGCAAGAGGATCCTGAGACCTTCTCCCCCGCGAGCGGTGCCTGGGGAAAGCAGGGCTGGACCGTCGTCAAGCTCGAGACCGCCGATCCCAAGCAGCTGCGTGAACTGATCACCGATGCCTGGCGCGGTGTCGCGCCGAAGAAGTTGCTTAAGGAATTCGACGAGGCCGAATGAGGAGAACCATATGTATTCACCGCTCATCCCGTTTCTGCGCTACCGCGACGTCCGCGCGGCTCACGACTGGCTGATCAACGCGTTCGGCTTCGAGTCATACGACACCACGGAAGTCGACGGCACCATCGTGCACGCCGAGCTGAGCTGGCGCGGGCTTGCCTCACTGCAGCTGGGCAGCGCGGTCGAAGACGGCGCGGTCATTATGCTTAGCCCGCTTGACCTTCCGGGACTCAACCAGGGTGTCTACCTCTACGTCGGCGAACCGGCCGAAGTGGACGAACAGTTCAAGCGAGCGGTCGCGGCCGGAGCCCCCGTCGTTTACGAGCCGCGCGACGCGCCGTACGGCGCACGTGATTTCGGTGTGCGTGACCTCGAAGGGCACTACTGGTCCTTTGGTTCCTACATCGCCAAGTAGTCGTCTTGACGTCGAGTGATGCTGGCGCCCCACGGGTGCCAGCATCACTCGTATTAGCGAGTATTTGTAGACAACACTAGTAAAGGCGACGGTAGTATGCGGGAATGGTCGTCTTCGAACCACCTCTGATCGCCGAGTCTTGGCCCCGCCGAGTGCGCGGAATGCTGGATCGGCAGGTGATTGTCGACTCGCTTGGGACCATGCTAATGATCCCTCCTGACGGGTTGCCTGTTTACTTTTTCCCGCCGTCTGACCTCGCGCCAGACCTGCTGATCGCAGCAGGCAAGCCCGATCACGAAACCTCCCGCGGGATGACCCGCGTCTGGTCTATTAGGACCGCGGGCAAGGTGATCGAGGAAGGCGCGTGGAGCCTGATCGAGCCGGTGCCCGAGTTAGCCGCATTACGCGACATGGTGGCTTTCCGGTGGCAGGCCCTCGATTCCTGGTACGAGGAGGATGACGAGATTTTCGTCCATCCCAAGAGCCCGTATCACCGCATCGACGTGCTGCACAGCTCACGGCACATCAGGGTCGAACTCAACGGCCACGTTCTGGCCGACTCCCGCCGGCCACGGCTGCTCTTCGAGACCGGGCTTCCCATCCGGTACTACATCCCGACCTCAGATGTGAATATGGACCTGCTTCGTCCAAGCCGGACAGTCACGCAATGTCCATACAAGGGCATGGCGTCGTACTGGTCAGCGGAGCTTGGAAACGAGACGGTGCGCGATGTCGCGTGGATGTACCGGTACCCGGTACCTGAATGCCCTAAGATCGAAGCTCTTGTATCATTCTTCAACGAGCGATGCGACCTTGTTGTCGACGGTCAGTTGCAGGCCAGGCCAATAACGCCGTGGTCTTAAAGCTTTCAACCCCCTTTTAACCTGATATGAAAGGCCGGGCTATGACCCAAGTTACCAAGGCGGCCGCCGCCAAGGCGCCGGTTACGCCACCCACCCCGATTGGCGGTAGGAGGCGGACAGTCGCGCTGGTAGCGATCCTGCTGGGACTACTGCTGGATCTGCTCGACATTGTCATTGTCAACGTTGCCCTGCCTACGATCCAGGAAGAGATCGGTGCTACCGCCGCCCACATGCAGTGGATGGTCGGCGGTTATACCCTCGCCTTCGCCACGATGCTCGTGACCGGTGGCCGCCTCGGTGATATCTACGGCCGCAAGAAGATCTTCATGATTGGTATGACCGGCTTCGCCTTGGCGTCACTGGCTGCCGGGCTCGCCTTCGCACCAGAGCAGCTGATCATCGCCCGCTTTGTGCAAGGCGGCATGGGTGCGCTCATGGTTCCGCAGGTGCTGGCGATCCTGCAGGTGATGTACCCGCCCAACGACCGGGGCAAGGCTTTCTCCGCACTGAGCGTCATCTTCGCGGTCGGCACCGTCGGTGGCCCGATCGTGGGCGCCCTGTTGACCACAAGCAACATCGCGGGCCTGACCTGGCGCACGATCTTCCTGGTGAACCTGCCCATCGCCGTGGCCTGTTTGTTCATCACCGCGCGGCTGGTCCCCGAGTCCAAAGCAGACAATGCCAAGAGTCTCGACATCAAAGCCGCCATTTTGGTTGGCCTGGGCATGCTGCTGCTTGTCTTCCCGCTGATTCAGGGACGCGAGCTGGGCTGGCCGACGTGGACGTTCATCAGCCTGGGTGCGGCTGTTTTGGCTTTCGCCGGGCTCATCATTTCGGAGAAGCGCCGCACAGAATCGCCTCTGATCCCGCTTTCCCTGTTCAGCCACCGCTCTTTCCGTGGCGGGCTCGCGGTCTCACTGTTCTTCATGGCCGGCGTCATGCCGTTCTTCCTGATTAACACGCTGTACCTGCAGATCGGCCAGGGATACTCGGTCCTCGCGGCCGGCTTGACCGGTGTGGTGTGGGGCTTCGCCGTCCCGCTGTTCACCTTCGTGTCGGCTCGCTTCATCACGCCACGCATCGGCCGGCTCGGCCTGCAAATAGGACTGGTCATGCTCATCGCCGGCATGGCGCTGCTGATCGGCGCGATCCGGCTCAACGACGACATCAACACGCTCGTGCTCGCTCCCGGCCTCATCATCGGTGGCGCTGGCATGGGTATGACGTTCGCACCGTTGCTGACCTACACACTCAACGACGTGCCGTCCAACGACGCTGGCTCGGCCTCGGGTGTGTTCAACACGATTCAGCAGGTCGGTTCCGTGATCGGCATCGCGCTCAGCGGCATGGTCTTCTTCCTCGTGCTCAACGCGCAGGCCACCGATGTTAGCGGCGCCAGGGATGCCGAGCTTCGGGCATCGCTTGCGCAGCAAGGAGTTTCTGGCACCACCGCGGACACAGTGGCTGGGGCGATCCACTCGTGCTTCGCCGAACGGATGAACGTGGCCAACCCCGCGGCCGACCTGCCACAGTGCGCCGCGGTGACGGCCACTTTGGACGAAAAGACCGCCGCGGCGGTAAAGACTGTTCAGGCCCAGTGGCAGCACGGCGCGACCCATGACGCGTTCCGCTTCACCACTGAGCGGGCGCTGCTGTTCCAGATCGGCATGTTCGCCATCGCGATCCTGATCAGTTTCACCCTGCCCCGCAAGGTCGGCGCCTAGCCAGATCCAGTGATAACAAAGATCCGCGGCTCCTGCGAGCCGCGGATCTTTGTTGTTCCAGTGGCTGCTTAGCTCGCGGCCACATGCTGGTCGTCGTCGGCCGGGGCCTTGCCTGAGTGGCGGCCCGCGTAACGCGCACCGGTCGCCCGGCGCTGCTCGGCTTTGTCACCACGGCGCTCCACTGGCACGTGAGAGGTTCCCATCGCCAATCCCGTAGCCGATGGCATGTAGTCGTAGACAGCCTCGTACTCGCCGTCACGCACGACAAACGTCTCATGCCAAACGCCGACGTCTCCGTTGTTCTTCATGCGCTTGAAATAGTCGGCCCACACCTTCGCGTGCGGCGCGTCCGGATCATTGGCGAAGCGCTCCAGCTGCTCAACACTGCGGAAATAGCCGATGAGCAACGGACCGCGCAGATTCCAGAAGGCGTGCGCGCAGAGCGCACCGTTCTTTTCCTGCTCACCGAACAGGCTCATGAGGATCTTCCGCATCGCGCGGAAGTTTGGATACCACTTGTGAATCTTCCAGTACTTGTTGATCCGCATGCCGGTGATGAAGACGGCGAAGTCGCCCTCGATCTCCGCGGTCATCCGGGGCCGGATTGGTGGCTTGCCTGTCTCGCCCATGCGGTCCTCGTCCTCTCTTCTATCCCCGTCTCGAATACGTGCAAACACTAGCGTTCCCTGGCCAGACACAACAAGCATGTTGACGTGTTTCAGAACCTCACGACACCCGCCGTTTGCCGTAATTTCGTGCAAATACCCAGGTAGTAAGACGCATTGACACTCTTCACGCTGTACGTTTATGGTCGGAATGGACCTAATACACGACTAAGGGTGGGGGCGTATCAAGTGAACCTCAACAAGCGTTTGGCCGAATACAAGGAAAAGCAAGAGGCGGGTGAGGTCCCTCCGATCACGACAGCACATCTGGAGGTCATCTATCGCGGTGCTGAGCAGCTGATCGCCAGCGGCCAGCACAAAACCGTTCCTGAGGTTGGCGCGAAGTTCCCCTCATTCGCCCTGCCGGATGAGAAGGGGACGATCATCTCCTCTGACGAGATCCTTAAGCGCGGTCCGCTAGCGATCGTCTTCTACCGTGGAATCTGGTGCGACTACTGCAACTTTGAGCTCGAAGCGCTCGAAGAGGTCTACCCGCGGATCAAGGAACTCGGCGGCGAACTCGTCGCGGTGTCACCGGTGACGATGCCGGGCCTGCGCGCGGCCATCCGCCGCAACAACCTTTCCTTCCCACTGGTAAGCGACCGTGGCAGCGAATATGCCCGCCGTTTCAACCTCGTCTACACCATGAGCGAAGAGGTCATCGGGGTCTGGGGAAGCTTCGGCCTCGACTTCAGCCAGGTCAACGGCGATGACGGCAAGTCCATGACCATGCCTGCCGTCATCCTCAGCGATCAGCAAGGCGTCATTCAGTTCAGCGAGGCGCACCCCGCACACTGGCAGCGCACTGAACCAGACGATCTCGTGGCCGCCTTCGAGCGGCTTGCCGCTTAGCCCACAACGAAAAGCTGCTGGAGCAGGCACACCCTGCTCCAGCAGCCAAAACCGAAACTATTTGCCCGGGTTGTAGGTCCCGAAACTCCACAGGTGACCTTCGGGATCTGTGCACGTGTACTCACGCGAATCGTAATATCCCATGTCCTGCAAGGGATAAAGGACCTCCGCGCCAGCCGCGACCGCGCGCTCATAGTGCGCGTCGATATCGGCTTTCTCAATGCGCACAAAGACGCCCTGGCTGGAAAAACTGGTCTGCTGCGGGCTGCGCATCGGAAGAGCGCCACCGCCGTCGGTTGCCGTGAGCAGGACAACCCCGTTGCCGATCTTCAACTCGGCGTGCTGGATATCGTCTTCGCCCTCATCGCCAACATCAATTCTCTCGGCTCCAAAAGCCTTACCCAACCACTCGATCGCCCCTTTCGGATCGTCATACGTGAGGTAGGGCATGATCGCATTGCTGAGCATTGAACCTCCCCTGTCGCGGGCATTTGCGGGTATTCGCCGATCCTATGGGCACTCGGAGAGACTGTCCAATATGACACCATCTACGGCATCACTGGCTGAAAATCAGCGATGGTGTGCGAGGGTCGTGAGATACTCCACCGGCAACCGGAACCCCGCACTCGTTTGCTCACCGCCGCTCGTGAAAAGTGCTCTGAGATCAGCCTGGGCCTGCGGCCATCTTCCAGAAGCGGCCAGAACCCGGCGGATAGCGACTATCGCCGGCACCATCGTGCTCACCTCATCCAAAGCCTGATCTACGTCATCCCACACGACATCAACAGTGTCGACCCGAGTGGTCAGCTCGACCGGCAGCCCCGCGAAGGTTGACCGGATCAGTTCCGGCACGGCCCACGCCTCAACCGGTGGCCCACCTGGACCGCCAAGATACTTGCCAAATAAGGGTTTCAGGCTTCCGAAGGGGCTATCAGGCAGCCAGGCGAGCACGCCGATGACGCCACCCGGCGCGCACACCCGCACCAGTTCGCGTGCCATGGCCGCAGGGTCACTGGCGAACATGCAGCCAAAGGCGGACAGCACCCGGTCGTAGGACTCATCAGGCACGGGCATAGCGGTCATGTCCGACTGAATCCATTGCACCCCAAGGCCAAGCGCGTCCGCACGCCTGCGCGCGACCGTCAGCAGACCGGCGGCGAAGTCAAGCCCGGTCGCGTTAGCGCCCAGGCCCGCCGCCGCGATGGCCGCAGGTCCTTGGCCGCAAGCCACATCGAGTACGCGGTGTCCGGGCAGGACGGTCTCCTTCGCCAAGTTGCGCGCGGCATCTGCCCACCTATCGCCGACCGTGGCGTAGTCACCCAACTCCCAAAATTGTTCTGGCTGCATGTCGCTCCCTTGCCGCGTGCCCGAAAAGTCGCAATTACTCATCGTCTCACGGCCACCGGCGGGAGATTCGGCGCACTCCCCTTTTCCCTTCGCCATAAGGCAAATCGCGTGCAACCGACACGGTTGCACGCGATGGAAATGGGGCCGGGTTTGGTTATGCGGCGCTTTGGTTCTCCGCCGCCTGTTTGGCGTTGGCCTGGCGACGGCGAACTGCCGTGTGCCCCTTCTCCTCGACCGGCAGATGCTTGCCCGCCGACGCTAGCCCGAAGGCGAAAGGAAGATTGGTGTAGACAGCTTCATATTCGCCGGCCCGGATGACGTAGGTCTCGTGCCAGACCGCCACGTCACCTGTCGCGCCTACCTTTTTGACAAAGCTGCGCCAGGCTCCGAGGTGCGGTAGGTCGGGGTTGTTGGCGAAAGCCTCAAGATGCTCGACACTGCGCCAATAGGTGATCATAATGGGGCCACGCGGTGACACCCATGCGTGCAGGTCAAGCAGGCCAAGGTCAGGCTGCTCGCGAACCTTTACCAGGATTGGCATCATCAGTTTGAATGTCGGCCACCAGCGGTGAACCTTCCAGAACTTGTTGATTCGCATGCCGGTCATGAAGATGGCGAAGTCGCCTTCGAGTTCGGCTGTCATCCGCGCTGTCAACAACGGATTGCCGCTACCGCTGCCCATTGAGCCTCCTAATTGGAGTGTGTGATCAGAGTAGACGCGTATCTGACACAGATGCAAGGTTGTATTCGGTGTCGTTGGTAGACACTCGTTTCTTTCATAGGATCGTCATGCCAAGGTGTCCTAAAGGAAGGTTCAAAGTGGCTGAGACGCTGAGCAATTCGGTCATGCCGTATCTAACCTACGATGACCCCAATGCGGCTCTTGAGTGGCTCAAGAAGGCATTCGGTGTCGAAGAGATCGCCCTGACCACAGGGCCGCAAGGCGAGATCGTCCACGCGGAACTGAAGATCGGTACGGGCATCATTCTTCTTACTGGTGCTAACGGGAACGGGGTGTTGCCTATGGGTAGCCCGCGTAGCTTGCCCCATAGCCACCAGGGTGTGTTCGTACGG
Source organism: Catelliglobosispora koreensis DSM 44566 (assembly GCF_000379685.1). Classification (GTDB taxonomy): domain Bacteria; phylum Actinomycetota; class Actinomycetes; order Mycobacteriales; family Micromonosporaceae; genus Catelliglobosispora; species Catelliglobosispora koreensis. Next base: position 550,330 of record NZ_KB903249.1, on the reverse strand, counting down.
ATCGACGGTGCCAAGAACGTGGACAAACATCACGATCAGGCGGTCAGTGCCGGAGCCAAGGTGCTGATGCCGTTGCAGGACATGCCTTGGGGTTCGCGGGAATACACGTGCCAGGATGTGGAAGGCCACATCTGGAGCTTCGGCACCTACAACCCCGGCCGGAGTTAGGCTGTGGTCAGCGCGGCGCGTGCGTGAGCACCCGCCGCGCTTACCCACTACGCGGCTTTCAGAAATTGTGGCGGAACGAATCCGAGCCGGCAGGTCGACAGACCACCGTCGACCGGAATGACCGTGCCGGTTAGATAAGAACCTGCCGCACTGCACAGGAAGACCGTCGTGCCAACGACATCGGCCGCGCGGCCGATGCGTTTGAGCGGGGTCACCGCCTCGATCACAGGCCTGAACCCTTCCAGAACCTCTGCCATCATGCGCGACGGGAAACTACCCGGAGCGATGGCGTTCACCGTCACGCTCGGGGCGAAATCAGCGGCCAGAATGCGCGTCAGATGGTGCACCGCGGCCTTGCTCGTCGAAGCCGAATAGGTGGGAAACTCGGCGACTCGCAGTGCGTCCACCGAGCCGATGTTGACGATGCGTGCCGGGTCCTCGGGTGTGCCGCTTTGCTTGAGCAAGCTAGCCAGTTCCCTGGTGAGGTAGAACGGAGCCTTGAGGTTGAGGTCAAGCACCTTGTCCCACCCCTCGGCGGGGAACTGCTCAAGCGGTGCTGACCATCCCGTGCCCGCGTTGTTGACGAGGATGTCCAGCCTGTCCTCTCGTTCCTTGATCTCGCGGGCGAGGCGGACGCATTCCTCCTCACGGCTCAGGTCGGCCGGGATCGCCACACATTCGCCTACTGGCGACAGCTCGGCGACCATGGCGTCGCATTCGGCCTTGTTGCGTGCCGTTATGTAGACACGGACTCCCGCCTCGATGAACCCGCGAGCGATCATCGCCCCGATGCCGTGGGTCGCACCCGTTACCAGCGCCGTCTTTCCAGCTAGGGAGAACAGGTCACTCATCTGGCACTCCTCTCAGAAACACGATTTGGCCGACAGATGACTACTTCTTCGGCAGGAGCATCGTTGCTCCGATACCCAAGCCGAACATGATGACCATGTACCAGAGCGCGAGCACCATGCTTCGCTGGTAGTCGAGCTTTATTGCCTGAGCGGTGTGCCCCGCGACGATCGTGGCCGTCTTCTGCGCAGCCTCGGTTGGCTGGCCTGCCGTCTCGGTGGTGCGGCACGAAGGAACGTCACGATAGGGGTCGGCCGAGCCCATACGGTCGATAAAGCAGGTGCGGAACCGGCTGACGGTGCGGTCAATCTCCTGTGCTGGCAACGCCGTAGCGGCCAGATCCGAGCGCAGACCCGGAATGACCTTGTCCACGGCGCCTGCCGCCTGCGTGCCCAGGATGCTAAAGAACAGCACCCCGCCGGCGGCGATACCGAGCACCGCGCCAACCTGCTGAACCGTGTTGTAGACACCCGACGCGGGACCGGCGTCGTTCACCGGCACATCGTGCAAGGTGAAACTGACGATCGGCGGGAAACTCATGCCCATGCCCATGCCGCCAATGAACAGACCGGGCGCCATATGCCAGGGCGTCACGGTGTCCACAGTGGAGATAGTCCACATAAGAATGAACATTCCGGCCATCATGAGCAGCAACCCCAATTGCAGCCCGGCGCGGCCGAGTTTGGGGTGGATGACGCGTGAGGACACCGCGCCGAATAGCGGGACAGCTATCCCCCACATGATGCCGGTCAGGCCGGCCTTGAGGATCGGGAAGCCTTGGCCCACTTGCAGATAGAGCGTGTTCAGCAGGAAGAACGGCATGACGCCGCCCATGAAGAAGATGGACACCAGCAGCCCACCATCGAAGGAGCGGAAGCGGAACAGCGTCATCGGCACCAAGGGTGAGTCTTTGCGGCCGCGCTGGTGCACCACGAACAACGCCAGGACGAGCAGTGAGGCTGCCATGCTGACGAAGGTCCACCACGGCCAGCCCAGTTCACGGCCCTGCACCAGTGGGTAGACCAGCAGGAACAGCGCCGCCGTGAGGATGATGACGCCAGGAACATCAAGCCTTTTCGCGTTCGCTGGCTTTGATTCCGGCACCACGATCAGCGCGGTGATGATGGCCAAGATTCCAACGGGGACATTGACCAGGAAGATCGATCTCCAGCTGAGCCCGGCGAAGTCAGCCTCCGTTAGGACCGCGCCGAGGAGCGGTCCGCCGACGGTGCCGATGCCGAACACTCCACTGAGGATCGCGAAGGCACGGCCCCGCTCGTGTGGCGCGTACATGACCTGAATGGTTGACAGGACCTGCGGCACCATCAGCGCGCCGAACGCGCCCTGGACGATCCGGGCGGCAACCAGCTGGCCCGGTGTTTGGGAAAACCCACAAGCCATCGAAGCGATGGTGAAGCCGGCCATCCCGATGACGAAGATTCGCTTGCGGCCAAAGAGATCACCGAGTCGCGCCGAGGTGATCAGCATGAGGGCGAAGGACAGGGTGTACCCCGCGATCACCCACTGAATGGCGGCCGCATCGATACCGATGCCCTCTTGGATTCTCGGCAGGGCGACGTTGACGACGGTGATGTCCAGCAGGTCGACGAGCAGTCCTAATAGGACTACCAGCAACGCCAGCGTGCGGCGGCGGCCCGTCGCCGCCGGGACGAACGCGTCCGGGACGGGGTTTTGCGGCTGCGCAGCGGCGTCGGGCGCCGCGACGGGCTCCTTGCTTGTCTGTGTGCTCACTCGTTGTGCTCCTCAAAGATGATGAACCACAAAGAACCGGTGGCTGACCGCCGAACCAGTGCATCCGGGCCTGAGCGCCACTCCGCCGTCATGGCGACAGCCCGGCTGGTGCCTTCGCGCGGCGGGAATCTGCGTCACGGGCGGTCATGCGGCAAACTACAGTCGGTTTTCTTCCTGTTGTCTTCATCTATGTGGACAGGGTTCTCAACACTCGGGGATAGAAGAAAACACCAGTCTCGTCAGCTATGAGGTAGGTATCTAATTCCTAATTGGACACGATGTGGGGGCAGCAATCCATTGCGGGAATTGCGGATTACTGCGGACATCGACGGCGTCATCGCTATCTATGTGACCGCATGCGTACCAACAGGCGCACAACAGCATGGAACGAGTCAGGGCGCGGCAACCCGCTGCCGCGCCCTGACTCGGTGGAATGTTGTTTAGCTGGCAGGTGGCTCGTGCACGCCGAAGGAGACCCCTTGGTTGTCCTTGCATTCGGCGAACCTGCCGTATTGCGGGCCACCGTCCATGATGGCGTCAGCTTCGCCGCCCGCGTCACGGATGCGCTTCACCGCCTCGTCGATGTTATCGACAGACAAGTAGACAACCAGCTCGCGGGTATCGTCGCCGCCGTGGATGCCGGCGGTGACCGTGTCGGTGTGGACCCGGAAACCGTTGGGCTTAGGTCCCCAATTCCACGCCGGGAAAACCGCGCTGTAGAAGTCCCTGGCCTTCTCGGCGTCGGGAACGCCTAGTTCCATAAAGGTTGGCACGCCAGACATAGCTCCTCCTTCTTTGCCGTGTTTTGTACTCTCCGGCGTACTGTAGCCGCACTGGTGTAAGCAAGGGTGTAGGTCTAGTGTTTACGAGTGTCTTAGACACTCGTCGATAGGAGGACCTGTGAGTAGCGCTGTTCCGCGTTCTAATGAGGAGATTGCGGGCTACTACGACTATATGGGCCCGTTTTTCTCTATCCTTTTCGGGAAAAGCAACCACATGGGAATGTGGGCGCCCGGCGATGACACGTCCATCAGCGACGCGCAGGATCGGCTGACCCAGGCCATCATCGATGCCACTTCCCTGAAGCCCGGTCAGCGTCTGCTGGATGTTGGTTGCGGCAATGGCCGGCCCGCCGTGCTCGCGGCCCAGCAGACTGGCGTCACCGCGGTCGGTGTCAACCTGAGCACCCAGCAGATCGAGGACGCCAACAAGCTCGCCAGTGAAGCAGGACTGGGCGACAAGGTGACCTTCGCTGTTGAAGACGCGATGCACCTACCCTATGAGGACGCGTCATTTGACGCCGTGTGGGCGATCGAGATCCTGTCGCACACCTCAGACCGGGTGGCCGCGATGCGCGAGATGCTCAGGGTGCTGCGCCCGGGTGGCCGGATCGTAGTCTCCGATGTCAGCGAGCGGGTCAAACTCGATGACGCGCAACGCGAGGGTTTGTTCGCCGCCTTCCTGATGACGTCGATCGTCTCCCACACTGACTACCCGAAACTGCTCAGCGAGGCGGGATTCGCCGAAGTCAAGGTGCAGGATCTCAGTGGCGAAGTTGGCCTCACCCTGACCAAAGTGCTGGATACCTACCCGCAAAAGCGTGCGGCGATCGCCGCGGCTTACGGCGAGGAAATGGCCGACGCGCTGGCAAGGGACTTCCCGACGATGAGCGCCATGCAACGAGACAACCTCGGCTACCTGCTCATGTCGGGCGTCAGGCCCGCCTGAGACAGCTTGAACACACCGCAGGGGCGGGTGGCAGGTGCCGCTCGCCCCTGGTTACCACGACTGTGCGCGAACATTGTGGGACGCTATCGCGATGACGACCGATGACCGGCCATTGTGGACGATCAAGATAGCGGTGCTCGCCACCGAAGACGAAGTTGACCGGCTCACAGAACGGCTCGTCGCCACGATCTGCCCGGACGCGGATCATGAAGGCGACTGCCAGATCCCATGGACGATGACGACCACCGATGGCAGCAGCCTCCCACTGCGCCAGCAGGCCGCCTTGCGCGAAAGCATCCGGCTGACCAACCCTGGTGCAGAAGGTCACATGTCGCCATAGGAGAGGCGAAAGCCCAGGCGGGGGTACGCAGACGTGGTGCCACAGCGGCATTTGGCGCCACTTTGTGGTGGCTGGGCACATCTGCCCCGGCCGGCACCACGGGCACGGTGGTGTCATGTTCAAGAAGATCGGGCTAGCGGCGGTATGCCTTGCCGCCATTGTCCTCACGCCATCAGCCGCACAGGCCTATCAGCCAAACCCCTACAGTCCCAACGCCGTTTGCGGTGCGGGCTATACCGTTGTCGACACCGCCGAAGCCGTTGAAGCTGACGGATCAGGCGGGGAAAACCGTGTCGGGGCGGTCTTCCTGCTGCGCTACTACAACACCGGCTGGTTTTGCGCGGTGACCATTAAGTACCACCTCGTTGGTCTCGCCAGCGACACCGGCGTTTCCCTCAACGGCCTCAAAGATGAGGCACCGCGGTGGTACTACGCGGGACCACTGAAGGTCTACATTGGTCCCGGCCAGTGCGCTAACGCCAACGGTTACGTGACCGGCACCCAGGGCCAACGGGTCTACCAGCGCCGCGACCCGATGTTCCCCGTCTTCTACTGTCTGCCATAGACATTGCCAAAGGCGCCGCCAGGCGGGGCGGCGCCTTTGGCAATGCCGACGTTATCGCCGGGTGGTGATCCCTTCGCTGTCGGCGGCATCGTCGTTGGCGACGTGCTTTCGTTGCAGGTCCTGGATTTCCTGGCGATGATCGCGCAGTTGATGACGTGCCGTCGAGCGGCGCCGTGCGTTGCGGCCGAGCCCACTAAGCAGCATGACCAGGCCGAGTAGCGCCAGCGCGCCGACCACGAAACCGGCCAGGAAGACCTGTCCCATGGTGACCTCTATCGAATCGCCAAGCAGTTCGACGGCGGCTGCTGGTGCGGTGAAGATGCTGTCGTTGGCCCAGATTAAGGCGAGCGATATGCCCACCATGGCGAGGAACAGCAAGAGTCCAAGAATTACCATGTGTCGCTGCTTCCAGCCCGCGGTGCGGGCGGTAATGACGCTTGTGCCTAAGGGGTACCCAGCGTCGCCCTTGGCGTAACAAGGCAAGGTTAGACAGGCGACGCCCAGGCCAAGATGTATCCAGCTGAGTTGGCGGCCGTGTGCACGGCGAAGGGTGCGAGCAAGCCGCCACCGATGTGGCGCACGAGGCACAGCAGCAGGCCCAGTCCCATGGCGACGGTCATGACGGCGATGGGGGCGAAGACAGGTCCCGCGCCACAGAAGAGGCTGTGAACCGCCAGGTCATCACACTTGCCCTGCTGTAGCGCCGGGAAGATGTGGAACAGCCCGAATAAGGCACTCGCACCCAGCATTGGCCCCCACCGCCACTGCTTGCCGTTAAAGCCAAGTAGCGCCGGCAGCACGCCGCGGAAGGCCACCTCTTCGAGTAGCACCGTGCCGAAGGGAACGCGGATGAGCACCGCCCACAGCAGACCACCTGAGGAAATGCTCGCGGCCGGGCTCGCCGTGAACACCTCCCGGATCGGCGGCAGCACCCAGCCAACGGTCAGCACGGCGGCTACACAGCCCAGGCCAATAAGCGCCGCGAGAATCGTTCGCCTGCCAACGATGAGCCCGATCGCCTCCCGCGTCACGCCCGCTTTGACAGCGATCACGATCAGCGTTGCCGCCACGGCCGTGTTGATCAGCGGGTAGGCCCAAGCGGACACCACGGTTCCCGCCAGGACCGCGGTAGCCGCTAGCAACGCGACGCAGCCCGCTAAGGCGATGCGAATACGCGCCGACGCTGACACCGAGTCCATGCCATAAGCGTAAAAGCGTGCGTTACTGCGGGGCAGCCGGGTGGAGTCAAGGTTTGGCATGCGGTCTTCGCGGCATAGGCCAGCGCACATCACTTGCCCAGCCAGCCTTTTCCAGCGCCCAGATAACGCGGGCGGAAGGGTCAAGTTGCCCGGGCAGGACGCCGTGGCGGGCACAGGTCGGGTCGGCGTGATGGGAGTTGTGCCAGTTCTCCCCAAACGAAATGACCGCGAGTGGCCAGAAGTTGGCGGCACGGTCAGCGCCGTGGGTGGCGAACGGCCGCTGCCCATACACGTGACAGACCGAATTGATGGACCACGTGATGTGATGCAGCAAACCGATGCGCACGAGACTGGCCCAGAAGAACGCGGTCAGCGCGCCCTGCCAGGACCACGTCACCAAACCGCCAATGAGCGGCGGGGCGAACGCTGAGAACAGCGCGATAGGCCCGAAGAGACGGTCGACAAGCTTGATGTCAGGATCAGCTAGCAGGTCGGGGGCGAACCGGTCGCGGTTGGACGATTCCCGCCTGAACATCCAGCCCATGTGTGCGAACAGGAGCCCTTTGGCTATGCCGCTGACGGTGGCCCCATAGCGCCAAGGCGAATGTGGATCGCCTTCCCGGTCGGCGTAGGCGTGATGGCGGCGGTGATCGGCCACCCAGATGATGGGCGCGCCTTCGATCGCCAGCGATCCAGCCGTGGCGAGGGTAATGCGCAACCAGCGTTTCGCTTTGAACGCGCCGTGGGTGAAGTAGCGGTGAAACCCAACGGTGACACCGAATCCGGAGACAAGATAGAACGCCAGCGCCAGGAATAGGTCCAGAAAGGACAGTCCCCATCCCCACGCCACCGGCACGGCGGCTATGAGCGCGAGCAAAGGCAAGGCGACACCGGCGGTCAAGACCCCCAGAGCCCACCGTGGCGGCGGTTGTTCCAACAATGGCTTGCCCACGGCAGACGGTGCGTGCCTTTGCGGGCCAACAAGAACCATAAGAAAAGACCCTTCATCCGTGCGCACGAAAACGCGGACGACCGCCAGGGTCTAGGGCGGTGCAAACATGGCGAAGCTGTGTCTATGGTAGCTGGGGCCCGGCGTTCAGTGGCTCCTCCGCCTGGGCGGTGGCGGTTAGCGCACTGGCGAAAAGGATCAGCTGGTTGAGCAGATTAAGGAAAATCAGCAAGCCGACCGCCGCCGCGACGGCCTGATAGACCGGCTGGACGGCGATCGCGTTGACGTAGACGCGCCCGATGCTCGTGAGCCCCTGGACCCCGGCGGCGATCAGCAGCGCCGGCCCGGCCACCCGGCGCAATGGCATCCGCAGCCGTGGCAGTCCCGTTAGCACAGCCATCGACAACACCGTGTTAACCGCAAGCCCCATGGTGAACGCCGCCACCGCGGGCAAAGCACCCCCAGCACTTGTCGCCGCATTGCCTAAGAGGCCAACCAGGTACTGAGTCCCGGCCTCGATTCCCAGCGCCACGATCAAAAGCAGGCCAAGCCCAACGAGCACCAGCAAGTCGGTCAGCTGCCGGGTAAAGAACTTGCCCGGATACTGCGGCACGCCCCAGATCGCCCGGATAGCCGAGCGCAGCGAGTCGACCCAGAACATGCCAGAGACCGGCAACACGACCAGACCCGCGATCCAGGCCACGCCCCGGGCCTCACGCAACTCCGCGAGATCAAGACGGGGTACTACCCGCGGCAGCCGTTCCTGCATCGCCGCAAGCAATCCAGGATTGTCCACAATGGATCCCAGGGCCGCGAAGCCAAGCAGAGCAAGGGAAAACACGGCGAAGAAGGCGTAGTAGGTCACCGCGGCGGCTAGCCGGCCACCGTCAGCACGGTCATACCGCATCGCGGCGCGCGCCACGTGATCTAGCCAGCCGGCTTTGCGGCGCAGACGTGCCACGCCCTCAGATAGCCGCCGCCGTAATTCGCTCACCTGCCAGGAGTACCCGCCAGCGGCATTTCGACACTTCCCCGCCAAGGCTGGTACGAAACCGCGGTATCCGGGTAAGGCAGTGGCAACGGGACTCGCGAAGGAGATCTGGTGGCCGAGTCAGACACAGAGCGCAGCCGGCTTCGCCGTGCGGCACAGGCCGCCCGCGCGAGGATTCGAGCGGCTCGACAGGCGGCTGAGGACGCTGAGGACACCGCTGTCGATGCGGAGTCCTCCGATGAGCCCGGGCGTGACGCCGACATCCAGGTCCCCTACGGGCTGCGGGTCACCGTCGCCTGGACATGGCGCCTCCTGGTGCTCGCCGCAGGCGGATACGTCCTGCTATGGCTGGTCAGCCACCTGTCAGCGGTCTTGATCCCCTTGGCCATCGCGCTGCTGCTGTCTGCGTTGCTGGCTCCGGCGGTCGGGTTCTTACGCACCCGGGCGCGGATGCCTGGTTCGCTAGCGACAGCGATCGTGCTCGCCGGCGGGCTTGTCGTGGTCGCGGGCACCCTGACGCTCGTGATCACACAGTTCGTCCAAGGTGGACCAGCATTGGCCGAAAAGGCGACCACCGGAGTCGGCCAGATCCAGCAATGGTTACGCGATGGGCCCTTGGGCCTTTCCACCCAGCAACTCGATGAAGCGATCGACGCGGCCGGCCTCTGGCTGCAAACCAACCGCCAATCCTTGACGAGCGGCGCCTTCGCCACGGCAACCGCTGGCGTGCAAGCGATCGCCTCGGGTCTGCTCATCTTGTTCGTCACCTTCTTCTTTCTGCGCGACGGAGATCGCCTATGGCGATTCGTCACCCGGGCTCTGCCGCGGCGGACCCAGCGCCAGGCCGGGGATGCCGGGCGGGCGGCATGGCTGACCCTCGTCGCCTATGTGCGCGCCACCGTGCTCGTCGCATTCATCGATGCCGTCGGCATCGGTATCGCTCTGGCCATCTTGCGGGTGGAGTTCGCTTTGCCACTAGCCGCGCTGGTTTTCCTCGGCGCTTTCATCCCCATCGTCGGGGCGACCCTGTCCGGGGCCGTCGCCGTCCTCGTGGCTCTCGTCGACGAAGGTCCCTTCACCGCTCTGCTCGTCCTCGCGGCGGTCATCGTCGTCCAGCAAGTTGAATCGCACATCTTGCAACCGCTGATCATGGGCCGGGCCGTGTCCATCCACCCGCTGGCCGTCATCATCGCGATCGCCGCCGGAATCGTCTTGGCTGGAATCGTCGGGGCGCTGATCGCGGTGCCCATTGTCGCGATGCTCAACACCGCGATCCGGCATGTGAGCAAGCGCCCGCCACCGCCGCCGCCGGATTCTGTGATCATCAGCGCCGAGCCAAACCCGTAACGCCGCGTGGCGTCAAAGAGCGTAGTCTGCAGAAAGACACGGAACGCTGCTCTGGACCCTGGCGGCACCACAAGGCTGTGTCCCTCCATTGAGGGAGAAGATCATGGGTCCGACCAGCACCACACATGCCCTAGGCCAAAGCGCCGTTCTCGTCTCCACACACATGACGATGGCTGCCCGGATCGCGCGTGGCTACGCGGGGCGTGGGCAAGAACTCGACGATCTGACTCAAGTCGCCATGCTCGAACTTGTCAAAGCCGCATCCAGATTTGACCCATCGCGTGGCGTGGCCTTCGCCCAGTACGCCTATCCGTGCATCGTGGGCGGGCTGAAGAAACACTTCCGCGACAACGGCTGGAGCCTGCATCTGACCCGTCGTTTGCAGGAGCTGCAGATGCAAACCAGCCGTGCCGTGCCGGGCCTGACCCAAACGCTTGGCCACGCCCCGAGCATCGCTGAGCTGGCCGTCCACTTGCAACTGTCCGAACAGGACACTCGCGACGGCGTCAACAGCCGGCTGGCCTACAGCACCCGATCACTCAACGCGCCCACGGCCGATGATGAAGACACCGAGCTCGGCCAGCGCCTCGGCGGGCTGGACGCGCGGATGGAATCAGTCGCTGACAGGCACGTGCTCGGCCAGCACCTGGCGCTGCTGCCCACCCGCGAACAACACATTCTGCGCCTGCGCTTCGGCCGTGGCCTGTGCCAGCGTGAGATCGCTGAGGAACTCGGCATCTCGCAAATGCACGTCTCCCGTTTGATTACCCGCTGCATCGGCTTGCTACGCACCGGCATGCTCGCGCGGCCTCAGCCGCCACTCTGACGAGGTCGCCCATCGCGGCACATTGTCAAGGTTCTGGTCCCCGCGGCCTCGACGCCGCGACGTCTTCACCGGCCCGCGCGTTGAGCTAAGGGTAAGTGTGCCACCCGGGACCCCGGTGGTGCGCCTGGAATCGACAGGTGTACTGAAAAGGGGACCCACAATGCTTGATACCAAACAAACCTTGGAACAGCTGGCCGTCCGGGTCGGCACCGGTGATCACGGTGCGTTCCAGCATCTCTACACCGCTTGCGCGCCAACGGCTCTCGCCGCCGCGCAGGGTCATGTGCCCGATCCGCACCAATCCATGCACGTGGTTCGTGCCACGTTCTGCGAGGTGTGGTGGATGTGCGCGTTCGACGCCCGCTGCGGCGCCGAAACCCCCGACATTCCAACGTGGATCACCGCCATCGCGCACCGCCGTGGCAGCGAACGCCATTATGCGCTGCATCTGATCGGCGAGCTCACCGTGCCTGGCCAAGCAGCGTTTTGGACCGGCCTGCTTGAAGACCACGATGAATGGGCACGTTTCGAACTAGCGGCGTTGCTTGACGCGTCGTGACGCGACCTAGGAGGGCCTGTGCGGCAAGTAAGAGTGGGATGCGAATTCGTCTACCTAGCGCAGGCGATCACGCCTGCCATCTTTCAAGTCGAACCGCGCGATGCGGCGCCCGTCTCGCTGATACGCCAGCAATGGACGATTCAGCCGCAGCAGCTGCCCGTTCGCCGCTACACGGATCTCTACGGCAACGCGTGCACACGACTCGCACTGCCCGCTGGCAGAAGCTTGCTGCGATATGAGGCGCAAATGCGGGTGCCCGATGCCACCGAGGAATTTAGCGAGCAGGCATCGCAGCAGTCACCGGACGACCTTCCCGACGATGTTCTCCTCTACACCTTGCCCAGCCGGTTCTGCCTGCCTGACGTCCTCGGAAGTGAAGCCTGGTCCCGATTCGGTGCCACGCCTGCCGGATCCAGTCGCGTGCGGGCGATCTGCGATTACGTCCACTCGCACCTGACGTTCAGTTACGGCAGCAGCAATCCGTGGACGACAGCGTCCGAAGTGAACATCTCCCGGTTTGGTGTTTGCCGCGACTACGCCCACCTTGCGATCTCGTTTTGCCGGGCCTTGAACATTCCGGCCCGGTACGTGTTCGGCTATCTGCCCGATATCGAGGTTCCGCCAGACGGTGCGCCGATGGATTTCGCCGCGTGGATAGAAGTGTGGCTTGGCGACCGGTGGTGGACGTTCGATCCACGCAATAATCGCCGCCGCAAGGGCCGCGTCGTCATCGGGCGTGGACGAGACGCCGCAGACGTAGCCATGGTCACTACCTTCGGCGCACCGGTGCTGGAATCGATGTCGGTGCACGCTCTAGAGGACCCGCCACAAACGTCATCGTGACGCGACGGTGGTGCTGCCACCTTCGTTGTCCCACACAGCCTTCTCCCGCGAGGCAATCGTTTTGGCGGACAAGATTTGCGGGGCACGGACGAGATTGCCGGAGCTGGCGGCGGTCTTCATCGCCTCCTCGGCCACGGGTTGTGGTGTGGATGGCGGCACTACCAGGAGGTCAACCTGATCGCCGCGCTCAGTAAGGGCTACCAGGAGTGCGGGGTCCATGCTGTTGAACCAGCCCAGCCGCACAACAAGCCCGCCGGCCGCTAGACGCCGGATGCGGCCCTGCCAAACGTTTCCGCTCAGCTGCATTTGGCGAACCGGCCCGTACCGGGCCGACAGCGCCACGATCAGGCCTGGCAGCTCGGCCTCCGGGTCCCATGTCCGGGGCCACCAGCCGCCATCTAAGACCGCGCGGCTGACGTGCTTTTCAGCCAGCAATAGCCGCAGCGCACTACCATCAGATGATCTCACTCTTATCGATATACCCGATGAACCTGGCATTGAAACCAGCAGGCATGCGAACCGGATTCCCGGGTACGAAGCGGGGGAAGGAGGAATCGCAAATGATCGAGATTCAGACACAAACGCTGAAAGTGCCAGGTGCGGTCCTGACCTACGACGTTCGGGCCGTGCCGGGCAGTTCAGCTCCGGCGCTGCTCATGATCGGTTCCCCGATGGATGCCAGTGGGTTCACTGACCTCGCGGCACGGTTCACCGATCGCACCGTCGTCACCTACGACCCGCGCGGAACCGCGCGCAGCACGAAGGATGACCCGGGCAGCGAGTCAACACCCGATCAGCATGCCGATGATCTTTCCCGCTTGATCCGCCACCTCGGCGGGCCCGCCGACGTTTTCGCCAGCAGCGGCGGCGCGGTCAATGGGCTTGCCCTGCTCGCCCAGCATCCTGAGCTGGTGCGGGTGCTCGTCGCACACGAGCCGCCTGCCGCTCAGGCGCTGCCGGACCGGGACAACGCGTTAGCTGCCCTAAAGCGGCTGCGTGACCTGTACGAAGACAAGGGATTCGGCTACGGCATGGCCGGATTCATCGCCCTGGCTGATCATCGCGGCGAGTTCCCGTCAGATTTCGGTGACGGTCCGCCAGCTGACCCGGCCGAGCTGGGAACGCCGGCTGAAGACGACGGCAGCCGCGACGATCCCCTGTTCGCGCAGAATCTCATTTCCTGCACGCATTACGAGCCCGACTTCGCTGCTCTTCGCCAGGTGAAGACTCGCGTCGTCATCGGTGTCGGAGCCGAATCCGAAGGTCAGATGGCTTACCGTGCCGGGCTGGCCGTGGCCAGGCGCCTCGGCAGCGAGCCCGTGATCTTCCCGAGCCATCATCGCGGCTTCATCGGCGAAGACCCGTTCATGAAGGGCGACCCGGACGCTTTCGCTATGGTCCTGCGGGACGTTTTGTAGGAGCGTTACAAAAATAACTGTGGACTACTGACGTAAGCGACCGTTCGCTTCTGGCGCGTCCTTGCGAAGGTAGTTCAGGGAGTCCTGTTCGGTTTCGTCGGAAGGCTGTTTCGGGTGTTTAGACGCATCGCCATCGTCAATCGTGGTGAGGCCGCTATGCGGCTTATCCACGCCGTTCGCGAGATAAACGCCGAGGCCACCGCGCCGCCCATCGAGACCATCGCGCTGTACACCGAGGCCGAGCGCATGGCGACCTTCGTCCGCGAAGCCGACGACGCCTACAACCTGGGCCCCGCTTCGGCACGGCCCTACCTGGATCACGGTGTGCTGGAGCGGGCGCTCGTGGAGACACGGGCCGACGCGGCCTGGGTGGGCTGGGGATTCGTCGCTGAGGACCCGGCGTTCGCCGAGTTGTGCGAGCGGATTGGCGTCACCTTCATCGGCCCGAGCGCCGAGGCGATGCGCCAACTCGGCGACAAGATCGGCTCAAAGCTGATCGCCGAAGAAGTCGGCGTGCCCGTCGCGCCCTGGAGCCGTGGCGCGGTCGACAGCCTGGACGCGGCCAAGCGCGCGGCCGCTGACATCGGTTATCCACTGATGCTCAAGGCCACCGCTGGCGGCGGTGGCCGTGGCATTCGCGTCGTCCGCAACGACGAAGACCTCGACGACGCCTACGAACGCACCAGCCTGGAAGCCAAGCGCGCCTTCGGCAGCGGCGTTGTCTTCCTTGAGCGCCTGGTCACTGGCGCCCGGCACGTCGAGGTTCAGGTCATCGCCGACGGCCAGGGCACCGCGTGGGCCCTCGGCGTCCGAGACTGCTCCGTGCAGCGGCGCAATCAGAAGGTCATCGAGGAGTCGGCCTCACCTGTGCTCGCACCTGAGCAGGCTGACGAACTCAAGGCGGCGGCCGAACGGCTCGCGCTCGCGGTGGGTTACCGGGGCGCCGGCACGGTCGAGTTCCTCTACCACCCCGGTGACAAGCTCTTCGCCTTCCTCGAAGTCAACACCCGGCTGCAGGTCGAGCACCCGATCACCGAGGTCACGACCGACTTCGACCTGGTCAAGGCACAAATCCAGGTCGCCTCAGGACAACGGCTCGGCGACCGGATCCCGCCCGAGGTCGGGCACGCGGTCGAGGCGCGGCTCAACGCCGAAGACCCCGACCGCGACTTCGCGCCCTCACCGGGACGCATCGAGCGGCTGGTGCTACCAGCGGGGCCAGGTGTCCGGGTCGACACCGGTGTCAGCGAAGGCGATCTGATCCCGGCCGACTTCGACTCGATGATCGCGAAGATCATCGCGTTTGGACGGACGCGTGAAGAGGCGCTGGGCCGGCTGCGCCGCGCTGTCGCACAAACCACGGTCATCATCGAGGGCGGCGCCACCAACAAGAGCTTCCTGCTTGACCTGCTAGACCAGCCCGAGGTCATCGACGGCAGCGCCGACACCGGCTGGATTGACCGGGTGCGCGCCGAGGGCCGCCTGGTCAACACCAAACACTCCGGCATCGCGCTTGCCGCGGCGGCCATTGAGGCCTACGAGGACTCGGCTCTCATCGAGCAGCAGCGTCTGCTGACCACCGCTCACGGCGGCAGGCCGCAAGTACAGCACCAAAGCGGACGGCCGATCGACCTCAAACTGCGTGGCGCCGCTTACCGGGTGACCGTCGCACAGGTGGGGCCGCACCGGTTCCGCGTCGGCATCGACGGTGCGTCCAATGTGGACGTTGAGCTGGAGCGCTTTGATGAGCACACGGGACGGGTGGTCGTCAACGGCCGCCGCTTCCGGCTCGTCACCGACACCCACGGCCCGATCCATTTGGTCGAAGTGGACGGAGTCACGCACCGCGTCAGCCGCGATGAAGGTGGCATCCTGCGCTCCCCCGCCCCGGCACTGGTCGTCGCCACCCCCGTCGCCGCCGGCGACGAAGTTGAGGCCGGCGCTCCCGTGCTCGTGCTCGAGAGCATGAAGATGGAGACCGTGCTGCGGGCACCGGTCCGGGCGAAGCTGCGTGAGATTCACGTATCCGTTGGCAGCCAAGTGGAAACCGGCGCGCCACTGCTGCGCCTGGAACCACTCGGCGACGGCAGCGAGGCCGAGGCGGCCACCGAGACGATCGACCTGGAGCTGCCGCCGGAGCAGGACGGGCTGACCCCGCAGGCACGCGTGACCGCGAGCATCGCTGATCTGCGCAGTCTCCTGCTCGGCTATGACGTGGACCCCAGCGATGAGCGCCGTGCGCTATCTGCCTACCTCGCCGGGCGCGCCGAGCTGGACTACCGGCCGGTCGAGGCCGAAGCCGGGCTGCTGCAAGTGTTTGCCGACCTTTCCGAGCTCAGCCGCAACCGGCCGGTCGGCGAGGAGACCAACACCGACACCCGGGTGCACAGCCCACGCGAATACCTCCACACGTATCTGCAAAGCCTTGACGTAGAACGGGCCGGCCTGCCCGACGCGTTCCGCCAGAGGCTCGCCCGCGTGCTGGCTCACTATGGCATCGACAGCTTCGACCGTACCCCCGGATTGGAAGAAGCGGTTTTCCGGATTTTCCTTGCACAGCAAAGGGCTTCGGCCGACGCGCCATTGATCGTGGCGTTGCTGCAGCAATGGCTGACCGATCCGATGCCCGGCGACGGCCAGCGCGAACTGGTCGGCCAAACACTGGAACACCTCGTTTCGGCGACCCAGGTTCGCTTCCCGGTCATCAGCGACCTCGCCCGCAGCATCGTTTTCCGCTGGGCCGCCCAGCCGATGCTGCGCCGCAGGCGCGCCGAGGTCTACAACGAGGTCCGCGGGCACTTGCGTCACCTCGACCGGTTCCCTGACGCGGCCGACCGCGGTGAGCGCATCGACAGCATGGTCGCCTCGCCAGAGCCGCTGGTGCGTCTGCTCGGCCAGCGCATCGGCCGGCCCGGCGCGGATAACTGCCCGATGCTTGAGGTGCTTAGCCGCCGCTACTACGGCACGAGTCAGGTCGATGAGGCGTCCTGCACCACTATCGAAGGCCATCCGTTCTTTACCGCGCGCTATGACCGTCATGGCAAGCGGTTCCAGCTCATCGCGACAGCGACCGACTTCGCCGAGCTGCCCGCCGCACTGTCCAAAGTGGCCGGTCTGGCCGATGCCGCGTCGGTTGCCGACATCTACCTGACATGGGCGGGCCAGCCCGACACCGAAGCGATGGCGGCCACGCTCAAAGACGCCATCGACGAAGCGGGTCTGCTCGATTCGCTAACGCGGGTAACGGTTTCGGTCGCCGGGCCGACCGGCATGGCGATGCACCACCACTTCACGTTCCGCCCAGGCCTTGGCGAGGACAGGGTCATCCGCGGGCTGCACCCGCAGATCGCCCAGCGCCTGCAACTGCCGCGGCTACGCGAATTCGACCTGACGCGGCTGCCGTCGATCGACGAAGAGGTCTACCTTTTCCGTTGTGTCGCACCAAGCAACCCGGCCGACGAGCGGCTCGCCGCGATGGGCCAGGTCCGTGACCTCACGCCACTGCGCGACGCCGACGGCCGCGTCATCGCCCTGCCAGCGCTGGAAGGCATGCTCGACGGCTGCCTCGACGCGATCCGCCGGGTCCAGGCTCAGCGCCCGGCCAAGAAACGGCTCGACACCAACAGAATCACGCTGTTTGTCTGGCCGTCGAGCGAACTAACGGTGCAGGAACTCAACACCGTCATCCAGCGCATGGTTCCCCGCACAGCGGGCGCGGGACTGGAATCGGTGCTCGTCCTAGGCCGCCAGCGCAATGCCGCGACGGGAGAGATCGCCGACGTCGCCGTCGAGGTTTCCTTCGACGCTGGTACCCGGATAGCACTCGCCTCGCCGACAACGGACCCGATCGAGCCTATCGACGACTACCGCCAGAAGGTGTTGTCAGCACGGCGGCGCGGCACGACGTACCCGTATGAGCTGACCGGCCTGCTGGCTGGAGCTGGCGGCACGTTCACCGAACACGACCTCGACGACACGGGCGAACTCGTCCCCGTCGACCGTCCCCGGGGACGCAACAAGGCCGGCATCGTCGCCGGCATCGCCAGCACCCCAACGGTTCAGTACCCTGAGGGCGTCACCCGCGTCGTGCTGCTCGGTGACCCCACCAAGGCACTGGGCGCACTGTCCGAACCAGAGTGTGCCCGGATCATCGCCGCGCTGAACCTGGCCGAGCGGATGCGGGTGCCACTGGACTGGTATGCGCTGTCAGCCGGTGCCCGGATCTCGATGACGTCGGGAACCGAGAACATGGACTGGGTCGCGGCGGCCCTCAAGCGGATCGTGGAGTTCACTCAGGACGGCGGCGAAATCAACATCGTGATCGCCGGCATTACCGTTGGCGCGCAGCCTTACTGGAACGCCGAAGCGACAATGCTCATGCACACCAAGGGAATCCTGGTGATGACGCCGGATTCGGCGATGGTGCTCACCGGCAAGCAGTCCCTGGACTTCTCCGGTGGAGTGTCTGCCGAGGACAACTTCGGCATCGGTGGCTACGACCGTGTGATGGGCCCCAACGGTCAGGCGCAGTACTGGGCTCCCGATCTGACGGCCGCCCAAGAGGTGCTGATGGCGCACCACGAGCACGCCTACATCGCTCCTGGCGAGAGCAGACCACGCCGTGCCGCCACCACCGACCCGGCCGACCGTGACATCTCCAGCTTCCCGCATTCCGTGCCGGACAGCGACTTCACCACCGTCGGGGAGATCTTCTCCAAGGAGCACAACCCCGACCGTAAGAAGCCGTTCGATATCCGCACGCTCATGCGGGCACTGTCCGATCAGGACCACGTGATCCTGGAACGGTGGGCAGGCATGGCCGATGCCGAGACAACGGTCGTGCAGGATGTGCACCTTGGCGGCATCCCGGTGTGCCTGATCGGCATCGAATCACGTTCGGTGCCAAGGCGCGGGTTCCCGCCCACCGATGGTCCCGACACCTACACGGCGGGCACCCTGTTCCCACAGTCGTCGAAGAAGGCCGCCCGGGCCATCAACGCCGCCAGTGGCAACCGCCCCCTCGTGGTGCTGGCCAACCTGTCCGGATTCGACGGCTCACCGGAGTCGATGCGCAAACTTCAGCTGGAATACGGCGCGGAGATCGGCCGGGCGATCGTCAACTTCCGTGGCCCGATCGTGTTCTGCGTGATCTCGCGGTACCACGGTGGCGCGTTCGTGGTGTTCTCCAAGGCACTCAACCCGAACATGACCGTGCTCGCCATCGAGGGCTCGTTCGCCTCGGTGCTCGGCGGCGCACCCGCCGCGGCGGTGGTGTTCTCCGGTGACGTGGATGCCCGTACGGCCAAGGATCCGCGAGTGTCCGAGCTGCAGGCCCAGGCGGCCGCGGCCACCGGCCCCGAGCGTGGGGCATTGCTCTCCCAGCTACAGGAAATCCGTTCCTCCGTGCGGGCCGAAAAGCTCAGCGAGGTCGCGGCCGAGTTCGACAGCGTGCACAGCATCCAGCGCGCGGTGGAGGTCGGGTCCGTGGACGCCATCATCCGCTCGGCGGAACTGCGCCCACAGATCATCGCGGCGATCGAGCGGGGCCTCGGCGACGTCTAAGCGATAGATGTCAGCGGCCGTCCACATCGGACGGCCGCTGACGTGTGTTCAGGCGATTTCGAGATAGTCGAGTTCGGCCCAGCGGCTGTAGTGGCTGAGCCGCAAGGTGTTGTATCCCGCGTTGAGGGTGACGCCGACGGACACTTGGCGCCAGTTTTCCCAGCCGCTATTCGGGTAGTTCACGACTGCGCCCGCTCCCCCGTTGACGGAAAGCAGATGCTGAGCGTCGCCATAGCCGGCCGCGTAGGCGATGTGCGCGGTGTAGTTGCCGGACAGGGGCGCGAAAACCGTTACGGTGACCCAGCTATCTGCATAGTCAAGGTAAGCGACCGCCTGGCCTTGTGAAGCGGTCGCGGATGAGCGCGCTGAGCACCGGTTGAGCTGCCCGCGCTCGGCTTCGTAGCGGACACGGCTGCCCCGCACGACGGGGTATTCACCGGCCCAGCCGAGCGCCGCGACATACATCGCGCGGGCCGAATAGTTGTTGATCCAGCCGTGAAAGACGACGTGATCGCCGGAGGGTTCGCGAATCACATCCGCACCGCCCGGCCCGCGGACCGCATTGTCCAAACTGGCCGTCGTCATGAGCGACCGGTACGCCTTGGTATACGGGCCGGTCAGTGACGTCGCGGTGGCGTAGCTGGTTTGGTAGGCGTCGCCGCCGTACCCACCGAGTGAATAGAACAGCACATACCGGCCGCCGGTCTTCGTCAGAACCGGGGCTTCGATGATGCCGCCTTCTTCCGGCAGTCCACTTCGGAGCAGCTCGGTGCGGGCACCCTGCAGCGTCACCCCGTCTGCGGCGACCCGTTGCAGCCAAAGGCTTGTGGGCTGGCCGATGGCGTTACCGTCATCTTTGTACAACAAGTAACGTACGCCGGTGGTGTCGACAAAGCTAGCCGCATCGATGTCACCTCCTTCGCCACCGTCGCACACCAGCGGTTGCGTGCCAACGGCGGTGAACGGCCCCAAGGGAGAGTTCGCTAGGGCGGCGCCAAGGCACTGACGGCCGGCCGCGCGGCTCCTGGCCGTGTAGTACAGCAAGTATTTTCCGTCGGCACGCTGTGACACATCGGGTGCCCACGTCAGGCCGCCGCTGGCCCACGCTCCAAGCACGGGCAGCGCATCGGGCCGGCGCGTCCATGGGCCGGTGATGCTGCTGGCGGTGGCGACGGGAACGTTTCCGTTGCCGTTGTTGGTGGAGTAGGCGTAGTAGGTGCTGCCGAACTTGGAGATGTCCGGGTCGGGAAAGTCGCTCCCGATGAGCATGGATGGCGCGACCGTGACGGCGAGTGCTGGAGCCGGGACGGCGAAGGCGGCTGCCAGTGTCAGGACCGCCAGAACCAAACCTCTTCGCATGAAGAATTCTAACTCATCACACTCTTATATCGAAATATTTCGCCAAATCACGGAGGATTCACAAGTCACTGTCGCGAAAATTATGCATCGGCATATGTTCACCTGAGCCCTGGCGCAATAGCCTGTCCTCAAACATCGACCGCCATCATGGTCGATTGGTTTTAGGAGGGGAGATGGCAAATCCAAGAATGCTGGGTCTCGGCATCGTCTCAGCTAGCGTGCTCGCGTTAGCTATGGTCGGTGCGCCCGCACAGGCTGCAGAGGGCACGATCCTGCACGCCGGCGGCGCGACCGCGGTCGCCGATTCCTACATCGTGGTGTTCAAGGACGCCACGGTCAGCAAGGCGGATGTTGGTGGTGTCGCGCAGCGGCTCGTGCGCAAGCACGGCGGCTCGATCACCCACACCTACTCCACCGCTCTGCGCGGTTTCGCGGTGAACCTGCCCGAGGCCGCCGCTAAGCAGCTCGCCGCCGACCCGGCGGTGCAGTTCGTCGAGCAGAACCACACGGTCACCATCCAGGGCACCCAAACCCCCACACCTTCATGGGGCCTGGACCGCATCGACCAGCGTGATCTGCCCTTGAACAACTCGTACACGTACCCGAACACGGGCAGCGGCGTGCGGGCGTACATCCTCGACACCGGTATCCGGATCACGCATCAGGACTTCGGTGGCAGGGCAAGCCACGGGCGCGACACCGTTGACAACGACAACGACGCCACTGACTGCCACGGGCACGGCACGCACGTCGCCGGGACCGTCGCGGGTGGAGCGTATGGCGTTGCCAAGGGCGCGTCGCTCGTCGCTGTCCGCGTGCTTAACTGCCAGGGCTCCGGCTCGTTCGCGGGTATCGTCGCGGGCGTCGACTGGGTGACCGCGAACGCGGTCAAGCCCGCCGTTGCCAACATGAGCCTCGGCGGAACTGGCACCAACGCCGCACTCGAGACCGCGGTGACCAACTCCATCAACTCTGGCGTGGTCTACGCGCTCGCCGCAGGCAACAGCAACGCCGACGCCTGCAACTTCACCCCGGCCCGCACCCCTGCGGCCATCACCGTTGGCGCGACCGAGAGTAACGACGCCCGCGCGTCCTACTCCAACTTCGGCACCTGCCTGGACATCTTCGCGCCAGGTAGCGGAATCACGTCCGCGTGGTTCAGCTCGGACACCGCCACCAACACCATCAGCGGCACTTCGATGGCGTCACCACACGTCGCCGGCGTCGCCGCGCTGATCCTCAGCGCCAACCCGGGCTGGACCGCCCAGCAGGTGCGGGACCGGATGGTCGCCGACTCCACGCCGAACAAGGTGACCAACCCGGGAACGGGCTCACCGAACCGGTTGCTGTATGTCGTCAACGGCCCACCCGGCAACCAGCCGCCGGTCGCGAGCTTCACCCACAACTGTGGCACCGGCTCGCTGTCGTGCACGTTCAACGGTTCGGGTTCATCCGACCCGGACGGCACCATCGCCTCGTACGCGTGGAACTTCGGTGACGGCACCACCGGCACCGGCGCCACGGTCTCGCACACGTTCGCCGCCGCGGGCTCCTACACGGTGACCTTGACAGTGACGGACAACGGCGGTGCCACCGGCTCCACCTCGCAGAACGTTTCCGTGGGACAGCCTCCATCGAACCTGCCCCCGGTCGCCGCATTCACCGCGAGCTGCCAGAACCTGTTCATCTGGCGCTTCTGCACCTTCGACGGCACTGGTTCGTCCGACCCGGACGGCACCATCGCCTCGTACGCGTGGAACTTCGGTGACGGCTCGTCCGGCACCGGCGCCACCACTACGAAGATTTACACCGGTACGGGAACCCGGACCGTGACGCTGACCGTTACCGATAACGGCGGCGCCACCGACACCGAAACCAAGCCGGTCTAATCAGCACAGCGAAACTACCGTCGGCCGAAGGTGGATCGTCACCTTCGGCCGGCGTTAGCGTTCCCAGGTGGTCCTGTCGTTCGGCGTTCTCCTTCGCGAGCACCGCAGAGGTGCTGGATGTGGCCCGGGTGCACGCGCGGCCGCACCGGGCGCTCACCATGCTCGACGATGCCGGCGCGGCAGAGCACGAGGCGGCGTGCTAGCGGATCATCGGCGAGCTTGGACTGCGAGTAGCCGCCCTGCGCCTGACAAGTGTGTAGGCCAACTGTAAAGGTTGTCGCTGTTGCCCGCGCGGCGCAGCGGGCCAGACTCCCTCATGCGATTTACCAGAACGATGGTCATCGCCGTCTCGGCGGCAGCCGTCTTCACCAGCACCGCAACGGCGGCCGTGGCCGCACCGGCCGTTCCAGCGTTTGAGCCCTTCGGAACCCTTGTCGCGCAAAGCTCCGACGAAACGCAAGAGGCGTACGAAAAGATCGCCCTCATGGTCGAGCAGAACCCGGATCAGTTCACCGGGGCACGCATCGACGGTCCAAACACGATCACGGTCACCGCTCCGCACGGAGCCGACGTCAGTTCCCGAATCGCCGGCCTTCGCAGCGGCGTTGGTGTCACGGTTCAGCGCACGGTGCGCAGCTACGCTCAGCTGCAGGGGACCAAGGAGAAGATTGGCGCGCTCATTCGCGGCGGTGCTCACCGTGACGGCATCGTCGGGGTCGGCGTCGACGGGACGCGAGGAGTCACCACGGTTTACGCCACTGGCGAGTCTGGGAAAGCGCGCGCCAGCCTGAAGCAGCGCTTTGGGGACGCGATCGTGTTCCGGCAGGTTTCGGCGCCGCAGTTCGTTGAGGCAGACCGTAACCGGGACACCGCTGCTCACTTCGGTGGCGCCGGGTACAGCATGTGGAACGATAGGCACACAGCCGTCCGTCCCTATTGCTCAACGGCGTTCCCGGTCGTCTTGCGCGGGGTGTATTACATGCTCACAGCGGGCCACTGCCTGCCCGCAGCGACATCGTTCCCGGACGCCTGGGCGACGGCGTTCACCTCCACGACGTTGCCGCCGGTCAGTTACTACTTCGGAACCCGTTCCACCACGACAATGGGTGGCCAGTTTGGTGCTCCGGCCGATGGGACGCAAGATGTCTATGGCGACTGGGCGCTGCTGAGCGGCTCGACCTACGCGGCCTATGTTTACAACTGCGCCAATGTCACCGGCTCGTGCACTGCCGTTCCCGTGGGCGCGGCCAGCTGGACCACGCCCAGTGTCAACGCGGGCGTCTGCACCAGCGGGCGCACCACCGGCCAGATCTGCCGGCAGCACGTGGTGGATGCCACCGCCGACGCCTGGATCGAGGGTGTTTATGTGCGGCACTTGGCGATGTTCACGCGAGATGACGGCGGATGCGACACCGTCCGCCGCGGCGATTCCGGTGGCGCGGTCTATCAGGGCATGAGTACGCGGCCCGGTTACCAGCGGGCGCTCGGCATAGTGACCGCAACCGACTATTGCACCTCTTGGTATACCAAGCTTTCTGGGGTCCGGGCCTGGAACTCGGCGGTATGGATGCCGACGCTCTAGGCACCATCGGCCGGGGACGACACGATCATGTTGTTCCCGGCCGATGTGTAGAATTATATGTTTCGATATTGCCAACTATCACTGGTTTCGCTTACCTTCGGCGCACGCCCGGTAACCCCCGGGCTAACCGAGGGAGGGACATGTGAGACAAGCACTGCGTGCTGTGCTCGTCACGGCATTAGCCATGACCATGTCGGCCGTAGCGACGGCCACACCCGCGCAAGCCGACCCCGTCTGGCCACAGGTCGTGGGCGGAACACCGGCCGCGCAAGGCGAATTTCCGTGGATGGTCCGGCTATCAATGGGCTGTGGCGGTGCGCTCTACACCCCAACACTCATCCTGACCGCCGCACACTGTGTCAGCGGAACGGGCAACAACACCGGCATCACCATCACTCAAGGCGCTGTGGACCTGCAGGACCCCAACCGCGTCACGCGTCAATCCAACTACGTGTACCAAGCGCCAGGCTTCACCGGCGTTGGCGGCGGCAAGGACTGGGCCCTGATCCGGATGTCCCAGCCGATCAACGGAGTGCCGCTGCTGCGCCTCGCCACGGACACCTCGCTGCACAACGGCATCTTCACCGTCGCCGGGTGGGGCGCGGCTTCCGAAGGCGGCGGGCAACAGCGCTACCTGCTTAAGGCCGACGTCCCGTTCATCACCGACACGCAATGCCAAAGCGCGGGCAGCAGCTACTCCAGCCTGATCTTTGACGACATGATCTGTGCCGGCAACTGGACGAGCGGCGGCGTGGACACCTGCCAGGGCGACTCCGGTGGCCCGATGTTCAAGCGCAACGCGCAAAACGAGTGGATCCAGGTTGGCATCACGTCTTGGGGCATCGGGTGCGCCCGGCCACAGAACCCTGGTGTCTACGCTGAGGTCCGCTTCTTCGCGACGGCGATCTGCAACGCGGCGGCCACTCTTGGCGGATGTCAGGTGCCGCCCGGCGGCATCAGCGTTTCCAACCCCGGCAACCAAAACAGCACTGCCGGCACAGCGATCAGTGCCGTTAGCCACACCGCTAGCGGTGGCACCGCACCGTACAGCTGGTCGGCCACAGGCCTGCCCCCGGGTCTGTCGCTCGGCTCATCCACCGGCCAGATCACCGGCACGCCCACCACCGCCGGGACCTACACCGTCACCGTGACCGCGAGCGACAGCTCGAGTCCGGTTAAGACAGGCACGACTTCTTACACCTGGACCGTCGACCCGGCACCCGTGCCCGGCTGCTCGCAAACCAACGGCACCGACGTCAGCATCCCTGACAACGCAACGGTTGAAAGCTCTGTCACCGTGGCTGGCTGTGCCGGCAACGCGGGCAGCGCCAGCACCGTGGCGGTCAACATCGTCCACACGTACATCGGCGACCTCATCGTGTCTTTGGTGGCACCTGATGGCACCGCTTATGTGCTGCACAACCGCACGGGCGGCAGCGCTGACAACATCGTGCAGACCTACACGGTCAACCTGTCGTCAGAGGTCGCTAACGGGATCTGGAAGCTGCGGGTGCAAGACGCCGCCTCAGCCGACACGGGCTACATCAACACGTGGACGCTGAACGCCTCCGGCTCAGCTCCCCCGTCGTGCACCGGCACCAACAACACCGACGTGACCATCCCGGACAACACCACGGTGAACAGCACCATCGCCATCGCTGGCTGCACGGGTAACGGCTCGTCGGCCGCGACCGTGCCGGTCGCCATCGTGCACACCTACATCGGCGACCTCATCGTCACCCTCGTCGCGCCAGACGGCAGCACCTACGTCCTGCACAACCGGACCGGCGGCAGCGCCGACAACATCAACACCACCTACACGGTGAACCTGTCGTCCGAGCCGAAGAACGGCACCTGGACCTTGCGTGTTCAGGACGCCGCCTCCGCGGACACCGGTTACATCAACAGCTGGACCATCAACCTCTAATCACGACCGATCACAGGGCCGGTGCGAACGCATCGGCCCTGCTTTAATGGGTGGTGGCAGGACGCTTACACGACCGGGAGACCGCATGAGCGACTTGCCACGCACCGAATTCGCGCAGCTGTTGTGCCGCATCCGCGACCTGAGCGGGCGCAGTTTGCGCTCACTCGAACGCGACACAGGGATCAGCAGCTCTTCCCTATCGCGTTACTTCGCTGGCCAGACGGTGCCGCCTTGGGACACGGTCGTGGCGCTTTGCCGTCTGGTCAAGCGTGACCCACGGCCGATGCGGCGGCTTTGGGAAGCGGCTTCACGGGCTCAGCCGGTACCAGCGAAACAGAAAACGAAAGCACGTAACCATCTTCCGTTTGACGTCGGCGATTTCACCGGGCGGGAAAAGGAACTCGCGGAAGTCCTGTCGCTTGTCAAGAGTTCACGAGCCGTCGCCATCGACGGCATGGCGGGCGTGGGCAAGACCTGTCTCGCGGTGCACGCGGCACATTTGCTCACCGAGGACTTTCCCGACGGGCAGTTCTACCTTGACCTGTTTGGATTTTCGGCAGGGCGCGAACCACTCGACCCCGGATCAGCATTGCAATTCTTGCTCAGCGCTTTAGAAATTTCCAACATTCCCTCTGGTACTCAGGAGCTCTCGGCCCGATTACGAGCCGAATTATCGCAACGGCAAGCCATCGTGGTGCTCGACAATGTGGCCAGCGCCGAACAAGCACGCCTCTTGCTGCCCGGCGCCGGATCCAGCGCTGTGCTGATAACGAGCCGCAACCGCCTCGTGGAGCTGGAAGCCGTCCCGCCCGTTTCGCTGGAGGCGATGCCGGAAACCGATGCGGCGCGACTGTTCTCGCGCGCGGCCGGTGACGACCGCGGTGAGCGCGATCCCCAGGCCCTGTCGCAGGTGCTGCGGTTGTGTGGCGGGCTGCCACTCGCGATCCGGGTCGCCGCCGCACGGCTGCGGCATCGTCCTGGCTGGACAGTCGGGATTCTGGCCGAGCGGCTGGGCGAGGGCACCTCATCGTTAGACACCGCGTTTGACATGTCGCTGCGACAGCTGGAGCCGTTGCAGCGACGGGTCTACCGGCTGTTGGGCCTGCTTCCGGGAGCTGGCTTCAGCCACGAGCTCGTGGCCCTGCTGGCAGACAACCCGCCGGCGAAGGCACGCTCCATTTTGGAGGATTTGGTCGACGCGCACCTGGTGCAGGAGCCCGCACCGGGACGGTACAAGTTGCACGATCTCGTGCGCGAGCACGCCCGGCGCGTGGCGCAAGCCGAGGAGCACGAAGCCAGCCGGGCGAGCGCGCTCCAGCGGATGCTCGGCTACTACCTCAGCTGTGCCGCGGCGGCGCACGACGCGATGCCCTACGTGCTGCGGACCGGACGCGTCAGCCGCGTTCCCCTTGCGGTGCCGGCTTTTGACGGGCGTGAGGCGGCCCTCGCCTGGTATGACCTCGAGCACGCCAATCTGGTGGCCGCGTTTGACTACGCCGTCGAGACCGGAGCCGACGACTTCGTCAGCGAGCTGCCGATGCTGATGCGGCCGTATTTCTTCCGCCGCCGCGCGGGCACCGCCGAGGAGAACCGCATGCTGGAACTCGCGGTGGAAGCGGCGGAACGTTTGGGCGACCGGTTGCGGCTGGCGGAGTTGCGCGACGATCTGGGATACGCGCGCTACACCGCCGGGCGTGCCGACGAAGCCATGGCGGAATACGCGGCCGCTGCTGCCCTGATCTCCGATGTGGACGACCCTGAGCTGGCCGGGTTGCTAGCCATGCGGCGCGGCTACCTGCAACACGACCGGGGGTTCGTCAACAACGCCCTGGCTCTGTACCGTCTCGCCGCGGCACAGTATTCAGCTATCGGTCACCAGGTGGGCATCGCCTATGCGCTGGCATATCAAGGCTGGGCGTCGCTCCTATTAGGACGCTTCAGCGAGGCCGCCGAGCTGGCTCATGCCGCGCTGGAACCGCCGCCTGGCGAGAAAATATGGCCGCCTCGAGTGACCGCGCTGGTGACCCGCGGGCTCGCCCTAGCGCGGTCGTCTCCGGAGACGGCAGATTCCTTGCTGCGCGAAGCACTTGGCATCGCCGAGGAGGACGGCCACCTGCGCAACCGCGCCTGGTGCAGCAACATGCTCGGGGTCGTGCTGCGCCACGCGGGCAAGCTTGACGAGGCGTTGCACTTTCACCGGCAAGCCTTCAGCATCCTCGAAGAGCTGGCCGAAGAGCAGTGGGAGATGGATTTCAGCAACAGCTATGCCGAGACGTGCCGCATCGCCGGCCTGCGCGACGAGGCGCTAGCCCGCTTCCGCAGAGCACTGGAGCTGGCGCGAACGATGACCTACAAGCGGGAGGAAGCCCTTGCCCACCAAGGCATCGCCGCCATCCTCGACCTGACCGACACGCACGCGGCCGCGAGGCATCGTGACGCCGAGGCCGCGATCCTGCACGAGCTAGGCGTGCCGGGAGTCCCGCTCTAAGTCCGCACGCCGCTCCTCGATCCTGCGCTGCTCACGCAAAACCTCAGCATGCGTCTCGCGTTCGCGGATGAGCCACGGCGGCGGGTCAGCGTTCAGGCCCGCGATCTGTTCTGTCGTGAGCGGCTCGGTGATGCCACCGCGGGCGAGCCCGCTGTTGGACACGCGAAGCCGGGCCGCCACAACGTGCCGGGGATGCGGACCGTTCTTACGCAAGTCGACGAGCCATGGCGGAGGGTTGCGCTGCAACTCGTCTAGCTCTTCGCGCGAGATCAGGCTGTCCTGGAACTCCGGCGGCGTGGCCGGCAAGTAGACCTCAAGCTTGAGCGCTGCGGTTGACGGCTTCATCACCTGGGTCTTCTTAGGCTTGCTCACTCCGTCAGCGTAGCCTAATGGGGTGTCTGTCTTCCGGTTGCTCGTTGTCCCCGGCGTCACGGTGAGCAAGTGGAGCCGCACCTGGTCTGAGCGACTACCCGACGTGGAGCTGCGTCTCGTCGCGGCTGAGGACGCTCAAGCCGCCGATGAGCTGCTGGCCTCCCAAGCCGATGCGGGCCTGATCCGGCTGCCGGTCGACATGGACACATTCCACGCCATTTCCCTCTACACCGAAGCGACGGTCGTCGTCCTTCCGCGTGACCATGCGCTCGCTGAAGCTGAAGAGCTCACGTTGGCTGAGCTCGCCGGCGAGACCATGTTGCATCCGCTCGACGATGTGCTCACGTGGACTGAAATGCCCGCCACCGTGCTGGAGCACCGTCCGGCCACGACATCCGCCGCCGCAGAACTCGCCGCGGCTAGCGCTGGCGTCCTCATCGTCCCGCAATCCCTTGCGCGCCTTCACCATCGGCGCGATCTCACCTACAAGGTGGTCACTGACGCCCCGGCCTCATCGGTGGCGCTCGTGTGGATACAGGACCAGCAAACCGACCTCGTCGAGGAAATGATTGGCATCGTCCGGGGCCGGACCGCCAACAGCAGTCGCGGGCGCGGCCAGACCCCCGCCGCACCCGCCGAAGCCAAAACTCGCCGCGCGCCCAAGCCCGCCAAGGGCCCGCAGCGGCGCCGCGGGCGCTGAGCTTCCCGCGCTCTACCACTGATTCCTCTCGTGACCGGTGACATCTGGGGCTGGAAGCACGCTAACCCCACAGGCGGCCAAACCGCTTCACCTTCGTCCCCAGAAGGGATCAACGATGAGAAAGCTCCCGATATCCGCTATCGCCGGCGTGGCCGGTCTAGCGTTGGTGATCACTGCTTTGCAGTGGCCCGCCGACGCGACACCGGGCGGCCAGGACAGCGTTAATCAGGGCCAAGTCAAGGCTGAGAACCACCGGCCACACAACCGGCCGGGCCCTCTGAGCAAGCAGTGGACGGACAAACGCAAAGCCGCGCTCGCCATGGTTGCGCGTGGCGAGGCACAAGTAGATGCCAAAGGCAACGTCACGGTCGACGCTTCGACGAACAACGTCGTCGAGGTCGAGTTCGAGAAGACCGACAAGATTTTCACCATTCTGGCCGAGTTTGGAACGGAAGGTCTCGGTAAGTACGGCACGGTCCCCGGCCCGTCGCACAACGCGATCCCCCAGCCGAACCGTTCCGTGGACAACTCGACCGGCTGGAGCGCCGACTTCAACACGGCCTACTACGAGAACCTGTTCAACGGCCCCGGCGAGTCGATGAAGAGCTACTACGAGCAGCTCTCCTCCGGCAAATACTCGGTGACCAACGTTGTTAGTGACTGGGTTCAGGTGCCCTACAACGCGTCCTACTACGGCGACAACGCCATCGAGGACAACGGCGGCTCGTGGGCGTTCATTCAGGACAGTGGAAACGCCTGGTACCAGGACGCGCTGAGCACGATGAGCCCTGAGCAGATCAACGCCTACCTGGCACAGTTTGACGTCTGGGACCGGTACGACTTCGACCACGACGGCAACTATGACGAGGGTGACGGCTACATCGATCACTTCCAGGCCGTGCACGCCGGTGAAGGTGAGGACGCCGGTGGCGGCGCCCAGGGCGAGGACGCCATCTGGTCGCACCGCTGGTTCGTCAATGCCACTGACTTTGGCCTGACCGGCCCGACCGTGGGCGGCCAGGAGAACAAGTCCGGCGGCGCGCGCATCGGTAACTCCAACTACTGGCTGGGCGACTACACGACCGAGCCGGAAAACGGCGGGCTTGGCGTCTTCGCGCACGAGTTCGGCCACGACCTCGGTCTGCCTGACTACTACGACACCGCGGGCGGCGAAAACGGCACCGCCTTCTGGACGCTGATGAGCTCGGGCTCTTGGCTTGGCCACGGCGCCGAGGAGAACGAAGGCATCGGCACCGTCGGTGGCCTGATGGGCCCGGAGGAGAAGCTGTTCCTCGGCTGGCTCGACTACACCGACGTCAACCTGGGCCAAAACAGCACCGTGCTGCTCGACCCGGCCCAGGACGCCAATGCCGCCAACGCGCAGGCGATCAAAGTCAACCTGCCGAACAAGACCACGACGAAGGCGTACACGACACCGGTCTCGGGTCAGTACGCGTGGTGGACTGGCAGCGCTGACGAGCTGAACGAATCGCTGACCCGATCCATACCAGCCGCTTCCCGGGTCACCGTGACCGCGAGCGCTTGGTATGACATCGAAGCCGGATATGACTACCTCTACGGCGAGTATTCGACCGACGGCGGCAGCAACTGGATTAGTGCCGGGCAGGTCGTCTCCGGATCGTCCAACGGGAAGTGGACCACGCTGCGCTTCTCCTACGACGCCAACGGAGCGGCGACGCTGTTCCGCTTCCGTTACCAGTCCGATGGTGGTGTGCACCTGGCTGGCGCGTTCCTTGATGACATCGTCGCCAAGTCCGGCGGCACCACGCTTTTCAGTGACGACGTCGAGACGCCCGGCACGTGGACCCCAACGGGCAAGTGGGAACGCAGCACCGGCACGGTCTCCACGACGGCGGATCAGTACTACCTGCTGGAGAACCGTCAGTACACCGGTTACGACGACACCCTGCGGACCGGCCCCTACCAGTTCAGCTTCAACATCTCCGCGCCCGACAAGGTCGAGTTCTTCTCGTTCCGCCCGGGCATGCTGGTCTGGTACGTCGATCACACCACCGAAGACAACAACGTCTCGGAACACCCGGGTTCGGGTCAGGCCCTGCCTGTCGACGCGCGTCCCGCGCCGTTCAGTTATTCCGACGGCACCAGGCCAAGCAACCGCCGTCAGCCGTTTGACGCGACTTTCGGCACGCAGCCCGTGCCCGAGTTGTGTCTGCACAAGGAAATCCTTGTCGGGAAAGGACAGTCCAAGACCGTCCAGACCCTGGCCGCGTGCGCTCCGGCAAACGCGGGCATCGCGTCGTTTAGCGACAGCAACCCGACGGCTTACTACAGCACCGCTAACCCGCAGAACAGTGTCATCCTCGCGGGACACGGTGTGACAGCAACGGTTACGGCTCAGTCGGGCAACGTCCTGACCGTAAGCGTGGTCAACCCTTCAGCCGCTGGCTGACCGGTTCAGGAGGGCAGGGGCAAGCCTCTGCCCTCCTGATCACCCTCGCCGCAGCTGACTGTCGAGTGTGTACTTTCGCTGGCACAGCACGGCTAGCGCCATCAGCGCCGCGGGCACCAGCCCGAACCCGAGACGGATCGCGGTGTGAGCGCTGGAGTTCTGGATGACGGTCTGTCCCGCGCCGCTGGCCACGAAGCCACCGATGGCCAGGCAAGCCGCGTAAACATACGGCCCGAGCGCGCCGCCCGTGGCCTCCGCGGCGGTCCACATTCCCGTGTAGGCACCGGCTTTCGCCGTTCCCTCAGCCCCGCTGGAACGGATGACATCGGGCATCATCGAAAACGGCAGCAGTTGCATAGCGGCGAAAGCGATGCCCAGGATCGCGACGGCGCCGACGAGCACGGGAATGCCCGCGGGACGGCCGACTGCCAGCACCAGTGACCCGGCCGCGAAGGTGACCTGAGCTAGCAGCAGCCCCGGCTGTTTGCCGATGCGGCGGGTAACCACCACCCATATCGGGGTCGCGATCAGCGCCGGTGCCACGAATGCGGCGACAAGCACTGTCGTCAAACCTGTTCGCCCGAGTTCGTATTCGGCGAAGTAGGGCACCGCGGCGAGCACCAGATGCGTCGTGGTGGACATCAGCAGGTAAGAGATGACCAGCCAGCGGAACTGCCGATCGCCAAGGGCGGCAAGGAGTTTGCGTAGCCCAGGGCTGTGCGTGCTGGTGATCGCGGTGGGGGCGGCGGCGGTGAGCTGGCGAACGCCGCGCAGCCCCACAAGCATGACGCCCAGCATGGCCGCGCCAAGGATGAGGCCCATCAACGAATATCCGCCTCGGGTGGGGTCTTGCCCGCCGGTGATGACGGGGGCCAGCACTCCACTGAGGAGGATCCCGAGGGTCAGCACCACCATGCGGAAACCCATGAGGCGCGTTCTTTCGTGGTACCCAATGGAAAGGTCGGCCGGTGTCGACAGGTAGGGCACCTGATAGAACGCGAAAAACAGGTTGCCCGCGATGAAGAAACCCATGACCCACAACGCGGCCGGTGTGCCCGAGAAGTCGCCTGGCAAAGCGAACAGCCCGGCGAAGGCGAGGGGCAAGGCGCACCCGGCGAGCATGAGGCCGCGACGGTGACCGCGGCGGCGCAGCCCGTTGTCGGACAGGTGGCCGACCCACGGATGCACGATGACGTCGAAGATCTTCGGAACGAGTAGCACGAGGCCGGCCAGCCAGGGGCTAACGGCGAGGATCTCGGTGAGGAAGTAGAGCAACAGCAGGCCGGGCACGGTGACCCAGATGCCCATGCCGAGTGAGCCGCCTGCGAAGGTGAGCAGGCCGGTGCGGGGTAGCCTGTCCGTCGTCATTCACGACTCCTCGACACTTAAATCCAACGTTCGCTGGATTGTAGGGCAGGATAGGCGCCATGACTACACCTCGCCGTGGGCCAGGCCGGCCGCGACGGGCCGAGCAACGCGACACCGCTGACTCGATCCTGATCGCGGCCACCGGGCTGTTCGCCCGCAAGGGCTTCGACGCCGTCAGCATGCGGGAAATCGCCACCGCCGCCGGCATAGATGTGGCCACGGTTCACCACCATGTGGGCACCAAAGCCGAGCTCTACCAAGCGTGTTTCGCCCGTGTCTTCGAAGCCGAGACCCAGGCCCTGACGGCATCGGTCGCCACCGCGCACCGCAGCGTGAAAGACACCCCCGAGGATGTGTTCGAGCACCTGCACGCGCTGCTCGACGCGTTCGTCGACTTCCTGGAGCAGGTGCCCGAAACCACCGGGCTGTGGTTGCGCCGGTGGTCTGAGCCGGAGTTGCACGCCGAGCTGGACGCGGCTTATGCCACTCCCCTGTATCAAGCGGTGGAAGACATCCTGGCCGCGGCTCACCGCAAGCGCTTGCTCAGCGAGCCGACGCCGCACCTCGCGGTGCGCAGCCTGGTCTGGGCGGTGCACGCGCACGTGGCCGGGGGAAGGGCCAAACCCAGGGAGTTCCGGGCTTTTGTGCACCGGTGGCTTGACCGGATGTACCGCTAACCCGCATTATCCATCGTGTGCTGGATAAATCCTCTCTCCCCCGCGCGGCCGTCATCGGCGCCGGGCCTGCCGGGCTGGCCACCCTCAAAGCGCTGAGGGACAAAGGCATTCCCGCACGGTGCTTTGACGCGGGCAGCGAGCCGGGCGGGCTCTGGGTGTTCGGGGCGGTTCACTCCTCGGCCTACCGCACACTGCACCTCAACACCAGCAAGAGCCGCACCGAGTTCGCTGACTTCCCCATGCCGGCGCACTGGCCCGACTATCCCGGCCACGAGCACATCGCCACCTACCTGGCCGAATACACGGCGCGGTTTGGGCTAAACGAACACATCTCCTTTGGGCACACCGTCACCGGCATTACGCAGACCCCTGGCGGCCGGTGGGAAGTCACCGCCGAGGGTGTCAGCGACAGCTTCGACGCCGTCATCGTCGCCAATGGACACAACAGTGTCCCCAAGCTGCCCGACTATCCGGGCACGATCGCCGCCGAGCAGTTGCACAGCCACGACTACCGCGGACCGGAACAGCTTGAGGGCAAACGTGTGCTGGTCGTCGGCGGCGGCAACTCGGCGATGGATATCGCGGTCGACGCCTCCCATGTGGCCGACCGGACCCTGCTGTCCATGCGCCGCGGTGTGTGGGTCGTGCCGAAACACTTGCTAGGTAAGCCTTCTGACACCCTCAACGGTGCGCTCGCCAAACGGCTGCCCTGGCGGTTGCGTCAGCGCATCAGCCAGACCATGCTGCGGGTGACGGTCGGATCGCTGGAACGGTACGGATTGCAGCGCCCTGAACACGGCTTCCTCGAAGACCATCCCACGTTGTCCGACGCTCTCCTGTCACGCATCAGCCATGGCGAAATCCGGCCCAGGCGTGGCATCGAGCGTATCGACGGCAAGACAGTGTCTTTCGCCGACGGAACCAGTGACGATGTCGATGTGATCGTGTGGTGCACCGGGTACCGGATAGATCTCCCCTTCCTAGACCCCGCGTTGCTCAAGCCGTCGGCGGAGATGATGCCCTTGTACCGCAGGGTGTTTCACCTCACCGCGCCGGGGCTGATGTTCGCTGGGCTCATGCAGTCCACGGGCGCGGCATTGCCTGTCGTTGAGGCACAAGGAAAGCTCATCGCCGCCTACCTGTCCGGTGACTACACCCTGCCCTCGCCACAACGCCAGCGTGCCGACTGTGCGCAGCAGCTCAAAGCGGCACACCAGCGCTGGGGCGACCGGCGCCCTGCGATGCGCATCGACTTTGACGGCTACCTGGCCTTGATGGAACGGGAGATGCGGCGCACATGACTGACCTAAGTGGACGGCGTGTTGTCATCACCGGCGCCGACGGCACGTTTGGCAGGCTCCTGGCCACACAGTTCAAGGCACGCGGCGCACGTGTGGCCGGCCTTGATCTGCGCGGGGACGACGTCATCCGCTGCGACCTCACTGATCCGCAGGCCGTCAAAGACGCTGTCGCGCAAGCGGTCGAGTTGCTCGGCGGCCTCGATCTGCTCATCAACAACGCCGGGGTCGGCGGCCCTGCGCCGGCCGAACTCGCCCCGGGAGCCGAAGCCAGACAGCAGATCGAGGTGAACCTTCTCGCCGCTTGGTCGGTAACGGCGGCGGCTCTGCCCGCTCTGGAAAGCTCACGCGGGCGCGTCATCTTCGTCTCCAGCCGGATGGCTTTTCTGGCCTTACCGCTCGCCGCGGCCTATGGGGTCAGCAAACGGGCGGTGGCCGCCTATGCCGACGCTCTGCGCCTAGAGGTCGGCACCCACGTCGGCGTCACCGTGGTCTACCCGAGCATGGTGCCGTCGCCGATTCACGATGCCACCGCTGAGGCAGGCCTTTCCCTTCAAGGGGTGTCACGCTATGAACCGGTCGAGGGAGTCATCGCGGCCATCATGCGCGCCGCGACCGCCCGCAAGCCGCTGCGCGACGTGGCGACCACTCGCCGCGGCTGGTTCGAGATCGCCATCGCACGGCATCTGCCAGGCTTGGCCGCGCGCATGGTCCGGCGCACCATCGCCACTCGCATCGCGGCCGGCGACCTCGACAACGCTCCATTAGCGGCAGGCATGCGCCGCCGCCACGGCCGCTCTTAAGCCACGCCAGCGGCTAGTTCGGCTAACAGGTCGCGCACGGGACCGAGAGTGAACAGACCGGTGCCAGCGCCCGCTAGTTCACCACCGGCTGGCAGCAGAGCCTCGTAGGCACGGGCCGCCAGGTCACGGTCGCCGGTCCGCAGGGCGGCCAGCCCGGCAAGAGCCCACAGGGCTTCCTGTGTGTGGTTAGCCGGCGGCGGCGGGATCGCTTCGGCAGCTTCGCGTGCCTCAGCGTGAAGTCCTTGTGCCAGCAGCAGATGCGGGCGTGCCCACGGCTCGTAGGGTCCCCAGTTCGCGGACTCATCAAGGTGGACAGTCTGCCCATGGCGCACTTGAAGACATAGCAGTGCCATAGGAAGCAGCCCATCGGACAGTCCCGGCATGCCAGCGTTGTCAAGCAGTGCCGCGGCCTTGAGATAGGCGCCGGGGACACCCTGGCGCAGGGCGCGATACCACGCGGTGAACACCCCGACCAACGCCAGATCATGTTGCTGGGCAAGCGCATCCGCTGCCTCCGCATGACGGTCGGCGGCGGTGAAGTCCGCCAAAGCGCTACGGGACTGCAGGCGGATGAGGTGACCCAGCACTTCGTAAGTCGTCAGGCCGTGGCGGGCCGACACCTCGATCAGTTCGCTGCCGATGGCGTCCCGCTCGGCGGCCAGTCCACAGTGGCCAAACGACTGCATGAACAAGGCGTTGAGCGCGAACACGACAACGTTGGGGTCGTTCAGGTTCCGGGCGATCGCCACGCTTTCGGCAGCGGCGGCAGCGGCACTTGGGTCGAGTACACCCCGGGTTTCCAGGCCTATGGTCGCGAGGAGCCGAGCGCGGGTCGCGTTGTTTTCCCCTGCTGGCAACGAGCGGAGCGCGCGGCGGGCGGCGGCCACGATGTGAGCGGCCTGCTCAGGATCGTCTACACGGCTCCAAATAGCGGGCACGTCATAGGCACCGATCACGCGAGCGGTCAGGTGCGGGTCGCCGAGCTGTTCGGCTGCCGTCACCGCGGCGACACGGTGCTCGCGAGCTGACCGCAGTCCGCTTCCGCCAGTGACAGCCAGGCCGCGCAGGATGCTGACGGTCGATTCCAGTCTGGTGCGCGCATCTGCGGCGACGGCCCGGTCGTAGGCGGCTGTGGCGTTGGCCCAAACCTTTGCCGCCAGCACTTGCGCGGGAAGCAATTGGGGATCGTGGCGCAGGATGCTGGCCTCTAGTCGCGCCAGTGCCGGACCGGGGTCCAGGCCGAGTTGCCCGGCCAGCATCGATTTGGCTTGCCGCACCACGGCTAACGCGTCGGCCTGACGGCCACTTTGGTACAGGGCAAGGGCAAGGAGCCGCCAGGCGTTTTCCCGCCAGGGATGTTCAGCGGTGTGGGCATCGAGATCCGCGGCAACCATGTCGGCCAGCCCGAGTTCGAGGCGAACCGTGGCAAGCTGTTCCACTGCCTGCAACCGCAACTCGCTGAGCCGTGACCGTTCGCCATGTGCCCAAAGGTCGTCCGGGAAGTCGGCATAAGCGGGACCACGCCACAAGTTCAGTGCTTCTTGCAGCTTCTCCGCGTTCGGTCGCGCGGCAGCAGTGACGGCCGTTTCGAAGCGCCAGGCGTCAACGCTGTCAGGCTCAGCGTGCAGGGCATATCCCGGCCCCTCGGTGACGAGCAGCTTTGCCGGGGTCCGCGGGGCACGGCCCGGTTCCAGTTCACGCCGCAGCGCAGCGACGAACGTGCGTATCGCCCCGGCGGCATCCGGTGGTGGCGCCTCGGGCCACAAATCATCGATCAAAACATCCAGTGGTACAAGGCGACGGCGGGCCACGATCAGACGCGCCAGAACGGCCCGGTGACGCGGACCGCGCAGGTTGATCCGGGCACCTTCCCCGGTCCAGGCCGAAACCGGCCCTAGCACCCCGAACTCGACTGGCATCCCCGTCAGCCTAACGCTCATCAGATGCTCATTGGCTCACGGCAGCCTGGGTTCATGACCAAACGTATTCCTGGGTTTCAGTACGACGCGATCGCTGGCGCTGACGGTGTGATGCTCAACGTCGCGCATGCCGGAGCAGGCAGCCCGATCGTGCTCCTGCACGGTTTCCCGCAGACGCATCTGATGTGGCGGCATGTCGCGGCTGACCTCGCCGCCGATCACACCGTGATCGTCCCCGATCTGCGTGGCTATGGCGCCAGCGGCAAGCCGGCCGCCACAAGCGAAGACATCTACTCCAAGCGCACGATGGCCGCCGATGCCGTCGCGGTAACGAAGGCGCTTGGGCACGACCGGTTCGCCTTGGCCGGCCACGACCGCGGTGCCCTGGTCGCCTTCCGCGCCGGTCTTGACCACCCTGACACGATCAGTCATCTGGCCTGCCTCGACGTGCTGCCGACGCTGGACATGTGGGACGTGATGCACGGCACCACCGCGGCCATAGGCTTCCACCTGTTCCTGATGGCACAACCGCCCGGGCTGCCGGAGAAGATGATCAGCGCGGCTGCGGACGAGTTCTTTGGCTACTTCCTCGACACCTGGACCCGCGACCCGTCGGCCATCCCGGCCAGCATCCGCCAGGTCTATCTGGACGCGTCACGCGAAGCCGTCACTTCGATCGTCGCCGACTACCGCGCGTCGGCCACTATCGACGTTCAGCACGACACCGTCGATCTGCGGCAAGGCAATCAGCTGCCTATGCCAGTGGCTGTGCTGCAACAGGATTGGGGCGCGGCGCTCGGCTTTGACGCCGAAGCACTTTGGCGCGCCTGGGCTCCGGACCTCGAGCACACCACCGTCGGCTTTGGACACTTCATGGCCGAGGAGGCACCAAGCGACATATCGAAGGCGTTACGTGCCCTCATTGCCCGTTAAAGGTCACCGGGCCTGAGCCGTCCTGCCAGGCGTTGCCGGACCACACGTTGCCCGTGTTGCCGGGATGGAACGCGGCGACGGGTCCGTAGCCACCGCAACGGGGGTGATACTTCTTGCCCCAGCGGTTGTCTATGAACCGGATCCGCGTGCCATCGGCGCCACCGCCATAAACGCAATATCCGCCAACGGTGTTGAACAGATTGTTCTGCACGAGGACGTCGTCGAGGGTCGGCTCGTCATAGAGGGACAGTGCCGAGGAGCAGATCTGCTGCTGCCCGGGCAGCCGGTTGCATTCGATGTTGTTGTGGATGATTTTGCTGTGGTCGCCGTTGCCCTGGCCCTCGCCCATTCCGGCCCCGTGGGCACCGGGTGTCATGACGAAGTCGTGGGTCCACGAGTCGATGACAGTGGAGTTATCGCCAACGTGGATGCCGCTGCCCATGTGGTGCACGTCGCAGCGGATGCAGGTGAAGTTGGGACCACTGAGCGCGGACTGATCCGGGTGCATGTTGTCGGCTTCCTCGATCTCGACGTCGATCAAGGTGAGGTTGCGGAAGTCGAAGTTGTTCGTCCAGTGCGCGTTGACCGGCCCGTGCGATTGCGACCGTTTGATGGTGACATTTGAGCCGATAACCATGATCCCATCGGGGAAATAGCACGAATCCAGCGTGACATTCGAGGCGTGGATCGGGCTTTCACAGTTACGCAGCTTCACTCCGGTGTGCCGCCAGCCCGTGCAGTCGGGTCCCGGAAACTTGGGGAACGGCGGGCACACCTGGGTGTAGGCCGGTGGAAGAACCGGTTTGCTCTGCGTGGGCGCTGGCTTTGACGGACTCGCGGAAGGGCTGGGCAGCGCGCTGGGTGAAGCGCTGGCGCCTGGATCCGCGCTAGGGCTGACTGTGCCTGCCGAGGCCGACGCACCGGGAGCAGCCGTATCGTCCGCCTTGGACCGTCCAATGTAACCGAGAGTAACGGCGACAAGACTGAAAATGACGATGCCGCTGATACCCGTCGCCGCTAAGGCCATCGTCCAAGAACGACGAGAACGATTCCTCAACCAATTCATACGTTTTGCTCCCACCAAGGGCATCGGCTGGCGCAGTCCGTCGTCCAGGTTACCCATTTAGCTACGGGGAACGGCCAATCGTCGCGTCCTTGACACCTCTGCGCATGATCGGCGAGAGGCCTTACCGTGTGCGCCATGGGTCTAACGATCGCTGTTCTCGGTGCTACGGGCGTCTACTCCAGACACTTGATACCCAGGCTGACCGCCGCTGGGCACCGTGTGCTCGCCCTCGCCCGCCGGCCAGAGGCGGCCACGGTGGCTACCGCCTGTGGTGCCGAGGTCAGGCAAGCCGACATCTTCAACCGCGATCAACTCGCCGCGGCGCTCGAGGGCTGCGACATTGGGGTCAACCTGGCGACGAGCCTGCCGGGGCCAGCCGGGCGCGGCGACTTCGACGCCAACGATCAGCTCAGGCGGGAAGGCACGCCTGTCTGGGTCGCGGCCTGCCGTGACGCGGGTGTCGCACGGATAATCCAGCAGAGCATCGCGATGGTGAACAGCGGTGCGGGCGACGCGTGGGCCGATGAGGACACCGCTCCCACGATCGACGACAGCCCAGCGGGGCGGGCGATCGCGGCAAGCCTCGACATGGAAAACGCCGTCCGTACGTCCACTGCCGACTGGGCGATCCTGCGCGGTGGCCTGTTCTACGGTCCCGGCACCGGTCTTGACGACGATTGGTTCTCAAGGGCCGCGGCGGGAAAGCTGCGGCTGCCGGGCGACGGACAGCGCTACGTGTCTCTGGTGCACATTCAAGATATGGCGATGGCCACCCTGGCCACGATCGCTCGGTGGCCGTCGCGCCAAACGCTCATCGTGGCCGACGATCAGCCCGCGAAGTGGCTCGATGTCATGGGTTACGTCACGGCCAGCGCTGGCTCGCCACCGGCTCAGCCTGGCGGCCGCCTCGGCTTTCCCTCGTTTCGCGTGCGCAACGCCCGCGCCC
Organism: Catelliglobosispora koreensis DSM 44566; assembly: GCF_000379685.1. Classification (GTDB taxonomy): domain Bacteria; phylum Actinomycetota; class Actinomycetes; order Mycobacteriales; family Micromonosporaceae; genus Catelliglobosispora; species Catelliglobosispora koreensis. The sequence goes on along the minus strand of NZ_KB903249.1, from coordinate 509,476 downwards.
GCGAGGTGTTGTCGTGGAAGCCGTTCTACTCCAGCTATCACAGCGGGCTCGCCCGCTGAGAGAGTTGCCGAACCTATCGAATAACGGTAGATTCCCATCGTGGTTCGATCGAGGGAGAAACGATGGGAAAGCTGACGGTGCTCGCACTGCGGGCCGTCATCGCGGCACTGCTCACTGGTTCGCTTTACCTGCAAGTCGTTATGGTCTACGCCAACGCGGTAAAGCTTGACGAAGGCCTAGCCGCCGGGAACAGTCCCTACGCCGTGATCTCCATCGTGCTCCTGGGCCTGCTGACCTTTCAGGTCATCCTGATCTGCATATGGCGGCTGGTGACCATGGTGAAACGGGGAACCGTGTTCTCCCACGCCGCTTTCCGCTATGTCGACATCGTGATCGGCGCGATCCTGGCAGCGGCGGTCCTAGCGGCGGCGCTCGTGATCATTCTGGCCAGCTCCGGCGACGGCGATACCCCTGGAATGTTCCTCATCATGGGCGGAATCGTCGTGGCCATCCTCGGCGCCGCTCTCCTCGTGCTCGTTCTGCGGATGCTGCTGGCGCAAGCCGTCGCCCGCGACGCCCGGGCCGCGCACCTTGAGGCCGAACTCGACGAGGTGATCTGATGTCCATCATCGTCGATATCGATGTCATGATGGCCAAACGCAAGATCTCCGTCAGCGCGCTAGCCGACCGCATCGGAATCACTCCCGCCAATCTCGCCGTCCTGAAGAACGGCCGGGCCAAGGCGGTGCGTTTCACCACTTTGGAAGCACTGTGCGAAGCCCTCGACTGTCAGCCGGGAGACATCCTGCGCTGGGAAAGAGACAGCGATGATTGAGGTCCGGGGACTGACCAAACGCTACGGCAGCATCCTGGCCGTCGACGACCTGAACTTCGACGTCGAGCCCGGCAAGGTCACCGGCTTCCTCGGCCCCAACGGTGCCGGCAAGTCCACCACGATGCGGATGATGCTCGGCCTCGACCGGCCGACTTCGGGACAGGCGCTCATCAACGGCAAGCCCTTCGCGACGTTCGCCGAACCACTGCGCGAAGCCGGTGCCCTGCTGGACCCCAGCTTCATGCACCCGGGCCGCACCGGCCGCAACCACCTGCGCATCGCCGCCAAAACCAACGGCATTGCGATGCGCCGGGTGCACGAGGTCATCGAACAGGCCGGGCTCACCGGTGCTTCTGGCAGACCCATCAAGGGGTACTCATTAGGAATGCGCCAGCGGCTCGGCATCGCCGCCGCGCTCCTTGGCGAGCCAAAAGTCCTCCTGTTTGACGAACCCATCAACGGCTTGGACCTAGACGGTGTGCTGTGGATCCGCGACCTGTTGCGCCAGCTCGCCGACGAAGGCCGCACCGTGCTCGTGTCCAGCCACCTGATGAGCGAAGTGCAGCAGACAGCCGATCGCTTGCTGGTCATCGGCCGCGGCCACCTGATCGCAGACGCGACGACACAGGACATCCTGAACGGGCTGGGAAACCGTCAAGTGCGCGTGCGCACCCCAGCGCCGGACCTGTTGTTCACCCGGCTCAGTGAGCAGGGCCTGGCCGTCGAACGCGTGGACCCACAAGAGCTGAAGGTCGCCAACAGCACCGCCGAAGACATTGGCAATCTGGCGCACACCCTGAATGTCCCCGTGCACCACCTATCCGAGGTCAGCCAGTCCCTCGAAGACGCCTACCTCGAGTTGACCAACGGCAGCGTGGAACACCACAGCCGAAAGGAAACGCCATGACGGCCACCACGATCACCCCCAGCCGCGATGCCTTGCGCCCCAACGTCTCCCTGGGACAGATCTTCGCCAGGACGTGCACGGCTGAGTGGAGCCGGCTGTGGAGCGTCAAAGCGACCTGGTGGTTCCTTGCCGCGGCGGCGTTCGTGATGCTGGCTCTTGGCACCATCGCCGGTTTCGAGTCCGCCGCCCGCCCGGCGGACCTGCCCAGTCAGCCGGCGTGGACCGAGGTCCGCTTCATCGCCCTGCCAGCACAATTCGCGCTCTTCAGCCTCGCCGCCATTTCGGTGACCGCTGACTACGCCACCGGTGGCATCGTTCCCGCGTTGCAGTGGACGCCGCGGCGAACTGTCTTGTTCTTCGCCCGCTTCCTCGTGACCGTCGCGACCGCGACAGGTGCCGGAGTGCTGGTGGCTGTGCTAGCGGCACTGACCGCGTTCACGACCGCCAATTCCGCCCTTACCTTGCAGCTCAACGAGTTTCCGGGCTTTGTCGGCACCGTCGCTGCCGTCTTCGCGGCCGGAGCGGCCATCGCGGCCGGGATCGGTTTCGTGCTACGCAACACAGCCGGGGCACTGGTCACGTTGTTCCTGCTGATGCTCGTCCTACCCTTGGTACTACGGCAATTCGGCACGTTCACCTCGGCGATAGCGGAGATCCTGCCCGGCTCCGGCACGATATTCCTCATCACCCGCCAGGTGCCCGGCATGACGATGACCTCTTCGGTCATGGTCCTCCTCGCCTGGGGCATAGGCCTCGCACTGCTCGGCTGGCTACGGCTGCAACGCACCGACGCGCACCGATGACGAGCTAGACCGCACCAGGCTTGATGAATCCCGTTTCGTAGGCGGCGATCACGGCTTGCGTGCGGTCACGAACACCAAGTTTCATCAGGATCGCGGCGACATGTGACTTGACCGTCTGCACCGACAAGAAGAGCCGCTGCGCGATTTCCGTGTTCGACATTCCGCGCGCGAGCAGGCGAAGGACCTCCTGCTCGCGTTCGGACAGTTCCGGCAGCGGCTTGCTTGCCGCCACGGCGAATCGCTCGATGACCCGCCGGGTCGAAGCCGGAAACAGCAGGGACTCACCGTTTGCCACCACCCGGACGGCTTCGATGAGTTCCGTGGGCGGAACGCGTTTGAGGACGAAACCGCTCGCCCCAGCACGCAGCGCCTCGAACACGTACTCGTCGATGTCAAAAGTGGTCAGCACCAGAACCTTCGGCGCACCATCGTGTTCGGTGATGCGACGGGTCGCTTCGAGCCCATCCATGCCGGGCATGCGGATGTCCATCAGTATCACGTCTGGCGCAGGCGTTCCCGTCGCTAACCGCACCGCGGCCTGCCCATCGCCTGCCTCCGCGCTGACCTCCCAGCCCTCCACAGTAGACAGGATGGCGCGCAGTCCGATGCGTACCAGGGGATCGTCGTCGACGATGGCGATGTTCATCCGAGCACGCTACGCCGCGTCGTGCACCCGATGCACGCGCACCGCCGCGACAGGGCGCAAACCAGTTCCGTGCCTTCGGGAAAGGCCGCCGCGATCGGCAGCACAGCGTTGACCGCGAAGTCGCCGTCGTCAGTGAGCCCGATGGTGGCCTGACCGCCGAGCAACACCGCCCGGTCCCGAATGGACGCCAGGCCGCGCCCCGGCACCGCGGGCCCGCCACCGTGGCCGTTCACCACCGAGATCGCGACCGCTGTTTGACTCGCCGCGACATCGGCACGCACAGCGGCGCCTGGGGCATGCTTGGCCGCATTGGTGAGCGCCTCCTGCACGATGCGGAAAACGCCGCGGCCCAGTGCCGGGGGCAGGTCTGTCATGTGGAGTCGCGAGACGACGTTCATGCCCGCCTCGCGTGCGCCGTCGATGAGGCCCGCCAAGTTTTGCCCCTCTGGCAACGGTCCGGTCTGCAAGCCACCAGAGATGCTGGAGATGATGCGGTCAAGCTCGCCTAGGGCGGCCCGTCCACGCACCTCGATAGTGCCCAGAGCACGCCGTGCGAAAGCGGGATCGGCATCGAAAACGTGCGCTCCCGCGCCCGCTTGCACGACGATCATCGACAGCATGTGACCGATACTGTCATGCAGCTCCTGGTCGATGCGCACCTGCTCTTCCGCCTGAGCCGCACGGGCCAGAGCAGCCGCGACGATCTGACTGCGATCCGGCCCGAGCGCCCACACCGCCAGCCGCCGGTGCAGGCCAGCCACGGCGTTCGCGGCCCGCCATAGCAACGGCGACAGCACCAGGCCCAGCGGCGCTAGGAGCAGCCAAATCCTTGCTGTGGAAGCAACCCCGGCCACGAGGGCAAGCGGCGCCAGCAACAGCGCGACAGGCAGCACCACGATGGCGAAGCCAAGCGGCCCAAGGACTACGCGGGCACCCACCCACGCCATGACCCGCCAGCTATGCCCGTCCTGGAAGACCGCAAAGCACCGCCGGATCGCGTTGATAGCACCAGACCCCTGGCTGAAGCGCAACGGTTCGGGCGCTGGGACCTCCTGGCCCAGCAGCGAACGCACCCAGTAGCGCTCGAAGCGCCCCACGGGCCGCAGCAACAGTTGCGCCACCACGATGCTGGGGAAGGCCAGAAGCAACAGCTGCCCGAAAAGCCCGCCGATCCAGAGCCCGACGACCACCGTGAACCACAGGACGCCGAAAACCAGCCCTAACACAAGGTAGAGCGCCACACGGGCTCGGGGCGGACGCAGTCTGTTCACCACCTCATCGTGCCCTGCCCGCCGGCGCTGGGCCTCACCCACGCGCCCAAATCTCAGTAGCTCCTGAGAGCGATGGAGGTTCGCTCCGCGGCGGGATGTCCGCCGGCGGTGCCGTGCCTACGTTTCAGGACATGGGAGCCAAACTTTCCACCCTGTGGATTTTTGTCATGTTCAACTATTTGTACTGCGACATCGTCGGCCTAATGGATTCGGCACTATTGCGGCAGTACCTGACCGGTGAAGTCGACGGCCTTCAGATCACCGAGGGATTCCTGCTCGGCGCCTCAGCGTTGATGCAGATCCCGATCTGGATGATTGTCCTATCTAGACTCACCAAGCCCCGCACGAGCCGGCGGCTTAACATCGCGGCCGGCGCCGTCATGACCGCCGTTCAGTCGGCCACATTGTTCCTTGGCACGCCAACCATGTACTACGTCTTCTTCAGCGTCATCGAAATCGCCACCACTTGCTTCATCGTGTGGCTCGCGTGGAGATGGCGCGACGCCGGGTAATACGATGTCGGCCGTGATCGACCCCTCGGTGGCTAAGCACGGCCGCATCCTTCGCCTTGTTCTAACCCTGCTCACCGCGAGCGTTAGTGTCGCGGGCGCGATCTGGCTTGAGGACCTGTCGCATCAGGTCGCCTCCCTGCGGTCGGTGCGCAGGCACTTGCTGGAAACCGGGTTCGTCATGTTCACTCTGTTCGCGATCGCGGTCCCGGTTGGCACAACGCTTCACGCCATCACCGCACGCGATCGCGGCCGGCGGCCAAGCCGGGCTTGGGGCAACGCCGCCATCGTTTTGGCCTATGGCGCGGCTATGGCGGTGCTGGCCTGGCTGGTGACTCCGTCAATTTCCGCGACGCTTTCCGGCGGCCGCGGCGGAGGGTCAGCCGGCGCTTACGCCGCTTGGCTTGTCTTCGTGCTCATACCGTTTGCCGCGATGGCTTGCGCCGGTGGGCTTTACACCCCTGATGAGGTGTCAGCCGGTCCGCTCGAAGCGCACGCCAGCGCGCCCAGGCAGGAGCAACGCAAGCCGGCGCCACTGTTAAGCAGGGCACTGGTGATCACCGCGATCGCCGGCTGGGCGCTGGGCGCGATCCCCTTCGTGCTGCTCGTTATCGGCCGCCTCGTACGCTAGACGTCGTCCCAGGCCATCGAGCTCATCTTCCAGCCAGACGGCGTTAAGACGAATTGGGTCGTCTTGCGCCCGGATCCTTCAAACCAGGTGCCGTCAAGGAATCCGGACTTGCGGTATTCACTGAACCGGTGCGCGATGGAGCCGAAGATCTCGGTGCGCTCGGAGACTTCCCATTCGGAGAATTCCGTCAACGTCCCGTCGGTGAGGATTTTCTCCCGCGGTTCGATGAATGCCTCCACGTCGTAGACAACTGGATCCGCGCCCACGTTCTTGACGATCATCCCCTGTGGAATGAACAGTTCCCAGATCACGCCAACGTTGGGACGCCTGCCCTTGGTGTTGGTGAAGGCGCCAAGGAACGCGTGCGTGAGCTCATCGAGCTGTGCCTTGGTGCCAGGCGCTTTCACAGCGGGCTCAAGCCATTCGGAAGCTAGGAGTGACCAGATCTGAAGGTCACCCCGGCCGCTACCGACGGGTCTGGGGAAACTCTGCCGTAGCGTGCCGTCGAGCGTCATGCCCAGTTTCTTCGCGACATTGCTGCTGCGCTCGTTGGCGGGCTGGGTGCGCCACTGGGCGTGCGCGAGCCCGCGCACGCGGAAAGCCCAGTCCAGCATCGCCCGCACTACCTGGACGAACAGCCTTTTGCCTTCCGCCGAGGGTTCGAGCCAGCAGCCGATTCGGGAATTCTTCGGCGTGCCACGGCTCAAGAGCACGCAGTTGGGCGTTTTCTCGCAGTGGGTTGGCGAACATCGGGCCTCACATTCACATAACAGATGTTGTGCGAATGTATCCTGTCCGCATGCCACGCAGCAAGGGAGATCACGAAGCCCGCCGCCGGGACGTTTCTGGAGCGGTCTGGCGCGTGCTCGCTGAGCACGGCTTCACCGGCCTGACCCTGCGCGCGGTCGCCACCGAGATGGGCGCGACGACAGGCCTGGTCACGCACTACTTCCCAAGCAAACGGGACCTCGTGGAATACGCGCTGCAGTTGCTCGGCGAACGCAGAGCGGCCCGCCCCCGGCCCGATGCCCCGAAGGGCTCGCCGCCCTGCGCGCGGCCTTGCTCGGCATCCTCCCGCTGACACCGCAAGCGGCTGCCAGCAACCGCATTTGGGTCAGCTCCTGGGACGCCGCCCTCGCCGATGCCGAACTGTCCCACCAGCATGGCCTGCGCTACGCGCACTCAAGGGAACGTCTTCGTCAGCACATCCAAGCCGCGCAACGGTTAGGCGAGCTGCCACCCTCCAATCCGGACAGTGCCGCCGCGTCCGTCCAGTCCTTCGCTCTGGGACTCATCGTGCAAGCGCTCTTTGCCCCCGCGGCCTTCCCACCCGAGACCCAGATCAGCCTGCTCGACACCCATCTGGCCCAACTCACCACACGGCCACCCGCGCAGGCGGGCACAATGGCAGGGTGAAGCTGCCTGTCATGCCGCCGGTCTCGCCGATGCTCGCCAAACCGGTGTCCGGGTTTCCTGACGACTGCTCCTACGAGCCTAAGTGGGACGGATTCCGTTCGATCGTGTTCCGGGACGGCGACGAGATCGAGATCGGCAGCCGCAACGAGCGGCCGATGACGCGGTATTTCCCGGAGCTCGTCACCGCGTTCTTAGCGGAGTTGCCGGTCAGATGTGCCGTTGACGGCGAGATCATCCTGGTACGCGAAGGAAAGCTCGACTTCGAAGCACTGCAACTGCGCCTGCATCCGGCCAAGTCACGCGTCACGTTGCTGTCCGAGCAGACACCAGCCGCGTTCGTCGCCTTCGACCTGCTGGCCCTCGGCGACGAGGACCTGACGGCACAGCCGTTCGCGCGGCGCCGGGCGCTGCTGGAGGAAGCGCTCGCGGCCGCGAAACCGCCCGTGCACATCACCCCGGCCACGACCGACCCTGTGCTTGCCCGCCAATGGTTTCACGACTTCGAAGGCGCCGGCCTCGACGGCATCATCGCCAAGCCACTCGACGGTTTGTACGTCCCGGACAAGCGGACCATGTTCAAAATCAAGCACGAGCGCACGGCTGACTGTGTCGTCGCCGGCTACCGCCCGCACAAGAGCGGGGCCAACGCGATCGGCTCCCTGTTGCTCGGGCTCTACAACGACGACGGCACGCTCGCCTCGATAGGCGTGATCGGCGCGCTGCCGATGAGCGAACGGCTGCGCCTGTTCGAGGAGCTTCAGCCTTTGGTCACCACGTTTGAAGACCACCCATGGAACTGGGCTAAGCTCGCCGAAAACGTGCCCGACAAACGCTGGTCCGGTGGATCGCGCTGGAACGCAGGCAAGGACCTGTCTTTCACGCCACTGCGGCCAGAACGGGTCGTCGAGGTTCGCTACGACTATATGGAGGGCAACCGTTTCCGGCACACGGCGCAGTTTTCCCGCTGGCGTCCCGACCGGGCCCCGCAGTCATGCACCTTCGAACAGCTTGAGCGGCCCCTCAACCGAGACCTCAGCACCGTCCTCAGCGGACTCTAGTAGCCGATGTTGCGCAACGCGGTGACGCCAAGCCGGTCCTGAAGCTGTTGCAAATACAGGCTCCACGGCCCGGCCGGTGTGCCGAAGGAGTCAAACTCGCCGTTGCCTTCCCGCGCTGGACCACGGCACCCGATCACCCAGTTGCGCGCGTTCGGTGGATTGGCCACCTTGAACTTGTCACCCAGGCAGTTGTAGAACACCTGATATCCGCCGGACCAGCCGTGACCCGTGCCGGAGTTGCCGCGGTTGTAGGCGCCGATCTGCTGCGACCCGCTACTGGACTGGTGCACGATGTTGTCGAACAGCGTGCCGGTGCCCCAGCGGTGGTGCGGGCCCAACTCGGAGTAGGACTGCTCGGCACGGCTGTCGAGGAACACGTTGGGGCCAGGGCTGTTAGCGCCGGTGACAAAGTCATGCCGCCCGGTCTGCGCGAAGCTGCGCATGACAAGCACATGCGAGGCGCCCTCCAGGTCAAACGGGTAACGCCGGCCGCCCGTGATCTGCGACTTGTGATCCAGAGACGCGCTGTCGGTGACGGTAAGGTTCTTGACCCCGGTGCCGGCCCGCATGGTGCCCTGCACAAAGTGGAGCGAGGTGAGGTTGCGCAGCCACGCGTTCTGCACGTTGGTCAACGCCACCATCCAGCTGGCATGCGCCTCATCGGTCGCGGAGGCGAAGCTGGACTCGGCGCGCAGATTCTCCACGCCGACATGCTGGATGCGTCCACTGAACGTGTATTTGTAAAGCGCGCCGCCGCCAAACTGGGACTGCATCGCCTCCACCACCGGCGAGTCGATGGTGACCTGGTTTCCGCTCACAGCGGTTACCTTGCGCTCATAATGGATCGTCCGCGCCGAGGGAGTCCATGCCGTCGTTGACAAGCACGTCGAACCGTCCACATCGGACGTGTCATAAGACGTTCCCTTGGTGCTGCACGCATCCGTTCCGCTGGCGTCAATCCACTCCTGGTTCGGGGTGCGCACGACCACCACGTCATCGCCGGCCCTGAAGCCCGCGCCGTTGGCGACGGTGAACGTATGCGCGCCAACGGGAACATAGGACGTGGTGATCCGCTGGCGAGATCCGGAAACCTCGCTGCGGCTGCCGCTTCCTTTGACTTCAATGAGATTGCGGGTACTCGTTCCGCTAGCCGTGATCACGGTTCCTGTTGAGCCGCGCAACACGACCCCACTCTTGCTCAGTGTCAGCGTCCCCGAAACCTCGTAACTGCCGGGGTTGAGCAGCACAGCGCCACGAAAACCGTTGCTGTCAGGGGTCAGGGCACCGACGGCGTCTAGTGCCGACTGGATGCGGGCGCCGTCGTCTCCAGTACCAGCTGAAATGGTTTGGCGCACTTGAAGTGTTGGTAGCGAGACTCCCCCGCCGCCGTAACCCGCACGGGAAAAGTCAGGAATGCGGTCGCCATTCGTGTGCGGGAAGTATTGCAGCCGCCCATCCGTGCCGAGCGCCAGGCGCGCACTCGTCACGGCGGCGATGTGAACCTCGACTTCGGTGAGGCTGTTCCACAGGTTGGCCGAGTTGCCATGACCGACGTAACGCACGTAGCGAGCCGAAGTCGCCGCGATGGCGAACGTCTCGTGACCGGTGGTGGTGCCACTGCTCTGTCCGGACCAGACCGTCGTCCAGGTGGTGCCGTTCGTTGAGGTGCGGAGCTCGAAGGTGGACCGGCGGGTGTCGCCGCTGTAGAAGGCGATCCGCACGAGGTTGACGGTCTGCACCGTTCCGATGTCGACGGTCAGCCACTGACCGTCGCCAAGGGCCGACCAGCGGCTGGACAGGTTGCTGTCGAGCACATTGCGCGGGACGTTTCCGTCGTCGGTGCTAGCTGTCGCGAGGCGGGCAGCCGCCTTGACGGGAGCCACCGCGGCCAAACTGACCGCGGCTTGAGCTGGATTGACCGCGGCCGAACCTGCGACAGCGAGAAGCACCACCGGCACCACAACGAGAAACTTCATAAACAGTTAAACTAGTTTCCAAATGTGAATGGGTCAATACGTCGGCATAGGACGGCGAATAGCTGTGAACAAACTGGCCAGCGCCCGTGACCGGCCACCCGCCTCGTCGATTCCGGCGATCGTGGCCGCGCCTTCGCTGACCCAGTCGTTCCACAGCGGACGGTCCAGTGGATCGAGACGCCCGCTCGACATGGCGAGCCGAAGCACCGCGGCGGCGATCTCCGTGCCCATCGCCGGCTTGTACCGGAACCGGCTGGCGATCACACCCAGGTGCTGGACCGCTATGGTGCCGCCCGCTAACCCAACGGTGATGTTGATGTGCGCTTCCACCCCGAAGTCGTTGGGCAGCAACGTATTCAGATAACTGCGGCGCACCGCCCGGTAACCGGTCAGCGAATTGGCGCCCAGCTTGCCCGCGACTTCCGGAAAGAACCGGGTCACCAACGGCTCATAGAGGGTAAAAGTGTTGCTCAGAATCGTGCCAGGGTCGTCATATTCCCAGTCCCCCGCGACGTGATCAGCCGTGCCGCCCACCGCCGCGGCCCGCAGTAACGCGGGCACATTGGCACGCGAAGAGCCAAGATCGGCGTCGAGGAAGCACACCCACGGCGTATCAACGACTCCCAGCGCCGCGTTCATGGCCGCGCCTTTGCCCAGCGGGCCAACGAGGACCTCGGCACCGGCCGCTGCCGCTTTCCCACCCGTTCCGTCGGTCGAGGCACTGTCCACAACCAGGACACGGTCACCTGGATGGCATGCCTGCAAAGCTTGAGCGACCACGGTCGCGACCGTGTCTTGTTCGTTGTGCGCGGGGATGACAAACGTAAACAAAAGATGGCACCTTCCGTCGTGCCGCTTGAAGCGGCCAGGGTCGCGACAGCCCGGCATGGACCGTCGCGTGTGGTGCCTACCGGAGGGTATGCCTTGGCTTAGGCGGTTCCCGCATCTTGACGTTCTCTCCGCTCTAAAGGACGGAGATTCCCTCCACGCTGCGTGTGTAACACACCGCGTCTGGGTGGATTACCGCTTCACCGCGCTGCGCCAGCATCACTACTGGTCTTACCTGCGCTCCACGGTCGTTGAGGTCCGCCCGTCCGGCGGCCCTAACGTTTAACGCCGCGTTGATATCCCGGTCATGAGATACGCCGCATGGGCACACCCACTCCCGCACCGACAGCGGCAACTTCTCGCCCAACCGACCACATGCCGAACATGTGCGCGTGGACGGGAAGAACCTGTCCACTTTGGCCAGTGTGCACCCGGCACGGGCAGCCTTGTACTCCAGCATGTTCACGAACATAGCCCAACCTGCGTCATATACCGATTTCGCCATCCGGGTCCGCCCAAGTCCGGCCACGCAAAGGTCTTCCAGATATACCGCTTGGTTATCGCGGATTATCGTGGTGGACAGTTTGTGTAGCCAGTCTCTGCGTGTGTCGGCAACTCGGGCGTGAGCCTTGGCAACTGCGCGCCGGGCTTTCTTACGATTGTTGCTGCCCTTGGTCTTTCGTGCCAAATTCTGCTGTGCTTTGCGTAATTTGTGTGCGGCGCGCCTCAGGAACCTCGGACTTGCGACCTTGGTGCCGTTCGACAGAACGACGAAATGGACCAGCCCGAGGTCGATACCCACGTCTGAATCGCGCGGTGGCAGGGGTTTTGTGTCTACGTCCACCACGAACGACACAAGATAGCGCCCCGCTGCGTCCGCGATCACCGTAACGGACGACGCAGCACACGGTAGCGGTCGTGACCACACAACCTCCACGTCACCGATCTTCGGCAAGCGCAGTCGGCCGTTGTCGAGCACCTTGAATCGCGCATTGCTGGTAAACCTGATTGCCTGCCGATTGTCCTTGCGTGACCGGAACCTAGGCGGGGCGATGTTGCGCCCCTTATGTTTCCCTGTCATTGATTTGAAGAAGTTGCGGTAGGCCACGTTCAAGTCCGCCAGCGCCTGTTGCAGCACCACGGCGGAAACTTCGCCCAGCCATGCCTGCGCTGGACTCTGCTTCGCCTCGGTCAATGCTTTGGACAGCGCACCATCAGAGATATAAGGCAGTCCGGCCTCGTGTGCCTGCTGACGTGCACGGAGGCCATCGTTGAACGCCACCCGGGCACATCCGAAGGCCCTCGCCAGGCGATCACGTTGAACAGGCGTCGGATAGATCCGGTAGTAGTACCGCAAATGCACAGCCAAAGTTTAACAATGGTTTATGGCCAAGTTTGACGACGTACGCACCGGCACACTGTGGATGCACATTTGGTCTTTGCCTGCCAAGTCTCGGCACCAGGTATTCAGTGATGGGTGCGTGCCCCCGATGAAAGAAATCATGCCGCGATATGCCGCCTTTCGATTTCAACCGGCGAGAACAACCGTGTACATCTGCCAATGAACTAGAGGCCCTAGCGCGTGCGTCTTAACGATCGCTCCGAAGGACACCATGCTGCCATCCGTTCCATTAGAGGCCGCGTGAATCGGGCGGTTCGGGGTAGGCTGAGGCTCTCAGGCGCTCCGGTAGCCGTCCGGCCATCAGGGCTTCCCTGCCGATTGGATTCGTCATGGCCGAAAAGTCCCCGCAGAAGAACGGTTCCAAGAAGGCCGGCAAGACGCTCAAGGAAAAACGCGCTGACAAGAAGACGAAGAAGGCCGCTCGCCGCACCGACGACTAGTCGGCGTCAGCCGCCCGGCGCTTAGCCTCGACCTCATCCCAAAACTGCAGCTCGGCTATTTTCGCCAGCCGCCGCCTCTCCGCGTCCTCAACCCCGCCACGCACTGCCAGCCGGATGATCCAATACTGGGCGAACAAACTCACCAGGATCATGACGATCCAGAAGAAGAACATGCCTTCAGCGATCACGGTGGCAGGCTAGCAAGAGGGCGCTAGTTGCGTCTGTCCACTCAGGACGTTCTCGGCTTGACCAGGAGCAGCTTCCACTTGTTCGCACCGAAGTCCTGGTCGTAGACAAACGCGATCCCGGTGGAGCTTGACCAGGGCGAACTGTCAATGCGTTGCCTGAGGGAGATCGTTGTGAGGTCTCCAATGACGGCGTTCGTAGCCAGATCGATAAAGACGTAGCTGCCATACGGTGGTTCCTGGCCACATATCGGGGAGGCGATGGCCAAGACATACCGGCCCATACTCGTGGACCCGAAGGTGTAGATGCACCGGCCCTCTGAGGTGACGGTCGCAATCGCGTTGGTGTCTGGACGCCACACCACCAAGGCACGGTTGGGCCAGCCGGTGGTACGCGCGAAGGCATAGGTGCCGTCACTGCTCCAGCGCAGCGACTCCGCGATAGCGGGAATAGTGGTGGTTGTGACCTGGCCGGTGGCCGTATTGAGCTTCGTCGTCGGCTGTCCATAGGAATGGATCAAAATGGACGAGCCGTCCGGCGAGGGCAATGCCTGAAGGCCAGGCGGCACGAGACCGATCGGAATCGCGGTAGGGCTGCCGAGCGGCCAGCGGTAGATAGTCCTGCCCTCAGGAGTGAAGTCACCTAACGTGATCAGCGCATCCTGCGCTGGATTCCAGGCCAGGAAGGTATCCGCGTGCTGCGGCACCTGTGTTGTGCTGCCCGTCGCGGCGTTGAACAGCACCAGGCGTCCTTCCGCCACGCCCACTGGGATCCGCGTTTGATCAGACGACCAGGGATAGAGAACTGGCGAAACGTAGAAATCCTGCGAGCCGGACCATAAGGTCTGGTCGCACGTCGTCGCCAGACCTGTGCACAGACGCACCGTGTTTCCTTGGCCATCCGTTTGCATGCCGAACATCCGGTGCCCGAATGGCGCCCATGCCGTGACATTGACGCCACCGTTGCTATTGGACAGCGGAATGGAAACTCCTGTCTGCCGGTCGTGGAGATAATTCGCATGCCCGGCCGGACCGTCATAGCCGAAGAAGAAGACATAGCGTCCGTCGGCTGAGATCTTCACGTTGGACAGCGAGCCACAGCAAGGATGCGTGACATTCGGGGCGATCTGTGTCACGGCATGTGTCGCCGCGTCCCACACGAGCAGTTGCCTGGCAGTGAAACTGTCTCGGGCGAACAGCAACGCGTTGCCGGTCGCTGACCATCGCGAATCGTTGACACCGGAGCCGCAGGAAAGGCCGGCTTCGACAAGGTGATCGGCGCCGCTGGCAGTGTCGTGCACCCTCAGATCGCAGGTCGAGTTCTCGCTAGGCTGGGGGTAGTAGGAAAACAGTGTCCCTTGTGGACTCAGTTGCAAGCCGTAGCTGTTGAGACCGAGATCAGCGACCACCGTGCCGAGCCCGCTCGGCGGTGGGGTCGTGGACGGGGCGACAGTCAGCCTGACCGGCATCGTAAGGCTGTGATTCGCCGTGTCCTGCAACAGGATCGAGAAGTTCCAGGAGCCCGGCTGATCCGGCGTGCCTCCCAGGGTCACCGCGCCCTGGTCTGCTGAAAGAGATAGCCAGCTTGGCACCGTTGAGTCCGCAGTGACGGTGGCGACAACCTGTCCCTGCCCACCTGAGTAGTGCAGTGGTTGCGGTGCAAGCTCTTGGCCGACTTCACCTTCGATCTGCCAGGTGCTGCCAAGGCTAGTCAACGCACCCTGGAACGCGGCTTCGACTTGGGCCGCCATCATGGTCTGCCCACCGCGATTAGGGTGAAACGTCGCGGTGGAAACTAACTTCTTGGGGCCAACACCACGGAAGATGCTCAACAGCACGCCGTTAACCGAAACCCCAGGCGTGTCACCGGAACAATTGTGTGGCACAGAGGCGTCCCAAGTGTTGGCGAAGGAGATCCGGCCAGCGAAGCCATCATTGGCCAGGGCCGACACCTGGCGCAGCGCCGCGAGGTTTAGCCGCTGAATGAAGGCGCTCAGTTCCGTCGCATACACATCGGCGACGCCCGCCCAATAGCTCAGAACACGACCGTTGGTGCGGCATAGCATCGCCGCGGATCCGGGCAAGCCGAGATAGGTACGCTGCTCGACGGTAAGCCCAGCCAGCGAGAGACCCTGTTCGAAGGTGTCGGGAAAGACCTTGGGGTATCCGACCACCACGAGGTGGGCGTTGGGCGCCTTGTTCAGCAGGTCACGGTAAACGTCGTGCAGCGCGAGGTCGAGCTCACTACTGCCGGGCGGAGTTAGCTTGGCGTTCGAGCGCTCGAGGCGTTCCGCGCAGCCCGGCTCGCCCGGCGGTCGCCACACCTTGCCGGTGAACGGTTTGTACCCCATGGCACACGCCTTGCCCAAGTCCCCGAAGTAGGCATCGTTACCACCCGCCGAGATGGTGATCCACTTGGTGTCGGCGCCGACCGTGTCGGAAACCTGGCGCGGCTGCGAGTGCTGATACCTTCCGTCGCTCGAGGGCAGCTGGCCAACATCCAAGGTCATCGTCTCGGTAGTCGCACCTGAACACGCCCAAAACCCACGGTTTGCCGCGAGCACGCCGGGACGCACGCGGAAGGTCCCGTCCTGTCGCTGTGTGGCGTAGGCGTCAGTTCGCGAACGGCGGCAGGTGTTCTTCTGCGCGCCATCGTTTTCCTGGGTTCCGCTTTCGAAGGGATCGAGCCCTTCCCCTGCCGCATAGGAGTCACCCAATGCCACGTAGGTGGCGTTAGACCGAGGCCCGGAAGCTGAGGCGGTGTTCGTTACCGCGGTGAAAACCAGAAGCACTAGCGCGGTGACCGCACTGCCCATGCTTGTCTGCCTCGACATAGACAACAGTAGTACGGGCACAAGGAGGGGACATATATCCGTTGATCCGCCAGCGATTTCGCCGTAAGGCCTAGCTCAGCCGGCTAACCGCCCGCCGCGGCTCGTCGTTTGTGGACAAAAGATGAGTGAGTCATGCACTTGCGGGGTCGTCGCCTAGGCGGATGCCGGCCTGCACATCGGCGCGGGCGTCGGCGGGAAGTGCTGACAGGAGTTCGAGATAGGCGTTGACCGCGGCTGTGTATGCCTCCGCGGCGCGGGGTGTGCCGGACCGCCAGACGAGGTGCCGCTGCACCCGCAACGGATTGTCGCGCAGTGGGCGGATGATGATGCGCGGGTCATCGCGGCGGGCCAAGGGCTGAAAGAGCGCCACACCTCCGGCGGCGACCATCTCACGGATCATGCCGGACCCAGGGGACTGATTCTTTACCCGTGGCGTGAAGCCAGCCTCAGCGCACACGCGAAACAGGGCAAGGTGTTCGCCGTCGTCGAGCACGGGCGGCACGATCCAGTCTGAATCGGCCAGGTCGGTCAGCAAAACCTGTGGCGAGTTGGCCAGCGGATCGCTCACGGACAGCCCAATGTAGGCGGGTTCGTCGATGATTTGCTTGGCGTGCAATGCCTTCGGGATCGGGGCGGCAAAGGATCCAAAACGGATCGTTAGCCCGAAGTCATAACCTTCAATCACCTTCTGGCAGATAGCGCTCGTCGAATCCTCAGCGAGCACCTCTGGGTTGCCGAAAAGTTGTGCGAAGGCCATGAGCAGTGGCCCGGAATAGCCGATGACCCGGATCCGCGATGTGTCCCGCAACCGTTGCGCGGTGCCCTCGGCGAGGCTGTCCATCTCGGCCAGGACGGCCCTCGCTCCCCCGAGCACGAACTGCCCGAGGTCGGTTGGCTGGACGCCGTGGGTGCCGCGGGCGAAAAGGACACCGCCGACACGCTGTTCGATGCGGCGCAACATGGCGGTAAGCGCCGGCTGGGAAATGCCCAGGGTGACGGCGGCTTTGCTGAGGCTTCCCGAGTCGGCGATCGTGCATATAACGCGCAGGTGCCGAAGGTCCAGGTCCTGCATACACGAATGTTATGCCCTATTGGGATAAGACGGATGGCCTTTGCCTGGCTGATGCTGTTATGACACGGAGTCATCCATCCCATCCATCCCCCCCGGCGAAGAGGCGGCGTCCGCCTAGAGAAGCGACGCCGCCACTTCCATCGGCTTTGATGATTGTGGGTGACCGGACGGCCACCTAGTGTCCACCACATGAGATTCAGGCGTATCACGGTTACCGCTCTCGCGATGGGGCTCGCGGCTACCGCCGTCGGTTCCGTTCCCGCAGCGGCAACCGGTCCAAACACGACCTACCTGGTGGTCGCGCCTCAAGGCCACGCGGTCGGCCAGGCCGCGGATCGGGTCGCCTCAGCAGGCGGCACCATCGTGGCCAGCTACCCGCAAATTGGCGTGCTGGTCGTCCAGTCCACCAGCCTGTCCTTCGAGACCGATGTCGCCGGCAGCGGCGTTGAAGCGGTCGCGTCCACGGCGAGCCTGCGCACCCGGCTCGACGAGGAAGAGGTCATGGAGACGGTCGACGCTCCCATCGGGCAAGCCACCGGAAACCCAGCCGGTGAGCCACTTTGGGGTCTGCAATGGAACATGCCGCAAATCAACCTTGAGGCGGCGCACGCGATCACGACCGGCAGCTCCAACGTCGTCGTTGGCGTGCTCGACACCGGCATCTCCAGTTCTCACCCGGACCTCGCGACTCAGATCGACAAGTCCAAGAGCGCCTCGTGCCTCGGCGGAGTGGTCGACACGAACGAAGCCGCGTGGAATCCAACCACCTCAACGCATGGCACCCATGTCGCCGGCACCATCGCGGCGGCACTCAACGGCATCGGCGTCGCCGGTGTCGCACCGGGTGTCAAGGTCGCGTCGGTCAAAGTCGTGACCAACGCCGGATTCATCTACCCCGAGGCGGCCATTTGCGGCTTCATCTGGGCGGCCGAAAACGGCATGCAAATCACCAACAACAGCTACTTCATCGACCCGTGGGAGTTCAACTGCCGCAACGACGCGCGCCAGCGGCCGGTGTGGCAGGCGGTCCAGCGGGCCATCCGCTACTCGCAAAGCCGTGGTGTGCTGAACATCGCGTCAGCCGGAAACTCCAATGTGGACTTGCAGCACAAGTTCATTGACGACGGCAGCCCCAACGATGGCAGCGCTCCGGTCGAAGAACGGCTCATCAACAACGCTTGCGTCGTGCTGCCGGGTGAAGCTCCCGGCGTGGTAACGGTTTCGGCCGTCGGCCGGGTGCGGCTCAAGAGCTACTACTCGTCCTATGGGCAAGCTGTCGTGGACGTCGCGGCACCGGGTGGCGACACCCGCCAGCCGAACCCGGCCGTGTCGACCACCGCTAACGCGATCCTGTCGACCACGTACAACACGGCGACCGGCATCAACGGCTACGGCTACCTACAGGGAACGTCGATGGCCAGCCCGCACGCCGCAGGCGTTGCCGCGCTGGCACTTTCGGCACACCCGGGCCTGACGCCCGCCGCACTGGCTTCGTTCCTGGAGCGCACCAGTGTCGCGTTGCCTTGCCCGCCCGGCGTTTACGACCCACGCCCGGGTCTTGACCAGTTCAAGGCCACGTGCACCGGTGGTAACCGCAACGGCTTCTACGGCGCCGGTGAAGTCGACGCTCTAGCGGCGGTTCAGTAATGCGGTCTGCCCGGCGGGGGTCCTCCCGCCGGGCAGCCTTCCTCAGGCGATGACGGAACGCCTGCGGCGGATCAGGAACCAGACCACGCCGGCGATCGCGACCGCCGCGGCGCCGCCTGCCCCGAGCCAGAGCCACAGGTGCTCAGGTGGAACAGCCGCGCCGGCCAGGAGCCGCCGTTCAGCATCAGGTTCTGCTCCTTGGGTACGCAGTGCGCCCGCACCCCCATCAACAACGGTCAGTTTGAGCGTGGCGATCCCGTTGGCCCCGGAGCCGTCCGTCACCGAAGCGGTGATCGTGTGCTCGCCCAGCGACAGCCGCCGCAACGACAGCGTCCTGCCAGAGCCGAGGTCGCCGTCGAGGCTGGACTTCCACAAGATCGCCGATCCGGCCAGGTCGCCTTCTTCGGGATCGAACGCGAACGCGCTCAGGTCGCCCAGGAAGTAGCGCGGGATCGTCGACCCATCCGGAAGCTCACCAATACTGACCAGCGGCTTGCGGGCCGCCATAGCGAAAGGCGTGCTCACGGTTTCGGTGTTGCGCACGCCATCGTTCGCGATGACCTTCACCTTGACGGCCGTGCCGCCCGGCACGGCGACGCCGGGTCCAATAAGGACAGACGTCACGTCGGTGTCCAGCGCGACCGGCAGCCAGCGAACGCCATCGGCACTCCACAACACCGTCGAGCGCACCGCGTCACCATCGGGATCGCTGACGTTCCACGTGATGCGGGTGCCGTCGGCGCCCGTGTTCACGGCCAGGCCGCCGATCGCGGGAGCCGCGTTGCTCACCTTGCGCGTCGACTTGACGTTTCCGTCGGAGAGCAGGCTGATCGCACTGATTTGGCCGGCGACGGGAATCACCTTGGCGAATTCACCGACCGCCGTTTCGGTGCCCTTGTCGCCGTGCAGGTGCACCATGTCAGCCGAGCCGAGTTCGCCAACCTTGACGCGGGCGATGACCGCTCCGGCACTGTCGCGCACGGCGATCTCGTTCTTGCCTACCGCACCGCTTCCGGTGGCTTCTTCGGCGGCCAGTGCCGCCAGTGACGGTGCGAGCTTGTCGACCAGAGCGGCTTGTGTGATGGTGCCGCCGTCCTTGGTGAGCACGCCGGTCACGAGCACCCATGCCTGAGGTTTGGCTGGGATCGCCATTTTCAGCTTGGTGGCTGGCATCGTCGGGTATTCGTTGTAGTTGGGAGTGCTGGGATCGGCGAGGCAGATCTTCAGCTCCATCCCGTTAGGACCGGTCACCGACTCATCGCAGTCGACCGTGTTGCGCGTCGGGTTCGGAATCGGTTTGCCCGGCACGCCAATGCCCTCAGGCGAGCAAGGAACCTCGTAGTAGGTGAGCATCAGGCACCAGTGGTAGGCGTCGTTCCACTTGGTGCTGGCGTAACTCATCAACGGGAACGCCGCCTTCGGGTGCGACGGGTTGTTGCTGTAGATGTTGAACGGGGTGTCGAAGACTGTCATCCCGAAGTAGCCCATGGCGTTCACCGGTGCCAGGGAGCAGTTGGGTGCCGCGTTGGGGTGGGTCTTGTCCAGCGCCCCACCGGCTTCCTCGCTGCCAACACAATCCACATGCCCGAGTCCGGTGAGGTGACCAGCTTCGTGCGAAGGGGTCGTCCCGGAAGGCATGGTCCACGCGGACTTCAAGCTCGACTTGGCCCAGCCGGTGTAGCCACCGCTGGGAATAGAGCTGTCGAACATGCCGAACAGGCGCTCATCGGCTGGCAGGTTCAGCACTTGGTGATACCAGAACAGTTTCTGCAGTGGCTGCGTGCGCCCGGTGCCGCTGGAGAGATCCCAGGCGGAGATCGCGGCGAGCCCGCCGTTGCCACCGCCCGTGGCGGGGCTGAGCGGAATCGGGTAGAGCGTGAGGTTGGTGTCGGCCAGCGGGTGGTAGCGGACAATGTTGTTGGACACGAACTGCGCTGAACTGACCGTCCACGCGAGGCTGGGATTTGGTCCCGGGCCAGCCCCATCGTCGAGCGGGACGACGTGGATGTTCGGCTTTTTCGCGTTCTTGAAGTTGACGTTTAACTTCATGAAGTTGTTCTCGGGGTTGGGTTCCTTATCGTCCAGTGTGGACGGTCCATAGGCCCACACGAGCGCGGAGACGCTCAGGTTGCCTTCGGCATACCACTTCGGATCGAGCACGAAGTTGAGCGCGGAGTCGGTCTCGGTGCGGTCGGTCGTCAGGCCCACGCTGAGCGGCCCGTTGACCGGGTAGAGAATCTCTTGCTCGCCACCGCGTTTGACCAGAATCGCCCCATCGACCGGAGCCCAGTTGCCTACGTTGGCTCGCGGGTGCACGCGGATCCAGGTCTTGCGGTCGGCCACGAGCGGCATCTGTGACTTGAGGTCCTGAATGTTCTGGGTGACCTCAACTCCCAGGAGGTAAAGATCGGGGAAGTCCGGGGCTGGCCCAGGGTTCTGAATAGCCGGGCCAGGGGTGGGGCTTTTCGGTCCGGCCAGGTTGACCGGGTTGCTCGGCGCTGGCGGATCGCAGCACAGCGGGTCCAGGGAGATCTGCAGGTCACCCGGGGTGGCCGGAGGCGGCGGCGGCACGGGAGTGCGGGGCGGTGTCGTCTGCGTAGGCGGTGGCTCGATGCGCAGCCGCGCCTGAGCCGACGTTCCGGGCGCGGTCGAGCACACGCCATTGTTCGCCACACAAGCGGTCACGGTGTGGAAGCCGGGGGTCAGGTTGGGAGCGCTGAAGACCGCCGTGAACCCAGGTGGCTGGTAGGCGACGGTTGTCAGCACCGTTTGTCCAATGGCGAGCTTGATCTGGTTGCCGCCGAAGGTGGGGAATCCCGCTCCCGTGGCGGTGATCTGCGCGCCTGGGCGGGCGCTCGCTGGGTTCAGCGAAAGGCTCGCGGCCGCTTGGGCCACGGCGGCCGGCTGCGCGGCTATCAAGACTATTACGGCGGCGGCCAGGGCTGGCCCGCGCCAGTAACGGCGGTAAAGCGGCATCGTCATATCTATGTGAGACCGCCCGGCCGCCATCACCAACACAAATTTGGTGTCGGCAAGGCGACGAGCTGGGACTGTTCTCGGGCGCACAAACTTCGTACGATTCGTACATGACGGACGAAAGCGGGCATTTGCCAAGTGTGCTGGTCATCGGAGCCGGGATCGCGGGACTAGCCGCGGCAAGAGCCCTGCACGACCGCGGCCATCCCGTCACCATCCTGGAAGCACGCGACCGGATCGGCGGTCGCATCTGGACCGACCACCATGGCGTTGACCTGGGCGCGCACTGGATCCACGGCACCGATGGCAATCCGATCACCGACCTCGTCGAGACCCTCGAAATCCCTTACAGCTATATCGGCGGCGACAGTTCCTACACCGGTGGCTTCGACAACCTGGACCTGTTCGGCGCGGGTGGCCAGATCACGGGCAAAGCCGTAAAGGACCGGACGCTTCAGCTAGCCGACAGCCTGCTGCACGAGATCGAGCAACGCGCCGACATCGCCCGCAAACGCGGGCATCCTGACATCACGCTCGCCGAGGCGATCCAGCAAATCTTCGCCGCCCGTGCCTTCAGTCCCGAAGACGAACAGGCCGTTCGGTACCACTTGAATATGATCCTGCGCGACGACGTCGCTGAAGACGCCGACAAGCTGTCGCTGAAATTCTGGGAAGACGGCTATCTCGTTTACGGCTACGGCGACAGCATCCTGCACCACGGCTATCAGTCCGTCGTGGACGCGCTCGCCAGCGGCCTGGACATCAAGCTGGGACATGTCGTTAGCCACATCTCCTCTGACGGCGGGCTGGTGCGTGTCACGACAAACGGCGGCGTGTTCGAAGCCAGCAAAGTGCTCGTCACCTTGCCACTCGGCGTTCTCAAAGCCAACACCGTGACCTTCGAGCCTGACCTGCCGCAGGACAAGCGAACCGCGATCGCCCGCCTTGGCTTCGGCACCCTCAACAAAATCGCGCTGCACTACCCGGAACCCTTCTGGTCACAGGAGCAATACGTCTTCGGTTACCTGTGCCGGGAGACCGACCAGTACCCCACTGTCGTCATCAGCATGTGGAAGTCGCACGGCAAGCCGATTCTGGTGCTGCTGCTGGGCGCATCGCTGGGCCGCGCGATGGAAAGCTGGCCCGACTCGCTGGTCCACGAATACGCCACCACCGTGGTTCAAGACATCTTCGGCCCGCAAGCGCCTGCCCCGCAACATATCTCGCGCACGGCGTGGTCGGCCGACCCGTTCTCTCGCGGTTCCTACACCTGCATCGGTGTCAACGCTTCACCGGCCGACATCACCACGCTCGCCGAGCCGGTGGACGACCGGCTCTTCTTCGCCGGTGAAGCCACCAACGGGTACCACTGGGGTTGTGTCCACAGCGCTTATGAGTCCGGATTACGGGAAGCCGCGCGGATCAGCGGCGAGACGTCGCTCTACACCCCGCCGAGCGCCGAGACGTCACGCCGTCAGCGCCGCGATATCGACCGCATGAAACGGTTCGCCCGCCTGCGCATGACACACATCAGCGACCGTGACCTCAAAGAACGGGTGGCCTGTCTGCGTGATAGCGCCGATCCTTATGGGGTCAGCCTTTTCGCGCCTCTGGTGGATGCCGAGCTCGAAACCCTCGCGTCAATGTTCGACGAGTTGTCCTTCGCTCCAGGCGAGGCGATCTGCCGTGAAGACGATGTGGCCCACGGCATCTACCTGATCTCAGCCGGAGACGTAAACGTCGACTTTGGCGGCATCTACGACAGCGTCACCATGGCGCGCGGCGCTCTGCTCGGCGCACATGACCTGTTCTTCAACGCGCGCACCACGACCGTCACGGCCCTGAGCGACGTTGAGGTCTACTACCTGGACCACTATCGCTATCGGACGTTCCTCTACGCCTTCCCCGACGTCATGATGCTGATGATGGCCGACCTCGTGACGCGCTGGGAGCGGCTGGAGAGTGCCCTCAACGGTAGAGCTATCTCTACCTAAAGTGTCTAGGTGGACTCCGTGTGGCCGCAGGCGGCCGGCAATAGCGTCAAGCGCATGCCTTCAACGTTGCTTCGTGCGGTCATTAGCCGCCGGTTCCTGTTGTCCCCCTGGCCCTGGCGCGGACTGGCCTATGCCATCACGACGGGGATCAGCTCCGCCGCGCTGTGGCTGCTGCTCCTGTGCCCGATCTCGCTCGGCTACGCGGCCGCCAAGGCCAACGTCAGCCTGGCCGTCGCCGCCGTCTTGGCGATGTCAGCCGCCGCGATCGTCGTGTTTCTCGGTCCACCGCTCGCCGTTGTGTTCGGCTATGGGGAACGCTGGCGGCTGCGGCTAGCCGATGACCGCCCGGCTGTCGCCAACCGCATTGGCACCCTTTACCTGGACCCCAACACGTGGCGTGCCTTCGCCTATCTGCTCGCGCTGGCTATCCTGCCACCGGTTTGGCTTGGCGGCCTTGGCTTTTTTGGCCTGCTCATCTTCGGGCTGATCGCCGCGCCCTTCGCCGTGCCGCTGTCCAGCGGGCCGATCGTCTTCGGGCCAATTGAGATCGACTCCCCCGGTCCCGCGGCGGCACTAG
Organism: Catelliglobosispora koreensis DSM 44566; assembly: GCF_000379685.1. Classification (GTDB taxonomy): domain Bacteria; phylum Actinomycetota; class Actinomycetes; order Mycobacteriales; family Micromonosporaceae; genus Catelliglobosispora; species Catelliglobosispora koreensis. Next base: position 485,469 of record NZ_KB903249.1, on the reverse strand, counting down.
CGGTCGTCGGCGTCTTGCTGATCCCCGTGCTGCTCTACGCGGCGTCGGCCTTCAGCGGCGTGCAGGCGGCCTTGGCACGCTTGCTGCTGTGCCCGGACCCGGCCCTGGCCGAGGTGTCCCAATCACGGACACGGCTTGCCGACGCCTTCGACGCCGAGCGCCACCGCATCGAACGCGACCTGCACGACGTCGCCCAGCAACGGCTCGTCAACCTCACCATGCAGCTCAGTCTGGCCAAACTGGACGTCCCCCCGGATTCACCCGGGCACACCGCGCTGGAGGCAGCACATGAGCAGGCCAAGATTCTGATGGCTGAACTGCGCGACCTCATTCGCGGCATCAACCCCCGCACGCTCAAGGAACTTGGCCTGCGCGCGGCTTTGGAGGAACTCGCCGATGACAGCACGCTCACGGTCGCTTTGGATGTCAACGTGGGCAGGCTGCCTGCCGCTGTGGAGACGGTCGCTTACTTCGCCGTTTCCGAGGCACTGACTAACGTCGCCAAACACAGCGGAACCACCCAGGCCTCCGTCACGGTCCGCCAAACGCCAGGCATGCTTCACGTGGAGGTACACGATGAGGGCCGCGGCGGCGCGAATCCCACCCAGGGATCAGGAATCACGGGCCTCGCCGACCGGATCGCCGCCGCCGGTGGACGGCTTCTCCTCTCCAGCCCGCAAAACGGCCCAACTGTTGTCAGGATTGAACTGCCATGCGCATCGTGATCGCCGAGGACTCGGTTCTGCTGCGAGAGGGTCTCGCCGGCCTGTTCGCCCGCTTCGGCCACACCGTGACCGCGGCCGTCGGTGATGCCGGCGCCCTCATCGCGGCTGTCGCCGTGGACGCGCCAGATCTGGTCGTGACCGATGTCCGCATGCCACCAGGCTTCACCGATGAAGGCCTTCGCGCCGCGGTCACGTTGCGCCAGATGCACCCCGGTCTTCCGGTCGTGGCACTGAGCCAATTCGTGCAGCATTCCTACGCCACCGAACTGCTCGCCAGCGGCGACGGGCGCGGGATCGGCTATCTGCTCAAGGATCGTGTTGGCGACGTGGAGGAGTTCATCGCGTCCCTGGAGCGGGTGGCGGCTGGCGACACCGTCGTCGACCCCGAAGTCGTGCGCCAGTTGTTGCGCCGCAGCCAAAATCCACTCACGACACTGTCCGCCCGCGAACGTGAAGTGCTGGCGCTGGTGGCCGAAGGCCAGTCCAACGCCGCCATCGCCAGGACCCTGGTGTTGTCTGAAGCGGCGGTCAACAAACACATCGGCAACATCTTGGCCAAACTCAACCTGCCCGCGACCGAAGACACCAACCGCCGTGTGCTGGCCGTGCTCACCTATCTTCGGTCCACTTAGGACACCACGACCGCGGTCCCGTAGGCGCAGATCTCGTTTGATGTTTCCGTGACTTGGCGGTGGTCAAACCGCATCGCGATGACCGCGTTGGCGCCACGTGCGCTAGCGGCCAGGCGCATGCGGTTGACCGCCTCCATCCGGCATCTGGTTAGCAGCTCGATGCGCCGTTCGGGAGCCACAGGGCTTCCATCGGCGATCGAGCGAAGACCTTCGCTATAGGGGCTCAGACTGCGCGCGGCCACCCCGATCACCTCACCGAGAACGGCTGTAATCGTTAGCCCAGGCAGGCTTTCAGCGGTCGCGACCAGCACGCGCGCAGGGAGTATGGGATTCATAGGCCAGCCTCCCGCCGTGAAAATCAGCTGGGTTGATGACATTACTGCCCACAGGCCGCCCGCGTAGCCGTTTTCACGAAGACCGCCGCCCGGACCGAACCGGGCGGCGGCAGGTGACCTCAGCTGTTAGCGGTTTCGAGGAACTGGCGGATCAGGATCGCCGGGTCTTTGACCGGCTCCGGGTGTGCTTTGACGCGGCCCTTGAGCGCCACCACGGGACCGGCTTCACGCAGGCTGACCGGAACCGTCTGCACGGGAAGGGTCAGCAGCGAGCCACCAGCGTCGATGGTTAGCTTGATGCGGTCAAGGTCGTGGTCGGGATTGCTTTGCTCCACCGTGAACACCAGGCCGATCCGGTGCCCTGCCGCGAAAATGACATCGTCGGCGTTGAGCTCGAAGGTCAAGTCGTACCAGGTGCCACGCTGCAACGGTTCCAGCTGGTCAAGTGAGCGATAGTGGCCGATGTTGGCGATGTTGCGGGCCACGATGTTCAGATCGGACGGTTGCGCCACCACTGCCGTGTTCACGTAACAGCCTGTGTCCGCGGCGGTCCCGCCACCCCAGCACGTCTGCGTCGGCAGATTTGCCATGGTGACATAGCGGTTGGCGGTGCCGTAGTCGACGAGCCGTGCCTTGATCGCGGCCGCTGGCGCGTCGGACTGCACCCTGACTTGCACGGTGCCGGTGCCCGATACCCGCATCGGGGCGCTGAGCGCGTTGCTGAGGAAGACCAAACGGTCGGTGCGCGTGACCGTGGGGTCGTAGACGAAGTCGTCGTCTGATTCGCCCCGGCTTGCCATCGTCGCCGTGCCCGCACCCGGCTGTCCGCCGATGGTGAGCGTGCCAGCGGCGCGGCTTTGCGGTTTGCTTAACGTGAACGCGGTCTGCTGCACGCCAGCGGCAGGCCATGTGTTCTCGGAAACGAACGTGCCGTCTTCGCGCTGCACCGTCGCCATTGGACTGTCCATGACGCCGTTGGCCAGGCCTTGCAGCCAGTGGTCAAACCAGGGATGCAGCCGCTGCACCCAAAGATCGCGGTAACGGAACGAGTCGATGTGAACGTCTTGGTGCAGGAAGATCTTCCGGGGTACGCCGAAGCGCTCCAGTTCATCCCACCACTCCCCGAAATGGCGAGTCTTGACGTTCTCATCGTTGAGCCCGTGCACCACGTAGACACTGGCATTGACTTGCCCCGCGTTGAGCCGGTAGTTACGCGGGTCCCACCAGGAGCTGTAACTTCCCGTGGGAGTGTCCGAGGCGATTTCGAGTTCCTTGTTCAGCGGCACACAGCGCGGGCTGCTGTAGTTGCTGACGTAATCGTGCAGGAAGCCGACGTACTTGCCCCAGAACGGCACCCCGTGCCCACGGGTGTAGTCGTACCAGCTGGAGATGGCCGCGATGGGAACGATTGTTTCCAGTCCCGCGACCCCTGTGCTGGCAACGGAATTGGCGATCGTACCGTTCCAGGACACACCAATCATGCCGGTCTTGCCGTTGGACCAGTCCGCTGTCGCGGCTGAACCGTCGGTCTTGAAGCCCGGTGCGCGGCCGTTGAGCCAGTCGACCACGGCTTTGCCACCGGCGATCTCCCCGTCGCCACCGACATCGTCGCAGCCCGAGGAGCGGAACGTGCCGATGAGGTCAACGAAAAGCACGGCGTAGCCGCGCGGCACGAAGTAGTTGTCCAGCCAGGTTTCGAAGACCTGACGGGTGCCGCTGGCGTCGAAGTTCGCCGGTGGCGTGGAGGCGTAGTAGGGCGAGGCCTGAATGATGACGGGCACATCCACCCCGGCCGCGGCTGCCTCCCGGGGGCGGATGATGTCCACCATGACCCGGTCGGCAGCCCCGTTGCTGTCGCTGTCGATAGGCACCTCGACCGCGACGCGTTCCCGGATAGCGCTGGCGTAGTCGTATACCGGCACGGTTTGCGTGCCGCTGACGAACGGCCGGCTGTCAGCCACTGGCTGGGCTCCGGCGTTGAAGGGATTGAGGAGCACGCCAGCGGCCGCGACGGCGGCCACTGCGGCCCCGATGACGGGCTTGCGTCTCATGAAGCGCACAAACATCGTGGGGGTCTCCTGTGACTAGGCGCCTGATACGTAGCGCCCATCAAACCCGTCAATGCATAGCTATTCAACCCCGGCTATGCATCGTCCCTGCTAGCCGCCGTGCGCGCCATGAAACGGGGTGACAACGCCTTCGTAGGAGAGGTGAAGTGCCATTCCCTGATCGGCGTGCGTGAGGTTGTGGCAGTGGTTCATCCACACACCGGGATTCGATGCGCGAAACGCCACCCGCCACACCTCTCCTGGCCGCACGTCAAACGTGTCCAGCAGCAACGGGCTACCCGTCACCGGTTTGCCGTCTTTGGCGAGCACCAGCACCCGGTGCCCATGCAAATGCCACGGATGCGTCTCGAAACCCCGGTTGACCACCGTGAACGCGACGAGGTCGCCCTCGCGGACTATCTGCTCGGGGATATTCGGGTACGCCCCACCGTTGACCGTGTGCGCATACATCGGCTTTCCGTCCACTATGGACAGACCGCGATCCAGCACGAGCGCGAAGTCCTTATCGGGCCGTGCGTCCAGGCCGCCCCACGACGCCGGGGTGCCATAGGACGTCAGGTCCAGCTCCGGCCACGCTGACGTGTCTTGATGCTCGCCACTGGCGCCGCCGGATAGGGCCACGCCAACCGGGCCATCGTCGATCCGCAAGGCAACGGGACCTGACGGCATCGTGAAGGCGATGTCATAGCGGGCACCCGCGGCCACCCGCAGCGCCACATCGCGCACCTCTGTTGGCCCGTTGAGGTCGTTGCCGTCCGCGGCGACGACCCGGAAAGCGCTGCCGCTCAAGGTAAAGCGATGTGGGGTGTTGTCGGTGTTGATGAGCCGCAACCGCACGGGCTCACCGGCAGGCACGGGCCGGCTGTCCATGCCGTCGTGCGTGCCGATCGCGAGCACACCGTCAAACGTATGCACCGGCAGCACGAGATCGGTGCCCACAGACGCTGACCGCGGCCGCACGATCAGATTGCCATACAGGCCAAGGCGCACACCACGGTCGGAGACCTGATGCGTGTGATACCAATACGTTCCCACCTGATCGGCACGGAACCGGTAGACGAAAGTCCCGCCGGGCGCGACCTCGTCCTGCGTCACGCCAGGTGCACCGTCCTCACCGTTGCGCACGTCGTAGCCGTGCCAGTGCAACGTCACCCCATCGGCGATGTCCAGATTGGTCAGTGTCACCTCGACGAGGTCCCCTACGCTAGCCGTCAACGCGGGCCCGGGAACCTGACCGTCAAACGTCCACGCCGCCACCTTCTGGCCCGACGCGAGCGTGATCTCGGCTTGCCGTGCCGTGAGGGCGTAGCGTTTCACGGTGCCGCCGGGGGCGGGCTCAACCGGGCCGCGCAAGTCCGCGACGGAAACGGTGTGGTGCGGGTGTGCGGCGGGAGCCGGGTCGCCCGGCAAGAAGCCGAGCGCGGCGGCGATCAGGCCCAGGACGGCCGCGCCCACTCCGGCGAGGACCGCCGCTCGTTGTGCCGCCGGCTGCCGCAGCCACCACGTCACGGCCGTTGCCGCGCCCACTAAAGCCAGGCTCGCGGTGATTTGGGCCGGGCTCGCTGGGTACCCCCAAAGGAATTGAAAAAGCAGGCCACAGATTGCGGCATAGCCGGTCATGAAAAGCGGCACCACGGCTTGGGAAATGCCGCGCCTTAGCGCGGTGAGGCCGGCCGTCACCGCGGCCAAACCCAGCAACGGCAAGGCGAGGGTCACCTTGTCCTGCACGAACCACCAGCCGTGACCGGCCAGGGCGATGACAATCGCGACCCGGGCGGCGGTGGACACGACGGCTGCTATCGCCGCTGCCACGGCGACCCGGCGGCGCCCGGAGGCTACGGCGATCGCGGTCGCCAGCCACGCGGCGGCGCTCACCGCCGCCGCCAAAAGGTCGGCGGCGATGAGCTGTTGTCCATTCATCGCGCGAGCTCCACTTTGGACACAGGAGCGGCCTTGAGGTGAGCACGCGCTTCCGTGAGCACACCGCCGGCGACGCCCATGATGGCCATGCCGTTGACGGCGTGCAATCCCAGTATGGCAAGGGAAACGGCCGTGGTCCGCTGCTCGGTCGAACCACCGATAACGTTACCCAGCACGATAATCAGCGTCTGCACGATGGTCAGGCCGAGCGTGAGCGCGGTCCGGCCGATCAGCCGGCCCGGAGCGCGGGCCAGCGCCGCGGCGAGAATCGCGACAAGTGCCAACAGTGCGAAGATCCGGCCGTTGAGCACGTGCAGGGCAAACGAGTCATCGGTGCGTGGCCGGGTGAAAGCCCCAATGGCGGCGAAGTAGAACTGCAGCGCGCCCGAGGCGAGCAGAAGTCCCACGATGGCAACATAGATCCGGCGCATCATCATGCGTTTGATCCTCGGCTGCGAGACGATTCTTGGCGTCGCCTGTGAAGCGACAGTTGCGCTACGGCGCTGGTTAGCGGACCTAGCCTGGTCGACTACGTTCCGGAACGTACCCGGATGCGCTCGCTGCCGGATTCGGGCCGGGCTGAGCTGCGGTTACCATCGGCGCATGAATCCCGTGCTGGGCCGCCTGGTTCGTTTGCCGCTGTGGGTGCAAGACACCGCGCTCGCGATCTTCATCGCGCTGATGCAATGGCAGGGCACCCGGCACACCGCCGCCAGCCAGGGCACGAGCGTCGACCCGACCGAAAACCTGTTCCCCGCCATCGTGCTCATGGGCAGTGGCCTGCTGCTTATTGTCCGCAGACGGTGGCCGGTGCCGGTGTTCGTGGCGATTGGCGCGATGAGCCTTTGCTACTACGCCGCGGGATATCCCGATGGCCCCGGCTGGGTGGCGTTCTTCGTCGCGGCCTACACGCTGACCGCGCACGGTGACGGCATCCGCTCGATGCGCATCGCCATGGGAGGGCTCACCGCGCTGGCGATCGGCTGGATCATCACCGCCGACACCTCTGACCCGAACCGGATGGGCTGGCTGATGTTCCGCATCGGCACCGCCATCATGGCCACGATCCTGGGCGAGTCGGTGCGGATGCGCCGCGTCCTTGCGGCACAAGCACATGAGCGGGCCGAGCGGGCCGAGCGGACCCGTGAGCAAGAGGCTCGCCGGCGCGTGGACGCCGAGCGGATGCGCATAGCGCGCGAAGTGCACGACACGGTCGCGCACGCGATCGCCATCATCAACGTGCAGGCCGGTGCGACCGCACACGTGCTCGACAAACGTCCGGAGCAGGCTCGGGAGACCCTCACCACGATCGAACGGACCAGTGCCCGCGCCTTGCAGGAATTAAGGGCGACCTTGGGCGTACTCACCGATGGCTCCGATGACACCAGAGCGCCCGCACCCGGGATGGATCAGGTCTCCGAGCTCGTGCGGGTCGCCCGCGAAGCAGGCCTGTCGGTGGAGATCAAGCTGCCCGCCAACGCCAAGGAACTGCCAAGTGCACTGGACAGCGCGGCCTACCGGATTTTGCAGGAGTCGCTGACAAACGCCATCCGCCACGCCGGTTCCGGCGTCACCGTGCGAGCGACGGTCGCCTATGACGGCGACGAACTTGTCGTCAAAGTCAGCGACGACGGCGTCGGCTCCTCAGCGTTCGAAGCGGGCAGCGGCCGCGGCATCGTGGGCATGCGCGAAAGATGTGAGCTGCTAGGCGGTTCGCTCATCGCGGGCCCACGCACAGGCGGCGGATTCGAAGTGCTAGCACAGCTTCCCGTGCGGGCCGGGCTGGTGGCAGCCGCATGATTAAGGTCCTGCTAGCCGACGACCAGGTGCTGGTGCGCGCGGGATTTCGCATGCTGCTCGATGTCGAGGACGACATCGACATCGTGGGCGAGGCCGCTGACGGTGCCGAAGCCGTCACCATGGCCCGCTCCACTAACCCCGATGTCATCTTGATGGACATTCGCATGCCCGTGCTCGACGGCATTCAGGCGACCCGGCGCATCACGCAAACCGCTGGCCTGGAAGCGGTCCGCATCATCATCTTGACAACCTATGACACGGATGCCTATGTGTTCGAGGCATTGCAGGCCGGTGCCAGCGGCTTCCTCCTCAAAGACTGCGGCCCCGCTGAACTCCTGCACGGCATTCGCGTCGTGGCGGCTGGAGAAGCCTTGCTGGCGCCCAAAATCACACGCCGCCTGATCGGCCGCTTCGCGGCGGCCGGCGCTGCCGCGCGCGTGGCCGACGAACAGCTAGCGGTGCTGACCACCCGCGAACGAGAGATCGTGGGACTCGTCGGGCAGGGACTGTCCAATGAGGAGATCGCCAGTGAACTCGTGCTCAGCCCAGCGACCGCGCGCACCCACGTGAGCCGGGCCATGACCAAGCTGGGCGCCCGCGATCGCGCCCAGCTTGTCGTCATCGCCTACCAAACCGGCCTCGTCACGGTGTAGTCACTGGCGCAGCATTTCCTGGACCGCCCAGCCGTTGCCGTCGGGGTCCTGGAAGAAGACGAACTTGCCCCACGGAAACTCCTGGACCTCACTGACCTCAACGCCACGCGAGGCGAGCTCCCGGGCGACCGCCGCGGCGTCTTCGACGACGACCTGCAGTCCCTGTGCCGATCCCGGTGCCGCGACGCCGCCAAGGCCGGTGCCGATGGCGATGGAGCACGCCGATCCGGGCGGTGTCAGCTGAACGAAACGTATCTCGTCGCTAACCCGGTGGTCGTGATCGGCGTTGAAGCCCACTTGTTCGGTATAGAAAGCCTTCGCCCGGTCGACGTCGGAAACGGGCACGGCGATCAACTCCAGCTTCATATCCATTCCCCCACCATAGACACACAGGAACGCGGATGTGTCTCAGAGAGAAGGATGCGGGGCCGGTGGGAAACAGAAAGCGCTCTTTCAGAGAATAGTTGACATCTTTTGATGTCTGTAATAGGAAGCTCACAAAGGCATGAGAGCGCTCTCTTAACTCACTCCATGCTTGGGAGGACCCATGCGCCGTCCCTTTGCCGCTCTGGTCGCCATGACCTTAGCGGTCACCATCGGCATCATCGTCAACCGCACCATCGACGCACCGGCTGTTTCGGCTCCACCGCAAGACAATCCGCACGCGTGGCATGTCATGTCCAGCGGGGAAGACGCCGCGCACATCCAGGCGCAGCAGCTTGCCGCCTTGCCCGGGTCGGAGTTTCGCGCGGACTGCCGGGGCACCCACGTGGCCGGCGACGATCCCATCGTCAAGTTCAACCAGCCCGGAGCGTCACATCGGCACCAGTTCATCGGCAACTCCTCCGCTAACGCCGCCTCGACCCAAACGTCGCTAAGACTCGGGTCGACCAACTGCAACCCTGTCGTGGACAAGTCGCCCTACTGGGTGCCCGCCTTGTACAAGAACGGCGTCCACGTCGCACCGGAGAGTGTGATCATCTACTACCAGGGGCTGACCAATCCGCAAACGGCAGTCGCGTACCCCCAGGGTCTGAAGATCGTGGTGGGTAACGCTTTGGCGACCAGCCCGGATCAGAATCCGTCAGCCAGATGGAACTGCACGCCCGGTTCGGCTTCCAGCCGCGACTTCATGAATTGCCCAGCGGGCACGAAACTTCAGACCTATCTGGACTTTCCAACGTGCTGGAACGGCGTCGACCTCGACAGCCCGAATCACTTCAGTCACATGGCCTGGGCCCTTGGCGGCGTCGGGGCTCCTTGCCCGGCATCGCATCCGGTCGCCGTGCCACGGGTTCAGTTCGTCATCACCTACCCGGTCAACGGCACCGGCCTGACCCTCGCCGGAACACGCAATGGTGTCAACGTTCTTGACGCTCCGGGGTACACCTTCCACGGAGACTTCTGGAACGTCTGGGACCAAGCCGAATTGCAGCGGCGGGTACGCGACTGCATCAACGCCGGATACATCTGCGGCAACGACGGCTGTCCCATCGGCGGGCCGTCTTGCCAGCCGCAAACGCCACCGCCGACGTCCAGCCCGGGTGACGGCCGCGACGCCTTCGCCACGATCCAGGCGGAGTCGTTCGACTCGCAGTCGGGACTGACCGTTCAGTCCACATCGGACACTGGCGGCGGGCAGAACCTGGCTTCCATCAACAACGGCAACTACGCGGTCTATCGCGGTGTCAAGTTTGGCACCGCGACGGCCACACAGTTCAAGGCGCGGGTGGCAAGCGGTGCTTCAGCCGGCGTCAGTGGCCTGGTTCAGGTGCGCCTCGGCAGCGCGACCGCCGCCCCGATCGGCAGCTTCGCCATCGGGAACACCGGCGGCTGGCAAAACTGGCAAACCATTCCCGCCAACATCAGCGGCGTCACCGGCACCCACGACGTGTATGTCACGTTCAGCAGCGGGCAGCCGGCCGACTTCGTCAACCTCAACTGGTTCACGTTTAGCTAAGTTCACGCAGGCGCGGGCCGCGCTCCCGCGCCGCCCGGCCCCCGCCTGCGGGTGAACGAGGCTTTACAAAGCCGAAACGTCGTGGACACTATGCCCCATGCGCGCAAGGTGGCGGCCCGCTGAGTGGAGCCTGGCCCAGCAGTTGCTGGTCTTTCAGGCCGCTATCGTGCTGGTCGTTTTCCTGATCGCGGCCGGGGTGGCGCTCTTTGACGCCCGCAGGGACGCGCATCTGAACGCGAGCCAGCGGGTGATCGGGGTAGCTGAGGCTGTCGCACGCTCCGCCGAGGTCGCCGCGGCGGTTCAGGCCGTCACAGCGGCGCCAGAGACCGCTGCCGCCCAAACCACCATCCAGGCGTACGCCGAAGAAGTCAGGATCGCTTCAGGCACCGACTTCGTCGTCGTCATGACACCGTCTCGGCTGCGGCTCTCGCACCCGAACCCGGCCCAGCTGGGCAAGCTCTTCCTCGGAAACATCGACCAAGCGCTGCAAGGGCAGCCGTTCACCGAGACCTATACCGGGACGTTAGGGCCATCGGTGCGGGCCGTCGTGCCGGTGCGATCCGGCGGCAACGTCGTCGGCCTGGTCTCGGTCGGCATCACCATCGACAAGATCGGCCAGGAGTATCTGGCACAGCTGCCGGCCGTCTTAGGCGTGGCCGCGTTCGCCTTCGCGCTCACCGCGGCGGGCACCTTCGCGGTCAGCCGGCGGCTGCGCCGCCAAACCCATGGCCTCGGCCCGAAGCAGATCACCCGCATGTATGAGTACTGGGACGCCGTGCTGCACTCGATCCGCGAAGGGCTGATCGTGCTCGACCGGGAGCAGCGCATCCAGCTGGCCAACGACGGCGCGCGCACCTTGCTGGACCTGCGGCCCGATGCCGTCGGCGGGCCAGTGTCGGCCGCCGCGTTGCCGCCGTCGCTTTTGGAACTCGCGGTGTCCGGGCGCGACGCGGTTGACGAGGCGCACATCGTTGGGCTGCATACGGTGGTCGTCAATCAGCGCCCCGCTGTCTGGGAAGGCCGTGTCCTGGGCACGGTCATCACCCTGCGCGACCGCACCGAGCTCACGGAACTCACCGGCGAACTTGACTCCATCCGTGGCTTCGCCGAAGCTCTGCGCGCGCAAACCCACGAGGCGGCCAACCGCCTGCACACCGTCGTCGCGCTGGTCGAGCTGGGCCGGGCTGAGGACGCCGTGCTCATGGCCACCGAAGAACTGCGGCTGACGCAGGAACTGGCCGACCAAGTGCTCGGCGCGGTGAACGAACCCGTGCTGTCGGCTCTCTTGCTGGGCAAGGCTTCCCAGGCACACGAACGCGGCGTCGAGTTCGTCGTGACCGCTGACACCAGGGTGCAGGACACCATCATCGACCCACGTGCGCTCGTGACCGTGGTGGGCAACCTCATCGACAACGCGATCGAGGCTGCCCTGGCCGCGCCACTCCCCCGCTACGTCAAGGTCACCGCCTTAGAGGACAACGGCGAACTCCTGGTACGCGTTTGTGACAGCGGCCCGGGACTCCAATCTGAGCAACTCGAACAAGCCGTCAAACGGGGCTGGAGCACGAAAGCGAAGGCTGGCCGGGGACTCGGCCTGGCGCTCGTGGACCAGATCGTGCGGCGCTATGACGGCACGATCAGCGTTTCTTCAGACGGCCCAACCGTTTTCGAAGTTCGCCTGCCGGTCGCGGCGGTGCTGCCGGTATGAGCCCGATCAGGACACTCGTGGTCGAGGATGAGCCAATCATCGCCGAGGCACACCAGGCCTACGTGCAGCGGGTCGCGGGGTTTACCGCCGTTGGCGTGGCACACACCGGGGCGGGCGCGTTACGCATGCTCGCCTCGCAGCCGATTGACCTGGTGCTGCTGGACTTCTACCTGCCCGACATGGGCGGCCTTGACGTGTGCCGGGCGATGCGCGCGGGCGGCCACTCCGCGGACGTCATCGCGGTGACGTCGGCCCGCCAGCTCGACACCGTGCGGGCCGCCGTGTCGCAAGGCGTCGTCCAATATGTACTCAAGCCGTTCGCCTTCGCGACGTTGCGCGACCGGCTCGAACGTTATGCGGCCTACCGCCGGCAGATCGCCGGCAGTGCCGAGGCCGGCGATCAGGTCGACGTCGACCGGGCGCTGGCGGTGCTGCGCGGCTCCAGCGAGCCGGGCACCCCGAAAGGGCTCAGCGCCACCACGCTCAACATAGTGATCGAGCACGTCAGATCGCATTCCGAGCAAGTGTCGGCCTCCGATGTGGCCGAGCTGGCTGGGGTTTCCCGCGTGACCGCACGCCGCTATCTTGAGCACCTGGTGGAGCAGGGGCTGGCCGACCGGCACGCCCGCTATGGCCACGGCCGGCCCGAGCACCTGTATCTATGGAAACGACGCTGACCAAAATGAACAAAAGCGAGACCTGATCTCGCCGTCCTCGCACAGTGTCCCCATGAATAACGCATTCTCCCGGCGTAGCCTGCTGCGCGCTGGAGCCGGCCTCGGCGCTGGCGCGATATTGGCGGGTTGTTCGGTCAAGAAAGACGATCCAGGGCAAGGCTCGGGAGCGAAGTTTCCCGAGCGCGCCGTGGAATGGGTCGTGCCGTTCGCGGCCGGCGGCAGCACCGACCTGATCGCACGGATGCTCGCCAAGAGCCTCGAAAAACCTTTGGGGCAAACGGTTCTGGTCGTCAATAAGGAAGGTGCCGCTGGCGCCGTTGGCACCAAGGACGTCATCTCGGGCACGCCAGACGGCTATCGCATGGCGTTTCCGCCGTCATCCCTGTTCACGATCACGCCGCATCTGCAGCAGAGCGCCACGAAAATCGGTCTCGACGAGCTGCGCATCGTCACCGGGCTGACCGTCGAAAACATCTGCTTCATCGTCCACAAAGACTCCAAATACAAGACCATCGACGATCTGCTCAACGACAAGGGCGCCAAGATAAAGTTCGCGCACTCAGGTGTCGGCACGGGCTCATATCTGTCGCAGGTGCTGTTCTTCAAACAAGCCGGCTTCGACGCGACCGACGTTCCGTTCGGCGGCACCGGCCCGGCGGTGACCGCTGTGCTGGGCAAACAGGTCGACATCGCCGCCTCGCATGTGGCCGAGTCACACAAGCAGGTCGCCTCAGGGGATCTGCGCCGGCTGGCCGTCTTCACCGACACGCGCATGCAGCTGCTGCCTGATGTGCCCACGGCCAAGGAGAAGGGCATCGACGTTGTCGTTGACCAGATGCGCTTCGCCTGCGTACCCCCAAAGGTTTCTGATGATGTCGCGAAGGTCTTGGAGAACGCGTTCCGTGAGGCCGTGAAGACGCCTGAATACGGCAAGTTCCTCAACGACAACTACATCGAGCGCCGCGAACTGTCCGGAGTGGACCTCACCGCGAAAATCAAGGCGGACAGTGACAGGTACAAGGCGGCACTGGCCAAGTTTGGGATCGCCACGCGATGACCACTCCCATCGAGCTTGATGTCGAGGCCGAGCCAGAGCCCTCAGGCCCCGCGACGCGGCTCATCGCCATGATCGTGCCGTTGGCCGTCGGTGCCAGCGCACTGGTGAACGCCTACCTGCTCGGTGTCGGAACGCTTACCGCGCCGGGTGCCGGGCTCTGGCCGGCCTTCGCCAGCGCCGCCATGGTGATCGGCTCGATCGTCCTGCTCGTGCGCTGGCGGATGGCGCCAAACGACTGCGAGCGCTTCGATCGGCGGACCCTCCACATAGGACTAGCCGTCGCTAGTCTGAGCGTCTTCGTCGTGGTGTTTGGTGGCCTCGACGCCTTCGGCTGGCCGGGCATCGGCTTCGAGTGGTCAACCTTCCTTCTCCTGGCGTTCTGGTTGCGTGTGCTGGGCCAGGAGAGCTGGAAGACCACGGTGCTGGTAGCGCTCGGCGTCACGGTGGCGTTGCACCTGTTCTTCATCGAGTTGTTCCAGGCACCCCTTCCTCACTTGATCGGCCCCTAGCATGGATATCTTTGGATCAATCGCCGACGGATTCGCGGTCGCCCTGGCCCCACGCAACCTGCTGTGGGTCTTCGTCGGCGTCCTCGTCGGGATGATTATCGGGGTGATGCCGGGTCTTGGCCCGGTCCCGACCATCACCCTGCTGTTGCCGCTGACGTATGAGATCCCGCCAGACTCGGCCATCATCCTGCTCGCGGGCGTCTACTACGGCGCGATGTATGGCGGCACCATCACCTCCGTGCTCTTGAAGCTGCCAGGCGAAGCGGCGAGCGTCGTGACCGTCATCGACGGCTATCAGATGGCACGGCAAGGACGGGCCGGCTCCGCCTTAGGGATCGCCGCCATCGGCTCGTTCATCGGCGGCACGGTCAGCATTCTGGGCCTGACGTTTGGCGCACCTCTGCTAGCGCGATACGCGCTCAACTTCGGCCCGCCCGAATACACCGTGCTGGCTATGCTGGGCATCCTGCTCGTGGCGACAATGACCACTGGATCGACCGTCAAAGCCATCATCGCCGCCGCGGCCGGCTTGCTGCTCGCGGCGATCGGGCTCGACCAGTTCGTTGGCGTGGAACGGTTTACCGGCGGCGTGCTGGAGCTATCCGACGGACTCGACTTCGTCGCGGTCGCCATGGGCCTATTTGGACTCGGGGAAATCTTCTACGCCTTGGACCATCGCGTCCGGCAGAGGTTCACACAGGTGCGCCTGGCCACCAAATGGCCGTCGCGCCAGGATTTACACGACTCACGCGGCGCCATCACGCGCGGCTCGTTCCTCGGCTTCGTCCTCGGGATCCTGCCCGGCGGCAGCGGCACACTTTCGTCCATGGCGTCATATGCCTTGGAGCGGCGCGTTTCCAAGACCCCGGAACGCTTCGGCAAAGGCGCCATCGAGGGCGTCGCCGGACCCGAAACAGCCAACAACGCGGCGGCGACATCATCGTTCATCCCGTTGCTGACACTGGGGATTCCCACCAACCCCGTCATGGCGGTCATCCTCGGCGGCCTGATGCTGCAAGGCATCGCACCCGGTCCACGGCTGATAACGGAAAACCCGGCCGTCTTCTGGGGTGTCATCGACTCGATGTACATCGGCAATGTCTTGCTGCTCATCATGAGCATCCCGCTCGTCGGGCTGTTCGTGAAGCTCATCTCCGTGCGCGAGTCCATCCTCGCCTCGGTGGTCATCGCCGTGGTCATGCTTGGCACGTACACCATCTCCAACACCGTGTTCGACATGTGGATCGTCATCGGGTTCGGCGTGCTGGGCTACCTGATGAAGAAGACCGGTTTCGATCCCGGCCCGCTGCTGCTGGCTTTCGTGCTCGGCTCCGTCCTTGAGGAGAGTCTCCGGCGGTCACTGCGCATGTTCGACGGTGACTTCGCCGGCTTCGTGACCCGCCCCATCTCGGGCACCCTGATCGTGATCATGGGCATCGCCATCATCGCGCCGTTCGTCCTGAAGAGGCTGCGGCGGGCGGCCGAAAAATAGCAGCCAAGTTGCCGACAGGCGTTTTGGTGGAAGCGGGCCCTCGCCGGTGCGACGCTGTACCTATGCGCACGCACATCACGGACGAGGGCTCGCAGCTCAACCGGCGAGCGATGGCCCGGTCTTGGGCGAGCAGGCGGCCCGTGGAGGCCTACCACGCGGCCGGGCGGGAGCCGGTGTTCTTCATTCAGGGCGAGCTGCTGGTCAATGCCGAGGACACCGAGCTGATCGATGAGCTTGTCAGCCGCGGCGGGCGTATCACGCGAGCGGCTGAGGATCCGCCCATGCCGGAGGAGTTCCGCAGGCTCGGTCTCGGGCGTGATCCCGAGGTGGACATGAGCCGCGCACCCCGCACGGTGAAGATCTGCTTCGACGAGGTTCCACCACCTCCGGACAATGCGGGCGAGGTGCTCGCTGAGGCGTGGCCACGGCTGGAAAACGTGGAGTGGACCTCCGCATCCGCGCAGGGACTCGCGGCGCTGATCGCCCCGATGCGTGCACGGGGCAGGCGCGTGTCCCTGAACCGCGTCGCCGATTCGCGCACCCTGCCACACCTCGCGCCGATCGAGGGCGGCGGCCAGGATCCGCTCACGTGGCCATGCCTGAACAAGCGCACGCGCATCACTAGCGCATGGCAACTGGTGGAATCGATGCGGCTCATGCGCACCGTGTCGTCGCCTGCCGAATTCATCGCGATTCACGACGTCGAATTCGACACCTCGTTGACGACAGACATCGGCACCGGACTCGTCCGGTGGAATTCAGCGACGGATAAGCCAGGGATCCCTGTGCCACCACCGGGTTCCACCTTTCACGGCGTTGAAGTCGCTGGGGTGGCGGCGGCCGCCGTTGGCAACCTCGCCGGCACCGCGGGTGCGGGTGGCACCGTCGCCTTGCCCTGTTTCTTCGACACCGACCGGACAGTCGACGCGGTGATGACCACCGTCAGGCGCTGCACCCAGTGGGGCATCCGGATCGTCAACATCAGCGCGGGTTTTGTCATCGACCAGGACGACATCGAAGACGACTGGGTCGACATGTTCAACTGGGCCGCGGACAACGGTGTGCTCATCGTCTGTGCCTCACCTAACGGGCCTGTCAACCTTTCCGGAGGCAAGGGAGACTTTCCGAGTACCGTCTCGCCGCGCGTGCTCGCTGTTGGTGCTCACGCCGACGACGAGACGTGGTTTGACTCTGCTTTTGGAACCGGCGTCGACCTTTACGCGCCCGGAAAAGATATCCCGCTGGTAGCCACTCCCTTCATGCCCATTGGCAACAAGAACAACGGCACCTCGTACGCCGCGCCGCTCGTAGCCGGAACCGCCGCGATGATGCGTGCGGTCAATCCCGGCCTCACGCCGGATCAGTTGCACAGCATCATCGTCAACACCGCGTGGCCTGGCACGGGCAGAGTCAACCGTGGCCTCGACGCCTACGCGGCGGTCTGGGAGGCGATGCGCTTACAGATGGCGGAGACCATCTCCGAGTCGCCAGACGAGCGTCTTTACCCGGCCGCGAACGGAACGTTCAAGCCCATCTTCAACGACGGCTTCAACCGCGCCGGTGACACCGACACATTCTTGCTTGACGCCAAAGCTTTCTCCAACGTGACCGTCCGGCTGCGATGGTATAACCAGCTCGCCAAGGTCACGCTGGACCTGGAAGGCGCCAAGGCGACCATCACGGAGGTGGCTCCCGGCGAGCTAACGCTGGCGGCCGATGTGGGCTCAGGGACCTACCGCCTGACGGTCAGAGGCTCTGGGGCGTCGGCCTATTTGCTGACCGGGCAAATCACACCGGGAATCCTGCTCCCGGACCGTTTCGAGCCGAACAACTCCTTCGACGAAGCCACGGAGCTGAGGTGCCATCCGCGCGGCAAGTGGGAAGTCGGTGGCGTTCTCGCAGCCCCGTGGGGGCCAGGAACTTTCGACCTCAACCTGCACAGCGACGGCTTGGGTCCCGTGACCACTGACGCCGACTACTTCGTCATCACCACACCCGCCGCGCCAGGAGTGCTCGACGAATGGCGGGTGCAGATCACCTACAGCGACGAACCGCTTGAGGTCACGTTGTATGACGCGGCACGCAACGTCCTGGTGACGCATCGCAACGTGCGCAGTGTCCCTATTGGACTTCCCGCCTCACAAACGGTCTACCTCAAGGTGTCGGGCCGGGTGCACACCCGCTATGGCATCTGGACCGGAAAGTACTTCCACGATGAGGAATTCAGGCGCGTATGGCCGGAGATTCAGCTGCTTCCAAAGTGGTGGGAGCAAAACATCGTCGACCGGTTCACCGGGCCACGAGAACAGCGGGGGCTTCAGATCACTCCTGAGCTGATCAACGACGGGGTGCTGACCTTCGGCGGAGCCAACGGCCAGGCGCTGCCCGACGGCGTCAGCATCACGTTGCTGGACAAGGCCGGAGCCGTCGTCAGCGAAGGCAGCATCGTCGATGGGCGTGCCGTCATCAGCCTCGACGGCGTAAGCGAGGACGCTTACGTTGTCAGCGCCACACTAGAAGGCACAGCCCTCGAAGTCGCCACCGCGAGTGGGCTTGGCTTCGCGATGCAGCCGCCGGCGTTACGGGGTTAGGTTTTCGGGGAAGTGGCAGGCGACCCGGTGGCCTGGTTTGAGTTCACGCAACGGTGGTGTTTCAGTGCGGCAGATGTCTTGCGCTTTCCAGCATCTGGTATGGAATGGGCAGGCCGGTGGCGGGTCGATCGGGCTGGGCGGGTCGCCTTGCAGGCGGATGCGTGACTGGCGTTTGGTGCTCTTGGGTTTCGCGACCGGGACGGCTGACAGCAACGCGACCGTGTAGGGGTGCATGGGTGTTTCGTAGACGGATTTACGTGGCCCGATCTCGGCGATGTGGCCGAGGTACATGACGGCGACACGGTCGCTGATGTGCCGCACCACTGATAGGTCGTGTGCGATGACGACGTAGGTGAGACCGAGTTCGGTTTGCAGGTCGGCGAGCAGATTGATGACCTGTGCCTGAATCGAGACATCCAAGGCGGACACGGGTTCGTCGGCGACGATAAATTTGGGCCGCAGGGCAAGGGTGCGGGCGATGCCGACACGCTGGCGCTGACCGCCGGAAAACTCGTGGGGGTAACGGTTGTAGTGCTCGGGACTCAGCCCGACAAGCTCGAGGATTTCCTGGACGGACCGTTTGATGCCCTGTGGTGTTTTGACGCCCTGGATGCGAAACGGCGCACCGACGATAGTCCCGACAGTGTGCCGTGGGTTCAGTGAGGAGAACGGGTCCTGGAATATCATCTGGATGTCGCGGCGCAGGGGCCGCATCGCGGCTTTGGACAGGCGGGTGATGTCTTTGCCGTCAAAGATGATGCTGCCCGCGGTGGGGTCGAGCAATCGCACGAGCATGCGCCCGGTAGTGGTTTTGCCGCAGCCGGATTCGCCGACCAGCCCGAGTGTTTCGCCTTTGAAGACGGTGAAGTCCAGCCCGTCAACCGCTTTGACCGGGCTGCCGCTGCGCGGGCGCCAAAGTTTGCGGGGCGGCGGGAAGTGTTTGACCAGCCCGCTCACTTCCAGGATGGCCTCGCTCATGGCCCCTCCAGTTTGGGCTTGATATCGGTCTCCCACAGCTGATGTCGGGTTTCCACGGGCAGGTGGCAGGCCACGAGGTGGCCGGACTCGCTTGCTTTGAGCGCGGGCACGCTGGTGTAGCTGCGCTCACCGTTGAGTTCGGCGTAGGGGCAGCGAGGGTGGAACGGGCAGCCGGATGGCACGTTGATCAAACTTGGCGGGGTGCCTTTGATCTGCAGCAGCCGGTCGGTGGGTTCGGTGTCCAAACGCGGCAGTGACCCCAGCAGTCCCCATGTGTACGGGTGTTCTGGCCGCGTGAACAACACGTCGGACGAGGCGCGTTCGACGGCCCGTCCCGCGTACATGACGAGGATCTCGTCTGCGATTTCGGACACGACACCGAGATCGTGCGTGATGAGGATGACGGCTGTGTGGAAGTCGCGCTGCAAATCCCTTATCAGATCAAGGATTTGCGCCTGCACGGTCACGTCGAGGGCGGTCGTGGGCTCGTCGGCGATGAGCAGTTCCGGATCGCAGGACAGCGCCATGGCGATCATCGCGCGTTGCCTCATGCCGCCGGAGAACTGATGCGGGTAGTCATCGACACGCTTTTCCGGGCGGGGGATGCCGACGCGGCCGAGCATGTCGATGGCGTGTTTGCGGGCGACTTTGGTGGAGACGGCATGATGTATCTGGTACGCCTCAATGATTTGGTTGCCAACAGTGTAAAAGGGGTGCATCGACGACAGCGGGTCCTGAAAGATCATGGCCATTTTCTTGCCCCGCAGCCGGCGGATGTCATCGGGCGCCATGCTGATGAGGTCCTGCCCGTCGAGCAGGATCTGCCCCGATAGGCGGGCTTGCTTATGCAGCCCCATGATGGCAAGGCTCGTGACACTCTTGCCCGAGCCCGACTCCCCCACGATGCCAAGGGTTTGCTGCTTGCGCAGCTCGAAGGACAGACCGTCGACAGAGCGCACCAGGCCATCATCAGTCTGGAACTGCACCCGTAGATCCTGCACGCTCAGAAACGGCTCGCCCATCACAGCCTCACCCTCGGATCGGCTACGGCGTAGAGCAAATCCACGACGAGACTGGCCACGACGACGAAGAAAGCGGCGAGCATGGTGACGCCCAGAACCTGCGGCAGATCCTGGTTGTTGATGGCATCAATGGCGTAGCGGCCGATGCCCGGCAACGAGAACGTGCTTTCCGTCAGGACAGCACCACC
Source organism: Catelliglobosispora koreensis DSM 44566 (assembly GCF_000379685.1). Lineage (GTDB taxonomy): Bacteria > Actinomycetota > Actinomycetes > Mycobacteriales > Micromonosporaceae > Catelliglobosispora > Catelliglobosispora koreensis. Next base: position 465,153 of record NZ_KB903249.1, on the reverse strand, counting down.
GAGCAGCAGCCCAATGTCGAGACCGAAGATGGTAAGAATCGGGGTGAGCGTGGCCCGCAGCGCGTGGCGCGTAACGACTTTGCGTTCCCGTAAGCCTTTGGCGCGGGCGGTGCGAATGTAATCCTCAGTCATCGTCTCGAGCATGCCTGCCCGGGTGAGCCGGGCGTAGAGCGCCGCGTAGAGGAAGGCCAGGGTGATCCAAGGCAGCAACAGGTTCGAGGCCCATCCAAGCGGATCAGACGTGAACGGGACATAGTTCACCCCAGTGGGCCGGAACAGGGCTAGGGAAAGCAGACCGGTGAAGAAGATGGGCAGCGAGACCCCAGCCAGGGCGATGACCATCGCGAACCGGTCGAAGATGGTGCCCTTCTTCAAGGCTGACAGCACCCCGATGGACACCCCGGTGATGAGCCAGATGACGGCGGCCCCGATCGCGAGGCTAAACGTCACCGGCACCCGGTCAACCAGATCCGGCCAGACAGGCCGCTGCGTTTTGAACGAGTAACCAAAGCACGGTGGCGGGCAGTATTCCGTGTCCGGCCCGAACGAGAACTCCCGCCCAGCCACGATGCCTTTGATGAACTGTCCATATTGGACAATGATGGGCTTGTCCAGGCCAAGTTTCTCCTTCGTCGCCTCGATTTCAGCCTGGCTCGGGTCTTTGCCGACATATTGCGCGGCAAGCTGGTCCACCGTCTGCCCGGCGAGCCTGGGCACGATGAAGAAGATCGCGAACGTCACCATGCTGGTAATCACCAGCAGCAGTACCGCTCCGGCCAGCCGGCGGACCAGGAACCGCGCCATCTAACTCACTGCTTTCCGACCTGCGAGAAGTCGTAGATGCCGTACGAGTACTGGATGTACACGTTGGTCATCTGCGGGTTGCGGTAGACAAGTCCCTTCGCGTAAAGGAACGGCACCACCGACGCGTGCTCCATCGCGGCCCGGTCGATCTGGCCATAGATCGCCGTGCGCTCGGCGACGTCGGTGCTCGCTGCCGCCTTGTCAAACAGGGCGTTGATAGCTGGCAGATCCATTTCCTGGACGTTGGTGTTGCCCTGGGCCTTGATGGTCCTGCCGTCGACCAGCTGCTGCAGGAAGCCGTAGCCGGTCGGCCAGTCGGCCTGCCATCCGTGGAAGGCAATGCCGATGTTGTTGGCGTGCATGTATTCTGGCGCGCCCGCGAACCGGGTGAAGTAGCCACCCGAAGGCACACCGGTGATCTCGGCCTGAATGCCCGCCTTGGCGAGCGCCTGCTGCAGCGCCTCACCCGCCGCGACCTCCTTTGGCCGGTCAGACCGCAGCAAGATCTTCGTCGAGAAGCCATTTGGCATGCCGCACGCGGCCAGTGCTTCCTTCGCCTTGGCTATGTCGCCCTTGGCTTCCGGTGTCTGATAGAGATCAAACTTCTGGTACCCGACGATGTTCGGCGGCAGCATCGTTGTCGCCACTTCACCGCCGGCGATCGGGCCGCCGAAAGCGGTTTGCAGCGCGACCTTATCCGTCGCGTACTGAACCGCCTTACGGCACTCGATGTTGTCAAAAGGTGCGACCTTCTCATCCATCACGAAGAACCACAGGCGTCCCGTGAAGGAGTTGTCCGCGTTCTTCTTCAGGTTCGGGTCGGACAGGATCCTCGACTGTGCCGCCGCTTGCACGCCCGTGCCAGCGAGGTCGGCGTCCAGCGATCCCGCCAGCAGCCGGTTGTCGATGTCTTCCGCGTTCACCTTGAGCTTGACATCGATCTTGTCGAGCAGCTGTTTGCGGTTGGTATCAGACGTATCCCAGTTCGGGTTCTTGCTCAGGATGAACTCTTTGCCAGGCACATAGGAGTCCACTTTGTACGACCCGGTCGACATCGGGTGCTCCTGGTACTTGGCACCGGTGTCCTTAGCCTGCGGCACCGGAATCGTCTGCGGGTTGGCCGCGAGATAGTCGAAATCACCGAACGGTGCCTTGAGCTTGAACACGACTGTCAGATCGTCCGGTGTCTGTATTCCGGTGAACTGGTTGAGATCCGGTTGCTGGTATGGGCCCGGGTAGTCACCCGCGTCGAGCAGATCCACGAAATACGTCGGTCCGTTGGGCAACACGTCACGTGCGTAGGTGCGGGCCACGGCGTACTTCACGTCCTTGGACGTCACGGGCGTGCCGTCCTCGAACTTCACGTTGGGCCGCAGCTTGTACGTGACCGTCCGGCCCCCATCGGTGAACTCGCCCAGCCCGGTCGCCAAGTCGGGCACCACCTCTAGGCCGGCGGTTCCCGGCGCGGGCTTGAACATCGTCAGCGCCCGTCCATAGAACCGGGCGAAGTCCCAGGCGAAACCGTAATAGGTGTTGCCTGGGTCAATGGAATCCCAGTCGTCGTTGAGCGCTAGGTTCAGCGTGCCACCGGCCTTTGTGGACGCGTTCACGATCGAGGTGTCCGCGGCGTTGAACTCCGCGGTCCCCCCGTTTCCTCCGTTGCCCCCACCGCCGCAGGCCGTTATCGCAAGGACGAGCGCGAGCCCGGCGGCTAAGGCAGCCTTCCTTCTCATCGTCACCACCCCCGTTGTGGTTACCGGGCACGCGGGTCCAGCGCGTCCCGGAGCCCGTCGCCGAGCAGGTTGAAGGCCATCACCGTGATGAAGATGGCCAGACCGGGCACGACCATGTACATGGGCGCGACCGAGTAGAAGGGGACAGCGTCGGCGAGCATCTTGCCCCAAGAGGGGGTTGGTGGGCGGATGCCAACACCGAGGAACGAAAGCGCTGCCTCAAACAGAATGTTGGTCGGGATCATGAGGGTGCTGTAGACGAGAATCGGGGCGAACAGGTTCGGCAGAAGCTCACGGAAGATCACCCACCGGCCACTGGCGCCCAGACTGCGTGCCGCGTCAACGAATTCACGCTCACGCAACGCCAAGGTCTGGCCGCGGATAATGCGCCCGATATAGGGCCAGTTAAAGAAGCCGATGATGAACACCAGCACCGCGACCCGCAAACTGTTGCCGCTCAGCCCAAATGCACTGTCTGGGATAACACCCGCTAGCGCCAAAGCGAACAACAGCAACGGGAAGGCAAGGAACACATCCATCGTGCGGCTCAGGAACGTGTCCACCCAGCCGCCGAAATAGCCCGCGATCACACCGGCAACCGTGCCCAGCACGACTGACACCGCCGTGGCGAGGAATCCAATCAGGAGCGAGATCTGAGCCCCATAAAGGATGCGGCTAAACACATCCCGGCCACTGCGCGGCTCTACCCCGAGCGGATGGTCCCAGCTGAACCCGGCGAAAATCCCATCGCCTTTAGGTTTGCTGAAGGTGGGGTCGATGAGATCCTGGTTGAACTCGGTCGGCGAACCGCCAGTGATCTTCGTGAGTAGTGGTGCCAGAAGCGCCATGGCGATCAGCAAGATCACGACCACGCCACCGGCGATAGCGAGCTTGTCGCGCTTGAGCCGCGCCCAGGCGATCTGGCCGAGAGACCGGCCTTCGATAGCTTTGCGGCCAATACCCTGCAACACGGCCTCAGGCTGTGCCACAGCAGTGCTCGGGGCATCAAGCGGCGACGTCATCAATGTCTCCTAGGCACATCGTAGCTCGCTCAAAGCACCGCGTTCCCAGTACTGCCTAATAACTGAAGTCGAACACGACGCGGGCGGGCGAGGTGAGCGTCTCGACCCGCACGCTGCTCTGGTGGCTCAAGCCCACGCCAAAGCTGAGCACAGCTTCGAAGTCCCCCGAGATGGCCACCTCTTTGAGCACGCGGAGCCCGGGCGTGATCCGCTTCGGTCCGGTGTATTTCTGCGCCTTGGTGGGGTCAGTCTCGTGCGCGCTGGTGTCCAGGAACGCACCTTGGCACACGATCTGCACGAACGCCTTGCCCTGTAACGGAACCGGCTTGTCAGACGGATCTTCCGTGACCGCGTCCACGAAGGCATAGCTGACCTCGGGCGCCTTGTCGCCACCGAATTCCAGGACCAGACGGTCAAACGTGGGGTGGCTGGCGGCCCGGATCTCCACCAGCAGACCTTCGGCCGCGGATGGCTTGGCCGCGGAGCTCGGTGAGGCACCGGGTGCCGTAGGTGATAACGGCGGGCTCACGGCAGGCTCACAGGCCGCCATGAGTAACACTGTCAAGAACATCAAGGTTCGTCTCATGACGTTCACCGTCCAACGTCGTCCTAACCGCCGCTTCACAGCCGGGTAACCGTTGTGTCACGCTGGCCCTGCTATGGAGGGACGAGTGCTGATCGTCGAGGACGACGCCTCTATCCGGGAGGTGACCGCCCTCGGCTTGTCGCGCGCTGGTTTACGCACCACGACAGCGGTCGACGGGCGCGAAGCACTGGCTCAGTGGCGTGCGCACGAGTTCGACCTGATCATCCTCGATGTCATGCTCCCCGGGCTCGATGGCTTCGAGGTGTGCCGTGAGATCCGCAAAACCAGCCAGACACCGATCCTCATGCTGACCGCCCGCACGGACACGATCGATGTCGTGGTCGGGCTGGAGTCCGGCGCCGACGATTACGTCAAGAAGCCCTTCGAGGTGCCCGAACTGGTCGCACGCGTGCGGGCCCTGCTCAGGCGAGCGACGGCGCCGGTGGAGCAACAGAGCGTCCAAGCCGGTGACCTGACCATCGATCCGGGGCGTTTCTCCGTCCACAAAGGCGAGACTGAGCTGACGCTCACGGCGACGGAGTTTCGGTTGCTGCTGGAGCTGGCCCGCCGGCCCGGTCAGGTGTTCACGCGCGAGGTGCTGCTGGAGCGCGTTTGGAACTACCCACAGGTGGGCGACTCCCGCCTGGTCGACGTCGCGGTGCAGCGCCTGCGGGCCAAGATTGAGGACGATCCCGCCAACCCGCGTCTGGTTAGGACAGTGCGCGGCGCCGGTTACAAACTGGCAGCACGGTGACATGGCCGTCCTGCCCGGCCGTCTGCGCCGGCGGCTGACCATCGCCTTCGTGCTGGTGGCCGGTGTCTCGACCGCCGCCTTGGCGATCGGCTCCTACCTGCTCGTGCAACGAGCACGCTTCGACGACTCACTGTCGCGAGCGTCCGCCGACGTGCACTATCAACTGGTGCTCGCGCAACAGTTCCTGCCGCTGGACAATCGCGAAGCCCTGCTGGAAAGCTTCCGCAACAGCGGCCGGCAAGTCTTTCTCGCCGCGCCGGAGAGCGGATTGGTGCGCCCGCAGACGAGTGCGGTGGCCGCCCAGGGTCAGATCGCCTACGAGCGGACCGCCGATCACCGCCTGATCGTGGGCGGGCAGATTCCCGGTGCCACGATTCAGCTTTACGTCATCTACGAAGAAGCCCGCATCCACCAGGATCTGGCTCAGCTGCGTAACGCGTTAGCGGGTGGCTGGATTCTTATCGTCATCCTTGCCGCCCTCATCGGCCGCTCGCTCGCCCGGCGGACCCTCGAACCCGTTGGCAGGGCTAGCAATGCGGCGCTGGCGGTCGCCGAAGGACTGCTCGCTACTCGCCTACCCGTGCAGGGGCGCGACGAATTCGGGACGTGGGCCGAGTCCTTCAACCGGATGGCCGAAGCCCTGGAGGCCAAGATCGCCCGCGAACGCCAGTTCACCGCCGACGTCGCGCACGAACTGCGTACGCCAGTCACCGCCTTGGTCGCCGCGGCCTCCCTGTTACGCGAGCATCTGGACGCCATACCAGCCGAGGCACACCGCCCGGCCCAGCTTCTGGTCGCCGATGTGGTGCGCCTGCGTCACCTCGTCGATGAGCTGATGGAGATCTCGCGTTTGGACGGTGGCCGCGAGACCGTTACGCCGCAACGGCTGGAGCTGCTGTCGTTCGTCAACGCGATCGTGCTCAGCCGCGGCTGGGAGGCCGAAGTCACGGGCGATCCGGCACCTGTGGACCTGGACCCGCGCCGACTGGAACGCCTCGTGGCCAACTTGATCGCCAACGCGGTCGAGCACGGCCGGCGGGAAGTCCGCGTCTTCGTTTCCGTGTCTAGCATTAAGGTGACTGACCGCGGGCCGGGCATAGCGCCAGAGCACCTGCCACACCTGTTCGAGCGCTTCTACAAGGCCGACCGTGCGCGGGGCGGTCCGGGCAGTGGACTCGGGCTCGCGATCGCTCACGAAAACGCCCGGCTCCTCGGCGGGGAACTGCACGTGTCCAGTGAACCCGGCGCCGGCAGCGAGTTCACCTTCACGCTGCCTGTTACGAAGCGGTAACCCGGCAGTGAAACCACGGTGGCTCAGGAGGGGGACGGTGACACCATGAAGAGTCTTAGTTTGCTCACGGCACTGGTGACGCTCAGCGCTGTCGCCGCGTGCACACCAGGCGACGGCGGTTCGCTCGGCCCGGCGCCAAGCGCGAGCCCACGGCCCTCGGTGTCCTCAGCGGCCCCAAGCCCGGATGCCGTCGCCACCAACAGCATCACCATCGAGGTGTGGTTCACCCGGGCCGGAAAAGTGTTCCCCACCAAGCGGACCCGCCCTTCGACGCTCGAGACGTCAAAGCTCGCGTTAACCGAACTCATGGCCGGACCATCCACAGTGGAGCATTCAGCCGGTGTGAGCACCAGCATGTTCAGCCACTTCACCTTCGCCATCGCCGGCATCACCAATGGCGTGGCGACGGTCAGCTTTGAGGAGAACTTCTACTCCGGTGGACGGGAAGTCGCGCGCATGCGCCAGGCACAGGTCGTCTACACGCTGACGCAGTTTCCAACCGTGTCCAAGGTGGGTTTCCAGTCCGCTGGCCAGCCGGTGGCCGCGCCCGTGGGGCGGGCCGACTACGCCGACTTACTCCCGGTCATCGTCGTCATGACACCCGTCATCGGGCAACTGGTGCGAAGCCCGGTCACCATCAGCGGCACCGCCAACGTGCACGAATCCACGGTGACGGTCCGGATCCTTGACCGCAATGGCAAGGAGATCGCGCAACGATTCACGACGGCCACCTGCGGCTCGGGTTGCCGCGGCGAGTACTCACTGAATGTTCCTTATCAGCTCTGCGGGGAGCAGCCCGGAACCGTGGAGGTGTTCGAGGTTTCCTCCGAAGACGGCACCCGCGTGCACACGGTCGCCATCCCTGTCGTGTTTGGGGCCTGTTAAAGGTCTTAGACTCCCTGGATGACTTTGAGCGCCGCCGAACGCTACGTGCAGCTGGGACTGCGGCTGGGCCGCCATGACGACGGCGTGGTCGACGCCTACTTCGGCCCACCCGAGCTCGCGGCAGCGGTCGAGGCTGAGCCACTTGCCGCGCCGGCGCGGCTGGTCGCCGACGCGGAGGCGCTGCTAGGCGACCTGGCTGACAGCTGGCTGCGCGATCAGGTCGCCGGGCTGCACACGTTTGCCCGTGTGCTGGCCGGTGAGTCGCTTTCCTTCGCCGATGAGGTGCACGGCTGTTATGGCATCCGGCCGGTCCACACCGATGAGGCTGTCTTCGCCACGGCACATGCCCGGTTAGAGGAACTGCTGCCTGGCTCAGGGCCGTTGCTCGACCGGTACCAAAGCTGGCGTGAGAGCACTTTGGTCCCCACCGGGCAAATCGCGCCCACGATCGCGGCGGTCATCGAAGAAGCCCGTGCCCAAACACGAGCGTTCGCTGAACTGCCCGCCGGCGAAGGATATGCCCTCGAGATGGTCAGCGATGAGCCGTGGATGGGCTACAACTACTACCTTGGCGACCTGCGGGGCCGGGTCGTCATCAACGAAAGCCTTGCCACATCTAGCTTTGAGCTGCTCCACCTCGCCATCCACGAAACCTATCCCGGGCATCAGGCCGAACGTTGCCTGAAAGAGCATCTGCTGGTACGCGGTCAGGGCCTGATCGAGGAGGCGATCGTGCTCGCGCCGACGCCGCAATCGCTTATCTCCGAAGGCATCGGCGAACTCGCACCGGAACTCGTGCTTCAGGGTGAGGGCGCGGACGCCTTCGCTGCCATCCTGCACCGGGCAGGGCTCAAGCTCGATCTCTCCTTCGCGTTCGCGATCGAGCAGGCTCGGCTGGATTGCCACTGGGGCATGGTGAACGCGGCGCTCATGCTCAACGAGCACGGTGCTTCCGAAGCCGAGGTGCAGTCCTATCTGGAGCGATGGGGATTGCTGAACGCCGAGCAGTCAGGCCACGCGGTCCGCTTCGCCACCGAGCCGTCCTCGCGCACCTACGTTCCGGTCTATCCGGTGGGGCGTGAACTTTGCCGGTCGTTTGTGGACGGTCAGCCGGAGCGCTTTGGGGCTCTGCTCACGCGGCAACTGCGCGTCAGCGACCTGAGTCAGTGAGCTCGTGGTAGTAAAGCAGCGGCCCTTCTTCGCCTGACGCGGCACCAGCGTCGAAAAGGTAAAGCGTGACAAGGAGGGCCGGTGCGCCCGAGGGAGCGGTCAGCATGGTGACCGTGGGATTGGCGAACGCGGCACTGCCACCGGGAGTCTTGATAGCAACCGGATAGGCCTTATCGACCGCCGGGTCATACAGGAAGATCCGCCATGATTCCCAGCGGTGCTTTCCCAATTGCCCTTCAATCAGGGTGTACTGCCGTCCGCGCCACCTGAACTCATCGCGCCCGCCGATGTTGCCCTTGACGTTCCAGCGCGCGAGAGCGGCGTCAAGGTGGCGTTCGCGCCGCGTGGTCCAGTGCTGGAAGTTGACGAGCAACCCCTGTGCCTGCCGGTCAACGTCGCCGCGGCGCAGGAAACGGGTGGCGCGCAGGTAATGAAACCCGGTGATGACCGTCGAGTGCTCGATATCCGGGGCGAACGTCACCTGATAGACGTTCGGTGTTCCCTCGGCCATCTCGCGATGAGTGATGGTGTGCGGGGCGTCGAACACCTTCACCGCGTCGCCGGACAGCAGCCGCGCCACGTTGGGGTAGTAGAGAAAGCGCAGCCAGGCCGGACGGCCATCGCCGCCGGCCTCGACCACGACGAGAAAACCGCCGTCTGGGGTGACCGCGATCGTCGGCTGTGACGCCGGTTCATCGAGCAGGGCCTGATGCGTCCAGTTCAGCAAATCCGCTGACGTCGCCAGGTGGACCTCGTAGCCGTGACCGGTGCCGACGTGATAAACGGCCAGGTAACCGCCCGCCGGGCTCGAGATCACCTTGAGGGTGTCCATCGTCTTGCCGAGGTCGTCACGAATGCCGAACCTCGACGTCGCCGTGGGCACCTCACCGATGAGCCCGATCAGCTCACGTAGCGCGGCCGCGTAGTCAGACACCCGCTCAGTATGGCGCCTGCGTGCCTGCTTAATGGGCGAAGTCCCAGCGCGTGGCGCCGTGCGGCTCAGCCGAGGCCACGCCGACCGCCGTGTGCAGGTCAAAGCGGTAGAGGTACCACGGTGGGGGCCCGGCGCTGGGCGCGGTGAACGGCGCTGTCAGCGCGTCACCCTCAACCGTCGCGGGCCAGCCGCCGCCACGGTATACCCCGGCGAGACGCTCCAAAGTGGACGCGTCAGTGACCCTTTGCGCTTCGCCTTCGAGCACGAGATCGATGCCAGGCAGGCGAACGGAGGCGTTGCAGGCCGGATTCTTCGCGAGATTGCGGGACTTCAAAGTGTCGGGCCCACTCACGAAGTACAGCGTGTCATCGACCCACACCGCACCAACGCCGGCCGAATGCGGGCGTCCATCGGAGCGCACGGTCGCGATGAAGAACGTCAGGTCGGACTCCGGAGTCTCGCTGGCCAGCAGGTCACGTGGACGCGACCACGGCAGCTCAGCAGACCCGTACTGATCAAGATTTTGTGTCGAGATCGGCTCAGTCATGCTCTAAGTCATACCCCCGCGCCGGGCGAACAGACGCCGAATCGGCGATGAATGCTTCGGGCACAGGCGAAACTTTATTTCAGCGACGTATGTATATACGTTATGGTCGCGCATGACCTTCATTCAGCGTCGCACCCTGCTGGCCGCCGCGGCTGGAGTCGCCGCGGCACCCTTCGCCGCTAGCCCGGCCTTCGCCGCGGTTCCCAAGGTTTACATCGACCCAGGTCACGGCGGCACCGATCCGGGTGCCAGTGCCAATGGGCTGACCGAAAAGCACCTGACCCTCGCCATCGCCCTGCAGACCCGCGACTTCCTGCTTGCCCGGGGCAATGTCGCCGTCCGCATGTCACGCACGTCGGACATCACGCGCAGCCTCACCTGGCGCACCGATGACGCGAACGCTTGGGGCGCCACGATTTTCGTGAGCATCCACATCAACGCCGGTGGTGGCACCGGCTTTGAAAGCTACCGTTACCCAGGCACCGGCGCGACCACGCAGCGCTTGCACAGCAACGTGCACAGCCGGGTGCTATCGGGCATGCGGACGATCGCCGCGGTCACCGACCGTGGCCAGAAGACAGCCAACTTCCATGTCCTGCGCGAGACGGCGATGCCTGCCGTGCTCACCGAGAACCTGTTCGTTGACCGGGTCGCCGACGCTAACCTGCTCAAGCGAGCCGACTTCATCACCGCGACCGCGCGTGGCCACGCCAACGGGATCGCCCTTTTCCTTGGCATCTAGCCCATGACGTCAGGCATCCGCCGTCGCCAGCTGTGCGGCGGGTGCCTGCGGCGGAGACGCCGGAAGCGTGCGCACGTCACGGCTCAGGAGCATGAAAACGACCGCCACAACGGTCAGCACCGAGGCGCCTAATAGAGCCGTGCTCGTGCCCCAGGCCTCGACAGCGGGCCCAGCGAGCGTCTGTCCTAACGGGATGGCCAAGAACGAACCCAGGGCGTCATAGGAGTAAACGCGGGCGAGCTTGTCAGCGGGAATGTAACGCTGCATGCTCGACTCCCACGCCACGCCGAATTGTTCGACGACGATGCCCGCGATCAGGGCGGCCGGCATGAGCAAGACCACCCGTGGCGCTTCGGCCAGCAAGAACATCAGCGGCGCCTCACCGAGCATGCAGATGACGCCGAGCCGCAGCAGGCGGTTGACCCGGAGTTTAAGCGCCACAATGGCTCCCAGCACCATGCCCACGGTTTGAGCCGCGAGCACGAGTCCCCAGGCACGGCGGCCGATGGTCTCGTCGGCGATGACCGGGCCCAGCACCCCGATCGCGGCCGCGTGCACCCCGTTGAGCAGCATGAAGCCAAGCACCACCACCCAGAGCCAGGTGCGTGAGGTGAACTCGTGCCAGCCTTCCTTCAGCTCGCGCCACGGATGCGGCCGCTGTGCCTTCACGGCGACGACCGAACGCACTCGCACGAGCGAGAAAGCGATGGCGGCCAAGGCAAACGTCGCGGCGTCGACGGCCAGGCCCCAGCCCGGGCCAACGACAGCGACGAGGATGCCGCCCACGGAAGCCCCGAGGATCATCGCCGCGTTGATGCCCAGCCGGTTGATCGCGTTGCCCGGCTGAAGCAGCTCGGCCGGAATCGTCTGCGGGACAAGGGCTGCCGCCGCCGGGAAGGCGAACGCGGACACTATGCCGTTCACGCTCGCCAGGGCGATCAGCAACGGGATCGTTGCCGTATCGGTGAGGACGAGCGCGGCGACCGCTCCTTGGCTGACCGCTGCCAGGACGCAGGAGACAACCATGACGAGATGCCGCGGCAGCCGGTCGGCGACGACTCCCCCAACGAGCAGGAACAGCACGTTCATCAGTGAGCGGGCGCCAACGACCAGGCCCAGGTCGCTGGCCGATCCGGTCAGGTCCAGCACGGCGAACGCCAGAGCGATCGGCGCCACCGAGTTGCCCAGCATGGTGATGAAGCGGCCCATGGCCAGGAACCGGAAAGCGCTGTAGCGCAAGGGGGCGAAGGCGTTCACTGGTCACTTCTCATTTCGAAGAGGGCGATCGTCGCGTTGACGCGGATGCTGCCGCTCGTGCGCGGGGGCACGGCGAGGCGGTGCAGCTCGTCTGACGCGGCTTCGATCTGGTCGCGGATGCTGGCCCACGCGGAAGGGTCGATCCACAGCTCGGCGTCGGTGAGGTGGTTGTGCGGGCCGCGCCGCATGGTGGCGGCCCGGCGTTGCAGTTCGGCGGCCATCGCGGCGTACACCAAAAGGTGTTCGCGCGTTGGCCTGCGGTCGGCCGGTGTCGTCTTTGGACGGTCGCCGCCCGCGCTGGAATGGTGCCGGTAGCGCTTGGCGATGCCGCCGTGGATCCGCTCCTCGCCGACGATATCGATCACCTGAGCGGCATGCAGCTGGCGCAGGTGATAGCTGGCGTTGGCGTGGGTGAGCTCAAGCTCGCGCGCGATCTCGGCGGCGGTCAGCGCCGACGCGGTGAGCAACGACAGCATGCGCAGCCGGATCGGATGGGCGAGCGCGCGCAACTGCGCGCGGGCCTGCTCGTCCGCAACCCCCAAAGACATGTTGGGGAGCTTAGCCGCCCTGCCGATTACGCGGCAACCGCCTTGCTACCGTGCGATCCTGACGTTATGTCCACGTACAAAGTTGGCTACTTCGTCGGTAGCCTGTCTTCCAAGTCCATCAACCGGGAGCTGTCGAAGGTCTTGCTCAAGCTGGCTCCCGAAGAGCTCGAGTTCACCGAGATCCCGATTGGCAACCTGCCGCTCTACAGCCCGGATTACGACGGGAACTACCCGCCGGAGGCCAACGAACTCAAGGACGCGATCCGGCGGTCCCAGGCGCTTTTGTTCATCACGCCCGAGTACAACCGGTCCATCCCGGGCGCGCTGAAGAACGCGATCGACTGGGCATCGCGGCCCTGGAGCCAGAACTCGTTCGACCACATCCCGGCCGCCGTTATCGGAGCCTCGATCGGCGAAATCGGCACCGCTGTCGCGCAGCAGAGCCTTCGCGCGGTGCTGAGCTTCTGCAACGCGCGCCAGATGACCGCACCAGAGGCCTACATCAAGTTCACGCCGCAGCTGTTTCCGGGAAACGGTGAGGTGACGGAACCGTCCACCAAGAAGTTCCTCGAGACCTTCCTAGGGGAGTTCCGCGATCACATCATGCGGGTGCTGACGGTCCTGCCACGGGAGGCTCAACCGGCCCAGGCGGGGTGACCCCTTCCTCCAGCACCCGGATCAGCTCGGCGACGCGGCGCAGGGAGGCATGCACGCGCCCGGCCCAGCTTTCGTCACCGAGCAGAATCATCGCCTCACCGCCGAGGAACGAGATGCCGATGAGGGCGGCCAATTCGGCGGCAGTGAAAGGACCTAACGAGCCGAAGCGTTTCTCCGCTTCACCGGCGACCTCCTCAAGCAGGTCCATCCAGCCCTGCAGCATCGCGAGCACTTGACGCGCCACGGCACTGTCAGACCAGCCGGCGGCGATCATTTCCTGAAGCACGCGAACGTAACCCGAGGCGAGGTCATCGTCGAGGAAATCGCACGCCTGCTCATATCGCTTCCACAACGGAGCCGACGCGGCATACATCTGGCGCTGACGGCTGACGAGGCGCTGGTTCTCATAGTCCAAAAGCGCCAGCACCATGCCCTGCTTACCGCCGAAGTGGTAATGGATCTGGCTTAGCGGCACCCCGGCCCGGTCGGCGACCTTGCGTGTCGAGAGGTTGGCGTATCCGTCGGCCAGCAAGCAGTCACGTGCCGACTCCATGATTTTGCCCGGCGTCTTGGCTGTCGCCATTCAGTCTCCCCCTTGCTCGGTCGATCGACCGAATGCTAGCTTACCCGAAATTCGGTCGATCGACCGAACACCCTTCAGGGAGGGAAAGCAGCATGACTCGGCGCATCCTGACAGCCGGATACGGCGTGATCGCCTACGTCGCGTTTCTCGCGGTCTTCACCTACACCATCGGCTTTCTCGCCGGTGTCGCTGTCCCCAAAGGCATCGACGACGGCACGCATGGCCCAGCCTGGACCGCCGTGCTCATTAACCTCGCGCTGCTTAGCCTTTTCGCGGTGCAGCACAGCGTGATGGCCCGCCCGTGGTTCAAACGCTGGTGGACCCGGATCGTGCCCGAGGCGATCGAGCGCAGCACCTATGTACTGGCCGCGAGCGCCAGCGTCGCCCTGCTGCTCTGGCTTTGGCGGCCGCTGCCGGAAACGGTCTGGTCCGTCTCGGCCGGGTGGCTGCGCACCGTGCTGTGGACGGTCTACGCCCTGGGCTGGATCGTGCTCGTGCTGAGCACCTTCCTCATTGGACACTTCGACCTCTTCGGCCTGCGCCAGGTCCTAGCCCGCAAAACCTATACCGAGCCCGGTTTCCGCCAGCCGTTCCTCTACCGGCTCGTGCGTCACCCGATCATGACCGGCTTCCTCATCGCCTTCTGGGCCGCGCCCGACATGAGCGTGGGGCGGCTGCTGTTCGCCGCCGTGGCCTCGGCCTACATCCTGGTGGCGGTCCGCTTCGAGGAGCATGATCTGCGTAAGCAGCTCGGCGAGCCCTATGAGCGGTACCTTGAGGAAGTCCCGCGATTCGTTCCCCTGCCTAAGTAGGACGTCAAATGCAGGGCTTCATAGAGCACGACAACGTCAAAATCCACTACGAAGTCCACGGCGAGGGCGGCCCGGCGCTCTTGCTCATGCCCACCTGGACTGTCATCCACAAGCGGTTCTGGAAGGGACAGATTCCGTATCTGTCCCGCCATCACCGGGTCGTCACCTATGACGGGCCGGGCAACGGCCGCTCTGACCGCCCAGATGACGCCGGGGCCTACGCGCAGGAAGCACAGGTCGCCTACGCGCTCAAGGTGCTTGAGGCCACCGGAACGGAAAGCGCCGTGCTGGTGGCGCTGTCCATGGCGGCGAGCTGGGCGCTCGACCTGGCGGCCAATCACGCTGACCGGGTGCTCGGCACTGTCCTAATTGGACCGACGGTCGCCATTCCCGCGCCGCATCCGGCCAGGGAAGCCAGCACGGCGAGAGTCGATGGGCCACTGCCCCAGGTCGCGCCATCTCAGGTCCCTCTTGTCAAGACAGACCCAGCCGAGCACTGGGCCAAATACAACCGGGAGTACTGGCGGGAAAGCTACGAAGACTTCCTCTGGTTCTTTATGGGCCAATGCTTTTCCGAACCGCACTCGACCAAGCAGATCGAAGACGGCGTCGCGTGGGGGCTCGAGACCAGCGGCAGCGTGCTCGCGACGAAAAGTCATGCCCGCTGGCCCAGCACCGCGGAGGTCACCGATTGGTGTGCTCGCTTAACGACTCCCGTGCTGCTGATCCACGGTGACGAGGACCGGGTTAGCCCGGTGCGCCGCAGCGAGATCCTCGCGGAACTGACCGGCGGGGAACTCGTGGTGATGCAAGGAGCGGGCCATATCCCGCTGGCCCGCGATCCGGTGAAAGTCAATCTGCTGATCCACGACTTCGCGCGGCGGCTCACGCCCACAGCGGCGAAAACGCAGACGTGGCAACGCTGGAGCAACCGGCCTAAGCGCGTGCTCTACCTATCCTCACCGATCGGCCTCGGGCACGCGCGGCGCGACGTCGCGATCGCGGCGGCGCTTCGCGAGCGCCATCCCGGCGTTCAGATCGACTGGCTGGCCCAGCATCCGGTGACACGGGTGCTCGAAGACGCCGGGGAACGCTTGCATCCCGCTAGCCACTGGCTCGCCAACGAGTCAGCGCACATCGAACGCGAGGCCGGCGAGCATGACCTGCATGCCTTCGAAGCCATACGCCGCATGGACGAGATCCTCGTCGCGAACTTCATGGTGTTCCAAGACGTGGTCAGTGAAGAGCCCTATGACCTCGTCATCGGCGACGAGGCGTGGGACGTCGACCACTTCCTGCACGAGAACCCGGAACTCAAACGGTTCGCCTACGCGTGGCTCACCGATTTCGTGGGCAATCTGCCGATGCCCAGCGGAGGCCAGCGCGAAGAACTCGTCACCGCCGACTACAACGCCGAAATGATCGAGCACATCGCACGCTATCCCCGCCTGCGGGACAAGGCAATTTTCGTTGGCAACCCGGACGATGTCGTGCCGCACCGGTTTGGGCCAGGGCTGCCGCTCATCCCCGACTGGACCCGTGCGCACTATGACTTCGCGGGTTATGTCACCGGATTTGACCCCCGCACGGTCGCCGACCGGGAGGCACTGCGTGCGGAACTTGGCTTTGATCCAGACGATAAGGTATGCGTGGTAACGGTTGGCGGCTCCGGAGTCGGCGGCCACTTGCTGCGCCGTGTCGTGGAGGCTTACGGCGAAGCGGCCAAACGCGTCAGCGATCTGCGCATGATTGTCGTCACCGGGCCACGACTCGACCCATCAGCCATTGGGCAACGCCCGGGGCTCGAAGTACGTGCGTTCGTCCCGGATCTCTATAAGCACTTGGCGGCAAGCGATTTGGCGATCGTCCAAGGTGGACTCACGACGTGCATGGAGCTGACCGCCGCCCAGCGGCCGTTCCTCTACATCCCGCTGCGGCACCACTTCGAGCAGAACTTCCACGTGCCGCACCGCCTGAGCCGCTATGGCGCGGGCAGGCGGCTCGACTACGAAGACCTCAACCCGGACAGCCTGGCCGAAGCGATCGCGACCGAGATCGGGCGCGAGACAAAATACCGTCCCGTGGAGACAGACGGTGCTTCCCGCGCCGCCGATCTGCTAGCCGGCCTGCTCTGAAAACAGGTGCACCAGCGACGCCAGCCCCTCATCGCGATAGTGGGGCTGGCGTTCGCGCACGCCATAGGCGATGTCACCGAGCACCGAGCAGCGCGCGTAGAACCACGAACGCGGCGCCCAGTCGCCAGGATTCATGGCCTCAAACACCTCCGGGCCGAGGTCGCGCAAGAGGAGACCGGGGTCGCGGGCTGGATCGGCCATCGCCGCGTCGGTCCAGTCAATGACCGCCTGCGGTTCGCCCGCGTCGCTGGCGAGGATGTGTTCGGCACCCAAGTCGTTGTGGCAGAACACTAATTCCTTGCCCCGTGGCGGCGGATCCGCGTCGAGAAAACGCGCGATGGCAGGGCGAAACCGTTGCGGCACCAGCTCGGCGACTAGCGCATAGTCTGCTGCCGCTTCGGCCAGGTGATCCTGGAACGGTTCGTCATCGGTGCCGGCGATATCGGCTAGCGGAGCGCCGTGAAGCCCGCGATGGAACTCAGCCAGCACCCGGCCCACCGCGTGGGCGTCGATCCCTTGACATTCATTCAAGGGCAAACCCTTTAGCTTGGGGTACGCGAGTGCGCCCGCCCCCGGATCAGAAAACAGAAGGTGCGGCACCGCCAGCGTCGACCATTGCCGCACCACGGAAAGCACCGCCGCTTCCCGCGAAACCGCCCGCACCGGATCGTCATCCTTGCTGAAGCGGACGATCAGTTCACCGTTGACTTCATAGGCGACGTTGTCCCAGCCTTCGCCCAGCAGACTCACGGTCTCGATGGCATAGCCGGGCAGGTGTTTGCCGAGCAGCTGCTGGACCTCCACGTCGGCAAGGCTACCCTTGGACGCGTGATCCCCCTCGCGGCCCTGTTCCTTGGCTGTTTCGCCGTTCTCGGGCTCGTGTTGTCGGTCTGGCCACTCGGTTTCGAAAGTTATGTGAGCGAAGGCGGTGTCCCTGGCACGGGCCGCGCCACGCTCTACACGCTTAGCGTGCTGTCCATCGCCGCCTCGGCTGGCCTGCTCGCCTGGGCTTACCGCAAGGCGGCCCCACTGGCCGCCCTGGCGCTCGTGGTCGCCGCGCCCGCGATCGCGTTATCGGCAGCGGTTCCGTGCACGCAGGGCTGTCCGCTGCCGCCTCACGAGGAGTCCACGGTTAGCGATCTCGTTCACGCGGCGGGCAGCACGGCGGGCGTCGGTGCGTGCGCGCTCGCGATGCTCGCGCTGGCCTGGCAGTCGGCTGGCGGGACCAGGCGTTTGTCGGTCGTGGCGCTGGCCATCAGCTGGCCGTTACTGCTCGGCACCGCTATCTCGATTCTCGCCACCGGCCGCGATGTCGTCACGGGCACCTTGGAACGCCTGGGCCTGACCGTCTGTCTGCTATGGATTATCGCCGTGAGCGTGGCTCAGAAACGGCCAGCCAGGCGCATCCGTGTCGGCCGGCCATCCGGGTCGCAGACCGCACGGTAGAGCGCCCGCGCCAGGGGGCGCCGCCATCTCGGCAGATCCGGCTGTTCGTAAGGACGCAGCTGTCCCGCCGGGCGTTCACCGATGCCGCCGCTGTCGTGCCAGGCCTGAAGTTCCTTGGCACACCGCGCGAAAGCCGCGAACGCGATCGCGGGATCTTCCAGTCCCTCCGGCTCGGTTAGTCCCAAGTGTTCCTGGCTAAGCGCCAGGCGCAACTGCCGTGGGAAGCCGTCGCCGCTGGTCTGGTCATAGACGGCACAAGTGAGTTCACTGTCGTAGGTCCATGAACGCAGGTTGAAGTTGTCCGAGCCCACGGTCGCCCACGTGTCATCGATGACGCACACCTTCGCGTGCACGTAGATCGGTGTGCCGCAAGCGTTTTCGACCCCGTAGGTGGCGACCCGGTCCCCGCCGGCCTCCCACAGCACGTTGAGCGCGGCATGCCTGCCGTGTGCCTGAGCGTCGGCCACCGAACGGCTCGGTGAGTCGGGGTACATCGGCACGATCGCGATCATGTGCAGGTCCGGGTTGGAGCGCAGTGCTTCGGCGAACGGGCCGATAACTTCGCTCGACCACAGATACTGGTCCTCGACGTAGATGAGCCGCCGGGCCTGCTTGAGTGCCTTGAGGTAGCCGCGGGCGATGCTGCGCTCCCCGCGCGGCGCGAAGGGGTAGGGCGTTCCCCGCAGCCGTGGGTAGGTGCGCAGAATCTGCACGTGCTGGGTGACCGCTCCGGTGTCCACCGCCGACGGTGCCGCCGCCGCTGGCGGGTCCGCCATGCGGCGGGGAAGCTTGCTGGCCTTGCTTTTGCGGCGGTCGACGAGATCGCGCAGCCGCCGGGCAGGATGGCGCGACAGCTCAGCCGGGTCGTTCCACCGTTCCCGGAACACGGTTTCGACATCGGCCACGGCGGGACCACGGATCTCGGCCTGCACGTCGTGCCAGGGTGGGCGCGGCCCATACTGCGGCGCCATCAGCACGGGCTGCGGATCGCCGTCGTGGACATTGCCGTCATTGCGGCCGTGGCACAGATCGATCCCGCCGACGAACGCGACGTCGAGTTCAGGGCGCCCGGCATGCCTGACGACGAACAGCTTCTGATGGTGTGAGCCGCCGACTTTGACGCGCATGTCCAGCAGGCAATCGCCGCCTGCGGCCTGAATCGCGTCGGTTAGCCCCCGATTGGCTGCAGCGCTAAAGGCCAGTCTGTCGTCATAGGACCGCCAGATCAGGCCCTTGATGATGACGCCGCGTTCCGCCGCCGCGCCAAGGATGGCTGACACTTCGGTGCCTGGGCCGGCCAGCTTCTCATCGGCGTCGCCGCGCCAGTCGGTGAACATGACGACATCGCCGCGGCGAGTCCCGGCCAGCACTTCGCGTAGCCGCGCGAAGTAACTGTGCCCGTCGATCAGCGGAATGACGATGTTGCCCGCGGTCCATGCGGTGCCGTCAGGTTTGCCGGAATCAATGCGGGTAGCCGAATTGCCACGCTCGGCCGGTTTGAGGAACCAGTCCGACACCATCGCCATGCCAAAGGAATACCCGTGACGCCGGGGGACGAAACTAGAACAGCGTCAGCGGCCCGGCCGGCTCCGGCTCCGGCAGCGGGTCCAGCTCAGGCACCCGGACCCGGACCTCGTCATGGAAGCGGCGGGCCAACTCGGGCGCGTCAGCATTGTCGGGTGTGTGGAGGAACACTGTCGGCGAGCGCCCTTCGCGCAGCCACCGCTCGACGATCCCGATCCACGGCTGCCAACCCGCGACTGTCTGTATCGGATCGTCCCTGCCGAGGTAACGCACCACCGGGCGGTCCGTCAGCGCGACAGTGCGCCGCGGCATGCGCGGTTTCTTCGACCAAGCGTCGCGTTCAGCGTCACTCGTCGGCGGCTGCTGGAAGAAAGTGTTGGTGTCAAAGGGGATCCACTCGGTGGACAGCTCACTTAGTACCCCCTCTAAAGGTTCGGGGTCTTCGAAGAAGGCGCGGTGGCGCACCTCGACGGCGTAGCGGTGCGACGACGGCAGCCGGCGCAGGAACCGTTCCAGCACAGGGACATCGGCTGGCCCGAACGATCCCGGCAGTTGCAGCCACAGCAGATGCAGCCGGGAGCCGAGCGGTTCGATGGCGTCGAGAAACGCCCGGGGGTCGCCGGTCAGGCGGCTCTCGTGCGTGATCGTCTTGGGCAACTTGATGACGAACCGGAAATCGGGACTGGTCTGGCTCGCCCACGACGCGACCGTCTCGCGCGTGGGCGTGGCGTAAAAGGTCGTGTTGCCCTCAACCGCGTTGCACCAGCTGGCATAGGAACGCAGCCGTTGCGCGGAAGGCAGCTTCGCGTTGAACCACGGCTTGAGCGTCCACATCGCACACCCGACGTGCAGCCGCATCGTCACCGGCCCCGCTTGGCGGGCGCGGAAGGCGGCGGCACGACCGGCCCAATGTCACCGTCGGGCGCCTCGTCCAGATCGACGATGACGGGAGCATGATCGCTGGGGCCGGTTCCCTTGCGCGCGTGCCGGTCTACCCAGGCCGCCCGCACCCGGCTGGCCACCGGGCCGGAGGCGAGAATGAGGTCGATGCGCATGCCCAGGTCCTTGTGGAACATGCCTGCCCGGTAGTCCCAGTAGGTAAACACGCGCTTGTCCGGCCAGCGATCGCGCACGACGTCATGCAGCCCAATGGCTTGCAGCTCGGCGAGTGCGGCCCGTTCCAGCGGCGTGACATGCGTACTGCCGAGGAAAGCGCTGGGATCAAACACGTCCGCGTCAGCGGGAGCGATATTCACGTCCCCGCAAACGATCGCGGCGTCCGGTCCGGCGGCCACCATGTCCCGCAACGCGGTCAGCCACGCGAGCTTGTAGTGATAGTGATCGGAGTCGGGCGTCCGTCCATTCGGGACATACACCGAGTGCACGCGAACGCCGCCACACGTGGCCGAGACCGCCCGGGCCTCCGGATGCGGGAACCCGGGCCCGTTGGGGATGCCGCGCACAATATCGTCGAGCCCGACGCGGGAAAGGATCGCGACCCCGTTCCACTGGGCTTCACCGTGAGTGGCCACTTCATAACCACGTTGTGACAGTTCCGCGCCGAGCAACGCGTCGAAAGCGTCGTCGGTCAGTTTGGTCTCCTGCAGGCACAGCACGTCGGGCTGGCGCTCATCGAGCCACGGCAGCAACCGGGGCAGCCTTTGCTTGACGGAGTTCACATTCCACGTCGTCACCCGCACTCACGCCACGATACCGGCCTGCTGGGCATCGGCCGATCGGCGCCTCGACTAGTCCGAACGGACGTGTGCGGGTAGGGTGCACCGGCATGCGGCACACATGGAGTCTCCTCACCGGAATTGTCGTAACCCCTCTTGTCTGGCTTCTCGTCGCCGTGGGCCAGGGTGCGACCGAGAAGGCGCTTCCCAGCCAGAGCAGCATGCCGGGCCAGTTGCTTGTCGGCGGCTGCGTGCTCGCTGGAGCTGGCCTGCTCGGCGGGCTGATCGCCACGCTGCGAACCTCACCGACGGGTGCGATGTTCACCGGCACCATCTACCTCATGGCATCCACATTTATGTATCTCAAGCACGTGCAGGCGGTAGACCTCTTCACCACGGAATGGGAAATCCAGGGCTATCCGGTCAATCTCGCCACCCCGCTCACGAGTGGATTGCTGGCCTTCGCCGGCGCCATGCTCGTGATCTCGATCTTTAGCGCTTCGCGGTGGCGTGGACCGGAAGCCGAGGCCGAAGACCGCAACTGGCACCCGCTCGTGCCCGACGAAGAGGAGAGCTGGAGCTACCGCTAGGACAAAACGGTCGTACTTTGGGCGGATCTGGCAGGACAGCCCGGTTCGTAGGATGGCTGTGTGCACGCCACCTGGCATTCCCTCTGGGATGAGCCCCGCCCGCCCTACCCGGCCACAGGCTGGCGTGACTTCGCGCTCGGCGGCGTGCTCGCGGTTGCCGCCGTACTAGAGGTGACGTTACGGCCCGGGCTGCCCTGGCGGGGTGTGTGCCTCGCGCTGGCGCTCCTCGCCGTCCCGGCCGTGGTGTGGCGGCGGCGCTATCCCCTGCTGATGGTGGCGGCAGCCTTCACCGTGACCGGTCTTGCCCCGTTTGTCACGGGAGGCGAGCAGCCGCAACTGGGCTCGCTGGTTTTCGTGCTGCTCCTGCCTTTCGCGTTGTACCGCTGGGGATCCGGGCGGCAGATCGTGCTCGGCACCGCGATCGTTGTCGTGAAAATGGCTCTGTCATTGGCCTTTGGGCACGTGCCGCTCAGCGACACCGTGGGCGGCGCCGGCGTTCTGTTCGCCGTGTCGGCCCTGGCTATGGCTTTGCGCTACCGGGCCAAGGCACGCGCGCGTGAGCTGGATCAGGCCCGGCTTCTGGAGCGCGAACGCCTCGCCCGCGACCTGCACGACACCGTCGCCCATCATGTGTCCGCGATGGCGATCCGCGCCCAGGCCGGTCTCGCGGTCGCGGCGTCCGATCCGGACAGTGCCGCGAAAGCGTTGCGCCTCATCGAATCCGAGGCATCACAAGCCCTCGCTGAAATGCGTGCCCTGGTTCATGTGCTGCGCCAGGACGAGGGCGCGGCATTGCGGCCCAGCCCCCGTGTAAGCGACCTGCTCCAGCTTGAGGCCGGCAGCGGACCGTCCGTCGAGGTCACGATCTCCGGCGACGTGGACAACGTGCCCAGCGCTATTGGCACCGCGATCTACCGTCTGGCCCAGGAATCGGTGACGAACGCGCGGCGGCACGCCAGGCACGCCACCCGTATCGAGGTGAGCGTCACCGCTAACGAGACCACCGTGCGGCTGCGCGTCAGCGACAACGGTGCCAGCTCAGAGCAGGCGAAGCCTGGGTACGGGCTGATTGGCATGACCGAACGCGCCACCTTGCTCGGCGGCACGTTAACGGCCGGTCCCGGCCCCGCCAAAGGCTGGACCGTCGACGTCGTGCTGCCCACATGAGCATCCGCGTGGTGGTCGCCGACGATCAGGAGATCGTCCGAACCGGACTGACGATGATCCTCAACGTCCAGCCGGGCATCGAAGTCGTTGGCGAGGCTGCCGATGGCCGCGAAGCCGTCAGCCTCGCCCGGCGGCTGCGTCCCGACGTGTGCCTGTTCGACATCCGCATGCCAGGCATGGACGGCATTGAGGCCACCCGCCAGCTGGCCGGCACCGGGATAGCCGTCGTCATCATCACGACCTTCGACCTCGACGAATATGTCTACGGAGCGTTGCAGGCAGGGGCTCGCGGCTTCCTGCTCAAGGATGCTGGACCACAGCTGCTGTCCCAGGCGATACACGCCGCGGCCAACGGCGACGCGCTGATCGCGCCGAACATCACCGTGCGGCTGCTAAAGGCCTTCGCCTCCGGCTCGCCCCCGAAACAGCCCATCGAACCGCTAACGGACCGCGAAGAACAGGTGCTGCTGGCCACCGCGCGCGGCAAGACCAACAGCGAAATCGCCGCCGAGCTATACATCAGCCTCAGCACGGTGAAGACACACGTCGCCAACCTCATGGCCAAACTCGGCGCCCGCAACAGGGTCGAGATCGCGATGTGGGCCTACGAAACGAACCGCGTCAAAAAGGCCTAAAACGCTAGTGCTTAAGCACGAGAAGCCTTGAGCCTGTGGAGCGATCCGCTAAACCGTTGCCACGGCGACGATTACGGGTATGAAACGGCTCATCCCCTTCTCCTTACTCGCCTTGGGCGCCGTGCCCATCATCTTCGGCGCGGTGCGCGTCGCCGAGTTGGCCGGTGGCCCTGACGTGACTGAGGCCAACGCCCGGTTCGTCGGCTCGCCCGTGCCGATAGTCGTGCACATCGTCAGCGTCACCATCTACAGCCTGCTCGGAGCGTTCCAGTTCGCGCCCGATTTCCGCCGCCGCAGACCAGGCTGGCACCGCGCGGCGGGCCGGGTACTTGTCCCCTGTGGACTGCTGGCCGCTCTTTCGGGCATATGGATGACTGTTTTCTATGCCTTGCCCGCCACCGACAGCATGGCCGTCAACGTCATGCGCCTGATCTTCGGCTCAGCGATGGCGGCCGGGATTGTCCTTGCCGTCATAGCGATCCGCCGCCGCGACATCCAGACTCACCGCGCCTGGATGATTCGCGCCTACGCCATCGGGCTGGGCGCGGGAACGCAGGTCTTCACCCACCTGCCGCTGGCGTTCGTCACGGGGCAGCAGACGATCACCGGGCTTCGCACCTATGCCATGGGGGCCGGCTGGCTCATCAACATCGCCGTGGCGGAGTGGATCATTCGCCGTCCGGCAAGGCTTCGAACAAACCGGCGAGCATCGGCCCTTCGTAATCCGGCCACGCGATCGACCACCATTCCCGGGTGACGATCCGTTCCCACCGCTCAACATCTGTCGGGTCGTCGATGATGACATGGTGCTGGCTTCGATGCTCCAGCAAGCCAGCCACCACCCGTTTGGACACCGGCGACGTGTCGATGGTGATGTCGACTTCCTCGTCGGGCACACCACGCATGTGGTACATCGCGGTGGGGTCAAACGGTCGCAGGCCCATCTTGAGACGCTGGCTGTTCCACCGGCTGAACACCGATTCCGGGATAATCCCGTGGCACAGCCGTTTGAGGCTGGACTGTCCTCTTTCCACCAGCCGGAGAAACGCCGCATCGGTCGCGGCACCAATGGTGATGTGATCCGGGTGGCCGAAGATGCCGTCGGGGCCAAACGTCGGGACCACAGTGGCTCGCTCTTCGGCGAGGATCGCCTCGACCCGCCCGGATAGCTCCTCAAAGGACACGTTAGCCAGTTCACCGTCGGGATAGCCGAGCCACTCATGCCGGTCAGGCACCCGGCCCACGGCACGCCAGGCCGCCGCGGTTTCGCCACGGCGCACCGCGCCAAGGGTTTCGCGCGTGGCCGGGAAACCTTCGCGGATGTCTCCCGCACCACCGTCGGTGGCATGCACCATCACGAACCGGAACGCGGGGTCATCCCTTAGCAGAGCGACGCTGCCGGCGATGCCATAGGCGTCATCGTCAGGATGCGCCATGACACAAACGAGGGTTCCCATTCGCGAGATCGTAGCTTTTCAGAGCGCTAACCACTGGCATTCGTAGTCAGGGCCGTCGCGATGAAACCGCTTGTCCACTTCCATGAACCGCAACTCGGCGAAGGCTCTGCGGGCGTTTGGTGGCGGCACCCGGTGTGGGGCCAGCAACCGTTGCAGCTGGTCGTAGCGGCCGTTGATGCCGCCACGAGCGGGATGCGTTTGGACAGTGGTGGTTCCAGCTTCGAATTCATCGTTCCAGTCGGTGAAGATGGCCCACTGCTCCTGTTCCCAGGCCACCGCTTCCTCACTGGCAGGCCACACGTGAAACTCATCGACAGCATCTCCTGGCCGGGAGTAGCCGCGCACGCACTGGAAGTAACAAACCTTGCCCCAGACGTAGGCAAGCCCGCTGCGTGGCCCGTCGTACCAATCGTTTTCCACCAGCACCGGCTCGAACCCGTACCCAGGCATGCGCAGAGTTTAGCGGTGCCTGACCGCCGCACTAGGTCAAGCCCCGAAACCAGCCAGAGCGAAAGCACCAAACCCAATAACGCCAAGGGGTACGGCAGCGAGCAGCGCCAGGCCACGTTCCCGTACCCCACGGCTGACCCAAAACAGCACCAGGATCGCCAGCACAGCATTGATCGCGGCGGTTTGCAGGCTGTCCGTGCGATAGCTGCCGTCGTGATTCCCGCTGCGCTGCCACAGCACCGCCGCCTCGGCGAGCAGAACCGCACTCGGCACGGCCTGGCTCACGTGGCGCAGGACACCTTCGCCGTCACGTGACCACGCGCCGGCAGTACCAAAGATGACCCCGGCGAGTGCACCAAAGCCCAGCCACAGCAGCGTCGCTTCGCCCCAAAGGTTTTCCCAGCTGTCGTTTTGAATCAGTGACGCGGCCGCGTAATAGCTCTCAACAGCGACCAGCAGGCAGATCACCGCCGCTAGCGCGGGCCAAAAGCGTTGCCGCCCCACCCACCGGCCGACGGCGAAGGCCGCGATGGCCCAGACCGCGCTGGAGTTGGCCAGGTTGGCCCACGGATAGGGCAATTCCCGCTGGGCGATCAGATCCAGCGGACCGAGCAGAAGACCGGCCAAGGCAGCGACGAGGAGAATGCGGCTGGGCTTAGGCATGCGAGCCACCCTATCGCGATGTGCTTTTCCTCGATGCCCCTAGCAGCAACAGCGCACTCGCCGCACAGGCGATCGCGCTAACCATCACGAACACGTTGGGCGCCACCGCGGCCGCTGCCAGTGGGGCGCCGGCCTTGCCGAGGGTCACCGGCACGGTCATCACCCCGGCGATCGTGGCATAACGGGTCGTGCCGTAGCGGGCCGCTAGCAGCGCGGGCCGGGCGATGGTCGCCACCCCGAAACCGAGGCCGAAAGCGACAACACAGGCCGCCGCACCGGCGACGCTGCGGCCAAGAAACGGCAATGCCGCCGCGCCCACGGCCTGCACGCCAAACACGACGGCGGTGATGGTGGCCATACCGTGGCGTTTGGACAGTCCCGTCAGCACGACCCGCCCGGTGACCGACAGGATGCCGAGCAGGCCCGCTAGCGTCGCGGCGACCGTAGCCGCGTGCCCCGCCTGCCGCAGATAGGTCACGAGCAAGACGCCCACGGCGTTTATCGCCGCGGCATGCACCACAAAAGCGGCGGCGAGAAGCCAAAAAGTCTTGTCCCGCAATGCTTCGCCGACCCCGGCGCCAGGTGCAGCAGCGGCCAGCCGGGTTCGGTGTTCCCGCCGTCCCGGAACGGCCAGGAAATGCGCGGGCACGGTTACCACCGCGAGCAGCGCGGCCAGGATCATCAAGGCGGTGCGCCAGCCGAAGCGTTCCAGCAGCAGTCCCGTTAACGGAAAGAAGATGCTTGAGGCGAAGCCCGCGACGATGGTGACGGCAAGCAATGCTTTGTCACGCCGCTGCGGAGCGGTCGCGGCGACGATGACGGGAAAGGCCGCCTCATAAAGCATCGTGGCCCCGGCAAGACCCAGCAACGTGAACACCGCATAGAGCTGCCAGGCAGTGGTGACCTGCGACCACGCCAGCACGAGCAGTGCGGCGCAGAGGGAACCCACGGTCAGCAAGGTCCGGCCGCCGTGCCGGTCGAGCCAGCGTCCAACGGGGATGGATGCCGCCGCGGCCGCCACGATCGCGGCGGTCAGGGCGCCGGTCACCGCCGCGGTGCTCAGGCCAAGGTCGCGGGCGATCGGTGTGAGGAGGACGGGAAAGGCGTAGAAGACCACGCCGTATCCGACGGTCTGGGTGATGGCGAGCACGGCGATCAAGACGCGCGGCGACGATGACCGGCCGCCAGCTGGCGAGCCGGCGGCCGGAATGAGGGTGGCGGTCATCGTTAGCCGCAGCAGGCGCTGCCGCTAGCCGTCGCGCTAACGAGCGGCAGGGAGAGCAGTCCACCTTGGACACCGGTCGCGAGACCCTGTGCGTTGCTGGACGAGCACACTCCGGTCTCGGGCAGTTCGAGCTGGACGTCGCGGGCCGCCTCCCAATCGCCGTCAATCGCGGCGACAACGGACCGTGCCTGCTCGTATCCGGTTGCCAGCAGGAACGTTGGCGCCCGGCCATAGGACTTGGCCCCGACAACGTAGAAGCCCGGCTCAGGATGGGCAAGCTCGTCGGCTCCGTGGGGCGGAACCGTGCCGCAGGAATGCTTGTTCGGGTCGATCAGCGGTGCCAGTGCGCGCGTCGAGCCCAGGATGGGGTCCAGGTCGAGACGCAGCTCGCTGGCCACCGCGTGGTCGGGCCGGGCACCGGTCGCGTTGACGATGACATCAGCGGGAACCTTCTGCCCATCGGCCGATACCAGACTGTCGCCCGTGACCTCGTGCACGAAGAATCCAGTGTGGACGGTCACCTTGCCGCTTTCGACGAGCGCCTTGACGTGTGTGCCAATCGATCCCCGGGCGGGCAGCGCGTCGGCGGCGCCACCGCCATAGGCACGCGAAGGGTTTGGCGCCCGCACCACCCAGTGCACCTCGGTTCCCGGCTCCTGTGTGGCCAGCTCGGCCAACGTGAGCAACGTGCCAGTGGCTGAGTGACCCGCTCCCACGACAGCGACTGTCTTACCGGCGAACGCGTTCCGCAGATTACCCAAAACGTCAGGCATGCCGTCGAAGATCCGGTTGTCCAGGCGGGCTTCGGTCTCGCCGTGAGCCTCAAGACCGTTGCCGCCCAGCGGATTCGCCGTGCGCCACGTCCCTGAGGCGTCGATAACCGCGCGGGCCAGTATTTCGCTGCCGTCGGACAGGCGCAGGAGGAACGGTGCCTCTTCCCGGCCGGCGGTGCGCACTTTGTCAAAGCCCTGCCGGGCGATCGCGGAAACCGTGGTGCGGTAACGAATATGTGGTGCGATGGCCGGGTGCGCGGCCAGCGGCGCGAGATAATCAGCGATGAGGTCGTCGCCGGTCGGAAGGTGTTGCGGGTCTGGCGCCGTCCAGCCGGTGGCCTCGAGGAGCGCCCGGGCCGCGGCGTCGGTGTTGTATTGCCAGGGGCTAAACAGCCGCACGTGTCCCCACTCGGCGATGGAAGAGGCGATGCGGTCACCAGCTTCCAGCACAACGAAGTCGAGGTGACGGGCGGCAAGCTGAGCGGCGGCGGCCATCCCGACCGGACCGGCCCCGATGATGGCGACGGGAAGTCCTGATGTGGTGCTCACGGCAGAAATCTCCTTTTAGATTTTGGGGGGCGCCGGTCTGCCCATGACAAGGTCAGCGGCACTGGGAAAACAACTGATGCAGTTTTTGTTGATCCGGTAGCGGCGGGCGTTGCCGTCCGGTTCGGACAGCACGAAGCGCACGTCGGCCAGGATCTTCAGGTGTTGCGAGACCGTGGACTGAGCGAGGCCCATGACGGCGACGATCTCGCCGACGCTCATGGGTGCACCTGTGCGAGCCAGCAGCTCGACGAGCTGCACCCGCGACGGATCCGCCAGCGCCCTGAACCACGACGCGTACTCCTGGGCACTGGCCCGGTCGAGCAGCTCCACGTTTCACTCCAACATCATCGTTAATCGCCGATAGACGATTTAACCCTAGTTACAACATCCCTGTCTAGTCATGACGCCTCCGCTGTCTAGATGATTGTCTAATCAGATGTGCAGGACCTAGCTTGCACCCTGTTTAGATATCTGTCAACCTAGAGGCATGTCGAAACAGCTTGTGGTCCTGGACACCTCGACCGGCGCCTGCTGCGAGCCGCTCGCGGCCGCCGCCCTTGACTCCGGGCAGGCCGAAACGCTGGCGCCCATGTTCAAAGCGCTGGGTGACCCGATCCGCCTGCGGCTGCTGTCGATGATCACCTCCGCCGCGGGAGGCGAGGCCTGCGTGTGCGACCTGACCCCCGCTTTTGACGTGTCTGGGCCGACGATTTCGCATCACCTCAAGGTCCTGCGGGAAGCCGGGCTCATCGAAGGCGACCGCCGCGGCACCTGGGTCTGGTACCGGCCGATGCCTGACGCGATGCGCGCCCTGGCTGCCGTTCTAAGCACGTGAACACCTGGTGAACTTGTCTGCCACACCCTTGCGGCGACCGCTCGGGCTCCTCGTAGCATCACACCGTGCTGATATCAGCTGACAATGATGTGTCCATGCTCGCGGGCTTGCTGGCCGATCCGGTCCGCGCCCAGATCGTGCGCGTCCTGGCCCAGGGGCCAGCGTGTGTGTGCCACCTCGTCGAAGACCTGGAGCTGAAGCAGCCCAACGTGTCTAACCACGTGCGGGTGCTGCGCCAGGCTGGCCTGATCAAGGGCGAGAATCGCGGCAGGTTCACCTTCTACCGCCTCAATCATGAGCTGCTCGGCCAAGCCGCGGCACAACTTTCCGCGCTCGCCGAAGCCGCCAGGGCTAACGCTGACATCTATCGCGAGTGCGCATGATCGCCCTGTGGCGGCGTGCCGCGGCCGAGTTCACCGGCACCGCAAGCCTGGTCACCGTGGTCGTCGGGTCCGGCATCATGGCGCACAAGCTTTCCCCAGATGGCGCGGTCCAACTGCTCGCCAACTCAACGGCCACCGTCTTCGGGCTCGCCGTCCTCATCGCTGTCTTCGGGCCGGTTTCGGGCGCGCATTTCAACCCGGTGGTGTCCCTTGTGGACTGGTGGCTGGGGCGCAGCAGCCGCACAGGACTGACTTTGCGCGAAGTTGGCGTCTATGCCGTGGCCCAGACCGCGGGTGCGATAAGCGGTGCCGTGCTGGCCAACCTCATGTTCGGGCTGTCAGCCGTCTCATGGTCACAGACGGCTCGCGATGGCTCCAGCCTCTGGCTGGCCGAAATCGTTGCTACCACTGGGCTTCTGGTCGTCATCGTGAGTTTGCTCCGCAACGGGCGAGCCGCGGTCATCCCCGCCGCCGTTGGTGCGTATATCGGTGCGGCTTACTGGTTCACGTCAAGCACATCATTCGCCAATCCCGCGGTGACCATTGGCCGGGCCTTCACCGACACTTATGCCGGGATAGCTCCCGCCAGCGTGCCCGGATTCGTTGCCGCCCAAGCTATTGGCATGATCGCCGCGATCGGCCTCATCGCCGTGTTCTATCCCACGGCCGTAGAAAGCGAGCCTCAGCATGTCTAAACCAACGGTGCTCTTCGTGTGTGTCCACAACGCTGGCCGCTCGCAGATGGCGGCCGGCTGGCTGCGGCAGCTGGCCGGAGACAAGGTCCGGGTCCTGTCAGCCGGATCGGCGCCCAAGGAGTCCATCAACCCGGTCGCCGTCGAGGCGATGGCCGAAGTCGGCATCGACATCACCGGCAACATTCCGCAGAAGCTCGAATACGAGACGGCACAGGAATCCGACGTCATCGTGACGATGGGCTGTGGCGACGCGTGCCCCTATTTCCCCGGAAAGCGTTATGAGGACTGGGTTCTCACCGACCCGGCTGGCCAGCCGATCGAGGTCGTGCGCACGGTCCGCGACGAAATCCGTCAGCGCGTCGAGAAGCTAGTCAAGGAACTCCTTCCCGCTTAAGCGGCTGGGACGTTGAGTTCGCTGAGAAGCTGCCTTACGCGGCGTTCGATCTCGTCACGGATCGGGCGCACGTGTGTGACGTCTTGTCCAGCTGGGTCGTCCAAATCCCAGTTCTCATAACGGATTCCGGGGAAGATCGGGCAGGCGTCGCCGCAGCCCATGGTGATAATGACATCGGCGGCGCGCACTACCTCGTCCGTCCACGGCTTTGGGTATTCACCCGTGATGTCGATGCCCCGTTCCGCCATCGCCTCTATCGCGGCAGGATTGACGGACAGCCCCGGTTCGGAACCGCCGGACCAGCCAACGGCCCGGTCTCCAGCCAGGTGCTGGAAGAAACCCAGGGCCATCTGTGAGCGGCCCGCGTTGTGGACGCAAAGGAAAAGCGCCACGGGCTTACCGTCGTTACGCTTTCCTTCCACTTTGGCCAGTGCGTGCAGACGTTGCCGGGCAAAGCGTTCGGCTAGCAGGGGCAGGAATTGGGCGATGCTCGACTGGGTCGCGAACTGGTCGTAACTGGAGTGCAGGAACCGCTCGATGGTTTCCGGTCCGTAGATGCCTGCGAAGTCATCGGCCAGTTTCGCCGCCGCTGTCCGCAACGCGAGCTGCTGATCGATGGAAAGTTCGGTGTATGTGCTCATGACCGCTCCTTGGCAGGGATGGCTGGGGTGAGCCGCTCAACGCGGGCGGCGAGATCGGCGTATGCCGTTTCGAATGCGTCGTCTGTATTGGCGGGAACGGGATCGGGGACGGACCAGTGCAACCGGACCACGTCCGTGGGCAGGTTCTCGTGGGCGTGATCGCACACGGCGATGACGAGGTCACCGGCTTGGGTTACGTCATCGACGTGGGACGTATGGACCGGATCGAGTTGCAGCCCATGCTTTTTGGCCGTTCGCACCGCCCGTGGGTGCACCCGTGGCGCCGGATCGGTGCCCGCGGATGCGGCCGGAACGGTGCTATGCCTGGCCCACAACGCCGCGGCGAGCTGAGAGCGGGCCGAGTTGCGCGTGCAGACGAAAACCACGCGACGCGGGGTCGCCAGGGCCGGCGTGCGCAGAGCGGCTAGTGCTTGTGGGAGCAGGCGCACATAGGTGCGGCGGCGGTCAGCCTCTGACCGTGTCCGCTCCGCCACTCCCGCTTCAGCCAGAACGTTGAGGTGATGGGCGATCAGGTTGGAAGGCAGGCCGAGGCCGGCGGCGATCTCGCCCGGCGAGGCGTCGCCGACCGCGAGCGCGTCCGCGATCGCGAGCCGCACGGGATCGCCCAGAGCAGCGTGCACACGTGCCCGTGTCTCCAGAGAAAGCTCAGTGTTCATTGAGTCAATATTTACTGAGCAAGTGACGGGCCGTCAAGTGAACAATCGCCGGCTGGCTGGCCTCAGTGCCACGTGAGGCCAGCCAGCTTCGCCATACCTAGCGCACTGCCCGGTAGGCGGTCCAGGCCGTCACCATGCGGGTCGTCTGGCCGAGGGTGAAGACGTGCATGCACGCGTCATCGGTGTAGTCGATGAAATTGCGGATCGGGTCGCTTCCCAAGGCGGCACACGTGTTGCGGCCGACGGAGCAGCCGAAGGCGGGGCTCGACTCAGCCGGTGTGTCCGCGGCGTAGTCGCCGCTGACACCGCAGCCACCCTGGAAGGTGTGGTAGAGCCCGAGCCAGTGGCCCACCTCGTGAGCACCAGTGTCACCAAGGTTGTAAGGCGAGGCGGTGCCGCCGGGTAGCGACTCAGCGAGCACCACTACCCCATCCATCCTCGGGCTGGCGCCATAGCTCGACAGGAACGTCGCCCAGCCCAGCAAACCACCGCTGGCGTTAGCGCTATAGATGTTCAGCATGCTGGCATTGCCCACCCGCAAAGAATTTTTCATGGTGCACTCATCGGCACCAACATCATGGCCAACTCCGGTGACAGCATGGGCAACCGCAAGGCCAAGTCCGGCGGGGCCTAGCCGAAGCTGACCACTCCTGCTGACGCCGGCCGGCAGATCGTTGAGGCGGTGGAGAAAGGAAGCTATCGCGTGCGCATCGGAGGTGACGCCCGTTTGCTCGACCGGCTCTCGCGCCTCATGCCCCAGCGGGCGACGGCGATGATCGCCAAGCGAATGAAGTCCCTTTTGGACTCCTGACAGACGCCAAGCGCCGCAGTAGCGTGACGCCCATGCGGCGTAACCTCACCCCGATCGTCATCACCGCAGCCACCGCTGTCGTGTCCTGTGCTTTGCTGGCGCTCGCGGTGTGGCAAGGCTGGCTCGGCCCCGACGTGGGCCGCGGCGCGAACTTCTGTGAGGCCGCCCGCGACGCGCTGGTCCGCCAGCCAGCCAACACGTTTAGCAACGCCGGTTTCGTCGCCGCCGGGCTGCTGATCGCGTGGCATGCCGGCGCCCGCGCCAGGCTGGGCCGGATGGCCACATTCTACGCCTGCGTGGTCGTCCTATTAGGACCGGCCAGCGCCGCGATGCACGCCACCCAATCCGCCAACGGTGGCCATCTCGACATGCTCAGCATGTACCTGGTGGCATCGTTCATCTTCGCCTACGCCGCGAAGCGCTGGTTCCGCGGCGGGTGGCCCCTGTTCGCGGCACTATTCGTTGTCGGCATAGCGTTCTGCGAACTCGCTGGCCTTTGGAGCAACAACATACCCATCGTGGGGTACTCAGGTAACGCCGCCTTTGGCCTTTTGCTTCTTGCGGCGACCGTCCTCGAAGCGCTCATCATGAGGCGGGGAGAAACGTCCTCGGCACGCGGCTTCGCCTTCGCCTCGCTGGGCGCTCTTCTCGTCGCGTTCGCGATCTGGAACGCCACCAAGGACTGGCTGTGCGCGCCGCACTCCTTCGTGCAGGGACACGCGATCTGGCACCTGCTCTGTGCCCTCGCGGCTTACCTGCTCTACCACTATTACGACAGCGAAAAGGCCGCGGCCTGACCTGACAGCCCACATGCGGGCACGATCGTCTATATCGACGGTTGCGCTCGTCCAGTACCGTGATTGGTCGGAACTCGCCTGCTGGGGTGGCTAATGTGGAACAGGTTCGTGCAGTGGTGGGCTGGTTCGGAGCCGGAGCTACGCCAACACACGGATGGAGCGCACATGCCGACCGACCGCAACGGTGATTCCACGAGGCAGGGGAAGACGACGGCGGGATCTCGCCGGCCCGGCCCGCCAACGAGCCGGGTGCCCGCAGAGCCCGCCTACCACGTGCACTCCCCCGGTGGCATCGATGAGACCGGCATCAACGTGGCGTTTCGTGCTGACGAGCCCGGTCTAACGTCCAAAGTGGAGGCACGCCTCACCTACGACGCCCACAAGTCACCCGACGACCTGCTCTTCCACCTCGCCGCTTTCATGGTCGACGAGAATGGCACGGTTCCCCGCCACGACCCCTACTACTCGGTGCACCACGCCTGGATCAGATCCAAGGATCTTTCCCTGTTCCGCCAGGGCCGCCGTCCCCACGGCTCGGGCAGTCTGGATGAGACGATCATCGCTGACCTGCCCCTGGTCGTTGATGAGATCGCCAAGGTGGTCTTTGTCGCCTACATCCAGACCGGCGCTGTCGAGCACAAGTTCGCCGACGTCGTCGACGGCTTGGTGACCTTCTCTGAGGTGCTGCCCGACGGGTCGACGCGGGAGTTCGCCCGCCATGAACTCGACGCCGACTACGGCGACGGGCACCGCGCGGTGATCGTCGGCAAGCTCATCCGAAGGGCTCACCCGGCCGGTGCCGACGAGTGGATTTTCGTGGAGAGCGGCGAGGGAATAACCAGCCTGATCGAAGCGGGCGATCTGTTCGGCGTGAAGTTCGTCTAAGGCCGCCGTGGCTGGATCACGAAAATACGACATCTTCATTTCGCACGCCGGGCCGGACGATGACTGGGCCGACTGGGTAACCGAAAGGCTGGAAGGCGCCGGCTACCGCGTGATCGTTGACCGCCATTGGCGGCGCGGGGAGAACTGGGTCCAGCGCATGGAGGAAGCGCTGGACGAGTCTGACTGGATGGTCGCGCTCTATTCGCGGGTCTACTTTGAAAACAAATACTCCAAACAGGAGTTGCGGGCGTGGTGGTCTCGTCCCGACGGCGACGACCGGCTAATCCCGCTACGGATTGAGCCTTTCGACGAGATACCAACGATCTTCCGGCCTGTGCTTTACGCCGACGTCTTCGGGCTGTCTGAGGTCGCGACCGTGCGGGCGCTCATGCACGCCGTCGAGCGCGTCGGGATGTGGCGCGCCGAGCGCACCGCCAAACCCGTGCTGGGACAAGCGTTTTCGGCTCCGCCGAGGAACGCCGCGTTTACCGGGCGCTCACATGAGCTGGAGCTCATCCGGCGGCAGTTGCAAGCCGGTGACCGGACTGTCGTGCAGGCGCTGCATGGTCTGGGCGGGGTCGGCAAGACTCAGGTCGCGACCGAGTTCGTGCACCGTTACCGCAGCGACTACGACCAGGTGTGGTGGGTGGACGCTGAGCGCCCGGAACTCGTTGACGGCCAGTTGAGCGCGTTCGCGGTCGATGCTGGCGTCGCGAGCCCTGAGACACCGATTCCGGAAGCCGTCGACCGGCTTCGCGCCGCCCTGCGCGAGAACAGCCGCTGGCTCATCGTCTTTGACAACGCCGGGTCAGCCGACCAACTGCAAGACTCACTGCCCTCCGGCGGTGGGCACATCCTGATCACGTCACGTGACGCCAACTGGCGCGATGTTGGCCAGACCGTGAACATCGGGCCGTTCACCCGGGCTGAGTCCGTCGAGATGCTGCGCAACGGCGTGGGCGCGCTGACCGAGGCGCAAGCAGGCACGCTCGCGGGCCAGCTTGGGAATCTCCCGCTCGCGATCGCTCAGGCCGTGGGCGTCCTGGCTGGGTCGAAGATGCCCGTTGACGACTATCAGCTGCTGCTGATGAGCCATCCACAGAAGGCGATGCAGCTGGCCGGGCCGGGGAGTTATGGCACTTCCCTGGCGCAGGCCGTGGAAGCTTCGCTTCGCCGCCTAGCGCAGGAGAATCCGGCCGCTTGGGAGCTGGCAAGGGTTTGTGCGCTTCTTGGGCCCGAACCCGTTCCGCTGGACTTGTTCACCGGCTCAGCCCGCAAGGCGTTGCCGCCGGCGCTGGCCGCCCTCAACACTGCCGCCGCACTGTCCACTTGCGCCGAAGCCGTCCGCACGGTGGGCCTCGCCTTTCCCGCTTCGCCTGGATCACGACAACTTCAGCTGCACCGGCTCACGCGCTCGGTGATCGCCGACGGCATGGACCAGTCCGAGCGCCGCGCCGTGAGTACGGTCGCCGAAAACATCGTCTCGGCGGCACAACCCGACGACGGCAGCAATCCCCGGCTTTGGGTCCGCTGGCGCCAGCTGATGCCACACTTGCTCGCCCTGCGGCCGGCGCGCAGCGCTAATCCGTTGCTGCGCAACATGGCTAGCGCCGCCGTCTGGTATCTCCTGTCCGCCGGGGACGTCCGCTCCGCCGACCTGACAGCCGTCGCGCTGTATGACGAGCTGGCGGAAACCCTTGGCACGGACCATCCGGACACGATGAACGCGGGCGTCAAACTGGCCGCCTGCCGCTATCAGCTTGAGGATTACGCGGCTGCCCGCGCACTGGACGAGACTATTTGGAAACAGCGTCAGCGCGTGCTGGGTAAAGACCATCCCGACACTCTGACGTCCGCGAGTGACTTGGCCTTGGACCTGCGCGCCGAGGGCGACTTCGAGCGCGCGAAGGAAATCAACGAACAAGTTTGGGCGGCCCGCTATCGTTTGCTCGGGCGAGTGCATCCACACACGCTGACCTCTCAGCACAATCTGGCCCTGGATCTGCTTGCCCTAGACGACCTCGGTGCCGCGCGCCGGCTGCTTGAGGAGTGCTATTCGGTGCGCCAGCACGAGCTCGGCAAGGACCATCCCGACACCCTGACGACCGGCAGCAACCTCGCCGAAGTCGGCTATGAGGAGGGTGATTTGGTTACCGCCGAACGGCTCCAGCGCGAAATCCTCGCCAAACGCAGGGCTGTTCTGTCCAATCACCACCCCGACGTCGCCGAATCCGCCAGACGCCTGGCCAAAGTGCTTCGCGCGCTAGGGAAAGGGCAGGAAGCCAAACAGATCGAAGAAAGTGTCCGGCCAGCGCGCCGCAAACGGCCACGGGGCGCTAGGCGCCGCTAACGCCATAACGCGCACTGGTGGCCTTCAGCTCCGCGGCGATGCGTTCCCGCATGGCAAGAGGGCTCAGCACTTCTGCCGCGGAACCAAAGCTGAGGATGGCTTCGCGTGCCCAGACTTCGCTTTCGAACGCAACCGTGATCTCGGCTTCTCCCGTGACCGAGACGGGAATGGCGTCCTGTCCGTGCACGGGCACCATTTTCCGCAGGCGAGGTAAGGCACTTGCCGCGATGCGCAACGTCACCTCGACGGCGGTCTGCTCCCGCTCTAGCTCGGCGCGTGTGTCCAACCACGACTGAGCCAAGTCGAACCCGGCGGGACGGCGCACGGGTTCGTCGAGAAGCTCCACAGCGGTCACCCGGGAAATGCGATAGGTGCGCCGTCGCCCATCACGGAAGGCGATGAGATACCAGTCGCCGCCCGCGAGCACGAGACCCATCGGCTCCACGTCGCGCAAGGCTGACTGTCCGTCGCGGACATAGGTCATGCGCACCCGGCGGTCCCTCCACACGGCTTCGGCAAGCTGCGACAAGCAGGGCACGGGCTCGGGTGTCCCGTACCACCGCATGGGGTCGAGGTGGAATCGGGCCGCGGCGTCACCCGCCCGCTTGCGTGCCTCGCTGGTCAGGCTGGCCCAAACCTTGATCCGGGCGCCTTCGAGCACCTCGCCCAGGCCGAGCTGCTGAGCTGGGCCGGAAAGGCCGAGAAAGGCCAGCGCACCGGCCTCATCGAGCCCTACTCCGGTCAGCCGGGTGCGATAGCCGCCATCAAGGCTATAGCCGCCAGCAGGCCCCCGAGCCGAACGGACCGGCACGCCAGCCGCCACGAGAGCGTCAACGTCGCGCTGAACGGTCCGCTCACTGACCTCCAGCTGCCTGGCCAGGTCTTTTCCGCTGGCCTGCCCACGCACTTGCAGGTGCAGCAGGAGCGACATCATCCGGGAAGCGCGCACGAGACCATGATCGCCGCTATATACGACAGAGGATGTCGGGAACTCGGGTAATACTCGCCGCATGGCAGAAAAGATTTCTCCCCGGCAGTTCCACGACAGCGCCGGAGTCGACGACTGGCGGGTCATCGGCGACGGAGTGTGTGCCGTCTTCCGGCCTGCCTCATTTTCCGAGGGCACCCGGTTCGCGCACGCCATCAGCGAGCTAGCCAGTCCTGATATCGATGTCCGGCGAGACAGCGTGACGGTCCGTCTGATCAACGTTGGCGAGGGGTTCTACGGCTTGACCGCCCAGGACGTCGAGACGGCTCAGCAGATTTCGGAACTCGCGCGAAAGCACGGCCTCAGGGCTGACCCGGCCGCGGTGCAAAACATCCAGGTTTGCATCGACGCGCTCGTCATCCCGGAGGTGCTGCCGTTCTGGCGTGCCGTGTTCGGCTACGAGGATCGGGGCGATTGCCCCGATGACCTGATCGATGCCAAACGGCGCGGGCCACTGACCTACTTTCAGCAGATGGACGCTCCGCGCGAGCAGCGCAACCGGGTCCACTTCGATGTGTGGGTAGCCCACGATCAGGCCGAAGCCCGCGTGAAGGCGGCCCTCGCGGCCGGCGGGCGGCTCGTGAGCGACGAGCAAGCGCCGCACTGGTGGGTGCTCGCCGACGCGGAAGGCAACGAGGCCTGCGTCTGCACGTGGCAACGGCCGGAGTAAAAGCTTTTGTGGGCCCGGAAACGTTCCGGGCCCACAGCTCATGTGGTTAGCGAAGTGGGCCGAAGAAAGCCCGGATGTCGGCGATCAGCAGGTCTGGCACTTCCATCGCCGCGAAGTGGCCGCCTTTGTCGTGCTCGGTCCAGTGACCGATTTTGCCGGCCGGGTCCATCAGGGCACGGATGGTGTTGTCCGCCGCGAAGACCGACACTCCCGTGGGCGGACCGGCCTGCTCGCCCTGCCACTGCTCGCCCTGCCACTGCTCGTCGCCGCCGTGGTTCTGTTGTGCCGCAAAGGCTTTCCACGCCTGCATGCCGTCATAAACGGCGTGCGCGGTCGACGCCCCGGATCCGGTGAACCAGTAGAGGCTGACGTTCGTCAGCAGCTGGTCGCGATCGATCTCCTCATGTGACCACTCGCGGAACTTCTCGCTGATCCACGCGAGCTGGCCGATCGGGGAGTCGTTTAGCGCATAGGCCAGCGTTTGCGGGCGGGTGGACTGGATCGCGAGATAGCCGATGCCGTCCTCGCGGAACTTGTTGAACTGCTCGGCCCGGGCCCGGTCGGTGCCTTCGAACTGGTCCACGTCCAGGGGCGGGCCGAAGGGCGTACCAGCGCTGGTTCCGGAAAGATGAACTCCCGCGACATGTTGTGCGTCAAGCATGGCCAGCATGCCTGCCACTCCCGATCCCACGTCGGTGCCCTGAACGGCATAACGCTCATAGCCCAGCTCGCTCATCAGCTTCGCCCACATCTGGGCCACGCCGAACAAGCTGAAACCGTTGCTGGACAAGGGTGTCGAGAATCCATAGCCGGGCAGGGACGGCGCGATGACGTGGAATGCGTCGGCCGCGGCACCGCCGTGGGCGACAGGATCTGTCAGCGGGCCAACAAGCTCGGCGAACTCGGCCGGCGAGCTGGGCCAGCCGTGCGTCAGGATGATCGGCATCGCGTTCGGCTCGGCCGAGCGGGCGTGGAAGAAGTGGATCGTCTGCCCGTCGATCTCAGTCAGGAACTGCGGGATCTCGTTGAGCTTGGCCTCCTGTGCCCGCCAGTCGAAACCGTCCATCCAGTAGCCGGCCAGCGGCTTGAGGTAGCTGACCGGGACACCACGGCTCCAGTCGTCAGGGCCGGTCTGGGCGGGCCAGCGGGCGGCGGTCAGCCGTGAGCGAAGGTCGTCGAGGTCGGCTTGCGGGATTTCCATCCGGAACGGCTTCATCGTCATGCCCCAACGCTAAACCGAATAGCGGAAAGGTTCGTTCCGCTTTTATCGGCGAGAATGAAGAAATGTTGGAAACCTCGGCACGGCTGCTGCGCTTGCTCTCGCTGCTGCAGGCCCGGCGCGACTGGACCGGTCCTGAGCTGGCCTCACGGCTGGCAGTCACCACACGGACGGTCCGCAACGACGTGGAGCGGCTGCGCACCCTCGGCTATCCCGTCGAAGCGGTCGCCGGGGTCGGCGGCGGTTACCGGCTCGGCATCGGAGCCGCCTTGCCGCCGCTTCTGCTCGATGACGACGAAGCTGTCGCGGTGGCGATCGGATTGCGGACCGCTGCCGGAGGATCGGTGTCCGGCATCGAGGACAGCTCAGTACAGGCTTTGTCCAAACTGGAGCGGATTCTGCCGTCCCGCTTGCGTCATCGCGTCAGTCTGCTGGCCAAGACGATGGTGACGCTTCCGGGAAACGGCCCGGTTATCGACGCTGACACCCTGACGGTCATCGCCACGGCCTGCCAGGATCACGAACGGCTGCGGTTCGGTTACCTTACGCACGGCGGACAGTCGGGCGTGCGTGTCGTTGAGCCACACCGTCTCGTGAACGCCGGCCGCCGGTGGTATCTGCTGGCGTGGGATCCGGAAAAGGACGGCTGGCGCACGTTTCGCGTCGACCGCATGGACATACATCGCCCCACCGGGCCGCGTTTCGCCCCACGTCCACTGTCCGATGAGGAGGTCGCCGAGCGGCTCGCCTTCGCGTTCGCCACAGTGACATGGCGTTATCGCGCCCGGGTAACGGTTTTCGCCCCGGCTGAATATGTCGCCCAGCGCCTGAAGAACGTGCCCATCGAACCGCTGGACGAGCACTCGTGCGTCATCGAAGCCGGCTCCGACTCACCGCAGATGCTGGCATTGCACCTAGGGATGCTCGAAGCCGGGTTTACCTTTGATGAGGCCGAAGCCCCGGAACTAGCGAACTACTTCCGGGAGCTATCGGAGCGCTACGTCAGACAGCCGGGGTCGGGTCAGCCGGCGCCGGGGCAACCGGGATGACCGCCGTCTTCTCAGCCGGCATCAGGATCCACAGGATCGGGTAGATGAGGATCTGGCTGCCCGGAATGAGCAGGAGCAGCAGAACGAAGAGCAGCCGGGCCGGCCACGGGTCGATTCCGAAGCGCCGCCCTAGGCCAGCGACGACGCCGGCCAGCAGCCTTCCCTCGCGCGGGCGCACCAGGCCTTGATTCTGGAAGTTCTCGTGGATGCTGTTCATGTCCTCAACGGTGCGCTCATTTGGCGTAAGCGGCCTCAGGGACAGACCCTGGCCAAACCCTGAGATTGACTTGTGCGACCTGGTTGGTCACAGTTGCCGCTAGCAACCAAACTTTTCCGCGAAGGAGAAACCTGTGAGCGACGACGAGCGCACTGAGGTCGTAGCGTTCGATACAGACGGCGATGGCGTGGCCGATGTCCGGACGTTCGACACCGACGGCGACGGCAAGGCCGATCTGATGGAGCTCGACACCAACTCAGATGGTGAAGTGGACATCTCCAAGTCCATCTAAGGGCGCGAAAAGCGGTCCGCCTCGCGGGCCGCTTTTTATTACCCTCTGGCCATGCTTCGCGTCCTGTTTTGCGCCGACCCCCTCGCCCCTTCGAAAACCGACCCACATTTCGCCGCACAAGCGTCGATCGTGCGGGAGCTTGGTGGGCAGGTCGCCCTGATCGACCACGACGTGCTTCTCACGGGCGAGGTGGCGGCAGCGGTCCGGCGGGTACCCCGGGAAAGTGGCCCGTGGTGGTACCGCGGCTGGATGATTCCCTCTCCGTCCTATGTGGAGCTTGTGTCCGCGTTGACCCAACGTGAAGCGCCGCTTCGGGTGTCGCCGCGGCAGTATCGTGCCGCGCATGAGTTGCCGGGCTGGTTCGACACGTTCCGGGACCTCACGCCCGCTAGCGCGTGGTGCGCATGGGAACCCAGGGCTGTTCCGTCTGAAAAAGACGTCGCCGCACTCGCGGACGCTCTCGGCCCGGGTCCAGCCGTGGCAAAGGATTTCGTCAAGTCACGTAAGCACGAGTGGGCACAAGCCTGCTATATCCCCGAAATCAGCGACCTAGCCACCGCAACGGCGGTTGTCGCACGGATGGTGGAGCTGCAAGACGACGGGCTCAATGGCGGAATAGTGTTACGCCGCTTTGAAAACTACCCACGCGCCGAGGAAGCGCGGGTTTGGTGGATCGACGGGGCGCCCGTGCTGACGACGGCGCATCCTGATACTCCGGCAGTGGAGATCACTCCGGATCTCACGGCGATCGCACCCTCGGTAGCAGCTTTAGGCTGCCGCTTCATCACCACCGATATTGCCCTGCGCGACGACGGGCAGTGGCGTGTGGTGGAGGTCGGAGACGGTCAGGTCAGTGACTTTCCGGCCAGCGGTGACGCCACTGTCCTGTTGGAACAATGGGCACACAGAACGACGTAGTCAAACATCTAGACAACCAAACATTTGAATCGTAGGGTGGCGGTCGCCAGGTATCGGCGTGCCGGGCAAATCACGGATCCCCAACATCGTTGTCCCGTGGTGCCAAGCACGCCGTGCGCTTCGCGGTCCTCTTTGGCGTCGGCGAGACAACGTTGTCCGCTCACCCCTGGAGGAATAAGTGCCTGTACCGTCCCGGCGAGCGTTGGCTGTCACGCTCGCTTCCGTCCTTGCCGCCGCAGGCGCATGGATCGCGCCCACCGGCGCGGCCGCGGCTCCCCCGCCGCAAGAGCCGGGTGTCACCCTGCGGGTGTTTGACCTTCAAGTCCCGCTGAACAACCTGTGCACCCTCAAGTCGGGGCAAACGCCGAACGTCGACAAGCTCATGCCGGTGATCAACTGGTCGGCCGTGTCCGACTTCGGCTTTGACAACTTCTTCCTCGCCCACGTCATCGGCAACATCAACATCTCGCAGGCGGGCAGCTACGCGTTCCGCCTCATCAGCGACGATGGCTCCCGGCTAATCATCGATGACGGCGTGGTCATCGACCACGACGGGCTGCACGGCCCCACCCCGAAAGACGGCACGATCAACC
The DNA here is from genome assembly GCF_000379685.1 of Catelliglobosispora koreensis DSM 44566. Lineage (GTDB taxonomy): Bacteria > Actinomycetota > Actinomycetes > Mycobacteriales > Micromonosporaceae > Catelliglobosispora > Catelliglobosispora koreensis. The sequence goes on along the minus strand of NZ_KB903249.1, from coordinate 422,124 downwards.
TCACCACCGGGTACCACTCCCTGCGCATCGAGCACTTCGAGCGCGACGGCGGCCAGCAGATCACGCTGCAATGGCAGCCACCCGGCGCGACGGCGTTCGTCAACGTTCCCAACTCGGTGCTCAGCACCGACGCGGGCGTCGTGCGGGTTACCGCACCGGGCAAGAAGGAGTGCGAGGCCAGCGGCGACGCACCCGGCGACGGCCTGCCGCTAACCGCGGTGCACCCCAACTACACGCTGACCAACTTGCGCCCCACCGGGTTCGAGCCGCAGGTCACCGGTTTCGACTGGTTCCCTGACGGCCGTCTGGCCGTGGCGACTTGGGGCGGGTCACTCAACACCGCCGGCGAGGTCTGGATTCTGGGCAACGTCACCGGAAACACCAGCCCGGGTCAGGTCACCCGGACGAGATTCGCCAGTGCGCTGCGAGAGCCGATGGGCTTGAAGATCGTCGACGGCAAGATCTACGTGTCGGAGAAGCATCAGCTCACGGAACTCAATGACACCAACGGTGACGGCGTCGCCGACAATCCGCGCACGGTCGCCACTTGGCCCTTCGGGCAGAACTTCCACGAGTTCGGCTTCGGGCTGCTTTATGAGGCAGGGTTCTTCTACCTCAACCTGTCAGTGTCCATTAACTACGGTGGGGCGACGACAGACCCACAGCCAGCACCCAACCGCGGCACCACGATCAAGGTGGACCGCAACACCGGTGCGGTGACCTATATGGCTGGTGGCCTGCGCACCCCGCACGGCATCGGGTTTGGCCCGGAAAACGGCATCTTCGTCACCGACAACCAAGGCGGCTGGCTGCCATCGTCCAAATTGGTCCATGTCAAGCAAGGCCGGTTCTTCAACCACTACATGAACCCGGCCGGACCGTTTGACGGCCAGCCGGTCACTCAGCCGGTCCTGTGGATGCCGCAGAACGAAATCGCCAACTCGCCAAGCACTCCGGTCATGCTCAACCAGGGGCCGTTCGCGGGACAGATGGTCATCGGTGACGTCACCTATGGCGGTCTTCAACGGGCCTACCTAGAGAAGATCAACGGCGAGTACCAGGGCGCGCTCTTCCGGATGACGCAAGGACTGGAAATGGGCGTCACCGAAGTCAGTCTGGGCCCAGACGGCGCACTTTACGTTGGCGGCCTGCACGGCGGCGGCAACTGGGGCCAGGAGGGCAAGCTCAGCTTCGGCTTGCAGAAGATCAGTCCCAATGGCAGCAACAACTTCGACATGCTCGCCATGCGCGCTCTGCCCAACGGGTTCGAAATCGAATACACCCAGCCGCTGTCGGCGACCACGGCAACGGCACTCGCGACGAAGTACCGCGTGAAGCAGTGGCGCTATCAGCCCACCGCGGCCTACGGCGGCCCGAAGCTCGACGAGGAAACCCTTGCCGTGTCGTCGGCGTCCCTGTCAGCCGACGGCAAGAAGGTCACGCTCGTCATCAACGGGCTCAAGGCGGGACGGGTCGTTCACGTGCGTTCTCCGCGCCCGTTCAGCGCGACGAACGGACAGTCACTGTGGAGCACCGAGGCGTGGTACACACTGAACGCCATCCCGGGACAGCAGTCCAGCACCAACCTCGCTCTGGGCCGTCCGGCCACAGCGGACAGTTCCTGCGCGGCCACTGAAGGGCCGGACAAGGCTGTCAACGGCAGCGTTACCGGCGGCAACACCGACAAGTGGTGCTCACTCGGCACGACAAAGTGGATGCAGGTCGACCTGGGCGCGACGCAAAACGTCAACCGCTTCGTCGTCAAGCACGCTGGCGCCGGTGGTGAGCAGACCGGCTGGAACACGAGTGCCTTCAACATTCAAGTCAGCACCAACGGCACCTCGTGGACCACGGTCACCAATGTCACGGGCAACACCGCCAGCACCACGACGCACGACATCACCACCGCGCAGGCAAGGTATGCGCGGCTCAACATCACCACACCGACCAGCAACGGCAACGCCGCGGCCCGAATCTACGAATTCGAGGTGTACGGAGCCACGACCGCACCCATCAGCAACCTTGCCCTGGGCAAGCCCGGGAGCGGCTCTGCCGCGTGCAACGCCAGTGAAGGCCCCGACAAGGCGTTCAACGGCAGTGTCACCGGCGGCAACACCGACAAGTTCTGCACCACCGCGGCCACGAAGTTCCTGCAGGTCGACCTGGGCCAGAACCACGATGTCAGCCGGTTCGTCGTCAAGCACGCTGGCGCCGGTGGCGAGAACACCGCTTGGAACACAAGCGCTTTCAACATCCAGGTGAGCACCAACGGCACGGCCTGGACGACGGTCGCCACCGTCAGCGGCAACACCGCGAGCACGACAACGCATGACATAACCGCGACCCAAGCGCGCTATGCCAGGCTGAACATCACCACCCCAACCAGCACCACGGATGGGGCGGCACGCATTTACGAGTTCGAAGTCCACGGGACGGGTGGCCAGAACCCTGGCCGCGTCATCCTCTTTGATGGCACCAACACCAACCAGTGGGAGCACACCAACGGCAGCCCCGCCACCTGGCCGCTAGGCAACGGTGGCATGGAGGTCATCGGCGGTGACATCCGCAGCAAACTCAGCTTCGGTGACTTCCGTTTGCACGTGGAGTTCTGGCTGCCTAACCTGCCGCCCGACGTGACGGGTCAAGCCCGCGCCAACAGCGGCATCTATCTGCAAGACCGGTATGAACTGCAGGTGCTGGATTCTTGGGGTGACACCACACTGGCCAACAACGAGTGTGGCTCCATCTATTTGAAGCTCACGCCAGCGGTCAATGCCGCGACTGCCCCGGAAACGTGGCAGACCTACGACATCACCTTCCGGGCGGCACGCTTCAACGCTTCGGGAGTCAAGACGGAAAACGCACGCGTCACGGTGGTTTGGAACGGCGTGACCGTCCACAACAACGCGGTTATCGACGGCTCGACTGGCGGCGGCGCGTCAGAGGGTCCAGGGACCGGTCCCATTCGCCTGCAAGACCATGGCGACCCGGGCGCCAACCTGTTCTACCGCAACATTTGGGTGGAGCCGCTGAGCTAACCCCGTGATTCCTGTGGGCCCGTCGCAGCCGACGGGCCCACAGCCCGCTCAAACCAGGCCACGGCAAGCATTGCCACCGTTTCCAGCGCACCTGGCTCGCTGAACAAATGCGTCGCCCCGGGCACGATTTCGATCTGGCACAGCGGGCCGAGAACGGCAGCCGCCTCGCGGTTGAGCTCAATGACAGGCTCGTCGTTTCCGCCCACGATCAGCAGCACGGAGACCGCCACGTGCCGCAGCTGCGCTCCGGCCAGATCCGGTCTGCCGCCACGGGAAACCACCGTTCGCACCCTGTCAAGGCCGGCTCGCCGCCGCCTTGAGTGCCGCCGCGGCTCCCGTGCTGGCGCCAAACAAGCCCAGTGGCAGCCGCATGAGATTGCCTTGGGCGCCAATCCAATCCACGATCGCGCTTAGCCTAGTACCCAATAAATCAATGTCGAATCGCATGGATTCGGCTTCATCTTCGGCCGGGGGTCAGCAGATCGGCGAGCACCGTGGCGAAACCGGTTTCCTGCAAGCGCTCGGCCACCATCCGGTTGCGTGGGCTGTGCCGGGAACTTCCGCTGCCATGGGCGAAAACCGCCACACCCCCGCGCTTGTGGCGGAATGTCAATGTCGGCTTGGAAATCCATGGCATAAGCGTAGTCATAAGTGGGTACGCCTAAACTGTGACCGCACCCGTAGTCGTTGGCGCCGACGGCTCGACACCGTCACTGCCCGCGTTGCTGTGGGCCGCGCAGGCGGCGATGGCCCGCGACCTTCCGCTCGTCATCTTGCACGCCGCGCCTCATGATGGCGTACAGGTTCTGCGAGAGGCGCAAGCCCTAATGCACGAACGATTTCCTGGCCTGCCATGCACGACAGTTAGCGCTAACGAGAGCCCGGCCGAGGCGCTGATTGACGCCTCGGCGACGGCCTCTTTAGTCGTCGTGGGAAACCGCGGCCATGGCGGTTTCCACGATCTCCTGCTGGGGTCAACCAGCTTGCACACAGCGATTCACGCGCACTGCCCGGTCGCGGTTGTCAGGCCAAGCGTGCCCGGCGAGGGCCGGGACCGCATCGTCGTCGGTGTGGACGCCACCCCGCACAGCCACGCCGCGCTCGATTTGGCTTTCACCGAAGCGCGCCGCATGGGTAAGGCGATTACCGCCGTACACGCCTATATCAGCGCTATCACGGCTTATCCCACCGGCCTGATGCCGCAAATCCCCGATCTGGAAGCCGATCGCGCCCGGGCCAAGGAGCTCCTAGACGGGGAATTGCTGCCCTGGCTGACCCGCTACCCAGATATCGATGTCGAAGCCGAAGTCGCCCAAGGCTCGGCCTCGTCGGTGCTGGTGCAAAGGTCCCTAGGCGCCAACCTCGTCGTGGTGGGCAGCCGTGGGCGCGGTGGCTTCACCGGCCTGCTGATCGGCTCGGCCAGCCACGCCCTCATCCACCATGCCGGCTGCCCCGTCCTCATCGCACACCACCAACACAGTGATTCCAACGAATGAGGGGGAAGAAAACCATGGCACACACCATCAGCGAGGTCATGACGCCGGATCCGGTATGCGTGTCCGGTCAGGACTCGGTGGCCGCCGCCGCTAAGAAGATGGCCGACTACGACATCGGCGATGTGCTCGTCACCGGTGCGAAGGGTGAACTGATCGGAGTGCTCACCGACCGCGACCTCGTGGTGCGCGCTATCGCCAAGAACCTCGATCCAAAGACGACAACGGCCGGTGAGGTCTGCAGCCCGGACCCGGTAAAGGTCAGCCCCTCTGACACGGTGGCGCACGCCGTGGAACTGATGCGTGACAAAGCATTGCGGCGCCTTCCTGTCGTCGAGAAGGGCAAGCTCGCCGGAATCGTGTCGATCGGCGACCTGGCGGTCCGGGAAGATCCGCAATCGGCGCTCGCGGAGATCTCAGCCGCCCCGCCTAACAATTAAAAAGCTGTCGAATAATGACATTCGGCGCAGCAGGTGCGCTTTCCCTGAGAAGGGAAAGCGCGCTCATAAGAAATTCATAGGATTCGGTAATAGCCTGGGTAGATGCGGAGCTTCCCCCGGCGCGCTGTCCTTGCTGGAGCCATCGCCGCGGCGTTGGCGATCACCATCGCGGTGATCGCCTTTCGCTGGGGCCAGCCTGCTCCGGCCCCGGTCACCCGGCCCAGTCCTTCACCCACAGCTGCCGAGGCACTCACGGTAAACGACATCTACGAGACCCTGTCCCCTTCTGTCGTCTTCATCCGTGCGGGCCAGTCCGCGACCGGCACAGGCTTGATCGTCAACGCCGATGGCGCCGTCTTGACCGCCTATCACGTGATCAAAGGAGCCAGCGAGATCGAGCTGACCTTCGCTGACGGGACGAAATCGGCGGCCGAGATCGCGGCCGCCGACCCTTCTATTGATATCGCCGTGCTCACGCCGGTCACGCTGCCACAGCTCGTGGTGCCGGCGGTGCTGGGCGGGCGAGTGTCCATTGGCGACGATGTGGTCGCCATCGGCAATCAGCTGAGCTTGCACAACAGCACGACAGCCGGCGTGGTCTCCGGATTGGACCGCACCGTCGGCAGCGATGGCGGGCAGCTCACGGGACTCATCCAGTTTGATGCCGCGGTCAATCCTGGCAGCTCAGGCGGCCCACTGGTCAACGCCAGAGGGCAGACCATCGGGATCGTGGTGGCCCTGGCCAACCCGACCGATGCGGACACGTTCATTGGAATTGGTTTCGCTGTGCCGATCGGTGCCGCTCTCGGAGCCGGTGATGACCAGCAACCGCAACTTTGAGGACGGACTCATGACTGCACCAGCGACCGCCGTCGAGCAGATGCTCTATGAGGTCAAGAAGACCATCGTGGGCCAGGATGCCCTGCTGGAGCGGCTTTTGGTCGCCTTGCTCGCGCGCGGGCACATCCTGGTCGAGGGTGTGCCAGGCCTGGCCAAGACGCTCGCGGTCAAATCGCTCGCCGAGGTCCTAGGTGGACAGTTCCACCGCGTGCAGTTCACGCCCGACCTGGTGCCCGCCGACCTCATCGGAACACGCATCTATCACCAGCCCAGCGGCGAGTTCCAGGTCTCGCTCGGCCCGGTGTTCACCAACCTTCTGCTCGCCGACGAAATCAACCGGGCACCGGCCAAGGTCCAAAGCGCCCTGCTGGAAGTCATGCAGGAGCACCAGGTCACGATCGGCCGCGAGACACACCACGTTCCGGAGCCGTTCCTCGTCATGGCCACGCAGAACCCGATCGAATCCGAAGGCACCTATCCGCTGCCTGAAGCACAGGTCGACCGGTTCATGATGAAGGTCATCGTCGGCTACCCAAGCCCGACCGAAGAGTTCGTCATCGTCGACCGCGCCATCAGCCCGGCACCGGTGATCCAGTCCGTCATGAACCCCGAACAGCTTGTCGCCCTTCAGCGTCAGGCCGATCAGGTCTACGTCGACCCCTCCCTCATTGAGTACGCCGTGCGCCTCACCAACGCCACCCGCCAGCCCACGATCGCCGGTTTAGGACAGCTGTCGCGCTACATCGCGTTCGGGGCGAGTCCTCGTGCGTCGATCAACATGGTGCTGGCCGCCCGTGCTCTGGCGTTCATTCGCGGGCGCGACTACGCCCTGCCGCAGGACGTCACCGATCTCGCGCTCGACATCTTGCGGCACCGGCTCGTGCTGTCCTACGAGGCTTTGTCCGACGACGTTAGCGCTGACACCATCCTGCGCCAGATCCTCGCGGCGCTGCCGGTGCCAGAGCTCGCCCTGCAGGGACGCTGAGCATGACCACCGCCACCGACCGGCTGCTGAGACGCTTGGAGTGGCAGGTGTTGCGGCGCCTCGACGGGCAGTTGCAAGGTTCCTACCGCACGGTGTGGCGCGGGGCCGGGATCGACTTCACCGATCTGCGCGGTTACACCCCCGAAGACGACGTCCGCCACATCGACTGGAATGTGACGGCACGTCTTGATGAGCCTTACGTCCGCCAGTACACAGAGGACCGTGACCTGACCGCCTGGCTCGTGCTCGACCGGTCCGCCTCCATGCGATTCAGCAGTGCCAGCGAAAGCGGCAAGGACTCCGTCCTCAACGAACTGTCGGTTTGCCTGGCGCGATTGCTGTCGCAGCGGGGCAACCGGGTCGGCGCGATTCTCTACGACAACGAAAAGCAGCAAGTCATCCCACCGCGCACGGGACGGCGGCAGATCCTGCGGCTGACCCACGAGCTGACGAAACCGCCACCCGCGTCGGCCCGCGGAACAACCACCGACCTGGCCGCGATGCTGCGGCTGGCCTCGAAAACGGCCCGCTCACGGTGCCTCATCTTCGTCATCTCGGATCTCATTGGTGACCACGGCTGGGACCGCGCGCTCGGCATGCTCGCCCAGCGCCACGAGGTCGTGATGGTGCGCGTCGTCGACCCCGTGGAGCTTGAGCTGCCCGACCTCGGTCTCATCGTCATCGAAGACGCCGAGACAGGCGAGCAAATCACCGTGGACACCAGCGATCCGCTGCTGCGGCAACGGCTAAGCCTCGAAGTCGAAGCCCGGGAACTCGGCCTGTCGGAAACCATGAACCGCGCTGGCGTGACCTCGCACCGGATCACCACCGATCAGGATTTGGCCCAAGCGCTCATCGGCCTGGTCCGCGCATCGCGCAGGAGGCGCCGATGAGTTTCCAGAGCCCGGTCATGCTGATCGCCGCGTTCGTGCTCACCACTGTCGCGGTTACCTTCTACGTCAAGCTATGGCGCAATCGCCGCGCCGCGACGCCTTCCGCCCTGTTACCCGCGAGCACTTGGCGACGGCACGTGCCGTACGTCTTCTTGCTGGCGGCCATTCCGCTACTGCTGGTTGGACTGGCCCGGCCAGAGGCGACGGTGAGCATTCCGCGGGCGGCCGGCACGGTGATCCTCGTGTTCGACGTGTCCAACAGCATGGCCGCCGACGATCTCAAGCCGAATCGTCTCGTCGCCGCACAGGCCGCCGCGGAAGCTTTTGTGAAGGCACAGCCGGCCACGGTCGACATCGGCGTCGTCATGTTCAGCCAGGCGGCACTGACCACTTTGGAACCGTCCAAGGACCACAATCAAGCGCTCAACGCGGTCAAGCGGCTCAAGACCAACGGCGGCACCTCACTCGGCCAGGCGATCCTCGCGGCGATGACGGCGATCAGCGGCAAGACGGTGACGCTGGAACCCGAGGACATCGGCTACTGGCGGTCGGCCACGATCGTGCTGTTCTCCGATGGAGAAGACACGGGCGGGCCTGACGCGGAAGAGGCCGCGCTGCGAGCGGCCGACGCTGGCGTACGCATTCAGACTGTCGGGATTGGAACGGCCCAAGGTGCCACGGTCGAAGTCGATGGTTATCAGGTCGCCACAGCCCTGAACGAAGAGCTGCTGGCCCTGATCGCCGACACCACGGGTGGCAGCTATCACCAGGCTTCGGACACCGAAGCACTCGCCGAAGTCACGCGATCGATTGATCTTCGGCTCACCGCGCGCCCGGAGGAGATGGAACTGACCGCCTTCTTCGCCGGTGCGGCCCTCCTCCTGCTGACCATCGGCGGGCTGCTGATGATTCGCTCGCACGGAAGGATCGTCTGATGTCGCTTAGTTGGCCCTTGGGGCTGGCCGCGCTCTTAGCCGCTCCCCTGCTGATAGCCGTGTGGTGGTGGATGAGACGGCGGCGCCGGCGCAACACCGTCCGGCTGCCGAGCGTGGCGCTGATCGTCAAAGCGTTGCCCGGCCGGTCCCTCTGGCGCAGAAGGATTCCCGTGATCCTGTTCGTCACCGGGCTGGCGGTTCTCAGCGTGGGCATCGCCCGGCCGCAGGCCTCCGTCGCGGTGCCATCGAGCTCGACGTCGATTCTGCTCGCCATCGACATCTCGCTGTCGATGTGTTCCACCGACGTCGAGCCCAACCGGCTGACGGCGGCCAGCGAAGCCGCCCGTAAATTCGTTGAGGAACAACAGGGTGACATTCGTATCGGGCTCGTTGGCTTTTCTGGCGTGGCAGGGCTGCTCGTTGAGCCCACGAACGACCGCAAGAAGCTGCTGACCGCGATCGACAACCTCAAAACATTCCGTGGCACGGCGATTGGCCTGGCGATCCTGACGTCGATCGACGCCATCGCGGAAACTAATCCCGATGTGGCACCGACTTCAGCGGAGCTGCCAGCGACCGAGCCTATTGAGGGATACCAGCCTGACATCATTGTTGTGCTCACGGATGGGGCCAACACCCAAGGCGTGCCACCAGCATTGGCCGCCGAAGAAGCCGCCGCACGCCGGATCCGGGTCTTCACCATCGGCTTCGGCACCGCTCAGCCGGGCCAGATGGTCTGCACAGCCGAGCAAATGGGTGCTGGCGCGGGTTTTCGCGGCGATGGCCGGGGCAATGCCGGTCCGCCCAATGGTGGAAACATGCGACGCTACCTGCAACTCGACGAAGCCTCGCTAACCGAGGTCGCCAAAGTAACCGGCGGTGAGTATTTCCGGGCGCAGGACGCGGGGCAGCTCGCCGATGTGCTCGCTGGCTTGCCGGGCAAGCTGGAGTTCCAGAAGCGAGACATGGAAATCACTTCGTGGTTCGTGTTGCCCGGCGCACTATTGGTGATGGTCGCGATAGGACTATCGCTTTGGTGGAACCGGGCCTGACTGGGGAACACAGGTCTTGCGCGTCCCCCAGTCAGGGAATCACTTCACTGACCGCGACTGGCCGGGTCGACCCGGGCCCATCGCAAGAGGTCGGTCATCTTGAAGGTTCCAGGGGTCTGGCTTGGCAGTGACGGCTTGAATCCGGTGTTGAGGATGGAGTATTCATCCTTTGACAACAGGCCGATCAGCGTCTCCGCCACGATCCGCCCGCCGACAGGGCCGAGGCGCAAGCCGTCGTGGAACACGGACGCCTCTTTCAGGATGTAATACCAAAGCGGGGTACTGGCATCCAGCCCCAGCCCGTAGGAGCGCAGCTCCGGGAAGTTGCTGGACCCCAGGACCGGTGAGCCGGTGTGCGCGGCGATGCGCTGTCCGGAGGGCATTGACCACGTCAAGTGCCGCAACAGATTTCGCTGTGGCAGTGAGATGGGCGGGTCCCCGCTCGCGATCGCTTGCAGCGGCAGTTTGAACAGCGGCGTTGAAATGCTGGTATCAAGCCGTTTGTTCGGCCGCACGTGCTGGGTCTGATCTCCGCCGAAGTCGAAGAACGTCTGCCAGCCAATGAATCTGCGCCGTGCGCGGGCTCTGCCACGCAGGTCCACCGGGTCGGCCTGATTCTCACCGGCCAGGTCGAAGACGAATCCGAAGAAGGGCGCGGGAGCACCCGTCGCGTCACGGTCGCCGGCGAGATTGGCCCGGTAGGACGGGCGTACCAGCGAATGGCCCATCCGGAACGCTCCGGTTTGGAACTCCACTGGCATGGTGGGGCGGCTGAACCGGTACCAGCGCAATCCGTTCCTGAGAATGTCGTCCACTAGCGGCTGACCGCACACTTGCGGCAGGAACTCATGCACCACAATCCACTGGTAGTGGTGAATCACCGTACGCCGCGAATAGAACCACACGTCGCCGGGAAGCCCTGCCAGCCGCCGGTAGTCCACGGTTCTGTTATGTGCCAGCAGAAACGCGGCCTGTAGCCCGGAGATGATGAGGTTCTCGTCGTTGCGCGGATCAGCGATGATCGCGGTCCGGTTGGAGGTGCGGGGCAGGTCCTCGAACAGTCCGCCGCTCTCGATCCGGAACTTCGCCCGGTCGGAGGAGCTGTAGAGCTGTGGGCTGACCGTGGGACCGCCGCCATACACCGTGTCGAGATCGAGCCGTGCGTCGCGCGTATTCGTTGTGGCCGTTGGCTCGGCGACAACGCCCAGGGGCGACGAGGCGTCGAAGGTGACATCGTGGTCGATGAACTGGCCGAGGAACGTCGTCCCGGCGGTCATGTTGGTCACCGCGTTGTCACGGTTGTTGGGGCTCAGTTCCGGGTTGGTGATCAGCCGGATGGGGCCCTCTTGCAATGGGTCTTTCGCGTCCAGGACGCCGCCCAGTTTGCCGATGTCGTTCATCGCGCTTTTGACCGCCGGCGAGGTGGGGTTCGCGAAGGCGGGAAGCGTAAACATCCGGCTGAACCTGGGGTCAGGCACGGCTTCGACGACCGGCCCTTCATGGTGCGCGCCTAGCGCTTCGACGTCGCTCAGGATCACAGCGCCCGCGACTCCCGCGCTGGCGCCGACGGCGAACGCACGCCGGCTTAGCTTTCTGGCCATCATTGGCCTCCAAGGGGTGATGGTAGGCGTTGCGCGGCTGATACTTCCTTCCATGCTCACGCGCAAGCCTTTGGCGGGAGTGTTCCATGAATGAATATCCATTCATAGATGGGCTCGGGAGTATGGCACAGATCTGAGTATCTGCCTAGTCCAAGATTGAGTATCGCGCCTCTGTCATGAGCGCCCGTTTAACCAACATCATGGGTACATGCCACTTCAAGACGAACATGAAGCCGCACTCGCGCGGCTCGTGGCCAGCGGTCAGCTCACGGCCGCGCAAGCCCAGGCCGTCCGGCAAGAATTCGAGGGGGTACTCAGTAAGCCCGCCAAAGCCGGCTGGCTAGTCGAGGCTGCCGCCTATGCCGGTGGCGCTTTGATGCTGGCAGGCGCCGCCTTGTTCCTGGGCACGCAGTGGGAGACATTGAGCGACAGCTTCAAAGTCGTCCTGCTGCTTGGCATATCGGCCGTCTTCATCGCGGCGGCGTTCTTCCTCACGGCAGATCAAGGCATCCGCAAGGCTGTGGGCGCCCGTGGCCGGGCGGCAGGCGCTTTGCTCGCGTTAGCGGCCATCCCAGCCGCGTTCGCCGCCGAAGTCCCCTCTCCTGCGGGCAACGACGGGCAATGGGCGATGACCGCCGGGCTTGTTGTTTCCCTTGCCGCGCTTGCGCTTCGCTCCAGCGCTCTCGGGATCGTCATCGGCGCCTTCTTCACCGGCGGGGCTGCCTTCACCTTGCTGAACGACTTCGGCGAGCGTCACGTTCTGCCAACCGCGCTCGTGCTCCTGGCCGCCGGCGCGCTTTGGACAGCCGCGGGTTTCCTCGGCTGGCTCAGGCCCAAGCCACTCGCTTTGGTGGCAGGTGGCGTGCTGGCGATCACCGGAGCGCAATATCCGCTCGCGGACGGACGGCTAGACGTCTTGGCCTACGTGCTCACCCTTGCGGTATCGGCGATCTGCTTCGCGTTGTTCCGCTGGAGCCGGTCGATGGTCATGCTCGTGGGCGGCGTCGCCGGGCTCACCCTCGCCGTTCCCGAGTGGGTTTACGACCTCACCAACGGCGGGCTAAGCCCAGCGGTCATCCTGCTAATCGCCGGAATCGTGCTGCTGACCGGCAGCGCGTTCGGCATGCAGCTACGCAAGCGCTGATTGGTTGCGCGAAGCCGCAGTGTTGTTGTCGTACTTGTGTTCTAGAGTTTTGTTGTGGATGTGGGTGAGCTGATTGTCGCGGAAGGACGCGTCGCTTCTGCCGCTTTGGGCCGTCAGCTCGCCCTGATCCACGAGATGAGCCGTCAGGCGCCAGTGGCGCAGTTCGCGCCAATGGAGCTGGCGTGTTTGCTCAGCCTGACGCGGTTCGCCGCCGAGAACCAGGTTCGGCTGGCTACAGAGCTTTGCGAGCGGCTGCCTGACGTGCTCGCCGCACTGTCTAATGCCGACATTGACCTCCCGCGTGCGCGTGTGTTCGTGGAGGCACTGTCGGCGCTGGAGCTTGAGACCGCCCGGCAGATCGCTTCTGATGTGCTTCCGGTCGCTCCACAGAAGACGACCGGGCAGCTGAGAGATCTGCTGCGGCGCAAAGCTTTAGCGGCCGACCCGGCCTACGTCACCACGCGGCGCAAACAAGCGGAAGCGATGCGCTCGGTTCAGCTCCACGCCGCCGACGACGGCACCGCCGCGTTGACTGCCTTCGGCCTCGACGCCGCCCGTGCCACGGCAGCATTCGCGCGCATCGGCGCCATCGCCCGAGCCCGCCACGCCACGCCACCGGCACTGACACCAGCACAGGCACTCGCGACGACACTTGCGCTTGCGCCGGCATTGGCTATCGCAACGGCGTTGACGCCTGCGCTTGCTCCGGCTCCGGCTCCGGCTCCGGCAGAACGCTGGAGCAGATTCGTGCCGATGTGTTTCTGGAACTGTTAGAGGGCAAGCATGCCAGCGCGCCAGCCGGGGTCATGCAGCTTGAGGTTACCGTGGAAACCCTTGCTGGGCTTGACGATAACCCCGGCAAACTCAGCGGCTACGGCCCAGTCGCGGCAGACATCGCCCGCCAGATCGTCCAAACGCACCACCACAGTCAATGGCAGTTCGCCGTTCGCGCTAGCGACGGTTCGCTTCTCCTGCAAGGCCTCACCCGCGCCCGGCCACCGGCGCAGAATCCAGCAGACCGGTTCGCCAATGCCGCGCTCACCCGCTGGATTCGGTTGCGGGACAGGACGTGCCGGGCACCTGGCTGCCGCATGCCCGCGGTCCGATGCCAAATCGACCACACGATACGCCATGCCGACGGTGGCCCAACACGGCACGGCAATCTGGCAGCGTTGTGCGAATACCATCATCACGCCAAGGACTTTGGCGGCTGGCAGCTCCACCAAAACACGCCCGGCCACTTCACCTGGACCAGCCCACGCGGACGGACCTACGACGTCGCACCCGACCCACCTTAAACTTGGTGAAGCAGAGGAGCCATGAAGCCGACCGTGCCTACCGGCGCGCTGTCGCCACGCTTATTGCCATGCGCAGGCGTGTGATGGCCGCAGCGATTGCACATCCAGCCCGCCGGCAGCAGATGGGCACCTGAAAGTGAGCTCAGCCGGCGAAGACGTGGGCGCGCATGCCGTGAACACCGGCCGGATAGTAGGCGTAAGTCACCCCGGCCGCAGGGTCCAGCGAACCACGAGCGGCGGTCGTGATGATCAGAGTGCGGTAGTCGGGACCCGCGAACGCGCACGAGGACACCAGTGGCGTCGGCACCTCAACGACCTGATCGAGCGTCCCATCCGGACGGTACCGATGCACCGCGCCTCCGCCCCACAATGCGACCCATACGCCGCCGTCGGAGTCCACGCACAGCCCATCGGGTTTGCCGCGCTCGACGGTCGTGAACACGCGCCGGTTGGCCAGCGAACCGTCCTCGGTGAAATCGAAGACGTCCACTCGCGGCAGGGTGGTGTCGACGTAATACATCAGCTCACCGTTGGGTGACCACCCGAGCCCGTTGCTGATGCCAACATCGTCAAGCACGACGGTCAGGCCGCCCGCGTCCAGCCGGTAAAGCCGCCCGATGCGGTTCGTGTAGTCGTAGCCCATCGTGCCCAGCCACAAGCGGCCAGCCGCGTCGGCCTTGGCGTCGTTGGAACGCAGCAGCTCAGACGCATCGGGGTAACGCGCGAGCGAACGCATCCGGCCGTCCACCGGGTCCAGAAGCGACGGTCCCTCAGGTAAACACACGATCAAGCGGCCTGAGCTGGCCGGCACGACCGCGCCCACCTGCCGTGGCACCGGCAGCGATCCGGCCTGCGCCTCCGCTGGGGCCCGCCAAAGCACTTGGCAGCCAAGGATATCCACCCACCAGACCCGGCCGGTGCGCTCGTCGTAGTGCGGCCCTTCACCGATCTCGCATCGGCGCGGATCGAAGATCTCAACTACCGAAGACACGGGAAGCAACATACCCTGAAAATGAAACCTCTAGCGGCGACGACCCGATTACCGGACGGAGCGTTTCCCGGCACCACTCTTCCACTCCTTCTACGGTGTCTGTCTCGCTCATCGCGTAGCGCACGAATTCTTCTAACGTCATCGGGTGAGTCACGTTCACGTCCACATAAGACAGCTCCGGCAGACGGTCCATCTCGTAACCGGGCGCGGACGGGTAACGCTCCTCGAAAGCCGTCCACCACGACGGCAGCGACGCGCAGCTGAAGTCGTAGACGACGAACGTTCCGCCGGGCTGGAGCACGCGCAAGATCTCCGGAACGGCGACGGAACGGTCAGCGTAGTTGAGTGATCCTGCCGCGGTAACAAGTCCAAAACTGTTGTCCGGAAACGGAAGCGCCTCCGCCCGCGCGACGAGCAAACTCAGCCGGTCCGCTGGCCGGGCTGCGGCGAGCATCGTGGGCGCAGGGTCGACACCGATGACATGCGACGCGTAGGGAAGCAGGGCGTGGGCCGAAAGCCCAGCTCCGCAGCCGATGTCGAGCGCCAGCTCAACGTGTGGCATGGCCACCGACGCGAGGGCCAGGGCGTGGATCGGTGGACGGTCCACTGCGTACGCGCGGGCCAGGCGAGCGTTCGAGTAGATCACTCAGGCAGGATAGTGGCATGAGTGGAGTAAGGCAGCTGCGTCTTGTGGTAACCGCTGACGACTACGAGGAGGCGTTGCGGTTCTACCGCGACGTGCTGGGCCTGACCGAAGAGGGTGCGTTTCAGGCCGAGGGTGGCCACGTCACCATCCTCGACGCCGGGCGGGCGACGCTGGAGATCACTGACCGCAAGCACGCGGAATACATCGACAAGGTAGAGGTCGGGCGCCGCGTCGCGGGGCACATCCGGGTCGCGTTCGAGGTGGATGATACGCAAGCCGTGACAGACACGCTGCGCGATCGCGCCGAGGTCATCGCCGAGCCGACCGTGACCCCGTGGAACTCTCTCAACGCCCGGCTAGAGGGCCCGGCCGGGTTACAGCTCACCATCTTTGAGGAGCTGGATACCGAGGGCTGAGGCCATCAGTTCCGTTAACGCGTGCAGATCGGCGGGCAGCACTTGAGCACCAGCGAAGCTGGCTAGCCCGCCGATCCCGTCCAGGGCACACCGCGCGAACCGCGCGCCGGATAGCTTGGCGTTGCTGAATTGCGCCGCCGTGAGCGTGCAGTCGGTGAACACCGCCCCGCGCAGATCGGCTCCCGCGAAGTCGGCTTTGGTTAGCTCGCAATCGGCGAACGCGACGTCCTTGAACACCGACGCGCGGAAGTTGACCAGATCCATTTTGGACGAAGTGAACGTCACGTCCCGGACCATGCCGCCGGCGAACGTCAGGCCGGTCAGCCGGGACCCCGTCACGCTCACGCGGCGCATCCCGGAGGACGTGAACACCGCGTTGGCGAGATCGCTTTCCACGATCACGCAGTCGACTATCGTCGTACCCTCAAAGTGGGTTCCTGAGAATGAGGCCTTCTCGAAGCGGCATTGTTCCGGCGCCCATTCCTCGACCACCGGCTCGGCTGACACGCCTGAAAACGAGGCCCGGTAAGCGGACTCCAGCGATTCGGCGGGTTCGAGAACGGCGGGAAGACGAGGTAGGGCCGGCATCAGCCGACCCTACCAAGATGCGCTATGGCCGCAGGTTCAGCGTCCAGGAGTTGATGTATCCGGTGTCGATGCTGGCGGCGTCCTGCACACGCAGGCGCCAGGTGCCGTTGGCGACCTCGGAGGAAACGTTGACCGTGAACGTCTGGTCGATGTTGTCAGCGCTGCCGCCGGAGCGGTTGAGCAGCACATAGGCGCTGCCATCGGGTGCCATGAGCGAGACCACCAGGTCACCGCGGTAGGTGTGCACGATGTGCACCTCGACCGTGGCGTTGGTGGCCGCGTTGCCCGCACAGCCGCTGATGGTGATGTTGCTGTACACGGTGGTGTTGTCCGGGATGGAAACGTCGGTCGCGTTCGTGCCGGTGCACGTGCCGCCAACCGCGTTGACCGTCCACGTGAACGAAGCAGAGCCGGAAAGCCCCGCACCCGTCGCCGTGATGGTCACGTTCGACGTGCCAGCGGTCGTCGGCGTGCCGGTGACCTGACCGGTCGACGAGTTGATCGACAGCCCGGCGGGCAGTCCCGTGGCCGACCAGGTGTACGGCGGCGTTCCACCGGAAGCGCTGTTGTTCAGCGTTACCGCGGTGCCGACGGTGCTGGACTGGTTGCCCGGGTTGGCGACGACCGGTGCTCCCGGCGCCCCGCAGTACTGCGACTCCTTGCCGATCGCCCGGTAGACACAGTCGGCGTATTCCGACAGCATCAGGAACGCCGAGCGGTTGCGCTGCGTTTGCGGCGCGATTTGCTCGTCGGGTGGGTAGAACCCGCCGCCGCCGAACTGACCGGGATACAACTCGAACGTGTACGAGAAGATGCCCTGGTTGTTGAACATCCAGTCGATGATCACACCATCAGCGATGTACAGATCGCTCGCCTGTTCCGGCGTGTAGTTGTTGGTGTTGGCCATCTGCTGGCCGATCGTGGCGAACGTGTTGCGCTGATCCGCGGTCATGTCCGAGCCGGTGTCAGCCGTCTTGTAGCCGTAGGGCCACAGGATCAACTCGGAGTAGCTGTGGATGTCGACGTTCACCTTGATCTGCTGCACGCCGCCGACCCGGCGCGAGAGCACGAAGTCGCGGATGCGCTGCGTCTCGGGAGCCGAGAACGCCGACGGGCCGCGGTAGGTTTCCGAGCCGGTGCTGCCCGACGAGCCACCACAGCAACCCCACTGGTAGGCCCAGTTGCGGTTGAGGTCGGTGCCCACATTGGACGATCCGGCGTTGGGCTGCCGGTTCTTGCGCCAGCTGCGGTACGAGCCGGTGGCGATGTCGTACTCGACACCGTCCGGGTTGACCATCGGGATGATCCAGAACTCGCGGCTGTTGACGAGGTTCGTGATCTGGGTGGTCGACCCGTACTCGTTGGTCAGGATGTTCGCCAAGTACAGCGCCTGCTCCGCCGTCAGGTGCTCACGGGCATGCTGGTTGGCATTGAACAAGATCTCCGGCTCGTTCTCGTCGGTCGCGACGTTGTCGGAGATCTTCACGCCGTAGATCGTGCGTCCCTCATAGGAAGTGCCGATGTTGAACAGCTGAGCGATGTTCGAGTGATCGGCGACGATCTGATTGAGTTCGGCGTTGGTCTCGGCGTAGTTGTGGTACAGCGCGTCCGCAGACGGGAAGTCGTTGATGACGACGTCCGATGTGGACACCTCTGGTAGCGGCACCAGGTCCAGCTTGAAGCCCAGAGCCAGAATTTGCTTGGCTTCAGCCTTCGTGGCCGTGATGTGGAGGACGCCGTGCTCGCTGAAGTCGATGGCCGCCCCGGTTCTGGCCACAGCGTTGCGATCGGCGAACGTCTTGGGTCCAATCACGCGGTACTGGGCTGATGTCCCCAGGTCCGCTTCTGGATTAACCGGAGCACCGGTGGCCGGCCCGTTCAGAACCATGGCCGCACCTACGGCTAGCGCCGTAATTACTAACGCGACTTGTCGTCGCATGCGAGCCTCCCTCTTGGGGTGTGGAAGAAGCACGATCAGGGAAGCATTGAATTCATGGTCATTTCAATATATCTAAATCTTCAAGAATGGACGTGGCCTTGAGATAGCGCTAGGCTCCGCAGCCGTATGATCCCGTTTTGTGGCGATTAGACTAACGGCACGGCAGAGCCGTTACTGGCACACTCTCCTCGCGGCGGTGGTGCTGGCGTCCTTCGTGCTGCAGTTCGCGCTGATCTTCACCGGTGGCACCGACGTCAACTCAGGCGACGCCACTTCATCCCTCGGCGTGGGCGCCCGCCTCGTCAACTTGTTTAGCTACTTCACCATCCAGAGCAACGTCCTCGTCGTCATCGCGGCGGTGAGCTTGGTGGCGAATCCGTCGCGGGACGGAAAGTTCTGGCGCATCCTGCGTCTCGACGCGTTACTCGGCATCATCATCACCGGGTTCATCTTCGCCACTGTGCTTGCCAGCGAAGTGCATCACGAAGGAATCTCGGGTCTCATCAACGACGGGTTCCACTACTTCGCGCCGTGGTGGACGGTCGGCGGGTGGCTCCTGTTTGGACCCCGGCCACGCATCTCCTGGCACACGCTCGGGTGGGCTTTCGTGTGGCCGCTGGCCTGGATCGCGTACACCTTCGTGCGCGGGGCGATAACGGACTGGTATCCCTATCCGTTCCTGAACGCGGCGGAACTCGGCTATGGCAAGGCGCTGTTCAACACCGCCATGGTCGTCGTCATCGCTGCGGCTATCGCGCTGCTGCTGAAATTCCTGGACCGCAAACTGCCTACAGCCCCTCGGTGAACTCCGTCATGATAATGCGGGCGGCCGCGTCGATGAGCGCCAAGTGGGAGAACGCCTGCGGGAAGTTGCCCAGGTGCCGGGCCGACCGGGTGTCGAACTCCTCGGCGTAAAGGCCCAGGGGCGAGGCGATGCGCAGGAGCTTTTCCATGAGGTCACGCGCACGGTCCATTTCACCAATGATGGCGAGATTGGACACGAGCCAGAACGAGCAGATGATGAAGCTGCCTTCCTTGCCGCTGAGGCCGTCGTCGGTTTCGTGGGTGTGGTAGCGCAGCACGAAGCCATCTTCGGTCAGTCCAGTGGCGATCGCGTCGACCGTGGCACGCAAAATGTCACTGTCGGGCGGCAGGAACTTGAAGATCCCGGCGAGCAAGGCTGAGGCGTCAAGGGCATCGGTGTCGTAGTGCTGGCGCAGCACACCCTTGTCACTCACGCCTCTGGCGAGAATGTCGGCTCTGATCTCGTCGGCCACGACTTGCCAGCCCTTGGCATGCGACGGATCGCCGCGGATCTCGGCGAGTTTGGCCGCCCGGTCCAGCGCCACCCAGCACATCAATTTGGACGACACATAGTGCTGCGGCTCGCCGCGTGCCTCCCAGATCCCCTGATCCGGTTGCTCCCAGGCGCGCATGGCACCTTCGGCTTGGGAGACCACGATGGGCCACAGGCGCCTGGGCAGCCGCTGGCTCTTGCGCGTGTGCAGCAGAATCGAATCGAGAACCGCGCCGTAGACGTCGTTTTGCCGCTGATCGAAGGCACCGTTGCCGATGCGCACCGGCCGGGCACCCTCGTATCCCGACAGTTCATCGCGTGTGCTTTCCGTGAGATCGCGGCGGCCATCGATGCCATACATGATCTGCAACGAGCCATCCTCCGTGGGCGCAACGTCGGCGACGAACTGCATGAAGTCGTTGGCTTCCCAGTCCAGCAGCAGATAGTGCAGCGCCCGCAACGTGTACGTCGTGTCGCGGATCCAGGTGTAGCGGTAGTCCCAGTTCCGTTCTCCGCCAGGGGTTTCCGGCAACGACGTCGTCAACGCTGCGATCGTCGCGCCAGTCGGCATGTAGGTCAATCCTTTGATCACGAGCGCGGACCGTTGCAGCGCCTCACGCCAGCGGTGATCGGGCATCCGGGAGTTGGAAACCCAGCCACGCCAGAAACTAACCGTCGCGGCGATCTTGTCGCGCGCGTCGGCGGCGTTGGCCGGCACCGCCAGCTCGCCAGCCCACGACAGCGCACAGAACGCGTGGTCTCCTTCGCGCAGCACGCGCCGCCCGCGCACCCGGCTGCCTTCCACCCCGATCGCGAGATCAGAACTCAGGCGGACAGTCACTCCTTCGCCCGTGGCGTCAGCGGTGTGCCGGTTGCCGTCGCTCATCTTCCACTCCGCCGGGGTTCGCCCGTAGTCGAACACCGGATCGCAAGTTAGTTCAATCTCGACACTCCCGGAGATGCACTCGACCGTGCGCACGAGAAGATGGTCGGCGTCGGTATCAGCGGGTGGCCGCGTGTGTGGCGTCACGACATCAACGTCTGACGACGGGCCAATGGTGAGGGCATCGCGCACCACGATCCAGCCGGTCCTGGTGCGCCACGTTGTTTCCAGGACATTCGTTCCCGCTACGTAGCTGCGCGCCACCGGATGGAAAATGCCGTAGGGAGCGAATCTGAAACTGCCAGCCTCCCGGTCGAGCAGCGCGCCAAAGATGCTCGGTGCGTCAAACGCCGGAACACAAAGCCAGTCAACGGATCCGTCCGGGGCGACCAGTGCCCCCGTGTGGCAGTCGGACAAGAACGCGTAGTCGGCGATCGGCGGAAACGGTGACGCCAGCGGCATACTCATGACGTCACCTCTCATTTACGTGGCACGAAGGGGCGCATCAGGTCTTCCCCGTCTTGGATGACGCCATAAGTGGATTCGGGGACAGCGTTCCAAGCGCCTTCCAGCTCACCAAGCGGCTCAGAGACAATGAGCCGTGACTCGTCGGACACCCGCTGCAGCAGGTTGTGCCCTGGATGCAGCTCGCGCAGGGAACGAACATCGGTGCTGTAGAACAAGGATCGCGACTGCCCGGCGGTGGAATAGCGGAACGACCACAGCCGCACCCCGTCTGAAGCGGCGACTGTCATCTGCACCGCGTGGTTGACACCATGTTGCGCGGCAACGGTTTCGATGAACCCCACCATGCGCTCGACCGCACCTGGCGGATCGTCTTGCAGCCCAAAGGTCAGCGCCAGATAGAACATGAGCTCCGAGTCAGTGGACCCTTCGATCTCCGGATACAACTGTGGACTGACCGCCAGCACGAGGTCTCGCTTCATGCGCTTGAACTGAGCCAGCGCGCCATTGTGCATCCACAGCCAGTTGCGGTGGCGAAACGGGTGACAGTTGGTCTCCTGCACCGGTGTCCCTGTTGAGGCCCGGATGTGCGCGAGGAAGATCGGGGCGGTGACGCTCGTGGCCAGGCTGGCCAGGTTGCGGTCGTTCCATGCCGGACTGATGCTGCGGAACAAGGCTGGCCGCTCTGGGCCTCTGCCATACCAGCCCACCCCGAAGCCGTCGCCGTTGGTGGTTTCCACGCCCAGTTTGGAATGCCTGCTTTGGGTTATCAGCGAGTGGTCCGGCTTGAACAGAATCTCCTCAAGCAGGAGCGGTGAACCCGAGTAGGCAAGCCAGCGGCACACCTCCGGCCCCCGCTCACTCCATGCCGCGCGGCGAGGCTAGCGACCAGATGACGACCACGAAGAGGGCGATGTTGATCAGCGCCCAGAACGGGTAGATCGGCAGATAGATCATCTGCACGATGGCGGCCAGAACCGCCAGCGCGATACCGACCATCCGCGCCCATGCCTGACCATTCAAGAGGCCGAAACCGACCCCGAGCAGGACGAGCCCCAAGATGATGTGCGTCCAGCCCCAGCCCGTGCGGTCCAGGACGTAGAACTCCCCGTCAGCGAGCGCGATGTACCTGTCGTTCAGGAGTGCGAAGAATCCCTCAATGATGTTGAATCCGCCGAGCATGAGCGCAAGCATTCCCGCGAAGCTATAGGAGCCTGTGGCGGTCCCGCCCATGCGTGTGCCGGTAGCTGTAGTCATGACAGCCTCCTCATCGATCTTCTGAGCGTAGGCCGGCGGCGAGCTCGCCGAACGCCATTTGCGAATCTGCGGTGACCTCAGCTGTGCCGGATTAGGCTGGAACCCGGCATCTCGGGGGGAGTGCGGCATGAGTGATTTGCAAACCATGGGACCCGTCGACTACCTGGTCGTCGAATTCAAGGGCAACAAGATGACCGGCGAAGGAATTCCGATTCTGCTAGATCTGGTTGATCGCGGTACCATCCGGATTCTCGATTTGGCCTTCATGATGAAAGACGACGCCGGATCGGTGCGCCGCCTGGCTTTCGACGACATCCCGGGTGAGGTGCAGCCTGACTTCACCGTGTTTGAGGGCGCGTCTTCTGGCTTGCTCACCGATGAGGATCTGCGGGAAGCGGGCGCCGCTATCGAGCCAGGCAACGCCGCCGGCATTCTCGTTTACGAAAACGCTTGGGCAGCACCATTCGCGATGGCTCTGCGCCGCGGCGGCGCACAGCTAGTCGCCTCAGGCCGGATACCAGCCGACGAACTGCTGACCGCGAGCTCGGCTAAGTAACGGGAGGCATCATCATGGGTCTACTTCGCGCGGTCGCACGCACCGCAGTGGTCGCAGGCACTGCCACAGCGGTGTCAAACAACGTTTCCCGGCGCCAGGCGGGCCGCTGGGCGGCACAGGAACAACAACAGCACGCCGCCCAGTATCAGCAGCAGCAAGCGCCTCCTCCCGCCCCGCCATCTGGCGGCGGTATGGACAACAAGCTCGCTCAGCTGGCGACATTGGGCCAGCTGCGCGACCAAGGGGTGCTTAGCGAGGCTGAATTTCAAGCACAGAAAGCAGTGATTCTCGGTTCCTGACCGGAAAGGTCTGAAGGTCGTGACGGGTGTGCCTGAGGGTCTCGATCTGATGGCGCTTGTCCGGCGTTATGAGCCGGTGCTGCGTTTCACCAGCGGTGAGATGTTCTTTCCCATGCCCGTCGGCGACTACCTGCGCGGAGCGTCGCTGTGGATGCTGGAACCGCCGAATCGCACACCAGTGCTGCTAGCCGACCACGGCAGCCTCAATCAGAACACGCTCAGCGAGCACGCGGTGGAGCATCCTGAGGCGTTTCTTTTCTTGCGGTACGCGCCGAGGACGTTGCAGCGGGCGGAACTGCGAGCCTGGCGCAAGAACCCAAGCCGCCCGAAATTCGTTGGCATCTCGAGACTTGCGGCTGTCGGGCTGCTCGGGCGCATCATCGACTCGGGCATGCGCCTTTCGCTGACGTTGCGCGGCAAGGTTCCGGGCGGGCTGGCAGCCGCCGCACAGCAGCAGTATTCAGCGATCGAGCCTCTGCGCGACGCCTATCACGCTCACGTGAGCGTCAGCGGCGGCTATCTGTGCATCCAATACTGGTTCCTCTACGCGATGAATGACTGGCGCTCCAGCTTTAGCGGTGTCAACGATCACGAGGCCGACTGGGAGCAGGTCACCCTTTATCTTGTGCCAGAAGGCGATGACGTCAAGCTCGCCTGGATCGCCTTCTCCTCGCATGACGAGACCGGCGACGAACTGCGCCGGCGCGTCGACGATGCCGACATCACGTGGGTTGACGGGACGCATCCGGTGGTCAATGCCGGGGCCGGGTCGCACTCCGGTGCCTATCTGGCCGGCGATTATCTGGTACGCGTTCAGCCGCCAGCCCTCGCGCGAGCGTTCACCATCATGACCCGCCTACGGGCGCTGCTGTTCCCGTGGACCCGTAACCAGGCCTCCCTCGGCGTAGGTATCCCCTACGTCGACTACCGCCGTGGCGACGGCGTGCACATCGGACCGGGCACGGAGCGCCCGTGGACACCGATCCTCATCGACGCGCAAACGCCGTGGGTGCGTGACTATCGCGGACTGTGGGGATTGGACACCGCTGACCCCTTCGGTGGCGAACGTGCCCCCGCAGGACCGCGTTATGAACGCAGTGGCAAGGTCCGGGCGTCCTGGGGCGACCCGGTCGGCTGGGCGGGCCTGGACAAGGTGCCCCCAACGGAGCAGGCCGCCAAGCTGGCCCGCGAGGCCCGCCTCGCCGAACTCGACGACCTGATTGCCAGCCTTGACACCAAAATCGTTGCCGCACAGGAGGAGTTGCGGCGCACGGCGGCAGGTATCGACCTCATGCCCCCAGCGTCCAAACGCGACAAAACCAGCTCCGCCGCCCGGCTGGCCGCACAGGAACAGGCCGCGGCGAGTCTGCAAGCCGAACGCAGGGAAGCGGTCAGCGAACGGGATCAAATCCAGCACGCACGCAACGGCAATGTCTCACCGCACGCCCATCTGCGGCACCGTGCCGTCCCCGACACGCACACCCCTGCCGGTGTGCTTCTCCGATTCTGGTCTGGCGCCTCACTTTCCGTGCTCCTGGTGCTGCTCGGCCTGGCGCTTTTGCTGAACCTGGGCTCGCTGCTATTCATCGTCGTGTCGGCGGTGCTCATCGTGATGGCCATCGAGGCCCTCCTGCGCCGCAAGCTAATGCTGTTTCTGCTCGGCCTTGCGATCACCGCCGGGATCGCCGTCTTGGTCTGGCTGTTCATCACCCACGCGCGGATCGCCTTCGGCGTGCTGGCGCTGACCGCCGCCGCGGCGATCGGTGTGGCCAACCTGCGCACCCTGGCCCGGAACTAGCTGACGCAGGCCGCCTCCACCGCGATGGCCTCCATGCCGCGCAGGAACGCCTCGCCGTCGGCCAGCGACATCGAGTGCGTGTCGAGGAGCATGCTGAGCCGCAGCGCGTCTCCCGCGTCGTTCTCCACGCGCGTGAACATCCGGCGCAGGGGTTCTTTGTCGGTAGCCGTCCATTGCAGAACGGTTCGCGGGAGTGCCTCAGCGATCAGTTCCGGTGTCACCTCCCCGGCCGGTTTGATCTCCCCACGGCGGTTGTTGAAGAAGCACGAGACGTCGATGTCTTCGCCGCGCTCACGGGACACCTTATGCTGCAGGGCATCGAACGCCGCTGGGTCGTGGTAGGCGTATTTGTAGGCGGTCATCGTCGCCCGCTTGACCCGGGTCAGCGCCTCATCGAACGGCACAACCGCGATGTCCAGCACACACAAGCCCTGCTGCGTCGCGCTGCACACGACATCGGCGAGCCCGGGGCGAAACCTGTTGCCCACCAACGGCCGCACGACGACGGGATTGACCCCGGTCACGCGGTTCAGCGCGATCGCGAAGAGGGTCAGCAGCAGGGCATCCGCGTCCATCGCCGTGCGCTCAGTGATCGCCGCGACCGCTAGCCGCATCGCGGGAGAGCGAAAGTCGGCTGTCCACACCGGTTGCCGCTGCGGGTCAGGGGCGCCGTGATAGCGGCGGGCGGCGATCGTGCGCAGTGTGGCCCCGAAATGTTTAAGCGCCGCTTCATTTTGCCGCTGCCCGGCCGGTGACTGCTGCCAGCGTGCTTGTTCCAGGGGCTGCATTCCCGCGACGGGTTCCTTTGTGCGGGTGGCTATCTCACGCAGCATCACCCGCGCGCCATGGGCGTCAGCGGCTAGATGGCTCATCAGCACCACCATGTGCGTCAGGACGCCTTCGTGACGGATCACGCCCATCCGGATCGGCCACTCGGCGGCGAAGTCCAAATCGGTGTCCCGATAACGTTGATGCAAGGTGTCAGGGTCGGCCTCGCTAGCCTCGACGATTTCCAGCGCGATCTCGCCGGAGGCATAAACCACCTGGCGGGGAAGTTCCGGGTCGTCGAGCAACAGCTTCGTTCTCAGCACCTGGTACCGGCTGAGCAAGTAACGCAGCTCCTCAGCGATGTCGTCGATGGTCGTGCCGGGGTCTAGCGGCTTGACCCCGCCCAGTGGCATCCAGGAGCGCAGGCGCCGCACCGTCATCCACGCGTCAAGCTGACCCCAGGCGAGCTCGCTCGTGCCGCTGCCCTCGCCTTCAAAGGTGACGACGACCGTCTCCATGCCTGGCCTTCCGCTTCTAGGTAGGGCGGGCGCACGCCTCCGCTAAGGGAACGTGCGCCCGCCGGTGGGGGGTGATTAAAGCTGTTGCGTGATACGGACGTCGTCGACGCCGGCTTCTACCAGGCTCGCGCCCGACGCGTCAGCCGCCTCGACGAGAATCCGCACCGACTGCCCGGCGTAAGCCGAGATGTTCCAGGTGCCTGTGCCCCAGGCGCCGTTGCGGTTCGCCGCGGCACCCGCTTGGGTGAACAGAACGGTCGTTCCTCCATTGTGGACAATACTGACCCGGAAGAAATCAGCTGTCGAGGAGTTGCTGCCGTGGGCTAGGTACCACGACAGGGAGACATTGAGCGTTCCCGTGGACGGCAACGTCACCGCCGGAGAGCGTGCTGACGTCGTACCCCCATCAATGTCGTAGTCTCCTGCTCCTGCTCCCGCGAGACGTCCGGTGACCAGGTCGTTGACGCCACTGACCGTCGTGCCGAGTTGCTTGGCGCCGCTGGAGTTCGTGTCCGCCGGGTCGCCGCGTTCCCACGCTCCGGTGGTCGCGGTGTCGGTCCCGTTGGGGTTGATGGTCCAGCCGGTCGCGGTCTCGAAGGTGTCCTGCCAGACCGTCGTGGGTGGCGTGCCCGTCCCGCAATACTGCGCTTCTTTGCCGATCGCGCGGTAAACGCAGTCGGCGTATTCCGACAGCATCAGGAAGGCCGCCCGGTTGCGTTGCGTTTGCGGGGCGATCTGCTCGTCGGGCGGATAGAAACCGCCACCGGAACCGCTCGATCCCGGGTAGAGCTCAAACGTGTACGCGAAGATGCCCTGGTTGTTGAACATCCAGTCGATGATGATGCCGTCGGCGATGTACAGATCGCTTGCCTGCTCGGGCGTGTAGCTGTTCGTCGCCGCCATTTGCTGCCCGATCGTGGCGAACGTGTTGCGCTGATCGGCCGTCATATCGCTGCCCGTGTCAGCCGTCTTGTAGCCGTAGGGCCACAGGATCAGCTGGGAGTAGGTGTGAATGTCCACATTGACCTTGATCTGCTGCACGCCGCCGATCCGCCGTGACAGCACGAAGTCGCGCAGCCGCTGGGTTTCCGGTGCCGAGAAGGCAGACGGGCCGCGATAGGTCTCCGAGGAACCTGAACTCGACGATCCGCCGCAGCAGCCCCATTGATAGGCCCAGTTGCGGTTGAGGTCGGTGCCGACAGCGGTCGAGTTCGGCTGCCGGTTCTTGCGCCAGCTGCGGTACGAGCCGGTGGCGATGTCGTACTCGACACCGTCCGGGTTGACCATCGGGATGATCCAGAACTCGCGGCTGTTAACGAGGTTCGTGATCTGCGAGGTCGACCCGTACTCGTTGGTCAGGATGTTCGCCAAGTACAGCGCCTGCTCCGCCGTCAGGTGCTCACGGGCATGCTGGTTGGCATTGAACAGAATCTCCGGCTCGTTCTCGTCGGTCGCGACGTTGTCGGAAATCTTGACGCCATAGATCGTGCGGCCTTCATACGTGGTGCCGATGTTGAACAACCGCGCGATGCCCGGATGGTCGGCCACGATCTGGTTGAGTTCGGCGTTGGTCTCGGCGTAGTTGTGATACAGCGAGTCCGCCGACGGGAAGTCCATGATGCCAACGTCACCGGCAGCTTGCGCGGGCTGCGGGACGAGGTTGGCCTTGAACCCGAGCCGCTGGATCGCCCGGATCTCAGCCGGGGTCGCCGTGACGTGGATGATGCCGTGCTCGATGAAGTCGATGGCCGCGCCAGTGCGGGCCACCGCGTTACGGTCCGCGAACGTGCGCGGCCCGTCGATGCGATACTGAGCGGAGGGGGCGTCCGCTGGGGTGGGGGCGCTCGACGCCGGGCCAGCGATGAGCGCTGTAGCCGTGAGCGCGAGCGTGGAGATGAGGACCGCGACCTGCCGTCGCATAAGAGCCTCCTTGGGGGTATCTCCGCGGGGGGTGTGCGGAGGCTCTCAGCGGACCACTATATTCATGGTCATATCAACGGTAGGGTTGACGTGCCATGAAGCTTGTACTGGACTTACACGACATTTTCAACAAAGGGCGCGACATTGATCGGGCTCTACGGGAGATCATCGACCGGGCGGTCGAGACCAACGCTCCCCTCGTGGAAATCATCCCTGGCAAGGGTTCCGGCGCACTGAAGAAAAAAGTGCTGCGTTTCCTGGAGCAAAAGGAAATCAAAGCCCTCTACCACCGCGTCGACAAGGATTCCGACAACTTCGGCCGGCTGTTCGTGCGGTTCAAAACGTCGTCTGGGCAAGACCGGGGCAAAGGCAAACGCGGCCGTCGTTGACTATGACGGACATCCTGTGCGTGGCGGAAGCGTAACTAATCGTTAGTTAGGCATGTCCCGATTCAAAAAGGGGCTCGCCGTTGGGGCGAGCGCATTCTTGCTGGCAACATTAGCGGCCTCCCCTGCCGCCGCATTCTCCTCTAATGTCCGGATTGATCTGCGGGTGCTCGTCTTCAACGACGGCTCCGCGGGTGTGGGTGTGCTGACGTCTCAAATGGACCGTGAGGGTGTGCCTTACGACACCGTCGACCTCACGCAGCCGAACCGGCCACCTCTGACGGCATCGGCGTTGTCCGACACCGTCGGCGGCCGGGCCCGGGCTAAATACAACGGTGTGGTGATGCCGCGGGAGGACGCTCTAGCGCCCGCGGAAATGACGATCCTGAACGCGTTTGAGCAGACCTTTGGCATTCGTCAAGTGGACGCCTACACCGCGCCGTCGGCCGCCGTTGGCCTGACGCCGGTGTGGAGTGGCATTCTCGACGGCTCGTCGCTGCAGGTGACCCCTGCTGGTAAGGCCGCCGGATTCGGATACCTCAACGGCATCGTTCCCGTGGATAACCTTGATTCCACAGTGGACGAAAGCTACGGCTACATGGCCGTGGCGGCACCCGGCGCGGTTTATACCCCACTTGTCAACGGACACAGCGGGTCCGTCATCGGTGTTTACGGCAACCAGCTCATTGTCACGCTGGCGATGAACCAGTACCAGGCGGTCGCCCAGCAACTCGGGCACGGCCTGATCACCTGGCTGACCCAGGGTATCCACCTTGGACACTGGCGCAACTGGTTCAGCCTGCACGCCGACGACGTGTTCCTGCCCGACTCCCGCTGGAACACCGAACACAACTGCACGACCGGCGACGACTGCCCGCCTTCGGTGCAACTGCCCGACATTCGCATGACGGCCAGTGATGTGACGGCGCTGATCGCGTGGCAAAACGCCAATGGCGTCAAGCTGGAACTGGCCTTCAACGCTGAAGGAGCCGTGACCGGCGATCCGCTCACGGCACAGCTCCTGGCGAATAAGGGACAGTTCCGCTGGCTCAACCACACCTACTCCCACCCTTACCTCGGCTGCGTTCAGGACTTCACCGTCGTGCCTTGGCAGTGCTCGGCGACCTTCGTGCCGCAGGCCGACATCAGGGCGCAGATCGCTGACAACGTCTCGTGGGCACAGGCCAAGGGCGTGTCGCTCAACCGGGCCGAACTCGTGACCGGTGAACACTCCGGGCTCAAGTCGCTGCCGCAAATGCCTTCTGACAACCCGTATCTGGCTCCCGCGCTGGCTCAGGCTGGCGTGACCATCATCGCCTCTGACGCCTCACGTGAGCCGCTGCCCCGCCCGGTTGGCGCGGCCACCACCGTGCCCCGGCACCCGATGAACATCTTCTACAACGTCGCGACCAAGGCCGAAGAAGTCGACGAATATAACTGGATCTACAACAGCGTCGCCGACGGTGGCAGTGGCATCTGCGGCAGCCAGTGCATTCCCCCGCTGTCGCCTGTGACCGGGTTCGACTCCTACATCGTGCCCATCGAGGCCCGGATCGCCTATGGGCACGTGATTTCCGGCGACCCCCGGCCGCACTACGCGCACCAGTCCAACCTCGCCGAAGACCGGATCCTCTATCCGGTACTCGACGCGCTGCTCGCACGTTACCGTGCCGCCTTCACCACGGCTACACCCGTGGTCAACCCGCGCATGAGCGAGATCGCCGCACTGCAAGCACAGCAGAAGGCCTGGCGCGCCGCCGTCGCCGCTCGCACCGTTGAGGCGTACCTCCTCAATGGCCGGCTGACGATCGTCAACCGGGGCCCCGCCCTGGCGATTCCCGTGACCGTCCCGTCCAGCACCCAGATCGTCCTGCTGTCCCTGCTCGGCATCGAAATCCTCGTGGGGCCCTACGGATCTGTCTACGGAGCGGAACGCTCCGGCTGGACCACCTTGTCCACCAACGCTCAGCAACTTCTTCGTGTGACCTGACCCAATGCGGGTCGCCCTCATCAATGAAGGCACGTATCCGTACGTGCTGGGCGGCGTCAGCACTTGGTGCGATCAGCTTGTGCGTGGGCTGACCGGAGTGACCTGGAACTTGGTCACCATGATCGGCCCCGCGTCGCTGACGCCCGCGCTGGAGCTGCCTGACAATGTGGCGTCGCTAACCGCGGTCCCCGTGTGGGGATCGCCGCGGGCACCGCGCCGTCGCCGGATCCAGGCGGCGGCGCGGCTTTTCACCGGCATGCTCGGCGACTCCCCAACACATCAGCATCTGTTTCGCCTCGCCTTACGGGAGCTGGCCATGGTTCATCAAGCCGATGTCCGGCCGCTATGCGTGCAGTGCCAGCGCTTTCCAGCGACGTGCACACGGCACGGCATCGCGGGACGTCATCCGCTGTATGGACTGGCCCTGGCCGAACTGCTCCTGGAGGCATGGCAAACCGCTTCGCTCGACCTTCCGCCCCTGACGTTGCGGGACGCCGACGAAGCCGTGCTCCTCATCGAGCACGCCGTTCGCCCGCTGGCGGCGGTTCTGCCACCCGTGGACATATGCCACGCCAACGCCAACGGACTGTCCTCTTTGGTCGCTCTCGCGGCCAAGTGGCGTTCGCGGGTGCCGTTCATCATGACCGAACACGGCGTCTATCTCAGGGAGCGTTACCTTTCCGCCCGCGATCTGCGGCCCGGCGTGAAGGTAGCGGTGCTGCGGTTTCACCGGGCGCTCGCGCGGCTGGCCTACGCCGAAGCCGATGTCGTCGCTCCGGTGAGCGGATTCAACCGGCGCTGGGAAATCCGGCACGGCGCCGACCCATCGCGGATCGTCGTCATCCCCAATGGTGTTGACCCGCAGAGGTTTCCGCCACTGGAAGAAGAACCACCCGGTCCGCCGACGATCGCCTGGGCCGGGCGGATCGATCCGCTCAAAGATCTACACACGCTGATCACCGCGCTCAAAGTCGTGCGCGAGTCGATCCCTGACGCCCGGCTGCACCTGGCCGGTCCCGTTCCAGCGGGCAACGAGGATTACGCGGCGAGTTGCCACACCCTCGTCGCCTCGCTGGGACTGAACAACGCGGTTACCTTCGCCGGGCCCGTGCCCAGCAGCAGGCAGGCGTTCGCGGCCGGTCACATCGCTGCCCTGTCCAGCATTTCCGAAGGCATGCCCTACACCATCGTGGAGGCAATGATGTGCCAGCGTGCGACCGTCAGCACCGATGTCGGCGGGGTCGCCGAACTCGTCGGTGACGCCGGAATGGTTGTCCCGCCCCGTGATCCCGCCGCGCTCGGCCGGGCCTGCGTGGAGTTATTGTCCAGCAAGGATTTGCGCGACCAGTACGCCAGTCTCGGGTACGACCGGGCACTGGACCGCTTCACCCTCGGCCGGTGCCTCGACGCCTACCGCGAGCAATACAAATTGCTGGTGCAAGCGTGAGCGCGGTCATCGGGCCGGTTAATGACCGCCTGAACGGATGGGCGGCCGACACCGACGAAGTGGCGGCGATCCTGGAATCCAACGGCATCAACGACCGGGTGGCCAACCGCGACTACGGCCACCCGAGCGTTTTCACGCTGGCGCAACAGGTGCTGGCCGCCGTACGCAAGTACCGCAAGGTGCCGGCACCAGCCGTCATCAAGATGCCCGTGGCGCAGGCGCTCGTGCGGGCTGGGCTATACCTCACGCCTGCCATCATCGCTTCAGGCTCAGCGGGGATGCTCGCCACGCTGCCGTGGTATGCCACCACCGGATTGCTGATCGCAGGCTGGGGCTCGGCGCAAGCGCTGGCTTACCTCGGCTACAACGCCGCCAACGAGACGGGTTCGGTGACGGCGGCAAGGCTTTTGGCGATCGGGTTCACGCTGCTGGCCACGGTGTGGGCGACGCTTCTCGCCGTAGCCGGAGCTGGGGTACTGTCCTATGTGGTCAGTGCGGCACAGATCATGCTGTTCGCCGCCAACACGGCCACCTTGGTCACGGGAACCGAACGGCGTACGCTCCTGGCCGCGGCCGCGAGCTGGCTAGCCGTGCTCGGCATCCTCGCCGGGGCAGGCAAGGTCGCCGTCGGCTTCCTCCTGGCTTCCATCGTGGCGATGGTCGTCGTCGCCTATCGCAGCGCTTGGGGGCCAAGAGCCAGCCTTCGCTGGCAGCCCGGAGGCTCGCGTCTGGCGACCGCGGCCGGGCACGGCCTAGCCGGTGGCGGGCAGGCGATCCTGTTCGTTCTCGTCGTGCTGCATCACCGGGCGAGCGTGGTGCCTTTGCTCATCGGCATCCCGCTCACTGAACTGCTCTTGCTATGGCATCAGCAGCGGGTGGCTAACGGCAGGGCCCGCATCGCCGACCGGGCAAGGTTTCAGCGGCACATCCGGCGCGTCGCCCGTGGCACCGGTGCCGCGCTGTTCCTTCCCGTTATCGGGGCGGTCGTGTTCATGCTGCTCGGTGAGTGGCCGCTCATGGCCGCCACTTTGCTCACTGGCACTAACGCCTTGTGCCTCATCCTCGTCGCCCATCGCCGCCCGGGCTCGGCGATCAGCCTCGTCTGCCTCGCGGGACTGCTCATCGCCGTGGGCACCTTCGCCCTGCCCCTGCTCTTCGCCGCTCTGGCCACCGCCGGGGCGAAAGTCTGTGCCGCCGTGCTCTTCCTGCTTTACGCCCCAGCGCTTCTGGAAGCCGTTTCCGCCATGATGGATCCCTGGAGTTATCAATGACGATACTTATCCCGCTTTACATTCACCCACTCGACGACCCGTCAGCCTGGCGTGCGGTCGCCAGCGCGGGCGCGTCGGTCACCGCCATTGTCAACGTCCACAATGGACCTGGTACCGGGATCGATCCGGTCTATGCCAAGGCGACCCGGCAGTTGCGCGACGCCGGGGTTCCCCTGCTGGGCTACGTCGACCTCGGATATTCCCGCCGTTCCCGCGACGCCATTGAAGAAGACCTCAAAAACTGGTGTGGGTACTCAGTAAGCGGTGTCTTCTTCGATCAGGCACCCTCGGCACTGTGCGACATCGCCACCGTGGCGCGCTATGTCCACCTGGGACATGGCATGACGGTCCTCAACCCCGGAACCAGGTGCCATCCCGGATACGCACCGCTGGCTGACCTCGTGTGCACATTCGAGGGTCCGTGGGACATCTATCAGCGGCTCGCCGCCCCGAGCCCGGAGTTCGCCAACGCCGCCCATCTCGTCTACGGCGTTCCGTCTGAGGAGTTGAGCGCCGCGAGCGAGTTGCTAGCTTCCCGTGCCACCGCTGGCCTCATCACCGATCTGACCGCTCCCCTGCCCTACTACGGCATTCCTTCGTGGCTGTCGGCACGGGCCACGCAGGTGCTGGCATGAACCGGCGCTGCTACGTCATCGGGATCGCCGCCAGCCTCGTGACCGTGCTAGCGGGCTGGCTGGGACTCGCTTTCCTGGCGGGTGCGCCACCGGCCAAGTCAGCTGACTCCTCAGCGGCGAGCGGCTGGTGGCGCCCGCAGGCCGGCCTGACCTGGCAGTGGCAGCTGTCCGGCCCGCTCGACCTGTCCGTCCACGCCGAGGTCTATGACGTCGACGCCTTCACGACCACCCGTGACGAAGTCGAGTCGCTACACCGGACGGGCCGCAAAGCCATCTGTTACGTGAACGCCGGCGCCTACGAGACGTTCCGCCCCGACCGGCACCTGTTCGACCCCTTGGTTTTGGGAAACGAGCTTGAAGGCTGGCCGGGTGAGCGCTGGCTCGATATCAGGCGCTGGGATCTGCTCGAGCCGATCCTGACCGCCCGGCTCACGATGTGCCGCGACAAGGGATTCGACGGGGTCGAGCCGGACAACATTGACGGATATGTCAACGACAGCGGCTTCCCGCTGACGTTCACCGATCAGCTGATCTTCAACCAGCGGCTGGCCGCCTTGGCGCACTCCCTCGGTCTGGCCATTGGGCTGAAGAACGACGTCGAGCAGGCAAAGGACCTTGTCGCGGTGATGGACTTCGCGGTGAGCGAGGAGTGCGTGCGTTACGACGAGTGCGCTCTGCTCGCCCCGTTCACTGAACAGGGCAAGGCGGTCTTTCACGCCGAGTACGGCTCTTCTTTGTCCCGCTTCTGTCCCGTGACCGGACCGTTAAGGTTTTCATCGATACACAAACGGCTGTCACTTGACGCGTGGCGTGAGGTTTGCCAGTAATCAGGATAAATGCCGGTTATAGGCGGGGTGGCAAAGCCGAGCGACGGTAAGGCAGCATATGGCCGTGCCGTCTTCCACCTCGCTTTCCGCTGTTCGCGCCGACGCCCTCGCCCGCCGTGATCGCGGCGACCTGCACAGCGCGCGAGCCCTGCTGGAACGCGCCCTGGAAGCAGCCACCATGACCTCGGGCGAAGACCACCCCGAAGTCCTCATCACGGCGCACCTGCTCGCGAAGCTGCACCGTCAGGCAGGCGACCTGTCCGCCGCGCGACGGGTGCTGGAGAACTCGCTCTACGCCGGAACGACCCGTCACGGCGACGATCACCCGCTGCTGCTGTCGATCTCGTTCGACCTCGCCGAGATCGCCGACGAGCTAGGCAACCGCCACGAAGCACGCCGTCACTACACCCGCATCGCCCGCTACGGACCGTCCGCGCCCGGCTTCGACCCGCAGCAAGTCCGCGCCGCCCGCGCCTGGCTCGGCCCGTCAGCCCCCGCGACGGTGGCGTCCGCCCCACTCGGCCAGCCCGTCGTCGTCCCCGCGCCCGAACCGATCGTGGCGGGTCCGTCCACTCTGGACACTCCGTTCAGCCAGCCCAACCCCAACGACTGGCCTTCCCAGCCCACCTCCGGCGCTGCACCCCAGGCCCCCACGTCCCAGCCCACCTCCGGCGCCCCTACCTCCGGTGCCGCTTCCCACGGCAGCGCTCCGGCTTCCGGTGCCCCTTCGCACGGCACCTCCGCGCCAGGCACTCCTTCGCAGGCCGGAAGCCCTTCGCAGGCTGGCAGCCCGGCACCCGGTGTCTATCCGACCTCGGGCGCCCCGACTTCCGGCGCCCCATCGCAAGGCACCTACCCGACGTCCGGCGCACCATCACACAGCAGCGCATCGCAGGGCACCGTGTCGCAGGGTGGCTCACCGTCGCAAGGCACCTACCCGGCAACTGGCACGCCCTCGCAAGGCGGTGCCTCGCCGGAGGGCGTGCCGCAGGCTGGGCAGGGGCCGCGCAGTGGTAGCGCGGCGCAAGGTGGCGTGGGGCTTCCGCCGCGGACGGCACCAGCGCAGGGCGGTTTCCCAGCGCAGCAGGATGGATATCCGCAGGCCTATCAAGGCGGGCCGGGTGTCCAAAGCGGACAGCCGGGCCAGCCTGGATATCCGGGTCAGCCGCTGGGGCCGAAGCCGCCAGTGCAGTTGCCGCCGCAGGGACCGCGGCCACCGTCCACTCAGGACACGTGGCAGGGCGGTGCGCCCACGGTTCAGCCGCCGCTGGTGCTCGGTCCGCAGTCGCCTGCCACACCGCCACCTCTGCCGCCGAAGCGGGGCCGGGGCGTGCTCGTGGTCACGGTGCTCGCCGCTGTCATCGCACTGGCCGCCGCCGCTGTGACGGCGATTCTGGTGCTGCGTCCCAAGACTCCCGACACGACCGAGGTTCCTGGCGCCGCCGGATCGGCGACCGATGTCGTGCTGGACGACAAGCTCGACTCGGTGACGATCACGTGGAAGGACCCGTCAAACGGCAAGGCGCGCCAGGTTATTTGGGGCAACCGTGAGGACCAGGCCAAAGGTGTCCTTGGTTATCCGGAGAGCGGCACCACTTCGTACACCCTGCAGGCTTTGAATCGTAACTATCAGTATTGCTTCGTTGTCGTTCTGGTGTACCCGCCGGACGACATCCGCCAGTCTGAGCAGGTTTGCACCAAACGCAACACCAGCAAGAGTCCTACGCCAAGCCGCTAAATCGAGGTGGATGACTTAGGCCGGACTTTTTTCTGTCACCGTCACGGCCTAGGATGACGGCGGCTTTAAGGGAGGAACGCACACATCGCGGGGGTTGCCCCGCTATTTGGGGGAGGGGCTGATCCCATGGTGGATCTGTCGCCAGGTGCCATTTCGCGCAGGGCTAGGACGAAGGGCGGGATCGTCACCATCATCACGGTGGTGAGTCTCGTTGCCGCCGTTGGCCTGACGTGGCTCGGGCTAAGTGTGAACGACCACGTCGCAGCGAATTATGACGCGTCTGCCTGGCTGTGGAGCACCACGAAAGGCGAGATCGCCCGGGTTAACGGGCTGACCGGCAAGGTTGACACCAGGCATGCCGTGGCCAACGCCAAGGGGCATCCGGTGCAGCTGAGCCAGGCCGACCGATACCTGATTCTGCGGGACATTTCCACCGGAAAGGTCAGTGCTTTCGATCCAGCGACGCTGGCGATCACGTCCACTCTCGACACACAGCAGGGTCTGGGCATAACAATCGCGTTGCACAATGACTCCGCTTTCGTGATCGACGCGGCTCAAGGTGTCGTGCGGCAACTCAATCCCGCCACCCTGCAGCCGATCGGTGAAGCGCTGCGGTTCCCACCGGGCATCACGGGCGGTTTCTTCGATGGCCGTGGCCGGTTGTGGGTGGCGGTCCCCAGTGAGGGAACGGTCACCGCGATCACTCCGGCTCCGGTGGCCAACGCCAACGGTGGTGGTCAGGGCGGTTCCGCCGGGCCAGCACGCGTGCGCACCGAGCCGGTGGCTCAGCCGTGGCACGACCTCGCGGTGTCGGCATTGGACGATGGTGTCGCCGTGCTCGACCAGACCAACGGCAAGCTGTTCACCCTGCGAGGCGACAAGGTCGAGGAAATCACGACCGACGCCGCTGGCGGTGAGCTGCCAGACCGTTCCACCGGCACCGACGTTCCCGTGACGATCGTCGAAGGCCGCCAGATCTTCCTCATCACCAACGGCAGCAACGGCAAGGCGAAGATCAGCAACTTCCGGGTACCAGGCGAAGGCAAGCTGCAGCCCGCGGTCGCCTGGGCGGGCCGCATCTACGTCGCCGACGACTCCACCGGCAAGGTCTACTCGCTGGACCGCGATGGCAAGCTCGTGAGCACCATCACGTTCCCCCAGCCGGGTTTGCTTCAGCTTGAGGTGCGCGAGAACCACCTGTTCATCAACTCCCCCGGCTCGTCGGTGGCGCACGTCATCAACGACAAGCACGAGGACAAGACGGTCGACAAGTTCGTCAACGAGATCCTCGGTGGCGATCCGCCGCAGGTCCCGCCGCCGCCAAACCCGACGCCGCCGATCGGAAAGCCAGGCGCGCCAAAGAACATCAAGGCCGCCGCGGGCGACAACCAGGTGACCCTCACCTGGGGCAAGGCCCCTGACAACGGCTCGAAGATCATCAAGTACATCGTGACCGGGGCCGAGCAGACCCACGAAGTCGGCGCCAATCAGCGCGAGCTGGTCATCACCGGCCTCATCAACGGGACCGAATACCAGTTTGGCGTCAAGGCGGTCAACGGTCAGGGCACGGGGCCTGAAGGCAAGAGCAACAAGGTAATCCCGACCCGTGATGTGCCTGACCCGCCAACCGACGTCAAGGCTGAAGCCAAGCCCAACGGCACGGTCGAGGTCACCTGGACGGCCGCGAATGGCCAGGGCCGCAAAATCACGCAATACCTCGTGACGGCGGCCAGTGCTGGCGCCAAGTCTCAGGTTGGCGCGACCAGCGGCGAGACCAAACTGGTTGTCCCGGATAAGGAACTCGACTACGGCAAGCAGTATTCGTTCACTGTTGTCACCGTCAACGACATCGGCGCGAGTTCCAAGGTGTCCACTCCGGTCAGCAACAGCGTGGTGCCGTTCAACAAGCCGAGCGCGGTCAAGACCTTGCGTGGCGCGACACTGCAGAGCGCTCCTGGAGCGGTGCGGGCGACGTGGGCCGCGGCCGACGAGAACGGCCGCCCGATCACCGAATACAAGGTGACCGCGAAGAGCCCAACGAAGACCGTGACGAAGGATGTCACCGGATTGTCCGCTGACATGACGGGCTTTGGCGATGGCGAGACCATCACCATCGACGTCGTGGCCGTCAACATCGCGGGCGCCGGGCCCAAGGCCACGACGAGCGCCAAGTCGATCAGCAACCCGACGATCAGCGGTGTCACCAATGATGGCCCCGACTACAACAGCATCCGGATTCGCTGGGCCTACAACGACGGTGGCGGTTCGGCCACATGCACGATCGTGGTCAGCGGCACGAATATCAACGTGCCGTGCAGTTCGGGTGCCGGTGGCTACAACGTTGGCGGTCTGTGGCCGGGCAACGGTTACAACTACTCCGTGTCCATCAGCAACGCGGCGGGTTCGGCCCAGTCAGGCACGACTGGATTCGGCACGCCAGCGCTGCATGGAACGGTCCGTTGCGTGAACACGAGCCAATACGGCGACCCGACCTACTGCAACGACGGCATCGGCGTCTACACCAACTCCCGCCAGCAAAGCGGGGAAGGCGTGGGCGACGCGTTCAACGGCCAGCGTTACCAGGCGTTCTGCAAGAAGCAGGGCACGGCGGGCAACCAGAGTGGCGACGCCACCCTTTCCGCGGTCGCCTACAACAACCACAAGCAGAGCTCGATGTGGATTCAGATCGAATACCGCGGCGCGCGGCGCTACATCCCCTGGATCTGGATCAACCTCGACGCGGGCGACAACTTCAACATGCTGCCCAACTGCTAACTAGTACGAAGCACAGAACCGACCACAAAGGACAGAAGACAGTGAGCCAGCCCCAGCCTCTCACCCCGCCTCAGATCCGCGCCTTCGCGGATCTGACCGCGCGCCTCGGTGGAGTCATCTCCTCCGTGGTCCTCGGCAAGCCCGAGGTAGTGCGGCTGGCGCTGGTTTCCCTGTTCGCCCAAGGGCACATCCTCCTGGAGGATGTGCCCGGGGTCGGCAAGACGACCCTGGCCCGCGCGATCGCCGCGTCGGTTCAGGGGGCGTGGCGGCGCATTCAGTTCACGCCCGACCTGCTGCCCTCTGACGTCAGTGGTGTGACGATCTTCAACCAGGGCACGCGTGGCTTTGAGTTCCACCCTGGCCCGATCTTCGCCAACATCGTTATCGCCGACGAAATCAACCGTGCCTCGCCGAAGACGCAGTCCGCGTTGCTTGAGGTGATGGAGGAACGGTTCGTCACGGTTGACGGCGTGCGGCACCCGGTGCCCCGCCCGTTCCTCGTGGTGGCAACGCAAAACCCGGTCGAGATGGACGGCACCTACCGGCTTCCGGAAGCTCAGCTCGACCGCTTCTTGATGAAACTGTCCGTGGGCTACCCGGATGAGCGGGTCGAGATCGAAGTCCTTAGAGGACATACCCTGCGCTCGCCTGAAGCGATCAACCCGGTCACCGACACGGCCACGATCGGTGAGGCCGTCGCATTGGCGCAGCGGGTGCACATCGCCGATCCGCTCTACGCCTACGCGGTCAGGCTCGCCACGGCGACCCGTGAGCACAAGCACTGCCGTGTCGGGGTCAGCCCCCGTGGTGTCATCGCTTTGACCCGTGCCGCGGCCGCCTATGCGCTCACCGAGGGCCGTGGATTCGTCCTCCCCGAAGACATGAAAGCCTTGCTGGAGCCGGTTTTCGCGCACCGTCTCCTGCTGACGCCCGACGCGCAGCTGCGCGGGGTGACTCAGGCCGAGGTGCTGCGTGACGCGGTGGAAGCCGTGCAGGTGCCCTTGCCCGGCCAGGACCAATGATTGTCACGTTACGTGGCTGGGGTGTCGCTGGGGCGGGCGTGGTGTTACTCGCCTCAGGCTTCTTCTTCGGCTACGCCGAACTAACCATCCTCGGCGCCATCGCGCTCATCGCTGTTGTTATCGCCCTGGGCTACGCGGCTCTGCGCCCCGAGCTGTCCGTGCGCCGAAGCGTTGACCCTGACCGGGTTTCGCGCGGTGAGGACAGCAAGGTGACGCTGCACATCCGCAACACCGGCAAGTTTGGCGCGGCAACGCTTGTCGCCCATGACCGGTGCGGCTGGGGCACCGATTCGCAAGCCACCGTTGCCGTTCCGCTGCTGCGCCTGCGCCGCGGCACAGAGACGTCGGTTGACTATCCAGTGCCCACGTCGCGGCGCGGTGTTGTCCACGTTGGACCGTTGCAGATCGTCCGCCGTGACCCGCTCGGCCTGGTCTCGCTGGCACGCAGTCACGGTGACACGGCTCAGATCTGGGTCTACCCGAAGGCACACCTGATGCAGGGCGTTCCAGCCGGCATCACGCGCAGCCTCGACGGGCGGCTCGACCGCGTGCCACATGGCGCGATCACCTTCGATACGTTGCGCGAGTATGTGATCGGCGATGAGTTGCGGCACGTGCACTGGCGCACCAGTGCCCGCGTCGGCGAACTGATGGTCCGTGAGCACGTGGACACCAGCTTGCCGCGCATCGTGCTGTTGCTTGACGACCGCATCGAGTCGTGGCCCGCCTTCACCGGCATGACGTGCACCGAGTTCGAGTCGGCTTGCGAAGCGGCCGCGTCAGCGGTCACCGCGGCGGTCCGTGAAGATCTGCCCGTCACGCTGCATCTCGTGAGCGGCTCGGCGGCCAGCTCAGGCAAGGTCAGAGGCACAGCGCGCGGGCTGCTCGACATTCTCGCCGAGGCGACTTTGGCCACCCGCCCCCAGGACAGTCTCGTCAACGCCACGAACCGCTTGCGCCAGCACCGCCCCGGCGACACCCTCATCTACTTGACGGGCACCAGTGGGCACGCCGACTTGGCTCTCGTGACCGGCCTAAAAGGACCGTTCCCTTCTGTCGCGGTCGGCATCATCGGCCCGCGTCTGCCTGACGAACCCGATTCGGCCGGGGTGCTCATGTTGCGCGCCGAGGAAGGCCCCGAGTTCGCGACCGTGTGGGACGGGGTGGCGCGGTGGTGACCCGATTGCTGCGCGGCGGGATTGTCCCGCTGCTCCTGATCGGCATGCTGACGATGGCGGGCGTGACGGCCGACCGTGTCTACTCCGGATATTTGCTCACGCTGCTGACCGCCGGAGCGGCCGTTGGCTCGGTCATGTTGAGTGTGCTGCTGTCCCGGCTGCCGGCCTGGATGATCGCTCCGCTGTCCACGGCTGGGCTCATTGGGTACCTCTGCTTCGCCTTGATCTTTTCTGCCCGCGAAGCGGGTATCCCCGCCGACTTGCTGGTGATCGCCAAAGAAGCGTTGCCTGACAGCATTCCGCGGCTGCTTGCCGCGCTGGTGCCGATCGAGCCGCAGCCGGACACGGTGACGATTCCGGTCATCGCGACGTGGCTGACTGGTCTGGCCTCGGCTGAGCTGGCTGTGCGCGCGCGGCGCATGACGGTGGCCCTGTGCTTGCCGGTGCTGTTGCTGACCGGGGCGCTGTGGCTGGTTGGCCCGTCAGCCGAACGCGCGCTGTGGCCGGTGCTTGTCTTCGGCGGCCTCGCGGTCGCCGCCCTGGCCATCACCGGCCGGGTCAAGACGCCAGAGACCGGCATCGATGACAAGACACGCACCGCTTTGCGCCTGCGGACCTCAGTCGCCGCGGCTGTCGGCGTGATGCTGATCCTCGCCATCGCGACGGCGGGCGGTCCGGCGCTGACGAACCAGGTGCTGGAAAAGCCGATCGATCCGCGCACGCTCGTGGAGCCGCCGCAGCTTGAC
The DNA here is from genome assembly GCF_000379685.1 of Catelliglobosispora koreensis DSM 44566. Classification (GTDB taxonomy): domain Bacteria; phylum Actinomycetota; class Actinomycetes; order Mycobacteriales; family Micromonosporaceae; genus Catelliglobosispora; species Catelliglobosispora koreensis. Next base: position 380,049 of record NZ_KB903249.1, on the reverse strand, counting down.
GTGCTCGACGAAAACCCGCTGATCCGGCTCTCGGGCTGGGCGCTGCAGCCAAAGCAGCGGCTCTTCGACGTCAACATGGCCAAGGAGACCCGGGTTCGGCTCGCCGTCCTGTCCGACTACGACGGGGTGACGTGGAAAGTGGGCGCGACCTATCGCCCGGCTGGACGCACGCTGCCTGAGGTGCCCAGTGTCGCGGCGAAAGAGTCCGTCCAGCAGCAGATCAAGATCGCTGGGCTGACCGGCAAGCTACTGCCCGCGGTGGCCAGCCCACGTCAGGTCAGCGGCGTCCGGGTGGCGTTTGACCAGGCCACTGGCACGATCATCCGTCCGGACGGGCTGACCGAAGGCCTCACCTACACGGTGATGTCGCAGCAGGAGAAGCCCGACGTCAATTTGCTGCCGGGTGCTGAGGTGCCCGACGCCACGACGATGGCCCGCTATCTGGCGCTGGGCCCGGGCGTTCCGGCCGACATGCAGGCGCTCGCGCAGAAGCTCGGTGCCGACAACGGCGCGGCTTACCAGCGGGCCACGGCGATCGAGCGTTACCTGGCCGATCACTACAAGCTCGATCCGCAGGCGCCCAGTGGGCACGCCTATCCCAACCTGGCCTTCTTCCTGTTCAAGCCGGTGGGCCACGGCGGGCAGAAGGGCACGTCCGAGCAGTTCGCCGCCGCGTTCGCGGTGCTCGCCCGGCTGCTCAACCTGCCGAGCCGGGTGGTCGTCGGCTTCGCGCCAGGCGAGGGCAAGCGTGAGGTCACCGCAGGCGACGCGCTCGCGTGGCCGGAGATCTACTTCAAGGACATCGGCTGGGTGCCGTTTCATCCGCTGCCGCAAAGCGACCAGCTGCCCAAGCCGCCAGAGGAAGAGTTCAAGCCCAAGCCGGAGGAATCCGAGCCGCCGCCACCTTCCGAGGCACCGATTCCGACGCTGGCACCGACGACCGCTGGGCCGATCGCGACAGGAGCGGCTCCACCTGTCGCGGGTGGACCGGATTACGTCGTGATCGCCAGCGCGGGCGGGGGCGGATTCGTCCTGCTGCTGCTCAGTCTCTTCGTGCTGACCGTCCTCATCGGACGGGCCAGGCTGCGCCGTGCCCGGCTGGAAACAGGCACGCCTGCCGACCGTGTTCAGGGCGCCTGGCTGGAGTTGCGTGACGCTCTGCGCCTGGCGGGCCGGGCGGCTCCGTCGCACCTCACCGCACACGAGGTCTCCGACCACGCGGCCACGGCGGCCCAGCGGATCCGGGGCAAGCACCGCGTACGCCTCGCCGCTCCCCCGGTCAACGAGCTGGCCGGTGTGGTGAACACCACCACATTTGGCAATGTTGGCACGCCGGATGAGCAAGCGGAGATCGCCAGGGCCCGGGTCCTGAGCTACATAGGCGAGCTTCGTGCACGTCGTTCGTGGTTGCGCCGTCTGCTTTGGACGCTGCATCCTGGACCATTGCGGTGGCGACGTAAGCCGAAATGACCAATATCAGGGTAATTTCAGGGCAGACGACCGCGCCCGCGCCCGGTAGAGTCTCGCGGGTGTCGGTCCCTGCCCCTTCGATATGGCGTTCGCTGCGGCCACCCGTCGCCTCGATAGTCGTCGCGATCGGTTTCCTTGCCGCTGGGATCATCATGGCCGGGCAACGCGACCCGGGCATGGACAGCGCCGTTTACCAGGCTGGTGCGCTTGCCGTGCTGCGTGGCGACGCGCTCTACGGCTCTCTGAACATCCCGCCGCCGTGGATGGACCTGCCGTTCACCTATCCCCCGGTGGCCGCCTTCTTCTTCATGCCGCTGGCGCCGTTCCCCATGCATGTCGTGTGGGGGATCATGGCGGGGGTCTGCGCGCTGGCGCTGGGCATCGCGGTCCGCCACAGTTTGCGGTCCCTAACCGGCAACGAACCGTCGGCCTTGCTCGTCAACGTCGCCTCGCTGGTCCCGTTCGGATTACAGGCGGTGTGGAGCACGGTCGGCCTGGGTCAGATCAACCTGCTGCTCATGGCGCTGATCATGGTGGACATCCTGGCGTTGCGCGGCTCCCGTTTCGCCGGGATCCTGACCGGCATCGCCGCTTCGATCAAGCTGACGCCCCTGATCTTCATCCCCCATCTGCTGATCACGCGGCGCTGGGCCGACGCCGGCCGGGCGACCGCCACTTTCGTTGTGCTCCAAGGGCTCGCGTGGCTCATCCTGCCAGCCGACTCGTTGCGGTTCTGGACGAAAGCCATGATGGAAGGCAACGGCAGCCGCACCTTTGAGGCAGCCAACCAGTCGATCAACGGCCTGGTGCAGCGCCTCACCGGGGAAGCGCCGGGCGCCATGGGAATCAGCCTGGCCCTGGCCGCTGTGTGCGGCGGGCTCATGGTCTTACTGGTGCACCGCCTGCACGAGACCGAGCCCTTGGCCGCGTTGCTCGTCACGGGCTTGTCCGGTCTCCTGATCAGCCCGGTCACGTGGACCCATCACTGGGTCTGGGTCGTGCCGCTGTGCCTGCTGCTGGCCTACCGCGCGCTTCAGCGCAACGGCTGGACCGCACGGGTGCTGCTCGCTTTGGTGCTCGTCGTGTTCAGCGTGGACTTCCGGCTGCTCGTGCCCATCGGCAACCGGCGTGAGCTGACCTGGACCATGGAAGAAACCCTGATCGGCAACTCATACCTGTGGGCAGCGCTCGTCGTTGGCCTAGCCGGTCTCGCCTTCGTGGTGCGGTCGCGCCAGCAGGTTCTCGCGATCCCCGCCGGCAGCATCCCCGCACCACGGCGAGCCGATGAGGAACCATCGTCCACATCGGTTAGATGAGCGTCAGAGTCCATAAACGACGGTGATGCCACCGTCGACCGGAATGATGGCGCCGTTGACATACGAGCCGGCGCGGCTGCTCAGGAACACCGCGATCCCCGCCATGTCATCGGGCCGTCCGATGCGCCCGAGTGGTGACAGCGCCGCGATCTCATCGCCTGCGGCGGCGAGCGTGGCGGCCATCATCTTCGACTCGAACGGGCCGGGCGCGACGGCGTTGACGGTGATGTAGGACGGCCCGAGTTCCCTTGCCAGCACTCGGGTCAACTGATGGATCGCTGCCTTGCTCGCCGAATAGGAGTACCGGTTCATCGGCACCCCGATCCCGTCGATGGAACCGATGTTGATGACGCGTGACGGGTCGTCCTGGGTCGCGTTGACGCGCAGTAACGGCAAGGCCGCCCGCGTCAGGTAGAACGGGCCCTTGAGGTTGATGTCGAGCACCTTGTCCCAGGCGTGATCAGGGAACTCATCCATCGGGGCACCCCAGGTCGCCCCGGCGTTGTTGACCAGGATGTCGAGAGAGTCCCAGGGCAGCGACGAGATCAGCCGCTCGCATTCGTCGCGGGTGGACAGATCGGCCGGGATCGCGTGCACATCCCCGAACTCAGACAGCTCGCGGACGGCGTCTTCGCAGGCGTCAGCTTTGCGTGAGCTGAGGTAGACGGACGCTCCGGCGTCAAGCAGCCCGCGGGCGATCATCATGCCAATGCCACGGCTACCGCCAGTCACCAGGGCTTTCTTACCGGTCAGATCAAAAAGCATGGGGCCACTATGCGGCATCACCGGTTGTAGCGGAAGGGGGAGGCGACCGGTGAGTAACAAGTCCCCCAAACGGCCGGACGTTTCCCTGCAATTCACCCGATAAGGGCAGGATCAAGTTGACTCGGCAACCATGGCATTGACTACGGTCGGTCAAATGTCCAGTAGACGCACCTACGGCGCCGCAGCGATCGCATCAGTGATTCTCGCGGGCGGCACCTATCTAGCGCTAGCCGGCCGCCACGACGAGACACCTCTAGAAACCGCTGCAGCCCCCTCAGCGAGCCCGAGCACCGCTGTCACCCCGGAGCCCACCTTCGAGCGGCCACCACCGCCAGTCTCGCGTGAGATGGAACGTAAAGCCCCCTCCGTCACGCAAGCCGGCAGCTGCGGCGCATCGTTCTACCACGAACCGCAAGGCACGGCTAACGGCGAGATCTTCGACCCCGAAGCCATGACCGCCGCGCACAAGACCTTGCCGTTCAACTCGAAGGTCCGCGTCACCAATCCGGATAACGGCAAGTCAGTCACGGTCCGCATCAATGACCGTGGGCCCTACATCGACGGGCGCTGCCTGGATCTGTCCCGCGCCGCCTTCCGCGAGATCGCCAACCTCAGCCAAGGCGTGCTCGATCTCGTTACCTACGAGGTGCTGGCGCCCTAGTCGAACCGGTCCTTGTGGGCCTCAACGAACTCCACCAGCCCCCGAGCCGGCCGGCCGAGCAATTCCTGCACGGTCGGCAGCACAGTATAAGCCTGCTCGGGCGGATTGCCGTGTGCCACAACGAAAAACTCGATGACCTCGTCGGGCAGGCCCTGTGCCTTCCACTCCTGCCGCGCCTCGGCCTCGGTCAGCTCCACAAAGGAGACTTCCCGGCCCAGCCCTTGCGAAATCGCCGCGACTTTGCCTGGCACCGTCAGGGCTTCAGGACCCGTCAGCGTGTACGTCCGCCCGCCGTGCCCGCCCGACGTCAGCACCGTGGCGATGACCGCCCCGATGTCGCCATCGTGCACCATCGCGCTGCCAACCTGTGCGAACGGTGCCTTGACCACGTTTTCGTCGCGAATGGACCCCGCCCAGTCGAACACGCCTGACATGAACTCGACCGGCTGAATGAACGTCCACTCCAGGTCGCTGGCCTCGAGAGCGTGCTCGACCGTGCCCTTGTCGCCGCCGCGCAGCACCGTCACGCGTTTGACCCCAGCCTTGCGTGCTAGCGCGACGATGTCGGCTCCGGTCTCCAGCGGTTCATAGTCGCCGCTGAAGTTAATCAGGTGCAAAGCGGTCACCCCCTCCAATGCCGACTCCAGCGACGCCGGATCGGCTAGGTCACCGCGGACCACTTCAGCGCCCGGCAACGAGGCGGTCAGCGGGTTGCGCGACAGCGCTCTAACCTTCTGTCCCTCGTCCACCAGATGTGCCACGACGTGCCGTCCCACATTGCCCGTTGCCCCTGCAACCAATATCGTCATGCGGCTAACGCTAAAGGCCGTTTAGGCAGGTTCCGTTCCTAATGAAAATCTGCCTTACCATGTCTCATGCCATTGCGCCGCCGCCCCTTTGATTACGTTCTGCTCGTGTTTATGGCCATCAACTTCATCGTGACCACGTACACGGTCGGCCTCGAGCAGCTCGTTATCGCGGATCCGAACAATTTCGAGTATCCGCTGTGGCCACCAGCCCCGATGGTGGACACCATTCACGAGTTTGGCCGCAGCGCCGATCACGTGCTATTCGAACGGCCGCCGTTCTACCAGATGACGATCTGGATCGACGTTCTGCTTTTCGGGCCGTTCTATCTTTTCGCCATCTACGCGTTCATCCGCGGGCGCAACTGGATCCGGGTACCAGCGCTGGTCTGGTCTGGAATGATGCTGTCCAACGTGCTCATCATCCTGATGGAGGAACGGTTTGGGCAGTTCGCCTCGCCGAACTTCCCGCTGGTTCTCAGTGTCAACGCGCCCTGGCTCCTGTTCCCGCTGATCATGATCTGGCGTATGTGCAAGGAGCCGTTCCCGAAGCCGCGAGTGGAGGCCACCGCATGAAGTACGGGCCGTGGGCGCTGGTCGCCGGAGCCTCGGAAGGGATCGGCGCGGCGTTCGCGAAAAGCCTTGCCGCCCAGGGAACCAAACTCATCCTGGTGGCCCGGCGCCCCGGCCCGCTCAAGGACCTGGCCGCTCAGCTCGATGTCGAAACCCGTGCCGTGACAGCGGATTTGTCGACTGACGACGGTCTGGAGACCGTGTTCGCCGCGGCCCAGGGGCACGAGGTCGGGCTCGTTGTCGCCAACGCGGCGATCAGCTCGCTAGGCCAGTTCACGCAAGTCAGCACCGAAGAGCTTGACCAGATCCTGGCCCTTAACTGCCGGGCGCCGATGCTGCTGGCGCGTCATTTCTTGCCACCGATGTATGAACGTGGCCAAGGCGGCCTCATCGTGATGTCGTCGCTCGCGGGTCAGCAGGGTTCCCCAGGCTTGGCGACTTATGCGGCCAGCAAAGCGTTTGGCGCCATTCTCGCCGAGGGACTGTGGGCCGAGGCCCGCCGTCACGGCGTTGATGTGCTGACGTGTGTGCCGGGCGCTGTCGAGACACCGGGGCTCGCCACGGCTAGCAAAGGCCGTGCCCCCGGAACGGTTTCGCCCGACGTGGTCGTGCAAGCGGCGCTGAAAGCCTTGGGACGCAAGCCACGCACGGTCCCCGGAGCGATGATGCGCTTCTCCGCACAGCTCATGACGAGGCTGCTACCCAAGAAGACCGCCATCAACACCATCGCCAAGGCTTCTGGCGATGTGCTGAGCTAGGCGTTGGCCAGCATGTCCCCGAGCGGGGTGCGGCGGTAGAGCACGCTGCGCCCCGACCGGGCCGCGTCAAGCAATCCCGCCCGCTGCATGGCGCGCAGGTGGTCGTTGACCGATCCTGGCGCGAGTTTCAGCGAACGGGACAGCTGTGTGGTACTAGCCGGTTCATACAGCGATTGCAGGATCAGTGCCCGGCTGCGGCCGATGAGTTCCTGCAAGGCTTCCGGCGGGCTTTCCGGAGCATCCCGGAGGGTACTCGTTCCACGCGCCGGGTAGATAAGGCTTTTGGGCCACGGCTCCTCGAAGTGCACTGACACCCTCGGATAGCTGAAAACCGTCGGGATGAACAAAAGTCCTTGCCCGCCAAGGGGAACCGTGGCTTTCGCGGTCATGGCGGTCAGCTCGATCCCGCCGTCGCGCCAGCGAACCTTGGGGTGCAGCCCGTCCAGCGCGGCCGCCCAGCCGTTGCGGGCCAGTTGCCCGGAGCGGTGCAAGACGTCACGCTCACAGAGCGCCCGTAGCTGCAGCCAGTCGGCGGCAAGCAATTCCTTCCAAGCACGTTCCAGCACCTGTGCCATCTCTTCACGCACGTTGCGCGCGTTCAGCAGCGCCAGGATCTCGGGGTCGGTCGCCTGACGCGGCGCGAGACAGCCCGCGATGTCGGCGCGGGCGACCTCAAGCGGAACGGCCCGCAGCGCCGCCAGATCGTCCTCAATGGACTGAAGCATGCCCTTCGCCGGTGGCGGCACCGTGAACGTCGGTCCCCGATGTGCCGTCTGCATCGCGAGCAGCGCCCGGAACGCGAGGTCTTGCCGCAAGTGGCCGAAGCGGGGCACGAGCCGAGACGCCCACCCGGGCACGCGCGAGCGGCTCAGCAGCCGCAACAGGCACCCGAGCTCAAACCCGGGCGAGAGCGCGAACCGGCTGCGCAGCACGTCTTCCGGCCCAGCCTCGAAGCGGATCACCGCTCAACCTTACGGCTATAGCCGAATCTTTGGTGAAAGCTGGACAGTCCTTGCCAAGATGCTCTGCGTGACTACAGCCACGTCCACCTATACCGAGGTCTTCGCTTCCGGGCAGTTCCGCGTCCTGTTCACCAGCCGGACGATCGCCATCGCCGCCACCACCCTGCGGATGGTCGCCCTTTCCCTGCTCGTGTTCAGCATGACGGGGTCGCCGCTGCTCTCGGCGATAGCGTTCGGAATCGGCTTCCTCCCCCAGGCCGCCGGGGGCATGCTGTTCGGGTCGCTGGCTGACCGCATCAAACCCAGACCCCTCATCACCATGGGGTACGCCATAGAAGGCGCCGCCGCCGTCGTGCTAGCCATCGCACCGCTGCCCGTCTGGGCGAGCCTGGCTCTCGTGGGTGCCGTCGCCGCGGCTACGCCCATCTTCAACGGCGCGTCCAGCCGGCTCGTGGCTGACGTCTTGCACGGCGACGCCTATGTCCTGGGCCGCTCCACGTTCAACATGGCGGCCGGTGGTGCCCAGTTGCTTGGCCTGGCCGCGGGCGGAATCGCGGTCGCCGCTCTCGGGCCACAGCGCGCTCTGCTCGTCACGGCTGTGTGTCACTTCGCCGCGGCGGGCATCGCCCGTGCCGGACTGTCCGATCACGATGTCGCTGGCGACACCGGGGAACGGTCGGCGATGCGCCAGAGCTGGCACACCAACGCGCTGTTGCTGCGCGACACGTGGGTACGCCGCCTGTTGCTCATTCAGTGGCTGCCCAACGCGTTCGCGGTCGGTGCCGAGGCACTCATCGTCGCCTACGCCGCGATGCGGGGCTTTCCCGTTAGCGCCACCGGTTTTCTGCTCGCGTGCTCGCCGGCTGGCATGCTGATCGGCTATTTCGTCATCGGGCGGTTCGTCAAACCTGATATGCGGACAACCCTTGTCGGGCCGCTGATTTGCGTCTTGGGTCTGCCGCTTGCCGTTGTCGCCCTTGACCCTCCGCTGGCTATCGCGGGGCTTTTATTCGCGATTAGTGGCGCGGGTATGGCGTACCCCCTGGGATTGCAGACGGCCTTCCTGGAAGCGGTGCCGGAAGTTAACCGCGGCCAGGCATTCGGGCTCTTGTCGACCGGATTGATGACGCTGCAAGGCATCGGGCCGGTCGTGTTCGGCGGGCTGGCTCAGGTGACCCATCTGCGCTGGGCGATCGCTGTTTCGGGCGTAGCCACCGTTACGAGCGCGTTGCTCGTCGCCGGTCAGAGCGGTAAGCCCACGCTTCATGCCACACATGCGGATACACCCCGCACGTAAAGTAGGTCACCGGTCCCTTCACCGGCCACTTCTCGTGATCGTGGTAGAAAAGCCAGTACGGGAACACGGTGCCGATGACATAGCCCAGCCCCACGAGCGGAAAGTAAAGCGGGCCAAGGATTCTGGCTTGCCGCACGTGCAGTTCCTCATGTGGGCACAGGTCTGGCGTCGCACCGGCGATGACGTTGCCGACCGTGACCGCATAGCCTTTGACGAACCGTTCCCGGATGTAGATCCGTCCACTGTGGACCGTTTGGCTCAGGTCAAGCGTGTGCCCGCGCAACCGTTGTACCAATAGGAAAGCCGACCCCACGATGGTATTGGGCAGGCTCCACGTGTGGTCGAGCACCAGGAGCAGCACACCTTTGGCTGACGGTGGGTAGGCCCGTCCTTGAGCGATCGCCAGCCCGAACACACCGCCGAGCACGAGTCCCGCGAACGCGCCGACAGGGCCAGCGAGCACAGCGCCAACAGCCGTTTGCACGGCCAGGCTCAGCAGTGCCGCAGCCCTGTTCACGGTTAGGCCCGGGCCGCGAGTTCGCGTTGGTAGTAGGCGATTTTGTCGTGCAGATGCTGCTGCTGCCGGAGCAAAAGTTCCAGTTGCGTCTCGACACCGCGGGCATGTTCTTCAAGCAGCTCGACCCGTTCAGTGATCGTCATGTCCCCGGAGCGGACGAGCTCGGCGAAGCGGCACATCTGCGCGATCGGCATTCCGGTGTCGCGCAAACACCGCAGCAGGCCGAGCCAGCCGAGATCGTCGTCGGAAAAGATTCGCTTGCCGCCGGAGGTGCGGTCGATGTCGGACAGCAGGCCGATCTTCTCGTAATAGCGGAGGGTGTCCAGGCTGAAGCCGCTCTTCTGAGCTGCCTCGGAAGGGGAATACCGGATCATAGGGTCAGCCTACTTGACCTGGAGCGCACTCCAGGTTGTTGGCTGACATTCATGACACAGACGAGAACTCTGGGCCGCAGCGGGATCGAAGTAAGCGCACTCGGTTTCGGCTGCTGGGCCATCGGCGGGCCGTTTTGGGCCGGGGAGCAGCCGCTGGGCTGGGGAGCCGTCGACGATGACGAGTCCATTCAAGCCATCCACCGCGCGCTCGACCTCGGGGTCACGTTCTTCGACACGGCCAGCAACTACGGAGCCGGCCACAGCGAGCGGGTGCTAGGCAAAGCCCTCCAAGGCCGCCGCGACGACGTCGTGATCGCGAGTAAGTTCGGCTACACGTTCATCGAGGAGTCACGCCAGGCGACGGGCGAAGACGGCAGTGTGGCCTACATGCTGTCCTGTTTGGACGGTGTGCTCTCGCGCCTCGGCACCGACTACCTCGACCTCTATCAGCTGCACCTCGGCGGGCTGCCCATCGACGATGCGCTGCTCCTGATCGAGCCGCTGGAGGAACTGGTCGCGGCCGGGAAGATCCGTGCCTACGGCTGGAGCACCGACGACCCGCAACGGGCCGCGGCCTTCGCCCGGGCGGGCCGTCACTGCACGTCAGTCCAGTTCGACGAGTCGGTGCTGAACGAGAACGCCGAAATGGTGACCCTTTGCGAAACTGACGACCTCGGTGGCATCAACAAGGGTCCCTTGGCGATGGGTCTGCTGAGCGGGAAGTACCAGACGGGCCTGGCCGTGGGCCAGCACGACATCCGCGGCAAGGCGCCGGAGTGGCTACGCTACTTCGACAATGGCGTCGCCGTGCCGGAGTGGGCCGCCAAGGTCGACGCGGTCCGCGACATCCTGACCTCGTCAGGCCGGACCATGTCCCAGGGCGCGCTGGCGTGGCTGTGGGCTCGCAGCCCCAAGCTCATCCCCATCCCCGGCATCCGCACCGTCTCCCAGGCGGCGGAGAACGCGGGCGCCCTGTCTTACGGCCCGCTCACTGAGCAAGAGTTCGCACAAGTCCAATCGATCCTGCACCCGACTTCTTGATCCACATCCACATGCGAGATCCACATCCCGCAGGACGTGATCAAACCGCCTGTTGATCATGCCGCAAGGGATGTGGATCAGCCTTGGGGATGTGGATCAAGACGATGTCCATGGGCGAGCGCACTCGCGAGGGTAAATGGGGTGCGCTCCCAGGTGAGGTGGCTAGGATCGCTCGCATGCGCTGGTCAGAGCTCCACATTCCCACGCTGCGCGAGGTGCCCGCGGGCGCCGACGCCGTCAGCCACCGGCTCCTGTTGCGGGCTGGGTTCATCCGGCAGCTGATGGCGGGACATTACGCGCTGCTGCCGCTCGCGGTGCGGGTCCGGCGGAAGATCATCGAGATCATCCGCCAGGAGATGGACGCGATCGGGGCACAGGAGTTCTTGATGCCGACGATGCAGCCGGCCGAGCTGTGGCAAAAGAGTGGCCGCTGGTCGCTCATCGGCCCGGAGATGTTCCGCCTGCAGGACCGCAAAGGCACCGACACCGCCCTGGGCATGACCCACGAAGAGGTGTTCGCTGAGTTCGCCGACGAACTCAAGTCCTACCGTGAGCTTCCCCAGATGTGGTACCAGTTCCAGACCAAATTCCGCGACGAGCCCCGCCCGAAATCTGGACTGATCCGGGTGCGCGAGTTCACGATGAAGGACGCCTACAGCTTCGACCTGGACGCGGCTGGACTCGACGTCAGCTTCGAGAAGCAATACGAGGCCTACCACCGCATCTTCGCGCGGCTCAGCATTCCGGCGATCGCCGTCGAGGCGTCCAACGGCATCATGGGCGGCTCCGACTCACGGGAGTTCATGTGCCCGACCAGTGCCGGGGAAGACCTCGTCATCCGGTGTAACTGTGGTTACGCGGCCAATGTCGAGAAGGCGACGTCCACTTTGGATGCCGTCGACGACGATGACGCCACGCTGGACGAGTTCGCGACGCCGGGCGTGCGCACGATCGACGACCTGGCCCGTGACTATGACGTGCCAGCACAGCGCCAGATCAAAACACTGGTCTACCTGGCCGACGGTCAGCTCATTCTCGTTTTGCTGCGCGGTGACCACGCTTTAGTCGAGCAGAAGCTCATCGACTCCCTTGGTGCCGCTGACATCAGGCCGGCCCAGCCCGCCGAGATCCAGGAGGCGCTAGGAGCGATGCCCGGCAGCCTGGGAGCCGTTGGTGTCAAACACATCCCCGTCATCGCCGACGAAGCACTTCGTGAACGGCGCGACATGGTCACCGGCGCGAACCGCGATGGCTTCCACCTCAAGGGCGTCGACACCTGCCGCGACATCCTCATTGGACAGTTCACCGATCTGCGCGAAGTGATCGCGGGCGAGGCCTGCCCCCGCTGCGGCCAGCCAGTCGAGGTCGTGCGCACGGTCGAGGTCGGGCACATCTTCAAGCTCGGCTACAAGTTCACCGAAACCCTTGGCGTGTCAGTGCTAGGGCAAGATGGCAGCCGCATCACGCCGATCATGGGTTCCTACGGCATCGGTGTGGAGCGGGCGATGGCGGCCATCGTGGAAAACAGCCACGATGACGCCGGCATCATCTGGCCCATCGCGGTGGCACCTTTCCACGTGGCCATCGCCCAGCTCGGCTCGGCACCTGAGGTGTCACGGGCCGCGCAGGGACTACAGTCCGCGCTGCAATCAGCGGGAGTGGAAGTCATCCTCGATGACCGCGACGAGCGCCCTGGCGTCAAGTTCAGCGACATCGAACTGACCGGCATCCCGTTCCGCGTGACGGTTAGCGCACGGGGCATCGGCAACGGGACGGCGGAAGTCACCGACCGGCGCACCCGCGAAACCGTGCACATTCCGCTGCCCGATGTGGCGTCCCATCTCAAGAGCGCCTTGTCGTAGCTTGTGGTGCCCGCCGATCGCGGGCACCACACTCATCATTCGCAGGAACCCACGACTTCCATGTCAGCAAGCCCGCTGAGGTTGACCCGGACAGTCCCGTCGGCGGTCTCCAGCCAAAGCTGACCAGCGGGCGCGCCGTCGACCTTCGTTCCGCACGCGACTTCGCCGTCCTGTGCCGTGACCTTGATGTTGTCGCCAGACGAGGGCCACCAGCCGGCCGCCCCGGCGAGAGCCATCATCGCCACCGAGATGAACGTCATCACGATGCCGCTCTTGAGCCGGCCAGGCGCCGAGGGCGGCATCTGCGCCTCGGCACCAAGAGTGGGAAAGGCCACGCTGCCGACCATCCAGGTCGAGAACACCGAGGTGATCAGGGCCAGGACGGACATGCCCGTGGACCACCAGCCCAGCCACTCCGGGCCGGCCTGCTCGGTGCCCATCTTCAGCACGCCGCAAAAACCGATGAACCCCATCACGGCGAGCTGAATGTTTTGCCAGCCGCGAGCCGATTCGGCCAGCGGGCTAGCGGTCGTAGTGCCAGATACTTCTGGTTGCATGCGAGGAATAATGGGGGGCATGTGCCGAAGCATCAAGACATTGCGCCCACCGTACGAAGAACTGGTCACCGAGGACGACTATCACGCTGCGGCTTTGCAGTACGTCCGGAAAGTGTCGGGTTTCCGGAAGCCAGCCGCGCACAACGCCGAAGCGTTCGACAAAGCCGTCGCCGCCATCACCGCGGCGACCGCCGAGCTGATGTCCAATCTGGAGGTTCGGGGCTAGCGGTTACGATCGCTTGGTGCGACCCCTCGTGCTGCTGAGTGCTACTGCCCTCGTCCTGACCCTGACCGCCGCGTCGTGTGATGACGCCCCCGAGGTGACCGTGGCGCAAGTCAGCCGCGGCACCGTGAGTGAAGTGGTCGAAGCGCCCGCTTCGGTGACTGCCCGTGGCGCGGTTTCGCTGACCTCGCCTGCCAAGGGAACACTGGCACAACTGCTGGTGGCACCAGGTGCGACAGTCGCCGCGGGACAGACCGTCGCCGTGATCGATTCCCCCGAGGCGACGGCCCGTTTAGCCCAGGCGCAGGCGGCTCTCGACGCGGCTAAGAAGGCCGGCGGTGGCAGCACCAAGGTCAATCTTGGTGGCGTGCAGAAGGCGCTGGACGAGCGGGCGGCTGAAGCGTTCACCGAAGCTCGTTCGGCTGCCGCACTGATCACCGACCCCACGTTGCGGGACAAGGCGCTGGCCGGGATCACCACCGCTGAACGGCGTTACGGCGAGGCTTCGCAGACCACCTGGGGCTTGATCAAGGGTGTCGAGAAGGGCATCTCTTCGCTGGGCCAGGCCATGAAGGCGCTCACCCAAGCCCAGGTGATGCAGGCGCAGCAAGCCTTCGATCTCGCTAAGTCCAATGTGGACGCCCTGACCATCACGGCGCCCTTCGGCGGCACCGTCCAGCTGGGCGGCGCGTCCGCGGCAGCGGCACCGTCCAGCCTGACGGATCTGCTGTCTGGTGCTGGAATGCCCGCCGCGCCAACGGGCGCTTTGCCCGGAGTGAGCGGAAATATCAACATTGGCAGCCCGGTCACACCAGGCACCGCGATTCTCACGATCGTCGACACCTCCGAACTCGGCCTCGTGGCCGAGGTCGACGAAACCGACATCTTGCTCGTCAAGCCAGGCCTGCCCGCCGACGCCGAACTGGACGCCGCTCCTGGTGCGGAGCTGCGCGCCGAGGTGACCGCGATCGACCTGCTGCCCACGGCGAACAGCCGCGGTGCCGTGGCCTACAAAGTTCACCTGGTGCTCAAGCACACCAGCGTGACTCCCCGCCCCGGCATGAGCGCGCTCATCAGGCTGAAAGTCAAAGAAGCCGTGGGCAAACTGTGCGTCCCGGCAGCGGCCGTGTTCAGTGCCGACGGCTTAGACACCGTCTGGGTCAAGAACCGCGATGGCAAAGCCGAAAAACGCCGGATTACCACGGGTGTCGCCGGGCGCGATGTCCTTGAGATCACCGAAGGGCTCCGTGAGGGCGAGACGATCGTCGTCAAGGGAGCCGACAAGGTGACCGAGGGAGACCCGCTGCCGTGATCGAGGCCGTCGACGTCACGCGAACGTACGACCTTGAAGGCGTCAGCGTGCCCGCCCTGCGCGGAGTGTCCCTGAACATCGCGGCAGGCGATTACGTTGCCATCATTGGGCCATCGGGTTCCGGGAAGTCCACGCTGATGCATCTGCTGGGCGCGCTCGACCGCCCCAGCGCCGGCAAGCTGCTCATCGATGGGCAAGACGTGTCTGACAAGACAGCACCCGAGATGGCCAAGTTGCGCAATGAAACGATTGGCTTTGTCTTCCAGGCATTCCACTTGCTGCCCCGCACGACCGCTCTCGACAACGTCGCGCTGCCACTGGTCTATCGCGGCATCGCGACCCGCGAACGCCGGGCCAAAGCGCAGCAAACACTTGAGCGCGTCGGGCTCGGCCACCGCACCGGGCACCGGCCCAACCAGATGTCCGGCGGGGAACAGCAACGGGTCGCGATCGCCCGGGCCCTCGTGACGGAGCCCAAGGTCCTGCTCGCCGACGAGCCCACTGGAAACCTGGACACGAAGACAGGACAAGCCGTCTTGGAGTTGCTCGAAGAACTCAACCGTGACGGCGTCGCCCTCGTCATCGTCACCCACGACCTCGAAGTCGCCAGCCGCGCGACCCGCAAAATCACCATGCGCGACGGGGAGATCGTGGCATGAGGATGGCCGAAGCCTGGCGTGTGGCCATGGATGCCTTGCGCGCCAACAGAATGCGCAGTCTCCTGACTATGCTCGGCATGGTGATTGGCGTGGCCGCCGTCGTCGTGCTCGTCGCCCTCGGCACCGGCACCAAGAACACCGTTGAGGCACAGGTCGAAGGACTCGGCTCCAACCTGCTCATCGTCGTGCCCGGTCAGGTCAGCCTCGGCGCCGCGCCGACAGTGTCGCGAATGGACAACAGCGACCTCGAAGCGGTCGTGAAAATAGCGGGCGACCGCGAACGCGTGACGGCCAACCTAGCCTCCGGCGAAATCGTGCGCGCTGGCAACGCCTCCACCTTCACGACCATCAACGGCGTCATGGAGACCACGCCAAAGGTGTTCTTGCGCGACATCAAGAGCGGCTCCTACTTCACGCGAACCGACGTCGACACCGGCCGCCGCGTGGCCGTCCTCGGCGCGAAAGTCGCCCGTGAACTCTTCGGCGAACGAGACGCCGTCGGCCAGCAGGTAACCGTGGCCGGGGTTCGTTTCCGCGTGGTCGGCGTCTTCGAACCGCTGGGGCAAAGTCTCGGCATCGATCGCGACAACGAAGTCCACATGCCCATCACGACCGCGCAACGCCTGTTCGGCACCGGTCGAGTGGACGCTTTCGCCGTCAAGGCCCCCGACCGCGAAACCATCGCCGCCCTTGGCGACGAGCTGATCGCGGAACTGTCACGCCGCCACCCCGACACCGAATTCTCCGCTGTGACGCAGGAACAGATTCTCGGCGTACTCGGAGATATCTTGGGAATTCTCACGACGGTGCTGGCGGCGATCGCCGGGATCTCACTTCTCGTTGGCGGCGTTGGGGTTTCCAACATCATGCTGGTCTCGGTCCGCGAGCGAACGCGTGAAATTGGCCTGCGCAAAGCGGTTGGCGCCCGGCCCCGCGACATCGGCATCCAGTTCTTGCTTGAAGCCGTTCTGCTAACGACTGTCGGCGGTGTCGTGGGCATCGCTTTGGGCATCGGTGCCGCTGTGCTGACCTCCGCATTGACGCCCGTGCCGTCTGCCGTCACCGCTTGGTCGATCGCCCTCGCCTTCGGCGTTTCCGCTGCCGTCGGCATCATCTTCGGCGTCGTGCCGGCTCAGCGCGCGGGCCGTCTTGACCCAGTGGTAGCACTGCGCTCCGATTAACAACGGGACCACGCCGACGGGATACCACAACATGTCCACCGGATCGAACCGCACCCCGAGCACGAGTCGGGCGACAATACTCTTGTCCGACAAGATTTTCGGGATGCCGGTCAGCTGACTCAGCTCCACCGCCCAGCAAAACGCGATCGCCATCACGCCTGCCGTGATGACTTTCGTCTTGGGCCAGAGGACATACACGCCCGCGAACACCATCGTCGCGTACAACGCCGTCCCCGAATACTGTTCCAGCAAACCGTCATCCAGCGCCCGGATCGCGAACGCGACCGCCAAAACCACCCCTGCCGCCACCAACGCGATCAGCCGGACCTTCATGCAAAACCTCATTTCCGACGCCGCACATGGTTGCGGCCGTTCCTCCCGCGAGGACATCCCGGTCCGCGCATCCCAGGCTTCTTTCCGACATCCTGCCTGAGCGCGGGCGAAATCCGTTGCCGTGCACACACTTCCTTCACCTCATGAGTGCTCGCACAGTCCCTATGCCTCCTGCCCGCATGCGTGGGGTCATTTCATCGCTTAACTCGCCTAGTTTTTCGCCCTGGTCACAGAGCTGGGACAGTCCACGCGGGCAGAAGAATTTTGCCCCGGAACCTCCCTTCGGGCAGCTAAACCCCCATCGCTGTAGATCGTTTCGCTGCCCCACTGCGCTGGCCCAGCGCAAATCCGAAGATCGCAAACCCGCTGACCTGCACGTTCGATGAAGTCCATCGTCACGCGATCTGCCCGCACCCATGCGGGCACCAGCGTAGGCACTAAACCCACACCTATCGCACCCGCGACCACTGCCAAATGCGGCGAGGCAAAAGCGCGATTCATCACCTTGCAGGAGCAGCGGTCCCGCCGCGTCTTCCGGGAACGGGCTCGCATGGCGGCTTCGGCACGGTCCACATACGACTCATCGCGCATCATGAAGTTTGCTTAGGCGCCACGAATTTCGGGGCGAGCCCGATCGACAGACTGAGTGTCCACAGTGTGCTAGAGCCCAAAAAGATCCGTGCACCCCCGCGAGACGGGAGTGCACGGACCTCAAAGGGATACTTACAGGGTGATCGACCAGCTGTTGATGTAACCGGTGTCGATCGAAGCGGCGTCCTGAACACGCAAGGTCCAGGTGCCGTTCTTCGGTTCGGACGACAGGTTCACCGTGTACGTCTGGTTGATGTTGTCGGCGCTGCCACCGGTCCGGTTGTGCAGGACGTAGGTCGAACCGTCCGGCGCGACCAGAGTCACGACGAGGTCACCGATGTAGGTGTGGACGATCGCGACAGCGATCTGTGCCGTTGACGAACCGTTACCCGTGCAACCGGACAGCGCGATGGTGCTGTTCACGGTCGTGTTGTCGGGGATGGTCACGTCAGTCGGGTTGGTGCCGGTGCACGTTGGCGAGCCGCCACCGCCGAGGTTCAGCGTCCACGTGTTGATGTAACCGGTGTCGGCCGAAGCGGCGTCTTGAACCCGCAGGTTCCAGGTGCCGTTTGAGGCCTCCGACGACAGGTTCACCGTGTAGGTGGTGTTGATGTTGTCGGCGCTGCCACCGGTGCGGTTGTGCAGCACGTAAGCGGTGCCATCGGGCGCGATGAGCGACACGATGAGGTCACCGATGTAGGTGTGCACGATGTTGACGGCGACGGTCGAGGTGGCCGAACCGTTTCCGGTGCAACCGGAAATCGTGATCGGGCTGTTGACCGTCGTGTTGTCCGGAATGGACACGTCGTTACCGTTGGTGCCGGAGCAACCGGGCGCACCGTTGATAGTCAACGAGAACGTCACGGAGTGATCCGTCACCGCACCATCGCCGTTGATGACGATCGGGTAGGTGCCCGCGGGCGCCGATCCGGTCGTGGCGATGGTCATGGTCGACGACGCACCGGAGGTGATCGACGACGGGCTGAAGGACACGGTCACGCCAGCAGGCGCGCCCGAGGCCGACAGCGAAACCGCCTGCGGCGCACCAACAGTAGTGGTGGTGCTGACCGTCGCGGTCAGGGAGCTGCCCGGGTTAACGGCGCCAGACGTCGGCGACACGGCGATCGAGAAGTCCTGCGTGGGGGCTTCATTCACGACGTAGAGCAGCTTGTTCGGGGAGCCGGTGCCTGGGCTCGTCACGACACCGTTGGTGGCGTTGTTGACGAGGAAGTCGCGCACCTGCAGCGGCGTCCACGAAGGGTTGGTGCCGAGGACGAGTGCGGCGGCCCCGGCAACGTGTGGCGTGGCCATCGACGTGCCACTGATGGTGTTGGTGGCGGTGTCGTTGGTGTTCCACGCGGCGGTGATGGAGCTACCTGGCGCGAAGATGTCCAGGCAGGTTCCGATGTTGGAGAACGACGAACGCGCGTCGGTGTTCGTCGTCGAGCCAACGGTGATGGCATTCGGGGTCGAAGCCGGGGAAACGTTGCAGGCGTTGGCGCCGTTGTCGTTTCCAGCCGCGAGCGCATACGAGACACCGTCAGCGATCGAGGCGGTAACCGCGTTGTTCACGGCCTGGTCGAACCCGCCACCTAGTGACATGTTCGCTACGGCGGGGGCACCCGCAGCGTGGTCAGCGGTGACCCAGTCGATACCGGCGATGACACCAGCGAAGGTGCCGCTGCCGGCGCAGTTGAGCACCTTGACGGCGACCAGCGACGCGGCCTTGGCCACACCGTAGGTCGTTCCGGCGGTGGTGCTGGCAACGTGCGTGCCGTGCCCGTTGCAGTCGGTGTTGTTGCCATCCCCGGTGGTGTTGGTACCCCACACCGCACGTCCTCCGAAGTCGGAGTGCGTGGTGCGGATACCGGTGTCGATGATGTACGCCTTCACGTTGTTAGCGGTGTTCGGGTACGTGAAGGAGTTGTTCAGGGGCAAGGCCCGCTGATCGATTCGGTCCAGACCCCATGAAGGTGTGGGCGTCTGGGTGCCGAAGTGCCGCACGGTCCGGTCCTGCTGAACGAACGCTACGTTCGGCAGGGCCGCGATTTCGCGTGCCGCTTTCTCGCTCAGTTGCGCGGAAAAACCACGCAGGGCGTGTTTGTAGGTGTGCCCAACGTTTCCGGCGTATTTGCCGGCTAGCTTGGCGGCCTCAGTGTCGACACTGGAGGCGGCCACGCCGTTGTTGTTGAACACGACGATGTACGAGCCGCTGACGGCATTGGCTTCCCCGGCGTAGAGGACTTGCCCCTGCACCGGTGCGGCCGTAGCCGCCGAGCCGATCGCGGCAGATCCTGCCACGAGGACTGCCGCGAGCCCAAGTGCTGCCCGCATTCTCTTCCTCCCCTTCTGTAGGTGGCTTATGGCCAACTAAGAGGGAATGTTAGGAACCCGAAACTTGAATTTATAGATATAGTTATGCGTAGATCAAAGTAGTACTATGTTTCACCTCGCAAAGCCCCGTTGATCAGCGCCGATAACGACGGCGTGACATGCGGATGAGCAAGCATCGAAGTTAACAAAGTCTTCCCACGCGCACGGTCGCGGCGGAAGACCGCTAACGCGGCCTCAACGCGAACCGGAAGCGAACAGTCCTCTTTGGACGATCGCTCAACAGCAGCCACCGCAACGGGATCATCGTGCCCGGCCAGTGATCGCACAGCCATCAGCCGCACCCGCCAATCGCGGAACCGGACACATTGCAGCAACAGAACAACCGCGCGCGGATCGTCGATGTGGCCGAGCGCAATCAGCGCGGCAGGGGTGGTGTCGCGCAGGCAAGCGGCGATGGCCTCATCAAAAGCCACCCGTTCAGGCTAAGCCTTTCGGAGCCGGACACGCTATGGATGGGTTCGAGTAAGCCATCTGACACTGGCCCATCCTCCGCAGTGGACGGTCACGAAGGCCGTCACATGAGAAAGCTTCTCGCCATCGCGGCTTTGCTCGCCGCGGTCTACCACCTCGCCCCCGTCGCCACGACAGCGTCAAGCCATCGTGAGGCGCCGCTCATCTCCAACGATCCAGCGGCCGACAACACCGACCTTTACGCCTTCGTCAGCCCAGACCGCCCGGGCTTCGTCACGTTCATCGCCAACTGGGCCCCGTTTAGCGCACCCGATGGCGGCCCCACCTTCTATCCGTTCGCGACAGACGCGTCCTATCTCATCAATGTCGACAACAACGGCGATGGTGACGCCGACGCGAGGTTCCGCTTCCAGTTCTCCACCATCGACAAGCGAGGCGGCTCCACGTTCCTCTACAACAACGGTCCCGTGACCTCACTGGATGACGAGAACTTGCTGTTCCGCCAGACGTACAGCATCGAGTCATCGTTCAACGGCGCACCGTTCAAGACCCGTGTCACCGGCGTCCCCGTCGCGCCCAGTCGCGTCGGCCCGGCCTCCATGCCGGACTACGGCACGCTCAGGCAACAGGCCACCGTCACGCTCCCCGGCGGCTGGCGCACGTTCGCGGGACAGGCCGACGACCCGTTCTTCCTCGACCTGCGCGTGTTCGACCTGCTCTACGGCGGCGATCTGAGCGAAGTCGGCAACGACACCCTCGCCGGATTCAACGTCAACACCATCGCGCTGGAGGTCCCGTTCAAGGACGTCGCCCTCAACGAAGACGGCGCCAAGAACCCGGTCATCGGCATCTGGACCACCACCGAGCGCACTAAAGCACAGGGCAACGGAACGGTTCAGGTTTCGCGTCTGGGCAACCCGCTCGTCAACGAGGTCGTCGTGCCGGCCGGGCTCAAGGACGGCTTCAACGCCTCGAAGCCAAGTCAGGACAGCAAGAATCCGCAACTGGTGCAGCGGGTGACCAATCCCGAAGTACCAGCGCTGCTTGAAGCCATTTATAAGCTGCCCGCTCCCGCGACTCCACGCGATGACCTGGTGGCGATCTTCCTAACCGGACTGCCGGACCTCAACAACCTGGCGGCCAACGCCGACATCAACAAGGCGAAGATCATTCCGTCGGAGATGCTGCGGCTTAACCTGAGCACACCGCAAGCCGCCGTGCCCAACCGCCTTGGCCTGCTCGGTGGCGACAACCAGGGCTTCCCCAACGGCCGCCGCCTGACCGACGACGTGGTCGACATCGGCTTGCAGGCCCTCGCCGGCGCGGCACGAACCGGCAAACTCGTCGACGCTCTCGCCAAGGGCGACGCCGTGGATGCCAACGACACCACGTTCAGCAATACGTTCCCTTACGTCGCACTGCCGAACACGACCCGTGCCGCCGGCGCTCCCGGCGGACCCGCCGCCAGCCCGAGCACCGCGCCAGCGTCTCTGTCCAGCATGGACACCAGCGACACCGTCGCCGTCCTGTCCGCTAGCGCGGCCGGGATCATGGGGTTGCTGCTGTTCGCCGGCTGGTGGCGCCGCCGCCGGTCGTACTCATGAAATACATCAAGGCGACGGCGGCCGTGGGGCTCACGGCCGCCGCCCTCCTCCTGCTGCTGGGGGCACTTTCCCCCACACCTAGTGGGTACTCGGTGAGCCCGCCCCCGGCGAACGCGATCGCCCAGATTCAGGACCGCCTAACCCGGACCCCCGGGCACTGGCCCCTGTGGGCACAACTCGGCCACCTCTACCTGGAGCAGGCGCGCGTGACCGCCAACCCGGCGTTCTACAACAAGGCTGAGGCGGCATTGAAGCAGTCAATCAAACTGAACCAGGCAGACAACTCCAGCGCCCTAACCGGTCTCGGCTCACTGGCCAACACGCGGCACGACTTCGCGAGCGCCGTCACGCTGGCACAGCAAGCGCTGAGCGTTAACCCGCACCACGCGCCCGCCTACGGCGTGCTCGCGGACGCTCAGACGCAGCTGGGACGTTCCGCATTAGCAAGTGAGGCGGTCCGTCAGATGCTCGACCTCGACCCCTCACTGCCCGCCCTGTCCCGCGCGGCCTACGACCACGAGCAGCACGGCCGCGTCGCGGAATCCACCGCGCTCTGGCACCGCGCTCTCCGCGACGCCCACGGCACGCAGGCGGCCTTTGTCCACGAACAACTCGGCAACCTGCACTACCACTCCGGCAACCTCCCCGCCGCCGAAGCCTCTTACCTGCAAGCCATCGCCTCCTTAAGCCCTGCGCGGTCCGCCGCAGGGTCGCCAGCGGCGCCGTCAGCGCCGTTGATCCACAGCCCGGGGGACGTGATCGAACCGCCTGTTGATCACGTCCTGCGGGATGTGGATCTCGCATCGCTGCCCGTGCTGGACGCGGCACGCGGCGTGGCCGGCTGGCACGGACTGGCCAAAGTGTCCGTCGCTCTTGGACAGATATCCCGCGCGAGACAGGTCTATGCCCTGCTCACGTCGGCCCGGCCGGATCCGGTGCTGTTCGCCGAATACGCGGCGTTGCTGACCGGCGCGGAACGTGAACAGCAGCTCGCCCTCGCTGACGCCGCGCTCGCGTTGCTCGCTGATGCCGGGTCACTTGATGACCTTGCCACTGCCGAGGTGGCCATCGCCCGCGGCGACTTCGCCAAAGCTGTCAGCCTGTGCGAACGCGAGTGGCAGCGCCGCCAGCACGCGGATGTCGCCGATCTGCTCGGCTGGTCGCTGCACCTGGCCGGACGCGACGCAGAAGCCATCGGGTTCGCCCGCCAGGCCCTGTCGCTTGGCATTCAGCACCGCGACTACCAGTCTCATCTGCGCGTGATCGAGGAGTCCCTGCGATGATCCAAGCTCTGCTGGCGCTGGCACTCGTACCAGCCCATCCGCTCGGCAACTTCTCCGTCAATCAGCTGGCCGAGCTGACGTTGCACCCCGACAAGGTCAGTGCCGTCGCCACGCTCGACTTGGCTGAATTGCCAACGCTGCAGCACCAAGCTGACGCCGCGAACACGTGCGCGGACTTCGCCCGCGATCTCGTCACCACCGTCGACGGGAAGCGGCTGACCTGGCAGATCACGGCCAGCACGCACACGGAAGAACCAGGCGCCGCGGGTTTACGCACGAGCCGGTTCACGTGCGATCTGGTCGCACAAACTGACCTGAGCGGTACAACTCAGGTGACCGTCGCGAACAGACATCTGCCCGAACGCGTTGGCTGGCGAGAGCTGACCGCCCGCGGGGCGGGAGTGGCCGTCGACGGATTGCCAGCGCGGTCCGTCACCGATGGCCTGCGCCGTTACCCCGACGGACAGCTGGACTCCCCGCTCGATGTTCGCGAAGCCACGTTGACGGTCCGTCCCGGCAACGGGACAGCCGCCCTCGGGGAATCCGCCGCGATCGCCACTCCTGGCCTGCTAACGCGCGCGGAACAGTGGCTGCAGCACAACGTCTCAGGCATCGAGCTGACGCTCTGGGTCGGACTGCTGGCGATCGGGCTCTCGATGGTGCTGGGGGCCGCTCACGCCGCTTTGCCCGGCCACGGCAAGACCGTCATGGCGATCTATCTAGCCGGCCGAGCGGGCCGTCGCCGCGACGCGCTCATCGTGGGCGCCACCGTCACGGCCACCCACACCGGCGGCGTGCTCGCGTTAGGACTCCTGCTGTCGACCACCACGTGGCTTGCAGGCGAAACCGTGCTCAGCTGGCTCGGCCTCCTCAGCGGCGCCGTCATCGTCGCCGTCGGCATCACCATGCTCCGCCGCCCCCACCACCATCCGCACCACCACCACCACCATCATCCCCACGGCACCAGCCCCCACACCCACGCACGGCACACCCACGCGCCGCACGACCACGGCGCCAGTCACGACCACACGCCGCATGCCCGCGCATCCCATGGCAACGCGCCACACAGCCATACGTCCCATGGTCACGCGGCACACGACCACAGCCACGCACACGCGACGCACGGCCACGGGCTCCACACCCACGGCCTCGTGCGGCACGCCCATCCATGGCGCGACCACGACCCCGGCCATCACGCCCACAGCCATGCACACGCGACGCACGGCCACGGGCAGGCTGCGCATGCCCACGGCCACGACGCTGGCTCGGGCCTCGATCGTGGCGCTGGAGGCGGGCACGGGACGGAGGTTCGTCCGGGCAAGAGGATGCTGGCGGCGCTGGGGGTGGCTGGTGGCCTGGTCCCGAGCCCATCGGCGCTGATCGTTCTCTTGGGCTCGATCGCGCTGGGGCGCACCGGGTTTGGCATCTTGCTCGTGCTCGCTTATGGGCTGGGCATGGCTGGCACGCTGACGCTCGCCGGGCTGACGTTGCTCTCGTTGCGCGACCGGTTCACGTGGCTGGCGCGTTTACTCACCCGGGCGCCGAGTGCGACGGGTGCGTTGGTGCTGGTGGTCGGGGTGGCTCTGGCGGTGAGATCGGCCGCTGCGATATAAAGTTGCGGCCGCCAGCCCCTCAATCACGGAGTTACAGACATGAGTAAGCGCGTTTTCACCCCGCCGCCGGGACAGGTTCTGACCAAGGCTGAGAAGCGGGACGCGGCAAAGGCCGCCAGGGCCCGTCAAGCCGCCATCGCCCGTCGCAAAGTCATGGGGAAGAACGCGCTCATCATCCTCGTGGTGGTCGGCGTCCTCGTGGGGATCGGCCTGTTCATCAAGAACCTCGTCGACTCGACCCCGACCGCGAGCCCGACACCCACGTCGGAACCGACAGCCGCACCGACCGCGACGGCCCCAGCGACCCCGTTCCCGGGCGTGCCCGCGGGCGCCAATGAGGCGCTCAAGACCAAGCCCGTGGTGGAAAAGCCCACCGGCACGGTCAGCGAACTGAAGGTCACCACGCTCATCGAAGGCACCGGCCCTGTTTCGGCCGCGGGCAAGAAGATCGTCGTGAACTACGTTGGAGTGTCCTTTAAGGACGGCACCGAGTTCGACTCGTCCTGGAAGAGCTCACGGACCTTCGAGGTGACTCTCGGGCAGGGCAGCGTCATCAAGGGCTGGGACCAAGGCCTTCTCAACATCAAGGCGGGCAGCCGCGTGCAGCTCGACATCCCGTCAGCGATGGCCTATGGCGACAACGGCCAGGTGCCCGGGGCCCTTCGCTTCGTCGTCGACGTCCTGTCGGTGTCATAGCACGGCATCGATGAGATAGATCGTGCCGTTGGTAGCGGGCACAGCTTCACACACGATGCGGGCAGTTTCGTTGACGAGACCATCTTCGGTGACCGTCAGCGAACTGCCCTGCATCGTTTGGTGAGTGCCCAGAAGCTGTTCTGGCGCAAGGTTTTGCGGCACCACGTGATAGGTCAGCAGATTCGTCAGCGTCACGTTGTCGGACAGGATCGAGGCGAGATCCTCGGGATTTAGCCGCTCGAACGCCGCGTCTGTTGGGGCGAAGACGGTGACGGCCGGGGCCTCGTTCAAAGCTTCGGTGCGTTCGGAAAGGCTGACCAGTTTGGTGAACATGTTGAGTTGCGGATGCTCGGCCACCGCTTGCGCGGCTGGAACACTGGCCGCCGACGGTGGCACGCACACGGGCTCAGAAGGCGACGGCGAAGGATCTGTTACGGCCAACGCCAGCAATACCTGAACCAGCAACAGCTTCATGTTTCCAGCCAACCTCACACGAGACGAGGCTGGCTGGAAAACGGTCAGGTCAGCGGGATTTGGGCGAGAATCGGCAGACTTGGGGTCACTGAGCCCCCGGGTGCTTCCATCGTCAGCCCCAGCACGTTCATCCCTCTAACGCCGCTTACGACGCGGGTGGCCGAGTTCTGATCCCGCACGAGATGCCCGGCGGGGTTCGGGTTGGCACCCTGGATCAGCCAGAACTGGTACACCTTGTTCCAGTCTGGAGTCTTGGCATCGCGAAGCATGATGACAGCCTGGTCGCGGCTCGGCGACATGGCGATCGTTAGCGTTCCTCCACCTTGGACGGCGCTCGTGCGCAGCACCGCGTCGGGCGCTGTGAGCACGGCTTCGATCCGCTGCGCCTCAGCGTGCGCCGAGATGCGCTGATCGCGCAGGCGAAGCTCCTGCACCGCGTAAACCCCTGCCGCCGCAACGATCGCAGCCACTCCCGCGGCGACGAGCATCCGTGTGCGATGGCGAATCATCGGCCCACGCCGCGACGAACGCCGCATCGGCGGCAACGCCTGCCGTGTGGACGCGATCTGGTTTAGCACTTGCTGGCGCAGCCGTGGCGGAGGGATCTCCCACGCGTCGTCGGCCAGACGGGCCGCTGTCTCGCGTAGCTCGGCGACCTCGTTGCGGCACACCGAACACCCGGCGAGGTGGTCGTCGAAGAGTTCCCGCTCGCCAGCGTCCAGTGCGTGAAGGGCGTAAGCCCCCGCGAGCGAATGAATATCCGTTGGAGCGCTCATGCCGAAGCCTCCCTTCGGTCGCCTTCGCCACGAGGCACTAAGCGCCCTGCAATCCCGATTCGCTCGGGCAAGCCCGCACCCACGCCGAACACTCCCTTCGGTCGCGTTCGCCGCGGGAGCCCAAGTCGCACCGCAATCCCGATTCGCTCGGGCAAGCCCTCGCTCATGCCACGCTCACCCCCAGACAGTCGCGCAGGCGGATCAGGCCGTCGCGCATCCTGGTCTTCACCGTGGGCAGGGCGGCTTCGAGGAGCTGGGCCACCTCGCTGTAGGTGTAACCGCCGTAGTAAGCCAGGGTGATCGCCTCACGTTGCAACTCGGTCAAGGTTTTCAGGCACCGCCGCACCTGCTGGCGTTCCAATCGGGCCGTAGCCTCCTCGACCACCACGTCATGCTGGGCTTCCCGCTCCGGGACCAGCCTTCGCACGCGGTCGGAGCCGGCCTGTTCTGAGCGCACGCGGTCGACGGCACGGCGGTGGGCGATGGTGAACACCCAGGCCGTGGCCGTGCCACGAGCCGGGTCGAACCGCCCTGCGGTGCGCCAAACCTCCACCATGACCTCCTGCGTGACTTCCTCGGCCTGTGCCGCGTCGCGCAGAACACGCCGGATCAGGCCGTAGACCCGCCCTGCGACAAGGTCGTAGAGCCGGGCGAAGGCCGCCTCGTCACCTTTGGCGGTCGCCCGTAGCAGGCTGTCTGCACCCTCACCGGGGTTTCCTGCGGCTGGTTCCCGTGAGGGAGCACCTTTCATCAACACCCACCTCTCCTGTCTTGAGACTGGTGTATCAGATTCGGAACACCGTCGCGAGTGGATGGGTCTATGCCGCGTTCACAGTGGAGGCTGGACTTCACGTCGCAGGATCTTGCCAGTCGCGGTTTTCGGGAGTTCGTCCACTAGCCAAATCTTGCGCGGGTATTTGTAGGCCGCGATGCGCTCCTTGACGAACGCCGACAGCTCCCCCGGCTCGGCCGTCATCCCGGGTTTGAGCGCTACGGCGGCGGCGACCTCCTCGCCGAGCGACTCGTGCGGCACGCCGATGACAGCGGCTTCGGCCACGGCGGGGTGCTCGTAGAGCACCTCCTCCACCTCGCGCGGATAGACATTGAGCCCGCCGCGGATGATGAGATCCTTTTTCCGGTCGACAATGTAGAAGTAGCCGTCTTCGTCCTGTTTCGCCAGGTCACCCGTGTGAAACCAGCCGTCGCGAATCGCTTCGGTGGTCGCGGCCGGGTTCCCCCAGTACCCCTTCATGATGTTCTCGCCCTTAATGGCGATCTCGCCGACGCCTTCAGAAACGTTGACCAGTTTCATTTCGACCCCGGATAGAGCCGTTCCGATCGATCCAGGCTTGCGTGGGCGGTCCGGATGGTTGAACGAGGCGATCGGCGAAGTCTCCGAAAGACCATAGCCCTCAAGGATCATCGCCCCAGTGGCTTCCTCGAACCCGTGCAGCAGCTCGACCGGCATCGGCGCGCCACCCGAAACACACAACCGAATCGAGCTCAGATCGGTCTTCTCGCGATCGGGATGGTTCAGCAATGCCGAATACATCGTTGGCACGCCTTGAAACACCGTGACCCGGTCCCGCTCAATGATTTCAAGAACCTTGCCAGGATCAAATTTTGGTACTAGGGACAAGCTCGCCCCCACAGCGAAGGCACTGTTCATCGCGGCGGTCTGCCCGAAGCTGTGGAACAGGGGCAGGCACCCGATCACGACGTCGTCAGAAGTCAAGTGCAGCAACGTGGTCACGTTGACCTCAGCGTTGCGGGCGAGGTTGAAGTGAGTCAGTTCCGCGCCCTTGGGGCGGCCTGTCGTGCCAGACGTGTAGAGGATGACCGCGGTGTCGTCATTGGACCGCTCGGTCAGCTCATAGGACGGCGTGTGTCCCGGCAGCAGAGCCGATGGCTCATCAAACAGAAGCGACGCGCCAGAGTCCCCGAGGTAGTAGTCGACTTCGCGCTCCTTGAGCAGCGGGTTCATCGGCACGACAACGGCACCCACGCGCAAGATGCCGTAGTAGATGGCCGGAAACTGAAGCAGGTTCGGCAATTGCAGCCCCACCCGGTCGCCGGGCTGAATCTCGCGCGCCCGCAGAAAGCCAGCGACCCGGGCCGATTGCTCATCGAGATCGGTGTATGTCCACGTCTGGTCCCCGGAACGGACCGCCGGGCGATCGCCGAACCGCCGGGCTGAATCGACTAAGTTCGCTGCAAGATTCATGCTGGTACTGTGCGCACGTGGGTCTTGAGGTGTCAATGTGGCGGGCGCTCACGGTTTTCCGCTTCGCGTCGCTCGGCTACGCCGCGATCCTCATGGCTAACAGTTTCCGGACTTATGAGCGGCCGTGGCTCGGCTGGGCCGTGCTTGGCGTGATGGCGGCGTGGAGCATTTTCGCCTCGATCGCCTATGCGGAGAAGAAGCGCCGGGGCTGGCCGCTGCTCATAGCCGATCTCGTTGTCACGCTAGCGGTGTTGCTCGCCAGCCAGTGGGTCATTCCACCCGTTCTGCTGCAAGGCGGTGCCGCGACGATCCCCATGGCGTGGGTCGCCTCACCCGTGCTCGCCTGGGCGAGCACGGGCGGCCGGCGCGCTGGGGTGTTCGCGGCGCTGACGATCGGTGCGGCTGACCTTTGGCTGCGCGGTTCGGTGAGCTATGCGACGGTCAACGCGACCGTCTTGCTCGTGCTCGCGGGCTTCGTCATCGGTTACGTCGTGCACCTAGCGCTGGAAAGCGAAGCGCGCATGCAAGCGGCCACCGAACTCGAAGCGGCGACGCGAGAACGGGAACGCCTGGCGCGCGGCATCCATGACGGTGTGCTGCAAGTGCTGGCGCTCATCGCGCGACGGGGTGCCGAGCTCGGCGGTGAAGCGGCCGAGTTGGGCAAGCTGGCCGGGCAGCAGGAGTCGGCGTTGCGTGCCCTCGTCAGCGTGCAGCAGCCCGCGCACCAAGCGGGAGAAGCTGACCTGCGCGAAACGTTGGGGCAGTTCGCCTCACCGCTCGTCGAGCTCGCCCTGCCGGCGACCCCGGTGCCCGTGCCACAGGGCGTCGCGCTGGAGTTGGCCGCCGCCGTTGGCAGCGCGCTCGACAACGTCAGGGTCCACTGTGGACCGGCAGCGAAAGCGTGGGTTCTGCTGGAACTCGAAGGGCCCGCCATCACGGTCACGGTCCGCGATAATGGGCCGGGGATACCCGAAGGGCGGCTGGATCAGGCCGCCGCGGAGGGCAGACTCGGCGTGGCACAGTCGATCGTCGGCCGCATGCGTGACATCGGCGGCACAGCCCTGATTACAAGCGCCGCGGACGGCACTGAAGTGGAGCTAAGGTACCCGAAATGACCAAGATCATGGTGGTCGATGACCATCCGATGTGGCGCGAAGGCGTGGCCCGCGACCTAGCCGAGGCTGGCTATGACGTGATCGCGACGGCAGGCGAAGGCGCCCAGGCCATCCGGGTTGGCGGCTCGCTGAAGCCCGAGGTGATGGTGCTCGACTTGCAGCTGCCGGACATGTCCGGAGTGGACGTCATCAAGGGCGTGATGGCCGCGCACCCCAACGTCCGCATTCTGGTGCTGTCAGCCAGTGCCGAGCATCAGGACGTGTTGGAGGCCGTTAAAGCGGGCGCGCTGGGCTATCTCGTCAAGTCCGCCGGGCACGACGAGTTCCTCGAAGCCGTACGCCGCACCGCCGAAGGCGACGCGGTCTTCACCGCTGGACTGGCCGGGCTGGTCCTCGGCGAATACCGCCGGCTCGCTGCCGCACCGGTTTCGTCAGGCTCAGAGAACCCACGGCTAACCGACCGTGAGACCGAGATCCTGCGGCTCGTCGCCAAAGGCTTGTCCTACCGTCAAATCGCGGACCGTCTCGTCCTGTCCCACCGCACGGTGCAAAACCACGTGCAGAACACGCTTGGCAAACTCCAGCTGCACAACCGCGTCGAGCTGGTCCGTTACGCGATCGAGCAAGGTCTCGACGACACACCGTCTAACTCGTGAGGTCGAGCATCTTCTGCACGGTGTTCCAGTTGCGAACCGTTGCCACCGCACCGATTTTGCGCGCTGGCGCGTCGGCGAGCAGTTTGCTGCGGCCCATGCCGTTGGGATACCACAGGTAGATTTCTTTGCCGTTGAGCACGAACTCATCCGGCGCGTAGACGGTGGGGTCGAGGTCTAGTTTGGACAATGGCGCATCCAGGAACGCCACGTTGAGCTTAGAACCCTCGCTGGCATGTTGCGTGAACGGATTGTTGGCCACGACCGCTTTCAGCTCTGCGTGCGTTCGCGTCATCACCCGTACGTCGAGCCCGAACACGTCTTTGATGAGCTTTTCTATGTCGGCAGCTTTGGCCTTGTCCACGACGACGTTTCCGCTTTGCAGCAACGTCTTCGGGTCGTTATAGCCACGTTCCTCTAACGCACGCTTCAGCTCGGCCATGGCGATCTTCTTGTTGCCGCCCACATTGATCCCACGCAAGAACACCGCTACCCGCATACCGCCCACGATATAGCTGGGCGGCGCCCCTGCGTGGAGCGCCGCCCGCCCTGTCCCCCAGTGTTAGCTTGTCGGGAAGTTATCCGGCGTGCGGATGCGGTCGCGAATCCAGACGCCCGCTGGCTTTAGCCGGCTCGTTCCGGCGAACGGCCCGCCAGGGCAGGTGCCGCTCGTGAACACGGCGCCGCTGCGGCTGTCGTCGGAGTAGTTCCAGTTGACCCAGCTAATCTTCTTGGCAGCCATCAGGTCGATGTAGGCCTGCGATTGCGTGAAGTTGTTGCCACCGTCGCCGGACGCGGTTTGCGTGCCGAATTCGGTGACGAACATGGGGATCGCGTCGGCTGCCCGCGACAGCGCGTTCAGGTAACTGCTGCCGTGTGAAGCCGCGTAGAAGTGGAAGGTGTACATGATGTTCGTGGCGTTCACGGGATTGTTGATGACCTCGGTCTCGCTGGCGCCATCAGAAACCCCGAGAGAAGACCAGGCGCGGGTACCCAGAAGGATCACCGAGTTGGCGTCCTCGGCCCGGATCGTTGGAATGATCTGGTGGTGGTAGTTACGAATGCTCGACCACGACACCCCGTTGGGCTCGTTGGCCACTTCGTAAATGATGTTCACCTTGTCCTTGTGCCGGTTGGCGATCTCGGTGAAGAACGTGCGTGCCTTGGTGAGGTTGACGTTCGGATCGCCCGGGGTCAGCATGTGCCAGTCCACGATGGCGTACAGCCCGCGTTCCGTCGCCTCTTCGATCAGGCCGTGCACCCGGTCGGTGAACAGCCGCGGGTTGGTGTCGTAGCCACCCTCCTGGATGTACATCGAGATCCGGATAACGTCAGCGTTCCAGTCAGTGGCCAGCGCGTTGAGCGAGGCGTCGTTGAGGCACTGGAAATACCACTGCAGACCGTGCGATGACATGCCCCGCAACTGAATCGGCTGGTTGTACTGGTTGCACAGCTTCGTACCGCAGACGTGCAACTGGCCGTTGACGGCCACCGGGGTTCCGGTGCCGCCAGACTGCGTCGTGCAGGTGACCGAACCGCTTCGCGGGGAACGGTTTCCGGCCGCGTCACCGGCGTCGACACTGAGC
Organism: Catelliglobosispora koreensis DSM 44566; assembly: GCF_000379685.1. GTDB lineage: Bacteria > Actinomycetota > Actinomycetes > Mycobacteriales > Micromonosporaceae > Catelliglobosispora > Catelliglobosispora koreensis. The sequence continues at coordinate 347,962 of NZ_KB903249.1, read as the reverse complement.
GTGTAGCTCGTGTTCGGCGTCAGACCGGTGATGCTGGCACTCGTTGACGGCGCGGTCGCGACGATGTTGGCGCCCGAGAACACGCGGTAGTTGGTGACACCGACGTTGTCGGACGAAGCGGCCCAGGTGAGGGTCAGGCTGCTGGAGCCAATGTTCGAACAGGACGGTGTGCCAGGCGTCGATGGCGGGGTGGTGTCCGGTGGCCCGGTCACGGAGGCGCGAATGCGGTCGAGGTTCGGCCCGCCGTTGACAGTCGTGGCCGTCGCGCGGATGAGGTTGCTGCCAGCGTTCAGATTCACGGTGACGAACACGTCGGCCCACGTGGTCCACGCGCCGGTGCCGGGGAAGTTCACGGTCGTGCCGTTGACGGACAGCGGCCGGTTCGCCGTCGTCCCGTTGGCGTACCGGAAAGTCAGCGTGGCCGAGCCAGCACTCGGCGCACTTATGGCACACTCCACATAGGACCCGGTGGCGTTGTCGTAGTTGACGAAACCGGTGCCGGTGAAGCCGGCGTGGTTGGACTCGACAACACCTTGCGAGATGGTGCAGTTCTCGGCCTGGTAGTCGGTGAAGTCCTGGGGCGGGGCGACTTCGAAGTCGGCGTAGTCAAGGTTGGCTGGCCCCGTCGCGGTCGTCGCCGTCACCTTGATCGTGTTCGAGCCCGCGTTCACTTGCGCGGTAAGTGTTTTCGTCGCCCACGTGGTCCACGCGCCGGTCGGGTTGAACGCGCTGGCCGCCTGGACGACCGTCCCGTTGACGGAGATGTCCGCTGGACGGTTCGCCGTGGTCCCGTTGGCGTAGCGGAGGGAGATCGTCGCTGTTCCAGCGTTCGCGGCGTTGACTGTCCACGTCGCACTGCCGCCGACAGCGTTGTTGGCGTTGCAGAAGCCGGTGCCGGAGAACCCGGCGTGGTTGGAGTCGATCGTGCCGTCACAGACAGCGGGAGAGGTCTCTGCTTCGTAGCGCACCGGTGCCGCGAGCGCGGCGGACTGAGCCGAGACGGCGAGCAACAGTCCAGCGGCGAGGAGCGCGATCGGTCTTCTCATGCCTGCTCCTGAGAATTGTTAGTCAGTCTTCCTAACATTTGCGCTTCACATTAATGCAACACTTGTCGATATGGAAGGCCGCCCCAAAACCGCCCAAGGGAATTCCTAAAACCGCCAACAAGGACAAACGCCTCTAATAACCTAAAGCGTGAGGAGCGTTACCCCCGCAACCCCGGCGAACCCACCGGCAATCGGCATGGTGCTAGGTTTAGCCCCGGCTTGCCCTTATGAAGAACGGTTAAGGATGACTAGCTGGCTCAGAATCGACACCAGGATCCGCAAAATCCAAAGTGGCGTGCCGTGGGCGGTGTGGGCAGTCTTGGCCCTGCTTTTCTTCGGCGCTCTGTGGGCAAGTTACGTCACTTCCGACGAGTGGTTCAGTGACTCGCGGTACTACCTAGCGTGGTCCTATCGCTATTTGGGCTACTCCGAATACGACGCTGCCCGGCTGACCTACGACGCCCTGGTCAACGCCAAGGGTCTGACCACGTGCACCTTCTGCTGGCCGGCCGGATTCGAAAGCTCGTTCTTCCACGGGGAAAACGGCGCGGTGGTCGCCCCACGAATGATCTATCCCTTGCTGTCGGCGCCCTTCGTCGGCCTCATGGGCCCGACCGGCATGCTGGTGATCCCGCTGCTGGCCTACGCGATCGGAGCGACCGCTCTCGTCGCGCTGGCGTCGCGCCTTTACGGTCGCTGGTGGGGCGTCGCGGCCGGAGCCACGATCATCATTTCAGCGGTCTCGCTGCGGTTCGCCACCTCGGCGATGACGGACAGCCTGGCCCTGATGTTCAACACCCTTGGCCTGCTGTTCCTGCCGATCGCCCGCAAGACACGGCGCCAGGACGTCTGGTGGTTCCTGGCCCTCCTCCTGCTGAACTTGTTCACCCGCCAGTTCGCCATCACCGTCGCGGTGGGAGTCGCGCTCACGTGGCTGTTCGTCGCCATCCGGGACCGTCAGCCGCGCAATCAATGGTTCCCGTTCGCGGCCGGTTCCGTCGTGGTGACAGGCATCGTGCTGCAGGTCCAAAACCTTTACGCCGCAAGCTTCTTCGATGGCGAAGCGCTGAGCCTGCTCGGCCGCTATCAGAAGGTCGCGCGGGAGATCTACGGCATTGACGGCATCGATTCGGTCCCCGTGGTCATCGGCGGCATGCTGCGCGTCGACTACGAATACCTGCGGCGCCTGGACATCTTCCTGATCGCCCTCATCCTGCTCACGATCGTCGCCGTGATCTGGCGCTGGCGCAGCGAACTGTCCGTGCTGCTGACCGGCATGACACTCGCGACAGCCGCGATGACGGTCATCATTGTCGATCCAACCTTCTTCCGGTACTTCGTGCCGCTCCTGCCTTTGATGATCCTCTGCACACTGGGCTTCCTGCACAGCTTGTTCGCGTCTGGCCGGGTGCGCGCGGCAGGCCCGTTTGGCATCCCCCGCCTAGGGTGGATCTTCCTCGGCTCGGCCTTCGTCTTGACGACTTATCTCATCTGGCGCGAGCACGTGAAGTTTGGCCCGCCTCGCGGTGTCCTCTACGCGCTCGGGATCGCGCTGTTCCTCGTGGTCGTCATCAAGCGCAGCGGTGCCCTCGCGGGCGTCATCGCCGGGCTGGCCGCCGTCTTCGCGTTTACCGTCGCGAGTGGACTTGTGAGTTCCTTCGTCTTCGCCGCCGCGTTGCCACCGCTGATGGTCGCGCTGATGTGCTTGCCCGGGTCAGGGTTTAGCTTCAGCCCTCGCTTGCGCTACCTCATCTTCGTGGGCTCGCTCGGGGCGGCCGTCGTGCTGACCTCACGTGCGGTCTCGGTGAGCGCCGCCATCGTCGCCGTGTGGCTATTCAGTGCGATCAAGCAACGCAGCCTGCGCAACGAGTGGGCACCGGTCGCCGCGATCGCGTTCGCTCTGTCCGCGCTCGGTGCTTTCCTCGCCGTTAACCCGATCTTCGGGTCCGTCGCGTATGGACGGTCCAATCTGGGCAACATGAAACGCACGATCTGGCTGCTGACGGTCGACGACGCCGCCTGGGATCGCGTCTTCGTCGCCATCGCGGTGGTCGCGCTAGCCGTGTTCGCCGTCACGTGGCGTTCAGAGCTCACCTGGCTCGCCGTCGCCAGCACCGCGGTCGCCGGGCTGACCATGTTCTTCGGCCACCCGGGCGCGCTAACCGGCTACTTCGCTTATGCCGCACTGCTCGTCATCATGGCGGTCGCGACCCACATCGCGGGCTACATCCGGCGCGACCTCGCCCGCGACGCCGGCTCAGAGACCACACCACCGGATCAGCCAGTCATCGCCCCCCAACGAACGGGCACGCCCGCCAACGCCTAAGCCACCGTCCGAAAGCGGCCGAAGAGGGTTACTCGCCTTCGCCGAGCGCACGACAGACAGCGATCACGCCAGCGGCTTACTCCGCTTCGGCGACGCGGTCGAGGGCGGGCATGTATTTGCGCCACGGGCCAACGTCTTGGCGGTAGCGGCGGGCGAGGACCTCGCCGATCTGGGCCAGGTGCGTCAGATCGTGGGCGACCCAGGCCGCGATCATTTGCCGCAGCGCCACTTCGCCGAATTCGGGATGCGAACCCCGCTGCTCGAGGTCTTGCGCGGACAGATTCAACGACGCCAGCTCGGCCAGGCTCGCCTCGCGTGCCTTGCGGAATAACGCGAGCACCGCCTCAAGGGGCTGCCGTTCCTGCTTCAGCATGGCTTCACGGTCGAAGGGCTCAAACGAACGCCCAGTCCCGTGCGCGAGGATCATCTTGGCGCGGGGAATCCAGTTCGCGGCATCGCCGTGAGCGAGGTGACCGACGATGTCATAGGCACTCCACGTGCCAGGACCATCGTTGTAGTGCACCCAGTGCCCGGGCAGGCCAGCAAGGAGTCCCTCGGCTGTCGCCGGGGTTTTGGCGAGCAGCAAGGTGACTTCGGACAGCTCCATGCACGAACGCTAAACGCAAGCGTCCCGGGGCCGACAGAGCACCCCGGGACACGATTGCGACAAATCCAGCCAGCTACGGCTTCCAGTACCGGATGGTCAGACCGTTCGAAAGGGCCACCTGATCGCTGGAGAACTGCAGCGCCGACGTGCCGTTGCCGTGCTCGACACCTGTTGTCGCTTCGCTTCCCTGCTCTGGTGAGTTCGCGTCGATGCCCGAGTAGTGCACGGTTACCGAGTTGTCTTCACCAATCACGACGGAAGCGTTGATCCTGCTGCCGAATCCGTGGTTGAACAGATAGACGTTGCGCCATTCGATGATGAACTTGCGGTTGGGCGCCGCCCCAACGGTTTGCGTGCGCACCGAGGCTTCCGCGTCAACGACGAGGTCATCCCAGAACGCGTAAACCGCTGCGTTTGGCGCGCCGGCACTTGGTACCCCCGAGTTATAAGGGTTTGATCCTCCTGGATCGGCGAAACTCACCACGCCGTTGCTGTCGATCCACGCCTGAGTGCGGCTGACCCCATAGAACGTCACGGGGAACGGCAGCGCCACGGACGTCAGCACATCGTCACCGCTGAACGGCAACACGTTGGCGGCCGTGGCGAAGGTGCCTACCGATGTCGAGCACTGATAGCCGAAGCTATCCGTGCGTGAAGCCGCCGTCAGGTTGACCGTCTTGGTGCCACTGTCCATGGTCACCGGTGCGCTCGCGGCATTCACACACGTCCCGGCGACCGCGACCGTGTACGAACCGGCGGCGACCCGGGTGAACGAGTAGCTGCCGTCGGAAGCGGTCGTAGTGAACCGGCCACCTGGGTTCAGCGAAACGGTCACTCCAGCGGCCGGGCCAACGCCGGACTGGGTCACCACACCGGAAACGACGTTCGTGACCGGCACGAGCACCGGCGTGAACGTCACCGCCTTGCCGTTAGCGAACACGGCTTGGTCGTGTGAGTAGGTCAGCGCTTGCGTGCCGGCAGCGTTTTCGATGCCAGCGGTCGCCTGATCGCCAAGCTCGCGTCCCGTCGCACCGATTCCGGCGTAGTGATAGGTCACCGTGCCGTCCTCGTCGAGCACGATGGAGAACGTGACCCGGTCAGGCGCGTTGTAGAACTTGACATCGCGCCACTCGATGACGAACTTACGGCTCGGAGCCGAACCCAGTGTCTCGGTACGAATCGAGGACTGCTCGTCGGCGTAAAGGTCGTCCCAGAACGCGTAAAGCGCGGCGTTGGGCAGAGCGCTGTTGGGCAGCACCGAGTCGACCGCGTGCGAGCCAGCCGGATCGGTGAAGCTCACGAGACCGTTGATGTCGATCCACGCCGAGCCGTAACCCGTGCCATACAACGGGAAAGCGAACGGCAGGCTGACCTGCGCCACGCTGTCGTCACCGGAAAGCCCGAGCACGTTGGCCGCCGGCTGGAACGGGGCGTTAGCCCACGTGCACTGATACGCCGCGGAACCGCCACACGGGCTGGACGGCAACGGCGTGTACGTGGCGGTGTAACTCGTTGCCGCCACCGGTGCCGTGATGACGTGGGTCTGTCCTGCGCCATCTGACCAAGCCGAGAACTGGTGTCCCGCTTGAGGTGTCGGTGCGCTGACCGTGTTGGTCGAGCCCTGGATCACCTCACGCGTGAACGGCGTGGCGCCGGTGAACGCGCCGACGCTGAGCTGCAGTCCGGCCGGGCTGGTCGTGAACGTCAGCTGAACCGTTTTCGGGTCAAGGCGGCGTACCACCGTGTTGGTCAGTGACTGGGCGTCCGTGGCCGTGACCGCGAGCTCCAAATAGGACGGATACTCGTGATCGGGCGCGACGAACGAGCCGCCAGCGATACCAGACCAGTTCTGCAGCACGTGCGTGTGGCAGTTGCCAGGCGTCTCGCAGTGCTGCATGCGCAGCTCCCACGACAGCGCACTGGCCGGCAGGTTCCCTTGCTGCGGATCGGTCGCGTGCCCGGTGAAGGAGATGCTGTCCCCCACCTTCCAGGTCAGCGAAGCCGCTGGCGTGTCAATGAAAGCCGTCGGCGCGGTGTTGCCCGGCTGAATCTGCACCGTGGCCTCGCCCCACGCCCCGAGGGTGTCGGTCACGCGCAGCTTCGCGGTGTAGACGCCAGCGGTGGTGTAGGTGAAACTGGGCGCGGCCGAAGTGGAGTCCCACGAACCGTCGTTGGTGAAGTCCCACTGATAGGTCAGGCGGCCTTCGTCAGCCGGGTCGGCATCGGTTGACCCGGTTCCGGAGAAGTTCACCGTCAGCGGTGCGGCACCGGTGGTCTGCGACGGGCTGATGACCGCGACCGGCGCCTGGTTGCCAGGCGAGTACCGAATGCGCCGGACGGTCCCGCCCAGGTCGGCGTAGTACATCTCGCCACCGGGACCGATCTCGACGTCGGCGGGCGCGGCGGCCTGCTTGACGAAGACTTCGATGTTCGATGTGGACGGAAGGCCACCGGCGGTGGCTGGCTTCATCGCCCAGATGCAGCCACGGGAGTAGTCGCTGAAGAACAGCGCCCCGGCGTACGCCGACGGATACGGCGCACCGCTGGCCGGGTAGAACGCCGAGCCACCAATGGCATCGCCACCCGTGCCACAGCCTTCGCCCGCCACGATGTCGGTGGCGTGGTTGTAGGTGTAGTAAGGGTTCGTCTGCCCGATGGGATAAAGCGTCTCGCACAACGGCAGGTTCACGTTGTCATAGCTCGACATCTTGTTGTTGCCCTCATAGCAGGGCCAGCCGAAGTTGGTCACGCCCGCGGTCGGGTTCACCACCCGGTTGATTTCTTCCCAGGTGTTCCAGCCCACATCACCGGCCCACACCTCGTTGGTGCCCGGCTTCATCGCGATGCGGAACGGGTTGCGCAGACCGTTGGCCACGATGCGTCGGGTGTTCAGATCGGGCGAGGCGATGTTCGGGTTGCCTGCCGCCGCGAGGCCCGTGGCCGGTTCCAGGCGCAGGATCGTCCCGTCGAGTTGGGTCGGGTCGGCAGCGGACCGCACATCCTGCGACCGCAACGCGCCACCTTCATTGGCCGGGTCACCACATGGGTTGACCGGGCTGCCCAATTGTCCATAATCGACAGCGCTGAAGCTGGCGCCGTCACCGGAGCTGACATACAGCTTCCCGTCTGCACCAAAGCCAAGGTCACCAATCGAGTGGCTCGGGAACTGCTGGCACCAGTCTTGAATGAGCACCTGCTCGGTGCCGCCAGCCTGAATGCGCGACAATCTGCCCTGCACAACGCAATTGCCACCATTAGCACCGCCAGGCGCACTGTTGCAGTTGTCGTTCCAATAGGGAGCGGTCTGCCCGGGAGGTGCGTCATAGGTGTAAAGCACGTAGACGAACGGGTCAGTCGGGAAGTTCGGGGCGAGCGCCATGCCCAGCAACCCGCGGTCCCACTGGTTGTGCACATTGGCGGAGAAGTTGGCGAAAACGGTTGGCGTCGTGTCGGCAAGGTTGTCGAAAACCTTGATGGCACCACCCTTTTCGGCCACGAAAATGCGGCCGTCATTGGCGAACTCAATATTCGTTGGCTGCGTGAGTCCACTGAATACGATTTGCTCGGCGAAGCCTGCGGGCAGCACTGCGGCTTGCGCCGCGGGCCCATGCACAGCTACTAAAAGGGCACCAAGCAAAGTCATAGTCAGCGCTCCGCCAGCGACGCGGCGTCGCGAGAGCACGTGTGTTCCTCCCAGGTAAGAAAGTGCCTCACGTTACCGAATCGCAACCCCTCCAAGCACTATCGGTTTCCCGACCGTTAGGGAAGGAGCATCCAGCCAGAGCCTGATTGCCATGAATTTCCCGCGGCGACATGTGCCTGCACCGTCTCGTGCAACTTCGTTCCAGCCGCGACAAACCGCATGATGCCCTCGCCGGCAGTGGCGTGGGAGAAGGTGAACCGTCGCTGGAACGCCAGAATATTGGAAGACGTGGGAAGCACCCCGTCGAGTTGCGGATCGAGAAGCCAGGAGTGACACACCGCCACGCGGTAGTCGTAGTCGCCGAAGTAGCGCGGGAAGAACGCGGCCGCCTGCGCTAGCGAATCGTCAATCGCCTCTGGTGTGAACGGGCCGCAATACTCGGGAATGTGAATCGATAATGCTGGATCGCCTGGACCGTAAGGCAATCCAGCCTCGCGAAGGGACGTTCCCGTCGTCGTGCCCAGGGTCACTTGCTCAAACTGGAGCCGGCCAAGCTGAAAGATGCGGCCCTGGAAATGTCTGGTAAGCCAGTGCTCTGTATCGATCCCAGGCCGGCCGTGGCGGCGCCGGTGCACGGCGACCTGCCGTCCGACATCGGTAAGGATGAGCCGCGTCATCGCTTCGGGAATGCCCCGCGTGGCGTGATAGGCCTTCACCGCGGGAACGGCGGCCGCGAACACGAGCACGCCATAGAAGGCTGGCGCGTCCTCGGGCGGGGAAGTCTTGGGCAGTTCGTCGATGGTGCCCACGCTGCCTGTCAGGGCCTCGACATCGGCAGCGAACCGTTCACTTAACGACGGGGGAATCTTCGTGGCCAGTACAGCGTCGATGTCCTCGTGCGGGATACCGAGTTCCAGCAGTGTGGCGAGCATGGGGACCAACGATATGGGCGTGCGGCCGAAACCGCACGCCCATAAGCGTTCTAGCTGCTGTACACCTCGAACTCAAAGAGCGAATAGCCCCAGGCTGTTCCTCTGGCCGTGCCGTAGACGCGCACGAAACGCCCATTGCCGGTGAGTCCGGTTAGGTCGTCTACGCCGCCGTCACCTCCGGTCACCGTGCGGATCGTCGTCCACGGCCCAGCCGCCGATGCGGCTGTCTGGATCTGGTACGACGAGCCGTACGCCGCCTCCCAGGTCAGCTTGACCCGGGCGATGGGATAGGCCTGGCCGAGATCGACGTGAATCCATTGTGGATCGGCGAAGGCACTGCCCCACCTGGTGGTCAGGCTGCCATCGACCGCTCCTGCCGCGGTGTAGGTGGCTTCGACGCTCGACGCGACGGCCGGCTTGTTCAGCGCCAGGTTCGACGGCGGCTGTGGTGTGCCGGAGCCGAAGACCTCAAAGGAGAACAGCGAGTAGCCCCAAGCGGTCGCCCGCGTGGTGCCATTCATCCGGATGTAGCGGCCGCTGCCGGTCAGCCCGGTCAGATCGTCCACGCCACCATCGCCGCCGGTCACACTGCGGATCGTCGTCCACGGGCCGGTCGGTGAGTTGGAGGTCTGGATCTGGTACGCCGAACCGTAAGCCGCTTCCCACGTCAGCCGCACGCGGCTGATGTTGGTCGTCGCGCCCAGGTCGACCTGGATCCACTGCGGGTCGGTGAACAGACTCGACCAGCGAGTCGTCGCGCTTCCGTCAACGGCAAGCCCTGGCGCGTAAGCACCTTCCTGCGACGAGGCCGTGGCTGGCTTGCCACGTGCCAGGTCACCGGTCGGGTCCGGCGGGACGGTGCCACCGTTGAACGTGAAGTCGTCGATGTCGAACAACGACCCCGCGGCACCCGTGAACACCAGGTACAGCTGTTGCGAACCCGGTGGCGGCGTGACGGTTCCGGTGACGTTGGCCCACGTTTCCCAGCCGCCCGTTGGCGTCACGGTTGCCGTGCCCACGACCGTACCGGTCGGCGATCCACTTCGGATGGTGATCGTCCCGCCCACTCCGGCTGAAGCCACGCGCGCGGTGAACGAGGTGACTCCCGCCAAGTTGTAAGGCGTGAAAGCGATCCAGTCGCCGCTGTCGATATAGCCAACCGCGTTGCCGCCGTGCGCTGACGCCTTGGCCACCACGGTGACACCGCCACTCTGCGTGCCGAAGTGCTCGGCTTGCCGCAGGCGAGGCTGCGCCACGCTTGTCGTGTGCGTCGTGGCGGGCGGAACGCCAGGCGCTCCGTTGTCGGTGTACTCGGCGTCAAAAACCCCGAAAATGTTGGCTGCCGCGTCATGCTCACCGTCCACAGTGGTCTGAATGGAACCACTGCAGCCGTTGGCTGACGTGATCGGGTGCCCATGCGTGTCGTGACCGAGGATATAGGTCACCTTCACGCGCGAGCAGTCGATCGTCGGGTCTTCAGCATCGGAAACCGTTACCTGGAACGGAACCAGGTCGCCAAAAGCGAACACCTGCCCGTTGGCCGGCAGCGTGAGCGTGACCACGGGAGCCGTGTTGCCGACCGTGATCACGACACTGGCCGTGCCGCTCTTTCCGGTCGTGTCCGTCACCGTCAGCGTCGCCGTGAACGTCCCGTTGGACGTGTAGGTGAACGAGGGGTTGGCCGCCGTGGAATCGGTGCTGCCGTTGGTGGTGAAGTCCCACGCGTAGGTGAACGGGTTACCGTCGGGGTCGTTGGTGCCCGCCGAGCTGAACTGCACGGTCAGCGGAGCGGACCCTGACGTCGGTGTCCCGGAAGCCATCGCGATCGGTGGCCGCCCGGCCTGGGCATACTCGATGCGGTAGACAGCCGAGTTGGCGTCGCCACCAAACCACGACGTGCCATAGTCGAGCACATAGAGCGCGCCGTCAGGCCCGAATTCCATGTCCATGACCTGGGTTCCGGCCCACGGGAACGGGTTGATCTTCAGTGGTGCGCCGACCCCGTCGACGACGACGTTCTTGATCCAGCGGCCACCGAACTCGCCGATGAAGGCGGTTCCGTTGAAGTAGGCCGGGAACTTGACGTCGGAGGCCAGCGAAGCGCTGTAGTTGTAAACCGGGCCCATCATCGGGGCGCCACCACTGAACTCAGGCGGGTTCGTGCCACCGGCGTAAGGGATCCACGACGGCTTGAGCGCCTGCAGTTGCTGCAAACCCGTGTTATTGGGCGAATTGTTCACAGGGCCGCCGGCACAGTTGAACGGTGCGCCTGACGGTCCGCTCGGGAAGGTGAAGTCCACATAGGGCACACCGTGGTTGGAGCAATAAGGCCAACCATAAAAACCTGGTGCTGGTACTCGGGCGAACTCCACGGTGCCCGCCGGTCCCCGGCCTGGATCGGCCGATCCCGCGTCAGGACCGTAGTCGCCCAGGTACACGACGCCGGTGGCCTTGTCGACACTCATCCGGAACGGGTTACGGAAGCCCATGGCATAGATCTCGCCACGGGTCTGTGCCGTTTGCGCGAACATGTTGCCCGTCGGGATCGTGTAGCCGCCCCCGGTCGCGTTTGGCTTGATGCGCAAAATCTTGCCGCGCAAGTCATTCGTGCTGCCCGACGACCGTTGCGCGTCGTAGGCGGGGTTACGGCCGGCCCGCTCGTCGATCGGCGTGTAGCCGCTCGAGTCGAATGGGTTGGTGTCATCGCCCGTGGTCAGGTAAAGGTTCCCGGCCGCGTCGAAGTCGATGTCACCGCCGACGTGACAGCACATGCCACGGCTCGTCGGCACCTCAATGATGGTCGCCTCAGAAGCCGCGTTGAGCGTGTGATCCGCGTTGACCGTGAAGCGGGACAACCGGTTCACGCCATTCCACGGAGCCAGCTGCGCTGGCGTTCCACTCGCCGGAGCGTCACCGGCCGGAGTGGACAGTGGCGGGGCGTAGAACACGTAAACGAAGCGGTTCGTAGCGAAGTTCGGGTCGGCCTTGATGCTCTGCAGGCCTTCCTCATCGTGCGTGTAGACCGGGATCGTCAGCGCCACCTTGGTGTTGCCGGCCACGTCGGTGTAACGGATCACGCCGTCACGTGACGTGTGCAGCACACCGCGGTTGGGCAGGACCGTCAGGCCCATCGGCTCGCCGACTTCGGCTACCCCCTTGGCCAGTGTCACCTGGGCGAAGTTGCTGTTGACCGTTCCGCCGCACTCGAATGCCGCCGTCCCGCCAACGGACCGGATGCCGCCGAGCAAGTGGGTGCGGAAGTTGGCTTCACTGAACGACTCGATCGTGTGCCCGAGCCCGGTGTACCAGGACTTGCCGCCCTCGTAGTTCTTGCACCAGGAGATCGGGTGATCGATGCCGTCACCGCCACCGGAGTAGCTGGATTCGTCCACAGTGGCCAGAACGTGCGCGGTTCCCCGCGGGTTCGTCTGGTAGTTGTACCACTCATCCGTGCGCGTCCAGCGGTGCGGCAGCGTCGCCGTCGACGCGTGCGCCCTATCTGTCACCTTGACGGTCGCCTGCTGGGTCGCCGGGTGCGATTCGAAATAGGCGCCCACTAGCCCGCCGTACCAGGGCCAGGCGTATTCGGTGTCAGCGGCGGCGTGCACCCCGACGAAGCCGCCTCCACCGCGGATGTAGGTCTCGAACGCGGTCTGTTGGGTCGCGTTGAGCACATCGCCCGTGGTGGAAAGGAAAACGACAACCTTAAACCGGGCCAGGTTGGCGGCGTTGAACTGCGCAGCGTCCTCCGTCGCCTCGACGGCGAAGTTGTTGGCTGTGCCCAGTTGCTGAATAGCGGTGATCCCAGCCGGGATCGAATCGTGCCGGAAACCGGCCGTCTTACTGAACACCAGCACCGTGAAGTCAGGTGCAGCATGAGCTGGCGGGGCGACGATGGCCCAACTCAGCAGCATAAGCGTCAGCAAGAGGCTTGATCTGCGAAGCATGATCAGGCTCTCCCTGTCGTTATCGGATAGTCGTTACCAGATAGACAGGGCGTGCGCCGATCACGCCCAGTCCGGGAGAACGCTCTCCCGCACTGGGCACAGTTTTCGATATCTCACGTCAACAGTCAAGACATCAGTAGGTAATGAAGGTCCATTCCCGGTCGATCCCGCTGCCCACGCCGAGGTATTGGCCCACGTTGTCGACGGTTATCAGCACCGTGCCATCCGGCAGGAACTGTGCGCCGGCCGCCCCAGGCGCGATCACCATTGGCAGCGGCAGTCTCTGACCGTCCTTTACGTAGTAGACGTCCGAGGGAGCCTGCCCGACCGGCTGCGCGATAACCAGAACCGCACCGTCCCCGACCGCAGTGACGCCAGCCGATGAATATTCTGAGGGCAGTGTGTACTGCTCAACCCACTTGCCGGCGATCAACCGCGATATCCGCAAGGGGTCGTTGACCTTGCCCTGGATCCACTGCCCCGGGTGCTCGGCGACGTAGACGTCGGTCCCGTCCCACGACAACATCGGGGCGGAGTCTTGCGGAACGGACGGCAAATCCTGCCACGTCTTGCCCTGATCAGCGCTGACCCGCACCCGGTGCGGCTGCTGGTCCGAGTCACGATCAACCAGCCAGATCCGGCCATCCCGCCCGGACAAGACCATAGGCAGCAAGCCAAGGTCAGCCGGTTGCGGGTCAATCGGGCCACTTCCCCGCTTGACTAACTTTGTCGTGCACGCGGGATCCTTCTCGTGCCGGCCTTCCCCCACATGCAGAGCCGGGCATTCGATGTCGTACTCCCCGAAACCCCATTGCGTTTCGACAAGGTCTGGCTGGGTTTTGGTCATCTCGGTGTAGGTCGCACCGCCATCGCGTGTGAACCAGCTCTTGGAAGCCGCGGGCATCGTGAACGCCGGGTTGGCATAGACGGCGAATTCAGCCGCGTTCTTTCCATAGATAGTGATCTCTAGCTGATCCGGAATCTCCGGTAGCCGCAGTGACTTCCAGGTGCGGCCCCGGTCGGTCGTGACACCAGCCGCGTGGTGGCACATTGGGTCTTCGGTCGCGCGGCAACGGTTGTAGATGGCGAACCCGAGGTTCGCATCCATAAAGGACACTTTCGGCGCGTCGAGCATCGTCACTCCCGGGACGTTCACCCGGCGGACCGGCGAATCCGCTGGCGCGTCCGCCTTCTTCTGGTCTTGATTCGCGCCAATCCAAATAGCTGGAACGGCCAGCAACACCACGGCCGCGGTCACCAGCCCGACGCGCCGCTTGTGGCGCAGACGCCGGGCTCCCGCGTAGACCTGATCTACCTCGGGCTGGAAGGTAGGCACCGTATCCTCCTCAAACTGAGCGAACCGCTCACCCATTGACAGCCTGGACACTTAGCTCCACCCCTTTCGGCTCCTGAAAGTAAGCGGCCAATTGGGCCCTCCCCCTGGTCAGCCAGGACCGGACGGTTCCTTCTGCCACGTCTTCGTGAGCGGCGATCTCTGCTGTGCTCAGGTGAGCGAGGTAATGCAGGACGATCGCGCGCCGGTGCCGCACCGGTAAGGTCGCCAGTGCCTGCACCAGTGCCACCCGGTCGGGCGTCGGCGCTTCGGCGACCTCTTCCCGCTGGCGCGCGAGGTAACGCAAGGCGACCTTGACGCGCCGCAGGCGGCTCGTCGCCAGATTCCAGGCGACCCGCCGCACCCAGGCACCGGGATCGTGGAACTGGCGCACCACCTTCCAGCGATCAAGCGCCCGGTAGAACGCTTCCTGCGTCAGGTCTTGCGCCTCCGCATGATCACCTATGTAGGCGTAGATCTGCGTCGCGATGCGGTTGAAGTTCGCCTGATAGAACTCGGCGAACCCACCTGGGTCGAGAGGGGGCATGTCGGTATCACGCGACGGCACGCCGCAATGCTGCACGGCATTTTCCACTGGCGCTGTCCCGCTACGATCTCGCCATGTTCGGGATCATCCGGCCCTGCGCGCACAGCCTGGGCGAGACGTTGCGTGCCCAGTGGCTCGGTCACCTCTGCGGCATGTGCCTCGCCTTGCGCGACGAGCACGGGCAGGCCGCCCGGATCGTCACGAATTACGACGGCATCCTGATCTCGGCACTCGTCGAGGCTCAGACGGATCAAGAGCCGCAGCGGCGAAAGGCGGGGCCGTGTCCACTGCGCGGCATGCGCACCGCGAGCGTGGTGCGCGGCGAAGCCGCGCGGCTAGCGGCGACTGTGTCGCTGCTGCTCGCGTCGTCCAAACTGGACGATCACGTGGCCGATGGCGACGGGTTGTTCGCCCGCAAGCCCGTCGCCCTGGGAGCCCGGGCGGTCGCCAGGAAGTGGGCCGGCCGCGCGAAGAACAGCAGCACTGAGCTCGGGCTGGACGCGGGAATCCTCCTCGACGCGGTGGCCCAGCAAAGCTCGATCGAGGCACGCGCGACTTCGCTGACCGAGGTGACAGTTCCCGCCGAGATCGCCACGGCGGCGGCGTTCGCGCACACGGCCGTCATCGCGGGCCGTCCCGGCAACGCCGAGCCGCTCGCCGAAGCGGGCCGTTTGTTTGGCCGCATCGCACACCTCGTCGACGCGATCGAGGACCGCGACAAAGACCGCCGCGACAACAAATGGAACCCGATCACGGGCACCGGAAGCACCGTCGCCCAGGCCCGCCAGCTCGCGCTAGACGCGCACCACGGTCTGAAACTGGCGCTCAGCGAAGTGTCCTTTACGGACAGTCGCCTTGTGCACGCGCTACTCGTGCACGAACTGGAACACACGCTCTCGCACAACGTCCTGTGGCCCGAAGTCGAGCACCCGCCTCGCGAGCACGGTTTCTTTGCCGGCACGTGCCTGGCGACCTGGATGTGCTGCACGTGCCAAGTCTGCTGCCGTAACGAGTTCCCCGGCCCCTACAGCGGCAAGCGTTATGGCGGAACGTGCCGCGAAGGCTGCAACTGTAACTGCGACGGCAACTGCTGCACCGCCTGCGATTGCTGTTGCTGTCCTTGCGACGCGACCTAGCCGGTGCCCCGTCGAGATGACGGGGCACCGGGATGTGCGTTAGAAGGTCAAGGACCAGGTGTTGAGAGTACCGATGTCAGCGTTCGCGGCGTCTTGAACGCGCAACTTCCACGTCCCGTTAGCCACTTCGCTTGAGGCGTTGACGGTAAAGGTGGCGATCAGGTTGTCAGCACTGCCGCCGGCCCGGTTGCTCAGCACATAGGCGGTGCCATCCGGGGCTATCAGCGAGACGACCAGGTCACCGCGGTAGGTGTGGGTGATGTTCACGTCGACCTTCAGTGTCGCCGGAGCGTTGCCCGGGACACCCGTCACCGTGATCGGGCTTTCGATCGTGGTGTTGTCGTTGATCGGGAAGTCCGTGTCGTTGGTGAACTTCTTAGGCGTCGGCGACGGCGTAGGTGACGCGGTCGTCGGCGTGGGCGTCGGCGTTCCCGTTGGCGGGGTGCCCGTCTTAGCCGTGACCACGAGACCGTAGTCCACATCGGACGCTGTCGTCTCGACGTGGCCGTCGGAACCGATGGTGTCGGCCGAAACCTCGATCGTCCACGTGCCCGCGGCCGGGTTCTGAACGAACACGTTCTCCACCGTGTCAACGGTGTTGGCCACGCCACCCGAGGTCGACCAGTTGCCCGCGTTCAGGCCGTTGTTGCCCCAGTAGACCGTGCCGTTGGGCGCGACGACCCGCAGCGTCAGGTCGTTGACCTGAGCCTTGGACGCGCTCGGCGAACCGGCCGGGTCAGTCCAGACCAGGGTCGCCTTGAGCGGCTGCGTGCCATCCGTCGTGAGGGTGTAGGTCTTCTTCTGGCCGACCGTCAGCAGATCGGTCTCGTTGACGAGGATCGGCAAGCCCCAGCCGTTGGCCTGTGCCTGGCTGTAGAGGTTGCCCACGCTCGCCGTTCCCCAGCCCTGGTGCACGCGGGTCAGGTCGTGCCCGGTGCCACTGAACGTGTACTGGTTGGCCTGATTGATCATCAGTGCCTTAGCCGTGGCCGCGTGTGGGCGCGAGTTGAACACATCGCGTCCGAGGCCCGGCCCGCCGGCGAAGACGCCGTCGGCCCACATCTGGAACAAGAGCCCAAAGTTGCCACACGTTATGGGCGTGGCTCCACTAGTACCCCCGAATGATGCGGTGTATGAGGTGTTGCTGGTGCTCGAAGTGGTGTTGATGTTGTCGTAGTAGTTGGAAAGATCGGGCTTGAGGCGCCCATCCGCGGCGGGGCCGATGCTGGCACTGTTGGCCCAGGCGTCATCGGTGCGCGCGAGAGTGTTGTAATGCCGTTGCCCGCCAACGGATACGACGTTCTTGGACCACGCCTGCGGCCGTGAACTGCGCGTGCCCGCGTTGCTCTGCGACTGGCAGATAAGGAGGTCGTGGTCGAAGACGATGTCGTCCATCGAGGCGGAAATAGTGGTGTAGCTAGTGGTTAGCGCGTCGCCCCAGCTGTTGGACTGGAAAACCGCGCGGTAGTTGAGGCTTGGGTTCACCAGCTGCGCGGTGTGCGCATAGCGGTCGGTCACGGCACTGTAGGCCGCGATCATGCCCTGTCCCTGCGACAGGAGACCCTTGTGCTGGGCGGACACTCCCTGCGCGAAAATCTGCCCATAGGTCGAGGTGCCGTGGCTGGTGTCAGTGCTGTTGGCGCCGTGCACGATCGGTGGGCGGGCCGCGAACTCCTGGTGCGTTACCCGCAAGCCGCCGTCCATGACTTCACCGCGTACGCCTTGGCCGGCATAGCCGCGCGCGGTTTCAATCGTGGTCGCTCCGCCGTCCTGGCGAGCGAGGTCCATATCCGTTTCCGGTGCGGACCAGGCGTCGATGGCGAGGACAGAGCCATCGTCGGCGATCGCGTTGAGCTGACTGGCGTTTAGCGTCGCCTCGATGAGTCCTTTGCTCGCTGAGGCGAGGTGGACCGAGCCGCCAATGGCCTCAATCTTGTTGATGAGACCGCCTTGGTCGGCCAGATCACGGTTCACGAGACTGATGCGCACCCGGCCGGGCGCCAGTCCTGGAGCGACCTTGTCAGCCGCCTCGTAGCCACCGACCCAGCGAATGAACGGCAGCGCCTTGACTTTGTCCAAAGTGGACGGACTGAACCGTGCGACGTAGGTGTGATCCGGGATGTACGCCCCGAGGTTCACGCCCAGACGCCGCAGTTCCCTGCGCTGACTGTCCAGCGGGGCGTTCTTGAACTGAAGCAGATACGCCTCTTTGGCCCCGGTGGCGGCCATGCCGACGGTCTGCAGCGGATCGAACGAGCGGTTGCGGAGCTGGATTTGCGTGGCCTGCGGAAGCTGACGGCTCCACGTGCGGCCATTGTCGGTACTAACTTGGAAGAAACCATTGCCAGCACGGACCTGTTCGGCCTCGCCTGGCAATGTGAGCACTTCCTGCCCGTGGGCAGTCGCGCTCGACACCGCGACGATCGCGGTGAAGGTCAGGAGCCCAGCAGCGCTAGCTGCCAGAGCCCGGTGAAGTTTCCTCACGGGGGTGCCTCCTCCGGTTGGGGGTTGCCCACGAGGTTAACGCCGCCTTATTTCTATGTATAGATATAAACGTGACGTGGTTATACTGCCCGGCTATGCGCTGGTTCAAGAAGAAAAAGCCGCCGGAAACAGAAGCAATTGCGGCTTTCTGGCAGTGGTGGGAAAGTGTGCGCGCTGACGTGGCAGGTGCCATCTCCGCTGGTGGGGTAAGTGTTTACACCGAAGCGTTCAACAACCATGTCAACGCCATCCATGAAGACCTGCAATGGGAACTCACGCCCGGCCAAGGATCAGCCCACGCCCTGGTCGTTTCCCCAGGCGGGAAACCAACGCTGCGCGCCGTGGCGGCACGATGGCTGGCCGCGGCCCCTTCCCCTGACGCCACGTGGGAATACGCGGCTCGCCGCGTCGCCGACTTGCAGGTGTTCACGTCAACCATGGTTATCAACGACCAGAAGCTTGAACTTGACCAGCTGCGCTACGGCATCACCGTCGACCAGGAGATCTCCCAGGTCGACATCGTCTGCTATCACCCAGCCTTCGCCTCGCTGCCCGACGACGCCTTGGGCCAGATCACCTTCCTCAGTCTGGACTGGACGCTCGGTGAAGATGGCGTTGAGATCTGGGTCGGTTCTGTTAGCTGGACCTCGGCGCCGCTCGTGAATCCCAAGACTCCTTCAGACTTGTTTCACGCGGTTGAGGCGATAAAGGCCGACGACCAGTGGGTCATCATGAGCGGTGAAAAGCCTGACGGCATACCGCTTTTAGCAACCGTCGCGATGCCGCTGCGCTCAGCCCGGTGGCCCCGCTTCGACCTGCATATCCCGGTCACCTTGCCCTACACCCGTTACAACGACGGGCAATTCCCAGTTGAGTCCTCTCTGGACGCCTTGCGCTCCTTCGAAGACGGTTTAGCGGTGGAAATCGGTGCGAACGGCGCTCTGGTCGCCCACGAGACGTCCGGCCGTCAACGCGTCCTGCATTTCTACGTCGACTCGCAAACCAACGCCCAGGCCCAGATCGAGGAGCAACTGCGCTCCTGGCCCGAAGGCCGTGCCACGGTTGCCCCCCACCTCGACCCCGCTTTTGATGGAGTTAGCCACCTGATGCGGTGATGGTGACGCCTTCTGTTGCTGCGAGCCGTGCTTTAGCCGTCTCGTCTTTATTGAGTGTCCACTTGAGATAGTCCGTCGTGGTCTTCTCAACGGCGTGATAATGCGGGTGCTCCTCGCCACGGTAAGGCGTGAGATGGTTGCCACCTGGCAAGTCCAGCAACACTTTTGGCCACTTGAGCGGTTCATAGGCTTGCATGCCCTGGGCCCAGCTGATCGTCGCATCGGCCCGGCCGTGAATGAAGAAGATGTTCGCGGGCGGGCCGCTGTACTCATGCCCAAAGTCGCGGTCCGTCCCCGCCATCACGATCCCGGCCTTGAGCCGTTCGTCGCGGTGTTTCGTGAACAGGCCCACCACCGTCATGCCCCCGAGGGAGAACCCCGCCGCGGCGATGCGGTCCTTGTCGACCTTGTCACCCAGTTTCGCTAAGGCGTCGGTGAGCGTCTTTGACACGTACCCCGGCTGATTCTTCAAGTCGTTGACATTGAGCGGCTGAGAACCCCGCGCTGTCTCGGGCATCACGGGCGCGACCACGACGAACCCAGCCTTAACCCAAGCACGGAAGAGCCGGTCATGGTCCTGCGGGTGCCCGGTGTAGCCGTGAACGAACATGACCAGCGGGTACTTCCCCGCTTTCGCCGGTTCGTAGATCAGCGTCTCAAGATTCAGCTTGACCGTGCTGGTCTTGACCTCATCCGATTTTGTCTCCACCGGTGCGGCGCCGCACCCAGCCAGGACAAGCGTTAAGGCCGTCATTAGGCGTAAGAAACGCATGCACGCAGCTTAGTGACTCCTCCCCCACCAAACTCAGGGGCTTCCATCCCGCGTCATTCAGCTTGGATGAGGACCAGCCCGGCCCGTAAGAGGTTGCGTGCCGCATTGACGTCAGCATGGTCCTCGTGTCCGCATGTGGTGCACCGGAAGGTGATGCCCGCACGCGACGCAGCGTCCACCTGTCCGCATTGGTAGCAAGTACGGGAACTGTTGCGGGCATTCACTACGACTGTCAGCCGTCCAGCATTTTCAGCTTTGGCGGTGAGAATCGTAAGGAACTGCGCCCAGCCTGCGTCCAGGATGCGTTTGTTCAGTGCAGCCTTGGCTGCAGCCCGATTGGCCAGGAACTCCCCAGGTCGATCAGGATTGGGCTTGGGCCTAGGTGCACGAACCATTCCCGCGATGTTTAGTGCTTCGTGCACAAGGATGTCGTTCTCGCGCACAAGGTTTAGGGCAAGCTTGTGATGGAAATCCAGCCTCTTTCTTGCATTCCCTCGATGAATCTTCGCCAAGTTCTGCGACGACCGAACCTTACGCTTCGACCGGGTACAGCCAGGCGGGTACCGCAGGGAATGTCGCCGAGCGGCCTTGGTGAGCCTTTCCTCTGTTTGCCGCCACCAAGCAGGGTTGCGGATCAAGGTTCCGTCAGCGAGCGCAGCGAACTCAGAAACTCCAAGGTCAATGCCTGTCACGCGGCCGGTCGGCGGCAGCACGTTGGTGGGCACCTCGTCGCAGGCAAGGATCACGTACCAAGCGTCGCCCTCTCGCTTGACAGAGATCGTCTTGACGCGACCAGCAATGCAGCGATGCGCATGCACCCGAATATGGCCGATCCCTTGCAAATAGAGTCGGATGTGCCCGGCGTCGGGAGTGCTGTCCCAGCGACATCCGTCGCGGTCGGATGGCCACACGACGGTGTCGAACCAACGCTCGCCTTTGTACCGTGGGTACCCGGGAGTTTGGCCAGCCTTCACCCGCCGAAAGAACGCCTCCATAGCGAGATTCAACCGCCGCAACGTAGCTTGTTGAGAAGAGAATGACCAACGGGCGTGGTCGTCTCGCACCCTGCGGATGTCTTTCAGCTGTTTTGATTGCATCCCATAGGAGACCGTGACCGCAGACCGTCGCCAGGCTTCACGACGTTCTTGTAGTGCGGCGTTGTACAGCTCCCGATGATTGGCTAGGCATGCAGATAACGCCTGTACCTGTTTCACAGTGGGTCGAAGTCGGAATTTGAACGACCGCTTCACTATCCGCACACTTTCTCTGGCTGCATGCCCGGTACGACGCAGCTCACTGTACGCGGCGCTGTCCTATGAGGTCAAAATGACCGAGGGCTGAGTGCATCTTAACTGCAGATTAACCACTATGGACACTAGAAGTAAAGTTTCTTAATAATAAACGCATGAATAAGTTTCGATCATTATTGGCTGTGCTGCTCTTAGCAGGCGCCGGTCTGCTGATCGCACCTTCGGCGGCCCAGGCCGCTAACCTCCTGTCCAACCCCGGGTTTGAGACAGGCTCTTTGTCACCCTGGTCCTGCACCGGCAACCTAGGGTCCGTCGTGTCCACTCCGGTGCAAGCCGGAACGAAGGCCCTCCAGGCGGCCGCTTCGGCATCGGACAACGCCAAGTGCACGCAAACCGTTGCTGTGCAAGCGAACACGGCCTACTCTCTGACAGGCTGGGTGCGCGGGAACTACGTCTACCTGGGAGTGACCGGCGGGGCGTCGACGTGGACTCCGTCCGCGGCCGCGTATACCAAGCTCACCGTTAACTTCACCACCGGTGCGGCTCAGACTTCAGTCGAGGTCTTTACCCATGGCTGGTACGGCCAGGGCACGTACTACGCCGACGAAATCTCCCTGGACGGACCGGGCGGCGTTGGTGTCCCGGGGGCTCCAGGCACTCCGAGCGCTGGCACCATCACCAACACGTCGATCGCCCTGTCCTGGGGCGCCTCGTCCGGCACGGTTACGGGATACCGCGTTTACGAAGGCACGGTTCAGCGGGCTCAGGTGTCTGGGACCTCGGCCACGATCTCCGGTCTGGCTGTCTGTTCCGCGCACACGTACACCGTCAAGGCATACAACTCCGTCGGTGAGTCCGCCGCCTCCGCGCCCGTCTCAGCGACCACCACCGGCTGCGTCTCGGTGCCGCCAGTGCCCTCTGGCCTGAACGTCACCGGCGTCACCAACACGTCAATCTCGTTGGGCTGGAACGCTTCTGTCGGCGCGACCGGTTACCGCGTTTACGAAGGCACTGTCCTTCGCGCGACGGTTACCTCGACTAGCGCTTCCTTGACCGGCTTGGCTGTTTGTTCGTCACACACCTACACCGTCGCCGCCTACAACGCCAACGGCGAATCCGCTAAGTCCGCTGGGGTGTCCGGCATCACGACCGGCTGCACCAACCCCGGTCTGCCCAAGCACGCTCTCATCGGCTATCTGCACGCCTCTTTCGCCAACGGTTCCGGTTACATGCGCATGGCTGACGTCCCCGCGGCATGGGACATCATCAACCTCGCGTTCGGCGAACCTACCTCGGTGACCAGTGGCGACATCCGCTTCACGCTCTGCCCCGTCGCGGAATGCCCGGGTGTCGAAACCGAAGCCCAGTTCATCTCCGCGATCCAGGCCAAGCAGGCCGCTGGCAAGAAGGTGCTGCTGTCGATAGGTGGCCAAAATGGACAGGTACAGCTGACCACCACGGCTGCCCGTGACAAGTTCGTCAGCTCCGTCGCCGCCATCATCGACCGCTACGGTCTGAACGGTCTCGACATCGACTTCGAGGGCCACTCGCTTTACTTCAACTCAGGCGACAGTGACTTCCGCAATCCCACGACACCGGTGATCGTCAACCTGATCTCGGCTTTGCGTTCACTAAAAACCCGCTACGGCAGCGGTTTCGTCCTGACGATGGCGCCGGAAACCTTCTTCGTCCAACTTGGATACCAGTTCTACGGCGGCACGTGCGCTGGCTGTGACAACCGGGCTGGCTCTTACCTTCCCGTCATCTACGCCATGCGTAACGACATCACCGTGCTGCACGTGCAGGACTACAACTCGGGCCCGATCATGGGTCTGGACAACGTCTACCACACCATGGGCGGCGCAGACTTCCACATCGCGATGACCGACATGCTCAAAGCCGGCTTCCCCGTCGCCAACACAGGAATCACGTTCCCCCCGTTGCGTGAAGACCAAATAGCCTTCGGCGCCCCCGCAGCGGTCAGCGCCGGCAACGGTCACGTCGGCCCCGCCGGCATCCAGCAAGCCATCAACTGCCTCGCCCGCGGCACCAACTGCGGCGGCTACACCTTGCGCGGAGGAGCCTCGCCCAACTTCCGCGGCCTCATGACCTGGTCCATCAACTGGGACCGTTACTACAACTGGGAATTCATGAACGCCCACGAGCCCTTCCTGAACGCCCTCCCCTAATCACCAAGGTCCCGTGAACTGGCAGCGGGGGTCACATCTTCTCCCGCTGCCCCAGCCAATCCGCCGCCCAAGGAACCAGAATCATTACACCATGGAGCTCATATATGCCCAGGCATGTATCTAAGGTGCCTGTGGCAAGACATCGCCTGAGTTGTTCCCATGCTCTGGCATGGACAGTTTCTGCCGTTGGCCCGAACCGGTGGCTTCGCCGGTGTTATAAGGCGAACCTGGATTGGCCAGCCATTCATAATTGCTGTGAATGGCGATCCTAAACCGGCTTTCAGGATCCGCGATCCCCCGACATCAGCCGTGCTACGAATCTCGACTTCGACGAGCCGTGTCCTCAAGCTCCTGCTTTCTTATTTGATTCCACTCTGAATACTGCTCGAATATCTTACTCACACCGTGGGGACGCTCGCGTTCAATCAAGAATTGATCGAGCAGCTCAAACAGCGCTTGCTTGAGTTCGGAGTCTTGCTGCTCGTCATGAGCCTGGAGTTGGGGCCGCGACTCCTCATGAGGAAACGCTATCTGCGCAACGAGCGCGGGCCACACTAGGTTCGAACGCTTGCCGATCCGCATTAACAGCCATTCCCTGAATCCGACAAGTAGCCCCCAATCATTTCCTGCGTTGCACCCTTCAATGAATGCCACAACCGATAGATACGAGGGATCCAATAGGTACAGTCCAGTGCGTTCCTGGACACTTGCGAAAAGCTGACGATAGTCCACGTTCTGCCCGTTCCCTAACCGACTTTCGTCATCGTGATCATGTCGCCGTACTGCCATTGCCTGAGATAGTCAGCCACTGTTTCACCATATCTACCCGTCCATGCGTCGAATACTCGACCATCTTTAATCACGACCTGATGGCTCCCCCAGAGGGTGTCCTGGCCACGATATTTACCCATGAACGGTGTTCCTGTGGACAGCTCGAATACCTCGCCGCCAATCTGTCCCTGTATATCTCTCGCAACGATCTCGCAGCCGGACGAGCCGCAGATTTTCGAAGCATCTGCAGCCC
Organism: Catelliglobosispora koreensis DSM 44566; assembly: GCF_000379685.1. Taxonomy (GTDB): domain Bacteria; phylum Actinomycetota; class Actinomycetes; order Mycobacteriales; family Micromonosporaceae; genus Catelliglobosispora; species Catelliglobosispora koreensis. Next base: position 323,611 of record NZ_KB903249.1, on the reverse strand, counting down.
TCCAACTCACGCCAAGATCTGGACCGCAACCACCCGGTCCGCCCCCGCCAGTGTTATGCACGAGGACGGGGGTGTTGCCAGCAAACACATAGTAGGTATGAAGGTCTGCAACGGTTAGGTTGTGGACTCGCTGGTACTGCTGGTAGGCGTCTACTCCGCTGACTGCGAACATTTCGCCGCTAGGTGCAAGCAGCTTCATACCTGGCCGCAGCTCTGCTGCATCGGTCCATTGGCGTAGATCATGCACCCAGAACGGATGGTTGGCAGTGGCGACAATGGATTTCTTGCCCTCGCGGGTATGGACGGTGACGGTCACCAGGTGTTTGTTTCCCTCACCCGAGATGAGTGCGGTAACAGGCTTAGCCGCTATTTCGCCGGTTTCTGGATCTGTTGCGAGAACCAGATCTCCTTCTTCGATGTCTTTGATCTTCTTGCTGGTGCCGTCGCTAAGCAGTACTTCGGTTTCCGGGATGAAGCTGTTACAGAAGCGCGTGACCCCATGGAAATTGCCGATACCGGCGATGTTGTCTAGGTGCCTGAGTTTCCAGAGCGCGCGGAATCTCATCGCGCCTGCGGCTAGCCCGGCAGCGTTAACGGCCGTCCATGCGCATCCGCTTACGCTTCCTTGTGTGAAGCACCGTTCGGCGTCGCCCAGGCCGCTCATCTCCCACATTGCGGCCTCGCCCGCTTCGCGCTTTATATCGTTTAGTACCTTGCAGCCGACGGGGTCGACGGCACAGATGGTTCTGAAGAATATAAGCGACTGGGCCATCGAGCCGTGTTTCTCGAACGGCCGGTCTTTGCGGATATTCTCGGCACAATCCAATAGAGTTTGCTGCCCTGTATCACAGCCTGTTTCCTGGATCGTTTCCCAGAAGAATTTGATGCCCCCACTGCCGTAGTGGAACTGACATCCTTCACTGTATGCCGTGCAACCCGAATCATTGTTGTCAAGGTGTAATCCGGTGGGGTCGGACCAGGTGGTGGGGTTGTTGTTGCTGTAGGTGTAGGGGTGCCATTGCTGCGGATCGGTTAGGTCCATGATGGGGTCGGCGCTGATGAACCGACCGGTGGTGGGGTCGTATTCTCGGGCGCCGAGGTGGGTTAAACCGGTTGGGGTGTCTTTGGTTCCGCCGACGTAGCCTTTCGAACCTAGCCATGCGGGCTGGGTGCCGCGGGGCTGTCCGTAGGGCATGAGGCGGCGCCGGTCGATGGTGGCGAGGTTGGCCGCGTCGATTTGGGCGATGCTGCTGCCTTGGTGGTTGCTGATTGTCCATTTGAGGCCGGTGGTGTTGCGGACGGCGACACCGCCGAGGTAGCGCTGGCCAGTGGGATTGTTGGTGCCGGTTTTTTCGAGTTCGGTGCCATCAGGCAGATACAGGGTCTTGGTGTTGCCGTTGACAGCCAGTAGGCGGCTGCCGTCGGTGTTGTAAAGGTAGGACGCGACGGTGGTGGTGCCTTCTTTGACGGTTTTGAGGTGGCCCTCAAAGTCCCATTCAAGGGTTTGGGTTACGCCGGTTTCGGTGGTGCGGGTGGTGGTGTTGCCTGCGTTGTCGTAGCCGAAGGTGCGGGTGGGCTGGCCGGTGGCGGTGATTTGCTTGACCTGGTGAGGTTTCACTCCGCCGGCTGGCCCGTTTTGGTAAGTCCAGGTCGTTGCAACGCCGCCGCCAGCGTTGAGGTCTTGTTCGGTTTGGCGGTTGCCGATGTCGTCGACCGTCCACTTGCGCCAGTAGGCGCCGTCGGTGGGGCCTGCTTTTTGTGGTGTGGTGCAGGCGCCGGAGTTTTGGGTCCATGCTTCGGTTAGGCGGCGCAGCTGGTCGTAGCGGAAGCATTCCATGCCATCAGAGGTGCCGTTTTTGTTGGCGTCGATTCCGGTCAGGTTGCCGGCCGGGTCCCAGTGATGCATCAAGTCATACGGGTAGGCGAAATCGCCGGGGGTGGCTGGTTTTTCGGTGAGCAGCCACAGTTTGGACAGGCGGCGGGTCGCGGCGGAAAAGTCGGTGATCACCTTCACTTGCTTGCCCAGCCCACCGTGCACCCGTTGCAGCGTCACACCATCAACATCAAAAGTGGTCGACGCGACCAAAGGGGTGCCGCCGTAACCGCTGGTGTTCAAGGTGGCGGGCATGCCATCGGTGTTGTAGCCGGTCGTTAGTGTTTCGGCGGCCAAATCAGCGACAAGTGGCAGCTCGGTGGTTAGTGGTGCACCGGCGGCGGCGTAACCGTTCTTGACCGTATAGGTCAGCTGCGTGTTGTTCGGCCCGAAACCGGGTGCGGTGAACGTGGTTTCCGTTGCCCGGTAACCGACGTCGTAACGAACGACCTGGGTGGTGTAGTCACCGGAGGCGTCCTTGCGGGTCGTGGATGCAAGCTGGCCTTTGACCGCGCCGTTGGGGATGGCGAACAATGCCGTGTCATAAGCCCAGGTCGCCAACAAGTTTGCCGAAATCCCGCTGTCGGTGTGGTGCGTGGCGAGCTTACGTTTGAGGTCGTCGTAAGTGTGGATGAGTTTGCGGCCCTGGCCGTCGGTCGTGGACGCAACCGTGCCGTCATTGTTGTATACGGTGGTTGATGTTCCGGCGTCCGGGTCGATCGCCTGAATTTTGCGGCCGAGTTTGTCGTAAACATATTCCCAGCTATTGACCGGCGCGCCGCTGCCGGCACCGGGGTCGGTGACCTTCTTCAACAGGCCCGTGCGGTAGTAGTCGTATTTGGTCGCCAGCCACACCCCGGCCGACTTTTCCTGGCGCAGTTCAGAAACCTTGCCCTGGGCATTGGTGTAGGTGATCGTCTTGGTCGCGCCCTGCGGAACGGTAGTGGTAATGGTGCGGTGGCCTTGCGGATCCATGACCGTGTTCCAGGACGTGCCCATCGCCGCACCGTAAGACCACGGCACGATACTGGTCTGCTCACCCAAATTGTTGTAGGTGTACTTGGTGCGCTGCGCGGCGTTGTCCTTGTTGTAGCCATCCAAATTGGCGTTCGGATCCCCTGCCATACCGAACGTCAGCGTTTCGGCCACGCCGCCGGTGGTGTTGTACCAGGTGTCAACAACCATGCGGTCGTTAGCGCCCTGCGGTGATGGCGACTCGGTACGCCGCGGCCGCAACAAACCATCAAACAACTCGAATGTCGGCGGCAGGATGGTGCCGTTGCTGTTGCTCGTATCCGGCGATAGCAACGTGGTTTTGATGTATGAGGGCTGGTTAAGCCGCAGCACATACTCATACTGGGCGTCAGGAACCTTCCCCGTACCCCGGTTTTCCTTCCACACCTTCAAAAGACGGCCCTGAACATCATACTGAGCCTGCGTCACTACACCATTGACATCGGAAACATGCTTCGGAGAACCGAAACGGACATCCAAAGTAGACACCGTCGCGTGGTCCAGGTGGTTTTTGACTTCGACGTTGGTGACCGGCCCACCCGTGGCAGGCGTATAGATGGTTTTGGTCTTGTGACTCTTGGCGTCGGCGACTTCACGGACGCGGCCGTGCCTGTCGTAGTTAGCCTTATCAATCGTCGAGGTCATGATCCAGTTGTTGGATGCGTCGGCGTCTTTGATGGCCTCGGTTTTAGTGACCCTGCCCAGCGACTCCGCACCTACCCCGAGCTGGCCGTTGGTAGTCTGCCCGTCGTAGAAGCTGCGGTTACCGGCGAGGATGTTGGCGACACCGGTTCCGGCACAGTCGGTTGTCAATACCTGCACTGGCAGCCCGATGATCCATTTGTTGGTGTCGTGGGCATAGGTGTTTTCGGTGCAGACGTTGTCGTCCACGCCGGACGGATGGGTGCCGCCGTTTTCGCCGTAGTTAGTGACCTTCACCGGGATCGGGTAGGTGGCGTCCCACTCTGTTGCGGTGTCGGCGAAGCGCACATAGTCCTGATTGGACTCGCTGCCGTTGGGATGGTGAGTGCCGGTGTTGGTGAAGTTTTCCAGGACCCGCCACACCATGAGTGTGTTCGGGCCAAACGTTTGCGCGCCCTTGTCGAGGATTTCGTAGGAGTGCCGTGACATGCGCACCCAGGTGCCGGACTGTCCGTCCTTGCGCAGCACGAGGCGTGGTTTGCCTGCCATTGCTTCGTGGTCGTCGATGGTTCCTGACCAGCCATCCTGGATTCCCACGTCGCGGGTGTACCAGTTGCCCAGCGCCCGGTCGCGGTCCATGCCACGGTAGAAGACAGCGTCGGTGACTTGCTGGTTACCGGTGTTGTCACGGGCACCGACTATGGTGCGCACGTTGGTGTAGCCGCGCCACTGGTTGTGTGTGCGTTGCGTTAGCGGCGTTTGCCAGTTGTCATCGAAGCGCCACAAGGCCTTTTCGTAGTCGCCGCCGGGCTGCCCGTCAGCGCGGGAAGCGGCGTCGTTGGAATACTGGTAGCGAGTGACAACGCTAGGAGCGCCCGCCACGCGGTCGACCTGCTCGACTTCGGTCACCACATACTTGTGGTACCAGCGGAATTCGCTGCCTTCCCACCGCGGATAGCACCGTTTGATGTTGTGGTCGGCATAGGTCATGTTCGCGTTGACCCGGGCACAGTCCTCAAAGGAGTATGTGACCTTGGTGTAGTCACCGGCCGGGCCGGAGAACGCGTCGATACGCCAGCGCGTCATAGGCGGGCGGCCAACATCGTTACCCCACACCACCGCGTTCTTCAGCTGCGTGCCATTGACAACGAGGGACTGCTCATACCCGTCCAGGCCCTCGCCCGGGGAGTTGGGGCGCAGTACGTGGGTCAGCCACAACGCCGGTGCGGTGTCATCGCCGGCCGGCAGCACGAAGTTTCCGGTCGAGGGGAACAAATGCCGCAGGGAGACTTTGTCTGTTGTAGACCAAGTGGAGATTGAGTCCTGGATGAAGGATTCGATCCCGGTCAGCCGGTAGACAGACCAGAACGTGGGCGATGTCCGCCCGGGGCAGGTCGTCGCATTGGAGGCACATGCCTGATCCCAAGGGGTGTCGGGCCAGTTCGCCGTTGTGGTGTCGGTGGTGCAGTTGGTGGCGTAGCAGCGCCAGTCATAGGTGTAGACGACCTTTGCCGAGTACGGCAGGTACGCCGCAGGCGGCCGGTTGTTGCTGCCATAGCGGATTTCCCGCAACACCGACGTCATGTCATAGCCAAGCGTCACGGTGTTGTTGTTAGCGCCGTACACGTTGGTGTACAGCTCCCACATGTACTTGATCTCGTTGCCGAACCGGTCCGTCACCAGATCCAGGTTCCACCGGTACCCCATGACACACCACGAATTGGCGAACCCGGAACCAAGCCGGTGATAACACGGTTCGGTTGAATCGTTGGAGTACACCGGCACCAGCGCCGCGCCGCCACCGAGCGCGGGCGCCGGCCCGGTGCCGCGTGGCTGGGATCCGAACAGGTACTGGGTGCCGTCCATCGTGGTGATCCGGTAATGCTCGCCGACCCATGCCCCGTTCGGTGCGCCATACAGGCGCTCCACCCGCCATCCCAGCGAATCATCAGCGGCCTTTAGCGCGCCGTTACCGCCGTCAACCTCGACGATCTGAGTCGACTGCCCGTTGAGCACGACATTGACCGGAGCCCAGTTCACAAAGCAAAGATCACCCTCGTTGCCCGAAACGCTGTCATGCTTGCATGGACGGTAGGACCGCTCGATGTATGAGACACCGCCGATCGACCAGCCATCACCAACCTCAGAGGACTGGTTGTTCGTCCCCGAACCCAGGCCGTCCACCGACTGCGACGAATAATCCAAAGTCACCGACGGAGCCAGCCCGCCCGGCGCCGGCGGCACCCGCACCGACACGTTCGTAGAGAAACCGCCCGAGTTCCCGCCAGCGGACCACTGCACCGCTTCGTTCATCTTCGTCTTTGTGAAGTCACCAGACTCCGACGACGCACCAGCCGTCAAAGCGAACACTGTCGCCCCAGCCGGTTCAGCCTGCTGCGCCGACATCCCCGCGACCGGCGCCGACAACGGCTGCGACGCGACCGGGATGTCAACAGACACCTCAACCGACCGCGCCACAACATCATTCACGCTGCCCAGCACCGGAGTCTGCTGCTGACACTCCTTCAACGACGGTGTCGTCAACGCACATGCTGGGAGCCGGACCACCCGAAGGCGTGACCCGAAATCAGCGCCGAAAGCGTTCGCGAACTTGCCATAACCAGCGGCCAGGCGAACCGACGGCCCCAAATCCCCCTGCGGCGCGGCCGTAAACACCACGCCCCTGACCCCAAGCGCCGAAGTCTGCGACTGCGACAACACGCTCACATCCACGGTCCCACCCGCACCCGGCAGCGCCTGCGGCACCAAACCCTCCGGGTCATTGGCTGTCGCGTCAACCGTGATCGACAACGGCAATCCGCCCACCAGCACAGGCTCAGGTTCATCCGACAAAGCCGAAAACGACGACACTGAACCAGCCACCTCAAGCGTGGCCGAACCCGCCGAAGGCCACACCGGCACCGAGCCCTGCCACGGCGGCAACGCTGGCGAAGGCAACGGTGACGCCGCCTTGCCCGGCGTCGAAGGCACCAGCGCCATCGGCGACGGATCAACCGCAGCAGCCGAAGCAGGCAATGGCGGCAACACTGTTACCAAGCCGGACAACAACGAAACCGCAAACGACGCCGACAGCACACGGGCCAACCGCACAAAGCCTCCCCGAAACAGCACCCCAGGGGTTAGGGCACAGGCCCGGAAACGTACAACGCGGTCACGCGAAGGTCAAGGTCTAAAAACGAGCGTTCACATTCTCGCAAGCGCCCCTTCGGCGGCCGTCTGCCGCACTGGTGGGACAGCCGGGGTCCGAAGCGGACATTTACATCTTGGAGCCTTATTCCATAGATGCTTGCCGCTTGCTGCCCCGAGCTATGGCAGTGCGCCAGTACGACTCGATGACCCTCACGGAGGGGTCAGCCGCTGCTGGATCGCGTAACCGGTCGGCCAGCAGGAACCCTGTTAACTCCAACCCCGCAGCCTCGGTGAGTAGAAACGTTCCGCCGATCATGTCGGGGTCCCAGCCCGTGGCCAGCGCCCTATCGATGATGGCCTGTATATCGGATGGCGCCGGGTAGGCATCATCTGACGCGCACGCACCCCACGGGGCTGGCCAAGACTTCGACAACAAATCTGCCTGTACGGCGAAGCTGGTCTTTCCTGCGCCCCAAGCCTTCACCCGGATACACCGGTGACAGTCAGCCTCGCCCCGCACGTGAAGAATCTCAGCTCGCCAAACGAACGTCCACCCGGTCGTGGAAAGCTTCCGCAGCCTCGTCTTCACTTCACTACCCCGATCCCCGCGGCGCGAATTCTACGAGGAGAGGGTCAACACTCGCGCACGATTAATGCGACAGATTCCTACTCCGGCGTCTCGCAGTTCGCCGGAGCGCCGTCACCCGCCGGTCCGTCTCTAGGACCGACTCCGCCGAAAGAACCGACTCAATCTCGGCCAGCCGCCGCTCGACAAAGTCTGCTTCGTATCCAGACATGCGCTCGCCAGAAGTTTCTTCGCCGAGCAACAGCTGAATCGAGTCTAACGGGAACCAACGCTTGCTCACCGATTCAGAGATTCCCTGAAGCTCGAGCCGAATGAGTTCTCGATCGTTCACAAAACGCAGCCTAAGCCGGTCTGACTCGACAACAATCCAGGAATGGGGTCCTGAGCGGTCGTAACCCGAGTCCGAAATCTTGTGCGTACCATCGGCCCAGATGAAGTGCCAATGATCGGCCAGATATGCGAGAAGTTTTGAGAAGCCTCTTTTCACAGCCACGCGAGCTCATTTCGCCGGAATCATCGGCCTTACTTTGTCGGCGAGGACCTTGCCGTTAACCTGCTTCCCAGCCGGGATAAACTGCACCGCTGGATACTTGTCCTTCACCGCGCCGATCGCGGAAACCTGCTGTTCTCCAATGGCCACAATAATTCCGCACTTCTGCTGAACCTGCGTCGCGACAAACTTCTGCGCCTGAGCCGACGTCTGCTCCCCGGTCACCGCCACGTATGACAGCCGCACCTTGGCCTCAAGCGACACTTCTTGCAACGCAGTCCATGCCGCCTTCGCCTCGTCTTCTGTCAACCCCGCTTCGCCTGTCAGCAAACAGATGTCGTAGTCGCGATACTCCCGCGCACGTGGCACCGACTCAGGATCAGCCTCCCACGCGAACCACGAGACCACCGCGACAATCGCGGCCAGCACCGCGATCCCGCTCCACGACCACCACATCACCTTTTTGGAGTCGTCCATTATCTTTTCTGCCATATACAAGTCTGCACTGATTACCGTCCTATCCGAATGAAATGGTCAGCCATCACCCGTAAGCTTGTCGGCCAAATCGAAGTAGACGACGCTTTCCTCAAGTTCTAAGCCTTGCGGCGTGAAGACCGAAGGATCGTTGTATCGCAGGCGCGTTTCAGCCAATGAAGGCGGGCCTGATATGACGAACCAGTCTTTGCCGGGGCTGAGAAGAAACACTTGTCCGTCGTGTTGTTCATCCAGTTGTGCGGTTTCAAGCGCAGCGCTGCTGGTTCGACGATCGGCACGACGAACATGAAGGCCGGTGAAGTTCGATGGGACAGAGACGAAATCCACGCCGGGAAACAGCACTTCAATTCTTGTCTCGTAGCCCAGATCGCTCGACGGATTACTTTGAAGCAGCAATCGGCAGTGTGTCTGCTTAAATGACCATAGCTGGAACTGCCGATTGGGCACCTCAAATGAGGATGTGGTAAAACGCTCGATCAATTTGATCCCTTCCACCCCGGCTCACCCAAGCCCGCGGAGGGCAAGCCAGCCCGCTTCGGTAGTCGGCAATCCGATTTCTTCCGAGCTGAACTTCTCCCCGCCAACATACCAGGAAACACTATCCGGCGACCGGCTGCCGAATGCCAGCACCCGGGAAAGGGCCGCCAGTTCCCAGTTGGTTCCGTTGTCATCGATGGTCTTCGCACTTATGTGGACACCGCTACGCACCGCATTAGTGAACTTCTCCAACGCGTCCTTGCCTGTGAGCCCATCTAGCGTGACTGCGATCGACCGCTTTGGATCCTTTAGTGCAGTAGTCACCATATTCATCCAACGATAGTTACCGTTTTCTTCAAGGTTGCCGAGACCGTCGCGTTTCCCGTTGTAGGTATACGCATTACATCCACAGTCCGACAGTCGCTTCGCCAACGCATCGCTGCCAATACCACCGAATGGGTGGTTCAGGCCAAGCACGACCGTTTCGCAAGGGTCGTTGTTGTGGACGAGGACTGGGGTCGTGTCGGCGACCACGTAGTAGGTGTGGATGTTCGCGACGGTGAGGTCGCGCATCTGTTCGGCGCCGGTGAAGTTGTCGATGGCGACGACCAACTGGAGGTCGCCATCAGGGCCGGTGACCTTAGACGTGCCAGGCTTGAGGTCCTTGGCGTCGACCCATGTACCGGTGGTGACATCCCAGAACGGGTGGTTCTGGGTGGTCTCCAGCTTGGTGGTCGGTCCGCGGGTGCTTGCGTCGCCTTCACCTTCGCCAACGGGCGTCAAGGTGACGTCCGTCAGTTCACGGTCGAGGTTGACGTGGAGCACGGTCACGGCTTGTGCCGTCGTCTCACCCGTTGCAGGGTCGGTCGCGGCGACCTTCTCGCCTAGCTTGATGTCGCCGATCGCCTTGGCCTGACCGTCAGCCATGAGGACTGGGGTCGAGGGGTTGAAGCTGTGCTTGCGCTGGCAACCCACAGGTGGTGGCGAGGTGTCCCGGCCTTCCGGACGCTGGCTTGCGGGCGGTGGTGAGGGCGGGCTTTGCTTGGCGCCGGCGCTGGACTTCGGGCCATTGCTCTTGTTGTTAGACGACTTGCTGCCGCCTCCGCTGTTGCCCTTGCCGTTATTTGACTTGCTGTTGTTGGACTTGCTGTTGTTGTTATTGGACTTACTGTTGTTGGACTTGTTGTTCTTGCTGTTGCGAATCGCGTCCTTCTCTGCGCGCTCGTCGGCTTCGTTGTAGTTGGAGCTGTAGTCCTCGTTATTGTTGTTGTTATCTCGGTTCTTGCCGGGCAAGTCGAACTTGCTGATCAAGCGTTTGAGCATGAACTTGCCGACTGCCGCGGCGCCGCCGGACAGGATGCCCATCACGACTTCGGCTAGGGCTTCACCGACATGTTCAGCGCACTTGAGGGTGTTGCCGCCCAGGCAGTCGTCGACGATTTCGCAGACGCCTGACAGGGCACAGGCCCATCCGCCGATGAAGGCGACGCCGTCACAGATCGAGCCGCCGACGAAGGGGATGCCGCAGATGCCGCCCGGCAGCATGCCGCGAATCTTGCTCTTCCACTTGTTGGCTTCCTGCTTCATGGAGTTGGCCATGTTCTTGACCGTTTGCTCCACGTTGGACAGTGCGCCCCAGATCTTCTTGATCGCGCTGATGGCGTCGAACGAGTTGACGAAGCCCTGGACGATGCAGCCGCCGATGCTCTTGCAGTTGGACATCCAGTCGTTGCCGGAGGGGTCCATGCGCGTCATCGGGTTGCCGGCCGCGTAGGCGTAACGGTTGGCCGAGCCGGAGTTCGGCACGGGCGAGACGTTGGCGGCGTCGCGTGAGTCGAACTGGCCGGTCTCGGGGTTGTACCAGCGCGCGTGCATGTTGACGCGGCCGGTTGAGGTGTCGGTCCACTCCGACTGGTAGCCAAGGCTGCCGAGCATTCCCGTGGAGGCCGTCACCTTGCCATAGGGATCGTAGGTGGTCGATCCGCTTAGGGCCGTTGACGCGGCGCCGAACTGTCCGACCACGTCGGTGTGCAGATCCGTCCAGGCATAGACACTTGCTGCGCCTGAGCGCACGCCCGCGAGCTCATTGCTGGCGTCGCGGACATAGGTCCCCGTGGGGTCAGCCGCCAGGTCGTTACCCAAGCCGGTGTAGGAGAACCCGGGCTTGAGGACACGACCCAAACCGTCATAGGTGTACTCGGAATAAGCCGTCGCCGACGAGTACTGACGAATAACCTGGCCGAAGGCGTCCGATTGTGTTGGCACACTAACGGTTCCGGTGGTGGTCGCCGCCAGCGTTCCCCGCGGGGTGTACGTGTAGGTGACGTTGTCGTTGTCGGACGACACGAGCTGGTTACGCCCGTTGTACTCGAAGTCCTTGGCGCCAGCTTGTGTCCTGTTGCCAGAACGGTCGTACTTGTACGTCGTTGGAGTCGTGCCGTTGTTCCACTCGACCAGGCGGTTGGCGAGGTCGTAGGTGTAGTGGTTGTCGGATCCGCCAGCGAAACCGGTCGAGACCTTACGCGTCAGGTTCGAGTTGTTGTCCCACTCATACTCGATCTTGCCGACGAGTGCGTCAGACGACGTCTTGAGCGTGTCCGTCCGCAGGCGCGAAAGGTCGTCGTACCCGAAGGTGCGCTTGTTTCCGTTGCCGCCGTGGATGATTTCCTTGACGCGCGACATCTCGTCGTACTTGTAGTCGAGCTGAAGGTCACCGTTGGCGGTGCGCTCGAGGCGCCCGATCGAGTCGTAGGTGTAGGCCGTGGTTCCGGCAGCATCGATGCGCTGTTCGAGCAGCCCGTCCAGGGTGTACGAGTAAGACGAGTTGCCTGACGGGCCGGTGACCGAGGTCAGCAAGCCGCGTCCGTCGTAGGTCAGCACGTTGTCGCCGCCCGGACCGGACAGTTTCTTGGTGCGGCCCACCTTGTCGTACTCAAACACCTTGTCGATGCTCGTCGCCTCGGCACCCGTGCCTGACAGGCGAGTCGGGCGGCCCACGGCGTCGTATTCCGACGTCGTGGTCACGCCACCGGGAGCGTGCTGTGTGACGGGCAGTCCTGCCGCGTTGTAGAGCGTAGTGAACACGGCATCGCCGGGCTCAATCTGCGACTCAGGCAGACCCCAGGTGTTGAAGGTGGTGCGGAACTGGTTTCCGCGGCCGTCGGTAAACCGTGTCCTGTTGCCAGCTACGTCGTACCCAAAAGTGGTAATGATGGTTTCTGGCTCTGGACCGGTAATCACTGGCTGTTTCGCCTCGATGAGCATGTCGGCGGGGTTGTAGGTGAACGTCGACGTCGTGTTGCGCCCGTCGGTGACCGACACCGGGTTGCCGTTGGCGTCATACGACATCTGCACGGTGTTGAGGACAGTCGTCCCCTTCTTCTGATCCTGCTTGAGGACACGGCCCGCGAAGTCGTACGTGATCTCGCTGTAGCTCAGATCCGGTGCGGTGATGGTCTTCTCGCGGCCAGCGAAGTCATATGCCACCAGGGTCGCGTTGCCCTTGCCGTCGATGACTTTCGTGCGCTCGCCCGCGTTGTTGTGCTCGAACGTCGTGGACGCGCGGCCCTGCGGGGTCGTGCTGGCCATCCAGCCGTTGGCGTGATAGCCGAACGTGGTCCGGTTCTCCACGCCCTGGCTGATCACCTGGGTCATGTGCTTGCGGCGGCCCAGGAAGTCGTATTCGGTGTAGGCGATGCCGCCTTCGCCGTCCTTGACCCGGGTCACCTGACCGTTGTCGTCATAGGTGTATTCGGTGACACCAAGGTCGGGCGCCGTGACCTTCCACAGCTGTCCATACGCGTCGTACTGGTACGACGTCTCGTGACCCAGCGGGTCGGTCGTCTTCTTCACCCGGCCCATCGAGTCGTATTCGGTGTGCGACACCGCTTCGATGGCCGTCGAGGAACCGAGCGGGGTGTAGTCCGGCATCCATTGGGATACCACTTCACCAGTCCTGTCGCGTTCCACATAGGTGTGGTTTCCGCGCGGGTCCTTCGTTTCGACCGCCTCGCCGAAGGTGTTGTAGGCGATGGAAGTCATCTGGAACAGGTTGGCTGGAGTGCCCGTGACCACCTGCCCGCTGACGATCTGGTGCTGCTCGGTGGTGATTTCCGGAGCCGTCGAGATCGCCAGCTGCCCGGCTTCGTCGAACACATACTCCGTGGTGTGCCCATTCGGGTTGGTCTCCGACTTGGGCAGACCGCGCTGGTCGAGCTTCCAGCTCGTGCGGATGGCGGTGGCGTCGGCAGGGCCGGTTCCGTTGTAGACACCGGTGATCTGCGCGGCGCTGAGCACCGACTGGTAGGCCTGAACGTCGTCCACGCCGCCCTTGAGGAATCCGCCAGGAGTCGCGTTGTACTGGTAGGAGCCAACAACGAACGGGCCCTTGGAGGCGAACGCCGCTGGCGGGTTGCTCAGGGTGCCCTGAAGCTGGCCGTTGACGTAAAGCCTGGTCTGGTTGGCCGCCGTGTCGCGGACACCGGTGAGGTGCACCCAGGTGTTTAGCGGCGGCGCGGCCGGCGACGTCGCCATGGCGACGCCCGACCCGGCGGTGTCGGAGTTGTAGACGGTGAACGCCCAGCGGTCGGCGCCCTTGTCGTAGCCGAGGTAGAAACCGTTGACCTGCATGGCTTGCTGCGATGCCGCGGCGTAGAAACCGTTGCGGTCAGCGATCTTTATCCACGCCGAGACCGTGTAGCCCCGCGTCGTGTCCAGCACCGGCCCGGCCGTGGACATCTTGTCGTCCACGCCGTCGAAAGCCGCCGAACCGTTGCGCTCACTGGACCACGTTGGTGTTCCGGTCGCTGGGAAGGAACGTGTCGCGTCAGCGGCGGTCGTGCCTGACGTCTCGTTGAACTTCCAGTGCCCTGCCAGAGCGCTCATGCCGTTCTGCGACATGGTCTCAGACGTCTTACGTCCGGCCGCGTCGTAGATGTAGTCCACGACCTGAGAGTTAGCTCCGTCGGAGTTCCTGGCGGAGATCAGTTCGCCGCCCGGGGCGTACGTATACGACACCGTGCGGTTGACGCCCGCCGGGTCCAAAGTCTGCGAGAAGTTACGTCCCGCAGCGTCGACCTGATAGGTGGTCAGCGTCGCGTTGTTGTTCGTGCGGCGCTCTTTGAGGTTGCCAGCCTTGTCGTACTTGTTCGACTCAAGGACGAACTGTGCGCCAGAGATCGGGTCAACCTTGGTGACCGTCTTGGACAGGTTGTTGCGTGTGTACTCGTAGTGAGTCTCGAACTTGTTGCCGTCGACCTTGACGGTCAGGCGGCCAGCCTTGTCATAGCGCCGCGCCTCAACCTCTTTATTGCCAACCTTTGTCAGCACGGGGCGGCCACTCGCGTCGTATTCCATTGTCACGACGGTCAAGTCGGGCTGCTTCTGCGTTTTCATCCGGCCGAGCAGGTCGTAGGTGTACTCGCTGCGGTTGCCTTCTGGGTCTAGATCCCAGTCCTTCTGGCCGAACTGGTTGTAGTGAACGGTCGCCACCCGGTCGGTGTCGAGATTGTTAGCGTCCGACTGCGTCGTCTTCACAATCTGATCATCGAAGTTGTACTCAGCTGTCGTGACAAGCTGATGCACCTTCGTGCCGATGATCCGGTCCAGGACAGACGGATCCGTTTGCTTGACCAGTCTGCTCTTACGGTCGTAGGCGTAGGTCGTCAGCAAACCAGCCGGGAAAGTGTCAGAGACCTCGCGCTTGCTCACGGCACGGCCCAGCGTGTCGTAGCCAAAGCGTGTCGTCAGCCCAGCGGAGTCAATCGTGTAGTCAACTTCGCCACTGAGCAAATAGGACACCGTCTCCACTTCTTCGCCAGGAGTCGTGGTGCGCCACGGCAATCCAGCCGGAATGTAGTCGACGGCCTGGTTCGTGATCGACTTGACCGTCGTCCAGTTCGTGCCGTCGGTGGACACATCGATGGTGTAGTCCTTGCCGTAAGCCGTTTCCCAGTTCAGTTTCACGCGCTCGATCGACTGCACCGAACCGAGGTCGACCACGATCCAGTGGTTGTCGGTGTGCGCGCTCGACCACCGGGTCTGCGGATTGCCGTCCACGGCCAGCGGCCCCGGGACGGTGGGGCCCTCAATGCTTGATGTGGTAACGGTCTTGCCGCGGGCGAGATCCTTGCCCGTAGGGCCAAAGACCTCCAAGTCCCACAGGGAGAACCCGGCCGGGTAGCCGCGCACGAGACCGTTCATCCGCACATAGCGCCCGCTCGCGGTAAGGCCACCGATGTTGGCTTGAATGACCTTTCCATCCGTGTACTCAGTGCGCGTCACGCGGCCCAGCGGATCCGTGACCGAAGTCTGGTTCCCCGCCGCGTCATAGGCATAGGTCGTGCGATAGGTGTTGTCGTCCTTGTTCGCTGAACGCCCATCGCGCACCTCGGTGACCTTGTTGCTGCGCGGCGTGCCGTCGTCAGGGTGGTAACTCTTGTAGGTCGTCGAGCACGTGTCCGGTGAGTAGTCCTGGCACGTCGTGCGCGCGATCGTGTTGCCCCGCGTGTCGTGTTCGTCCACGGTCACGTTGCCGATCGGGTCGGTCACCGAGTAGAGGAAGCCACCGGCGTCATAGCCGAACCTGGTCCGCCCACCGGACGGGTCGACCTGCTCCAGCTGACGGCCGTCATAGATGTCGTAGACGTGAGACGTCACGCCGTTCATCGGGTCGGTTACCTTGACCACTTTGGACGGGACGCTCGTTGACTTGTCGCGCGCGGCGAACAGCGAGGTCACCTGAGCCTGCGAGACCTCGCCTGAGTACCAGCCAGCTTCAGCGATCTGGCCGCTGAACCAGCCGACCCATCCCGTGGTGCCGGGCCAGGTGTGCCACTTGCCAGAGCCGAGGCTCGCATGGGTGGCGCCAAAGCCAGTGATAGCACCGGTTGTCGTGCCGACCTTCACGCCATCGAGGTAAAGCGACTGGCTGTTTCCGGTGGCGGCCAGCACGGCGTGGTGCCATTCGCCGTCGTCGACGACGCCGGAGCTGACCATCTGGTTGTTCGCGCCGTTGGGATCCCAGAACTTGCCGCGCAGTTTTCCGTCGACGTCGACGTAAAGTGCGGGAACCCAGCCCGTGGAGGCGTTGATGTCGCTGGGCGGCGTGCTGCCCTGATACCCGTAGAGCACACCCGCGCGGTCCTTCGGAGCGTTGAACCACAAGGAAATCGAGCCACCGTTGGCGCCAACCATGTCGCGGGCAGGCAACCCAACATAGGTTGAGCTTCCGTCGAAGCTGACCGCGGAAGTGGCCGCGTGGAACGGACCGTCCACATTGAACTTCGGGTTGAAATACGTCGCGGCTGGCGCACCGCCGACCTGGTTGGCAGCTTGCGTCCCCGAGGTGTCAGCCAGACGGAAGTAGTCGAGCGGGCTGGTGGTCATCGCCGCGGCCAAGTAGGGTGCCGCTCCAGCCGACCGGTCCCGGTCCCGCGCGGCGAACTGCGTCTCAACCTCGCGTGCGGAGATCGCCCGCGTGAAGTAGGCGAAGTCGCTCATCTGGCCCTTGAAGCGCCCGACCGTGTTGGTTACCGCCGGCCATCCGGTCCACTTGCCAGCACCAAGGTAGTTGTAGACCGTAGCGCCGAAGTCTTGTATCGCCAAAGCGGAAGTGACGTCACCAGCCGGCATGCCGTCCACATATAGCGTGTGTTTCGTCCCGTTGGTGGAAAGCGCGACGTGGTGCCACGCCCCATCGGTGACGATCTTCGACGAGGTGACCTGTGCGGGTGCTCCGTTACCCCAGTAACCGCCGCGGAGTTTACCGTCGGTTCCGACATAGATGGCCGGCTGGTAGTTGGGCGCGGTCTGGTCAGAAATTGGCCGGTTTTGCGCGCTATAGAGGACACCCGCGGTCGTGGTCCGGAACCAGAGACTGACGGTGCTTTCGCGGTTTCCGTTGGCGTAGTTCAAGGGCGGCAACGCGACGTGCGATGTTTCGCCATCGAACGAAGCGACATCGACGCTGTCGCCGAAGGGGCCACCGTCAACGCCGAGGGTGACGAAGTTGTAGGTGGCGGAACCGCCGCTAACCTCGTTGACCGCGTTCGGGCCGGTGGAGTCGTTGAGCCTGAAGTAGTCCAGTGGCGCGGTGCCGAGGACGGCCGTGGAGTAAGACTGGTCGTTGACCGAGATTTCCGGTGCGCTGACCCGCCAGGTGCCACCGTTGGAGTCCTTAACGGTCTCAACGGTTCCGGCCTTGGTGTAGACGACCTCGGCCTGGGTTCCGCCACCGGGACGCGTGATCTTCGTCAGCGGCGAGGAGGCGGCTTTGCCGCTGGAGTGCAGCAGTTTGACCTGAGCCTCGGTGAGCGGACGGTCGAACCAGCCGAAGTCACTGATCTGCCCGTTGAGGTAACCCACGATCGAGCCAGCCGGCGTCTTGTCCCAGCCGTGCCACTTGCCCGCGCCAAGGTAGGCGTGGCTTAGGCCATTGCTTGAGATCGCACCAGCGACCGCTGGCAGGGCAACGCCATCGACGTAAAGCGTCTGCGAGCCGCCGGAGCCGACCAGCGCGGCGTGGTGCCATTGGCCGTCATCGACGCGCTGGGTGCTCGTCGAGGGCAGAGTCGCGCCATTCCAGAGCTTTCCACGCAGCTTGCCATCGGTATCCACGTAGAGCGCGGGGTTCCACTGTGTGATGCCCTGGTTGCTGATGTGGCCTTCCTGGTAGCTATAGATCACGCCAGGAGCGGTCGTCTTGAACCACACGGAGACGGTCTGATAGAGCGCCCCGAGCGGAAGCTTCTTGCCCGAGATCTCAACCGATGAAGACGATCCGTTGAAGGTCGCCGCCGTCGGGCTTCCGGGCCGGCCAGCCGTGCCCAGGGTCACGTTGGAGTAAACCCCGATAGCGGTCTCTCGCGTGTGGACAGAGCTCGCCGCGGTTAGTGAGCCAAGCGGCTCGTCGAGCTTGAGGTAGGTGTGTGGGCGCGCGTCCAGCACGGCTGTTGGCTGCAGGGTGTTCGTGCCGTAGTCGTAATCGGTGCACGAGGTGTTGTCCGACGGCTCAGGCTGGCAGACCTTGTCCAGCAGGTCGCCGGAGTAGGTGTAACGCCAGTAGTTGGCCGTGTTCCAGTCGCCCGCGACGAGCGGATCGGTGGACAGCTGATCCACGCGCGGCGTTCCCGTTGTCGTCCAGCGCACGTGCAGGGTGCGGTTGGAGGCGTGCGAGATGATCCAGCGCACGCGGCCGTTCTCATATTTCAGCTCCAGCGTGCGGTTCTGGATGTCCGTAATGGACGTCAGACCGTAGACACCGTTGCCCATCGCGGCCGTGAACACGTGCCGCGTGCCTTCTTTGTCGGTCAGCTCGTATCCAGCCGGGTTGGTCACGGCCTTGAACGTCGAGTACTTGCCCTGCGGGGAGTGGAAGGTCCCATCGGTGTTCTTGCCGAAGGCGACGTTCTGCCCGGTCTGGTAGGTCACGATGACCTGACCCGGGATTTCAGCTGCCTGAGCGTCCAGAATGGACGACCATCCCGCGCCGAAAGCGTTGGTAGTGCGCGGATCCCGGCTGTTGTACGACCGGGTGATCGCCAGCGGCGGTCCCGTGGACGTCACGGGGCCGTCAACGACCGAGGTGGTGTAGTTACCGGTCGTCGGCGTGAAGCCGTGACCTCCGTTTTGCGAAAGACTTGACGTGATCGGCGGTTGCGGGACCGGCGTGGTGAGAATGTGCCAGTCTCCCTCGGTGTTATGCCTGCCGTCGTTTGATTGCACGCGCCACTGGTAGGTCTGCCCCCACTTGAGCGCGCCGTCTGGCACCCGGAACGAGGTCGCCGCCGAGTCCTGGGTCGCCACTGGGGCCGCGCCACCAAGCGGCCAGATCTCGAAGACATGGTTCATCGCGCGCGGCCAGCCGTCGTTGTCCTTCGCGGTGACCAGAAGTTCCGGGTTCAGCGTTGGCGAGCTGTAGCCCCACGCCGGGAACTGCCGTTCGATCTGCGGCGGGGTGTTGTATTCCCACGTGAAGTCAATGTATGGCGCGTACCAGCCGTTAGCTGGATCGTGGTTGCGGGAAGTGAAGCGCTTCCAGCCCTTGCGGTCATCGTCGTTCTCGGACACCAGCGCGATGCCGTGGTTCTTCGTGTAGTCGAGCGACCACTCGTTGAAGATGTTGAGGTTCGTGATGTTCATCGTCCACCACGTGCCAATGGTCCGGTTGCCACCGGTGTTCGTGCACGCGGGACTGTTGTTCGAAATGTATAGATCGCCGATCATCGGGCCGAGGTTGGCACCCGGGTACTTCCCGTGCCGGATGCTGGTGCGCGACCAGGATTCCGCGACCTGGTACGCGGCGACGGAACGGGTCGAGGGGCAGTCTTCTGACCAGGTGTGGAACAGGTGCAGGTTCGCTCCGGTGATCCGCATGCCGTAGAGGCTGTTGGCTGGCGGGCCGTAGGCGTAAGAGCCGAAGTTGGCGAAGCTGAGGAAGGCCCGCCTGCGGTCACACGGCGTGCCAAAGCAGCCAACGCCCAGTGAGTTGATGTCCTGAATGCCGCTCGCGTCAACGTAGATGTCGTTGAGATCATCCCAGAGCTGGGCGGTCGGGTCGATTTCCACCGGGTAGACGCGGGCCGGGTCGTCGAGCCACTTCTTATCCGCCGTGATCTTCAGCGCCTGCTGGCCGTCCACGGTGATCAGCTCATAGGTGACACCGTTTGACGTCGTGAACTCGCCGTCGGCAGCGACCTTCGAGTCCTGCATGTAGCCCCGCGGAATGGCTGCGACCGGCTTGCCGTCCGTGCCGATCAGCGCGATGGATCCGTCAACGTCGACCTTGGCGGTGAGGCCCTTGAGGCGAAGCGGGAACACCCAGCTGTTGCCCGGGACGCGCCGCTTCAGCACGAGCGTCTCTTTGATGCCGGAGCTGAGGGCGACAAGCTCGACATCGATGCCGGGCTGGACGTCGCGATAGGTCACCGCCGAGCCAGCTTGGACGCCACGAGCGATGCGCGCGTCAAGCATGCTGTAGCCAAGCTCCTGGCCCCCGGGGAACGTCACCGAAGCGAGCTCTGTCGTGGTCGGACTGGCGCCAAGAACGGACTCAGTTGTGCCCGCGGCGGCCTCGGCCGCGAAGGTGGCCGCTTCGGCTCCGCCGGGCGAACTCTTGATAAACCCAGCCACCGAGACCTTTACCGGGCTTTCCGCCGTCTGCCAGCGGCCGTCGCCCGCTTCACGCAAGGTCGTGCTGATAGGGCGCAATTTCCCATCTGTGCCACGGAAGTTAACCGCGCTCTGGAAGACGCGGTTTGAGATTGATCCATCCGGGTTGCGATACCGGTTGGTGTATTCGGACGATTCATCGGGGAGCCAGACGGATTTTCCTTCTACATACCCGGTTTTGCCTGATGTCTTGGTCTCGGGCTCATCGGCTTTGACCGGCTGGCTCTGCTCTGGGAGCGCGCCCGGGGTCTTCACTTTGGGTTTGCCAGAGGCGTTGGCCTGGGCCACTGTCTCAGCGGCCTGATGCGGCAATCCTTTACCATCGCCAGCTTTGCCCGCTGGCGGGTCGAGGCTGACCGCCCAGCTTGGTCTCGCCGACAGCAGCTCAAACAGGCCAGCGAGCGGGAACTCGCCGCCCCGGAACTGCTGCCCGGAAGGAACCGCAACCGTTAACCCAAAAAGCACAGATGTTGCGATAGCGACGCGGCGCAGCCAAGACATGGCACTCCCCCGTGGTGAATCCCGCCCAATGATCCGCGCAAAGTTTCGGGGGTACCGGGTCTCCTACGCACTCATCCCTTCGGCTGACCTTTCAACCGGGCACGTCAAGGTAGCCTTGCGAGTTTACGCAAGATCAAACCGCTGTTACGCACAAAGATCGTCGCTCGGCCGATGGAAGCGCATCGTTGTCTGGGACACCTAAGATGGGCACGTTCGTTGATTGGTGAGTCCGGATAGGTCGGTCGCGGGAGGGTCGCGGTGCCACAGGTCGCTTCAGACGGCGATGGCCACGTTTTCATCAGCTACAGGCACGGCACTGACGGCGAATACGTGGTCAGACTGGCCGAATACCTTGCGGCGAAAGGTGTTCACGTCTGGTTCGACCGCGAAAATCATCTCCGGCGACCGATGGCACCAGGTCATTCTTGACCGCATCAACGCCGCGGCCGCGGTGATCGTCGTCATGACACCCGAGGCTCATCGGTTCCTCCGACAGCACAGTGTTTCTCTGGTCGGTGGAGGATCCGAACAGTCCCCGCCGGCTGGCCACGATCACGGAACACAACAAGGACATCTTCGGCCTCGCGTTTAGCCCCGATCGCAAGGCGCTCGCCTCAGCCAGCTGGGACAAGTCCGTTCGCTTGTGGGACATCAGCAATCCCGCCGCCCCGGCGAAGCTAGCGGAGTTGGCGGATCACCAGGACGCCGCTCACGATGTCACATTTAGCCGCGACGGCAAGCTCATGGTGAGCACAGACGACAGAAGCAACCTTTACTTCTGGGACGTCACCAATCCAGCGTCCCCGAAGAAGCTCCACGAGGCGCAACGGCCAGATCGCGTGGGGCAGCTGGTGTTCAACCCCGATGGGAAGACCCTGGCGACCGGTGACGGGGCTGGCCGGGTAACGCTGTTTGACATTAGCCATCCGGCCAGTCCTAAAGAAATAGCCGCGCAGCAGAAGCACACTGGCACCGTCTTCGCGATCGTCTTCAGCCCGGATGGCAAGACGATGGTGACCGCCGAAGGGTCAGGCGACAGTTCCGCTCCCACCAACGGTGACATTGTCGTTTGGCGGCTCGACGGCAGCGCTTGATGCGCCAGCCGTGATGACGACCCGGTCGGCGTAGAACCACTGGGCTGCCGCGGCTCCAATGACGACAAGCACGGTCAGCCATAGCGGTGTGAGAAGGCTGTAGGCGACGTCATCGATGCTCGACCGGTAGTTGGAGCCAACGATGCTCGCGGTGAACGCTGCCGGGGCCGCCAGCGCATCTGGACTGGACATGATCAGCGACCACAAGAAGTCTTGGGCCTGAAGGAGCCAGAAGCCAAAGCCGGCGATAACCACCGCTGGGATCACGGGCAGGTATTTACTTAGCACACTTCCGCTCTGCTCGGCTTGGCCACGGAACAGCAAAGTGAACAGGAACAGCGCGGGCGCGAATATCCAAAGTGGAGGAACGAGGCTCCAGAACGAGCCGACCGCGCCGTCGTCGACCGCGCCGGTGAAGCTCTGCACCGTGTGGATGCCGGTCCCGGTGAAAAGCCATGGGGCGAAGGGCAGCAGGAGTAGCTCACTGAACTTTCCTAGTGGGCGCAACGCTCCGATCGCGAACCCGCCCAGCAAAGCCATGCAGATGCCGAAGACGGTGGTGAGCAACGGCGCGATCCAGGTGCCCATCAGGTCGGCTTCCAGCCGGTCATTGGCCTCGTTGCCGAGCCCGCCGAACCACGGCAGCAGAAACCTGACCGCGATGGCAACGAGAACCGCCGCTGCGAGCACGGCACCCACACTGGCAGCCGGCTGTGCCGGGCGGGTCTCAGCCGACCGTGGCAACACACCGATTCGCAGGCGGGTGGCTATCACGATCACGGCGGCCAGCAGTCCGAGAACGGCCAGGAAGACGAATTCGACGGTGCTGATGGCCGCGCCCGCGCCAAACCGCATGGTCTGGAACGCCTGCCTGAAGGCAAGTGAGTCAAGCGTTTGGGCCTCTTTGCGGCTGAAGATGAGGTGGCCTATGCCGAACTGCTGCAAGCCGATGGCTATGCCAGCGAGGAGGGCGATCCCGCTGATGGCGAGCGCGGCGAGCCAGCGCGGCCGTCCGGTGGGGCGGAACACGGCACTGTAGACAGTGACGGAAACTGCGGTGACCAGGCCGAATGTTCCAGCTGCCACCGCCAGCACCTGATAGGTGCCGAGTTCGTCAAGGTCGGGCATGTCGGTGGGCCAGCCACGCATCGCCCAGGCGAACGCCGCCGCGGCGGGCACGAAGGCGGCCAGCGGCAAGACCAGCAGCACACGAGCGATTTTGCGGGTCAGCGTGGAGGCGTGACTGAACGCCCAGCCGAGCAAAGGGCCGGTGAGGAAGAAGACGATCAGCGGCAGGATCGCGAGCGATATGCCGAACAGGATCGCGTCGAATAACGTGTCGCCAACGGCACTGTAGTTCTCAAAGCCCACATATTCTGGCGTCTCGTCCCGGCGAAACGGGCGGCTGTCCTGAAAACTCGTCCGCACGAGCCGGATGGCTGGCAGCACGAGCGCCACCAGCCACACGATGAACACCGGAATGAGCAGCACCGCACCCACAACACGCTTATTCACACGAGCACACTAACCGCCGCGCACCACCCCCGCTATAGCCTCCAATGTGGAGGGTGCGGTGAAGTAGCCGTCGTGACCGGTCACCTCGCCGACGGGAAGCGCTGTGAACGATGGGGCGTCCCCGTGGCCCAGACCCACGATCCTGATCTTCGGCACCCGGTTCACCCAGTCCGACGTCGCCGTCGCCGACCAGGTGCGCACCCCGGCTGGCGGGTCAACGGGAAGTCCGGGGCTGGCCAGGAACACGGCATCGGTGACACGGGCCGCGAGAGAAGGCAACGCCAAGCTCACCACGACCGTGCCATAGCTGTGGCCGATCAGCACCACCTCGGCCGTGGACGGCAGCGTGGACACAAACCGCTCGAGTTCAGCGGCTCCGGCAGCGGCACGGTCCTCGCGTACCGCGGCCAGCCCGAGGCCGTCAGGTGTGTCATAGCCCAGCCAGGCCACTACAGCGACTCGTGCTGACGGGTCTTCGGCCAGGAGTTCTCCATATAGCTGACGGGCTTTGACGGCCAGTCCACGGTCGTAGGTGGACAGGTTGGTGTCCGATCCGGGAACGATCACCGCCACCCGCCGCGCCGACGCGAGTGAGCCGAACACTTCGATGAGCCGCCCGTCGCCGGCGGGGTCGAACGCGATGAACTGGCGGTCCGTGGCGAGCCAGTCATAGCCCGCTGAACGCATCGCCGCACTGGTCGCCGTGGCACCCGCGTCGAGGCGCATCGGTGGCGGGGCCGGCTCCGGAATCGAAATCCACATCGCCGCGAACGCTAGAACAGCTGACACATAACGAATCACGTGCCGAAGAGTTGCCGTCAACCCGTGCTGGAGCGTCAGCCCACGGAGCCAGCTTTCGCGTCATACGAGAGGGTCACGAACGCGGTTTGACTAAACCACTCTCGTATGCGGCGATGACCGCCTGCGCCCGGTCACGCAACTCCAGCTTGGCCAGAATGCGGCTCACGTGTGTCTTCACGGTTTGCTCGGCGACCACTAGGGCGGCGGCAATCTCCTGATTGGACAGTCCCTGCGCGATTAGTGCCAGCACTTCGGTTTCCCGTGACGTGAGCGCGCCTAAGGACGGGACCGCTTGCACGGCAGGGCGTTTGGTGAAGTCTTCGATCAGGCGCCGCGTGACTGATGGTGCGAGCAGAGCCTCACCTGAGGCCACAACCCGAACCGCGTGCACGAGTTCAGCGGCTGGTGCGTCCTTCAGCAAGAACCCGCTAGCTCCCGCCCGCAGTGCGGCATAGACGTATTCGTCGAGGTCGAAGGTCGTCAGCATCAAGACTTTCGTGCCACCGTCAGCCACGATCATGCGGGTCGCTTCAAGGCCATCCATGCGCGGCATGCGCACATCCATGAGTACCACATCGGGTTTTTGCTGGCGGGTGACCTCGACGGCCCGCAGCCCATCGGACGCTTGCCCGACGACCTCTAAATCTGGTTGTGCCGCAAGCAAAGCGGCGAAGCCTTCGCGAACCATATCCTGGTCGTCAGCGATAACGAGCCGGATCACTTGTCCCCCAGCGGAATCCTGGCCGTCACGGCGAATCCTCCTTCGGGCAGCGGCCCAGCCTCAAACGTTCCGCCGAGCAACTCCGCACGCTCGCGCATGCCTGTGATGCCGTGACCGGGACGCGACGATCCAAGAACGAGCCCGGGTGTGTTGCGCACATCGATAACCAACTGGCCATCTTGTTCCTTCAAAACAATTTCCGTTGGTACGCCGTGAGCATGCCGGGCCGAGTTGGAAAGGGCTTCCTGGACGATCCGGTAAGCGGTCAGTCCCAGGGCGTCATCGGCCGACGACACGGAGATGTCTGACCGCACTGTCATGCCAGCGCTGCGCGCCGATGCGATGAGTTCGTCCAGATCGGACAGTCCCGGCTGCGGCGTCAGAGCCGGTTCGTCGCTGTCGGTTCGCAGCACCCCGAGCAGCCGCCTCATCTCGGTTAGCGACTCGCGTGCTGTCTCAG
This sequence comes from Catelliglobosispora koreensis DSM 44566, assembly GCF_000379685.1. GTDB lineage: Bacteria > Actinomycetota > Actinomycetes > Mycobacteriales > Micromonosporaceae > Catelliglobosispora > Catelliglobosispora koreensis. Next base: position 298,623 of record NZ_KB903249.1, on the reverse strand, counting down.
CCAGGGCAAGGAATTCAGCGCGTGCCGCCTCGGGAACATCCGTCAGCCGGTAGGGCGCCGTCTCCGCACGGACCGCCACGAGCGACATCGAGTGCGCGACAACGTCATGCAACTCCCGCGCGATCCTTGTCCTCGCGGCGGCGAGTTCACTGCGCTCACTCTGGACTTCGAGGTCCTGTTCGACCCGGCGCCTGCGCTGAATCTGGTTGCCCAGCACCAGCAAGACGACGATGAGCACCGCCGACCCGGGAAGGTGTTCGGGCTGCATCTCAAAACCCATCGGCACCAGGGTCAGCAGGGCCACCCAGAGCGTGACGATCGCTGATTCCCTGAGCGCGACGACAAACAGCACGATGAGCACCGCGATGATCTGCACCGGGTTCCACGGGATCTCGTTGACCTCGTGGTTCATCGAGCCGAAGAGCAGGCCTATGAACGCCAGGCGCCACGCCCACAGCGGTGACCGGAACATGATGTAGAGCGGCAGCACACTGAGCACCCCGACCAGGGACGCCCATGACGTCCCGATCCCACGGGTGTCGTTCATGTACTGAATCGCCACTGCCCCAAAGCTGGCCAAGGCGATGACCCCGAGCGCGGACAGCCACGGGCGCGGGAACCGCGCTGGCGCGGCGGGCTCCCTGCCGATCAAAGTGGTCTGCAGTCCCTGGAACACGCTGGAGATCATCCGGCCCAGCCTATCGGCCGGCGAGCCCCAGAGCGTCACTCCCCAGTAGCGTCCCCCACGTCATACCGGGGTAGTGCATGATCGTTCGTCATGACCTCGTATACCGCTGAGCCGATCGGGCAGCGCCCCCGGCCCGGCGATCAGATGGAAGCGCTGTTTTCTGACGGGTGGCCAAAGTTCATCTCCGCGGACGAAGAGGTCAAGCTCTACTTCGCCCGGATCAGAGAGCTGTTTGGCGACCTTGAGCTGGTGCTGCTCGACGACAGCGACGTGCTCGTGGCCGCGGGCTGGGCAGTGCCGATCCAGTGGGACGAGACGATCGAGGACTTGCCGACCGGGTACACGAATAGCCTCGCCCGGGCGCTGAAGTGTTATGACGCGGGAGCTGAGCCGGACACCCTGGTCATGTGCGCGGCCCAGATCCACCCCGGCCGGCGCGGCAAGGGCATCGCCAGTGAACTGCTCACCGCGCTGAAGACCGTCGCCGGAGGCAAGAAGGTCATCGCGCCGGTCCGCCCGACACTGAAGTCCAGCTATCCGCTGACGCCGATCGAGCGGTTCGCGAGGTGGACGCGTCCCGATGGCACAGCGATGGACCCGTGGATCCGCACGCACGAGCGCATGGGCGCTCGAATCCTCGCGCCCGCCCCGCGCTCGCAGGTCATGACCGCGACCGTGGCGCAATGGCAGGAGTGGACCGGTCTGGCGTTTCCTGAATCAGGCACCTATGTGATCCCGGACGGACTGTCCACCCTTGCCATCGACATCGACGCCGACCTAGGGACGTATGTGGAGCCCAACGTGTGGATGCGTCACCAGTAGTCTTAAGCGGTGCCGCTGCCGATCATCGACCTCGCCCAGCCGTTACCGGAAGTCGCCCGTGACCTTGAGAAAGCGTGCCGGGACAACGGTTTCTTCTACCTGACGGGGCACGGCGTGCCGCCCACGCTGCTGGCCGAGCTCGACCGCGCGGCCCGTCAATTCTTCGAGCTGCCCGAGCCGGAGAAGATGAAGATCGCGATGGCCAACGGCGGCAAGGCGTGGCGCGGCTTCTTTCCCGTCGGCGATGAGCTGACTTCCGGCAAGCCAGATCGCAAAGAGGGCCTGTATTTCGGCACTGAACTGCCCGCCGGACACCCGCTTCCGCTTCACGGACCTAACCAGTTCCCTTCGCTCGTGCCCGCTCTCAAACCGGCTGTCCTGGCCTACATCGAGGCCCTGACAGGCGTCGCACAGCAGGTCATGCGGGCCGTGGCGGTCAGCCTTGGCCTGGATCAGGAATACTTCGCGTCGGGTTACACGGTCCATCCGACGGTGCTGTTCCGGATCTTCCACTACCCACCGTCGCCTGTGGACGCTGACGACTGGGGCGTGGGCGAGCACACCGACTACGGCTTGCTGACGTTGCTGGCCCAAGACGCCAACGGTGGGCTTCAGGTCCGGTCCCCCGGCGGCTGGATCGACGCCCCGCCCGTGCCCGGAACGTTCGTCTGCAACATCGGCGACATGCTCGACCGCATGACCGGCGGTTATTACCGCTCCACCCCACACCGTGTGCGTAACGTGAGCGGAAACGAACGCCTGTCGTTCCCCTTCTTCTTCGACCCCGACTTCACGGCCGAGGTGCCGCCGCTGCCCGGCGCGGCACGCCGTGGCGACGACGGCCACCCCCGCTGGGACGGCGCCGACCTGCAGGCCTTCACGGGCACCTACGGCGACTACCTCGTGGCGAAGGTGGCGAAAGTGTTTCCCCAACTGATCCAGTTACCCTAAGCACATGCAGGTCGTGCACTGTTTCTGGCGTGACGGCCGGCTGGCACTCTGGGCCGAGGACTCAGAGCTGCCCACGCGACCGTCCGGCAGACAGCACCCGTTCGCGGTGGCCGTGCCCGGCGGCGCGCCTGACACCGTGACGCTGCACCTGCCCACGCGAAACGGCCGTCCCGTGGACTCACCCGAGCTGATCCGTCTCGCCGAACCCGAGTCCGGCAAGCTGACCCTCGAGCCGTGGGAAGTCCCCATCACCTGGCACGCCACGTTCCCCAGCACCCTCCTCGCCCGCGCTCCCGGCTCGCCCGACGACGCCCCTGCCCGAGCCCGCCGCACCTCGGCCTCCGCTACCGGCGACGCCTTTTCCGCCGACTCCACCGCTTTGACGAGCCGCGCCTTCGTGCTCAGCGCCAGCGTGCGTCACCACCTGGCTCTACGCGCCTTCGCCGAAGATCTTGTCTCCCGCGGTCGCGTTCTCCCCACGGTTGTTTCCACTTCGGACATTCCCGAAATGTCAAGCGAAGAGACGGCGCGGACAGAAGCGGGGACGGGCACGGCGCGGAAACGCGCGGCACTCGAAGACGGGAAGCATGAGCCGGCGCAAGAGGTAGTCGCCGTGTGGCGGGGAGTGCTCACGGGAGCTGATGCGGCTTGGGCACAGGCGCTGGCCCGTGCCGAGCCGCCGATCGCGCGCGCTGTCGATGGCGAGCCGACGGTCGAGGAGCAACTGAACGCGCTCGTGGACTTCACCGTCACCGAGAGACTGAAGAAGGCCAAAGTCGACGGCCAAGCGTGGCTGCTCAGGCTGCCGCAGGACGTGAAGCTGCTCCAAGACGAGCTAGCGCACTGGCAGCGCGACGCCCAAGGTTCGCCAGCGCGCGCGTGTTTCCGCCTGGTCGAGCCCGCGGAAGAGACCGAGCAGTGGCACGTGAAGTTCGCGCTGCAAACGCCGACAGAGATGATCCCGGCTTCCCGGGTGTGGAAGGCCGCCAAACTGCCCGCTCACGTGCGCAGTCCGAAGCAGACGCTCCTAGCTGAGCTTGGCCGCGCTTACCGGCTTTGGCCGACGCTGGAAGACTCACTGAGTACCCGCAAACCTATTGAGATGGAGTTGGACGCGGCTGGAGCGCACCACTTCCTCAAGGAAGCGGCTCCTCTGCTGCATAGCGCTGGCTTTGGCGTCTTGCTGCCGAAGTGGTGGGGCAAGCCGCAGTCACGGCTGGGCGTGAAGCTCAAAGCCAAGACCGCCAAGACGGCTCCCGGAACGGTCGCGACCAAGAGCGGCCTCGGCTCGCTCGTGGACTTCAGCTGGGAGGTCAGCCTCGGTGACAAACAGCTCACGCCCGATGAGCTAGAAGCGCTGGCAGACTTGAAGTCTCCGCTCGTCAAGCTGCACGGGCACTGGGTCGAGCTCGACGCCAAGCGCCTGGAGAACGGGCTGCGGCTGCTGCGCGAAGGCGGCCAGATGTCGCTGGCCGAGCTGCTCTACGCGGAACTGTCCACTGAGGACGGACCGCTCGGCCTGCCCGTCACGGAAGTGACCGCTCAGGGTGCGCTTGGCGATCTGTTGAGCGGCAAGGCGGCGCTCAGTCTCAAAGATCCACCGGACGAGTTCGTCGGGCAGCTGCGGCCGTATCAGCAACGCGGTTTGTCGTGGATGACGTTCCTGCAATCCCTTGGGCTGGGCGGGATCCTCGCCGACGACATGGGGCTGGGTAAGACGGTTCAGCTGCTGGCACTCATGGCGAACCCGGAGAACGGCCCGACGTTGCTCGTGTGCCCGACGTCGCTCGTTGGCAACTGGGAGCGCGAGGCGGCGCGGTTCGCGCCGAAACTGAGCGTTCACGTGCACCACGGTGCCAAGCGGAGCTTGAAGAAAGCCGATCTCGTCATCACCACCTATGCCCTGGCGGCCCGTGACCTGGCTTTGCTCAAGAAGACGTCCTGGCAACGGATCGTCCTCGACGAGGCGCAAGCCATCAAGAACGCGGCCACCCGGCAAGCCGTTGCCGTGCGGTCGATCCCGGCCGCGCATCGGCTTGCCGTCACCGGAACACCGGTGGAAAACCGCTTAGCTGATCTGTGGTCACTGATGGAATTCGCCAATCCTGGCTTGCTGGGCCCGGCCGCGAGTTTCAAGAAATCCTATGGCGTACCCATTGAGCGTCACGGCGACGAGCCCACCGCCGAGCGCTTGAAGAAGATCACGGGCCCGTTCATCCTGCGGCGTCTCAAGACAGACAAGACGATCATCTCCGATCTGCCGGACAAGCTGGAGATGGAGATCCTGTGCAATCTCACCGCTGAGCAAGCCTCGCTCTACCAGGCTGTCGTGGATGACATGCTCGAAAAAATCGAGACCAGTGACGGCATGGAAAGGCGCGGTCTTGTCCTCGCGACGATGACCAAGCTGAAGCAGATCTGCAATCATCCGGCGCACTTCTTACGCGACGGTTCTCCGCTCGGGGAACGGTCGGGCAAACTGGCACGGCTATCGTCCATTGTGGAGGAAGTGCTCGCGGCGGGCGAAAAGGCGCTGCTGTTCACGCAATACGCGGAGTTTGGCGGGATGCTGCGCTCACATCTGTCGGCCGAGTTCGGCCGCGAGGTGCTCTACCTGCACGGCGCAGTGTCCCGCGACGAGCGGAGTTCCCTGGTCAGACAGTTCCAGGAGGGCACCGCGCCGCTTTTCGTGCTGTCGCTCAAGGCTGGTGGGACGGGTCTGACACTGACCGAGGCGAATCACGTCATCCATGTCGACCGGTGGTGGAACCCGGCGGTGGAGGATCAGGCGACGGACCGTGCGTTCCGGATTGGGCAAAAGCGCAACGTTCAGGTGCGCAAGTTCGTGTGCGCCGGGACGGTCGAAGAAAAGATCGCCGCCATGATCGCCGACAAACGCGGGCTGGCCGCCCGGATCGTGGGCACGGGCGAGCCCGCGTTTAGCGAACTGTCCAATGACGACCTTCGCTCACTGTTCTCACTAGACCCGGGAGCGGTGGCATGACGAGTCCGGGATCGGGGTTCGAGCGGTTCGGCAAGACGCGCAAAGCCGAAGGCGGACTGAGAGCACGAAGCGAGCGCGGGGCGATTGGTGAATCGTGGTGGTCCCAACGGTTCCTGGCCACACTAGAGTCTTTCGCACTGGGCGGCCGGCTGACGCGAGGCAAGGCCTACGCCCGCAAGGGACAGGTGCTGTCGCTCGACATCGCACCAGGTGTTGTCTCCGCCGTGGTGCAAGGCTCTCGCGAACAGCCTTACCAGCTAACGATCTCGTTAGCGGTCGTCTCCGACTGGACGTTTGTCACCGAAGCGATCTCGTCGCAGGCTCTCCTGAGCGCACAGTTGCTCGCAGGCGAAATGCCGCCTTCGCTAGAGGGTGTGTTCACCAAAGCTGGTGTGCCGCTTTTCCCACGGTCTGTCGGTGACCTGATCATGCAGTGCTCTTGCCCGGATTTTGCCGTGCCGTGCAAGCACATCGCGGCGACTTTCTACTTGCTTGCGGAAGCGTTTGATAACGATCCGTTCCAGTTGCTGCTGTGGCGGGGCCGTTCGCGTTCCGATTTGCTATCGCATTTGGAGACTCCGGAAGCCCTCGTCGACGAGCCTGTGCCAAACGTGTTCGAAGACGTGAAAGTCCCACAGCTTAAAGACATGCTGGATCGTTACTGGGTCATGCCCGTCCCCCTCCCGGACCGCCCTCCAACCGTGGACACGGAGCCTGACCTGCTCCTGCGCCAGCTTCCGACGCCGAGTCCCGCCTTGGGCGGACCGTCTTTAGTGGCTAAACTCCGTCCTCTGTACACCACTTTCGCTAGCGATACAGACAGTTAGAAATCAGCCGAACGGCTTGGATGGTCTTGAAGGACATGGGGTAACCAGGGCGCTTGGGCAAATATCGCGTTCTTCTGGGAAGGTAGATGCTGTGATTTCTCCGGAGCGGACCCAGATCGTCGCTAGCGCAGCGAAGCGCTGGCAAGACGCTCTTGTCGATGATTCTGGGCGAAATCAGCTCGCCTACTACCGCGAGCTCAAAGCTGGCACCCTCAACCTTTCCGACGCCAAAATCGCCGCGTTGCAGCAATTGGCCGCCGGGAACCAGGTGACGCTCAAGCAACTGTTTCCAGACAATGACCAACGTGTTGACGCCGTTCGGCGCACGCGGGCGGTCCGCAAACAGATGCGGTTGTGGGCTGAGGAACGAGGCGTCGATGTTGGCTATCTCACCACGGGCATGGCCACGTGGCATGAGCTAGTGCGTCCGCCGCGGTCGCCGGTTTTGTTGCAGCGCTTGGAGATTCGCCCGACTTCTGCCTCCGAGGCCGACTTCTACCTTAAGGCCGACCCGGAACCGTCGATCAATCCCGTTCTATTGCACAAATTGGAAAAGGATCACGGCGTCCGCGTACCAACTGAAGAACTTCTAGATCTTGAACCGGAGCAACTGTTCGAGCGGCTGGCCAAGCTCGCTCAAGACGTGCCTGACTTTTTGATCGAGCCCGGCCACTTGGTCGGCACTTTTACGTACGCCAAGCTTCCGATGGTCGACGATCTCGGCAATATCGACGTGCTGGCCGCTCACGATGTGATCTCGGCATTGGCCGGTGACCGCCATGCCCTTAGCGCGCTGACGTCTTTGGAAACGGTCGACACCGACGCTCCGGACAAAGTCGCGCCACCCGACGAATACCTCGTGCTCGATGCCGATTCGTCACAAAGCTATGCCGTCAACGCCGTCGTCAGTGGACAGCACCTGGTCATCAAAGGCCCTCCGGGCACGGGCAAGAGCCAGACCATCGCCAACATCATCGCGGCTCTGGCGGCGCGAGGTAAGACGGCGTTGTTCGTCGCCGAAAAGCGGGCCGCTATCGACGCCGTGCTCGACCGGCTGGAGCAAGCCGGCCTGGACGATCTCGTCTACAACCTGCACGGCGAGCAGCAAAGCCGGCGTGAGCTGGCAAGGTCACTGGACTCCCGGCTGCACCGGGCACGCACCGAAGTGCCGCCACGCCTTGAGGAAGCCGACCGCAAACTCCTCGCCACCCGCGGTCCGCTGATCGCGCATCACCACGCGCTGCACGAGCCGCGCAAGCCTTGGGGCATCTCGGTTTTCAACATCCAGTCCCAGTTGCTCGGGCTGCCCGAAGAGGCGCACACTCCCGTGCGCTGGAGCGGTGCCGAGCTGCGCTCACTGCACACGGCGTTCGCCGATCAGATTAGCGCGGCGTTTGTCGAATTGGCTAACCTTCCGCCCGCGGGCGCGTGGAAGCACAGCACCGTGTCCAATCGCGAGACAGCGCAAGAGGCCTACGAGCTTGCCTCACAGGCCGCCTACGCTTGGGCACAAGCCAAACTGGCCGTCAACAAGCTCACCGCTGAGGTCGCGCTGAAGCCGGTCATCACCCCGATTCAGGCCCGCACCACGCTTGAGTTAGCGATGGACGTGCAGTTCACGCTCGAACGCCTTAAGCCAGAATGCTTCACGACCGACCTTGGTGTCTGGGAAGGGTTCTGGAACAAGCGGCGTGCCGTCAAGACCATGAAGTCGCTCTGGATCGGACGCAAGCCTCAGAAAGCCATGCTGCAGAAGGCCGCGGCGGCGGTCACCGCGCAGAAGGAGCGCTGGGCGCAACTGTCAGTCAACGGTTCCCTGCCGAAGACGTCAAGTTTGCTGCCGTCGGTGCAACAGCACGTCTACACCGCTTTGGACGCGCTGGATCAGCTTTACGCTCACATCCCGCTCAACGATTTGGAACTGCACCTCGAAGCGCTCGCGTCGGATCAGGCCGGCCTGCTGATTTCCGTGCGCCGCAACGAACTCAACGACTTCCTCGAACCGTTCGCGGTGCAGCGACTCCTGGACGGGCCACCAGAGCTCGCCGAGCAGCGGTTCCAATTCGCCTGGCTCAGCTCGCTTTTGGACCATCTGCGTTTCGTTGACGACCACCTTGGCCGGTTCCAGGGACTTCAGCTCCACGCCACGGCAGCGCAATTCCGCATGGCTGACAAAGAACACGTGACGAGCAATGCCCAGCGGGTACGCCATCAGGCCGCTCTGCGCATGATTGACGTGCTCGACGCGTACCCGGATCAGCAAAGGCTTGTGCGAAGCGAATCGGCGAAGAAGACACGGCATATGCCCGTGCGCAAGCTGTTCGAAGAGGCGCCTGAAGCCCTTATGGCGCTTAAGCCTTGCTGGGCGATGAGCCCGTTGCTGGCCAGTCAGATCCTGCCCGCGCGCACCCTGTTTGATGTCGTCATCTTTGACGAGGCCAGCCAGGTCGAGCCCGTGGACGCTATCACCGCCATCATGCGCGGCAAGCAGATCGTGGTCGCCGGTGACGAACACCAGCTGCCGCCGACTGCGTTCTTCCAGCGCATCGAGGGCGAAGCCGAATTCGACGAGGACATCGACGGCCTGCTGACCGACGACATCGAGTCGCTGCTGCAGTCGTTCGCCCACACGCTGCCGCTGGCTCAGGTCAAGCACCTGGCCTGGCACTACCGCAGCCGCGACGAGCGCCTGATCGCGTTCTCCAACACGCACATCTACAGCCCCAATGGCAATCCGCTCACGACATTCCCCGGTGCGGACACGGCTGACTGCATTCGCCACGTGCTCGTGGAGTCCGAAGTGGAGCAGGTCGTCAAGCTCATCCTGGAACACGCCACTGAACGGCCCGATGAGTCGCTCGGTGTCATCACGATGGGCATCAAGCACGCGGAGAACATCGACCTCGCCTTGCGGCAAGCGCTCGCGAAACGCTCCGATCTGGCCGACTTCTTCGCCGAGTCCGGCGTGGAGCCGTTCTTCGTCAAGAGCATCGAGCGTGTGCAGGGTGACGAACGCGACGCGATCATCTTGTCCATTGGCTACAGCCGCACCCATGACGGGCGCATGGCGTACCGGTTTGGGCCGCTCAACAACAAGGGCGGCGAGCGAAGGCTCAACGTCGCGATCACGCGCGCCAAGCACCGCATGACGGTCGTGTCCTCGTTCCGCCATTCCGACCTCGACCCGCACCGTCTGCGTTCCCAGGGAGCCAAACTCCTCGGTGGGTACTTGGAATACGCGGCCAGCGGCGGCAAGTCCGTCAGTGCCCGGACCCACAGCACCTTGTCCCTCAACGCCTTTGAGACTGACGTGCGCGACGAGCTAGCCAAGGCCGGCCTGCCCGTGACCGCACAATACGGCGTGGGCGGGCACCGCATCGACCTCGCGGTAGCCCACCCCGACGACCCGGCGCGCATGGTGCTCGCGATCGAAGCCGACGGCGCCTCGTACCACGCGGCGCCGACGGCACGCGACCGCGATCGCTTGCGCCAGCAACACTTGGAGCGCCTCGGCTGGCGATTCCACCGGATCTGGTCCACCGACTGGTTCCAGCACCGCGAACGTGAAGTCGAGCGCGCCCGCTCTGCTTACCAAGAGGCACTCACGACTCCCGTTCCCGTCGCCGTTGCGTCCGTCGCCCCTGCCGAGCCGGTCATCGCCGCTCGGGGACCACGACCTGAGCTGCCCGAATTCGAAGCCATCAGCGATCTGCCGGAGCACGTGCTAGCCGAGTTCGTCGCGTGGATCGAAAGCGACGGCCTCAACCGCACCGAAGCCGAAGTCGTCGAGGAAACCATTGAGGCACTTGGTTTCCAGCGACGTGGCACGCGGATCGTCGAGGCCGTCACCAGAGCCCGCCGGACGATCCGTTCCGGCCAGCAACTCCCGCCCGCGTCACCGTGACCCGGGCCGCGTTAACTATGCGTGGCTAAGGCACTGTTGGACTCGGCTGGGATCAAGAAACTCCGGGCGGCTATGGAAGCGGCGGAGTACACGACGGAAGGGATCGCTCGCCGGTTCGGTTCGGTGGTCGCGGCGGCACTGTCGCAGAACGACACCGCTGCGATGATGCGCGCCACGGTGGATCTGGGCAGGCTGAGCACGCTCATCCGGGTGCTCTGGTTCGGGCGCACGGAACAGGCCGCGCACGTGAGCAAGGCTCTTGCGCCACTCACGCTTGGCGAAGCGATCACGGCTGGATTCTTACGCGAAGACTCCGATGGCGTACGCGCCGAAGTGCAGGTCAGGCCCTATGAGTCCTGGTGGCTGGCCGCTGACTTTCCGCGCGGTCCACAGACGACAGACCGGGTGAGCGGCGTCAACCCGGCCGCCCTGAGCATGGCTAGCGCCGTCACGCGGGCGAGTGTCGGCGACGCCCTCGATCTCGGCTGCGGGTCGGGCGTGCAATCGCTGCACCTGTCCACGCACACGGGACAGGTGACCGCCACCGACCTGTCACACCGGGCGCTGAGGTTCGCCGCGACCACGAGTGCGCTCAACGGGTTCGACTGGGAACTCAAGCACGGCGACCTTGGGACACCCGTCGCGGGGCGCAGGTTTGGGCTCATCGTGTCAGCCAACCTGTACCGCGATTGGGGCCGCCCAGGCGACGGCATGTGCGCGGAACTGGCTCGCGTCGCGGCGGAGTCGCTTGACGATGGCGGCATCATGCAATTCGCCGGCACCTGGGCGCACGTGGCCGGACAGCCCTGGGAGGAGCGCATCGCCAGCTGGGTCCACACGACGGGCTGTGACGTGTGGGCGCTGCAAACGTCGGTGACCGAGCCACTGTCCTATGTAGAGGGCTGGACCGATCAGACCCGTAAAGGAGCCTGGCTCGACTGGTTTGAACTGCATCAGATCAGTGCCGTGGGCACCGGTTTGATCAGCCTGCGCCGGTCCCGGCGCGATGATCCGGTCGTCCACTGCGACACCATGTTCCAGCGCGTCGAAGGTTCGCTCGGGGCACATATCCGGCCCTGGTTCGCCAGGCAAGACTGGTTGCGTGAGCACCGGCACGCGCTGCTGACGCAGCGCTACGCCGCCACCGGTGGGCTACGCCTGCGCCAGGACGCCACGCTAACCGCGCCCGGTGAATGGCACATCTCGCGCCAAGTCTTAGCCCTGCCCGAGGGTTTGCGCTGGGCACAGGAAGTCAGCCCGGTCGTCGCCGCGGCGGTCAGCGCGTGCGACGGCACCGTCCCGTTGCGCGATCAGATCGCCAAGGCCGCCATCGCCCACGAGGCCGACCCTGTCGCGCTGTCTGCCAGCACCGCTTCCCTGGTGCCCCAGCTCGTCTCCCGCGGCTTCCTCGTCCCCGTCGACGCTTAAGCCCGTGCCCGCCCTAGCCGTGTCGCTTTATTGCTTGCCGCTTCGCCGTGTCGCTTCCCCGGGCATCGTTTCCCGCATGGCGTCGCCGCTTCGCCGCGCCGCCTAAGGCAGGGGCATGCCGTCTTCGAGGTAGAGCGTCTCCCCGGTCTTCAGCGCTTCCAGGCATGCTTTGACTCTGCGGGCGAGGATGGGCGCTAGAAGCCTTTCCGCCTCAGCGATCTCTACGAAGCGATAGCTGGCGATCTCGTCTTCCTGGAGCCTGATCCGCCTAAGCTGGTCGTCGCTCAGACGCCCGCCGTCGAACACGATGATCTGGACTTCCTGCTTGCGGCCGTCGCGGGGCGGCGAATAGTCCAGAGCCAGCAGCCGTCCAGGGGTGATGTCTAAACCGAGTTCTTCAAGGACTTCCCGTCGCGCACCCGCGCTCGGAGACTCAAGAGCCTCGACGACACCGCCCGGAATCTCCCACAGCGGTTTGTAGGTCGGCTCGACCAGAAGCGCCCGGCCCCGCTCATCGTGGAACAGCATGCCCGCCGCCACGACTTTCTTCGGCAGTTCAGTGCTCATCGCAGCGATCCTGCCATAGAGATAGTCTCGGAGTATGTTGCGTGCGTTCGGGGCTCGCCCTGGGAGCAAGGTCTACGTGAACACGACTCCCGCGTCGGTGATCCCGCGTGGATCAGGCCCAAAGATCTTCCGCGAGCTCCTGTTCGGCAAGGAGAAGCGCAAGCCCACGGGAGCCGTGCCGATCGTGACGCCCACATGGGGTGACGCTCAGGGGCTCAACGTCGTTTGGCTCGGCCACGCGACCGCGCTCGTGGAGATCGAAGGCAAGCGTGTGCTCATCGATCCGGTGTGGAGCCTGCGGTGTTCGCCATTCTCGTGGGCAGGGCCACGGCGGCTGCACCCGATGCCCACCGCTATAGAACAGCTCCCGGAACTCGACGCGATCCTCATCTCGCACGACCACTACGACCATCTGGACATGCCGACGGTGGTTCGCCTAACGAGTACCAGCAAAGCGGTCTTCTTGGTCCCGCGCGGCGTGGGTGCGCATCTGAGGGTGTGGGGAGTCCCGGCTGACCGCGTTGTTGAATTCGATTGGAACCAAAGCTATTCGCTAGGCGGCGTGGAGCTGATTCTCACCGAGGCACGCCACTTCTCTGGACGCGGCTTCAAACGCGACCGCACGCTTTGGGGCTCATGGGTTATCGCGGGACAGCGGCACAAGGTGTTCTACACGGGCGACACCGGCTACTTCCCCGGGTTCGCCGAAATCGGTTCGCAGCACGGGCCTTTCGACATCACGCTGATTCAGATCGGCGCCTACAGTCCCTACTGGCCCGACATTCACATGATGCCCGATGAGGCGATCGCGACACACCTCGATGTCCAAGGTGGACTGCTGATTCCCGTGCACTGGGCCACTTTCAACCTCGCGCTGCACTCATGGAGCGAACCAGTGGACAAAATCTGGTCCGCCGCAAAGGAACGTGAGATCACGCTCGCGGTGCCACGACCCGGCGAACGCGTGATCGCCAACGATCCGGTGGAAGTCGACGGCTGGTGGCAGGCGCTCGCCTAGCCTTCCATCAACACTTTGATTCCAGCGAAGAACGTTTCTTTATCGGGGTACCCGGTGAGCAGTCGCTGGACACCAAACGCCGGGATGAGTCCAAAGAGGACAGTCCCGGCGGCTTCGGGATTGCTTACGCCAGCCCGTTTCGCGGCGAGGATGAAATGACCGCGCATCTTGGAGAACTTGCCGTTGACGAACTCTCCGAGCACGGGATCGCGCAGCGCCTCAGCCCAGACCGGCAGCGCCATGCGGAAAGCGCCCTGCGGGCCTGACTGCGCGTCGATGAACGAGATCGCGTGCTCGGCGAATTCCAGCACCGACATCGCGGGCTCACGCTGGGACGCGGCACCCATTCTCTTATCGATTTCGATGAACGCTTCCTCGGCGATGGCTTTGACGATCTCGTTCTTGCTTTTGAAGTACCGGTAGACGGCGCCCACGGACAGACCGGCTTCAGCTATCACGTGGTGCATCGTCGTGGCGTGGAAGCCCTCGCGCAGAAAGCACGTTCGAGCCGCGTCCAGGATTTGGCGGCGACGGGCGGCTAGGTGCTCTTCGGATACGCGTGGCATGGGTCTCAGTGTAAAACGAATGCTCGTTCTTGACGAATGAGCGCGGTTCATGCTTTGCTCTTGGTTATTAGAGAACGAACATTCGTTTTAGGGAGTCCTGATGGCTCGCAAGACCCTGCTCATGGCACTCGGAGTCGCCGCTGGCCTCGTGGCCTTGCAGGCGCTGCTCGTTCCCCTGTTCGCGGGACCCGCGGCTAACACCGCACCCCGTGACCTGCCCGTGGCCGTGGTTGGCCAGGTCAAACTGCCGTCCACCGGTCAGTTCTCGGTGGTTTCCGTTGCCTCCGCCGAGGAGGCCGATGAAGCGATCCGCTCACGTGAGGTTTATGCCGCCTTCATTGGCGGTCCTAATGGCCTCCAGCTGCACGTGGCGTCTGCTGCCAGCCCGGCCGTGTCGTCACTGCTCGTCCAGTCGGCAGCCCAGCTCGGCGGTGGCAAGCCAGTTCCCGTGACCGACATCGTCCCGTTGACGTCCGGCGACCCGCGCGGAAGCGGATTCGCTGGCGGCTTCTTCCCCCTTGCGCTGACCAGCATGGCGATCGGGGTACTGCTGATCTTCCTCATCCGGACACGGGCTGCCCGGCTGGCAGGAGTGCTGACCTTCTCCGTCCTAACCGGACTCGTGTCCGCTGCCGTCATGCAAGGCTGGCTGTCGGTACTGCCGTCGGCCTACCTCTCCAGCGCGGCCGCTATCTCCTTGCTGGCGTTGGCAATCAGCTCGGCCATCGCCGGACTTGGAGCCGTGGCCGGCCCACGCGGCATCGGCATCGGAGCCTTGACCGTCTTCCTGATCGGCAACGCGTTAGGTGCCGTGGCCACAGCTCCCGAGCTACTCCCCCAGCCGTGGGGTTCCTTTGGCCAGTGGCTGCCCATTGGCGCAGGCTCAACCTTGCTCCGCTCGGCCGCCTACTTCGGCTGGGCCGGATCGGCAGGACCGCTTCTGGCGCTTGGCCTCTGGAGCGTGCTTGGCCTGGCATTGGTCGCGGTTGGACGCTGGACCCCCAGCCCCGCCACCGCCGCACCTTCCGCTTCCGCCACTTCCCCTTCTCCCGCTTCCCCTTCGGCGGCTTCTTCCACACCGGCCACCTTGGCCAGCTCGACCGCCGCATAACCCGTCGACCGGCTCGGTCGTTTCCGACCGAGTCACGGTCTCGGCCCCCGAATCACCGCCTCAACCAGGAAGCCCGGCACGTGCCCGCCTGCACGCGCCGGGCCTCCGCCTTTCCGAATGCCGCCCTCTTCCACGCTTGCCCACCGTCTACTTTCCGCGCCCACCCTGCCCACCGTGCTTGCCCTCGCTTTCCGCACCGGCCCTGCCAACCGGGCTTGCCCCGGCTTTCGCCTCCCGTCCGGCTCTGGCAATGCACATTCGACCCAGCCTTGCACCCGATTGCGTGGACCGCGGCGGCGGCGACCCGGCGACGCAGTGACCCAACTGGCCTAGCCCCGCCGAACCTTGCCTTGCGCCTCCTGTCTTTAGACCCTTCTCTGTTGACTCAGTCTTGATCGGCATCCCGAAACGTGATCCACAGCCTTTGGGACGTGATCCAAAGCCGCGTTGATCACGTCACAAAGGCTGTGGATCTGTCTTTGGGCTGTGGATCTCGATGAAGCGAGCACCCACCGAGCCACCAAGCCGCAGAGTCGATCACTCACGTTGATCCACAGCCCAATAGGAGTGATCAAATGACCTGTTGATCACCCTTATCCGGCTGTGGATCACGCCTCAAGATCGGCAGTCCCAAAAGGCAGCAAAGGGGTGGGGTGCCGCAGGCGTTTGCGAAGCAGGCCATCGAACAAAGCGGGAGACGCAGGGAAGCGAGGCCGGGAGCAGGCATTGAAGCGTGGTCAGCGTTACCGGCGCGGAAGCGGGAGGCCGAGGGAACGGGGAGGCCCGGGGGGGAAGTGGCGAGAGCGTGAGGGCGCGGGAGGGGGAATAGTAGGGTGCGGGGATGCGGACGTATGCCAGCACGAACCCGGCCCGGTTGAGTGAAGTTGTTACTGAGGTTGGGTTGGGGGACGTCGACGCGATCGTGGCGGTGTGCCAGACGGCCAGTGAGAAGCAGCGCGCGTGGGCGGATGTTCCGGCGCCGGTGCGGGGGCAGATCATCGCCAACATCGGCACGCTGGTGGAGGCGAACTTCGAGACGCTCGCCGCTCTGGTCACTACGGAGATTGGCAAGCCGCTCACGGAAGCCCGCGGCGAAGTGCAGGAGATCGTTGACACGTGCCGGTTCTTCCTCGGCGAGGGCAGAAGGCTTTACGGCCAAACCGTGCCGTCGGAGATGCCGTCGAAGCAACTGTTCACGTTCCGGGAACCTGTTGGCACAGCGTTCATTATCACCGCCGGCAACTTCCCCGTCGCGGTGCCAAGCTGGTACCTCATCCCCGCGCTCCTGTGTGGAAACACCGTCGTCTGGAAACCGGCGCTCTACGCCGCAGCGTGCGCCGAAGCGCTCACCAAACTTTTCGTCAAAGCTGGTCTGCCAGAAGGCGTCTTGAATCTCGTGCACGCCGACGGGCCGGAAACGTTCGCGGGACTGTCGCAGGCGCTCGACAAAGGGCTCGTGCAAAAGGTGGGCTTCACCGGCTCTACCGAAGTCGGCCGGAAGATCGGTGAGTTGTGCGGACGGCATCTGCAAACGCCGTGTCTGGAACTGGGCGGCAAGAACCCCATGGTGGTAACGGAATCGGCCGACCTGGACTTGGCGGTCGAGGGCGCGTTGTTCGCCGGCTTCGGCACGGCTGGCCAGCGCTGCACGTCGCTGGGCACCGTCATCGTGCACGAGAGTGTCAAAGACGTGTTCACGCAACGGTTTGAAGCCGCGGTGGCCAATGCTGTGATCGGTGACCCGACACAGGCTGTCCTTTATGGACCGTTGCTCGACCAGAAGTTCGCTGACTCCCACGAGTCGCACCTGGGCTGGATAAAGGACCACCACCGGCCCAGCCACAAGATAGGGAGGATCGTCAGCGACCGCAACGGTTTCGTGGGCGACCCGCAACAGGGGCTCTACTACCACCCGGTGATCGTTGACGGGGTCAGGCCGGGCGACGCGCTTTTCGACAACGAGACTTTCGGGCCTTTGGTCGGGCTCACGGCGTACACCCGGTTGCAAGAGGCTCTTGAATTGGCGAACGCGCCAGGTTATGGGCTATCGAGCGCCATCTACACCCGTGATCCGCAGGAGGTTTTCGCGTTCCGTAAAGGGATTGGCGCTGGGATGGTCAGTGTGAACAATTCCACCTCGGGCGCGGAGGCGCATCTTCCCTTTGGTGGCAACGGAAAATCGGGCAACGGCAGCAGGCAGTCGGGCATGTGGGTGCTGGACCAGTTCACGCGGTGGCAAGCGGTGAACTGGGACTACTCCGGACGGCTGCAGAAAGCACAGATGGAGGTCGCCGTGGTCGACGCCGACCTGGGCTTCCGGATCTAGAGCTTCTCCAAAGCGGTGCGGGTAAAGGTTAAGTGCTCGAAGGTGACGTCGCAGCCGTCGCCCGCCGGCGATTGCACTTCGATGCCGGCGAGAACGGGGCCTTCGCCTTCGAGCGTGAACTGGCGCACCAATTGCCATGAGAGCCCATCGGAACACACGTGGAAAACGAAGGCACCGCTGACAAAACTGATGCGCAGCCACAGCCATTCGCTCGCGATCGCCCACCCGACAGCGTCATCGGACGTGCCGCGCGTGACGACGGAGAAAACCGTGGGCACACCGTCGGTGGACCGCTCGAAATTCAGCTTCGCCCAATGACTTTCATTGATCCAGATGAACAGCGCGCCCGCGTCCCACGAGTCTTTGAAGCCGACCTTAACGCGGGCCTTGAGCTGCCAATCGCCCGCCGGAACGGGCGCTAGCGCACGGGCGGCGTCGGTTTTGGACACGACGCCCATGGGGCTGATGAAGATGTCGGATCCGCCGGCCGCCGTCACCCGGACACCGTTTGGTACGGCAACACATGCCGTGGGCTCGATGGCCCAGGCCAGCTCCAACTCCCCCGCGGTGATCGTTTCCACGTCGCGGATCCTAACGGAGGGTGCGCCTGCCCGCACCCCCCATCACCTAGTGCGCCTTGAAGAATTCCCACATCAGGTCGGTCGCGTCGATGCCCGCGTTGGGATCGCTCAGTCCGCCGCTCTTGGCCCCGGGCCAGCTATGACCCATTTTGGGTACGCGGTAAACGACCACTTCGCTGCCATCGCCACATTTATGCACGGTTCTGGTCACATCGCCCGTGATTGTCGTCTGACCTGCTGGCATGCACTTGAGCCGGGTCTGCCAGGTTTCCAAGCCGGCGTTAATCCTGGCGTAGAAACGGTCCAGCCCACCGGCGAACTGAATCACCGAGACGGGCCGTTTGGGCATGTAGGCCGCGTCGGTAGTGAGCTGTCCACTGTAGGCACCGCTCACGGGAGCGATCGCGGCGAAGAGGTCGGTTTCGACGGCAAGCCGGTAGGACATGTCCGCACCGTTGGAGATGCCCGTGGCGTAGACCTTCTTAGGGTCGGCCTTCCAGTCCTTCACCATTTTGCCCACTATGGACTTGATGAAGCCGACGTCATCTTCACTGCCGCAGCACACGAGGGCGTTCATTCCGGCGGCGAAACCGTCTGGGTACACGACGAGGAAGTTTTCCTTGTCCGCCTTGGCACTCATGGCACTGGTAACGGCGACTTCTGGTCCCGTGCCGGGATAGAAGTGCATCACCACCACGACGGGCAAACTTTTGCTGCCGTCGTAGTTCGCCGGAGCATGCACGTGATAGGTCCGCTCTTTGCCGTTCCAGGTCATGCTGAACTTCGTGTCACCCGGTTTCGGCGTGGGCTCGGGAGCCGAAGAAACGGCGGGGGCAGGAGGGCTGGATTGACAGCCGGCGACGATTAGCAGGGCCGCCGCCAAGATACGCATTCGCATACTGTGTTCGACGCTGACGCCCCGCCGTGACGTTGTCCCTAATCGGTGACGAGCCCGTGGCGGACCGCGTAGAGAGCGGCTTGGGTGCGGTCCTCGACGGATAGTTTCATCAAGATGCTCGAGACATGAGTCTTCACGGTCTTCTCTGCTAACACGAGAATCCGGGCGATCTCGCGATTGGAGCGGCCGCGGGCGATCTCGGCCAGCACATCGCGCTCGCGGGCGGTGAGGCTGCCGAGGCGGTTGGTGAACGGTTCGGTCATCGCGGCGGCGAGTGACGGTGGCAGCAGCACGTGGCCACTGTGGACGGTGCGGATCGCGTTAGCCAGCGCGGACGGGTCGATGTTCTTGAACACGACTCCGGCGACACCTTCGCGCACGACGGGCAGCAGCTGGGACACCTCGGTGAAGCTCGTGACGATGAGCACCTTGGTGCCGTTCAGCTCGCGGACAGTGTGCACGGGATCTTCGCCCGGCATCTTGAGGTCGAGCAGGACGACGTCGGGCTTCTGCTCAGACGCCAGCGAGATGGCCGCGGCGCCCGTGGAGACTTCACCGATGACTTCCATATCCGCGTGCAGGGAAAGGAAAGTGCTCAGTCCCCGGCGGACCATCTCGTGGTCGTCGGCGATGAGAACCCGGATTTTAGTCAAGGGGCACCGCCAGTTTCAGGATCGTGCCGGGGTTGGCTTGCGTGACGGTCAGCGTGCCGTGCACACGTTCCGCCCGCTCGCGCATCGACGCCAGGCCAAGGCCTTTGACGTCTTCGGGGTCGATGCCCACTCCGTCATCGCGGATCTCGCAGCCGAGCACACCGTCGGCAATGGACAGCTCGAGGGTGATGTTTTTCGCCCCGGAGTGCCGCAAAGCGTTGTGCAGAGCCTCTTCCGCCACGCGCAGCATTGCCTCCTCGATTTTCGCCGGGAACCGTTGCTTCACCGTGGACACGAAACGCAGCTCGGGGAGGTGAATCCGGTCGAGCAACGCCACTCTGCGCCTTAGCGTTTCTGCCAGTCCCGCGTCGGCCAGCTCCCGTGGGCGCATCTCGGCCACGACCTCGGTCAGCTCTGAGGCGGCCAAGGCGGCCAGCTGCTTGATTTCGGCGAGTTCGCGCTCGGCCCGGTCAGGATCGCGGCGCACCATGCAGGCGGCCGATTCCGTGATGAGCCGCAGGCTGAACAGCTTTTGCGCCACCGCGTCGTGCAGTTCCCGCGCGACGCGCTGCCGCTCTTCCAGCAGCGCGAGCTCGCGCGACTGCTCAAACAAGCGGGCGTTGGTCAGCGCGATCGCGGCATGGGCGGCGAGCACCGCGAGCAGCCGCTCATCGTCGTCGGTGAACTTGCCACGTTTGCTGTTGGCCAGATATAGAGCACCTAAAATCTCACGACCATCATTGATGGGTACTCCGATGAAGTCCTTCAAAACCGGATGCGCCTGCGGCCACCAGCCAAACCGCGGATCCCTGCGCACATCATCGAGGCGCTGTGGCTTGGGGTCGGTCAGCATCGCCGCCAGCAGCCCGTGCTGGCGCGGCATCGGCCCGATCGCGGCACGCTGCTCGTCAGGCACCCCGTCCACGACGAATTCGGCGAAGCCGCCCTGGTCATCGGGCACGCCCAGCGCCGCGTACTGACAGTCGAGCAACCCGCGCGCCGCGGTGACGATCGTTTGCAGCACCTCCCGCACCGAAAGCTGGCGGCTCACGGCGAGGACCGCGGCACTAACCTCTTCCAGCGGCGTGGGCATGTCTCGACGGTATCCTGCCGCGCTGGAGCACGCATGAGGTATTGGTCCTAGGTCTAATGGCGTAGGCACATGGCGGCCGTGGACCGATTCCGCGCGCTCAATCCGTGCCTAGCGTCGATGACATGCCTAACGCCATCGTTACCGGAGCTTCCAGGGGCCTCGGCCGGGAACTTAGCCGCGTCCTCGTTCAGCACGGCTGGACCGTCATCGCCGATGCCCGCACGCCGTTTGAGGAGGAGGGCGTCACCGTGGTCACGGGTGATGTCACCGATCCCGCTCACCGCAAGGCGCTGGTGTCGCAGCTCGATCACATCGACTTGCTGATTAACAACGCTGGAGCACTCGGCCCGTCCCCCTTACCACCGTTGCGCACCGCTCCGCTGGACGCGTTCCGGGATGTCTTCGAAACGAATGTGTTCGCACCCCTGGCCCTCATTCAGGAAGCATTGCCCAAGCTGCGTAACGCGATCGTCGTCAACGTGACGTCGGACGCGGCTCCCGAACCTTATGCGGGCTGGGGTGTTTACGGATCGTCGAAGGCGGCTTTGGAAGCGGCGAGCCGTGTGCTGGCCGTCGAAGAACCAACGCTGACCGTCTGGCAGGTCGATCCGGGTGACCTGCGCACCCAAATGCACCAGGACGCCTATCCGGGCGAAGACATCTCGGACCGTCCGCTGCCCTCGGCGGTGGCACCGCGGCTGATCGAGTTGCTCGGCAAGCGCCCTCCGTCGGGGCGGTATCAACTATGAGCGAGGGCTTGCCCGAGCGAATCGGGATAACAGCGAGGTTAATGCCTCATGGCCCCGGCGACCGAAGGGAGCCGGCGTCATGAGGTTGTGGGCACCGCTGGAAGTGCGATCGCTCGACGCGTCTCGGATCTTTTACGAAAAGCTGCTGCCTGTCGTCGACTCGTTTGACGACGGTCTTGTTTTCGGTGTCGGCGACGGGCGGATCGAGATCGTCCAAACGCGACATCCCGCCTATCCCCCGCCGATCGCGATCGAAGTCCCGACGTGGGAGGAGGCCGGGCCGGACGGGACTGTTTTCCCCCGCGGTCATTACGGCCGCTTCCTCACCGACCCCGATGGCCACCGTCTGCTGATCTGGAGCGAACGCCGATGACAGTCACCTATCTGGAAGCCCACGAGCCGCCGGAGGCTCGCGGGCTGGCCCGTGACCACGTGGCTTTGCTAGCCGCGACCCCGCACGGGCTGACCCATCACCGGTTCACTGAGTTGCCGTCGCTGTTGCTGCCCGGCGATGTGCTGCTCATCAACACCTCGGCGACATTGCCAGCGGCAGTCTCCACCGTGGACGGCATGGCTGTTCACTTCTCCACCGAACTGCCAGACGGGTCGTGGGTGGTGGAGCCACGGCACTATCAAGGCGGCGCAGGCGTTCTGCATCTCAAGGGCGACGTCAGCGTTCTGTTGAAGGAGCCGTACTCAGAAGGCCGCCTGTGGGTCGCGACCGTCAGCACGGCCGATGTCCCGGGATACCTGATGCGGCACGGAAAACCCATCAGATACTCCTATGTGGACGCTGACTGGCCGCTGAGCTATTACCAGACGGTCTTCGGGCAGGTGCCGGGCAGCGCGGAGATGCCCAGCGCCAGCAGGCCGTTCACGGCGGATCTGGTGACACAGCTAGTGAGCATGGGCATCGTGCTGGCTCCCCTGACCCTGCACACCGGCGTCGCCTCAGCGGAAGCTCACGAAAGGCCGTACCCGGAACGCTTCGACATCCCAGACGCGACTGTCCGTCTCGTCAACGAGGCGCGTGCGGCGGGCCAGCGGATCATCGCGGTCGGCACGACGGCCGTTCGTGCGATCGAAACCGTGGCGCAGAAAGGTCTCAGGCGCGGCTGGACCTCACTTGTCGTCACGCCCGAGACAGGAGTGCGGCTCGTGGACGGGCTCATCACCGGCTTCCACGAGCCGAAGGCGTCACATTTGCTGATGCTCGAAGCGATCGCCGGTAAACCGCTTCTCGACGAGATCTACCGGGAGGCGGTGCAGGAAGGTTACCTGTTCCACGAGTTCGGTGACCTAAACCTCATCCTGCGCCGCTAGCCGGTAGCGCTCACGGGTCGTCTCATCGAAATCAGCCTCGTAAGTGCGTGTTTCGGACAGTTGCCAAGACGGAGGTTCGGCGGCCTCAGACAGCACCCAGGCCGCTTGACGAGCGGCACCATCGGCCACGTATTCACCTGGCTCCGGCACCAGCACCGGGCAGCCGAAGATAGCCGGGGCGATTTCCCGCACCGCCTGGGCCTGCGCACCACCACCGATGAGGATGACCCGGTTGGCGATGACGCCAAGGGCTTTGAGCGCGTCGAGACCGTCGGCCAGCCCGCACAGCATTCCCTCCACCGCCGCTCGCGCGAGGTGGGCCGGGGTGCTGTTGCGGTGCGTCAGGCCACTGATCGCGCCAGTGGCGTTGGGCCTGTTGGGCGTTCTTTCACCGTCCAAATAGGGCAGTAGCGTCAGTCCTTCGCTCGCCGTGCTCAGCGCCAGCCGGGAAAGCTCCGTCAAGTCAACGCTGAGAATCTTCGCGGCCGCGTCAAGCACCCGTGCGGCGTTGAGCGTGCAGACCAGCGGCAAGAACCGGCCGGTGGCGTCGGCGAAGCCAGCCACCGTGCCGGTGTTGTCGGCCGAGGGGATCGCGCTAACCGAGAAGATGGTGCCCGAAGTGCCCACGGAGACAACGACATCGCCCAGGCTCGCTCCGGCACCCAGTGCTCCGGCGGCGTTATCGCCGGTGCCCGGCCCGATCACGACCCCGCCGAGTGTTTGACCCGCGGCCTCCGCAGGACCCAAAACCTTTGGCACCGCTGGTACTCGGCCGAACGCCGCCTGGATCAAATCCTCCCGGTAACGGTGGTGCGCGGGCGACCAGTAGCCGGTGCCGCTCGCGTCGCCCCGGTCGGTGGTCAGCTCGCCCAAATCGGCGCTGCCGCGCAGTTTCCACGTCAGCCAGTCATGCGGAAGGCACACGGCCTCGGTGCGTGCCGCGACGGCGGGCTCGTGACGGGCGAACCAGCGCAGTTTCGTGACCGTGAACGAAGCCACGGGTACGCTCCCGACGGCTTGTGCCCACGTGTCGGCGCCTAGCTCGGCGACCAGATCGGCCGCCGCGCCCGCGGAGCGCAAGTCGTTCCATAGCAGGGCGGGCCGCACGACGGCACCCGCCCGGTCCAGGCAGACCATGCCGTGCTGTTGTGCCGCGACGGAAAGGGCCGCCACGTCGGACAGCCCTCCCGCCTCGGCGATCGCCTCGTGCAAGGCGGTCCACCACGCGTCGGGGTGAACCTCGGTGCCCTCGGGATGCGCGGCCCTGCCGGAGCGCACCAGAGCACCGGTCTCCGCGTCACGGATGACCACCTTGCAGGACTGGGTCGAGGAGTCGACCCCGGCGACCAGTGTCATTTCCCCGCTCCCAGTAAGTGCTCTACCGCGAGCTGGTTCAGGGCCACGACAGCGGCACCGCGTGCGGCGATAGCGTCCACATCGGACGGTTCGCTGCGCAGCGCGTCATAGGACTCGCCCGGGTTCAGCGTCGGAAGCGACAGCTCGCCAACCTTGCTCGCCGCCAGCGCCTCGGCCACGCGCGGATCCGCGCGCCACGCCTTGGCCCGCTCCTTGAGCAGCAGGTAGGTCGTCATGTTCGCGGCAGCGGAAGCCCAAACACCGTCGGTGTCTTCGGTCCGCAGCGGTTTGTAGTCAAAGTGCCTGGGGCCGCTGTAGGTCTCGGTGCCGTCTGGGCCACCGAACTCCAGCAGGTCGACGAGGAAGAACGAGTTGAGCAGATCGCCGTGACCGAACACGAGATCCTGGTCGTATTTCACGCCCCGCTGGCCGTTGAGGTCGATGTGGAACAGCTTGCCGTGCCACAGCGCCTGAGCGATGCCGTGCACGAAGTTCAGGCCAGCCATCTGCTCGTGCCCGACCTCGGGGTTGAGGCCGACCATCTCGTGATGCTCCAAGGTGGAGATGAACGCCAGCGCGTGCCCTACCGTGGGCAGCAGGATGTCGCCACGCGGCTCGTTTGGCTTGGGCTCCAGGGCGAAGCGGATGTCGTAACCCTGGTCCTTCGTGTACTGAGCGAGGAAGTCAAGCGCCTCACGGAACCGGTCGAGCGCGGCCCGCACGTCTTTAGCCGCATCACTTTCAGAGCCCTCGCGCCCGCCCCAGAACACATAGGTCTTGGCGCCCAGCTCGGCTGCCAGGTCGAGGTTGCGCATGACCTTCTTGAGAGCGAACCGCCGGACGTCACGGTCGTTGGCCGTGAACGCGCCCTCCTTGAAAACGGGGTGCGTGAACAGGTTTGTCGTCGCCGTCGTGACCACGACACCGGTCTCGTCGAGCGCTTTGCGGAACCGGTCGACGATGAGGCCACGGTCGGCGTCTGACGAACCGAAGGGGATCAGGTCGTCGTCGTGGAACGTCACGCCATAGGCACCGAGCTCGGCCAGGCGGTGCACGATCTCGACCGGGTCGAGCCAGTCGCGGGTCGCGTCGCCGAACGGGTCTCGGGCCTGCCAGCCCACGGTCCACAAACCGAAGGCGAAACGATCGGACTTTTGTGGCGTCATAACTTCGGCCTCCAGGGACGGCTGCGGTATTTGTTTAGCCATTGAACTAATATGGTGTAGCCTTGTCAAGCTATGGATCTTCCCGCGCGGCAACGCAGTCTTCGTGAGCACAATCTGGCTGTCGTCATGCGCCTTGTCGCCCGGAATGCGCCCTTGTCACGGGCGGCCATCGCGGCACAGAGCGGGCTGACCCGGGCCACCGTTTCGGCGATCGTTGACGAACTCATCGCCGGCGGACTCGTCACCGAGGTCTCGCCGCCACCGCCCAACGGCGCCGGCCGCCCAGCGACGGGAGTCGTGCTCAGTGGCGCGACGCCGGCCGGGCTAGGGATGGAAATCAACGTCGACTATCTGGCGGTCTGCGTGCTCGACCTCGCGGGCAACGTCAGGCACCGAGCGCACTTGACGGCCGATCAAAGAGGACGGACCCCGTCGCAGACGTGGTCCGGCCTTGGCGCCCTCGCCCGCGCCGCGCACAAAGCCGCTGTCGCGCAAGGTTTGTCGATCGCCGGTGCCACGGTGGCCCTGCCCGGCCTCGTCAGCGAGCAAACCGTTCGCATCGCCCCGAACCTTGGCTGGACGGAAACACCGATCCCCGCCCACATCGACGGCGTGCCCCTAAGCGGTGGCAACGAAGCCAACCTCGCGGCCCTTGGCGAGCTACACGCCCTTCCCGGGAGCGAGCCGTCCAGCTTCGTCTACGTCTCGGGTGAGATCGGCATCGGCGCCGGCCTTGTCGTCAATGGACAATTATTCACCGGTACGCAGGGCTGGGCCGGCGAACTCGGCCACGTGACCGTGGATCCCGCTGGGCCTGACTGCACTTGTGGTTCGCGAGGCTGCCTGGAGCAATATGCCGGTGAGGACGCGATCCGGTCACTTTCTGGTTTGCCGTCCGCCGACTTGCCGCGCGCCGCCGCCGAGGGCTCACCGCCTGTCCTTGCCGCGCTAGCTCAGGCTGGCACCGCCTTGGGTGTCGCGCTGTCCAGCGCCGTGAACTTGCTCGACCTCCCGTGCGTGGTCCTCGGCAGCCACCTCGCACCGCTGGCCCCATGGCTATCCCCCGCGATCGAACACGAACTCCAGCAACGTGTTCTGACGTCACGGTGGTCCACATTGGAGGTTCGGCCATCCGCGCTAGGAGCCGACGCGGCCATCATCGGCGCGGCCCGCACCGTCACCAGCGCCATCATCACCTCCCCCGCGCCTTACCTCGCCTCCCGCTAGTCCTGCGTCGCTGGCCCTTTCCGTCCGCACGCTTAGTCGTGATCCACATCCCCATACGTGATCGACATCCGTTGAGACGTGATCAAATGCCCAGTCGATCACGTCCGAAGGGATGTGGATCACCTTGGGGGATGTGGATCACGACTAGGTCGGCTGGCGCACGGCCACAACGGCAGGCGCACGGCCACAACGGCAGGCAGACAAAGGGGGGCAGGGCGCCTGGGGGTTGGGGGGCGCCCTGCCGGAGGGAGAGGAGCTTCTAGAAGACGCTCACGTGGTATTTGCTGAGCGCCTCGGTTACCGGCTGGAAGAAGGTCGTGCCGCCGCTGCTGCAGTTGCCGCTTCCGCCTGACGTCAAGCCGAGGGCGATGCTGCCGTCATAGAGCGGTCCGCCGGAGTCGCCCGGCTCGGCGCAGACGTTGGTGCGGATCATGCCCTTGACGGTGCCGCCGCTGGAGTAGTGGACTGTCGCGTTTAGACCGGTGACGGTGCCGGAACGGGTGCCGGTGGTGGACCCGCGACGGCGCACTGATTCGCCCACATAAGCATCCGCGGCTGACGCGATGTCTTGCCCGCCAACGCCACCGTCGATCGTGATCGACGTGTTGGTGTAGCGCACCAGCGCGTAATCGTTGCCCGGGAAGCTGGCGTTGGTCGTGTCACCGAGCTTCGTCGTTTGGTTAGCCGACGTGTACCAGGCCGGCGCGACCTTGCCACAGTGTCCCGCGGTCAGGAAGTAGTACGTGCTGCCACTGCGCACGTTGAAGCCCAGTGAACACCGGTAGCCGCCGCCGTAGATGGCATCGCCTCCGGTGATCGTGGGCTGCAGCGTGCCTGACAGTCGCTCCAGCCGGGCAGCGCCGCTAGCGGACACGGCCGTTGCCAAGCGCCCCAGATCAGCGGCCGACACGGTGGAATCCGCCTCGACCACGATCTCGTTGGTGGCGACGTCGATCGACCAGGCGGTGCCGCGTACGCCCGGATCGTGTTTGTCTTTCAAGGAGTTTAGAGCGCGCAGACTGTGCCGCACGAGCTTGGCGCTGAGGCCAGCGGCGCGAGCGGACTCAAGCCCGGCGGCGTCGGTGACGTTGACGATGAGCGCGCCGTTGCCGTCGCGGTAGAAGCCGCCGGAACGGTCCGCCCCGAGGCCATGGGCGAAGGCGATGGGAGAGGGTGCGGCGTGTGCTGGGGTGAGCACGCCGGTGAGGAGTGTGACGGCTGCCGCGAGCAGCAGCGCGCGTTTCGTGGTTCGCACGGATCCTCCACATGGGTCAGGGACTGACCACCCGCACCCAGTGGTATTGGAGGATCAATATAGATGAATCTCAGTCGGCCGACAACTTGTTGATGAACTCGACACTGCCGTCGAAGATGCGTTGTGCGTCATGGTCCATCGTGGCCACGTGATAGCTGTCCTGCAAAACGATCTCGGTCTTGCTGGCCGACCCGATCTGCTGCAGGATGATCTCGCTGTTGACCGGCTCGACCACGTGGTCGTTGAGGGAGTGGTAGAGCAGCACCGGCTGGGTGATAGCGGGCAACTCCTTGCGTACCAACGTTTGGAACTGGCGCAGCGAGGCGGCGGCCCGCACCGGTGTGCGGTCGTAGGCTCCCTCGTCGACACCTTGCAGCGCGATGTCGTTGCCCAGCGCGGGCGCGGAGCGCAGCACCTTTCCCAGCACCGGCAGCAGCTTGGTGTCCCAGCGGATCATGATGACGGCCGGGTTGACGAGCACGAGGCCGGACACGAGCGGGCCCTGCGTCTCGGCAAGGCGCAGCGCCAGCGTGCCGCCCATGGACAGGCCGACCACGAAAACCTTGTCGCACTTGGCTTTTAGGTCGGTGAAGGCGGCTTCGATCGTGCCATACCAGTCGCGCCACGTGGTCTTATTGGCGTCGCTCCAGTGCGTTCCGTGCCCCGGCAGGAGCGGCAAACTGACCGTCCAGCCTTGCGCCGCAAGGTGTTTCGCCCAGGGCCGCATGCTGTGTGGCGACCCGGTGAACCCGTGGCACACCAGCACCCCGACGCTGCTGGAGCCGTCATGCGAGAACGGCGAAACATCCACACCCTGCCTCATGCGGTCATGATGACACGGTTACCCGCCAGAAACATAGAGGCGTCAGCGACGGCCTGGTAGCGGCACGATAAGGTCTCCCGGTGAACAAAGTCGAGGTCCGGGCCGGTGGAGAGCCTTGTCCCCGGTGCTCGGGCAAGCCACGGCTGACCGCCACTATCGGCGAGCGAAGCGTGCCGCTGTGCCCCGAGTGCGATGCGGCATCCCCGGCCGCGGGGAAATTGCTGGCCTATTTCAGCGCTCACACGTCGGTGCTCCCGCAGGACGCGGCCTATGTGTCTGACCTGTTAGGACAGTGGCTCGCGTCCATGAGCCGGGTCCCGGCCGAGCCTAAGTCCGACCTTGCAGCGGAGGCGGAAGCCTGGTGGGCACGCTACAAATAGCGGATGGCGAACGCTCGCAAGATCAGCAGGGGCGAGACCGCCGTCTGCCCGGTGCAACGGGACGCTGACGGGGTTTGGCACGTCAAGGATTACGACGCCGCGCGCGCGGTGCTGCGCAGCACGGACACGCGCCAGGCGGGGCTAGGGATCGAGTCGGTCGAGAAGCTTCCCGCGAAGATCCGCCGCCCGGTGCTCTACCGCGATGGGCCGGAGCACCGTGAGCACCGCAAACAGACGGCACGCTATTTCACGCCGCGGCGAGTGGACGAACATTACCGGGCCTTGATGCACAGCATCACCGATCGCGAGATCGCCAGCCTGATCCGCGATGGCCAAGCACACCTTTCCGAACTCAGCTTCCGTGTCGCCGTTGACGTGGCTAAGGCGGTCATCGGTCTCACGGATAGCAAGCCTGGCACCGACAAGCGGCTGGAGCGCTTCTTCCCGGAGAAGTTCGGCAAGCCCGGATTCATCAGCCCCAGCGGCTTGTACTGGTTCTTCCGCCAGAACTTCTCGTGGTTGTCTGTCTACTTAGGAGACGTCCGCCCGGCTGTGCGCACGAGACGGCGTGAGCGGCGTGACGATCTGATCTCACACCTGATCAATGAAGGCTGCACGAACAGTGAGATCCTCGGCGAGTGCCTGACTTTCGCCGCTGCCGGCATGATCACGACGCGGGAGTTCATCAACGTGGTGGCCTGGCACCTGTTCACCGACGGCGAGCTGCGTGAGCGCTACACCAAAGCCGAAGAGGCGGACCGTTTCGCCATCTTGCACGAGCTGCTGCGCCTCGAACCGGTCGTCGGCAATCTCAAGCGCCGCACCACAGCCGACTTGACAGTCGGTGAGGTGAGGATCCCGGCTGGGGAACTGGTTGACATCGCGGTCAGTGTCGCCAACGTCGATCCCGCCGCCGCCGGGGACGATCCGCTGACCGTCTGCCCGGCCCGCCCGGTGAACGAAGGACTCTCCTTTGGCGACGGCCCGCACAAGTGCCCCGGTGCCCACATCGCGATCCGCGAGGCGGACATCTTCCTCACCAAGCTCTTCGCGCTGGACGGGCTCCGGATGGTAAGCGAGCCAAGGGTTTCCATCAAAGAAGAGATCTCCGGCTATGAACTGCGGGGCCTCATCGTTGCCGTTGGCTAGCCTGCGCTGACCGCAGCACCCGCAGCCACTCGCCGGGTGGGTGATCGTCAGCGGCGAGCCACAGCAGCGGCTGGCTTTCCCGGAAGCACTCGTCGAAACCCCTGTCCCACGGGAAGCGGCCATCCTGGTCGGGCCACACCAGCTGGACGACAGGGACCGGGCTGGCGGAATAGAACTCCGCCAGCCCTGGAAACAGCTCACTCCAGGCCGGATCGGCTAATCGCAGACTCATTGGGTAACCAATAAGGACCTCAGAAAGCACCCCACCGGGCGTGAGCTGGCGTCCCTCACGGACCACCTCGGCGGCCACGTTGACCAGCCCGTTGCGTCCCGGCGGCAATCCAAAGATCGCGACTTCCGGGTGGCGGAACGTGTGCCAGAGGCCCACCGAGTAAGCCCAGCCAGGCCGGCCGTTGCTGGGCAGCACGGCCGTCAGGTGCCACCCATGCTCGGCGACCTGTCCGGCGATCTCGTCGCGTGAGCCACCCGTGCACAACGGGCAGGAAAAGAACATGGGTACAAAATAGAGACCCGGTGTGACAGAGCGTCAAACCGCAGCACAATGGTCTGGTGGATGAGATCACCCGCCGGCTTTACGGCGTCGACCCGGCCCAGTTCACCGAGGCCCGGACAGCCGCCGTGGCCGAGGCGAAGGCCCGCGGTGACGTCAAAGCAGCCGCTGACCTCGGCAAACTACGCAAGCCAACGATGGGAGCCTGGGCGGTCAACCTGCTCGCCATCAACAAGCCCGCCCTGATCAAGCAGCTGGCCGACCTGTCCCGCAAGCTGCGTGACGCCCAGCGTGAGCTGCAAGGTGCGGAGTTACGCAAACTTGCCCAGGAGCGCCGCACACTCGTCTCATCCCTGGTCAGCGAGGCGCAGAAGCTCGCGGGCAAGGCCAGCCTGCCGCTGTTCGAGATCGAGGCGACGCTGAACGCCGCGCTCGCCGACGAGGATGTCGCCAAGACCGTCCAGTCAGGACGTCTAACCAAGACGGTCGCCTACGACGGCTTCGGCCTGGCGGCAGGGCCCGACGAGGACGACAGCGCTGACCGTGAACCGCGGACGAAGCCCAAGGCGGCCGACAGCGCCCGGCGCGAACATGAAGCGGAGCTAGCCGAAGCCAAGCAGTCCCAGGACGCGGCTCAAGCCGAGCTGCGGCGTGCGGAAGACGCTGAGGTGCAGGCAACGCAGGCACTGTCTGAAGCAGACGATGAACTCCATGAGCTTCGGCAACGCCGGGCCGCCCTCGCTGAGGAGCTCAACCAGGCACGGCACGCGCTTCGTTTCGCTCAGCGCGCCCTGACCGCAGCGACGCGCCGGGTGTACGAACTGGACCCTGGCGCCTAGCGGCGCATGTTTCGCTAACAGGTGCTGGGGTAGCTGTCTATCTATGCGAAAAACGATTGTGGCACCCCTCATAGCGGCGTTGCTCGCCGGCTGCGGGCCGAACGCCGGCACGTCGCCCAGCGCGAGTCCCAGTGTGAGCCCCAGCAACACGGTTGGCATCGGCGGGCCCATGGCGGCCTGCGCGGTCGGCAGCTGGGTTTCTCAATCGGCGTCGGGCAAAGCGAGCACGACGGCCAGCGGCACTCCCTCGGCTAGCGCGAGCCTGTCCGGCGGAAGCGGCGTGCTCGTCATCATCGGCCCCAACGGCATCGTGGAAGTGGACTTCTCCGCGATGCAGGCCACGACCTTCACGGCGTCGGCAGCCGGGGCCAACGTCGCGGGTTCGTTCGTCTACTTCGGAACGACCAGCGGGCAGGTTCGCACGGCTGACACCACGTCCCTGGAAGGACCGTGGGAGCCGGTGGGCAAAATCGACTACAGCAAGGTCAAGCTGACCGTGGACATCACGGCTCCGCTCAAGACCCGTGTGTTCGACAAGGTCCCGCTTACTGACTACATGGGCCCGGGGGCCGCTCAGACCGGCGGCGCGATCGACGTTGACCCTCTGTTCGGCAAGGGCAAATACAAGTGCGGTGGTTCGACCCTGACCATCACCCGCACCGACGGCTCCGGCCTGTCCTGGGTGCTGACCAAGAAGTGAGGTGTAGCGGGCGCCCAAGTGGGGAATGTAGGGACAATGCTGTCGGAGTCCTACTGGATGCACACGGCGCCCGCTCGCTCCTTTCCTACCCTGGAACGCGATCTGAGTACTGATGTCGCGATCATCGGCGGCGGGATCGCGGGCTTGTGCACCGCTTGGGAGCTGGCCCGCGCCGGAGTTCAGGTGACGGTCCTCGAAGCGGACCGCATCGCCGCCGGGGTCACCGGTTACACCACCGCTAAACTGACCGCTCTGCATAGCCTGCTGTATTCAGGACTCGGCCCGGCAGACGCCAGACTGCACGCCACCGCGCAGTGGGACGCGATCGAACACGTTGCCACGACAGCACTTCAGCTCGGCATCGACTGCGATTTCGAGCGCGTGCCCGCGTTCACCTACACCGAGACCGGCGAACATCTCGACGCCGTGCGCAAGGAGGCCGAAGCGGCCGCCGCGGCGGGACTGGACGCGCAATTCGTTACCACCACAGGATTACCGTTCCCGGTCGCCGGAGCGGTCAGAGTCGACAACCAGGCGCAGTTTCACCCGCGGCGCTATCTGCTCGGCCTCGCCGACGCGATTGTCAAAGCCGGTGGCACCATTTACGAAAACACGCGCATGGAGAGCATTTCCAAAACCATCAGTGGGTACTCAGTGAGCGCTGGCGAGGTCGTGATCGCCACCAACTACCCCATTGTCAACCGCCCCAATCTTTTCCCGCGGCTCGTCCCGCACCGCGAGTTCGTCGTCGCCGGTGTGATCGCCAATGCGGACGATCCACAGGGCATGTACATCACTCCCGAAAACAACACCCGTTCCGTGCGCACCGCTCCTTATGACGCTGACCATCGCCTCCTCATCGTCACGGGTGAGCACTTCGCGCCGGGCACTGCCGGAACGCGAGAGCGCCTCGACGCGCTCACGACATGGGCCCAGGATCGCTTCCGGGTCAAGGACATCGCGTTCCGCTGGGCGGCGCAGGATCCTCAAACCACCGACCGGCTTCCGTTCACGGGAAGGCTGTCTGACCATCTTTGGGTGGCAACGGGATTCGGCGGCTGGGGCATGACCAACGGTGTCATGTCTGGAAAACTGCTCGCTGGCGCGATCACCGGCGAACCGCAGCCGTGGGCGAGTCTGTATGACCCGCAACGGTTCCACCCAACCCGGGAAGTCGGCCGCCTCCTCAAAACCACTGCGGCGGTGGCTGGGCATTACGTCGGCGACCGGTTGCACTCTTCCCCGGTGCCTGCCGTTTCGGAGCTGGCTCCCGGCACCGCGGCCATCTTGCGGCACAACGGCACCAAGTGTGCCGCCTTCCGCGACGACGACGGAACGGTCCATCTTGTCTCCGCGACGTGCACCCACATGGGCTGTGTCGTGGGCTTCAACGATGTCGAGCGCACGTGGGAGTGCCCTTGCCATGGCTCGCGCTTTGGCATCGATGGCGAAGTCTTGCAGGGACCCGCGCTTCACCCTCTCAAGCAGGTAGATCAAACTGAGTAACGCGAACGCTGTTGAGTCGTTCTACATTGATGGCCGCATTAACGTGATCGAGACCAGGGGGAGGCGAGCATGAGCCTGTCGTGCGCCATAGATTTCCGGCAAGAGCTCGCCTTGGTGAAGCCAAGCGGTGAGGTTGATCTGAACACAGCCCCGCTCTTGCGTGACGCTGTTGACGCCGCTATCAGCCAGCCGGGCCTGACGTGGATCGACATCGACCTGGCCGACGTCACGTTCCTCGACTCGACCGGCATCGCCGTGCTCGTCGCCTCACACAACGCGGCCTCGGCCAAGGGCATCACGATGCGCGTGCTGCGGCCACATCCGGTCGTGCGCACGCTCCTTGAGGTCGTCGGCCTGCTGGACCTGATGATCGCCAAAGCCAACGATCCCGCCGCTGAACCCCAGACGGCAGCCAAAGCGATCGCGGAGCTGCGCATCCTGCCGCGAGGCTGGGCTGACCGTGAAGTTCCCGGTCAGCGCACGGAACTGGCTGACCCCATCGGCTCGCCGTCCTAACCGGACACCCGTGTCCGGCCTGCTCGCACGGTCACGTGGGCTTCGAAGGCCGGGCTGCAAGGGATCAGCAGGTTTCGAGCGTGAGCGCCGGAAGGCTCGCGGCACCAAGGAGATTGAGGTAGTTGGCGATCGCTCCGGGGACACGCAGCGTCGTGGGCTGGCGGGAGCTGAGCGCTAGCAGGCGTCCCATCGCGTGGGCGTCAGCGAACTCAAGCTGACTGCCGTCGACCACGAGCGATTGCCGCTGTGGCACCGCCCGCAGCAGGCTGGCGAAGGCCGCCGCGTTGGCGAGGTCAGCCGTGCCGGTCAGCGTGAGCACTCCCGGGTCGCGCCAGATCGCCCGGATTCCCGTGAGCGCGCCACCATCCGGATAGTGCCCCGGGTGCGCCGACTCGATCCGCGCCCAGTGGCCCGCCTCGAACACACTCGGGTTGTAGTGGCACATGCCGAGCACCGGCATCGTGAGCACGGGCATGTTGCCGCCCAGCTCATATTCGCTCAAAGCGCCGATGTCTGGGCCCGTCCCGTCAAGCCAGGTGAGGTCGCCGTCGATGCGCAGGCCTTGGTAGCCATCGGCGACGGCGCCCTCGATCGCCGCGATCAGGGTGTCAAGTGTCGCTTGTGGATCGAAGCCCGCGCCCTGCCGCAAATAGACATCGCGCGCCGCCTGAATGACTATTTGCCCTTGGCTGATAGCCTTCTCCGCCGCGGGCACCGCGACAATGAGCAACTCGCGTAAGGCGCTGGGACCCGGGTCGTCGGTGAGAAACAGGATCCGGTCATTGGCCCAGAGTCCTTGCTGTGCGAAGTCGACAGCCATGACACGGCGAAGGCCGGAATCGCTGACAGGCCGGCAAACGTGGTCGCCGTGCATGAGCGCATGGTATGCCCGCGGCGCGGCCATCCATCCTCCTGTCATCGGCGGTCCGGCGAGCACAGCGTACCGCGGGTATGGCTACCATGGCGGCGTGCGGCTGACGGTTCTCGGCGCCTGCGGGGCGTGGCCAGAGGCAGGCTCCGCCTGCAGCGGGTTTCTGCTTGAGCACCAAGGGTTTCAGCTCGCCATCGACTTAGGCTATGCGACCGTTCCACGGCTGTTCGAGCTAACGACAGCTGACCGTCTCGACGCAGTCTTCATCAGCCACGGCCACCCCGACCACTGCGCTGACTTGAACCCCCTGCTCAGGGCGCGGTTCTTGGGTTCGCAGCAGCCCACTGCCCTGCCGGTTTACGCCCTTCCAGGCGCTCTGAACGCGGTGCTCTCCCTGGACGGGCAGCGGATGCTGGACGCCGCCCTTGATCTGCGGGAAGTCCCCGGCAACGGAAAGTTCGAGATCGGCCCCTTCAAGGCGGAGACGGCGTTGCTGCCACATTGGGGTACCAAATGCGGGTTTGCGTCTCACCGCTGGTAACGCGGTCCTTGCCTATACCGGCGACAGTGGGCCCTCTCCCGAAGTCGCCCGGCTGGCATGTGACGCGGATCTCCTCATCGCTGAGGCGACTTACGCGCGCGACGTGCCGGAAGATTCGCGCGCTTATCTCACCGACGCGTACACAGCGGGCCGCCAGGCCACGGCAGCGCGGGCGAGAAGCCTTATGCTGACCCACTTTTGGCCCGGCACCGACCCGGCGCTGCCTCTCGCGGCGGCAGCCGAGGCTTTCGACGGCCCCCTGAGCGCGGCTAAAGCTGGGCTTTCACTCGAACTTTAGTCTTGACTTATATAGGTTGTGACTGAAATAGTGGGCATATGCACGCCTTTGATGTGCTCGGCGACCCTGTCCGGCGCAGAATCCTCGAGCTGCTCGCTGGTGGCGAGCTCAGTTCAGGTGCTGTCTCAGAGGTCGTCCAACAGGAGTTCGGCATCTCGCAGCCTGCCGTGTCACAGCATCTGAAAGTGTTGCGCGACAACGGCTTCGCGAGTGTCCGTGCGCAAGGCACCCGCCGGCTTTACGCGGTGCGCGCTGACGCACTGGAGGAAATCGACGCCTGGCTAAACCAGTTCCGGCGGTTCTGGAACCAGCGCTTCGACGCGCTGAGCACAGAGATCGCCCGGGGCAAGCGCGAACGCCGGCTTAGAGAGGAAGAGAAGCCCCAAAATGATTGACCTCATCAACGAAATCAACGCTATCCACCGCGACGTCCGCCGTCACGGCGAAGGCGACAGCGAGAGCGTCACCGTCGTGGTGCGACGGTCCTATCCCGCCACCGCCGAAGACGTCTGGGACGCCATCACCACGCCGGAGCGCATCAAGCGCTGGTTCGCCCCAGTGTCCGGCGACCTGCGCGAAGGCGGGTCGTTCCAAGTCGAAGGCAACGCCAGCGGCGACATCCTCAAGTGCGGCAAGCCACATCTGCTGAAGATGACCTACGGCGGCGAGACAAGCATCGTCGAAGTGCGGCTGACGGAAACCTCCGCCGAGGAGACGCTGCTCGAAATCGAGCACACCGTGCCGATCAGCATCGCCCAGAGCGGTGCCGGTGCCCTGTGGGTCGGCCCGGGCTGGGACGGCGGGCTCCTCGCGCTGGGGCAGTTTCTCCGGGGGCAAAGCCCCGAAGACCCGGTCGCCGCAGAACTCACCCAGGAACGGCAAGAGTTCTCAGCCGGCTCCGTGCGGGCCTGGGGTGAGGCGGTCGCTGCCTCGGGCACCGCGGCGCCCGAGGAGGTCGCAGGAGGCGTCGAAGTGGCGCTGAAGCACTTCGCGCCCGGCGTCTAGGTCAGACGCCGTGCCCGGAGATCCGGCGCACGCTGCCTTCGGCGAGGCGATAGGACAGCCCGACCACACCAACCCTGCCTTCGGCGAGACGGTCCGCGATGAGCGCGGACCGCTCGACGAGCAGCTCAGTGGTGTAGCGAATGTGCTCCATCACGGCGACCTCGGGATCGGCTAACGCCTCGTCGCGCACGGCCAGCACGCTGAGCATGACCCGCTCGACGATGTCGCGAATGTAGCCGCTCGGGGCATGGCCCGGCTCCAGTGCCTCGAGCGTGGCGTTAATCGCGCCACACGAGTCGTGCCCCAGCACCGCGATCAGCGGCGTGTCCAGAACCGAGATGGCGTATTCGATGCTGCCCAGGATTTCCGCCCCGACCACGTGACCAGCGGTTCGTACCACGAAAAGGTCACCCAGACCCCGGTCAAAGATGATTTCGGCGGCCAGGCGGGAGTCAGCGCACCCGAAAAGCACCGCGAACGGCTTCTGCTCCGGTGCTATGGAGGCGCGATAGTCGGCGTCCTGGTTGGGGTGCAGGCGCTCGCCCGCTACGAATCGCTTGTTCCCGTCCAGCAGCAGCGTCAATGCTGCGGCCGGGCTGCTGGGCCAGTCGTGTGCTTGCGTCATGCCTCATCCCCACCTAGTTGCGCCCAACCTTAACCCGCGCCGCTTACAGCCAGGTAAACGAACGCCCCATCCGCCCCACCGCCCCGCGTGAGCTAGCGTGCCGGTATGCGTGAGGTCCAAGTGGTATACCGCAAGTTCGATGGCGCTCTGCACTGGCACCTCCCCATGCGCTACCTCGGCGAGGATGAGCACGGCATCTGGACCGGCATGCCCGCCGGGGGAATCATGCAGCGTGGCAGCGAACCCCCGATCGAGCTGGCCTACAGCCACGTTGGCCTGTTTCCCCACGATGCCTGGTGGACGGCCTGGTTCAACGGTGAACCCCGCCGCTCGGAAATCTACTGCGACGTCACGACCCCACCGCAGTGGCCCGCCCCGACCGAGGTCACGATGATCGACCTAGATCTCGATGTGATCCGGGACCGGGCCAGCGGGACGGTCCGGCTCATGGACGAAGACGAGTTCGCTGAACACACCGTCCGCTACGGCTACCCAGAGAACATCGTCGCTCAGGCGACCTCCACGGCTAAGTGGCTGACTGAGGCCATCACCAGCGGCCTGGAGCCGTTCGCGTCGGTCTATCGCTCCTGGCTCGCCAAAGTGTCCTAGACGGGGAACCCGGTGCCCGCCTGAGGACTCGTCGCTGGCATGACGGGTAGAAGGCAATTTCTCATGTGGTCGGCGGCCGCGGGTGTCCTTGCCGCGTGCGACGCCAAGACGGCTCCGCCACAGGCCAAAGTGGACGGTGTGTTAGCCCTTGCGCTGCATAAAGAAGGCCTGGGGGTACTTGACACCGCGACCGGTGCGTGGAAAGTCCCGCCCGCTCCCGCCGCCGTTGGCCCCGAGCTCACCAGGCTCGCCGCGGTTCAAGGCGAGCAGCTGGCCATCTGGAGCCTTCCCGTGATGCGGCAGGCGGCGGGCCGCACGCTGCCGGGCACCTGGACTCCACGTGCTGTCAGCGGCAGCGATCAGGTGGCTCTGGTCGAAGGGCCCTCGGGCGAAGGCATCTACCGCCCCGCCAGCCGCGTGATGACAAAGATCCGCATCGCTGGCAGCGGAAAAGACTTCAGCCTGCCCGGCAACTTCGAGCCCGAGGCGTTCTCTCCCGACGGTGGGCGGCTTTACCTGCTCGACTACATCCCGCCGCGTCAGCCCGAGCTATACCGCGTGCGGGTGCTCGACCTCGCGACCGGTGCCGTACACCCGTTGAGTACCAAGGACAAGCAGCCCGTGCCGCCCGGCGCGGAGGAGACGATGCGCGGCAGCGGCCGCAAAGCCGTCTACGACCCGGTCAACGGCGTCCTGTTCACGCTCTATACGCACCAGCAAGGACACCAGCACACGGGCGAATTGCTAGGCGTGCGGCCGGGTTCTCCCGACGTTCACGCCTTCATTCACGCCCTGCATCTGGACTTCGGCTGGGCGGTCTGCATCGATCTGCCCAAACCATTTGGCGAGTCGGCCCCGGAAGGGCACACCCTCGCCCTGGCACCGGATAGCAGCCTGCTCTATGCGGTCAGTGCCGCGCACGGAACCGTCGCCCGGATCAATCCGGAGTCGCTCAATGTGTTGTCGGTCAAGACTTTCGCACCACTGACCGGCGAAGCGTCCGCCGCCGCGACGGCAGGCGGGCGGATCTACGTCGCCGCTGGCAACACCCTGTCCGACACCGCATCCGCGTTCGACGCGGGAGGACCGTTACATGGGCTAGCCGCCACCCGCGGCGGGCAGTTGTGGAGCGCCAGAGCGGGGCGGGCGGTCAGCCTTGACTTCCCGGCCAAGCGGGTGCTTGACGGTGCCGAGGTGGCTGGGCTGCAAGCCATTCATGCCATAGTGGGGCAATGACTGAACTCACCACCCCCAGGCTGTTGCTGCGCCGCTGGCGAGACACCGACCGTGAGCCCTATGCGGCGCTCAACGCCGATCCTGAAGTCATGGTTAACTTTCCGTCGCTGCTGACCCGCGAGCAGAGCGACGCGATGATCGACCGGTTCGAAAGCGGATTCGAGCAATACGGTTTCGGGTTGTGGGCGGTGGAGGTGCGTGAGACCGGGCAGTTCATCGGGTTCACGGGAATCCAGTGGGTGCCGTTTGACGCGCCGTTCGCCCCGGCCGTCGAGATTGGCTGGCGCATGGCCCGCGCGGCCTGGGGTCACGGCTACGCGACCGAAGCCGCCCGCGCCAGCGCCACTCATGGTTTCGCGACCGGGCTAACGGAAATCGTGGCCATGGTCGTGCCGCAAAACCTGCGCTCCCAGGCGGTCATGCACCGCCTCGGCATGACCCGCGATCCAGAAGCTGACTTCGAGCACCCACGCATCGAGCCCGGGCACCCGCTGGCAAAGCACTACCTTTTCCGTCTGCGCGCCGAGGACTTTTCCGGCTAGCGTTGAGCGCGTGAGCGAGGCACTGATGGATGCCGCTCTGGGCTACGCCCGGCGCGGCATCGCCGTCATGCCACTGCACACACCGGTCAACGGCGGCTGCTCCTGTTCAGCGGAGCACTGCGATAACCCGGGCAAACATCCGCGCCTGCGCCACGGCGTGCACGAGGCGAGCCGCGATCCGGTACAGGTGCGCCGCTGGTGGAAACGCTGGCCGCAAGCCAACATCGGCCTGCGGACCGGCGAGGTGATGGATGTGTGCGATGTGGACGGTCCGCTCGGGCTCAAAGCCTTGCGCGACCTGCTGGGCGATCTGCCCACGGGACCTGTCGTGCGCACCGGGGCGGGCTGGCACCTGTGGTTTCAGCCCAGCGGGTTCGGCAACCGGGTGGGCATGCTGGCGCAGGTCGACTGGCGGGGCGCGGGCGGTTCCATCATCGCGCCGCCGTCGTTGCACCCCACGGGCCGCCGCTATCACTGGGCGCGTTACTCACGCGGCTATCTCCCGCCGTGCCCTGCCCCGCTACTTGAACTGTTACGGCCACCGCCGCCGCGCGAACCGCGGGAAATCATCGATCCGGGACCGTACGCCGAACGTGCCGTCGAGCGGGCTGTTCGCAGCATTCTCGACGCCCCGGTGCCCAAAGTCGTTGCGGGGCAATATCAGCCGGGCGGCCGCAACGACGCGCTCAACCGGGCCGCCTATTCGCTCGGCAAGCTCGCCGCCCAGGGATACCTAGACGAGCGTCGCATTTGGACAGATCTGACCACGGCGGCCCGTCAGGCCGGCTTGAGTGACACGGAGATCCGCCGGACCATCGCCTCAGGCCTTCGTGCCGGACTGGGTGTCTGATCGTCGTCTTTGGACGGCGTAAGCGGGTAGCGAACGACGGATAGCGATGGCACGATGCCATCATGCCCGAGACCGACCTGCCGTCGAAGCGTAATGAATTCGCCAAACTGCTGTTCGCGATGTTCGCGCTGCCCCTGCCGTTTGAGGCCGCTATCGCCTTCGTCAAGCGCGAGCCCTATGATCCGCGGCGGGCGGCGATCCTGCTCGGGACGATCGGGGTCATGCTGATCTTTGGGCTCCTGATGCGCCAGCGGGCCAAGGATTGGTATGTCCAGAGCATCATTGGTTATTACGCGATCCTGATCGGCTTCGTGCTCGCCGCAGCGGGTTTGGCCGCCGTATTCGCCGAAGACAATCTCACCAGCCTGATCTGGCCCGATGGCACCGCCTCGATCCTGACCGCCTTGGCGTCCACTTTGGGCTTCCTGCTCATCGGCGCTGGGCTTTACCTGGTCCGGGAAAGGCGTCGCCGGGCCGAAGCCGAAGTTGACATGAAGGTGCCGCGCGACATCAGTGCCGTGCGCATCGTCGAGCACAACAAGCTCGCCGTCGCGCTGTGGCAGGAGACGGCCGATCACGAGACGACCGTCATGCGCCAGCCCATCATCGAGCTGGCCCGCAACGCCCTCGCCGTCGAAGACTTGCACTACCTGGCGATGTTCGATGAGAACGCGGAATGCCAGTTCTACGTTGACCTTTTCGACGACCCCAAGGTGGCCTCATTCGCCCGTGGACCGAAGGCGGCCCGGCGCGAAACCTACATCCGGATGGGGCACTACCTGCGTTTTATCACCAAGCACCACGACATCGCCTACCCCGGACTGCACACCGGCTCGCTGGTGCGCATCGTTTATGACGTGGAGCAGGGCGCGGCGTACTACTACGGCTTGAGCACCGAGGGCTTCCTCGTCGGCGTGACCCTGAACCAGACACGGGTTGACCCCACCGACTGGAAGCTGTCGGAACTAGCCAACGCGATCCGCGTGCGGCTCGGCATGACCGAGGCCGAAGACTTCTACCGCCTGTGCCCCAAGTGCAACAAGAGCAACCGTGGCCGGCACCCCGATCACACACCGGGTGAAGGCGGCGGGTCCAATGTGCACGAGTTAAGACCCCGCGACGCCAGCTAGCTTGCGCTCGTTCAGGTCGATCACCTTGTTCACCACGAAGTGCAGCACGTTGGCGGTAATGATGGCTGGCGCGACGACCGCGACGACGCCGTCAAACTGAATCTCCAGCGCCAGCGCCAAAATGATGGCCGTGATGCCGTTCTGCTGTGCCGCAGCCAGATGCCACCGGTCAAGCGGGGGAAACTTGCGCGCTAGCGGAACGGCCACGATCGCCTGAGCGAGATAAGCCATGGCGCCCAAGGCTATGCCCTTGCCAAACTCGATGCCATCGATGAGCAGGAACCCGAGCACGATGGCGGCCAGAAACATCGCAGCGGTGGTGATGCGCGGGATCAGCGGCTCCAGCTTTTGCGGCCGGGCGAACAGCCCGATGATGGCGATGCCCAGCATCAGTCCAAACACGACACTGACCGCCAGGAAAGCCAGCAGCAGAAGGTATTGCAGCCAAGCACGATCCTGCACGGCCTCTAGGCGCCAGATCAGCCACGCTACGAGTGCCAGCGCTATGTTGCCAGCGAGATCCCACGCGTAAAGCAGGGCCGGGCTGGTTCCGGTCGGCACGCCGCTGCCGAGACCGAACGTGTTGACGGCCACCGCCGCGGCGTAGATCGACAACACGACGGTGAACGGATCGTCGAATGACGACCAAGCCGCCAGCACGGTCCGCGCACGGGTGCTGAGCCGTCCGTCGCCCATCAGCGCCGCCACCGATAGCGGATCGATTTGCGCGACAGCGACACCGAGGATCAGAAACAGCGGATCGTCCCAGAACAACGCCAGCGAGCCGCCGATGATCAGCGCCTTGAGCACGACGCCGACCGTGACGGCCAGCACGATGATCTTCTTGTCCTGCTTGGCTTGCCGCAGGTCGATGCCGTTGGTCGCACCGTAGAGACCGATCCCGAGCAGCAGGAACGCTCCGTACTGGTACCACGGCGAGTGCGAAACCGCCGTCACGTCAACGGATAGCAACCGGGCCAGCCCGAGTCCTAACAGGATGAAGACCAACAGCTGCCCGATGCGCCACATGGTCATGGTTGTACCAGGGCGGCGCTACGCCA
The DNA here is from genome assembly GCF_000379685.1 of Catelliglobosispora koreensis DSM 44566. GTDB lineage: Bacteria > Actinomycetota > Actinomycetes > Mycobacteriales > Micromonosporaceae > Catelliglobosispora > Catelliglobosispora koreensis. The sequence continues at coordinate 255,918 of NZ_KB903249.1, read as the reverse complement.
CGCCAGTCGTCAGCTCCTGCGTTCGATCTGCTCGCGGATCAACGGGAACTCCTTCAGCGCTTGATCCAAAGTGGAGTTTTGGAACAAGACCATCCCGAGCGATTCGGAGTCGCCCCACGCACAGATCACAGCTGTCTCTACCTGCCCGCATTTGGCTTCGCCGCCGTAGGTGCCCGTCGATGCCGGCTCTTGTGCCAGCCACTTGGCTTCAGGGCGCAACTCGGCATAGCGGCCGAGGAGCTGGCTCACCGTCGCCGGTGACTCATGCCCCTTGGGCCAGTAGGGACTCATCGCGATGTCGACCAGATGGCCGCCCGGGGCTTTGTCATAGGACGCGAGCATCGCCGCGGTTGTGTGAAAGCGCGGCTCGCGGTCGAAGACACGGCGAAGGTCTTCGCGCCCTTGGCTGAACTCGCCATGGGAAAAGATCGTTCGTTCGCCCAAAGTGGCCGGCACGACGAGAAACACCTGCGGCGAGCGCTGCGCCTGCGGCGGCGGGTAAGCCGACGAAGGCCCGCTGTCGTCAATGGTCCCCAAATAGGCGATGCCCGCCAGACCAGCGAAGCAGGCGAAGCAGCTGGCGATAACGGTGACCAGCACCACCTTCAGCCAGTGAACCGGTGGCTTTGTCCGCGGCGGCAGTGGTGGGGCCGCGTAGGGGTTACGGGCTGGCATGGCGTGACGCTACCAAATCCGGTTGCGCGGGCCGTCCCGTCCTGTTTACGGTGCACGCCATGTCCTTCACGGCTGGCTTGCTCGCACCAGCAGGTGTTTTCCTGCCCGGTGCCGCCGCCGTGTGCCCTGCGCAGACCCGGCTGGATAGCTGACCCTGCTCCCGTTCGCCCTTATCCGCAGAACGTGGGAGCTGGGTGTCGTTGCATGAGTTCTGCCCTTCCATCGGCAATTGAGGACTTCACCATGGCTAAGAGCCAGTTTTTGCGTACCAAGCCACATCTGAACATCGGGACCATGGGTCACGTCGACCACGGCAAGACCACGCTCACCGCGGCGATCACGAAGGTGCTCGCGGAGCGCCTTCCGGCCGTCAACCAGTTCGTCGCCTTCGATGGCATCGACCGGGCGCCGGAGGAGATCAAGCGCGGCATCACCATCAACATCGCGCACGTGGAGTACGAGACGGACAGCAGGCACTACGCGCACGTCGACATGCCCGGTCACGCCGACTACATCAAGAACATGATCACCGGCGCGGCGCAGGTCGACGGGGCGATCCTCGTGGTGTCCGCCATGGACGGATCGATGCCGCAAACGCGCGAGCACGTGCTGCTCGCCCGCCGCGTGGGCGTGCCCTACCTGGTCGTCGCGATGAACAAGGCCGACACGGCTGCCGACCCCGAGCTCCTCGACCTCGTCGAGCTTGAGGTGCGGGAGCTGTTGACCGAGTACGGCTTCCCCGGAGCGGACGTTCCGGTGATCCGGGTCTCGGCGCTCAAGGCGCTCGAGGGCGACCCAGTGTGGGAGCAGTCCATTGTGGACCTTCTGGACGCGGTGGACCGCTACCTTCCAGTGCCGCATCGCGACGTAGACTCTCCGTTCCTGATGCCGGTCGAGAACGTCCTCACGATCTCGGGCCGCGGCACCGTGGTCACGGGAGCGATTGAGCGCGGGGTGCTCACGCTCGGCCAGACGGTCGAGATCGTGGGCCTGGGCGAGACGCTGTCGACGGTGGTCACCGGGCTGGAGACGTTTGGCAAGGCGATGGAGCAGGCGCAGGCCGGCGACAACGCCGCGATTCTGCTCCGTGGGATCAAGCGGGGCCAGGTCCGCCGGGGCCAGGTCATCGCCGCGCCCGGGACGGTCCGTCCACATCGGCGGTTCCGTGCTCAGCTTTACGCCCTGACCGCGCAAGAAGGCGGGCGCCGGTCGCCGTTCTTCGACCGGTACCGGCCGCAGTTCTACTTCCGGACCACCGACGTTCCGGGATCGCTGCGGCTCGGTGACCTGCCGAAGGTCAACCCGGGTGACACCGCCGAACTGACCGTCGAGCTAGGGGCGGCCGTGGCCATGCATCAAGGGCTCGGCTTCGCGGTGCGCGAGGGCGGCCGGACGGTGGCTGCGGGAACGGTGACCGAGATGCTCGAATGAGCAACGGGAGACCAGAGGCGAAGGTGCGTCTCCGCAGGCTGGTCTCCCTAGGAACACAGCATGCCCATCCGGTGGCGGCCGGGGGCAGCCCATGATGGGGGTCCACTATGGACCCCCATCACCATAGATGCGAGTTTATCTCAATAACGTCCGCCGCGAACTCTGGAAGTTCAGTGACTGAGACGCCAGAGTCGGTCAGCATTTCCGCTCCTTCACCGGTCACGAAAAGCGAAGGCTCCCGGTAGGCGAACACCACCCGCGGAATCTTCGCCTCGATGATCAGCTGAGCGCACGGTTTAGGCCGCGAGGTGCGGTGTGAGCACGGTTCCAAAGTGGAGTAGAGCACGGCGTGCGAAAGATCCACGTCGCCCAGCTTCGACAGCGCGGATTCCTCGGCGTGCACCTTGTCGTCGGCTTCACGGGAGAACCCGTAAGCCAGCTCCTGACCGTCAGCCACGATCACCGCCCCGACGCTGAAGGCGGTAGGAGAAGGGGGGCACAGGTGCGAATAGTCCAGCGCCCGGCGCATCCAGAAGTGATCGTCGGTCATGGCAGTAGGTAACGTAGCAGCGCACAGTCACCGTGCTGCGCCACTTCCGCGAGGACCATGCGCCGTGAAACGTTGAACGGGAAGTGTCCATCCCCGACGAACCGCACCGCCCGGCTGTCGCCGACAAAGAACGGCGCGACCGACAGCTGTAGTTCGTCAGCCAGTCCCGCGGTGAGGAACTGTGTGTGCACGGTGGCCCCGCCTTCCACCATCAGCCGCCTGATCCCCCGGCTGAACAGGTCTTCCAGCAGGACGCTCAGGTCAACCGGGTCGCCGCACGAGACAACGTCGGCGACCTTGCCCAGCCGCTGCTGAGCCAGGCCGAGCCCGCTATCGGTGGTGTAGACGATCTTTTGAGCATCGCCGGTGGTGAAGAACGGCAGCGCTGGGTCGAGGTTGCCGCTAGCGGTCAGGGTGACCTTGACCGGTGTCTCGGGCAGCCCGCGCTCCATTCGCTCTTGCCGCAACTGATCTGACCGCACCATCAGGCGCGGATTGTCTTTGCGGATGGTCGTGGCGCCGACCAGGATCGCGTCCATCTCGGCACGTTCCAAGTCGACCCGGGCGAAGTCTTCCGGGCCCGAAAGCAGCAGCCGGTCCGGCGAGGCGTCATCGAGATAGCCATCCACCGACATCGCACATTTCAGCAGCACATAAGGCCTCACCAGGAAGCCTCGTATCCCTTTGCGACGCTGGCGCTTCGGGCGGGTCCGCTTTTCGCGGCCACCCCATCGCCGGGGTAATTGAGCATCGGCTTCACGGCGGGCACATGTTGACCCACAGCGTGACCCACGGCGGTCGCGATCGATGCCGCTTCACAGCAGGTCCGCAGCGCCTGCAACGCCGTGGTGTCGATCCCCCGGCGCGCTTGAGGATCGGCTTGCATCAGGGTGTAGGCGCGGGCCGCAGCCCCGCCCGACGCAGCGACCGGGATGAGGGGGATGCCGTCGCGGACCGCCGCGTCGACCTCGTCGTGCGTGCCTTGCCCGCCGCCGACGATGATCGCCGCGGCCACGTCACGGACCACGTTCGCGTGCCCGAATATCCCCACGGCCTGCCTTAAGTGAACGGGACGAAAGTGATTGCCAATGTAGGTTACGACCTCGATACCGATCCCGCGGGGCCCGTGACGGACCGCACAGGTGCCCTCCCGGAACAACGTGGCGAGCGCGACCACCGCATTGTCAATAACTTGCTCGTCAGTGCCCGGCTGACGGCTGCCGCACACGGCGACGGCCCACGGCGGGTCAGCAGAAGGAGCCGATTGGCCTAGCCCCATCAGGTCACGCGGAATGCAAAGACCCTCGCATATTCGCTCCAGCACCGCGTAAGCCTCGACCCGCTGACGTCCCTTGGCGATAGCGCTCACCCGGTGCTCACCGAGGCCGGTCTGCCCCGCGATCATCGACCGGGAATAGCCATGGGCGCTCAGGAACTGGAAGAGCGTCCCGATGTCGCGGTCGGCCAAGATCTGCCAGAGTGGGCGCCCATGCCAGGAGGCGGCTGTCCAGTCAGGAACGCCAGCACGTTTCATAGTCACCCCCATCAATTACCGGTGACTATTCAACCCCTTAAGCGACCTAGACGCTAGTAAGTGTGGTGACCGTATGTGCCTCGGTGAGATCGGGCGCCTCCCATTTGGCCGCTAGGCGCGCGATGACCGGGGCGGGAACTGGCGCCAGCCGGGACCCGTTGCGGGAAAGAAGCGCGCCGTAAGGCGCTTCCAGCGAAACGATATTCACCCGTGCGTGATAGGCGGCCGCGAGCCCGGTGCACACGTCACGCTGCTGCCGCGTCACGTTCGTCGCGTTCCACATGAACGACTGGCCACGGCGCAAATGCTCCTTGGCTTCCTCGTGCGCGGCCGCGGCCACAGCGCGCTGATCACCGGCCGGGCTGACCTTGAGCCGCGCCCGGATCGCGTCGAGGCTGATGACCGGCTGATCCCCCGCGTTGGCCGCCACCCACGTGTCTTTGCCAGCGCCCGGGAGTCCAGATAGGACGGTCATCGTGCCACGCGTGTCGTCGAAGGCCGCATAACGCGGATCCCTGCCGGGCGTGCGGAAGTACATGAACCGCGCGTGGTCGCTGGCGAACGGCCACGGCTCGTCAAGCACGCCGAGATCGGCACAATATTCGCGGTACAGCTCGATGTTCTCCAGCACCATGTCGCGGTCAGCGCAAACGCGCCCGATGATGTCGGCCTTCGCCAGCAGCACCAGGTCCATATTGGACGCCATGAGGCTCACCCGCAGCGCGATCCGCTCTAGATCGGGCCGTTCCAGCGCCCAAAACGGCACCTGATGATGGCGCACCAGCGCTGCCACATGTTCGCGCCAGGCGATGGGAACGCCTATCTCCCAAAGGATCTGGCGCGCGAGCAGATCGCCTTTGCGCGAGTGCCCGTGCGCCGTGATCCGTCCCTCGGGCGTGTGCTGCGTGCAGTCGGGCTTGGCGACATCATGCAGCAGCACCGTCGCGAACAACCGCACCCGCCGCCGTGGCGGCAGCGCACGCCACTCTTGCAGTTCAGTCAGGGCAACCGCGGCCATCATGGTGTGCGTCGCGACATCGCCTTCGGCGTGATGAACAGCATCCTGTGGTACTCCGGTGAGCCGTCGCACCCACGCGAAAGCGCCCTGAATAGCCGTCCAGTCGACCGTCCACGGTGGACCCGAAGGGCACAGTGCCTCAAACTCCCGCACTCTGCTCACCTCCGGGCGACTGTCCTTGCGTTGCCTGGCGAAGCCGGCAACGCTGTGCCGACTGCCCGGTATAGCACCCCCGGATCGGCGAGCCTGTTGGCGATGATCGGGCGGTCCGCCCAGTGCGACCCGGAGTCCAGCAACGCTTGCAGGAAGCCAGCCCGCACCCACTTGTACCGCTCGACGACGTGACCGTCTTCTTCCACCTTGAGGTAGAGGCCTTCCATGTCGTCTGCTTGGTCAGTCTGCGCCGACGCCTCGTGAACCGCTACGCCGGCCTCGGCTGCCGCCTCGGCGAGCACGGACCGCCACGAAGGTGTCCGGCACACCGATGGCCCCACCAGCGACGTGAGTTCTTTCAGCGTGTCAAAGCTGCCCGCCTTGAGCACCGGCACACTAACGACAGGCGTCCCCGCGAGCATCTCGTGCCGCCGAACTGTCGCCAAGAAGCGGCCGGTCTCTTGATCGAGAATGTCAAATTCGCAGAAGTAATGCGGCAAAGCGTCGTAGAAGACCGTGTGCTTGGCGTAAAGCCATTCGCCATACATCACGTAACGGCTGCCGAGCACGGGCCACAGCACGGGTGCGATCGTGGCCGCCCACGATTTGAGCAACGTGAACTGGCGTTCCCTCGGGCCGCCCGTCAGGTAGTGCCCACGTGACTGCAACCTGAGCTGACCGTCAGGCGTAAAGCTGATCCCGCAGTTTGCCCCGTCCAGCTTTTCTTCGGCCACGACGTGCTTACCTCGTACCCCCGAAAAGGGTTTCTGGGTCAGGTCTTCGTCGCCTGCTTGCAGGCGCGACCCTTCCAGGTGTGGTGTGCGGGGGTACTTGAGCATGCTGCCCAGTGTGCCTGGGCCCACACAAATCCCGCACCGCAATTAGTGTGTGCTGACGTGACGATCGATGTGATCTACACCGAGTTCGCCGAAACCGAGGCTGGTGGAGTTTCACCGCTCTATCAGCGCCTCGGGTTAGCCGTCAGCCGCGACGATGACGTCCTGGCCCTCCTTGGCACGCTCGCCCCGCAGAAGTGGCAGCCGCAATTGTTCTTTGGCGTGGTCCGGTTGCTTGGCGGGCCTGTCGATGACCCGGTGCTGTTCCGGGAGTTCGTCCTCGCACACTGGCCGGCGATCGCCGCCGAAATGCTCGTGCGCGCAACGCAGACTAACGAACCCGGCCGGTGCGCGGTGCTGCTTCCGGTCCTTGCCAGCCTGCCACAACCGTTGGCATTGCTAGAAGTCGGCACCTCCGCTGGGTTATGCCTCTACCCCGATCGGTACTCCTATCGTTACGGGGCAACGGTTTTAGGTGCTGGCGATCCTGTCATCGATTGCTCGCTGGCGGGTGTGGCCGCACCTTCGCGTTTGCCAGAAGTGGTGTGGCGGGCGGGCATCGATCTCAATCCACTCGATGTGCGTGACCCGTTAGATGTGGCTTGGCTCGACGCGCTGATCTGGCCGGAGCACGAGCACCGGCGGGCGCGGTTGCGTGCGGCGGCAGCGATCGCGGCGGCTGATCCGCCCCTGCTGTGGCGCGGCGACCTGGCCGATGATCTGCTCGCCCTTGCCGCGAAGGCGCCCGCGGAGGCGACTTTGGTCGTCTTCCACACGTCGGTCCTGTATCAGGTCAGTGCCGAGCAGCAGCAGCGGTTCACGGCACTTGTGCGAACGTTGCCGGGTCACTGGCTGTCCAACGACACCGCCGACGTCATTCCTGGCGCGCCACCCGCGCCCACGGCCGCGCATAATCTGCTGGCGTTGGACGGGCAGCCGCTGGCCTGGACCCGCTCGCACGGCCAGGCGATGACCTGGATCGCCCCCGAGTAGAGGTTGCGCTTGGCGCACGATCGTGCTTATTGTGGTCCCATGGCGGGGAAAGGTGAGGCGACCAAACTGGCCGTCCTCGAGCAGGCGGTCGAAGTGGCGAGCCAGATCGGGCTGGCCGGCTTGACCATCGGCACCCTCGCGACCAAGGCCGAGCTGTCCAAGAGCGGGCTGTTCGGCCACTTCCGGTCCAAGGAAGCCCTTCAGCTGCAAGTGCTCGCCTATGCCAGGGACACGTTCACCCGTGATGTGGTGCACGTGGCCCTGACGAAGCCGCGCGGTGAGCCCCGGCTGCGGGAGCTTTTCGAGTTGTGGATGTATACCAGCCGGGAGTCCGCGCCCGGCTGTCTATTCGTTTCCGCCGCAACGGAATTCGACGATCAGCCAGGGCCAGTTCGCGACCAGCTCGTGCGCGATCACCGGGATCTGCTTGAGGCCATCGCGCACATCTTCCGCACCGGGATCAGCGAGGGGCACTGGCGCGCTGACGCTGATCCCGAGCAGTTCGCCCACGAGATGTTCAGCCTGATGCTGGGGCATTTCCATGCCCTTCGCCTGATGGCTGACCCGCGCGCCGGGGAACGCACCCGCCGCGCTTTCGAACGTCTCATCACCGATAGCCGCAGCTAACTTTTTCTTCTCAGGGGAGCATGCCGTTATGGCTACTCAAAAAAGCACGATCGTTCGTTCTATTCAGGTTGGCTTCCGGTTGCTGGAGGCGAACGCACCCGCGCTGGGATCGGTCTTCGCCGAGCGGCTCTGGTGCACGCCACCGCGGGGCAAACCCTTGTCCATAAAGAGTCCCGGGACGCGCTCTCGCGTCGGTGGCGTCGTCACCGAGTCGTGGGGACAGGGCCCGGCGGTCTACCTCATGCACGGCTGGGGTGGCCGTCGCGCTCAGCTTGAGTCCTTCGTCAAACCCTTGACCACCAAGGGGTACAAGGTGATAGCGCTCGACGCACCCAGCCACGGTGATTCCGCGCCAAGCGATTTCGGCCCACGGCGGGCGACGTTGCCTGACTTCGCCGATGCGCTGAAGTCAGTGGTGGCCGCCAACGGCCCGGCGCACGCTGTCATCGGGCATTCCCTGGGCGGCACAGCCGCCGCGCTGGCCGTGCTTGACGGACTGCAAGTGGGCAGCCTCGTCACCATCGGGTCCATTGTGGACCCGATCCCCTACACGGTGGAATTCGCACGCGATCTCGGCTTTGGCGAACGCATCCGCACAGCTTTCCTGCGGCGGCTAGAAAAACGCGTCGGACGGTCCATGGAAGACTTCAGCCTCCCACACCGAGCCCGTCCCCGCGCTGTCCTGCCACCGCTGCTGCTCGTGCATGACCGGCAGGACAAAGAGGTTCATCACCGCGACGCGGTCATGCTCGCCGGAGCCTGGCGCGGCTCCCAGTTGCTGCTCACCACCGGCCTCGGGCACCGGCGCATTCTCGCCGATCCCGAGGTGGTGGAGCGCATCGCCAGCCACGTGGGCGCGCCGTCAGCTCAGCTGAGCTCACGCGAGAGCACGCTGATATCGGGCTGATCGCTGAACATGCCGTCGATGCCCGCGTTCCAGAACGCGATCTGCTCGTCGATCGCCTTGCCATAGGCGGTTAGATCGGTGCTGGTGCGCAGGCTCGGCGGCAAGAACTGGTTCTCCGCGCGGAAAGTCCACGGGTGGACTACCAGGCCGGCCGCGTGCGCGTCACTGACCAAAGTGGACGGTGTGCCCAGCTCGCCGGTTGGCAGCACAGGGATGACACGGTTCTTGAACGGGCCGAGTCCGCTCACGAAAGTGGCTAGCTCGGCGAGGCCTTGCGGCGTCGTGTACGCGTCGTAGGTCTGGGGATCGTTGAAAGGCGTGCCACTGGCGTTCGCCAAGAACACCAGACGTGCGCGCGTGTGGTCCTTGAGCTGACGCAGGTTCGCGGCTTCGAAGGACTGGACGAACACGGGGGCGTTGCGATGATCGAGGCCATGCCGGCGCAGTGTGCGCACCAGTGGCGTTTCCAGGTCGTTGCCGATCGACTGGAAATACGTGGGGTGCTTGGTCTCCGGGTAGACACCAATCTCGCGGCCGAGTTCACGGCTAAGGCGCTTGCGCAACTCCAGCACCTCATCGAGCGTGGGCACCTGGAACAGTCCATTGAAGAGGGTGTTGCGCTGCCGCGTGGCCGGGATGCGCTCGATGGCACGCAACGTCTTGAGCTCAGCCAGCGTGAAGTCCTCGGTGAACCAGCCGGTGACGTTGACGCCGTCGATGGACTTCGTCGTCTTGCGCCCGGCGAATTCCGTCCTCGTGGCCACGTCGGTGGTGCCCGAGATCTCGTTTTCGTGCCGGGCCACCAGCACCCCGTCAGCCGTGATCACCAGGTCGGGCTCGATGAAGTCGGCACCCATCCGGGCGGCAAGCTCATAGGCGGCGAGCGTGTGCTCCGGGCGATGCCCGGAAGCGCCCCGGTGCCCAATGACGAGCTTCGCCTTGGGGCGGTTAGGGCTCGCCTGCGCGTTCGCGGCGAAGGCTCCAGAGGCAAGGGTCGCGCTGCCGGCCGTAAGGGCGGCAAGCGTCAGCAGCTGACGTCGGTCGGTCATGCGCCACAGTCCACCCGCCGTTAGCTAACAGCATGTGACCGCGGATCAAACGTCTCGTGAGCAGCTCATGAGACGGCCGGCGGCATCTGATGGGGGCAGGTGCCGCCGGCCGGGGAGGAGGGTCTGTCTACACGCGGACGAACTTCACGGCGTCAGCGCGGGCACAGCCCGTGCCACTGGACGTGAGTTTGACCGCCGTCGCGGTGCCTGCTGGGAGCGCGTGGGTGCCGAGCGGCACCCAGCCCGTCGTGCCGGTTGTCCCGTTGACATACGTCGTGGTGCCAGCAACGTCGTAGCGGGCGTTCACGTCACTTCCACTGTGGACGATCTTGTGGACGTAAACGGCGTAGTTCCCAGCCTGGGCCAGGTTCGGCCGCCACGTCGCCGTGTTGCCCGCGCTGTGGCAGGCCGCATAACGGGTCGGCGAGTTGGTCGTCCACCCCGTGAGCGTGCTGTTGAGCCACGTGCCGGTTTCGCTGTAGCCATAAGCGGCCGGGCCATCGTTGTCGAGGTAATAGTCCTTCTGCCAGAACTTGATGTAGTCGAACTGGGCCGCGCTCGGCAAGAACACCGGATCCGGCGACGTGCCATAGCCGATCGAGGTGAGCCAGATGTTCACGTGATCGTGCGTCCACTTCGTCGGGGCGTAAGCGGCCGTGAACTTGAGGACACCGTCCACATAGAACTTGACGTTGGCTTCCGTCCACTCCATGCCATAAACGTGCCACTGGCGCAGGTCCAGCCCGGAGTTGTAGGTCGTGCCGACGTTGTTCATGTCGGTCGACCCGTTCCACGCGTGCACACCGGAGTGAATGTTCGTTAGCGCGGTCGGCGAGGACTTCGAGTCGATTTCGAAACCGTCGAGCTCGGTCTTGCGGTCGGGACCAAACGTCGTGCTTCCATCTCCGGCCATCGCCCAGAACGAGGTGTGCCAGCCGACACCATCGTTGAGTTTGGCGCGGGTTTCGTAGTACCCATAGCGGAAGGCTTGTTTGCTTATCAGGCCGCCACCGGTGAAACTCTTGCCGCCAAAGGACTCTTGCTTGAGGTTGATGTTCATCAGCCCGCCCGAGAGCGTGATGTTCTCCGGGCGCTGGGCACTGAAGCCTTTGACGTCGGTGCGGAAGTTCCACTTCGCTGTGTCGACGGCGGTGCCGTTGAAGTCATCAACGAAAACGAGGTTCCAGCCTGTTCCACCGACCGGGTCGGCCTGGGCCGGCACCGCTGGCAGCGCTATCAACGCGATTAACGCCGAAGCGGCAAGGATGCGCTTCATGCCTAACTCCTCACGAATTTCACGGCGTCGGCGCGAGCGCAACCGTTGCCACTGGACGTTAACTGGACGGCGGTGCCGGTTCCGGCGGGAAGGCTGAACGTTCCCAGCGAGACCCATCCGCTTGCGCCGCTTGTGCCGTTGACAAAGGTGGTGGTGCCGGCGACGTCATAGCGGGTGTTCGCGTCGCTGTGCGCATGCGCGGCCTTGTAGACGTAAACCTGATAGGTGCCAGCGGTTCGCAGGTTTGGCCGCCACGTGGCCGTCGCTCCGGCCACACCACAGGTGGCGAAACGGGTCGGCGAAGAATGCGTCCATCCCGTGACCGTGCTGTCAGACCAGCTGCCGGTTTCGCTGTAGCCATAAGCGGCCGGGCCGTCGTTGTCGAGGTAATAGTCCTTCTGCCAGTATTTGATGTAGTCGAATTGCGCTGTGCTCGGCAGCTTCGCTGGATCCGGCTGCACCGCATAGCCGATGCTTGTCAGCCAGATGTTCGTGTAGTCGTGCATCCAGGCCGACGGCGCGTAGTTCTGCGTCGCCTTCAGCACACCGTCCACGTAATACTTGACCGACGTCTCCGACCAGTCGATCCCGTAGGTGTGCCACTGCCGCAGATCGAACCCGATGTTGTAAACGCCCGTGGAGGAATAGAACGAGTTCGAAACGCCGGAGCCCTTCCACGTGATGATGTTGTGCCGCAGGCTTGTTGGCAGGTGTGAGTCGATTTCGAAACCGTCGATCTCCGTACGCTGGCACGCCGGGAACGTGGTCGCGCCGTCGCCGCACTGGAGCCAGAAGGCGGTGTGCCACCCCGGCCCATCGTTGATCCGGGCACGCGTTTCGTAATAGCCGTAACGGAACTTCTGCTTGGTGATCAGTCCTCCGCCGGTGAAGTCCTTGCCGCTGGGGTGATCCGGCACGTGCTCCTGGCTGATGCTCATCACACCGTTGCCGACGCTGACGTTGTCGGCCTCCTGCGCGCTGAGCGCCTTGACATCGGTGCGGTAGTTCCACTTCGTGGTGTCGACCGAGGTCCCGTCGAAGTCATCGTTGAACACCAGACTCCAGCCGGTGCCACCGATGGGATCAGCTTGGGCCGGCGCGGCCGGCGCCAGCACTAGAGTCGCCGCAACGGCGGCGAGAACGAACCGTCGCATCATGAGCCTCCTGTGAGAACGTAGTTGTGGCCGGGGACGAGGGTGAACCGGAAGGCTCCGGTCTGTGTCTCGTGCTCGGCCGCGACCGCGGAGCCGGTAGTGGTGTCGGTGATGACGAGGCTCGCGGGGTTCCACCCCGTGTTGTTGTTGGTGATCGTGGACTTCGCCGTCGCGTTCGCGTCCGTGAAGGTGTACGCCGATCCGCCTGTCGCGATCGGATAGACCTTCGCCCGCAGGCCGCCTGACGCGGCCTCCTTGAACACGACCGTTCCCTTGCCGCCAACGAAGACGGGCAGTTTCCCGATCGGGAACGAATATCCGGTGAGTGTCGCGGGGCCGGTAAAGGCTTGCCCCGTCTCGAAATCGATCCACTTGCCGGGCGGCAGCACGATGTTGGCGGTGCACGCGGTGCTGACCGGAAGGGCCGTGAAGCACGCGCCGGTCGCCATCATCGACGGCCCCAGCATCCACTGCGTGTTCGGGGCGTCGTAGACGGTCGCGACACCCGGATAAGCCACCGGCAGTGGCGTCATCGTGTGTGGGTAACCGGTGTTGAAGCTGTCGACCGCGGCGCTGTAGATGTAGGGAGCGAACTTGGTGTGAAAGTCCGCCGCGTTCTTCACCGCGGCTCGGTAGTCAGCGTTGCTGATGTTCCAAGGGCCGTAGCCAAACGCCATGGACGGCATGACCGCCGCGACGGTGGCGTTGCGCACGAAATAGCGTTCCTCGTCGGCGGTCAGCCCGGAGTCGACTTGGTTGGTGCCCATGACGATGTCGGGGTAGTAGTTCGGTGCGGCACTTGCCCCGTAAGCGATCCCGAGCCGGGAGATATCAGCGGGGCTGCCGAAGTAGCCGTTGTACTCAGTGTCTTCCCGGCGGCTGATATCGCCGGGAACCGACCACGCGCTGTTGCGCACGATCACGTAACGGCCAGCGGCCATGAGCGCCTCGTTGGCCTTATTCACCTTGTCGTCGTCATAGGCGTAACCGCCCGCGCAGCACAGGTCTTCCTTGAAACCGTCCACTCCCCACAGATCCGTCCCCGCCTTGTACCAGGCGAGAGCGGCCGGGTTGTCGCGCACGTTGATCGTGTCAGAGTGTCCGGGCACGAGATAGCCATTGGCCGCGGCGGTGGCGTAGAAGGGATTGCTGGACGAGATGTTGATGCGGGCGCCAAGGAGGAGTTTCAGTCCACGGGAGTGGAAGAAGTCCTTGAGCCCCTGCGGATCCGGGTAGTTGGGCGGCACATTGGATCCGGGCGAGCCGTCGTCCCACAGGCCAAACAGGGTCGTTCCTTGCGACGTGGGCTGAGGGTTGCCCCGCCAATAGCGCGATCCGACGACACCCCAGGTGAGGTCATAGCCTTCGTCCAGGTAACGCTGAATGTTGTCCTGCACTGGGCCCTGACGGGTGTTCCAGTTGTAGGCACTGTTCAGCGCGCCGTAGGCTTCCCAGCCGATCCCGAACATTTCTGCTTTCGGGCGCTTGTCTGGGTACCCCACATATTCTTTGATCTGCTTGTATCTGGCGTAGATCTGGGCGGGCGTGCCGATGAAGTAGTAGAGCTTGCGGATGTCGGCGACGCCATGCGCTCCAAGGGCGTGCTCCGAAGCGCTTATCACGACCCGTTTGCGATCCGGTTCGAAGAGCACCTGCGCCAGTCCTTGGGCCGGATAGATGGCGAAGTTGGAGATGAAGCGGTTACTGCCAGCGTTGTTCGTCATGTTGTAGTCGGTTATGGACAGTGCCTTGTCCCGGCCGTGATCGCCGAGACCATAGCCCTTGCCGACCGCCGCTGTGCGCAGATCGATGATATAGCTGCCCGCGACCACTGGCAGCACTTGGAACTTCAGATAATCGGGACGGGTGTGCAGGTATACCTCGGCTTGCACACCATTGGTGTTGGTAACGAGGAAGCGCGCCCGGTCACTGTTCCAGTCGAGCAGCGTGGTCGTGGCCGCTTCGGCCATCGCTGTCGTGTCAGGCCCGGTGAACCGCAAGCCACTGACCGCGTGCGCGCCCGCGATGAGGGTGCCGTCAGTCTTGCGCAGCTCATACCGGAATCCGGCTTTGGTGACCGTCACGCGATGGGCGGCTTCGGTCACCGTGACCGTGGTGCCGTTGTCCACCACGGACTGCACTGCCGTCGCGGGCACCGCTGGCAGCAGCAGAGCCGCTGCCAGCACGATCGGAAGAAGGCGCCGCATCAGTTTGTGCCGTAGTAGAGGCGGAGGTTGACGAGATCGACGAGGTACAAGACATCACTGCCCGCCGAGTTGCGCTCCACCGATAAGCGTGAGACGGGAACACCTGGCGCTACTGAGGTTTGCACCCACGATGCCGCTGGTTTCGTGGCCATGAAGGCACGATCGGTGCCGGCGGTCAGGGCGTAGTAGATGCGTTTGCCGTCGACGGGATGCCAGGTGATGTCGATCGCGGCACTGGTTTCCGAGCCGGTGTAGGCGATTTCCCGCGACCATGCCCCGCCGGAGATCCACGCGTAGTAGACGGCGAAGGTCGCGCCCGTGCGGTAGCGATAGGCCACCTTGGGACTCGTGCCGTCGAGGGTGAGTTTGGCGCTTTGCACGGCGATGGCGTCGCTCGTGCCGTACACCTCGCCAGCGGTCATTGGCTGCACGATGTCAGCCGTCGCTGTCGTGACCGGAACCGTGACGGCGGCGCCGTTGTGGTCGCTGAAAGCGCCTGTCGCAGGGGTATAGCGAAGATAGCTCAGTTCGTGCCGGAATCCGCTCGACGGGTAGACCGACCACTCCCACAGGAGGTGCAGGTTGCCGGCCGAGTCGAATTGCAGATCGTCGGGGTAGAACGCCCGGCTGGGCGAGTTGCCGATGATGGCGATCCGTGACCACGTCGAGGCCGCGTTGTTCCAGCGGTAGAGCCGTCCCGTGCGCGACCCCGAACCATCAAGGCGCGCAAGCAAATACACGTCTCCGTTGGGCGCTGTCGCCAAGACGGGATAGGTAACGCCGATGCCCTGGTCTGGCATATCGCCGGAGTGCCACTGCGGTGCCCCGCCCGTGACATCAGACCGGAAGTAGCGCCAAACATTGTTGTGCATTGACGCGAACACGTGGAACCGCCCGCTGCCATCACGGGCGATCGACGGCTGGTTGTGCCCGATGTCATCGACGTATTCGGCTTGCACCGCACCGTTCATGACCGGCAGCTTCGTCCAGTTGCCACTGCCGTCTCGACGGGCGATGGCGACCTTATGATTGCCGGCCGTCGCGGCTGGTTCGTTGAAGGCCAAGTAGGCGTACTGACTCCCGCCCACATAAGTCTCTAGCGGTGCCCACCAGCCGGCCTGGTTGGACGAGTCAATACCATACGGGACAAGGGTTAGCGTAGCGGCAGCAGATGCCGGTGTAGCAACGACAAGTGGTGCCAAAAGCACGGCCGCCAGTAAGCGACGCATGGTGTTCCTCCTCGGGGGACGGTTAAGGAACAGCTATTCGGCGCACCGCCTCCTCATCGACGGTGATGCCGAGGCCGGGCGTCGCGGGCACAACGCGCCGGCTGTCTTTGGGGGTGTCATAGTCCGGGCTGATGAGCCTGCCGATCGGGTTCTGCCCGGCCCAGTGCTCCATGATGGTGAAGTCGGGAATCGCCGCCGCACACTGCAAACTGGCCGCGAAGTGGATGGCCGAGCCGATGCTGACGTGCGGAGTCGTTTGCGCGCCAAAAGAACTCGCGAGCGCCGCGATCCGCATGACCTCGGTGATGCCGCCAGCCCGGCAAACATCGGGCTGCAGCACGTGCAGAGCCCCACGCTTGAGGAACTCGACGGCTCGATAGCGGCTCGCCAGGGAGTCCAAGGCGAGCGGGATGTCTAATTTGGACGCCAAGGTGGCGTAGAGGTCCAGGAACTCTGGCGCCACCGGCATTTCGAAGAACCGCACGCCTAGCCGGGTCAGCTCCCGGCCAACGGCTAGCGCTTGCGGATAGTCATAGGCACCCGCCGCGTCGGCATAGACTTCGTCAAACACGCTGCAAACCGCTTCAACGACCGCGACATCATGGCGAGGGTCCTTGCCGATGGCGACTTTGGTGGCCTTGAAGCCGTGATCGCGGAACGCGGCCGCGATATCGCGGGCCTGCTGTGGGTCACGGGCTGAGATGCCTGACGCGTAGACCGGCACCTCGTCGCGGTAACGCCCGCCCAGGAGGACATACACGGGCTGATTGACGGTACGCGCGAACGCGTCCCACAACGCGATATCCACTCCAGACATCGCCTCTAACCAGAATCCGCTGTCGTGACCGCGCACCCGCATCCCGGCATACATCCGGTCCCACGTCAGGGAAATCTCATCGACACGGCTGTCCAGCACGATCGGTGCCAGCAGTTCGTCAATGATGGCGGCGCTCGCCCGTGGGCCGACCGGAGCCTTGGCCTCGCCCCAGCCCACGACACCATCGCTGGTCTCGACGCGCACGAGCACGGCCTGCACGCGGTCGGAGTAGATGAAGCTCTTCTTCCACGCCTGTGCGCCCCAGTAACTGCCTGCCTGGGGCACCGACAGGACAAAGGTTTCGAGGCGAGTTACCTTCATGGCGTCTCCGTGAGCGGCTTTTCCGCGAGCAACGCGTGCAGCAACGGTCCCTGTCCCCACGGGAAGACACCGGTGCCACGGTCCAGATAAGAGCCCACGGGAGTCGCCTCAGAAACCGGCAAGCCGCCGTCGGCGTCAAGCTGATCCTTCGCCGCCTGCAGTGCTCGCTTGCCCATGGCCGACTGGGCATCGGCTGCCGCGACGAAGGCTGAAACTGAGTTCTCCAACGGCGAGGCCGGATTGTCGACGATGGTCCGCCAACGGCCGTCTTCCTCGTGCCGGGCGAGGGCGTCCAGCACCACCTTGGCTTGCGGCGACCCGGCCGCGAGCAGACCGTGCAGCGCCCAGCCCTGACCGCGTCCCCAGTGGACTCGGTTCGGGCTGCCATCGTAACCGTGGCTAAACAGGCCGCTCTCGTCCTGGAACCGCAAGCACGCCAGGCGGACCGCCTGTGCCGCGGCATCCGGGCGCCCCGCGAGCATGAACCCGGGAATGTCGGTGTGCATGCAGTCGACCCAGACCATGGTCTCCAGCCCAGGCAGATCGGGCCGATGGGGACCCATCCCGGCCGCGTCCAGGAACCGTTGCGTCTGGTCGAATCCAAGCTCGGCGACAACCTCAAGGGCAATGAGGTGGTCGGCCGGACCGGGCTCGGTCTTCAGCGTTGGCTCGACCAGCTCCCGCACCCGGTCGATCCACTGTGGGCGTCCGAGAACCCTTGCCGCACGGATGATCCCGAGCAGCGCCATTCCCTCGCCGAAACCCCATATCTTGTACGGGTAGTCCAGCGCCCTGATCGCGACGGCTTCCAGAAGCTCGCAGTTCATTCCAGCCCCACCGCCCGCCGGAACTCTGTCGCCTTCTCCCGCAGCAGCCGGGGGTTGGCAATGGTTTCCGCGTTGACGAGCGCGCTGCCGATCCCGACGCCCACCGCACCTGCCGCCAGATATTCCTGCGCTAGCGACGGTGTGACCCCGCCGGTGGGGATGAGCTTGAGCTCCGGCATGGGAGCCAGCACTTCCTTGATGTAACGCGGCCCCATGCTTGAAGCCGGGAACACCTTGACGTAGGCGGCGCTTGACGCCAGGTCGATTTCCGTTGGCGTCAGCGCCCCGCACACCACAGGAACCGTGGCCGCGCTGATGACTTCGGGCCTGACCGTGGGAGTGACCAAAAAGGACGCCCCGGCTTCCTCAGCGCGGCGCACATCGTCCACCGAGCGGACACTCCCCGCCCCCACCTGGCCCTTAAGCGCCGCAATGGCTCGCAGCGCCCCGGGAGTGGTGAGGGTGACTTCCACGGCGGGCAGGCCCGCGTCCACCAGCTCCTGGCAGACGCGGACCAGCCCCTCTGAGGAGGGCAGGCGCACGATGGCGACTAGCCTCACGACGTCAGCGCGTCCATTTGCTTCTTGGCGTCGGCGAGGGCGTCCTTCGGGGAGGCCTTGCCGATGAGCGCCGACTGCACGCCGTTGGCGAGTGCCGACTGGATCTGGGCGAACTTCGGGTAGATCCAGAACGGGTCCGCTGAAACGTAGTCACCGATCGCACCGGTGAACGCGGCGGTGAAGGCGTCGGCCTTGACCGGTGCCGCGCTCAGGCCTGCCTTGGTAACCGGAGGGAGGCCCGTCTTGGCGAACCACTCCGAGTTGTAGGACGGCGAACTCGTGAGCGCGGTGACGAACCGGCTGGCCGCCGCGGCTCCGGTGCCTTGCAGCACCACGAGAGCGTGGCCCCAGGCGAGGTGCTGCGGCTTGTCGCTGGCGTTCTTCACCGGGCGGGAAACCGGCAGGAGTTTGTCTGCCAGGGACTTGTCGGTCGCGGCCTTGACCACGGCACCCTTGCCGCCGATGGCGTCTTCGTAGAAGCCGACCTTGCCCTGGGCGAACAGCGCACGTGCGTCGAACCGGTTGACATCTGGTGCGATTAGCTTCTCGTCATAGAGTTTCTTGTACCAGACAAGGGCTTCGACACTGGCGTCGTCTCCGACGACTATCTTGCCGTCCTTGACCACTGGCGAACCGAACGCCCACATCCAGGCGATGAAATCCTTGAGCTGGTCCACTTTGGTCATCGCGGCCCACGGCACGACCCCGTTGCCCAGGCCCTTGAGCGCCCGCAGCGTCGTCTCGAAGTCGGCGATCGTCTTGGGCTCTGTACTCACGCCGGCCTTGTCGAGCAGGTCCTTGTTGCCGATGAGCCCGATTCCGGCGCTCGTCCACGGAATGCCGTACTGCTTGCCGTTCACCTTGCCGATGCCCAGTGAAGCGGGCGTGTAGTCGGCCGCACCCGCGAGCGTGCTGAGATCGGCCAGTTTTCCGGTCGCGGCCAGGGTGGCAAGCCAGGCCACGTCGACCTGAACGGCTCCCGTGAGCGTGCCGCCCTGCATCTGCAGCAGCACTTGGTTCAGGTAATCGTTGTAGGGGTAGGAACTCGTCGCGATCTTCGCGCTGGCGCTGGTGGAGTAATTGTTCACGAGCGAGGCCAGAACGTCCTTTGTGGACGCTTCGTTCAGTGACCACGCCGTGAAGCTGAAGTCCTTGACCCCGTCGTCCTTGAGCGGGTCCTCGTTGGTCGTCGGTGCCGGGGTGGAGGGCGCGCAAGCGGCGGCCAGGGCAGCCGCACCCGCGATGGCTAAGAAATTCCTTCTAGAGACAGACATCGTGTGACTCCATATTTGAGGGGGACGGTTCAGCCCTTGACCGCGCCGCTGGTTAGCCCGGCGACGAGGTAGCGCTGCAGAACGGCGAATCCGATGACCACGGGGAGGGACACGGCGAGCGAAGCGGCCATGAGGTCGGGCCAGGCCGCTTGGAACTCACCCAGATACGTATTAACCAAGCCAGGCGGAAGCGTCTGCTTATCCGGCCCGGCGAGCGTGAGCGCGAAGATGAAGTCGTTCCAGCCCCGGATGAACGCGAACAGCCCGGTGGCAATGAGGCCGGGAAGCGCCACCGGAAGCAGGATGCGGTGGATGATGCTGCCCTGCCCGGCCCCGTCCACTTTGGCCGCTTCGATCAGCTCATCGGGGATGGTGTCGAAGAAGCCCTTCAGCATCCACACGCACAGCGGCAACGTGAACGTCGTGAAGGACAGGACCAGCGCGAGGTAGGAGTTCAGCATTCCGGCCGCGGAGAAGACCAGATAGAGCGTGATGAGCAGAAGACCCTGGGGGAACATCTGGCTCGCGAGAATGAGGTACATCAACGACTTGCGACCGCGATAGCGGAATTTCGAGAAGGAGTACGCCGTGTAGCTCGACACGAGCACGGTGAGCAACGCGGTCAGGGTGGAGACGATGATGCTGTTGACGAGATAGTTCATCAGCGCCGGGTTGTCGGCCAGGTTGGCGAAGTGCTCCAGCGTGAACCGCGTGGGCCACAGCTTGGGCGGGAACTGGAACACATCTTCGTCGGGAGTGAACGCCGTGACGAGCAGCCAGTAGACCGGGCCGAAGGCGAAAATCCCAATGACCGCAACGGTCAGTCTCTTCATCATCGCTCAGCCATCCGGACGTAGAAGACGACAAGCACCGACAGCAGCAGCATCCAAAGCGCCCCAAGGGCTCCGGCCTGACCGAGGTCGAAACCTTTGAACGCGGTTTCGTAGACGGCGACCGCGAACGTTGTCGTGGCACCGGCCGGCCCGCCGCCGGTCAGCACATAGATCGTGTCGAAATGCTGGAAGTTCCAGATCAGTTCCAGCAGGATGACGACGCCGATGATCCCCCGCAGATGCGGCAGCGTGACGTGCCAGAAGCGACGGATCGTCCCGGCACCATCCATGGCCGCGGCCTCGTGCAGCACCGACGGCACCGTTTGCAGACCGGCCAGCAGCATCACCATGATCCAGGGGAAGCTGGCCCACGTCTTGGCCACGATCACCGCCATCATGGCCGTGCCCGGTTCACCAAGCCAGCTGACCGGCGCGTCGATGAGACCCAGTCGCACGAGCAAGCCGTTGAGCAAGCCGTAGTTGGCGTTGAAAATCCACAGCCAGGCAAAGGAAACGACCACGCCCGGAATCACCCAGGGGAACAGGAACATTCCTCTCAGGACGGCCCGGCCCTTCATCTGTGTGTTGAGCGCCAGCGCGAGCGCGAACCCAATGACGAACGGCGCGATAGTTCCCAGTCCGGTGAACACGAGCGTGTTCTCCAGTACCGGCCAGAACTCGTTTTCCAGCACGTGCTTGAAGTTGTCGAGGCCGGCGAACGACCTGCCCGGGATGACGAGGCTCTGCTTGAACAAACTCGTGCTCAGCGATCCGGCCAGCGGATAGAGCACGATCGCGCCAAACATGACGACCGCAGGCAAGGTCAGCAGGAACCCAAACGTCCCGTTCGACAACGGCTTGCCAAGTTTGCGTCTCCGCACCACCTCGGGCGGCTCAGCGTGTTTTGACGGCACCGTTTGCACCGTCATCGCGACGCCGCCGCTAGCTGCGCTGGCAGGTGGGCCGGGCCGACGTAGCCGAGGCCGATGCTGATCGAGTCGGCCGCTTCGATCACGGCGCGAGCGAGAGCTGCTTCCCGATTCTGCAAGTCAATTGCAGACAGTGGGCCGGACACCGAAAGAGCTGCGACGACGGAACCGGACGCGTCGCGGATCGCGGCCGCGACACACGCGCGTCCGTGAGCCAGCTCTTCGACCTCGCCGAAGTAGCCCCGCGCGGTGCATTTCGCCAGCTCAGCGTCGAGACTGTCGTGCGAGGTGATCGAGTGCGGGGTGTAGGACGGCAGGGCGGGCAGCAGTTCACGGCGCTCGGCTTTGGACAGTCCGCTCAGGAGAGCTTTTCCCAGGCCGGTGACGTGCAGGGGGTTGCGTTGCCCCGCCAAGACGAACGCCCGCGGCGCTTGCCGTCCTTCGAAGTTGAGCAAGTAGAACAGCTGGTCACCGCGGCGGACCGCCACGTTCGCCCCTAGTCCCAGCTCAGCCGCGAGGTTCTGGGCGATCTGGCGGGCTTCCCGGTGCACGGGGTGGTTGTTGAGCACGGCCCCGCCGAGCGACACCATGTCCAGGCCAAGGCGGTAGAGACCGCTCACGGCGTCACGGTCGACAAAGCCGGCGGCTTCGAGCGTGGCGAGAAGCCGGGAGGCGGTCGACAGGGTCAGTTCCGCTGCCTTGGCCACGTCGGACACTCGCAGTTCAGCCCGCCCACCAGTGAAAACGCGCAGCACGCCCAGGGCTCGCTCGACACTCTGGTTACTTCCCGCTTCGGGGGCCATGTTTCTCCAGACTGGGTCTTGAAAGTTACTTGCGTGATACGGGAAGATATCTCGCATGCTGCAAGTCGTCAACCAAAAGGTCGTCGCGGTCGAGTCTTATGTGGTCAAGCTGCGGGCGCCCTCGCCCTATCTCGGCGCGCGACCGTCCGGTTCAGACGGCGAGGGCTACTACTTGCGCCCGCCGTGGCGCAGCCTCTACTCCGACCGGTTCGAGACGCTTCTCGTGCGGATCCTTTGTGACGACGGCTCTTACGGCTGGGGCGAAGCCCTGGCTCCCGTGGCGCCCGAGGTGGTGAAGGCGATCGTCGACCGGCTTCTCGCACCCGTGCTCATCGGCGAGAACCCGCTGCCCGTCCGTCCACTGTGGAGCAAACTCACCGGCCTCATGCGCGAACGCGGTCACCTCGTCGGGCACCAGGCCGACGCCTTGGCAGCCGTCGACATCGCGTTGTGGGACCTGGCCGGGCGGGTCTTGGGTGTGCCGGTCTATACGCTTCTCGGCGGGGCGCACCGCACCGCAATCCCGACCTACGTCTCGGGACTGCCCGCGCCCACGGATTCGCTTCGCGTTGGCCTTGCCCAAGACTGGGTGTCCCAAGGCGTGCGGGCCGTCAAGCTGCACCTAGGACACGGCGTCGAGCAGGATCTCGCGACCTATGACGCTGTGGCTTCCACCGGCCTGAAGGTCGCCGTCGACGCGCACTGGGCTTACAGCCTCTCCGACGCCTTGCGGCTCGGGCGCGGGCTCGACGAGCGCGGCGCCTGGTTCCTGGAAGCACCGCTTGTGCCCGAAGACGTGATGGCCCACGCGGAACTGGCCGCTGCCCTTAGCACTCCTGTCGCCGTCGGCGAGGCGATGCGCAACCGGTTTGAGTTCCGTGAGTTCATCCGGCATCGCGCGGTCGATCTGTGTCAGCCAGACGTTGGGCGCGCCGGCATCACCGAGGCCATGGAGATCGCCTCCCTGGCCGCTGCCCATCACTTGCCTGTCGCGCCACATCATTCCGTCGGGCTTGGCGTCGCCGTCGCCGCCGGCCTGCACGTGAGCGCGGCTATCGAAGATATGCCAGCATTTGAATATCAGCCATTAACAATGAGCGTCGCCAGCACCATCCTCACCCGGCCACTCGATGGTGGCCCGGTTGAGTTCCCCCTTCCGACGACACCCGGCCTCGGCGTTGAGGTCGACCTCGCTGCCCTAGAGGAGCAAGCATGACGACCGGCCTCATCCCCGTCTTGGCCACCCCGTTTCACCCGTCCGGCGAACTGGATCTGGAGTCGTTGCAGCGGCTCATGGACTTTCAAGTCGCCTCCGGTGCCGACGGGGTGGCCGTGTTCGGGTTCGCCAGCGAAGGCTTCGCCCTCACCCTTGCCGAGCGCAAGTCCATTCTGGACGTCGTGACGAAGGCGGGGCTGCCCGTGGTGGCTGGCGTCGGGGCGACCGCGGTGCGCGAGGCGGTCGAACAGACCCGGCTGGCCCGTGATCACGGGGCGAGCGCCGCTATGGTGCTGCCGCCTTACATGGTCAAGCCGTCACCCACGCAAATCGTTGACTTCTATGGTGAGGTGGCCGCGACAGGTGGGCTGCCGGTCATGGTGCAAGACGCGCCCGGGCCAACGGGCGTCACGATGCCCGTGCCACTGATCGTCGAACTGTCCAAACTCGACGGTGTCGAGTCGGTCAAGGTCGAGACACAGCCCACCGCCCCGAAAGTCGGTGCCGTGGTTTCCGCTACAGCGGCAGACTTCCTCGTGCTCGGCGGGCAGAACGCCTTGTTCGTCTTGGAGGAATACGACCGTGGTGCCGTGGGCACGATGCCGGCCTGTGAGTTCACCGATCTGCTCGCTCCCGTGCTGCGGACAGGCTCACGTGAGGACTTCAACCGGCTGCTGCCGTTGATCCGCTTCGGTTTGCAGCCAGGCATCGCGTGGTCGATTCACAAACACGTCCTCGTGCGGCGGGGCATCATCGCCTCGGCGACCGTCCGCTCCCCCGCCGTCGACGCCGACCCCGGCACCCTGGCCTACCTCGACCACGTCCTGCGCGACCTAGGCTTGATCTCATGAGCCGCGGGATGGCAGGCTGGCTAGTGCCTCATAGCGCCGGCGACCGAAGGGAGACGGCGACATGAGCCGTGGGGTGCTGGTCGTTGGCGGGAGCTCGCCGATTGGACAGGCGATCGTTGACGTGTTCAAAGACGATGTCGTGCACGCCGTTTCGCTGCCCGACGATGTGTCCACGGCTTCCGGCGCTAGTTCGGCCGTGCAGGATGTTATGGAGCTGGCGGGACGGCTGGATGTGGTCGTGCTCGCGGCCGCCTACATGCCTGTCGCTCGCGTAACGGACACGACGGATGAGCAGTGGCAGCAAGCACTTAACGCCACCCTCGGCACGGCTTTCGCGGTCAGCCGGGCGGCTCTTCCCGTCATGGCGGCGGGTGGCGCGATCGTGGCGGTGAGTTCCGTCAACGCGACGCTAGCCGCCCCTTCACTTCCCGCCTACGCGACCGCTAAGGCCGGCCTTGAAGGCTTGGTACGCCAGCTCGCCCTCGACTACGGCCCACGCGGCATCCGGGTAAACGCCGTCGCGCCAGGGCTGATCGGGCCGACGTCGCATCCCGACGCGGCGGCCGGCTATCCGCTCGGCCGCGTCGGCACTCCCGGCGAGGTGGCTCACGCGGTGAAGTTCCTCGCCGAGGCAACGTTTGTCACAGGAGCCGTGCTTGCCGTCGATGGCGGGCTGTCCATCGCCTCGCCTGCCGCGTTCCTGCGCGACGACCTGTTGCGGCGATGGCAGAGCTAGAACTGGCCGGATTCGGGGAAGCCATGGTGCTCTTCGAATCCGGGGACTTGTCTTCAGCGTCCACAGTGGACGTTCATGTCGCGGGCGCCGAGCTGAACCTGTGCGCGGCGGCGGCTCGCTGTGGCATCAGCACGGCCCTGGCCACTCGTGTCGGCGAAGACCCTTTGGGCGAACGGGTTCTGCGCGAGATGGGCCGTCTCGGGGTCTCTACTTCCCTGGCGGCGAAGCTTCGGGAGTACCAGACGGGATTGTTCTTGAAAGATGTTAAGCCCGACGGCGAGCGACGGGTTCATTATTACCGGGCGGGATCGGCAGCCGCGCACATGGACCTCTCCGATGCGCAGCGGGTGCTGGAAGCTCGTCCCAAAGTCGTTGCGGTGTCCGGGATTACGACCGCCCTTGGGCCGGGCCCGCGCGCGGCGGTCGAACATCTGGCCCGCCACACCACACTCGCGTTCGACCCGAACTTCCGCCCTGCACTCGGGCTGGACCAGCAAATTGCGTTCGCTAAAACGATTCTCCCGCACGTCGGCTACCTGATCCTCGGCACCGACGAAGCCTCGCTCATCTTCGGGGACACCAGCCCCTTCGACGCGTTCGAAGGTGAAGTCGTGCTGAAAGCTGGCAAAGACGGCTGTTACTACCGCTCTGAAGGCACGGTCAAACACCAGCCGTCGCTTGTGGAGGAAGTCGTGGACCCGGTCGGAGCGGGAGACGCGTTCGCCGGCGGTTACCTCGCCGCTCGCCTGCGCGGAGCGTCATCCGAGCGTGCCGCGTTCATTGGCAGCACCCTCGCCGCCGCGGTCGTTGCCTCCCGCGGCGACACCACCGGCCTGGAAACCGTCAACGCCAAGGACTTCCCCGAATTCGTCACGCGTCAGGGTTAATCGGCAGCAGCACGCGGAAAGTCGTGTCACCCGGCGACGACGTGACTTTGATATCGCCGTGATGCTTGTTGACTACAATGCGATAGGAGATGTCGAGTCCGAGTCCCGTTCCCTCGCCCACGGGTTTCGTGGTGAAGAACGGCTCGAAGATGCGCGGCCGGATCGCCGGATCGATGCCGTGACCGGTGTCAGCGACCTCAACGAAAACGTTCTCGCCGTCTCGCCCGGTGCGAATCGTTAGCGTGCCAGACTGTCCCATCGCACCGAGCGCGTTGTCGATAAGGTTCGTCCAGACCTGGTTGAGCTCAGCGGCATAAGCTGGAATCGGCGGCAGCGAACGGTCGAATTCCTTGACCACCTTGATGCCTGACGGAATCTTCGCGTTCATCATGACCAGCGTCGCCTTGAGCAGATCGTGCACGTCGACGGTCTGATAGGGCGCGCGGTCAAGTTGCGAATATTGCTTGGCCGCCGCCACAAGCCCGGAAATGCGGGCGACGGAGTCCTCGATTTCAGCCATGAGCAGTTCGGTATCAAGCGTGTACGTGATCCAGCGGACCGCCGGCTCCAAGTTCTCCTCGCCCACCGTCTGCGCCATGGCGTCGAGCCACTCAGGGTCGATGCCGCCAGCGACGAGCGTGGCTCCGATATCCCAAGCGCCAGTGACATCATGCTCTTCGAGCCAGTCACCAACCGCGTCTTCGGCATCAGAGGTCTGCAATGGTGTCAGCGCGGGCGCGAGGGCGACCCGCTTGACCGCTTCCTCTTGCAAGTCAACGAGATGCCGCAGCTTCGTGCCGTCGACCCGCCCGTCCGCGATCATCGCCAGCTTGTGCCGCATGCCCGCGACCCGTGTCCGCAGCACCGAAGTCGCCCGGACAGCAGCAGCCGCAGGGTTATTCAGCTCATGCGTCAAGCCAGCCGACAGCGATCCCAGCGCCAGCAAGCGTTCCCGCTCACCGATGATGGTCTGGGTGTTGCGCAGCCCGAAGAACAGGCCCTCCATCAAGTGCATAGCCATCGGGAACCAGCTGCGCATCATCGCCCCGAACTCGGTCGCCGGCAGCACGAAGAAGCTGCAATCGGTGACGGCACGCAACGAGTTCGGGTATTTCTGTGGCACGGCAGCACCAAGATAGGCCTGCGTCGCTCCCGCGTAAACGCCACGCTGCTCGGTGCGGACAGTCTCGACATCGTCGCCGTGCACGAGACGGCTCAGCGCGCATGTGCCGCTCAGCATGACGTAAAAGCACGTCGCGTCATCGCCTTCGGCATACACGAGCCCGGCCGGGTGATGCTCCACCTTGCCGTGCTCCACGAGCCAGTCGAGCTTGGCGTCGTCGAGTGACTCGAAGAGGAACAGCGTCTTGAGCTCTTCCTTCATCATTGTGCCTCCAAATACCGGTGCACCAGGGAGATCGCCATCGCGCCCTCGCCCACCGCCGAGGCTACGCGCTTGACCGACTCAGCGCGCACGTCACCGGCCACGAACACGCCGGGAACGCTGCTCTCCAGGTGGTAGGGATCGCGAGGCAACGGCCAGTCTTTCGCACGCTGGCCGGTAACAACGAAACCCTTGTCGTCACGGGCAAGCACGCCTTCGAGCCACTGCGTCCGCGGTTCGGCCCCGATAAAGATAAAGAGCCATTCCGTTGGTACTACGTGAGTCTGTCCCGTTTGGACATTGAGAATGGTGATCCGCTCCAGGTGCTCGTCACCTTCGCCTTGGCACACTTCGCTAAACGGGTGCACGGTGACGTTGTCGATCGCGTCGAGCTGATCGGCCAGATACGACGACATCGAGCGGCGAATGTCGTCTCCCCGAATCAGAATGTGCACATGGCTGGCGTAACGCGAAAAGTACACCGCCGCCTGCCCGGCCGAGTTGGCGCCACCAACGATGTAAACGTCTTGCCCCGCACAGCTGACCGCTTCGGTAGCAGCGGAGCCATAGAAAACACCGCGTCCCGTCAAGTCAGCGCAGCCGGGCACATCCAGCAGGCGATAGGACACACCGGTCGCCAGCACGACGGCGTGCGCCGCGATGCGGCTGCCGTCACTGAAGTGCACCACTCGTGTCGCACCAACGTTTTCCAGACCGACCACTTCACGGGCGGTCAGCAGCTCCGCCCCGAACTTCACCGCCTGCCGCCGTGCGCGGTCCGTCAGCTGCGCTCCACTGACGCCGTCAGGGAACCCAAGGTAGTTCTCGATCCGGCTACTCTGCCCGGCCTGCCCACCCGTGGCCCGCCGCTCGACCAGGACAGTCCGTAGTCCTTCAGACGCCCCATAAACAGCCGCGCCCAAGCCAGCCGGCCCAGCACCAATCACGATGACGTCATAGAAGTCATTCGCCGGCGTGATCGTCAGCCCCACGCTAGCGGCCAGTTCCGCCTCGCTCGGCTGAACAAGCGACTTCCCCTCAGCAGTCACGACGAGCGGCACTTGTGTCGCATCCACCCCCGCGGCGACAAGCAACCGTGCGCCTTCCGGGTCGTCAGCGAGATGCCACCGATAGGGCACCAAGTTCCTGGCTAGGAAGTCTCTTACCTTGAACGACGGTGCCGACCAGCGGTGTCCCACCACCCGCAACTCCGGCGCCGCCGTGTCCGGAACGGACAGCCACGACTCAAGCAGCCCATCCACCACGGGATACAAGTTCTGCTCCGGCGGATTCCACGGCTTGAGCAAATAGTGATCGAGGTCCACGACGTTGATCGCGTTAATCGCCGCGTCAGTGTCGGCATAAGCGGTGAGCAAGACCCGTCGCGCGAGCGGAAACAGATCCATAGCTTCCTCAAGGAATTGGATCCCGTTCATCTGCGGCATCCGGTAATCGGCTACCAGCAGCGCCACCCGATCCCCACGCAGCTTCAGTTCCCTGAGCGCATCGAGCGCTTCCGACCCCGAACTCGCCCGCACGATCCGGTAGTTCTCCCCATACTGCCGCCGCAAATCACGCGCCACAGCCCGCGAGACCGCAGGATCATCATCAACAGTCAAGATCGCGGGGTTGCTCATGCCCTCCATCCAACCACGCACTCACAGCGCCTTCCCACCCACCATGATCATCCCCACCCCCTCCTCCCTGCCCGCTCCTCCCTGCCCGCCCTTCACCCTCTCGCCCTTCCCCTCTCGCCTTCCGTCCCTTCCCGCGCTCACCCTTCCCCGCGCTCACCCTTCCCCGCGCTCACCCTTCCCCGCGCTCGTCCTTCCCTCGCTCACCCTTCCCCGCGCTCGTCCTTCCCTCGCTTTTACCGCGCTTCCCCTCGCCGCTTTCCCCTCCCGCTGCCTCCTCTGCCCTCGCTTCCCTTTGCCGCCCGCCTCTCCCGCTATATGCAGCTCGCGATGACCTAGTCGTGATCCACATCCCTCAGCCCGATCCACATCCCTTCAGACGTGATCCACAGGCGGTTTGATCACGTCTAGCCGGATGTGGATCTGCGTTATGGATGTGGATCAAAACTAAGAAGACCATGCGCCCACATGGGCGGACCTTGGATCAAGCGCACCGCACGGGAGCGGGAAGCAGCGCGGGGTCGCGGACCTGGAGGTCCTCGCGGGAAACCGGGGTCGCGGGTTTGGGAGCGCGGACCTGGAGGTCCTCGCGGGAAGCAGCGCGGGGTCGCGGACCTGGAGGTCCTCGCGGGAAACCGGGGTCGCGGGCTTGGGGAGCGAGGGCCGCGGCAGAAAGCGGGAGGCCGACGTGACTGCGAGTTTGGGGAGCGCGGACCTGGATGTCCTCGCGGGAGGGACGGCCGCAACCATGTGCGGCGTCGGAAATTGAATTTCGCTTGCGGAGTGAGTACTCACTCATTAGCCTCGTGATCGTGATGGACATGCGGCGTAAGCGAGTGGCTCCTCTCGCGCCTGATGAGCGGCGGGCGGCGATCATCGCGGCCACGTTGCCGTTGCTGCGCGATGAAGGGCTTAACGTCAGCACGCGCAAGATCGCCGAGTGCGCGGGTGTGGCCGAGGGCACGATTTTCCGGGTGTTCCCGGACAAGGACAGCCTGATCACGGCCGCCATCGCGAAGGCGTTTGACCCGCAGCCGGCGATCGAGTCGATGAACGCGGTCAAGGGCGATCCTGATCTGCGGTTCCGGCTCAAGACCGCTGTGAGGGTCCTCGCGCGGCGGTTCCATGACAACGTGCCGCTGATGGTCGCGATAAGAGCCAGCGGCCTCGCCGTGGTGACCGCGGGCGCGGCGCAGGCTCACGAAGGACTCACGCTCATCACCAACGCTCTAGCCGAGTTGCTGGCGCCCGATCAGCATCAGCTCAGACTGCCCGCTGAAACGATCGCGGCCCTGCTCATGACGATGGTCATGCAAAACAGCCGAAACGAAGTTCTGTCCGCAGAGGACATTGTCACCGTGGTACTCGATGGAGTGCTCTATCCCGGAGTGAAGGATGCTGATACGACTTCTGCGCCGCCACCTGCAGCCGTATAAGGGGCCGTTGACCCTGGTCGTGCTGTTGCAGTTGATTCAAACCCTGGCAACGCTTTACCTTCCCACGCTCAACGCGGACATCATTGACCACGGCGTGGTCAAGGGCGACATCCGCTACATCCTGATCACCGGTGCGGCGATGCTCGCGGTGTCGCTCGTGCAAATCGTCTGTATGGCAGCGGCTGTCTACTTTGGAGCGAAGGTCTCCATGGCACTCGGCCGGGACATGCGGGCGGCGATTTTCCAGCGGGTGCAGGACTTTTCAGCCCGCGAGGTCGGCCACTTCGGCGCTCCCTCACTCATCACGCGGACGACGAATGACGTGCAGCAGGTGCAAATGCTTGCCCTGATGACGTTCACGATGATGGTGTCCGCCCCGATCATGATGGTCGGTGGCATCATTCTCGCGCTGCGGCTTGACGTTGAGCTGTCGAGCCTTTTGCTGGCGGTCATTCCGGCGCTCGTCATTGGCGTCGGCATCATCATCTGGCGCATGCGCCCACTGTTCCGCCAGATGCAGGACAACATCGATGACGTCAACCGCGTGATGCGTGAGCAGATCACGGGCATCAGGGTCATCCGGGCTTTCGTGCGCGACAAGCAAGAGCAGCAGCGCTTCGGCGTCGCCAACGACAACCTCACCGCGGTGTCACTGGCGACCGGAAAGCTTATGGCGCTTATGTTCCCGCTCGTGATGCTGATCATCAACGTGTCCACGGTCGCCGTGCTTTGGTTTGGTGCTGATCGCATCGACGCGGGCGAAATGGAAATCGGGGCACTGACCGCCTACATCAGTTATCTGATGCAGATTCTGATGGCGGTCATGATGGCCACCTTCATGTTCGTGATGATCCCGCGCGCTGAGGTCTGCGCCGAGCGCATCGAGGAAGTGCTAAACACTGAGCCAAGCGTGGTCCCAGCCAAAAATCCACAACCCATTGTGGGTACTCAAGGTGCACTCCAACTACGCAACGTCGAGTTCCGTTATCCCGGTGCCGAACAGCCCGTTCTGCGAGGCATCGATCTGGAGGCACGGCCCGGCGAAGTGACCGCCATCATCGGCAGCACCGGCAGCGGAAAGTCAACACTGCTCAACTTGGTGCCACGGCTCTTTGACGCCACCGGAGGGTCTGTCCGTGTCGACGACGTTGACGTGCGCGACCTGCACGCCGACGAGCTGTCCAAAGTGATCGGTTACGTTCCGCAGAAACCATACCTGTTCACGGGAACCATCGCGTCGAACCTGCGCTACGGCAAGGCTGACGCGACGGAAGAGGAGCTGTGGAAGGCGCTAGAAGTCGCTCAGGCGCGTGACTTCGTTGAGGCGCTGCCGGAGCAACTGAACGCTCCGATCGCGCAAGGTGGCACCAACGTGTCGGGTGGCCAAAGGCAGCGTCTGGCGATCGCCCGGGCGCTGGTGCACCGGCCCGAGATCTACCTGTTCGACGATTCGTTCAGTGCCCTGGACTACTCGACGGACGCGGCGTTGCGGGCCGCCCTGGCGCGTGAAACGTCCAACGCCACGGTCGTCATCGTCGCCCAGCGGGTGAACACCATCCGCGAAGCTGACCGCATCATCGTGCTCGACGACGGGCAGGTCGCCGGCGTGGGCACACACTCAGAACTGATGCGCGGCAACGAAACCTACCGCGAGATCGTGCTCTCGCAGCTGACAGAAGAGGAAGCGCAATGAGTGAGTGCTTGCACGAGCGAATCGGAATCACAGGGTCGCTAGTGCCTCATGACACCGGCGACCGCAGGGAGACGGTGGCATGAGTACTCCTGCGGCAAAGCGAGACTCGAATCCGAGGTTCGGTCCGGCCGCCATGATGGCTGGGCCACCGGTGTCCAAGCCGCTGAACTTCAAGTCCTCGGTGAGGCGCTTGTTCAACATGCTGCGCCCGGAACGGCCGCTGCTCATCGTGGCTCTCCTGCTCGGCATCACGGGTGTGGCTCTGGCCGTCATCGGCCCGAAGATTCTCGGTGAGGCGACGGACGTCATCTTCTCCGGTGTCGTGGGCAAGCAACTGCCGCCGGGAGTCTCCAAAGAGGCGGCGGTGGAAGGGATCCGGGCCTCCGGCAACGGAACGCTCGCCGACATGGTCGCGGCGATGAACGTCGTGCCGGGGCAAGGCATTGACTTCACACGTGTGCGCGAGATCCTCACGTGGGCACTGGCTTTGTACCTTGCCGCGTCGGTGTTTTCACTCTTCCAGTTCCGCCTCATCACGACCGTTGTCCAGCGCACGATTTACCGGTTGCGTGAGCACGTCGAGGAGAAGCTGTCGCGGCTTCCGCTGAGCTATTTCGACAAGCAGGCGCGCGGTGAGGTCCTGAGCCGTGCCACCAACGACATCGACAACGTGGCGCAGACGATGCAGCAGAGCATGAGCCAGCTCATGAACTCGGTGCTGACCATCATCGGCGTCATAGCCATGATGTTCTGGATCTCGCCCCTGCTGGCGCTGATCGCGTTGGTGACCGTTCCGGTTTCGGTCTACATCACCGTCCTGATTGGAAAGCGGGCGCAACCGCAGTTCATTCAGCAGTGGGCGACGACGGGAAAACTGAACGCCCACATCGAGGAGATGTACACGGGACACTCTCTCGTCAAGGTCTTCGGTCAGCAGAAAGAAGCCGCGGCGACCTTCGCTCAGCACAACGACGCGCTCTACGCCTCAAGTTTCAAGGCGCAGTTCATCTCCGGGCTGATCCAGCCGGCGATGTTCTTCATCAGCAACCTGAACTACGTGCTCGTCGCCGTGGTCGGTGCCCTGCGCGTCGCCAGTGGTTCGCTCAGCCTGGGTGACGTGCAGGCGTTCATCCAGTACTCAAGGCAGTTCAGCCAGCCGCTATCGCAAGTGGCCGCGATGTCCAACCTGGTGCAGTCCGGGGTGGCGTCAGCCGAACGGGTCTTCGCTCTGCTGGACGCTGAGGAGCAGTCACCTGAACCTGTGTCGCCCGCCCGCTTGGCGGCCGTTCAGGGACGGGTGGCGTTCGAGAACATCTCGTTCCGCTACACCGAGGACAAGCCGCTGATCGAGAACCTGTCCCTGACTGTCGAGCCAGGACAGACCGTGGCGATCGTCGGCCCGACTGGGGCTGGCAAGACAACGCTCGTCAACTTGCTGATGCGGTTCTATGACGTCACGTCAGGCCGGATCACGCTGGACGGTGTCGACATCCGCGAGATGAACCGTGAGGACCTTCGTTCCGCGATGGGCATGGTGCTTCAAGACACCTGGCTGTTTGGCGGATCGATCGCGGACAATATCGGTTACGGAGCGGACAGTCCCACCAGCGACGAGATAGTTGACGCCGCCAAGGCCGCGCACGTGGACCGGTTCGTCCGCACGCTGCCCGACGGCTACGAAACCGTGCTCGATGACGAGGGTGCCAACGTCAGTGCTGGCGAGAAGCAGCTCATCACGATCGCGCGTGCCTTCTTGTCCGAACCATCGATCCTCATCCTCGACGAGGCGACCAGTTCCGTCGACACCCGCACGGAAGTGCTTATCCAGCAAGCGATGAACACCCTCCGCAGTGGACGGACGAGTTTCGTTATCGCCCACCGGCTTTCCACGATCCGCAACGCCGACGTCATCTTGGTGATGGAGGACGGAGCGATCGTCGAGCAGGGATCGCACGACAAACTCATCGCCGACGGTGGAGCCTACGCACGGCTTTACGCGGCACAGTTCGCTGGCGCCGCCATCGATGAGGCCGAGCTAAACGCTGCCGCGCCGGCGATGACGGCCGCTGCGGCTGGGGCGATGATGCGCCGCCAGTAGGAGGTCTAGCCGGTCCGCACCCGCCTGTGCGGGCCGGCACCTTTGGCCGAGGTAGCACGGCGGTCGAGGTCTGACTAGTCAGCCTATCGGCTATGTCGCGACGCCACTACCGCGCGTAGCCTCCGTACGTGGACGACAAGCACTTCTGGGAAGTCATCACGGGGCTACGCAGGGACAATCAAGGCGACATCGCTGCCATGACTCAAGCTCTGGCGTCTCAGCTACCAGGGATATCCGACCCGGTGCTTGCTGGTTTCGCCGATCGCTGGAGCGCGCTGTCTGACCAGGCCGACAGCTGGGGCCTCATCGAAGCCGCGACGGTCGCCTTTGGCTACATGGGTGATGATGGCATGAATGACGTGCGCAATTGGCTCATCTGCCAAGGGCCCGAAGCGTTTGGCCGGGTCCTGGGCAACCCCGACTGTCTGCTCGACTATCTCAGCCCAGCGGGGGCAGACGACTTCGCCTCCGCCGAACGGTTCACCTCGGTGCTCTGGAACGCGATCGAGCAACGCCCGGCGGCGGCCAGTCTCATGACTCACCACTCGCCGTTGCGGCAGCCATCCGGTGAGCGCACTGACCTTTCCGATCCTTTCGCGGTGCAGAGCAAGTACCCCCGTTGCAAGGCCGCGCATGAGGCCTATCTGGCTAAGCCCTTGCCGACGTTCTTCGTCAGCCTCAAGGAGCCCGAAAGCACGCCTAAGCGCCCCACCCCCAGCCTCAGCAACGCCTGGGTTTCGCGCCGCCGTGAGGCGCACAGCAGCTAGGCGCCGAAGGTCAGCTTGACCACCATCGGGCGCATGTTGCGGACCACGGGCACATAGCGCGCCACGATGGCCACCTTGCGGGGCAAACCCGGCGCGGGGGCGGGCCGCACATCCTCCACGCTGCCGTAACGCTTTAGGGTTCGCAGCTCGGCTGGTTCGAGTGACCAGGGCAGCGGAGGCGGGGTGAAGCGCAGCGAGCCACGCCGGATGCTGCCCGCCATCCACGGTGGAATCGTGTCGAAGAGCATCGTGCCGCCCGGGAAGGCGGTGGCCAGCCGGTCAAACAGGGCGTGAACCTCTTCGGGCCGCAGGTACATCAGGAGTCCCTGGGCCGTGATACAGACACCGTCGCTCTTGTCGATCGAGTCGTGCCAAGCATCGTCCAAAGCAGACCCGGCGAAGGCACTCTGCCGGGGATCCTCGGGCAGCAACTGTTGGCGCAACGCGACCGATTGCGGCAGGTCAACGGTCAGCCAGCGCATCGTGCCGTTATCGACCCGCCAGAACTGGGTCTCCAGGCCTTCGCCCAAGGCGACGACCGTCCCCTTTGGATAGTCGCGCAGAAAGTCCCGTACACCCTCGTCGAAGGTGCGCACCCGCGCCGCCTGGGCCTGAGCGTGAAACGGGAAGTTGTCGCCGAACGTATCGGCGAACGGATAGTCCAGCTGAGCCACGACCGACGCCGCGAGCGGATCGTCAAGTACTCCCCGCCTTGCGGCCAGCGCACGGAACCACAGCGTCCACAGAGCGGTCTCCGGGACCCCCGTTAGGTCGGGTTTCACCGCCACACCCCACAGGGTAGATCAGCACAGCCTAAAAAGCGCCAGCCGACTAGGGCGTGGAAGACTGGTCACCATGCCAAAGATTATCGGCAGCTCCCTGGAGGAGCACCGGGAGCGGATGCACGAGCTCATCTTCTCGTCTTTGGCCGCCCTGTTACGTGAGCGCGGCTATGACACGGTGACGCTGGCCGATGTGGCCGCCGCGGCTGGAATCGGCCGCACCGCGATGTACAACTACTACCCCGACAAGGAAACGCTCCTCATCGCCTACACCGCGCACGAGACGGGGATCTACGTCGATGAACTGCGCGCTGAGCTGGCCAATGAGCCAAACCCGGTCGGCCAGTTGCGGATCTTCGTGCGCATGCAGCTCAACCACCTGGCGACCCAGCACATCGCGCCGAGT
Source organism: Catelliglobosispora koreensis DSM 44566 (assembly GCF_000379685.1). Taxonomy (GTDB): domain Bacteria; phylum Actinomycetota; class Actinomycetes; order Mycobacteriales; family Micromonosporaceae; genus Catelliglobosispora; species Catelliglobosispora koreensis. The sequence goes on along the minus strand of NZ_KB903249.1, from coordinate 220,025 downwards.
TCGCTGTCGACGATCCTGACCGACGCGGGCCGCAAGAAGATGATGGAGCACATCGAGCCCCTGTGGACCCTCCTTCGCACGATCATCACCGAGGCCCAGGAGCAGCGCTACCTGCCCGATGAGGAGGTCAGCGTCCTGCTGCCCCTGGTCACCGCCTCGATCGCCGGCCGCAGCACCGCCGATCTGAGCGGGGAACGGCTCGATAAGGCCATCGAGGCCACCACGATGTACGTGTTGCGGGGACTGGGGGCCCAACTGTCGGCCGACGGTCAGCCGCGCAAACTCAGCTTGCGGAAATAGGTCCAGCTCGACTCGTTCGGTTCCGACCACTCCTGTGGCGCCTCGGCGAACTGCGGCTGATGCTCAGCGATGTAGGCACGCGTGCGCTCGGGAACGTCTTGATACGACTCGAGTTTGCGGCCACGGCAGTGAAACGTCAGGCCACCGGGGCGCTGCCCCATGCGCATCCACGGCAGCCAAGGCGACTGGCGCATCCACGACAGCGTGTGCGAGACGCTCGGCTCAGTGGTAGTCAGCGCGTCGGCGGGAGCGTAGAACTGGAACAACTCCAGCGCACGGTAGGTGTCGTCAGCGGAACTTTCCGGAAACTCAGCCACGGGCAGCGGCGACGGATAGCTCAGGGGAATCTCGATGGTGAAGCAAACCTGCTCCCCGAGATCCGTCACCGGAACGTTGAACTCCCCGCGCGGCCCGTTCTTGAGCCAGCGCTGGTTCGCCGGATCGTTCCACACGTGCACCACGCCGACATCCGTTGCGGTGAACGGGTTATGCCACGTGGACAGGATCTCACGGCTCGCCGGATCCAAATAGAACGCCGCCTCGCGCTGCAGTAACTCGTACCCACCAGGAATGGTTTTGAGGCGAGAGACGCTGACGCCCTCGAATCCGAAGAGCCGTTGGTAGGGCTGGCCGGGCGCTGAGGCGAATACGTCGCCGGCCCACCAGAGGGCGACCTCGCGTCCGTCCAAAGCGGACCGGACGCGGGCCAAGGCATCGAGGTTGCTCACGCTAGATACTTTGCCAAATCCCGGCCTAGTTCCGCGAGCACCTTCGTGTTGAGCTGGTATGCCAGTACCGCTTCGGCGATAACCCGCTGCCGCTCCCCGTCATCCCAGCTCACCTCGTCGAGCAAAGCCCGGTAACGCGCCTTGAACGCGTTGTGGTCCGGGATCCGCGGGAAGTCATAAAAAGCCACCGCCGTGTCGCCGAAAGCCTTCTGCACGGCCTTCTTGATGAACTGCCCACCCGACAGATCGCCCAGGTAACGCGTGTAACTGTGCGCGATGAATCCGCCCGGCCAGTCAAAACACGTTTCCCGCAAACGATTCAGATATTCCTGGGTTGAAGCGCTGGGCTCAATCTGTTCCCGCCAGGTCGCGCCAAGCAACTGCTCAAGGTCCTTTTCCAGCGCTGGTACTCGGAAGAGCGAGTCAAAGACGAAAAGCGAGCCGATGGCGTCATCTCGCATCCGCTCGGCCGCCTCTTCGAGCACCACGTAGGCGAAGTAGTGCTGAGCCACCAAGGCGGTGTAACCAGCGAGGTTCAGCCGCCCTTGCAGCAACGCCTGCGTGTAGTCGGTGTACTCAGCCTTCTCGTGGTCTTGCCAGGTCAATGACCGCAACGCTGCGGAAAACTGGGCACTCGTCGGTTCTGCGGTCACGAAACCGATTATGAATAACGTTCTGACAATCCGTCAACAACATGCTGACGATTTGTCAGAACGAACACATTACTTCCCAGCGGTGAGCCTGTAACGCAGCCGGAACGGCAGCTTGGCGACCAGCGAAGCAGCATGCGCCGGGAAGCCGAGCAGATAACGCGGCCGGGGCCGTTTGGCGGTCAGCGCCTTGACGATCAAGCTCGCCGCCTTCGCCACGGGCAGCCCGCGCTTGGGCGCGTCCTCGGTATTGGCACGGACCGCCGCGATCTGCTTGGCATACCGGACCTTGCCTTCATCCGGAATCCGCTCCAGCAGCTCGTTGCCGATGTCCGTGCTGCGCTGCCAGATCTCTGTCACGATCGGCCCCGGCTCGATCAGCACGACCTGAATCCCCTGCGGCGCCAGCTCCGCCCGCAAACTGTCAGAAAGCCCGGTCAGCGCGAACTTCGACGTGTGATACGCCCCGAGCACCGGCCCCGCGATCCGCCCAGCGATCGAGCCGATCATGACGATGTTCGCCGTCTGCCCCTGCTCCCTGGCCTTCCTGAGCGCGGGCAACACCGCTTGCGTGACCGCCAGCTGCCCGGTCACGTTGACCTCCAGGTTGTGCCGGAAGCTCTCGATCGGCAGGTGCTCCAACGGCGCCGGCATCGCGACCCCAGCATTGTTGACGACACCGTTTAGCGGCCCGGCCGCGCGCACCCTCGCGCCCGCCTCTGCCACCGCCGCGTAGTCCGTAATATCGAACCGCAGCACCGAAACCTTGTCGCCAAACGCCTCGTTCAGCTTCGCTTCATCACGCTCCGAACGAACCGTCGCCCACACGTGCGCCCCTTGAGCCACAAGCACTTCCACACACGCCCGCCCGATGCCCGTGGACGCCCCAGTGACCAAATAGGACCGTGCCGCCATGTCACTCACACTTCCTTCAGCTGCTTATCGTGCAGACGGCTCAGCGTCACGAGGGCAACCAAAGCCCCGATAACGGCCAGTGCCATGTCCCACTGCGTATCCCACGGATCCCCTTGCGCCCCAAGGAACGCCGGATCACCGTTCATCACCAGGTAAGCGCCGCCCCACTCGAGGAACTCCCACACCGCACTGATACTCAGGCATACGCAGACTGTCAGCGGAGCCAGCCACCTGCTGCCCTTAAGCGGCGACGTGCGCCAAAGGATCTCCCGCACCACGATCGCTGGCGCGAACCCCTGCATGAAGTGCCCGATCCGGTCATACGGATTACGGTCGAGCGCGAAAACGTCCTGCAGCCAGTCACCCAACGGCGTCAGCGCATAGGTCGTATGCCCGCCATACGCCAGCACGATCGCGTGAGCGGCCAGCACCACGCACGCCACCCCGGTCAGCGGGAACCGCTTCCAGAACCCCAGCACCAGCGCGAGCCCGATCACCACCCAGATCGTCTCAGCAACCCAAGTCCCCAGGTCATGCGGCTTGATCACCGACCACACCAACACCGCGACAACCAGCGCCAGCAGCCCCCACCGCCACCTCAAGCTCCGCCTCCGGTCATGACCGCAGATCCTACGTCGCCCTCACGTAGCCCAACAGTCCACGCCGCCCCGCCTCCGCTGACGCCCTATCCGCCCTCGGCCACGTTCATCCCGCGGATCACTCTGCCGCCCATCTCACCTTGCCGCTGTCGTCGCGATGTATCGCGCGTGTCTTGCCCTTTCGCGGTGATGCCCCCGGCTGGCCCCGCAAAGACGGCCCCGGATATGACAGAGGCCAGGCAAGACAGAACCAGGGTTTGGGCTGAACCGGCAACGGCTGCCAGGACGCTGGATTGGCGTCAGCGTTGATATGTGCGACCTTGGACCTCCGTCATGTCCGTAAGTGGTAGAGGTTGCGCTGGGGCGTTCGGCTGGGGTCTAGCCATTCGGGTGGGATGAATTCTGGGTGGCCGTCTGAGGCGAATACGATCTGCCATTCATCATGATGGATCAGTCTGTGGTGAAACCCGCAGAGCAGGACACTGTTCTCGAGGCTCGTTTCGCCGCCGTCGATCCAATGATCTTTGTGATGTCCGTGGCACCACTTCGGCGGCCGTTCGCAGCCGGGGAAGGCACAGCCTTTGTCGCGCAAGATGAGTGCTCGTCTTAGTGCGCCGGTGATGAGGCGGCGTTCGCGCCCTAGGTCTAGGGGGACGCTGTGGGTGTCCAGGATGGACGGAACGATCCCCGCATCACACGCTAGCCGTCGCACCGCGGCGGCCGATAGCTGCTCGCCGGTGTCGAGGGTGGCGTCGTGAACTTTCTGGGCGATCACGTCATACGGAGCCGTGATCACGATCTGGGCTTTGCAGCCGCCGTTGGCGGGCAGTTCCTCGGTCGCGATGGCTAGGCCGAAGACTTCCAGCAGCGCGTCATGCCTGCGTTGCGCTGGCGTGCGCGGGTCGCGGAACGCTTGCGGCAGCGGCTGTCCTGCCATCTCCCGCGCCGCCTGGCCTGTGTCACCGAGGCTTCCGGTTTCGCCGCATCGGCCAGGGCATGCGGCGGTGTGGCAAGCGCATGCCGCGGGGATGGTGGTGGCGGGGCCGGTGTTGCACGTGTCTAAAGGCGACGGTTTGGACCGGGCTGGGTTGCATAGGGGGTCGAGGGCGGCTTTGAGGATGGCCGCACCTTCGCCGGTGGTCTAGCCGGTTAGGCGGTAGCGGCCGGTGCCATCGGCGCTGACGGTGAAAGCGCGCGCTTCCCACGCGAGGCGGTCTTCGCGCTCAATCTGCTTGCGCTCATGCTCTTCGGCGGCATCGGGGTCGACGTGGCGCAGAATCCTGCGTCCGGCGATGCGCAGTTCCTCGGGCTTGAGTGCGGCGGCTTGCCCGAGAAGCACAGAGGCTGCTTCGTCGCACACACAGGCGGGGACGGTGTCGACGGCCTGGGCGATCTCTGCCGCCTGCGCCTGCGACAGTTCCCCGGCGGCGAAGGCTTCAGCCACTGCCGGGACAGCGGGCAGGAGTTTGATCAGCCGCGCCATCTTGGACGCCGCGTTGACCCCGACGCGGTGGGTGGCGTTCAGCCACGCCGGCACTGACGCATAGCCCTGCTGGTAGGGAATGTTGCGCCCGGCCTGTTCGGCGCAAACGGCGATCAGTTCGGCTTGCAGGACCCGGATGCTGTCACGGATCTCCATAGCAAAGGCAGCAAGTTCGGTGTCGGACAAGGCAAACACTGCCCGTCCTCCAAGAACACCCCGCTGTCTCACAAACCCAACCCTATGACCAGGGTCTGACAGTTTCAGCCTGCTTCAAATTGCGGATTTCAGCAACCGCAAACCCTTGCCCCACAACAGATCATGCCACTCACCGCGATTAGGCAAGTGCGTCCAGGAGGCGGGTGATGTCGTCGCGGGTCGTATAGTGGTAGATGCCTGCGCGCACGGCGCCGCCAGACTCACGCAACCCGAGCGCACTGAAGAACTCGTAAGCGTAGTAGTCGCCGCTGTAGACGCACACGCCCTTGTCCCCCAACAGTTTCGCCGTCTCGGCGGGATGCTGGTTGTGCACACGGAACGATAATGTGGGGCAACTGTCAGCCGGGGCAGGCACCAGAGTGACACGCGGAAGCGATGCCAGCCCCGACACGAGTTCTGCGAATAGCGACATCTCGTAAGCACGAACAGCGGTCATCGACGTCAGAATCTGAGAGCGCCGGGTTCCCACAGACGGGACAAGCGAAGCCAAGTGATCAACGGCTGCTGTCAAGGCGGCCAGTGAGGCGAAGCTAGGCGTGCCAAGCTCGAAACGCTCCGGAACCGCATCAGACGAAGGCATGAGTTTCAGCGGGCGCAACGACTCCCACAACGAGGGTGACGCGACACAAGTAGCGAGGTGCGGGCCGGACCACTTGTAGGCGCTCGTCACGTAGAAGTCGGCGCCCAGCGCCGAAACATCAACGGGCACATGGGGCGTCGCGTGCACACCATCCACATAGCACAAAGCCCCGTGAGCACGAGCGATAGCGGAAACCGCGGCCACATCAGGAATCGCCCCGTTGGCGTTGCTCCCTGCGGTCAGTGCCACGACACGTGTCCGCTCGCCGACGAGCGAAGAATACTGCGCCACAGGCAGCGCACCGGACGCGTCAAACTCAGCCCACCGAACGGTCGCCCCAACGGCAGCCGCCGCCTGCACCCACGGCCGCACGTTCGCGTCGTGGTCAAGGCGGCTCACGACAACCTCGTCGCCCGGTTGCCAGGTCGCCGCGAGCGTCTGGCTAATGTGATAGGTCAGCGACGTCGCGCTCGATCCAAACACGACTCCGGATGGTTGCGCGCCAAGCAAATCAGCGACCGCCTCGCGCGCTTGCTCGACGATCCGCAGCGCCTTGCGCCCTGGCTCGAACGCATCGGTCCGATTCGCCACGGCTGAGGTGTAAACGCCATGAGCCGCCTCGGCGACCGGCGCCGCCACAAGCGATCCCGCGGCCGCGTCAAAGTGCGCAAAACCCTCATTCAACGCCGGGTACGCCGCCCGAACGCGCGCGATATCAAGAGTCACGCCAGCCAGGTTAACCCGGGACAGCGCCCGCACGGTAAGGCGTGACATCATCACCCGCTCGAGAACCGCCATCAGCGGTGGTCACGGGTGCGCGGGTTGCCCGACTATTGCTATGCGGTCTTTACCTATCGTATCGATGCCGAGGGCGTGCACTGCGACTCGCCGCATATGCGACGCGTGATGAAATGGGAGTCCATGCACACTGTCGTGCTGCTACACGACTTCTGGATCATCGGTGGCAGCTTCCAGAGCCAATACATTCCGCTGCGCAACCTCTCGCCGGAGCACATGACACAGATGAAGGAAGCGCTGCTTTACTACCGCGCCCGGATGGCACCGTTTCCTGGTCAAGGTTCGCCGAAGTTTGACCTCGGCTAGAAGTAGGTCTCCAGGAGGTCGGTGACGGTGTGGGTGTCGTCGACGACGGGGATGACGCGCCACTTGTCAAAGGCGGTGCACGGGTGGGAGATGCCGAAGCAGATGAGGTCGCCGGGCACGATGCCGTGATCTGACGGCGCGGTGACGTAGGCGTGGTGGTCGTTGAGTTTGGTGACCGTCAAACCCGATGCGGGACGCACAGCACCGTCGCGGGAGCGGATGAGTAACGGGACGGGCAGGCCCTCGTCGTGTGGGGCGTCGCGTTTGCCCATGCCGGCGATGAGGAGGTTGTCCTCGGGAGTGGACGTGACCTGTGCCCAGAGTTCTAATGCGGGCTGCAGGGAGCCCTCATCTGGTACCCGCAGAAAAGGGGTGTGGTCTTGATAGAAACCGTGGTCGTGGGTGATGTAGGCGCCGGAGCGCAAGACCGGGCGGAAGCCGGACAGGGACGATAACGCAGACGTGACGACGTCGAAGTAGGTGCTGCCTCCCGCGCTCACGATGGTGTCAGGCGCTAACAGTCCGTCGGAGCGAAGCGAGACAGCCGTGGACACGAGGAAGTCCATATAGGACGCGGCTTCAGCGGCGGAAGGCAGGCCACCTTCGTAACCGGCCACACCCGCGAGCGTCAGGCCGGGAGCGGCCGCAACAGCGGCAGCGATCGCGCGGGCGTCGGCCAGGGAACGGCAGCCAGTACGGCCGCCGGGGTAACCGAGCTCCAGCAAGACGGTAAACGAGCCAGAAACGGACGCGACCGTTTCCACAGCGGCGAGCGAGTCGACGTAGAACAGGATGTCTGACTGAGCACCGATCCATTGCAGCGCAACCGGATCGAGCACCTCGTTGGCGATGATCAGGCGGAACGAGCCGGAGTTGCGGCAGACCAGCGCCTGGTTAGCGGAAGCGACCGTGATCGCCCAGGCACCGGCGGAGAGCTGGGCGGCATGCAGCGTCGGCGACATCGTGGTCTTGCCGTGCGGCGCGAAGAGCAAGCCGTGTCGCGAGCAATAGTCAGCCAAGGTCGACAAATTGTGATCAATGGCGGACCGTCGCGCGGCCATGATTGGCCAAGTGAACGAACCGCCGAACAAAGACGGCCGTCCGTCCAGGAACGACGCACTATCGACGGGCGAAGGTAGCCAGAACCCCTTGACGCGCCAATCCAGGATCATGCAGGCTAGGCTACGTCATTACTTACGAACTATTTCCGAACCTGTGGGGCATCGATGATCGGGCTCGTTATACACGCGAGTCATCGCGCCGTCTTTGAGGAGGCGGCACGCACCCTGTCCGGGGTCAGCCTGGAATGGGTGGTTTACGAGCACGAGAACGAGGTCCGTGAGCTGGTCAGTCAGCTGCTGCAAAAGCAGCGGACCGCCGGGCTCCTGCTCGGCCAGGTTCCCTATGCCAAGTGCCGTGACCTGCTGCCGCCCGGCCTGCCGGTCGCGATCACCCGGTCGGCGGGGATGGACCTGTCGCAGGCGCTGTTCAAGGCGCAGGCTCGCGGGTGGAAGCCGGTGCCGGTCAGCATCGACACGTTCGACGCCGACACGGTCGATGAGGTCGCGCAGGCCTTAGAGCTCGACCGCGACCAGATCCGTTGCCTGCCTTACGATCCCGACCAGAGTGTGGACGAGATCGTCAAGTTCCACCAAGCTGGAAAAGGCGATTACGTCATCAGCTTGCGGACCGCGGTCACGGCGAAGCTGAAGGACACCATTCCCGTGCTCGGCGCTTTGCCTGGCGCGCCAACGATCCGGGCTCAGCTGCACGAGCTGGCGTTGCGCATTCAGTCCAGGCAGGCGAGCGCGCTGCGTTTCGCAGCCGGGGTTTTCTTGGTAGGCAAGGTAAGCAAAACCTCCGATGTGGACAGAGCGCGCGTCGGGCTGATGAACCTGCTCGTGAACACACCCGAGTTCGCCGACGCGTGGATTGAGAATCGTGGCCGCCGAGGCGTAGTCGTCTTCGCGCACCAAGCGCTATTCGAGCAGGCGACACAGAACTGGGTGTCTCTTCCCGCTCTCGGTCAGGCACAGGAACAGCTGGGCATCAAAGTGGCCGCCGGGTTCGGCGTCGGGTCCTCCGCGCGCCACTGCCTTCAGCTCGCCGAGCGAGCCGCTGCCCGCGCGGAGCAAGAGGATTACCCGAGTGCGTATCTCGTTGAGGACAACGGCGTCATCATCGGCCCGCTAGGGGCCGCCGGGTCGGCGCTAGCGTTCACGTATCGCGAGCACGACGACGGGATGGAAGACCTTGCCGCCGAAGCGGGTTTGAGCCCGGCGACGCTGTCGCGTCTGGCCGCCGTCGAGCGGTCGCTGGAGGGTAAGCCCATCTCGCCCAGCGACCTCGCGATCGCCTTGGGCATCACCGATCCGAGCGGCCGCCGGCTCATTCGCAAACTTAGTGAAACCGGGCTAGCCGAGCCGGAAGGTAGCGAGCAGATGCACCGTAAAGGAAGGCCCACAAGGCTTTACAAACTAGCGATCACGGGACGTTTGTGATGTGGGACTTTCTGCTCAAGGGTGCGACTGTCGCGAGTGGACAGCGCCTGGACGTGGCGGTCCGTGACGGGGTGATCGCCGCGACCGGGACGGATCTCACCGGCGACGCACGCGAGACCGTTGACGCGTCAGGGAAACTGATCACCCCAGGGCTCGTCGATCTGCACACCCATGTCAACGCTGGCGGGTCCTACTGGGGCATCGACCCGGATCCCGTGGCGTGGTACACGGGCGTCACGACATGGGTCGACGCGGGATCATCCGGCGCCTACAACTTTGGGGCCTTTGCCAAGACCATCAGTGGGTACTCGGTGAGCGTCCCCGTGCTGCTCAACATTTCCGCACTCGGCCTTGTCGCGCCCACTGGAGAGGCCAAGGATCTGTCCAACTGCAACTTGGACCTCGCCATCGAGACGGTGCAGCGCCATCGCGACACGATCGCCGGCGTCAAAGTGCGCATGGACCGGCACAGCGCCACCGCTTTGGAGCCGCTGCGGCGGGCTGTAGAAGTGGGGCGGGCTTGCGGAGTACCGGTGATGGTCCATATCGGAGCGGCACCACCGACCATGCGTGAGATGCTGCCGCTACTGCGGCCCGGGGACATCATCACGCACTGCGCGAGCGGGATAGCCGCGGGCGGTCACGGTCTGGATCCGGCGGCCAAAGAGGCGTACCAGATGGGTGTCCTGTTCGACATCGGGCATGGCTCTGGCGGCTTCGCCTTTGACGTTCTGGAGGCACAGCTTGAGGCGGGAATGGTGCCGCAGACCATCTCCAGCGATCTGCACAGCCGCTCCCTGCACGGCCCGGTGTTCGATCTGCCCACGACGGTGGCCAAACTGCTAGCCGTCGGGCTGACGCTGGAGCAGGCCGTCACAGCAGCGACGGTCAGCCCCGCCAACGTCTTGAACCTCAAAGCGGGCACGCTAAACGTGGGCGCCCAGGCCGATATCGCGCTGTTCACTGTCGAGGACGGCCCGTTCACGGTGGTGGATGTGCATGGACAGCAACGGACCGCACCGCTCAAGTTGCGCAACACGGCGACCTACAAACGCGGGCGCCTGCTGGAGCCCAGGCTGCCGCAGCCATCGCCGCCCTGGATTTCCCTAACTACCGCTCAGAAAACGGCTCTCTTGCGACGTGAAGAGGCGATCAGGCGGCTGCTCACCGACCCGCTCGTCAGCCCGGAAGGCTTGACCGAACAATTCCCCAGGCACGGAGGCTAAGAATGGCAAAGAAGATAGTTATGGCGGCTGACGCGGCGCCCGCTGGCGGACCGTATTCACACGCGGTCATCGCCGGAGACACCGTTTATCTAGCGGGTGCGTGCCCGGTCCTGCCCGATGGCACATGGGTGCGCGGATCGTTTGAGGAGCAGGCGCGGGCAACGTTTACGAACCTGCGCAAAGTCGCCGAGGCGGCCGGTTCGTCACTATCCGACGCGGTGAAAGTCGGGGTATACCTGCGCGACTTCGCCGACTTCCCCAAGATGAACGAAATCTACGTCGAGTTCTTCGGCACCGAGAACCTTCCCGTGCGCACGACGATTCCGGTGGCGCTCAACGGCTTCGACATCGAGGTCGACGCGATTCTCTACACAGGACAGTAGGCGGTCTCTGACGCGCCGCTCCACAAACGGAGCGGCGCCGTTGGCGTGCCGTCGAAACCGTTGTCACACAACAAAATTCCCTCTTGACGGCAGACGTGAATCCGGCGCACCCTCTTGAGGAAATCAACAACGAACTAATTACGAACATAGCCCGTTATTGAGGGGGAAGCGTGAGGAAGTCACTGCTGGCGCTCGTGCTCTTATTGAGCGCCTGTGCTCCATCTACGGCGCAGCCCACGGATACCGGTGATGAAAAGACCGGGACGCTGCGCGTGTGGCTGTTCGACGAAGCGAACCGTGCGGCGAAAGAGGCCGTGGTCAACGAAGCCGCCAAAGAGTTCGAGGCGGCTCACCCTGGCGTCAAGGTGGACATCAGTTACCTGACCGTCGAGACGCGCGCGGAGAAATACAAAGGCGCGCTGAACGATCCGGCCAGTGCACCCGATGTGACCGAGGTCGGCAACACGGACCTCGCTAGTTTTGTCGCCAGCAACAGCATGGCCGACGTGACCGCCGATCTGAAAGCGTGGGGTGAAGCTGGCGACATGCCGGCCGATCTCATGTCGACCGTCAAGGTGGGCGACAAAGCCTTCGGCGTCCCGTGGTGGATCGGCGTGCGGGCGCTCTACTACCGCACCGACCTTGGCATCACACCACCGACGTCTTACGCGGAACTGGTCGCTGAGGCCAAGAAGGTGCGCGCGGCCAACAAGGACATGCTGGGAATCGCTGTTGGCGGCAAGTACGTCTTCGGGGCGATGCCGTTCGTGTGGGATGCCGGTGGCGACATCGCGACCGCGTCTGGCGGGACTTACAAGTCAGCCATCGGGACCGCGGAGTCCAAGGCCGGCATCAAGGCGTACACGGATTTGTTCAGCAACGACATCTGCCCGGCGCAACAGTGCGCTGACCTGACCGGTGGCGGCACCGTGGAAGCGTTCGCGGCTGGCCGTGCTGGCATGGGCATCCTGGGCAACTTCAACCGTTCAGCGGTGGAAGCCGGTGTGGCTAAAGGCAAGTACGCGGTTGTCCCGCTGCCGGGAGCCAAGCCCGGCTCGGTCGCTCCGGCGTTCGCTGGAGGCAGCACGCTCGGTGTCTTCAAGTCCACCAAGAAGCGGACGCTCGCGGCACAGTTCATGCTCACGCTGGCGGGCAAGAAGTACGGGCTGAAGCTCTATGACGCCATGGGCTTCGTCCCGGCGCTGAAGTCAGCTCGCGCCGAGGTCGTCGCCAAGGAACCGTTCCTGAAGCCGTTCATCGACACCATGTCGGCGGGCACCCGCTTCGTCCCGGTCGACAAGGCCTGGACCGCGATCGACGCCGAGAAGATTCTGCCGAACATGCTGCAGAAAGTGATTACCGGCAAGGCCACGGTCGACGCCGCGGCCACCGAGGCGAACACCCTCATCGATGCAACGTTCAAGAAGTAGCACTCCTCGCGGACGCCGGCAGCTCATGCCCTTGTGGCTGCTGCTGCCGGCGCTCGCCGTGCTCATCCCCCTGTTCGCGTATCCGCTGTATCAGCTGGGCTTACTGTCGTTATTCGAATACGGCCAGCCTCAGGTCAGCGGGGGCGAGCCAGCTGTCTTTTTGGGTACGCGGAATTACGGCACGTTGTTCTCCGATGAGAACTTTTGGACCGTCCTGCTGCAGACCGTGGTCTTCGCGTTCGCGTGCGTGGTCGCGACACTGGCTGTCGGTGCCTTCCTCGCCGTGCTGCTAACGAAGATCGGGCGCGTGCCGCGGTTCATGCTGCTGCTCGCGGCGCTCTGCGCTTGGGCCGCTCCCGCGATGACCGGTTCCGTGGTCTGGATGTTCCTGTTCGACACCAACCTGGGTCTCGTCAACGAGGTTCTGGGAACCGACGGCTACAACTGGCTCTACGACAAGCATGTGGGCTTCGCCCTCGTTGGCGCGGCGGTCGTCTGGCACTCGTTCCCGTTCGTGATGATCACGTTGTATGCCGGGATCACCGCGATCCCACAGTCTGTCTTGGAGGCTGCTTCCCTCGACGGGGCAACGGCTTTCACGACGTTTCGCCGGATAATCGTTCCGATGCTGCGGCCGCTGATCGCGATCGTCGTGATTCAGTCAGTCATCTGGGACTTCAAGGTGTTCACGCAGATCTACGTGATGACCAACGGTGGCGGGATCGCCGGGCAGAACCTAGTGCTCAACGTTTACGCCTACCAAAAGGCTTTCGCGTCCTCGCAATACGGCCTCGGCTCAGCGATCGGTGTCGTCATGACCGTCATCCTGCTCGGGATCACCCTGCTCTACTTGCGCGCCTTGCGCCGCACCGGGGAGGCACTATGAGGCGGGTAGGCAACGCGGTCGCTGTGATCGTGGCGGTGCTGACCATCTTCCCGATTTACTGGATGGTGCTGTCGGCGTTCAAGCCCACGGGTGAGATTCAGTCGGCCAATCCTCGTCCGTGGACACTCGCGCCCACGCTCGACCACTTCCGGGATGCGCTGGGGGTCAGTGGATTCGGGCGGTATTTCGTCAACAGTGCGATCGTTGCCCTGTCGGTGGTGCTGCTCGCCGCGGTGATTTCGTTCCTGGCGGCGGTCGCCCTGACCCGCTTCAAGTTCCGTGGGCGCACCACCATGCTCGTGCTGTTCCTCATCGCCCAGATGGTCCCCGTTGAGGCGCTGAGCGTTCCGCTCTTCTTCCAGATCCGCGACCTCGGCCGGACCGTCCCGGGCGTCGGGCTCAACACCCTCGGCTCGCTCATCTTGGTGCAGCTAGCTTTCAGCCTGCCGTTCGCCATCTGGATGTTGCGTGGGTTCGTGGCCGCTGTCCCGGTCGATATCGAAGAGGCTGCCCTGATCGATGGTGCCTCGCGGTTCACCATCCTGTGGCGGATTCTGTTCCCGCTCATCGCTCCCGGGCTCGCGGCCACGGGAGTGTTCTCGTTCATCACGGCTTGGAACGACTTCTTGTTCGCCAAGACCTTCATCATCAGTGCCACGGAGAATCAGACGTTGCCCGCTGCCCTGCTCGTGTTCTTCAAACCTGACGAGAACGACTGGGGTGGCATCATGGCCGCCTCGACGCTCATGACGATCCCGGTGCTCGTGTTCTTCATCTTCGTCAGGCGACGGCTCGTGTCCGGACTCGGCGGGGCGGTGAAGGACTAATGCTGCCCCTCCCCCGGTCCATCACTGTCCAGCCCGGATCGTTTGTCATCAACGATCCGGCAACGTTCCTGTCCACGCTGTCCGGGGAGATAGACAAAACCCTTCCGCCCGAGGGGTACCGGGTGACTGTCACGCCCACGGGAGTGTCCGTCGTGGGCGGCAGCCCGGCCGGCGCTTTCTATGGCGTGCAGACGGTCAAACAGCTGTTGCCCACAGTGGTCTACCGCGCGGCGTGGCAGGACGACGGTCCGTGGGAGGTGCCGTGTATCGAGATAACGGACTCTCCCGCCTTCGCCTGGCGCGGCTGCATGCTCGATGTCGCACGGCACTTCATGCCCAAACACGACGTGCTGCGGTTCATCGATCTGCTAGCCATGCACAAGCTCAACGTGCTGCACCTGCACTTGACTGACGATCAGGGCTGGCGTTTGCAGATCCGGCGCTATCCGCGCCTGACTTCCGTGGGGGCCTGGCGGCGGGAGTCGATGGTCGGGTCACGCCAGCACGAGCGGTTCAACGGGCGGCCACACGGCGGGTTTTACACCCAAGACGACATCCGCGAGATCGTGGCCTATGCGGCGCAAAGGTTCGTGACCGTTGTGCCGGAGATCGATCTGCCTGGGCACACACAGGCGGCGCTGGCGGCGTACCCCCAATGGGGTCTGGAGGAAACCGAGGTCTCGACACGCTGGGGCATCTCGCGCGGCGTGCTCAACACGCTGCCGGAAACCGTTGCCGCCATCAAGGACATCTTCGGTGAAGTGCTGGAGTTGTTTCCCGCCAAGCACATCGGGATCGGCGGCGACGAGTGCGGCGACCGGGAAGCACAGTCGCGTTATGCCCTTGAGCTGTATAGCTTTCTGACCGCCCACGGGCGGATTCCCCTCGGCTGGGACGAAGTGCTCGAGGTTCCAGATCTCCCGCCCATGACCATCGCGGCTTGGCGCGGGCCGGGCGTCACCGAGGCCATTGCCAGCGCCGGGTACGAAGTGGTCGCCTGCCCTGACACTTCGGTTTACCTGGACTACCGTCAGTCCGACGATCCGCGCGAGCCGATTCCGGTCGGCACGGTACTAACGCTGTCTGACGTCTGGCACTTCGAAGTGCCAGACCACGAGCGAGTGCTGGGCGCGCAAGTGAATCTGTGGACCGAACACGCGGACAGTCCGCGAACCGTTGACTACCTTGCCTTTCCCCGGCTCAGTGCCTTCGCCGAGGCGGTTTGGTCGCCACAACCGTCCACCTATGACATGTTTGTGCATCGGCTGACGACGCACTTGAAGCGGCTAGACGCGGCTGGCGTCGAGTATCGCCCGCTGGACGGTCCGTTGCCGTGGCAGGAGCGGCCAGACGCGGCGGGCTGGCCCCGGGACCGTGCGGAGCGTGAAGCTGAGCTCAGGAAGCAAACACAGTTTGTACGCCGACTAGGCGCACCGGACGGCGATCACTGAACCGGGCCAGCGCTTTGAGCGCGGTGTCCACAAGGGACTGTTCGTCGTTGGCTGGTGTCTTGAGACTGGCCCCATGCGTGGAGGTGAAGAAGGGCTTGTACCGCACTTTCACCACGACCTTGCTCACGAGACGGTCACCGGCCAGCTGACGGGCCAGGTTCGCGACCGCTTCCTCCACCTCGGGCCATTGCGTGAGGTCCTCCTGGAACGTGGTCTCCTTGCTGCGTGACCGCGCCACCCACGGCTCACTGGACACCGTGGCGTCGCTAACCCCATTCGCCAGCTGCGCCAGCCACGGCCCCGTGGACGGACCGAACTGCGCCGCCAGCTCGTGCAGATCCGTGTGCGCGAGCTGTTCCACCGTGGTGATCCCCATGGCGGACAGTTTCTTGCTCGTCTTGGAACCTATGCCCCACAAGGCATCCGTCGGCTGACCGCCCAGCAGGCCAAACCACGTCGCGTGGGTGATCCGGAAGACACCGGCCGGTTTGCCATATCCGGTGGCGAGTTTGGCTTGCAGCTTGTTCTCCCCGATGCCGACCGTGCAGTGCAGCCGGGTGTTGTGCAGCACCCGGTGCTGGATGTCGCGTGCCTCGTGCTCGGGGTGCTCGGTCAGTCCCTGAACAAAAGCCTCATCCCAGCCCATGACCTCAACATTGGCGCCCGTTTCCTTCAACGTGGCCATGACGACGGTGGACGCCGCGTCGTAGGCCTCGGCGTCCGCGGGCAGGAAGATCGCCTCCGGGCAGCGTTTCTTGGCCGTGCGCAGCGGCATGCCCGAGTGCACGCCGAACTCGCGCGCCTTATAGGAGGCCGTGCTGACCACGCCACGTTTGGTGGGGTCGCCATCGCCACCCACGACCACGGGCAGTCCCGCCAGCTCAGGACGGCGCAGCAGCTCGACCGCGGCCACGAACTGGTCGAGGTCAACGTGCAACACCCACGCCGTCACGTCCCCTATTGTGCTCGCGCCCGGGCCCGCGTGAGCAAGATCGCTGAGCACCTGGACGGCGGAAGTATCGTGGGTGCGTGGAACGCGACGTGGGGACGCTGGCCGAGCTGATGCGGCAGGGCAAGACTGCCGTGCTCAGTGGCGCCGGGCTGTCCACGGAGTCGGGGATTCCGGACTACCGCGGGTCGAGCGGCAGCAGCCGGCGGGTAACTCCGATGACCTATGACGTCTTTATCGGCGATCCCGTGGCCCGGCAGCGCTACTGGGCGCGCAGTCACCTCGGCTGGCGGACGTTCCGCCGTGCTGTGCCGAACCAGGGGCACGAGGCGGTCGCCGCACTCCAGCGCCGTGGACTGCTCACTGGGATCGTGACGCAAAACGTCGACGGTCTGCACACGGCGGCTGGTGCGGCCGAGGTGATCGAACTGCACGGCAATCTCGACCGCGTGATCTGCGTGCAGTGCGGTGACCTGACGGCGAGGGCCGAGCTGAGCAGGCGTCTCGACGAGGCGAACCCCGACTTCGCTCCCGACATCGCCGCGATTAATCCCGACGGTGACGTTGAGCTGGCCGAGACCTCAACTTTTCATATCGTCAACTGCACGGTCTGCCGTGACGGCGTGCTCAAGCCCGATGTCGTCTTCTTCGGTGAGACCGTGCCGCTCGATCGCGTGCACCAGAGCTACGCCGCCGTCGAGAACGCCGATGTGCTGCTGGTCCTCGGGTCGTCGCTGGCCGTCATGTCCGGCCGGCGCTTCGTCGTGCGGGCCGTCAAGCACGGCATCCCGGTCGCGATCATCAACCAGGGCCCGACACGCGAAGACGCCCGCGCAGCAGTGACAATAGACGCTCCACTCGGGACTGTCCTACCTCGACTGTGTGAGCGACTACAGTCTTAAGGCGTGCCTGGGGAGCAGCCATCAGAAGAAGTCAAAGCCGTCGTTGACGCCATCGCGCACGCGATCGTTCAGCGGCGCCACTTGTCGTTCATGTACAAGGACCGCTACCGGCGCGTGATGCCGCTCGTGTTCGGGCGGTCCAAGGACGGTCAGTGGCGGTTGCGGGCGATCCAGATCGGCGGAACGTCGGAGTCGGGCAAGGCTGGCGACGCCCGCCAGCGCATCTTCAACCTCACGAGCATGAGCGAGGCCAAGGTGCACGACACGACCTTCAAGGTGCCGCGCCAGTTCGAGCCCGACGATCCGTTCATCACCGAGCCGGAAGTGCTCCTAGAGTTTGACCCTAAGCACCCGGCCTGATCCGGCACACGTTCCGCAGTCACTGATGTAAGTCCTTTGAGCACACGGGATTGCTTCCCGTCATCGAAGCGCGTCAGCGATCCGGTGCGGCCGAAGCAAACCTCTCCGCCTTCAGGGCCGGAAAAGCAGGGTGCCGTGCCGCCAGCACCAGCCTCGGCGACGTAGAGCGATCCGTCCGGGCCGAAAGCCAAGCCGCGTGGGTTGTTTAGCCCACCAAGGACGACAGACGGTCCACCTGCCACCGCTGGAGCAGGAAGAAGAAGCGAAGCGATCGCGGCGATGCCGGCGACCAGGGCCCGGGTGTTCATAAGTAGGCATCCAAATGGAGCAAACGGCAGATTTCGTGCAGAAACGCTGGGAGAATAAGGGCGTGGTGAAGAAGATCATCTTGATCTTGCTCGGCGTGCTGGGCCTGATAGTTGGCATTCCGCTCGCGCTCGCGGGCGGTGGTCTCCTCGCCGTTGGCGGGCGTGATGGTGCCCTGCAAAGCGGTTGGCACCGCGTCGACAGCCCGACGGTCGCTCTGGTGACGGACGCCAACAACTTGGGCAACGCCAGCGTCGAGACCGGCGGCACTGCCGTATCGATCGTCGTTGAAGCCCGCAACTCGAACAAACCGGTGTTCCTTGGCGTCGCTAAGGCACAAGACGTCGAGAACTACTTGCGCGGCGCCGCCAGCGACGAAATCACGTCCATCGACTTCAACCCGTTCAAGCTGGAGACGGTCCGCGAAACGGGAAGTCTGGCAAGCGTTTCGCCACCGGGTAACCAGAACTTCTGGGTCGCCCAATCAAGCGGTGTTTCTCCTGAGCTGACCTGGAAAGTGACCGGCGACGGAACCTACCGCGCGGTGGTCATGAACGCCGACGGCACCGCGAACCTTTCCACCGACTTGAGTCTTGGCCTCAAGGCACCAGCAATCTTCGGCGTCGGCCTCGGCCTTCTGATCGCGGGACTGGTTATCTCGGTGATCGGGCTCGCACTGCTGCTGTGGGGCATCTTCGCCAAGCGCAAGAAGCCTTTGCCACCAGGCGCTCCGGCACCTCTGGCGGCCGATTACCCCACCACCGGCCATGCGGCGGTGCAGGACTACACACCGGGTTACACGCAGCCCGGCAACCCCGCCCCACCCGGATCGGCACCGCCAACGGGCGGCACCTACCCTCCAGCCTGAGCTCAGGCTCCGTCACATAGTGGTGTTACAGGTGAGGGAGGAAATCCTCCACAGCACCGCAGTGGTGTGGAGGATTTCCTCCGTCATCGCGTGCGTCCTATATGGACGCCCGACACGACATGGTTGATCCACATCCATAGAAGAGATCCGGTCAGCGGACGACAGCGGGTTGGGCTGCGCCAGCGAGCGGTGCCGAAGCCGCGGGTGGGGTGACAACTGGCACGGCGGCGGGTTTGCGGGTGGCGAACCAGGAGCCGGCGATGATGAGCACCGCACCAAGTGCGGTGGTGGGGCGCAAGGGTTCGCTCAGGACGGCGACGCCGAGGCCGACCGCGACCGCTGGTGTCACGTAGTTGATGAGCGAGGCACGGCCTGCTCCGGCGACGGCGATCAGGCGGTAGAAGAGCAGCATCGCGATGGCGCTACAGAAGACACCAAGGATGACCACCGAGCCGGTGACTTTCAGCGAAGGCATGGCGACGGGCGCCGTCGCGATCGCGAGCGGGGCGATCAGTACCGTTGAGACACCCATGGTTGAGGTCACGACCCCAACGGGCGCAACGCCTTTGAGGTAGCGCTTGACGATCAGCACGGCGACGGCGTAACCGAACGCCGCTAGCAGGACCATGCCCGCGCCGAGCAGGCCAAGCCTGTCCCCGCCGAAGTCAAATCCAACCACGACGGCCACGCCAAAGAGGCCGACGCCAAGACCCGCCATGCCCCGGCCACTGAGCTTCTCGCTGGCGTCGAACTTCAGGGCCAGCAAGGCGACCATCAGCGGCTGGGCCGCGATCAGCAGAGCGGTCAGCGATGAGGTGATGTGCTGCTCGCCATACGTGATGAGCAGGAACGGGGCGGCGATGTGCACGACCGACAGCACGAGCACCGGAACCGTCTTGCCCTTGAGCTGCTTGAGAGCTCCGGAGGCGATCGCCACGGGCAGGAGGATCGCGACCGCGATGGCACAGCGTGCGGCCACGATGACGGGAGCTGACAACTCGGTGACAGCGATCTTGATGAACAGGTAGGGAATGCCCCAGAACAGGGAAACTCCCGCGAAAAGCAGCCAGGCACGACGGTTCATGTAGCTAGCTTGGCCGAGTAGAGTCTTAAGCAGAAGTGATGATCTGCTGTCGAGGCTTTAAGGAAAACTAATGATCGACATTCAGCGGTTGCGGGTGCTCCAGGAAGTGGCCGTGCACGGGAGCTTTAGCAAAGCGGCGACAGCGCTCCTGCTGACGCCCTCGGCGGTGTCGCAGCAGATCGCCGCGCTCGAACGGTCTGTCGGGGCACCTGTCGTGCAGCGCAGCGCCCGCGGCACGTCGCTCACCGAGCCGGGGCGCCTGCTCGTGGAAAGCGCCGACACGATCCACGCCGAACTGGCCCACGTTCAGCATGAGATTGGCCGTCTCGCCAACGGCAGCCAAGACACGCTCACGGTGGCGACATTCACCAGCGGCGGTCAGCGCCTCCTGCCGTCAGCGCTTACCCGCCTTCATACCCGGCATCCCAACGTTTTGCTCACGGTGATCGAAGGTGAGGTGGCCGAAAGCCTTGCCCGGGTTAAGTCCGGCGAGGCAGATCTGGCCCTGGCCTACCACTTCGACGGTCCGCCGCCGGTGCGCGATGGCGACCGCAACAGTCTGCAATGGACTCCCGTCATGGACGATCCCATGTTCATCGTGCTGCCCGCCGCACACCGGCTCGCTGGGCGCAGCTCCATCGCGCTCGCTGAGCTGGCCCAGGACAGGTGGGTGCATGGCTGCATCCAGATCGCCCAGCAGATCAACACCTTCGCCGCCCTGGCCGGGTTCGAGCCGCAGGTCTCTTGCAGCACAACGGATTACGTCTTCGCCCAGTCCCTCGTGGCCGCCGGCGTTGGCGTCGCCCTGATTCCACAAGTCGCCCTGGCGCCCGGTTCCGGCGTCGCGATCGCTGAACTCCAAGCCCCGCGCCCGTGCCGTCACATCGGCATCGTCGTCAAACGCCGCCGCACCCGCACCATCGTCAACGACCTCATCGCCGAACTAACAACAGCCTGACTGCATGGCGCCTATGACACCGTTGGGGTGATGAAGCCGGATTCGTAGGCCATGATGACGGCCTGAATGCGGTCTCGGGCACCGAGTTTGGTGAGGATGTTGCCGACGTGGGTCTTCACGGTCTCGACGCCGACGTGGAGACTGGCGGCGATTTCAGCGTTGCTTAGGCCTTCGGCCATGAGGCGCAGGACCTGTGCTTCGCGGTCGGTGAGGCGATCGGCGAAGGCGGCGGCACGGGTGGCGCCAAACGTGTTCACGAGCTGGCGGATCGCCGCCGGAAACAACAGCGAATCACCTTGCGCCACCAGGCGAATCGCCTGCAGCAGTTCGGCCGGGCGAGCGCGTTTCAGCAGGAACCCGCTGGCGCCCGCTTGCAGTGCGGCATAGACGTATTCGTCGTTCTCAAACGTGGTGATAACCAGAATCTTGGGCGGGCTGGGGACTTTGGCGACGATGTGCCGGGTGGCGTCGATGCCGTTGACGTGCGGCATGCGCACATCCATCAGCACGACATCGGGGTTCAGCGAACGCACTTGGCTCAGGGCTTCGGCGCCGTCGGCGGCTTCGCCCACGACGTCGAACGCCGGGTCTGACTCGACGAGGATGCGCAGCCCGGCCCGGATCAGCTCCTCGTCATCGACGATCAGCACACGGACCGTCATGGCTTGCGCCTCAAGGGCAACGTTGCCGATAGGTGGAAGTGCTCATCTAGTACCCGCGAAACTGAAGAACCGCCCACGGCCTGTGCCCTTTCCTGAATGCCGAGCAACCCACGGCCTCCTCCCCCGGTTCTCTGGCGTCCCAAAGGATTCGTCAAGGTGAAGGAAACGTCCTGCGCACTGATAGTCACCCGCAACGTCACCCTACCCGGCCCGCCATGCCGGATGGCGTTGGTAAGTCCTTCCCGGGCAATCTGATTCAGCTCGTGCGCGACCTCCGCTGGCAGGGTCGCCTCGTCGCCGGTGATGACCGCGTCCAGTTCCATCCCGGCCTGCTGCGCCTGCTCGATCAGATAACGCAGCCGGGGATTCTCGCGCAACAGCCCGAGCACGTGATCCAGCTCAGCCTGCGCGGTCCGGGCCGATTCTTCAATGTTGGCAAGGGCTTTGCGGGCGAAGGCGGGATTGGAGTCGAACACCTGCGCGGCCGCGCTCGCTTGCAGCATCACGATACTGAGCGTGTGGCCCACCGAGTCGTGCAGTTCCCGGGCGAGCTGATTGCGCTGGGCGAGCTGCTCGGCGGTCCGCTTCAGGGCGGTCACCTGATCGGCGGGCGAGGGGCCGAGCAAACGCGGGGCAGCCCAGGCGAGCAGGGCACCAACGCCGTAGGCCGTCGCCACCAGCGAAACAAGCAAAGCGATGCCAAGCAAAGGCGACCAGTCACCGGTGGCCTCTATCCAGAGTGGCTTGGCTGGCCAGCCGACGTCGCCCAGAAACGGTTCCGCGACAAGGAAAACGGCCGCTGGCGGGATCGCGAGCGTCATGCCCGCGACCGCTCCGCCGACGATGAGGTGCAGGAACCAGAACAACGCCACCCTGCTGCGCACACCGGTGCCGTCGGGATCGATGCCCTGGGCTGGCCCGCCCAGAAGTGAGCGGGCCAGCGGTGCCTCGATGGTGCGGATCTGCGGAAAGAATCCCGCGATCACGACCAGCGGAAGGCTGGCGATGAAGATGATGGGATCGGCGTTGAACACACCCTCCAAAAGCGACGGATTCGATCGCAGCACCACCGTCATGACGATGACGAAAGGCATCACGAGCGCTCCCCCGATGATCAGGTAGAGCCATCGCCGCAGGAAGGAACTCACGCCCTTAGCCTCTCAGAGCCGCCGCGCAGCCAGTAGGCCGCCACCAGCCCGGCGAGCATCCCGGCCAGGACGCGGGTGAAGTTGGCCAGCCCGAGCAAGCCCAAACTCTTGGCGCCGACGGTCAGCGGCGAGTCGATGAGCATGTTGACGCTCACCCAAAGCCCCCAAGCGAAGTTCGTTCCCGATCCCAGCCAGGCCAAGCTAACGGACAGCCAGGAGTTCAAGCGCAGCAAGCCAATCCCGCCCAGGATCGAGAAGATCCCGAACAGCCCGTCCATGACCCGTCCCGTGAACGCGCTCGTCGCGATGGCCTCTTCGGGCAGGCCGAACGTGCTGCCGAACGCCCACGACAGGTAAAGCAGCCCAATCGCGAAGGACATCACGGCCGCGACCGTCGCGAGTAGACGGTAGGGCTCCCCAACGGGCAGTGACGGCCAGCGGCGGCGAGCGTAAAGGAAGAACGCGACGGTCAGCGCGAGGCCTTGCACGATGAAGCCGCCGTACACCAGTTGGTAGACCCAAGGTTCGACCAGTCCATCGGCCGCTTCAAACAGAGACTGCCCTTTGACGGCCAGCCCGACCGGGACGCCGATGACGATAGTCGTGAGGAAGCCAACGCCGACCCACATGGGAAAGAGCACCAGTGGCGCTGAAAGCCGCTCACCCCAGCGATGCGTCAGGGCTAGCGCCACCGCGATGGCCACAGCGTCCATGGCGAACGTCGCGGCGTTCAGGGCGTCAAACTCCGCGCTTTGCGGATTACCAGGGATGATGCCGGTGCTTCCGCCAGCCAGCCAGATGATCTTCAGCACAAAGTAGGGCACCGCAGCTGCTACCGCCGCATAACCGGCCGCGTATCGGAGGAATCTCATGCCCTAACGATCTAGCGTTCCCGCCTGCGGCACCTCACGGCGAAGAGGGACACCGCTCCCCCGGCAGAGGGAGCCCGCACATACGCCACCGGGAAGGTGTGTGTGCGCAAACCATGTGCCGCGGTTGAGCGCGTGCGTAGGTTTTCAGCTCATGACCCACGTTGTGCAGCTTGACCTTTCCGGTCGCACCGCTGTAATAACCGGCGGTGGCAGCGGGATTGGCCGGGCCTGTGCGTTGCGCCTGGCGGCTGCGGGAGCCAAGGTGGTGGTGCTCGACCGTGATGCCGAGGCCGCCAGTGAAGTCGCGGGTCTCACGGGAGGTCAGGCTGTCGCGATCGACCTCGCCGACGAGCATGCCCTTGCCGCGTTTGACTTTCCGGCCGATGTGCTGGTGAACAACGCTGGGCTGCAATATGTGGCGCCGATTGAGCAGTTCCCCGCACAGCGCTTCGCCTACATTCACAACGTCATGGTCCAGGCGCCCTTTCAGCTGATGGGCAAGGTGCTGCCGCACATGTACGCCCAGGGCTGGGGCCGCATCATCAACATCTCGTCCGTGCACGGGCAGCGGGCCTCGGCCTACAAGTCGGCATATGTTGCCGCCAAACATGGGCTCGAAGGACTGTCCAAGGTCGTCGCGCTCGAGGCCGCCGCCCACGGCGTGACCTCCAACTGCATCAACCCCGCGTATGTGCGCACCGCCTTGGTGGAAGGACAGATCGCCGACCAGGCCCGCACGCATCAGATCGATGAGACCGAGGTCATCGAGAAGATCATGCTCGCGCGAGCCGCGATCAAGCGCCTGATCGAGCCCGAAGAGGTCGCCGAACTCATGGCCTATCTGTGCACTCCAGCAGCGGATTTCATCACTGGTGCATCGATCGCCATGGACGGTGGCTGGACAGCCACCTGATGCGTGCTGCCACAATGGGGATCATGTCGACCACCGCCTTCCTTGAGCTTCTCGCCCGGGAAGCCGCCGCGGTGGAATTCGAAGGCCCCCTTATCGCCGCCAGGGCTTCCGGTGCCCCACCCGAGCACCTCGCTGAACTCGAAGAAGCCAAGCTGCTCGCCCTTCGCGTGCGCGGGCTGCTGGAGCGGCGCCGCCAGCGCGAGATGGAACTAACCGGTCTCTACGACACGGCCAGCGACCTGGCCGGATTGCGGGACCTCGACGCCGTGCTGCACGCCATCGTGCACCGGGCGCGGCATCTGCTGAGCACCGACATCGCCTACATGACGCTCAACGATGAGGGCAGCGGCCACACCTACATGCGCGTGACCGACGGATCGGTTTCGGCCCGGTTCCAGGGCCTGCGCCTGCCGATGGGAGCCGGTCTAGGCGGTTTGGTCGCCGAGTCGGGAACCCCTTATGCCACCGCGGACTACTTCTCCGACAACCGCTTCCGGCACCTGGGCGACATTGATGAGGGTGTACGCGAGGAGGGGCTCGTCGCCATCCTCGGTGTCCCGCTTCGCTTGGGGTCACGGGTCATCGGGGTGCTCTACGCCGCGAACAGGTCGGCCCGCCCGTTCGCCCGCGAGGAAGTCGCCCTGCTGGTATCGCTCGGTGCGCACGCGGCCGTCGCCATCGACACAGCGCGATTGCTCGCCGAAACCCAGACAGCGCTGGAGGAACTGTCCGCTGCCAACGCCACGATCCAGGCGCACAGCACGTCAGTGGAACGGGCAGCCGCCGCGCACGACCGCATGACGTCGCTCGTGTTGCGCGGCGGCGGAGTCGAAGACGTGTCGGCAGCAGTGACCGAGGTGCTTGGCGGAGAGCTAACGGTTCTTGATGTCGACTCCATCGGCGATCTGACCGAGGCCGTGGTCGCGTCACGGGTCGCCGGGCACGCGGTGCGCCGCGGCGACACCTGGGTCGCGGCGGTCGTCGCGGGGACGGAAGACTTGGGCGCCTTGGTGTTGCGGCCCGGTCACGAGCTCGTCGACGCCGATCAGCAGATCCTCGAACGGGCCGCTCTCGTGACGGCGTTGCTGTTGCTGTTTAGGCGGACCGCCTCTGAAGCCGAAGGCCGCGTGCGCGGGGAACTGCTCGACGATTTGCTGGCCACACCAGCCCGTGATCCGGCAGCGTTGCGCGAGCGGGCACGCCGTCTCGGCGTCGACCTAGACGCGCCACACCTCGTCGTGCTCATCGGGCCTGACACGACCGCCGGGTCACCCTCGATCCGCAGCCGGGTCACCTCATGGGCCGGAACCTATGCGTCAGCGCGCTCCGGGCTGGCCGCCGGACGCGACGGCAAGGTAGTGCTCCTGCTGCCGGGCTCGGACGCTGGAGCCGCCGCCCGTGCCGTCGTTAGGGAACTGTCACGGGTCCTCGGGCGGCCCGTCACCGCAGGCGGCGGTGGCCCCGCGACCGGGCCGTCAACACTCGCGGGCGCTTTCCACGAAGCCGAACGTTGCGTGTCGGCGCTGATCGCCCTGGGCCGCACCGGTGAAGGGGCGGGTAGTGAAGACCTCGGCTTTGTCGGCCTGCTTCTGGGCGCTGTCAACGGAACCGGGCAGCAGGACGTGCAGCGGTTCATCGCCGGCACCATCGGTCCCGTCGTGGACTATGACGCTCGTCGCGGAACGACGCTGGTGTCCACCTTGGAGGCTTACTTCGGGTCGGGTGGAAGCCTTGCCCGCGCGGGCGAGAAGCTCCACGTGCACGTGAACACCGTGACGCAGCGGCTCGACCGCGTGGGCCAGTTGCTGGGGCCACAATGGCAGCAGCCCCAGCGTGCGCTGGAAATCCAGCTAGCCCTGCGTTTGCACCGGCTTCAGTCGTCCGGCTAGCACCCGATCACCCAGTAGTTGGGGCCGGTCTGCTTGAGCGTCGTTTGCTGGAAGGTGTTCCACAGTCCCATGTTCTGGTTCGAACCGTTGGCATAGGTGTAGCCGAGCGAGTGGTAAGCCCGTCCCGCAGTCGTATGGGTGTAGTTGCTCGACGTCACACAAACCGGCGCACTAGTCGGCGAGGTTGTTGGAGACGCGGTCGGAGACGCTGTGGGCGAAGGCTGTACCCCGCCCGACAGTCCAAAGAAGACGGTGTCGTGGTACGCCGAACAGATCGTGTCGAGGAAGTAAGACGCCGCGGTGCCACACTGAGTGGCGGCCGAACCCGGGTCAACGGGCAGGCCGTGGCCCATGTTGCTAATGCGGTACAACCGCACGTCGTTATTGCCGTAGACCGACAGGGACGTTCCGCTGGGCAACGATGACGTTGACGTGGGGGTCTGCGAGACGCCGCGCAGGTTGGTCCACTGGTCGACCAGCTCGGTGGCGTTCTTCGGGACGACCGTGCCGTCCGACGTTCCCTGCCAGATGGCCACCCGCGGATACGGTCCGCTGTAACCGGTGTACGCGTTGCGAACGAGGTCACCCCACTGTTGCGGGGACTTCTCCACGCCGCTGTACTGGCACGCGCTCGTCCCCGATGACGAAGTCGCGCACTTGTAAGGGATCCCAGCCGCGATCGAGCCAGCCTTGAACAGATCGGGGTAGGTCGCGAGCATCACGGCCGCCATCGCCCCGCCAGCGGACAGTCCACTGACGTAGACGTTAGAAGCTGAGCCGCCAAGGTTGCTGATCGCGTGGCCGACCATGTTGCGAATGGACAGTGCCTCGCCCTGCCCACGGCTGATGTCACCTGGCTCGTACCACGTGAAGCAGCCGAGCATCTGGTTGGCCGTGCTGGTTTGCGGCACGACGAGGGCGAAACCGTGCTGGTCGGCGAATTTGCGCCACCCCGAATTGGTGAAGTAGCCGCTGGCGTTCTGCGTGCAGCCATGCAGTAAAACCACGACCGGGTGGCCGTTGGCGAGACCGTCGGGTTTGTAGTGGTACATCGACAGATTGCCGGGGTTGGAGCCGAACCCGGTCACCTGTGTCAGCGTCGCGGCGCTCGCGGGTGCGATGAGGACTATCGCACCCACGATCGCGCCGGCAGCGAGCGCGAGAAGGTTCTTTAGGGACGTCATGTCCCGCAACGTATGACCTAGCTCACGCGGCGGAAATATCGTGGTAACACATTCTTCAGCGCCGTTACATGGGCCAGACCGCCGGGGAAGAAATAGACGGCCAGGATAAACACGGTGCCAAGAATGAACAGCGGCTGGGACAACGGCCCGGGCAAAGAGTCCGCGACTCCCGTGAGCTGATAGTCCAGGAAGGTGAACAGAGCGCCGCCAATCGCGGGACCATACTTCGTTCCCGGGCCGCCAAGCACGACCATGACGAGCAGCATCAAGGTCAGTTCAGAACTCGCGACGTGAGTCGACGCGCCACCAACGATGAGCACGTAGACCACGCCACCCATCGCGGCCAGACCGCCAGACAGGGTAAAAGCGGTGAGCTTGAACGAATACGGGTTGAGCCCGAGCACGCCGACCCGGCGCGCGTCGTCACGCACGCCCGCCAGGACCCGGCCTGCCGGGGAGCTGACAACCCTGGCCAGCACCGCCAGCACGATGACGACGTAGGCCAGGGCGAGCCAGTAGAGGTTGACCGTATTGGCAACGCCGGTAAGGAAATCAGGCACGCCCTTGCTCAGCGCGAGCCCTTCTTCGCCGCCGGTGAGCCCGCCCGGGTCACGCGCCACCAGGATGGCGCCAACTTGAGCGAACGCCAGCGTCACCATGGAAAACGCGATGCCGTCAACTCGCAGCGCGATAGCGCCAAGCGCCGCGGCCACCACGACACCGCAAAGCACCGCGATCACCGCCGCCAGTGCCAGCGGAATCCCTTGCCGCATCAGGATCGCCGTGACGTAAACACCGAGCGCGAAGTAGAGCGCGTGGCCAAACGACAGCAGGCCCGTCCGTCCAAACAGGAGGTCATAGCCAGCCGCGAGACCGGCGAACACGAGACACAGCGCCAGCAAGTTCAAGGTGCCGGGCGAGTTGAACGCACTGCCAAACGGCAACGAGACGAACACGGCCATCAGCCCGAGCGGCAACAGCAGCTTCATAAAGCGCTTCATCGGGCCAGTCCCTTCGGGCGAACGAGCAAGACGATAGCCAGCAGGGCCACGACACAGATGTCGCCCGCTCCAGAAGTGCCGTAGTAGTTCACGAATTGCTGCAGCAACCCCACCGCGATCGCGGCGAAAGCCGAGCCGGGCACGGAACCCATGCCCCCGATGACCACGACGATGAACGCGAAGATCAGCAGTGAACCGCCGGTCGCGGGGGACACCGTCGTGAAGTAGATCCCGGCAAGGGCACCGGCCAAAGCCGCCGCCGCTCCCCCGATCGCGAAAACGAGCGTGAACGCCTTGCGCACGTCAATGCCAAGCGCGGTAACCATTTCCCGGTTCTCCACCCCGGCCCGGACGATGAGCCCATAACGGGTCCACTTCAGGAAGGCCATCAGGGCACCGAAGACCAACAGCGCGGCACCGATGAGCACAAAACGGTCCACCGGAATCCGGGCGCCGAACACCTCTAACACCCCGGAAGCCCACTGCGGCCGGGGGAAGGGCTTAGGATCAGCCCCAAAGACCGCCTGCAGCAAGGCCACGCCTGCCATGGAAAGGCCAACGGTGACAAGGACTTGTTCGATGGTACGCGTATAGAGCGGCCGAATCATGATGAGTTCCACGAGCACGGCCGCGCCCGCTCCCACCGCGACGCCGACAGCGATCGCGGCCTCGATAGACATGTGCTCCGCGGCGACCCAGGTCGCGTAGGCACCCAGGGAAAGGAACAGCCCGTGCGCGAAGTTCAGCACATCCGCGAGCCCAAACACGAGCGAAAGCCCCGACGCCACAAGGAAATACAGCGCCGCCAGCCCCAGCCCGGTGACCGCGAGCAGAACAATCGTTGACATCAGTGACCCACCCCGAGCAGTGATTTGGTGAGCGCCGCGTCTTCGAGCAGCGTCTGGGATTGGCCCGTCCACGTAACTTTGCCGCCCGACAGGACGATCGCCTCAGACGCGAGCCTTCTGACCACGGCGAGGTTTTGCTCGACGAGGAGCACGGGGACAGCTAAAGCGACCCGCTCCAGCGCCGACGCGACTTCGGTCACCACCTTGGGTGCCAAGCCTTTCGTCGGCTCATCGATGACGAGCAGACGGTTGCCGTTGAGCAGAACCCGTCCCAGCGACAGCATCTGCTGCTGCCCGCCCGATAGCGATCCAGCCTTCTGCGCCGACCGTTGCGACAGCTCCGGGAACAGGCCGAAAACGAGGTCATAGTCGGGTTTGGCGGTCCGTGACGCGAGCTTCAAGTTCTCCGCGACGGTCAGCCCAGCGAAGATGCAGCGGTCTTCGGGCACGTAACCCAGCCCGGCTTGGACCCGTTTGAAGGTGCGAGTGTCCAACGGCGACCCGGCGAAACTGACCGTTCCGGAGTAGGGCGCCAGCCCCATAACGGCCCGCAACGTCGTGGTCTTGCCCGCGCCATTGCGCCCGAGCAGTGCCGTGACACCCGTTGCGGCGACGTCAAACGAGACCCCGTGCAGGATGTCGAGCCCGCTCAGCTTCACCCGGAGATCACTGACCGAAAGAATGCTCACAGCGCCTCCCCGAGATAGGCCGACTGGACTTCGGCATTGGCCATGACTTCGTCGGGAGTGCCGATCGCGAGCAACGCGCCGTGATGCATGACGGCCAGCCGGTCGGCCAGCCCGAGGATGACATCCATGTGGTGTTCCACCATGAGGACCGACCGCCCACCGTCGCCGAGGACCCGGCGGATCACCTCAACGAGGCCCGGTATGTCCTCAGTGGACACACCCGCCATCGGTTCGTCCAGCAGGAGCACCTTCGGGTCACCGGCCAACAGCAACGCGATCTCCAGCTTGCGCTTGTCTCCGTGCGCGAGCGTGCCCGCCAGCACCGCCGAACGGTCCGTCAGGCCAACGGTTTCCAGGCACTCGTCGGCCTTGGAGTACCCACTGGCTTTAGAGAATAAGGACATCGATCCGCCGGAACGCGCCTGAGCGGCCAGGGCGACGTTTTCCCGGACGCTGAGCGAGCCGAACACCGACGACGCCTGAAACGTCCGCCCGAGGCCGAGCCTGGCCCGCTTGAACGGGGCCAGGCGGGTGATGTCTCGCCCGAGGAGCCGCACCCGGCCGGAGGTAGCCGGGTGCAGTCCTGAAATCAGGTTGAACAAAGACGTCTTGCCAGCGCCGTTGGGGCCGATCACGCCGAGGAACTCGCCGGGGTGGAGCTCAAGTGAGACTCCCTCCACGATCGGCACCCCACCGATGCGCCAGGTCAGATCATGAGTGCTGAGGACAGGCATGTTCAGGACTTCATCGCGGCAGCCGGCGGGCTGACCTCTTCGGGTGTGAGTGCCTTGACGAGCTGTGGCTTACCGCCAGCGAGCTTGACCTGGAACATCGGCTGAATCAGCGCGTGGTCTTCCTTGCGGACGGTGTTCTTGCCCTTGATGCCGTCGAAGGAGAAGCCCTCCAACGCGGTGATCATCTTCTCCGTATTGTCGCCACCCTCTTTGATTGCCTGCACGATCATCTGTGCGGCGTTGAAGCCGTCCGGGGAGAAGATGTCCAGCCCTGAGGTCACGGCCTTGGTGAAGTCGTTGGTCGTCGCGCCCTCGAAGTAGTGCGAGAGGAATGAAACCTTCTCTCCCGCGGCGCCAAACGTTGGGTATGACGCCTTCTGGTCCAGCCCGGTAACCACCTTGGTCGCGGCCAGCACGCCCTGCTGATCCAGCGCTTGCCACATCGCCGGGGCGGTCGTTCCGGCCCACGCCACGAAAAGCATGTCGGGCTTGGCGGTCAGCACCTGCCGGGCGAACGGGGTGAAGTCAGTCGCGCTCGCGGGAACCATCAGCGAGGTCACCTTGGCCCCGGCGCCGCCGATAACGGCGGTCACGGCGTCAACGTTTGACTTGCCGAAGGCGCCTTCCTGCGCGAAAACAAGGACGTTCTTGCCCGCTGGCTCGATGAACGACTTCGCTGTCAGGACGTCCTGATAGGACTGTCGCCCGGAGCGGAACGTGTAGCGGTTGACGCCCGTGATCGCATCGCTGGCCGCGGGCCCGGAAATGAAGAGCACCTTGTTCTGCGCGGCGACCGGGGCCACCTGGAGCGCGACACCCGAGGAAGTCGAGCCCGCGATGATGAGCGCGCCCTTGCCGATCACGTCCTTGACAGCCGACACCGCCTTGGCAGGATCACCGGCGTCGTCAGACTCAATGATCTCGATGGCGCGGTTGCCCGCCTTGTTCGTGCCACCGGTCGCGTGAGCCAGACCGGCCTTGAAACTGTCTATGTATTGCTTGCCGTAGCTCGCCAGCGCACCGGTCTGCGAATAGACCAGGCCCACCTTGACCGGCGCACCTTCCTGCGGTGCCGCGGCCTCCTGCGGGGTGCTGCACGCACCGGCGGCTAGTGCCGCCGCGGCGATGATTACTAGCCGTCGTTTCATTCCCGTGTCCCCTAGGTTAGGAGTTCGTGGTCTCCGGCAACGCTAGAGACGAGCACCACACGCGGCCATGTGGGACTGCCCCACAACACCTGGCGTTTCCATGTGGTCTGCTAACCCTCACCCGCGTCGTGCGGGTGATCTTCTCGCGGAAGGCTACTCCGCCTCAAGCACGCGCTTGAGAATCCGCAGGCGGCGGTTGGTAGCGGCTCGGACGAGAGGGACGAAAAGCGGCCCGAAAAGGCGGTATGCCCCGGAGCTGGAAACCTCCGCAGAAAGGGTGAACCGGGTGCTCCCGCTGTCAACAGGATCGAAGCGGTAATGGGCCACGAAAGGGGTCAGCGAATCCGAGGAAACCAGCGTCATGCCGTGCGGCGGATCGTATGCGGTGACCGTCATCGTGGCCGTGAACGAGACGCCAAACAGTTTGGTGCGCTGCTCATAACGAGTGCCCACACTCCGGTCCACTTCGGACAGCAGCAAAACCGTCTGAACGCCCTTATACCAATGGACATCGTGGCGAAGGTCGGTCACGAACTCGAACACCCAGCCCACAGGGCGGTTGATAACAACCGAAACCGCGACCTGGCCCATTGGGGGAGGCTACCAGTTTTTCGCTGTACGTAGCCGGTGCGTTGCCTATGCGTTACTGTCCGAGGCTGCTCGCATGAAGCGAATCTTAGGAACCACCCTCTTTAGCGGGCTGGTGTTCGCCACGTTGTCGGCTCCCGCTCAGGCCGGCCCGGCCGTGTGCGGTGCGGAGGCCGCAGACGGGACTTCAGCCCGGCGGCTCGCCGCCCAGTGCGACATCGCTGTCGAGATTCTTTCCGGGCGGACCGACCGCGATCAGTTCTTCGCCAACCCTGACGGCACCACCACGCTCAAGACGTTCGCCTCGCCGCAGCGCGTGCGCAAAAACGGTGCGTGGAAGGACATTGACACCAAACTACACAAGGATGACAACGGCCGTCTCGCTCCGAAGGCCGCCGTTGACGTGAGCTTCTCCGTGGGCGGATCGTCACCTTTCGCTATCTCCATTGTGGACGGTAAGCGCTTCGAACTGTCGTGGCCGGCGCCGCTGCCCGCCGCGACGGTCGACGGCGACACCGCCACGTATGCCGAAGTCCTGCCGGGCGTTGACCTCGCGGTGACCGCCACACGGTCGGGCTTTACGCACGTGCTAGTCGTCAAAACCGCTGCGGCAGCGGCGAATCCGGCTCTGGCCTCGATCGAATACGGCGTGTCCGGCGACGTTATGGCGCGGGCCAAAGCCGACGGCGACATCGAACTGGTCGACGCCGACGGCAAGGTGCTCCCGCTCGGCTCGCACGCCGCCTCCATGTGGGACTCCTCGGCTGACCTCAAGCGCTCGACCGTGCACGGCCCGAGCGAACTCGCCAAGACCCGCCCGGTCGGCACGGTCGTCAAGGGCAGCAAGCTGTCCGTGATTCCGGACGCTCAGCTCCTCAAGACCGGGGTGCTTCCGCTTTACATCGATCCCGTCTGGCAGCCGATGGCCTCCACGTGGGTCTACGCCAACAACGCCAACGCCAGCTGGACGCCCGGCGAGCACGCCCGGGTCGGCCGCAACCCCGATGACGGCAAGATTTTCCGGTCGTTCTTCACCTTCCCGGTCACGTCGCTGGCGGGCCAGAGCGTCCAGACCGCCGTCATGCGCATCACGCTCGATCACACGGCCGCCTGCGCTGGCAACACCGCGTACGCTTACAACACCGCACCGCAGACAGGTGCCGCTGGCAGCCGCGTCACCTGGTCGCCCGCGCTGCTCACGCAACTCGGCTCGGCCTGGGGCCAGTCCAACGAGTCCGGCTCATGTGGCGGGGACCAGGGTGACGACCTTCTGAACATCACCAGCAGCGCCTTGCGCAACGACCTGCAGAGCAAGGTCAGCGCGGGACAGCCCAGCTATGGCATCGGCCTGTGCATGTGCACCAGTCCGTCGGGCACCGGAGAATCCGGCACCTATCAATGGATGAAGTTCCTGCACAACACCGCCCAGCTGGTCGTGACCTACGGCAACCCGCCCGCGACACCGGCCAGCCTCACGGTCGCGGACGCCGGCTGCGACTCGACCATCGCCACCTCCACGCCAGCGCTCAAGGCGCAGTACCTCGACCCGGACACGGGATCACTGCTGGCGGGGTTCTTTGAGTGGCAGGAACTGCCGTCCGGGACCGTCAACACGGTTACCAGCGGGCAGATCCCGGCAGGCAACTACGGCAGCGTCGTCGCCGATCTCGGAGCGGCCGCCGACGGCAAGAGCTTCACCTGGCGAGTCCGCACCCACGACGGCACGTCCTACTCGCCGTGGTCCGCGTGGTGCAACTTCAGCGTCGACACCGTCTAACCGCCCGTTCCACCACCGTCCTGCGCCTATGCCGCCGGGACGGTGGTGGAGGCGTTTCCTGCCCTCCGGCGGTAAAGCGCCGTGGTCCGCTCCGTCACCACCGCCGAAACCACCGCCCCGAGCGCACTCGTGACAAGGCCAGCGAGTTCTTGTACGTGGTTGAGCTGGCTGTAGGTGAGAATCGCGATCGACGCGGCCACTCCCGCCCCGGTAAACGCGAAACGCATGGCCGGGCGGGAAATCTTGCCCAGCGCATAGTCGGCGATCGTCAGCGTGAACGGCAGCGACGCCAGATCGCGGCCGTTCTCACGGATCGTCAAGACGCCAGTGTGCTCTCCACCGCGCGCTGTCTCATCCGGCCGCGCCCAGAACGCGGTGTCGATGCCAGACTCGGTAACCGTCCACTTTGCTGGCTGCGAGAACTGAACGTCGGGCGACGATAGGGCGATCTCCACCTCGGCACCGAGGCGCAACTGACCTTGCGTCGACGCTTGAGCCGCCGGGGTCTCCGAGAAGATCTGCGCCAGCCGCTGTGACGCGGCCTCCAAACCCTCGGGAGCGTGGATCTGCACAAGGAACGTCGCCGACCGTCCTTTCGCGACCCGCCGCGGATAGCTGACACTCATGGTGAACGCCATCGGATTCCCCTGCACCGACGGCCGCCCCGGCACGGGCCGTCCAGCCGCCGTCTTCCGCGCCCGCGCGACGCCCCCAGCGCCTCCCACGCTGCCACCGCTGCCACCGCTGCGCGAGCCTGGCACGCCCGAACGTCCCGCTCCTGCCGGCCCACCACTCGCGCCAGCCCCAACACCCGCACCCGGCATGGCGTCTGTGGTCGGTGCGCCTGGCGCGTTTCGGGCCGGCGGCGGTGCCGGTTGTGCGAACGCGTCCTGCGTCTCTTCCAGCGCCGGAGCCGTTTCCTCAAGCACCGGCCACGTTTCCCTAGGCTCCGGCGTCGCGTCATCAAGTGCAGGCGATGTTTCCTCAAGCGCCGGCGGTTGATTGAAGGCTGGCGCGGCCTCCCGTGGCTCCGGTGACGATTCGTCGAGCGCGGGTGACGTCTCGTCGAGGGCTGGTGACGTGGACGGGGGTGAGCCGAATCTGCCGTCAGCGGGAACTGGCCGCGCCTCGTAGGAGGGCAACGCGGGCTCGGCCGACGTCGGCTCTGTCGGCTCGGACTCCAACGGCCGCGGATCAAACGGCGGTGGGGCGGGCGCCCAATGCGCGGGTGGCGCAGTCACGGGCGCTGGTGGGAACGGAATGGGTGGGAAGAGTCCGCGCACGGTGGCTGCCAGTTCCTGGGCCGAGGCAGCCGAGACTGGCCGCTCGAGCAACTCGCTCGCCACGGCGGAGAAGGCCAGCACGTCCTCGGATGGTGAGCCGGAGAACGCGAAGCCGGTCAGCACCACCACGCCGTCAGCGCGAAGGACCAGGTGATCGAGCGATATGCCGCCGTGGCCGAGACCCTGATCGTGCAACAGTTGCAGTCCCTCGGCGACCTGTGCCAGCAGCGCGGAAAGAGCCGATGGCGGCAAGGACGAGCCGGAAAGAGCTGTGCCCGCAACAGTTTCCGTGACCACGAAACCGTCGCCGCAGTCCACCACCGGGATCACCGCATGACCGCGTAACGCCTCAAGGTTTGCCCCCGAGGGTAAGAGCGTGACGAAGACGGACCGCCCTAACACAGGGTCCCAGCCCTGCCACGAATTGTCAGATAGCTGTTCACGGAGCTCATAACGCCCGCCGATGACCCGATCCACCACAGCATCCTCGTGCATGAGCGTCCACTATGGAAGGCCGCACTCCAGGCCGGCCAGCACGGCTATTGTCGGCGGAATGCGGGTGGTGGTAACCGGTGCGTCGGGGCGACTTGGCCGCATCGTGATGCGCAAACTAGCCGAGCGCGGCGACGATGTCGTGGGCTTGGATCTGGAGCCTGGCCCACGGGTGGTCCAGGCTGACCTAGGCGACGCGGGAGCTGTGTTCAGTGTGCTCGCCGGTGCCGGCGCGGTCGTCCACCTTGGCGCGATCCCGGCGCCGGGGTCGTTGCCTGACGCGATCGTGTACGCCAAGAACGTCACCGGCACGTTCCACGTCTTCGACGCGGCGGCCAAGCTCGGCATCCGCCGGGTGGTCTCGGCGTCCAGTCTGTCGGCGTATGGCTATCCGTTTCAGCGAGTCTGGTCAGAACCCGACTACTTTCCGCTAACCGAGGCGCACCCGCTGCGGCCACAGGACCCTTACGGACTGTCCAAGCAGGCCGGTGAGCAGATCGCCGAAGCCTTCGCGCGAGCCGGTGATGGGTCGGCCGTGTCGCTGCGGTTCTCCCATCTCGTCAGCGAGGAGACCGTGCCCCGCTGGCGGCAACTGATGGCCGATCGTCCCCGCACAGCGGCGGCAAGCCTGTGGTCCCACGTCTACGACGATGATGTCGCTGACGCTTGCCTGCGTTGCCTCGACGTCGAGGTTGACGGGCACTTGGCACTGCTGCTGACCGCCGCGGTGACGATGGCGCCGCAGCCGACGAATGACTTGCTCGACGAATTCTTCCCGCACGTGCCACGCACGCCCGGAGACGATCCGCACTGGTCGTTAGTGGACTGTTCGCTGGCGCGGGAGACGATTGGCTGGGAGCCACGATGACGATCACGATCCGGCGGGTCCGGCCCATTCTCACCATGCCTGACGGGTTCAACCGGCTCGTCGTGGTGAAAGTGGAG
Organism: Catelliglobosispora koreensis DSM 44566; assembly: GCF_000379685.1. Taxonomy (GTDB): domain Bacteria; phylum Actinomycetota; class Actinomycetes; order Mycobacteriales; family Micromonosporaceae; genus Catelliglobosispora; species Catelliglobosispora koreensis. The sequence goes on along the minus strand of NZ_KB903249.1, from coordinate 183,146 downwards.
ACTTCGGAACCAGAGCTCTACGGCGTTGGTTGCGCGACCTTCACCCAGCGGCCAACCGCTGTGCGCACAGCTATCACGGACTATCTCGAGCCGTTCCTCGTCGGCAAGCCGGTGAACGCGATCGAGGATCTGTGGCAAACCATGTATGTCAACGCCTACTGGCGTACCGGCCCGATCATGAACAACGCCATCTCGGGCGTGGACCAAGCGCTGTGGGACATCCTTGGCAAGCGCGCGGGACTGCCGCTCTACGAACTGCTGGGCGGACGTTGCCGCGGTGGGGCAACGATTTACCGGCACGCCGAAGGACGCGATCCGGCCGAGGTCGCCGATGCTGTGCGAGGCTTTCAAGAGCAGGGCGTGCGGCACGTGCGCTGTCAGCAAAACGGTTACGGTGGAACGACTTTCGACGCGCAGGCCTACGGCCGGTCCGTGCCGCGGCTGTTCGATTATCTGCGTGAGGAGTTAGGCCCTGAGGTCGAACTGATTCACGATGTGCACGAAAGACTTTCTCCCGCCGACGCGGTCACCCTGGCGTCCCGGTTAAGTGAGCACAGGCTGTTCTATCTGGAGGATCCGCTGCCCCCGGAGCACCTGGCATGGCTCCCCCGGCTGCGCCAGCATTCGACGGTGCCGATCGCGCTCGGTGAGCTGTTCACGAATCCGCAGGAGTGGCTGCCGCTGCTGGAACGGCGTGAGATCGACTTCATCCGGGTGCATGTGAGTGCGATTGGTGGCCTGACACCGGCCCGCAAGCTCGCGGCCGTGTCAGAAGCGTTCGGCGTGCGGACCGCCTGGCACGGGCCCCGCGACACGTCCCCGGTCGGTCACGCGGCGCAGCTGCATCTGGACGTTACCGCGCACAATTTCGGCATCCAGGAATGGCCCGGCTTTCCGTCCACTGTGGAGGAGGTGTTCCCGGGCTGCCCGCGAGCCGAGGACGGTTTCCTTTACCCGTCAAGTCTTCCCGGTATCGGCATCGACATTGATGAGGAGGCGGCCGCCAAGTTCCCCATCAGTGAAGGACCCGATCACTGGACGCTGGTCCGTCTTCCCGACGGCACGCCCATCCGGCCTTAACTGTCAGCCAATGCCGACAGGCTGGTTGACAGTGTCTGGGTTGGACAGTGTGGCCAGCATCAGGTGCGCGACATCGGCGCGGGTGTTGTGGCGAGCGTTGGGCACGTTCGCCCCAATCACACTGCGGTAGCGCCCCGTTAGCGGACCGTCCTTCAATTGTGGCGGCCACACCACCGTCCACTGAGCACCCGAAGCGGCGATCTCCTTTTCCATCACCGCCAGATCGGCGTAGACACCGCGCAGCAGAGTGGAAATGAACGGGCGCAAGATATAGCGGCCCGCGAAGTTCTCCCCCGCTGGCGTTGGCCCGACGGGCCACGCGCTCACGGCGACGAACCGCCGCACGCCGGCTAGCTTCATCGCGGTCAGGATCCCGCGCGTCGCGCTCGAAGCGACGGTGATGTCCTTGCGGCCACGGGGTCCTACGCCGGACAAGACCGCGTCTGCTCCTTCAAGTGCTGGAACGAGAAGCTCCGGGTCGCTCAGCCCGGGAACCGTGACCACGGTCAGGTTCGCATCCGTGATGTCCAGACGATTGCGGACGACGGCAGTGACCTTGTGGCCGCTCGCCAACGCCTGCCGCACGATCTCTTTGCCGATTCCGCCGGTCGCGCCAAAGACTGTCAGCCTCATGCTGCTCACCTCAGTTGGTAGAGTGTATTCCGACTTCAGGACTATACGGAAAGAATATAATATGAGTTCCGTACCATCAAGGGCGAAGCTTAACGGTGTGATCAGAGACTCGCTCCGCGAGCTTGGGCTGCAGTTGGCTCTGCTGAACTTCCAGGTCAGCAACAGGCTCAAGCTCAACCCGGGCGACCTCAACTGCCTCGACATCATCGGGCGGCACGGCCCCCTGAGCCCGAGTACGCTCACGCGCCTGTCGGGCATGCACCCGGCGACGATGACCGGCGTGCTCGACCGGCTGGAAAAGGCTGGCTGGATCAACCGCGAACGCGATCCCAACGACCGCCGTGCGGTTCTGGTCAGCGCCGTCAAGGGCCGCGGCGCGGAGGTGCTCAAGCTCTACAGTGGAATGAACACCTCTGTCGCGGCTATCAGCGCCAGCTATAGCGAGGCGGAGCTTGCGGTGCTGGCAGACTTTCTCCAGCGTTGCAAAGACGCCGCCGAGGAAGCCATTGACGAGCTGCCTGACTAATCCTTACGCCACAAGGAGATCCCGGCCCAGACGAGCCACCCGGACCAGAGCAAATAGCCGGCGAAGTTCAGTAGCCCAGCGATCTCGACTCCCGCTGACTCCAGGACGCCGGCCAGGACGCTAACGGCGGCAACGACTCCGAGTGCTCTATGCCAATCGCGCAGCATCGCCGCGACCGGGATGAGACAGGCCGCCGCGGCGGTCAGCACCAAGAACCACGCGATGATCGCGGGACGATCTGCATTGAACCGCGCCAGGATCTCCGCCGTCGGCGCTCTCAATATCTGCGGGTACGCGAAGAGTTCGCCCAGGGCCAGGAAAGCCGCATTGCTCGCCACCGCCGCGCCCACCATCAGTGTTCCCGTTAACCGTTTCACGACACACCCCATTTCTGTACACCGTACAGTAACTGTACGCCGTACAATTTGCAAACGTGATGGCGAGAACGCGGTCCTATACGCAAGAGCAGGTGCTCGAAATCGCGCTCAGGCTGGCCGACGCCGGCGGCGCTGAAGCGCTGACGATCCGGGGCGTCGCGACCGAGCTGGGGTCGGCACCCAATGCGGTGTACACCTACTTCCCCACACGCGAGGCGCTGCGAGCGGCCGTCGTCGATCACGTGCTCGGCGAGGTCGACCTGGACCTGTCCCGGCACAAGGACTGGCGAACGGCGTTACGGCACTTGGCGACCGGCCTGCATCAGGTGCTTGCCGCTCACCCAGGCGTCGTGCCACTGTTCGTCGCTGGGCCCATGTTCGGAACCAACGCGCTGGCCTCCGGCGAGGCCGTGCTGGCTGTGCTTCGCGATGCGGGGTTCACCGCCGACGACGCGGCGAAGGTGCTCTACACGTTGCTGGTCTACACGATCGGGTTCGCCGCCATGGACGCTGCCGAGTTACCGGGCGGACCGCCACCACCGCAGCGCCAGCGGGTTAAGGAGCGCCAGGCCGCTTTCCACGGAGTACCAGCTGAGGATTTTCCTTTGACCCGAAGCGCCGCTGGCACCATGGCGCGTTACATCACCACGGCGCAATTCCACTACGGCCTCGACGCCCTCATCGCCGGCCTTGACCCGAAGCTGAGGTAGCCATGCGCACTATTGTCATGTTGTTCACGCGCGACTTGAGGGTGCACGACAATCCCGCGCTGGCCGCTGCCTCGGCTCACGCCGAGCAAGTCGTGCCGTTGTTCGTGCTCGATCCCGCTATCGCGGCACCGTCGAACCGGCAGCGATTTCTGCTAGAGGCGCTTGACGACCTGCGAAAGTCGTTGCGGGACAGGGGAAGCGATCTGCTGATTCGCCACGGCGACCCTGTGGCTGAAACTGTCAAAGTCGCGCAAGAGTTTGGGGCGACAGGGATCGCGATGACCGAGGACTACAGCGCATATGCCCGGCGACGTCAGGAACGCTTGCGGCTGGAGTGCGACCAGCATCGGCTGGCCCTGCGCACGTTTCCTGGCGTGACGATCGTGCCGCCGGGCGAAGTCCGGCCGTCGACTGGCGGCGACCACTACAAGATTTTCACGCCCTACCATCGCGCCTGGCAGGGACGGCGCTGGCGTGAGCTGGCGCAAACGCCCGAACGGCTCGCCTCGCCGAAGCTGCCCCGCAGTCAGCTCAAACTACTGAAACCGAGTCCGCATTGGACCGGTGGCGAAACCGAAGCATTACGCCGCCTGGCTGACTGGCGCCCCAAGGCGGACAGCTACGCCGACGGTCACGACGACCTGGCGGGTGACCGGACGTCACGGCTGAGTCCCTACCTCCACTTTGGATGCCTGTCGCCGCTGATGCTCGCGACCAGTGGCATGCCCGATGCGTTCGTGCGTCAGTTGTGCTGGCGGGACTTCTACCATCAGGCGCTAGCGGCTTTCCCGGCGATGGCCACGAAGCCGTTCCGGCCGGGAGCGCTCGACGTGTGGCCGGGCGATGACAGCGCACTTGAGGCCTGGAAAGCCGGCGAGACGGGAGTGCCCATTGTGGACGCTGGGATGCGTCAGCTCGCCGGGGAAGGCTGGATGCACAACCGGGCCCGGCTCATCACCGCCTCGTACCTGACGAAGACTCTGGGCGTGGACTGGCGGGCAGGTGCCGCTTGGTTCGCGGAGCTTCTCGTGGACGCCGACGTGGCCAACAACTTTGGCAACTGGCAGTGGGTCGCCGGAACCGGAACGGACACCAAGCCTTATCGCAAGTTCAGCCCGGCCCGCCAGGCTCAACGTTTCGACCCTGCTGGGGCGTATGTGCATCAATGGGCACCAGATTCAGGGGTTGACTTGCCCCAAATGCCAGGCTTATTCTGAACTCGGAGCCCGACACGATCTCATTGAGAGAACGAGCCGGGCTTCAAGCATGTTCAGCTAGTTACGGAAGCGTCCACTTCTGGTTGGCGCCGCCACCACAGGTCCACAGTTGCAGTGGCGTCCCGTTGGCGGAGCTGACACCCGTGGCATCAAGACACTTGTTGGCTTGCGGGTTCACGAGATCGCGCGCCGCGGTGTAGGTCCAGCGTTGCGCCCCGGTGCCATTGCAGTCCCATAGCTGGACTCTGGCGCCGTTCGCCGTTGAACCACCACTGACGTCGAGACATTTGCCCAGGGCACGAATGGTGCCATCGGTGCCGACCGTCCAGCGCTGAGCGTTGGTGCCGTTGCAATCCCAGAGCTGAACCTGCGTGCCGTTAGCCGGGTTAGCGCCAGCGACGTCAACACACTTGCCGCCAAAGCCGGTGATCTGGCCGGTCGCTCCCCCGCCACCACTTTGATAGGAGTAGACCCGCACATAGTCGATCGTCAGGGTCTGCGGGAAAACGGTGCTGGCGTTGGGACTTCCGGGCCAGTTGCCGCCGACGGCCACGTTCATAATCATGAAGAACGGGTGGTCGAAGACCCACTGGTTGCCGCCAATGTCGGCGGGCGTCTTGCGCGAGTACTGGATGCCGTCGATGTACCAGGTGATGGCGTTAGGCTCCCAGTCCACGGTGAAGGTGTGGAAGGCGTCAGCCAACGCTTGCCCGCCTGGCAGCATATAGCCTCCGCCGACCCCGGCACCGCCGGAGTAACCCGGGCCATGCAACGTCCCGTGCACAGTGGACGGTTCGAAGCCGACGTTTTCCATGATGTCGATCTCGCCGCTCTGGGGCCAGCCAACACTGCCGATGTTGTTGCCCAGCATCCAGAACGCGGGCCACAGCCCTTGCCCACGCGGGATCTTCATCCGCGCCTCAAAGCGTCCGTATGCCTGGGTGAAGGTCGCTGCCGTGAGCAGACGGGCGGACGTGTACTGACAAGAGCCATACCAGCAGCCATAACCGGCCGGGTTCTCCCGCCGGGCTGTGATCACGAGATTACCGGCGCCGTCGTGCGCCGCGTTCTGCGTTCTGTTGGTGTAGTACTGCAATTCGTTGTTGCCCCAGCCGCCACCGCCGATGTCGTAACGCCAGCGGGCGGAATTGGGTGCCGTGCCAGCGGCCGCGTTGAACTCATCTGACCACGTGAGTGGCCCGATAGCGGCTTGTGCGGCCGGCGCCGCGGGCACGATGAGCGCGGTCGCGGCGACGAGGAGGACCGCCGCGAGTTTGGGACGGTGAGCCATTAAGAGCCTCCGATCGGGATATCGATTGGGAGAGCGCTCTCTTGCGGTTTTAGGAAGTATTGCTTACTAATGTAGATCGGTCAATGGTTCCGGTTGCGCCGCTGTGGGTAATACGCGCGGCATGACCGCGACCGGAATTCTCAGCGCCATCCTGATTGGAACCATCATCGGCACCCTCGGCCGCCTGGTCCTGCCCGGGCGCCAGAACATCGGTGTCATCTCCACCATCGCCGTGGGCATCGGCGCCGCCCTGGCAGGCACATGGATCGCCCGTGTCATGGGAGTCGAGAACAACTGGCCCGCCAGCTGGGACTGGAACTGGGCCGGCTGGCACTTCGCCTGGAGCTGGGCCGAACTCGGCGTCCAGGTGCTGGTCGCCGTGATCGGCATCGCCATCGCGACCGCCCTAACCAGAACGTCCATTGCCGACGGAGACGACCGCCCCCGCCGCCGCGTCCGCACCAAAAGCTAACCACTCCCAGCAACACCGCCGGCGGCCCCGCCACGCCTCTCCCCGTGGCCCGGCCGCCGCCTTTCGCCGCCGCACCGCGCCTTCTCCTCGCACCGCGCCTTCTGCTTGCCGCACCGCGCCTTCTGCTTGCCGCACCGCGCCTTCTCGTGATCCACATCCGCTGGGACGTGATCAAACCGCCTGTTGATCACGTCTGAGTGGATGTGGATCTGCGTTGTGGATGTCGATCACGACCAGGTCGATCAACGGCGAGCACCACGAACGGGCAACGGGCAACGGGCAACGGGCAACGGGCAACGGGCAACGGGCAACGGGCAACGGGCAACGGGCAACGGGCAACGGGCAACGGGCAACGAGTCAGCAGGACGCTAGTAGCACGGATTGTCGGTGGTCTGGTCCGGCCCACGAAGGAAGCGGCCATCCCGAGCGGTCACTTCAACATGCCAGGCGAGTGTCGCCGGCGAGGAAGAGCCGTTCGCCGAGACCGTCACGACAGCGTTCTTCTGGTTGACCGTCATAGCAGCGGTAGCTGGCCATTTCAGCGAGGCGGTATCCAGCACGACGTTGGCGGAAACGTTGACGACAAAGGCGATCTGGCCCGACGCGTTGCAGGTCGCTGAGCCTGTAGCGGTGAAAACGAGTGGTGGCGGGGCGGCCGGTTTCGAGGACGTTTTCGTGACCACAGGGGACGGTGAGAACGATGGCTCGCTGGACGGCGAAGGCGACGGTGACGGAGATGGAGAAGCGGATGGCATAGGCGATCCGCTGCGCGGAGTCATCGGTGGCTGCGCGGCTGGTTCGTCCATTTTGGACAGCATCACCGCCGTCGCACCGCCGCCCAGGAACAAGACGATCGCGGCGGCCGCCGCGGCCAGTGCCACGGACGGTTTCTTCGACGGCTGGCTCTGCACCGGGAAACCGGTGTCGCGGTGCCACTTCGGCTCGGCGGCCGGGGTGGCCGACTTGAGTTCGAGTTCCGGCACGATCGCGAACGGCATCGCTGCGTACCCAGAAAGAAGAACAGCTGGATTGAGACGGGTCTTGCGTGCCTCGCCGCAGCTTTCGCACCCCTCGGCGTGGCGGTTGATTCTCTTGCGCAGCAAGGGAGTTAACTCGCCATCCCAGTCTTTCAGGATCTCGGCCAGACCCGGGCAAGCGTCACGGTTGCCGCGCGCGAGCATGAGTGCTTCCAGCGAGATCAGCAGCTGCTCGCGTGCTTTGGAAAGCTGTGCGTGGGCGTGATTGAGCGGGACGTCCATGACAGCGGCGATCTCGGGCGCGGACATGTTGTGGCGGATCGCCAGCTCGGCGATTTCCCGTGCCCCATCGGACAGTCCGCTCTTGGCGGCGTGAACCACCGAGGCGATCTCTTCGGAGTGCACGGCCGACGCCAGGTCCAGGGTGTCCTGAACCGGCTCGGGAGCTGTCTCAAGCGGCTCATGCCGGGCGCGTTGCTTGAGCTGGCGCAGGGCTTCGTGCCGGGCGATCGCGTAGAGCCAGGGGCGCAACCGGTCAGGGTCACGCAGCTGCCCAATGTTGCGACTGGCCAGCAGGAACGTGTCCTGCACAGCGTCGGCCGCGGCGTCGCCGTCACCTATGAGCGAACGCGAATACGACAACAGAGGTCCCGCGTAGCGCCGGTAGGCCCCGTCGAGACCCCGGGGGTCGTTGGCCGCGATCGCGACTGCTAGCTCCCGGTCATCCACGGCGGCCACTATAAAGGGCGTGGGGTGACCGGGAAACCCCCAGCCACCCCTTCTGTCAGTTACCAGCGCTGTCAGTTACCAGCCAACCGCGACGAGCAGCCACTGCGGGTTGCCGCGCGAAATGAACGATGACTGATCGGCATAGTCGTCGTAAGGGAAGCCGTACGACAGTTTGTTGATGGAGTGGTCGTGCCAGAACTTCGAGTAGTAGTTAGCCGGGGCAGCCTGGTAGTACAGGCTTGGCGTCGACCACTGCGACTGTGGCAGGTGAGCCACGTGCCGGTTGAGCGCCGAGCACAACGGCGGTGCTTCCGAAAGCGAACCCGCGCAACCGAAGATGTCTGACGTCGAAGCGCTGCTGCCCACCGACTGGGCATAGGCGGTGAAGTAGCCCGTGTTCACACCACCAGCCCGGAACGACGGGTGATTGCCGGGAGACACGATGCGGTAAGGATTGTCGGCCAGCACGTCGAATTGAGCTGGCACCTCGTTGACGAACTTCTGATACGTGACAGACCTGTCCTCAGCGAAGGTCGCCTGGTCTTCTCCTACTTGCGCGTCATAGCCGTCGTGAGCACGCAGCCGCATCGCGAGCTTGAGCCCAAACGCGTCCACGCGCGTCGTGTTGCCGTGGAAGGCGTCCGGCCCGACGGTGAACTCGATGAAGTCGAAGTACTGGCTCGTGGGCGAGCCGAGGTAGAAGTACATCCGGCCGGCCGTGTTCGCGGGCATGTCGAAATACGGCTGCTCCGCGATCGAGCGCACGACACCGTTGTAGCTCCAGTAGACCTGGCTATCGGGGTACCGGCCGTTGGTGCGGTTGAGAATCTTGACCATCACCACGTTTTGCGCAGGTGGGATCGTGGATGTGTCACCCCAGAAACCGCCGGGCGGATCGCTGGGCGTCGGCGATGGCGTCGGGCTGCTCGTGGGACTCGTACCCGTGCGGACCACGAATTCGAATAGCGAATAGCCATAAGGCGTGCCCCGGACCGTGCCGTTCATCCGCACGAACCGTCCACTGCCCGTGACATTGAGAGTCTGCGTTCCGCCAGCTCCCGTCGTCGTTGAGTGGATCGTCGTCCACGGGCCGGTCGCCGAAGCACCCGTCTGGATCTGGAACGACCTCGCGAACGCGGCCTCCCACGTAAGCACCACCTGGCAGATCTGCTGTGCGGTGCCGAGGTCGACCTGAATCCATTGTGGATCGCCAAACGCACTCGACCACCTAGTCGCCGTGCTGCCGTCGAACGCGGCCGATGCGGGGAACGTCGCGTTCTCGACCGAGGACGCTGACGCGGGCCGGTTCAGCGCGGCGTTGTCGGTGCAGGTGCCGCCACCGCTTGTCTCACCGTAGACCTGGAACTCGAAGAGCGAGTAGCCGTAGGGCGTGCCGCGGACCGTGCCGTTCATCCGCACGAATCGTCCACTGCCACTGACCGTGAGAGTTTGCGTTCCGCCAGCGCCTGTCGTCGTTGAATAGATCGTCGTCCAGGGACCGGTCGCTGAAGCGCCAGTTTGGATCTGGAACGACCGGGCGAACGCGGCCTCCCAGGTCAGCACGACTTGGCTCAAGGTCGCCGTGGTTCCCAGGTCCACTTGAATCCACTGTGGATCGCCGAAAGCGCTGGACCATCTGGTTGACGTGCTGCCATCGAAGGCGGCCGACGCTGGGAACGCGGCGTTTTCGGCCGATGACGCGGTGGCTGGTTTTCCTTGCGACAACAGCACCGGTGCGGCTGCCGCCCGGACGGCGAGAAACGTGATGGTGCTCGTGAGCAGGGACAGGGCCACGGCTAGTACCGTGACCCTGCGAGCAGGACGGAGTACTCGCATCTCATCTCCCAAAAGGAATGCCGAGATTGCTTATCCTGGAGAGCGCTCTCTCGGCATCCTCTCAGTGAGATGCGACTGTCGCAAATAGAATCTTGAGCCGGTCACTAGACGCTGATGCGCCCAGCGCCCGCGCCCGCCGTCACACTCCCCTTAACCGCGGTCGCACTTTCCAGCGTGTACGCGTACGGAATGCCAGCGACACTGCCACCGCTTTCAGGCGTGCCTGAACCGGTGAAGTAGTTGTTGCGCTGCACCACCGCACCGTCAGCCGAGCTGGCGTAACCAACCAAGGTCGGCTCTTCCACGCCTTCGAAGTAGTTGCCTTCAACGAGCACGCCGGCGCCCATGGTAGAGGCGACGCCGTATTCGTTGTCGCGGTAGTAGTTGTTGTACACGTGCACCGGGTTGCCGAACCGGACCCGCGGATGCCGCGTGCCGGAACCGTCAAACCAGTTGTGGTGATAGGTCACGCGCAGCTTGCCCTGGTCTTCACTCGCGTTGTCGTCGCTGTGACCGAGCAACATGGACTTGTCGTGACCGTAAATCCGGTTCCACGAAATCGTGACGTAATCGGAAGCGCGCTTAACGTCGACCGCCCCGTCGTAACCGTTGGTGAAACTGTTGTGGTCGACCCAGACGCGCGTCGAATACTGCACGTTGATGGCGTCGTCATCCCAGTCGCGGAAGGAAATGTTGCGGATGATGACGTTGCTGGCGTTGGAAACATTGAGCCCACAGCCAGCGATCGTCGCGCCGGAGTTGCCAAGGATCGTCTTGTTCGACCCGACCGAAATCATGCCGGAGCACGAGATCGTGCCTGAGATCCGCACGACTCGTGCGGTTGTGCCAGACACGGCACTCGACAGCGCACTCGCGCTCGTAACCGTTGTCGGCGAAGCACTTCCGCCGCCGGTCGTGCCGCCGCCTTGCGTCGCCCAGCCGACGAGGCCGGTCGGGTTACCCCCACCACCACCGCCCACTTCCACGAGCTGCCACTGCTGGTTCCAGCCACCGAGATCGGCGTACTGCGCGATGCGCCCACCGTCGGCAGTGGACCATTCCCACACGTCCAATGCCTTGCCACTGTGGCGATTGAGGAACTTGACGTATCCGCTGTCGGTGTCACGGACCGCGAAGTGCTGCCGTGTCGTGCCATTGTCGGCGTTCTGCACGAGCTGCGTTCCGTCCTGCGCGTTTGGCAGCTCCAGGACCTTCCCGCTGTGCCGTGACTTCAGTTTGTAATAGCCGCTTCCGGCATCCACGAACTGCCACTGCTGCTGGTTTCCGTTGTTACGTGCCCACTGCACGATCGGGGCACCGTCAGCCGTGCTGAGATTGTACAGGTCGACGACTTTCCCGCTGTGCCGCGAAACTATGACGTACCAAGCACTTGGGTTGATCGTGACCGCTTGGGCTGGTGCCGAAAGGGCCATTATTGCCCCGCCGGACACGAAGGCTAGAAACGCTAACGCTGCCACACGCCATCGCCGCATGGTGACCTCCAAAGGAGACGGCTCGCGCACGAGAGCCCCGGGCGAAGCCCTGGTGGCGAGCACAAAGGGAGCGATATTACGGAAAGCGCTTTCCTACTCCGCGACGCTAGCGGCATCCGTTAACTGATGTCAATGAATGCAAACAAACCTGCAACTTCGCCTATGTCATGGTCGAAATGCCTCAGCGAACGCCTGGTACACCGGCGTTCCGCTCAGGTGATCGTAGATCGCGAAGATGACGTGGTCGAACCGGTCCACCTCTTTGAGCGCTTCCCGGAACGCTTCGGCGACGACCGCAGGATCGTTGCGGAACACGCCACAGCCCCACGCTCCAAGCACGACAGTGCGGTGGCCGTGTGCCGCAGCGACTTCGAGCACCCTGATCGCCCTGCGGTGCAATACTTCCGGCACGCTATCGGCGAAGTCCGGCTGATTGCGCAGGATCGCGCCCAGATTCGGCGCCGCCGACGTGAGGAAGCTAGTGACATAAGGCTCTTCGAGCAGAGCACCCTTGTCGTTGCGGAACACAGAAACGTTCTGTGAATAGATGACCCGGTCGCTGTAACGCAGATCCCGCTGCGCCCGGTGAAACGCGTAGAACTCGGGAGCCTTAAGGAGCGAAAGGTAAAGCGACGACGCTCTCGCCAAGCTTTCCTCCTGCGCCTCAGCGCCGCCGAGAAAACCACCGCCCGGGTTCTTCGCCGAGGCGAAGTTGAGGCAGACCGCCCGATCACCCGCTCGTGCCGCGGCCTGCAACGTCGACTCGTGCGTCACCTCGATGCTCGGAGCCGGGTTACGTTCTCCCGCAAGGGTTACCGGTGTCCCCGGAACGTAATGCCGGGTCTCCCCCATAGGGGCGAGTTGCCGCCTGCCGAAATCCGGGTGCGTGTAGTGACCCGCCTCCGCGATTTCCACGGTCTGCCGGGCGATCTCACGCAACCGTCCACTCATGACAGACGAGCGTATCGGCGTCACAGCAATCCCGCGAGCTTATATAGCACCAGCGACCCCGCCACCGCGACGTTGAGGCTCGCCCCCGTGCCCACCATTGGGATCTCCACCACCGCGTCCAGCAGGTCAAGCGCTTCCGGCGGGATCCCGGTCGCCTCGTGCCCCAGCACCATGACCGTCCGCTGCCGGGCGGGTGCCAGATCCGCCAGGCGAATGGACTCGTCGGCCAATTCAACCCCAATGATTCTGGTACTCCGTGAGCGCTCCTCACCCAGCCACTGAACCGGATTCCGCACGCGGTGCACGCAACTACGGTGCCGCAACGTATTGCCACGGGCCAAAGCCTCGTCCACCCAGCGAAACGCCGGCACCGCCAAACAGGCTCCAACAGCATCACAGGTGCGCAGCAAGGTCCCTAGATTGGCATCATGCATCGGCCACAACGGCGCGGCGATGAGGTGACCCCAGCACGCATGCGGCCGCCGCCGGCGGGCCGCTTTCAGTTCACGAGGCGGCCTAACCCGGATCGCCGGGCTCACCGCAGAAAGGCGCCTCCGCGCGAGTAAGCAGTCATCGGAGCAGTATGGCAGGGCAGAATGGGTGTGCACAGCGAGATTCCGCCTGGCACTATCGCTGAGTGCTGCTGACCCTAATAATGGTGATCCACGGCTATGAGTGAATTCGAGCGGATATACACGTGTGTCGTGGGGTCGCGGGCCTATGGGCTCGCTGGCCCCGCGTCTGACGTCGACCTGCGGGGCGTTTTCGTCGTGCCGACGCGGCTGTTCTGGGAGCTCGACAAGCCGCCCACGCACCTTGACGGGCCGCGGGAGGAGGAGTTCTCGTGGGAGGTCGAGCGACTGTGCGAGCTGGCGCTGCAAGCCAACCCGACCGTGCTGGAGTGCCTCTGGTCACCGCTTGTTGAGCACATAACGGCAACAGGGGAGGAACTGCTTGCGGTGCGTACGGCGTTCCTGTCGCGCCGGGTCGCCCAGTCGTACGGTAACTACGCCCGCGATCAGCTCAAGAAGCTCGACAACACGTTGGGGCGCACCGGGCAGATCAAGTGGAAGCAGGCCATGCACATGGTCCGGCTACTCATGGCGGGGGTGGGCGTACTGAGTACCCACGAAGTGTTGGTTGATGTCGGTGAACACCGGGAAACGTTGCTTGCCATCAAACACGGCGAGCGTTCATGGGAGGACGTGTCAGCGCTCGCCGCCACATGGGAGCAACGGCTCGCCGAAGCGGAGTCAACGACAAGGCTGCCCGAGGAGCCAGACCGACCTACTATCAACGACTTCCTGATCAGGACCCGCCGTGACCACCTCTGACAACCTGCCACTGGCGAGCACGACAGGCTGACCGGAATCGTTTCCACGCCAGCTCTCGAAGCGGACATCTTCCGCCTACGGGCAACTCTGGAAGAGGCAGCCGCCGCTACATTCTTGCCGGACAAGGGTTCCGCTGACGAGGAGGTGCATCGCCTGATTGTTGAGGCGCGGCTGGGTAGTATTACTCAGCATGAGTTATCTCGGCGATAGCGGCGAGACGAGTGCGGTTTTGCGCACCGATCTCGAAAAACTAACGATGAACCCGCAATCTGGCACCACGGCGACCTTCGTTGCTCCCGGTTCGGTGACGAATGGCCAATACGGCTTGTACCGCTGGGACATGCCCGCCGGGGCCGGTGGTGCGGGCGCACATTTTCACCGCAGCTTCTCCGAATCGTTCTACGTCATGTCCGGCGTGATGACGTTCTTCAACGGCGACAAGTGGATTGACGTCGAAGAAGGCGGTTTCCTTTACGTGCCGCCGGGCGGCATCCACGGCTTCAGCAACAACTCCGGCGCGGACGCATCGATGCTGATTCTGTTCGCCCCCGGCATCGCCCGCGAGGCGTATTTCGAGGAGCTAGCCGACATCCGGCGTACCGGGCGAACACCCTCCGAACAGGAATGGGCGGACCTGTTCGCCCGGCACGACCAGATAAACCTCAGCTAGGCCGTGCTCCAGGCCGGCAGCGGCTCACGCGAGGCGATCCACGATTCAGGAATTCCGCTGGTACCAGTAAAGCCCGCCACGATTCCACCAACGATCGCGCACGTCGTGTCCACGTCGCCGCCGGCCTGCACGCAAGCCCGGATCGCGGCCGGATAGTCATTCAGCCAGCGCGCCGCCGCCCACAGCGTGAACGGCACTGTGTCTTGTGCGGTGACCTGAGATCCGTTGCCCAGCAAGTGCGCTGCCTCTTCAACCGGAACGTGCAGCATGCGTCGCGCGGCTCTGACATACTTCGCCACCTGTCCGTCCGGAATGGACTCAACGACAGCGTCGAGAAACGGTCCCGGTTTCGGCTTAGCAGCCGCCATCCGTCCCGCGACCGCATAGCTCGTCGCCACGGCAACCGCGATCGCGCCAGCAACGCCTTCCGGGTGCGCATGCGTCACCTTGGCCGACAAAGCCGCCTGCACGGCCGCTTTCGCTGGCTCTCCCGCGAAGTACGCGCCTACCGGCGCTACCCGCATCGCCGCACCATTGCCACACGATCCCTGACCGTCAAACGCTTGCGCCGCGGCATCTTCCCACGGCACGCCTTCGCGCACCTGACGCAGAATCATGAACGCACCGTATCCGTAGCCACGATTCGGCTCGCAACGGTCCGCAAACGCGTGGGCCAGCCGGTCAGGATCGATGCGGCCCTCTTGGCCCAGCATCCAGAACACCGAACAGGCCATCTCGGTATCGTCGGTCCACTCCCACACCGGCGGCGGGACAATTCCTTGCATGAGGTCGGAAACCTTACGCCCGACCATAAAATACTGTGCGCCAAGGGCATCACCAACAGACAATCCGGCCAAACTATCGGCCGCATAAGAAAGACGGGTCGCCCCAGTTAGGACACTTCTCATCGTGCACTGATCCTACCAAACCAAGATCTGTTGTGGGGCAAGGGTTTGGTGGTTGCTGATATCCGCAATCTGGGGCGGCCTGTTTCTGTCAGACCCGGCTCGTAGGGTTGGGTTTGTGAGGCAGCGGGGTGTTCTAGCAGGACGGGCAGTATTTGCCTTGTCCGACACCGAACTCGCCTCCGCGGCAGTCGATATCCGTGACAGCATCCGGGTCCTGCAAGCCGAACTGATCACGGTCCGCCGAACAGGCCGGGCGCAACATTCCCTACCAGCAGGGCTATGCGTCAGTTCCGGCATGGCTGAACGCCACCCACCGCGTCGGGGTCAACGCTGCGGCGTCGAAGATGGCGCGGCTGATCAAACTCCTGCCCACTGTTCCCGCTGTGGCTGAAGCCTTCGCCGCAGGAGAGCTTTCCGAGGCGCAAGCGGCCGAGATCGCACAGGCGGCCGACACCGTTCCCGCATGTGTGCGCGAAGAAGCAGCAGCCGTCCTGCTCGGCCAGGCGGCATCGTTGAAACCGGAAGAGCTGCGTATCGCAGGCCGGCGGATCCTGCGTCACGTCGACCCGGACAAGGCTGAAGAACACGAACGTAAACAGATAGAACGCGAAGACCGGCTGGCGTGGGAAGCACGCGCGTTCACCGTCAGCGCCGATGGCACCGGCCGCTACCAGCTATCCGGCTACACCACCGGCGAAGGCGCCGCCATATTGAAAGCCGCCCTCGACCCGCTGTGTAACCCGGCGCGCACCAAACCGTCGCCCTTAGACACCTGCAACACCAGTCCCACGGCCACCGGCGAGGCGGATTGCCCCTGCATCACCAATTCTGCCAACGCTATCTCCACAGCATGCCTCTGCAAGACCGGCCCAGCGGCTTGCCTACGCAATACCGGCCCAGCGGCCACCGTCGCGACGGCATGCCTGTGCAGCACCGACACCTGCGCTGCGGGTCAGGCATGCGAAAGCAGACGCGGCGAACCCGGTGAAATAGCCGACACCGTACGGGAGATGGCCGGGCAGCCGCTACCACAAGCATTCCGCGACCCACGCACACCAGCACAACGCCGCCACGACGCCCTGCTAGAACTGATAGACCTCGCGCTCAAAACAGACGACCTACCCGCCAACAGCGGAACCAAAACACAANTCGTCATCACCGCACCCTACGACGTCACCGCACAGAAAGTTCAGGACGCGACGCTGGATACCGGCGAACAACTCACCGCCNCCACCATCCGGCNCCTANCCTGCGACGCCNGGATCATCCCGTCCATCCTNGACACCAACAGCGTCCCACTCGACCTCGGCCGCGAACGCCGCCTCATCACCGGCCCACTACGCCGCGCCCTCACCCTGCGCGACAAAGGATGCGCCTTCCCCGGCTGCGACCGCCCACCCAAATGGTGCCACGCACACCACATCAACCACTGGATAGACGGCGGCACCACAAACCTGCACAACAGCGTCCTCATCTGCGGCTTCCACCACAGACTCCTACACCACAACGAATGGCACGTCACCATCACCAACAACGGCCACCCCGAATTCACCCCACCCGCATGGCCCGACCCGACACAAAGACCACAACGCAACCTTTACCATTTGCGAACATGAACGATGGCCCATACGGGTATCCCTCGAACTGGCAATTGACATTGAAATATTATTCTCTGACGATCAAAGAAAACTTTGGTCTGGTGGGAGCACACTGTGGTGCAGCGAATTCTGGTGCCCTTTTCCGGTGAGGGTTCCGGTTCTGAGGAGCTGACCTGGGGTCAGAAGAATATTTGGCGGCAAATGCTGGAAACGGGCACGCCGATGATGGTCGGCGGGACTATGCCCCTCGCCCCCGGAACCACGAAGCAAAACCTTATCCACCTGCTGTCATTCATCATGAGCCGGCACGAATCGTTGCGAACCAGGATTCAGGTGGGCGAAGACGGTGTGCCTAAGCAAGTCGTGGCAGACTCGGGCGAGATAGCGCTAGAAGTCATTGATATCGAAGAGACGGTTAACGCGGCTGACTTCGCCGAGAGTGTGCGTCAACGGTTCCTTGATGAGCCGTTTGAAGCGAACACTGACTGGCCGGTGAAAATGGCCATCATTCAGCAGAATGACACTCCCGTCCACTTTGTAGCGATGTATGCGCACATTGTCATCGACGGATACGGCTTCGAGGCGCTGACCCGCGATCTGAGCAACCTTGATCAGGAGACGGGGGCGCATCTGTCTCCCAGGCAAGGGACGCAGCCGCGGGAAATCGCCCGGCAGCAGCACTCCCCCGCAGGGCAACGAGCTGGCGAGGCCTCACTGCGCTACTGGGAACGGCACATGATGTCGATTCCGGCGGTGCGGTTCCGCGAGTTGGGTGACCAGGGCGAGCCGCGTTATATCGACGCGACATACGACTCGCGGGCGGCATTCCTTGCGCTGCAAGTGCTTGCCAACCGCGTGCAGCTGCACAGCGGGCCGATCCTTCTTGCCGCCTATGCGGTGGCCTTGACCAGGATCACGGGAGTCAACCCGAGCGTCGTGCGAACGCTTGTCAGCAACCGGTTCCGGCCAGGGTTCGCCGAGTCGGTCGGCGTGCTTATCCAGCCTGGGCTGTGTGTCATGGACGTCGCCAATTGCACGTTTGAGGAAGCGATCGTGCGAGCTTGGCGGGCGCAGGTCAGCGCTGGCAAGCATGGGTACTACGACCCTCAAGCGTTCATCGCGCTGCAGGCGCGGGTGAAGGAAGCGCGTGGCGTTGAAGTGGATTTGAACTGCTACTTCAACGATGGACGGCGCGGCATGGCGATTCAGCCGGGTGGGCCGACGCCAACCGAGCAGGAGTTGCGTGAGGCGCTGGCACTGTCCACTTTGAAGCCGGGTGCGCCTGTGCGCATCCCGGAGATGACCTCGTTCCTGACGGTCAACCTGGTGGCGGAAACCATTAATTACAGCTTGCGCGTGGACACGCACCATCTGACCGCGAGCGAGCAGGAAGACATCTTGCGTTTGATGGAAGACCTGCTGGTCAGCTCAGCTATTGATCCGCAGACGGTGACGGGTGTTGCTTAGCCAACAGCGGATAACTCGGCTGGTTCGAGCTGCGGCCGGCGCTGAGCGAGGCGCCGCCGCAGCGCGGGCCAGCCAACGGTGGCACCGAGGATCGCGATGGCGACCGCGATGACCACGACCGTGTTGGAGGCGTGTAAAAGTTTCAGGGCACTGGCGATCAGCACGACGGCGAGAGCGCGCCGCACCAAGCTGCCGGGAGCCCGCGACGACACTTGCGCACCGAGGAAGACGCCCGGGATGGAACCAAGCAGCAACGCGGTCGTCAGCTCGAACTGGAAGTCACCGAAGATCAGGTGCCCGAGGGCAGCGGCTCCGACGAGCGGCACAGCTTGTACGAGGTCGGTGCCCACGATGTCGTTCGCTCGAAGTGTCGGGTAGAGCGCGAGAAGCGCGACGATGATCAGTGAGCCGGAGCCGACGCTGGTCATGCCGACGACGACACCGCCGACCGCTCCGAGGATGACTGTCGCCAGTGGACGGACAGTCACGCGCGGGACTTCACGCTCGCTGCTTTGCCCGGGCTGCTCGCGCAGCCGGATGAACGATCGCCCCACGAGCCCGGCCACGGCGAGCAGGAGTGCGATGCCGAGGGCGATCTGGACCACGTCATGCACGCGTTCGCCGTCGCCGAGCGCTTTGGAGAGCAGCACACCGCAGAACGCTGCCGGGATGCTGCCGATGCAGAGCCACTTCACCAGGCGCCAGTCCACGCGGCCGCGGCGGATATGAACAGCCGAGCCAACCGGCTTCATGATCGCGCTGGCGACCAGGTCACTGGAGACCGCGCTTAAGGGTGGGATGCCGAAGAACAGCACGAGCACGGGCGTCATGAGGGCGCCGCCGCCCATGCCCGTCAGGCCGACGACGATCCCGACGCCAAACCCAGCGGCAACCAGCATCCAATCCACTCGGCCATTATTCCCATATAAAAGGTAGGAAATCTAGGGAGGCCCAGCATATGGGCCCGAAAAATCTTGTTCAGGCATTTCAGGAAGCTTGCAGGCGGGGTAAGGTTGCGATCCGAGATCGAAATGAATGATCGCAACGGGGGGCGCGATGTTCACAGGATCGGTAGTGATGTTGCCGGCTATGGCGCTGCTCGCAGCGTCCGGCTTGACCGGAGCGGCCAACGTCACGGCTGAGCGCGGGGATCCCACGCGGGAAGAGCTGCAATTGCTGCTTCTCACAGAGGAAGATCTGCTTGAAGCGACCGGGAAGCCCTGGATCGCCGACCGGCTGGTAACAACCGGGGTGACCGGGCCTGCGGGCACGACCGAGCCGAGCGGCTGCACCGCGCTCGACACGGCGGTCCTAGCGCAGAACACCGGCTTGACCGATTCTGGCGTGCAGCCGTTCTATACGGCCGCGGGCGACATTCTCGAACAGACCGTGGTCTATGACCCGGCTGGCAGTGAGCACATCCGTCAATTGGATGTGGCGATCGAGCAATGCCCACAGATGAGGTTCTCCGACGGCCCGGCCGTCAGCCTCAAACCGGTTGAGTTCGGGGACAGCGTTACCGGCTTCCGCGCACTCATCCAGGGCGAAAGCCGGTCAGCCGTGCTCGTGGCCGCATATAAGCAATATGTGGTCGAGCTGGTGCTCAGTGACGATGCCTATTCAGATGCCTTCTTCCAGAACCTTCTGGCTGAAGCGTTTGAGCAGATCGACCATCCCAACTGATCACTGCACCTTCAGACGCAAGGTGGCATCGCCGACGGCAGCGGCGTTCGGGTCGACGATAATCGTGTAGGTCCCGGTCGCCGGAAGTACAAAGCCATCCCTTTCGGCGATGCCACCGTCGCCACCCACGATGCAGCCACTCGTGACGATGTCGCCGTTTGGCCCAGCTAGGTCAAGCACTCCGCATTGACTCGGCAGGGACGAGATCGGCGCTTCAACGAAAACGCGCTGACCGGCTGTGCCGCTGAAGGTGAAGAACGATTCCGCGCCCGGCTGCTGAATTCTCGCGATGACGGCAGGGCCATTCGGGGTGATCGTGGCTCGCTGGTCGATCGCGTTGATCAGGCGGATAGCCGCGTCGCCCACTCTGCGGTCATGGGGATCGATCGTCACGGTGTAGGTGCCGTCGGCGGGCAAGACGAATCCGTCCAGTTCCCCTTCGCCGTTCACGACGCAGCCACTGTGGATCGCACGGCCATCCGGGCCGAGCAGGTCGAGAATCCCGCACTGACTAGTCAGCGAAGAGCGCGAGACGTTAACGTAAATCTTCTGATCTTTGCGGCCAGCGATCGTGAAACGGCCAGTCATGCCGGGCTTGTCGAGCCGCACCACGGTCGGCGCCGCTCCTGGAGTCAGAGTGCCAGTCTGGTCAGTGATCGTGATGACGGTTAGCCGTGCCATGCCGGGAGCCGTGCGGGCCTCAACCGTCACCTTGTACTTGCCCGTGACGGGAAGTTTCGTGGCGTCGATGTAGCCGCGGTGGCTGATGATGCAGCCGCTCTTGAGTTCTTTGCCATCAGGCGCTAGCAAGGACAAGACACCACAGTTGTTGGGCAGCGTCGTGCCAGGGATGTCAATGAAGACTTGCTGTCCAGCGGTGCCATCGAACTCAACGGTCGCCGTGTCACCGCGTTTGTCCAGGCGCACAGCGAATTTCGGCCCCTCGAATTCGTGGCCTCCCGTGAACTCTTGTCCTGCGCCAAGCGCTTCAGCGAAGTCGGCTTGCCCGGTCAGGGCCACGTCCACGATGCAGCCGATCAGCAGCACCGGGTCGGTGACACCATGGCGGCGGCAGATCGCCTCGGCCATCGCCCGGTTGGGCAGGTTGTCGACCACGATCTCAGCGTCGGGGAAGTTCTTGTCCGTAAAGGTTTCTGTCGAGGTTCCTGGGGCGTAAGTGAACAGTGACGACTGCTGGGTGATCCGCCAGCTGTCGGCGAACGCGGGATATAACGCTTTGAAATCAGGAACGGCGATGGGGGTACCACCGTGAGCCTTGATGTCATTGGCGGAGTTGCCGTCGAAATCCCCTAGCAGCCCTTCAAGTTTGCCCACCTGATCGGCATCTGGCTGCAGTGTCACGTGCAAGCCCCACCGGCCGATCGGGCGCACGAAGGCTTTGGGTCCGTCGCGCCACTCGATTTCGGCGCGGTCACGGTCAATCTTGACGCTGCCGCCGTTGACACCGCTGTTGCGCCAAGGCTTTAGCTCGCCGCCGATCAGCAGTTCCGGGCCGTGCTCAGTTTGCCTGATCTCAACTCTTTCCTGGCCCACTTTCATGGCCACAGAAGTGTTTACCGCGACTTGCCGTGAACGGGAGACGGGTTGCTGGCGCACCTGCACTTCGTACCCGCTGGTGGTTTGCCTGGAAAGAACGAACTCTCCGGCGGCTTGGAAGTCATAGCGCTTGCCGTCGAACGTCAGCAGGTGCGGATCGCCGTTAGAGTCACCACAACTAGGACCTTGGCACGAGCCGGGTGGCTGCGGCGGTTTGCAGTCGTCGGGCAGCGGCACGTCCCCATAGTGATCGCGCAGCGGCAGGCCGAGGATGCGGCGCAATCCGTTCTGCGCGTGGGTCGCCTCCACTTCGGACCGTTCCAGCGTGCGGCCTTCGCCGTCGGAAGTGGCGCATTCGTCGCGGCTGTACGTGTGCTGATTGTGCTGCCACGCGTGATAGAGCTCGTGATAGAGCGTCGTGCACGGGTCGGCGGCTCCGCCACCGCCGTGGTAGGTGTGCGGGGTGTCGGGATCCCAGAAGATGAAGATGCGCTCGGGGCTTAGCGCGGTGGTGTGGTCGTCGCCCGGGTGATCCGGCCGGTGGATGGTGATGGTGACCCCGGCGGCGTCAAGGGCTGGCAGGATTCCGGACGGGTCGTTTCCGGGCTGCCGCAGGGTGCTCATGCAATTGTCGAAGGCACCCTGCAAGGTAGTGTCCGTGTTCGTGATGGTGGCGTGCGCTGGTTCGCCCGGTGCGCTAATGCCCAGCGCCACAGCCAAAATCAGCGCGACGGCTCCCGCGACGGGACCACGGCGCTTGCGGCGCAGCAGCCAGAACAAGGCGAGCAAGATAAGCAGCACGATGACGGCCCCGCCCGCGTAGAACATCCACTGTGGCGAACCGGTGGCGTCACTTCCGCCCGCTGTCGCGCGCACGGTGGCCGGCGGGCACACGGGCACTTTCCCGTCACCCGTGACAGGAACGGAATAAACAACTTCAAGCGACAGCGGCTTTCCCTTTTCCAGGGGGAAGATCGCGGCGTTCGTGCCAGCCGAGGGCGACCAGGTCACCATCTCTAGCAGCGTGCCGTCTTTCGTGACCGCCAGGGGGACCTCCGCCGACTGACCTGGCTCAAGTGTCCGAAGTCGTTGGGTCAGAAGCAATTCCAGGCTCTCGGCGAACGAGACCTCGGTGGGCTGTGCCGCGATGACCTTGCCGTCCTGCTCCACTTTGGTGAAGGCGACCGTGCCAAGCGCTGACCCGCCAACGATCTGGCACGCCTTACCGGTGTTGTTGGTGAGGAGCACTGCGGGGCCTGCACTCAGTACCTTTATGTCCAATCCGGACTCTTCGGCATGAGCTGTAGAAGTCGCACCAAGCGACATCAACAGCAGTAACCCTGGCACGATCAAGCGGCGGAAAAGCATGGCTGCACCGTAGGTCGAGCGCTCTTGCAATGGTCTGTATTGTCAGCTACCTGTCTGGCACGACCCCCACTGTTGGATCGAAATTTTGCTTATTAGGGTGTGGCGAATGAGACGACGGCCAGGCCTTGGCGTTAAGTTGCGCTACTGGTTTGATAACACCGTTTCCCGTGGCACCACGGGGCTTATCGGCTGGCTCGCGATAGCGTCGGCGGCCCTTGTTCTGATCATCGGCACCGGGCTCGAAATCGTCGCGCCCGATAAGGAGGGCCACCTCTTCCAGAATTTGTGGAAGACGTTCGTGGCGACCTTCAACCTGGACGCTCCGGGTGAGGGTGAACTAGCCGAACTGGCGCTGTGGTTTGTGCTTTCGATCGGTGGCATCTTCATCGTCAGCGCCCTCATCGGTTTGCTGACAAGTGGTTTGAGCCGCCGGCTCGAACAGCTCCGTAAAGGACGGTCGTTCGTCCTGGAACAGGACCACTCGGTCATTCTCGGCTGGTCCGACCAGATCTACACCGTGCTGCAGGAGCTGGTCACGGCGAATCAGAGCCGCCGCAAGGCGACCATCACCATTCTTGCCGACATGGACAAGGTGCTCATGGAGGACCGTGTTCAGCATCGCTTGCCGGACACGGGAAAAACGCGGCTCGTCTTCCGCACGGGCAGCCCACTGGACCTCACCGATCTCGAGCTGGTCAACATCAACGAGGCACGCTCGATCATCGTCCTGCCGCCCGACTCCGCGTCGGTCGAAGACGCGGATGCGTTCACCCTCAAGGTGTTGCTCGCCATCAACAAAGGACCGGCGTTCCGGGGCAGGCCGCATCACGTGGTTGCGTCCGTCCGGGATGGACGCAACCGGGCCGTGGCTAAGCTCGCCGGCGGTGACGCGACCGTGCTCGACGGTGACGACATCGGCGCACGGCTCATCGTGCAGACCGCCCGTCAGTCAAAGCTTTCCGTGGTCTACCAAGACCTGTTCGACTTTGGCGGCGACGAGATCTACATGACGAGCGAGCCCGCCTTCGTCGGCCGGCAGTTCGGCGAGATCCTTCAGGCCTACGAGAAGTGCTGCCCGATGGGCCTGTTGCACGCGGGTGGCAAGACAACGCTCAACCCACCAATGCAGACGGTGATCCGGCCCGATGACCAGCTTGTGATCCTCGCCGAGGACGACTCAATGATCAAGCTGGCCAAGACGATGGCGCCGGTTGACCCTTCCGCGATCCTGCACGCGGCTCGTGGTCCGGCCGCCCCGGAGCACACGCTGATCCTGGGCTGGAACGGGCGGGCCACACGGATCATTCAACAGCTCGATGTGTATGTGCCCAACGGATCCACCGTGGACATCGTCAGCGACCGGCCCGACGCGCACCCCGCGGCGGCTGGCTTGATGTTGCGCCACCTCGCGGTGCGCATCAAGGACGGCGAGATCCGCGACCGCCAAGTGCTCGAATCGCTGGATGTCGGTTCGTACCAGAACGTCATTCTCCTGTGCGACGACCGCGAGGACCCGCTCACCGCGGATTCCCGGGTGCTGGTGACGCTGTTGCACTTGCGTGATCTGCTCGCGAACACGGGGCACTCCGGCTCGATCGTCAGCGAGATGCGCGACGAACGCGACCGGGCTCTGGCGCAGCTGACCAAGGCTGACGATTTCGTGGTCAGCGAGCAACTCGTGAGCCTCCTCATGACGCAGGTCTCGGAGAACAAGCATCTTGAGTCGGTGTTCATCGACCTGTTCGACCCGGACGGTGCCGAGATCTACATCCGCCCGTCGAACTACTACGTGCGCGATCAGGCCGGGCTCACCTTCGCGACCGCGGTTGAGGCCGCGCGCCGCCGGGGCGAGATCGCGATCGGTTACCGCATGGCCGATCCAGGCGACGGCCATGGCATCGTGCTCAACCCGCCGAAGGGCGCTCCGATGCCCGTCATCGACCGGCTGATCGTGCTGGCGAACAGCTAGTGACTTGACCTGATGTTAAGAGTGTTTGACATCAGGTCAAGTTTGCTATACCTTGGCTTCTATGACTGATGATCACGTCCCCATGACGTTTGAGCAACGCAACACGTGGTGGGCCGCTGTTCTGATTCCGCTCACCACGATCGTCTATTTCGTCATTGTCATTCCCCGTGCTCTGAAGCAGCCGGTGTCCGAGGTCTCCTGGGTCACCCCGATGCTGTGGGCGATCGGTGTGACCATCGTCGGCACCATCGTGGGGTCAATCGTCAGCTCGATCGTGACGGCGATCATCACCCGCGACCACAAGGTGGAAGCCGACATCCGTGACAAGCAGATCGACCGCTATGGCGACCGCATCGCCCAGGCCATAACGGCTTTCGGCACGGCCGTGGTGTTAGTGCTGACGATGCTTAAGCTCGACCACTTCTGGATCGGCAACGCCTTGTTCCTCATCGGTGCCATCGGCGCGACGTGGGGTGCGATCGCCAAAATCCGCGCCTACCACGGAGCGTTCCATGGTTAAGCCCACCCGCGTCACCAACTCCATCCGTGC
The DNA here is from genome assembly GCF_000379685.1 of Catelliglobosispora koreensis DSM 44566. Lineage (GTDB taxonomy): Bacteria > Actinomycetota > Actinomycetes > Mycobacteriales > Micromonosporaceae > Catelliglobosispora > Catelliglobosispora koreensis. The sequence continues at coordinate 157,750 of NZ_KB903249.1, read as the reverse complement.
CTTGCGTTTCGCTCACGGGGAGATGACGCAAGCCGAGCTGGCGGAACGCATTGGGGTCACCCGGCAAACCGTTATCGCCATCGAGCAGGGGCGTTACTCACCCTCACTGGAGATGGCCTTTCAGATCGCCCAGGCTTTCAACGTCCCCCTCGACGACGTGTTTCAGTACCCCGGCGAGTAAGGTGCCTGCATGACTGCTCGCGGGGTTCATTTCGCCATCGACGACGACACGGCCGCACAACTTCTCGCCGCCCGCGACGATGACGCCGTCATGGAGGTCATCGAGCAAATCGAAGAAGAGGGCGATTTCGACGAGTGCGCCACGGATAAGGCGTGGGACGCGATCCATCGCAGTCTCACCGACGGCGAGCTGACCTACGTTGGCGGCAACTATCCGCTCAACGCCGCGATTCTCGGCGGCCGCCAGCTTTACCGCGAAGACGACTACACGGTCAGCTACCTCACGCCAGCACAGGTCGCCGACGTCGCGGCGGCGCTCGGCGAGGTCGACGAAGCGTTGCTACATAAGGGCTACAGCCAGATCGAGCCAGATGACTACGACGGTCCGCTGGGCGCCGAAGACTTCGACTACACCTGGCAGAATTTCGTTGATCTGCGCGCGTTCTTCCAGCGCGGTACGGCCGCTTCCGCTCATGTCATCTTCACGGTGGACCAATGAACACGTTGCCCACGTCCCTAGCAGAACTGCAGCAGCTTCACGCTGCGGGCGCCAAGCTTAAGTACCTCCTCTTCTATGGTCATGCGCCCGAGCCCGATGGCCGCATCGGCGCCGGCTGCCTCAGCCAATGGTGGCCGTCACCGTTCGAAGTGGACGGACAGATCTTCGCCACCGCCGAGCACTGGATGATGTGGTCGAAGGCGATGGTGTTCGGCGACACCGATTCCGCCGAGCAGGTCCTGGCCTCTGGTCACCCACGGCAAGCCAAAGCCTTGGGACGCCAGGTTCAGGGATTCGACCTCGCGGTGTGGGATAAAGAACGTTTCGCCGTGGTGGTGGCCGGCAACGTGGCTAAGTTCAGCCAGCATCCCGATTTGAAGACCTTTCTTGTGGGTACTCAGAAGCGCGTGCTCGTCGAGGCCAGTCCCACCGACCGGGTCTGGGGCATCGGTCTCGCGGCCAACGACGAACGGGCAGCCGACCCCGGGCAGTGGCGCGGTCGCAACCTGCTCGGCTTCGCGCTGATGCAAGCTCGCGAACAGCTGGCCTAACCTCCCGTGGCCGCGCGTTCGGCCTCGCTGCGCAGGACACAGAATTCGTTGCCCTCGGGATCGGCGAAGACGACCCAGCCCGTGCCGTCAGGCTGGCGCTGATCGGTGACGATGGTGGCCCCGAGACCCAGCAAGCGCTCCACTTCGGTGTCACGCGCGATTTCTGGCGTCAGGCACACGTGCACCCGGTTCTTCACCGTCTTCGGCTCGGGGACCGCGGCGAAATATAACGTCGGCGTGCCCGGAGGGCTGATCGTCGCGACGGGGTCGCCGGGCTGGTCGTCCTGGCTCATGGGCACGCCGAGGAGCTGGCTCCAAAACGTTGCCAGAGCATAAGGATCCGTGCAGTCGAAGGCGATGTTACGGACGGCGAAACGCATTTAGTTCTCCTCCACGAGCGCGGCGAGACGGTCAAGTGACTCCCGCCAGCCGGCCTCATTGTCCTCTGTAGACACTCCCGCTAGCAGACCGTCGCGGATGGCGACCACATCGGTGCCACCATTGGCGTCAGTCAGCGAGATCCTTATCGTCATCTCACCCTGCATCGGCATGTTCGTATTCTCCTCCACTCACGGGGCGATACGCTGAGCTGGATGAGCGAAGAGGGCCCGAATGACGCGCAGCGGTTGCAGATCCTAGCGACCGAGCACTGGAGCCTGCTCGCGTCCCGGTCGTTAGCGTGGAACGAATCGTTTAGCCGGGCGGGAATGTTCCTGTCCACGCTGTCGGGAGCGACGGTCGCCCTGGCCCTGATCGCACAGGCGTCAGGATTCGGCAAGACGTTCTCCTTGTTCGCCCTCGCTGTGCTGCCGGTCGTGTTCTTCGTGGGCATCACGACCTACATCCGCCTCGACGGATCTAACTACCACGATGCCCAATGTGTCCTCGGCATGAACCGGATCAGGAATGCCTACTTGCAGATCGCACCGGATCTGAAGAAGTATTTCGTTATGAGCCCGCACGACGATCCGCGTGGCATTGGCGTCACGATGGGCGTCCAGCCTTCGCGTAACAATCTGCTGCACCTCATCGCGGCGACACCCGTTGTCGTCGCCGTCCTGACCTCGGTTGTTGGTGGCGTCATCGGTTCGCTGATCGGCTATCAGCTCGACTGGAACAACGCCTGGCTCACGATCGCTGGCGTTGGCACCTTCATCGTGGTCTTCGGGCTGCTCATGTTCTACGCCAAGCGCAGCATCGACCGGGCGCAAAAGTCGATGCGGCCCCTGTTCCCGAGCCCACCGCAGCCATGACCGAACCAGACGCGGACAGTCCACAGTGGACTCTGGAACAAGCGCGGGCCAGTGTCGCCTCGATCATGCCAACGCTCGATGAGTTCATCGCTTTGCGCGCTGACCTGGCCGAGATTCAGACTGACCTAACCACTGACGGAGTCAGTCCCGCCGGTGGGCGTGCTGAGGCGAAGGCGATCGAGGCCCGGCTGCACGATCTCGCCGAGCGCATCGTCGCGACCGGGGCGCAGTTCAAGGGATACGCACCCTTGCTTTTGGATTATCCCGGTGAGCGCGATGGCGTGCCCGTCTTGTGGTGCTGGTTAGAAGGCGATTCCACCATCGACTGGTACCACCGTCAGGATTGCGGCTTCCCCGGTCGCCGGCCCGTCGATTAGACAGAACCCCGCCACGCGCCCGTCTCCGAGCGGCGGCCTTCGATGAAGTCCTTGAACCGCTCCAAGTCACCGGCGACGCGGCGCTCCACCAGTCCGGTGGTGTCGCCAGCTTTCTCCATGGTCCCTTCCGGCCGGAAGTCCATGGTGACATTGACTAGCGTGCGGTCGCGGCCGATGGGCTGGAAGGTCACCTTGCCCGCCTGGTCGGGGCCGTCAATCGCGCGCCACGCGACACACTCATCGGGCTCTTGGCGGACGATCTCCGCGTCGAACTCACGGCTGACTCCAGCGATGCTGGTCTGCCAATGGGTACGGGTGTCCGACAGCTGCTGAACGTTGTCAACACCCTCCATGAACAGGGGGAACGACTCGAACTGCGTCCATTGGTTGTAGGCCGTACGGATCGGTACGTCGACTTCGATGGATTTGTCGATAACACTCATACCTCAGCCGTACCGCGCCTGAGCACGGGTAAACGTCATTGGCGCAATGTTTGAAAAGTCCTGTTTTCCGGTAACCCTCTCCCATGGACGGCATCGTGCTTCTCAAAGAAGATCACAAGACAGTCAGCGGCTTGTTCCGGGAGTTCGAAAAGAGCAAAGACAGCGCGACTCCCGCGGCCAAACGCAAGCTCGTCGACAAGATTGTCAAGGAACTGACCACCCACGCCTATATCGAGGAAAGCATCTTCTACCCAGCCGTCCGGAGCGAAGCTCCCGACATCAGCGAACACGTTCTTGAAAGCGTGGAAGAACACCACGTCGTGGCGTGGCTGCTATCCGAGGTGAAGAAGCTGGATCCCAGCGACGAGACCTTCGACGCCAAGGTGACCGTGCTCATTGAGAACGTCGAGCACCATGTCAAAGAGGAAGAAGAGGAATGGTTCCCGCAGGTGCGTAAAGCCCTGGGCCGCAACCGTCTCATCGAGCTTGGCGAAGAAATGGCCGCTGCCAAGAAGGACGCGCCAGCCGACCCGCTCGCGCTCATGTCCGCGAAATCATGACGATTCGCTCCATAGTGCTGTGGCACTAGCGCTTCACCGGTTCACGCGGTAGAAATACGGAGCACACTGAAAGAGAGCGCTCTCCCAATCGCTCTTAGTGTCGCTCTGGTCCAGAAAGGACAACCGCATGAACACCCTTAGCCCCGGCTTTGGGAGAGCCGTACTAGCCTTCAGCGTTGTGTTGGCGGCCGTCGCCACAACAGGTTCAGCCGCCACGGCGGCTTCACCGCCCTCCAGCGCCGGAGGGCTAGGGGCTAACGTCACCGTTTTCGATCCCAGCATGCCGGTCAGCGAGATCCAGTCGGTTCTCGATCAGGCCCATGCCGCCCAGGTGGACAACGAGATGGGCGTGCAGCGGCACGCCTACCTTTTCAAGCCAGGCATCTATGGGACCGCGCAGGCGCCGCTACAGTTCAAAGTCGGCTACTACACCGAGATCGCTGGTCTCGGTGCGGCGCCGACCGATGTTGTCATCAACGGCAAGGTCGAGGTCTACAACCGTTGCCTGGAAGGCGGAGGCACGAGCAATTGCCTTGCGCTGGTTAACTTCTGGCGGACCCTGTCGAATTTGTCGATCAACGTCAACGCCGCCGGCCAGGATGGCTGCCGTGCCTCGGCCAACTTCTGGGCTGTTTCGCAAGCGGTCTCGATGCGCCGGCTAAACGTCAGCGGGGCCAATCTGTCGCTGATGGACTATTGCACCGCTGGACCGCAATACGCCAGCGGCGGCTTCATCGCCGACTCCCGGCTTCCGTTCACTGTCAACGGTTCACAGCAACAGTGGCTCACGCGCAACAGCGAGGTCGCGGGCTGGTCGAACGGGGTGTGGAACCAGGTCTTCTCCGGTGTCACCGGGGCTCCTGACGACACGGCCTTCCCGAACCCGCCTTACACCACGTTAAGCAAGACGCCGGTGAGCCGCGAGAAGCCGTACCTGTTTACCGACGCGCACGGGAAGTACTTTGTCCGTGTGCCGCAAGCACAGCGCGACACCAGCGGTGTCTCGTGGGCCAACGGCATGACCCCGGGGCGGACGATTGCGCTCAAGGACTTCTATGTCGTGAAGCCGGGCGATTCCGTCCTGTCCATCAACATCGCTTTGGCTCTGGGGAAGCACCTTTTGCTGACCCCTGGGGTTTACAACATCGCCCGCAGCATTGAGGTCAGGCGTGCCAACACGGTTGTCCTCGGCATCGGGCACGCGACACTGACAGCCGTCAACGGCTCGATTCCGCTTGATATCGCTGATGTTCCCGGTGTCGTCATCGCCGGGGTCACCATCGACGCGGGCACCGAACTGTCACCGGTGTTGCTGCGGGTGGGCAAGAAACACGGATACCGTCCCAGCGATCCCAGCAACCCCACGACACTGTCCGATGTGTACTTCCGCGTGGGTGGCCCGCACATCGGCAAGGCCGACATCGCGCTGGAAGTCAACAGCGACAACGTGCTCATCGACCACACCTGGGTGTGGCGCGGAGACCATGGTGCCGAGGGCTTCACCGACACCGAACGGTGGAACACCAACACGGGCCGCTATGGCGCGGTGATTAACGGGGATCACGTCACGGCGACCGGGTTGTTTGTGGAGCACTTCCAGAAGTACAACACCGTCTGGAACGGTGAGCACGGGACCACGATTTTGTACCAGAACGAGTTGCCCTACGACCCGCCCACTCAAGCCGACTGGATGAATGGCGATGTCGAGGGCTACGCCGGTTACAAGGTCGCCGCGCACGTGCACCATCACACCCTTTACGGCGCAGGGGTTTACGTGTTCAACCGCAACAACCCGGCGATCCACACGGAGAATGGTTTCGAGGCGCCAAACCGGCCGGGTGTGCGGCTCATCCACATCATGACGGTCAACCTCAGCGCGGGCATCATCGATCACGTGATCGATGGCCACGGTGAAGCGGCCGACCTGACCAAGATTGGTGTTCCGGTCTACCTGAACGCCTATCCGCTGTAATCAGTTACCTGGACGCAGGCCGCCAATTCCGGGCGGCCTGCGTCGCTGTCAGTTTCCGGGCCTGTCTGCGTGCCTCGTCGGCCTCGGCCTGAGCACCTTGTGACTCAAGGCTTTCGGCCAGGCCGCTCAAGGCACGGACGAGGCCGAGATGGTCGCCCTGTGCTTTCTGCAGGGCCGCACAGTTTTCGAACGCGTGCCGTGCCGTCTCGGGATCGCCCATCAGGAGGTGGATCCGGGCGAGCTGCTCCCACGCGCTGGCCTCGCCTGGCAGGTCGCCGGAGAACTGTGCCGCCTCAAGGGCCGCGTTGCCGTAGGTCAAGCCGAGGCTGGGATTGCCGAGCCGTGCCTGGTACCAGCCCATGGCACTGAGCGCACGTCCTTGCCCGGGCCCATCGGCGGCCCGGTGGTAATACTCAAATCCCTTGTCCGCGAACACAAACGCTGTCGCGTAGTCGCCATCGCGCTCAGCTCGCAGGCACTGCAAGTGGCACGCGGTCGCCAGGCCATGGTGGTCGCCGAGGACATCGAAGTGAGCGATGGCCTCCTCAAGTGCTTTCGCTGACGCCTCATCGTCACCGTGACAAAACTCAGCCATGGCCAGTTGCAGCGCCGCGTTCGCTTGCCCGGCCGTGTCACCGGTCAGCTGGGCGGCCGCCAGTGCCGCGCGCTGGGTGCGCACCCAGTCCCGGCCGTGGTTGCGCCGCCGCAGATAGGTGCTCAGGGCCCAGGCCAGTTGCCACGAGCCGGTCCGGCAGGCGATGTCCACAAGCGCCGCGTGCTCCTCTTCGAACCAGGCCATCGCGTCGGCATGCCCGCCCAGTGCGGTGATGACAACATCCGTGCCCGGACCCTCAAACACGATCGGCCGCCGTTGCGGATCGAGGAGGTGGGCCGCGGCCACCGCAGTGTGCGCGTAGTGCTCCAGGAGCCGTTCTTGCGCCTTCGCCCGGGCACCAGGAGCCATCATCGCGGCCAGTTCGGCCGAATAGGCCCGCAGGAGATCGTGCGAGGAGAACCTGCCCGCGCGATGCTGCACGATCAGGTGCGCCCGGTGCAGCTCCATCAGCAGCCGCTGGGCGATGGCCTGATCCGTCCCGGCCAGAGCCGCGGCCGCCGCCACTGGCATGTCCGGGCCGGGATGCAGCCCGAGCACCCGGAACATCGCCGCCGCAGGCGGGCTCAGCGCCCGGTATGACCACGAGAACACGGAGCGCAAATCAGTCTTAGGATCGGGACTATCAAGCGCGTCAAGGACTCCACTGTCCAGATCGGACGCGATCGTGTCGAGCGACAGGCTTGGCTGCGTCACCCAGGTGGCCCCCACGACCGCGAGCGCCAACGGCAAACCCGCGCAGTGCCGCACGATCCGGGCGAAGGCTGGATCACTTGTGGTACCAGGATTCGCGAGCCGTGCGGCAAGCAGCTCGCCGGACTCGGCCTCGCTGAGGACGTCGACGAAGACGGACCGGGCACCCTCGACCGCGACCAGACTCGTCAGCGGATCACGGCTCGTCACCAGGGCGAGGCTGCCAGCGGTCCCCGGCAGCAGTGGCCGCACCTGCTCCTCATCGCGAGCGTTGTCGAGCAGGACGAGTATCCGTTTGCCAGCCAGCACACTGCGAAACAAGGCTGCCCGCGCGTCGGTTGACGATGGAATCCGGGCGGCTGGAACGCCAAGCGTCTCAAGGAAACCGACTAGCGCTTCGCCTGGGTCCACTTCGGACTGACTTGGGTCGAAACCGCGAAGATTCACAAAGAGCTCACCGTCGGGAAACCGTCGCCTGACTTGGTGCGCCCAGTGCACGGCCAGCGCTGACTTGCCAACCCCGGCCGTGCCAGTAACAACGGCCACGGTGGGCGCCCGGTCCAACTCAGCTATCTGGGATGCCCTGCCCGTAAACCCAGGGACAGCAAGCGGAAGCTGCGCTGGCGCCGCTGGGCGATCCTGGAGCAACTGCTGATGCACACGTTGCAGATCTGGGCCTGGCTCCATGCCGTGCTCGCCGATGAGCAGCCCGCGCGTGTGCCGGAAGCTCGCCAGCGCCTCCGCCCGCCGGCCCGAGCTGTCGAGCGCCTGCATCTGTAGTGCTACCAACTGTTCCCTTAGCGGATGCGCTGCCACCTCCCGCGTGAGGTCATGCACGAGTTCCGGGTCGCGTCCGAGCGCGAGCCGGTTGTCGAACCATTCCTCCAATCCCGACAGCCGCAGTTCCGTTAACGACTTGGCCGCGGCGCTCAGAGCGGTCGCGCCCGGCACATCGGCGAACGGTTCGCCGAGCCACAGCTCATGGGCCTCGCCAAACAGCTTGGCGCTGCGCTCCAGTTGCCCCGCGGATCGCGCCAGCCGCGCGTCGGCAATCAACTGCTCGAAGACGTAGACGTCCCACTCCGTCTCGCCAACCGTGAGCGCATAACCCGGTTTGCGGGTCTGCAGCCGTGACGCTTGGCCCTTCAGCGCTCGGCGCAGCCTCGACACATAGCCATGCACCAGCATTCTCGGGTCGGCCGGCAATTCACGCGGCCACAGCTCGTCGACCAGCTGATCGACACTCACCACTCCCCCGCGACGCGCTAGCAGCAGTGCCAGCACCATCCGTGTCCGGGGAGTTCCTAACGGTAACGACTCTCCACAATCGACTGCTTCCACCGGGCCAAGCGAACGGAAGAACACTGTCGGGCTTTGCCTTCCCATGTTTCGTGCAGGTTTGTGCCATCGCGAACCGCCACTATATCCATGCATCCCGGGATCAACGAGGTCCCATCACTCAAACGTCCCGAAGCCACATCATCCGACGACAGCTCGAAACCACCCTAGGCACATTTGAGTACTTCAGCTCATGTCGTGCTTTGAACAGCGCCCTAGCCTTCAGGCCATGTCTGAACGCCGCCCAGCGACGCAATGGTCTGCCCCAGCCATCGCACTGCTTACCCTGCTTTGGCTCGGGAGTCTGCTAGTGCTCGTTCTGCTGGCCTTCAGCATCGGCATGGAGAGCTGGGCCGGCCGCCATAGCGCGGCCACCACGGCGGAGATCGAACGTCTCGCTCACCAGGGCAGCCTGATCGTGCTGTGTGGCGGAATCCTTCTCTTCGCCGGACCCTTGGCCATCGCTACCACGGCATTCGCGGGGCGGCGGCCTTGGGCGGCCGGTGTCTACGGCGTTCTGGGTGTGCTGGCGTTTGTCCCGGGAGTGCTGAGCGCCTCTGGCGCATACCGGGAGATGAATCCACCCGCGCCGGAACCGCCCGGTCGCTACGTGTGCCAAGAGCACAGCGGCGAGGGCGGGTTCAGCTGCCCCGGCGGCTAACGAACTGACCGGCAACCTTTCCCGTGCCCTGTGCGTAATAGCTTTATGCTCGACGACCGCGGGGACTTTGAAGGGCTGTACACAGCCAGCCGGCAACGGCTTCTCGGCTTTGTCTACCTGATCACCGGTGACCTTGGTGAGGCGCAGGATGTGGTGCAGGAAGCCTTCGCCCGAGCTTGGCAGCGGTGGTCTTCGGTGCGCCGTCACCCCGATCCTGAGGCGTGGGTACGCCTGACGGCTTCGCGCATCGCCGTGAGCTGGTGGCGCAGGATGCGTTCCCGGGTGGTGGATCTCGTGGCGGCCATGGCGCGGCTGCCTGAGGAGCAACGCATCACCTTGGCCCTGCACTATCTCGCGGGGCTGCCCGTCGCCATCATCGCCGACGAGCTTGGGGTCGCCGTCGGCACCGTCAAAGCGCGCCTGTCTCGTGGCCGGACAGCCCTGGGCACCATGATGAGAGTGGAGACTGTCGATGCCTGACGAATTGCCCAAGAAGGTGGCCGACTTCGCTCGCGCTCTGCCCGCCGTCAAATGGGCCGAGGTTTCCGACATTAAGCGCAGGGCCCGTACCCGTACCATCCGTGCCGCCGCCATCGGACCCCTTGCCGGCGTAGCGATCTCGGGCCTGATCTGGGCCACCCTGCCGGCAACACCCAGTGTTCCCACCGCTGGGGCTTCGCCCTCGCCATCAGCGTCACCGAGTGTCTCCGTCTCGCCCGCCTGGACACCGCCAGCGATAACGATCCCGCAACGCGCCTTGCTCCAGCCCGAGGACGCCGGTGCCGGCTATCGCCTGGAGAGTCCCTACATTGAGCGTGCCGGCGCTGGAAGAGCCTGGATTCTGGACCTACGGGATAACTGCCCTGGGTACGCAGCCCTCAATATTACCGCTTACAGCCAGGCCATCGTCATGGTCGGCCACATCCTTCCTGGGCCAGAAACGATCTCATATCGACTCATATCACTAGGTATCCGGAAGGCGTTGCGCCACAAATCATCGGCGACGCGAAGAAGGTCGTGCAGGCATGCCCCGCCTTCTCTACCAGCACCCAAGTCGGGGACGACCATGAGGCTCGCAGAACGTTCACCATCTTGGCCACGAACTTCGCCGGGAAATCCTCTGTCCTATTTAGACAAAAGACAGCTGTGCACGAAAAGGCGAGCGGCAAGCATGTGCCGGCCTACGACCAATACACCACCGCTGCTCTCATCCAGCAAGGCGATCACGTGATTCAGGTTTATATCGAGAAGGACGCCGCCAACCTCGCCAAACAACTGTCCGCCAAAGCCGTCGCCCGGCTCTGCGCGGCCATTACCTGCTAAGGGAACCAGGCACCCATGCCAAGCGTCAGAGACCGTATGTCACGCCCTTTCCTCTCGCTCCTGGCCATTGTTCTCCTCGCTGGCTGCACCAGAGCCGAGACGATAGGCAACGCCGGATCCACGACGGGCAATACCTCCCTGCCTAGCGAAACCTTGGGCGTTCACTGCTCTGGCTCGGGACCGGGGCTCTCCCCCAACCCGGAAGTGCCATACCAGCCATTGCCCGTGGATTTCGCCGCGGTCTCGGCAACCCGCTGCCTTCAAACATTTTTGGGGGTACCAGGTGAGGGCGAATGGCTGACCATCGAGGAGCAGACGGCGGCTGGCGGACTGACCCAGCTGGCGGATGCGTTGCGAAAGCCAGACATTAACCAGGGCGCGGCTGCTTGCGATTTGGCATGGCGGGCGCCGATCGTCATTACCCTCATCGACGCCAGCGGAAAGACGGTCATTCCCAGGGTTCCCGTCAACGAATGCCAGACGCCATCGCCAGAAGTGGTGACCGCGATTAAGCAACTGCAGTGGACGACGGTCAAGCAGACCAAATTGCGGCAGGTCCGCAGTCAGCTGGAAATCGGCTCAGGCTGCGGCGGTTCGTGGAAACCGATGGTGGCGCTTGAAGGAACGAATCCCGACCCCAAGTCGCACGCACCTTCCGTGCCAACGCCGCGCCCAGCCGTGCTTCGAGTCTGCCGTTACTCGCTGAACTCCGCTGACACCATCGCGGGGTACAACAACACCGGATCGTATGCCGTTGGCAAGCTGGCTTCAGCCGGCGAACTCACGGGCACGAAGCTGGACGCGTTTCTGGACGCCTACGCCAAAGCGGGCCCGGCTAAGCCATGTAGCTCACCACAGGTGCCGTTCGCGATCGTCTCACCGAGCGGCCCGTGGATCGCGGTGGAACTCGGCGGTTGTCATCGCGCGACCGGTGACAATGGCGGGCTATTCCAGCTCGATGCCGCGACGGTGGCGCTGATTAGTGGCTAGACCACCGCGCGCTTAGGGTGCGCGGTAGCCTGCCACGATGACGTCTCTGCGCCTGAGCAATGTTCGTCCCTGGGGCGGCGATCCAGCTGACCTGCACATCGCCAACGGTGTCCTAACAGGAGAGCCGGACCCGGGCGCTGAGGTCATCGACGGGGCTGGGCGGCTAGTCCTGCCAGCTCTCGTGGACGCGCACGCTCACGTGGACAAGACGACGTATGGCGGCCCCTATCGGCGGCACACCGCGGGAAGCTCACTCGCGTCGCTCATTGACAACGAGCGCACCCATCGCGAATCACTCGGGCCTGTCGCCGCGCGTGCGGGCGACTTGCTCGACCGGTACATCGCCCATGGTGTGCTTCACGTCCGCAGCCACGTCGACGTCGATCCCGTCATCGGCCTCGCCTCCATCGCCGGAGTGCAGGAGGCGGCCGCAAGCCGTCCAGTGTCAATGCAGATCGTCGCGTTTCCGCAAAGTGGCCTCATCACGCGACCCGGCACGCTCGCCCTCATGGCAGACGCTATCGACGCGGGCGCTCACCTCGTCGGTGGCATCGATCCGGCCGGTTTCGACGGCGATCCCATTAAGCACCTCGACGCCATCTTCGGGCTCGCCGCCGACAAGGGTGTCGGTCTGGACATTCACCTGCACGACCGCGGCACCCTTGGCGCCTGGCAAATCGACCGGATCGTGGAGCGCACCAACGCACTTCAGCTACAGGGCAAGGTGACGATCGCGCACTGCTACGCATTGTCCACTGTGGACGATGCCCGGCAAGGTGCCCTAATCGAGTCGATCGCCGCAGCTGACATCTCTTTGACTACCACCGCTCCTGGTACTACGCCACAGCTCCCGCTCGCACGGCTCGCCCAAGCGGGAGTGCGTGTCGGCCTCGGCCACGACGGCGTACGCGACCTGTGGAGCCCTTACGGCACAGGCGATCTGCTCGAGAAGGTGCTGTCACTTGCCGTCATGTCCGGCTACCGGCGCGACGACGACATCGATTCGGTGCTGCGACTGGCCACCCACGGTGGAGCATCCGTCATCGGGCTCCCGGACTATGGCCTGACCGCCGGCTGCGCGGCCAACCTCCTCTTGCTCCCCGTCAGCAGCACCGTAGAGGCCGTCACCGAACGTCCCCAGCGGCAGGTGATCGCCCACGGCGTGCTGCTCTGAGCCTCCTCAGAGCACCAGATCGTCGTGCTCGTTGAAGACCCAGCCGTCTTCGTAGAGCACCTCGAACAGGTGCCCATCCGGATCGGTGAAGTATCCGCTGTGTCCCCAGGCGTTCGGCCCTGCCGGCTTCGTGACGGTGGCGCCCAGCTCGGCAGCCTTCGCCATGACCTCGTAGACCTCCTCGGCGCTGCGGGCCACATATGCCAGCGCGAAGCCGGAGAAGCCACCCGGCTCCCGGTCGGGCAGCCGGGCGTCTGCCGCGAACGCCGCCCGCGACTGAAACGCCACCGCGACCCCGCCCAGCTCGAACAACGCGAACTCGTCCGAACCCTTCGTGGACCGTCGCCAGCCCAAGGCCTGATAGAACGCGACTGAGGCGGCGACATCGCGCACCCCAAGCAGGATCAGATTGAGTCGCTGCCGCATGTCATCCTCCTGTGTCGGAACGTCAAAACCGGTCGCTCGATGGTTTGGGGTCTCGTTCGCGGTAAGCGCTTCTATCGTGACAGGTTCGCCTTTGGCGAATGTTCTTGCCGCAAACGGGCGTGGCGTTAATGCCCGCGGCCCATGGGACCGGCACCAACGTCGCCGCCTATCAGGCACTGGCCCTTGGTATCAGTGTCCAGGGGCAGTATCTGCCGAAGTTGGGCAGGACCGCCGCGACCCCAGCACAGAAAAAGCAGGGAAATCAGTGCCGCCGGCGCGAGCCAGTCGGTGCGGTCATGGCCAGGCCACCACCTGACAGCCAATATCACAACCCCGGTGAGGGCGGCCGAACCGGTCAGTACCGGTGCAGCATAAGTACATGCCATCGATCCACACACCTGCTGTCCCATCGCGAGCGCTAGCGTTACCAGCACAAGTGCGGCCGTGATTATGACTCTGTACCGGACCCCCGGTCATAGCGATCATGTGTTGGTCAAGAACTACAAGCGGTCACCGGCCGTTCGTACACAACCGCCTCCCAGCAACGGCAAGTTGCAGCCACCGCCCGAAGCGGCGATCGAGTCGCGGATGTCTTGCGGTCCAACATATTCATGCTTGCGGTGCATCTGACAGGATCGGAGGCCGTCCTCCCATTCCGCTTTCACGCCGACCATCCAGCCAATTGCGAGCACCAAGATAGAAGCTCAAGAATCTTTCTATGTTAAATTTCTCGCGAACAGTAGTGGCCGCGGCGGCGACCGCTGCCGTACTTGCTCTGGCGCCCGGTGTGGCGATAGCTAACGGCCTGCCCGGACCCGGCCCGCAAAGCCCAGTACCTGGGCCTGGCTGGTTCTTCGCCGACACCTATCAGGGCCAAAGCCAATGCCTGTACTGGGAGAACATCGCCGTCACCGTCGGCCAAAATGATGCCGCCTGGTGCATCGAAACGTGGATGTCAGGCTGGTACGACCTGTGGATCCTCCCCCGCGGCGCCAACGACCCCGGCGGCCCGCTATAAGTTCCGCAAAATGACACGCAGCTCGCCCCACGTCATACGTAGGCGAGCTGCGTTTTGCGCCGTCGGCCTGGCGTGTCAGGCAGCGGAACCTCCGGTGGCCAGGCGCATCAGGTCGGAGTTGAAGTCGATGGGCACCTCGGTGCCACCCGCGCTGCCGAACTCATGCTGATAATTCGAACGCCGCGAGTCTGCCCACTGTGCCCACATTGATGAAGAAAGCCAGCCCCCGGACTTCCGGGAACTGGCTTCTGAGCTGGTCTTTCCTGGTGGGCGATACTGGGTTTGAACCAGTGACCTCTTCCGTGTCAAGCAAACATCGCAGCCGTTGGATCTCTATTGACGTTGCTCACGAGCTGTGGAACGAGTCCACAAGCGTCCGTGGCTGTTCGCAGGCTTTCGTGCCGGTAGTCACTCAATTAGTCACTCCGACTCTGGACCCTGGCCATTGGCTTGTCACTTATCGGCATGGAGTGCACACTGAGGAGCACAGCCAGAGGCAGGCGAGGGGCCTAAGGCGGGTATCCCGCTTGTCCTTACCTTCACAGTGTGACAACAGCGGATGCGCTCCTCGGGTCCTGAGACCACCATTGGGGCGTGAGGTCGCGGCCCCACACTAACTTCCGTCAGTCAGGCCTGTTTGGTATGCCGAGAAATACGTCCCGAAGTGTCGTGTCGGCGTTCTTGAACAAGACGCTAATGCCAAACTCTTTGATCATCCCTAGCTGGCCTATCCAGCCCATAAGAATCCCGACTGCAGCCACTGGGAATACCATCAGGGTCAAGATCTGGCCGATTGCAAGAAGCCCAGGCCCGGCCATTAGTACGACCGCAACAAATGCGCCGAGGAGCGCAAGTGACACGAGTCGTAAGCCAACGATGGACCGCCTGTAGTTTTGCGAGGCGCGGATCTGTTCGTTCATTGGAACTCCCGAAATACTGATATCACCAGAACCACCAGCGTCCGCTCAGTAACGTAGTCGTATTCTGAACTCCTTGGGTAACAACGCTGCCGCCGTAGCCACCACCAAGGCCGACTGAGACATTGTAGATGCCATTGCCTTGCCCGTTCTCGTCCAGCGACTGGTATATGGAGCCGTCGAGAGCTCCGCCAAGCCCCAGCATCGCGGACCCGCCTTCAGCGAGTCCGTCTTGATCGTCATTAAAACCGTTCGACCAGACCAGTGCCCCGCCATTCATGACCCCAAATGTGCCACCACCGCTGAATCCTTCAGAACTGACCACCGATACGCCGTTGATATCAATATGAAGGCAGAGTGCCGAGCTGAAACCAGCGCTCACTCCAAAAAGCGAGTTGCCGCAGAAGCCTAGCGAGTTCGGCATCCAGGGCGCCTTGCCATGCTCCCACGCCCATTGCCTTGCCGCGTCCGCGAGTTGTTCTTTGGTCGGCTGGCAGTTTAGGCACTTGGGAACCGGGCGGTCCGTTGGAGTCGTCGGCGTTGAGGGCGTGGGCGTGGGCGTTGTTGGTGTTGGGGTCGTCGGCGTCGGCGTCGGATTCCACTGAAAAGTGGGCAGCTTCCAGGAGATGGCCGACGGAATTGCTTTCTGCTGTACGTACGGTGTGCAGGTCGTGCCGCAATCGTCGCCGCTGCCCATGTCGGACGATCCGTGGTGGGTGCCTCGTGGGTCTGACCATGTGGTGGGGTTGCTATTGCTGTAGGTGTAGGGGTGCCATTGCTGCGGGTCGGCCAAATCCATGATGGGGTCGCGGCTGGCGAACTTGCCGATAGTGGGGTCGTATTCACGGGCGCCGAGGTGGGTTAGGCCGGTGTTGTCGGTGTTACCTCCAACGTAGCCTTTGGTTCCGGTCCAGGTGGGCTGCGCGCCGCGGGGTGTACCGTACGGGGTCATACGCCGGGAGGTAACAGCCAAGGTGGCCGCATCGATTTGCAGCAGGCTAGTGCCCTGATGGTTGGCCACGGTCCATTTCAGGCCGGTGATGTCTCGGACGGCAACGCCTGCCAGGTAGCGCTTAGCGCTGATCGCTGTGCCGGTTTTGGCGAGTTCGGTGCCGTCGGGCAGGAACACCGTGGTGGTGGTGCCGGTGGTTGCCGCAATTCGGCTACCGTCGGTGTTGTACACGTAGGTGGCGATGGTGCCAGTGCCTGTTTGTTCGACTTTGGCGAGGTGGCCTTCTTTATCCCAGGTCAGGGTTTGGGCCACGCCGGTTTCGGTGGTGCGGGTTTTCATGTTCCCGCCGAGGTCGTAGCTGAAGGTCCGGGTTGGGTTGCCGGTCGCGGTGATTTGCTTAACCTGGTGCGGTTTGACGGTCCCGGAGGCACCGTTTTGGTAGTTCCAGGTGGTGGTGCCGCTATCTGTGGTGTCAGTTTGGGTTTGACGGTTGCCGATGTCGTCGATGGTCCAGCTGGTTTGGTATTCGTCGGCGCCGCCGCGTTGTGGTGTGCCGCAGGTGCCGGGGTCCTGGCTCCAGGCGTCGGTCAGGCGGCGTAGCTTGTCGTATTTGAAGCATTCGAGCTGGTCGTAGTTGGTGGCGGTGCCAGGTTTGGTGCCGGCTGAGGTGATGTTGCCTGCTGGGTCGTAGTAGTAGTCGATGGTGTGCTGGCGCACGGGTGTTGGCTGCGTGGTTGTTTGGGTGCTGGTGGCGATCTGGATGATCCGCCCGGTCGCGCGGTCGATGTTGTTTTCGATGAACGCGCGGAGCGAGCTGGGGCCGAGTTCGCGTAGCCATAGCTGGCCGTCGGCGTGGTATTTGTCGCCGGCGATCAGTGGCGAGGTGACGATGTTGGTGGTGCCTGTTTTGGAGTCGGCGCCGGATCGCAGGCCGTTGGCCATCAGGTATTTGTTTTCGATCTTTTCCTGGGGCAGGCCACCGGTTTCGGGCATGGTCACCGCTAGCGGCGAGCCGTTGGCGGTGTAGGCGCTGGCGACGCTGTAGGTCAGGTTCCCGGTGCCGCCTGGGCCGAATCCGGGGATGGTGTAGGTGGTCGACAGGGGCCGGTAGCCGTTGTCGTATGAGGCGATCTGGGTTACCCAGTCACCGGCGGCGTCTTTGCGTGTGGTGGATGCGAGCTGGCCTTTGGCGGTGCCACCGGAGGCTAGTGCCGCGGTGTCGTAGACCCATTCGGACAGGATCGGGCCTGAGCCTTCGGTGTCGGCGCGGGTGCGGATTTTGCGGCCCTGGTCGTCGTATTCGTGCCACAGCACGTTGTTGTTACCGTCCTTGGTGGACCGGATCAGGAAGCCGTTGTGGTAGGTCGTTTCCGATGTCCCGGCGTCTGGGTCAACGGTTTTGGTTCTGTAGCCGGCCAGGTTGTAGGTGTAGGCCCATTTGTTGCCGGCGGGATCGGTAACTTCGGCTAGCTCGCCTGTGCGTTTGTAGCTGTAGGTGGTGGAGATGGTGACGCCGGCGGCTTTTTCTTGCTTGAGTTCAACGGTTTGGCCGCGTGCGCTGGTGATGGTAGTGGTGATGGTGCCGCCGGATGGGGGTGTCACCTTCGTTTCCGGGCCGTTGTAGGCGGTGGTGGTGTTGAAGGTGGAGCCCCGCATCGCGCCCTGGGCCCATGGTTCGTCGAGGGTTTTGCGGCCCAGGTTGTCGTAGTAGAACTTGGTGTGGCGGTCGATAAGCGAAAAGTCGGTGTAGCCGTTGAAGTCTGAGTTGGGCAGCTTCTCGCCGTTGTGGAACGTGAGTGTTTCGTGGACCTCGCCGATGCTGTTGTACTTGGTGTCGGTGATCATCCGGCCGATATCGTTGCCCGAAAGGGATTCCGTGCGCCGTGGGCGCAGCAGGCCGTCGAAGATCTGGAACGTTTCGTGCATCTGGGTGCCGTCATGTGCCAGCAGTTTGGTGCCGATGAATGACACCTTGTCGCGGCGGATCTCGTACCGGTACTCAGCATCCGGCGTCAGGCTGGTGGCGCGGTTGTTCTTCCACACCTTGAGCAGACGGCCGTAGATGTCGTACTGGGCCTGGGTTTTGAGCAGGTTCGGGTCGGTGACCACGGTGGGTTTACCCCACCGGGTGTCCAGCGTCTGCGTGGTGACGAACGTGTGGCTGCCGTTGGGTGGCGCTGTCACGGAGACCGAGGTGACCGGCCCGCCCGTGGCCGGGGTGTAGGCGGTGGTGGTGGGCTTGTTCGTGCGCGGGTCTTTTGAGGTCAGTGGCCGCCCGTGTACGTCGTAGTTGGAAAGGTCCCCGGTGGGAGTCCAGTCGGTGGCGGCTGTTGGTGGGTAGGCGGTGGCTTTGACGAGCGTTTCGGTTCTGCCGGCCCGGCCGAGGGTGCCGGGGTTGTGTAGCGGCTGGCCTTCGTAGTAGGTGCGGGTGCCGCTGATGACGTTGGCGGTGCCAGGTGTTGCGGCGCAGTCGGTGGTGATGGTTTCCGAGACCAGGCCAATAACCCACTTGGTGAGATTGGGGGTGGCGTAGGTAGTGGTGGTGCAGCGGTCATCGGCATTGCCGATGCCGCCGGTGGTAGCCCAGGTTTCACCGAGGTCGCTAACCTTGCTCACCAGATACGGGAACGTGCTCGTCCAAGCGGTACGGGTGTCTGTGTAGCGCTGATAAGAGCCATCAGGTTTCTGAATGGCCGACACGTCCATGGTCTTGAGCACTTTCCAGGCTTTAATCCGGAAGTCTGTGTATTCACCGGAAACACTGACGTCATAGTCATAGTTGGCCATTTCCAGCCAGCGGGCGGTCGCGCTGCCATTGCGCCGGTAGGAGGCACGCAAAGTACCTGCCATGCCATCATGGTCTGTGACGGTGACGCCTTCGGCCTGGAAGGTGACAACACGGGTGTCCCAGTTACCGCCGGCCCGGTCAGCGTTCATGCCGCGGTAGTAGATGTTCTCGGTGACTTTTTTGGTGGTGCCGGTGCCGACGGTGGTGATGACGTTGGAGTATCCGCGCCAAGTGGAGTAGTCACGCTGATCGATGGGGCTGTGGATGTTGGTGTCGAAGTGCCACAGGGCACGTTCGTAGTTGCCGTTGTCGTTAGACATGTTGGCGTTGATGGCGTTGTTGTTGTAGTCGTAGTGGGTCAACACCGACGGTGCGCCGCCGACCGGGTCGGCTTCCTCAACGTCGGTGACCAAATACTTCTGATACCAGCCAAGGCCGCCCGATTCCCAGCGCGGGAAACAGTGCATCGTGTTGCGGTCGCTACGCCCGGCCGGGTAAACGCTTTGCGAACAGCCAGCCGGCGAGTAAGTGATGCGGGTGATGCCGCCAGAGCCGGGTTTGAGCTCGGCCACGCGGTAGCGGTTCATTGGTGCTTTGCCGTGGGCGTCACCCCAGAACACCCGGTTACTCATGCGCACCCCGCCGAACTCCGAAACCAGCTGGCCGGAGTTGTGCCAGACGGCTTGCAGCCATAAGGCTGGCGGTGTGTCGTCCTGACCTGCCCCGTACGGCGCGATCAAGTCACCGGTAGCGGGCAGCGCGTGCTCCAGCTTGAAATGTTCCACCTCAGTCCACGCACCGCCGGGGGCGGTTCTGACTTCGGAGATGATGCGGTCCATGCGGTACACCGACCAGAACGTCGGCGACGTGCGCCCGGCGCAGGTGGTTTCGCTGGGATGGCAGAACAAGTCCCATGGCGTTTCGGGCCAGTAGGTGGTGTTGAAGTTACTGGTGCAGCCCGAGGCCTGGAAGCAGCGGTGCAGGTAGTCGAACCGGATTTGTGCCGGATGGTTGCCGCCACCGGCGACAGCGGTGTTGGTGCCGTACTCGATCCTCTTAAGCACCGAGGTCATATCGAACCCGAGCGCGGTCGTGTTGTTGTTCGCGCCGTAGGAACCTTTGTACAGCTCCCAGTGATACGTCATCGTGTTGCCGAACCGGTCCACAACGTAGTCGAGATTCCACCGGTAGCCCATCAAACACCAGGCGTTAGCGAAATTGGCGTTGTAACACGGCTCCGTCGAGTCGTTGCTATAGACAGGAACCAGCGCGGCACCACCACCGGCGTTACGGTCGCGGTAGCCGAAATGGTACTGCGTCCCATCCATCGTCGTGATCTTGAACCACTCGCCGTCCTTACCACCATTCGGCGCACCCGTACCGCGCTCAATCCTCCAGCCCAGCGAATCATCAGCCACGATCAGGCCACGGCCAGTCTTAGTGTCAGTCAGGATCGGCGAGGACTGCCCGTTAAGCACAACGTTAAGCAGCGAGTGGGACACGAAACACAAGTCACCTGAATTCGATGGACCCGAGTCGTACTTGCACGGCCGGTACGAACGCTCCACAAAAGACACACCGCCCAGGTTCCAGCCATCCCCAACTTCAGACGCCTGGTTGTTCGACCCGCCCGTCAGCCCGTCAACAGACTGTGACGAGTAGTTCAGCGACACCTGCGGAACCAGATTTCCCGGCACCGGCGCAGTCTTGATCGGCTGCGAGGTCGAGAAATTACCGGCGTTGCCGGCCGCCGACCACGACATCGCCGGGTTGAAGTTAGTTGCGGCGTAGTCGCCCGAGTCCGACGCGGAACCAGCGGTAAGGGCGAGCACTGTCGTGCCCTGGGTTTCAGCCGCCTGCGCTGACATGCCAGCCACCTGCTGCGAACCCGATGCCGCCGGAAGGAACGCTGATGCGGTCACGGTATTGGTTAATGCGTCGTTGACGCCGCCCGCGAGCGGTGTTTGCGTCTGGCACGCCCTGAGTTCCGGCGTCGTCAGAGCACAAGCCGGAAGCTGAACCAGCCGCAATCGGCCACCGAAATCGCCACCAAACGCATGCCCGAAAGCCTTGTAATCCAGCAAAAGACGAAGGGAGCCGCCCAAATCCTGGCGCGGAGCCGCGGTCAACGCCACACCCCGCACGTTCATAGCCGCGGTCTGAGTCTGCGACAGCACCCGCACATCAACCTGCCCGCCACCAGACGGCGCCGCGATCCCAGACTGCACAAGGCCTTCCGGATCAGCACCAGTCGAATCAAGCGCCACCGCGATCGGCAGACCGCCCACCGAAACCGGTGCTGTGTCATCCGCTGAACCATCGGCTGAGAACGCCGCGACCCCCGAAGACGCAGGCACCTCGAGCGTCGCCGCCGCCTCCGACGGCCACACCACCGGCGCACCCTGCCACTTCGGCAACTCCACCGACGAACTCGGTGCCTTCGGCGCAGGCCCAGTCATCGGCACCGACGGCAACGACGACCCGCCACCCGGCTGCGCCGCAGCCGCAGGCAGCGGCGGCAACACCGCCACGACACTGCCAAGCAACGACAACACCAACGCAGCAGGAAGCAACCGCAGACAGCGCACGAGGGGGCCTTTCACCAGAGCGTGCCCAGACGATCAAGACACGAGGCGGCAGGCTACAAACAAACCGGCAAGTTAGTCAACTATTCCACGTTTATGCAGGCCAAGTGCCCTGCGGAGTATCCAAAATAGAACAACCAAGATCGCCGGATTTCCCGTTTCCTCCGCAATGACGCATAAACCCGCGCACGAGATTTCGGAGAACGATCACCGGGTGTGTCAACAGCCAGGATTGCCCGCAGGAATCGACGACCTGGGCTGGGCCACCCCATCCGAGGTGGCGCGTCGGCGAAGAGATTGCGCATTGGCTGAGCACCGCATGGCCGACTCAGGCAAGGTTGGAGGGCGGGGGCCAGCTTTCACGCGGTACCCCTACCGCACCGGCCCCCAACGCCCGCGTTACGGGGAGTACCGCGAGCGAACTGCGACTATATCTGGCTTACCGAACTCGGGTTAGATGCCCATAGAGCTTCCGTGTGAAGCAAACATCACGACCACTGGATCTCTATGGACTTTGCACGCCAGCTCTCGAAACTGTCCGTATGCGTCCGTGACTGCTCGCAGTTCTTCGTGCCGGTAGTCACTCAGTTAGTCACTCTGGCTCGCAAGGTGAAAGGTGCACGGCGAGGTTGTGGGCTGATCGGAGGGTGTCGGGGTGGTCATCGCCTAGCACCCGCCGCCGGCGGGCGAGGGTGTCCTCGTCGAGCTGCCG
>NZ_KB903249.1:122657-135405 GCF_000379685.1 Catelliglobosispora koreensis DSM 44566 | reverse complement strand
GAGCTGCCGCGCCCGCTCATGCTCCCCGAGATTGGATAGGTCCACGGCGAGGTTGTGGGCTGACATGAGGGTGTCGGGGTGGTCATCGCCTAGCACCCGCCGCCTACGGGCGAGGGTGTCCTCGTCGAGCTGCCGTGCCCGCTCGTATTCCCCGAGATCCGATAGGGCCGCAGCGAGCGTGTGCGCGGCTTCTAGCACTACATCGCTGTCTCGGCTGCCTTCTGAGGCACGAGTTTCAAAGAGATGTTCAGCAAGAGGCAGGGCGCCACGTGAATCCCTACGCCTAATGAGGTACCAAACGGCGCTGTCGGCGAGCGCCAGCAGCTGACCATCTTGATTGTGGACGGTAGCTGCATTGACGACGTGGGGAAGTATGTGGCTCCATTGCGGCCAGTTCTCCGGGACATTGAAGTCGCGTGGGCGTGCGGCTACGAGTGTTTCGTGCGCAAGACGGAAGTAAGTATCGTCGGTATCCAATGTGGCCAGGATGGCTTGGGTGAGCCGGTGCATGGTGGCCGAGTCGGGTCCAGATTGCAGGAGCCCGAGCTGTGTGGCGTGGCCGATGCACCGGCGTAACGTCAGATCGTCCTTAGCCGCAGTCTTCAGCGGCTCAGGCAGAGCGTCGGCTCCTCGGGGGAATAGCCACAGCGCGATGGGTTCTGGGGCGAGGTGTGCACAGATCCGGGTCAGCTGCCCAGCGGCTGGGTCGATGCGGTCAAGGTGGTCGATCGCCAGCCGTACTGACGCGGCAAGTGGCAGCGGGTATCCGGCGGGCTGCCCTTCCGCCAGCACACGGTCTGCCGTGGTGTCGAGCGCCCGCAAGTATTCGTCCGGAGGCATGCCTGTCTGGGCCATGACACCGGCCGCTTGCGCTAAGGCGAGCGGCAGATCCCCCAAAGCATGGGCCAGCCGGTTAGCGTCAGGATCGCTTAGCCCAGGCTGCTCCGTGCCCAGGAATGCTATCGACTCTGCGCGTTCAAACACATCGATGCTCAACGGCTGGGCCACACCCGTCCAAGCAGGACTACGCGACGTGATCACGACGTGCCCAGGGCCCTGTGGCATCCACCCGCTGACATCGGCAGCTGTGGGTACGTTGTCGAACACAATCAGCCACCCGCCGTGGCCGCGCAACATCTGCCGCGCCCTGGCCACCGCAGTCGCCGAATCCGCATCCGCCGCAACGACACCCGCATGCAAAGCCAGCTCGGCCAACTGGTCACCAATCAGCGCCGGCTTTTCCGCATTGATCCACCACACCAAGCTGTAGTCGCCAGCAAACCGATGCGCGTACTCGACCGCCAGCTGCGTCTTGCCCACACCACCCATCCCATGCAGCGCATACACCGCTGCCCGATCATGCTGCTGTAACGCCTCCCGCAACCGCACTAGCAGATCATCGCGGCCAGCAAACGACACCAGCCGCGGCGGGACATTCCACACCATCGGCAACGACCCCGGAATCCGCGGCCCCGACGGCGCCGTCCCCGGCTGGGAAACCGAGTCTGCGGTGGGGAAAACCGGCCGTTCCTGCGGCCGCGCCGCAACACCGTTCACCGCGGCCAGCAATATAGCGCGTGCCGTCGCTTCGTCCCGGCCGAACAAGTCCTTGTAGATCACCGGGGACAGGATCGGCGGCGGCGTCACCACATCAATGCGCAGGGGTACCCATCGCTGCCGCGCCGCTACAACCGCCTGCCATTCCTCGGTGGTGAACCGCTCCGGCTCGAAATAGGCAGGCGACCACAACGCCACCACCCGCGAGCATCCTTGAAGCGCCTCATTCATGCGTGCAACAAAGCTGTCCCCAGCTGGCCAGTCCCACACATCCAGCTCAACCGAAAACCCGGCCTGGGCCAGCTCCCACGCCACCCACTCCGCCCACGCCCGGTCACGGCCCGCGTGAGACACGAAGAAATCCACCACCGTCACAGCATTCCCCATGAATGCAATTCAGGCGGTGAACCAAACGGACCATCCACAATGGCCACACCGGCGACGGCTCGTGGCGACGGTCGTGACCCCCACACTGCCAGGGCGGGTATCGGCAAATATCCTTAGCCTGCAAGGCTTCTTGCAGCCTCCGACCTGCCTCGTTCCCCGCCGCTCCCCTAAGTCCCCGTGATCATCCGATGTGTCTGGCATGGATCTGGCACGGCCTTCCGTTCGGTGATTTCCAGATTTGGCGCGTCGTGCCAGATCTGGTGCGCCCTGACGTCCATATCAGCCACGCTTCTCCGTTGGATCGCGGTACCCTTCTGGTCCCGTAAGGGTCGGGGACGATACCTGTTCAAACACAGTCCACTCCTCGCCGCCTGCTTCGCACTCGATTGCTAGCCGGGTGGGCAGGCCCCGAAGGCTCTTTCCCCAAAAGCCCCGCATCATGGGGTTCAATATCCACGGTGGTGGTTCGCTTGGCACAAGATAGAAGTGAAGCGTGTCGCGGACTTCGATAGAACGAGTGGCCGAGGTCCGCCCCAGCGCCTTGCCTGTGCTACAGCCTTTCGGCTCTGTCGCGAATTGGTAGGGGCCGTACACATAGTCCTTCGGCCGGTCGAGCGGTGCCCGGAAATCGGCAGGCACAGGTCCGTTGTCTCTGATACGGATCTTCAAGACGTCGAGGTGCATGGGGCCTTCTAGTTCGACGCTTAGTCGCGCAGACAGGCCCAAATGTGGCTGGAACGTGAGGTTGAACTTAGGTACGCGTTCTTCGTGGTATCGCCGCCGTTCGACCTGCGCTAGGTCAGCTGCGATCGCATTCGCCCTCCGGCTTGCTTTAGCAGCGAATATTGCAGCGCCCAGCGTGCCGGCCGCTGCCACGATCCCAGCAACAGCTTCCCAAACCTGCGCGTCTGGCCAGAAACGCCGCCATTGGTCATAGTGCAGGAGAAGCTGAAGCGTCGCGACTGTAAAGGCATCCACATCAACTAAGTTTAGATGTGTGAGGTTCGTTCGGGGTAACAGTCGGTAACCGTAAGAACCTATAGAGCCTGGGAAACGTTACGGTTAGTATCTGGCGTGGCTGATCCTTACTCAGCTTGTGGCGCCCCCGCCAAGTTGGTGACCGAACGGGGGCGACCGGTAGGTAGATGGCCTCACTGTTTTGGTGAGGCCATCAGCCGCGTAGGACTTTGACAAGCTCTACAACGGCGTGGATCAGCGGGATAGACAGCGCTATCCACTTCGCAGCCCAACCAAACGAACTGCTTGGGCCGAAATCGTTGGTCTTGCGCCGGTCGAGCCGACGCTTTCGCTTCGCCACTTGTCGCGTTAGCTCTTTCTCCGTCGGTACCTCCCACGGGCCCGCTGTGAGGTCCGACGCAGCTGCGACAGGAAGAGCCTAGCGGCGTAGTAGTAACTCTGCGCAATCACTATCTTGTAGTCGAAATGTTGCAGAGAGCGTTCGTGCTGGTAGGGGTGGACCACCAGTCGGTCTCACCTCTTACAACGTGTGACAGACGCCTGGGGATCGGATGATATTTTCCAACAGCGATAACGCGAGCCGCACGGTCCACTCGCGACCGTGCAGGCGTTCCAAATAGGACGTGATGTGAGCGACGCTACCTACGCCAGATAGGAGTTGTGGATCGTCCTCAGCAGACGATGATCGCAGGCAGTAGGCAACTGCGGGTCGTTCAGTTTGACCGGGCATCCCGATTCGTCGTCTGCCGCAACACAAGCCAGGTTTGGTTGTGTGTCGGTGATCAGCAGCTTTCTAACTGCCTCAGGGCGGTAAGGAACGCCAAAAGCTGGCCCCTCACCCTTGCCTCGCGAAGGCGTACCTGGACATGCTGTAACGACGGTGTTCTGTGCGCGCCACACTTGTACGTCGAACGTGTGTGCGAGTAATTTGGCGAGCTGTGATCAACAGACGATTGCGTGAAACGGGGCTCTGCACTGACGAGGAACGGCGGCTAGTGCTGCGTGCCGACCTCTACTCAGAGGGAATCGGCGTGTGGGAAGTCGAGGTCAGAGAGATCGACGGTGCTGGGCGGCGCATCCAAAGTCGCTACACCACCGAAACCGAAGCGCGTGATGCCATGGAAGCAGCGTACGCCTACGGGCGCCAGCACGGAATGTGGCACATCGATCGCGCGCCTGGCTACCAGCCGTCATCCGAAATTGCCAGGCAAAACTAAGAGACGGCCCAACCGAGTTTACATGTGACATTCGCAAACAGGTCCGCCCGCGTTCCACATCGGAACGCGGGCGGCCAAGTTTTGTGTATGGGCTTGCTCTACGAGCTGGCCTTTTCAAATAGGAGCTTCTCGGTCCAGCTGTGGGGGACGTAGGTCCCGCACGGTTCGAGAGCGTCGGCAAGCATGCCAATGCTCGCATCTGGTCCGAGCATGATCTTAGGAGTGCGCTTGAATACCCGCGCCAGTGATCTTGCTTTCTCTACGAGCAGGATCACGAATCCGTGGGTTTCCCGCTGATCCGGGATCGCGATGAACGCTCGGTGATCGGTCTCGTGCAGGATCATTCTGGAAATCACATCAACGACTCGTTCGCCGTCGAGTGCCATGACGATGTGCTGGCCTGATACCCATCCGCTGTCTTTCAATAGTTTGCGGAATTCTGGGTTGCGCAGCCGACGCGCGAACTCAAACCCTGCGGTGGATGTCGCTTGATACTGATCATTCAAAGTCTCCACCCCATCTCCGAAGGTTCTCTTGCCACTCATCTTCCATCAGTTTCAGCGATCGGTCGTACCAGCTGTCAACAACTTCCCAACCGTTGCTCATGGGTATCGGTGCAATTTCCACTCTAATCCCCACGCTGTCCTCGGGATGATCTTTACGCAGATAGTGCCGGTGAACCGAAGAATGGCACGTATCAATTCTGGCGATTTCGCGCCAGTGGCCGTCGATTAGAACGATTTGCATGATCGCAAATTCGACGATGTAGCAGTCTCTCCAGACGTTTCGCCGGGCTCGTAACTCATGCCGTGGCGCGAGAACGACCGGCCACGTTTCATCCTCGCATTCTTCGGGCGGAGGTAGCTCATATTGCGGATCGGTAGGCGGGTGGATTGTCATATCCACAAGCCGGCCCTTCTTCGGTCGGCCTGGCTCTTTACCCACTTCACCTCCCATCGACGGAAACGCAAGTCTAGACACCGAGGCAACTAGATCGCATCAGTCATTCACCCAGGAGTGTCCAGAAGCGACAGTTCCTCACGCCAAAGCGCGGTGCGGCGGCGGCTGTCCTAACAAGCTGCGGCAAGGACGGTTCCCACGGTTTTATGTCGCGGATCGCAGACTGTCCATGGATGAGAGCGGCGGATCGGATAGAAACTATTCAGGCGGAGGCGAGTCTCCCAACTTCGTGGGCGATTCTCGATCTTGGCAGATGGTTATCCGTGGGAGATCGAATGTCGTGGGATGCGGAGTACCAGAAACGGCGCGACAACTACGAGAAGCAGGCCAGGCAGGCTGCTCACGACGAGTATCGAAAACGAGCCGAACAAGCGGCCTGGAGACTTAACCTGGCGCAGCGGCTAGATGAAGAGGTTGTAGCGCCGTTCTTTCGCGCAGTGCAGAACTCCCCAACCCAAGCTGCGAATGCGCTGCAGCGGCTGTATAAGCCGGGCTTCATAGGCCAGAGACTGGTGTGGGAAGGGTGGTCGTTCGGCTGGCACGTCGACTCGACGCAAGAGAGAGGGGCGGGTACTGACTACTCGATTCTGATCCAGCAAGACGGCACCTGGTGGCACCAGACCAAACTCTCTGCGGATTACGCCGTGGCCTTCATTTGGATGGGACGCGATAACGGGAAGTTGTACCAGGTCGAACAAATAATCCAGAGCAGTTACGGAGAAATCGGACAAGCAGAGGTTGATCAAACTGTCCAGAGTTTCAAGGAACTAGCAATTGACTTCCTGGCTGTGAACTCGATTCGACCATAGTGATCATCGAAAGGTCGCTGTCCGTGTGTAGTCGCGCCAAAAACATTCAGTCGCGCCAGTCGCGCCACCCCTTTGGGTTCTGGCGCGGTTGGCCATCTTTCGCCCAATGGGTCTGAGGATTCAAGCCGCCGAACGCTCTCAATGAGCGCATTCGGTCCGTTCGTTGAAAGCTCGTCCAACAGCCCTGACCAGATCAGCCGAGTCTGCGCCAGATGATCCCGGTCGCATCGTCGTGCGTCTTGCCGCGCCACCGTGTTGGTTCTGGATCGGCGATTTCAGCTGCTCGCACATCTGCGACCAAGGAACGCATACCCTTGGAATCGGCCAACGCGAAAATGTCCAACCAGGACCGACCATAGCGCTCAGCGAGCCGACTCAGGCCATCGGTGAAAAGCCCGATGGTGTCAATGTCGGCCAGAGCGAAGGAACCGGTCAGAGCTTCGTTTGCCGCGTGAGGTTCTGACGCTGCGACCCAAAATCCCCCAGGTTGATTGCGCACCTTCATGACGAATTCAGGGTCATACCGTCGAACGTCGCTAACGACGATAGGTGCGTTGGGCAGGTGCTCAAGTCTGTCGTCCGTAACGGAGCCGGGCATGTTGTCTTTGCTAAGCCACGCAACGGTTACATCGCCCAGGACCAACCAGTCGATGCTTGTACTCGTCTGCCGAACGATGCCGACTGTGGCAGCGGGAGTCAACGGCGTCGATAGGTCGCACTCTGGCCCGTGCTGTGTTGCAGTGCGTCCGATCGCTTCTGCTAGCAGCTGCTCCAATGGTGCACCGTCGGACGCGGTTGACAGGGAGGTCGCAAGGTCAGCGCCCAGGTGATTCACAAACCATCGAACGCCGTGTGTGCAGCCGTTTGCCTGCCCTGGGGTCGGAGCGACGCCGTCCAATATGATCAGCCACTCTTCGGAGACTAAGTAGAAGTCCTCGTTCGGCCGACCGGGAGCAGCTTCGGTTACCGCGTATGTCTCGAACATTGAAGGCCTTCTTACCTAGTCAGGGATCGGGAACTCGTACGCGAAGCCGACCATGTCGCCCGCCAGCGTCGCCAGCATTACCTCTACAGCGCGTCCACTTACGTCGTAAGTAGTCCGAACCAGATCAATGACCGGAGTACCTGCAGGCAATCGCAGTGCCACAGATTCCGGGCCTGTTGGCATGCGAACCGCCAGCTCCTCCCGGATTCGATCGAGCCTGTGACCTGCCTCCTCCAACCGGGCGAAACCGCCACCAGGGCCGGTGTTTTCCTCCTGAATCCGAGTTCCCCGAACAACATCGAGTTCGTAATACGAGTCCGCCAGCTGATTCGGACGATTATCGATGAATGTCGTGCGGCGCCTGACCCAAACTGGAGTGCCCTCGGGAATTCCAAACTGGTCTGCCACTACCGCAGGAGCAGGAACTTCCGCGAGTTCGCGCAGCTGCTGGCCTGCGCTGCGTCCCTGCGATTCAGCTTCAGCAGTGTGCAACGCCTTCCCCTGCGCCCACGTGCTCCGGGAGTAGCGGTCAATACCCCGCCTCCTGGTTGACGGTCGTTCCCTCACGAACGACCCCTTACCTTGCACAGTCACCACTAGACCCTGCTGGCGAAGCAGGTCTAAAGCCTTCCTGACTGCGGCCAGACTTGTGCCGTACTCGTCAGCAATTTGATCGAGGGTCGCAAGTTGCTCACCTGGCGCAAGCTGTCCCGTCTCGATCTTCATTCGAATGTCGTCTGCGATCCGCACTTGTAGCGGGCGCGCGTCTGTGAAACCCCCTGCGGCAGTCATGTGGGACACCTTACCTGCAACTTTGAAGGTCTGCATACAGACGTGTTGACATCCACCCGATTGAGGGCTTAGCCTCTGTGCATGCTTGTAGGTCTGCATACAGACCGACAGACATACAGCTCAGCCGGTTTCTTGAGAACTTCACAGCGACAGTCCTAAAGCTTCTAGGTCAGGGCAAGCCCATTGGCGGTCCTGAGCGGCAAGTGAAAGGGCGATCCCTCCACTGCGAGGTGCGAGACGGTGGGTGCATCCACAACGCGTGTGTGACCGCGAAACAGCAGGCGGTTGATGCGTAAGTGCACTCCCCACCGGAACGGCCAAGTGCGGTGGCAGGCGGAACTCTGGATCAAACCCGTGAGCACCGGTTCTTTCCAGGACCGGGTTCCCGCACACACGGCGGCCAGTACTTCTGGTGGGCCGTGGTAAGGGTTCGAATCCCTGTGCGGGAGCGGTGAAGCCAGCGTCCACGCTGGCTGACCTTCTGTTTTCTCTTTCGCCGGGGCGCGGCTGGCCTGGAAACCTTCGCCGCGCCCTGGCTTCCCTGTCTCCCCATTTAGGAAGAGGTGTTTGCCATGGTCTCATCCGTCGCTTCGGCTGTGCGGATTACCTGCCGCAAGTCGTCCGTGTACCGGACCTGTGAATGTGGCGCGCTGTTCGCCACGTCTGCCACACAGGATCGCTGCCCCGGCTGTGCTGGTGCGCGTAAGCCGCGCCGTTCTGGCCCTGGTGCGCAGCGTCGTGGAAGGAACTGAGACTCCCGATGACCCGCGATGACGCTTTTACCGCTGGCCCGACGTTTGCGGAGCTGGCCGCTATTGAGCTGGAGTGGCCGCTGATCGCGGCCGAGCTAGACATTGTGGATGCCGAAATCCGGCTTCTAACCGCACTTCACGGCCCGACTGAGCTGGACTGGCGCCGTTTGCGCCGGGCGGAACGCCGCAGGCTGACCGCGATCTGCGAACTGCTGGACCTCGCCGCGGCTAATCTCACCCCCGCCGCAGGTCACGCCCCCGCTCTCGTGGCGGTGGCCTGATGAGCCGCTACCCGCTCGACCGTCACGTGGCGGACTCGCGTTTCTCGTTCGGGGTGACTGCTGAGGTCGCGAAAGTCCTTGCCCGCTTTGGGTTCCCGAACATCATGAGCTTCTACGACGGGGCACCAGCAGACGCCGACCGGCTACAGGCCATGCTCCTGCAGTTCATCTACGGCCCTGCTGATGCGAGCGAGCCTGCTCCATTAGAGCTGCCGGAGTGGATGGCGCAAGCCACCTCCGAAGCCTTCGCCGAGTCTGGTCCTGCTCCGCTGCGCCCGGTCGGTGCACCGGTTGAGTTCCGGCTCATCAGCAACCCCACGGCTGCAACGCATGCGGCAGACATCCTGCACCACGTCTTCAACGTCACGTACGTGTCCGACCCGCACCCGAGTCGTGACGGCCGGGTGCGTATCTACCTGACCGGGCACCGTGCCGCACCCTACAAGGGAGGCATCAAATGACCACAAACGACAGTCAGCCGCATGTCTCCGGGCGCACGGCCGACATTCTTTCCAGCGTCTTCTACGCAGGTGTAGCCCTGACCGCCCTTGCCGGGCAGATCACGGCCGCTGACAAGCTCGGCATCTCCTCCGCGATCGCGGTCCCCGGTATCGCCCTGCTGGAGCTAGGCGGCGTGGCCCTAGCCGCACGTGCCGACTTCCGCAGGCGGCTAGGCGAAAACGCTTACGCTGCACGCATTCTCTCGGGTGCGGTCGCGGTGTTCGCGGTGGTGTTCAACTGGTACGGCCACGCGGATAACCTTTACGCCGCAGGCGTTTTCAGCTTCATGTCCGCGCTCGGGTATCTGGTGTGGCTTATCAACTCCGGTGACCGCAGGCGTGATCAGCTTCGTGCCGAAGGCAAGCTGACCGCGACCCCGCCCGTCTACGGCATGGCGCAGTGGCTCAAGCACCCGTGGCTGACCCGCAGGGCACGCGCCCTGGCTTCTGCTGACCCGGGCTTGGGTGTGCACGCCTCGCTCAAAGCCGCAGCCGACGCAGACCGGCTAGAGCGCCGCCAGACAGCGATCGCCAAAGCACTCAAAGACAGCCTCGCCAAATCGGTTGACCCCGCCACGGCGGCTATCGCGGTCGCGACATTCGACCTCGACCAGATCGCCGCACGCCTGGCCGCTGAGGCCGACTATGACGGGCTGACCGCGCTGATCGGCGCCAAGATGACACCGGTCCTTTTGACGGCATCAGCCGACGCGGCTGCCGTCAAGACCGAAGCCCGCAAACGCGCGGCCAAGCCAGACGGTGACGCCAACGCCAAGACGGCGGTGTCGTCACGCAAGACCGGCTCCACGGGAGAGCTTGTCGCCAAGGTTCTGTCACGTAAGCCTGACGCGACGCCGGTCGATGTCGCCAAAGCCATCGGCAAATCAGAGCGCACCGTTCAGCGGTACTGGCCCAAGCCACAAACCGTGGCACCAGAACTGATCCCCGTTTCCGCCTAACCCCCGTGCACCGGGGCAGCCAGCGTGCGGGCCGGACGTGAGCCGCTGAGCCGGTCCGGCTCGCCGCGCTAGCCGCCAACGATGACGGCACAACCGGGAAGGAGCACCAGATGAAGACAGCCCTTGCCTGCCCCGACAACCCCAACGGAACCACCACTGTTGCTGAGCGCACCGCCAAGCAGCTCGAAGCGATCAGCGGCTGGATAGACACCGCAGTCACAGAGCGCCGCGACCCAGCAGAGCTGCTTGAGCAGCTGCAAAACGACCTCTGCGACATCGCGTGGCGGCTGCGTGAAGGCCTGTAACTGTGACCGATCAGCGTGACGGCCGGGGCGACCTGGCCCCGGTCCTCGCGCTGGCCGGCCACCCTGGCAGGCCATAGCGAAGGAGCATCCTCGTGGCGAACGAAACCACCCTCACCATCGTGGGCAACCTGACCGACGATCCCGAATTGCGCTTCACCCCAACCGGTGTCGCCCTGGCGAAGTTCACTGTCGCCTCCACCCCGCGCCTATACGACCGTGCTACCGAGTCGTATAAGGACGGCGACGCCCTGTTCATGAACTGCTCGGCATGGCGGGAGCTGGGCGAAAACATCGCTGAGTCCTTGAAGAAAGGTTCACGCGTTGTCGTGACTGGCCGGTTGCGGCTGTCCCGGTGGGAGACCCCGGAAGGCGAAAAGCGGTCCGCGATGCAACTCGACGTCGAAGACGTGGGCGCATCACTGAAATACGCGCAGGCCAAAGTCATGAAGATGGCCCGCAAGACCGACGTAGCCGCCGCTGGCGGCGACCCGTGGGCCACCACGAACGGCAAGGCCAGCGCGCCGCAGGACGACGAACCGCCTTTCTGAGCAACAGCTTTCACCGCGCAGTAAGCGTGACGACCGGGGCGAACCTGGCCCCGGTCCTCGCGCTGGCTTGTCACGGTGGCAGGCCAGGAAAGGACACACCTCTTGGGACGCACGATCACTCTTCCCATCACGATCGAAATTCACTACCCGCACGACCTTCAAACGCTGACCGTCTGGTCACACCGGCTGTTCGCCGCCTACTACGTCAGCGGGTTTACCGGCTCAGCCCTATTTTTCGGCCCTGGCCTTAGCGCGTGGCTGTTCGGCATTTCGTGGTGGTGGCTGCTGCTGATGCCGCTGGCGCTGCCGTTCTCTCACGCCACGCAGGGTTTTGAGTACCTGATGTCGCAGGTGGACCGGCGCCGCTACGAACTGATCGCCTTCGCCCAGCTCACCCGCGACAGCGGCCTGGACTAGCCGCACCTGCCATGTGTTGAGAGGTGAAAGGCATGGCACGCCATTCTTCAATCCCGTCATGGACTGAAGTGTTAGACGCGGCAACGTATTCGGCCGCGATCCGCCGCCGCCGCAGAGTACAGCTGTGGCTGGTACGGCACCCGAAAACCCGCATCACCTTGCGCATCGCGCGAGGGGTGTGGCGGCGCAAGCACTACGCGGTTAGGCCGATCCTGACCGCGATGGACTGGCTGTATGACCACGGTAGTCAGCGGACGCAAACGTGGCGCCGCAACGACACCCGGACCAGAACCCGGACCCAGCACACCTACGAAGACGACTATGTGCCGTGCACCAAGTGCGGGCGGATGATCCGGGCAGCCAATGCCCGGACACACCTGGCCTGGCACATGCAGTGGGACGGCCGCACCAACCCGATCACGGCCCGCCGTGGCTACCGAAAAGACTGGGAGACAACAGATTTCCCGGTAAGCGCACCACCCGCACCGAACGCACCAAACACCTCCACTACAGGAAAGCCCGCCTCTGTTAAGGGAGTACACCACCGTATGTCGACCACGACGACGCATCTCAAGCCGCTGATGAACGCCGCTAAGGAACTCTCGGAGATGGAGCCAGCTACCGCGTGGGAACTCGACGCGCAGCTCGTTGGCCTGTCCCGTGGTGCGGTCGCGATCGCTGACGCGATCGGCGACTACGCCGAAACCCTCGACACCACCCACATTGACCAGCGCGTCAGCGCGCACGTGCTGACCGCGATGGAAAACCTGGTACAGGCCGGATCAGCGTTCGCTAACGCCGCGACCTCGTTCCGCACCCTGTACGCCGCGCACCTGGAAGCCGCAGAGGCCGGGGTACGCCAGCCGACCGCTGTCGGGTTCTTCGACCCGAAGAACGCTGCCTGAGCCACCGCGCGACCTTCGTTGCACCTTCGAGCTTTAGGCGTAGGCCGTCCCAGAGTGTCAGGCCTTGATCGGCCATTATCAAGCGGACATTAGCTCGTTGTCCGGGGTGCCGGGGGGCGGACGATTGACCGCTCCCCGGCATCCAATGGCGTGGAGCCACACTTGCTCCGGGTGAGCGCTCTACTTGAGAACCATGACCTGCGGCCACGCGGCGCCCATATTAACGGCGGCCGGCTGGTTGGCTGAAATGGCAAGGCTGCCGTCATGCCATCCCGACGTATCACCGTAGATTTGGTGCAGAACACCGTTTTTGACAGCCATGACCTGCGGCCACGATCCACCCATGTTCACCGCGGAGATCGCACCAACACCGCTAATTCCGGTGCTGCCGATCTG
>NZ_KB903249.1:0-122547 GCF_000379685.1 Catelliglobosispora koreensis DSM 44566 | reverse complement strand
CAGCCTGAAGTATTTGCGTAGATTTGGTGCAGCACACCGTTTTTGACAGCCATGACCTGCGGCCACGATCCACCCATGTTCACCGCGGAGATCGCGCTCAGACCGCTGATTCCGGTTGAAGCGATGTGCCAACCGGACGTGTCGCCGTAGATCTGGTGTAGCACACCGTTCTTCAGCGCCATGACCTGCGGCCACGCCCCTCCCATGTTCACCGCAGAAATGGCAGAAAGGCCGCTGATTCCGGTGGAAGCATCGTGCCAACCGGACGTGTCGCCGTAGATATGGCGCAGCACACCGTCTTTGAGCGCCATCGTCTGTGGCCACTGGCCGCCCATGTTCACCGAGGAGATGGCGTTGAGGTTCATGCCAGGGATGCTGCCGCTATACCAGCCACCCGGCTGTGTCCACACGTGACGGAGTTCGCGGTAGGGGTTCGAAAGCGGTGGCTGGGACTCGTCTAGAGTTCCGCTGTAGCAGGGGCACGACGCGTGGTAGATCGGGAGCGGCGTGAGGTTTTTCGCTCGGTGTACCTCGCCGATGCCGCCGGTCTTGCAACCGTAGGTCTCCGTCTCGGCACAGAACGCGTAGAACGGATTCTTGGGCACGTGGGCATCTATGCTCGCAGACCAAATAACCTGGCAGTTGACGTTTATGAGCCTGTAGGTACCCCGGTAGATGTCACGCAGGACACCAGGATAGATAAACCCTGACCTCTGAGGCAGAACGTTGGGC
Organism: Catelliglobosispora koreensis DSM 44566; assembly: GCF_000379685.1. Classification (GTDB taxonomy): domain Bacteria; phylum Actinomycetota; class Actinomycetes; order Mycobacteriales; family Micromonosporaceae; genus Catelliglobosispora; species Catelliglobosispora koreensis. The sequence continues at coordinate 121,815 of NZ_KB903249.1, read as the reverse complement.
ACCGTGGCTGCGTCTGACGTCGAAGCGTTGAACTCAACCGTGACGGTTACGTTGAGGCTGGCCGACAAGCCGGCGACAATCACACTTGCGTCTGCGGTAAGCCCAGCACCAACGGCGACGGATGTCTTTCCGCCAATCGTGACAGTTTTGGTGACTGACCCTGGCCCTCCACCTGGGGGGCTCGTGTTCATGCCGCCCGCGGTGGGAGCAAGCTGAAGCACGTCTCGGCCAACATATTCGATGTCGATGAACTCGTACTGGTTGTCGCAAACGCCCATTGGTGTCACGGGATCTCTGCCCACCGCATATGCGCCTGGGGAGGCCAGCTGCGTTCCCGCTAAGGCGAGAAAGCCTGCGGCTACTGCGGTCGCACGTTTCATGAGGTTCAAGTAGGGCCACTCCTTCAATGCGAATTCTGCCTGGGGATTGGCAGAGGACCCGCAGTATGCCACGGGGTGTAATAAGGCGCTGCCCTTGTTTGAGAGTCGAACTGCGCATGAAACCGCAGTCGGAAAAGCGTCTCGGGGGCAGGCACTGCCGCAGAAATTACGCCGTGGTTGGCTACTGGACCCGAAGAACGCCGCCTAACCAAACCGCTACATCCGGTGCACCCCAGCGGATTTGGGGTGCACCGCACCCTTTGAAGATCGTGCTGAGGAGTAACGAATGTTTGGCAAGAAGAAAGGTAAGCATGCCCTCGCGCTGATAGATGACCGGCAGCGCAACACGATTGGTCTTGTCGCGGTGCGCTTGCTATGGCGGTTCCGCCGTCAGCTCGCCCCGGTCGCCGTCGCCCTGCTCGTCCTCGCTATCGCGATCGCCGCCCTGATCGTGCGGCTGATCGCTGGTACGGGCTGGCTGATCGCCTCATATGCGGTAGCCGCGCTGTGTGCTTTCGCGTGGCTGACGCGGCTGCGCGGATATGACCGCGGCCTTGCCGCGATCGTGCTCACCATCGCCGGGCCGTGGACAGTCCTGGTGGCCTATCAGCCAGGTAACGTCGGCCTTTACGGCCTGTGGGCGCTGGCTACGCCGGTGCTCGGGCTGGGCTGGTGGATGTCGGGCACGCTCAAGGCGCAGCTGCGCGCCGACGCCGTGAAACAGAGGTGGAACACCGTCGCCCACATCGCGGGTGTCGCCGGATCAAAGCTCCTGGCCACGCGTCAGACCCCAGCAGGCGAAGTCTTGACCGTGAAACTGGCCGCAGGCCAAACCCCGGAAGACATCTCGCGTAAACGGGTTGAAGGCGCCTACGAGTTGCGCCCCGGCGCGGTGAAGGTCGAGCAGGACAAAACCAACGCCCGCAAGGTTCTGGTCCACCTGACCGAAACCGACCCGTGGACACAGCCACTCATCCACCCCGCGACCTACCACATCAACAACAGCACCGGCCGCGAATAACCACAAGCATCAGGGCGCAGCTATCTAGCGGTGGTAGTAGAAGTAACTGCCCTCAAAGTCGCGCTCAACGCATTCGCGTGAGTCGACGTGAAACGTGACGTGTTCCAGCCACGGCGGGGGATAGCCGGCTGTCTCAAGGATGTTCAGGAACGCTTGCTGGACCCGCGCCGTTGTCCCGTCGGATTGCAGACGTTCGACGCTGGCGTCGGTGTCGAAGAAGAGATAAACGGTAGCGCCGACGTCGTTCTTATCCACAATCGACCGTGGATAGCCATGAACTTCCACCAGCGGTATCCCGTTGTTTTCAGCCCACACACGCAGGCTGGCGAAACCCTCCATGACGATTTCGCTTTGCCGTTTACGCGAGACCTTCACCACCGCCGCAGCATACGGCGGCATGGCAACCCGATCGCCAGCAACGTCATCTGCTGACCCAGGAAGGACAGGGAATACCGCATGGCACCAAGGAAAACCGGCACCGCGACCGCAGCTAGCGCCAGCCCGGACCTGTGGGCGCCCGGCGCACGCACCATCCACACGCCGATCCCGCTTGGCGTCTACGAAGACGGCTCAACCGCGCAGCTGGCCCTGTGGAACAGCATTGGCGCCCGGCACACCTTCCTGACCGGCGCCACCGGGTCAGGGAAAACCACCAGCCTCAACGTGCTGCTGACCGGGACCATGGCCAGCGTCGACACGGTTGTGTGGGTTATCGACGTGGCCAAACGCGGCAAGTCGCTGGCGCCGTGGCTGCCCTGCATTGACTGGCTGGCCACCGACCCCGCCACAGCGGTCGACATGCTTACCTGCGCCAACGCGGTCATTGACGCCCGCGCTTTGGCCGGTGCCCGTCTGGCCGCGACCGGTGACGGTGACGCGGTACTAGCGCCGTCACCAGATTTGCCGCTGCTGCTGATCGTCATTGACGAAGCGTCGGCGCTGTTTGGCCGCAACACACCAGAGGCACAGGAGGCCACGGAGCAGGCGACCCAGGTCGCCGAAACCGGCCGGGAGGTCGCCGTGGGCTCGATTGTCGCCACGCAGAAACCCACCCAGGACAGCCTCGGGCACTCCGGGCGGCTCAAAAGCCAGCTCAATCCAGTGCTGTGTTTGAGGATGAACCGGCTAGGCGACCTGCGGTGGGCCATGACCAGCGCACCCGCAGAATCCCTGACCCTCGACGTATACACGGCACCTGGTGTCACCCTGATGCAAGACGGGCCAGAAGCCAGCGCGCTGCCGCTGCGCGGATACCCGCTCTATGACCCCGCGACTGTCGCCAAACTCGCCCGCCTCTACGCACCACACCGCCCGCCACTCGACACAGCGTCTGCGCAAGCCGCTGGCGACATGTACGCCACGCGAAACCGGGACCCGCTCGGCATCGGTGGCGACAGCAAGCCAGGCAGGCGCCGCCCATCACCGCACCCGGCGACTGGGCGGCCGTCGCCAAAACACAGCACAGCGGCAAGTGCACGCCAAGCCTTCCAAACGGCACGCACGCAAGCCCTCAAACTCATTGCCGACGCCGAAACCGCGCCACCCCTATCCGCACAGCCACTGGAGACGCTGACCGCAAAGGTTCCCGCGCAGCCGTGGCCAGCCGACCCCGCCGCGACCGAACTCGTCCTAGACGTGCTCGGCAAAGCCACCGGCCAGCTATCGCGGGCAGAAATCCAGCTGGCCACCAACGTCAGNAAAGCCACCGTGTGCCGGGTACTGGCCAACCTTGCCCTGCAAGGCCACGTCACCCGCACCCGCGACAAGGGACGCCAGCTGTACCAGCTCAACACAGCCAGCGAATCTCACGCTGCGTANCCGTCTCACCGTCTCGTCTCACCGTCTCACCACCCGCGTACGCGCCCGCGTATGGGCGCTATTTGGCGCACCCGTGAGACGCGTGAGACGCCCACGTAACCCGCCCGCCCGTATACGCAACGTGACCGCACGGAGGTTGCGCATGACCGCGCTCACCCCACGCACGACTAAGCACATTGGACAGACAGAACCGGATAGGACTGCGCCACGGGCGGGTGGGCACCCGCCGTGGTGTACACGTGACCACCGCTGCACCGCCGCGCACGTCACCGGAGGCGAGCACGTCTCGCAACCCGAGCGGTGGAAAACCAGCCACGGCACCCTGATCGCCACCCGCTACCACAACGCCCAAGGCGGCTGGGTCGAAATCCGCACCATCACCCGCCTCGACCCGCAAGAGGCGATCGCGCAGGCGCAATGCCGCCACCTCATCGCCGTCACCCACACCGTTTTCAACCGCGTACTAGGACCAGGAAAGGACACCAACCACGCATGAGCGACAACAACCCTGGCGCCGTTGCACTCCTGGACGCCGCCCGCCACCTAGCCGCCGCTGACCTTCGCCCGGTCACCGCGTGGCATCTAGACACCCAGCTGTGCGGGCTAGGCCAAGGCGCGCAAGCGTTCGCTAAAGCCACCTACCGCTACGCCGAAAACCTCGGCACCGGCATCGATCCGCGCGTGATCTATCACATCACCGATGCGGCCGAATGCTTCTACGCCGCCAGTGCGGCATTCCAGTACGCCGCCAAAAACCTGCGCACGGTCTACGCCGCGCATTTCGAGGCGGCCGAATCCGGGGTGCGCCAGCCCCGCCCCAGCGCCTTCTTCGGACCCAAACCTCAGTCAGGGCAAGCCACAAGCCGCACGGCATCGCAGAGCTACCCGTCTCGGGAGCAGCTGGCCGCGATGACCGTCAAGCAGCTCAAAGACGTAGCCACCGCCTACGGCTACGACGGCCTGAAAGGCACGAAAAACCAGCTGGCCGAACAGCTCGACGGCCACTTCACCTTGCGCCGCAACCTGCAAAGCCTCCGCTCATCCGACCAAAGGACACAGCTGTGACCCAGACCGCCAGCCCCAACCGGCCCCTGCTGGACGCCGCACACGCACTATCGGCCTTGGACCTCACCCCACACAGCGCCTGGGAACTGATCGGGCAGCTGCAAAGCCTCGCCAGCGGCATGAACGCCATCGCCACCGCGACCGAGGACTACACCGGCGCGCTGAGCGAAGACAACCTAGACGCCCGCGTCACCGGCTGCCTTCCCGCAGCAACGGAAGGGATCTTCCGCGCCTCAATCGCCTTGCAGGAAGCCCGCATCACCTTCGAAACCCTCTACACCGCACACCTCGCCACGGCTGAAACCGGCGTGCGCCAGCCGACACCGCCCGGCTTCTTCGGCCAGCCAGGCCAGACCACGGCTGCGGTCAGCGCTGGACGAAGCACGGCAAGCGGGCTGCCCGCCGATTTCCCAACCCCACAACAAGTTCAGGCGATGACGCTCAAGCAGCTGCGCGAGGTCAGCCGAAGCATAGGCTTGGCACCCGGTAACCAGAACAAGGCCGACCTCATCTCCAGCCTTGAGGCCTACCGCTTCAGCCGCTCACCCGCCGCCCGCCACACCGCCAGCGACGGCCCGGCCCCCGTGGTGCGTGGGCAGATGTCTGCCAAGCCGCTGCTGGCCAATTCCTGGGGCCATCCTGAAAGCGGCAGCCCGGTCTGTTTCCACGAAGACGGCGAGATCGGCCAGGCCATCCGCGCCATGGGCAGCGACCGGCACCTAAGCATCGACGATGAACCCCTCGCCAACGTTCTCGGCAATATCGCTTCTGGTCCCATCAGCGGGAGCACAAGCAGCCAGGAAGCCCTCAACCAGCTCAAGAAGCTGCGCGATCGCCTCCCAGAGGGAACCCGAGCCCGCACGGCCATGGACCACTGCGTAAGCAATCTCGACGCACCAGACAGCGCCGTGCCGGACGTACCCGCAGTGACGCCGGAACCGTTGCGGCAGCTGGTCAGCGACCTGCACGCCATCCCCTGCGTACGGCGTGAACCAGCACGCGAGCAGGAACGCCTGCAAGCCATCCTGACCGACTTTGAGCACGGCCGCACCCGCAGCTTCCGGCTGATCAGCAGCGTGCGGAACCTGACCGGGTTCCGGCACGAGCTTGAAGAGGGATGGTTTGACATCCGCCGCGCCGTCACCAAAGCCGTTGCCGCGCTTGAAGAAGCCCTAGAGAAGAACCGGCGGTCGCTGATCGCGCCGGACCGCAACCAGACCTAGCCCGGCTCGCGCCGGTCCCACACACGAAGAGCTGAAAGGGGGCACCTGCGGTGCACTCACTGAGGGCGGCTGCGCTTCGCTACGCCGCCGAATGGCCAGTCTTCATCCTCGGCCGTAACAAACGGCCCGTAGCCAACTGCCCGCCGTGCCGCGCCGCAGACCCCAAACGGCACGATCCGCAAGGCTGCCGGTGCCTTACCTGCCACGGCTTCTATGCCGCTACCCGTGACCCGAAAGCCATCGTGCGCATGCTCGCGATGGAGCCAAACGGCATGCTCGCCGTCCGCACCGGAGCACCCTCTGGCCTCGTGGTGGTCGATGTAGACCCCCGCAACGGCGGCAGCCAAACCGTCAAAACACTGGTAGCGAAAGGACTCATACCGCCTACCCGGTTCGCTACAACCGGCTCCGGTGGCCTGCACCTGTACTACCGCCATCCCGGCCCGCACACGAAGATCCCGTCCGGGCCAAACGTTCTCGGCCCCGGTATCGATATCAAAGCCGACGGCGGATATGTGGCCGCGCCGCCCTCGGTACATCCCAGCACGCGGCAACCGTACGTGTGGGCTGATGAGTCCACGCCGGTTAGTGAGATGCCCCCCGCGCTGCGCACCGCACTGACTCCAGCAGTCACCGCGGCTAACCCCGCACTCGCCCCAGCTCCCAAGCCCAGATTGGCCCGCGCGGGGGGCATCTCATCACCGGCCGCCCTCCTGCAAGCGCACCTGTCAACGGTTCGCAAGGCCCCGGAGGGCAGGCGCCGCACCACGCTCTACGGCGCAAGCCGTGGCGTCGCCCGCATGGTCGCTAGCGGGGCAATCAGCCCGGCCGATGCCCAGGCTGCCCTCATGGCAGTGGGGCTGGCCGCAGGCCAGACCGAACGAGACTCCCGCGCCGCGATCAGCGGTGGCTTCCGAGACGAAGGAGTAACCCTATGACCCGAAAGGAGCCCACCACATTGGACGGTGCGGAACTGCTCGACCGGTTGCGGGCCACGATCCGTACCTATGTGATCCTGCCCAGCAACGAAGCCCTCGACGCCGTAACGCTATGGATCGCCGCGACCCACGCCCTGCCCGCGTGGGCGTGCGCGCCACGGCTGGTGATCCGCGCACCGGAGAAGCGTTGCGGTAAAAGCCGCCTGCTCGACGTGACTGAGGCCGCGTCCTACAACCCGCTGATGACTGTCAACGCCAGCCCTGCGGCGGTCTACCGGTCGGTGGGCACCGATAGCCCGCCAACCCTGCTCATTGATGAGTACGACACCATCTTTACCGGCTCAGCCGATACCTACGCCGACTTGCGCGGCCTGCTCAACGCTGGCCACCAGCGCAACCGGCCAGCCTTGCGCTACAACCCGAACAAGGACCAGGTAGAACACATCCCGACCTTCGCCATGGCCGCCATGGCCGGTATCGGCCCAGCACCGGAAACCATTGAGGACCGGGCCGTGGTCGTCCACATGAGACGGCGCAGGGCACGGGAGAAGGTCCAGCCGTGGCGTATCGAGCGGGACCGGCCTGCTGTGGCCGCGCTAGGAGCGGAACTTAACGCCTGGCTCAAACCCAACCACAAGGCGCTGCGCGATGCGGTACCGCTCATGCCGGTGGAGGACCGCGATGCCGACACCTGGGAACCGCTGATCGCCATAGCGGACCTCGCGGGAGGGCAGTGGCCGATCAGAGCCAGAACGGCAGCCGTGGCGCTCACCGGGGCACGTGAGGAGCGAGCCGAAACCAGCGACGGGGTAAAGGTTCTGCGTGCCTGCTGGACCATCTTCAACGAAGCCGGGCCACACATCGCAGCCCTGCCAACCGCTCACCTGCTCGAAAAACTCAACACCGCCGAAGACGTGCCGTGGAGCGATCTCAACGCCCACAAGCTCGGCCGCATCCTTCGGGAATTCGGCATTACGTCGGGCAATATCCGCCTGCCGATCGGGCAAGTGAAAGGCTATTCAAAAGATCTATTCACCGACGCGTGGGACCGCTACTGCGACCTAGAACCACCACAGGGGTCCCCCCTAACCGTCCCAAGCGTCCCAACCGTCCCCGCCCAGCTAGACCCCGGGACGCTTCAAAACGGTGGGACGCTTCATAGCGTCCCACTTCAAGATTCCGTCCCAGGGCTGACCTGCGATGCAACGCTTGGGACGCTTGGGACGCTTACCCCGGCACCCCTCAGCCAACAACCGCCAAACGGGCACACGAAATTGCGCATCGTGCCCTCATCCGAGTAACACCCGAATAGCGAAACTCGGCACTCGAAATAGCTCCATTCACGACTGTCCGCATTGGACAGAGACAGAGCGCGAGCCAGCGGCACCCTGGGTTCTAACGCTCACCTGCCACGGATCTTGGCTCAGCGGCGCCCACAGCGGGCGACCGCGCACACCCACGGCCCTTGCGCATGCCACGAGGGTGTGCGCCAGGGCCACTCCCAAACCTCAACCCAGGCAAAGGAGTAGCACCATCATGGCAAGCACAGCCCTGGAACTGAACCGCTCACAAGAGGTAACACCAACGATTTCTGGCTCAACGCCTGCCCGCCATGTCAAGGTGCTGTACCGGATTCCGGAAGCCATGACCTTGCTCAGCATGAGCCGCACCGTCATCTACGACGAGATGCGCGGCGGACGGCTGCGCTACGTCATGCAAGGCAGCGACCGGCGCATCCCCGCCAAAGCCATCGACGAGTACGAAGCACTGCTGGAAGCCGAAGCATTGAGAGGACACAACAAGTGAGCACCATGAGGAGAGGACGCGGCGAAGGCGGCCTTTACTGGGACGAAAAACGCCAGCGCTACATCGCAGAAGTCACCATCGGCTACACCCCAGCAGGTAGGCGGATCACCCGCAAAGGCAGCGGAAAGACCAAAACCGAAGCCAGGAACAAGCTCAAAGAAGTCCTTCGCGACCACGAAGACGGGCTAGTGACCAAGCACCAGAACACCACCGTGGCCATGGCTGCCGAGGACTGGCTCTCGTATGGCTTGGTGGGCCGGGCCGATAGCACCATTCAGAAGTATGGGCACCTGGTTCGCGGCCACATCATCCCGGACCTCGGGGCGCGCAAGCTCAAGGATCTCAAGGCGGCCGATGTAGAAAAGTGGCTCGCCACCAAGGCCACGCAGGTCAGCTCCAGCACGCTGCGACGGCTGCACGAGTGTCTAAACCGGATCATCAACCGCGCCATGGCCCGAGAGCTGGTGAAGCGCAACGTCGTGCCGCTATGCGAAATCCCAGAAGGCTTGGACGGGCGGCCGTCGAAGTCGCTGACCTTCGAGCAAGCCAAAGCGGTGTTGGACGCGGCCGAGCGAGATCCATTTGGCGCCTACGTCATCGTTTCCCTCCTAACGGGAGCGCGGACCGAGGAGATGCGCGAGCTCGACTGGGACCACGTGGACCTGGACGGCAAGCCGGACGCTGACCCACCTGTCCCGCCTGCCATCCATGTGTGGCGCTCAGTCCGCACCAAAGGCGATACCAAGACCCGCAAATCCCGGCGCTCGCTCGCGCTGCCGCACCGGGCGGTAGCCGCGCTACGCCGACTGGAGCCGCGTCAGGGAACATGGGACGGGAGGAAACCGGAATGAGGCTGGTGTTTGCGACGCGGAATGGCGGAAAGCTCGACGCGGCCAATGTCCGGCGATCTGTCCGGCGGATCGTGAAGGCTGCCGGGCTTAACCCGAAGGACTGGACTCCACGAGAGCTGCGCACGAGCTTCGTCTCGCTGCTGTCAGCTTCCGGGATGCGTATCGAGGACATCGCAGACCTATGCGGCCATGCCGGAACGCGCGTCACGGAAGAGGTCTACCGAAAGCAGCTGCGCCCGATCATCCTCGGCGGAGCGACAGCCATGGATGGGATCTTCGGCCAATCAGACATGGATTCTGAGCCGTAGTCACTCAGTTAGTCACCCAGGGATGAAAAGAGGCCACATCCATCGATGAGATGTGGCCTCTGAGCTGGTGGGCGATACTGGGTTTGAACCAGTGACCTCTTCCGTGTCAAGGAAGCGCGCTCCCACTGCGCCAATCGCCCTTGCTGTTCTTGCGAGGTGGAGACGGGATTTGAACCCGTGTACACGGCTTTGCAGGCCGTTGCCTCGCCTCTCGGCCACTCCACCGTGGTGCGCCTTTCGGCTCTCCGAGCGGATGACGAGACTCGAACTCGCGACCCTCACCTTGGCAAGGTGATGCGCTACCAACTGCGCTACATCCGCATCATCGGCCACCGGAGCGCCCGACAGACGGAAACTTTAGCCGAGTCCGCCATCAAGCGCCAACCCGGGGTACCCATGGGCGCGTCACGTGGGCGCGAAGGGAGGCTTCGAGCACTCGGAAACGCTGGCCGCGGTGCGTTTAGGCAACATTACTGGGAAGTGTGCGCTCGGCCACCCCGATGACGCCTAACCAAGATCAAAAAGACACGAGGTAACCCGGTGGCGTGCCGCTCGGGAGACCCGCTAAAGTAACCAGCGCACCAGAAATGACCCACGCGGATGTAGCGCAGTTGGTAGCGCATCACCTTGCCAAGGTGAGGGTCGCGAGTTCGAGTCTCGTCATCCGCTCCAATAGGCCTTAGGGCCTTCAACGTCTGCCCCCAGGGCAGTTACGCGCTCACGCAACTCCCGGTCCGCCGTCACGACGGTGACTTTTCTGTGGCCAGCCGAGGCACGCACGAGATCGACTATCGCATCGTCGCCGGAGCCACGGGCGTGCTCAACGAGTACCCCCTCGTGTGAAGAAATGCCCCGGGCCTGGCCCTCGACGACCAGAATGATCTCGACGGGCCCGGCGAACGAAGCCAGATGATCACGCAGGCGCTCGGCGGCGCCGCGACGGTCGCGCCACCATCCATCCGGGACGGACCCGACCACGTTGGCCGCGTCGACGATCAGAAGTGGCTTCACAGAGCCAGTTTCATCCCAATGTGACTGTCGGTGAAGCCCAACGACAAATAGAAGCGGTGCGCGTCGAGGCGGGATTTGTCGGTCGTGAGCTGGACCATGACGCAACCGCGAGCCCGCGCTTCCTCGATCGCCCACTCGATCAGGCGCTTACCGAGCCCGCTGCCGCGCTGATCGGAGCGCACGCGAACAGCTTCGATCAAGGCCCGCTTGGCACCTTGGCGGCTCAGCCCGGGGATCACCGTCAGCTGTAGGCACGCGACAACCTCGCCGCCGCGCTCCCCCACCGCCAAGGTTTGGTGCGGGTCCGCATCGATTTCCTTAAACGCCAGGGTGTACGAAGGGTGCCCGGCCTCTGCTTCCCTAGCCGCCCCGAGCGGATCGTCGGACAGCATCGCCACGATCGCGGGAATGTCGTCGATAGTGGCCCGCCGCATCAGAAGATCATCCATAGATATGTCACGCTATCATCCATGGCTGTCAGTCCAGTATCGCGTTTGCGCAAGCTATTCATGGCCCTGCCCGACGTCACTGAGAAAGTGAGCCACGGGGAGGCGTCGTGGTTCTACAAAGGAAAGAAGCAGATCGCCACGATGGCTGATCATCACCATGATGACCGGGTCGCCATGTGGTGCGCCGCGGCTCCCGGCGTGCAGCAGGAGCTGATCGCCGAGGACCCGGAGAAGTATTTCCGCCCGCCTTATGTTGGGCACCGGGGGTGGCTCGGCGTTTATCTAGACGTTCCTGTCGATTGGAAAGAAATCGCGGAGATATGCGCTGACGCTCACAGTCAGATTGCTGGCCCTAAAGGTGGCACAAGGTCCGTACCCTAAGGTTCATGAACCGGATTTCTCGTTTGTGGGCCGCGCTCGTTACCGGCTTCCTCGCCGCATTCGTCATCCCCGCCACCGCGTGGGCAGCCGAAAATGACCTCATCGCGAAGCGGCCGAAGTTTGGCTTCGGTGGCATCCTCGGTCTGCTGTGCTGCCTGGTGGTTGTTGGCGTGATCGGTGTGGTGGTGTTCCTGATCATCCAGAACCAGAAGAAGAAGCGTTAGCCCGCCGGCACCGCGGCCCGCACCATGACAAGCACGTGCTCAACCAATGTGATGAGCACGTGCTTTACCGAGTGGCGGTCACGCGCGTCGGTCAGCAGGATCGGCACGTGCGCGCCGATGTCAAGCGCTTCGCGCACCTGCTCCACCGTGTAGACCTGCATCGAGTCGAAGCAGTTCACCGCGATGACGAAGGGCGTTCCCCGCTGCTCGAAATAGTCGATGGCGGCGAAGGAGTCAGCCAGGCGCCGGGTGTCCGCGATCACGACCGCCCCCAGAGCGCCGGTGGCTAGCTCATCCCAGAGGAACCAGAACCGGTTTTGGCCCGGTGTCCCAAACAGGTAGAGCACCAGGTTCGGCGTGATGGTGATGCGGCCGAAGTCCATGGCGACCGTGGTGGTCGTCTTGGCGTCCACGCCCGTGGTGTCATCGGTTTCCACGCCGGCGGTCGTCAGCACCTCTTCTGTCCTTAATGGACTTATTTCGCTAACCGCGCCGACCATAGTGGTCTTGCCAGCGCCGAAGCCGCCAGCAACCAGGATTTTGAGCGCCTGGGGCGGCGCGTCAGAGCGAACGGAGTCCATGGATTACCGCCTGCAGGGTGTCGATATTGGGTAGGTCGTCTGTGGAAGGTGGGTCGTAGCGCGCGATCAGCCCAGCCAGCAACAGATCGCATAGAAGGACGCGAACGACCCCGAGCGGAAGGTCTATGCGGCCAGCGATTTCGGCGACTGGCCGGGGTTCCTGAGTGAGCGCCAGGATCGCTTGGTGCTCTGGGCTTGGAGTGTCAACGGCCAGGCTTTGCACCGCCACCACGTGCGAAATGAGATCGAAGTCAGCGGTGACAGGCTGAACCCGCCCACCGGTCACCATGTAGGGGCGGACAACCGGCCCGGCCTCGTGATCCCACCAGGCCGTGCCGTCGACTTCGGGCTCAAATGCCGCAGACATCGCCGTTTAAGCCTGGCCATGTCTCGTCGGAGTGGCAAGGTGCGTGCCGACGCGCTTGGCGAGCATGGCCATCTCGTAGGCCAGGACGCCGAGGTCGGTGTCAGGAGCGGCGAGCACGGCGAGGCACGAGCCGGAACCGGCAGCGCTCACGAGCAGGAACGCCTCGTCCATCTCAACGACCGTCTGGCGGACCGCACCGCCGCGGAAACGCTGACCGGCCGCCTTGGCCAGGCTCGCGAAACCGCCAGCGACAGCGGCCAGGTGCTCGGCGTCATCGCGCGGCATCCCTGACGAAGTCGCCGTAAGCAGTCCATCCACCGAGAGCACCACCGCGCACTTTGCTTGTGGCACCCGCGTTAGCAGCTCATCAAGGAGCCAGTCGGTCGCGTGGCGGGCTGTCGTGGGTACCACTGGAGGCACTCCCTTCCTCATAGGCTTCGGTGGCCTGGGCCCGGCCACGAACTGTTCCAGACTGGAACGCTGACATGCGCAGGCGAAGTTGCTCCGCACTGCGCTGATCCGGCACCCCAGGTTCGTCCGGGAGGCTAACCGTGATCGGTTCCGCATCTACGGTGATTGTCGCCTCTTCGTCAGTTCCCAGTGTCGCCGGGGGTTGCTTCCGCACACGCCTTGGCAGACCGTCCACAACCGACACTGTTGTGGCGTCGGTCGTTGAGCGTTCATCTGCAAAGGATTGCGCGGAAATTTCCTTAGGCACCCTAGCGGACGCAATGATGGTTGTCTGTTCGCCGGTCCCGGGAAGCACGACTTGAGCCGGGATATTCACCACTGCGGTCACCCCGCCATACGGCGAGTGTCGCAGTTGGACAGTCACGTTTTGCCTGGCCGCAAGCTTGGCGACGACGAGCAGTCCCAGCCGGGCACTGTGTGCCGGGTCAAAATCCGGCGGCACGGTGAGGCGGGCGTTTGCCTCAGCCAACTCGGTTTCGCTCATGCCTAGGCCGCGGTCTTCGACGTGCAGCGCCAGGCCGTTCGCTGTGATCTCACCATGCACTCGTACCCCGGTGTGCGGTGGCGCGAACGAAGTCGCGTTCTCCAGAAGCTCCGCCAGCAAGTGAATGATGTCACCCACGGCCCGGCCGATGATGCGCACATCAGGAAGACGATCCAGGGTCACCCGGACATAGTCTTCAATCTCCGACGTCGCTCCACGAACAACATCGATTACTGGTACTGGGTGACGCCAGCCGCGCCCCGGAACAGAACCGGCGAGGATCACCAAAGCCTCGGCGTGACGGCGCATCCGCGTCGCCATGTGGTCGAGTTTGAACAGGTCTTCAAGCTCGTCAGGTGCCGTGGTCCGGCGTTCCATCCGGTCGAGCAGGGTCAGCTGACGGTGCAGCAGGGCTTGGGAACGGCGCGCGATGTTGAGGAAGACTTCGCTGATTCCCTTGCGGACGATGGCTTCCCCGACCGCGGCTTGAATAGCGGTGCGCTGCACGGCGTTGAAAGCGTGGCCCACCTGGCCGATCTCGTCATCACCGACCGCTAGCGGGGGTGGCTCGTTCAGGGCCGGATCGCCAACACCCGCGCCCGGCGTGCGTAGCGAAGCGATCGCTCTAGGCAACTGTTCGTGGGCGACGTCCAAAGCGGACGCACGGAGCCTTTCCAGTCGCCTGACCACAGACCGTCCCGTGCGCAAGGCCAGCACGAGCGCCAGCGCCGCACACAACAGGCCGATCAGGCCGGCGATGATGGGCCGGGAGAACGTCGAAATGCCAATGTCGTTGCCCAGTTTCAGGGCTGCCGCCGCGGCCGCGTCCTCGGTCGCGTCCATGTCCTTCAGGAGCGCGGCAGTGCTGTTCTGCCAGATCACGACGTCGATGGAGAGCTTGCCGCCTGCCTGAAGCCGGCCGAGGCTGTCTTCCATGATGGTCAGCCGCTGGTACGCCTCGCTGCCGAAGATCTTGGCGTAACTTTCCTTATGTGGCGACAACAGTGCTGCCGCGGCTTCGGTGTGGATCTGCCGCCGCGCGCCAATCGCCAGCAGGATGCGCGTGTGTTCGATGGCAGAAATCTTCTGGTCTGCCACAGCAACCATGACGACTGCGTCTTCACGAGCCAGCAGCTCGCGCGCGCGGCTCACCAGGAACAACCCTTGTGCCGTCTGGGCCAGGTCAGCGTCCGACACGTGCGTCAGCAGGAAGAACATGCCGTAGGCCGCGTCGATGACCTCGGAGAAATGGTTGACCGCGGCCGCGGCGTCAATGCGGCCAGCGTCAAGGTCTTGGCGAATCTGTGGCACAGTGTCCATTGCGGACATAAAGCCGGTGACAACACGGACGTGAGCAGCGGAAAGCTCAGTCGCGCCTTGCATTTCGGCCCACCGGGTCTTGAACGACGCATAAAGCTCATCGGTCTTGCGGCGCTGGTCCACCAACTCCGCCGAACCCGCTTGAGCGCCGCCAGAAACCCGTCGCTCGTGCTGCAACTGAACGACGAGCAACTCGCCACGGTCAGCGGCGGCATCGTTGAACTTGATGGTTTCCAGCAGGTTCAGAGCTGGCTCAACCGTTGCGGCCACACCAAAAACCGACAACCCTGTGATGGCCACCAACGGCACCACCGCCAAGGTCATAATCTTGGCGCGGATGCTCCACCCACGACTTCTCACACTGACCACGCCCAAGAGTAAATGAGCAGCCTCCGCCGGGGAAACCTAGCTGTTTAGCCCCCTGCTGTCCACTGAGGCTTTCGTCTATGTTGACTGCCGTGCCTGAAAAGTTGGATGCCGGCAGCATCGTCGCCATTGCCTCAGCTCTCCTATCGATCCTGGCCGCGGTCATTTCTGGCGTCATGGCTAATAGATCGCGCAAACTCGAACACGCTCTGGAACTCCAGCGCCGTAAGGAATCCAAAGCGGAGCAGACCGAGGAACTTATCTCTAAGTATCGTGAGCCGTTACTCCTTGCCGCGCATAGCCTTCAGCAGCGCATGCACAACGGCATCGGCGGCGGATACCTGGAGGAGTTTCTTCACTGCGGCGATCCCGAAGAGGAGCGATACGCCCGTAGATTCACCATCTACACCTTGGCCGAATACCTTTGCTGGGTCGAAATCATTCGACGTGACCTGCAGTTCCTCGATCTCGGTGACGAGGGCAAGACCCGTTCCCTGAACGCTCACTTGACCGACATCAGCAGCATCCTCGGGTCGCAACGCTATGGACGCAGCCACTTCCGCATCTTCCGCGGACGGCAGCGGGCCATCGGCCAGCTCATGATGGATATCGGCCACAACGGCTCGACCGAGGCTTTGACCTATCCCGAGTTCGACGTGCGCATCGAGGAAGACTCCGAGTTCCGGCGGTGGTTCACCGTCCTGCTCAAGGATGTTGACGCCTTCTTGACCCACGACTGGAACGGCAACCGGCGCCAAGTCGAGCTGCAATGGGCACTCATCGACCTGATTGATTTCCTCGATCCGGGCAAGGTTCGCATCCCGCATGACCGCGCCAAACTTGAGGAGAGTGACATCGCCAACCGCGTGCACGAGGTGCCTCGCTGAGTGGCCGATCAGGCCTGAAAACAGTGGACCCGGCCGCGCTGACCTGGGGAGGTTGACGGGCGCGGCCGGATCACTTTAGATCACATCTCGGTTTGAGTCGCCGGTCAAGTCAGCCGGACGGGCGGGAACGTTAGCCAAGCGGCGCTTAGTGAGTAGTGATGTAGTCCCAGAACTTTTCAAACACGTTCACATCGAAACTCAGCTTTATCGACGCGGCCACGACAAGCCCGACAAAGACCATGCCGGCGATGCCGACGAGCCCGCGAACCAGCCATGACTGACGTTTAATCCAGTCTGTCCAAATCTTGAGTTTGTCTTTGGTGAACTGCAGCAAGTGGCGCGCCCACACGAACTCGACCGCCCAGATCGCCAAGCCACCGATGACGATCAGCCAGCCGGGACCCGGCAGTGGAATCAGGGCGATGCCGACGGCCACGACGATGCCACCTAGTACCCCAAAAAAGATCTTCAGTGCGACGCGGCCCGTGGGGTGTGCGCGGACTGTCTCATGGGTAAGCCGCACCCTGTCCCGAACGCCACGCCGAGGCGGCACTTCTGTCGGATCTTTGGCCATCAGATGTCCCCCTCCGGTATCGCCCGTCACCAACCCCGATCACCGGACGTTACCGGAATAAGTCGAGCTTGACCGGCACGGTATCAAGGTCTAAACACGGCCAAAAGCGGGCATTCTACTCCTCGGGGGCGCGGCAGGGTGCACGTTTCTTTCTGTCTTCCCACGACAGGGTGAGATCGACGCATGGCGGAGCGTAATCAGGAGGTTCACCGTGAGTATGGGAAGGACGAAGCGAGTGAGCTCCGTCGCATCGCCGGGGGGAGTACGTCCATGAGCGCCATTCGTCCCACGACCGTAGAGGTCGAGACGTCATTGCGGCTCGTCGCGCCTGACGCGACATCGTTGCCGGTACGCGCATCCTTGCGCTACGACCCGGCGGACCCATACGCGGTCCATGTCCTATTCCACGCAGAGACCGCGGGTGGGGAAGCCGTCAGCTGGTCTTTCGCACGTGAACTACTGGTGACAGGCCTCGACGAGCCTGCCGGTATCGGAGACGTCCGGGTCTGGCCATGGGCCACCCCGCGGGGTGACTTCGTCGCCCTAGCGCTCTCCTCGCCCGACGGGAACGCGCTCTTCGAGGTGCCACGCAGTGTGCTCGTGCGCTTCCTGCGCCGCACCTACGTCGTCGTCCCACGGGGCCGGGAAACCGACCACCTCGACGTCGACGCCGCCGTCAACCGCCTGCTCGCCGGGCGGTAACCCAACGCGGCATATCGCCCGTGACGTGATAGAGTCTGGATCCGTTGCGGGCGATTGGCGCAGCGGGAGCGCGCTTCCTTCACACGGAAGAGGTCACTGGTTCGATCCCAGTATCGCCCACAGTTAAACAGCAGGTCAGAAGCCAGGTCCGGCAATCCGGAGCCTGGCTTTCTTGATTTAAGTGGGCAAGCTGAGGTCGGTTCGGCGCACTACTTTGCGCTGTCCAATACGGACCCTTGTTGGGTTGACCGACGAGTACCCTCGTGCGGATGATCTCGCATGACGTAACAGACGTACTCCACAGCTGGGCAAAGGGTTTAGCCGCCGTCAGGCGCAACTCCGTGCCCGTCGAGACCGCCTGGGGCCTACGGATCGACGAGGTCCGGCCGAAGACCCGCTCCCGCTGTCTGGTGTTTCGCGACGACCTCGACGCGGTGCGAAGCGCGGCGAAGGAAGCGGCCGCACCGCACGGTGTGATCATCGTGGCCGCCGCTGAGGACGCGGCGGCCGCCCTTCTCGGGCCGGACTGGCAAAGCACACCGCCGGAGCCACTCATGACAACCACACTGCGGCAGACCGCGCCGAGCGTTCCCGCCGGCTATGACCTGAGCGCCACGATCGACGCGGGCGTTACCAACGTGCGCATACATTCCGAGACAGGCGAGGTCGCCGCAGCGGGATACACCGCAGTGGTGGACGGTGTCGCCGTCGTGGATCGCGTAGCCACCGATCCCGAACACCAGCGCCGCGGCTTGGGCACAGCGGTGATGAACGCACTCGCCGCCGCAGCAATGGACCAGGGAGCCGTGACCGCCGTGCTGCATGGGACGGAAGAAGGACGTGCGCTCTACGAGCGTCTCGGCTGGCAATTGCATACGAAGATCACGAGCTTCACCCGCGAGGCATGAACTGACGAGCGTGGCCAATCCGGTGCGACGGCCACCTGCTTACGGCGCGTTGAAGACTTCGTAGTCGAGGTGGTAATGCGCATCTTCGTTTTGGAAGTAGGCGCGGTGCCAGCCCTGGCCCAACTCGTCTCTCCTGATCACGTGAGTACCGATATGGTCACTGGTCGGCCAGTCCGCATCGATCAGCTTGACCATCGCTTCTGACTTGCCAGGCGGGAACACCATGAACTTATCCGTGTTGCGATCACGTCCGCCTTTCATCAGCCCTTGCCAGAACACGATGTCGTCGAACCTAAGGACGGCTTCATCTTCGGTTGCGTCGTCGGTCGAGTAGCAGTGCAGTATCGCGAAGTGCACCTGAACACCCATGTCTGCCTCCTCCACAAGCTTCAGAGGTGTCAACACGCCACTAGTTCCAGCCCTGGCCAATGCTCGGCGGCGGCCCTTGTGTTCCTGCGCCCCAAACTCACAGGCCAGGCACCCTGAACAACACTCATCTTGATCATAAACCTGAATGCCTCCAGCGGGCAGGGCCCCACCTCCGGCTGGATCTGGGGAGCTCTGGAATGGCTGGACGGCCGTGGCGTCTTACTCAAGGATCGGTCTTACGAGGAGGTAGGGCGCACGTATGTCTCAGGTCAGTTACATCGTCCATGACGATCCTGTGGGGCGCGGTGCCAGTAACCACCTCGTCCTGGTCGATCTTGAGCGGTTTGGTTTCCCAGGCGAATTTGAGCAGCTGTGGCTTGACTATGACCAGGACGGCAACTTTAGGCTCGCGTGCTTGCCGTTTCCGGGTGTACGGCCTGGCGCTCAGGGATCAGGTCGCGCTAAACGCCAACAAGACAACGATTACCAGGCTCGCTCAGCGGAGCGGGCACAGGCTCCTCAGGCTCGTCTTGGCAAAGACACTTCCGCCCGCCGAACGCCTCTCGCTTCGCCAGGAATTCGTCGGAGCCATCTCTGCCAACGGTGCCCTTGCGGAATGGAGCGGCCGGTGGCATCTCGCCGTTGATGTGCCACCGGAAAGTTCGATCGACTTTGTTGAACGGATCGTCACCCCTCACCTTGAAACGGAAGGCGTGTACTGGGAGTGGGCCGACGCCGAGCACTTTAACTGAACAAACTCCCACAACTGGTGGACCCGCTGCCCTTGTGGTGGGACCGGGCAGCGGGTCCTGCTTGGATTACGGGTAGGCCCGCTCGCCCGGTGGGCGCCTGAAGCCGGAGCGCAGGCACTCTTCGCCGCAGAAGACTCCGGTTCCGTCTATGCCGAGGTTGGAGCCGATGTAGGGCACCGAGGCGCCAAATGCTCCGAATCCTACGGCGATCTTGGCATTGCCTTTGTACCAGCCACTTCCCGGCCTGGTCCATCGTCCATTCGCGACAAGTTCTCGGCCGGTTTTGATGGACTCGCGGCCGCCCTTGACTAAGGCTCCGCCCGCCGCGCCTAGGCCCAGCGAGGCCACGCCGAAGCCGCATTCGAAGGACTTGCCCTGATAGCAGCTCACCGAAGTGCCCAGGGCTGACATGCCCAGCCCGATCATGCCCAGTAGTCCGCAAGGCGGGCAGGCGAACAGTCCGGCGATACCCAGCCCGATAGCGATCAGCTTGAAAGCCTTGCTGTCAGTGATTTTGCTGAGATCGTTGACGTTATTGGTGAAGTTGTCGCCCTTGGAGCACCAGAAGTCCGCACGGCAGGCCTTGTGCTCCTGTTTCTCGCGCTGTTCGGTCAAGTATTCCTTTTCGTGCGAGCGGGTCTGCATTTCCTTTTCCCGCTTGAAATCCTTGAAGTGCGCACCCCAAGCGTTCACGGTGGCGGTGAGCTTCGCGTCCCGTAGCGCGGCGAGGTAGGCCGTTTCGCGGGCGTTGGTTTCGTATTCATAGCTCCGCATGTGCGGGCCCCAAACCTTGCGCACAGCCGCCTTTTTCGCCGACACCTGCTCCTTGATCGCTTGTGCCTGCTTGCGGTTGTCGGCGCACGCCTGACATGTGTTGCGGTTGCATACGCCGTCTGGGCACGAGCCCATCAAGCCGGTGGGGTCCGCTAACGTGACGGGGGTGTTGTTGGCGTAGGCGTAACCGTTGTGCTGCTGTGGATCGTCGGCGTTCATTATCGGGTCGACGGAGATGAACCGGCCTAGTGCCGGGTCGTAGTCACGTGCTCCGATGTGGACCAGACCCGTGGAACGGTCGTTGGTTCCGCCAACGAAACCTGTTTCGCTGGGGAAAGCCGCTGCCGTGCCACGGTTTCCGCCGAATGGCGTTTGGCGACGGGTAACCACGCCAAGGTCGCTGGCGTTGATGGCTTTCTGTGCGGTCTGCTGGTGGTCGCCCGCCAGCCAGTGCAGATCATGTCCCGCCCGCACGGCGACCGTCTTGTCACCGTGCTGGTAGTAGCGCACGGGACTCACCTTCCGCGTTGCCGCGTCTACACGGACTTCCTGGCTGCCTAGATATAGCGTGGTGCCGGCCGAGTCCTGACGCGTGAGGCGTGAGCCTTCGGCTGAGTACACAAAGGACGTGTTCCCACTGGCTCCACTCACCGAGGTGAGGTTTCCTTCGGCGTCCCAATCCAGGGTCTGTCCCGGCCGCGTTTTCATGTTGCCTGCGGCATCGTAGGTGTAGGACGAGTTCACACCGGCGACCGCCATAGTCGAGACGCCATGTGTTGGGTATTCGAAGACCTTCTTCTGAGTACCAGAGGAGTTTGTTGTGGTTTCAGAAAGGCGGTTTCCGGCGGCGTCGTAGCTAAACGACTGCCGATAGGGAGCGGGCCCTGTTATGGGTGTGGATTCCGGTGCCGTGGCACAGTCTGTGCCCGGTGTCCAGGCGTCGGTTAGCCGGCGCAGGTAGTCGTAGCGGAAGCACTGCAGGTCCGCTTGGGCGCCAAAGGGTGCGTCAGCGATCGACGTGATGTTGCCCGCGGCATCGCGCTGGTACTTAACGTCGGATTGGTTGGGGTTAGCCACCTCAGCGTCGAGCACACTGCGCTTGAGTAGCCGCGTGTGGTCCTCGTAGAGATACGTTTGCCAGACTCGCTTGTCGCCTTCGCCAAACTGCATCCGCTGCAGCTCGCCGAAACGGGTGTAGCTGCTATCGGTGACATATTTGAACGTCTTGCCGTCGTAACCGCCACTGCTGCTGATGAGCTGACCGTGGTCACCATATTGGTAGTTAATGGTTTCCGCTGGCAGGGTGCCGATCTGGGGCAGGGCGATGCTGGCGATGCTGCCGTCCGGCTTATAGCCCATGCCCGTGGTGTAGGTGCCCGCGAGTTCTGGCGCCTCAGGCGTTTCCGGAATGCTGGTCGTGGTTTCGATGGGCTGGTTGAACGCGTTGTATCCCTTGATAGTGGTGGTGTATTCGGCACCGTTGACGTAGTGCGTCGACGAAGCCGGCAGCCCGGCGCCATAGTCGGCGGTGTCGTAAGTCCAGCGCGACAACAGTTGTGGCTCGTTTGGCGTCGCCAGTTTCATCTCCGTACGCCGGCCCGCGTTGTCATAGCTGAAAAGCAGTGTGTTACCAAGTGCGTCGGTGCGGCTGGTCACCTGTCCCGCCTCGTCGTAGGTCGCGTAACCCGCGCCCTTGTCCGCGTCCTGGGAACTGGTCAGCTGTCCACCTAGGTCGTAGCCATAGCGCCAGGTGTTTCCGGTGGCTCCGACGACGGTCTCGGGCTGCCCGGCTTTGGTGTAGCTGTAAGTGGTGCTGTCGTAGGCGCCTGTGGGCTGGCCACCGTGGTATTGTCGCAGCTCGATCTTCTGGCCGCGGGCGTTGCTGATTATCGTGGTGGCGATGCCTCCCGCCGGCGGTGTGACGTGCACCCGGTCACCGGCGTAAACCATGCTGGTGCGCCACTTCTCCTCCGTGGCGGCATGGAAGACCTCCAGGACGGGACGGCCAGCTCCGTCATAGCTGGTGGTTGTCACGCCCACCTTGTCAGCGTCACTGGGCACCCAAATCGTGTTGTTCTCGTCGGTGTCCAGGGGCGCGTTGTGGAAATACGGCGTGGTGCTCTTGTAGATCCGCCCTTGTGAGTCGTATTGGGTGTCGGTGAGCAGCCGGCCCCCGCCCATCGCCTCGGCCTGCACCTGGCGTGCCCGCAGCAGCCCGTCATACAGGGTCTTGGTGACGGTGTAGGTTCCCTTGGCGTTCAGCTTCGAGCTGGTCACGATCGTCGGCTTGTCCTGCCGGATCATGTACGTGTACTTGTAGTTGCTGGCCGCCGGGCGTTTGCGGTTAGGCAGCCACACGTTGGTGACCCGGCCGAGAGCGTCATAAGCCGTTTCGGTGAGCCGCCCGTTGGGGTCGGTCACCTTCTTCGGCACACCCCAGGCGACTTCGAGTTCCGTCGTGGTGGTGTGGTTGAGCGGGTTCTTGGCGATGACCTTGGTTACCGGGCCGGCGAACTGTGGCTCATAGGTGATCGTCGTCGCCCGGCCGAGCGCGTCAGCGTTCTTCACTGGCCGGCCCAGCACGTCGTATTCCGTTGTGCTGTCGAGCTCGTAGACCGGCAGCGCACCGGCCTGACGGTCCTTGAGCGACTCGACGCGGGTCGGGTTGCCCGCCGTTGGCGCCGCGCCAAAGTCCTTGCCGTCGAAGGCCACCCGGACATCGGAGATAGCGTGCTTCGGGTAGACGACGGTGCCATCACAGTTGACAGCCACGGTTTCTGTGCGCTGCCGCAAAGCCATCAGCCACTTCGCCGGGTTGCGCACGTAGGTATACGTGGTGCATCTGTCGTCGTCCGCGGTGCGGGTGTCACCGAGATCGTCGGTCTCGGTTAGCAAGCCGAGGTCGTCATAGTCGTTGGTGGTACGGGTGATCTGCCAGCCCGACTCAAGCTTGGTGTAGGTCGACGAGCCGCCCGAACGCACGATGTAGGACTTGAGGTCGCCCCGGCTGGCAAGCGGACCGCGTGACCAAGGCGTGCTGATGGTTTTGCTTACCACAGCGGCGTTTTGGTAGGTGATCGACTCGAACTCGAATCCGGTTAGCCAATCTGAATCCGCGCGCCTGCCGTTTTCGGAGTCCACGACTTCGTCACGTTCCATGCCCCGGTAGAAACGCTTCTCGGTTCTCGATTGGGTGCCCGCCGGATCCGAAGAGGCGCCGCCGGTGATGAGAACCTTTCCGTAGCCGCGGTATTCGTTGTGCAGTCGCTTGTCTGGCTTGGTGAACTCACTGGTGTCCAGGTGCCAGGCGGCGCCATCGAGGTATTCATAGCGGGTGAGCTGATCGCGCATGCCCTGGAACCGGTCAGACTCGGTCACGGTGTCCACGACGTATTTGTGGAAGTAGTCGACGCGCTCGACGTGACCGGGCTTGGCCCAGCGCACTGGGAAGCAGCGCAGGGTGTTGGTAGGGGCTTCCGCCGGTGTCGGCGAACTCGTCGTGCAGTTGGGATTGGCATACCGGATCGTGATCTGGCCGCCGCTTTCTGAGGTGATGCCCGTGATGCGGTATCGGGACAGGGCGGCGTAACCATCGCCGACCGCGACCCGGTTAGGCATCTTGGTCCCGCCGAAAGTGACCGCGGGAAGGTTGATGGTGCCACCGACGTGTCCAGTGTGGACAATGCTCTTGAGCCAGAGTGCCGCCTTCTCGCCGCCATCTGGGTTCGGGAAGGAGTGTTCTAGTTTCCACGAATCGACAGCGGTTGGCGTCCCGTCGCGCAGCACTTTGGTCGTGATGGTGGCGAGCCGTTTGCTGCTGAAGAAGGATGGCGAATTCTTCCCAGGGCACGTTTCGGCGTCACATTGCTGTTCCCACTGGGTGTCTGGCCAGTTCTCCTTTTTCGACGGTGTGCAGTCGCTGCCCGGCACGCACCGGTCCGCCACCGCGAACTCGACCCAGCCGCTGGCGGGCACGTTGTCGCGCAGCCCGTAGGAGATGGCCTCCAGGCTTCCGCCGCGCACGTAAGGGACAGCGGCGTCCTTGTTGTTGAGGCCGTACTTGTTCCACTCCTTGCGGTAGTTGAACAGGATGATGTTTCCGTTGCGGTCAACCATCTTGTCCACCTGCCAGCGCCACACCTGCTGGCACCACGAGGTGTCGAAAGTCGCGCCGTGGCAGGGCTCATTGGCGTCATCGCCGAAAACCGGGACGGTCCACGCCGACTGCGCCTCCGAACGCGACCCAAAGTAGTACGTGGTGCCATCGGTGGTGGTGATCGTCCAGTACTCACCGTTGTTGTCGCCATTATTGGCGTTGGTGTGCCTTTCGATCAGGTCACCGTCGTCGCTCTTGGCTTGCCAGATCGAGCGATTGTCGTTGGTGGGCCGGTGGATCAGCTGCCCGCCTTTGCCGGCGAAAGCGGCGATGGCGTTGTCGCTGCGCCAGCACAGATCGCCCACCTTCGGCGCGACCGTGCCATCGCCGTCATCTTCGGCGCACGGCCCGTAGACGCGTTCGATGAAACCGGGCGACAGGTCCCAGCCTTCGCCCACCCAGGATGGCTGGTTGTTGGTGGCACTGGTACGCCCGTCCGCCGACGACGACGCGTAAGACAGGGCCAGTTGTGGTTTGACCCCGCTGGCCGAGGGCGGCACCTGCAAGGGGTACGACCACGTGAAGTCGCCCGTGTGGCCAGACACGCTCCAGCTCGCCGAAGGAGAAAGCGAAGTCGCCGTAGCGTTGCCGCTGCCGTCTTGTGGCGGGGTCGTCTGCACCGGCTGGTTGCCGGTCAGTGCTTTCGCCGACGCCTGGTCTTGCGGCACGGCACCCATCGTCTGCCCCGTCACGGGGGTTGACGGGACCTCGGGCAGCGACACCGTTGGCCCCGGCACGGCGGCCGTGGCTTGCGCTGACCCGATGGCCGCGACCAGCGGAACGCATATGAACGCCGAGAGTGCGGCTGAGAGCCATCTGTTGCGTCTCAAGACCTTCTCCTTAGCTGAATTGGGGGGTGGGGTTTTGCGGCCCGTGCAGCACGTATCCCAGGCGGCTGACAACGGTGAAGCCGGAACAGTTGGATTCCCGCGCCGCGAATAGCTGCTCGTTGATCTTGCAGAGGTAAAGCGCGGCACTGTCCACTCCGGACGGAGCCGAGGGCCATATGTAGCCGAGAGTCCTCAGGACCGCCTTGCCTTCGCAGGTGGCGCTCACCGAAAGGAACTGGTCGTACTTGTCCCGGCAGGACATCAGTGCCACGGTGCCGGGCTGAGCGACCATCGGCACCCACCCATGCGGACCCTCGAGGCGATAGCCGGGTGCCGTGCTGATGGACTCCGTCCAGTGTTCGCCCTGCCCGCCGTAGTAGCGGGACAGCAGGCTGTAGGCGAGGGTGTAACCGAGCACTCCGGTGCTGGCGTTCCCACCCTCGCACTCTGGCCGGGTGGACTCGTAGCGGCCGGTGGCGTTGGCGCACTGGTAAATCGGCACCGTGGCGACGTTGGCCGGCTGTCGTTTGTAGACCAAGGCGAACTCGCCGAGGACCTTCTCACCGCCGCAGAGTGGATCTGCCGACGTGAACAGGTCTGTTCCGGCGACACAGCGGTAAAGCATCGCCGTGTCAGCACTTGCCGCCGGGATGGGCGCGCCAAGGTTGGCTTCCATCCAGTACCCCGCAATGATGGGCAGGCCCGACGGCGCGCTGTAACGTTCCCCGGCGAGATTGACGTAGCGGCCTAGTTGCCCGGCCGTCGTCGCAGGCCAGGTGGAAAGGGTCTTGAGGTTGGCCTCGGTGAACATGCCGACGTAGGTGTAGACCTCATCGAGCGTGCCAGGGAAGAACTCGGCGCGCTTCGTCTCGATCCGGCCGCGTCCGATCACTAGCCCGCCCACAGCTTTCCAGAGGGCGACGTCGTCCTTCACGCCAGCTAGTTCCCCGTTGACGTATAGCCGTAGCTGGCGCCCGGCGAAGTCATAGACGCCAGCCAGATGAACCCACTCGCCAGCCTGTACCGGGACCGGGGCTGAGGCGTAAACCAGCGGACTGCCGTCCTCGTCCTGCGCGGGTGCCCCGAACACCCAGCGGTCAATCTGCGGCCGGTATTGCAGCATGAACCCGTGGGTCCGGACGCCTTCTTGCGCCATGACCGTGGCGACCTGGTTCTTGTGGTCGAGTTTGGCCCACGCGGCGACGCTGAAGCTGTCATCCATCCGCACGCCGTCGTAAGTGGTGCGGATCGAGCCGCTGACGCCGTCTAGCTTGAGTCCCTTACCACTGATGCCGGGCGCGTAGGTTTCCGTGCCAGACGTGGCGACCGGGTTCTTGCGCCACGACGAGTCGATCGCGGTGCCGTCGTCGAACCGGAACGCGCCATAGGTCGCCGCGACAGCACTGTCGTGCAGCGCCCGCACTTCACCGTCGGTCAGGGTTCGCTGATAGGCCCGGACTTCGTCGATCACATATTTGAAGTAGTTGATGCCATTGCCACGCTGCCAGCCCCGCCCGATGTTGAAGGCGCCCATGTTGGTAATGGGGGCGATGCCCACCCGGTGTGCCGACAGCACGCCGTTGACATAGAGCCGTAGTTGCTGCGAGGCGGTTTCGTAGGTCGTTGCCAGATGCACCCAGTTATGGGCCTGGGCGGGCTCGGCCGACGTAACCGAAACCCAAGTGGTGCCCTCGGAATCCACCAGCGGCAAGGTGACTGCCCACTTGCGGGTCGAGGCCTGGTAACGCAGATCGAAGGAAGTGACGTTGACACCGTTTTGAGAAAGCACGGTGCGATCGCCGTTATCGAGATCGGAGAGGTAAACCCATGCCGTCGCCGAGAAGTTCTGCGCCGGGTTGAGCACTGGAGTGGGTGAGACCGCATGACTTGTGGTGCCGTCGAGGGTAATCGCCATGCCGTCGCGCCCGCCGATCCAGCCGGCGCCGTTGAGATTGAGCGTGCGTCCGTTGCCGCTGGCGTCCGAGGCATCCTCGTTGAGCTTCCAGTGGGCGGCCGCGTTGGCCGGCAACGTCACCGGCGCCTTGGGCGCGGGGTAAGAAGCGAACAACTTGCTTACCCGGTCGGTATCCAGGGTGCCGGTGTAGACACGGACATCGTCCACATTGCCCTTCCAGCGCTCGCCCGCCGCGCCGTCGGCTTTGCCGCGTCCAATCACGACGCCGCTGCTGGTGTTCCAAGGGTTTTGCAGGAATCCATCACCCTGGCGGACACCATCGACGTAGATCCATAGTGTCCCGGCAGCCTGGTCGTAGACTCCGGCCAGGTGCACCCACCGTTCGAAATCGCGCGGGTCGGCGTGGACGGCCGCGACATGGGGCACCTCGATGTCCAGATCGGGCAGTTCGAAAAACCACGAGCCGTACTGGTTATCGCCATCGTCGATCAGATGGCCAAGGCGGAACTTGCTGCCATCCGGCCCGTCCGCGGACACGGCGACCCGCTTGCACCATTCGCCGGGCGGGCAGGTCACTTTCTCCAAGTAGACCCACGCCGCGACCGTGAAGCTCTGGTCGGTGCGAAGCCCCAGACCGGTGCTCGTGATCGCATCGTCGGTGCCGTCGAAGCGCACGGCGTTGCCGACGCGGCCGATGGCTCGCTCCGGTGAACCGGTAAGGGTTCCCACCTTGTCGCCGACCGAATCCGCGGCGAACTTTCCGCTGGGTTCATCGAGGGCCCAGTGATGAATCAGGCTCAGATCGCGCCCGGCCATTTGCCGCACCTCGTCGGCGAATAGCGTGCGCCCCAAGACGATGACATCGTCGACGGCGCCGGAAAGGAACTCGGCACGGGCGTTGTTCCACTTCGCCGCACCGACACTAAGCTTCCCGGAGGCCACGTCCCAGGCGTTGCTGTGAACGGTGCTGCCCGCCAGCTCGCCGTTGACGTAAAGGTATAGCTGGCCCGCTGCCGCGTCATAAACTCCCGCGAGATGTGTCCAGACTCCCGTTTGGGCAAGTGGCCCGGTCACCCGGTGATGTGCCGCCGCGCCGCCTCCACCGTCCACATCGGAGCCATACATGACGAAGGCCCAGCGTCCTTCAGCCGTGGCCTGAAGCTGGAACGCACTGACCCGGTTGCCATCCTGCGAAACCACTGTGGCCGCGGCACCCTTCTTATCCAGCCGCGTCCACGCGGTGGCCGAGAAGCTGTACCGGGTATCGATCGCGTGCCCGGCACTGACGTAGTTGGCGCCAGTGAACTGCGCCGCCAGATCGTGCGGTGTGGGCAGGTTTGACTGCCCGGCCACGAAGTCGACCTTTCCACTTGGTTCGGCGCCGTGCAGGTTCGCTGGCGAGGAGTCGCGCAGGTCGCCGTCGAGCTTCCACCAGCCTTGCGCCACCTTGTTTTGCGCGACGATGCCCTGAATCTCAGCGGTATCAAGGAT
Organism: Catelliglobosispora koreensis DSM 44566; assembly: GCF_000379685.1. Classification (GTDB taxonomy): domain Bacteria; phylum Actinomycetota; class Actinomycetes; order Mycobacteriales; family Micromonosporaceae; genus Catelliglobosispora; species Catelliglobosispora koreensis. The sequence goes on along the minus strand of NZ_KB903249.1, from coordinate 93,393 downwards.
CCGGCTGTACGCCCGGACCTCGTCCACCAAGCCTTTCCAGTGGTTGCCCAGCGTCCCGTTCCACTTGAACCGCCCGATGGTGAACGGCCCGTTCGCGCGGAACCTATTCGCCCAGGCTCCCTGCCCCGCGACCTCGCCGTTGACGTAAAGCACGATCTTTTGTTCCGCCGCGTTGAAGACGGCGGCGACGTGGGCTGGCACACCGAGCTGGGCAGGTTGCGCCGACCGGATGACCGCGTCGCCAGGGCGGTTGTCTGCGTGGACATCCATCGACGCCCCGAACACCTCCCAGTAGCCTTTGGTACCCAGCTGGCGGTAACAAATGCCAAACGCACCAACGACTTCGCCCTCCTGGGCGACCGCGCACCGGGCATCGAGGTCTCCGGGAGCGACGTCGAGCTGAAGCCATGCGGCGACGGAGAAGCTGCCATCGGTGCGCACGACCGGGCCGCCCATGCTCACGTGTGCCGGATCGCCGCCGAGCCGCACTGAGCCTGCCGCTATGCCGCCGACCGGACCGGTCAGCTGCGCGCCGTCCAGCAAGACGCCTGAAGCACCGCCTGGTACCGCGTTAACGGCCGTCGTGGTGCCCGCTGCTTCGTCGAACTTCCAGTGGCCCAGTGCGACATTGTCACGGGCTACCGCGGCACGAATCTCCGCCGCGGTCAGCTGCCGGTCGTAGAGCTGCACCTCGTCGATGCCGCCGTGCCAGTCATCGACCAGCCTGCCGTCCCAGAGCGTCCGTCCAACCCGGACAACGCCCGTGGCCGCCCACGGGACGTGAACGCGCGCCGCGGTCGCGGTGAGCCGCCCGTTGACATAGAGCCGTAGCTGTTTGCCTGGGGCGTCATAGACACCGGCCAGATGCGTCCACTTGCCCAGATCGGCGCCGGCCGGCGCCTTCGCCCATTCCGGCGAGGTGGAGGTTGGCGACGCGGGGAGCCCGAAGACCCATTGCCCGCCATTGTCCGGCCGGTACCACAACACGAAACCGGGAGCGTGTGGACCGTCCTGGCTGACAACAGCTCGCGGGTGAGCCGGATCGTCGATACGCACCCATGCCGACGCTGAGAAGCTCACGGTCGTGTTGAGCGCCGACGGCGCCGACATGCTCCCGTGCATCCAGCCGTCTAGAAGCAGCCCATTGCCGACAGCGCTAGGGGCATAACTTGCCGCGCCGATAAGGGTGCCGTCGCGGTCGCCCAGATGCGCCGTGTCGCGGGTGTTGCCCTCGAACGACCAGTTGGCGACCGGCCCGCTGCCGGGGCGAATGTAGAGGTGCAGCACCCGCGCTTCACTCTTGCGGCCAGCCCGGTCGACGCTGCGCACGAACAGATCGCGAGGCCCATCCTTAGGCGGCACAATCGTTGTGGTCACTGTCTCGCTGAACCGGGTCAAGGTCACGATTTCGGTGGTGGCACCATCCCACCCGTACTCGTAGTGGGCGATGTCCGTGATGCCGTTGGGGTCGAAGGTGAACTTGCCGGGCACTCCAGCGCCGCCGTGCCAGCGGCCATCCTCTTTGTATAGATCGCCGGTGACGATTGGCATCTTGTCCACCGGGCTGCGGTCCACGGCGAACTCCGGGCCGTCGACTTTCGGGCCATCGTTACCCCAGTCCCGGGCTTTGACCGACCACTTGACCCGTGCGCCGTCGGCCCGTTTGCTGAGGTCGACGTCAGTCTGGAAATACTCACCGGAGTTCTTGGCGCCACCTTGGAACTCGTCGATCCCCGTGATCACCCACACGGGCGCGACCTGGTCACCGTCGTTATCGGACAACCGGGCGCCAACCTGGACCATGTTGTCGGCGAGGTAGGGCACGTCGCATAAGCCGCACTTCGGCCGCGCTGGGCTGACCGCCGGATCCGCGGGCGCGTTCGGCTTGGTGTTGTACTTGACCCACAGCCGGTGCGCCCACGGATCGTATTTACGCCAGGCGCTTTGGTCACTCTCGTTCGCGGCTGACAGGTAATAGGTGGAGCGGCCGCCCCAGTTGTTGACCCAGGTGCCCGCGAAGAACCCGACGCCACGGCTGCCCGGGCAGTGACTGTTGCTGTGCAAGATATCGGCGTTGCTCAGATGGGTCCCGGTTGGCTGGTTGTTCCAGGTGGTCCCCTCGCCGATGCCCCAGTTGGCCCAGTGCAGCGTGTGGCGCTGTGTCTGCGAGCAGTTCCAGTTCGGGCCATATACCGATGTCGTGTTCAGCCACGACTCGTGGATCTCCTTGCCGTTGAGGAACTCGGTGCCGAATTCGAGGTAGAGCCGTGCCGCCCCAATGCCTTTGCACTCGCCCGCGCCGTCCCAGCACTGTCCCACCTGATGCCAGCCGTTCGGCTCGGCCGTCTTGTTCGGGTACGCCGTACCAGCTTTGCCTGAGTACGTCTGGTTGTAGTTGGTCCGCCCAGCGTCCTGGTCCGGGTCGATGATGAGCGGGAACGTGACGCCCGGGTCGCTTAGCAGGGCAACGTCTGGCTTGAGCGTTAGACCCGTGCCGGTGACGGATACGCCGACGGGCGCTTCCTTTGGCTGCGCGGCGGAGTCCCACATCCGTGACGGCTGGGCCGCGAAAACCCGTACGCCCGCTTCGTCTTTCGCCTCCAGTCCACCGTCAGCGAGAGTGGTGAGACTGACACCCTGGGCGCGCAGGCCAAACACCACTTCCGTGAGCGCCTTGTTCTTCGCGGCGTCAGCGTTCTTGACGATCAGTTTCTGGCTGTACCCCGTGCGCGTGGCTTGCATGACCAGATCTACGCCGGGATAGACCTCGGCGTAGGTCGCCTGATCGCCAGCGACTGCCGGCGCCGGAAGGCTGGCCGCCCACGACAGTTCGATCCATCGCTCCCCCGTTCCATACCGGAGCAAAGGAACCGAACCGCCGCCGGAGAAGGCGATGTCCATCACGGCCGCCAGTGGCTTGACCATGCCGTCGGCTTGGCGTCGCAGGGTCGTGTCCACGTCAGCCCAGCCGTTGCCGCGGCGGACCCGCACCGGCCCGATACTGATCTCAGCGACCAGCTGCCCGTCGGCATTGGCCCGCACGATCCGTGACTCCGTCGTGAGTTCCGCCACGACCACCTCGGACCGCTGGCGAACCGCCGCGGCGATCGCCTCCGCCGTTGTGCTCGCCTCGGTGAGGTGTTCCAGCGCGACGGACGGGAGCGGTGCGTCTCGCGCGGTTATCCAGATGGGCAGACCCACCAAAACCAAAACAGCAAGCGCACTAGCCACCATCCGCGACGCGGACGCCTTCGGTCGCCATGACATTGGTGAACTCCCCAGGAAAACGGCACGATCGCCTCAACTCTGGGAGTTTGCTAGGAACCACTTTCAAGCCAATTTCATGCCACTTTCACTGCCCTGCCGTGATCTTGCCGGGAGCTCATCCGGGGCGCTGGCCTGGCTCGGGACGCGGTAGCTTCCCGGGCATGGCGGCGTTTCCCGATCCCCTGTGGCCCGTTGTCGTGGTTGGACTGATCCAGCTGGCTGACGGATTCTTGTGCCTGAGACCCGTGCCGTCGGGCGCGCGACTTTGGCCGTTATCTATTCATCAACGCGACGGGCATGCTAGTGCTGTGCGTAGCCACGGCGATCTACTGCTTCTAGCTTTCGTTAGAACTTGACCGGGAAGGTCGCCAGGATAATCACGGTGAGCGCGAGCCCGGCCGCGGCGACGTTGAACAATAGGGTCCTGCTGCGCCGGCCGCGGGCGCGGTCGCTGATCGCCGCGAAGAACAGGACCAGTGCGAACAGGACGGCGGTGAGCACGTAATTGTCAGCGATCTGGTTAGCGGCGCGCGCGTCACTGGCTGACTCTTCCGCCAGGCGTTCCAGGCGGGCGGCTTCGGCCTCTTCGGCCAGCGCGTACTCGGGCAGCGTGAACGGCGTCGGCGGGGCATCAGGATTGACGAAGGGCTGTGTGCGCATCCAGGCGTCAACGGCAGGCTGAAACTCCGGCCGGAACCGCTCGAAGATGAACGCGGAGATGGTTCCCGGCACCGGCTCATAGTTCGCCCCGGGACGGGCGGATTGATTGGTGACAATCTCCTCGTTGAGGGCGGTCAGCCATTGCGTGAACGTGACGACATCGACGATGCGGTGCTGCCCCGCCTGAGTCGCCATGCGTGCCGCTTCGGTGCGAAACGCGCCCGCTTCGGCGTAGGAGTTGGCTTGCTCGCCACTCCACTTGGTGCTTTCGAAACCCGCCCACGCCGTGCACACCGCGGCGGCGGCCATGATGAGCGCGAGGATGAGGTCAAGCCGCGCTGGCCCGGATTCTGGCTGCGACACCGCACCCCCAAAGACTCGTCCTAAGACGAGCCTATGGGGCGGCTAGCCGTTCAGTGCGCTTTGAAGAAATCCCAGATGAGGTCGGTCGCGTTGAGACCCGCTGAAGGGTCGCCTAACGGTCCGCTCGATCCGGGCCAGGCGTGGGTCATGTCGGGCAGCGAATACACCGTGAAGTCACTGCCGTCAGCGCACTTGGCGTCCGTACGGGTGATCGGATCGGTCTGTTTGCGGCCGAGTTCGACCGGAGCGCTTGGCGTGCACGAGTTTCGTTCCCGCCACAGTTTCGCGCCGTCCTTCATCGGGGTGAGGAAGCGGGCGTCGCTTCCGCCTTGGAACGTGACGATGGAGACCGGCGTCTTCGGCTTGTAGCTCGCTTCCAGCGACTTAGGCCCCCAGAACGAGCCGCTCACGGGTGCCGCGGCGCGGAAGATGTCGGAGGCCTCCACGGCGAGTTTGAAGCTCATGTCGGCGCCGTTGGAGATGCCGGTGACGTAGAACCGCTTCGGGTCAGCCTTCCACCGCGTGACCATCCGCTCAGCGATCCGGCGGATGAGGCCGACATCGTCCTCGGCGCCGCAGCAGATGGCCGCGTTGTAGCCGGCGGCCCAGCCGTCTGGGAAGACGGCGAGGAAATTCTCCTTATCCGCCTTGGCTTTCATGCCGGTGGTGCTAGCGGCTTCATTTCCATCGCCCGGATAGAAGTGAAGGACGAACACCACCGGCAACGCGGTCTTGCCGTCATAACTGGCTGGGGCGTGCACTTTCCAGACCCGGCGCTTTCCGTTCCACCACAACTCGGCGAAAGTGTCGCCGGGCGCTGGGGTTTCCAGCACCGCGGGTGGTTCTGGCGTGGGGCTCGCTCCGCCTGCTTCGTGACTGTCCACTTTGCACCCTGCCATTGCGGTGACAATCAGCAAGCCAAGCAAAGCTAAACGTATGCGAGACATGCGCTCACTATGACAGAACGGCTCAGCTCGAGAGGACCCTGCCGTTTTCCAGGTGCAGCCGCCGGCCTTCGAACGTGCCGCGGATGCGGCGATCGTGGGTGACCATCACCACCGCGCCAGCGTAGTCAGCGATCGATTCTTCGAGCTGCTCCACCAGATCTGGCGACAGGTGGTTGGTGGGTTCATCTAACAAAATCACTTCCGATGGGTACTGAACGAGCCGCGCCAAGTCAATACGCCGCCGTTGCCCCACCGAGAGGGTCCGTGCCGGGCGATCCAAGTCATCCGGGCGGAACAAACCAAGGCTCAGCAACAGATCGGCGTGCTCGTCGGCTGGGCCCGGCAGACCGTCAGCGAAAGCCGATAGCACCGTGCCGCTGATATCCCCAGTGTCCTGCTGACGCAGGAATCCGATGCGCTCAGGCCGGGCGACCGTGCCCGAATCGGGTCGCAGCTCACCGGCGATCACGTGCAACAGGGTGCTCTTCCCAGCTCCATTGGCACCCGTGACGAGGAGCCGTTCTCCACGTTCCAGGTGCAACTGTGGCATGTGCAACCGGTTACCCACACGGACATCCGTGCACTGAACCACGAGCCCGTCACCGGCACTGGCCGCGAAGCGGGCCGTTAGCCGCAGCGGTTCCGGCGGCGGGGCAACGGGATTAGCGGTCAGCCGTGTCACTTCTTCTTTGGCGGAACGGATCCTGCCCATCGTGCCGTGAGTGCGCGACCGTGCCCGGAACGGACCGCCACCAAAGCCTGCTTTCTCCATCTTCCGCGGGATGCCGTCCAGCCTTGCGGCGTTGGCTTCCACGAGCGATTGGTGGCGGGCCAACTCGCTGCGCCACTCGGCGTGCCGCTGGGCTTGCCGTGCCCGCATCGCCGCTTTGGCCCGCAGATAACCCTGGTAACCGTTGCCGTGACGGCGGATCGTGTGATCGTCGCCGTCGACTTCCAGTACGGTTGACGTCAGGCGTTGCAGGAACACGCGGTCGTGGGTGACCGCGATCAGCGTGCCGTGGTGCGCCCGCAGCCGCTTTTCCAGCCAGTCCAGCGCCTCGTCATCGAGATCGTTGGTCGGCTCGTCGAGCAGCAGCAGTTGTGGTTGTGCCGCAAGCACTGTCGCCAGCGCGAGGCGTGCGACATCACCGCCTGGCAGCGTGCCGAGCTGACGATCGCGAGCCAGGCCGGGGCGGCCGAGACCGTGCAACGCCACTTCCACCCGCTGATCGGCCTCGTATCCGCCGCGCGCTTCGAACTGATCGACCAGTTTCTCGTAGTCTCGGCCCTCGGCGTGCCGCAGGCGGCTTTCAAGGTCGCGGATCTCGCGCAGTCCGTGATCGATCGCGTCGGCGACGGTCGCGTGGCCAGGAAGGCCAAGCGTCTGCGTCAGGTAGCCGATGCCGCCCGGCGCCGCCACCGTGACGGTTCCGTTGCTCGGCTCCAGCGTGCCCGCGATCAGGCGCAGCAAAGTGGACTTGCCGCTGCCGTTGTCGCCGATGACACCGGCGGTCTCACCAGGACGCACGGACAGGCTGACCTGGTCGAGCACGGTCCGCTCGCCAAAGCGGACGGTAACGTCCCGCAAAGATAGTTGTTGATCTATGGCAGTAAGCATTATCGCCTCGTGATTCCCCGGCGAAGCCGATCGGGAGAAGGGTGGCAAACGATCGGGTCAAAGCGGAGCTAGAGCTCAACGCCGCCCGGTCGCGGAATCACAGGAAGAAGATAGCCACGCGGCCAGTTTAATCGGCGGTCCACCGGACCGCCAGGTGATTTGAGCTAAACGCTTTCGTTACGCAGCACGCTGCTGAAGCTCATCAGCATCCGCGTCGCCGGCGTCATCCGGCTAACCGCGGCCGCGCTGTCACTCAAAGCCTTGCGCAGTGATCAGAGCTGGTAACGGTACGCGACAACGTCAGGCCCATCCGTGGACTTGAAGGTCACGTAGATCCCATTCTCATCGGCGGTTACACGGTGGACGGGTTGCGCGACCGGATGCGCCTCCGTCCACAAGTGCCGGCCCTGAGTGTCCAAAACGGACAGTCCACGTTCGTGGGCGGCGATGAGGTAACGGCCGGCGGGATCGGTGGCCAGCCGGGCGCCGCGAGCCGGGTACTGCCAGACCTGCTCCCCTTTGTCCAAGCTCACCGCGGACACGCGGTCGGCGGCGATGACGGCGACATCGCCGAAAGACTGGAGGTCGGAGACCGGCGCCTGCCACGGCGTACGCCATCGAAGCCGCCCGTTGGAAACGGAACGTGAGCTGATCACCGACGCCTCACGGAAGATGGCGAAATCGCCGGAGAAGAAGCCCTCCGAGCGCCGCCATGCCGGGTCCTGCTGACCGGGCGGCGTGCCTGGCGCGGTGCTCGGCTCATCGATCAGCGTCCACAGCACCCGGGCGTTGGTGAGCTGACGCAACACGAGCCGGCCCGACTCTCGCATGAGGACAGCCGTCGCCGATGACGCCACCGCACGAGCCGGGCGGCTGAGCTTCCAGCACACTTCGCCCGACGGCTCGATCGCCACCGTCTGGGACAGGCTGCGCGCGATCACGAAGTCGTCGATGACGAAGACACCGTCATAGGAGTCGGCCGAGGTGGCGGGATACTCCTTGATCTGCTTGCCGGTCACCGGGTCAAGCGTCCAGAACTTGCGCATATCGCTGAGCAGGAGGTGATTCTTCCACTGCCACAGGCTCAGCAACGGTGACGGCATTCCCTGGGTCCACAAGCGCGATCCGCCGGGCGAGGCGGCGAAGACCGTGGTGCCCGAGGCGGCCACGATTTTGTTTCCGCTCACGAGCACCCGGGCACCCTCGGCGCCGGGCGGTTGCGGTTCAGCGCCGGACTGGTGTTGCCACATCACGCGAGTGGGCGGCGGTGTCTCCTCAACGGACATCGTCTCGCTGGGGCTGACCGCGGAAGGTGAGGTCCGTTGGCGTGGCCGCCATAGGACCGCGCCCGTCAGCAGCCCAGCCGAGAGCACCGATCCTCCAATGAGGACCTTGCGGCGCGAAGGCTTCGGCGGTTTCGGCAACTGGGTGACCGGCAACGGCCCTGCCGCCGCCCACCAGCCGTGGGCGGGCCGCGCGACATTCATCCCGGTGAGGATCTGGCTGAGCTCCTCAGCGGTCGGCCGGTCGGTCGCGTGCTGCCCGATACAGCGCACGATGACGCCCCGGCACACGGCTGGGACCTTGGACAGGTTGAACCTCCCGAGGGCCACCTGGGTGATCTGCTCATAGAACGTGCCCTGGTTCACCAGGGTCTGCCCGGTCGCCGCGTAGTAGAGCGTCGCGCCCAGCGAGAAGATGTCGCTGGCCGCCGTGGCCGGGCCGCCGTTGATGCGCTCCGGCGCCATGTAGGCCGGCGTTCCGATCATCACGTTTGCCGTGGTGGCTCCGCTGTCGGGTGTCATCGCGATGCCGAAGTCGATGATGTGCGGCCCGTTGGCGTCGATCAAGATGTTGCCCGGTTTGAGATCCCGGTGCACGAGCCCCGCGCCGTGGATCGAGGCCAGCGCTTCGGCCAGGCCAGCCGCGAGCACGAGCACCGTGTCCGCGTCGAGCTTGCCCCGCTGGGCGATCCACTCCTCCAGGCTCGGCCCGTCGACGAACGTCGTGGCCAGCCAGGGCCGCTTGGCCGTCGGGTCAGCGTCGATCACCGCCGCGGTGTAGAGCGGGCTGACGAGCCGCGCGGCACCGACCTCCTTGGCGAACCGGTCACGGTACTGCGTGTCGTCGGAGAACTGCTCCTTGAGCACCTTGATAGCTACCCGGTGACCGCCGCGCGACAATCCTAAGTAGACACGGCCCATGCCGCCACCACCCAGAACGCCGATCAGCCGGTAGGACGCGACATATGCCGGATCACTCCGGGTAAGAGGCAGCACGGCAGGATGGTACACATAAATGTCTAGATCACTGCCCAGGTGTTCAGCCAAGTTTCGCTAGCCGGCCATATGCTGCGGGAGTGCTAGATGATTTTGAGGCGCCGCCCGCTTCACGGACAAACCGTGCCTAACCTGGTCCGTCGGCTGTTCGGCAAAGATGATCCTGAAACGCTTATGCGCCAGGCGATCGTTGCCTGGAAGCAGGGCGACCGGACGCTGTTCTTTACGGCGCTCTTGCGCGCCGATCATGCCGCGCTGGCCATCGTTAGCCCGGGATTCATCGTGGACGCCGACGCCGTAGCACGCCGCGTCTGGGACTGGCCGCAGCGGATCGCCCCAACCACTTCGGGTGAGATCGCCCTGGCCAGCATGCACAAGGATGGCCGCCTGCGGGCGGAAGCGATCGAGCTGATGATCTGGCGACCCGAGCTATTGCCGTTCTTGGCGGTCCGCACGAGCGACTGGGTCGGGCCGGTCCGGTCCCGTGCGCTGGAGATCCTGACACGCTGGCTGCACCTCGACCCGGTGCGGATGCTGCCCCAGCTCGCCCCCATCGCCCTCCTTCTGCAGCGCCGCGAGCGGGCCGCGCTTCTGGCCGCACACGTCACCACGGCGATGCTTTCGGCGCCACGCCAAACGCTCGAAGACCTGCTCAAGCAGCACGACACGGCACTGCGGCGGCTCGCCTTCAATATGTTGACCTTCCGCGATCTCCTCAGCCCGAAGCAGCTCGCCGAACTCGCTTTGTCCGATCAAGACGTCAAGGTCCGAACGTTGGCTGCGGAGCGGGCGGCCAAGGAGGCGGTCTGGCGGCAGCTACCCGAAGCCATCAAGCCGCTGACCCGCTCGAAGCTGCCCATGGTTCGGGCCAACGGGCTGCTCGCGATGATCCGATGTGGACAACTGCCGCTGGAATTCCTGGGCGATCCGGCTCCCGTCGTGCGCGCCCTCGCCCGCGACGCGGCTAGCCGTCAGGGAATCGATGTTCCCGCCTGGTACCGCGAACAAGTAACAGCCGCACCGACTCCCGGTGTTATCGCGGGACTCGGCGAAGCAGGCTTGGCCCGGGATGTGCCCTTGCTCGCGGGATTCCTCGATGATCCGTCAAAGCGCCGCAGGACGGCGGCTACCCGGGCATTTGAAAAGCTAAAGAAGCAGGGGAAGGCATGAAACAAGGGACGGTTTGGGTGGTGGCCGGGGCACCGGGCTCGGGAAAGACGACCGTCGCACGGGCGCTGGCGCGGTTGCTCGATCCGCCAGGAGCGTTGCTGGACAAGGACACCATGTATGGCGAGTTCGTGGCGGCGACCCTCAAAGCCAGCGGGCGGCCGTTCGGCGAACGAGAGGGCGCGTGGTATGACGAGAACGTCAAAGCTCACGAATATCGCGGCATGGTGCAAACGGCAAGGGAGATAAGGTTTTCCGGCTGCCCCGTCGTGCTTTGTGCTCCGTTCACGAGTCAGATCCGCGACGGTCAGCTCTGGCACGAGTTCGCGCAAGACCTTGGTGGCGAACAAGTCCGGCTGCTCTGGGTGCGCAACGATCCGCGCACGCTCAAAGAACGCTTGCTGACACGGGGCTCACCACGCGATGGCCAGAAGCTCGACCGCTTCGAGGAGTTCACCGCCGCGGCCAAGCCCGACAGCCCGCCCACGGTCGCGCACACCGTGCTCGATAACACCGGCAGCCTCATTGAACTCACCGCCCGGCTCCAGCACGTGCTAGCGCAATCCAGCTAGCATCTGCCACCGCACCTGCGTGGATCGTTGCCCGGCAAGGCAAGCGCCGCCCGAACCGGCAAGAAACGTCACCGAATCACTCCGCGCCGCCGCCTTGGTCGCCACCAGGTGACGGCACAGGTCGGTGGCTTCCCTCAGTCCATAGTGGACACTGAACGCGTCCGCTACGGTCAGCAATCCCGGCAAGCCATGGCAGAAACCGCTTCGCGCCTCGGATGGGTCATCGGCGAAGTACAGGTCGCTGTCCCAGGCCCAGCACAGCGAAGCCATCGCCGCGAGCGCCCGCTCGGTCAACGCTGGCTCTTCCAGCAGCCGTCCGGCCTCGGCCAGCTGCCAGGCCACACCCGGCGTTCCGTAACACCACGCTTGCCGTTGCCCATCAACACTTTCCGCCAGATCACCGCGCCCCCAGGTGATCACGCCGCGGCTGCAAAACGTTGCGGCCCTATCCAGATGGTGGGCCAGCAGGCCGATCGCCGCCGCCAGCTCATCGCACTTTTCCACCCCGAGGGGGTACGCCGTGAGCAGTGCCGCGAGCACCCCAGGCAGTCCGTGCGCTAACCCGTGGTTGTAGTGCCCCGCGTTCCAAGCCGTGTCCGGGCTCGGCTCCTGCCACCCGTGCCGCAGGCGTGACAAGTCGCCCGAGCACAACGCGAGCAGATAGGTGACCGCTGGCTCGATGTGAGCGAAAGTCGCGCGGGGAAACGACGCCAGAGCGAGCACGACGCCTGACATTCCGCTCACGATGTCGTAATCGTGTGAGTAGACATGTTGCGGCACAACAGCTTGCCTTGTCCACTGCACGAGGCGGTCCCGCGCCGCTTCGGCGACGGGCCGAAGCCGCGGTTCGAGTTGCATGGCATGACCCAGCCCGGCGACGGCTGAGGCGAGCCCGCCGCCGTGCAAACGCGCCGGTGGCAGTCCTTGCCGTTGCGCTTGCACCCAAGCCAGCAGTGGCGCCGGGTCGTCATCCGCGTTGAGGCGGGCGAGCACCGGTACCGAAAAGTCGCCGTTCATAAGCACTCCCAGCACGTCGAAGCCACGGGTGGGAGGTCCACCCACCCGTGACTGGCCCGGGTTAACGGATCAGAACGTGTGGCAGCTTCCCGGCCGGCAGCAGCTGTTGTTCGTCAGGGGCTGGGCGCTGGCGGGCTCGAGTTCCTTCAGCTGCTGGAAGTCGGCTTCCAGTTCGGCGATGAGGGAGTCGACGTCGTCGAGACGCAACTGAACGCTGTCCATAAGGGATCACCTTTCCGTTGGTTCACCGCGGGGTGGCGGCGTTCCCCGCTGGTGCGGGGAGTTTGTGGGGTGGCAGCCGTAACAGGAGTTCCGCGAGGTGTCCGGTGGGGCTTGTGGCCGGTCCGGCTCGCACGGGCAGCTGACCAGGGGCGGGCAGGAGTTCAGTGAGCAAAAGGGATGACGTGCCAGCCGGTACGGCGGCGAAGGCACGCAGCGTGCTTAGGCTCTCCAAGTCGGCCACGGCCGGCTCGTCGTGTGGGTCGGCGGCGAAGTGGACCCAGCGCGGCAAACCGAGCCGCCCCCGCCAGCGGTGCAGGTGCCGGGCTTGCCGCAGCGTGCTGTCCGCAGGATCGGGTAACTCTGACCGCGGCACGAGCCATTGCGCCGGCGACACCGTCAGTCCACTCCCGACGGTCAGCCGGGGGACGTGGCGGCGCGCGGGGAACGCGGGCAGGGAGTAGTTAAGGGGACGCCACTGACGGCGGTCAGCCTGCGGCGAGGCGCGCAACAACAGTCCCCGCACGACTTCCCAGGGCGCCTGCGGCACCCGAACGCTATGGGTGATGGGCCAGATCCGCCCGCCCTGTGCCTCGGCGACGACTTTGCCGCCCTCGGACCGCAAAGTGATGCCGGACAAGGGAATGTGCTCGCGTGGCGATTCCGCTGGCGCGGGAAAGTAGCCGGCCAGGTCGGGATCACCTGTCCACAGATCGGTATATCCCGGCCGGCGGACCGCGTTGGCGGCCAGTGCCGACAGCGGCGGGATGAGCAGCTCCACAAACGGCACACCGTGCAGAGCTGACAACGATCGCAGAAACTCGCGGTACTCGGCGACATGCGGCGGCTCGCCAGCGAAGTGGGTAAGAGCCGGGATGAAACGAGCGTCAAGCAAGCCGGCCGGGGCTAAATCCTGCAACACAGCGGACAGTCCCGGCACACCCGCGACGGGGCGTAGCAAGAAATCCATCGGCCACTCGACTTCAGGCTCGGGTGCGTCGAAGGCGTCCAACGCCGCCGCGCTGATGTCGATGACCGTCCCGTTCGCCCGATCCGGCAGCTGAACCTCCAGCCAGCTAATGAACTGCCCGTAAGGCGATTCGGGGTCCCGGGCGAGGGGCCAGTCGTGGCGGTGCGCCGCTTGCCCGTTCGGGTCGACGTCGCCGTTCACACAGTCGGCGACGATGTCCAGCAACGGGCGCGGTTCAAGCGTGACGGCCGCCGGGATCGGCGGGCGCACGTTCGAGCCGTCCAGATCGGTCAGCGACATCAGCCGCAGCGCGAGCCCCAGGTCGGCGGCCAGCTGCTTCTGGTGTGCGGTCGCCATCACCGCACCAGCGCGCCGGTAAACGTCAACAAATGCCGTGTGCGGCGACCCGGCCGGATCCTCATGGCGCGATCCGCCTTCCGCCACGCCGCTGCCCTGCGGCCAAGGCGCGATCGCGCTGGCCAGGCGGGCCGACGTGGGGGAACCCGTGCGAACGGCATCAGCCGCTGGCGCCTCCGGCCGCAGCCGGTGGGCGCTCAAAGCGCGCCATGGCACATGAACCGACGAGGGCGGCGAACTTGTTCGCAGGACACCGATTCCGGCGAGGTGCGTCAGGAAGCGCAGCAACACTTCCTGCGCGGACTCGTCCGGGCCGGCGAGCCTGGACAGAAGCTCACCGGCCCGCTGTGGGCCGGGATGGATGGCGGCCCACACCGCGTCCATGACTGGCGTGCCGCGCAGTCCGACACGGACGAGTCTTGGCGGATCGTCACCTTGCACCTGCCATACGTGAATCTGCTCAGGTGACCGCCAAGCTAAGGGGGCGAGCGTCAGCATCGTGTCGGCGTCCACAGTGGACGCTCCGTGGCGGGCCTGCTCGAAATTCTCAGTGACTTCGGTGGCGGCGACATCGGTCACGGGCAAAACGCCGCCGGGCGACCAGGCTCCATCGTCGGCGATCGACAGCAGCGTGACGTGCGCGAGCCAGCCCCGCGGCGTAGCCCGCGTGGCGCCCCGGCGCAGCAGCCGCCATAAGTAGTCGCTGCGCTGGCGCATTCGCTTGGTGGTCCACGGTTCTCCGGCGCCGAGCCGGGCGGTGATGTCGGTGCTCAATGCCGCGTGGCGCAAGACTTGCCGCCCCGCTGGCGTGCTCTGCAGCAGGCCCCAAGGCAACGCGAGCAGACGGTTCTCGTCTGCTGCCAGCTCTTGCGCCAGCTCCTGCTGCTCGTTGCCGATACGCTCGGCCGTGCTGGCCAGCGCGCGCATCCAGGCCGCGAGAGAGGGCGTGAATGGCGCCGCGACGTCGGCCAAGGCGAGAAGGTCAAGGGCGGCAAGGGCTCCCTGATGCAGCTCCCGCCGCACCTTCAGCGCCAGCCTGCGGCCCTGTTTCGGCAATCCGTCGTGCACGACCAGGTGCGTGCCGATCTGCTCGGCGAGCTCTTCTGCCTGCTGCGCAAAAGCGCTGAGCCGCTCTTCCAGCAGCCCGATGCGCACAAACAACCCGGGGGAAGCCGCTTGTGCCACATCGGACAGAGGAAGAGCGGCAAAGCGCAGCAGCGTGCTCACGGGCGGGAGGCCCGGTCCGCGAGTGCTGCCGCGATAAGGGCCTGAGTCACGGCAGAGAGCCTGCCCCGGTTCCAATGGAAGATGGTCGCGAACGCGGCCGCTTCGCGCGGCCCGATAACCGTGGTGTGACTCTGGAAATAGCCCTGCAACCATTGCCCGCCAAGGTCGGCGAGCTGTTCCCCCGCTGCCGCTGCGAGCGCGGCGGCCTCCGGGGGCAGACTGGCCCGCAATTCTTGCGGATCTGCCCATGCCGCACGGATAGCGGAGGTGACTTTGGCGGTCCGGTCGCCTTCCATTCCGGACGGAAGCACCCTGAAAGCCTGTCGCTGCACGCGTTGCCAGACCTCAAGGTCTTCCCAGCCGGAGATCCCCAGCCCGTTGAACAGATGCCGAAGCAGGGCCAGTGAGAACGCCCAGTTCGGGGTCTGCGTAGCGAGCTGGTGGAAGGCGAGCCAAGCCTGCGCGTCGGCGGTGAAAACGCGGTGCACGAACCGCATCGAGGACGGTCCACCGAAGAGGGCTTCTTCTGGCTCGTAAACGCCCGGCTCGATAGTCACGCCGGGGTGTGCCAGCGCTGCCGCGATCTGATCGGCGAGCGCGCTACTCGTTTCGAACCGGACGCGCAGTCCAGGTGGCTTGTGCATGAAGAAGAAGTTGGCCGCCGCACCCGAAGCCAGCATGTCGCGAGCCACCTCGGCGAGCCGTGCGCAGAAGGACCGGTAGTGCTGCGGATCGACCGCGACTCCACATTGCACCCAGGACCGGCTCGGGGCCATGCCATCAACGGCAGCCAGTCCAGCCGCGACGAACGCCTCCGCACGGTCGCCTAGGAGCGGGAGAAGCACTGCCGTCAGCCGGTCTGACTCAAGGCAGGTCTCGTGCACGACCACCATGGCGTCATACTCTTTCGGGGTGTGCGGGCGCCCCTAGCCGACAAAATTGACGGCTTGACATATTGGCGATTGGCTCTACAAGCTGCGGCCATGATGACCGTGTCGGTGGTGGACGACGATCAGATGCTCCTCGATGGGCTGCGCGCGTGGATCGAGCGTGTCCCCGAGGTGGAGCTGTTGCGCACCGCCCGCACCGTCGATGAGCTGCTAGCTTATCCAGGCCCACCCGCCAGCGTGGTCATCCTCGACCTCCTCCTCGCTGACCGCTCCGACCCCGTGTGCAATGTGCACCGGCTGACCGAGGCGGGCAGCAAGGTGCTCGTCATCAGCGTGGTGCCTTCGGCCGAAATGGGGACGAGGGTGGTCAGGGCGGGCGCAGACGGATACCTGACAAAGGACCATGACTTGAATGCCTTGGTGGAGGCGGCCCGTCAGATTTCGGCGGGGCAGATGGCCCACTCACCCGAGCTGGCGTTCGCGTGGCTTTCTGACCGCGATTCGGAACGCCCGCATCTGTCCCCTCAGGAGCGTGCCGTGGTTCTGGCCTACGCCTCGGGCATGACCTTGGCCGCGGCCGCCCGCAAACTGGGCATTCAGCCGGCCACCGCGAAGAATTACCTCGACCGCGTCAAGGAGAAGTACCGGCTCGCCGGGCGTCCGGCCTACACGAAGCTAGACCTCGCCTCGCGCGTCCGCGAAGACGGGCTGTTGCGCTGACGTCGCCGCCGGCCAGATCAGATCGACCACGGTCCCATCGCCGGGCATGGAGAAGACCTCGGCTCGCCCGCCGACCTCACGCATCCGTTGCGCCACCGAGGATGTCAGCCCGAAGCCAGGCGGCATGGCTTCGGCGTCAAACCCATCGCCGCGGTCAACGACCCGCACCGTGACCGTGTCGTCCTCGCAGAAGACCGTCAGCCACGCATCACTTGTCCCCGAGTGCAAAGCGACGTTGTTGAGCGCTTCCTGGCAGGCGCCGGTAATGGCCGCGACCACGTTATCGGGCAACTCGACAGGCACCGCCGCTGTGGCGAATCTGATGCGCAGTCCCAAATCCGTTGCTGACGCCGCGACTTGGGCGAGACCGTCCGTCAGGTCGCCGCCCGCCGGATCGCTGGAGATGAGCAGCCGCACATACTCAGCGTCAGCCGCGCAACGCCGCCGCACCTGCTCGGTTTGATGATCCAGGCCGCCGCGGGCGATGGCGGTCAGGGTCGTGAGCACCGTGTCATGCAGCCGCCGGAACTGAGAATGCCTTTCCGCGTAACGGGCTTGCCGGTTCTCGATCGCGAGCCGTTGCCGCGTCAGCTCTTCCAGCCGCGCCGCCTGCCCCCGCAGATAACGAGCGATGAAATGCAAGATAACCGCGAACCAGAGGTACGAATTGAGCCTGGTCAAAACGTCTATGAACCACGCGCGTTCGTCGCCGAGATTGTCTTGGTGCGCAAGCACATAGAACAGGGCGGGCGGCGCGAGCCCGATTACTAGCAGGCGCAACGGCATCGTCGCCCCGAGCAGCGCACCGGTCGCGAATAAGGCCGACGAGGACCAGTTGACCGCCGACGTCAGCCGGTCGGGCAACGGCGTGTTCGCGGTGATGACGATCAGCAGAACGCACGTCACGGCGACATCAACAGCGATCATCCAGCGGGAGAACCAGCCCGCTTTGCGGACCGCCAGCACGAGCACGACGTTCCACAGGACGGCCGACGCGAGCATGACGACATTGAGCCGGTCGCTGAAGTAGGGCGTCTTGTCAGCGAAAACGCCTGCGGCGGAAGGGATCACATAACTTGCGCGCTGGGCGATCAGGAGCATCGCCACGAACCGGTGCACCCGTTCCTGACCCGGCTTTTGAGCCAGGTAAGAGGGATCACGCCACCCGAGCGATGCTCCGATGCCCATGTCAGCCTCGCGCGGTGAGGAAGCCGTCAAACGTGCGCTGATCGCGCGTGTAGCTATAGGTCGCCCAGCGCAATTCCACCGCGTTGCCGTCACGGTCGCGGATGATGCGCAGCTGCTCGCCCACCTCGCGGCCAGAAACCGTTCGCAGCACGTTGGTTTCAGCCGTCTCAGCGAAGATCGCGGGCGGCATTTGCGCCGGGGCACCGACCATGCGGGCGTTGAGGGCGTTGTTGTGCCAGCCGAAGACGTGCTCGAAACCTTCGGCCCACCACCGGCCCAGCACGGACTGATACCGCTCGGGTGCCGGTGTGCCCGGCTCCCACGGCGCGATGTCGGCCGGGTCCAGCTCCACGGCAGCGCTTAACAACTGGTGTGGCAGACCGATAATCTCATCGGCCGTACCAGATGAGCCCAAAGCCGCCGCCCCGAGTGCCTTTGGCACGCCTGGTCCACGCCGTCCCTGGGCGCTGGCGAGGAATCCTGGCATCGCGCCGTCGTGTCCAATGTGGACGGTCCAGTCCCCTTGCGGCTGCACCATCAGCCCGAGCCCGAATCCAATGGCCCACCGTGCGTCATTGGTCAGGGTGACCGGCCACCGCATTTCCTCCACGGTGAGCGCGTTGAGCACGGCTCCCGTGGGGTCGACCGTCGCCGGGTCGGCCAGGAAGGCGCCCCACTTGGCCAGGTCCGCTGCTGTGCCCCACAGTTGCGCGGCCGCCTCGGTGCCGTCAAGGTCGAGGATGCGCTCGGGCTTGGCGTGGTCGGAGTAGGCGTCAACCTGGTACCCGATAGCCGATTGCGGCCCCGGCTGCGCCGACAGCGAGGTGAGCCCGAGCGGCCGGAAGACCCGGTCGCTGGCGATCTCAAGCCATGGCACGCCATGGATCTTCGCGACGAGCTGGCCGAGCAGGGCGTAGGCGAGATTCGAGTAGTGGAACCGGCGTCCCGGCGGCAGCACCTGCTCGGCCTGGGCTAGTTCGGCGATCAGCCGCTTGGCGTCGGGAGAGACGCCTTCCGGGGTCCAGATGTCGCCATGCGGTTCGCGCTGCACTCCTGATGTGTGCGACAGCAGCCGCCGGATGGTGGCCGAACCAAAGGCCGGAACGTCCAGGTGAGCGCCGAGCGTGTCGTCCAGCTCAAGCAGCCCAGCGTCGCGGCACTGCATCACCAGCACTGCGGTAAACGTCTTCGTGATCGATCCGATGCGGAAAGTCGTTGCCGCGTCTAGGGAACGCTGGGTGCCGGACTGTCCGATCTGGAACGTCCATGGCTCGCGGTCACCGCGGTAAATGGCTACCTGTAAGGCGGGCACACGAGCTTCGGCCTGGGTTTGCCGGGCGATTCGCTCAAGCTGCCGCTGGACTGTGGCTTCCAAGGCTGCATCCATCCGTGAGTGTCATTGTGGGGTGACACACCATAACCCACGGAAACGGGCCGGGACCCCATGGAGTCCCGGCCCGCGACGATGCTTACCTGACGCTGGCCCGGTCAAAGAAGGCCGACGATTCCTTCGTGTACAAGAAGTAGATCGCCGCCAGACCCGCCAGCCACATGAGCACGTTGATAACCATGCTGATCCCGTGCGGCCGGGGCACGCTGAAGAAGGTGTAGATCGTGCCAATAGTGTTAATGGCGAACAGGACGGTCGCCACGATGCGGGCCCACTTCTTGCCCTTGCCATTCGCCATCGCCATCCAGATCCACAACAGCAGGCCGATGAGGCCGCTAGCGATGGCCGTTGGGGCCCATGCCGTGGATGCGTTGTCAACGAGCTCGTTGACCCTGGCGACGGACTCGCCGTCTTCGATGAGCGCGCGGCGATAGGCGTCCATCACCTGGGTCTTCGTCGTCAAACCGATGATGGTCGAGAGTGCACTCAGCGCGGCGCCCGCGTACATGGCCCATACGGCGTTCTTAATGGACGGTGGGGCCACGGCCGCGACTGCGCCTGGCTGGCGCGGTGGCACGGGCGGTTGCGGTTGCGAGTAAGTCATCGTTTGCCCGCCTTTCTGTCAATCCACACGGTAAACCTGATCAACAGCGTTTATCCGGCTAATCTGCAGATTTACCCTCGTACCTGGGCAATGGTGTACGTGGTGTCCGGTGTCGGAGTTGTTGTGAAGCGAGCGTTCGCCGCGTACAGGTATGGCCCGAAAGCGGCGATCGTCGCTGGGACGTCGAAATACGGGCTCGTGATCTCCTCGATCAGTTCGGCGCTGGTGAATCCAGCGTCGAAGCGGAACTTGGCGATCAGGTTGAACCTGTTGCGCACGACGTAGAGCACGTGGCCACGGCGCAAAATCCCGTCTCCACGCTCGACGGAGGCTCCGCCCAGGTCAACCTGTTGCGCCGCACCTGTGCCCGGATCAAACGTCCACAGGCGGTTCGCCGTCGCCTGCACGACGATGAGCCGCCCATCGGGAGTGGACTCGATGCCGTTGTTCGAGGCTCCAGCGTCGCCGAGCCCGGGCGGAAGGGCGATCGTGCGCACCTGCGCCTGTTCGGGCAACTGGCCGGACCGTCCGAACGGGACGTGATAGAGCACCACGGCTTGCGAGTCAGTGAAATACACGCCGTCCTTCGTCGCGACAGCATCGTTAACGAACCGCCCGCCGAAGCTGTAGGACGCGAGCTTCTCGCCGGTGAACTCCGAATAGGCGGTCGCTGCGCCCCCAGCCCCACCGCACGCCCAGATCCGCCGGCGATAGTCGATCTCCAGCCCGACTGTCGCCGTGCCCGCTGTGCCGGGCACGAAGATCGCACCCTGCCCGGTGGCAAAACTTCCGCGGTAAATCGCTCCGTTGGCCAGTGACCCGACGAAGAACGTCGTGCCCAGCCCGGCCACTATCCCTTCCGGACGCCAGCCGTTCGGCAGGTTGATCACTTCTGGAAACAGCGCCGCTGAAGCCGCAGCGGGCGACGCGACGGCCAGGCCAGCGGCCGGTGCCGCGAGCGCCGCGGCCAAGAGGGTTCGTCTTTGCACGGTTACACCTCCGCATCTATTGGCATTGCTCAATTAAGGAACCACGCACACCCGGGCTCCCCGGTTCACCGGCCCAGGGTTTAGTCCCGGATTCTGGGGGAACCCCAAGCCGGTGCCCAGGCTGGCCTAAGGTGAGCCCGGCACCATGGCCCGGTCTTACTCCCAACCGGCAGGAGATGTGCATGAACCGGCGCAAGGCGATGCTTGCGACAGGCGCTGGCCTGGTCACGGCCGCTGGCGGTGGCTTGTGGTTCGCTGACGCCCGCGGGACGCACAGTGTCGCGCCGGCCATCGTCTTTCCCTCAGCCGCGCCCACGAGCGAGCAGCCGAGTCCCGAGCCGGCGCAGGTGCTCGCCAAACCCGTGCCGGTGGTGAACATCGAGACGAAGGCGTGGTTCAGCTGGGCCTTGATGGACCGCAGTTCAGGGGAGATCGCCAGCTCCGGCAACAGTCAGGAACTCAGCTACACCGCGAGCATGATGAAGGCGTGGATGGCGGCAGACGTCCTGCGGCGTGCTAGCGAGAGCGGCAAGAAGCCCACCAGCGCACGGCTCGCGGGACTGAGCACCATGATTCGTGACAGCGACAACGAACAGGGCAGTGCGACGTTTCGCGAACTAGGCCGCAGTGCGACCGTGACGAGGATGAACAGCATCTGTGGGCTGACGGGGGCACAGGCCGGAGACGGCTATGCCCGCACGAAGATGTCGGCTCAGGATGCCTGCCGTTTGGCCCACGCCATCGGCCGCGGTGTCGCGGCCGGTCCGGAGTGGACACCGTGGCTACTCGACGAGATGCGGCAAGTGCGCGGCTACGGCGACTTCGGCATTCGCAAGGCTTTTCCCGCACAGGCCCGGCCAGCCATCGCGATCAAGAATGGCTGGGAAGAGTGGGACAACACCAATCAGTGGACCGTCAATTGCCTTGCGGTTACTGAACTTTGGGCTATGTCAGTGCTCACGGCGTACCCACGGAATCTGGGTTTGGATGATGGGATGCGGCTGACGGAGCAGATCGCGGCCCAGCTCATGACGAGTGCCCACCTGGTCTGAGATTTCCGTGGCAGAATGCCCCGGTGGCTGACATTCGTGCCTTTCACCGTAGGGCCCTCGAAACCTGTGCCGAAATCGTCGACCAGGTCAGCGACTCTCAGCTGAGCCTGGCGACCCCATGCTCGCAGTGGTCCCTGCGGCAATTGCTCGCGCACATGAGCGTGCAAAACAACGGCTTCGCGGTCGCGGCCAGTGGTGAGAAATCCGACCTCGCCTCCTGGCATCCCGAGGAGGACAGCGACGACCCCGTGCACGAATTCCGGGCGTCCGCTGAAGCTCTGCTAACCGCGTTCGCCGATGACGAGGTGCTGACACGGGAGTTCTGGCTTCCAGAGCTGTCACCGGACCGGCCGTTCCCCGCCGAGCAGGCGATCGGCTTTCATTTCGTGGACAGCATCGTGCACGGCTGGGATGTCGCCGCCTCGATTGGCGTTCCCGCTAGCTTCGACCTCGATTTAGTCGAGGCCGTGCGGCCGTTCAGCCTCGCGGTGCCCGGTGGTGACTCGCGCCAGCGACCGGGATCGGTTTTCGCCCAAGAGGTCACCGCGAGCAGTGAGTCCACATTAGACATCGTGTTGGCCTGGCTCGGGCGGGATCCCGCCTGGCAGCCGGCCTAAAAGGGTGCTGGGGTGCCCCTGGAATCCAGGGACACCCCAGCGTGCGCTGCGCCACCGCCCGGTGTGGAGTGACATGGAGTTCCTGGCCAAAGGCATCCCATGCTTAAGTCATCCACACCGGCCGGCGGGCAGGCGTCTATCGGCGGAACTGCACTCCCGCCTTGTTCAGTCCTTTGATGACCGCGGCTGACTCTTCGAACCCAATCACCAGTACGCCTTCGGGCTTGGCCGCGACGATTTGGTTAATGACATCGCGGACCTGGTTCTCGTTGCCGATCATGCCGTTCTCGCCGACGTCATAGGTGAAGGTCTGCACCGAGGCGGTCAGGCCCATCCCGGCTAGTTCCTTCTGCACGCCGCTCATGAGGCCTTCGCCGTAGGCGTCCTTGCGGGCCACGATGCAGATCTTCGTGATGCCGTCGCGCAACATGACGTCGGCGAGGGCACGAGCCTGCAGGATGTCGGAGGGCGCGGTGCGGAAGTAGAGCCCGCTGTCGTCGAGCTCGGATAGCTTGGCCGCGGTGTTCGACGGCGAGATCATCACCATGCCGCCCTTGATGACCTCGGGTAGCACCGCGACGCTGACACCAGAGCCGCCGGCCCCGATGATGACGTGCACGCCATCGGCCTTGTGCTTAGCGACCGTTCCCAGCGCTTTCTGCGGGTCGGTGAAGTCGTTGCCGTCCTTCCAGACGACGCTTTGGCCGAGCACTCCCCCGGCTTCGTTGATTTCCCTCACGGCCAGGCGGGCGCCAGCGATCATCGGCGCGTAGGCGAACGCGAGCCCACCTTCCTGAGGCAATAGTCCGCCCAGGACCAGCGGGGCACCGGACTTGCCACCCGTGACCGGGCGCACCGGCTGTTCGGTCGTGGCGTTCTTTTCGTTGCCCGTGTTCAGGTATTCGGTCTTGCCGTTGTCGAGCTGGTTGTTGGGCCCGAAGTGGAAGACACCGTAGCTGGCCGTTGACGGTTCCCCGACGGCGGTGAAGCCGTTGCTGACGGTCGCGCCACGGTAGGCCGGGTCCTTGCCAGCCTTCGCCAGCGCGAGGCAGTCGGCCACGCGGGTGCACTTGTCGGCTCCGGTCGTGACCCCGTTGATCTGCTTGGCGATCGCCTTGGGGTCGGTCGTTCCCGCGAGTTGCGTCGCGATCGCCGCGATAACGGCGGCGTCGTAAGTCTCACCCGCGAAGATCAAGTCTCTGAGGTTCGGGTCGACGGCGGCGAGCCGGGTGCGGAAGTCCTGGCTCAGCTGCGCCAGCGGCGCCGTGCCTTTCATGCCGGACAGGATGCCCGGATCCTCCTTGAACGCCACAGCGAACCCGTTCTGGACGTTGCCGTCAGATCCGTAAAGGAAGGAACCAGCTGCCTGTGGACTTGGAGAGGGCTCATCCTGTTTTGCGCACGCGGCCAGGGTAATGGCCAAACTTGCGCTGATAAGCGGTGCTAACAGGCGGTGTCTCCGCATTTTGTAGGCCTCCAACGTTCGGTCCGCGTCGGAGGCTAACCGGCCACTGCCTGCTATGTCTTCCACGGATAAGGCCACGTTCTCACCCAACGAGACCCCTAGCTCCTGCCCGTTTCGGGGAGGTTAAACAAGTGTTAGCCCAGCCCGTCCGGTGACTTTTCGTGAATCATTTGATTCACGAAGTTAACTGTATGCGAGGCTGTAACCCATGGTTATCAAGGTGCTACTGGCCCATCACGGCGGACTGGTTCGAGGTGCGCTAGCCGCTGTCCTCGATAAGGAAGACGACATAGAGGTGGTCGCTGAGTCAGCACATGGTGACAACGTGTTAGACCTGGCCCGGCGGGAGTCACCGACGATCGTCGTCATGGATATCGACCTGCCCGCTGCCCTTCCCATGACCGAGTTATGCGCGGGCTTATGTGAGCTGTGCGCCGTCCTCGTCCTCGCCGAGCGACGCTCGGGCGCCACCAGAGCGGTAGAAATGGCCAAGCTCGCCCCGCAAGCCGGGCTGGTCGCCACCGAATCGTCGACCGAAACCCTCATCGATTGCGTCCGCAAACTCGTCCGCGGCGAAACCGTCCTCGACAGCGACCTCGCCCGAACCGCCCTATGCGCGGCCAATAACCCGCTCACCGAACGTGAGCGGGAAATCTTGCGCTTGGCAAGCAGCGGGCTAACGGCTCGCGCCATCGCGTCTCAGCTCTTCCTGAGTCACGGCACCGTTCGCAATCATCTTTCCCGTGTGCTGGCCAAGACGGGCAGCCGCACCCGGATCGAAGCCATCCGGGTCGCCGAGGAGTCCGGCTGGGTCTAACGACCGCGCTGGGTCTGACAGCAGCGCTGGGCCTGACAGCAGCATCAGGTCGCGGTAGAGGGCGGACCGCTCAGCAAGGTCACCGTGTCCGCCCAGATCGGCGCTGACGCCATCGAGCACCAGCACGCGGGGAGCCCGCATGGCTGAGGAGACACGGTGAGCGATGACGACGAGGGTCCGTCCTTGGCGCATAAAGGCTTCCTCGGCGGTCCGCTCGGCCACCGGGTCGAGATGACAGGTCGCTTCGTCGAGCAGCACGATAGGTGCCCGGCACAGGTAGGCCCGGGTCAGCGCGATCAGCTGCTTTTCGCCAGCTGACAGGCTGGCCGGGGTGATCTGGCCGGCGAGGCCGCCGAGCCGGTCCACGAGTTCTGTGGCGCCCACGGCCCGGATCGCCGCGAGACTCTGCTTGAAGGTGGCGCTTTGCCGCAGATAACAGATGTTGTCGGCGACCGTGCCCGTGAAGACGTAGGCCTCCTGCGGGATGAGCACGCAGTCCCCGGTCACGGTCACGGTGCCGCTCACGGGACGCAACAGTCCACAAACGAGCGAGGCCAGCGTGGATTTGCCGATGCCACTGGGCCCGATGACGGCCAGATGATCGCCCGGCCGCAGCGACAAGTCGAGTTCAGTGAACACCGGCTGAGCGTGTGGCCCGTACGAGAACGTGACTTTGCTCAGCTCAGCCGTAGCGCCAGTCTTGACCCGCTTGGCTTTTGCTTCTGGAACCGCGCTCACCTCGAGGATGCGTTCGAGCGTCACCAGGAACTTCAGCCCACTATTGCCCAGCCCGGACATCAGCTTGCCCAACGCGGGCTGGAATCCGGCCAGCAGATAGGTCAGGGCGCCCAGGATCTCGCCCACGCTCAGGCCGTCGCGCACGAGCGACCGTCCAGACAGGAGGATCAGCGACAGCGGCACCCAGGCGGCGAAGGCGTAGCAGAGGGTCCGCAAAGCTGAGACGGCCGCCTGGGCACGGTCAGCAGCTGCCTGCCGCATGATGTCCGCCGCCGCCAGCTCGGCCGCGTACGCGCCCTTTCCCGTCGCGGCGACATCGCGCGCGGCGCTAAGAACCATGCCGCTCGTGGCCGCGAGACGTTCCTCCGCGCGCACGGACTCCCGGATCCGGGCAGCCGAAAGCTTAAGCGTGGCAAGGAAAGCGGCCAGTCCAACGATCGCCGGCGCGACGATGAACACCAGCAGGCGCGGGCTCAGCGACAGCAGCCCGGCCACCGATCCAACGATGGCGACAAGGAAGGCCCGCGTCACCACGATCAGCCCGGCGAACGTATCCCGGACCACTTCAACCTGCCGCGCGAGCCGGGTCACGGCACCGGTGTCGGTCTGATCCGCCAAAGCTCCACGCACTACTCGCTGGACCAGATCGTCGCGTACGGGCTCGACCAGGTCGCCAAGCCGCCGCAGCACCTGACGCGAACCGACCGCGCCGATCGCCGAAGCGACTACTACCGCGCCGAGCCAGGCCACTCCGGTCAAGGGCCGGCCGGCGAGGAAACCGTCGTCGACGGCACGTGCCACGGCGATGCCCATCAGCACGGCGGGAAGCAACTCCGGCAACGACCACAGCAGGAGTCCCAGCAACGGGCGCCGGCCCAGCCGCGAAAGCCCATACCGCAAAGGGCTCACTGCAACACCGCCCGGTATCGCGGATCGTGCCACAGCACGGCATGCGGAGCGGCAGCGCGCACTTTGCCATCGTCGAGCCACACCACCAGATCGGCCCGAGCCGCCAAGGACGCCTTGTTTGTCACCACTATCCGCGTACGGGAATCGTCTTCGAGCCGCTGCGCCACGCGCATGTGGTTGACCGCGTCCAAACTGGACATCGCGTCATCGAGCACGAGAACCCGGTTCGCCCCCCACATCCGGGCGAGCCCGAGCCGCTGCCTCTCCCCACCGGACAATGGCGTCTCGGCCAGGGGCGTGTCATAGCCCTGTGGCAGGCGTGAAAGGAAAGCATGTACCTGCATCGCGTGAGCCCCGGCCACGTCGTTGGAGATGCTGTCGCCGACGGTCCGTCCCACGAGCTGTGGACGGTCGAAAGCGCAGCCGATCGCACGGCGCAGACTGTGCTCACTGAGGTCGCGCAACGGTATGCCGTCGAGCAGGATGTCGCCTGAGCACGGGTCGCGCAGACGGGCCACAAGTTCGGCGAAGATGCTTTTGCCCGCACCGGAACGGCCCGTCACGGCGACGAACGATCCACCCTGGACGGTCAGATTCACGTTGTGCAGCAACGATTCCACGGTTACGTGGCGAAACTCCAGCTGACCGCTGCCCGGTCCAACGTCACGTGAGCCGTACCCCAGCACCGGTTGCCGCAACGGTTCCTGCACCCGTGCCAGCGCCGAGCGGGCGCGGCTGAGCACGCCAAGGACGCCGGTCAGCCCGCCGAGCCCTGCCCCCACGGCCGCATAGCGGCTGGCGGCGAACAGTTCTCCGGGGCTAACCCGTCCACTCGCGACTCCCCACCCTGCCACGGCCAGCACCGAAACGACAACGACCGGCCCGGCCAAGCTCGCCTGAGCTGACGTGCGTGCCAGCACGTGCCACATCCGCTTTCCTTGCGCGGCAAGCTCTGGCAACGGTTCGAGAATGCGTTTGGCTTCAAACGCCGCGGTGCCCGACGCCGCGATCGTGCGGATGCCGGTCATCGCCTCGGAAAGCCTTGCCGCGATGGCACCTTGAGCCAGCTGATAGCCCGCCGCGGCGTGTGTGGTGTGGCGGGCGAACGCGCGCAGCACGAGTGCCGAAACGGCCAGCCCGCCCAGAAGCGCCGCAGCCGCCCATAGATCGATGAGAACGAGCAACACCAGACTGCCCAGCGGCGGTATCGACGCGGCGACAGCGCCCACGGTGGACGGCCCGGCTTGAGCCGCCTCGGCGGCGTTGCCCGACACCCTGGTCACGAGATCCCCGTTAGCGAATCTCCCCAAGTTAGCTGGACTCAACGCGAGCAGGTGGCGCACCAGCCGCAGCCGTAGCCAGGCGGTCGTGCCAGCCACGCCGGACGCGGTCACATAGGCACCGCCGAGATCCACTAGGACGGAAAGGCCCACGAGCCCGGCCGCGAGGACGACCAGCGCCGTGACATCAGCGCCGGTCACGATGGCGTCGATGGCCGCGCCGAGCACCATCGGCAACGCGAGCGCGACCCCGGCCCCCAGCAGCGAAGCGATCGCTGTCACGGACAGCCAGGCCCGCCCGTTGACCATCACTTCACGCCAGAGCGCCACTGGCGGTCCTCCTATGTCACCATCAAAGGAACCGGCCGTGGGTCCGGGCGAAAGTGAGTCGTCCGGAACCACGGCCGGGTGCCGCTTAGTTGTGGCAGAGCAGGGCGCTCAGGCCACTGTGGTCGCCACAAAGCGCGACGCTCAGGTCGCTTGCGGTGCAGCTGTGGCCGCTGGAAGAGCTGTTCGTAGCCATGTCAACCACGGGGCTGTCCATCGCTTGCAGGTCGAGAAGTGCCATTTCAGGACCCTCCTTTAGGGATCGGTTTTCTGGCCCGCGCCGGCTGGCGCGGGAGTCTGGGTGGCCCGGGCTGACCCGAGCAGGGGTGCGCACACGGGCTCGCTGTGCAACGCCGAGCCGAGCGCGAGAAGGACGCCGGCCGTTCCGGTCGCGAGATCCATCGATAGCCGCAACAGCGCCGTGCCGGGGAACGCGAGCCCTCCGCCGTACTGAATCGCGTGCCAGCTCAGGCCCCGCACCTGCCGCAGCACGAGTGGGCTGGCAAGCGGCTCCGGACACCGGCCGGTCAGATAGTGCAGAATCCCTGCCCTGCCGGTGAACAGTCCGGGAAGGATGTACATCCGCGACTGTGCCGCTAGGCTCGCCGCCTCCGCGGCGTCGGCGAATTCCGCGCTATCACGGCGTTTCAGGTACTCGTCGAGGACCATCCCGATGCCCGTGCTTCCGGCGTCGAGATAGGGCAGGGTGCGCCAGCCTTCGTTGACCTCAAGCGCGCCATCGCTCCGGCGTATACACCGCCGCAAGTCTTGCCGCAGCGCCGTTTCCGCATGGTCGAGGAACGCTGAGTCACCGGTGTCGTCATAGGCCCGCAGCAGCAACAATGCTGGGCCGGACGAGCCGCGCATCAGCCCCGCTGGCGGGTTCTGGCCACCGCTGATCTCCGCCACCGCGTCAACCGGGCCAAGGCGTTGCGCCACCAGCTCAGCCGCCCTCAGCGCGGCCTGCCGCAAGGCGGGTTCACCGGTGATGTCAGCGAAGCGCAACAGGTTCAGCCCGATCCCGGCCAGGCCGCCATGCAGATCTAGGCCCAGCTGCTCCCATTTCTCGCCGAGGCAGATGTCGAGCACGTCAAGCGCGTGCTGCCGGTGGCCGAGCTCATCGAGCGCGAAGGCCACACCGTTCAGGCCATCGTAGAAGCCAGGTGGCGTACCGGTTTTGGGTGTCAGCGAGCGCTGCAGCATCCAGCGCTCAAACTTGGGATATCGCCCGGCTCCCGTCGCTGACAAGGCATACAGGACACCAGCCGCGCCGTAGGCCAGGTTGATGCCACCGCCCGGCATGAACCCCCGGATGTCGCCAGGGAACAACCGGTCATCACGCGACAGGGTCGCACTATCCACAATGGACCGCGTCAGCTTGTCGCGCAGCCGCGGCCATGCCTCGGGCTCAAATTCCTCAGCTGGTACTCCGTGAGCACGCTCCGGGCTAATCACCTCAACGGCTTTGGTGAGGAACTCCTCCGGTACACCCGGGAACTGTTCTTTGATGATCTCCGCGAAATGCGCGGCCTTGGTGCGGTCCAGGCCCAGCAGGCTCGTCATGGGAAGGAACAACGCCAGACGCAAGCAGGCCATCGCGTAGTGGTCAATCGCGAAACCCTTGGTGCCACGAGGTGCCGCGAACCCTTGATTACCCAGCCCGGGCCGGGTCGCCTCGGCGACCGGCGAAACGACCTCGAAGTCAAGCAGCCCAATGGTGTCGTCGGCCCGCACCATGACATTGAATAGATGCAGGTCACCATAGACGTAACCAAGAGCGTGGATGGCACGGATGGCTTCTTCCACTTGACGGTAAATGTCGAGTGCCCACGCCGTGAAGCGCTCGTAGTCTTCAGCGGTGGAGTCGTTTTTGATGAGCGGATAGCGCATCACGATCTCGCGGCTCAACGGCCGGCCTTCGACGAAGTCCATCGCGAGGAACCGGTGCTCCCCCACGGAGAACAGGTCTCGTGCGGCCGGAATCCCGGTGATGCCAGCGAAAGCGGTCAGCGTCTCGTGCTCACGCTCCAGCCGGCGGACCGCGTCTTCACCGCGGCCGTCAATGCCGGCGTGCGGACGCCCTTCCTTGAGCACGATTTGCTCGCCGGTGCGGGTGTCGGTCGCGCGGTAAATGCCGCCGCCATTGGAAAAGTGCAGCACACCGTCGATGACATAGGGCAGCTCACTGAGGCCGACCGCGTTACGGGCTTCCAGGTGCGGCGCTAGGAAATCTGGCAGAGTCACCCAGTCGGGCACCTTGAAGACCGGCGACCGGCGATCTGGGACCAGCTTCCCCGTGTCATCGGCGATGGCTCCCGTGAGCTGACCGTCAGAACCCACGGTGAAACGGTTGACGAAAGCGCCGTAGCGCACGAACAGCGGTCCTTTGCCCCACCGCAGGTCGGTGAGGATGTATGGGCCCGGCTCACCGTCGAGCACCTCGCCGAGTTCGCGAAGGATCGCCTCGCACGCCTTGTCGTCAGGCGGGTAGATGGTGACGAGCTTGCCGCTAAAGCCGCGAGCGGCGTACTTCGACACGCGGGCCAGCAGGGCGGCATGCGAGCGCAGGAACTTGAACTCGATTTCCCTTGGCACGCAATAGTCCCAGACCTTTCCCAGAACGCGTTCGGCGTTGTCGAGGCAGGCGGACACGTGAATCTTCCAGCCCTGCATGGGTAAGACGGCGTTGCCGGGATCGAAGACGAGCCAGTCGTCCTGGTCTTTGCGCTCCCAGCCGAACGGTAGGTCCCGTCCGGCGACGGCGAAGGGGCTCGCGTCGGCCGGACGGGCATGGAGAACGTCGTAGAAGGTCTGGTCGGCCATGACGTACGCGTCGTACCGGTCTTCCACGCGTGCCTCCTCAAGCTTGTAGCCGTTCGGCCTAAGTCATCGTGCTGGCCGGCCGACCCGCTGCTCTAGTGGCATTTGTCATGGGCGGACCCTGACATTGGAAACAATCTATTTGCGATTCCGCAAACCTCGCTTTCGCCGCGATGAGCCGCAACGGTTTCGGCGCCCACCAGTTGGCCTTGCCGAGCAGCGACATCGTGGCCGGCACGAGCAGGCAGCGGACGACGGTCGCGTCGACGAGCACGGCGACGAAGAGCCCGAGTCCAATTTGCTCGATGTCGCCGATCCGGGCCGCGGCGAAGAAGCCGAACACGATCAGCATGAGCATCGCCGCCGAGGTGATGATGCGCCCGGATTGCTGCAACCCGCGCTGCACCGCGACATCCGTGCTGTAACCCGCGTCCACCTGCTCCTTGATGCGTGAAAGCAGGAAAACCTCGTAGTCCATCGACAGCCCGAACCCGAAAGCGAAGACCAGCACGATGACGAACGGGTCAAGCCCGCCGATCGTCAAGGTATCCAGCGGCCCGGAAAGCCAGCCATGCTCGAAAACCCCAGTGAGTACTCCGAAGGTCGCCCCCAGCGAAACAAAGTTCATGAGCAATGCCTTGACCGGCACCACGAGCGAGCCCGTCATGAGGAACAGCAACACGAACATCGCCAGCACCACGACACCAACGGCATAAGGCAACCCAGCGGCCAGTTTCGCCCGCAGGTCAACGATGACGGCACTGTCACCGGTCACCCAGCTCTCCCCGCCCGACGGCCGGTCAGCGCGCATGCTGGCGACCAGTTCCCGCGCTGGTGCGGCCTGAGCGTCACCATCCACGGTAAACGCGATGCTGGCCAGGCCAGGGCTTACTTGCTTGGCTGGACTGGCCGACGCGTTCCACTTGGCCGCCCAGCTGTCCAGAGTGGACGGTGCTGTGCGGGCGACCACGACGATGGCCGGGTTGTTGTTCTGGCCGTAACGATCGTTGAGCGCGTCGGCCACGCGCACCGACTCGATCGTACGCGGAAGCCCTTGCATGTCAGGCAGTTTGACCGTCGCCGTGAGCAAAGGCGCTCCCATGGCCAGAAGCACCGCCGCGGTTCCCATAGCTACCAACAGCGGGCGTTTCTGCACCCATCGCGCGAAGCTAGCGAAGAACCCGGTGTCGGCTGGCTTCACGCGACGTTTGGACGGCTTGATCCAGCGCCCGAACAAGCGAATCAGCGCGGCGCTGAGGGTCAGCGCACTGAGCAAAGCGACGATGGTGGCCGAGATTCCAGCCGCGCCCATCGCCCGCAACCGCGGCTCATCGAAGCAGAACAACCCGAACAGACCCGAGATCACGATTAGTGCGCTGAAGGCGATCGTCCGGCCCGCTCGTGCCCACGTGCGCTCCACCGCTTCGGCCCGGTCATACCCGGCCGCCAGCTCCTCGCGGTAACGCGCCACCAACAGCAGCGAGTAGTCGATGCACAGAGCCAGCCCGAGCATGCTCACCACGCTGATGATGTCGGCGTCGAGATCGATGAACTGTGAGAACCCAAGCAGGACCGCGAAGGCACCCGCGACCGTGGCCAGGGTGGCGATCAGCGGCACTCCGGCCGCCGCGAGCCCGGCGAACACGAAGATCATCACGAGCACGGTCACCGGCAGCGAGCTGAACTCGGCCCGGTTGAGGTCCTCTTGTACCTGGTCGTTGATCTCATCGCCCATGATTTCGCTGCCGCCGATACTGACCGTCGAGCCGGGTTGCGTCCCGGCCAGCTGGCGCAATCGATAGCTGGCCGCGTTGTCGGCACCCTTCGGTTCCTCTTCGGTCAGCGTGGCCACAATCGCGATACCGCGGCCGTCGGTGGCCGCGATCTCCTCGGTCTTTTGGATGCCGTGGATCTGCCCGAGCTCAGCCCGTGCCTTGGCGACAGCGTCTTTGACGCTCGCCGCCGCCGGGTCCACGCCTTCCCACAAGGCGATTACCTGGCCACCGCTATCACGGGCGTCAATGAGTAGTTGGCGTCCCTCCCCCGATTCGGTGCCCGACAGCGTGTTCGTATCGCCCAGTTTCTCGAACACGCCTCCCACGGAAAGCCCCCCGCCAACGGCGATGGCGAGCCAGAGCGCCACCACGATCCAGCGGTGGCGAAAACACATCCGTCCCAGAAATCTCGTCATGGCACGCAGCCTGCTGTCTGGGCCAGCCAAAGTCGGTAGTGCGCGATGCCGTTCCCGGGGTGGGGCTAGCCTCACCACCGTCCGGAGGGCAGGCACCGTGACGCAGGCCAGGGGCATTCCCTACCGTGGTCACATGCGAACAGCGATCACGAAGTCATGGAAGGCGACGGTGCACGCGGTCACCGGGCTTCCTGTCGCGGTGGTCACGGGGTCACTCGTGCACACCACCGGGGTGATCGCCCTGGTCATGGCCGCCTCCATCGTGGGTGCCCCGGCCGCCAGGGAAACCGTGTTCGCGGTTTCGCGGGCGTGCACCATCTTGCAGCGCTCACGATTCGCCGCTCTGCTGAGCGAAGAACTCACGCTGCCGCCAGCGCGGCACAAAGCCGCCTCGTGGCGCGGGTTCTGGTATCACGCGGCAGCCGGCTGCCTCACCGGAATCGTCGGGGGCGCCATTATCATCGCCCTCTGGTCACTTGCCATCGTTTCCGCGCTCCTTCCCGTCTTCCAAAGCCCCGGCACGTTTGTGTTTGGACAAGACCTGTCGACCCCGGTGACGTGGACCATCTTCTACACCATCAGCGTCTTCCTAGTCGTGGCCGCGATCGCGGCCGCTTTGATGCTCGCTCGCCTCGATCTCAAGGCGGCCCAGGTCATGCTTCAGCTCACCCGCACCGAAGAGCTGGAGCAACGCGTCGAAGTGCTCACCGAGAGCCGCGCCGAAGTCGTTGACGCCGCCGACGCCGAGCGCCGACGCATCGAACGCGACCTGCATGACGGTGCGCAGCAACGGCTCGTCTCCCTGGCGATGAACCTCGGCATGGCCCGCGAATCACTATCCGATGTGGACGATCGCGCCCGGGAAGTCATCGCCGCCGCGCACGATGAAGCCAAGCAAGCGCTCACAGAACTGCGCCAGCTCGTACGCGGGCTCCACCCGGCCGTGCTCGACCATCGCGGCCTGGACGCGGCTTTGTCAGGCATCGCCGCGCGCTCACCCGTGCCCGCACACCTGTCCGTCGACGTGACCAAACGTCCCTCCCCGACAGTGGAAGCGATCGCCTATTTCGTTGTCTCCGAAGCACTCACGAATGTCGCCAAACACGCCTCAGCCAAGGCGGTGGACATCACGGTCCGCCGGGTGGGCGACGTGCTCTACCTGACGATCCGCGACGACGGGGTCGGTGGTGCCGATCCCGCGCGTGGCAGTGGACTGCGCGGCCTGTCCCAGCGAGTCAGTTCCGTTGACGGCACCCTGCGGGTCAGCAGCCCCGCTGGCGGGCCAACGGTCATCACGGTGGAGTTGCCATGCGAGTCGTAATCGGTGAGGACTCGGTCCTCTTGCGTGAAGGGCTCGTCCGCCTGCTCAACACCAGCGGCTTCGAAGTGCTTGCCGCGCTTGGTGATGCGGAAACCACCCTGACAGCGGTCGAAGAGCACCAGCCCGACCTCGTGGTCATCGACGTGCGGATGCCACCGTCGTTCACCGACGAAGGACTGCGGGCCGCGCTCGTGATCCGCCGGCAGTGGCCGTCGATCGCGGTTCTCGTGCTGTCGCAATACGTCGAAGAGCAATTCGCCTCGGAACTGTTGTCCGGCAACACCAGAGGTGTTGGATACCTGCTCAAGGACCGGGTCGCCGACGTCGGCGAGTTCCTGGCCGCGCTCAGGCGGGTCGCCGAAGGCGGCACCGCGCTCGATCCCGAAGTCGTGGCACAGATCCTGGTGCGCCGCCGGTCCGCTCCGCTCGACCGGCTCACGCCACGGGAGCAGGAAGTGCTCGCCCTCATGGCCGAAGGCCGGTCCAACTCAGCGATCGCGGGTGCCCTGTTCATCACCGACAGCGCGGTCGGTAAACACGTCAACAACATCTTCGCCAAGCTTGGGCTGCCGCCGGCCGATAACGACCACCGCCGGGTGCTAGCCGTCCTCCAATACCTCAACGAGAGGCCAAAATGAGCACCTCAGCCATCTGGCGCCTGCTTGCCGCGGCGTTCACCGTCACCGTTCTCATCGTCGGAGTCATCGTCACGTGGGCGATCATGCGCCCGGATATGGAGATAAGACGCGACACCAACCTGTCTTCGTTCACACAAGAGATCTCCCGCATCGAGTTCCACGACTTCGAAGCGAGCGATGTCGTCGTGAAAACCGGTTCCGGAAGCGAAATCGGCATCCAGCGCTGGTTCCGCTGGACCGGGGAAGACAAGCCCCGCTACCGCGAAACGTGGAACGGCACCAGCCTCACCGTCTCACACCTGTGCGGTGACGCCGATTCTGACGACTGCTCCATCAAATACGTCGTCACCATTCCCGAAACCTCCCGTGCCCTGACCGTCATCGCGGACACCTCCTCTGGCGACGTCGAAACCGCTGGCGTGACAGGGGAAATCCGGGTGACCACGGTTTCCGGTGACCTGCGCACCGGTGGCG
Source organism: Catelliglobosispora koreensis DSM 44566 (assembly GCF_000379685.1). Classification (GTDB taxonomy): domain Bacteria; phylum Actinomycetota; class Actinomycetes; order Mycobacteriales; family Micromonosporaceae; genus Catelliglobosispora; species Catelliglobosispora koreensis. Next base: position 58,300 of record NZ_KB903249.1, on the reverse strand, counting down.
CGGCCGGCAAGCTGGAGCTGCGAACGGTCTCCGGCGACCTGACCGCCGAGGAGACCAGTTCCTCCTCGGTCAGCGCTCACAGCGTCTCCGGCGATCTGACGCTGTCGTTCAGCACGGCACCGGCCACGATCGTCGCCGAGACGACCTCGGGAGATCTACGGGTGTCCGTGCCACGCAGCACGGGTGGTTACCGGGTGAGCGCGGAAACGACGTCGGGCGAACGCAAAGTCGACGTCTTCGGCGACGGTCCGGCCGTCATTCAGGCCAAGACGGTTTCCGGCGATCTCTACGTCAACTATCGCTAGCCCTGCGGCTCCGGGACCGGAGCTCGCCAACGAACACTGACGCCGCGGTGGTCAGCACCAGAATGTTGAATGCAAGCTGGATGCTGACCACCGTACGGGCTATCTGCCCTTCGGCATGAACATCGCCGTAGCCGACCGTGGCCAGGGTCGTTAGCGCGAAATACAGCGCGTCGAGCCTCGTGTTCAGGTCGATGAACTCCCCTGGCCGGACCGTCGCGACGAGGTAGTCGGCCAGCGCGAAGGCCAGCACCCCGGCGACCAGGGCGAGCGCCAGCGTCCATAGTGGAGAACCGGCCCGCCGCATCTGATGTCGCACCTGCTGCACGATGAGCACGGTGACCAGGGCGAGCGCACCGAAGGTCAGCAGAACGCGAAGCACGGTGTTGCCGCGGTTGTCGACCGGGACCGTGAAGTACGCAAACACGAGGCCGGCGGTTCCAGCAATCAGGCGCGTTCGCGGAGACATGTCCTTATTGTTGCCTAATGACAGAGTTGCCGGCGCGAAAGCTCGTGAAGCAGCTCATCCCCGCGCTCCTCGCCGGGGTGGGCAGCGCATTGGTGCTCGTCCTCATGGACCTGATCGCCGAGACCTGGCTGCATCACCTCATCTGGGAAACGCTGCCCTCAGCGCTCGGCTTCACACACGACTCGCGTTGGTGGATTTTCATCGTGCTCACCTTCGCCGGAGTCGCGGTAGGACTGACCGTCTGGCTCATACCCGGTCACGCCGGGCCTGACCCGGCGACCGTCGGCCTCATGCACGCGCCCAGCCCCGTGTCCACAGTGCCGAGTCTTCTGCTGGCCGCCATCATCGGCCTGGCTTGCGGGGTCAGCCTCGGCCCCGAGTTTCCGATCTTGGGAGCCAACGTCAGTCTGGCTATCGCGTTCGGCGCCCGGATGCTGCCGCAGGTTACCTCATCGCAGTGGGCCGGGCTTGCTTCAGCGGGAACAATTGGCGCCCTTTTCGGCACACCCATCGCAGCGGCCCTCATGCTCACGGAAACGCTTGCCACGCAAAAGAGCGACGAGTCGCTCTGGGACCGCCTGTTCGCTCCACTAGCCGCGGCGGCCGCAGGAGGCTTGACCGCGCTGGCACTCTCGTCCGGCGGCACGATGTCCATGAACCTGCCCGCGTTTCCGGGACTCAGACTTCCCGGGTTCCTGGCCGCTTTCGCCATCGCCATGGCGGCAGCCATCGTTGGGCTCGCCGCGACATGGGTCTTTCCCCGTCTCTATCGGCTTTTCCATCAACTGCGGCACCCGTTCGTCATCCTCGTCGCTGGCGGTGTCTGCTTAGGACTGCTGGGTGCGCTGGGCGGCGAAATCACGCTCTTCAAGGGCTTGGAGCAGATGCAGGAGCTGGCCACGCGGTATAGCTCTGAAAGCGCTGGCGCACTAGCCGCGATCACCGGAATCAAACTGCTCGCCTTGCTGGTCGCCGGGGTAACGGGCTTCCGGGGTGGAAAGATCTTCCCGGCCGTGTTCATTGGCGCGGCCTTCGGCTTCCTCGTGCACGCGCTATTGCCCAGCATCCCCGTGTCATTGACGGTCGCCTGCTCCGTCCTCGGCATCACGCTCGCGATAACGCGGTCGGGCTGGATCAGCATCTTCGTCGCCGCCGCTCTCGTGCCGAATCCCGTAGTCCTGATGGTGCTCGCCATCACCGTCCTTCCCGCCTGGCTCATCGTGACGGGCCGCCCCGAAATGATCGCGGGGCAGCCCGTCGCGGTCACTCCTTCACGAGCGTGAACTGATCCTGTTCCGTGGGTATCCACCGCGATGGCAAGGTCGTCGAGAAGACCAGCTTGCACGAGGTGTCGTAATAGCCGAGTTCCTCGCCCATCGCCATGAAATCCTTGTTCTCCCGCCAGTAGACCAGTCTGCTCGGACTGTCCATCCCAGACAGTCGGCAAAACTTCTGGCCCGTTCCGGCATCAATCAGCGCGGGCTCACCGTTGACACTTCCCACGACGAGCGAGCCATCGGCCGACCATGACGTCGAGCTAACCGCTTGATAGCCAACAGATCCCATGGGTTGCCCCGACACGGAATACAGGTCCATCCCCGTTGCGGTGTGGTGCCCCACAACGGACTGTCCCGGCAGCCAAACCAGCTTACAGCGCGGATCACAGCCGAGCTGAAGCGTTGTCACCGTCCGGGTTTGGACATCGGCGATCCGGTACTCGGCCGTGCCGGTCTCGCTGGTGCTGACTCCGAACAGAATCTTTGTCCCGTTGGCGTTCCACTGCGGCCGGTCAGCGATATCCTGTCCCCGCAACAGATCCCAGGTGGGCTCCGATGGAACCATGATGTAGAACGACTTGGCTTTCACCGCGTGCACAGCGAGCCTTCCGCCCACGGGCGACTGCCAGACGGCACTGTGCGGATAGAAGGCGAACTTCCCTGCTTGCGGATCCCACACGAAAGCACCACCTTCGCCCGGCCCAGCCACTAAGTACCAGCCGAGTCCCAACGGCAGCTTGCCCGTCTCCGGATCGGGAATCTCAGGGCTAATTTCCACTGCGGGCGCATCCGGCTTGCCCGTCAGCTGCGTCACCCCGAACGCGGCCGTCAGCACGAGGGCGAGCAGCCCCGTGCCCATCGCCATCCACCGTCTGGACTGGACACGTTTCGCTTGCCTGAGCGCCGCTTCGGCAAGCTCCGCGGGGCGTGCTTCATTTGCCTTATGCCGCAATGCTTCCCGGACGCCTTGGTCTAGGTTCATAGTGTCAGCACCTCCCTGATCTGCCCGCTCAGCCCTTCTTGCGTCATGAGGTCCTCGCGCAGCTTGGCCAGGGCACGCGACGCCTGACTCGCCACCGTCCCCGTCGAGCAACCGAGCACCTCGGCGACCTGCTTCTCGCTCAGGTCCTCCAGATACCGCAGCACCAACACGGCCCGCTGCTTTGGCGGCAGCTTGCCAATCGCGTCATACAACGTGACCCGCTGCGTCACCGCCAGGGCATGGTCTTCTTGCCCACGCCACTCGGGCAGATCTCCATGCAATTGCTCCGGCCGCCTACGCCGCCATCTCCAGGCGGAGATGAAATCCCGGTACAGAACCCTGCGCACATAAGCCTCTTCGCTGGTGCGAATGCTCTTCCAGCGCAGTGCCGCTTTCGCCAGCGCGTTCTGCAACAGATCCTCCGCCGCATGCTGATCACCGGTCAGCGCATAAGCCGCTCTTAGCAGCACATGGCTGCGCTGCACGACAAACGCCGTGAACTCCCGTCTGCTGACGTCATCCACCGCACCACCTCCTTCACCAATGAAGACGGCATGCGCCACCGCCACCTTGCATGGATCCCGCGACTTGCCGTCATGCATAGCCTCTGCGCTCATGACCGAAGCCGGCGAAAGGCAGGTCTATCGCGGGCGGCAACTCGGCTCCTCGATTCCGGCAGCGCTAGTAACAATGGTGTCTTCGGTGGAGCTTGAGCCAGACGCGTACGCACATTGTCCACTCAGGACGTTGTGTATCGGATGATCGCCAAGCGAGGCCAGCTGTTTTCCGTACTAACCTAACTAAGTGTCTTCTCGCCCGACCGGGGCAGCCCATAGATAAGAAGGCATGCATTGGAGATGGTGGAGCTCTTCAAGAATCAGTGGTCGGTCTGGAGGACAGTCATGCCATACGCAGTCATAGATCTCGAAACTACCGGACTGCGGGCCTCGTGGCACGACCGCATCGTTGAGATCGCGATTGTGCATGTCGCTGACTCGGGCGAGATCGAATCCGAGTGGTGCACGCTTATCAACCCTGAAAGAGATCTAGGGCCGCAACATATTCATGGCATATCTGCTGCGGAGGCGCGCCAAGCGCCAACCTTCAGCCATGTGGCGGGTTTGGTCGCTGACCTTCTCCGGTCACGTGTGCTTGTCGCGCACAACCTCCCCTTCGACGCACAGTTCCTGCTTAGCGAGTATCGACGGCTCGGCGTCGAACTCTCACTGACTCAAGACCATGGACTGTGCACCATGCGCCTTGCAGGTCAATTCCTTCCCTCATCGGGCCGCGGCTTGCTTGACTGTTGCGCGATAGCCGGAATCGATCTGACAAACGCACACGCCGCTTCGCACGATGCGCGCGCCGCAGCAGAACTGCTGGCCTACTTTATTTCGATTGGTGGAACCCCGCCACCGTGGCGTTGGGTGACTCCGTACCAGCATTGGCCGAATCTTCCCGCAGTCGCTTTTTCCCCTGTACTTCGGCGTGCTGAAGGCCACGTTGAGAGCCACTTTCTGTCCCGTCTTGTCGAGCGCCTCCCCCGCACGTCCAACCAGGACACAGATGCCTACCTGGATGTGCTCGATCGCGCGTTGCTCGACCGTTATGTCTCCGCTACGGAGGCCGACGCCCTGGTCGCTGTCGCGAACAGTCTCAACCTCAGCAAGGAAGATGTCCTTGAGCTGCACCGGGATTATCTTCAGGCGCTAGCAACCGTCGCTATGTCTGACGGCGTGTTAACCGCCGCTGAGGTGAGCGACTTAGAGGCCGTTGCGACGTTGCTTGGCCTGCATGGCTCCGTTGACCAAGCCCTCCGTACCGCGAAACACGCAGTCGCACTGGTCGCGGGCGCGTCGACAAGGCTTGCGGGGACTATACATCTGTGCGCTGGAGACATTGTCGTTTTCACCGGCGACATGGGCGACCCACGTGAGGTATGGGAGGCTAGAGCCACTCGTGCCGGACTTCGCGTCGGCAGCGGGGTCACGAAGAAAACCCGGATGCTTGTAGCCGCAGACCCAGACACGATGTCAGGCAAATCTCAGAAAGCCGCGAAGTACGGAATCCCCATCGTTCATCCGCGCGCATTCACCGAAATGCTTTCCGCATTGCCAGGAGGCTAAGAGTGACAGGCGCCGCAGGTCATTGAGCACCGCCGTCGCTTTCGGGCCACGGTGTCAGGCAAAGGTGTTTGCTAGCAAGCGATTCGGTCCGGCTGGCATGACCAAGGATTCCCACGCTGGTAACCGTTACGCAAATATTCGCGCCGACAGGCGTGGCCCCGGCCGGTGACGGCTGGGCCACGCTTGGTCAGTTTTGTATGTTCATCACGGCAATCCGCTGCGGCAGATGACGTTGCGGCTGACGGGAACACTGGCACCGGTGGCGTCAGTGACGACGACCTTGTATACGTTGGGATATCCCACGGTACAACCCCAGCTGGTGTAGGCCTTGTTGTCCTGCGAGGGGAAGTGGGTGTTGTTGTAGTACCACTTGGTGGTGAACGGGGCTACACCGCCACTGATGGTGCGCTCGCAGAACACCGAGTAGCGGCCGAGCGACTCGCACCCGAGCCAGACGGATAGGGAAGCGGCCTGAGCTGGAGCCGCGGTGGCGACTCCGGCTGAGGCGAGGAAGGCGACGGCTGCGAGCCGTGCGAGGATACGCGAAGTACGCTTCATGAAGGCAATGTATGTCAATGAGTCAATCTGCAACTAGAGCGGTCATGACAGATTTGCATTCCCCTAGCAATTGCCAAACCTGCCCATGATCTGGCTTCAGGCTGCTTATGATCCTTCGGGCTTATGGAATTTTTCGGCATTCGGCTCCCAGCCCCACATGTCATCGTCGATCGCCCGTTGCTGCTCTAGCGTTGGCCTCGGCAGGAACGGTTCGCGTTCGCCCCGGCGGCCCATGGCCCAAAGGATCACGCCGATTATCGTGAGTGCCGACCCAGGCAGCAGCGATAGCCACATCACGCGGCTGGGCACCACGAGAATCAGCGACAGCATCAGAATGAAGGGGACGAAAGCGATGGCGCCCAGGAGCTGAATGACCAGTCCTGTGATCGCCATCCGAGAACCGGTGACCCCTCGCGACAAGACGACAATTAGCCGGACGATGTACGCGACGAGCAGCATACCTAGGAATAGCTGAAGCATTTACCCTCCCCGTGACGGCAAGGGCACAGGCTATCACCAAGGACCCCCACCGATGGGGGTCGAATGGCTTACCGCAACGGGTTCGGCTTCGTCTACCAGCCGCGGGCGCGCCACTCGGGCAGGGAGGGGCGTTCCGCGCCGAGGGTGGTGTCCTTGCCGTGTCCGGGATAGACCCACGTCTCGTCTGGGAGGCGGCCGAATATTTTCGTCTCCACGCCTTCGAACAGGGACGTGAACGCTGCCGGGTCACCCCACGTGCCGCCGATGCCGCCAGGGAAGAGGCAATCGCCCGTGAACAGGTGTGGGTGACCGTCAGGGTCGTTGTACAGCAAGGAGATGCTGCCCTCGGTGTGTCCACTTAAGTGGATCGCCTGGAGTTCGATCGCTCCAAAGGAGACGGTGTCACCGTCGTCGACGAGGACCTGCGTCGGCACAGCGATTTCGGGGGCGTCAAGACGGCCAGCGTAAGTGACCGCACCGGTCGCGGCGACGACTTCTTCCAGCGCACCGGCCCAGTGGTCCTGGTGCCGGTGTGTGGTCACGACGGCGCTCAGGCGGCCTTCGGCGAGGGCTAGCAGCCGCTCCGGCTCGTTGGCCGCGTCGATGAGCAGCTGGGCACCGGTTTCCCGGCACAGCAACAGATAGGCGTTGTTGTCCATCGGCCCGACGGAGACTTTGCTGATGGTCAGAGCGCCGAGTTCACGGACGCCTGGGGCGGCACCGGTATAGGTCACCCGCCGATCATAGTGTTAGCAAGACGGATTGTCCGGTGACCTTGATGCCGCCTGACGGTCCGATGTCCACGGAGATCAGGCTGGGCCTGCCCATGTCGTGACCTTGGTGGATAGTCACCGTCGTGGGTGTCTCGACCAGCGAGAGCGTACGCAGGTAGCCGCCCAGCGCAGCGGCGGCGGCGCCGGTGGCCGGGTCCTCGACCACGCCACCGGGCGGAAACGGATTGCGGGCGTGGAAGACCAGCGGCGACTCGCGCCATATCAAGCTCACGGTTGTCCACTCACGACGGTGCATCAGCCCGGCTAGCTGGTCGAAGTCGTAGTCCAGGCGAGCCAGCCGGTCACGTGAACCGGCAGCGATAACCGGATGCCAAGCGCCAGCGAAAGCCACCCGTGGCGGCAGCGATGGGTCCAGGTCACTGACCGCCCAGCCGAGCGCGGCGAGCACCTCAGCAGGATCCAACGGTTCCAGCTTCGGCTCCACGCTCGTCAACGTCGCGGTCGCGACGGCGGAATCGACCGCTGTCGTTACCGGGACAGGGCCTACGGAAGTGTTCAGCACCAGTTCACCGGCACCAAATCGCTCAGCGTGAGCGGCAGCGAGGGCGATCGTCGCGTGACCACAGAACGGCACTTCCGCCTTCGGGCTGAAGTAGCGCACGTCGCCATTGGGGAACAGGAACGCGGTCTCGGAGTACCCGACCTCGGCGGCGATGCTCAGCATGTCGCCATCGCTCAGGCCGGTCGCGTCGAGCACGACCCCGGCAGGGTTTCCGCCCTCGGGATGATCGCTAAACGCCGTGTACCGCAAGATCTCCATGCGACCGACCCTGTCACGTCCTGAGCTAGCCTTCGAGGGCCAATTCGCGCTCACTGGTCTGGCCCGCTCACAGGTTAGTCATAGGAAACCCACAACATCGGCATAGCACCTGGGTGCATGCTGTCAGGCATGGGCCGTATCGATGCCGACCTGCGCCGCCCGGATGGCGAACCCCCGCGCTTGCTGGTCGTGGATGACGAGAGCACGCTGTCAGAGCTGCTCGCCATGGCGTTGCGCTATGAAGGCTGGACGGTCAGCACGGCTGGCGATGGAACGAGCGCGGTGCGGGTGGCCCGCGAGTTCCGCCCGGACGCGGTGGTGCTCGACATGATGCTGCCCGACATCGATGGCCTTGAGGTGATGCGCCGGATGCGAGCGCACGACCCGGCGATCCCGGTGCTCTTCCTGACCGCACGAGATGCCGTCGAGGACCGCGTCAATGGGCTGACCGCCGGCGGCGACGACTACGTCACCAAGCCGTTCAGTCTTGAAGAGGTGGTCGCGCGTCTTCGGGCGCTGCTGCGGCGCTCAACCATGGTCACGGCGAAGGAAAGCGCCGTGCTGACGGTCGGTGATCTCACGCTTGATGAAGACAGCCGTGAGGTTTACCGCGGTGGCGAACCAGTGATTCTGACCGCGACGGAGTTCGAGCTGCTGCGCTATCTGATGCGCAATCCTCGCCGCGTGCTATCCAAGGCCCAGATTCTCGACCGCGTCTGGAATTACGACTTCGGCGGCCAGGCCAACGTCGTTGAGCTCTACATCTCTTACCTGCGCAAGAAAGTCGACGCGGGCCGTCCACCGATGATTCACACGATGCGGGGCGCGGGTTATGTCCTCAAACCGACGGAGTAGCTGGCCGTTACGCACCCGGCTGATCGCCATCTTCGCCGGGTTGCTGGTGCTCACCAGCGCGATCGTGGGAGTGCTGACCACGGTCGCGCTTGAGCGTTTCCTCGCCGACCGGCTCGACACTCAGCTCAGCGACATTCTGGTGCGCACCAAGAAGAACGAAGGAAACGCGCCCAGCAAGCAAGGTGGCCAGGGCGGGCAGGGCTGCGTACCAACTGGTGATTCTATTGAAGGCGCTCCCCCGCACGGACCCAACTTCCTTACAGCGCCCGGGATTCCGGACCAGACGGTAGGCGCGCTTATCCGCAATGGCAATGTCGTGGCCGACATCGTGGTGGCCGCGCATGGCTACCCGGAACGGCTTCCCGCCAATCAAGCCGAGCCGCTGGCATCGGTCCCCGCGAACAGCAAACCCTCCACTTTGGACATTCCCGGCTTGGGTGAGTACCGCGTGGCCGCGACGAAGCTCTCCAACGGCGACACCGTTGTAGCCGGGCTCCCGCTCGACGGAGTGAACGAGACCATCTGGCGGCTGGCCGGTGTGGTCACGCTGGTTTCCGTAATCGGCATCGGCGCCGCGGCGCTGCTGGGCACGATCGTGGTGCGGCGGACCCTGCGCCCGTTGGACCGCGTGGCCGCGACGGCGACGCGAGTGTCCGAATTGGAGCTTGACCGGGGCACGGTTGCCTTGTCAGAGCGGGTGCCGGAGGCTTACACCGATCCTAAGACCGAAGTCGGCAAGGTGGGTTCCGCGCTCAACCGCTTGCTCGAACACGTCGCCGCGGCTCTTGCCGCTCGCCAGGCGAGCGAGACCAGGGTCCGGCATTTCGTCGCCGATGCCAGCCATGAATTGCGTACTCCGTTAGCCGCTATCCGTGGCTACGCCGAGTTGACCCGGCGCAGCAAGGACCAGGTGCCACCCGACGTGGCGCACGCCATCAGCCGTGTCGAGTCAGAGTCAGCCCGGATGACCACGCTCGTGGAAGACCTGTTGCTCCTGGCCCGCCTCGACGAAGGACGCCCGCTAGCCGACGGTGCGGTGGACCTGTCACGGCTCATCGTCGATGTCATCAGCGACGCGCAAATCGCTGGGCCGCATCACCGGTGGAGTCTGGATCTGCCCGCCGATCCCGTGAGCGTGACCGGTGACGACGCACGCCTGCATCAGGTGTTCGCGAACTTGCTCGCCAATGCGCGCACCCACACTCCACAAGGGACGACCGTCTCTGTCGCCCTTTCCCTTGAGGGTACTAACGCCGTCGTCACCATCGCTGACAACGGGCCCGGGATTCCGCCAGAGCTGCAGCCCGAGATCTTCGAGCGGTTCACCCGGGGCGACTCGTCGCGCTCGCGAGCCGCTGGCAGCACAGGGCTCGGGCTAGCGATCGTGTCGGCTGTGGTCGCCGCGCATCACGGGACAGTCAGCGTTGACAGCCGTCCGGGTAGGACAGTCTTCACGGTCCGCCTGCCCTCACAGGACGAGCACAGGAACCTCAGCTAGCGACGGCGTTCCAATCGACGCGGTACTCATACATCCAGCCCAGTGAGTTCTTCTTCTCCATCTGGCGCAGGAAGATAGGCATCATCAGGTCACGGAACAGTGCCCCGACAGGGCCTGGCGCCTTGCCATCACCGCTGCGCTTGCCGTGGGCGACGATCCGCTCGACCCGCTCACGGCGGGCTTTTTCGAACGCGGCGAAGGCTTTCGGAGTACCCCCTATGTCTCTTAGGCATTTGGCTAAAACGATGGCGTCCTCGATGGCCATGGAGGCGCCTTGTCCTGACGATGGCGAAGTGGCGTGTGCCGCGTCGCCGACGATGACCATGGTGTCGTTGTGCCACTTGGGCACGGTCGGGAAGTCGTAGGTGTTCCAGCCCGGGATGACTTTTTCGGTCGCGTCGATGATTCGGTGCATCGGGCCCACGTCACCGTCAAGCAGCGTGTGCAACCGGGCCCGCCAGTCAACGCTGGCTAGTTCGGCCGTGGTCGGCTCCTTTTTGGACGGTGGATTGGCGAACCACCACACGTCACCGCCCGGGTGGATGAAGTATCCGAAGAAGCACCGCTTGCCGAAGATGAAGTTGGCCTCGCCCGGCTTGCCCGGCAGGTGAACGCCCCGCGCGTAGCCACCGGTGTTGAGCAGGCCGATGTGGCGAGCCTTCGGCGCGTTGGGATCGATCAAGGAACGCACCCTTGAACGCAGCCCATCGGCGCCCACGATGAAATCACCGGTCGCCGAAGTGCCGTCCTCGAAGGAGGCGGTGCCGCCAGCGGCATTGACGAGCCGTTTGCCGTACTCAATCTGGATCCCGCGGCGGACCGCCTCATCGCGCAGCGCCACGTAAAGATCGCTGCGGTCGATCGTGCGGCCATACATCGGGAAGTTCACGAGTTGCTTGCCCTTGCCGTTGCTCATGCGCATGCCGGGCGTGTCCATGCCCAGATCGCAGACCAGGTCATGCAGATCCAGCTGGCGCAGGGCTTCCAGACCGTTCACCGCGAGGGTGAGGAATGCGCCCACACCGTCAGACGTGCGCCCATAGGCCTCGTAAACCACTGACTCGATGCCGGCCTTCCGCAGCGCCATCGCGGTAACCGGCCCGGCGATGCCGCCTCCGATGATCAATGCTTTCTTAGTCATACTCACACTATACATGTTATGACTAGTCATATGTCAAACGGTATGCTGAGACCCATGTCATCTCGCCGATCAGTGCTGGCCATGGCCGTGTTGTCGATGCTCACCGAGGAGCCCATGCACGCCTATCGCATGCAGCAGCTGATCAAGGAACGGCACAAAGATGAGGTCGTGAACGTCGCGCAGCGCAACAGCGTGTACCAGACGATCGAGCGTCTCGTACGCGATGGCCTCATCGCCGTGCAGTCAACGGCACGCGCCGAGAACCGTCCAGAAAGGACGGTGTACGAGATCACCGAAACGGGCCGCGAGACTCTGCATGACTGGCTCTACACCATGTTCTCGACGCCGGCGCGGGAGTTCCCGGAGTTCCCAGCGGCGCTGGCGTTCATGCCCTCGCTGGCCGCGAGCGAAGTGGCCGCCGCACTGGACAAGCGTGTGACGCTCCTGGAGGCGCAACTGTCCGCTCTGGACAACGATTTGAAAGAGGCGGGAAGTTTCCTGCCCCGGCTCTTTCTCGTCGAAACCGAGTATCAGCGCGCGATGACCGGTACCGAGCTCACCTATTGCCGCGCGCTAGCCGCCGACGTCAGCTCAGGAAGACTGCACTGGTAGCACACAGGACGCGCCCGGAACCTCGGCCGCGAACTGGAAACCGCCGGGCACGCCACCGTCCAAACGCGACACCGCGATGTCACCACTGTTCTGGTTCGCCACGTACATAAAGCCGTTCGCGATCGCGAAGTGACGCGGCCAGTCGCCTCCCGTGGGCACGTCTATGACGGGACGCCAAGGGTCGGTCTCGAACACGCTGATGCAGTTTGCCCCACGGTTGGCGACGTAGAGGTGTTTGCCATGCAGCTCAAGGTGGCTCGGGAGGTTGCCACTGGGCACCTCGCCCACCATCGCCGAATGCCGCTCCACGGACCGGATCATCGCGCCGGACGCGCGCACCTCGCAGATATCGACCATCGTGTCCAGCTCGCCGTCGATATAGAGGCGCCCGCTTTCGTGGTGTGCCATGTGCCGCGGCCCGCTTCCCGGCGTCATCGCCGCCGACCCCATCTGGGTCAAGGTGCCCTCGGGTTCAAGCCGATAGGTCATGATCTGGTCCGTGCCAAGGTCGGTCACCAGCACCATTCGCGGGTACTTGGTGAAGCTCACCATATGCGCATGAGGACCCTCTTGGCGCTCAGCGTTGGGCCCCGTTCCGGTGTGCTGAACCAGATCTGTCCGTGCCCCGACCTGTCCGGCCCGCACCGGGTGCACCGACACCGATCCGCTGGAGTAGTTCGCCACGACGGCGAATTCGCCCTCGGCGTCGATCGCGAGGTGGCACGGTGACGTTCCGCCGGTGGGTTCCGTGTTGAGCAGCGTGAGCGACCCGTCCTCGGCCACGGCCACCGCGGCGATGCGGCCCGGATCCCGCTCACAAACCGCGTAAAGGTAAGCCCCCGACGGATGCCAAGCCAGGAACGACGGATCGGCCACGTCTAGCGGCGGATGGGCGACGGTCAGCTCGCCCGTGTCCAAGTTCTGCCGGAAGCAGCGGATGCCCGAGCCGTAAGAGCCAACGTAGATCAGTGCCACATCAGCAGATCTTTCCACACCGCCGCCGTCTGCTTTGATGTTTCCCATGCGGAATCTGCGGCCCCTCACCGCGCTGATCGCCCTTTGCCTGTTCACGGCCGGGACAGCCGGCCTGATCCGGGAGGGCTCCGGACTGGCGCAGACGTCCACCGTCGTGGATGGAGTGCCGCTCGAGGTGCTGCGCGATCCCCGCTTGCCCGAGCGCCGATCCGGCATCGTCATCGCGCACGGGTTCGGCGGATCGGCGGCGATGATGCGGCCCTATGCGCAAACGCTGGCGCGGCAGGGCTTTCTGGTCGTGTCGCTGGACTTCTCCGGGCACGGAACCAACCTCTATCCCCTGCCTTTGGACCCGTCCCGCAGGCTTCAGCAAGATCTCGCCGTCGCCGTGAGCCACCTGCGCACCCTGGGCGTCCCGTTAGGACGCATCGGTTTGCTCGGCCACTCGATGGGTGCTGACGCGGTGGTCCGTTATGCCGAGCAGCGGCCGCGCCTGCACGCCGTGGTGACGTTGTCATTGCCCACCCCCGCGCCTGCGTCGCCGTCCCTGCTCATGCTCGCCGGATCACTGGAGCCGTCTGGTTTTCACCACGAAGGGGTGCGGCTGGTCCCGCTATCCGATCACTTCACGATTCTGTTCAGTCCGGAGGCACATCGTCTGACGGGTGAATTCTTCGCGACCGTGTTTGGCGCGCAGCCCGCCGATCCGGCGCCGTGGAACAGGCTTATCTACGGCACTTTGCTCGCGCTGGCGTTCACCGCAGGGCTCACCGTCCTGCCCAAGTCGCCTTATCTGATCTTCCCGTACTCACTGGCGGCCGTGGCCGTGCCGGTCCACTTGAGCCTGACCAACGTGCTGCTCACTGGGTGGCGCTGGCTGCTGTTGCCGGTCGCCGTGCTCTTCAGCTTCGCCGCTTGTTATGGCCTACATTTGGCTGCCCGCAAGAACGTCTGGCGCTACACCGGTTATGGCGCGGCGGGCCTGGTCTTGCTGACCGTTCTCGCGCTCGCCGGGCTGGCGCCCGGCTTCTTTCTGCTCATCATGCCGCTGCTTTTCGTCCTGCTCGCTTGGAACGCCACGTGGATCCGTCTACTCACGACAGACGAATCACCCCCTTGGCTCGCCCCATTGGCGGGCGCGTTACTGGTCGCCATCCCCATCGCCGCCGCGACACCCATCCCCGCGGTGATCTTTAGCGGCGGCTGATGGCGATGGCCATGGCGCGCAAGCGATCGCAATAGGCCAACTCAGTGGCGTCGTCGAGTCCGGTGCGCATCCGGTCGAGGTCGGCTATGCGCGTCCGGATGACGCGCTGCCTGCTCGCGTCGAGGCGGCCGAAGTTTTCCAGCCACGTGGTGACACAACCCCCGATGTCGGCATCGAGGGTTACCAGATCTACTTTTCCGCTGCTCAGCCCATGCCACCGCGTGGGAAACACCGCTTTAAGGTGCTCTTCCCACAGCTGTGCCACCGCTTCCAGCTGATCGTCTGCCACGCTAGTCCTTCCGCACCAGTTTTCGCGTGGATCTGCTTGGCATAGTCAGCCCAGCAGAATGACTATACCGATCACGATGAATACTCCGGGAACCGCCCAATGTCCATGGCTCCGGACAAACTTCACCATTCTGGGGTGCGATCCCAGCCACGATCCAGCCAGGACCCAGACGGCCACCAGGAGGGCGAAAACACTAATGGTGACAAGGCTCGCCTCGACGCTGATGGCGCGAAACACCGGCGTGTAGACGGCGATGTTGTCGGCTCCATTCGCGACAGTCACGGCCGCGATCGCACGAGCCGTCCGGGCGGCAACCGGCGTGTCCTCGTCGCGATGACGTTTGAACAGCGTCCATAACCCGAGCCCGAGCGGGATCAAGCCGAGGAAGCGCACCTTGTCGTCCGGGACGAGGGTCAGGCCGAACGCCGCTAACGCCGAAAAGGCCACCAGCAGGGCGATGCCCGCGTACTGGCCCGCCCAGATCTGCCACGTCTTGGGCACCCCGGTCGCCCGCGCGGACAGGAACAAGAGAGTAAGCACCAGCAGGTCATCGACGTTAGTGCCCGCGAACAGCCCAACGGCCGCGGCCACCGTTCCTGCTAGCTGCTCCATGATCCCCGCAGCGTACCCGTCAGACCAGATGAGCGTCATGCACCAGGATCGCGGCCTGCACCCGGTTGGTCATGCCAAGTTTGCTGAGCGACTTGGAGACGTGGGCTCTGACGGTGGATTCAGCCATGGCGAGTTTGCGGGCGATCTCGGCATTGGACATTCCATTGGCCACCGCAACCATCACGTCGCGTTCGCGTTCGGTCAGGATGGCCAGCCGGGCGCGCGCGTCGTTGGCGTGCGACGGCGTGATCTCGGCGAACGAGCTGATGAGCCGTCGCGTGATCGAGGGCGCGAGCATGGCATTGCCGTCGGCGACGGTCCGGACGGCTTCGATCAGATCACGCGGCGGGGTGTCCTTAAGCAGGAACCCGACCGCGCCCGCCCGCAGCGCCGCCTGAACATATTCGTCTTCGTCAAACGTGGTCAGCATGATGACCTTCGGCGGATGCGGCAGGTCATGCAGTTTGGCCGCCGCGGTGAGCCCGTCCATGCCCGGCATCCGCACATCCATCAGCACCACGTCGACCGGGTGAAGCCGGGCCGCGCTAACGGCTTCGGCACCGTCGCGGGCTTCCGCGGCGATGACCATGTCGCCGGCCTCAGCCAGGATGAGCCGCAGCCCCGATCGCACCAGCATCTCGTCGTCAACGATCAGCACCCGGATCATGTTCTGTCCTTCCAGTGGCTTTCAACGGTATTTCGGCTCGCACCAGGAACCCGCCCTGTGGTGTGGCTCCGGCATGGAACCGCCCATCAAGCACTTTGACGCGTTCACTGATGCCAATCAGGCCAAGGCCAGAACTAGGCATCGCTTCGGCTTGAGGTTGCGGCGGCGGTTCGTTGCGTACTTCGACGACAAGGCAATTTCCCGTGCAGGCAAGGGAAACCACGGTGCTCGCCCCTAGCGCGTGTTTGACCACATTGGTCAGTGCCTCCTGCACGACCCGAAAAGCCGTACGCTGCACCGCTGACGTTCCCTGAGGAGCTTCGAAGCCGATGTCCAGCGTCACCGCAAGGCCAGCCGCCCGCGTGCGCGCGACAAGTTGCGGGATGTCGGCTATCGACGGCAACGGTTCACGCTCGGCCGGTCCGCGCAGCGCCCCGAGCACTAGGCGCAGCTCGGTTAGCGCCCGGCGGCCAGCCGTGCGGATGAGCCCAGCCGTGAGAACGGTCCGGTCATCGCGTGCCCCGATCTCCAGCGCTCCCGCGTGCAGCACCACGAGCGAAACCCGGTGCGCGACAACGTCATGCATCTCGCGGGCGATCCTCGTGCGCTCAGTCTCGCGCGCTTGAACCGCACGGAACTCTTGCAGCTCAACCTGTTGCTGCCGGCGCCCACGCACCCAGCGGCCGTAGATGAACGGCAGCAAGACAAGCATGCCGATCTCGGTCAGCACCCACACCACGGCACCACGCCACGCGTGCCCGGCCCGCTCACTGGCGCCGAGGGCGACGACCGCCATGAGAAGTGGGGCAAGCGTTAGGTAGATGATGGCCCGCACCCGGTCGCAGCGCAGTCCCGCGTAATAGCTCGCCACCGCGACCGCCGCCCACATCCCGCAGGCCAGCCAGCCAATCGCGGCCACGAAGAAGATCGGCGGTGTACGCCAGCGCGTCGAATCGCCTGAAGTTCCAGCTCACAGCCCTGAGCCTAAGACGAAAGTAGGGGGTGGAAATCAACAATCGCCTACGAGATCGCCCTGGCTTTCAGTAAACCTTGCTTCTCATGAGCGACAAGTCAGCAGCCGTCAAGGCATCCCGCCTGTCCAAGGCCTACGGCGAGGGCAGCGGCCGGACCGTGGTCCTCGATAATATCGACGTCACGTTTGAGCGCGGAGAGCTGACGGCGGTCATGGGCCCTCCCGCAGCCGGGAAGTCTACGCTGCTGCACTGCATCGCCGGGCTGGAAAAGCCGACGAGCGGCCGGATCTGGCTGGGCGGCGACAAGCTGACCGGGCTCGATGACGAATCGCTGAGCCGCATCCGCCGGGACCGCATCGGCTTCATCTTCCAGTCCTACAACCTGTTGCCGACGCTCACGGTCGCCGAAAACATCATGCTGCCGTTCGAATTGGCTGGCCGTCACCCGGATCAGGACTTCGCCGACCGGGTCGTGGACGCGGTTGGCCTGCGCGACAAGCTGATGCGCTTGCCGGGCAAGCTTTCTGGCGGTCAGCGGCAGCGCGTCGCGACCGCGCGGGCACTGATGCTCAAACCAGACGTCGTTTTCGCCGACGAGCCCACGGCCGCCCTCGATCCACACGGATCGGCTGATGTGATCGAGTTGTTGCGGCACAGCGTTGACGAACTTCATCAGACCGTTGTCATGGTGACTCATGACCCGGTCGTGGCGGCCCGGGCAGACCGGGTCGTCTTTTTCGAATCCGGCCAGGTGGCCACAGAGCTGCGCTCCCCGACGGCTGAGGGTATCGGCGAGCGGATGAAGGCGCTCGCCCGCCGCAGGCGGATGCGCGACGGGAGTGGCTGGTGATGCGGGGGCTCACCAGTCACTCCCGTGCGGGAGCACTGATTTCCCTCACCGCGGTCATTCTCGCCGTCAGCCTGGTTTCGGGTGCCTGGCTGGTATCAGGATCGCTGACGGTAGTAGCGATCGCGTTGCCAGCGGGTGTCGCCCTCATCGTCAACACCGTGACGATGCGCGTGCGTCATCACGCCGAGGTGCTGGCGCTCTATCGCGCGGTTGGCGCGACCAAGCGCGCCCTCAGCCGGGACATCATCTTCCGTTCCTTCTGGGTGGGTGGTCTCGGATCCTTAGCCGGTACTCTCCTGAGCCTGCTCGTGGCCACCTCAGGCGGATTTGGGCGCGAGGAGTGGCCCGCGATCCCGGTCGCCGTCGTGATGGGTTTGGCCGTCACGATGGGCACCGCTGTGATCGCCTCCTGGCGCGTGATGACGCGCCCCACCACAGAAACGTTGCGGCACAAGGAACCAGAGGCACGGACGCAGGTCGCGGCCGTCATCGGGGCTGCCGTGACCGCGGCCGGGATCGCTGGAGTGCTAGCACATCCGGGCGGCTATCTGTCTACCTTGGACAGAGCCGTGAGCTTAGCCGGAGTGCTGCTGATCTGGCTCGGGGTGATCCTGGCCGCACCCGTTCTTTCGATGCTGGTGCTACGGCCCGTCGGCTGGATTCTCGGTGTTTACGGCGGCCCGGTTTACCGGCTGGCCGTTCGCGAGGCGTTGCGGCACCCGAGACGGACCGCCATGACGGCCTCCTCACTGATCACAGGCATCTGCCTGGTGTGCGCGTTCGCGGCCAGTGGCACGCTGCTCGGCCTCGTGCTCGCGGTCGCCGTGTTCGACGTGGCGAGAACATTCGTATTGTCCGGAGTGGACCGTGGCCGGGACATCGAGGTGATGCGGTCCGTTGGCGCGTCCCGCCCGTTCGTCCTGCGGACCGTCAGACGCGAGAACGTCCTGATAGCGGCGTGTGCCAGCACTCTTGGGCTCGCGGCCGGTCTCGTGCTCGGCAGCGCGATGCAGCACGTCATGCGCAATCAGTCCTTCGCTGAGCTGACCCTCTCGGTGCCGGCGCTGCTCCTCATGCTCGCCATCCTCGCCACGATCGGCGCGGCCGCGTTATGGCTTCCCACGCACCGTGCCGCGAGCGCTGATATTCCGCACCTTGCCAGGGACAGGCACAATGACGCGGTATGACAACGCGACGCGAACGGGCCGAGGGAGCACTCCTCGGTGTGCACGCGGGCGACAGCCTGGGTGCCACAGTGGAGTTCATGTCCTGGGGCGACATCCGTGAGGCCTACCCCGATGGGGTCCGCGACATTGTCGGGGGCGGGCCGTTTCACTGGCCGGCCGGTCACGCGACGGATGACACCGACCTGACGCGGGCGGTGCTGCTGGCACATCTGGAACCCGGCGATGACCTCGTGCTCACGGCCGCCAATCACATGTTGAACTGGCTAGAGGGCGACTGGCCTGGCCGCCAGCCTGGAAAAGCCCCACGCGACGTGGGCAACACGACCCGTCGCGGGCTCTTGCGTTTCGCCGAGACACGCGATCCACGCGATAGTGGAGCCGGTGTTGGGCAGGCTGGAAACGGTTCGCTGATGCGCTGCATTCCGACGGCGATAGCGGTCCGTGACCGGGACGAGCGGCACCGGTTGTCGGCGGAGATCTCGGCCATCACGCACAATGACCCGCGCTGTGTCGCGGCATGTGTGTCCTATAACGACATCGTGGCCGCCCTGCTCGACGGTGCCGACGCGGCGACCGCTGTCGAGGCTGGTCTGCGCACGGCGCATGAGCTGAAAGCGGCCGGGGTCGCCAGCTCGATCACCTATGGGCAGCACCTCAAGCCAGAGATGCTCGCCCGGACCGGGCAGACGTTCCTCGACGATGACGCGGCCGGATTCGTGCTCGATTCACTGAGCCTGGCCGTCGCGGCCGTCCTGGACCCCCGTCCGTTCTCTGACGTTGTCAAAGACATCGTGCGCATAGGCAACGACACGGACACTAATGCGGCTATTGCGGGAGGCTTACTCGGTACCCGCGAATCTGTTCTTGGAATTCCCCCACATTGGGTGGCGAAATTGCAATTCGCCGAGGAGTTCCAGGCTGCGGCGGCACGGCTCTGCCTGAATGGATGATATTTACGCATTTAAAAGTTCGTTGAAATACAGGCATGACCCGTGCACTATTCATCACCGGATTCAACCGCAGCGGAACCACCCTGATCACGTCTGCGGCGACTGAGGCGGCAGGCGGCGCGACGCTGACCGTGGGCTATTTGGCGCGCCATATGCCCAAAGTGGACGCTTTCCTCAAAGCGGCCGAGTCCGCCGAGATCCCACCCGACCGCGGTGTTGACCGGCTTCCCGTTACTCCCTCCACTCCCGAGGAATACGGCTGGCTGCTCGCGGCCAAGACCGGCCAGCTGGCCTTTGGCTTCCGTGCCGCCAAGTCTCGTGTCCTGCACCAGGCCGTCGACGAGATCGGAGCCGAAGCCAACGCTGACACTGTCGTGCTGAAAAACCCTTGGGACACCGGCAAAGAAGGCAAACTGTTAGACGCGTTCGCCGGGTCACGCGTCATCATCGTGCGCCGTCAGCTCAGCGCGATCGAAAACAGCCTCAGCCGTGCGTGGGAGCGGATGGCCTCTAACAACGCCTGGGTGCAGGCCCTCATGGACAACCCGGACTTCGCCGCCCAGATCGGTGCCGTGCTGGCCGATCCCGAGGCACGCGCGAAGATGGTCGACGACAGCCGGGCCAAGATGCGGGCCGACGCCAAATCACTAGCGGATAGCGTCGCCAGCCTTCCACTGGACCGGACCGCGTTCGTGTCCTATGACGAGCTGCGCGCGGACCCTCGTGCCGGTGCCGCGTGGCTTTCCCATCTCCTCGACGCGGACGCTTTCGCGGCCTCGGTTTCCGCCAACACGTTTCCTGAGTTCAACCAGACCTCGTCAGACGATGAGCTAGACACCTACTGGGCTGACAGCTGGAACAAGGTCCGCCAGCAGCAAATCGAAGCGGGAATCCTGACCGCTCCCAAGTGACGCACGCTGCCAGCGCTGGGGTGCGCCAGCGCGGTCAAGCCTTAGCGTCCGCCGCGAGGCTGATTGCCCCGGTTCAGTCGCTGCACCTTGGTCTGCCCAGCCGAAATCTGCGTCCGGGTCGCTTTCTCCCGTGCCGCGAAGGCTTCTTGCCGCGACTCTTCCACCGCGTGCTCGGAGATATGTTCCTCTTCTGCCCTAAATGACTTGTTCTTCTTGCGCTTACTCATACGCAAACGCTAAGCCCTAAACGGGAAGCACTTGGACGCTTTCGGTGACTTCGCGCAAGGCCCGGCCAACCGTGCAGTGATTCTCGTGCACCCGGTGTGCCACCGCTTTGAACACCTCGGCGGCTTTGTCGTCACCTTCAGGCAGCTCAACTTCGTAGGTCACGGTGATCGTGCCGACTTTCGTTGGCGCTTCCTTCTCCGCGGTGATCGTCGCGGCGAGCTTGACCAGCCGGTGGCCGCGTTTGGCTGTCAGCGGTTCGATCGTCACGATCTCGCAGCCGCCGAGGGCGACCAGCATGAGCTCCACCGGCGAAAACACACCGTCCTCATCGGACGATCCGATCGCCACCCGGGCGCCACGGCCATTCGTGCCAACGTATCCGTCGTCGGTTCGCTCGACGTGTACCTCGTAACCCATGATCACACCCTACGCTGTCGCGACGCCTCATAGAGCGCGACAGAACCAGCCGCCGCCGCGTTGAGCGAGCTTGCCCCACCGCCGATCGGGATGTACGCCATGACGTGGCACGCCTCGCGCCAGGCCGCGCTCATGCCGTTGGTTTCGTTGCCTACCACCAGAATCGTCGGCCCGGTCAGATCCACGTCACGCAACTCGACCGAGCCGCTCTCGTCAAGCCCGACCACTTGCGCTCCGCTGCGGTCCAGCCATTCTTGGGGGTACGCCTCGAGCCGCACCACGGGCACGCAAAACAACGACCCCGTGCTCGCCCGGACCGCCTTGGGGTCGTAGATGTCCGCCGCGTGACCCGTGACGATGACGCCCCCGGCGCCAAAGGCGTCAGCGGAGCGGATCAGCGTGCCCACGTTGCCGGGACTGGACGGACGGTCGAACACGACGGTCAGCCCGCTCGGGTCGATCCTGGCTAGCTCATCGGGCTTGCGCCCGACGACCGCCACGATCTCGGCTGACTTTTCGGCCAGTTCGTCGAGCAGTTCCCCGGCCATGGTGACGTGCAGGGTGTCCAAAGTGTTCACCAGCTTCAGCGCCCACTGCGAAAGCGCCGCCCCGTGCCGGTGGATGAGCGCGTGGATGGGCCACCCGTTCTCAATTGCCAGCGTCACGGGGCGGACCCCTTGCACGAGGAACTCCCCGCTGCGATGACGCTTGGCCCGGTTCGTTAGGAGCGCTTCCCACTGCTGGAACCGGGCATTGCGCGTGGAGATCGTCAGCCGCACCTGGTCAGGCTACTTTAGTGCCCACGGGAGGCGGCGCTTCAGGCTCTTCGCGCCCGTCGTCTTCGTCGTCGTCTTCCTCGTAACTCGCGTCGGGAGTGCGCACCTCGGTCATGACCGCCTTGATGGCGGCGGCGATGGGGATCGCCATGAGGGCACCGACAAGTCCCAGCAGCGTCCCGCCGAGCAGCCCGGCCAGCAGCACGCCCACGGCAGGCAGATTGACCGTCTTCTGCATCACGCGCGGAGCGATGAGGTAGTTCTCCAGCTGCTGGTAGACGATGAACAGGATCGCGGTGAACAGCGCGGCTTTCCAGCCTTCGGCGATGCCGGCGACGGCGATACAGACCACCGACGCGAGGGTCGCCCCAATGAGCGGGATGAAGGCGAACAGGAACACCAGGAGGGCCAGCGGCAGGGCGCCCGGGACTTTGAGAACGGTCAGCCCGACGTAAGCCACGATCGCGGCGCCGGTGGAAACCAGGATGCCGCCGATCATGTAGGAGCCGACCTTGTCGACGACCACGTTCACGATGACCCGGGTGCGCTCACGGTAGGCATCAGGTGCCAGTTTGGGGATAGCACGGCGGATGCGGGGCAGGTCGGCCATGAAGTAGATCGACAGCACCAGCACCAGCAAACTGGACGCCAGGACGCCTAGGAAGCGGCGGAAAAAGTCCAGTGCACTCGTGCTTATCCGCGCCGGAAGATCCTTAGCCACGTCGTTGAGGTGCTGATCGACGCCATAGCGCCGGCTCAACTCACGGAACGTCTCGGAGCGCGCGTCCAGATCGGACACATAGCGCGGCAGGTTCTGGGTGAGTTCCGTGGCCTCACGCACCAGCGGTGGGATGACGATCCAAATCACGGCGGTGACCGCGCCGACGGCGATCAGCAGGATGAGGGTGACGGCGAAGGGCCGCTTGACGTGGTGCCGCACGAGCCAGCGGACAGCGGGGTCCAGGCTGACAGCGATGAACAGCGCCACGAGTGCCAGGACCAGAATGTCGCGCACCGTCCACACGGCGAGAATGGCCAGCAGGACAACGAAGGCGCCAGCCGCGCCAGCCATCCCCCACTTGAAAACTGTGCTGTTCTTAACAGCTGCCATGGCACATCAGTCTAAGTCCCAGAAGGTATACGTTGTGCGCATGCCAACCCCGCTCTCGTGGCCAGATTGCCGCAATGCCCGTGACATCGGTGGTTTGCCCATCGTGACGGGCGGCCAAACGCGCACCGGGGCACTGATCCGCTCAGACAGCCTGGACCGGCTGACCGCCGAAGGCGTGGCGATGGTGCGGGCGGCCAGCGTCAGGCGGATCATCGATCTGCGTGGCCTCGAGGAATCCCGCGAAGTGGCGCACCCGTTCGCCACCGACACCGAGATTTACCGGCTCGTCCCACTCATCGACCCGGCCCGCGAACCCGAGCGCGACAAGCCCGCTGAGCGGTCGCTCGGCGACATCTACAAATCCAGCATCGTCCGCAACGCACGCTCCATTGTGGAGGGTCTGATCACGATCGCTGACGCTCCAGACGGAGCGGTGCTCGTGCACTGTGCCGTGGGCAAAGACCGCACCGGCATGACCGTCGCGCTGGCGCTGTCCGTCGCGGGTGTCGCTGACGAGGTCATCGCGGAGGACTACGCGTTTAGCATGGTCGGTTTGCAGGCCGATCACGATCTGATCCTGGCCGCCATCGACGACGAAGCCCGCCGCAAGCACATCGCCGAACGCATGGGCTGCAAGGCGGAAACCATCCTTGTCACGCTCACGCACGCACGGGCGACCTACGGCAGCATCGAGGAATACCTGCTCGGCTTCGGCATGACCGCCGGACAGCTAGACCGGCTGCGCACCCGTCTCATCGAGGCCTAAGAGCCGCACGCCGTTGCCCCAGCACACCGCGCGCAGCCACGCGTCGCCAAGGTCGAGCCGCGCCAGCGCCTCCAGCTGATGGGCATAGGCATAAGGAATGTTCGGGAAGTCGGTGCCCAGCAACACTTTCCCGGCCAGGCCGAGGTCGGTCACCCTTTTCAGAAGCTCCCGGGGGTACTCAGCGAAGCCCTCGACAAAGTCGGTAAACGCCATGGTCGTGTCCAGGCTGACCCGCTCATACTTTTCGGCGAGCGCCAGAAACTCGCCGTATTCCGGGGTGCCCATGTGGGCGATGACGGCGTTAAGCCGCGGATGCCGGGCCAGCACGTCGCCCAGCGGACCCGGCCCCGTGTGCTCCCCGGGCAGCGGACCCGACCCGGCGTGGGTGATAACGGGCGTGCCCGCCTCGGCGAGCAGACCCCAGACCGGATCCAGCAGTTCATCGCGCGGATCGTAGGCACCAACCTGAACGTGCACCTTGAAGATCTGCACACCCCGCTCTAGCGCCCGTTCCACATACGACACGGCTCCCGGCTCGGGATAAAACGTGCCTGACTTCAGGCACGCCGGGTTGCCCGCGGCGAATTCGAAAGCCCACTCATTCAGCTCGGCGGCCATCCCGGGTCTGTGGGCATAGCTGAGCGCCGGATAAGCCCGCACGCCAAGAGCGGCTAACTGAGCGACCCGTTCAGCGTCAGAACCGCGATAGGTGATGTGCCAGAAGACGTTGTCGAAATAGGCCCAGACCTTCTCGATCATCCGTTGTGGATAGAAATGCACATGGACGTCAATCAGCCCGGGCAGCCCGAGCGCCCGCCAGAACCCTGGCACGTCACCATCGTTCACCGGTTGCCTACTTCGCGAGAGCTTCCTCGATGGCACCGGTCAGGTCTTCCGGCTTCACACCCGGACGGAACCGGCCGAGGATCTCGCCATTGCGGCCGATCAGGAACTTCTCGAAGTTCCAGGTGATGTCGCCCGCTTCACCTTCGGCGTCGGGCGCCGCGGTGAGCGTCTGGTAGAGCGCGTGCCGGCCTTCGCCGTTGACCTCGATCTTCTCGGTCAGCGGGAACGTCACGCCGTAGGTCGCCGAGCAGAACTCGGCGATTTCTTCCGAACTGCCCGGCTCCTGGCCACCGAACTGGTTGCAGGGCACGCCAAGGACGGTGAAGCCCTTTTCGCTGTACTGCTCGTGCAGTCGCTCCAGGCCGGTGTATTGAGGCGTGAGCCCGCACTTGGACGCCACGTTCACCACGAGCGTCACCTTCCCGGCGAAGGAGGGCAGGTCAAGGGGGTTGCCACGGAGGTCATTGAGGGTGTTCTCGTAGACAGACGACATGCCGGCAAATCTAGCGCCCCGATTTCCAGCTAGCGAACTGCTCTTGAGGTCTACCACCATCTATGGCCATGCTTGCACATAGCGATATGTCGTCGCTAACCGGAGGGGAGTTGCACATGCGCGCATACACCAGGGCGCTTTTCCAGCGAATTCTGCGGGCCAGAAGCTGGGGAGGCTACATCTACCACCACTGACAGCTAGACCATCTTCAGTGACGAGCATCATCCCGGGTCCCAAGGGCAGGTGGCTGATCGGGGACACGCTCACCTATGAGCAGGACCGCATCGGCTGGCTGCACGGGGCCTGGGACACCTACGGCGATATCGTCCAGCTCGCCCCAAAAGTGGTGGTGATCTATCACCCCGCTGAGATTCAGCGCGTCCTCGCCTCCCCTGACGCGGTTCCCGGCCACGCGGCGATGACCGGCGGACGGTCGCTCACGAGCACGCTTCCACAGTGGACCCAGACCCGCAGAGCCCTGTGGCACGAACTTGACCGCTCCTTCGTCGCAGCCCACCTGGGCCGGATTCAGGCCGCGTTTTCGGCCCGGGTGCAGAGCTCATCTGGTACCAGCAAAGAGGTTTTAGGGTTTGCGACCAGGATGTGCGCGGAGGCAGCGGTTGATCTCTGCGCCGGCGCCGACGGCGTTGATGACGAACTCGCCGACGCGACCCTAGCCCTGCAGCAACAGCTGGTCCAGGGCTCGGTTGTGGCCGAGCCCCGCGTGCGCTGGCTGCCGCGCCCGGTCGCCCGGCGCACAGCACGGGCTAGCGCTGAGCTGACCCGCAAGCTGGCGGCGGTTCTGCAGCGCCGTCGCGCAGCGGGCTACAGCGGTCCGCCGCGCGATCTGGCGGACGCCATCGAGCTTCCTGTCACCGACGCGGCAGAGACGCTGCGAGCGGTCCTCATGGCCTCGCCGGGCTCTCCCGGCGCCGCCGTCGCGTGGGCGATGCTGCGGCTGGCTGAGCGGCCCGCTGTTGACGCTGACGCATATGCCAAGGAAGTGCTGCGGATGCATCCGCCCACGTGGCTGCTCGTGCGGCACGTGCTGCGCCCGATGGCGGTCGCCGGCCACATCCTTTCGCCCGGCACCGAAGTGTTGATCCCCGTCTATCACGTGCACCGCGATCCGCGATGGTGGCAGCGGCCCGGGGAATTCGATCCCGCGCGCTGGAGCCGCCCGGTTCCCCACTCCCCGCACGCCTATTTGGCGTTCGGTTCCGGACCGCGCCTGTGCCCCGGCGGGCATCTAGCCATGGCCCAGCTCGCCGCCGCGATACACGCGTTCGCTGGCTACAAGCTCTCGCTGACCGGCGGGACCCCCGAACCCAGCGCTCTGCTCGTGCCCGCTGGCCTATCCGGCTCGTGGTCTGCCTCGCAGTGGTCTGCCTCGAATTCGGGGTCGCGATGAGCGAATGGTGGGACTTCCGGCGCGAAGTCTTCGGCGATCCGTATCACGTGTGGCATGACGGCCCATCCTATGAACTCTTGCTCCGGGCGGATGCGGCGGTCGCGAAAACGCTTCTGCCGCAAGGCTTAAGCGAAGGTGACGATGTCGCCGCGATGGCCTACGCCGCGCTGCACGACGCGGGCATTCCGGTGGACGACGCGGTGCCTTTGCTGGTTTCCGCGTTGCCCACCGCTCAGGGGCGCTTCAAAGTCGCTGTCGCCGGTGCGTTACACCGTCTTACCGGCTCCGAGGAGTGGTCCGCGCCGATCGTTTCCGTTTTGCGGGGACGTGAGTCCGAGTTTGAGCGCCTGACCGCCGCCATCGCTTTGACCGACTTCCCGCCAACGCCCGGCCTCATCACGGTGCTGTCTCTCGCTTTAGGCGACGATGCCTACTTGGTGCGCTATCACGCTGCCAGAACCCTTTTGGCGTACGCGGGAAGGCGCCCGCCCTACGACATCCCCAAGCGGATCTTCGACCGGCTGGCACCCGACGACGCGACTGCGCAATGGGAGGAGGCAGCCCGAATGTTGCTGGCGTTGCCCGGTCTTCAGCGCTATCTAGCGGAGTAGCGTGAGCAATGTGCAGCCCTTTACCGTGCACGTGCCCGACGAAGTGCTCAGTGACCTGCGCGAACGGATCGCCCGCACGCGCTGGCCGGACGAGATCGCCGACGTCGCCTGGTCCCAGGGCACGCCACTGTCGTTCCTGCAGGACAAGCTGCTGGCGTGGTCGGCCTTTGACTGGCCTTCGGCTTGCCATGCGCTAAACGCCGTTCCACAGTTTGTTGCTTCCTTTGGTGATGTGACCGTCCACTTTGTGCACCAGAAAGCCAAGCACGGCAGCGGGATTCCACTGATCCTGACGCACGGGTGGCCCTCGGCCTACATCGAATACCTGCCGGTCATGCGCATGCTGACCGATCCGGCCTCGTTCGGCATCGATGGGCCAGAGTTTGACGTCGTCATCCCCTCCCTGCCCGGTTACGGTTTCTCACCTCGCCCGCTGCGAACGGGAGTCAACTATCGTTACGTGGCAGACGTTTGGCGTTCCCTCATGCGCTCTCTGGGCTACGCCCGTTACGGCGCCGGCGGCGGAGACTTCGGCTCCGGCGTCGCCGCGTTCATGGCGCTCGACGACCCGGCGTCCGTCATCGGCCTGCACCTGACCAACTTCGACCTGACCCCACCACTGTCCACAGCGGACACTCTCTACCAAGCTGAGCATGGCGCCTGGGCGTCCGCCGAACGCGGCTACAGCGCGATTCAGTCAACCAAGCCACAAACGCTCGGCTACGGGCTCAACGACTCACCAGCCGGCCTGGCCGCCTGGCTCCTGGAGAAGTGGCGCTCGTGGTGCGGCACGCCGCCGCCGGACGACTTCCTGCTCACGCTGCTCACGCTTTACTGGGTGACGGGCAGCATCACCCCCTCGTTACGCGACTACTACGACAACCGCTGGCACGCCGTCACCCCGTCCTATATCGACGTGCCAACCGCCGCGGCCGTGTTCCCCAACCAGCAGGTATTTGAGGGCGAGCCCACGCGCGACTGGCTTTGCGGCCTCTACGACATTCAGCGCTGGACCGTCTACGGCGAAGGCGGCCACTTCGCCCCGATCGAGCAGCCGCACATCGTGGCCCATGACATCGCCGCGTTTTTCGCTAGTCTGTAGCGGTGTTTAACGACGGGTGGATGGGAACGGACCTCGGCCCCTACCGGGCTTGCGAGGGAACCTACGGGTTCTACCCGCCGTCCAGCATGCCCGCATTACCCCCGCTCGACGGCACGTTTTCCTGGCTAGACACGGGAATCGACCCGGATATTGAGTACGTTGGCGTCTTCTCGCGCTCAGATCTGCCAGCTGGCTTGCCACCGTCGTTTGTGGACTTCGTCCGCAAACCGGCACTGACCGCCGCGATCCCGTCATGCACCGCTTGCTGGTGGGAGGAGGCGTTACCTTTCCTTCCGCTAGAAGACGGCACCACGTTAGTGCGGTTCCTCAACGACCAGCAGGGCTGCCTGTTCTGGTACCTGCACCTGTTCCCCGACGGAACCCACCGCATCGTCTGCGGCGACGCCGAAGACCCCGACTCGCTGATCGAGGTTGCACCGGAATTCGAGCAGTTTCTCTACCGCTACTGGGTCGAGAACCTCGCCTGGTTCCTCATCGTCGACTTCGACGAGCCCTGGGACGACCTCCCACCCCACGTCCGCTCCTACCTCTCGCACTACAGCGAGTAGCCGGTTTACTGTCGCCCTTACGGCGGTAGTTCCGGATCGACTCGATAGTTGCGGCCGAGCGGGCTGCGCCACACATAGGCGCCATGTTTCGTCCGGTAGTAACGCCAGCCGCCTACATGTTTGGCGCGGTGATGGTAGCGACATAACGGGACGAGGTTGGCTGGCTCTGTCCGGCCACCGTGTGCCCAGTCTTGACGGTGGTCTAGATCGCATCGCGAGGCTGGAACGCGACACCCTGGCGCGCGGCATCTGCGGTCACGCGCCCGCACGATCCGGGCGACAGCGGCTGTCGCCTGACGACGGTCCCGCGTGATGTCGGCTTTGCCGGCGCTGTTGGCTCTCTCGGCGTAGTCGGTCTCCACCGAGTCACGGACCGGGTGCTGACGGGTCTGATTCGCGCTAAGCGGCGGCATAAACATCGGCCCGCTGGCAGCCCTTGCCCGCCCGCGTGAACGGCCGGGTGAAGCGGATCGATCCGCCGGAGCACCTGGACGTGGGCCGCCCAACTTGGCCGCCTCCTTTGGCGGCGTCGGACGAGTGCGCGTGATCCCGTGGAAGGTATCGCCGGTTTCGGCGTCGTGCACGGTAAAGGTCCAAGAAGCGTTTCGTTGCTGGGAAGCGACTTTGCGAGCGATGTCAGCGATGACCGGGCCGTAGCCGGCGAGATCGCCAGGCGTCTCAGCGAGATGGACGAGCGTCCGCAAGGAGGCGGTCAGCTCGACACTGCCGCCGCGTCCACCAGAAGGCTTGCCCGATAACAGATCGAGGAAAATATCGGCCCGCAGCTGATCCATCGATCGCGCGTCGCCCGCGGCACGGGCCATCCGGGCCTGTGCGTGCACTGCGTTTGCCGCCGCGCGAGCCCTATCGGCAGGCAGGTCCAAGGCGAACAGCCCGGCGCAGCCATCACGATCGGGCTCGAACACCAGTCGGCGCGACGCGACCTTTTCGCGATGACGGGCCTTGGCAGCATGGGGATCGATGGTCAGGACAAGGCGGCTTAACTTTGCCCGCAGCTGACCGGTCGTAAGCCCCGGAGCTTCTGGAAGCAACTGACCGCACACGTCACGTGCCGACTCTGGAGGAAGAACCCTTGTCTCTTCACAAAACACACGCGCCTTGGGCAGGTCGATCTCGCCGCGGCTCAGTGAGCCGAAAACAGCCGACAGCTCAAGCACTTCACGGGCGAACGCAAGCTTCGCTGTGGCCGCTTGCCGCGACCAGGCGAGGGACGACGCGACTTCCACCGGCGCGAACTCACGAACCGGGCTGGCCTTCGCTACGCGCGATAGTGCCTGCAGCAGCTGTGCTTCAGCTATGGCGACGGCCCGCGCAGCGGTGATCAGCTCATCAACCGCCGCTTCGACCACCATGCCAAAATCCTAAACAGACGGTGTGACGAAACCAGCCATCGCTGACATGTGACCCGAAACACCATGGGCCACAACAGATTCACTTACCTGCTGACCACTCAACTTCCGCCGGTCGCGTGTCACGATCCACAGCCCGAAACGCACACTCCCCTACCTTTCAGTCGTCACGCCACGGAAACCGCAGCGGGGTCTCTGGCCGATGGGCGGCGAGCAGAAGGGGCAGCAGATCCACCAAGCCAAGAGGCGAGACATGTTGCGTGGCAGCGATTTCGCTGACCGTCATCCAGCGATGCTGTCGCAGGACGACTCGCTCGTGCTGTTCCTGGCCACTGAGGTCGAGCTTGCCCCCGATACCGCGCACGAAGAAATACCACGTCACCTGATCGAACAAGACGCCGTGCCGGGAACGCCAGCGCCCGGCGGCGAAGGCGACCGGTGAGCCAACGTCAGTGAGCTGAAAACCGGTCTCCTCACGCAACTCCCGGATGACGCCAGCCGCCGGGGTCTCGCCTGGCTTCAAACCTCCGCCAGGCGTAATCCACTGTGCCGCAGACGATTAATCGCGCTGGTGCTGAAACAAAAGCACCCGGTCTTGCGGATCGGCCAGGATGAGCCGGGCCGAGGTGTGCTTTGGCAGGCTCACGCGGTCCAGCCCGTGCGGGCGGCCCACTCACGCGCGGGCAGGTATACGAGATCGCAGACGGGGTCTTTCAAATCGGCATACTGCCCGACGTCAGTGAACGGAAGCTGCGCGGCACGCATCTTGTAGTCACCGTAGGCGGCGGCCGTGGCCGGATGTGCCCGCAAATAGTCGCGGAACAGCAACGCGTAGCGCTGGTTGGCCCGCCCGGCGATCCGCAAGTGGCAGTTGACGCGCCGGTGCCCGGGTGGCTCGACGGCGAGCCGTTTCTGCCACTGCGCCGGGTCGGTCGGCTCACCTGGTACCACATGGTCGGTCTGAGGGGTTTTCTGTTGCCAGCCAGCCGCGGCGAGCAAACCGAAGGGCCGGTCCAGGTCTGAAGCCACTGTTACCTGAATGTCGATGACATCCTTCGCCGCGAGGCCAGGAACCGACGTGGAGCCAATGTGATCGATGCGCAGCACGGTGTCACCAAGGATGCCGTGCAAGTCTGTGGCGATCTGGCTGAATTCCTGTGGCCACCAGGGATCTGGCGCATGGATCTCAACGGGCACGCTGCACTCCGTAGGCCGCGGGCGACACACCAATTGTGGCGGTGAAATCGCGGACGAGATGGGCCTGGTCACTGTAGCCAAGCTCGGCGGCCAGCGCGGCCCAGTTGACGTCGGGGCCAGCCAGCTCAATCGCCTCCTGAATGCGATAGCGCAGCACAACCCACTTCGGGCTCACGCCCACATAATCGCTAAAAATCCGTTGCAGCGCACGAACCGACAAACCACGGCTTTCCGCGAATCTGTCCACACGCGACACGGCACGGTCCTGGCGGATCGCGTCGGCTAACTCCATCGCGAGGTCGGCCTGCGGATCAGGCTGAGGATTCAAGCCCAGCAAATAGGCATCGAGCGCCGCCGCCGGGTCCGCTCCCAAGATGTCCGGTGGATTTTCGATGGGTACTCGTAAGCCCGTCAACTCCGACACCGGCCGCCCGTAGAACGGCCTGAAGCCGCCTGGCCGGAACTGAACGCCCGCCACACTTCCCGTGCCGTGCAGCTTGATGGAGAACAGCTCCACCCCGACACCGGCCGTCTCGGCGAAGAACTCGTCGCCGTAGCGCTGGAACACGATGTTGACGCACGGGTGCGGCAGCACGTGCTGCTCATAGGGCTCGGCCAAGTCCCAGCCGATGAGCCAGTAGTGCTCGACGTAGGGGCGCAACGCGGCTGCCGCCGCTGCGCGCCGGAACTTGACCCGTGTCATCAGCTCTCGCGGGTCAAGGATGCCTCGTGTGTCACGCCTGATGTCGCGTTTGTTCAAGGCGCTCCACCCCCTGCGCGTCTACGGTTCGCCTATGGGTAACCACCTTAGTGACCTGCTAGCCCGTGCCTCGGCCGCTTCGATCCCGGTTGTGCGCGGCGTCACCGATGACCAGTTTGGCCTGCCCACGCCGTGCGCCGAGTTCAGTGTGCGGGATCTGCTCAATCATCTGTTCCAGGTGGTCGTGAATTTCCAGGCGCTGGCCGCGCGGGAGCCCGCTGATTTCAGCGGCACACCTGACGTGCTCGACGGCGATTGGCGGGAGCGCTACGTGGCCGAGACGGAGGCTCTGGTCAAAGCGTGGGCTGAGCCCTCCAGTTTGGACGGAGTGTCGCCCGGAATGGGCCTGCCGCAACCCGTTGTCGCCAAGCTCGTGTTGCTGGATCTGACCGTGCACAGCTGGGATCTCGCCCAGGCCACGGGCCAGCCCTACTCTCCCGACGCCCAGTCCGTGCAGGAGTTGCTCGGGCTCGTGGATCAGATGGGGCCGATGGCCCGCGAGAACGGGGTCTTCGGCGCTGAGGTCCCGGTGTCTGGCGGTCCGTTTGAAACGCTGCTGGGAGCCACGGGACGCCATCCTGTCGTACCCCCGCGTTAATTTCGCTATGTGACAGCAATGGTGTTGATTCCCGGTGCTTGGCTGGGGTCGTGGGCCTGGGCGAGCGTCGCTGCCAACTTAAGGGCACGTGGGCACGAGGTCTTCGCGGTGACGTTGCCCGGCCTGGCTGAGCGCAGCGCCGGTGCCGAGTCGTTTGGCCTCAGTGATCATGTCCATGACGTGCTGCGCTTGCTGGAAGAACATGACCTGCGCGATGCGGTGATTGTCGGCCACAGCTATGCCGGCCTCGTCGCGGGGATGGTCGCTGACCAGGCGATTGACCGCGTGGCACAGGTCGTTTTCGTCGACGCCAACCTGCCCGAGGACGGGCGGTCACTCATCGATTCGTGGTCGGAAAACGGGCAGCGGATCGTGCGGGAGGACATCGCCGCAAATGGGGGCGTCTGGCCGGTTTTCGACACCGCTGAGCTTCTTGAGAATGACCTGTCCGATGCCCAGGCCGAGTGGCTGATCGCTCACGCGACGCCGCATCCGGGGGGCACTTTGCTTGACCCCGCGGCGCTGAGCCGCCCGCTGGAGAAGCTGAACGCGGTCTACATCCAGTGCATCCAGCCCGATCCGGCTCCCCGCAAGGAACTCGAGCCCTTCGCTGATCACTGGAAGATCGTCGAACTCAACACCGGGCACTGGCCGATGGTCTCGGCGCCAGACACGCTAGCCGAGCTGCTGCACATACTGGCCCCGGCTAACAGGTAGCCGGGGCCAGCAGGCACTGTCGTTATTAGAGCGTCAGTGACCAGGTGTCGATACGGCCGGTGTCGATGGTGGCCGCGTCACGGACCCGCAGGGTCCAGGTGCCGTTGGCGGCTTCGGTCGACAGGTTCCGGCTGTAGGTGGCGATGAGGTTGTCAGCGCTACCGCCAGCACGGTTGCTCAGGTTGTAGACCGAGCCATCCGGCGCGACGAGATCGACGACGAGGTCACCACGGTAGGTGTGGTAGATCGTCACCGAGATCGAGCTGGTGGCCGAGGCGTTCCTGTTGCAACCGGAGATGGTGATCGTGCTAGTCACCGTCGTGTTGTCCGGGATAGCCACGTCGTTGCCGTTGGTGCCGGTGCAACCAGGCGCACCGTTCACGGTCAGGCTGAACGTGGTGGAACGGGTGGCGCTGGCGCCCGTGCCCGTGATGGTCACCGCGAAGGTGCCCGCCGGGGTGGAGGCGCTAGTGGCGATCGTCAGGGTCGAGGTTCCGCCGGCTGACGTGATCGAGGTGGGGCTGAAGGTCGCGGTGGCGCCACTCGGCAGGCCAGAGGCGGTCAAGTTGACCGTCTGGGCCGAGCCGTTGGTCAGCGTCGCCGTCACCGTGGTGCTGATGGAGCTGCCCGGGTTGACCGCACCGCTGGCGGGCGAAGCCGCGAGCGAGAAGTCGTTGCCGGTCGGGCAAGCGGTGTCGCTGCCCGCGACGTTCACCGAGGTCCACGCGGCCTGAACGGTCTTGTACTCAGCCGAGCACAGTCCATAAAGGTCGGTCGCGGCACGCAGCGTGTAGGCACGCGACGTGTTGGCCGGGTTGGACGTCAGAACGTAACGGGTGCTGGAGGTGAAGTACACGTCCAGCGCGCGGTACCAGATCTTCTCAGCCTTGGCGCGGCCGATGCCAACGACGGCCGGTGCCGACCCGCAAAGCGGGCTGGTGCCATACGGCGTGGCGCCTGAGCCTTCAGCCAGGTTGAAGAAGAAGTGGTTGCCAACGCCCGAGGAGTAGTGCACGTCGACACTGTTGGTGCTGGTGGACCAGCAGCTGTGCGACGAGCCGTCCAGCGACGGGTTGTACATGTAGCGCAGTGGGGTTCCGTTGCCACGGATGTCGATCTTTTCGCCGACATCGTAGTCGCCAGGGTCAGCGGAGGTGTTGGCGTAGAACTCCACCATGTTGCCGAAGATGTCACTGGTGGCCTCGTTCAGGCCGCCGGACTCTCCGGAGTAGACCAAGCCCGCGAGGGCTTCGGTGACGCCGTGCGACATCTCGTGGCCGGCCACGTCGATCGAAACGAGCGGCTTCGCGTTGCCGGATCCGTCACCGTAGGTCATCTGCGCGCCGTCCCAGAACGCGTTCACATAGGCGTTGCCGTAGTGCACGCGGCTGGGGACACCCTGGCCGTTGCCGAAGATGCCGTTGCGGCCGTGGACGAGCTTGAAGTAGTCGAACGTCTTGGCCGCACCGAAGTGCGCGTCGACACCGGCGGACTGACGGTTGCTGTTGGAACCGTTGCCCCAGGTGTTGTCGGCGTCGGTGAAGTTGGTGCACGTCGACGTACCGTTGTTCATGTCGCAAGTACGGCCGTTGCCGTGCGACGGGTCAATCATCGTGTACGTGCTGCCGGACAGCGTCGTGTCGATGGTGACCGTGCCGGAGTAGACGCTGTTGCCAGTGCCGTTGACGGTCTCGATCTCGTCGAACGAGCCGATGAGGGCACCGGTGTTGGCGTCAGTGATCACGTGCAGCACGGATGGGGTCTGCCCGTCAGCCAGCCAGCCCTTCACAACCGTCTCGTGGGCGAGGCGGCCAATTCCCTGGCTCGCGTCCACGAACAGTTCCGGGGCTCCGCTTTCGGTGATGGTGCCTTCGAAAGCCGCCTTGGCGAGCTGAACCGCTTTGGCACCACTGATGGCGGGGGTGGTGCTGAGCGTCAGCGGCGAGATGAGGCCGTTGGACGCGCCATCGTAGGAGCCGTCAGCCTTGGTGTGGATGACGAAATCGCCACCGTACACGCGCAGGCCCTTGTAGGTCCGGTCGTACTTAACGTGGGACGCACCGTTAGCGTCCACTTTGGACCGGCTGACCACGTAGGTCTCACCGGCGGCCGCCCTTACATCCGCGCCGTGAGCTGCCAGCGCTGCTTCTGCGCGGGACACGGCAGTGTGTGCCGGATCCGGTGCAGCCGCACCCGCTCCCGCCGTCAGCACCAGATAGGTGCCGGCGACGAGCGCGATACTGGCGATCGCGATCGGTTTTCTCACTGTGATTCCTCCCCTTGCACAAAACGTGGCGGTAGCCACTGGGCGGATGTATATCGAAGTTCGAAAGAATATGGAATATTCATAAACCTTGATGACATAGCCGCTGAGCCATCGTGAGATGCATATATTCTTAAGAATTGACATCGTTATTTACGGCGAGGAAACATCAACTTTGTGGGTTAGAGTGGCGGCACTATGACTGGTGAAGTGGTGCTGTGGACGATCGGCCTGGCAGCTGTGCTGCTCTGCCTGGTCTTTGCCGCGATCTTCGTGCGATTCCTGACTAAAGCCGCGATCGCCTACATCAAGCACAAGCCGATAGCGTCGGTCATCGTGTTCACCATCCCCGGTGGGATCGCCAGCTTCAGTGCGGCATGGTTCACCGGGCAGATAGTCCTGTCCAGCCTCATCGGCGCTCTGGCCGGGCTGGCGGTCTTTCTCCTCATCGCCATGGAGCTAGGCGCCGACTAGCGGCCGTAAAGCTTTAGCGTCTCCCCCGCATACCAGTCAAGCGTTCCGGGCGGGTTGCGCTTCGAGGCGCCATTGCCGGGCAGCAAGAAGTAAATCCACAGTCCTGCCATCACCTTGCGGCCAAACAAGAATGGTTCCGGCCGCAGATCGAAGCGGGCGATGAACGGCTCCCAGTCGTTGCCGCGCCCGGACAAGTGCTGCACCATTGTCGCGAGTTCAAGCTCCACATCGGAGCGTCCAGCGTCTTCAAAGTCCACGATGCGCACCGTTTGGCCGTCCCACAGGTAGTTAGCCAGATTGGGATCGCTGTGCCCGACGACGGGCGTTCCCGGCACCGGGGCGACGGCGTGCTTCAGGAACTCCACCGTCGCGTCGAAGGCGGCTCCCGCGATGCCATCGGGACGTGCGGCGCTGGCGAACCACAACCGGACGATGTCCAGGCCTTCGGTATAGCTGTGACGGCGTGCGGGCACGCGATCGGCCGGCACCGACCAGAGTTTCCGCAAAGCTACTTCCAGAGCATCTAGCTGCGCCGGGGTCAATGCTCCTGCTAAGGGTGTACCAGGTAAGCACTCGATGGCGACCCAAGGCGGATCGGCATCGAGGTTGTGCTCAAGCGGCTCAGGCACAAGGTCATGGGTGCTCGCGTGCAGCAGCCGCAGCACCTCCCACTCCCGCAGGTGCTCGCCCCGGCTCCAGTCCGTGTAGGTCTTGACCAGAACGTTCCCCGTCTGGGTCAGCTTGTGCGTGCTCGACACCATGAACCGGTACCTTAGCCGTCAGCTGACGCCACGGTGTGCCCACGAACGGCCACAGCGTCACGAGGAGATAGCCGGTGCCGCAGATAACCATGGCGCCCTTGACACTCCACTCCCCGAGCCAGCCACCAAGCAGCGCGCCGACCGGGATGCCGGCCCAGACGACCGCTGAGGTCAGCCCTTGCACCCGCGCTTGCATATGTCCTGGTACGCGCTCAAAAATGACCGCGCCCAGAATCGGGTTGATGGCCGCGATCCCTAGCCCGGCCACAAAGGACACGGCGTAAAGCGGCCACACGCCCTCGCCAAAAGCGGCGGCGAAGAACCGTGGCGCCCCGCCAACGAGGAAGCCCACGGCGAAGAGCAGAAAACGTGGAGCGTAGGGCGCGACGATGGTGAACACGATGTTGCCGAGCACCGCGGCACTGGCGAAGAACGCGGCCGTAAGCCCCAGCGCCACCGGCGATTGCACGACTTCGGCCGCCCACAACGGCAGCAGCACCGACGAATAGGCCGCGTCGAACAGGTTGGTGAAAAGCACGAGCACCAAGATGGCGGCGATGAGACTGTCGCCGCGGATGAAAGCCCAGCCGTTGCGCAAAGTGTCAAGGTAGGAAATGGACTCCTCTTCGCTCGGCACCCGCAGGGTGCTGCGGACGGCAAGCCCGATGATGATGGCGCCCACCGCGAACGTCGCGGCGTCGATGAGGAGCACGGTGGGTGCGTCGGTGGCTGCGATGAGCAGTCCGCCCAGGGGCGCTCCGAGCAAGGTGGACAAGCGGTTCAAGCCGTCGTTTATAGATGTCGCTCTGGCGACGTTCACTTTGGACGCCAGCACCGCTTCGCGGAACAGCACCGTTTTGGCGGTGTCACTGACGCCACGCAACATGCCCGCGAGCGCGATGAGTCCCGTGAGCGCCGGAAAGCTAAGCCCCGGACCGAAGTGCAGCAACGGAATCGACGTGAAGATGAGTGCGCTCAGCACGTCGGCGGACACGCTCGCCCGCTTCATGCCGATGCGGTCCATCAGCGGTCCGCCCAGGGCGCAGACGATGACGTAGGGAATCGTCTCGGCCGCGGCCACGATTCCGGTCTTAGCCGCACTGCCCGTGGTCGCGAGCACGAACCACGGCAACGCGAGCAGACTCATCCGGCTGCCGATGGCCGAGATGACGTTTCCGGTCAGCAGAAAGGCAAGTGAACGCATCACTCCGCCTCCTGCACGAACGGCATAACCTGCACCTGAAGGCTCACGGGCTGGGCGTCTTCGGGCGCTTCTTCGGCGTCATAGCGGCGATAACGGCTAGCGAGCTCGAAGATGGCCGCTTGCAGTTCCTCGGTTTCGGCGCGGGTGAGCTTTAGCCGCCAGTCGCTGAGCGTTCCCACATCACGCCACGGTCCCGTATACGTCTCGTTGAGCCAGCGGTCGACATTGTCGGCATAGGACGCCGCGACGGCGCGCATGTAAGCCACCACGTCGGCGGGATCGATATCGGGTAGGTCAGACGTATCGAAGGTGGTCCTTTGGTGCGCCGCTTTCCACCAGCGCTCACGGCCGGCCCCGAGCTCCTCGTCGTCGACGATGAAGCCGTGCGCGGCGAGCTGGCGCAGGTGATAACTGGTCGTGCCCGTGCTCTGCCCGAGCGCCAGCGCCAGCGTGGTCGAGGTGGCCGGACCGTTCGCGCGGAGGAGACCCAGGATGCGGACGCGCAGCGGGTGCGCTAGGCCGCGCAGGGACGCAGCGGTAAGACGAACTTCCCTAGACATGTTTGCAACGTACCCCTTGCAAAGAAGTCTTTGCAAGGGGTCCTTGGCATACCTAACCGGCTAGAAGGCGCGGTATCGCCGTTTCATCCAGCGCCTGACCAGGGGCGGGACGACCCATGAGTACACGCAAAGAAGGAACCAGCCGATGGCGAAGACCCCCGCGAGCATCGGCATCTTCAGCATTCGAAGCCCGTAAATGATGGCAATGGCGGCGATCCAGGTCTTTATTGGCCCGAACCGAATGAAGGGCCGGACCGGTGTCATGAGCGGATGCCGGGCGATCCGCGTCTCGAGCGCCAGTTCGGCGTAGTCGCCAACCGTGGGATCGGCCGCGACCGCCTGGCGCGCGCCAGCGTCAGCCTCCCGCACCTGGCCGCGATTGGCGCTAGTCCCGCCAAGCAACGCGTGGGCGGCGGCACTCTCCGGATACTCGGCGACGAATTCACGGGCGATCTCCTGGGCCTTGCGGTCTTCCCCTCGGGTGTACGCGAGCTGAATGCGGATCGCATAAACAGCCGCGGCCGTGGGCGCTTGTGCCGCTGCCCGTTCCACGAGCTTGGCCGCTTTGCCGAGCTGATTGGCCGCCATGCAGGCCGCGGCGTAGGAACACAGCAGGCCCAGGTGATTCGGCGCGAGTGACAGTCCACTTAGGAGCGCTTGCTCGGCCGCCTCCAAATGTCCTTGCTGGCGTTCCGCGTCACCGATCAGCTGGAACAGATCCGGGTCCGGCCCGCCCGCTTCGAGGCCCTGCCGTGCCGCGGTGACAGTTTCGGCATGCTGGTCGAGCTGGGAGAAAGCAGCCGCACGCAGATAGAAAGCACCGGGGTGCATGGCTTCTTCAGCCGACAGGGTCGCTAGCTCACGCAGCGCCTCCTGTGGACGGTCCGCCATCAGCAGCGCCTGTGCCCGCTTCAACCCGATACCACTCATAGCAGCACTCCGTAAATGAAGGCGAATTCGAGGACGCCGAAGCCGATGGACGCGGCGATGCCTGGGCCGACGAGACTGACCGCGTCACGCCCGTTTTGAATGGCGGCGCGGAAAGCCTTGCGCTGCAACGCCGCCACGACAAGCCACACCACGACGCCGGCGATCGCCGCCACAATGCTGCGTGCATAGCTGGGGAGAACGGTCGCCGTCAGAGCGGCGCGCGCGGCGAACGCCACGGTGCCCGTCCCCGCGATGAGTAGCAGGTGAGAACGGCTCAGCAAAAGCTTGCGCCCATTGAGGAAGCCGAGGACCGAGCCCGCCAGCGGACCGCCGAAGAAAGCCGGATAGATGATCGAATCTGGATTCCATGGTGGCCGCGTCGGCACCTTGGCGTCCTTGATGGTCGGGGTGAACAGCTCATCGGTCACGAGCGGCAAGCATAATGGCTCAACATGAGCGCGTCTCTCATCGAAAGTCTCCTCGCCGCCGTGCAGGACCGCCCGGCTGACGTTCCGCTGCGCCTGCACCTGGCTGAGCTGCTGATCGCCGCCGGTCGTGGCCCCGAGTCCATCGCTCATTTGGCGACCGTGCTGCAGCAGGACCCGCAGAACGCCAGTGCCCAAGGGCTGATGCAGTCCGCACTCGGAGGTCCCGCCCCCGAGCCGGTGACATCCAGGCCCGAGCCGGGGCAGGCCGAACCGGTGCAGATGGATTGGAAAGCCTTGGAGGAACAGTTCGCCGACTCGGTGCCGCCGCGCTACGCACGGGCCGGAGATGAGCCGGAACCTGTTGTGGGCGAAGAGGACCGGGCTTTCGACATCGAGCCGTCGGCGGTGCGTCTCGGTGACGTTGGCGGGATGGAAGACGTCAAGAAGCGGCTGGAGATTTCGTTTCTCGCCCCGATGCGCAACACCAAACTGCGCGAGCTCTATGGCAAGAGCTTGCGCGGTGGGCTGTTGCTTTACGGTCCTCCCGGGTGCGGCAAGACGTTCCTGGCACGGGCCGTCGCCGGCGAGATGGGCGCGAAGTTCGGCACGATCTCACTGGTCGACGTGCTCAACATGTGGATCGGGGAGTCCGAGCGCAACCTGCACCAGATTTTCGAGACCGCCCGGCGCAACGCTCCTTGCGTGCTGTTCCTCGACGAGATCGATGCCCTGGGCTATAAGCGAAGCCAAATGCAGTCCTCGTCCATGCGAACGCTGGGCAACCAGCTGCTCGCTGAGCTTGACGGCATGGAAGGAACCAACGAAGGCGTGTTCATCCTGGCCGCGACAAACGCGCCTTGGGATGTGGACACCGCTTTGCGCCGGCCGGGCCGGCTCGACCGCACGGTCTTCGTCGCCCCGCCTGACGAACCAGCCCGGATGGCGATCCTCGACTATCACCTGCGCCAGCGCCCGATCGCGAACATCGACCTCAGGCGCCTCGCGGGAGCGACGGCTTACTTCAGTGGCGCCGATCTAGCCCACCTGTGCGAGTCGGCCGCTGAATACGCCATGCATGACTCGGTCACCAGCGGCGACATCCGCATGATCGAGCAGCGGGACTTCGAGAAAGCGCTGACGGAAATCAAGGCCTCCACAAACCAGTGGCTCATGACCGCCCGCAATGTGGCGATGTTTGCCAATGAGAGCGGTTCTTATGACGAACTGGCCAAATACCTCAAGGCCAACAAGCTGATGTAGTTCGGCGCGCGCCGAACTGTCCGGGCACTAGCGTCAGTGTCGTGAAGGAAACCAAAGCGACAGCCGCGATGCTGACCACCGTCGTCCTCTGGGCGTCGGCCTTTGTGGCGATCCGGCATCTGGCCGACGCGTTCACGGCGGGCAGCCTCGCCCTCGGCCGGCTCCTCGTCGGCTCGCTGGTGCTGACCGCCATGGTGCTCGTCAAGCGCAGCGCCATGCCCCAGCGCCAGCACTGGCCGCGGCTCATCGCGTGCGGTGTGCTGTGGTTCGCGCTCTACAACGTCGCTCTCAACGAAGCTGAGCGGATGGTCGACGCGGGCACAGCGGCCATGCTCGTCAACATCGGGCCGATTCTCATCGCCCTGCTCGCCGGGGTATTCCTCAAAGAGGGCTTTCCGCGCAACCTTCTGCTCGGCAGCCTGATCGCGTTTAGTGGCATCGTCCTGATTGGACTGTCTACGGGCGGTGGTCAAGCGTCGAGTTGGTGGGGTGTCTTCCTGTGTGTCGTGGCCGCTGTCGCCTACGCGGTGTCTGTGGTGCTGCAGAAGCCTTTGCTGGCAGACCTTCCGGGCTTGACGATCACGTGGATCGCTTGTGTCATCGGCGCCATCGTGTGCCTTCCGTTCACACCGACGCTGGTGCGTGAGGTCAGTGCCGCGCCGCCGGACGCCCTGTGGTCGGTGGTTTACCTCGGGGTGATGCCGACCGCTGTCGCGTTCACTACGTGGGCTTACGCTTTGGCTCGCACGACGGCTGGGCGCCTGGGCAACGCGACCTTCCTCGTGTCACCGGTCGCCATTCTCATCGCCTGGCTGCTGCTCGGCGAGACGCCCGCGCCGCTGGCTTTCGTTGGCGGTGCCCTGTGTTTGGCCGGTGTCTACTTCGCCCGGAGGAAGTCATGACCGCGCAAACTCTGGCCCGGCTCGCGGGACTGCTGGCCGACAGCACGCGGGCCAGCTTTTGCTTGGCACTGCTGGACGGCCGGGCGTGGACCTCCGGCGAACTCGCCAAGCACGCGGGCGTCGGCAAATCGACCGCCAGTGAGCACCTGAGCTTGCTCGTTGACGGCGGCCTGCTCAGTGAGGAACGCCAAGGGCGGCACCGTTATGTGCGGCTGGCAAGCCCGGAGACGGCGCATCTCATCGAGGAGCTGGTCTCCTACGCCGACGGTCCGCCAGCGGCAAGTGTCACGTCGCTGCGCGAAGCGACCGCGATGGCGGCGCTCGCCCGTGCGCGCACCTGTTATGACCATTTGGCGGGGCGCTTCGGAGTGACTCTTTTGGGAGCGCTCGAATCGCAGCGGCTCATCGAGCGGAATCGGGGCTTGTCCTTGAGCGATGCTGGCCGCGAATGGTTCGCGAGCCTGGGCATTTCGCTTGAGCCTGCCGGACGCCGGCCACTGGTGCGGGACTGTCTGGATTGGACAGAGCGCCGCCCGCACCTCGCCGGGCTCGCCGGCGCCGCGTTGTGCGGGCGCTTCTTTGA
Source organism: Catelliglobosispora koreensis DSM 44566 (assembly GCF_000379685.1). Taxonomy (GTDB): domain Bacteria; phylum Actinomycetota; class Actinomycetes; order Mycobacteriales; family Micromonosporaceae; genus Catelliglobosispora; species Catelliglobosispora koreensis. The sequence goes on along the minus strand of NZ_KB903249.1, from coordinate 15,487 downwards.
GCTGGACTGGATCGAGCGCATCGGCACCGGCCGCGCGATCCGGGTCACCGCGGCCGGCCAGCGAGGCCTCGAAGCCGCGCTCGGGATGAACCTCCCCTCCTGACCAGCCGGTTAGGCGAGTGGGCCGAGAGCTAACGCGGCCTTGGCGATCAGGTCACGTAAACCCGTGCGCCGCATGGCGGTCAGGCGACTGACACGTAACGCCATCGCCGCGACCCGTTGTGACGGCTTGCGGCGCTCGCGATCGTAGGCGGCCAAGCCGGCCTGAACGTTAGGAGCGGTCGTCAGGCAGCGCGCTAAGGCAGCACCGTCGATGAGCGCTTGGCATGCGCCCTGCCCGAGATCTGGTGTCATCGCGTGTGCGGCATCGCCTAATAGCGCGACGTTGCCCTCCACATAGGACTTCAGTGGCGGGTCCAGGTATTGCAGATCATGGTGCAATAGGTCAGCCGCCGTGAGCTGTCCCAGGATCGCGGGGATCGGATCGGGCCAGGAACCGAAGTGGTGCTTGAGTTCGGCTAGGTCGTCAACCACCTGGTACCCGGCCGGCATGTGAAGCACCGCGTAGAAGTTGGTGCGGCCCGGCTCCTGCGGCGTCACGCCAAACTTCTTGCCCACGCCCCAGATTTCGCCTCCGGCCGGGATGTCACCATCGACCGTTCCGCGCCACACGGTCCACCCCGCGTACCGCAAAGTCGCTGCCGTGCCGAATACCTCTTGGCGAACGCGGCTGCGAATCCCGTCAGCCCCAACGACAACGTCATAGTCGCGCCGCAGGGCCGCCAGCTCGGACACGTCGCTGCCGAACTTGACGATGCCCTCCGGCAGCGCCCCGGCGAGCAAGCCGAGCAGGGCCGGCCTGGACAGCAGGTAGACCGGTTCCTTGAGTTTGGTGACGTCGATCTTTCCGATGACACTGCCGTCTGGGCGGCGGATAGTCCCGGACGGTTGCCGCATCCCACGTCGCCTGGCTAGCGCGCCAAGGCCCAGCTCATCGAGCGCGTGCAGGGCGGCCGGCCAGATGCCCAGGCCCGTGCCGGTTTCCGGCAGCCCTGCCGATCGCTCGAACACGGTGGTTTCCCAGCCAGCTTGACTCAGCCCGATGGCCGTCGCGAGGCCACCGATGCCGCCGCCCACTATCGCTACTCTGGTCATGCCACCAGCGTACTACACCTGTAGTGAGCTATGCCTCGCAGTTGACGGCCGACGTGCCATCGGGACCAAGGTCGCAGTGATCGAACCCAGCGTCGCCATCGATCTGGTCGGCGCCAGAGTCGCCGTAAAGCCGGTCGTCGTCTGCGCCGGGAATCGGGCCACGCCAGCCCATGTTGCCGAACACCACATCGTCGCCACCGAAGCCGTGCACTTCGTCGTTGCCGATATGCCCGTCGAGGCGGTTGCCAGCTTCGCTACCCGTGAGTTTGTCGTCGCCTGTGCCACCGCTAAGGTTCTCCACATCGCTAGCGATGGTGTCGCCTTCGCCTGCCGCGCCATCGTTTCCGGCCGCGCCGTCCAGACTGGCCTCGATCCGGACGCTGTGGGTGTAATAGGTAACCCAGTCCGATCCGCTTCCTCCATTAAGGACATCGGCGCCGCGGGAGCCTGACTCGCAGTCGCCGGCGAGCCAGTCATCGCCGCCCAGGCCGTTCAGCACATCGTTGCCACCGCAGCCCCACAGGAAATTGCGGACCGCGCTGCCGCTCAACGTGTCGTTGAACGGGCTGCCCGACAAGTACTCCACGTCAGAGCCGATGGTGTCGCCCTCCCCCGGCATGCCGTCATCGCCTGCCACCCCATCGATGTCGGCGATCACGCCCGCGGGATGCGACTCGTAGCTGACCCTGTCCTCGGCACCGCTTTGCCCCGCGAGCTGATCGGCATCGGTGCCGCCGTCGAGCACGTCATCACCGTTCCAGCCGAAGAGGCGGTCCCTTCCCGCTTGGCCAAACAGTTTGTCTTCGCCGTCGCCGCCCCACAATTCGTCGTCGCCTACGCCGCCGAAGATCTGCGCGTTAGCGTTGGCCCAGTAGTCGACGCGGTCATTCGCGCTGTTGACGTCGATCTTCACGTAACTGACCAGTGCCGGCGCGCAGTGCACAACAGTCAGGTCCGATGTGGACGGATGAAAGCATCCCGCCCCGGCCTGGACGCCGGAGATGTCGTCAAAGACATACACCGCACCCACGGAGCGGACCGTCAGGTTGTTCACGTAACCAGTGCCGCCCAGGAAACTGATGACCGAACCGCTGACCGACACGAGATTCCCGTTGGCGAAAGCCGGTTTAGCGATCAGGAAGGTGCTGGCGATAACCACGCTGACAATCAAGGGCAACCGTCTCATGGGCGAGACCATAAGGGCGGCGGTAGTGTCTATCCAATGCCTGTGGGGACAGTTCGACAGTTGTGTCGGTATCCAGTCAAATCAATGCTCGGGGAACAGCTTTCCGCCGCTGAGATCACCTCGCGGGGCATCGAGGGCGACCGCCGGCTGGCCCTGATCCAAACCACGACCGGAAAAGTGGTCAGTGCCAAGCATCCGCGGCTGTGGGAGAAGATGTTGCAGCTGCACGCCTCCAGCGACGGGAAGATCACCGGACCTGACGGGAAGGTGTACGGGACGGATGAAGAGCTGTCCGCTTTCCTGGGGCAGCCGGTCGTGCTCACGGACACCCCGCCTGACGATCCAACCATCGACCGGGAAAGCCCCGATGACGGACAGTTGCGCGAAAGCCACCTGCCACCGGGTGCCTTCTTCGACTTCGCCGCGCTGCACCTCATCACGACGTCCACCCTGGACAGTGTGCCCGCCGACTATCGCCGGTTTCGGCCCAATCTCGTCCTCGACACCGCCGGGGCGGGATTCATCGAAAACGCCTGGGTGGGAAGGCAATTGCACATCGGAGCTGACGTGATCATCAAGGTTATCGTCGTGACACCGCGCTGTGCCGTGCCAACACTGGCTCACGGCGATCTGCCACGAGACCGGATGACCGTCCGCCGGCTCAACGAGAAGAACCGCGTCGTCCCGCTGGAGCAGCTCGGGCCACAACCGTGTGCGGGGGTTTACGCGCAGGTGCTCGCGCCGGGGACGGTCCGGTTAGGAGACGAGGTCAGGCTGTGAGAAGGCCGATGCCGAGCGTGATAGTGCCGATGGCGAGGCTCGCCGCTCCCAGCCACAGCACGATGTAGGCCTTGTTGGGCTGGGTCACGCCCTTGCCCGCGGAAGAGGCGAAGAACCCTGCGGACATCAGGATCGCGGCCAGCGGCACACCTGCTCGCGCGACCCAGCCGGCGAACCCGGTCAGGTTCGTCGCATCGGCCAGCACAAGGCAAATGAGGCCCAAGGTGACGAGCACACCGGCGTGCGCGTGCCCCGCTCGCGCGAAGGCTTTCTGGAAGTCGGTCATGGGCACCTGACCACGCACGATCTTGGTCATGAAGTAGCCGCCGAATTCAATGGTCACGATGGTTAGCAACACGATGCCGGCGATGATCCGGCTTGACTCACTCAAAACGATAGGGGCCATGATCACAGACTAAACGCCGTGTCACGTGGGCACTGGCAGAGTGGCGAAGCTCTCGCACCGGACTTTGCGGTTGCGTTCTTTGATCCAATAGGCACACACGACGACGGTTCCCGACTTGGTGACCGAGCCGGGGATCGGGCCGAACCAAAGGTTCTCGAAGTCTCGTTCCCGTTGCACGCCTTGATAAGGATCGTCATAGCGGCTCATGATCCAGGCGGTGACCAGAACACGCAGCTCATCGGGAGGCGCCTCGCGCGCCACCCACGCGTCTAGCCGGTCGAGGAAACCCTCCAGTTTCCACGTGTCGAGGTCAGGCACCCCGGGCTAGCCTCCCCTTGATCAGTTCTGGACTGTCGGCGCTGAGTGGTTCTTCTTGCCTGAAACCCACCTGGGACAGCCACCGCGTGACGGCGGCTGAATCCAGCCGGACATCATCGTCATCATTATCCACCAAGGCGCTGGCTTGGAAATAGTCCCGCATCCATTCGCGTTCGATCCGGACGGTCCCCTTAGGACGGCGGGACTTGTCAGCGGTCTGCCACGGCGTCTCACCGTGGGTCAGAATCTCCAGATCATGGCCGGATAATCCGCCGTAACGGCTCAGCACATAACCGACGGTGTTCAGCTCCGCCTCGGAAAGCTGGAGGTGCGAGCCGGTCAGCACCCCTTCCTTCTCGTCCTTCCACAGCTCACCGACGACCGGGCCCATGTCCCAGGCCGAAATGGACTCGGTGAACAGTGGCTCGTCGAAGGCCGCTAAATGGTGACCCTGACAGTAATAGAGAAGTTTGTGCAGCTTCTTCGTTGCCAGGCCGGGAAGCCGCTCCCTAAGGGCGGCAGCCACGTCACGCGCTGAGGCGGTCATCCAAAGAGGATACCGAGGTTTCCGGGTGCCGAGCGTGCCGTAATGGCGACGCCAACGCCGCTATAGCGGACAGCATCATTCCTGCAATTGCTATCCACAAAGTCCCTCGATAACTGGTCTGCTGCACCAGCCACCCGCCGATCGGGGCGCCAATTGTCAGCATTCCCCAATTGAGCGAACGGATGGTGGCGTTCATCCGTCCCTGCAACCGATCGGGCGTCACGGCCTGGCGGTAACCCATCGTGTGCGGGCCGCTGAGCCCGAGCGCGACCCACACCACGAACTGTGACACGGCGACCATCGCCCAGCCGGCGAAGCCCGAAACCGCAAGGGCGGCAACGGACCAGCCCAGCGGTTCGAGGGTGCGTTCAGCCATGACGAGCCTCCCGACACCGAACCGCCCGGCCACGGTCGACACCGCGTTGCCAACGACGGCTCCCACGCCACCGATCGCGAGCACGATGCCCAGGCGGAAACCGGCTTCCGCCGCCGACAGCCCGGGCTCTAAGCCATGCAGCACAAAGAGAGTGAACGCGACGGAAGCCGTGCTGGCGAAGAGAAACCTCAGATGCAACGTGATCGCGTAAGGCGCCAGAATCCGGTGCCCGTAAACCCACGAAAGCCCTTCGCGCAGTTCATTTATCAGGTGGCGCTCAGTGCGCTGTGGGGCCGGCTCGGCGACCTTGACGCGCGCGAGCAGAACACCGGAAACCAAATAGGACACCGCATCCGTGAACAAGGCGACCGGCACACTGGACAGCCGGATGATGGCTCCAGCGAGGAACGGCCCGGTCGTCTGCGCGAGATAGGAACTCAATTCCAGGCGGGCGTTGGCTTTTGGCAGAGCGTCCACCGGCACCAGCCGTGGCAAGTAGGACTGATGGGCCGCCTCGTAGAGCAGCGACATCGTCCCGAACACGAAGACAAAAACGATCAGCAGCCAGAAGCTGAGCCATCCAGCGACGATCAGCAGAGTCAGCAAGCTGAGCAGGACAAAGCGGCCGAAGTCCATGCCGACCAGGACGGGCCGCCGCCGGTGCCGGTCGGCGAACACGCCGGCGATCAGGCCAAACAACAGGTATGGCGCGTAGCGCGTGCCGGTGATGAGACCGAACTGAGCTTCGGTCACCTGGAGCGTGAAGGTGGCGACCAGCGGCATGGCGACAGAGGTGAGATAGGTGCCGAACGACGAGATCGTGTCCGACACCCAAAACTTCCGGTACCCCGGATGATCCGCTAGCCGCGCCATCCGGTGACCTTACCGTCTGCTAAGGCGTCCGCAAATGGTTCCTGGCAAGGCGCACGACGCCGACGTGTAGGCAGTTGGTACACGAGGCGGCGAGCAACGCAGCCAAGGGCCGTTCGCGGCGCTTTACACGCCTTCGCTGCGGCCGAGGCGCCAGTAGCCCATGAAGGCCACGCTTCGCCGGTCGAGGCCGCGCTCGCCGACGAGGTGACGGCGCAGCGACCGGATCACGCCAGCCTCGCCGGCCAGCCAGGCGTAGACCTGCTTATCGGGAGCGGGCTCATCTGGTACCTCCCAAAGGATTTGCTCGTCGACATCGACATCCGGAAGCTCGCCGGCGGCCTGTTGCGGCACGAGCCTCGCGGCGGCCGCCGTCAGCGCGGGCACCAAGGCGCTGCCGTGAACCGCGCCATCGCGGGCGAGCCACTCGATTTTGATGCCCACGGGAGCGGTCAGGTCAAGGAAATCGCCGGGCTCCGGAACCTCAAGGATTACCTCGCCTGAGATGTCCCTCGGCAGACACTCCAAAATGGACGCCACCGCTGGCACGGCGGTCTCATCGCCAGCGATCAGAATCGTCGTCGCGCTGGCGGGCAGCCGGAAGTCAATGCCGCCATGCGGTCCGCCGAAACGGGCGTCCGGGCCCAGCAATGCGAGCTGATCGCCCACGGCCACATCGCGCACCCAGACCACGGCTGGGCCGTCGCCACCCGGGTGCACGACCATGTCAATGTCCACTTCGGACACCTCCGGCCGGACCGCTCGCACGGTGTAGGTGCGCACCGGATTGCGCTGTGATTCAGGCAGTGCACGCCACTTCTCATGCCAGTCCAGGCTGAACGGGAACGACGCCAGGCCACTTTCCGGCAACGGGAGGATCAGCTTGAATCGCTGGTCAAACCCGTTGTCCGCGAACACCTTCAGGTCTTCGCCGGTCACTGTCACGCGCAGGAACGATCGGCTCAGGCGCCGCAGCCGTGCGACTTCCACATCGAAGAACCGCCAGGGCAGGATCATTTGCTTCCTCCAAGGGTCCGCGACCGCCAGAGCAGCCAGACAAAATAGGGGGTACCAAGCAAAGCCGTCACCAAACCCGCGGGAATCTGTGCCGGCGCGATGACCACGCGCCCGAGAGTGTCCGCGAGGCTGACGAGGATCGCGCCGATCAGGGCTGCCGTTGGCAGCACATGGGAATGCCTGGCGCCCACGAGAGCACGGGCGGCATGCGGCGCGACGAGGCCAAGAAACCCCACCACACCAACGGCTGACACCGCCGTGGACGTCAGCAGCGCCGCGCCGATGAGGGTCAGCAGCCGCACCTTTTCAACAGAGACCCCGAGCACGCGTGGGGTGTCGTCATCGAGGGAGAGCAAGTCAAGCTCACGCGTTCCGAGCACGAGCAGTGGCGTGAGCACGAGCAGGGCTATGGCGACCGGCAGCACCTGCGCTGGCGTGCGGCCATAGGTCGAGCCGGACAGCCACGTCAGTGCCTTGCCGGTGTTCCACGGGTCGGACCCGACGATGATGAACGTAATGATGGCCATGCCACCGGACCAGAAGCCGATGCCAATAAGCACGAGCCGGTCTGAGCTAAGCCCGCCACGCCAGGACAGTCCGTAGACGATCGCGAAGGCGATGAGGGCGCCCGCGCCGGCCGCCATGGACATGACGCCGATTCCGGCCAGCGGCACGAAGGTGATGAGCCCTACCGCGCCGACCCCGGCACCCGCTGTGATACCTAGCAATCCCGGCTCGGCGAGTGGATTGCGGCAAACCGCTTGCACGACCGCACCAGCGATCGCCAGCGCCGCACCGGAGAGCACGGCCGCCGTGACGCGGGGATAACGCTGGTCTAGGACGTAAGTGATAGCCCGGCCGGTCTTGCCCTGTAGCCAGTTCATCAGGTCGCCCGTGAGCAGCCAGGTGTCCCCGGCCAGCATCCCGGCGACAATCGCTCCACATAGGACGATAACGCCAGCCACCATCGCGATGAGGAAAAAGCGCCGTGACCTGACCGTCGCCAGGTGTCCCGAGGGCGCCCGGCGCGTCGGGCCGGAGTCGCGAAGCTGGCGGGCCAGCCACACGAGCACGATCGCACCAAGGATCGTGGTGACCACACCGGTCGGAATGTCCACGCCGCCTTGGCCACCCATCACCATGCGCAGCACGATGTCGGCACCGAGCACGATGGCGACACCGGCCAATGCTGACAGCGGAATGAGCACCCGGTGTTTGTGCACGGCGGGAAGCCACTTCGCGCACAGCCTCACGATGACCGGTGCGCACAGGCCGACAAAGCCAACGGGGCCAACAAGAGTGACCGCCGCGGAGGACAGGAGGACCGCGATCAGGATCACCTGGAACCGAGTGCGGCGGACCGCCACGCCAAGTGTCGCGGCGGTGTCATCGCCCAGCGCGAGGATGTCGAGCTTGCGTCCCATGAACAGAAGCAGCGCGATACAGGCCAGCACCACGGGTGCCATTTGCCGCACGCCCTTGAGGTCGGTCTGCACGAGCGAACCGTTGCCCCACGCGAAAAGTCCCAAGGTCTCCTGCTCGAACAGGAGCATCAGCACCATCGTCAGCGAGCTGAGCGCCAGCGTGATCGCCGACCCGGCCAGGATGAGCCGGGTCGGGCCCGACGTGCCGCCCGCCGAAAGCAGCATGACCAAGCCGGCGGCTGCCAGCCCACCAACGAAGGCGAGCGCTCCGGAGGAGAACACAGGGAGCGCTAGCCCGGCCACCGCCGCGATCACCACAGCCAAGTGCGCACCGGCATTGACGGCGAGCGTGTCCGGAGCCGCCAAAGCGTTGCGCGCCACGGACTGGAAGGCCGCGCCCGCGGCACCGAGGGCCAGGCCGATGGTTAGCCCGGCGAGCAGCCGCGGCACGCGTGACGCGACGAGGATGCGCGCGGCATCCTCGTCGCCGCTGCCCGCGAGCAGCCCTAGCAAATCGGCCGCGCCGATGCTGGAAGTGCCCTGGGTCAGGTGGACCGCCGCCAAAGCCAGCACGAGAAGTCCGGTGAGGACAACGGCACCGGTCACGCGCAACTTTGGCAGCGGCCGCGTCATTTCGCTCAAGAGCCGTAAACCTTCAGCAGCTCGTCGAGGTACTGCGTGCAGGAAGCCGGTCCGCCGAACGTCCAGATGCCGTTGGGCATCTTGTGCAGCTGCTTGTTCTTGACGACCGTCATCGAGTCCCAGATCGCGTTGCCCGCAAGGCCATCGGCGAAGACATCGAGACCATCGGAAGCGTTGTAGAACCAGTGCAGGTCGGTGTCCTTGAGCACGGCGAGGCCCTCAACGTCGGTGGCGCCCAGGCCCCACGCCTTGTCCGTCTCAGCGGTCCACGCGTTCTTCAGGCCGAGCTGAATGCCCAGCTGGGACACCAGAGCGCCCTGGCCGAACATGCGGATGGAGATCTTGCTGCCATCTTTCCAGCCGTCAGCGATGGCAAACGGCTTGCTCGCCTTGCCCGCGGCGGCGACCTTCTGCTTGCCAGCGGCGAGCGCGGCGTCGAACTCGCCCAGAATCTTGGTGGCCTCACTGGTCTTGCCGACCGCGGTAGCGATCATCTTGAAGTCTTCGCGCATCCGGTCGAGGTTGCGGGAAGCGTCGCTGCCCTTGGCCACAAGCACGGGCACGATCTTTTCCAGCTGTTCGACCAGGGCCGGGTTGTCGCCCTCCATGACGACAAGGTCGGGCTGAAGCGCCACAACGGAATCCACGCTTGGCTCGTTGCGTGTGCCGACGTCCTTGACCGAAGCGTCGAGCTTCTCGGCCGTCACCCACGTGCTGTAGCCCTTGACGTCAGCGACACCGACCGGCATGACACCAAGCGAGATCAGCATTTCGACCTCGCCCCACTCCAGGCCGACGACCTTCTTGGCCGGGGAGTTGAGCTTGATTTCCTTGCCGCGGCCGTCGGTCACGCTGACCGGTCCAGTGGACGCGCCAGGCTGGCTGTCGGCGGGGGTCTCGCTCGTGCCACACGCGGCGGCGAACGTCGCGGCCACGAAAATGGGCATGGCAAAGCCAAGCAATCGTTTCATCTAAGGGGACTTCCGTTTCTTATCGGGTGGGGGTGAGGTTGTGCCTGCCAATGGCCCGGCAGGTCAGCTGGCCGTCCGGCGATTCGCACTGCACGTCGATCTGAATCCCATAGGTTTCAGAAAGGTGTTGCGGCGTAAGCACATCAGCTGGTTTCCCGCTTGCGCGCACGGAGCCTTTTTGCAACAGCACCAAGTGGTCGGCCACCGCCGCGGCCTGATTGAGGTCGTGCAACACGACCCCGACCGCGACGCCATGGTGATCGGCCAGATCGCGCATCAGGTCAAGGATCTCCACCTGATAGCGCAAGTCCAAGAAGGTCGTCGGCTCGTCAAGCAGCAGAACGCCAGTGTCCTGCGCGAGACAGGTCGCGAGCCACACGCGTTGCAGCTCGCCGCCGGATAGTTCGTTCACGGGACGGTCCGCCATGGTGGCCACCCCCGTGACCTCCATCGCTTTCGCGACGGCGGCGGGGCCGTCCGGATCGTTGCCACGGAAGCGGCCACGGTAGGGGTGGCGCCCGTACCCGACCACGTCGCGCACGGTCACCCCGGCCGGTGTCGGCCGGCTTTGCGCCAGCAGCGTGACCCGGCGAGCGAACTGGATCGCCGACAGGTCCAACGCGGACTGTCCGTCATCGAGGGTGATCTGGCCACTGTCAGGCCGGTGCAAACGGGCGAGCGCGCGCAGCATCGTCGACTTGCCACTGCCATTCGGGCCGATCAGCGCGGTGACTTCACCGCCACGCAACACGATCGTGCCGTCTCGCACGACCTGCTGGTGGAAGTAACTGAGGGATAGACCGCTACCACTCAGCCGAATGTTCGCTTCGCTCCGCACGTGCCTTAGGTTAGCCTAACCTTCCTGCTTGTCAAATCCGGTGTTTGGCCTCCGCCGGACGTTACGAATCCGTCATGATCGGACCAATGGCGCGAAAGTCCGACGAGGAGAAACCAGAGCCGGGGGTACTCCCCCGGATCGTCAAGCTGCTTGCCCCATACAAGTGGTCACTGTTCCTGGTCGCCCTGGCCGTGATCACAGCAGCTGCCCTGACCTCGATCGCGCCGTTCCTCGTCAAAGCCGTCTTCGACCGCGCGCTCTTTCCGCCCGGCGGTCAGCCTGACCTGCGGCTGCTGGGCTGGCTCACCGGCGGGCTGATCGCCATTCCGCTGCTGTCAGCGGCCATCGGGATCGGGCAGAACTACCTGACCAGCAAGGTCGGTAACTCGGCGATGGCCGACCTGCGCAGCAACCTGTTTGACCATCTGCAAAGGATGGAACTGGCGTTCTTCACAGCCACCAAGACCGGAGCGATCCAGTCCCGGCTCGCCAACGACGTCAACGGCGTGCGCACGATTCTCACGAGCACGGCGACGTCGATTCTGTCCAATGTGGTCACCGTCGCCGCCGCGCTGGTATCCATGATCCTGCTGTCCTGGCAGCTGACCATCATCACGCTGATCCTCATGCCGATCTTCATCTTCGTGCAGATCCGGGTCGGCCGCCGTCGTCAGCGGCTGGCGCGCAAGACGCAGGAGTCTCTGTCGGAGATGACGGCGATCACCGAGGAATCCCTTTCCGTATCAGGGATTCTGCTCGCGAAGGTCTTCAACCGCGCCGATGTGGAAAGCTCCCGCTATCGCGAGGAGAACAAGCGCCAAACCAGGCTGCAGGTCAAAGCGACGATGACCGGGCAGAGCTTCTTCGCGCTCGTGAGCTCCTTCTTCGCCATCACTCCCGCGATCATCTACTTCGTCACCGGGCAGATGCTCGGCAGCGGCGCCGCCCTGACCGCTGGAACCATCGTCGCCTTCACCACTTTGCAAGCCCGGTTGCAGATGCCGCTGATGCAGTTGATGCGGGTTTCCCTTGACGTGCAAACATCTTTGGCGCTTTTCAGGAGAATTTTCGAGTACTTGGATCTCGTGCCGGCGATCGAAGAGCGCCCAGGTGCACGCTCCATCGACCCCGCGACCATGCGCGGGACGGTCGAATTCCGGGACGTGTGGTTCCGCTATCCACCGCCGCGTCAGCTGTCTGAGGCGCCAGCCGCGTCTTCCCGCGTGCCCACGGGTGGTCGCGCTGGCGGCCGGTTAGGGCTGGTGTCACCGTCCGTTTTGGAGACGGCGGTGACCGCTGATTCGGCTATCACCGATGAACAGCAAGCCGAAACCGCCATGGCGGACGGGCCTATGGCACCGGTCGCACCGGCCCTGGAGCCGGTGGTGGAGGGTGAACGCTGGGCTTTGTCAGGTCTATCGTTCACTGTCCAACCCGGACAGTTCGCCGCCATCGTCGGCCCCTCCGGATCAGGCAAGACCACGGCGACGTACCTCGTGCCCCGCTTCTATGACGTCAACCGCGGCGCCTGCCTCATCGATGGCATCGACGTCCGGGACATCACGATGGACTCACTGGCCGAAGCCGTGGGCATGGTGACCCAGGAGCCTTATCTTTTCCACGGCACGATCCGCGACAACCTGGCCTATGCCAAACCGTCCGCTTCGCACGCGGAGATCCAGCAAGCGGCCCGTGACGCCAACATCCACGACCGCATCATGAGCTTCGAACACGGCTATGACACCATCACCGGCGAACGCGGCTATCGCCTGTCAGGAGGCGAAAAGCAGCGACTCGCCATCGCCCGCGTGCTGCTCATGAACCCGCGCATCCTCATCCTCGACGAGGCGACCTCCGCTTTGGACACAGAAACGGAACGGCTCGTGCAAGAGGCTCTGGAGCGGGCGACACACAACCGCACGACCATCGCCATCGCTCACCGGCTGTCCACCATCAAGGGCGCCGACATCATCTTCGGCCTCGAAGACGGAAAGCTTGTCGAGCAAGGAACCCACGACCAACTGCTCGCGCGCGGCGGCCTTTACTGGCGCCTCTACACCGAACAGTTCGGCGCGGGTCAAGTGGAAGCCCACTTCGCTGACGGCGTCAAGTTCACCGACGGCGCTGTGCTGTGCGACCACGGGCCGCACGTGCACACCGACGTTCGCGTCTAGCTCAGCGTGATCTCACTGGAGCCGGGCAGTTTCGTGACCAGGTCAGCCCCGCCGAGCTGTGACGGGGTGAAGTAACCGCCTCCGCTGCCGCGGCTAAGCACGATCTCCATGAGGGCGAGTGCTCCGGTGACGGTTATGTCGTACCCATTGGCGGTCTTGACCCTGGCGATTTTGGTTTCTCCCAAGGCGTTTCGGGCCTCGCCCCAAACGTAGACCGGTGTCTTTTCCCGCAATTCGGCGCTCGGCCCGCCCTTGGGCACGCGGCCTTTCATGAAGCTCTGCAAGACGGTCAGTTTTAGGATCGGGCGCAGCAAGTTGACGAGCCGCAAACCGTTCTTCTGCTTGGGTGAAGTCGCGACGTAGACCTCTATGTTGGGGATTCCCGTGGTGTAGAAGGCGGTGGCGACATCGCCCCACGGGATGGCGGGTGCCCACTTGACCCCTTTACCGAAGTCAATCTGGCGGCTCAGACTGCCCATCGGGACCGTGACTATCTTTGCGTCACGGCGCACTTTGCCGCCCGCGCCAAGCGATTCGACGGAGGTCTTGCTGGTGCCCTGAGACATCGGGGAACGCGTGTCGAACCCGAGCGCCAAATGCGTCGCGTCGGGCAGAGCATCGTGCAGTGTCGCGGCCAGACAGTCGGTCGGGATGACATCGAATCCCACGCCCGGAGCCACGACAATGCCTGCTCGCTTCGCCCGCTCGTCTTGAGCATGCGCGTACTCGAATACCGCGATCTCACCGGTGATGTCGAGATAGTGCACGCCTTGCTGAAGGCACGCCTCGATCATGGGCTTGGCCGTGGCGGAAAACGGTCCGGCACAGTGCAGCACGGCCGCGATGCCACTGAGGTCTGGCTGATTGACGTCGAACACCCGGTGCGGCAAGCCCAGCTCGGCCGCCAGCGGCACGATCTTTTCCGCGGACCGTCCTGCGAGCACCGGCTTCAACCCGCGGCGTTCCGCCTCCCGGGCGATCAGCTCGCCGGTGTAGCCATTCGCGCCGTAGATCATCCATTCCGTCATGGGGACACCGTAACCGCCCTTGGCTACTCTTCGGTAGCTTCAGGTTCGGATCGGCTCCCCGGCCCTTTGCAGTGCGCGCTTGACGTCGCCGATGGACACCTCACCGAAGTGGAAGATGCTCGCCGCGAGCACGGCATCGGCACCAGCCTCAACCGCTGGTGGGAAGTCCTCCGCTTTCCCGGCTCCGCCGGACGCGATCACCGGGATGTCGACGGCCGCTCGCACTTGCCTGATGAGCTCAAGGTCAAAGCCGTTCTTGGTGCCGTCGGCATCCATCGAGTTGAGCAAGATCTCGCCCGCTCCCAGGCCGGCCACTTTTGCCGCCCACTCAATCGCGTCGAGTCCCGTGAGCGTGCGCCCGCCGTGGGTCGTGACCTCAAACCGGCCTTCGCCATTGCGCTTCACATCGAGCGACAGCACCAGCACCTGATTGCCGAACCGCTGGGCGATCTCACTAATCAGCTCCGGCCGCTGAATCGCTGCCGTGTTCACACCGACCTTGTCCGCTCCCGCGCGCAGCAGTGTGTCCACATCGGACACTGACCGCACTCCCCCGCCTACTGTTAGCGGGATAAAGACGGTCTCGGCTGTTCTTCTGACGACATCCAGCATGGTGCCGCGGCCCTCAACGCTCGCACTCACATCCAGGAACGTGATCTCATCAGCGCCAGCCTGGTCATAAGCCGCAGCCAACTCCACCGGGTCGCCAGCGTCCCGCAGATCGAGGAAGTTGATGCCCTTGACCACCCGGCCGTTATCCACGTCCAGGCACGGAATGACCCTAACCGCAACACCCATGCCAGCCAGCCTACGCGTCACAACAGTTCGCCCCCTTCCCCCTTTCCCACCATCCGGCCACCCGCCCCCGCCCACTGTCTTCTCACCTTCCCCTGCCCCGCCTTCCCACTTCGCCCGCCCCTTGCCTTCCGCTTGCCTGCCCTCCCGCTGTCGCGTCCCTTGCGCTTGCTCGCCCTTCCCGCTTCGCCCCTTGCTTGCCCTCCCGCCTTCCTTGCGCTGACCCCGCTTGTCGCGCTCGCACCTGGACCTTCCTCTGGGCAACCACTGCCCGCGCCTTCCGCTTGCACTGCTCCCGCTTCGCCCGCCTGGCGCGTTGCTGCTCTTGCGCCTGCTCGGCGGGAGCCGCACACGAGGTTGGCGCGCCTCTGTGCTGGCCGCGCGGACTTGGTCGTGATCCACATCCCCAAACCTGATCCACATCCCTTCCGACGTGATCAAAGTGTCTGTGGATCACGTCTCCAGGGATGTCGATCGCGCTAATGGATGTGGATCTCGATGAAGTTCCTGGCGCGGCAGTCAGCGGATTGCGGCCGAAGGAGTGGCGGGAAGCGGAAGAGGCAAAGGGCCGGCGGGAAGCTAAGAGGGCGAAGGAGCAGCCGGAAGCGAAGCGGGCGCAGGGGTGGCGGGAAGCGGAGGGGGAGGTGGAAGGGGCGAAGAGGTGGAGTGGGACTCAAGCGTGCGGACGGATGGGGCGGTGACGGAAGGGGTGGGGACGGAAGGGGTGCGGACGGAAGGGGTGCGGACGGAAGGGGTGCGGACGGAAGGGATGCGGACGGAAGGGGTGCGGACGGAAGGGGTGCGGACGGAAGGGGTGCGGACGGAAGGGGTGCGGACGGAAGGGGTGCGGACGGAAGGGGTGCGGACGGAAGGGGTGAGGAAGGAAGGGGTGAGGACGCCGCCGATGACGAGGAGGGCGGCGATGAGGTCGGTGGGGTGGAGGGGCTCGCCGAGGAAGAG